>NZ_JAQQGL010000001.1:0-2831172 GCF_028550675.1 Sphingomonas sp. BLCC-B65 | reverse complement strand
CGCGGGGGCCCGGTTCCACGGACCGGGCCCCCGCGCCGCGGCGTATCCCCCCACGAAAGCGAAGACCCGCGTGGCCCACTCCCTCACGATCACCGCGAGCAGTGTCGACGCAGGCCTGCTGGCGCTGCCCTGGTCCACACCCCTCGACGAGTGGGGCAAGGACACCATCGTCTCCCTGCCCAAGGGCCTTTCGCGCCACCTCGTCCGCTTCGCGGATCTGTCGGGCCGCGTGGTCGCCGTCAAAGAGACGACCGGCGAGATGGCCCGCCGCGAGTACGACATGCTGGGCTCCCTCGGCCGCCTCGATGTGCCGTGCGTGGAACGGGTCGCGGTGATCGACGGTCGCCGCACGCCGAAGGGCGACCCGCTGCCGGCCGCGCTCGTGACGGCGCATCTGAAGTTCTCGCTCCCCTACCGCGCCCTCTTCACACAGGTGCTGCGACCCGACACCGCCGGCCGGCTCGTCGACGCCCTCGCCGCGCTGCTCGTGCGCCTGCATACCGTCGGCTTCTTCTGGGGTGACGTGTCGCTGTCGAACACGCTCTTCCGACGGGATGCCGGGGCCTTCGCCGCCTACCTGGTCGACGCCGAGACCGGCGAGCTGCACGAGAGCGGCCTGACGCGCGGTCAGCGCGAGCACGACCTCGACGTCGCGCGCACGAACATCGCCGGCGAGATCATGGACCTCGAAGCCGGCGGCCGTCTCGAAGGCGGCGTGGATGCCGTCGCGATCGCCGACGGCATCATGTCGTCGTACCGCTCGCTCTGGGCGGCGCTGACCGACAAGGAGACCTTCGCCGCCGGCGAGGCCTGGCACATCACCGAGCGGGTCAAACGCCTGAACGATCTCGGCTTCGACATCGGCGAGATGTCGATCCGCACCACGCCGGACGGCACCACGGTGTCGATTCAGCCCAAGGTCGTCGACGCCGGCCACCACCAGCGGCGCCTTCTGCGTCTGACGGGACTGGACGTCGAGGAGAACCAGGCCCGGCGCCTGCTCAACGACATGGACGCGTTCCGTGCCCGCGTCTCGCGACTCGGCTCCGACGAGGAGATGGTGGCGCACGAGTGGCTCACCCGCGTGTTCGAACCGGTCGTGAAGGCGATCCCCTGGGATCTGCGCGCCAAACTCGAACCCGCCGAGGTGTTCCACCAGGTCCTCGAACACCGCTGGTACATGTCGCAAGCGCGAGGGCAGTCGGTGCCGATCGCCGAGGTCGTCTCGTCCTACATCGATGACGTGCTGCGTCACCGCCGGGACGAGGCCACGGTGATGGGTCCCCCCACCGAGACGATGGCGATTCCGGTGATCACCTCGGCGATCTCGACGATCGACGACGACGAAGACGAGGACGTCGACTGGCGCGACCTGGTCTGAACCCGGCGAGAGAGCGCGTCAGTACCCGACGGTGAAGCGCCGGCGCGAGTGCTGCGGGTTCTCGATCTCGTCGAGCACCGCCACCGCGAGATCGGCGCCGGAGATGTAGGACTGCCCCTCGGCATCGGTGACGATGACATCGCCACCGACCCGGTAGGTGCCCGTCCGCTCGCCCGGGTTGAAGCCGCCGAAGCCGCCGGCGGGGTGGACGAAGAACCAGTCGCGACCGGTCTGCTCGCCCTGAAGGTCCTCCAGAACACCGATCATCTCCAGCGCCTCGGCCTTGAAGGCGTCGGGGAAGTCGACGTCGACGACGCGAGGGCCCTCGGGAGCGACGAGGCTCCCGCCGGCGCCGCCGATGACGCCCAGCCGCACGCTCTCGGGCAGCACGGTGTTCAGCGCCTCCAGGTTGGGCCGCACGAGGCCCTCCATCGCACCGCGCGGCGCGACGGCGCTGATGACCACGTCCGCGCCCTCCAGCTGCGTCACCAGCCCGGGGATGTCCAGCAGCGTCCCCTCGACGTAGGTCGCACCGGGCACGCGGTCTGCGGCCACCGACCGTGACACCGACAGCACGGTGTGCCCGCGGTCCACAGCCTCGGAGACGATGTGGCGACCGGCGAAGCCGGTGCCTCCCAGAACGGCGATGATGGCCATCTCAGTGCTTCCTTTCGGATCGGCGTGCAGGTGGAGCGGGCGTCACTCGGACGCGGCGCGGATGGTGGAGACCTGGTAGAGCGCGACGGATGCCGCGATGCCGGCGTTGAGCGACTCTGCGGCGGAGGAGATCGGGATCGACACGATCTGGTCGCACGTCTCGGTGACCAGCCGTGACAGCCCCTTGCCCTCCGAGCCGACGACGATGACGACGGGCCGATCTGCCAGTTCGAGCTGGGGCAGCGCGACGTCGCCGCCGCCATCGAGACCGAGCACGAACACGCCCTGCTTCTTGAACTCTTTGAGCGTCGTGGTCAGATTCGGTGCCATCGCGACCGGAACCCGCGCCGCGGCGCCGGCGCTCGTCTTCCACGCGGCCGAGTTGACGCCGGCCGAACGGCGCTGGGGAATGATGAGTCCCTGACCGCCGAAGGCGGCGGTGGAGCGGATGATCGCGCCGAGGTTGCGCGGATCGGTGATGCCGTCCAACGCGACCATCAGCGGCGTCTGCCCCTTTCCGATGATCTCCTCCAGCAGGTCCTGGGGGTGCGCGTACTCGTACGGCGGCACCTTGAGCGCCACACCCTGGTGCACGCCGTCGAAGCCGGCCATACGGTCGAGCTCGGGGCGGGTGACCTCCATCACGGGGATACCGCGCTGGGTCACGATCGACAGCATCTCCTTGACGCGATCGTCCATCTCGACGCGCTGGGCGATGTAGAACGCCGTCGCCGGGATGCGTGCACGCAGAGCTTCGAGCACGGAGTTGCGCCCGGTCACGTTCTCGGTGTCGTCACCGGCCTTGGCCTTCGGCGCGCGGGACGGCGCCGGCTTCTGACCGGGGCGCCCCTTGCCGCCGGCGGCGGCGTAGCGCTCCATGGCGGCCTTGCGCTTGCCGGCGACGTGCCAGCTGCGGTCTTCGGCCTTGGGAGTCGGCCCCTTGCCCTCGAGCGCCTTGCGTCCGTTGCCGCCCGTGCCCTTGAGTGGGCCCTTCTTCTTGCCCTTGCCCGCGGAGGGGTTGCCCGGCTTAGCCATCATTCAGACTCCAATGGGTCCCGTCGGGACCGTCCTCGAGGACGACGCCGGCCGACGCGATCGCGTCGCGAAGACGGTCGGCGGCCGCCCAGTCCTTGTTCGCGCGCGCCTGCGCACGCTGGGTGATCATCGCTTGCAGCAGCGCGTCCAGGGCGCGCGCCTCGGCAGCACCTGCTTCGGGTCGCCATTTCGGGTCGGCCGGATTCATACCGAGAACGCCGGTCATGCGGCCCACTTCGACGAAAGCGCGGGCCGCGGCATCCCGATCGCCCGCATCCAACGCCGCGTTTCCGGCGCGCACGGTCTCGTGGACGACCGCGAGCGCCTGCGGAACGCCGAGGTCATCGTCCATCGCAGCAGCGAACGCCTCGGGGATATCGGCGGCCACCAGCGGCACCGCAGTGCCGAGCACCCGCGCGGCCCGCTGCTGGAACGTTCGGATGCGCTCGAGGGCCGCCTCGGCCTCGTCGAAGGATGCCGCGGTGAGATCGAGCGTGGACCGGTAGTGCGCCGCGCCGAGGGCGTAGCGCACGACGAGCGGGTCGCGGTCGGCCAGCACGTCCAGCGCGAGCAGATGATTGCCGAGCGACTTCGACATCTTCTGGTCGCCGACCGTGACCAGGCCGTTGTGCACCCAGTAGCGCGCGAACGCGTCACCCGCCGCACGCGACTGCGCCAACTCGTTCTCGTGGTGCGGGAAGCGCAGGTCGATGCCGCCGCCGTGGATGTCGAAGGAGGCACCCAGGTAGCGGCGGCTCATGGCAGAGCACTCAATGTGCCAGCCCGGCCTGCCCGGCCCCCAAGGACTCTCCCACACGGCATCTGTCGGCTCGTCGCTCTTGGCGCTCTTCCAGAGCGCGAAGTCGCGAGGGTCGCGCTTGCCGCGCGCGTCCGCGTCGGCCGCCGGCTCCATCGCGTCGATGCTCTGATGGGTCAGCTCTCCGTAGGCGGACCACGAACGCACGTCGAAATAGACGTCCCCGGCCGCGGCGTAGGCATGACCGCGTTCGATGAGGGTGGCGATCAGCTCCTGCATCTGCGGGATCGACCCGGTCGCGCGAGGCTCGTAGGTCGGCGCGAGGATGCCGATCGCGGCATACGCGTGCGCGAACTCGCGCTCCACGCGATACGCGAGCGCCCACCACGGCTCATCAGCGGTGGCGTTCTGCAACACCTTGTCGTCGATGTCGGTGATGTTGCGCACGAAGGTGACGCGCCCGAAGCGCCGGGTGAGCCAGCGACGCAGCAGATCGAAGGCGAGCGCCGCGCGCAGGTGATGGATGCCGGGGCCGGACTGAACAGTCGGGCCGCACACGTACATGCTCACGTGGGTCGGATCCTGCGGCGCGAAGTCGCGCAACGCCTGCACCTGGGTGTCGTAGAGCCGGACCGTCACCGCACCAGCCTACCCGCGCGCGCGAGACGCGACAGCGGCGCGGGCGTGGGGGCTCACACGGAGTAGACGAGCGCGACGGCGAAGGCGGCGACGCCGTCGCCCGTTCCCGTATAGCCGAGCCCATCGGTCGTGGTCGCCGACACGGCGACGGGCGCACCGAGCGCCGCAGACAGGGCATGTTCGGCTTCCGCGCGGCGCGCGGCAAAGCGCGGCCGGCGCGCCTGCACCTGCACCGAGACGTTGCCGATCGAGAAGCCGGCGGCCTCCACCAGCTCCCGCGTGCGGGCCAGGAACGCCTCGGCGTGGGCGCCGGCGTACTGCGGTTGATCGGTTCCGAAATGGGTGCCGATGTCGCCGAGTCCCGCGGCGGCGAGCACGGCGTCCACGATGGCGTGCGCGACGGCATCCCCATCCGAATGACCGTGCAGCGAGGGTTCACCGGGCCAGTGCAGTCCGGCCAGCCAGAGATCGCCGCTGCCGCCGACGGCATGCACGTCGGTGCCGACGCCGACGCGCGGCACCGACGCGGTGCGCCCCACCGGCGCGACAGCCAGGAGGGCTCGCGCGCGGTCGAGATCGCCCGGAGTGGTGATCTTGAAGCTCCGCTCATCGCCGGGCACCGTCCACACCGGTGTTCCCATGCTCTGCACGAGTGCGGCGTCGTCGGTGTGCTCGGCGGATGCCGCGGCATAGGCCGCGTCGAGAATCGTGCGGCGGAATCCCTGCGGGGTCTGCGCGGCCGCCAGTTCGGAACGCTCGATCGCCTCGCGCACGCGATCGCCGGACACCCGTTTGACGGTGTCGATCACAGGAAGCACCGGAAGCACCGCATCTTTGCCGTCCGCGAGCGCATCGATGACGCGCGCGAACACCTCGGGCGGAGTCAGAGCCCGCGCGGCGTCATGGACCAGCACGCGCTCGACGTCGGGCCACACGGCCCGCAGTCCGGCAGCCACCGACTCCTGCCGGCTGAGCCCGCCGGCGACGACCGTGACCAGGTCGTGCCGTTCGCCGGCGACGGCGCGCGCCTCGGTCAGGGCGTCACCGACGCGGTCTGAGGGAGCGACGATCACGACCTGCGCGGCCGGCGCGGCGAACACACCCTCCAGCGCGTGGCGCAGAACCGTGTGGGTGTCGAGACCCACGAACGCCTTCGGAACGCCCGCGCCCAACCGCTGACCGGATCCAGCCGCGACGACGATCACGGCAGTGTGGGGCACGGGAACCAACGGGTCGCTCATGCACCCGACACTACCGACGTGGCGCGCCGTCTTCCGGCGGATGCCGTGATCAGCTCGCGAGAACCTCGTCGAGGACCCCCGAGGCGTGATCCTCATCGGCCTTCAGCGCCAGAGCGATCTCGGACACGAGGATCTGACGAGCTTTGGCCAGCATGCGCTTCTCACCGGCGGACAGGCCGCGGTCCTGGTCACGACGCCACAGGTCACGAACGACCTCGCTCACCTTGATCACGTCGCCGGACGCGAGCTTCTCGAGGTTGGCCTTGTAGCGGCGCGACCAGTTGGTGGGCTCTTCGGTGAACGGTGCGCGCAGCACGTCGAACACCTTCTCGAGACCGTCCTTGCCGATCACGTCACGAACACCGACCAGGTCGACGTTGTCGGCAGGGACCTCGATGATGAGGTCTCCCTGCGTGACATTCAGCTTCAGGTACTTCTTGGTCTCGCCCTTGATGATCCGGTCCTTGACCTCGATGATCGTCGCGGCCCCGTGGTGCGGATAGACGACCGTCTCGCCAACCTCAAAAAGCATGCAGTTATGTCCTTTCGGCAAAGTCCAGAATACCACAGGCGACATACGCTAAGGTTCGCCGGCTGAGCATCCGCGGCGGGGGCGCCGGGGTGGCGCCGCGTCGCGGCATAGAATGAGCACACACCGACTCGTCCAGGAGGATCCGTGAACACGCGCCGTCTCGCGTCCGTCGCCCTCGCCGCCGTTGTGGTCCTCTCCACCGCCGGCTGCAGCATGATCTCACCGCAGGCCACGACCATCAGCTACTCGGCCGCTGAGGGCGTCAACATCACGCACTCGGCACCCCTGAAGGTGCGCAACGCGCTCTTCGTCGCCAACGAGAAGGGCACCGAAGCCAACTTCCTCGCGGCGATCGTCAACGACACCGACACCGACGAGACGCTGCTGGTGGGCGTCGAGGGCACGACCCAGCGAGTGCCGGTCGCCGCGCACTCGACCGTCAGCCTGGGCTTCGACGGCGCAGAGCCGCTGCTGTTCACCGGCCTGTCGGCCAAGCCCGGTACCGACGTGCGCACCACGTTCCAGTCCGGCACCGGCGAGGCCGTCGAAGACCGCGTTCCGGTCTTGGACGGCACCCTGTCGTACCTGAAGGACTTCGTTCCCGCGAACTGATCCCGCTCACGGATATCGGCGGCGTCCCTCTGCGCGAGGGGCGCCGCCGATGTGCGTGGCGTGGCGGACCGACGCGTCAGGCCTCGAAACGGTACCCGAGGCCCCGCACGGTCAGCAGCATGACCGGCTCGCTGGGGTTTCGTTCGATCCGTGACCGGATGCGCTTGATGTGGACGTCGAGGGTCTTGGTGTCGCCGAAGTAATCGCTGCCCCACACCCGGTCGATCAGCTGACCACGCGTCAGCACACGCCCCGCGTTGCGCATGAGCACCTCGAGCAGCTCGAACTCCTTCAGAGGCATCGGAATGATCTCACCGTCGACGGCGACCGTGTGTCGATCGATGTCCAGGACGACTCTTCCACCGTCGACGACACTGTCATCCAGGCCCAGCTCGGGCCCTTCGCTGCGTCGCAGCACGGCGCGCATCCGCGCGAGCAACTCGCGTGACGAGTACGGCTTGGTCACGTAGTCGTCGGCGCCGAGTTCGAGGCCGACGACGATATCGACCTCGGAGTCCTTCGCGGTGAGCATGATGATGGGCACCTTGGAGGTCGAGCGCACCACCCGGCACACCTCGGTTCCCGGCATCCCGGGAAGCATGAGGTCGAGCAGCACGATGTCGGCGCCGCGCGATGCGAACGCGTCGAGCGCCGCGGGGCCGTCCTCGGCGATCTCGACCTCGAATCCCTCGCGGCGCAGCAGATAGGCGAGCGGATCGGCCAGATCGGGCTCATCCTCGACGATCAGGACGCGGGTCATCGCTTCTTCTCTCCTTTCGCCCGCGCACCATCGCGGGCGGCCTTCTTCTTCTTGCGCTTCTTCGGAACGGGAAGGTCGTCGGGCGCCGGAACGGCAGGCAGTCGAACGGTGAACGTCGACCCGCGCCCCGGACGCGACCAGACCTCGACCTCTCCCCCGTGCCGCTGCACCGCGTGCTTGACGATCGACAGCCCGAGACCCGTGCCGCCGGTGCGGCGCGAGCGCGCCTGGTCGGCACGATAGAACCGCTCGAACACGCGTTCCTGCTCGTCCTCCGGAATGCCGATCCCCCGATCGGTGACCGCGATCTCGACGACCCCGCCGTCCAGTTTCACGCCGACGCCGACCTGGCCGCCCTGAGGTGAGTACGCGATCGCGTTGGCCACCAGGTTGGCGACGGCCTCGGTGAGCACCTGCACGTCGCCGCGGACGTACGCGTGCCTCTCGCCCCCGCGGGCCACGGTGATGGCGGCCGAGTCTGCGGCGACCGACTGGGACTCGATGGCGGCGGCGACGACCTCGTCCACGGACACGTCGCGCAGTTCAGTCAGATCGTCGGCGGACTGCAGCCGTGAAAGGTTCATGATGCGCGACGTGAGCTGGCTGAGCCGGGCGGCCTCGGCGCTGAGTCGAGCGGCGAAGTGACGCACCTGCTCGGGATCGTCGGCGGCCGACTCGACCGCCTCCGCGAGCAGGCTCACCGCACCCACCGGCGTCTTCAGCTCATGACTGGTGTTGGCGACGAAGTCGCGGCGCATCTCCTCGACGCGCTCCCGCTCCGTGATGTCGCGAATGACGATGAGGATCAACCGCGGTGTGATCACGCTCGCCCGGGCCGAGACCAGCCGCGGCTCGACGCCGCGCTTGAGCCGCATCGTCTGCGTCTCCGGCGCCTCGGTCCGACGGACGGTCCGGGCGAGGGCGCGCAGCTCATCGCCCGGCAGCGCGTAGTCCTCGTGCATGCCGAACAGCTCCGCGGGCGCCGAGACGGCAACGATCTGCAGCGACGTGTCGACGACCACCGCGACTTCGTCCATTCCCTGCAGCACAGCCGCCGTGCCGTCCGGCAGAGCCGTGGATGCCGCGACACGCGCGCGATCGCGTGCGCGCAGCGCGATCAGCACGAGCGTGGCCACTCCGCCGCCGAGGACGAGACCGAGGATCAGCGCGATCACCGGCTGCAGGGACTCCATGGGTCCCAGCGTAGGGTGGTTGGACACCGCAGATTCACGATACGGATCAACACCGGACACCCCGTCGGCAACGTTCATCGCTGCGGCACCGATCGTTAACCTTGGCCCGCGATGATCGCCGGGTCAGTGGGCGGCACCGTGCCTGCCCGCCGGAAGAGAGGCTCTCTCATGCGCGAAGTGTTCCACCAGTCGCTCGAGGACGTGCAGTCGCGTCTCGTCGAGATCGCCGAGCTGGTCACGGAGGCCATCGACAAGGCCACGCGCGCCTTCGGCACCAGCGACGTCGCCCTTGCCGAAGAGGTCATCGAAGCCGACCAGACGATCGACGACAAGGCGGTCGCGCTCGACGAGCTGGCGATCCAGATCCTCGCGCGTCAGCAACCGGTCGCCCGCGATCTGCGCATCGTCGTCGCCGCGCTCCGCGTCAGCGCCTCCCTGGAGCGCATGGGCGACATCGCCGAGCACATCGCTCAGCTCACCCGCATGCGCTTCCCCGAGCGCGCCATCCCGAAGGGGCTGAAGGGCACCTTCACCAAGATGGGTGAACTCGACGTCGAGGTCGCGAAGACCCTCACCGAGCTGCTGCGCACCGAAGACCTCAGCTACCTCGAGACGCTGCGCACGCTCGACGACAAGGTCGACGACCACCACCTCGCCGTCTTCGAGAAGGTGCTGAGCGAGAACTGGCAGGGCGAGGCGGGAGCCACCGTCGATGCGACCCTCGCGAGCCGCTACCTCGAGCGCTTCGCCGACCACGCCGTCTCGGTGGCCAAGAAGGTCGCCTACCTCGCCACCGGCGACTGGACGCCCGACACCGACACGATCGCCGTCATCATCGCCGAGGGCGAATCGCTCGACGGCGCCGAGTAAGACGTCGCCTCCGCCTGGGCGGGGGGTGCAAGACGAAGAGGGGGATGCCGGTCGGCATCCCCCTCTCACGTTCGTCCGGTCGCGGGCCGTCAGCCCTTGCCCTGGCTCGCCACGGCGGCGGCACCGGCAGCGGCGGCCTCGGGATCGAGGTAGGCGCCCGGCTCGAGCGGCATGAGGTCCTCACCGAGGCGGTACACGAGCGGAATGCCGGTGGGGATGTTCAGCTCGGCGATGTCCGCATCGCTGATGCCGTCGAGATGCTTCACGAGTCCGCGCAGCGAGTTGCCGTGCGCCGTCACGAGAACCGTCTTCCCGGCCTTCAGATCGGGAACGATCTCGTTCTCCCAGTAGGGCAGGAGGCGGTCGATGACGATCTTCAGCGACTCGGTGCGCGGGACGTCACCGTCGATGCCGGCATAGCGCGGGTCGTTCACCTGGCTGTAGGGCGAGTCGTCGGGAAGGGCCGGCGGCGGCACATCGAAAGAGCGACGCCACAGCATGAACTGCTCCTCGCCGAACTGCTCGAGGGTCTCCGCCTTGTCCTTGCCCTGGAGGTCGCCGTAGTGGCGCTCATTCAGGCGCCACGACCGCTTCACGGGGATCCACAGGCGGTCGGCGGCGTCGAGCGCGATGTTGGCGGTCTGGATCGCGCGACTGAGCAGCGAGGTGTGCAGCACATCGGGCAGGATGCCGGACTCCTTCAGCAGCTCACCGCCGCGCGCGGCCTCGCCGCGACCCTGCTCGGTGAGGCGGACGTCCACCCATCCGGTGAACTGGTTGGTCTTGTTCCACTCGCTCTGCCCGTGGCGGAGGAGGATCAGCGTGTACGGCGCGGTCATGCTCGTCATCCTACCGGCGCGCGCGCTGGCATCATGGGGGGATGCCGCCGGAGAAAGCCCCCGCTCACGGGGTGGTCGGTCAGATCACGCGCGGCACGACGAACACCAATCGACTGCGTCGCATCGACCGCTGGATCGCCCGGCATCCGGCGCTGCGGCGCACCGCCGATCCGTTCGTCGTCGACCTCGGCTACGGCGCGAGCGCGGTGACCGTGCTCGAACTCGAGCGGCGCCTGCGCCTCGTGCGCCCCGACGTCGAGGTACTCGGGCTGGAGATCGACCCCGCCCGCGTCGAGCGCGCCCGCACGCAGCTCGTCGAGGTGCGCGCGGGGCGCACGGCGTTCGCGCCCGATGCTCACGTCTCGTTCGCCCGCGGTGGGTTCGAGGTACCCACGCCGCGCGGACGCCGACCTGCGGTGCTGAGAGCGTTCAACGTCCTTCGGCAGTACGACGAGCACGAGGTGAAGGACGCCTGGGGGCGCATGGCACAGCGACTGCATCCGGACGGCATTCTCGTGGAGGGCACCTGCGACGAGCTCGGCCGGATCTGCACATGGGTCGAGGTCGGCGCCGACGGGGCACCGCGAACGCTCACTCTGTCGTTGCGGCTCGCCGAACTCGCCTCGCCGTCGATCGCCGCCGAGCGCCTGCCCAAGGCTCTCATCCACCGCAATGTGCCCGGCGAGGCGGTGCACGACTTCCTCCGCGCCCTCGACGGAGAGTGGACGCGCGCCGTCGGCACCGCCTCGTTCGGCCCGGTGCAGCGCTGGCGCGCCGCGCTCGACGCGATGCACGCGACGGGCTGGCCTGTGCACGGCCGGGCGCGCTGGCGTCTGGGCGAGGTCACGGTGCCGTGGAGTCTCATCGCTCCCCGCAACTGAACGCCCGGCGGCCGCTCAGACCCGCGGGATGGCAGCGCGCGCTTCGGCCGCAGGCATGCCGGCGGCGGTCATCAGGTCGACGGCCAACGGCCGCAGCGCCCCGATGAGCGTCTGATCCACGGCGGAACTGCGGTCGGCGAGCACGCGGGGGTCGAGGCGTCCGGCCACAGCGCGGATCGCCTCTCGCGCGGCGGGCTCGTAGGAGATGTCGCCCAGAGCATCGGAGATCAGCCGGGCGCCGGCGGCGAGTTCGGCGAGCAGATCGGCGGCGATCGGCCGTGGCTGTCGGTCGTCGCTGAGGTAGACGACGCGGCGCGCGATGACCCGGAGATTGCGCGTCGCGAGATCCAGGTGGTGCCGCACGCGGTCCTGCCGCTGGAACTCGGAGCGCTGGCGTCGCAGGAACGGAGAGATGCGGGCGATCTCGGAGCCCGACTCCACCCCCGCACGCCACTGGTCGACGAGGCTCTGCAGGCCGCGTGCCATGGCGAGACCGCGCTGGGCTCGCACCGGATCTCCCCGTCGCAACGCCTGGACGAGAGTCGTGACCGCGCCGTCGAACGCGGTGAGGAGCTGAGCACCCTCTCGCGTGACGGCACGCAGCGGACTGCGTGGCAGGAGAGCCGTGACCAGCAGGGCCGCCACGCCCCCGACGATCCCGTCGATCATGCGGATGAAGGGGACGCTCACGGGAATGACCATGACGATGGCCGACTGCACCGCTGCCGCGATGGCGAACGCCGGCTGCGGCGAGAGGAAGCGGGCGACGACGAGAGACGCCGCCAGTGTCAGTCCCAGTTGCCACCAGCCGATGCCGGCGACGAAGACGATGAGCTCGGCCACGAGGATGCCGACGACCATCCCGACCACGGTCTCCAGCACGCGCCGCGGGCGCGCATCCCGCACCAACCCCAGACTGGAGACCGTCACCGTCGCCGCGAGCAGGGGCGCCGCGTGTCCGAGTACGTAGTGGGCGAACGAGAACGCCGCCGTGGCCGCGACGACGATCTGGACGATGGCCGGCGCGGAGACCGCGACGCGGTCCATCCCGGCGCGGGGATGCCAGCGGGCTCGGCGACGGGTGACGATCGCCGCGGTGGACGGCCGAGAGCTCTCCGGCGATGACGCGGCGGGTGACACCGGCGTCAGCGGCGCCGGGAGAGCCGCGGCATCCGCGGGATCGATGCGGTGCGCCCGGCATCGGGGGGAACGATGACCTCCTGCGCGGCCGCGACGCGACTCTCGTCCACGGCGACCGTCAGATCGGCGTCGACCGGAACCGTGCGCTTGACGTATGCCAGCGCGATCGGCCCCTCTTCGTAGTGGCGTGCAACGGAGGTCACGGCGCCGACGACCTCGTCGTCGAGGAAGACCTCTGCGCCCCCGACGGGCAGGTCGGCATCGCTGCCATCGAGTTGCAGGGCGACGAGTCGGCGCGGCGGATGCCCGAGGTTGTGCACCTTCGCGACCGTCTCCTGGCCGCGGTAGCAGCCCTTGTCCAGGTGCACGGCGGTGCGCAACCAGTCGGCCTCGTGAGGCAGCGCTCGCCCGTCGGCCTCGGTCTCGGCGCGCGGACGCCACGCGGCGATGCGGACGGCATCGACGGCCATCCATCCCGCGACGGGCTGCTGGCCCGACGCCGCGGCCTCGGCGAGGCGCGGCACGGCGTCGACCGGCACGACCGCCTCCGCCCAGTCGTACGACTCCCCCGGGTGCGGCGCGGCAGCAGCGTACCCCCACCCGCCGACGGCGACCGCGGGCCACGGGTCGCGCCAGACGGCGAGGGGCTCGAGTGCAGCGACCGCTTCGGAGGTGCCGCCGACCACGCGCACCTCGTCGGAGAGGTCCTGCGGCTCGACCCGCAACCGGAACCGCATGCGGCTCAGCCACGACAGGAGCGCGGCCGAACGGGAGCGGTCGACGATCAGCCACGTGCGCACACCGTCGTCCACGACGGCGGCAGCGTGTTCGACATGGCCCTGCGGGTCGAGCACGAGCAGTTCCGTGCTGGTGCCCGGAGCGAGCGCCGTCAACGCCTGGGAGGTGATGGAGTCCAGCCAGCTCAGACGGTCGACCCCGTCGATCGCGAGCACGGCGCGGTCCTCGAGCGGCGCGAGCGCGCGTCCGGCGACGAGATCACGCTGCTCGCGCGCCGGCGCCGCCACGTGCGCCAGCCCACGCTCGTCGACGACGGCACCGGGAACGACGGTGAACGCGCTGGCGACGGCGGCAGAACGGGGCGCCTCAGACATGCTCACTCGGCCCGCGCCAGTCGTGCCGACGCGTGCGAACCGAGCTCGCCGCCGAGCGCGGCGATGTCCCATGCCCAGAGCAGGTGGCCGTCAACGAGGCCGTACATCCGGGTCGCCGCGGTGTAGACCTTCGCGCTGGCGGGGCGCACCACGGCATCCGTCGCCAGATCGATGCGCGGACCGCGGACCTGCCCGACGTAGAGCTCGCTGATGCCGTCCGAGTGCACGATCGCGACCTCGAGATCGAAGCCGCCCTCCTCGTTGCGCAGCGACTCGACGTCGTCAGCCGTCCGCCCGGCGTCGCGCACCGCCGACGGCGGCAGCAGCGCCGGCCCGGGATCGGCCTGCCCGAGGGGGCGAGCCAGGCGCCAGTATCCGGTCTCCGCGACGAGGGGCGCGCGCGTCTCGTCGTCGGCGACGAACCATGCGCTCGCGGCGTAGTTCACGTAATCGCCGCCGTCGTGACTGAAGCTCACCCGATGGGCGAACTCGCCGCTGAACGAGACATCGCCGGCTTCATAGTCGATGACGCCGGTGCCTTCCCAGACACCGAGCAGCCACGAGAGAGGGACGAGATCGGCCGGCAGGTCGGTCGGCAGGTCGATCATGTCGATCAGCGCTGGCCGCGGTAGAGGTTCTTGATCACGACACCCGACACGAAGACGATCGCGAGCGAGGCGAGCGCGAGCAACCCGACGAAGAAGAGTTCGAGTGCGAGCAGGTCCATACCTTCACTCTACCGTCACGCGAACATGCTGGAGAGTCCGAGACCGAGCCCGATCAGGCCCATCACCACGAACGCACCGAGAGTGCTCAGCGCCACCCGGCGCAGGAAGCCCTGCGAGTGCCCCTGCACCAGCTGCACGACGAAGGCGAGGATGAGGCAGGCGGCCATGCCCACCGGCATCCATGCGGCGCGCCACTCGCCCGGAGCGACGGCGCCGATCACGATCGCGATCACCGCGCCGGCGGCCCAGACTCCGACGATGCCGCCGTACTCGGCGCGGGGCGCCAATCCGGGAAGCGTCATCCTCCCATTGTCGCCGACACGCGCACTGCGCGCACGTCGCGCGAGCCGCCGCGCACGGCGCCCGTGCGAGCGGGTTCTAAGATGGGGGCACGGTTCGGGGGCATCCGAACCCGAAGGGACCCCCATTGGCTCAGCTTCTCGTCTTGAGTTCCGCCCCGGGCGGGGGCCCCGTCCTGCCTGCGCTCGAGCTGCTGAGCCATCGCGTCCGCCAGATTCCCGCCGAACCGGCGCAACTCGTGAACGCGCCGAGCTCGGATGTCATCTTCGTCGACGCCCGCGCCGACCTGGTCGGGGCGAAGTCGCTGTGCAAGATCCTCAACACGACGGGCCTGGACGCGCCTCTGGTACTCGTCGTGACAGAAGGCGGGCTCACCGCGGTGTCCACCGACTGGGGCATCGACGACGTGATCCTCGTCGGCGCCGGGCCCGCCGAGGTCGACGCGCGCATCCGGCTGGCGGTCGGACGTCAGTCCGCCTCTCAGGTGTCCAGTCGCATTCAGACCTCCGGCATCACGATCGATGAGTCGTCCTATTCGGCCAAGGTGCACGGCAAGCCTCTGGATCTCACCTACAAGGAGTTCCAGCTGCTGCACTTCTTCGCCACGCATCCGTCGCGCGTGTTCACGCGCGAGCAGCTGCTGAGCGAGGTGTGGGGTTACGACTACTTCGGCGGCACGCGAACCGTCGACGTGCACGTGCGACGACTGCGCGCCAAGCTCGGCGATCTGGAGCAGCTCATCGGCACGGTGCGCAACGTCGGCTATCGCTTCAACGTCTACGAGGACGACCAGATCCCTTCGTCGCACGAGGCCTCTTCGGCCTGATGACGCGGCGGCGAGCGCCGCGCGACGTCGTGGTTAACGCGTCGGTCACCTGGCCCTGACATGATGAGGGAATGATCGACACCGACGTTCTGGACACCGGACTGGGCGACGAGGACGACGACGACTTCGACGAGATGGTCGAAGACGGCGACGCCCAGCTCCCCGAGCACCGCTACATGGATCGCGAGCTCAGCTGGCTCGCCTTCAACCAGCGCGTGCTGGAGCTCGCGGAGGACCCGTCGCTGCCCGTGCTGGAGCGCAGCAACTTCCTGGCGATCTTCGCCAGCAACCTGGACGAGTTCTTCATGGTGCGCGTGGCCGGCCTCAAGCGCCGCATCGTGACCGGCCTCGCGGTGCCGACCAACGTCGGTCGCGCCCCCCAAGACGTGCTCGCCGACATCTCCGACGCTGCCCACGCCCTGCAGCTGCGTCAGGCGAACGCCTGGCTCGGGATGGTCCAGCCCGCACTCGCCGAGGCGGGCATCGAGGTCGTCTCCTGGGACGACCTGTCGGTCGATGACCGCAACGAGCTCTCCGAGTACTTCCAGTCCCAGGTGTTCCCGGTGCTGATGCCGCTCGCGGTGGACCCGGCGCACCCGTTCCCCTACATCTCCGGCCTCTCGCTGAACCTCGCGATCCGCATCCGCAACGCGAAGACGGGTCGTCAGGAGTTCGCGCGCCTGAAGGTGCCGCCCATGCTCCCGCGCTTCGTCGCCGTGCCGGGAGACGCCGGGCGGGCGCGATACCTGCCGCTCGAGCAACTCATCGCCAACCATCTGGGCGACCTGTTCCCGGGTATGGAGATCCTCGAGCACCACGCGTTCCGCCTCACCCGCAACGAGGACGTCGTGATCGAGGAGGACGAGACCGAGAACCTCATCCAGGCGCTCGAAGCCGAGCTGCTGCGACGCCGGTTCGGTCCGCCGATCCGCCTCGAAGTCACCGAGGACATGGACGACGTCACCCTCGACCTCCTGATCGCCGAACTCGACATCACCGAGCAAGAGGTCTACCGCCTCCCCGGCCCACTCGACCTGCGGGGTCTGTTCGACCTGTCTCGCATCGACCGTCCGGAGCTGCACTATCCGGCGCACGTGCCGACCACGGCTCCGGCCTTCCAGCCCGCCGAACAGAACGGGCGCGCCGATCTGTTCGCCGCGATCCGCAAGGGCGACGTGCTCGTGCACCACCCGTACGAGTCGTTCACCACGAGCGTCGTGAGCTTCCTCGAGCAGGCCGCGCGCGACCCGCACGTGCTCGCCATCAAGCAGACGCTCTACCGCACCTCCGGTGACAGCCCGATCGTTCAGGCGCTGATCGATGCCGCCGAACGCGGCAAGCAGGTGCTGGCTCTGGTGGAGGTCAAGGCGCGCTTCGACGAGGCGGCCAACATCGTCTGGGCGCGCAAGCTCGAGAAGGCGGGCGTGCACGTCGTCTACGGCTTGGTGGGGCTGAAGACGCACTGCAAGCTGCTGCACGTCATCCGCGAGGAGGACGGCATGCTGCGCAGCTACAGCCACATCGGCACGGGCAACTACAACCCGAAGACGAGTCGCATCTACGAGGACTTCGGCCTCTTCACCGCCGACGAGCAGGTGGGTCGCGATCTCACGCGCCTCTTCAACGAGCTCAGCGGCTACGCGATCGAGAAGAAGTTCAAGCGCCTGCTGGTGGCTCCCCTGCACCTGCGCAAGGGGCTGCTCCGCCAGATCGAGAACGAGCGACGCCACGCCCTCGAGGGAAAGCCGGCACACATCCGCATCAAGGTCAACTCGATGGTGGACGAGCAGATCATCGATGCGCTCTATCGGGCGAGCCAGGCCGGTGTCCGCGTCGACGTCTGGGTGCGCGGCATCTGCTCACTGAAGGTCGGACTGCCCGGCGTGAGCGACAACATCACCGTGCGCTCGATCCTGGGCCGCTACCTCGAGCACTCGCGCATCTTCGCGTTCGCCGGCGCCGGCGACCCTCAGGTGTTCATCGGCAGTGCCGACATGATGCACCGCAACCTCGACCGGCGCGTCGAAGCCCTCGTGCGCGTCGTCGCGCCCGCGCAGATCAAGGAGCTCGTCGACCTGTTCGATCTCGCGATGAGCGCTGAGACGAGTTCGTGGCACCTCGAGGACAGCGGCGAGTGGAAGCGCCACAGCACGGATGCCGACGGCAAGCCGCTCATCGATCTGCAGGACCGCACGATGGCGCAGGTGCAGCGCCGTCGTCGGGCGCGGGCGGTGCGATGACCGACACCGCCGTCTACGCGGCCGGCGGCGTCGTGTGGCGCGTCGTCGACGGCAAGCTCCGCGTGCTGGTCATCCATCGCACGGCCTACGCCGACGTCACGATCCCTAAGGGCAAGGTCGATCCCGGCGAGAGCCTCGCCGAGACCGCCGTGCGCGAGATCTTCGAGGAGACCGGAATCCGCGTGGCCCTCGGCATCCCCGTCGGCGTCTCGCGCTATCACATGCCCAACAAGCGGCAGAAGATCGTGCACTACTGGTCTGCCGAGGCGACGGATGCCGCGATCCGCACCTCCGCGTTCGTGCCCAACAAGGAGATCGCCGCCATCGAGTGGCTTTCGCCGAAGAAGGCGCTCGCGAAGCTGTCGTATCCCGTCGACGTCGAGATCATGGAGCAGTTCCTGCGCTACGTCGACGACGGTGTGCTGCAGACGTTCCCCATCGTCGTGCTGCGCCATGCCCGGGCCCTGCCCCGTGAGGACTGGGACGGCTCCGACGCGGCGCGACCGCTCACGGCCCGCGGGACGAAACAGGCGGCGGCCGCCGTCGGGCCGCTTCGCGCCTTCGGTGTGCGCAAGATCGTCTCCAGCGACGCCGTCCGGTGCGTGACCACGGTCACCCCGCTCGCGGCGGCGATCGGCAAGGACATTCACCGCACCTCGGCGCTCAGCCAGGACGCCTGGGAGGACGGCACGTCGGACGTCCGCTCGGTCATCGGACGCCGTGTACGCTCGCGCAAGCCCGCGGTGCTGTGCAGTCACGGTCCGGTGCTCCCCGGCATCCTGTCGGAGCTGGCGCTGGCGACGGGAACACTGCACGGTTCCTACCTCGGGAGCGCGTCCGCTCTGGAGACCGGCGCGTTCTCGGTCGTGCACCTCTCGGCATCCAATCCCGGGTCGGGCATCATCGCGATCGAGACCCACGAGCCGAAGCTGTAGGCCGGTGGAGGGGCTCCGCCTGGCGTGGGCGCGGGTGCCGGCCGCACGGCCCGATCGGCGGACGGTCGCGTGGGCTCTGTTGCGGGGGCTGCTGGCCGATGCCGGGTCGCCGCACGCGGTGCTGACCAACCCCTGCCCGCGGTGCGGGGGCCCGCACGGCCCCGTGCGGGTGAACGACGAGCGGTGGTTCGCCGCGGTGACCTACGCCGGTGCGACGGCCATCGTCGGCATCCATCCGCGGGCCGGGGCGGCGGGCTTCGCCCTCGACGCGGAACCGTTGCACGATTCCGTGCGAGAGGCGGCGGGCGGCGCGCCCGGCGGGCTGCGGCGGTGGGTGCGTGTGGAGGCCGCCCTCAAGGCCACCGGTCTCGGCCTGCGGGTGGACCCGGCATCCGTCCACGTCGCGGCGCGGGACGACAGCACGGACTGGAGCGCCTCCGTGCCCGACGAGGCGCGACAGCGCGTCGTCACCGCCCGCGGTCAGGATCTCTCCTGCGGGCCGCCGGGCATCCTCCTCTGCGCCGCACTGGTCCCCTGAAAGCAGAGCGGGAGGCTCACTCTCGGCGCTCGTCCTCCCGCGGACGGCGCGCCAGCGTCACGGCGGAGCCGATGGTGAGCACGAGCCCGCCGATCAGCGCAGTCGCCGTGGCCGTCAGGAGCCACGGCGACGCGGGCGTACGCGATGCCGACTCGATGCCCAGCGTGACGGCGAGCGCAACGCCGACGAGACAGATCACCGCCCCCATGACCGACAACAGCCGCAATACGGTTGTCGAGAACATGACCGCCCCTCTCACTGACCCCAGCAGCCGACGCCGCCGGTGACGTACACGTTCAGTCTGTGTCGCACGAGTCAAGGGCCGTCTGCCAGCCCCATCCCCAGAAGCCCGTGTAGCCGCGCGCGCCCGAACACGTCGCCGCGGCGGCAGCGACGGTGCGCGCCTGCGGCGTCGTCTGGGCATCGACCGACGACGTCATGCCGACGACATCGTTGCCGGCGGCCGTGTAGGTCGCCGCGTAGTCTGCGACGTCGGACGCGCTCACCCCGGCCGCGAGTGCCGCCTCGGCGTCGAAGACGCCCGTCGCCGTGTCGGTCGCACTCTCCAACCGGGAAAGCGCCCGTTCCTCTGCGGCCGACAACTGCGAAACCGGGCCGTCGAGGGGGCGCTGCGCGGAGGGAGATGACGCGGGATCCTCGGCAGCCGTGGCGGGGCTCGCCGTCAGGAGACCCCTGCGAGGAGGGCGGCGGCGGCGACAGCCGCCACCGGACGCAATTGCCGTTTCATGATGATCTTCACTTCCGTATCGATGTTCCTCCGCGTGCCGGTAGCGGCGGCTTCACCGTAGGCGAGGGCCGTCCGGGCCTCAAGGGTGCGCTCAGAGCCGGCCACACGCCGTCGCCGGATCCGCGAAGGTCGTTTTCCTTCGCTCATCGGGAGAATCCAGCGAGACTCGCGCGATGGCACGCGACCGGCTTCGTCGACGAAGGTCGGTGCTCACGTGGTCGATCGGATGCTCGCTGAGCTCCGATCGCCCCGGCCGGCGCTACGGTCGCGGAAGCGGGGGCAGCGCCGTCCGGTCGAGCCACGGCGCGAAGACGTCGTCGAGGTCGCGCCCGGCGATACGGGCGGCCAGAGCGCGGAACTCGTCGGTGGTCGCGAGGGCGTGCCGGTAGGTCTCGACCCACTCATGCAGAACGCGCGAGAAGACGGCGTCACCGACGGCGCATCGCAGGGCATACAGGGTGAGAGCACCGCGCTTGTAGACGCGGTCGTCGAACATCAGGTCGGGCCCGGGGTCGGAGAGGACGAGATCTTGCGGCAGCGCGCGCAGGCGCGCGTGATGCTTCGCCGCCTTCTCGGCCACCGTCGCAGCCCCGGAACGCTCGAACCACAGCCACTCGGCGAAGCACGCGAAGCCCTCATTGAGCCAGATGTCCGACCAGCTGCTCAAACCGACGCTGTTGCCGAACCACTGGTGAGCGAGCTCGTGGGCGATCAGCCGTTGCTCGTCCGGGACGAGGTGGTTGCTGCCGAAAACGGCGAGCCCCTGCGCTTCGAGAGGGATCTCGAGCTCGTCCGGCGTCACGACGAGTGTGCACGCCTCCTGCGGGTAGGCGCCGAACGACTCCTCGAACAGAGCGAGCATGGCCGGGACGTCGGCGAAGGCCCGCGCCACCTCACGGCGGAGGGTCGCGGGGGCGAAGACCCGGACGCCGTCGGCGCCGTCGAGGGCGCTCTGCTCGTACGGGCCGACGTGCACGGCGACCAGATAGGTCGCCACCGGCACGGCGGACGCCGAGGTCACCGTGGTGCGTCCGCCGGCCGTCGACATTCCGGTGGGGCGACCGGTGAGGACCGGGAGATACCCGGCATCCGTCGTCACCGACAGCTGCATCGGCGCGCGCGCGTCCGGGCGGTCGTTGCACGGGAACCAGGTGGGCGCGCCGGTCGGCTGCGACGCGACGAGCGCGCCGTCCTCGAGCTCCTCCCAGCCGATCGTGCCCCAGCGGGACCGGCGCGGTGCCGGCGCGCCGGCGTAGACGATCTCGATCGAGAACCGCTCCCCCGGCTGCATGCGATGCGGGAGGGTGATGCGCAGCTTGCGCGGTCCCTGCGAGAAGCGGGTGCGCCGGTCTCCGTCGACGCGCACCTTCGTCGCACGCAGGCCCACGAGATCGACGCTCACGGCCGACACCGCAGTCGCCGCCACGGCGTTGATCGTCGTTCGCCCCTCGAGACGATTGGTGCGCACGCGATAGTCGATCTCCACGTCGTAGGAGTCGACGTCGAACGACGGGTCGCCGCTCTCGGGCGCGTACGGGTCGTGCCCGCTCACGAGGTCGACTGGTAGGCGCGCACCTTGACCGCGTGCCAGGGTCCGATGGGGTTTCCGCTCCAGCGCGAGCCGACGGGCACCGTCTCGCCGCGCATCACCAGGGATGCGGGTCCCACGGTCGCATGCGCGCCGATGCTGGCCGCCGGCAGGATGACACTGTGGGGCCCGAGGGTGGCCCCGGCCTCGAGTTCGACGGTGTCCATGCTCATGATTCGATCATGGAACAGGTGCGTCTGCACAACGCATCCCCGGTTGACCGTCGACCCGTCGCCCAGGGTGACGAGGTCAGGCTCCGGCAACCAGTAGCTGTCGCACCAGACGCCGCGCCCGATGGTCGAGCCCAGCGACCGCAGCCAGACCGCGAGGGCCGGCGTCCCGGCGGCGGCGCGCGCGAACCAGGGAGCTGCGACCATCTCGGTGAAGGTGTCGGACACCTCGGTGCGCCAGACGAAGCTCGACCACAGCGGCTGCTCGCCGGCACGGATGGGGCCGACGATCAGCCACTTCGCCGCTGTCGAGACCCCGGCGGCGACGGCGCCCGCGGCCAGCATGACGATCCCCGACAGCAGGATCGCACCGCCGAGACCGACGGCGTCGATCAGCGCTGCCAGGGCGAAGACGACGAGCACGCCCAACGCACAGGTGACGACGACCGGCACGACGCGTCCCAGCTCCCACAGCGCGCGAGCGACGCGCAGGCGCGCCGGCGGCTGATACGTGCGCGTCTCGTCGCCCTCGGCGGTGCGTCGCCGAAGGCGTACGGCGGGCGAGCCCAGCCAGGATGAGCCCGGTTTGGCCTTCGCCGGCGCAGCCGAGAGCACCGCGACCAGCCCGTCCCGGGGGACGCGGTGTCCGGGCGCGGCCATGCCGGAGTTGCCGAGGAAGGCGCGCTTGCCGATGCGCACCGGGCCGAGGCGCATCCAGCCGCCGTGCAGCTCGTACGACGCGACCATGGTGTCGTCGGCGAGGAACGCACCGTCTTCGATGCGCGTCAGCGACGGGAGTAGCAGCACGGTGGAGGCTTCGACATCGCGGCCGACCTGCGCGCCGAGCAGGCGCAGCCATGCGGGCGTGAACAGGCTCGAGTACAGCGGGAACAGGATCGTTCGCGCCGAGTCCAGCAGGCGCTCGATCGTCCATGCCTGCCAGCCGACGCGGCTGCGTACCGGGTGCACGCCCTCGTTCAGCCCGATCGACAGCACGCGAACCGTCACGACGACGACACCGGCGAAGACGACACCCGCGACCAGCACACCGGGAACAAGCCACACCAGCGCCCCGCCCAGCGCCTCGAGGAGCGACGCCGCACCCTGGATGCCGCGGGCGACGACAAGCGCGCCCGCAGCGAACGCCACCAGCGGCAGGAGTGCCAGAGCGATCGCGGAGGCGGCGTATGCCCAGAGCCAGCGGGTGGGAGCGGGGGCCCGCTCGACGGGCCACTGCGCGGATGTGCCACCCACGCGCACCGCGGGAGAGCCCGCCCACGTCTG
Organism: Sphingomonas sp. BLCC-B65; assembly: GCF_028550675.1. Classification (NCBI taxonomy): domain Bacteria; kingdom Pseudomonadati; phylum Pseudomonadota; class Alphaproteobacteria; order Sphingomonadales; family Sphingomonadaceae; genus Sphingomonas; species Sphingomonas sp. BLCC-B65. The sequence continues at coordinate 2,808,166 of NZ_JAQQGL010000001.1, read as the reverse complement.
GTCGGCTCGCACCCGTCCGAACACCGCCGACCCGGGTGCGATCTCGGCGCGGCGGCCGATCCGGGTGCCGGGAGCGAGCGTGCTGCGCGAACCCACGGTGGCGCCGGCGCCGATGCGGATGGCACCGATGCGCACGACGTCACCATCGATCCAGTACCCCGACAGATCGACCTCGGGCTCGATGGCGGCGCCGTCTCCGATCTCGAGCATCCCGGTGATGGGCGGCAGGGCGTGCAGGTCGACGCCCGTGCCGATGCGCGCCCCGAGGGCGCGGGCGTAATAGCTCACCCACGGCGCTCCGGCGAGGCCCACGGCATCCACCTGGTCGGCGATCTGCTCAGCCAGCCACAACCGGATATGCACCCAACCGCCGCGCGGATAGTCGCCCGGTCGCACGCCGCGCAACAGCAGTCGGGCACATGCCGCCGCGATCGCCATGCGTCCGAACGGCGTTGCGAACACGAGCAGCCCGACCACGACGATGACGAGCGGCGCTTCGGGCAAGACGTCGAAGCCGGGAAAGAGCCGCAAGACGGCCGAGGCGATGAGCAGGTAGAGCATCCAGCGGATGCCGGAGAGGATGAACAGCGGCGCGCCGAGCAACGTCTGCGCCCACTGGGCCCGCCGCGGCGTCGGTTCGGGGCGGTGGAAGCCGGCAGCGGCATCCTCCTGCAGACCGGTGCCGAGGGCTTTGGCCATCGCCCCCAGCCGGGGCACGTCGTAGATGTCGGCGACGGAGAACTCGGGCACGCGCGTGCGGATGCGTGACACCAGCTGCGCCGCGGCCAACGATCCGCCGCCGAGGTCGAAGAAGTCAGCCTTGCGATCGATGACCGGCATGCCGAGCACGGCCTGCCACTGCTGGGCCAGCCACGCCTCCCCCGGCGAGAGATCGGATGCCGGAAGCTCCACGTTCGGCAACGGCCAGGGCAGGGCCGCACGGTCGACCTTGCCCGACGTGCGCACGGGCAGGTCGTCGACGACGGCCAGCAGCGGCACCATGGGAGCCGGCAGCCGCGCGGCCAGATCCGCCCGCGCCGCGAGACGATCGAAATCCGCAGGCGCCGCGAGGTAGCCGACGAGCACGGGCACCCCGGCCTCGGTGGTGCGAACGGCCGCCGCGGCGCCGGTGACGCCCGGCAGGTCCTGCAGAGCGGCCTCGACCTCGCCGAGCTCGATACGTCGCCCGCCGACCTTCACCTGGTCGTCGGCGCGGCCCTGGAACACGAGCCCCTCCGGCTCGAAGCGGACGAGGTCGCCGGAACGGTAGGCACGGTCCCAGCCGAGCGTCGGGAACGGGGCGTACTTCTCGGCATCCTTCGCGGGATCGAGGTAACGTGCCAGCCCCACACCGCCGATGATCAGCTCGCCGACGCCCCCCTCGCCGACCGGCTGCCCGTCACCGTCGACCACCGCGAGCAGCCACCCGTCCAGCGGCAGGCCGATGCGAACCGGCGCCGACCCGTCGAGCGGGGCGGCGCATGCCACGACCGTCGCCTCGGTCGGACCGTACGTGTTCCACACCTCGCGCCCCTCGGCGACGAGCCGCGCCGCGAGCTCGGGCGGGCAGGCCTCGCCGCCGAAGATGAGCAGGCGCACGTTCTCGATGGATTCCGCCGGCCACATCGCGGCCAGCGTGGGCACCGTGGACACGACAGTGATGCTCTGGCGCAGCAACCACGGGGCGAGATCCTCGCCGGAGCGCACCAGCGACCGCGGCGCCGGAACCAGACATGCACCGTGACGCCACGCGAGCCACATCTCCTCGCATGAGGCGTCGAAGGCCACGGACAGTCCGGCGAGCACGCGGTCGTCGGGTCCCAGCGGCGCATGGGGAACGAACAGGCGAGCCTCGGCATCCACGAAGGCGGCCGCCGCGCGGTGGGTGACCGCAACGCCCTTGGGCACGCCCGTGGAGCCGGACGTGAAGATGATCCAGGCGTCGTCGTCGACGTTCGGCGGCGGCACCGCCACGACCGCCTGTGTCGCGGGGTGAGGCGCCTCACCGTCGAAGAGATCATTCGCCACGGCGGCTTCTTCGGATGCCGGGGCGTACGTGCCCGTGCCGGTGATGACGCCGCGCACGGCAGCCTCTCCGAAGACCAGCCGCGCACGCTCGTCGGGGTCGTCCGCGTCGACGGGCACGTACGCTGCACCGGCGGCGAGGACGCCGAGGATCGCGATGTACAGCTCTTTCGAACCCGACGGCATCCGCACCCCGACGCGATCGCCGCGTCGAACGCCCGCTTCATGCAGGCGCGCCGCGGTCGCGCCCACCCGCGCCAGCATCTCGCGATAGCTCAGGGCGCCCGAACCGTCGTCGATCGCGGAGGCTTCGGGAAACGCGCGCGCCGTGGCACGCAACACGTCCAACAGCGTGCGGGCCGGGGCCGCGGCCTCCGCGCGACCGAGGAGCGCCCGGGGTGAATCGTCCACGTCAGGAGAGCAGTTCGATCAGCTGCGCCTTCGTCAGGCGTGAGTAGCCCGTTCGTCCGGCGGAGCGCGCGCGTTCGCGCAGCTGCACGACGGTGAGGGCGCTCAGGTCCGCGTCGTCATCCGTGGGCTGCGGCGCGCCCGTGTCCGCGGGGGCGGCGAGCTCGGCGGCGAGCGCCTCATCGGCCGCATGCGCGTCGAGCTCGGCGCGCGCGGCAGCGGCCTCCGCGCGGCGTGCGGCCTTCTTGAGCGCCTTCGCCTCGGCTGCCTCCGCCGCTGCGCGCGCAGCGGAACTCTCCGCCTCCTGGGCCGCACGGCGCGCCTCGGCACGCAGCCGCGCCTTGCGATCCGCGGCGGCGACGGCCTTGGCGACCGCTCGTTCGAGCCGCTGGAGCGCCCGCTCCGCCTGACGGGTGACCTTCCGGGGCTTGCGGCGCAGCTTCTTCTTCGATACGTCGGCGGCGTCACGCGCCTCGTCGATGTACTCCTCGAGGCCGGCGGCCAGCTTCTTCGGAAGGTTCTTCGCCGTCTTGGCCGCCGTCTTGGCCGCCGCGGAAGCGTCGGTGATGGCGCTGCGCGCGGCGCGTTCGCTCTTGCTCGTCGTACCCATGGCCGACATCGTAGGGGTGTCATGTGAACCAACGGCGAACCGTTGCCGCCGCGCCGCACGCGATCGCTCGAGATCGTTAACCTCTCGTTCACCTCTGCACCGCCGGCCGGTAAGAGTGGCTGTCTAGCGTCGGGGCGTGCCCTGCACCGGGCCCGCATTTCCCACACAACGTGAAGGATTCACAGTGAAGCTCACCCGTATCTCCCAGCTGGGCGCCATCGCGGCCGTCGCCGCCCTCGCCCTCACGGGCTGCGCGTCGTCCGGCAGCAACACGCCGGCCGAGAGCGCGAGCCCGACCGCCACCAGCTCGGATGTCGCCTTCCAGATCGACCCCAGCCTCAGCGGCACCATCACCGCCGGCGGATCCAGCGCGCAGTCCAACGCCCAGCAGGCATGGACGACCGCGTACAACGCGACCGCCAAGAACGTGAAGATCAACTACGACAAGTCGCAGGGCTCCGGCGGCGGCGTGACCAACTTCCTGAGCGGCGCCTACGACTTCGCCGGTTCGGACTCGCCCCTCAACGCCGACCAGACGGCGCAGTCGAAGGCGCTGTGCACCGAGGGCGGCATCAACATCCCGATCTACCTCGACGGTGTCGCGATCATCTTCAACATCCCGGGTGTCACCTCGCTGAAGCTCAGCGGTGAGACGATCGCCAAGATCTTCGCCCTGCAGATCACCGACTGGTCCGACCCGGCCATCACCAAGGACAACGGCACGGCTCTGCCCGCCGGCGCGATCACCACGGTCGCCCGTTCGGACGGCTCCGGCACGACCCAGAACTTCACCAACTACCTCGCCGCGACCCAGTCGTCGGTGTGGACCTTCCCGGCGGGCAAGGACTGGCCGGTTCAGGGCAACGTCTCCAAGCAGAAGGGCGGCTCGGGCGTCGTCGAGGCCGTCAAGGCGGGCTCGGGCACCATCGGCTACGCCGACCACTCCGCGATCGGTTCGCTCAACGCGGCCTCGATCGTCACCAACGGCAACGCCGTCGCCTTCAGCGGCGAGGCCGTCTCGAAGACCTTCGACGTGGCCGCAGTCGACGCCTCCAACGGTGTCGCCGGTGACCTGTCGAAGAAGTTCGACTACACCAAGCTGACCGCTGACGCCTACCCGATCCCGCTGGTCTCCTACGCGGTCGTCTGCTCGACCTTCAAGGACGCCAAGCAGGCTGAGCTCGTGAAGTCGTACCTCGGCTTCGTCACCAGCTCGCTCGGCCAGTCGGTCGCCGAGAAGAACGCCGGCTCCGCGCCGCTGCCGGAGTCCGTCCTCGCCGCCGCCGCGAAGACGCTCTCCGCAATCAAGTAACACCTCGTCCCGGTCCGGTCTGCGCGGCTACGCTGCGCAGACCGGACCTGGCTGAGCAGGCTCGTCGATCCGCGATCGACGGTCCTGCTGAGTCGGACACACACCCGGACTCTGCGATCCCGACCCGAGGAGAACACATGACCCTGCCCGACCCGGGGGCTCGTCGTGGCTGACGTCAAGACCGCACCCGTGCACAAGCCGGCATCCAACATCGTCGGTAAGCGGCGCGCCGGCGACTCGGTGTTCCTGGGTCTGTCGACCACGGCCGCCGTGTCGATCATGATCATCCTCGCGGGCGTCGCGATCTTCCTCATCCTCAAGGGGCTTCCGGCCATCACGGCCAACTGGTCGCAGGGCGACCTTGCCGGATACCAGAACTCCAACTGGTCGAGCTTCTGGGACTATGTCGCACCGCTGCTGTGGGGAAGCATCTGGGCGGCGCTGATCGCCATGGTCCTCGGCACGCCTGTCGCGATCGGCATCGCCCTGTTCATCTCGCACTACGCGCCGCGACGCATCGCCGGCTTCCTCGGCTACATCATCGATCTGCTGGCCGCCGTGCCCTCCATCGTCTTCGGCCTCTGGGGCATCATCGTGATGCGCCCGCTGCTGCTGCCGCTTGCCGACTTCCTCAACCAGTACTTCGGCTGGATCCCGCTGTTCCAAGGACCGGTGTCGAGCACCGGCTCGACGATGCTCGCCGGTGGCGTGGTCCTGGCCGTGATGATCCTGCCGATCGTGACATCGATCACTCGCGAGATCTTCCTGCAGACGCCGCGTCTGCACGAGGAAGCAGCCCTCGCTCTCGGTGCGACGCGCTGGGAGATGGTGCGCCTGGCGGTGCTCCCCTACGCCCGCAGCGGCATGGTTTCGGCGACGCTGCTCGGCCTCGGCCGTGCATTGGGCGAGACGATGGCGATCGCCCTGATCGTCTCGCCGAGCCTCATCTTCTCGGTGGCTCTGCTCACCGACGGCTACAACTCGCAGACGATCGCCGCGAACATCGCGCTCAACTTCCCGATCGCCACCGACCTGCAGCGCTCCGCACTGATCGGCACCGGTCTGATGCTGTTCGTCGTCTCCCTCGCCGTGAACATGCTGGCCCGCTACATCATCGCGGCCACAGGTCCCGGCGCGAAGGGCCGCAAGAGAGGAAAGCGCTCGTGAGCGAGCTCACCACCCCCGTGGCCACGTCGTCCACGCCGCCCCTGTCGCTCACCAGCGGTCAGCTGCCGCGGTTCATCGAGCCCATCGTCCTCGTCGTCTCGCTCGCCGTCATCGCCGCCCTCCAGCTCGTGCTCGGCGGCTTCAACGTCGCCACCTGGCTCATCCTCAGCGCGATCGTCTACCTGATCGCCATCGGCGTCTTCTCCGCGATCGTCGAAGGCAGGCGCAAGTCGACCGACCGCGTCGTGCGCGGCCTGGTCACCGTGGCCTTCGTCCTGGCCGTGGCGCCGCTCATCTCGACGCTGTGGACCGTGTTCTCCAAGGGCATGGGCGTCATGTCGTGGGACTTCATCACCAAGGTGGGCGGGACGGCGTTCGACCCCAACACCCTGGCCGTCGTCTCGACCCCCGGTGCGCTGCAGGCCATCGTCGGAACGCTGATCATCACGGGGATCGCGGCGCTGATCTCGGTGCCGATCGGCATCCTCGCGGCGGTCTACCTCGTCGAGTACGCGCAGCCGAAGAACCCTCTGCGGCGCACGATCACGTTCCTCGTCGACGTGATGACGGGCATTCCCTCGATCGTCGCCGGTCTGTTCGCCTTCTCGCTCTTCGCCCTGATCGTCGGCCCCAAGGCGTTCAGCGGCTTCTCGGCATCCATTGCCCTGTCGGTGCTCATGATCCCGATCGTGATCCGCTCCACCGAGGAGATGCTGCGCCTGGTGCCGGCCGACCTCCGGGAGGCGTCGTTCGCTCTCGGGGTGCCGCGCTCGATCACGATCATCAAGGTCGTGCTGCGTACCGCTGCCAGCGGCATCATCACCGGCGTCGTCCTCGCCGTGGCCCGTGTCATCGGCGAGACCGCGCCGATCTTCATCGCCGCGAGCTTCACCGACAACTTCAACTCCGACCCGTTCAACGGTGCGATGCAGACCCTGCCGGTCATGGCCTACACGGCCTACAGTTTCCCGGGGCAGGACATCGACGCCTCTCAGGCCCAGGCCTGGGGCGCGGCGCTGCTGCTGGTCATCCTCGTCGTCATCTTCAACCTGATCGCCCGGATCGTCGCGATGGTCTTCGCGCCGAAGGCACGCTAAGCAAGGAAGGCCCCTGTGTCCAAGCGCATCGAAGTCGAAAACCTCAACGTCTACTACGGCGATTTCCTCGCCGTGGAGGGCGTCTCCATGGACATCGAGCCCCGCGCCGTGACGGCGTTCATCGGGCCGTCCGGCTGCGGAAAGTCCACGTTCCTCCGCACGCTCAACCGCATGCACGAGGTCATCCCGGGCGCCCACGTCGAGGGCAAGGTCCTCGTCGACGGCGACGACCTCTACGGCGCCGGTGTCGACCCGGTGCTGGTGCGTCGCCACGTGGGCATGGTGTTCCAGCGCCCCAACCCGTTCCCGACGATGTCGATCAAGGAGAACGTGCTGGCGGGCGTCAAGCTCAACAACAAGCGCATCTCCAAGAGCGACGCCGACGCCCTCGTCGAGCGCTCGCTGCAGGGCGCGAACCTGTGGAACGAGGTCAAGGACCGTCTCGACAAGCCCGGTGCGGGCCTGTCGGGCGGCCAGCAGCAGCGCCTGTGCATCGCGCGCGCGATCGCGGTCTCCCCCGACGTGCTGCTGATGGACGAGCCGTGCTCGGCCCTGGACCCGATCTCGACCTTCGCGATCGAGGAGCTCATCCAGGAGCTGAAGACCGACTACACGATCGTCATCGTCACCCACAACATGCAGCAGGCCTCGCGTGTGTCCGACAAGACGGCGTTCTTCAACATCGCCGGTACCGGCAAGCCCGGCAAGCTCATCGAGTACGACAACACCGACACCATCTTCACGGCCCCGTCCGTGCAGGCGACCGAGGACTACGTCTCCGGCCGCTTCGGCTGATCCCCCCTTCCCCGCGGAGACGCCTTGCAGTTCGGCATCCGTCCCTCCGGGGGGGGGATGCGGCGGACGCGGCCCGAGGGCCGCAGTCAGTCGCGCGGGCTGAGGAGGTAGTCGTTCATGGATGCCGTGAGCGCGGCATCCATCTCGAGCTCGCGCTCGTCGATCGCCGTGATCGGAGCGGCGAGGCGCACGCTGGAGACCAGCCATGCCGCATCGGCCGTGTGCAGTTCGGAGACGGGAATCGTCTCGTAGGCGGTCTCGAACCCTCGCACCTCGAGGTGTTCGAACAGACTCAGCTGCGTGGTCCCGTGCAGGATGCCGGCGTTCGGCGCCGGCGTGACGAAGGTGGTGCCGCGGCGCAGGATCAGCGAGGCGGTCGGCGCTTCGAGCACGAAGGCGTCGCTCGTCGTGAAGATCGCGTCGTCCGCGCCGCGGCGGTGCGCCTCGCGCAGAGCCGCCATGTTCACGGCGTACGACAGCGTCTTCGCCCCCAGCAGCAGCCACGGCGCTCGGGCGGGCGTGTCGAGCGCATACCCGCGATCGAGGGTCACCACGCGGATGCCGCGCGTGCGTGCGGCCGAGAAATCAGCGGCCGGCGCCGCAGTCACCCACGCGGTGGGCGTCGGACCGTGCTCGATGCCCCGACTCAGGATGAGCTTGATGACCGCCTCGCCTGCGCCGCACGCGGCGGCGGCCAGGGCGACCGCCTGACGCCACTGCTCGAGGTGGGGATGCGGCAGGTCGCACAGCCCCGCCGAATGCGCGAGACGCGACAGGTGGGCTTCGACCTCCTGGGCGTGACCGTCGACGACGCCGATCGATTCGAAGATGCCGTCGCCGCGCTGCGTGCTGAGCTCGCCGACCGTCAGTGCCGGAGCGGCCGGGTCGACTTCGGTGAACGTCGCCGCGAAATCGTTGCGGGAATCACCGCTGTCGGCGGGGTCGATCATCAGCGCGAAGTGCCAGGCCATGACCCGAGCCTAGACCGCGGGAATAGCCCGAAGGGACGGTCCGTTACACTGGAACAGCCGGGCCGCAGTAACCCCGGGCTCCATCTTTCGCCGCTCCGAGCGGCCTCGCGCCGAGAGGCGTTCTGCGGCCCGGCACTTCTCTGCCCGGCCGCACTCGCGCTCCGTTTCGACTCGTCGCTGCGCTCCTCGCTCAACGACCCGGTGAGGCGCCCGCCCCCGGCCGCTGCGCTCGTCGCTCAACGACCGGAGCCGTGCGACCGTCCCGGTCGTTGAGCGAGCGCAGCGAGTCGAAACGCCCCGCACCCCGCGCCACGCCGCGCCCGGTCAGGTCAGCGCGTCGCGCCGCCACAGCCCGGCGCACGCCGTGAGATCGCCCGCGTAGGTGTCCAGGCGCAGCGCCCGGGTGGTGAACGTACTCGCGCGCTGCGGTTCGGTCTCGTCGTAGTCGTCGGCAAGATCGGCGGCGCCGGCGGCCTCCACGCGGCAGAACGAGGCCGCGCGGTCGAGCGCGACGGCGAAGTCGCCGGTGAAAACCCCGCGCAAGATCTCATCGACGAGGGTCATCAGCTCTTCCGGCCCTGCGGGTGTCGGAGCTCCCGCGACGACGTCGTCGACCGAGCGCAGCACTGCTCTCCCCCGCTCGTAGAGGAGGGCGGCGGTTGCGGCGTCATCGCGCACCATCAGCTGCAGCAGGTAAAGGCGCCACAGCGTGCCCGGAAGCGACTTCGCCGGCGAGTGCGACCACAGCTCCGCGACCGTCTCGAGACCGTGGGCGTCGGTGAATGTGATGAGCCGCTCAACGATGGCGTCCGTGGGCTCATCCCGCACCCGCGTGATCAGAGCGGATGCCGTCGCGTGCGCGATCCGCGACACGTCGGCCGGATCGGTGGAGCCGAAGCGACGGTCGAACGTGTCGGCGGGACGGTGGACGGGACGGTGGTAGTCCCGGGGCTCGTCGCTCATCCTTCCAGGCTACCGGCGGCCGACGCGGCGGGCTCAGGCGTTGGTCGGGATGGCGATGATGGGCTTCGTCGTCGGGTTGCCGTCGGGAGAGCCGCCGGCCTGCTCGATCGTCACGGCGATCGTGTCGCCGGGCTGCATCTGACCGCTGAGTTCAGCCGTCGCCGCCGAGCCGGAGGCGTCGAAGGTTCCTGCCGCGATCGGCTGGCTGCCGCGCACGAACCATAGCTCGAAAGTGCGATCGCTCGGAAGCTCGGGCAAGCCATCGGCGACAAGCACCACCTTGCCGACGCTGGACGACCAGTGGGCCGTGGCTTCGCCGCCCTGGAAGCTCACCTGAGCCGACGAGGCGTCGGGCGCCGACTGGATCTGCTCCAGTGCGGTCACGGCAGCCGGTGTGCGCCACAGGTTCGTCACCGCTCCCGTGCCCCATCCGATGCCGACGAGCAGGGCGACCGAGGCGACCAGCGCGAACAGGCCCCGCGTCCAGTTCCGACGCTGCACCGCCTGGACCACCTCTGTCGGCGGAGCAACCGCATCGGCCTCGGAGTGGTTCTCGTCTGTATCGGCGGATGCCGCGGCATCCGCCTCGGGCGACGGCGCCTCGGCGTCGATCGCGCGCATCAGCCGTGAGCGGAGGTCGAGCGGCGGAGCGACGGGCGGAATGCCGTCGGCCAACGCGTCGACGGTGGCGGCGTCGAGGCGGGCAATCTCATCCCACTCGGCGTGTGCGGCCAGGGCAGCCCGATAGGCGCGCTCGTCGTCGATCGACAACGCGTTCAGCGCGTGTCCTGCCGAGAGTTCGGCGAACTCGTCGGCTCCGATGTCTCGGCTCTCGCGGTCGTTCATGACGTCACCCCCATCTCCTGCCTCAGGCGCGACAAGCCGTCGCGCATCCTTGTTTTGATCGTCCCCAGGGGCGATCCCACCAGTGCGGCGATCTCGCTCTGAGAATATCCCCCGACGTATGACAGCAGCAGTGCTTCGCGCTGTGCATCCGGGAGCGCGTCCATCGCCCGGGCGACGCGCCTGCTTTCAATACGTAGGGCGACCTGGTCGTCGACGCTGTCCTGGCCGCTGTTCAGTTCGCGCAGACCCGCCTTCTCGTCGCGCTCCGTGCTGGCGCGGGTGGAACGCACCCGATCGACGGCGCGACGATGGGCGATGGTGAGGACCCAGGACCGTCCCTGACCTTTGTTCGGAGCGAAGCCCGAAGCGGATTGCCAGACCTCGAGAAACACGTCCTGAAGCACTTCTTCGCTGAGCGCCCGGTTGACCAGCACCCTCAGGATGAGTCCGAACGCGCGCGGCGCGAGCATGTCGTAGAGCTGTCCGAACGCGGCACGGTCGCCGGCGGCGATGCGCACCAGAAGCTCCCCGGCGTGATCGCGTGCCGGCGAATCCTCGGGTACGTCCACACCGTCGATGACCATCTCTCTCAGCATGCCGTATCACCGTCCTTATGTCGTGCAGCCCGCGCGCGGGTGGCGCGGAAACCCGTCGTCTGCTAAGCGCGCTGGTCCCCGCAGCGGGTGCGGACCCGCGAGCCCCTCGCCGGCCTCTGAACGTGGTTCGGGGACGGCGAAGGATCGGATTGATCTCGGAGCAGATAGGACGGATCCGAACTTTCTCCCATCCGATATCTCTCGGGCTCCGAAGGACCTGTCGAGACCGCACCACGCGGCTCGGCAGGACTAACCATTCCGCTCACATGGAGGACATCATGCTCAGCAAGACGAAGAAGATCACTGCCGCTCTGACGCTCACCCTCGCCGGCGCTTTCGCCCTGTCGGCATGTTCGATGGGTTCGTCGTCGACCTCGGCGACTACGCCCCCCGCGATGAGCGAAGAGACGCAGGCGATGACGCCGTCCCCGACCACCATGGACCCCGCCGCCAACCTCGTCGGCCCGGGTTGCGCCGCCTACGCCGAGGCCGTTCCGTCCGGCGCCGGCTCGGTCGAGGGCATGTCGCAGGCGCCGGTCGCCACGGCCGCCTCGAACAACCCGCTGCTGAAGACGCTCGTCGCCGCGGTGAGCGGCCAGCTGAACCCCGACGTCAACCTCGTCGACACGCTCAACGGCAGCCAGTTCACCGTCTTCGCGCCGGTCGATGACGCGTTCGCGAAGATCGACGCCGCCACGATCGACTCGCTGAAGACCGACAGCGCCGCGCTGACCAAGATCCTCACCTACCACGTGGTCCCCGGCCAGCTCTCGCCGTCGGAGATCGTCGGCACCCACAAGACCGTTGAGGGCGGCGACGTCACCGTCACCGGCTCGGGCGACAAGCTGATGGTCAACGGCGCCAACGTCATCTGCGGTGGCGTTCAGACCGCCAACGCCACGGTGTACCTGATCGACTCGGTGCTCATGCCCACCAACTGATCGTTTCGATCACCCCCGGTCGAGGCCGCCGGCGCGCTGCGCGCCGGCGGCCTCGTCGCGTCGGGCGCGCGGCGGCAGACGGTACGCTGGATGCAACAGGGGCCTCTAGCTCAGTCGGTAGAGCATCGGACTTTTAATCCGCGGGTCGTGGGTTCGAGCCCCACGGGGCCCACCAGTCAGGCACGGGGATCGCGTGGCAGACGGGTTCCGGCCGGTGGAGAAATCCCGGCGGGAACCCGTCTGCGTGCCGCATATCTATCCTCCGATTCGGAGATCCTTCTCGATCCAGGTGCCCACGGCCCCGCGCACCGTAGCGTCCTGTTCTAAATCGATGGACTTGTAGATCATGCCCACCAGATCGGTGGGCAGCTTGGCGATGGAACCGTCCTTCAGCAGTGCGCATCGGCGACCGGTCATCACCATCGCGCCCACTTCGATGAGCAGATTGTGGTTGACTCCGCGTTCGACCCGGTCCTCGAACAGCGCGATCCCATACTTGCTCGCCCACATGTGACCCGTGATGTTCGTCCAGAGGTCGTCCGTGATAGCGCGGTCAGAGGCCAGATGAAATTCAAGGCCGCGTGCCTGGCATTCCTCGCGGATCGCTGCCAGTGCGCGACCCACCGGATCCTTCGTTCCGGCCTTCGCGTCGGGAAATCGGGTCATTCCGAAGACGTTCGTTTCGAAGGGGTGATCAGCGAGGAATGACCGGAGCGGTTCGACGAGAGCCGGAGGCGCCAGGCTTACCGGGACGAGGGAGAGCAGGGCGTGGCCGAGCTCTGGTGCACCGCTCTCCGCCGCTTCCGCGATTAACGCGGTGAAGTCCAGACTGCTGAGGTGATCCCCAACGGACTTCTTCCCCATGGGTGTGAGCTTGTACACGCCGCGTGCGGACCCCTTCGCGAGGTGCTTCTTCGTGACCAGCGATGAGATGACATTCCCAATCTTGGCCGGGGCGGGAAGACCGAGTTCGAAGAACAGTCTGTTCACGTCGGACGGCACCACGAGACCGTCAGGGTTTCGCGACGCCGACAGCTGTGCCAACACCAATGTCTGGGTCTGGAGGCTCAATCCCTGCAGCCGGAGTGCGATCCCCTCGTCGCTCATACTGACTCAGGCAGACCGTTGAAGTACTTCTCGCCGAACGAGGTCACGCTGTACGTCCCACGCGCCGCGGCAAGCCGCTCCAACCAGCCCTCCGAAGCGGCCGACCCCAGGTCGCGGTTGATGTTCGCGGGGATCTTCCTTCCCGAGTTTCGCCAGTAGCTCTTCGCGGTGTCGGCGTCGATCTCATTCGCGCCATCGAACTTCTTTGCCCACACAGCGATTGCCAGCGCAATAACTGCATTTCCCCGAGGGAGCTGCTTGCTGTCGAGGAACACGGGCAGCGGAACTCGCTCTACCTCGTCTGTTCCCGCACCGGTCGCAGTCTCGGCAGCGGGCGGCGGTGCGCTGGCACTCGTAGTGGCGGTGCGCACTTCCTCCTCCGTCCCGTCGCCGGACACGTCGGTTGCCGACGGGACCCGCAGCAGCGACTGGAACTGCTCGAAGGCCTTCAACACGTCGGCGCTCTCGCCAGCCGCAGAGAAGTTCGCACGACCAACCGCAACTTCGAGGGTGAACTTGTTGCCTGAGTAGGACGGCGAGGCGTCCTCGGTATCTGTATTCATACACATGACGGTACAGCGCTACATCCGCAAGTCTGTCTGTGTTCGCTCACAGCTGAATCATCCGGATTAGCTGGCTAAAACCTTTACAGGTTTCTGTACAAATACCATTTCCGAACGCTAATAGTCACGTGTAGTCGTACTTGTAGGCACGGCCAGGCTCCCACGTTCCTATCGCTCGGCTGCGAACCGCTCGAACCGCGCGATGTGCTGCGCGTAGTCCGTCGGGTAGAGGTGCGAGTAGATCGTGTCCGTGGTGACGACGCTCGCGTGGCCGAGCCAGCGGCTCACCTGGTAGGGCGGGAATCCCGCGGCGAGCCACAGGCTGGCCGCGGTGTGGCGAAGGTCGTGGACGCGGATCGCAGGTAGCTCGGCGCGGGCGAGTGCAGGCTTGAAGTAGTTCCGGCGGAAGCTCGCGAGGTCCCAAACCCGCCCATAGTCCACGCGGTGCGATCCCGGCGTGCGGCCGGGCCAGAACAAGGCGTCAGGGTTCCCGGAGCGCGGATGCTGCATCTTGTGCGCCTTGAAGTCGGCGATCAGACGACGATCGAGCAGGGGCACGTCACGGGACGAGCGCCGCGACTTCGGCGTTCCAAACACCCACTCCCCCTTGATGTGCTGTGCGGTCTGCCGCACCGACACGTGGCCGGCGGCGAGGTCGATGTCGCGCACACGTAGCCCAGCGACCTCTCCCGCCCGGAGGCCGGTGTACGCCATGAACCGCACCAGCACGTCGTACGGCTGGAAGAACGCGAGTTGCGCCGCGGCGGCCTCCACCTGCGCGTAGGTCAACGCGGCGAGCGCGCCCTCGTCCACGTCGTGCGCCCTCGGCAACTCGATGCCGTCGCAGGGGTTGAAGGCAATCTGCCGATCCCAGAGCGCGTGCTTCATGACCTTGCGCAGAGCGACGTAGCAGTGGTGCACGGTCGCCGGGGCGAGACCTTTGCCCGAGAGCTTGTTGATCCAGGCTTGCACGTCGGCACGGGTGACGGACGTGATGCGGCGCGAGCCGAACTCGGGGATGATCCGCGCCGAATACATGAGCTCGTAGCTGTGGAAGGTGCGCGGCTTCAGCCGGGGCTTCGCGGCCTCCATCGACGCGGCTATCACCTGCGTGACCGCGCGGTGTTCTTGACGAGAGAGCGAGTCGTGTCCCCGGCGTCTTTCGCTGCCTCTACCTTCAGCGCGAACCGCTCTGCCTCACGCTTGACGGTGAAGGTGCGCTGCATCTTGCGGTCGCCGTCGCGCCAGTGGACTTCATAGGCGCTGCCGTTGGGGCGCCTTCTTGCGGGCGACCTCTCTGACGTGGGCCATGTCATCGCTCCTTGCTGATGTCGATGGGCGCGGCGGGATGGAAGGGGCCGTGGGGCCAGGCCGGTTCGTGGGTCGCCTGCCAGGTGAAGCGGCACCAGAATGTGACTTCGCCGTGGTGCTGGTTCGCGCGGATCACGACGGCGGGGTGCTCGTCGCTCTCCATGAGCACGTGGCCGGGTCGGACGGAGTCCGCTCGGATGCGCTCGGTGCGGGGGTTGAGCTTCGGCGTGGTCACGCGCTCACCGTCTCTCGCTTGGCCGTCGCGTAGGCACGGCGGACGGTGGACTCGTGCCAGTCGGCGAGGCCGGTCGGCGACAGCACGCCCTCCTGGGCGAGTTCGCGGGCGATGCGGCCGTAGCTGGCCCCGGCGTCGCGGGAGAGCACGATGCGCCGCAGCACACCAGCAGGGATGGCCGTCCGGCGTCCATTGTCGAGGCCGCGTGCCTTGCGGGCGGCGAGTGCTTCCTTGGTCCGCGACGAGATCAGGTCGCGCTCCAACTCCGCGAATGTCGCCAGCATGTTCGCCATCGCCCTGCCGCCCGGTGTCGTCAGGTCGAGCGCGTTGTCGAGTACGACGAGCGCCCAGTCCCGACGGATCGCGTCGTCGATGATCGCGGACGCATGCCGCACGGATCGAGCGAGTCGGTCGAGCTTCGAAACGATCAACCCGTCCGCTTGGCGCGCATCGAGCAGGTCGAGCGCATGGCGGAGTTCGGGGTTGACGTGCTTGCCCGAGCGTCCAAGGTCGGACACGATCTCGACGGTCCAGCCGCGCCGGTCGCACTCGGTGAGGATCGCCTCGGTTTGTGCCTCGACGCCGAGGCCCGACCGCTCTTGCTCATCGGTCGAGACTCGGACATATCCGATCATGTGGTTGGTCATTTCTGCTCCTGGTCGTTGAGGCGGAAGGCGGGGACGGACGTATCCGCCCGAGACGAAAGGGAACCTCGCCCGCTGAGTCCGCCGCTACTCCCGGCTGGCGGCGGCACTCAAAGTGGACGTCAGCACGTTCTTCTGAAAACCCGGCGGAATCCCGTCCGACCACGCCTGCCATGGCCGACCGAAGCTGTACGGAGGCGGACCAACTTCCGCGTCATTCCGGGGCCGAACGACTCAGAGCGGACTCCCCTGGGCGACTCTGATTCGCTGAGGAGAGCCGCTCCTGGCCCTCTTTTAATCCGCGGGTCGTGGGTTCGAGCCTCACGGGGCCCACCACGGTATCCATCGCCCGACTACCCTCGGAACGTGGATGATCGAACTCCAGACATCGATGCCGGGACGGTGCTCGACGACCGTTACCGCGTCGACGCGCTCATCGGCACCGGCGGTATGTCCCGCGTCTACGCGGCCCGCGACCTGGTGCTCGGCCGCACCGTCGCGATCAAGATCATCACGGCGACGGACGACGACCTCGATGCCGGCCAGCGGGTGCGCGCAGAGACCGCCGCGCTGGCCGCGCTCACCCACCCCCACCTGGTCGTTCTGCACGACGCACGCCTGAGCGGCCCCGGCCCGCGCTACCTCGTGATGGAACGCATCGACGGCCCGTCTCTGTCGGCGCGGCTGGCGGAAGGTCCGATGACGGATGCCGAGGTCACCCACATCGCCGGCGAACTCGCCGACGCGCTGAGCGCGGTGCACGCCGCCGGCATCGTCCACCGCGACATCAAACCGTCGAACATCCTGCTCGCTCCGAGCATGGCGCCTGCCCGGCCGCCGCGGGCGAAGCTCGCCGACTTCGGCATCGCACACCTGCTCGGCTCCGATCGCATCACCCAGCCCGGCTCCCTCATCGGCACAGCGGCGTACCTGGCCCCCGAGGTCGCGCTCGGGAACGCGCCCGCCCCGGCATCCGACGTCTACGCGCTCGGGCTCGTCCTCCTCGAAGCGCTGACCGGGACGCGTGCCTTCCCCTCTGCTCAGGGCGCCGCGCAGCTGCTCGCCCGACTTGCGCAGGATCCCGCGATTCCCGATCATCTGTCTCCGCTCTGGGCGGAGCTTCTGCGGGCCATGCTCAGCCGCGACCCGGCTGCACGCCCGAGCGCCGCGGCCATCTCCGACACGCTCGCCGCTCCCCCGCGCGAGACCAGCAACGACGCGACCCGTGTTCTCGCCGCGCCGCAGCCGCCCACCGAGCCGGCAGCCGTCGCGGCGGCACGGTTCGATCGCGCGGCAGCGACCGAGCGACCGTGGTGGCGACGGACGGGTGTCCTCGTCGGCGGGGGCGCGGCGGTGATTGCGATCGTCGTCGCGCTGGCGGCGTGGTCGGGACTGTCCGGTGCACCGACCGTCGATCCCTCACCGACGGGAGTCGTGGACACGACCCCCACGCCCGCCGCGACCGATGCGAACACCGTCTCGAACCCTGAGAAGGCGCCCGCGACCCCCGCGGCCCCTAAGGACAACGGAAACGGCAAAGGCGGCCCCGGCGGCAACAACGGCGGTGGCAAGGGCGGCGGACCGGGCAAGGGCGGCGGCTGAGCGCCGCCTGCCCTGGTCCGATGCCGTGATCAGCTGCCCTGGACGGTGAAGGACACGGCCTGCACGATCTCTCCGATGACCCACACGATGAGCGAGATCGAGGCGATGAAGCCGACGACCGTCGCCGCGATCCAGGTCCACAGCGGCGCCCAGCCGCCGGCGACGGTGCGACGGCGCAGCACCACGGCGCGGCCGATCATGTAGACCGCGGATCCGAGGCCGAGCAGCACGAAGAACGACCACGCCCAGCCGAAGGGGGCGACGACGCCGCGGCGTTTCAGCTCGCGCCAGTCGAGCCAGCTGAACACGACGAACGCGGCGTAGAACACCCACCCGATCAGGGAGATGCCCAACGTGCGCGCCTCCCACGACATCAGCTCCGCCGGCACGCCGGACAGTCCCGACGAGGCTTCGCGCGACATCGCCACGACGGCTGCGATGTAGCCGTTCCAGTCGATGAGGAAGACCGACAGGATCGGCAGGACGGATGCCGCGACGGCCAACCACACCCAGACCGTACTGGTCGGAACGTCGACGACGGGCGGGGTGGCCCCCGGGCCGGCGTAGGCGGGTGCGGCAGGATAGGCCGCCGAGCCGCCCATCGCCGGCGCGGCCTGCGGGTAGGACGTCGGCGGCCCGACGGGCGCAGCAGGGGTGACGGGTGCGACAGGGGTGGTCGGCGCTCCGGGCGTCGGCGCGTACTCGCCGAACCGCGGCGCCGGCGCGGTCTGGGCGGTCCACTGCGACCCGTCCCACCAGCGGCGCGCCGTGGGGTCTGCGGGGTCCGGGTACCAACCGGCGGGGGCGCTCACGCTGCCGCTCCGACCAGCTCGGCGCCCGCGTGGGCGAGCTCGGCGAGCGCGGCGTCGGAGGTCTCCGGCGCGACCCCCGCGACCAGGTCGGTGAGCACGCGCACGTGAAGCCCGTGTTCGATCGCGTCGAGCGCCGAGGCGCGCACGCAGTAGTCGGTGGCGAGCCCCGCGACATCGACCTCCGTCACGCCGTGGGCGCTCAGCAGCGCCGACACCTTCTCACCGGCATCCGTGGTTCCTTCGAACAGCGAGTAGGCAGGCATGCCCTGTCCTTTCTTCACGTGGTGGGTCACGGCATCCGTGACCAGTTCGGCGTCGTAGTCAGCGCCCGGTGTGTCTGCCACGCAGTGCACCGGCCACGTGTCGACGAAGTCGGGCTCCGCATCGGTCGCGAAGTGACCGCCGTTGTCGGTGTGGCCCTCGTGCCAGTCCCGCGAGGCGATGACGACCTCGTACTCGCTCCCGTGAGCGGACAGGTATGCCGTCAGCCCGCGCGCGACCGCGTCGCCACCGGAGACGGCGAGCGCCCCGCCCTCCGTGAAGTCGTTCTGGACGTCGACGATGAACAGTGCTCTGGTCATACCACCGAGGCTAACCCTTCGACGCCGCTGCGGTCAGCGCCGCCCGTTCACAACTCCCGCGCGTCGTTCCGGTTCGACCGCCGCGAGCGGCGTGTCGCGACCGCCTCCGACGGAATGGAGGAGTTCGGAACCGCGTCGACGTCGGCCCGCGCGAGGCGCGAGGGCCACCAGATGCGCCGCCCGAGGTCGTAGGTCGCCGCCGGCACGAGCAGCGACCGCACCACGAAGGTGTCGAGCAGCACGCCGAAGGCGACGATGAACGCCAGCTGGGCGAGGAAGAGGATCGGGATCACACCGAGTGCGGCGAACGTCGCGGCCAGCACGAGCCCGGCAGAGGTGATGACGCCGCCGGTCGCGACGAGTCCGCGCAGGATGCCGGGGCGTGTGCCGTGCCGTTTCGACTCCTCCCGCACGCGCGACATCAGGAAGATGTTGTAATCGACGCCCAGAGCCACGAGGAAGACGAAGCCGTACAGCGGCACCGCCGGATCGGCTCCCGGAAAGTGGAACAGGTTGTCGAAGACCAACGCGCTGACTCCGAGCGCGGCACCGAACGACAGGATCACGCTCAGGATCAGGATGACCGGGGCGACGATCGCTCGCAGCAGCAGCATGAGGATGACGAGGATGACAGCCAGGATCACCGGGATGATGAGAGTGCGGTCGCGGATCGACGTGTCGTTCGTGTCGAGATCGATCGCGGTCGGTCCGCCGACGCGTGCGATATCGGCACCGAGCTCGCTCGTGAACGTCGTCCGCAGGTTGCGTACGGTCTGCTCCGCGGCCAGCGAGTCTGCCTCGTCCGACAGCGTCGCGACCAACAGCACGTCGCCGTCGACCACCGTCGGCTGCGGCGGCGTCGCGCTCGGCGGACCGGCCAGCGTGTACACCGCCGTACCGTCCTGCACCGAGACGCCGATCTGACCCGAGACGGTGTCTTTGGCGGTCGCTGCGACGGACTCGATGCCGGGCGCCTTCTCGAGCACGGTGACGGCATCCGCAACCCGGTCCTGGGGCACGACGATGTACGCGGGGCTCCCCGATCCCGCGGCGAAGTGCTGCGCGAGCACGTCCTGCCCGTCGCGGGCCTGCGAGGCTCCCAGCACCAGGTCGCTCTGCGGCACGCCATCGGCCTTCAGCTGCAGCACGCCGACGGATGCCGCGAGCAGCACGACCGTCGAGACGATCCATACCGGCCGCGCATGGCGCGCGACCAGACGGGCCTGCCGACCCCAGAACCCGCGAACGGGAGCGCTCGGGTCGGTGACGAGACGCTCGGCGTTGTCGCCCGGGTCGCCGTCGGCGCCCTTCGGGATGAAGGGCCAGAACGCCACGCGCCCGAAGATCGCGAGAAGCGCGGGCAGGAAGGTGAGAGCGGACAGCACCGCGAAGGCGATGCCGATCGAGGCGATCGGTCCGAGCGCCCGGTTGCTGGCGAGGTCGCTCAGCAGCAGGCACAGCAGGCCGGCGATGACGGTACCGCCGGACGCGATGATCGGCTCGAAGGCGCCGCGCCAGGCCATGACCGCGGCATCCCAGCGTCGCGCACCCGTGCCGATCGCTTCGCGGAAACGTGCGGTGTAGAGCAGCGCGTAGTCCGTGGCGGCGCCGATCACGAGGATGAAGAGGATGCCTTGGACCTGACCGTTGAGCACGAAGATGCCGGCCTTGGCCAGCCACCACACCGTCAGCAGCGCGACGCACAGCGCGAACGTCGAGGTCAGCAGCACGAGGATCGGCAGCAGCGGCGATCGGTAGACGATGACGAGGATGATGAACACGGCGCCGAGTGCGACGGCAAGCAGGATCCCGTCGATGCCCAGGAAGCCAGCCACCAGATCGGCGGTGAAGCCGGCGGGCCCGGTCACCCACGCCTCCAGGCCCGTCGGGAGGTTCTTCTCGATGCTCTCGCGGACGGCCGTGACCGTCTCACCGACGTCGCCCGACGTCGAGATCGGCACGAAGAACTGCACCGCCTCGCCGTCGTCGGACGGGATCGCCGGCGAGACCTGCTCGACGCCCTCGACGTCGGAGATCGTGGCGGCGAGTTCGGTGATCTGGGTGAGCTGGGCGGCGCTCAGCGCTCCCTCACCAGTGACGACCACCACGGCCGGGATGCTGTCGCCGCCGGTGAACTGCGAGAGCCGCTCCTGCACCTGCGTCGACTCCGCCGACGACGGCAGGAACGAGGACTGATCGTTGGTGGCGACTTCGTCGATCTTGCCGAAGTACGGGCCGCCGATCGAGCCGCCCACCAGCCAGATGAGGACGAGCAGAACGGGGATGCCGATACGCAGCCAGCGGGTGGGGGTGTCGGTGCGACGAGTCATGTCGCTAGCTTATCTAGTAATAAGTCCCGCATGCCAGCTCTGTGTCGCGCGCGCGGGCGCCCGCTCATCCGCGGACGAAGTAGAGCACCCATCCCGCGACGAGACTGACCACCCCCAACGCGAGCATCCCCACCGCCGACCACGTCAGTGTGCGCAGTCCGGCGGGGCGCCGCTGCAGGCGCACGCGCCCCTGCCAGCCGTGGCGGTACCAGATGAACGCCGCGTCCGCGTCGCCGATGACCACGGCGTCGGCCGGGGACAGCGGCGCACTGTTGGCGTCGCCGTCTGCGTCGAACCAGCGGACGACGGGATCACCGCCGTCGCGGTCGATGATGGCCTCCGCCGGCAACCAGGTGCCGTCGGCCGCCCACGCGATCACGACGGCGATCGCGAGGAGGAGGAAGCCGCCGAAACCGACCCAGGTGAAGATCTCGATCAGCGCGTCGATCGCGTGATCCATCGGTCTCCCCGAAGTCGGTGAAGAAGTGGAGCCGCCTAAGGGAATCGAACCCTTGACCTATTCATTACGAGTGAATCGCTCTGCCGTCTGAGCTAAGGCGGCGCAAGGAGCCGGAGCGCCATGCACGATCACCGATCTTACAGGGTCCGGAGCCCGGTCGCGAACCACGACGGCGACCGCCTCACCCGCGCGGTGTCGCCGTGTTACGGAGCGATTCCACGACCTCGGTCGACTGTGCCTACCGTCGATCAGGCACCGCGACGAGGCGAGCGCGGGGAGCCGAGAGATCCCGCGCGACGCGGTGCCCCGATCCACAAGGAGCACCACCATGTCCCGAAAGTCCCTGGCCGCGATCCTGGCCGTTCCCCTTGCCCTTCTTCTGAGCGCCTGCGCATCCGGCGCCGCCCCCGCGGAGGGCACCGGCGGCGCGCAGGACCCCGTCCGCATCGGTGTCGTCGGCGCGGGCGACCCGTATTGGCAGACCTACAAGGATGCTGCGGCCGCCGAAGGGATCAACGTCGAGATCGTGAACTTCGACGCCTACGACCAGCCCAACCCCGCCCTGTCTGCGGGCGAGCTCGACCTCAACCAGTTCCAGCACATCATCTACCTCGCGACCTACAACGTGAAGGCAGGTGACGATCTGGTTCCGGTCGGTGCGACCGCGATCTACCCGCTGGGCCTGTACTCGACGAAGTACAAGAGCGTCGCGGACATCCCGAACGGTGGCACGATCGCCGTCCCCAACGACGAGTCCAACCAGGCACGCGCCCTGCTCGTGCTGCAGTCGGCCGGCTTGATCTCGCTCAAGGGCGGCGGATCGATCTTCTCGACCGTGGCCGACATCGAGCCCGGCTCCACGGTGAAGGTCGAGGCCGTGGCCGCCGACTTCACGGCATCCTCTCTTCCCGACTTCGCCGGCGCCGTGGTCAACAACGACTTCGTCGCAAAGTCCGGGCTCACCAAGGATCAGTTGCTCGCACAGGATGACCCCGCCGACCCGGCGGCCTTCCCGTACATCAACGTCTTCGCCGCGAAGGCCAAGGACGCCGACAACCCGACGTATCAGAAGCTGGTGAAGATCTACCAGGAGACGGCATCGGTGCAGCAAGGGGTGCTCGACGCATCCGGCGGCAGCGCCGTGCTGCTGAAGACGCCGGTCGCCGACCTCGTCAGCTCGCTGAACAAGACCGAGGACGACATCCGCGCCCAGCAGTGACCGCCGCGCATGCGGCCCCGCCTCCGGGCAGGGCCGCATGCGCGCGTTCGTCGTCCGTCCATCGACACCGAGCGAGATCTCATGAGCCTCATCCGACTGGTCTCCGCGACCAAGACCTATCCGCCGCAGACGAAGGGCGCTCCACCCGTCGTCGCCCTCGACGACGTCTCGCTTCAGATCGCTGCCGGCGAGGTGTGCGGCGTCATCGGCTACTCGGGGGCGGGCAAGTCCACCCTCCTGCGCCTGATCAATGCCCTCGAGATCCCCACGACAGGTGCGGTCGAGATCGACGGCACCGACATCACGCGACTGCCCGAACGGCAGCTGCGCCGCCTTCGCTCCGACATCGGGATGATCTTCCAGCAGTTCAACCTCTTCGACTCGCGCACCGTCGCGGGCAACATCGCCTACCCGCTCGAGGTCGCCGGCAGGCCGCGGAACGAGATCCGCCATCGCGTGGCCGAGCTGCTCGACTTCGTCGGCCTCGCCGCCCGGGCGAACGCCTACCCGGAACAGCTCTCGGGCGGGCAGAAGCAGCGCGTCGGCATCGCCCGCGCTCTCGCGACGAGCCCTCGCATCCTCCTCGCCGACGAGGCCACCAGTGCCCTCGACCCCGACACCACGCAGGAGGTTCTCGCTCTCCTGCGGCGCGTGAACCGTGAACTCGGCGTGACGATCGTGCTCATCACGCACGAGATGGACGTGATCCGGGTCATCGCCGACCGCGTCGTCGTCATGGAGGGCGGTCGTGTCATCGAGTCCGGCAGCGTGTTCGACGTACTCTCCGCCCCCGAGCACCCCGCCACCGCACGCTTCGTGGCGAGCGTCATCGACGAGGTCCCCCGCGGAGCCGACCTTGCTGCACTGCGCGCGCGGCACGACGGGCGCATCGTCACCCTCGACGTCCGCGAGGGCGAGGGCTCCGCGCAGGCCGAGGTCTTCGCGACCCTCGCCGCGCACGGCGTGAGATTCGAAGTCGTCCACGGCGGTATCAACGACATCCACGGTCGAGTGTTCGGCCACCTCACCCTCGCGCTCACCGGCGAGGCGGATGCCGTGGAGCGCGCACTGGCGGCGGCATCCACCGTCGCTCGTCTGACCGAGGAGGACACTCGTGGATAGGCTCATCACTCTTCTGCCGCAGCTCTGGGACGCGACGGTCGAGACCCTCTACGTCGCCTCCGCCGGGCTGCTGCTCGGCGGCCTCGGCGGCCTGGTGCTCGGAATGGCGCTCTACGCCACGCGGGCCGGCAGCCTCTTTCCCCACCGCGTGGTGTTCGGGGTTCTCAACGTCATCGTGAACACTTTCCGTCCGATACCGTTCATCATTCTGCTCGCCGCCGTCCAACCGATCGCCCGCGGCATCGGACTTCCCGGCATCGGCGTGCCGTTCGCGATCTTCGCGATCACGATCGCGTCGCTGTTCGCGATCAGTCGCATCGTCGAACAGAACCTGCTGACGGTGCGCCCGGGCGTGGTGGAGGCGGCGCGCGCCGCGGGAGCGAGCCGCTCGAGGATCCTGTTCCGACTGATCCCGCGCGAGGCGCTCGGCCCGCTCCTGCTGGGTTACACCTTCGTCGTCGTCGCCCTCGTGGACATGACGGCGATGGCCGGCGCCATCGGCGCCGGCGGTCTCGGCGAGTTCGCCATCAACTACGGCTTCAAACAGTTCAACCCGTGGGTGACGTGGTCGGCGGTGCTCGTGATCATCGTCATCGTGCAGCTCGTGCAGTTCGTGGGCAACGCCCTCGCTCGACGCGTCCTGCGTCGTTAGCGATCAGCAGGTGAGGCCGTTCGTCGGCACGGTGCCGTCGACGAGATAGGACTCCACGGCCTTGTCGACGCAGGCGTTGCCCTTGTTGTAGCCGGTGTGGCCCTCGCCTTGGCGGGTGATCAGCACGCCCGAAGACAGCTGCTGCGCGAGCGACACCGACCACTCGTACGGGGTCGCCGGGTCGTTCGTCGTGCCGACGACGACGATCGGCGCCGCCCCGTCGGCGGTGATCTTCTCGCGCACACCGGTCGGCGGATACGGCCACACCTCGCAGACGTCGACGCCCTGCCAGTACGGGGCGATCGTCGGCGCCTTCTGCTTCACGATCGCATCGGCAGCATCCTTGTCGGCCTGCGAGGTGTCGAGCGGATAGTCCATGCAGTTATAGGCACGGAACGCTTCGGTCGAGTTGTCCTGATAGGTGCCGTTCGAGCGCGCGTAGTAGAAGTCTGCGAGCTGGAACGCGGTGTCGGGCTTGCCGGCGAGGGCATCCGAGAGCGCGGTGGACAGATACGTCCAGCTGTCCTGCGAGTAGAGGGCGGCGATGATCGCCGTCATGAGCGTGTCAGCCCCCAGCTTGCGGCCGTCCGAGGCGGTGAGCGGTACGCGATCGACGCTGGCCAGCAGAGTGCCGAGCGCCGCCATACCCTCATCGACCGTGCCGGAGAACGGACAGCTGCGGCTCTGCAGGCAGTCCGCCATGTACGCCCGCAGCGCCGACTCGAACCCGATCGCCTGCGTCGTGCTCACGTCGAGCCCGGAAACCGACGGATCGATCGCGCCATCGAGCACGAGTCGTCCGACCCGTTCGGGGAACAGCTTGGCGTAGGTCGCGCCCAGGAAGGTGCCGTAGGAGTAGCCGAGATAGTTGAGTTTGGTGTCCCCGAGCACGGCGCGCAGCAGATCCATGTCGCGCGCCGCATTGTCGGTGGTGATGTACTTCAGGATGCCGCCACTGTTCGCCTCGCACGCAGCGACGAAGTCGCGGTTTCGCGCCGTCAGCTCATCGGTCCACCCCTGACTGCCTCGCGGATCGGTGGGAATGTCGAAGAGGTACGCGTCCATCGCCGACGGATCGAAACACCGAACGGCGGTCGAGCGCCCCACGCCGCGGGGGTCGAAGCCGATGACGTCGTAGGCATCCGACAGCGCCGAGCCCACGGCGAAGGACGAGGACTGGGCGATGAGGTCGTACCCGCTCGCCCCCGGGCCACCCGGGTTGGTCAGAAGCGAGCCGATCGGAGCCCCGTCGCTCGCGGCGCGACGGATGACGGCAAGGTCGATCGTGCCGACCGCGGGGTCGGACCAGTCCAACGGCGCCGACACGGTCGTGCAGTCGAAACGGCCGGCGTCGGTCCCGGTGCACGCCTTCCAGTCGAGTGCCTGCCCGTAGAACTGCTCGAACCCGGCCGGAACGCCCTCGACGTCCGGCTGGCGGCTCGGTGCCGGCGTGCTCGCACTCTCTGGCGGAATCGCCGCATACAGGCAGCCGGTGAGCATCGTGGATGCCGCGGCGACGGATGCGACGGCGATCAGCGCTCGGCGCATGAGGGTTCTGCGGGGACGGCGGGGTGTCTCGGTCACAGGGTCCTCCCGCTCGCGACGGTCACGAGCATGCTCTCCAGGGCCAGGGCGGGGGCGGCGTTGCCCTCCAGGTTGCTTCGGGTGGCGGCGATGGCGTCGAGCACGACCAGCGTGCGCGGAGCAGTCCACGCCGCCGCGAGGGCGGCCAGTTCATCGGCCAACTCACGGTTGATGAGATCGTCACCGCGACCGAACTGCAGCATCAGCACGTCACGGAACATCGACTCGAGATCGGTCAGGACGCGGTCGATGCCGTCACGCAGACTCCGCGTCGCTCGGCGCTTCTGGTCGTCCTCGAGCGCGCTGAGCTGACTGCGCACGGCGGGCGGCACCGCGGCTCCCGGGGTGATACCCAGCGTCCGCAACAACGCCTCGCGCTCGGCGTCGTCGCGTTCGGCGGTCAGCGCCTTGGCGTCGTCGGTGGCGACCTGGACGATGCGCGCCGCCGTCTCGACGGCGGACCCGACGCCACGCACCGACATCACGGCGCGCAGGGTCTCGTCACGGCGTGCCCGCGCGTCGGCATCCGTCGCAAGGCGCACGGCCATGCCGATGTGACGCTGCGACAATCGCGCGGCCTGCTCGGCGGTCTGTTCGTCGACGCCCGTGCGCGCGACGATGAGCCGGGCGACGTCGGCGACGTCGGGCTCGCGCAGGCGGAGAGTGCGCACCCGCGAACGGATCGTGGGCAGGAGGTCGGCCTCGCTCGGCGCGCAGAGAATCCACACGGTGCGCTCGGGCGGCTCTTCGAGCGCCTTGAGCAGCACGTTGCTGGTGCGCTCGATCATGCGATCGGCGTCTTCCATCACCATGACGCGGTACCGGCCCAGCGACGGAGAGAAATAGGAGCGTTCGACGAGGGCGCGCGCGTCCTTGATGGAGATGATGACGCCCTCGGTGCGCAGCGCCGTGAGGTCGGGGTGCGTTCCCGCGAGCACCTGGCGCATCGCCGCCTCGTCGCCCGGCTCAGCGATGAGCGCGGCGGCGAAGGCCGCAGCCAGCGTCGAGCGTCCCGACCCGGCGGGCCCGGTGATCAGCCATGCGTGGGCGAGCTGACTGGGGTCGGATGCCGCGGCCTGCAGCTGCTGCAGCGCCTCATCCTGACCCCATACCTCGCCCCACGGCAACGCGGCGCGGGATCGATCTGCCGTGGCGATCGCCGAATCCGCACTCATGAGCCCAGCCTACGGGCAGGTGCCGACAGCCCACCGCCGATCGGGTCGTGCCGCGGAGGTGACACCTCAAGCCAGCAGAGGGCGGATGCGATCGCGGACAGCGGCGGCGAGCTCGTCCTCCGACCGTGCCGCGTCGAGCACGAGAAAGCGGCGTGGATCGGCCGCCGCGAGGGCGAGGAAGGCGTCGCGGACCCGCTCATGGAACGCGCTCTTCTCGGCCTCGAGACGGTCGAACGGCTTGTCCGCCGCGTCGAGGCGCCGCCGCGCGACAGCCGGGTCGAGGTCGAGCAGCACCGTCAGATCCGGCAGCGCCCCCTCGGCGGCCCACATCGACAGATCCCGCACCTGCTCGGCATCCAGCACGCGTCCCGCGCCCTGGTAGGCCACGGAGGAATCGAGATAGCGGTCCTGAATCACCACGTCGCCGCGCGCCAGCGCCGGCCGCACGAGCGTGGCCACGTGCTGGGCGCGGTCCGCGGCGTACAACAGCGCCTCGGCCCGCGGCGCGACCTCGCCGCGATGGTGCAGCACGATCTCGCGGATGAGCACACCCACCTCCGTGCCGCCGGGTTCGCGTGTGCGCACGACGGTGCGCTGCTGCTCACGCAACCAGGTCTCCAGGCGCGTGGCCTGCGTGGTCTTGCCGGTGCCGTCGCCGCCTTCGAAGGTGACCCAGATCCCGCGGGTCATTTCTTCTTGGCGGCCGGCTTGCGCGTGGTCGTCGCTCGCCGGGTGGTGCGCTTGGGCGCGGGACCTTTGGCGCGCTTGTCAGCCAGCATCTGCACGGCGACCTCGAACGTGATGTCATCGGCGGTCTGGCCGCGCGGAATGGTCACATTCGTGGTGCCGTCGGTCACGTACGCGCCGAACCGGCCATCCTTGATGCGGATGGGCTTGGCCGACACGGGGTCGGCCTCGAACTCCTTCAGGAAGCTCGCGGCGCGGTTCGCGTACTTGGGCTGCGCATAGATCTCCAGCGCCTGCTCGAGCGTGATGTCGAAGATCTGGTCCTCGCTCGTGAGCGAGCGCGAGTCCGTGCCCTTCTTCAGGTACGGGCCATACGGGCCGTTCTGGGCCGTGATCGGAGTCTGCGTCTCCGGTTCGACGCCGACGGTGCGCGGCAGCGAGAAGAGCTTCAGAGCGGTCTCGAGGTCGATGGTCTCGGGCGACATGCTCTTGAACAGCGACGCACGGCGCGGCTTGGGTGCTTCGACCTTCTTCTTGGCGACGCGCTTCTTCGGGGCGCCTTCGGTAGCGACCGGCTCGGGCTCGGACTCGGGCTCTGCGGGCAGCACCTCTTCGAGGTAGGGACCGAAGCGTCCATCCTTGACGACGATGTCCCGCCCGTTGTCCGGGTTCTGCCCGAGCACCCGGTCGCCGGCGATCGGCGCGTCGATGAGCTCACGAGCCTTGTCGGGGGTGAGCTCGTCGGGGGCCAGATCGCTCGGGACGTTGACGATGCGCGTCGTGCCGTCATCGTTGGGCACGTCGAGGTACGGCCCGTAGCGTCCGAAGCGGAGTGTGGCGACGTCGCCGATCTTGGTGGCGTTGATCTCGCGCGCGTCGATCTCGCCGAGGTTGTCGAGGATGTGGCGCAGACCGACGTGGTTCTCGGAGCCGAAGTAGAACTCGTTCAGCCACGCGACCCGCTGCTGCTCGCCGCGGGCGATCGCGTCGAGATCGTCTTCGAGCGCCGCGGTGAAGTCGTAGTCCACGAGGTCGGCGAAGTGCTCCTCGAGCAGTCGGACGACGCTGAACGCGAGCCAGCTCGGAACCAGTGCCTGGCCCCGCTTGGTGACGTACTCGCGATTGATGATGACGTCGATGATGCTCGCGAAGGTGGATGGGCGGCCGATCCCCTTCTCCTCGAGCGCCTTGACCAGCGAAGCCTCCGTGTAGCGGGGCTTCGGGCTCGTCGCGTGGCCCTTGGGCTCGACGTCGCTCAGAGAGAGCACGTCGCCGACGGCGAGCGCCGGAAGGGACTGATCGTCGGACTTGTCCGCGTCGCCGCGCTTCTCGTCCCGTCCCTCTTCGTAGGCCTCGAGGAAACCTTTGAAGGTGTAGACGGTTCCCGACGCGGTGAACGCGGCCGTCCGACCTGCGGCTTCGGTCTCGAGCGTCACCGTGGTCGTTTCGTACTTCGCATCCGACATCTGCGAGGCGACGGTGCGCTTCCAGATGAGCTCGTACAGACGCAGCTCGTCGCGGTCGAGCGAGGACGCGACGGATGCCGGGGTGCGGAACGCATCACCGGAGGGGCGGATCGCCTCGTGGGCCTCCTGCGCGTTCTTGCTGTTGTTGCGGTAGCTGCGCGGGTTGACCGGCACGGCCTTGTCGCCGTAGAGGGCGACGGCCTGGGTGCGCGCGGCGGTGACGGCCTGCGTCGACAGGGCCGTCGAGTCGGTGCGCATATAGGTGATGAAGCCCTTCTCGTAGAGCCGCTGCGCGACGCCCATGGCGTGCTTGGCGCTCATCGAGAGCTTGCGTCCGGCCTCCTGCTGCAGGGTGGAGGTGGTGAACGGGGGCTTCGGGCTGCGGGTGCCGGGCTTGGCTTCGACGGCGGTGACGGTGGCGTCGCCTCGCGTCTCGATCGCGGTGGCAAGTTCACGCGCCTGCGACTCCGTCAGCACGACGACGGCCTTCTTGAGCTGACCGGCGTCGTCGAAGTCGGTGCCGCGGGCCAGCGGCGCGCCGTCGAGGCGGGCGAGGCGCGTGGCGAAAGACTCCTGTCCGGAGGCGGCGAGTGCCTCCACATCCCAGTAGGAGGCCGAGACGAACGCCATCCGCTCACGCTCGCGATCGACGACCAGGCGGGTGGCCGCCGACTGCACGCGCCCGGCGGAGGTGCCCTGACCGACCTTGCGCCGGGTGACGTCGGACACGTCCCACCCGTACAGGCGGTCGAGGATGCGGCGTGTCTCCTGAGCGTCGACCAGCGCGAGATCGAGCTCGCGGGTGTTGTCGACGGCGGCGCGGATGGCGTCCTTGGTGATCTCGTGGAACACCATGCGCTTGACGGGGACCTTGGGCTTGAGTGCCTCCAGGAGGTGCCACGCGATGGCTTCGCCTTCGCGGTCTTCATCGGTTGCGAGCAGGAGCTCGTCGGCGTTCTTCAGGGCGCGCTTGAGTTCGGCGACGGTCTTCTTGCCGCGCTCGCTCTCCACGTACAGCGGAGTGAAGCCGTTCTCGATGTCGATCGAGTACTTCCCGACCGAGGTCTTCTTCAGTTCGGCGGGAATGTCCTTCTTGTCCGCAAGGTCACGAATGTGACCGACCGAGCTGAGCACCTCGTATCCGTCGCCCAGGTATCCCTGGATCGACTTCATCTTCGTCGGCGACTCGACGATGACGAGCTTCTTGCCCCCAGCACTCTTGACAGCTGCCACGTGGCGTCCTTTCTCCGATGCACACCATACACACCGCCCCATGGGGAAGACGCTGGGAGCGGGCCGGTCATTCCCTCCCCGACGGCGGTCCGGCACGCGCGCGGGCTTCGGCGCCGAGCAGGCCGCCGCCGACGCGAACGCGAACGGTGGCGGTCATCTCGACGACCGCGCACGCGATGAGTTCCGCCCCCACGGAGGCGGCCACCTCGGCCGCGCGATCGCACGGCACGCCGATCGCAGCTCCGGTCACGGCATCCGCGGCGGCGAGAGCCGCGGCGTCGGCCGCTCCCGCCGCGCGAGCGGAGTGGACCGAGGCGGCGCCGACCGCGCCGACTCCCACCGCTGCCGCCGCGGCGACGGCGAGAGCGCCGAGCGCGGCGGCGGACCCGGCCATCAGACGGACTCCCCACCGCGCGCGTCGAACGTATCCGCCGACACCATGCTCACCGCCCGCCGTCGAGAGCGCAGGAGCGCGCGCTCAGCTCGGGAAGGGGCAACGGCACGCGGACGCCGGCGGAGGCCGTCACGCAGACGAGGTCGCCGTCCGCGGCGATCGCATCGAGACGCGCATCGGCGATGGTCGCAACGAGCTCGGCGACCCGATCGGGCTCGCCGCGAGCGGCGAGTCGCGCGGCCTGTGCAACCGCCTGCTCGAGACGCACGAGGCGACCGACGGCGCTCAGAGAGCCCGCGGTCAGGGCGATGAGAAGGACCACCGCGGGCACGATGACGGCGAATTCGGCAGTCGCGGATCCGCCGTCATCGCACCGGCGGATCATGCGACCGTCAGGGCGCGGCGGACGAGGTCGGTGAGGATGCCGCGGACCTCATCGCTGCGCATGATCATGACGAGCAGCCCGGCGAAGGCCACGGCGGCCATGGTGGCCACGGCGTACTCCGCGGTGGCCGCCCCCGACTCGTCGGCGTAGAGCTCGCGCGCACGTCGCAGCGTGAGCGGCGGCAGAGCGGTGGCCCCGCCGCTCGTGAGCGTGATGGGCGAAGGATGGAACATGCAGAGTCCTACTTTCTCTCGGTGTGGAAGGGGGCACGTCAGGCCGCCGGCGATCCCGCGGACGTGAGGAGGGGCGTCGAACCGCTGAGGACCGAGATCAGCAGGGGCGCGACGCCGAGCAGAAGGAAGGCGGGCAGGGTGCAGACACCCATCGGCAGGAGCAGCCGAGAGCTGAGGCGAGCGGCGCGCAGCCGGCCGTCCGTGCGCGCCCTGCGACGCTGCTCTGCCGCGTCCGCACGCAGCAACTCCACCGCGCGCGCACCGGCACGTCGTGAGAGCCGAAGCATCGCGTGGACGTCGGCTTCGATCTCGCCCGCGCCCGCAGCGGTGGTCACGGCGAGGGCGCGCTCGACCGACACGCCCCCGCTGAGAGCGATCGCCACGATCTCGCTCTGTAGCCCCGCCAGCCGCCTGTCGGGCTCCGCCCGAGCGACGAGGCGCGCCGTCCAGAGGCGCGCTGCGAGCATGAGCGCGGCGCCGGTGGCGATGCAGCCGATTCCGACCGGGTGCACCAGCACCGCGGCCACGTCGAATCCGAGGGCGACCCCGAGAAGGATCGCGACGGCAGGCAACCACGCGACGAGGCGCGCCGTGGCCCGAGGGTCGGCAAGGGCCACAGCGACGTCATCGCGCATCTCGGCAGCTGATCGCAGCGCGCCGGCGAACTGGCGAAGACTCGGCGCCAGCGGAGCTCCGACCGTCTGGGCGACGCGCCAGGCCACCGCGACGTCGGTCCACGCCCCTCCCAGCCGATCCATGTTCTCCGTCGGATCGAGCAGCGGGTGGTGCTGCGGAGGGGGAACGCCCTCCGCCTCCCCTCCGCCGTCGTCGGGCGCAGCGTCGCCGAGGAGGCGCAGCGCCGTGGCATCGCCGTCCTCCGCCAACAGTGACCACGCCTGCGCCGGCGCGACACCGGCCTCCAGCAGGACGGCGAGCCTCTGCAACGTCTCGGCGGCCTCCGTGGCCTCAGCCGGGGCAGCCTTCATGGCACGGCCGCCATTTCCAACCGACCATGGCAGTCGAGCCCGGGCCGGGCGAAACCGACCACGCGACGAATGCCGTCCGGACCGCGCTCGACGTGCACCACGACACCGATCGCGCTGACGACGTGGCGCGCGAGCGCCCGATCGTCCATTCCGGCGAGAGCGCCCAGCGCTTCGAGCCGAGCGGGCAGATCGGCGATACGGCCGACGTGCACCGTGCCCGCGCCGCCCTCGTGACCCGTGTTCAGGGCGGTCAGCAGTTCGCGGACCTCCTCGCCACGGCACTCTCCGACGACCAGCCGATCGGGCCGCATCCGCAGGGCTTCGCGGACGAGACGCGACAGCGGAACCGCGCCGGCGCCTTCGAGATTCGGTTGGCGCGCTTCGAGACGCACGTGGTGCGGATGGTCCACCCGCAACTCGGCGACGTCCTCGATCGTGACGATTCGCTCGTGCGGCGGTACCCGGCCCAACAGCGCCGACAGCAGCGTGGTCTTGCCCGCACCCGTCGCGCCCGACACCAGGATGTTGCGACGCGCCGCCACGAGCTTCTCGAGCCGCCTGTGGGTCTCGGCATCGCAGAGGCCGCGACGGGCGAGCTCATCGAGATCGGGGACGTCGACCTGCGGCAGACGGATCGATATGGCCGTGCCCGTGCACGCGACGGGGGGAAGCACGGCGTGCACGCGCGCGCCGTGCTCCCACCGCACGTCGACCACGGGCGAGGCGTCGTCGAGGTGGCGCCCGCCGATTCCGACGAGCGCGACGGCCAGCGCGCGCAGCTCATCGGCATCCGCCCGCCACTCGACGACCGGCACGGCCCCGGCGCCGCGGTCGACGAACAGGCCGTCTGTGCCGTTGATGAACACGTCCGTCACCTCGGGATCGCTCAGGAGGTGACGAAGGGGCTCGAGGGCCGGGTGATCGGGAAGGCGCCGGCGTCGCGCACGACGCAGCGGAACCGGCCCCGACGCCATCGCGGGCTCCGCCGCGTCGGCGCGGACACGCGCGACGGACTCGACGCCACGCTCATCGACGACGAACCGGCGTACCGCCTCCGGAACGCGACGTGTGCCGCGGCGGTGGGCGACGAAAGGCTCGGACATACCCCGACGCTACGTGCGCGGCGCGCGGCGACGGCCGGGCGCGACCTCACCCGTGAGGAACGCAGCGATCGCCCTCCCTGGGGAGGAGCCGACGGGGCGGAAAGAGAGAAGGCGGCATCCCATAGGGGGAGATGGGATGCCGCCACGCGACATCCCGGAATCGGGGGTGGTCGGGAGTCGCGCTGCCTGAATCGAAGTTCGGCCGGATCGAGCATACGCAGACGTCCAGCCCCGCTCCACTCGAAAACGCGTGTCGACGCTGATATATCGGTGAAACCACGGACCCGCGCCGCAGGGCTCGCCCCCTCCTTCCGGAGGTAGTGCCGTGTCGGTCGCGGTCGCTAGATTTCGTGAGTCGTCCGGGACCCGATCCCGCCACCGCCGCAAAGGAGCGCGCAGATGAGCAGCCAGATCGACCACCTGCTGAATGAAACCCGCCGGTTCGCCCCCTCCCCCGAGTTCGCCGCGGATGCCGTCGCCACCGCCGGTCTGTACACGCAGGCGGATGCCGACCGCGACGGCTTCTGGGCGGAGCAGGCCCGGAGCCTGCACTGGCACACCCCGTTCACCCAGGTCCTCGATTGGACGAACCCGCCGTTCGCCCAGTGGTTCGCCGACGGCGAGCTGAACGTGGCGTACAACTGCCTCGACCGCCATGTCGCGGCCGGCAACGGCGACCGCGTCGCGCTGCTGTGGGAAGGCGAGCCCGGCGATGAGCGCCGCATCACCTACGCCGAGCTGACCGAGGAGGTCAAGCGGACGGCGAACGTGCTGGAGCAGCTCGGCATCGGAGCCGGCGACCGCGTCGCCATCTACCTGCCGATGATCCCCGAAGCGATCGTCGCGATGCTCGCGGTCGCCCGCATCGGCGCCATCCACTCCGTGATCTTCGGCGGGTTCTCGGCCGACAGCCTGCGCTCGCGCATCGACGACGCGGGAGCGAAACTCGTTATCACCGCCGACGGCGGATACCGCAAGGGACGTGTCTCGCCCCTCAAGCCGGCCGTGGACCAGGCCCTGGGCGACCGCGGCGAGGGGCTGCAGGAGAGCGTGGAGCACGTGCTGGTGGTGCGCCGCACGGACAACGAGATCTCCTGGACCGAGGGCCGAGACATCTGGTGGCACGAAGCGGTTCCCGCGGCATCCGCCGAGCACGAGGCGCAGCCGTTCCCGGCGGAGAACCCGCTGTTCATCCTCTACACCTCGGGCACGACCGGAAAGCCCAAAGGCATTCTGCACACCTCGGGCGGCTATCTGACGCAGGCGGCGTTCACCAACCGGGTCGTGCACGACCTGCACCCGGCCTCGGACGTCTTCTGGTGCACGGCCGACATCGGCTGGATCACCGGGCACTCCTACGTCACGTACGGTCCGCTCGCCAACGGCGCCACCCAGGTGCTCTACGAGGGCACGCCCGACGCGCCGCATCCGGGCCGGTGGTGGGAACTGGTGGAGAAGTACGGCGTGACCATCCTGTACACCGCGCCGACGGCGATCCGTTCGTTCATGAAGCTCGGCCGCGAGATCCCGCAGAAGTTCGATCTGTCCTCGCTGCGTCTCCTCGGCTCTGTGGGCGAGCCCATCAACCCCGAGGCATGGATGTGGTACCGATCGATCATCGGCGGTGATGCGGCCCCCATCGTCGACACGTGGTGGCAGACCGAGACGGGCGCGATCATGGTGTCGGCACTGCCCGGAGTCACCGAGACCAAGCCGGGATCGGCTCAGGTGCCGCTTCCCGGAATCGGCATCGACGTCGTCGACGACGAAGGCACGCACGTCGGCAACGGCAACGGGGGCCTGCTGGTCATCACGAAGCCGTGGCCCTCGATGCTGCGCGGCATCTGGGGCGACCCGGAACGGTTCGTCGAGACCTATTGGGAGAAGTTCCAAGACAAGGGCTTCTACTTCGCGGGCGACGGCGCGCGCCTGGACGATGACGGCGACGTCTGGTTCCTCGGCCGGGTCGACGACGTGATGAACGTGTCCGGGCACCGTCTGTCGACGACAGAGATCGAGTCGGCGCTCGTGGGCAACGAAGCGGTGGCCGAGGCCGCGGTGGTCGGTGCCGCCGACGACACGACGGGCCAGGCGGTGGTCGCGTTCTGCGTACTGAAGGAGTCGTTCCTCAAGGCGCACGACGTCGACGGCATCGTGGACGTCCTCCGCCGGTGGGTCGGCGAGCAGATCGGCCCCATCGCACGCCCGCGCGATGTGTACATCGTCACCGAGCTGCCGAAGACCCGCTCCGGAAAGATCATGCGTCGGCTCCTGCGCGACGTGGCCGAGGGGCGCGAGGTCGGCGACACCACGACGCTGGCCGACACCATGGTCATGTCGACGATCCAGTCGAAGGTCACGAAGAAGTAGGGCCCCCTCGGCCGCCGCGGCGGATCGGAGGGCGGCGCGTCAGTTCGCGCCTTCCTCCTGTGCCGACCGGCGCCGCCGGATCTCCGCCTCCAGGCGCGCGGCACGCTCCTCCCGCTCGAGATCGGCCAGCTGCTGCTCGGTCGTGCGGGTATCGCGCATCGGGGATGCCGCGGCCGGCTGCTCCGCCTCACGTGACCACCGTCGAGGGTCGCCGAAGCTCATCGGTTCGGACGCCCTTCCCCATTCGCGACCGAGCGCGAAGCAGAGGACCGATCCCACGAGGGGCAGCAGGATGATGAAGATGATCCAGGCGAACTTCGGCAGGTGGAGCACCTGATCGTCGCGCCTCGTGATCGCATCGACGAGCGCGGCGACCATGATGACGAAGACCAGCAGAGCGAGGACCGGCATGCCCCTACTCTCCCCGTCGTCCCCTCTCAGCGCAACGTGTGCGGCTCCTTCCGCCGTCGCAGCACCATCGTCGTCACCGCAGACCCTCCGGCGGCGAACAGCAGCGCGGCGCCGCCGACGAGCGCCCATCCCCACACCGGCATGGCGGATGCTGCGGCGTCCCCCGTCGAGCCGACCGCCGCCGCCGCGTCGTCTGAGAGCACCTGCGTCGCGCAATCGCTGACCGAGATCGAGAACGAGATCGGATCGAAAGCGGTTCCCGCCGGATAGTTCGGGAACGCCGTCGACCCCTCTGCCGTGATCGTCGTCGGCGCGCCCTTCACCGTGACGCCGTTGCCGGAGCGTGAGACCTCCGCCGCCGTCAGGTCGATGTCGACGAAGGGCACGGCAAGGGCGGTCACCGCATTGTCGGTCCGCCCCGCG
Organism: Sphingomonas sp. BLCC-B65; assembly: GCF_028550675.1. NCBI lineage: Bacteria > Pseudomonadati > Pseudomonadota > Alphaproteobacteria > Sphingomonadales > Sphingomonadaceae > Sphingomonas > Sphingomonas sp. BLCC-B65. The sequence goes on along the minus strand of NZ_JAQQGL010000001.1, from coordinate 2,771,347 downwards.
AGCGCGTCCTCCATCGTCACCCCGGAGACATCGAGCAGAAGTTGCGCGCGTGTCGCACTGACGAGCCGAAGGCGAGGGCTGCCCACGGTCGTGTGCAGGAGGCCGTCGTGGCCGGTGAAGGTGACGGTTCCGGCGAAGTCGACCTGGCCGGTCATCGCCGTGAGGTCCGCCGTGCCCGTTCCGCTGTGCCACTGGAACACCGGGGTCGTGTAGGCGGCACCGTCGGACACCTCCCACGTTCCGTGCGCGATGGATCCGGAGACATAGGAACGGAACGATTCCTTGAACCCCCAGTCGATCGACGCCTCGTCGACCGTGCAGCCGCTGATCGCCACGGGGGCCAGCACCGAGATCGGTGCACCGAGGGCGAGGTCCTTGCCCTGGAAGGTGAGCGTGTGGGTGCCCGCAGCGAGCGTCGCCGGAAGCAGTCCTCGCCACGTCGCAACGCCGTTCGCATCCGCCGTCAGCGCCTGCTCGAGCACGATCGGCGTCGAATACACGACGACCTTGATATCGGTCTCCCCGGGGGCGAAGCCCGCCCCCGACGCCGAGATCTCACCGCCCGCCGGCACCCCGGCGGCGTAGGCGGCATCGATCGACAGCCCTGTGCGGGCAGGCGGCTCGGCGGGAGGCGTCCAGGCCGGGGTTGCGCGCGCCGAAGCGACGGTTCGTGCCTCGCCGCCCGAGCCGGGCGCGGCATCCGCTCCGACGACGAAGGCGACGGGGTCCATCGCCGTCCCGGGGCCATAGAACTGCGAGGATCCGTAGGAGAAGATCCCCGCACCCGAGGCCGTGAGGGTCGCGGGCACGGAACTGTAGGCCAGCGCCCCCTCCGCGTCGCTGCGATGACCGGCCGCGAGATCGAGCGAAGCGAGATCGGTGCGCCTGCCACCCACGCTCACCAGGAGGGTCGCGCTCGATGCCGAGTCGATCCGCACCTGCGGGTCGGAGAAGGTCAGATCGAGGACGCCGGCGTGCCCGGTGAACCGCACCGATCCGCCGTAGCTGGCCGTGCCGCGGCCGTCCCTGAGAGCGCTGCCGGTCTGACCGAAGCGGAACTGCCCGTCGGCCGAACTCGCGCCGCCGGATACCGCGATCGCGCCCTTGGCGATCGGGCCGGTGATGTAGCTGCGGAACGAGCTCTTCACACCCCACAGCAGAGCGCCCTCGCGTGTCTGGACGGTCGTCGTCGGACCGCTCGGCACGATGACCGGTGGTGTCACGACCGGAGTGTCCGGCGTGACAGGAGTGCTGGGGATGCCGGCGCCGGAGAACCCGATCGCGAACGCTGCCGGGCGCTTGGCGGCATCCATCGACCCGCCGGTGGAATAGAAGTAGGCGGCCAGATGCGTCGTCGCGTGGAAATCGACGAACTGCTGGGGCCATGCTCCCCATCCGGATCCCGACCGCACCTGCGGCGTGCCCCCGCGCGCATCGATCTCGACACCGGTGAAGTCGGGAGCGACGACGAACCCGCGGGTGGCGTCGACGACGACCCCTCGGAACGTCGCCACGGTGACGTCGCTCCGCGGCGCGACCGGTTCTTTCGGCTTGTCCGGGTTGGACATGTCACCCGCATAACCCGAGAGATCGGCGCTGAGGATGCCGGTGCCATCCGCGGCCACCGTCAGACGAGGATCGGCCAGCGTGAACGGCACGAGCCCGTCGTAGAAGTTGACGCTCACCGTCCCCTTCCACTCGATCGTCGCTGCTCCGTCGGCTCCGAGCACGGCCGTGCCGTCGGTGAAGCGCATCAGCTGGGCAGCCTGCCCTCCCGCGTCGACATGCGCACCGCGCGTCTGCCACGTCGCCTCCGTGGTTGCGGTTCCGTCGGCGGCCCGCTGGAGGATGCGCACGCCGTCAGAGGTTGCACGATAGGTCTGCTCCGTGCCATCGGAGACCCCGGCGGAGAAGTAGTTGGCCGCGCTGCCGTTCGGCGGACGGTGCTGCCACTCCGCGGCGCCCGTCCACTCGAACGCCACGCCGGTGTAGGTCGTCGTCTCGGGGACGGCCGGTCGGGTGCGCACGCTGACTCCGACCTCGGCGCTGTAGACCGTGGCGACGCTGTTCGTGAGCTTCGCCCGGTACCGTGCGCCGTCGTCGCCCTGGGGTGCCGCGGCGACGGTGAGGCGGGTTCCCTCGACACCCTCGACCACGTCGACCCACGCACCGTCGATCTGACGCTGCCAGGTGACCGCCGGGGCTGGATTGCCCGCTGCGAGAACCGAGAGCTGGTAGGGCTGTCCCACGTACACGGTCGGCGCCGTCGGCTGTGCCTCGATGATCGGGGCGCTCGCCACGCGGATCGTCGCGGGCGCGCTCGCGACGCTGCCCGCCGCGTTCGAGAAGACGGCGCGCACCTGCGTGCCGTCGGTGTTCACGGTGGCGTTGAGCGCCAACAGGGGCGAGGTCTCTCCAGGGATGTCGCTGAATCGCGTCGCACCCGAGGGCCGGAGCTGCCACTGCACCTGCCCGCTTCCGGTGGCCTGGAAGGCGACGGCGGCCGACGACGTCCCGGCCGGCAGGGTCACCGAGCGGTCGACCGGATCGGACGACACGACGGGGGCGACGCCGGTGAGGGACAGCCGCTGCAGGGCGCGTCTACCGGTCGCCTCATCCTTCACCTGCACCACGACTGACCCGTCGGGAAGCACGGCGAACACGTCGCGGCTGAGCGCGTCGCGCGCGAAGCCGCCGACGGCGACGCTGGTGATCAGCCGGTGATCGCGGAGCACATCGATCGACGACGACGTCTGACTGAGCACGTAGTCCAGATCATGACCAGGATCGGATGCCGCGTGATCGCTGTAGCCCTGCACGCTGAGGGGTACGTCGTTGGCGATCGTGCGCGCGACTCCGCCTGCCACATCGACATAGGCCACGACCCCGGTCCAGTTCGCGCTGTAGAGCAGCACGGACCCGTCCGCGGCGCGTGTGGCCAGCTCGTACGCGAAGTACTGGTTGTAGTCGGCGGCGAACGGCTGCACGGTGGGGACGCTGCCCTCGACGAAGGTGGTCGCGGCCGAGGTCGCTGCCGGCACCAGGTGGCGGGCGCGCAGCGGTTTGCCGTCGACGAGCTTGCCGACCGCAAGATAGGTCCCGTCGCGAAGCGCGATGAGCGCTCCCCCGGACTTCGGGCCGCTGCCTCCGAACAGCTCGGCCGACCGCTCCGCGTCGGTCGCATCCGGGGGAAGTGTGACGGGCACGCGGCTGACCGCTCCGACGCCGTCCACGATGCGCGTCAGGGTGAAACGATCCGCGGCGGAACCGCGCACCTGCGTGATCAGGGCGAGCTCGTCGGCAACGGAGTTCCACGTGACGGCGTTCAGGGTGAACGCGGTTCCGGTGATCGTCTCGACCACAGAGGTCCTGTAGCCGCCGGGGGTCCATTCCACGGCGGTGACGATCGCGGTGCCGCCGCGGACGCCGGCGACGTTGGTGCGCACCTGGGTGACGACGAAGACGCGATCGGATGCCGGATCGCTGGCGACCGCATACGTCGCGTTCGGCTCGAGAGCGATGTCGACGCTCGCGGCCGGGACGAGACCGGCGGGGTCATGAGCGCGGACGGTGAGCCGCGGGGCGGTGCTGGACGCACGTTCGACGACGTGCAGCATCGTCGCGCCGACGAGGACATCTCGGCTCGCGGCATCGGCATCACCGGTCCATGTGGCTGCCGGGGCGAAGACGGGAGCACCCGGCGTGCTCCATTTCTCACCGAGATCCGGCGCTCCGCCGGCACCGGTGTAGCTCACCGTCACGGCGTCCATCGTCGTGCCCACCGGGTACAGCGGGAAGCCCTCGCCCGCGACCGTGGACATCGCGGGCCATGTGGTGACTCCGGCATCCGTCGTCGGCTTCGCCCCGAGCGCATCGATCGTGGCGATGACGACGTCACCGTAGTGCGCGATGGCCCCGCCTGGATTGTCGCGCGCGATGCCGTCGTAGTCCCCCCGGAGCTCCTGACGGTCGGCGGAGATCGTCACCGTGAGCTTCGAGAACGTCGAATCGAGCAGGCACCCGGTGGAGGCGACGGGGTCGCTGCAGTAGGCCGCGAAGCGCACCGACCCATCGAGCGACAGGGTCAGGGCGTTGTCGGCCGCGTCGAACGATCCCCCCGAGACGGGGAAGTCGAAGGCGCCGTCGGCCGCGCGAGTGACGCCACCCTCCGTGATCACCCCGCTGCCGATGTAGTTGCGCCACGACTCCTTGATTCCCCAGTGCACGGTGCCCGATGAGATCCCCGTCCCTGCCGCCGATGCGGGCGACGGGGACAGGGCGACAGCGAGGCCCGTGAGGAGCGTGAGGACGGCGGTGACGGCGAAGACGCGCAGGAGCGCAGTGGGACGACGAAGAACAGGCATGCGGAAGTGACCTCGATGGAGCGCAAGCGGAGAGGGATGACGGTGGGCGCAGCGGTCTGATGCAGCCCCGCCCACCGTCGCGGGGGGGGATTACTCGTCGACGCGGAAAGACACGCTCTGGTCGACGATCTGCTTGCTGGTGCCGTGCGTAGCGACCTTGATCGCGCACGCGTTCGTGGCCGCGCAGTTCACCGTGCCCGGCTGCCCGGGGGCGGAGGCGTGCGTGTTGGTGCCGTTGCGCTGAAGGAGCACGGCCGCGCTCAGCGTCCCGGAGGCGTCCGAGGTCACCGTCTGGAAGCCGGCACAGGCGGGGATGCCGAACAGGTAGGAAGCGTTCGCGCAGAGACCGACGTAGTACTCGGTGTTCGCGGCGAGGCCCGTCACGGTCGTCGTCGTGGTGTCACCGTCGAGGAAGTAGCGAGCGCCGGCGGCATCCACGGACGGCGCCGGGCTGAGACCGGTCGCGGCGTACGCAGGGACGCCGACGAGGCCGACGAGGGCCAGCGCGAGGCCGGCGATCGAGGTGGCCATCGTGCGCTTTCGCAGGGTGCTGGACATGAGGGAGTACTCCAATCAGTAGGGTTGGAGTGCCTCTCGGCACTCGGTGCAACGCCCGCACGCGTGCGGGCGCTCGTGAGCCGATGAGGTGCCGGGGCGGCTGCCGCTACCAACAGTCGCCGCCCCGGCTCTCATCAAACTCTTAGGTGAGGCTAACCTAAATCACGGCTCGAAGAAAGGCCGAGATCGTCGGGACGCCCCCCGATCTGCCGAGCACGGCGCAGATCACACGAGAGAGAAGACGACCTCGACCTCGACGGGGCTGTCCAGCGGCAGCACCGGCACGCCGACGGCGGAACGGGCATGGCGTCCGGCGTCACCGAAGATGTCGCCGAGCACATCGCTGGCGCCGTTGATGACACCGGGCTGACCGGTGAACTCCGGCACGGACGCGACGAACCCGGTCACCTTGACGACGCCCACCAGCCGATCGATGTCGCCCACGACGGCTGCCGCAGCCGCGAGGGCGTTCAGCGCGCTCTGGCGCGCCAGGTTCTTGGCGTCGGATGCCGCAACCAGCCCGTCTCCCTCGCCGACCTTGCCTGTGGCCGGCAGCGCACCCGAGACCATCGGCAACTGGCCCGAGGTGTAGACGAGATCGCCGTGAACGACGGCGGGGACGTACGACGCGACCGGAGGAACCACGGAGGGGAGCTCGATGCCGAGCTCATTCAGACGGGCGGCGATGCTCATGCGTCCTCCCCGAACTGCTGGGCGGCGACCGCCGCCGCGCCGAGGCCCGCGTTCGCGGTGCCCGCGCCGACGGGGCGCTTGAAGTACGCGACGAGTCCACCTTCGGGTCCGGGGACGACCTGAACCAGCTCCCACCCCTGCTTGCCCCAGTTGTTGAGGATCGCGGCGGTGTTGTGGATCAGCAGAGGGGTCGTGAGGTACTCCCACGTGGTCATGCGGACTCCCGGATTCGGTGTGGCCAGTGGTGGCGCGCCCGCGCGCACCGAGGGATCCCCCAGGGTTCTCCCTTACGATCAAGCCTATGCCCCAACTCAAACGGACGGCCACCGGTGTGCTCGGTGGCATTGCGGGACTCGTCGGTCTGAGCGCCATCGCCGGCATCCTCGTCACGGCCACCGTGACACCGGCGATCGCGGTCTCCGGCTACGCCGCTTCCAGCGCACTCGACACGTTCGAGAACATGCCGGGCTTCCTCCAGATCGATCCGCTCATGCTCCCGACCGAGATGTACCGCAAGGACGCGAACGGCAACGACGCACTGATGGCGGAGTTCTACGACCAGAACCGCATCCCGGTGACGTTCGACCAGGTCAACCCCGTCATGTACGACGCGATCACCTCCAGCGAGGACAAGAACTTCTACACGCACGGCGGCGTCGACCTCGTCGGGACGCTGAGCGCCCTGGTGGGCAACGCCTCCAACGGCTCGAACCGAGGCGGCTCCTCCATCACCCAGCAGTACGTCAAGAACGTGCTGCAGCAGAACTGTGAGAGCAAGGCGCAGAACTCCGACGAAGTCGCCGCATGCTACGCCACGACGACGGCCAACCAGGGGTCCGAGGGCTACCAGCGCAAGCTGCAGGAGATGCGGTACGCGATCCAGCTCGAGAAGCAGTACTCCAAGGATGAGATCCTGCTGGGCTACCTGAACATCACCAACTTCGGCGGCCTCGTCTACGGCATCGGCGCGGCGGCCGAACACTACTTCGGCGTGTCGGCAGCAGACCTGACGATCGCACAGGCGGCCACGATCGCCGGCATGGTGCAGGCTCCCAACGTCTACCGCATCGATATGCCGGAAGGGTCGACGACCGACAAGGCCGGTAACCCGATCAACAGCCAGGCCGACGGGTACTCCCTCACCCTCGACCGACGCAACTACGTGCTGGGCCGCATGCTGGCCAACGGCAAGATCTCGCAGCAGGAGTACGACGACGCGATGGCCTCGCCCATCACACCCAACATCACGAACCGCAGCCAGGGCTGCCAGAACGCGACGGGCGCCGAGTTCTTCTGCGAGTACGTGCGCACCATTCTGCTCAACGACCCCGCCTTCGGCGCCGACGAAGACACGCGCGCGGCGAACCTGCGTCGCGGCGGGATGAAGATCTACACGACGCTCGACCCGACGCTGCAGGACGAGGGCCTGAAGGCCATCTCCATCGTGCCCGCCCATGTCGACTACATGAACCTGGGCGCGTCCGCCGTGCAGGTGGAGGTCGGCACGGGGCGCATTCTCTCCATGGTGCAGAACCGCCCGTTCTCGACGGACGATGCCGCCGTCAACGGACCCACCACACAGGTCAACTACAACGTGCGCGCCGACAACGGTGGCGGCGGCGGTCACTCGGCGGGTTCGACCTACAAGATCTTCAGTCTGCTCAACTGGCTCGAGCAGGGACACTCGGTCAACGAGACCCTGAACGGGCGCATCGGCCCGAAGAAGGTCGACCAGTGCGACGGGACGATCCAGAACGTCGTCGCGGGCAACAACGGCAACGGACAGATCGGAAACTTCGAGAACAACTCGGGCTACGTGGGTACCGTGTACAACTTCACGCGCGACTCCCTGAACTCCGGATTCCTCACGATGGCGGAGAAGATCTCCGTCTGCAGCACGAACCGGCTGGCGATGAAGATGGGCGTGATGACGGGCAGCGGCGGAGCGCTGGACACCACGAACTACGCCTACAACGTGCTCGGCGATCAGGCCGTTGCTCCGATCGACATGGCCCAGGTCTACGCCTCGGTGGCCGCCAAGGGCACGCTGTGCCCCTCGAAGGCGATCGACAAGGCGCTCGATGCGCAAGGCAAGGACATCACCCCGCAGATCACCTGCCAGCCCGCGATGAGCGAGGCGGTCGCGGCGACGGCGGCGTACACGCTGCAGGGCGTCATGACGGGCACCGGCTCCGGCGCCCAGATCGGCGACGGCGTCCCCGTGTTCGGCAAGACCGGTATCCACGAGTACCTGCACACCTGGATGGACGGCTCGTCGACCAAGGTCGCGACCGTCGTCTGGGTCGGAAACGTCGAAGGCACCGACCTCCTCAGCGATCACTACGAGAACGGCTACGTACTCTCCAAGATCCGCAACTCCATCTGGCCGGCGATGCAGGGGGCCGCAAACGCCAAGTACGGCGGCGATCGCTTCCCCGACCCGGATGCCGCGCTGACCAAGCGCCAGCTGACAGATCTGCCGTCGGTGATCGGCATGACCGTCGACCAGGCGCAGCAGACGCTGAGCACGGCCGGATTCTCGGTGACGGTCGGCGACCCGGTCGACGGAACCGAAGCCGCGGGCACCATCGTCCAGCAGGACCCCGGTGCGGGCAAGGTCGCCGGCGGCACGACCGTCACGATCCGTCCCAGCAACGGGCAGGGGATCGCCGTTCCGGCCGTGAGCGGCAAGCCCACGGATGCCGTGAACACACTGAAGGCGCAGGGCTTCAGCAATGTCGCCCAGCAGTGCACCGCCTCGCCGACCGCCGATGACAACGGCACCGTGACCGGCACGAATCCCGCCGCGGGAACGGTCGTCAACCGCAGCACGCAGATCACCGTGCAGTACCAGGCCAAGAACTGCGGCGGACGTCCGTGACGCCCGCGCGCACCGCCCTCGCCGCCGTCTCGGCGGCGGGGGCGGTGGCTGTCGGAGCTGCCGTCTGGGGCACCTGCATCGAACGCTTCCTCTTCACGGTCCGTCGGCATGAGCTCGACATCCTTCCGGTCGGTTCTCCGTCGCTGACGGTGCTCCACCTTTCGGATGCCCATATGGCTCCGTGGCAGCATCGCAAGCAGCAGTGGATCGCCCTGCTCGCCGACGCGGTCCGACCCGATCTCGTCGTGAACACCGGAGACAATCTCGGCCATGCCGAGGGGTTGAAGGGCGTCCGTGCCGCGTTCGCGCCCCTGCGCGGTGTGCCGGGACTCTTCGTCCATGGCTCGAACGACGTGAGCGGACCGTCGGCCCGGAATCCTCTCAACTACTTCCGCGGGCCGTCGGCCGGTCCGCGCAACGTCGTGGGGCTGGACACGGCAGCCATGGACGCCTACTTCACCGATGAGCTCGGCTGGACGAACCTGAACAACACCGCGGCTGTCGTCGAGGCCGGCGGCCTGCGGCTGGAGACCTTCGGAGTCAGCGACGCGCACCGCGAGTGGGACGATCTGCCGGCTCTGCCTGCCGCGCTCGAGGGCGCCCGACGCGGTCGGCTCTTGCGTTCTGCACGCGATGCGGACCTCGTGATCGGTGTGACGCACGCGCCGTACCAACGCGTCTTGGACCGATTCGTCGAACTGGGCGCCCAGGCGATCTTCGCCGGACACACGCACGGCGGTCAGGTGCGCATCCCCTTCTCCCCCTCCGCCCTGGTGGCCAACTGCGACATCCCCCTCGACCAGGCCCGCGGTCTGAGCACTTGGGCGGCTGCCGGACGCCGCGTGCCGCTGAACGTCTCGGCCGGGCTCGGACACTCGATCTACGCTCCGGTGCGCTTCGGATGCCGTCCCGAAGCGTCGGTGCTCACGCTGCGCGCGCGTCGCGAGGACGACAGCCTGCTCGATTCGTCACGGGAGGCATCGACGGGGTAGACTCGGAGGGTTGCCACGGGGTGTGGCGCAGCTTGGTAGCGCGCTTCGTTCGGGACGAAGAGGCCGCAGGTTCAAATCCTGTCACCCCGACAGCAGAGAGGCTCCGCCTGGAGAGATCCGGCGGGGCCTTTCCTTGCTCATTCACCGGATGGGAGCACCCGATGACCACCCCCCGCCTGATCGCGTTCGATCTCGACGACACGCTGGCTCCTTCCAAGAGCGCCATCGATCCCCGCATCGGAGAGCTCTTGCTCGAGCTCGCGACGCGCGTCGAGGTGGCCATCATCTCGGGCGGCCAGCTGCAGCAGTTCCAGTCGCAGGTCGTCGAGCGGCTTCCGGCGGCGGATGCCGCGACCCTCGACCGCTTCCACCTCATGCCCACGTGCGGGACGCAGTACTACCGACTCGAGGAGGGTGGCGTCCGCACGGTCTACGCGCACGCCCTCACCGACGACGAGAAGTCGCGCGCCCTCACCGCCGTCGAGGAAGAGGCCCGTCGCCTGGGCCTGTGGGAGGCCGAGCCGTGGGGAGACATCCTGGAGGATCGCGGCTCGCAGATCACTTTCTCCGCGCTCGGGCAGACAGCTCCCCTCGAGGCGAAGATGGCCTGGGACCCGACGGGCGAGAAGAAGAACGCGCTGCGCGACGCGGTCGCCGCGCGCATTCCCGATCTCGAGGTCCGCTCCGGCGGCTCGACGTCGGTCGACATCACCCACCGCGGCATCGACAAGGCGTACGGCATGCGCAAGCTCGCCGAGGTCACCGGCATCTCGCTCGATGACATGCTGTTCGTCGGCGATCGCCTCGACGAGCACGGCAACGACTACCCCGTCCTCGCGATGGGTGTGACCTGCCAGGCCGTGGAGGGGTGGGAGCACACCTCCGCTTATCTCACCGAGCTGATCCCGACGCTCCCCCGTCGCTGACGTCAGCCGTCGACGGCCACCACGGCGGTCGAGGGTGCCGGCAACCCGGCATCCGCATAGTAGGCGGTGATGTGGGCGCGCACGAGCTCGCGCGCACGCTCCGCGTCGCCGGACTCGATCGCGGCGAGGATATCGCCGTGCTCGCGGTGCAGCCGCTGGACGGTCGTGTCCCAGTCGGAGATCCGGCGCGCACCGGCACGGATATAGCTCTCGATCGTCGTGCGAAGACCGGCCATCGTCGCGGCGACCACGAGATTTCCGGCGGCATCCGTCAAGCGCAGGTGGAACTGGGCGTCGAGCGCGAGGAAGTCGTCAGCAGTCAGCTGTTCGTCCTCCATGGCGGTGAAAGTGGCCCGCGCCTCCGTGAGGTCGGGCTCGTCGATGTCTGCCAGGTGGGCGACGGCCCACTCTTCCAGCAGAAGTCGCGTCTCGTACACGTCCGGGATGGGAAAGCCATGGGCAGCGACCTGCAGACGCAGGAGTTGCGCCAGCCCGCCGTGCGGCGTCGCCGTCACGATCGCGCCCGCCGTCGGCCCGGATCCCGTTGCGGTGCGGATGAGCCCCATCACCTCCAGGACCCGAAGAGCCTCGCGCACGCTGGAACGGCCGACACCGAGTGTGGCCGCCAACTCGCGCTCGGGCTGCAGACGATCGCCCGGTCCGAGCGCACCGCTGAGCAGGTCGGCCTCGATCTTCTCGAGCACGACCCGCCAGGCGCGTGCCGGTGCGTTCTCGGTCATCCTGGTCTCCCCGTCGCTTAATGGTCAGGCCACAGTAGCGCACGCCGTTCGGACCGGCAAAAAGCCGCGCCGGTCGCACCGGCGGGCCTACGCTCAGACCATGGATCCGCTCTTCGTGGTCGTCATCATCGCCGCCGCCGTTTCGGCGCTGTGCTGGATCGCCTCACTGGTCACCAAGGACACGTCGTGGGTGGACCGCGCGTGGTCCGTGGTCCCGGTGGTCTACGTGTGGGTCTTCGCGGCGAGCGCACTCGCCGGCGGCGACGACGCCGGGCGCCTGGTTCTGATGGCGGCGCTCGTGACGGCGTGGGGCGCGCGGCTGACCTTCAACTTCGCGCGGAAGGGCGGCTACTCCGGGGTGGAGGATTACCGGTGGGCGATCCTGCGCGGCAGGATGTCGCCCGCACGGTTCCAGGTCTTCAACCTGGTGTTCATCGTGCTGTACCAGATGACGCTGCTCGTCCTGATCACGCTCCCCGCGCAGTGGGCGAGGACTCATCCGGCTCCGCTCACGGCGGCCGATGCGCTCATCGCCGCGCTCTTCCTCGGATTCCTCATCGGTGAGACGGTCGCCGATCAGCAGCAGTGGGACTTCCATCAGGCAAAAGCGCGCGGAAGCGCCGACGGCTTCCTCACGACGGGGCTCTTCGCCTACAGCCGGCATCCCAACTTCTTCTTCGAGCAGGCCCAGTGGTGGGCTTTCTACACGTTCGGCGCGACGGCCGCGGTCGCCTCCGGAGCCGGCGTGTGGGGCGGCGTGCTCAACCCGACGATCGTCGGGGCCATCCTGCTGACGCTCCTGTTCGTCGGGTCGACCGTGTTCACCGAGTCGATCTCCGCTGCGAAGTACCCCGCATACGCCCAGTACCGGAGGACGACCTCGATGCTGGTCCCGCTGCCGCGCCGCCGCGACGGGGCGAGCGTCAGCTGAGCCGGCCGCCCGACTCGCGCAGGTAGCACTCCGCGCACATCGACTCGTAGGTGACCTTCTCGTGCGACAGCTCGTCGATGGCGACCTGGTCGCCGTCGAAGACGAACCGACCACCGACCAGTCGCGCATTGAACAGCGCCTTGCGCCCGCAGCGGCAGATGGTCTTCAGCTCTTCGAGGCTGTGGGCGAGCTCCAGAAGACGGGCCGAGCCCGGGAAGGCGCGCGTCTGGAAGTCGGTACGGATGCCGTAGGCAAGGGCGGGGATGCCGTCGTCGACGACGATCCGTAACAGGTCGTCGACCTGGGCCGGGGTGAGGAACTGCGCCTCGTCGATGAGAAGACACGCCACCCGTCCGTCGTAGCGGGCGGCGTGCTGGGCGACGAGGGCGCGCAGATCGGCATCCGCAGCGATGAGGAAGTCGACCTGACGCTCCACGCCGAGTCGGCTGGAGATCTGATCGGCACCCTTCGTGTCGATCTCGGGCTTGGCCAGCAGCACGTGCTGTCCGCGTTCCTCGTAGTTGAATGCCGCCTGCAGCAGGGCCGTCGACTTGCCGGAGTTCATCGCCCCGTAGCGGAAGTACAGCTTCGCCATGCCCGTGCCGCCCCGACCCGGATCAGCGGTTGATGCCGAGCACGCCGGCGGTAGCGTCGAGCGACGCCTCCGCGGCGGCCGGGTCGCCGTTGAGAGTCGATCCGTAGCTCGGGATCAGCGCCTTCAGTTCCGGCTCCCACGCGGAGATGCGGTCGGGGAAGCATGTCTTCAGCAGGCCGAGCATGATGGATGCCGCGGTCGACGCTCCCGGAGACGCTCCCAGCAGGCCAGCGATCGACCCGTCGGCCGACGTGACGACCTCGGTGCCGAACTGCAGCACGCCACCCTTCTGCGGATCCTTCTTCATGACCTGGGCGCGCTGGCCGGCCTGCAGCAGCTCCCAGTCCTCGGCCTTCGCGGTCGGCATGAACTCGCGGAGCGCATCGACCTTGCGCTTGTGGCTCTTGAGCAGTTCGCTGACCAGGTACTTGATCAGGCCCGGATTGTCGATGGCGACCTTCAACATCGGACCGATGTTGCCGGGACGCACCTGCGCGACGATGTCGGTGATGCGGCCGTTCTTCAGGAACTTCGGGCTGAAGGTCGCGAACGGCCCGAACAACAGCGAGGTCTCACCGTCGACGACGCGGGTGTCCAGATGCGGCACCGACATGGGGGGCGCCCCCACGGAGGCCTGCGAGTACACCTTGGCTTTGTGCTGCGCGACGATCGACGGGTTGGACGTCTTGAGCCACTGCCCCCCGATCGGGAAGACGCCGTAACCGGAGATCTCCGGAATGCGCGAGGACTGCAGCAGCTTGATCGCCCAGCCACCCGCGCCTACGAACACGAACCGCGCCGACAGGCTCCCCGGCGTACGCCCGAGCGTGTGACGGTACGACACGTTCCACGTGCCGTCCGCGTTCTTGCGGAGCTTTCGCACCTCGCGATTGGTGACGACGTCGACGCCCTGATCGGCGAGATGGGAGAAGAGCTGACGGGTCAGTGAACCGAAGTCGACGTCGGTGCCGGCCGGAACGCGCGTGGCCGCGAAAGGCTCGTCGGCCTTCTTGCGCTTGTGCATGAGCAGCGGCGCCCACTGATTGATGACGCGGGAGTCCTCGGAGTATTCGATGCCCTCGAACAGCGGCTGCGTGCGCAGCGCCTCGTAACGCTTCTTGAGGTACGCGACATCCTTCTCGCCGCGCACGAAGGTCATGTGGGGGGTCGCGTTGATGAAGGTGGACGGCGCATCGAGGATGCCGCGCTCCACCAGGCTCGCCCACAGCTGCCGACTCTGCTGGAACTGCTCGTTGATCGAGATCGCCTTGGCAGGGTCGACCGATCCGTCCTTGGCCTCGGGCATGTAGTTGAGCTCGCAGAGCGCCGCGTGTCCGGTGCCCGCATTGTTCCAGGCATTGGAGGACTCCTCGGCGACGTCGCTGAGGCGCTCGAGCACCACGATCTTCCAGTCCGGCTGCAGCTGCTTCAGGAGGGTTCCGAGGGTGGCACTCATGATGCCACCGCCGATCAGGACGACGTCGACGGGTTCACTCACAATGATCCAGTCTAGGCGCCGTTTTCCACGGCCTCCGCGAGGCGCGGCATCCACCGCCGTCAACTCTTGCGGTTCTTTCACACCGCTCAACTCCGCGAGAAACGAGTTCCGCACCGAGACACGCGCCGTCCGGCGGTGTTTCGGTGCGCGGACCGTGTCTCGCAGTCAGACGGTCTCGCGGTGAGCGGTGCTCGGACCGCCGTCAGGCGGCGGCGGTCAGGCGCGCGGCGACGATCTCGGCGATCTGCACGGCGTTGAGCGCGGCGCCCTTGCGGAGGTTGTCGTTGCTGATGAACAGCACCAGCCCCTTGCCCTTGGGCGCGGACTGGTCGGCACGGATGCGGCCGACGTAGCTCGGGTCGTTGCCGGCGGCCTGCAGCGGCGTCGGCACCTCTTCGAGAACGACGCCCGGTGCCGACGAGAGGATCTCGCGCGCCCGCTCGGGCGTGATGTCGTCGCGGAACTCGGCGTGGATCGACAGCGAATGCCCGGTGAAGACCGGCACGCGCACGCACGTGCCGGCGACGCGAAGGTCGGGAAGCTCGAGGATCTTTCGGCTCTCGTTGCGGAGCTTCTTCTCTTCGTCGGTCTCGTTGTCGCCGTCGTCGACGAGGTTGCCGGCGAAGGGGATCACATCGAACGCGATGGGCGCGACGTACTTCTCCGGCTGCGGGAAGTCGAGTGCGCTGCCGTCGTGCACGAGATCGAGCGTGTGCCCCTGGGCAAGAACGCCCTCGACCTGACCGAGCAGCTCCTGCGCGCCGGCGACGCCCGAGCCCGACACGGCCTGGTAGGTGCTGACGACCAGTCGCTCCAGCCCGGCCGCGGCGTCGAGCGGCTTCAACACCGGCATGGCCGCCATCGTCGTGCAGTTCGGATTGGCGATGATGCCCTTCGGCGGGTTCACCGTCGCGTGGGGATTGACCTCGCTGACGACGAGCGGCACCTCGGGGTCCATGCGCCAGGCGCTCGAGTTGTCGATGACGACTGCGCCGGCCTCGGCGAAACGCGGGGCGTGCGCACGCGAGCCGGTCGCACCGGCGCTGAACAGCGCGATGTCGATGCCGGTGGGATCGGCGGTGGCCACGTCCTCGATGATGATGGTCTCGCCGCCGAACTCGACGGCCGTGCCGGCCGAGCGCGCCGTGGCGAACAGGCGGAGCTCACGGATCGGGAAGGCCCGTTCGGCGAGAATCTCGCGCATGACCGTGCCGACCTGTCCGGTGGCGCCGACGACGGCGACAGAGAGTCCTGAGTCAGAGATGCGGGTCATGAGGGATCCTTGCAGCGATGCCGTGAACGGAGAGAACGTGCCCGAACGGGCGGATGCCGCGATTCTACCGGCCGCGCCGCATGGGCCGACGCCGTATGACGGCGGCATCCGGTCGCGCAGGCGCGCATTCCTGCCACTGTGCGCACGCCCGGTGGTCAGCGCCCGTCGAACGTCTCGTCGAGCGCGGCGGCGATGTCGGCCAACAGGTCCGCGGTGTCTTCCAGGCCCACCGACAGTCGCAGGTGACCCCAGCGGCGGAATTCCTCGGGGTACGCGGCGACGCGCCCACCCCCGGTGCCCGTGTGAACGATCAGTGAGTCGTCGTGGCCGAGCGAGAACCCCGACGTGATCAGCCGCAGCCGCGACACGAACCGGTTCTGCGTATCGGGATCGCCGTCGACGGCGAAGGCCATCATGCCGCCGAACCCAGCCGTGAACTGCCGCGTCGCGAGCGCGTGGTCCGGATGAGTGCGAAGGCCCGGGTACCGGATGAAGGCGACCCGCGGGTCATCCTCCAAGAAGGCGGCGATCGCGGCCGCGGATGCCGTGTGCTGGCGCATCCGCAACGGAAGCGTGACCGAGCCGCGCTGGATCTGCCACGCATTGAAGGGCGAGATGACACCGCCGACATCGACCATGGCGTCGGCCTTGATCGGCTCGATCAGCTCGCGGCGGCCGATGACGGCCCCGCCCATCGCATCGCCGTGACCGTTGATGTACTTCGTGAGGGAGTGGACCACGAGGTCGGCGCCATCGTGCAGCGGGCGATACAGCGGCGGGGGCGTGAACGTCGAGTCGACCATGAGCAGGGCATCGCTCGCGTGCGCGATCTCGGCGAGCGCGGCCACGTCGGCGACCTTCGTGGTGGGGTTCGCGATGGCCTCGATGCACACCAGCCGGGTCTGCGGCCGCATCGCGGCGCGGACGGCGTCGAGGTCGCTGATGTCGACGAACGTCGCTTCGATCCCGTAGCGCCCCGGCAGCAGTTCGGTCCAGAGCCGCCACGTCGCCTCATACGTCTCGTCACTGACGACGACGTGATCGCCGACGCGCACGTGAGTGAAGAAGACGGCATGCAGGGCGGCGACGCCGGAGGCGAGAGCCACGGCATCCTCCCCGCCCTCGAGCGCCGCGAGCTTGTCCTGCAACGCCTGCTGATTGACGCCGGTGTTGCGCGTGTAGAGCCCGGGCGCGGTCGCCGACCAGCTGATCTCGCTGGGGTCCTCCGGAAGGGCATATGAGTTCGCCATCACGAGCGGAGTGCGCAGGGCGCGCGTCGAATCCACATGGATGCCGCCGTGGACGGCGAGGCTGAGATCGGACAGGCTCTCGCCGCGTCGACGGTCGGGGCGTGCACTCATGAGGTCCTCCTGAAAGCCGATCGGCGTCTGTCACGTCCGCGGCGCGATCCCGCTTCCGCCGTACGCACCTCCACGCTAGTGTGCCTTATTAACATTCACAATTGCTTTTAATGCACGGAGTCAGCATGATCAGCGGCGCCCTCGACGACATCGACCGCGAGATCCTCGCGGCTCTCACGGCCGACGCGCGCGTGCCCCTCGTCGCCATCGCAGCGCGCGTGCACCTTTCGCGCAACGCCGTCAAGCAGCGGATGGAACGCATGGAGCGCGACGGCGTGATCGCCGGGTACACGGTCGTGCCGGGAGCGGCGGCGGCGCGAGGAGTGACGGCGCTCGTCATGGTGTACCGCTCCGACCGCATGCGCGATGACCGCGTCATCGCTACCCTGCGCGGCATCCCCGAGGTGGTCCGCTGCGATGTGCTGTCGGGCGAGTACGACCTGTTCGTCACGCTCCACGCCGCCACGATGGATCGCATCGGGCAGATCTGGGAACAGGTCGCCGCGATTCCGGGCGTCGCCAACACCGTCACTGCCGTCTCCCTCACGCGCGCGATCGACCGCAGCTGAACCGGCCGCGCGTCACCGCGCCGCGGCCAGAAGCTGCGCGACCTCGTCCCGGTCGATGCCCGCGTGCGCGACCACGGCGTCGACCAGCGACTCCCCCGTCGCCAGGCACTGGTGCGCGGCCCGGGCCGCCGCCTCGTACCCGATGGCCGGAACGAGCGCCGTCACGGCCCCGACGGCCACGCTGATATTGCGTTCGAGCGTCTCCTCCCGCGCGCGGATACCGTCGACGCAACGCTCCCGCAGCATCCGCGCACCGTTCGTCAGCCACTCGATCGCCTGCAGCAGACTGTGCGCGATCACCGGCTCGAACGCATTGAGCTGCAGCTGCCCGGACTCGGCGGCGATGCCGATCGTGACGTCGGCACCCATGACCGCGAACGCGACCTGGTTCATCGCCTCCGGGATGACGGGGTTGACCTTTCCCGGCATGATCGAGGACCCGGCCTGCTGCGCGGGCAACCGGATCTCACCCAGCCCCGTCTGCGGTCCGCTGGAAAGCAGCCGAAGGTCGCTGCTGATCTTCGACAGCTTGACCGCGATCCGCCGCAACAGACTCGAGGTCTGCAGGAAGGCGCTGGTGTCCCAGCTCGCTTCGAACAGATGCGCCGCGGGGGTGACGGGCAGATCGGATGCCGCCGCGAGCGCGGCGACGATGTCGCCCCGGTACGCCGCGTCAGCGGTGACCCCGGTGCCGATCGCGGTACCGCCGAGGGAACACTCCAACAGGAGCGGCACCGTCTCCTCGAGACGGCGCAGATCCTCTGAGATCGCCGCTGCGAACGCGGTGAACTCATCGCCGAGCGACATCGGCACGGCGTCCTGCAACTGGGTGCGCCCGATCTTGCGGATTCCGGCGAAGGCGTCGCCGCGGTCCTCGAACGATGCCGCGAGCGCTGTCAGCTCGGGGGCGAGTCGCCGCAGGGCGCGGACGGTCGCGAGCCGGATCGCGGTCGGATACACGTCATTGGTCGACTGACTGCGGTTGACGTGGTCGATGGGATGGACGACGTCGTAGCGGCCGCGCGCGATTCCGAGTGCTTCGAGCGCTGCGTTGGCGATGACCTCGTTCGCGTTCATGTTGGAGCTCGTGCCGGCGCCGCCCTGAATCACGTCGACGACGAAGTGGTCGTGCAGCTCACCCGCGATGATGCGTCGACACGCGGCGACGATCGCCCTGCCGATGAGCGGGTCGATGAGTCCGTGGGCGGCGTTGACCGTCGCGGCAGCGAGCTTCACCTCGGCGAGCGCAGCGACCAGAGCGGGATGCCGGGAGATCGGCGTCCCGCTGATCTCGAAGTTCCGACGCGCACGTGCCGTGTGGATACCCCAGTACGCGTCAGCGGGGACCTCCCACTGACCGAGCGCGTCGCGCTCCACCCGCACGGCGTTCATGCGTTGATGCAGATGACTTTGGGCTGCGTCATCTCCTCGTAGGCGAACCGGACGCCCTCACGGCCCATGCTGCCGTATTTGGCTCCGCCGAAGGGCATGCTGTCGACACGGTAGTCGGAGGAGTCGTTGATCATGACCCCGCCGGCCTCGAGCCGATCGGCGACACGCAGGGCGCGCGCGATGTCGGACGTGAACGCGGCGGCATGGAGCGCATACTCCGGCTCTTCTGCGAGCGCGATCGCTTCGTCCTCCGTGTCGAAGGCGACCAGCGTCACGACGGGGGCGAACGCCTCGTCGGCCCAGAGTTCGCACGAAGTGGGGACGTTCTCGACGACGGTCGGAGTGTAGACCGATCCGGTGCGACGATGGCCGACGAGCACGCGTGCCCCCGCGGCGACGGCGTCGGCCACGAGTCGCTCGGCCCGCCGCGCGGCATCCTCCGTGATCATCGGGCCGACATCGGTGGCCTCGTCCGTCGGATCTCCGGCACGAAGAGCTGCGGTGCGAGCGACCACGCGTTCGCGGAAGGCGTCGTACACCGATCGCTGGACGAGCAGACGCTGCGCACCCACGCAGTTCTGTCCCGCTGCCCAGAACGCGCCCGAGACGCACGCCTCTGCGGCGGCGTCGAGGTCGGCGTCGGCGAACACGAGCACGGGCGCGTTCCCGCCCAGTTCCATCGCGAGCTTCTTCAGTCCCGCGTGTCGCGCGATCGCTTCACCCGTCGCGAGGCCGCCGGTGAAGGAGACCATGCGCACCTCGCGGGCGGCGACGAGCGCCTGCGCGAGATGCCGGTCGCCGTGCACCACGGTGACGATCTCGTCGGGAAGTCCGGCCTCGATCAGCAGGTCGACCAGGAACCGCGCCGTCAGCGGCGTGAACTGAGAGGGCTTGAGGATCACGCCATTGCCGCCGGCGATGGCAGGTCCCAGCTTGTGCGCGACGAGGTTCAACGCGTCGTTGTACGGGGTGATCGCCACAATGATGCCGAGCGGTTCGCGCGTGAACCAGCCGCGCCGGCTCTCCGAGCCCTCGAAGGCGTCGAAGGCGATCACCTCGCCGGGGTGCGAGCGCGCGGCATCCGCCGAGAGCGAGAGCGTCATCGTGGCCCGCCGCACCTCCTTGCGCGCTTGGCGGATGGTCTTGCCCGCCTCGGCGACGATGAGCGCAGCGGCCTCGTCCGCCCGCTCCCGAAGGAGCGCCGCGGCGCGCTCGAGGACCTCGTGCCGTGCGAAGCGGGAGAGATCGCGGGAGATCGCCGCGCCCGTGCGCGCACGATCGAGGACGCCGTCGATCTCGTCCGGTCCGCTCTGTACGACGGTGCCGATGATCACGCCGTCGAAGGGCGACGTCACGATCAGGTCGTTCTCGATCACCGGCGCGCTCACGCCCCCACCTCGATCGGGGCGTGCTGCGCGGCGTCGATCGCGATGATGTCAGACAGCAGTGCGTAGGCCGTCTCGACGCGCCCAGCGCCGGGTCCGGACACCGTGACGGTGCCGAGCAGGTCGGTGTCGAATGAGACGGCGTTGGTGGCCCCGGACACGCCGGCGAGGGGGTGGGTGGCGGCCAGCGCCACGGGGCGAACGCTCGCGACGACCGCTCCCGTCTCATCACGGCGCGCCGAGCCGATGAGCTTCCACCGCGCACCCTCGGCGGCGGCGCGTGCGATGTCTTCGGGTGTCACGCCAACGATGCCCTCGCATGTGACATCGGCGGGCGTGATGTCGGCGCCGAGGATCTCGTTCGCCAGGATCACGACCTTCAGCTGCACGTCCGAGCCGCCGATGTCGGCAGTCGGGTCTGCTTCGGCGTAACCGAGCTGCTGCGCCTCGGCGACGGCGGCGTCGAGGGACAGACCGTTCTCCATCCGGCCGAGAACGTAGTTGCTCGTGCCGTTGAGAATCCCCTGCACCTCGGTGACCCGCAGCCCCTTCAGCGTCTCGGCGGCGAAGCGGAGAACCGGGGTCCCGCTCATCACCGAGCCCTCGTACGCGAAGAAGACGCCGTGCGTCGCGGCGATCCGATTCAGCTCGCCCGACGCCAGCGCGACCGGACCCTTGTTCGTGGTCACGACGCTCTTGCCGGACTCCAGCGCGGTGCGGACATGGGAGATGCCGGGCTCTCCGTCGAGCGGATTGGTGAAGGTCGCCTCGACGACGATGTCCGCCGTCGTGTGGCGGATGACGTAGTCGTTCTGGGGCACCGCGGCGCCGCCGCGCCAGCCGGCGAACGTGTCGTCAGCCTGCATCGCGAAGACGGCGGCGAGATCGATGCCGTCGGACTGCATCACCGAGCCCAGGCGCAGATCGGTGATCGCGACGATGCGCAGCGCGAAGCCGAGCTCATCGGCCAATCGCTCGCCGCGATCATGGACGATCTGGGCGAACGCGCGGTTGACGCCGCCGAATCCGATCAGTGCGATGTCATGTCGGTCCACGTCGATCTCCTTCAGGTCGGGGACGGGTGCGATCAGTCTGCGCAGCCGACGCGTCCGTGCGCGCCTGCCGGTGTGCTCCTGCCCACTGACATGTCGTCCGCGCCGCTGACACATCGCCCGTCTGCGAGAATGCGCTGTTCGATCGACCCCGAAACCTTGTGCCGGGGCCTGAGCATCAGTAATCTCCCGGAAACACATGGTGTGCATCATCATCACAACGATGTGAAAATGCAGCACTTCTCATTCCCACGACCTCGACTCGATTGAGAGACCGACATGCGCTCCACTTCCGCGCAGGACCTCCCGAACGTCCTGCCCCACACGACGGCGACGCAGGTGCCCCTGCGCCGTCTGCAGCGCTCCATGGACGCCCGCCACCTGATCATGATCGCTCTCGGCGGCGTGATCGGATCGGGGCTGTTCCTGAGCTCCGGCTACACCATCAACCAGGCCGGCCCCCTGGGAGCGATCATCGCCTACCTCGTCGGCGCGGTCGTGGTCTATCTGGTGATGGCGTGCCTCGGTGAGCTGGCGATCGCCTACCCGGTCTCGGGCGCCTTCCACATCTACGCGGCACGCTCGATCGGCCCGGCGACCGGTTTCACGACCGCATGGCTCTACTGGCTGTGCTGGGTGGTCGCGCTCGGCTCCGAGTTCACGGCCGCCGGCATCCTGATGCAGCGCTGGTTTCCCGCGGTGCCCGTCTGGCTCTGGTGTCTCATCTTCGCCGCGACCCTGTTCACCATCAACGCCATCTCGGCACGCGTGTTCGGCGAGACCGAGTTCTGGCTTTCACTGGTGAAGGTGCTCGCGATCGTCGCCCTGATCGTGCTCGGCGGCGCCGCGATCTTCGGCTTCACCCCGCTGTCGACGGAGCACCCCGCCGCTGTCCTCTTCAGCAACTTCCAGACGCCGGCCGGCCTGTTCCCGGGCGGCGTGGGTGGTGTCGTCGTGACCTCGCTCGCGGTGTTCTACGCCTTCAGCGGCTCGGAGCTTATCGGCGTCGCGGCCGGAGAGACCAAGGACCCGGCGAAGAACATCCCCCGCGCACTGCGATCGACCGTGCTGCGGCTGCTCGTGCTCTTCGTCGGCTCGATCACCGTCATCGCCGCCATCCTCCCCTACGATCAGGCAGGCCTGACGAGCAGCCCCTTCGTGGATGTGTTCCAGTACGTGGGCGTGCCCTTCGCCGCCGACATCATGAACTTCGTGATCATCACGGCCCTGCTCTCGGCCGGAAACAGCGGCCTCTTCTCGTGCGCGCGGATGCTCTTCTCACTCGCGGAAGAGGGACACGCCCCGAAGGCGCTCCTGCGTCTGACGCCCCGCGGCATCCCGATCGTCGCCCTGAGCGTGAGCCTCGCTCTGGCACTGGTCTCGCTGCTGTCGAGCATCATCGCGGCAGAGACCGTCTACCTCGTGCTCGTCTCGGTGGCCGGCTTCGCCGTCGTGGCCGTATGGATGTCGATCGTCGCGTCGCTGTACTTCCACCGGCGACGTTTCGTCCGCGACGGCGGCGACATCGGCACGCTCGCCTACCGCACGCCGCTGTTCCCGGTCGTTCCCATCGTGGCATTCGCCCTGCTGCTGATCTCGATCGTCGCGATCGCGTTCGACCCGAATCAGGTCGCGGCGCTGTACTTCGGCGTCCCCTTCGTCGCCGCGTGCTACCTGTTCTTCTGGTGGCGTTACGGACGCCGCGGGGCGACCCATCGCGTCGCGGTGTCGGAGGAGGCCCCGGTCACCGCGAACGACGCCCCGCAGGCGTGAGCGCCAGCGCTGCCTGGGTCGAGGTCGACACCGGCGCCGTCGCCCACAACCTCGGGGCGGTGCGGGACGCTCTCGGCCCGGGCGCGCACGTCTGCGCCGTGGTCAAGGCCGACGCCTACGGCCACGGTGTCGACCTCGTCGCGCCGACCCTCATCGCTCGCGGCGTCGAGAGCTTCGGTGTGACATCCAACGAGGAAGCCCGCACGGTGCGGGCCACCGGATTCGCCGGACGCATCCTGCGGCTTCGCGCCGCCCTGCGCGAGGAGGTGGAGGATGCCGCCGGCCTCGGCGTCGAGGAGTGGATCGGCGGTGCCGCACATGCCGCCGTCGTCGCCGCGGCGGGGGCGGCGACCGGGCGCCGGGTGCGCGCGCACGTCTCGATCAACGCGACCGGGATCAGCCGTGACGGCATCGACCTCGACGACGCGAATGCGGCGGCGCAGCTGAGGCAGATCGGCGCCGACGCGCGACTGGACGTGGTCGGCGTCGCGTCGCACTTCCCGTGCGAAGACGCCGATGACGTCCACGACGGCGCCGCCGCGTTCGCGATCCAGGCGCGCCACGCGGGCGCGCTGCTGGCTCGGGGGCCGCTCCAGCGCCACTGCGCGACCTCCTATGCGGCCCTGACCGTTCCCGCCTCGCGCTTCGACCTCGTGCGGATCGGTGCCGCACTGTACGGCGACACCTCGGCATCCCTCGCCGGACTTCGGCCCGCAATGCGCCTGGTGTCGCGGATCGCCGCGATCTCGGCGTATCCGGCCGGGCGCACGGTGGGCTACGACCGCACGCATCGACTCGATGCCCCCGCCCGCCTCGCCGCCGTTCCGCTCGGCTACGCCGACGGGTATCAGCGCACGCTCGGAGGGCGGGCCGAGGTACTCGTCCGCGGACGGAGGATGCCGGTCGTCGATCGGCTCGCGATGAACACCCTGCTGGTCGATGTCACCTCCGCCGAAGATGCCGTGATCGGCGACGAGGTCGTCCTCTACGGTGCACAGGGGGCCGAACGCATCAGCGGCGCCGATCTGGAACACGCGAGCGGACAGATCGCGGCTAACCTCTATACATCCTGGGGTCGCCTCCTGCCGCGGCGAGCGATCTCTCTGTCCGCCTGACCGACGCGAGAGCACGACATGGCTTCCCCCTCGTCATTCCTTCAGGGCCTCGCCCTCGTGGACGAGGCCGTGCGTCGCGAGAGGTCGGGTCGGCTCGCGCACAACGCGTCACGACTGGCCGAGTCGACCGGCATCGAGCGCAGCCGCGTGTCGCGGTTGACGCAGGAGCTGCGCGAGCTGGGTTACCTGGAGCGCGACGAGGCCACGCTCTTCGGTGCGGGGCCCCGCTATCTGCGCACCGGCGCGTCTCTCGCCCACCCGTGGCTGCGCGCCGCGCGCGGCGAGCTGCGCCGACTCGCCGTCGCCCACGACGTCAGCGCGGTCATCGCCGCCGCCGACGGCCCTGCGGCCGTGCTCTTGCGCGTGGAGCATCCGTCCGGGCGCGACGACGGCTACCTGCATCCCGGCGCACGCCTGCCGATCTGGTGCACCGGCGCGGGACGGGCCCTGCTCTGGGACCACTCAGACGCCGAGATCTCGGCTCTTCTGGAGGCGGTGCAGTTCGTGGGCGTCGGCGGTCCCGCCGCAGCGCACTCCCCCGAAGAGGTGATCGCCCGTCAGGCGCGCGATCGGACGAGCGGGCGGATCACCGCGGCGCAGGAGTACGTCGAAGGCGCGCACGAGCACGCCCTGCCCCTCCGGCGAGGGGGACGAATCGTGGCTGCGGTCGCGGTGACGGCTCCTGCTCGGGGGCAGCGCCGCGTTCGGGAGGCGCTCACCGCGCTGGCGTCCGCCGTCGACAGACTCAGCCTCGTCGCGGACCAGCCCGCCTAACGTCTGTCGGCGGCGCCGAGCGCTGCCGACAGGACCGTGGCGGCAGACACGCACGCGGCCCCGAGCTCGTCGACACGGGGCGCCAGCGCAGCCTTCTCGCCGACGATCTGCAGACCGGCGACGACCTCACCCTGGAAATCCCACACCGGCGCCGATACGGAGAACAGCTGCGGCTCGGCTTCCTCGTCGACGATCGCGAAGCCCTGCGCGCGGCTCGCCTCCATGCGGGCGAGGAACTCATCGACGTCGCGCGGAGCGCGGGGGCCGCCGCGGGAGAAGTCCGTGTCGGCGAAGACACCACGGATCTCCTCCTCGTCGGCATCCCACAGCACGGCGCGTCCGGCGTCGCTGCAGAACGCGGGGTAGGCGCGTCCCACCCACGAGCCGATCATTCGTGTCGCCGGCGGCATGCTCTCCACGATCGTGACGGTGGCATCGCCGGAGAGAACACTGAGGAAGCAGGCTTCGCCGCTCGCAGCCGCCAGGTCGTCGAGCACGGCGAGCCCGGCGCTGCGCAGCCGCCGATGCACGAGTTCCTGCGCCGTGGCGTACCAGTCCCACGACAGGCGATAACGTCCCTCGCTATCGCGAACGGCGAGCCCCTCATCATGCACGGCGGCGAGCGTACGCGACACCTGCGACCGATCGCGTCCGAGTTGCTGGGCCACCTGCTGCACACTCACCCCGTCCGCGTGCATCGGAGACAGGGCGACCATGGCGGCCACCACGTCGAAGCCCCGACCCATGCTCGAACGCGAGGGCACGGCGGTGACCTGATCCTCGGGAACGGAACGCGGCGACATGGAACGAGGATATGCGGCCGTTCGGCCGCTCGGCGTCAGCGGCCGGTGCCGGCGTAGACGGTCGCCTCGGTGTCGCTGTCGAGACCGAAGGCGGTGTGCACGACGCGGGCGGCCTGGGCGAGCTCGTCACCGCGGAGCACGACCGAGATGCGGATCTCCGAGGTCGAGATCATCTCGATGTTCACGCCCGCGGTCGACAGCGCCTCGAACAGCGTCGCGGACACACCGGAGTGGGTGCGCATGCCGGCGCCGACGACGGAGAGCTTGCCGATCTGGTCGTCGTGCACGAGGCTCTCGAAACCGATGCCCGCCTGCTCGGCGGCCAGTGCGCGCAGCGCCGTCGCGGCATCCGACTTGGGCAGCGTGAACGAGATGTCGGTGCGACCGGTCGCCGCCGCCGACACGTTCTGGACGATCATGTCGACGTTGGCCCCCGACTTGGCGATGACGGTGAAGATCTCCGCCGCCTTGCCGGGAACGTCGGGCACGCCGATGACGGTGATCTTGGCCTGGCTGAGATCGGTGGCGACGCCGGCGACGATGGGCTCTTCCATGGGGGACTCCTCTGTGCTGTCGGGAGCAAGGCTTTCGGGAACGCTCATGCCCGGGCCGAGCACGAACGTGCCGCGTCCGGAGCTGAACGTCGAGCGGGCGTTGATCATCACGCCGTGGCGACGCGCGTACTCGACGGCGCGGATGTACAGCACCTTGGCGCCGTTGGCGGCGAGCTCGAGCATCTCCTCGGCAGACACGACGTCGAGCTTGCGGGCCTTCGGCACGACGCGCGGGTCGGCGGTGAAGATGCCGTCGACGTCGCTGTAGATCTCGCAGACGTCGGCGTCGAGCGCGGCGGCGAGCGCAACGGCAGTGGTGTCGGAGCCGCCACGACCGAGAGTCGTGATGTCGCGGGTATCCCGATTGAAGCCCTGGAAGCCGGCGACGATGACGATCGCACCTTCGTCGAGCGCCTCACGCAGGCGCACGGGGGTGACGTCGACGATGCGCGCCGAGCCGTGGTCTGCGGTGGTGATCATTCCGGCTTGGCTGCCGGTGAACGATCGGGCTTCGAACCCCATCGAGTGGATGGCCATCGCCAGCAACGCCATCGAGATGCGCTCGCCGGAGCTCAGCAGGATGTCCAGTTCGCGAGGCGCCGGGATCGGGGCGACCTGCGCGGCGAGGTCGATCAGCTCATCGGTCGTGTCGCCCATCGCGCTCACCGCGACGACCACGTCGTGCCCGGCGCGGCGCGCATCGACGATGCGCTTGGCGACCCGCTTGATGCTCTCGGCGTCGGCGACGGACGAGCCGCCGTACTTCTGGACGATCAGCGCCACGTGTGGAACTCCTGAAGACATGTCGACGGGCACTCGGATGCCGCGCCCACCTCCCCATCCTAGGGATCGGCGCATACCGCCGACGCCATGTGACGGGCGACCGACGAGGCACCTCGCCAGGTCCGCAGAATGCGACGACGTCCGCACCCGATCGGCATCCCGGGTGCGGAGTTCATGACATTCTGCGGAGTTCGTGCGGACTCAGCCCGCCGCGGCAGCGGCATAGCGATTCGCGGCGGCGGCCACATCGTCGACGTAGGCGTCGAGGTGGTTGTAGGCGAACACCGCGGAACGCCAGCCCGCGGCATCCGCCATCGCCGACGTCCCGCACAGGTAGCGCGCCGTCGCGAGGGCCGCGTCGTCGATCTGGTTGGGGTCGGCGACACCGTCGCCGTTGCCGTCGGCACCCCAGCGTGACCACGTGTCGGGAATGAACTGCATCGGCCCGACGGCGCGATCCCAGAGCGTGTCGCCGTCCCAGCGGCCGCCGTCGGTGTCGGCGATCGCGGCGACGCCGTCGCCGTCGAGAGCCGGCCCGCGGATGGCGGGAGTGGGGTACCCGTTCTCGCCGGGCACCGCACCGCCGTGGCGGCCGTGATCGGACTCGATCGCTCCGATCGCAGCGACGGTGCTCCAGCCGAGCCCGCAGGAGGGCTGTTCGGTCGCGATGCGCAGCTGCGCGTTTGCGTACGCCTGCAGCGCGCGGGGCGGGATGCCGGTGGCCGCAGAGACGCGGGCGAGCCAGACCGGGTCGACCGACGCAACGAGCGCGAGCGGGGCCGACGATGCGGCCACCGGCTCACCCGTGACGGGTGCGGCGGCCACGGCATCCTTTTTCATGGGCACCTCCACGAACGCATCGACGGGCCGCTCCGCGGGTGATGCCGGCGAGACGGACGGCGCCGCATCGACGTGTGTGAGGACGCCCCCGAGGAACACGGCCAGCAGTGCGACGGCACCGAGCGCGAGTGCGATCTCGCGCCACGACCACCGCGCACCCATCCGTGTCCGTGTCCCTGTCAGCCGAAACGGCCGTTGACGTAGTCGAAGGTGCGCGGGTCGATCGGCGACGAGAACATCGCGTCGGTGTCGCCGTGCTCGACGATGTGGCCGGGCTGGCCCTGCGAGGCGAGGAAGAACGCGCACTGCTGGGACACCCGCTGCGCCTGCTGCATGTTGTGGGTGACGATGACGATCGTGACCTCGCGCGCAAGCTCGGTCATCGTCTCCTCGATGACGCGCGTGGAGGTCGGGTCCAGCGCCGAACACGGCTCGTCCATCAGGAGCACCCGCGGCCGCACCGCGAGGGATCGGGCGATGCACAGGCGTTGCTGCTGCCCGCCGGAAAGCCCGCCGCCGGGCGCGCGCAGCCGGTCCTTCAGCTCGCGCCAGAGCCCGGCCTTGGTGAGGCAGGTCTCCACGAGCTCGTCCTTCTCGCCGCGGCTCGCGCGGATGCCGGCGAGCTTCAGGCCCGCGACGACGTTGTCGTAGATGGACATCGCCGGGAAGGGATTCGGCTTCTGGAAGACCATGCCGATCTTCTTGCGGGCGTCGACGAGACGATGGCCGGCGTCGTAGATGTCGTCGTGGTCGAGCAGCACCTCGCCGGCGAGGGATGCCGAGGGCACCAGTTCGTGCATGCGGTTGAGGATGCGCAGGAACGTCGACTTTCCGCAGCCGGACGGTCCGATGAGGGCCGTCACCTGGCCCGCGGGCATCTGCAACGACACGTCGTGGAGCACCTGGTGGTCGCCGAACCACGCGGAGATGGAGCGCGCCTCGAGCTGCGACGGCGACAGCGGGACCGCGGTCGCACCGACGGCATCCGCGTGCGTCCCCGGGGCACCGCCGAGAACGACGGCTCCGCTCGGCGCGGGAGAAAGGGTCGATTCGCCACCGGCCATCACCAGCGCGGCGGAGACCGGCGCGCGCCCGCTCGCGCGTCCGAGAAAGCGCGGGCGGTGCGCACGCTCGGCGCGGTGGGCTGCGCTGGACGGTTCGATGTCGTCAGACATGGGGCTCCGAGTCAGAGAAGGTTGGGAAGCAGGCGGACGAGTTGATCGCAGACGAAGACGCTGGCCAGCAGCAGGATCGGCACGAAGACGATCCAGGTCTTCTGCGCGCCGACCCGGCGAAACGCCCAGACGGCGGCGATCTCGGCGACGACGAGGAACTGGAGCGCGAAGACGAGTGCCCAGACGGTCGTCGTGTCCGTCGCAAGCGCCGCATGCGACGGCGGCAGCGTGATCGGGGTGGTCTGACGCGCACCCGCGAGTTGGCCTTTGTCGACGAGTCGAGCGTCGACGTACGCGATCCCGGTCGGCACGTACGGCGCCCCGCGCGCGGTGAGCAGGATGAGGCGGCTCTCTCCGCGGGCGGGCGCGGGCGGCGTCGGGTCGCCCGCGTAGCGGACTCCCAGCACTTCGAAGGTGTTCAGCCCTTGCCCGGTGCGCACCTCGAACCGCTCCCCCGGCTGCAAGGACTGCAGACGCCCGAACGGCCCACCGAAGGCGGCGGCGCGGCCCATCACGACGCTGACGCCGACCTGGCCCGGCAGCACCGTGTCGCGGCGGTGGCCGGGGCCGCCGGCGAGGACACCCGATGACGTTCCCTCGGCGATCACCTCGTGCACCCCGAGGCGGGGGATGTCGATGATGCCGACGGGCGCGCCGTCGGCGAGGAGCACGTCGTCGAAGTCCCCCTCGCTGACCGGCGCCGTGCCCGCAGCGAGCTGCGCGCGGTAGGTGTCGGAGAGCTGCTGCTGCGCGGCGAAGTGCAGCACGTGACTGAGCACCAGCAGATGGAACACGAAGGCCAGAGCGAGGGCGGCGATGAGAGAGACGATGCCGCGTACGAGAGCCTGTCCGGCCGACAGGGGCGCGTATTGAGGAGCGGGTCGCGGCATCCGGCGGGGCCGGCGCGGCGGCGGAGGCGGAGCGGATGCCGGGGGCACCGCGACCGGGGCGACGACCTGAGTCGCATCGTCGAGCACGGTCATGCCGTGGCCTCCGAGGTCTTCGCGGCGAGGGCGAGCGCGACGGCGCGCCACGCGAGCAGGGCGATCACGAGCGTCGCCGCCAGCAAGATGCTCAACCACGGAAAGACGACGACCAGCGCGTCGCGGGTCACGGGGGTCAAGGCCGTGCCGTCGACGGTGGCGGGCGGCGTGATCTTCACGTGGGTGTTGACCAGGCCCCACTGGCCGGCGCCGTGCAGACGTGTCGAGATGAGGCGCGTCTCGCCCGGCTGCAGCCCCGTGACGGGCACCGCGGATGCCGAATCCAGTGCCGTGCCGAACAGCACGCTCTCCATCCAGAAGTCGGCGGTCAGGTCGATCACGCTCGAGGAGGCGTTTCGCACCGACAGCCACAGAGTGACATCCGCCTCCGCAGGATCGGGCGACAGGGCCACCGACGAATTGACACCGCTCACGTAGACCATCCCCGCGATGCTGACCGTGCCGCCCGTGCCCGTGCCCGTGCCCGTGCCCGTGCCCGTGCCCGTCCCGCTGCCGGCGCCCGTCCCGGTCCCGCCACGTCCACCCGTCGCCCCCGTACCCGGGCCCGATCTGCCTGACGAGGGAGAAGGGACGGGTGCGGCGGACGATGAAGTGGGGCGCGGCGTGGGGCTGGGGGTCGACCCGTCGGTGACGGTGACGGTGAGGTTGGCGCTGTCATTGCCGTCGTCGTCGGCGGCGTGGACCAGCGTGGAGGGCACCAGCAGCAGTCCGAGCCCGAGTGCCGCCGCGACCAGCGCCCGCCCGATCCCGGTCATGAATCCGCCGGGGCGGTCGCCGCGGCGGCACGCACCCTCGCCTCGGCCGCGATGGCCGCCTGCTGCTCGGTGTAGGCGATCCATTCCCGGGCGCGCGCCTCGTCGCGCCGGCGCCGCCAGCGCAGCAGCAGAACCACGGCCGCGGCGACAGCGGCGGCGATCAGCAGCATCCACGGGACGGCGACGACAACCGTGTCGCGGCTCACCGGTGCGACCGCGACCTGCATCGCGGCATCCGGGGCGTCGACGAACGGCGTCAGCTTCGCCGCCGGATTCAGGTAACCCCACTGACCCACTCCGACGAGATCGAACTCGTAGGTCGCGGAGTTGCCCGGAAGGAGCACGGGGATCGCTCCGCCCTGCGTCTCGGCGGCGGGGATGCCGAACCACGTCACGGCGCCCATGGAGACGTTCGCCGCGAGCGCGACGTTGCCGGGGTTGTCGACCGTATAGAGCACCTTGAGCGTGCCGCCGAAGGGGTTCCACCAGTCGCCCTGATACGTCGCATCGAAGCTCGCCAGAGTCAGACGCGGCTGCAGGTCGCCGGACACGCGCGCGAACAGCGCCGTCGCGACGCGGCGGTCGAGACTGACCTGTTGCCCCTCCTCCGTGACCGAGGCGACGATCCCGCCCGCGTGGTCTCCGGGGGTCGCGTCCGCGGGGAAGGCGACGGTGAAGCTGAGCAGACGCACTTCCTGCGGCTCGAGGGAGAACTGGATGCGGTCCTGGCCGTTCTCGAAACGCACCCAGGTGCCCAGGGCGTGCGGGGTCTCGGCGGTGGCGAGCAGCGAGAACTCACCGCTGGTCGCGTTGTACGCGTCGGTCGCGTAGACGGTGAAGTCCTGTCGCTGCGTGCCCGTGTTGCCGACCAGCACCTGGTCGGTCACGCTCTGGCCGGGATCCGCTGCATACGCGAATCGGGTGCGCCCGTCGGGGCGGCCGTCCGTTCCTGCGGGACGCGTCGCGACACCGACCGAGGCCGCCGACGCGCCGGGGTCGGGAGCGGTGTCGTCGGCACGAGCGGGCAACGCGCTCGCGGCGACGGGGAGCGCGAGGGCGAGCGCGAAGAAGAACGCACCGAACGTGTGCCGGATGCGCCTTCCCGATCGGGTGGTCGAGAACTGCACGGTCAATCTCCGCAGATATGGGCGACGAGGGGTGGTCGCGGGGATGAACGAGGGGTGATCGGGACGGCTCCGGAAGATGACGGATGCCGCGTCGGCCCGATCGCATCGTGAACGCACCGTGTGGGGAGGTCGCGAACGACCTCCCCACACGGCTCAGCGTCGGGCCGCAGGGCTCACTTGGAGGTGAGCGTCAGCGTCAGCGTGGAGTGGTACTGACCGGCCGCGGCATCCTTCGGCGCCACGAACTTCAGGTCGGCATCGAGCAGCGCACCGTCGGTGAGCGTCGACACCGCCGTGCTCTCGGCGATCTTGGTGCCGTTGGTGCCGAGCGTGACGCCCGGCAGCAGCGAACCGTTGTCGAACGCCTTCGGCGTGATCGTCAGCGCGGAGGCCGGGATCTCGTCGGAGCCCGCCGTGAACTTCGACCACGCGGCGTCGAGGGTCCAGCCCTTGAGCACCTTGCGGTCGTCGATGACGGTGACCTTGCCGAGCGACTTCGTCGACGACGCGTTGCGTGCCACGTTGCCGAAGTCGATCGCCGTCTGCGCCGCGTTCAGCGACCACAGGTCGCTGGCCGTGACCGCCGCCTGCAGGTCGACCGTGTCGGTCTTGGCGGGGTAGCTCGGCACGGGGACCGTGAAGGTGCCCCACACGACGACCGTCGAGCTGCCCGGCTGGGTCAGCGCGATGGTGTGCGCACCGGGAGCAAGCGTGGCGATGTTCACGACGACGTCACCGGAGGTGGCGTCAGCGGTGACCTGACCGAGGTTGGTCGCGGTGGACCAGCCCCAGGCGGTCAGCGTCTGAGCCTTGAGGCCGACACCGGCGGGGACCGTCACCGTGGTGGCACCGTCGGCGGGGTCGGCGATCGTGACCTTGCCCGCGTCCGAACCGGTCGGCTCGGTGGGCACCACGTTGGTGACCGTGAGGGTCGCCGCGGAGGTCGTCGCCGTGCCGGCCGAGTTGGTGTAGACGGCCTGGTACTTCGTACCCGACTGTGCCAGCTGCACGTTGGACACCGTGAGGGTGTCGGAGGTGGCGCCCGCCATGTCCGACCAGGTGGTGCCGTCGGTCGACGACTGCCACTTCACCGTCGGCGCCGGCGAGCCGGACGCCGCGGCCGTGAAGACGGCCGACTGGCCCGGCAGCACCGTCTTGTCGGCCGGCTGCGTCGTGATCGCCGGGGCGGTCGCGGCGGGAGCCGGGGTCGAGTAGGTCCAGTCTCCAGTGCCCGCGGTGACCGTGATGTAGAGGAAAGACTCGTACTTGATCGTCGAGGTCGCGTTGTCGTAGACCGCGAACCCGAGGGAGTAGTCGCCGCCGGCAGCCTTGACGGCCGCCGCGCCGACGGGTCCTCCGCTGGCGGCTTCACCGACCGTGGCGGTGTTCTCCGGCGTCAGGCTCGGGGCGTAGACCTTCCCACTATCCATCGCGAACGCCAGGTACGAGTTCCAGTCGGTCTTGTGGTTCTCGTGACCTCGCGGGGAGATGAAGATGAACCCCTGAAGATAATCGGGGGTGGAGAACGGCACGTTCGCGTCCGTCGCGTCGGGCGCGCCGACGACCGAAGCCCCCCACGGCAGCGAGGTCGCGGTGACCTTGGAGTAGTCGGCGGTGTTGTACAGATAGACGTTGTCCGCACTCTGCCCGGCGCCCGTTCCGACGGGGGGAGGCGTCGAGGTGTCCGCGTGCGCCGCGAGCGGAGCAAGCATCGTCATCGAGACCCCGACCGCGACCGCGGCGAGGGTGCTCTTCACAGACTTCTTCATTGCAGGATTTCCTCTTCGTGTGATGTGAGTAGCGAGAGTCAGTTCGAACGCTTCGCGGCGCTGACCGGCTTGGCGAAGCCGAAGGTCTTCTTGACCTTCTCCGAGGTCGCGGCCGTGCCGTTGTCACCCGCACTCCAGTAGGCGAGGCTCGTCGGAATGGTCGGGTCGACGGCGTTTGCGAGGCCCTTGTCGTAGTTGCTCGAGCTCGGGTTCACGCGGTCGTAGGAGACGATGACGTAGGTGGTACGGCTGAAGGGGTTCGAGCCGCTGTAGTAGCTGGTGTTGGGCGTGAGCGCGTGACCGCTGCCGGTGTAACCGGCGACGCCACCGAGGCTTCCGAGGGAGAGCCCGGTCGTGGTGTTGACGATGCCCTTGGCTGCGAAGCCGGACTGCGTGTTGTCCAGGTTGTTCTGGGCGATGTACGAGGCGACCGAGAAGGGGATGATCGCGATCTTGTCGGCGCCGGCGGCGGCGGCAAGCGTCGAGTTGGTGCCATCGTTCTCGGGTCCGCCGCTGACGACGGCAGCACCGATGGAGATCTCGGTGTTGTGGTCGGCCGAGTTCAGTGCCTTGTTCCAGAACTTCCGGGTGCCCGAGCCCGCCTGCGGCTCGACCGGCACGATGACGTCGTCGCCGCTGCCGATCGGAGTCGGCGATGCCGCCTTGTAGATGGCCTCGAGCTGTGCCGCAGTGAGCGACTGCGCAGCGCTCACCGCCGACGCGTCGACGTTGGGTCCGACCTTCAGCGCATACGTCACGGCATCCTGGCCGAAGGGCACGTAGTAGAGCACGCCGTCGGACTCGTTGCCCGCGGTCGGCCCGTCGGAGCTGCGCGCGCCGTCAACCGTGTTGGTGTTGATCGTGTAGTTGCCGTTCAGCCCGTCGGACGCACCGTTGAAGGTGTAGGTGGGGGCCGCCCAGGTGTGGTTGGTGCCGGTCACGCCGCCGATCGACGCCAGGAGCGACTTCTTTCCGTCACCCGAACCCGTCGGGCGAGGGAACGCCGCGGTGCCGGACTTCGTCTGGATCAGTCCGCGCCCGCCGGAGATTCCTGGCGTAAAGGCGTTCCAGGACGCGACGAACTTGCCCGCACCAAGGGTGCGGACCGAGGGACCCGTCACGTTCGTGCCGTTGGCGAGGGCGCCGACGGCGTCCTGAAGTGTGTCCGAGCCGACGAACGCGTAGCCGTCGGTGACGGGGTCTGCGTTGGCAGACGAAGCGACGCTGAGACCAGCGATCACGATTCCGAACGCAGCGCCGAACGCAGCGATCTTCTTGATTTTCATGACTTCCTTTTCCTTGTCGGGTGATGCAGGTGAGTCAGCGCGAAGACGCAAACTCACAGGACCCGCCTGCGCAGGCGGGAGATGAGGGGGACCGCGAGCGCACCGCCGGTACCGGCGAGCAGGCTGCCGGGAACGGCGGCGGCGAGAGCGCTGGAGGCGGGGTCGTCGGGTGTCTTCGCACCCGCCAAGGCTGCCGAGGCCGCACCGGTGGCGCTGGGCGCAGGAGCGGATGCCGCCGGCTGCGACGCAGGAACGTCAGCCGCGGAAACGGTCGTCGCCGCCCGAACGGCAACCGCGGCCGGCGACGTCGGCGGGGTCGCCACCGGTGCGGGGAGTGCCGTCGCACCGTCCTCGATGGCCTGCGCCGCAACCTGCGCTTGATCGACCCAGGCTTGCGGAAGCGGTGCGTACCCGTCCGGGAGTTGTCCGACGTCGGAACCGCGGCGCTGGCCGAGCCCTGCCGCGTAACGAATGAAGTCCGCGTACGCCTTGCGCAGCGTCGAATCGGGCAGACGCGGCGACGCTGCCGCGTACACCGGGAGGGCCAGAGGGTAGGCGTCGGCGGCCCGGCGCGCCTCCGCCGAAGAACTGTCGAATGCGAGCACGGCTCCGCCAGCCCCTGCTCCGGTCATGGCGGATGCCGCCGCCGTCAGGGACTTCTCCGACACCGCGACGAAGGCACCGGCGGGGTTTCGCAGCGACGCCGTCATCACCTGATACCGGGATGAGGCGGCGAAGTCGCTCACGCCGATCACTGCGTGATAGCCCGCGGTTGTGCGGCCCGTCTTCGAGTAGGCGGGCGGCTGCTTCGTCGGATCCCATTGTCCGAGCGTCAAGCCGTCACCTCGCAGAACCAGACCGCTGACGCTGTCGAGGTCGTTCGCGTAGGGCCGCCACGCGACCAGGTTGATCGGCGCCTGCCCTTCAGGACGGACCTCGACGGGGTCGGCACGCGGGAAGTCCTCGCGGGGAAGCGTGAGAGCAGTCCCACCGGCATTGATCGCCGCCGACGTCGAGTACCACGGGTTGACCCGCATTCCCCACGGATCCGGCTCTCCGTCGAGGAACGCGCGGGCCTCGGGGTCGGCGAGCACGTAGCTCCACAGTGCCCAAGCTGCGTCCGAACGTCCCTGGGGCGAGATCAGGTCCGCGAGCGCAGGCGTTTGATAGAGCTGCGACGCCCACTCCGGATCGTTCACGGCGAGGAAGTCCGGATCGGAGGTGATGACCTCGGGGTTCGTGCCGAGATAGGCGAGGTCTGCGCCGGTGGGGATCGCCCGCTTGTACGAGTCGGTGAGCAGCTTCGCAACGAGACGGGGGGTGAGTTTGAGCGATGTGAACGGCTGGCGCGCGCGGGCCAGGTACTCGTCATCGATATGACCGAAGGGCGAAGGAGCGCGATCGATGCCGAAGGCGATCGTCAGGGCGGTCAGGGCGACGGGAGCGTAGGACAGCCGATCCGGCCCGGCATCTGATGAGAGGGGTCGGCTTGTGAGAGCCATCGGCGCTGCGCCGTCCGCGCGGTTGGCCGTCGCGAGAGCGTCCGATTCGGGAAGCGTCAGAAGGGCGTACACCGACCCGCCCTTCTGGTTGCAGACGACGGGCTGCCAGGAGGTCACGGCCAGCGCGACGAGCTCGCTTCCCGCCAACTGTCGCTCCGCAGCGCCCTCCGGGCAGCGGGCATCGATCGGTTGGAATCCGAGCCTCACGGCGAGGGCGTGCCGCCACGAATCCCAGAACAGACCGGAATCCGTGATCGCGGTGGATCCGTTGTCGGCCGTGCCACGCGGAAGGACGACGAGCCAGCACGACGCTCCGACGGTCGTACCCGCGTCCGTGACGGCGTTGCCACACCCGAGACCGGGCGACTGCGCCGCCGTCTGCACCTCGAAGGAGATCGATCCCGCCCCGTCCGCACTCGACCCCGCCCAGGGAACCTCGTTCGTCGTGTACTTGGTGAAGAACTGGTTGGTGTTCACGCTCGTTGCGTTCACCTTCTTCGTCCCGTCGGCGGCGGTATCGATCGATGACACGACCGTCTTGTCCCGGGCGATGAAGGGGATGGACGTGTACGGCGGGAAGATCCCTCGGCCTGGGACGGAATAGGGCTGATCCTGGAGGGGAATCTCGGAGTAGGGGATCTGTCGCGTGGAATCCCGCATGCCACCGGCAGTGAGCGCTCCGCCGTACTGGCAGGTCGTCCGGTCGGGCCGGGGGGTCAGAGGCGAGCTGGGGTCATCACCCCAGCACTGGAAGACCTGGAGGAAGTTCGCTCCCCCGTTGCCTGCCGTCGGTTCCGTGGAGCGCAGGCCGCCGGTCCAGCTGACGGTGATGCCCTGCGCGATCAGTCCTTGGGTCTGCGAGACCGTCACGGCGAGATCGGGAAAGGGCGCCGCCTGATAGCCGGTCGGATCCTGATCCTTGGCGGTGACAGTCACCGCACTGGAGGTCGCCTCATCGGCGTGAGCGGCGGTGGCGACGACGACGCTGGGACCCGCGACCAGGGCAAAGACCATACCGGCGGTGAGCACTCCGGTGAGTCCGGAAGCGAACCAGGTGCGGCGTCGGGTACGCGGCAACACGTTCAAGATTTCTCCAGGGATTCGCGGCGACCTACGCCGGATGCGATCAAGGTATGGGCGGGTTGTGGACATCAGATGAATCGCCTGGGAACGAGCCTGCTCCAGCCCGTACTCAACATGAGAACGCTTTAATGTCCAGATCAGAGGGAAAAAATAGGCACGCCGAATAGGCGCCCCGTCACGCGCAGGGGCGCGGGGTGACCGACGTGCTCAGCGCTTCGAGCCGCGCAGGCGTCGCGACAGCAGCGGCGGCAGCACGATGGCGGCGAGCAGGAACGCGCACGCGACGAGCATCGTGATCTGCGGCACTCCCCAACCGTCGGAGGCGAGGGTGAACGGCGACGACACCGCCTTCGCACCACCGGCGCTCGCTCCGGAGACGAGATTGCCGTTCGCATCGTAGACCGGGTCGGACCCGCCCGCCGCGGCGCCGGCGGCGGCCGCCGGCGCGGCGGCGTCGGCGGCGCCGGAGCCGCTCGTCGCCTGCCCCGATCCGCCGGTACCCGTCACGGGCGTGTCGACGGTCGCTCCCCCCGTGCCGGTGGCACATTGCGTCGTTCCCTGCTTGTCGCAGTCGGCCGGCATCGGAGCGGTGGCGGCGAGCTGATTGTTCGAGGGCGAGTCGCCGGGCTTGAAGGTCGGGTTGTTGCAGCTGTTGAAGTCCACGCCGCCGACGGTTCCGGGGATCGTCTTGATGACGTCGGAGGCCGCCTGCACGAGGTTCATCGGCAGCGGCGAGTACCCCAGCGCGGATGCCTGCTGCTGCCCCTCGCAGATCATGTAGTCCGCGAACTTGCTCAGCGTCTTCCCCTTCTCCGCGGTGAAGACCTTCGTCGGCTGGGTGGGAACGATCATGTACGAGTAGCTCGACATGGGGTACGTGCGAGGGTCGGCGTTGTTGTAGACACCGTCGAGGTTCTGTGTGAGATCGGAGTTGATCGCCGCGCCCATGAGCGCGACCGCGACCGATTGGTAGGTCGGCTCGACGTAGTACCCCGACTTGTTCAGGACTTTGGCGACCGGGAAGCCCGACTTCAGCGCGTACGAGTACTCGACGTAGGTGATCGCACCCTCACCGTAGTTCTGACTGACGTAGCCGGCGACGCCGAGCGATCCGCTCTGCGCCTTGAAGGCTCCGCTCAGCGACGGGAACTGCGACGTCATGCCGCGCGTCCAGATGCTCGGGAACTGGGACGACATCCACAGTGTGAACTGGGCGCTCGTGCCCGACCCGTCCGAGCGCACGACCGGCGTGATCGACTTGTCGGGCATCGCGAGCGCGGGGTTGTCGGCCTGGATGGCCGGATCGTTCCAGTTGGTGATGGCCCCGGTGAAGATCTTCGCGATGACCTCGCCCGACAGTCGCAGGTTCGTCACCTGCTTGCCGGCGATCTTGAGGTTGTACATCAGCGAGGTACCTCCGGCGACGATCGGCATGTACGAGTAGGTCGTGGCCGGAATCTCGGGCGCCGATCCGTCTTCCGGGTGGGCCTGGAACGGGATCTCACTGATCGCGAAGTCGACGGTCTGGTTGATGAAGTCCTGTCGACCGGCCGAGGAGCCGGTTCCGGAGTAGTTCACCGTCATGCCGTAGTTGCCCGCGACGTTCTTGCGCCACTGGTCGAGTGCGTTCTGCGACCAGGTCGATCCTGAGCCCGAGATGGGGACATACGACTCGGCCGCCTGCGCAGGCAGCGGGATCAGCGCGATCAGCGCGGCGACGACGGTCGCGGCGGCGAAACGGTACCAGCGGGCTCGCGCGATCACGACGGGTTCTCCTCGTTCGAATGGGTGGGTTCTGGCGAAGCGGATGCCGTGGGCTGCGCACGCGGCGTGCGCGCGGCGGCATCCTCGATGCGCCCGAGGTCTCGCGCGGATGCCGCGGCGACCGCGCGACGCTGCCGGTCGCTCAGCTGCCCGGGCCCCCGCCCGCCGATGAGGCGTGCGATGAGGAACAGGGCGAGCACGAGCAGCACGAGTGTGGCGGCCGCGCCGAAACCTCGGGCGATCATGTTCGGCTCGGGCGACTTGACGAAGTCGAACACCTGCAGGGGCAGCGAGATCATCGGGCCGCTGAACGGGTTGAGGTTCATCTCGGCCGTCACGCCCGAGGTCAACAGCACGGGCGAGGTCTCGCCGATGCCGCGCGCGGTGCCGAGGATGACTGCGGTGACCAGACCCGAGCGCGAGGTCGGAAGCACGACGTGCCAGACCGTCCGCCACCGGGTCGTGCCGAGGGCGTACGACGCCTCCCGCAGATTGTTCGGCACGAGGCGGAGGACGACGTCGGAGGCGCGGATGATGATCGGCAGCATCATGACGCTGATCGCGAGCGCCGCCGCGAACCCGGACCGCTGGTGCGTGACGAGGGTGACGATTGCGGCGTAGATGAACAAGCCGGCGACGATCGACGGCAACGCGGTCATGGCGTCGGAGATCGTCCGCACGAACCGGGCGAAGCGACCGCCGATCTCGTTGAGGAACACCGCCGTCGTGATTCCGAGCGGGATCGTGATGACGAGGGCGATCGAGATCTGGATGAGCGTACCGACGATCGCGTGCGCAATGCCCCCGACGCTGAGCGGTTCGAGCGGTCCGGCGAGCTTCATCGTCTCGACGAAGAAGTTCGGGTTGATCAGCGCCGGGACACCGCGCACGACCGTATACCCGAGCACGAACACCAAGGCGCCGAGCAGAATCGCTCCCGCCGAGTAGAAGAGGGCCGTCATGATCCGCTCACTGACGGTGAGGCGATCGGCACGCAGCGACGAGAGCACCGCGTAGATGCCGAGGAAGGCGATGAACGAGATGATCAGCCATCCGATGAACCCCGTCATGGGTGTCAGCCAGCCGAACAGCAGCGTCGCGACCGCAATGCCCGCTGCCACCGCGCCGATCACGTTGAACGCGTCGTCGAGCGGCACGCTGCGCAGGTCTCGCCGCTGTCCCACCTCGTCGTGACGGACGGGGATCGCGGTGCGGACCTTCGGCGACTGCTCGTGCGCGGCCGGCGACCGCGGGACTGTTTCGATGATCGCCATCAGTTGCTCTCCGCACCCGACCGGCTGCGGGCGACGATGGTGGATGCCGTGAAGTTGACGATCAGTGTGATGATGAACAGCACGAGGCCTGCGGCCATGAGCGCGGACAGACCGAACTGGCTGGCCTCGCCGTAGCGAAGAGCGATCAGCGCCGACACGGAGTTGGTTCCCGTCTTCAGCACCTGCCAGTTGATGGTGAAGATGGGCGAGATGATCATGACGACGGCGATGGTCTCCCCCAGCGCCCGTCCGAGCGCGAGCATGGTGCCGCCGATGATGCCGCCGCGTCCGAACGGCAGCACGACCGTGCGGATCATCCCCCACCGCGTCGATCCCAGGGCCAGCGCGCCCTCCCGCTCACCCAGCGGCGCTTGCGAGAAGGCCTCGCGCATGACGGAGGTCTGCGTCGGGACGATCATGAGCGAGACGACGATGCCGGCGATGAAGGCCGAGGACGTGAAGGCGCCGGCATCCGTCACGCGGGCGCCCGAAGGGTCGGTGACGGCGAAGAGGGGAATCCACGCGAAGTAGGTGGAGATCCACTGCGAGACCGGAATGACATTCGCCTGCAGGAAGAACACACCCCACAGGCCGAAGACGACGCTGGGCACGGCAGCCATCAGATCCACGAGGGAGATGAGCGTGGATCTGATGCGCCCGGGCACCACTTCGCTGATCAGCAGCGCCGTGGCCAGCGACAGCGGCAACGCGATCGACAGAGCGATGAACGCGATCGTGACGGTGCCGAAGAGCACGGCGGCGATGCCGAACTGGCCGTCTCCGCCCTCCGGCGACCACGCCTGGGTCCACAGGAACGCCGGCCCCGAGCGGGCGAGCGCCTCGCCGGCACGGCCGGAGAGGAACACCCCGACGGCGAGCATGATCGCCACGGTGATGCCTCCGGCCGCGTAGCAGACGGCACGGAAGACCCGGTCCGCCTGTACGGGACGCGAGACCAGCGACCGCGGCCGAGGGGTCGGGGATGCCGGGATGACCTCCGTCACGGAGTCAGTGGTCATGGCGCCTCCCTGGCGTGCGGAACGGGTGGGCGGATCTCGAGGCCGAGCGACGCTGGTCGTTCCGCAACGCGCGCGCGGCGGAGCCCTCGGGAGGGGCTTCGCGGAGCCAGGATGACGCGGGAGGGTGAACGACGACCGCTGCAATCGTGTCGCACGCATGACCGCTGTGCGTGCGAGAGGTGTCCGTCATGGTCGGGGAGGCTCCGTCGCCGGGGGCGTGTCCGTCGGGGTCGCCGACGGCAGGGGCGTCGGCGACGGGCTCGCCGACGCGCGCGGCGTCGCGGACGCCTCGGGGGGAACCCGCAGCACCACGACCGCGCCCACCGCAGCGACCTGCCCCGGCCCCGGTGCGGTCTCGGCGACGACGCCCGGGACACCCGAGCCGCCGACGGCCACACGAGAGGAGAAGCCGGCGGCAGACAGCACGCCCTGTGCCTCCGCCGGCACCATCCCCGTCACGACGGGAACAGTATTGAGGCCTGACGCCGCGCGCAGCGCGATCACGGCGCCCGCACGGACCTCGTCGCCGGCGGCGGGCACCGAGGCGAGCACGGTGTCGCGCACCGCGGGTCCGTCGTCGCGGCCGATGTCACCGACCGTCAGTCCCGCCCGCTCCACCGTGCTCACCGCCTCGTCGACCGTGAGCCCTCGGACATCCGGGACCACGCGGCGCGCGCTCACCGCCGCAGTGTCGGCCGGTGATGCGCTCGGGGCCGACCTCGCCGTCGCCGTCGCGGCGGCGCCCGCTGTCGCGATCGGGTTCTCCGGCGTCGAGGCGGCCATGGCCGACCAGCCGGCAGCGGCGGTCACGGCGGCGATGAGTCCGGCGGCGATGAGAGGCGCCCTCCACGCCCCGCGCGTGTGCGAGAGAGGTGCGGGCGGGGGCCCCGGTGTGGAGGCGAGGGGCAGCCCGCTGCCGCCGGTGGAGACATCGCCGCCCGGCAGCCGCGTGCGATACACCCGTGTCGCCACCGTGGGCGATGCGGCCATCGCCTCGCCCGGCCCCACGTCGACGACGGCGTCGAGAGCGGCGCGCATCGCGGCGGCATCGGGGTATCGATCCTGCGGGCGCTTCAGCATGGCGGTCGTGACGAGCCGGTCGAGAGCCGGCGGGATGCCGCGACGACGCGCCGACGGCACCGGTGGGGGCGCCGACAGGTGCGCGCGGACGACTGCCGCAGGCTCGCCCTCGAACGGCGAACGTCCCGTCAGCGCGAAGAAGAGCGTGGCACCGATCTGGTAGATGTCGCTCGCTTCTCCGACCGCCTCACCCGAGAGCTGTTCCGGCGAGGCATAGGGAACGCTGGCGACGACGCCCGCGTCCGCCCCTTCGGATGCCGCACCGCTCAGCAGCGGGTCCGCGCCGCGCGTCGTGCGCCCCGGGACATCGGCCAGACCGAAGTCGAGGAGCCGGATGCCGC
The DNA here is from genome assembly GCF_028550675.1 of Sphingomonas sp. BLCC-B65. Classification (NCBI taxonomy): domain Bacteria; kingdom Pseudomonadati; phylum Pseudomonadota; class Alphaproteobacteria; order Sphingomonadales; family Sphingomonadaceae; genus Sphingomonas; species Sphingomonas sp. BLCC-B65. Next base: position 2,728,316 of record NZ_JAQQGL010000001.1, on the reverse strand, counting down.
TCACCGTGCCGTCCGCGTCGGCGCTCGCGCTGGAGGTGAGCATGATGTTCGATGGCGTGATGTCGCGGTGGACGACACCGCCGGCGTGCGCGGCGCCGGTCGCGTCGAGGACGGCGGCGAAAACGGCCACGGCATCCACGATGGTCAATGGCCCGAGCTCTCGTACGTGGTCGGCGAGAGTGACGCCCTCGACGAGCTCCATCGCGATCCATGCAACGGGTGGATCACCCGGCGCGAGACCCGCGTCGTAGACCTCGGCGATGTTCGGATGCGCGATCGCCTGCGCAGCCCGCACTTCTTCGAAGAACGCCTCCCAGGCGACCGGTCCGACGGCCAGATGCGGGTGCAGCAGCTTCACGGCGACGCGGCGCCCGTGCCGTGTGTCATCGGCTTCGAAGACGGCGGCCGTGCCGCCGCTTCCCCGGAGCTTCCGGAGACGGAACCGTTCGGCGATGAGGCCGTCGCTCATTGCAGGATCAGCGGGTCCACCGGTGCCGGCCGGCCGCGCCCGAGGTCGGTGCCGCGCGACGCGGTGGCGGCCAGCTCCTGCATGAGGCGCACCGCGAGAGCCGCAGCGCTCTCGGCGGCCGAGCGCTTCTCGTAGCGACGAGCGCCCATCATCACGAGCGATCCGCGCGCGCTGACGAACCACCCGGTGCTGCGCAACCGGGGCGCCGGACTGGTGTGGATCTCGAACGTCGATGCCGCGCGCAACAGCTGCGCCAGATCGATGCGGGCCGCCCCCTCATCGGTGAATACACGGCATCCCCGTGCGATCTCGCGCCGGTTCTCGCTCACCAAACGCCATGCGACGGCGGGATCGAGGGCCGGCAACGGCTCCTGACCACTCGCGAAGGGCCCGACGCCCGGATGCCCGGATGCGATCTCGGCGACGACGCGCATCCATTCGAGGGCGCTCTTGTGCGAAGCCGCGGGAAAATGCGCGTAGAGAAGACGCGCGGACATGATTCTCCCTTTCGCGACACCGGAGGTCGTGCACACGGCCGCGAGGGAAGAGTGGCGGTCCGAGGCGACGGCGACCGGACGAACCGGTGAACGCCGGGCGTCGATCCGGCGGACGAGGGGTAGCGCGTCGAGCCGGAGACGTGCACGACCCTAGCGCGCGAACGGCGGCGCCTGACGTCGCAGACGCAGCCGACCTCCCGTCGCGGCGAACCAGCAGCCGACGAGCACGAGCGGAAAGCCGAGCAGCAGCCCCGGCGACAACGGCTCGCCGAGCAGGAGCACGCCCAGCAGGATCGCGACGACCGGGTTGACGTAGGTGAACAGCGGGGCACGCACGGGACCGACCTCGCCGATGAGCGCGAAGAAGCCCAGGAAGGCCAGCGCGGTGCACAGGATGCCGAGGGCGACGAGCGACAGTCCGCTGCGGACGGTGGGAAGCTCGTGCTGGGTCAGCAGCGCGAACGGCAGGTAGGCGAGGCCGACCGCGAGCAGGGACAGGGTGATGGTGCCGAGCGAGGGGACGTGAGCGAGCTTGGTGGCGATGATGAACGGCGCGATCGCGTAGAGCAGGGCGACGAGCAGGACCTGAGCGATGGCCCCCAGCGCCTGCGCCGGCTCGGCGACGGCGAGGCCGGGGCCGGCGACGATGACCACCAGGCCGGCGAAGCCGACGACGAGTCCGACGGCGCGGGCCGGACTCAGAGCGGACCGGTCGCCGCGCACGAGGGCGATCCCGGTGGCGAACAGCGGGACCGTCGCCACGAGCAGACCGGTGAGCCCGGACGGCAGCGTCTGCTCCGCGTGCCCCAGCAAGAGGAAAGGCCCGGCCATCTCGATGGCCCCGAAGGCCAGCACCCACGGCCAGAGCGCCAGCGCCGGCCGAAGGGCTCGGCGTCGCAGCGCGATGGGCAGCAGCACCGCCGCGCCGAGAAGGGTGCGGCCCGCGACGACGGCGGCCGGTGTCAGCGAGTCGACCGCCTCTTTGATGAACAGGTACGGGATGCCCCACAGCACCGCCATCAGCGCGTACAGCGCCCAGGCACGACCGGAGACGGCCGGCGCCATCAGACGGCCCGGCGCCCCTCGAAGGCGCGCCCGAGGGTGACCTCGTCGGCGTACTCGAGGTCGCCACCCACCGGAAGACCGGACGCCAAGCGGGTCACGCGGATCTCGAGGGTGTGCAGCAGCCGGCTGAGGTAGGTCGCGGTGGCCTCTCCTTCGAGGTTCGGGTTCGTCGCGAGGATGACCTCCTGCACCGTGCCGTCGGCGAGGCGCTGCATCAACTGTGTGATGCGCAGGTCGTCGGGTCCGATGCCGGCGATCGGGCTGATGGCGCCGCCGAGCACGTGGTAGAGCCCACGGAACTCGCGCGTGCGCTCGATGGCCGAAACGTCCTTCGCATCCTCGACCACGCAGATGAAGGTCTGATCACGACGGGGATCGCGGCAGATCGCACAGCGTTCCTGCTCACTCACGTTGCCGCAGATCTCGCAGAAGCGCACGCGTTCGCGAAGCTCACCGAGCAGGTGCGACAGACGCGCGACGTCGAACGTCGGAGTCTGAAGGATATGGAACGCGATCCGCTGCGCCGACTTCGGCCCGATGCCGGGAAGGCGGCCGAACTCGTCGATGAGGTCTTGGACGATGCCGTCGTACATGGCTTAGCTGAACCTCGTCGGCGGTGTGTACGGCTCTTCGCGCACGAACGTCGCCCCCAGCACCTGGCGGACGACCGCCTCACCGACGCGTTCGATGCCGCCGGAACGGGGTGCGCGGGGCGGCGCAGGGCGTTCGACGGCGACGGGCGCGCGCGGCGGCAGCGGAGCGTCGTCCAACGGCGGCGGGAACTCGTCCTCGTCGGGGGCGTCGTCGTCGGTGTGCGTGTACTCCGTCGTCGCGGGCAGCACGGTGCCGTCCCGCGGGATCGTCAATGTACGCACCGGCTCGGCGGTGGCGTCCTCGGGTTCTTCGTCGACTGCCAGCCCGACCGCGGCAGGAGCAGCGGTGGCCAGAGCGGGCGCCGCCGTCGCACCACCCGCGGGCGCGCTCGGCGCCGAAGCCTGTGGCGCGGGGTCGCTCGGAATCCGCGCCACCGCCCACTCCGTCACCGGCGCGGCAGCGGACGATGCGATGGTCGGCGTCGATCGAGGCCGCTCGCCGCCGTCGGAGCGGGTCGCTCCAGAGGAGCCGCCGTCGGCGCGAGGCCCGTCGGCCGGTGGAGTCGGAGAACCCGAGGCGGGCGGCTCGGCGGTCGCATCGGCGTCGAACCGCGCCACGTACTTCACGCGGATGCCGAGAACCTCACGGATCGCACCGCGCAGGTCTTCGCTGGGGCCCTTGCCCGCCGCGAGCTTCTTGAACGCGGCGACATCCGCCTGGGTGCGGAAGCTCAGCGTCAGCACGTCGTCGGCGAACGCGACCGGGGTGGCGTCGACGGCGATCATCCACGACGATCGGCTCACGGGCTCCAGACGCTGCAAGATCTCGGGCCACGCGTCACGTACCTGCGCGACGGTGATCGGACCGCTCGGCACGACCGGGGCGGGCGCGGGCTCGGGCTCGGGGCGCTTCGACTCGCTCGCTGCGCTCGCTCGCTCAACGACCGGAACCACCGGGGTCTCGGGGGCGGCAACCGGCGCGGGCGCTGCCGGCGCCGCGGCTACAGTGGTCGCCGCCGCGAGGGCGCCCGACACCGCGGGAGGCACGGCGGGCGTCGCGGGAGGCGCAGCGGGCACCGCGGCGGCGGCATCGGCGGTGTGAGCCAGCACCCGGGCCACGAGCAGCTCGAGCTGCAGGCGCGGAGACGTCGCCCCGCTCATGTCATCGAGGGCGCCGACGACGAGATCGGCGATGCGCGAGAGACGATCGGTGCCGAAGGCAGAGGCCTGACGCCCCATCCGCTCGAGCTCGTCGGCGGGGATGCCGCGCAGCACCGCCCCGGCGCCCTCTCCCGTGGCAGCCACGATGATGAGGTCGCGCAGCCGCTCGAGCAGATCGTCGACGAACCGGCGCGGATCCTGCCCGGTCTGCACGACCCGATCGATGGCAGCGAAGGCGGCGGCCGCGTCGTGCGCAGCGAACGCGGTGACGACCTCGTCGAGCAGCGCGCCGTGGGTGTACCCCAGCAGCGCGACGGCGCGCTCGTACCGCACCGTCGCCCCGTTCTCGCCGTCCACGGGGTCGGAGCCGGCGATGAGCTGATCGAGCAGCGACAGGGTGTCGCGTGGCGAGCCGCCGCCGGCCCGCACCACCAGCGGAAGCACGCCGGCTTCGGTCTGCACCCCTTCCTGGACGCAGAGCTGTTCGACGTACTCGAGCATCGCCGCGGGAGCGACCAGGCGGAAGGGATAGTGGTGGGTGCGCGAGCGGATCGTGCCGATGACCTTTTCGGGCTCGGTGGTGGCGAAGATGAACTTGACGTGCTCCGGCGGCTCCTCGACGAGCTTGAGCAGGGCGTTGAAGCCCTGCGCGGTCACCATGTGCGCCTCGTCGAGGATGAAGATCTTGAAGCGGTCGCGCGCGGGGGCGAAGATCGCGCGCTCGCGCAGATCGCGGGCGTCGTCGACACCGTTGTGTGATGCCGCGTCGATCTCGACCACATCGAGTGAACCTCCGCCGCCGCGGCTGAGCTCGACACAGCTGTCGCAGACACCACAGGGCGTGTCGGTCGGGCCGGCCGCGCAGTTCAAGCAGCGCGCGAGGATGCGGGCCGACGTCGTCTTGCCGCAGCCGCGCGGACCGCTGAAGAGGTAGGCGTGGCCGACGCGGTCGCTGCGCAGCGCCGTCATGAGCGGTTCGGTGACCTGCGCCTGCCCGATCATCTCGCCGAACGTTTCCGGTCGGTAGCGGCGGTACAGGGCGGTGGTCACCAGAACAGACTACGGTGTGCTCCCGACATCCAGGTCGGGAACATCGCCGGGTGCGGAGCGTTGAAGCGGACATGAGCATCGACGTCCCCACCGCGACGGTGGACGTCATCGTCATCGGTGCCGGCCAGGCGGGCCTGTCGGCCGCATACCATCTGCGTCGCCGCGGCTTCGTCCCCGCACCCAGCGACGGCGACGGCGACGGCGACGCCCGCACCTTCGCGGTGCTCGACGCCGACGCCGCTCCCGGCGGGGCGTGGCAGCATCGCTGGCGGTCACTGCGGATGGGAACGGTCAACGGCATCTACGAGCTTCCGGGCGCACCCGTGCCGCCCGCCGATCCGATGGCGCCGAGCGCGGACGTGCTGCCCGCGTACTTCGCGGACTACGAGCGTCGCTTCGATCTGCGCGTGCACCGTCCGGTGATCGTGCGCGCGGTTCGCCGTGTCGACGACGACCCGAACGGTCTCCTGCGCATCGAGACCGACCGAGGCGTATGGTTCGCGCGGTACGTCATCAACGCGACCGGCACGTGGCGACGCCCGTTCTGGCCCCACTACCCCGGCCAGGAGGACTTCGCCGGTCGTCAGCTGCACGTGCACGACTACGTGTCGGCCGACGAGTTCGCCGGGCAGCGCGTCGTCATCGTCGGCGCGGGGATCTCGGCCGTGCAGCTGCTGGAGGAGATCTCCCACGTCGCCGACACGTTCTGGGTCACGCGCGCAGACGTGCGATGGGATGCCGCGGAGTTCGACACCGCCGCGCGCGTCGCCGCGATCGCCGGCGTCGAGGAGCGCGTGCGCCGCGGCGACCCGCCGGGAAGCGTCATCTCCGTCACGGGCCAGCACTGGACACCGTGGGCGCGAGCCGCTGAGAAACGCGGAGTGCTGGTGCGCCACCCCATGTTCGAGCGCATCGAAGAGCACGGCGTGCGCATGCCGGACGGCACGTTCGAACCCGCCGACGCGATCCTGTGGGCCACGGGCTTCCGCGCCGACATCGCCCACCTCTCCCCCCTCGGCCTGCGGACCGCGGCGGGCGGAGTCCGCGTGGCGAACGGTCGCGCGCTCGACGATGGGCGCCTGTTCCTCATCGGCTACGGCCCTTCGCAGTCCACGGTCGGCGCCAACCGCGCGGGGCGCGACGCGGCGCGCGCCATCGCCGCCGAGACGGATGCGCACCGCAGCCCTGGTGCGGGCCCATCGGTGTCGCGCACCGTCGCCTCCGCGACGGCGTGACGGGACTCAGGAGTCGATGCCGAGGTTCGCGTCGTCGCCCGGCATCGCCCCGACGATCGGGATGCTGCCGGTGATCACCGGAATCGAGGTCGTCATCGTCGGCACGGAAGCCGACAGCAACGTGCCGTCTTCGCGCAGGGCGTCGCCGATGTCGCTGATCGTGGGACGACCCGACAGCTCGGGCCCCTGACCGCGCAGCGGCACCGTCAGCGTCGAGTCCGGTCCGACGACGAACGTCTCACCGCGCACCGAGAAGGAGACCGCCTCGCCGGCACCGGCATCCACGCGCAGCTGCTCCGCGGTGATCTCGATCTTCAGCGGCGTGCCCTGCCAGTGCAGGGTGAACGACAGTGACGGCCAGGCCTTGGGCAGGCGCGGATCGAAGCTCAGCTCGCCGTAGTGATCCCGCATGCCGCCGAAGCCGGCGACCAGCGCGGTCCAGACACCGCCGGCGGAGGCCACGTGCACCCCGTCGGACGCGTTGTGGTGCAGGTCGCCGAGGTCGACGAAGATCGACTGCGAGAAGTACTCCAGAGCCAGATCCTGATACCCGACCTCTGCCGCAAGGATCGCCTGGACGACCGCCGACAGCGTCGAATCTCCCGTCGTCAGCGGGTCGTAGTACTCGAAATCGGCCAGCTTCTCCTCGTCGGTGAAGTGATTGCCCTGCAGGTACAGCGCCAGCACGACGTCGGCCTGCTTGAGCACCTGGTACCGGTAGATCACGAGCGGGTGGAAGTGCAACAGCAGCGGACGCTGCTCCCGCGGCGTGTTCTCCAGATCCCATACCTCGCGCTCGAGGAACACCTCGTCCTGAGGATGGATGCCGAGACCCTCGCTGTACGGGATGTGCATCGCCTCCGCGGCGGCATCCCACGCGTCCGCCTCCGCCGGGTCGAACGAAAGCCGCTCCACCATCTGCGCGTAGTGCTCCGGCGCATCCTGCGCCATCTCACGCACGATACGCGCCGCGAAACGCAGGTTGAAGCGCGCCATCACGTTCGTGAACAGGTTGTCGTTGACGACCGTCGTGTACTCGTCGGGACCGGTGACGCCGTGGATGTGGAACACCTCGGGCTGGCCGTCCTCGGTGAAGCGCCAGAACCCGAGCGTGGCCCAGAGCCGCGCCGTCTCGACGGCGATGTCCACGCCCTCGCGGTACAGGAACTCGTCGTCGCCCGTGGCACGCACGTACTTGGCGAGCGCGAAGCTGACGTCGGCGTTGATGTGGTACTGCGCGGTGCCGGCGGCGTAGTAGGCCGACGCCTCTTCACCGCTGATCGTGCGCCACGGGAAGAGGGCCCCCGCCTCGTTGAGCTGAGCGGCCCGACGACGCGCGGCCGGCAGCATGAGGTAGCGCATCCGCAGCGCGTTGCGAGCCCAGAGCGGGGTCGTGTACATGAGGAACGGGAGCACGTAGATCTCGGTGTCCCAGAAGTAGTGACCGCTGTACCCCGAGCCCGACACACCCTTGGCGGGAACGCCCTGACCGTCGGCGCGGGCCGCTGCCTGCGCGAGCTGGAACAGGCACCAGCGTGTCGCCTGCTGCAGGTCGTCGTGACCGCCGATGGCGACGTCGGAACGGTCCCAGAACGCGTCCATCCAGGCCCGCTGGCGCTCGAACTGCCGAGAGACGCCCTCGGCACCCACGCGATCGAGCGCGCGGCGACCCCGATCGACGAGCTCGCGCGCAGGGACGCCGCGCGACGTGTGATAGCTGACGAGCTTCGTGACCGTCACCGGCACGCCCGCCTTCGCCTGCACGCGATAGACGTTCTTCGCGATGTCGGGTTCGATGAGCGTGCGCGAGGAGTACTCGTTCTCGGTGTCGACGATGTGGTCGGCGACGACCGCCATCGTCATCCCCGACGCGTTCACCCGGTACGACAGGGCGACGCGGTCGCCGTCCTGCCAGTACTCCTCGGGGTGCAGGACGCGGTCTTCGATCTTCTCCGCCTTGCGCGGGTCGAAGCCCTTCTTCGCAGCGCCGCCGGGCGCCGATCCACCGTAGACGTCTTGCCCGTCCTGGCGGTTGACGATCTGGCAGCTGATCGTCACCGGCGCATCGCTGTTGAGCACCGTCACGGTGACGCGCATGACGGCGAGATGACGCTCCTCGAAGGAGACCATCCGCTCGAAGTCGATCACGACGTCCTTGCCGCTCGGCGTCATCCACCGGACGTGACGCGTGAGCGTGCCCGCGCGCATGTCCAACGCGCGCTCGTACTCGCGGATGTCGGCGACGTCGAACGACAGGGGCTCATCGTCGACGTAGACGCGCATGACCTTGGCGTCTGGAGCGTTGATGATCGTCTGCCCGACCTCGGCGAAGCCGTAGGCCTGCTCGGCGTGACGGATCGGGAAGATCTCGTGGAAGCCGTTGATGAACGTGCCGTGCTCGTGGGCGTGGCGGCCCTCGGGCTGATTGCCGCGCAGGCCCAGATAGCCGTTGCCGAGCGCGAACAGCGTCTCGGTGACCCCGACGTCGTCCAGGGAGAAGCGCGTCTCCACGAGGCGCCACGGGTCGATCGGAAAACGGTCGCGATCCATCCTGTCCATCCTTTCGTCGGAAGGGCCGGTCATCGGGTGACGAAAGCCGAGAGATCGTCGACGACGAGCGTCGCGCCGAAATCGAGCAGCGCCTGCGCCCCGGCGCCGCGGTCGACGCCCACGACGAGGCCGAAGCCGGCGGCCGCCGCCGACGCGACGCCGGAGTGGGCGTCTTCGACCGCGGCGCTGCGGGCGGGATCGACGCCGAGCATGCGGGCACCGGCCGCGAACATGTCGGGGGCGGGCTTGGAGCGCAGCCCCTCTCGCGCCGAGACCACCCCATCGACGACGACGGGGAAGAACTCACGGATGCCGGCGATCGTCAGCACCTCTTCGGCGTTCTTCGAGCTCGACACGACGCCGATCGGAGTCCCCGCGGCGCGCAGCTGCTCGATCAGCGCGAGAGAGCCCGGATACGGGGCGATGCCGTCGGTGCGCAGCACGCGGGCGAACACCTCGTTCTTGCGGTTGCCGATGCCGCAGACCGTGTCGGCGGTGATCGGGTCGGACGGGTCCCCCCACGGCACTTCCACGTCGCGCGAGCGCAGGAGGCTCGCGACGCCGTCGTAGCGCTGCTTTCCGTCGAGATAGCGGAAGTAGTCGTCCTCCGTGTACGGCGGCTCGATCCCCCACGAGGTGAACAGCTCGGTGAACATCGACTGCCACGCGTGCATGTGCACGTCGGCCGTCGGCGTCAGCACGCCGTCCAGGTCGAAGAGCACGCCGTCGAGTGCGCGCAGGTCGGGAAGCTCGGGAAGCTCGGCTGTCACGGGTTCAGCGTAGTGGCCCGGTGCGCCGTGCGCGTCACGAAGCGACGACCGCGAGGGTCTGCCGCGCGATCTCCAGCTCCTCGTTGGTGGGAACGACGAGCACGGTGACGGCGGAGTCGTCGGTGGAGATGGTGCGGATGCCGCGTTCGCGGGCCTCGTTGCGCGTCGGATCGATGCGGATGCCGAGGAATCCGAGCGTTGCCATCGCCTCCGCCCGCACGAGAGGGGAGTTCTCCCCCACCCCGGCGGTGAACGAGATGACATCCACGCCGCCGAGCTGTGCGATGTAGGCGCCGATATAGGCACGCAGTCGGTGGATGTAGACGTCGAAGGCGAGCATGGCCGCCCCCGCACCCTCGGCGCGGCGCTCCTCGATGTCACGCATGTCCGACACGCCGGCCAGCCCCAGCACACCGCTGCGCTTGTTGAGGAACTCGTCCAGCTCCCCGGGGCTCATGTCCTCGCGACGGGCGAGCACGAGCAGCACCGAGGGGTCGAGGTCGCCGGAGCGGGTGCCCATGACCAGGCCTTCCAGGGGGGTGAGGCCCATTGAGGTGTCGACCGAGTGCCCACCATCGATCGCGGTGATGGAGGCGCCGTTGCCCAGGTGCAGCACGAGCTGCTTGAGCTCTCGCAGAGGCCGCTCCACATACGCCGCGGCGGCCTCGCTGACGAACTTGTGACTGGTGCCGTGGAAGCCGTAGCGGCGGATGCGGTGCTTGCGCGCGATCGTCTGGTCGATCGCATAGGTGTACGCCGCCGGCGGGAGCGTCTGGTGAAAGGCCGTGTCGAACACGGCGACGTGCGGCAGGGCAGGGAACGCGGCGCGCGCGGCGCGGACGCCCTGCAGCGCCCCGGGGTTGTGCAGGGGGGCGAGCACCGACAGCTCGTCGATGTTGATCTCGACCAGATCGTCGATCAGCGTCGGGCGGAAGAAGCGGGCGCCGCCCTGGACGACGCGGTGCCCCACCGCCGACGGCGGGGTCTCGACCAGCGACGGACCGTACTCCTCGAACGCGTCGAGCATCACGCGGAAGCCGGCGGTGTGGTCGGGGATCGGCAGTTCGCGCGAGTGATCGGCATCCCCCACCTTGTGGCGGGCCGAGCCGGTCTCCTGTCCGATGCGCTCGACGAGACCCGACGCGAGCGCCGTCTGGGACTCGACGTCGACGAGCTGATACTTGAACGACGAGGAGCCGCTGTTGATGACGAGGACGACGGTCATGCGTTGTTTCCCTGCTGCTGGTTCTGCGCCTGGATCGCGGTGATGGCGATCGTGTTGACGATGTCTTCGACCAGCGCGCCGCGCGACAGGTCGTTGATGGGCTTGTTGAGTCCCTGGAGCACCGGTCCCATGGCGATCGCACCCGCCGAGCGCTGCACCGCCTTGTACGTGTTGTTTCCGGTGTTGAGGTCGGGGAAGACGAACACGGTCGCCCGTCCCGCGACGGCGGAGTCGGGCATCTTCGCCTTGGCGACGGCAGCGTCGGCCGCGGCGTCGTACTGGATCGGGCCCTCGACGAGCAGCTCGGGCGCACGCTCGCGGACGAAGGCGGTCGCCTCGCGGACCTTGTCGACGTCCTCCCCCGACCCGGACTCCCCGGTGGAGTAGGAGAGCATCGCGATGCGCGGCTCGATGCCGAACTGACGTGCCGTGGCGGCCGACGAGATGGCGATGTCCGACAGCTGCGCGGCGGTCGGGTCGGGGATCACGGCGCAGTCACCGTAGACGAGCACGCGGTCGGCGAGCGCCATGAGGAACACACTGGAGACGACTGAGACGCCCGGGCGCGTCTTGATGATCTCGAACGCGGGTCGGATGGTGTGCGCCGTCGTGTGGGCGGCGCCCGACACCATGCCGTCGGCCAGCCCCAGGTGCACCATCATCGTGCCGAAGTACGACACGTCGGTGATGGTGTCGGCCGCCTTCTCGTACGTGATGCCCTTGTGCTTGCGCAGCTCGGCGTACTCCTCGGCGAAGCGGTGCACGATCTGCGGGTCGAACGGGCTCAACACCTGCGCGGCGCTCAGGTCGAGGCCGAGCTCCACCGCGCGACCACGCACCTCCGCCTCGTCGCCGAGGATCGTCAGGTCGGCGATGCCACGGGCGAGCACGGTGGCCGCCGCCCTCAGCACGCGGTCGTCGCCGCCTTCCGGCAGCACGATGCGCTTACGGCCGGTGCGGGCGCGCTCCAGGAGCTGGTACTCGAACATCAGCGGCGTCACGACGGTGGAGTGGGCGAGCCCGAGGGCACGCGTGAACTCGTCGGTGTCGACGTGCTGCTCGAACAGGGCCAGCGCCGTGTCGTAGCGGCGCTGCGAGCCGGCGGCGAGGCGGCCGCGGGTGCTCATGACCCGGACGGCGGTGTCGTACGTGTCCAGGTCGGTCTGGATGATCGGAAGCGGCGAGTCCAGGCCCACCATGAGGTCCTGCACGGCCGGTGGCAGCGGGAACGGACCGTTGAGGATGATGCCCGCGATCGAGGGGAAGGTGCCCGACGAGTTCGCCAGCAGCAGTCCGAGCAGCACCTCGGTGCGATCGGCCGGCACGATGACGATGGCCCCCTCGGTGAGGCGCGGGAGGATGTTGTTGAGCGACATACCCGCGACGACCACGTCCAGCACTTCGCGCACGAGCAGCGCCTCGTCACCACGAAGAAGCGTGCCGCCGAGGGCGAGCATGATGTCGCGGACGGCCGGGGCGACGAGGAACACGTCTTCGGGGATGGACCACACCGCGACCTCGGCCTCACGATTGCCGTCGACCGCGGGCACGCCGCGCACGACGTCGCCGATCGCCGCGTTGATCTCGTCGAGGTGCGCGGGGTCGGCGCGGTTGGTGATGACCGCGAACAGCTCGGCGCGCTGGTGCGTGATGTCGGTGAGGGCGAGTTCGGTGAGCTGCGCCAGCTGCTGCGGCGTGCGCGGAACGCTCACCCCGAGGCGGTCGCCCTGGTCTGCCCGACCGTTGAGCACGACCAGCACGGGAGCGCCGAGGTTCGCCGCGATGCGGGCGTTGTAGCCGAGCTCGCTGGTCGAGCCGACGTCCGTGAAGTCGCTGCCGACCACGACGACCGCGTCGCACTTCGCCTCGACGGCCTTGAACCGCTCGACGATGCGCGAGAGCGCGGCATCCGGGTCTCGTCGCACGTCGTCGTAGGTGACGCCCACGGCCTCCTCGTAGTCGAGGTCGACGCCGATGTGATCGAGGAGCATCTCGAGCACGTAGTCGCGTTCGTCGATCGAACGGGCGATGGCCCGGAACACGCCCACACGGGGAGTGGAACGGGTCAGTGCGTCGAGCACTCCGAGGACGATGGTCGATTTGCCGGACAGCCCCTCGGTGGAGGTGATGTAGATGCTCTGCGCCACGGGTTCCAGCCTAGGTGGGGGGCGCTGCGACCCGGCAGGGATCTGCCGGAGAAAACCTTCCGGCGGGACGGAAGCCGCGCCGTGTCGGGGCCGCAGGACGAGCCGGGCACCGGAGATTCCGGGCAAAAGAAAGACTCTCCGCGAACCCGGCAGAGCCTGGTTACCCTTGCTACGTTTCCGTCCTGGGGGAGTTGGCCTGGGTGCCGCCTCGCGGAGAGCTGTATGCGAGTTTACCCGACGACGGGCTCCCCCCTCGCCAGCCGGGTTAGCATCGAGCAAGCACCGCCGCTGAGACAGGGAGACGCATGCCCGACCACCCGCTCACCGCCGAATCGTTCGCTCGCGCGGCCGAGGCCATCGAATCCTCGATCACGCGCGTCATCGACGGCAAACCGGATGCCGTGCGCGCCGCGCTCGTCTGCCTCCTCGCCGAAGGACACCTCCTCATCGAGGATGTGCCCGGGGTCGGTAAGACGATGCTGGCGCGGGCGCTCGCGGCATCCGTCGACGCGAGCGTGCGTCGCATCCAGTTCACGCCCGACCTTCTCCCCGGCGACGTGACGGGGGTGAGTGTCTACAACCCCGTCGATCGCGAGTTCGAGTTCAAGCCGGGTGCCGTCTTCGCTCAGATCGTCATCGCCGACGAGATCAACCGGGCCTCACCGAAGACGCAGTCGGCTCTTCTGGAGGCGATGGAGGAGCATCAGGTCACCGTCGACGGCACCAGCCACCCGCTCGCCGACCCGTTCCTCGTCGTCGCGACGCAGAACCCGCTCGAGATGGAGGGCACGTATGCCCTGCCCGAGGCGCAGCGCGACCGCTTCATGATGCGCATCTCCATGGGCTACCCGGATGCCGAGAGCGAAGTCCTGATGCTGCGTCAGCGCGAGCGCATCAACCCCCTCGACGCGCTCACTCCCGTGCTCGGCGCCGGCGACATCAGGGCCCTCATCACCTGGGTGCGCGGTGTGCACGTCTCCCCCGCCGTCGAAGAGTACGCCGTCGGGCTGTCGCGGGCGACACGCGAGCACCCCGACCTGCGCCTCGGGGCCAGCCCCCGTGCGACCTTGCAGCTCGTGCGCGCCGCCAAGGTGCGCGCGGCTCTGGACGGACGCGAGTTCGTCATTCCGGATGACGTGGCGGCGCTCGTCGAGCCGGTGTTCGCTCATCGACTGATCGCGTCGCGTGGCACCGCGTCGGCTCGAGGCCGCTCCAGCACGGAGACGATCGGCGCCGTGCTGCGCGCGATCGTCGGCGCGGTGCGCGTGCCGCTCGCGACACGCTGATCGAGAGCGCCCGATGCCCCGCTGGCCCCTGCTGTCTCGCCTGCCGCTGACCCTGCGCGGCCTGGGCGCACTGATGCTCGCCGCGGCGTGCGGCATGCTGGCCCAGCGCTTCGGCATCGCGGAACTCGCCTACGTGGGCGCGCTGTTGGCGGCAGCCGTGGTCGTCAGCGCCGCCACCCTGTACCTGCTCCCGAGCTCCGCGCGGGTGACCCGCGCCTTCTCCCCCGACGTCGCCGCCGCCGGCAGCGAGGTGCGGGTACGCCTCACCGTCGAGATCCGTTCCTCTCTGCCCACCAGCGAGGCGCGGTGGCGCGACGCCGTGCCCGACGGCGTGGTCGCGGCATCCACGGCCGGCGCCGCGCCGGACGGCGTGCTGCCGCCGACCGGGTCGGCGATCGCCGGCCCGTCGCAGGTCGAGGTCGACTACGCCGTGCGCGCCGAGCGCCGTGGACTTCGCCGCGTGGGGCCCTTGGCACTCGTGACGACCGATCCGTTCGGCTTCACACGGCGGCGCCGAACGGTCGGCGACACCTCGCCGCTGGTGATCGTGCCCGAGATCGTCGATCTCGACGAGCTGCACGACCTCCCCGGCGACGCCGGGGGCAGCACCCGCAGCGTGACGGATCGGATGGGTCAGGGCGCCGACAACCTGATCCCGCGCACGTATGCACCCGGCGACTCGATGCGACGCATCCACTGGCGTGCCAGCGCTCATCGCGACGAGCTGATGGTGCGTCAGGAGGAGCAGGAGACGACCCCCGAAGCCGTCGTCGTGCTCGATCGCGGCGCGGCACGCTGGTCGCCGGCCGCGGGGCGTGCCGCGGGGGCCGACCCCGCCTTCGAGACGGCGGTCTCCGCCTGCGTCTCGACGACGGCGCGATTGGTGCGCGAAGGCTACCTCGTCACCGTGATCGACGCCGACGGCGCCGTGCTGTGCGATCCGATCGAGGGGGGCGACACGGCGGGCGTCGAGCATCTCGCCGTCGCCCTCGCCACGATCACCGCACGGCGCGATCTCCCCCTCGAGGCGCTCGCCCGATTGTTCACGGGAATCGCGGCCGGTCCCGTGATCGTCGTGACCGGTGGCCTCACGACCGCGGACGTCGTCGCGCTCGCCCCCGTGCCGCACCACAGCACCATGCCGATCCTTCTTCCCGTATCAGAGGCACGCGAGGCGCGGGCCGCCGCCGTGGACACCGGCTGGCGCGTCGGCGCGCTGACCGCGGGCGGCGACGTCGCCGCCGCCTGGAGCGACGCGCTGGCGTCGCGCGAGACGCGGAGCGTGCACCATGCCGCCTCGTGAGCGCCGCCGCCGCGGAGAGCTGCGCCTCGCGGTGGCGCTGTGGCTCGGCATCCTCAGCACGCTCGTCCCCCTGACCCGCGTCGTGCAGAGCGGCTCATGGCTGTGGGGCGCGATCGCCCTTCCGTTCGCACTGCTCGCCCTCGGTTACGGGCTGCGCCGACTGCGACTGCCGGTGATCGTCGTCACGCTCGTCGAACTCGCCGTGTGGACCGGGGCGGTCACCGCTGTCTTCTTCCCGGCGAACGCCCTCCTGGGCGTGATCCCGACCGGCGGGCTCGTCGAGGCACTGCCCCGCACGATCGCTGCGGCATCCACCCTCATCGCGGACGGCGTCGCTCCCCTGACGCCGACGCAGCCGTTGGTGTTCCTCATCGTCGCGTCGCTAGGGCTTTTGACCGTCGCCCTCGATCACGTCGTCGTCACCGCACGGATGCCGCTGCTGGCCAGCGTCGCCCTGGTCGCCGTTTGGCTCATCCCGGCCATCGCCGTACCTGCCGGGGTGGACGTCGTGGCGTTCGTCCTGCTCGCGGCATCCGTGCTGCTGCTCATCCGCGCCGAGACCCGCACCCGCGAGACACCCA
This sequence comes from Sphingomonas sp. BLCC-B65, assembly GCF_028550675.1. Lineage (NCBI taxonomy): Bacteria > Pseudomonadati > Pseudomonadota > Alphaproteobacteria > Sphingomonadales > Sphingomonadaceae > Sphingomonas > Sphingomonas sp. BLCC-B65. Next base: position 2,712,384 of record NZ_JAQQGL010000001.1, on the reverse strand, counting down.
GCGCCGCCGCGTCCCCACGCGCCGTCACCGCCCGCGCCGGCGGCGTCGCGGCCGTCGCCACCTCGATCGGCGCCGTCGCGATCATCGCGGCGCTCGCGGTCGGACCCACGCTGCAAGCGTCGGTTCCCGCGGCGGGGTTCGGGACCTCCACGATGATCGATCCGTCGCTGGATCTCGGCAAAGACCTGCGTCGCCAGGACGGCGCGACGGTGCTCACCCTGCGCACCGACGGCACCAGCGTGCCCTACCTGCGCGTGGCGACGCTGTCGCTGTTCGATGGCACGGTGTGGCAGCCCGATCGCACGAGCACGGTCGATCTGAGCGCAGCGCCGCTCGAGCCCGTCGAGCTCTCGGCGGACATCGCCGTCGTACAGACCCGCACGACCGTCGCGATCAAGAACCTCGCGTCGGCGTACGCGCCCGTCCCCTACCCGGCCACCGAGGTCGACGGATTGACCGGGGCGTGGCAGTTCGCCCCGTACAACCGCACCGTCGCCGGCGCGGCCGGAGCGACGCAGGGACAGCAGTACACGGTCGTCTCCGACATCGCCCAGCCGACGCTCGAGCAGATCCGCGCCTCGTCGGCAGGAGGTGCGGGCCTGCGCATCGACGTGGACTCCATCCCGGCAGGCAGCCCGCCGATCATCGCGCAGCTCGCTCGCCAGGTCACCGCGCAGGCCGCCACCGACTACGACAAGCTCATCGCTCTGCAGGACTGGTTCCGCGGTCCGGAGTTCACCTACTCGCTCGACGCGCCGGTGCAGGACGGCTTCGACGGACAGGGCGTCGACGCCGTGGCCGCCTTCCTCCAAGCCAAGACCGGATACTGCGTGCACTTCGCGGGCGCCTTCGCCCTCATGGCTCGCAGCCTCGGCATGCCGACGCGGATCGTGGTCGGGTTCCTTCCCGGCTCGTTCACGGGCCAGGTCATCGACGGCCAGCGCGTCATCGATGTGACGGGGCGCCAACTGCACGCGTGGCCCGAGGTGTACTTCCGCGGCATCGGATGGGTCCCGTTCGAGCCGACCAAAGGCCTCGGCACCGAGACGCGGTTCGACAGCGCCGCCTCGACCGCGACCACGCCGCCGACGACCTCGGCCACTCCGGAGGCGACGACCGCTCCGACGACCGCTCCGACGGCCGACGTGAACGATCCGCAGCAGGGCGCGCAGACGGATGCCGCAGGCTCGGGCCCGACGCTGATCGATCTGCGTCCGCTGCTGAGCATCCTCGGCGCCGTCATCGTGGTCGCCGCGCTGCCGGGGGTGGCGGGGGCGGTGCGGCGGCTCATGCTGCGCCGGCGCGGAACGGTGACCGCCGCGTGGCGCCTCGTGCAGGACACCGCGATCGACGCGGGGTTGCCGGTGCCGTCGTCGCGCTCGCCACGCGCCTTCGGCGCCTTCCTCGTCAGCGCCGGGGGCGCCCCCGCGACGCCGATGTCTCAGCTCGTGGCCGCCGTCGAGCGGGCGAACTACGCGGCGGACGCGGCCGGCGCGGGCCCGGATACCGCCGCGATGAGCGCCGCTGTCGGCATCCGATCGGCCATGCTGGCGGCACTGCCCGCAGCGCGGCGCGCGCGCGTCGTGGCGCTGCCGTGGTCGCTCGTCGTGCGGCCGGGCTCCGGCCTGGCCGATCGCGACGCGCCGGCCTGAACCGGCGCGTCGCGATCAGTCATCAGCGGCGCGCGAGTGCCGGGGCCTGCTCGTCGGCGTCGTCGGCCGAGTCGTCGGCGAACGGCTCGCCGTCGCGCGGCGCGTCGTACAGCTCGCGGTCGAGGATGCCCTCGCGCTTCGCGACGATCGTGGGCACCAGGGCCTGGCCTGCGACGTTGACCGCGGTGCGGCCCATGTCGAGGATCGGGTCGATCGCGAGGAGCAGACCGACACCCTCCAGCGGCAGGCCGAGGGTGGAGAGGGTCAGCGTGAGCATGACCGTCGCGCCGGTGGTGCCGGCCGTGGCCGCCGAGCCCACGACCGAGACGAGCGCGATCAGCAGGTACGACACGATGTTCAGCTCGATGCCGAAGAACTGGGCGACGAAGATCGCGGCGATCGCCGGGTAGATCGCGGCGCAGCCGTCCATCTTGGTCGTGGCGCCCAGCGGCACCGCGAACGAGGCGTACTCGCGCGGCACGCCGAGGTTGCGCTCGGTCACGCGCTGGGTCAGCGGGAGTGTGCCGATCGAGGAGCGCGAGACGAACCCGAGCTGCACGGCCGGCCAGACGCCGGAGAAGTACTGCTTGATCGACAGGCCGTGGCTCTTGACGAGGATCGGGTAGACGACGAACAGCACGAGCACGAGTCCGACGTAGACGGCCACGACGAACCAAACCAGCGTGAGCAGCTTGTCGGTGCCGTACTGCACGACCGCCGAGGCGATGAGGCCGAGCGTGCCGAGGGGCGCGATGCGGATGATCCACCAGAGCACTCGCTGCACGATCTTCAGCGACGACTGCGTGAACGCGACGAACGGCTCGGCGCGCTTGCCGACCTTGAGCGCGGCGATGCCGACAGCGACCGAGACCACGATGACCTGGAGCACGTTGAATCCGACCGTCGAGGTGATCGCACCGGAGTCGCTTGCGGAGCTCGAGACGGTCAGACCCAGGACGTTCTGCGGAATGAGGCCCTTGAGGAAGTTCCACCACGTGCCGACCGTGTAGGGGGCGCCGGTCGTGAGCTGGTCGTGGGCGACGCGGTTACCGGGCTGGATCGTGATGCCCAGGACGATGCCGATGGTCACGGCGATGAGCGCCGTGATCCCGAACCACAGCAGGGTCTGACCCGCCAGCCGCGCGGCGTTGGTCACGTTGCGCAGCTGCGTGATGCTGGCGACGACCGCGAGGAAGATGAGCGGGACGACGGCAGCCTTCAGCAGCGTCACGTAGGACGAACCGATGGTCGACAGGGTCGCGGACAGGCCGTTGGGGTTACCCGCGGCATCCGGACCGAGGTTCAGGGCGAGGATGCCGAGCAGGATGCCGGCGATCAGCGCGACCGTGATCTGGAAGCCGAACGAGCGGTAGAACGGCTTCTTCGGCTTGGGCGGACGCGCGGCGGGCGCGGTGGTGCTGGTGGAACTCATGAGGGGGATATCTCCTGTGTCGGCGGATGCCGGGTGGAACTTCGCAGGGTGTCGACGTTACGTCGCGGCCGGTGCACTCGCGAGTCACGATGACGCACGATGACGCGGGTGACACGCGAGCGCGGACCGCCCGTCACTCCAACGGCGGCGATGACCGGCGCATTCCCGGCGGTCGGGATTCGTTTCCCGCCCCCTCGAGCCGCAGCCGGTCAGCTCAGGCTGGCGATGAGTTCCTGCACCCGGCCCTTGATGTCGTCACGCACCCCGCGGACGACCTCGACGGGCTGGCCCGCCGGGTCGGTCAGCTGCCAATCCTCGTAGCGCTTTCCGGGGAAGATGGGGCATGCATCCCCGCATCCCATCGTGATGACGACGTCGGCCTGGCGCACGGCGTCCGTTGTCAGAATCTGCGGGGTGGCCGAGGACAGGTCGATGCCTTCTTCGGCCATCACGGCCACGGCTGCCGGGTTGACCGCGTTGCCCGGCTCGCTGCCGGCCGAGAACACATCGATGCGGTCGCCGGCGAGCGCACGGAGGTATCCGGCGGCCATCTGAGAGCGGCCGGCGTTGTGCACGCAGACGAAGAGGACGGCGGGCTTGGTGGAGTCGGTCATGGATTCCTCGTTCGGGTGTCAGGAGAGGGCGGGCGCGGTCGGGATGATCGAGACGGGCTGAGGCGGCGGTGCGCAGCAAGCGCCGCCACGTGAAGCGCCCGAGGCGTCGAAGAGCCCGGCACCGCCGCACACGCCAGTATCGGGCAAGACCAGCTCGACACGCCGTGCGGCCTCGTGATCGCCCGCCACGTCGGCCACGACGCTGCGCACCTGCTCGTACCCGGTGAGCGCGAGAAAGGTCGGCGCGCGGCCGTACGACTTCGCGCCGACGATGAAGAAACCCGGTTCGGGGTGGGCGAGGTCGGCGGCGCCGGTGGCGGCGACCGAGCCGCACGAGTGCACGTTCGGATCCACCTCGGCGGCGATGCGAACGGGAGCCTGCAAGGTGGAGTCGAGCTCCAGACGCAGCTCCGACAGGAACGACAGGTCGGGGCGGAACCCGGTGAGCACGACGGCCCTGTCGGCAGCGAGGTGACGACCGTCCTCCGCCACGAGGACCACGCCATCACCGGCATCCGTGACGCGTTCCACGCGGAACCCCGTCACGAGCGAGACGAGACCGGCATCCACGAACTCCTTCGCTCGGATGCCGAGGGCTCCGCGCGCGGGCAGCTCGTCTGCTTCACCCCCGCCGAACGCCTTCCGCGCGCTCGCACGACGCAGCGCCCAGGTCACCGTCGTGGACGGGTCGCGGCGCGCCATCCGTGCCAGGGCCAAGACCGCGGTGAGGGCGGAATGCCCGGAACCGACGACGACGGTGTGTCTGCCCTCGAACCCGGAGCGATCTCGGAAATCGGGGATGCGGTAGCTGAGCCGGTCGGCCGCCGCGCGCTCGCCGAGAGCCGGCAGACCGTCCGCACCCGCGGGGTTGGGGGTCTCCCACGTACCGGAGGCGTCGATGACGGCGCGTGCCGCGAGGCGGTAGTCGTCGCCGCCGGTCGGTCGGACGTGCACCGTGAAGGGCTGATCGCCGCGACCGGCATCGACGAGGCGGTCGCGTCCCGACCGCGAGACGCCGACGACGCGCGCGCCGTAACGAACACGATCGCCGAGCGCGTCGGCCAGCGGTGCGAGATAGCGACCGATCCACTGCGCGCCGGTGGGGTAGCCGCTCGGCGGCGGTGTCCAGCCCGTCGCGTCAAGAAGGCGAGCGCTGGCGGCATCGACGAGCTCGGACCAGTCGGAGAACAGGCGCACATGGCCCCACTCGGCCACCGCAGCGGCCGGAGTGTCTCCCGCTTCGAGCACGACGACCGGCATCCGGCGCTCGATCAGGTGAGCGGCGGCGGCGAGCCCCTGGGGGCCGGCGCCGATCACGACGACGGGCAGTACGTCATCCACCGGAGTCCTCCTTCGTATCGACATCTGTCGATGGGTAAAGATTCCGGCATGCATCGACAGATGTCAATACGAGGTGCACAATCGAAAGATGCCGACGCTGCTGCCCCTCCTGACGAACACCGCCGACGGGTGCCGCTCGACCGCGCCCGCGAATGCATTGACTGCGGATGAGGCAGAGATGCTCGCCCGCACCTTCAAGGCGCTCGGCGACCCCACGCGGGTGCGCCTGCTGTCGCTGATCGCCGCATCGCAGGGCGGTGAAGCCTGCATCTGCGACCTCACCGCACCGGTCGGCCTCTCCCAGCCGACCGTGTCCCACCACATGAAGCTTCTCGTGGATGCCGGGCTCGCCACGCGTGAGCAGCGCGGGCGCTGGGCGTACTTCCGCGTCGTCACCGATGCCCTCGACCAGGCCGCGAACGCGCTCCGCCCGTGAAGGCGGTCGCGATCCGCGCGATGCGGCCCGAAGATTGGCCGGAGGTCGAGGCGATCTATCGCGAAGGCCTCGCCACGGGAAACGCCAGCTTCGAGGCTGAGCCGCCCGCGTGGGAGGCCTTCGACACCGGCAAGCTCGGCGTCGGCCGGTTGGTCGCCGTCGACGCCGACGGCGGCGTCACCGGCTGGGTCGCCGCGTCGGCCGTCTCCACCCGCGAGGTGTACCGCGGCGTCGTCGAACACTCGGTGTACGTCGCCGCCCGCGTTCGCGGGGGCGGTGTGGGACGGGCGCTGCTTGCCGCTTTCGTCGAGGCGGTGGATGCCGCCGGGGTATGGACCGTGCAGTCGAGCATCTTCCCGGACAACCATGCGAGCCTCGCCCTTCACGAGCGAGCGGGGTTCCGCCGCGTCGGTCACCGGGAGCGCATCGCGCTCATGACCTACGGACCGTGGGCGGGTCAGTGGCGCGACACGATCCTGGTCGAACGTCGCCGCCCCGACGGAGCGCCGTAACGCGAGAACCCCGCCCAGGCTTTCGCGTGGACGGGGTTCTCGGCTGAGCGGAAGTGACAGGATTTGAACCTGCGAGGCGAGTTACCCCGCCTACATGGATTCCAGCCATGCTCCTTAGGCCGCTCGGACACACTTCCGTCGAAGATCCTATCAGCCGCCGCGACGGCCGTTGTCGCTCAGGCGGTCGCGAGAAGGTCCCCGGCGAGCAGCAGCTGCGGCACCTGCGTGAACCGCCACGCCCCGGCATCCGCGGGGCTCAGGCACCACACCAGGTCGAATCGATCCCCGGGCCACGCGGCCGGCGGTGACGGGTCGATCGATCCGAGACCGCTCAGGATGTCGGGGATCAGTTCGTGCTCCCACGCGACGAGCGTGCACCCTGTCGTCGTGCGCAGGGCGGTAGCGAGCGCGGCCGTGTCGTCCTTCTTCCACATCGTCTCCAGAGTGAGCCCCAGCCGCACGGCCAACGGGGTCACGGTCTGCGCGGGGCGTTTGCTCCCCTTCTCCGGATCGGCCGCGATGAGGCGCGTCGGGCGCCCGAGACCCGCACGCACGGGCACCGGGCCCTGCGACGTGCGCGGGTCGAGCAGTCCCACGAGCGCACCAGCACGCTGCCATCCGGCGACGGTGAGCGACTCGGCATCCTGCGAGCCGTCGGGCCCCACACCGTACGGCACCCCGGATGCCGCCGGTTTCTCGGCATGCCGGATGAGCATGATCAGCGGCGCGCCGTTGGCAGAAGCGGATGCCGAGGGCGCGCGTTCGGTCGCCGGCACGGCGCCCGACGCCACCGCGGAGCACGCCGAGAGCGCCAGCGCCGCTGCAGACCCCACGCCCGCGGTCAGGAGGGTTCGTCGCGAGAGTGCGTCGCGCGCCTGCCGACGTTCGTCCATGTGTTCCTTCTCCGATCGTGCTCGCCGATCGTCACACGCCGGTCCGCGCCAACTCCGCGGACCGAGCATGTTCATCGGGCGTGCTGGCGAAACGCCCAGCAGCCACACGGAACGCGGGGTCGCAAACGGTGCTCACGACGTCGCGCACACCGCAGATCGGGTCCCCGTTTCGGACCCGCGCCGCCGCGGGCACAGGGCGCCCGGCAGCCTAGATCGGCAGCGGTATGCGCCGGGTCTGGGCGCCCAGGTCCCACGGCTCGGTCCAGCCGAGCCGGTCGAACAGCGCGTCGATCACCATCGCGGTGAAACCCCAGACGAGATGACCCTGCACCTCGAAGGCGGGCCCGCGCCACGTCTTCCCTTCGCGCTCGATCACCGTCACCCCGCGGTTGCGCGGGTCGAGCAGGTCGGCCACCGGTGCGCGGAACACGGCGGCGGACTCCGCATCGTCGACGACACGCACGGGCGACGGATGCCGCCACCACCCCAACACGGGCGTGACGAGGTGCCCGGAGAAATCCAACGGCACGGGCGGCAGTGCGCCCAGCACCTCGACGCCGGCCGGATCGAGCCCCGTCTCCTCCTCGGCTTCGCGCAGTGCGGCGGCGATCGGTCCGGAGTCGCCGGGATCGAGCCGTCCTCCAGGAAAGGCGACCTGCCCCGGGTGAGCACGAAGCGTGGTCGCCCGTTCGAGCAGCAGGACGTCGAGATCGCGCGAGACCGCGGCATCCTGCGCCGCGCGCGCACTCGGCACGGCATCCAGCACGCCGAACAGGATCAGCACGGCGGCGGCGCGCGGCGAGGCCGCTGCGGGCAGTTGGCGCCGTGGCACTCCCCAGTCCCGGCCATCGCGAGCCAGAGCGGCCAACTCGGCGCGTGCCCCGGCGGCGGAAGCGGTGGAGTCGGAGGGCACCCGTTCAGGCTACGACGCGTCGGCCGCTACGGGGTCATACGCAACTCGCCGGACGCGAAGGGGAACGGGAAAGCGATCGCGTACGGCTCGCCAGGGTCCGGCACCGGCACCAGTGCGAGCCACGTCAGCGACACGACCGTCGCGACGACGAAGAGCACGACGACACCGGTGGCCGCGCGCCCGAGAATCCGCCGCGCATCGTCATCGGATGCCGCGTGATGAACAACACGCTTGAGCGAGAGCAGCACGATGATGGCGGCCGCGACGAAGACCAGAGGGCTCGGACTCAGAACGAGTTCCGCGCACGCGCCCGGTCCCGAGGCCTGCCCGATGCACGACTGCTTCTGACCGCGCACGAACATGCCGTAGCCGCACGCGAGAAGCACCGACAGCAGGACGAGTCGACGCACGCGCTCGACGAGGATGACGCCGGGGAGCGTGCTGCTCTCGACGAGGGGAACGGCCGTGGCTGCCATGACACCTCCGTGGTCTTCCCGCCAGCCTGCCGCCCGGGAGGGGCCCGGTCAAGGAGAACGCCCTCGGTAGGGTGGTCTCTCGTGACCTCGCCTGCACCGCGGATCGGCATCGTCGTCACCGACGCCGCCTTCTACTCCGACGAAGACCCCGACCACGACACCCCGGTGCTCCTGGATGCACTCCGCGCTCGCGGCGCGGCGGCCGAGGCCGTCGTCTGGCACGACGACACCGTCGATCTCGCCGCCTTCGACCTGCTCGCGATCCGCTCCCCGTGGGACTACCCCGAGCGTCCCGTTGAGTTCCAGGCCTGGCTCGAGCGCGCGGCGGCATCCACCCGCGTCGTCAACGCCCCGGCGACGATGCGCTGGAACCTCGACAAGCACTACCTCGCCGACCTCGAGGGCGCCGGCATCCGCGTGGTGCCGACCGCGTACGCGGACAGCGTCGACGACGTCCGCGCGGCGCTGGCCGCGCACGACCGCGTCGTCGTGAAGCCGGCGGTGTCGGCGGGGGCGCGCGACACCGGCCTCTTCGACGCCGACGACGAGCGGGCCCTCGACCTGGCGACACGGATCATCGAGGCCGGCGGCACCGCGATGATCCAGCCCGAGGTGCCCGAACTGTCCCGCGGGTGGGAGAAGGCCCTCTACCTCATCGACGGACGGTTCACGCACGCCATCTCCAAGGGCGCCCTGCTCGAAGTGGGCGGCGGTCTCATCGGCGGCGTCTACGAGGAACATCCCGAACAGGTACCCGCCTACGACGACGAGATCGCCTTCGCCACCGCCGTCGTGCGGGCGGTGCAGACCGTCACCGGCGGTCCGCTCCCCCTCTACGCCCGCGTCGACACCGTGCGCTCGCGGGCCTACGGCCTGGCACTGCTGGAGGTCGAGCTCGTCGAGCCCGCCCTCAACCTGCACGTCGCACCGCACGTCACCGATGCCGTCGTCGATGCGCTTCTCACGGCGGCGCGAGGCGGAGCGTCCTAGCGGCGCCGTCGCCGACCGCGCGGCAGGAGGCTGACGACGAGCGGGACGAGCGACGCGATCATCATCGCCACACCGAAGACCTCGTCGGTCACCCGCAGCAGGATGCCGCCGATGAGCAGGATGCCGAAGACCACCGCAGCAAGGCCACGCTGAGCGATCCGCTCCAGGCGATCGAGTCGGCGTTCGAGGCGCGACATGTCGACCGACACCGTGCCCTCCTCGAAACCCGTGATGAGCCCGTCGAGGCGTCCGGGCAGACGCCACGCGGTCGTGGCGACCTCCGCGACCTGCGCGAGCGCGTCCTTCACGACGTTGCCGCCCTCATCACGCAGCACCTGACCGGCGAACGGCTCGATGCTCTCCCAGATGTTGTACTCGGGCTCCAGCGTGCTGCAGACGCCCGAGGTGAGCGAGATGGCGCGCACGATCAGCAGGAAGTTCTCCGGCAACTGGAACGGCAGGCTCCGCACGACATCGCCGAACTCCTCCGCGAAGTCGCGGAACTCGCGGGGATCGACCTCGCGCAATTGCGCGAACCCCATGCCGCCGAAGCGGGCGAACAATTTCGCGTAGGCACGCTCGAGCTCGCGCGTGTCGGCGCCGGGCAAGAGCGCGCCGACATCGAGAATGCCCTGCACCAGTCTCTTGCTGTCGCGAGCCGCGACGGCCAGCAGCACGGTACGAAGCCCTGAGCGCAGCCGGTCGTCGACGGTGCCCATCATGCCGAAGTCGATGAAGGTCAGTGTCCACGCCGGCGCCGCGGCATCCGCGCCGGCGGGGCGGGGCGTCACGAAGACGTTGCCCGGGTGCGGATCGGCGTGGAAGAAACCCGTGCGGAACAGCTGCGTGAACATGGTCGTCGCGAAGGCCTCGGCCACCTCCACGGCATCGATGCCGGCCGCGCGCAGACCCGCGACGTCGGAGATCTTGATCGCCGTCACATCCTGCAGCGTCAGAACCTTGCGCGTCGAGCGCTCCCAGACGACCTCCGGCACGGCGACGGCAGGATCATCCGCCACGTCCGCGGCGAATCGCTCCGCGTTCTGCGCCTCGTGCAGGTAGTCGATCTCCTCGCGCGACGTCGCGGCGAACTCCTCGGCCAGCGCGGGCGCATCGACGCGGTCCGAGACGAGCCGCACGCGACTCAGCCACCCTGCGACTCGGCGCAGCGCCGCCAGGTCGACGTCGACGATCTCGTCGATCCCCGGGCGCTGCACCTTCACGACGACGGCGCCGAATCCGCTCAGCGTCGCATCTGCCGGCGTCAGTCGGGCGCGGTGCGCCTGCCCCAGGGATGCCGCGGCCACCGGAGTCTCGTCGAACCAGGCATACGCGCGCTCCAGCGGCATCCCGAGCTGCGCCTCCGCTGCGGCGCGGATATCGGCGAAGGGCACGGGCGGCACCTCGTCCTGCAGCCCCTCGAGTTCTTTCGTGATCTCCGGCGGCAGCACGTCCAGACGCGACGACATGAACTGGCCGACCTTGATCATGAGACCGCCGAGGTCGACGGCGAGCGCGTGGAAGCGGCGGGCGATGCGCTGCATCCGCGCGCTGCGCGAGCGCGCGGCGAGGCGCGCGAGGCCCACGCGCGGCAGGAACAGGTCGTACCACCAGGTCTGCGCCAGCGACAGTGCGGCGAAGCGGAGGATGCGCCGGTACCGCGCGCGTGAGCCGGACTGCACCGCCGATCAGCCCTGTGCGAGCAGCGCGTACACGCGGCGACGGGCCTCGTCGAGGATCTCGACGGCGCTCTGCACCTGCTCCGGCGTGCCGGTGCGCCCCACCTGCCCCACGGCCTGCGCGAGCGCGAAGCCGGCCTTCGGCAGCGCGCTCATGCGGCCGCCGTCGCGCTGACCCGGTGTCTCCCAGGGCGCCGGACGGTCCGCGGAGGCTTCCGCCTCGGCGCGACCGGCGTCGGTGAGCGCATACGTCTTTCGGCCGTTCGCCTCCTCGGCGACGATCAGGCCCTCGTCGGCCAGCATCTGCAGCGTCGGGTACACCGAGCCGGCGCTGGGCTTCCACGCGCCGTCGCTGCGCTGTTCGATCTCCTGGATGATCTGGTAGCCGTGCATCGGCTGCTCGGACAGCAGGGCCAGCACCGCCGCGCGCACGTCACCTCGTCCCATGCGGGGGCCGGTGCGCTGCTCGAAGGACGCGCGGAGATTCTCCATCGCCTCCCACATGCCCGCCGAACCGGCCGCGAAGGACCCGGAGCCGAACCCGCGTCCGCCGAAGCTCGGACCGGAGAATGAACCGTTCATGATGCCTCCCGAAATCGCGCCGATCATTCGGCGATAGTGAACGATATATCGTTCACCTATGTTCGCGCCGTGAGTTCTCGCGCGCTCAGCCGAGGAACTGGAACGGGTCGAACTCTTCGATGGGGATCACGCGCACGCGCGGCAGCTGGGCGTCGAAAGCATGCACGTCGTATTCGAGATCGAAGAACTCGATACCCGGGACGGCGGCGAACTCGCTGCTGCGGAACTCGTGGAATCCGATCAGCCCGACACGTCGGTCGTCGTCGACGAGTGCTGCGAGGTCATCGACGAAGTCACGGTCGTGGCTGACGAGAACGACGTCGCCGCTGCGGTCCTCCAGCGCCCGCAGCGTCCGCTGGATGGCGAGGTCGACGACCTTCGTGTCGGCGGGGCCCGACAGCGGCACCGGAGTGTAGCCCAGCGCCAGCAGCGCCTGCACGAATGGCATCGGCAGATGCGTCGACGCATTCAGGAAGAAGAGGCCGCGCACCGGCTGCTGCCAGCGCTCCTCGAGGAAGCCCAGGAGCCGATCCCACCGGGGACGCTCGTCAGGCTGCGGGCGACGGCCGAGGATCGATCCGCCAAGCGTGGCATCGATGTTCTCGCCGTCCACGAGGATCCAGCTGGTGCGGTCCGTCACGTTGCCTCCCTCGGCATCCGCGCGCACCCGCCCGGGCCGCGCCCTTCGACGCTAGCAGGGACGCACGAGCTCACTCGTCGCCGCGGGAGAACATCCGGCGCAGCACGAAGAAGACGATCACCGCGACGACCAGCACCACGACGAGCTTGGCCACGAACCACAGCACGCTGAAGATCACGTTGACGATCACCCAGGCGATCGCGACCGCCACGATCACGCCGACGACGCTCCAGAGAGTGCTCCTGCTCATGCGTCCAGCGTAGGGGCGTGCATCGTCGCGCCGCGCGTCAAGCGGCCGCCAGCGCGGCGGCGATCGGCGTCGAGCCGGTGTTGAAGCTCACGGTGCGCCCTCGCGTCGCCGGCTCGTCGACCACGGCCGCGAGCACCGCGGCGACGTCGGCGCGCGACACCGAGGTGCCCGACTCGGCATCCGTCTCGATCAGACCGGTGGCTGCGTCGTCGGTCAGGCTGGACGGCGCCAGGATCGTGAAGTCGACGCCGCTCGCGCGCAGATGATCATCGGCAGCGGCCTTCGCCTCGGCGTAGGCGAAGAAGCCGTTGTCGGGGTCGACGCCATGGTCTGCTCCAGCACCGAAATAGGACACCATGATGAACCGGTCGACGCCCGCCGCCACGGCGGCATCGATCGTGCGGATCGCGGCGTCACGGTCGACGGCGTAGGTGCGAGCCGCGTCACCGCCGCCGGCGCCCGCCGACCAGATCACGACGTCGGAGCCGCGGACGAGGTCGGTCAGCTGCGCGATGTCGAGACCCGCGACGTCGGCCACCTCGGGATGAGCCCCGGCAGCCGCCACATCGTCGGCGTGATCCGCATTGCGGATCACCGCCCTCACGTCGTGTCCGGCCCGAACCAGCAGCGGCTCGGCCTGCAGCGCGACCTTGCCGTGCCCGCCGATGATCAGGATGCGTGCCATGGTTCCAGCCTACGCGCGGCCGCCTACGCTGGAACCATGACCGCCACGACCGCTCTCGTTCTCGTCGCCAACGCCGCAGACGGCTCCCTCACCACCTTCCGCCTCGCCGACGGCACCCTCGAGCGCCTCGCCGTGACCGAGGGACTGACGGGATGCTCCACCTTCGCCGTGGATGCCGCGCGCGACCTCGTCTACGCGGCGGTCAAGGGGGATCCTGCCGGCATCGTCACCCTCTCGCTCGACCGTACGAGCGGCATCCTCACTCCGCTGTCGCGCCGCGATCTCCCCGCCGGCGGCATGAACTACCTCGCGCTCACGCGCGACGGCTCGGCCCTTCTCGGCGCGAGCTACGGCGGTGGCTACGGCATCCTCTCCCCCATCGTCGACGGCGTCGTCGGCGAGCCGGTGTCGACGATCTCCTACCCCAACCTGCACTCGGTGCTGCCGAGCGCTGACGGCCGGTTCGCCTACTTCGTCTCGCTCGGCGCCGACCTCGTCGCCCAGTACGCGATCGCCGACGAGCTCGCCCTCGTCCCGCTGGAACCCGCGACCGTGGCGGCTCCCGCCGGCAGCGGACCGCGCCATCTGCTGGTGAACGACGCGCAGGATGCCGTCTACGTCATGACCGAGTTCTCCGGCGAGGTGCTGCATTACGCCCGCGATACGGCGACCGGCACGCTGGAGCTGGTGGGCGCGGCATCCGCCTTCGACCGTTCGAAGGGTCTCGGCCACAGCGAGTTCGGCGCCGATCCCCTCGCCCACCACTTCATCTGGGGCGCCGACCTGCACGCGGGCGCGGGCGGCCGCGTGCTGTGGGCGTCGGAGCGCACCGAGAGCACGCTCGCCGCGGTTGCGGTGGCCGCCGACGGCAGCCTCTCGGATGCCACGACCTTCACCGTCACCGAGCAGCAGCCCCGCGGCTTCGCCACGAGCGCCGACGGCCGCTACCTCGTGGCCGCCGGCGAGAAGTCGACGTCGGTGTCGCTGTACGCCGTGGACGGCGAGCGCCTCGAGCTGCTGCAGCGCGCCGAGACCGGCAACGGCGCCAACTGGGTGCGCTTCATCGACTGACGCCCGGTCGTCCGTCCCGCCTCGCCGCATCCGCCGCCCGATGACGACCAGAGCGGACGGATGAACCGCCTCAGAGGCCGACCATCTCCGCGCTGCGCTCCCACAGGCGCGCGGCGATGACCGGATCGGCGGCGACCGGCGAGGTGCGCGCCAGGCGGTTGGCGACGTAGTAGCCGCCGTGCTCCCAGTCCAGACCGGGCTTGCCCAGCGCGAGCCAGGCCAGCCGCGCCCCGCCGACATCGGTCGAGGTCAGCAGCCGGCTCGTCACGGGATTGGTGTACATGAAGCGCCACGGTCCCTTGGCCGTGGCCGCGAAGCTGCTGCCGATCACGCCCGGGTGGAATGCGGCCGCCGCCACGCCGTCGTCGCCCCAGCGCCGCTCGATCTCCCTCGTGAACAGGATGTTCGCGAGCTTCGCGTTGCCGTATGCCGAGCTCGCAGAATATCGCCGCTCGGCGTTGAGGTCGTCGATGTCGAAGCGCGAGAAACGTCGCGCGGCGACGCTCGAGGTCTGGATGACCGCGGCTCCCGCGTCGACGAGGCGATCGCGCAGCAGATTGGTGAGCAGGAACGCCGCCAGATGGTTCGTCTGGAAGGTCGCCTCGAATCCGTCGACCGTGACGGTGCGATCGCCGAAGATGCCGCCCGCGTTGTTCGCGAGCACGTCGATGCGCGGATAGCTCGCCCGCAGTTCATCGGCGAGCGCGCGCACCTGCGCGAGGACGGCGAAGTCGGCGACGTGGAACGGCATGCCGATCCCCTCGGCCACCTGCCGGGTCCGCCGCGGGTCGCGCCCGACGACCACCACCCGCTGCCCGGCCAGGGCGAGCTGTCGGGCCGCGGCGGCACCGATGCCGCTGCTGGCTCCCGTGATCACGATCGTGCGGGGGTCGTTCTCGTTTATGCCGGGAGGGGTCATGCGGCGAGTCTACGTCCGCCGACAGAGGGTCCTGCCGGGCCGCCCCCTGCATGACCGCGACCCGACAGGAGTGCAGGGGTCAGGGCGAGGGGATGCCGCCGTTGACGTTCAGCGTTTCGCCGATGACATAGCTGGACTCGGCCGATGCGAGGAACACGTAGGCGGGGGCGAGTTCGGCGGGCTGGCCCATTCGCCCGAGCGCGGTGTCCTCGCCGAAGCTGTCGAGCTTGTCCTGCGGCTGGCCGTCGGTGGGCTGCAGCGCCGTCCAGATCGGCCCGGGCGCGACCGCGTTGACGCGGATGCCGCGCGGCGCGACCTGTTGGGCGAGCGCCTTCGTGAACGCATTGACCGTGGCCTTCGTCGACGCGTAGTCGACGAGCACATCGGAGGGCTTGTACGCCTGGATGGAGGTCGTGTTGATGATCGACGAGCCCGGTTCGAGGTGCGCGAGGGCGGCCTTGGTGATCCAGAACATCGCGTACACGTTGGTCTTGAAGGTCGCGTCGAACTGCTCGTCGCTCAGCGTCGCGAGGTTGTCGTTGAAGATCTGCTTGCCGCCGTTGTTGACGAGGATGTCGAGTCCGCCGAGACCCTCCACGGTCTTCTCGACCAGATCGCGGCAGTACGCGGCATCCTTCAGATCGCCGGGAAAGGTGAGCGCGGTGACACCGGCGTCACGGATGAGCCCGGCGACGCGGCGCGCATCCTCCTCTTCTTCGGGCAGATAGGAGATCGCGACGTCGGCGCCTTCGCGCGCGAACGCGATCGCGGTGGCGGCGCCGATGCCCGAGTCGCCGCCGGTGATGAGGGCGCGGCGGCCCCGCAGACGACCGGTTCCGCGGTAGGTGTCCTCGCCGAGGTCCGGACGGGGCGTCAGTTCGGCCTCGAGGCCGGGTTCCGGCATCCACTGCTTCTGTGGCTCGATGTCGGCATAAAGGGCGGCCGGGTCGGTGAACGTGTACTGGTCGCGGGTCATTCCGGCAGTCTCGGCGACCGGGCGCCGCCGCGCAGGTGGATTGACAGTGCCGTCGGGCGGTGTTAGCGCGCGCGGGCGCGCTCGTCCGTCCCGTCGCGCCGCCATGCCTCGTCCACAGCGACATCTGCGGCCGGACGGGCGGGGGCGGTGCGGCCGCGGCGTGCGATCGCGACGTTCACGACACCCAGCGACAGGACGATCGCCGCGGCCAGGGCGGGCACGACCATCGCGACGCTCAGCGAAACCTCTTCGGCGATCCAGCCGGTGGCCGCCGCGGCGAGCGCCTGCGCGAGCGTGAGGGCGGAGCTGAGCAGCGTCATGGTCGTCGCCGATCGTCCGCGCGGGGCGCGCTCACCGGCGAGCGAGAACAGCGTCACCAGCGTCGGCCCGACGCCGAGCCCCATGACGAGCAGCCAGCCGGCGACCACGCCGAGGCTCGACGAGGTCGCATACCCGACGGATGCCGCCGTCAGCACTCCCGCGAAGGCGAGCCAACGGTGGCGCAGGGCGAAGCGCGCGGGCAGCAGCACGACGCCGAGGGCCAGCACCGCGGAGCCGATGCCCATGAGCCCGTAGAGCAGGCCCGCCTGCGCCTCGTCGCCCGCAGCCCGCGCGAAGGCGGTCAGTGACGTCAGCGCCGCGCCGAAGAACATTCCCACCCCGAACGTCGCCGCCACCAGCACGAGCATCGAGGGCGTCAGCACTGCGCGGAAGGCGGCGCGCTCCGCCGCGGTGTCGGCGCGACTCTGCAGCAGGCGCGCGGTGGGGTGCAGCGCGAACGCGAGCACGAAGCCGAAGCTGAGCGCTGCGGCCACAGCGATCGGAGCCCACGGTGCGATGAGGGCTGCGAGGATGCCGACCAGGAACGGGCCGATGACGAAGGCCGTCTCGTCGGCAGCCGACTCGTACGACATCAGCCGCGAGGTCGTCTTCGTGCGCCGCTCGGGAGCGATGCGCGCGGCGACGATGGCCAGCAGCCGGCTGCGCGACATGGCCGCCGCCTGCGGTCCGGTCAGCCCGATCGCCAGAGCCGCCGCCAGGATCACGCCCGGGGGCGCCTCCGCCGTCGCCACCAGCGGGAACAGCGCGAGCAGGATGCCGTTGGCGAGCCCCACGGGGACGAGCACGCGCCGCTGTCCGTGTCTGTCCACGAGATCGCCCATGATGGGGCCCGCGATGACGACGCCGATGCCGACGGCGGCCGAGGTGAGCCCGCCGAAGCCGACCGAATCGGTCGCGTGGACGACGAGCATGAGCACGCCGACGGTCATCATCGCGAAGGGCAGACGTGCAACGAATGCGATCGGCCAGTAGGCCCATCCGGTGTGCGCGATCAGCGATGAACGACCGCTGGCGGTCGAGGGGTGGTGCACGGGGTTCCTCCGGGACATGGGCTCGTTGTTCACGTGCCGCCTTGCCCTCCGAACGAATCCGGGGCCGGGTGCCGTCCGCGACGTCGCGGTCGGATGGCTGGGTGGAGCAGGTAGATGCACTTCGCGCTCCGCGAAGGAGCACGACACTCGAGTGTACCGGATGGATATCTCCGGTGGTCTGACCACACGGCGAAATCGGAGTAGCATCGAACGGTCCCCGACCGCCAGCGACAACGGTGCCGCCCCCTCACAGATGGGCACCCGCGCATGTCAGTCGCCACCTCCTCCCTGCCGATTCCGGTCGCAGGGGCCAGACGCCGTGCACGCGTGGTGCCCTGGCTGCGCGTGAGCGCCGCGGTGTTCGCCGTGGCATGGGGCGGCAACGAGTTCACGCCGCTGCTGGTCACCTACCGGCTGGAGCAGCACCTCAGCGCTCTGACCGTGAACCTCCTCCTCGGCGCGTATGTCCTCGGCATCGTGCCGGCCCTGCTCATCGGCGGCCCCCTCTCGGATCGGTTCGGCCGCCGGGCCCTCGCCCTGCCCGCGCCCGTCCTCGCACTCACCGGCTCCGCCGTTCTCGCCGCCGGCGGCGGATCGGCCGCGCAACTCTTCACAGGCCGGGTCTTCTCGGGCCTCGCGCTCGGTCTCGTGATGGCCGTGGGCACGGCCTGGATCAAAGAGCTCTCGGCAGCTCCGTTCGACACCGGCGCCGACGCCGGCGCCGGTGCGCGCCGCGCGGCGCTCGTGCTGACGGTCGGGTTCGCCCTGGGCGCCGCGGTGGCAGCCGCCATCGCGCAGTCGGGGACGGCTCCGGAAGTGCTGCCGTATCTCGTCAACGTCCTGCTGTGCGCGCTCGCTCTCGCGCTCATGTGGTCGGCCCCCGAGACGCGCACGCGCAGCGCGCACCCCGGTCGACTGCGCGACGACCTCCGCATCCCGGCGGCGACTCACCGCCGCTTCGTGTTCGTCGTCGCCCCGCTCGCCCCGTGGGTGTTCGGCACGGCAGCGAGCGCCTATGCGATCCTGCCCGTGCTCTTCTCCGCCCAGGTGCCCGGCTTCGAAGTCGGGTTCGCGGGTCTGCTGTGTCTCATCGCGCTCGGATGCGGTGTGGCAGCCCAGAGCCTCGTGCGGCGCATCGATCGGGCCGGCAGCGCGCGGACGATCATCGCGTCTTTCGCGGCAACGGCGATCGGGCTGGCCCTCGCGGCAGCGGCGGCGCTGAGCAGGTCACTGGCCGTCGCGATCATCGCCGCGGCAGCTCTGGGCACGGCCTACGGCTTTCTGCTGGTCACCGGCTTGCAGGAAGTGCAACGGATCGCCGGCCCCGACGATCTGGCCGGTCTGACAGCCGTCTACTACTCCCTCAGCTACCTCGGCTTCTTCGTTCCGGCCCTACTCGCCTCGCTGAGCCCTGTGATCGGGTACCCCCTGCTGTTCGGCGCAGGCGCCCTCTTCGCCCTCGTCAACCTGGTGGCGACGTCGGCGGCGCACCGCCGCTGCTGAGGTCGGCGGCGCTCAGGCGGAGAAGAACGCTTCTGCCGCGCGGCTGAGGGCGAACAGGTCGGCCGTGCCGGCGAGCTCGCGGGCGGAGTGCATCGAGAGGATGGGAATGCCGACGTCGACGGTGCGGATGCCGAGTCGCGTCGCCGTGATCGGCCCGATCGTCGACCCGCAGGGCACGGCGTTGTTCGAGACGAACTCCTGCGAGACGACGCCCGCGGCGTCGCACCAGCCGTGCCACGCGGCCGCACCGGCGGCATCCGTCGCGTAGCGCTGATTCGCGTTGATCTTCAGGATCGGACCACTGCCGAGGACGGGCTGGACGACGGGGTCGTGCTTTTCGGGGTAGTTCGGGTGCACGGAGTGGCCGACATCGCTGGAGACACACCAGGATGCCGCGAGTGCCCGCAGCTGCTCGTCGCGATCGGCCCCGAGTCCGCGCTGCACCCGCTCGATCACGTCCGACAGGAACGGGCCGGCGGCGCCGGAGCGCGTCGCCGAGCCGACTTCCTCGTGGTCGAAGACCGCGAGCATCGGGATGTGCGCGGTGTCGGACGGCGCGGCGACGAGGGCGGTGACGCCGGCGTGCACCGACGCGAGGTCATCGAGACGGCCGCTGGCGAAGAAGACGTCGTCCTTGCCGAAGACAGCGCCGCGCGCGGCGTCGGCGGTCACGATGTCGTAGCCACGAATGCGTGCGGCGTCGATGCCGGCGGCGGCCGCGAGCTCACCGAGCAGGTCGGCCGACGCGGCGTCGCCGAGCCCCCAGACGGGCTGGGTCTGGGTCTGCTTGTTCAGAGCGAGGTGGTCGTTGGCCTCACGGTCGAGGTGGATCGCGAGCTGCGGCAGACGCAGCAACGGCCCGGTTGCGGTCAACACGGCGGAGCCGTCATCGAGTACCAGACGCCCGGCGAGGCGCAGCTCGCGATCGAGCCAGGAGTTCAGCAGCGGGCCGCCGTAGATCTCGACTCCCGCCTGCAGCCAGCCGAAGCGACCGGTGGTCGGCTTCGGCTTGAGCTTCAGCGCCGGGGAGTCGCTGTGGGCGCCGAAGACGTGGATGCCGGTGCGCGCATCGGCCGCACGCGGCACCACCCAGGCGATGACGGCGCCGTCGCGCACGACGACGTACCGCCCGCCCGCAGCGAGCGACCACGCCTCTGCCTCGACGAGGGAGGCGAATCCGGCATCCTCCAGCCGTCGCGCGACCTCCGCAGCCGCGTGGAAGCTCGAAGGAGACGCGGCGACGAAATCGGCGAGATCGTCGGCGTGGGCGCGGGCGGCAGCGGAAGCGGGCATCTCCTCAGCGTAGTTCGGGGTCCGGGCTCATGCCGCGCGGCGTCGCGCCGCCGCGCGCTGAACGATCAGCGCGATCAGCCGCCACCCCAGCAGGAAGACGGCGAGCACGATGCCCGCGACGATCACGAACGACACGGCGATGCCCTGGCCCGACACGACGCGCAGCAGCATGCCGCCCGCGAGCGTCATCGCCCACACCGGCAGCCCGGTGCGAGCGAGCGCGCGCGGCGCCCGCCACGCCTGCGCAATCAGCCAGCCGAGCACGAGAGCCGCCAGAAACGGCCACGCCGTGATGGCGAGTCCCGTCCACACGTCGGAATCGTGGCTGGCTCGACCCACGGCCGCGAAGGTGACGACCAGCGCCGCGTCGAGGGCGAAGGATAGGAGGACGGAAGCGGATCGTGACATGCCTCCATCCTCCTCCCGTCGCGCGGTGGGTCAGTTGAGCGCGCGGGTGCCCGCGGGGATCACACCGTCGGCGTAGAGGCTGCGGGTGACGTCCTGGAACGCGGTCAGCGCGACCCGCTGCGTCAGCGGACCGTACGAGATGCGGGCGACGCCGAGCCGCTCGTATTCCCCCGCGGAGAGGGCACCGGGAAGGCCGATCACACTCACCGACCGCTCACCGATGCCCGCGACGAGCTGCGCGGTCGCTTCGGCATCGAGCACCCCCGGGACGAACACCGAGGTCGCGCCGGCATCGAGGAAGGCCCGTCCGCGTGCGATGGCGTCGTCGATCGAATCGGCCAGCGGGCGCTCGCCTCCGCGGACGACCGCGTCGGTGCGGGCGTTGAGCGCGAACGGGACGCCCTCGGCATCCGCGGCGGCGACGGCGGCCGCGACCCGAGCGACGGACTCGTCGAACGGGCGCAGGCGATCCTCCATGTTCGCACCGACGACACCGACCGCGATCGCGCGGCGGATCGTGTCGGCGGGGTCGTCGTACCCGTCGTCGAGATCGGCACTAACCGGAACCTCACCGGCGACGGCGACGATGCGCCCGACCATGTCGAGCGTCGTCTCCAGCGGAATCGTCCCATCCTCGTAGCCGAAGGATGCGGCGATGGAGTGCCCGGCGGTCGCCAGGGCGCGCGTCTCGGGCAGCGCGAGGACGGCTTTCGCGGAGACCACGTCCCACACGTTGGCGACGCGGAGGATCTCGGGGGCGGCGTACAGGTCGCGCAGGCGCTGAGCGCGGGCGGCGAGGGAGGCATCTGTCATGTCTCCAGCCTGACCACCGGATGCCGCGGGCACCATCTCTTGACACGGTCTTCTCAGCAGCCTCGTGGGAATGCGGGGGCGCGCGGCCGGTGTTGGAACCCGCATGACCACTGTGGGAATCATCGGAGCAGGACACATCGGCAGCGCGCTCGCAGAGGGCCTCGTCGGACGTGGGTACGACGTCGTCATCAGCAACTCGCGGGGACCCGAGACGCTCGAAGGGCTGGTGGCCCGCTTGGGCGCGAACGCGCGCGCGGCGACGCCCGCCGAAGCAGCGGAAGCCGCGGACTGGGCGATCGTCACCGTTCCCTTGAAGGCGATCGCCGACATTCCGGCCGCGCCGTTGGCCGGCAAGGTCGTGCTCGACACGAACAACTACTACTGGGAGCGCGACGGGCGCATCGACGCACTCGAGGCCAAGGAGACGACCACGACGCAGATGGTTCAGGACCACCTCGCCGACGCACGCGTCGTGAAGGCGTTCAACCACATCCCCGCCGCCGCCATCCTCACCGACGGCGCCCCGGCCGGCACCCCCGGTCGTCGCGCGCTCGCGATCGCGAGCGACCACGCGGATGCCGCGGCCCTCGCGACCGCCGTCTACGACGAGTTCGGCTTCGACACCGTCGACATCGGCTCGGTCGCCGAGAGTTGGCGGGTCGAGCGCGACCAGCCCGCCTACGTCGTCCGTCAGGACGCCGACGAGCTCCGCGCGAACCTGGCCCGAGCGACCCGCTGAGACACGCCGTCAGCGCGCGACGATCTCGTCCGCGTTGTCGGCGATCCAGCCCATCAGCGGGAGCACTCGCTGCATGAGCTCGTCGCCGCGGGCGGTGAGCGCATACTCGACGCGCGGCGGCACCTCGGGGTAGGCGGTACGCACGACCAGGCCGTCGGCCTCGAGGGTGCGCAGCGTCGACGCGAGCATCTTCTCGCTGATGCCGTCGACCGCTCGCCGCAGTTGACCCCACCGGGCCGTGCCCTCGCTGAGCGCCAGCAGCACGAGAATGCCCCACTTGCTCATCACGTGGTCGAGCACGGTGCGCGTGGGGCAGTTCTCGGTGAAGACCTGGTCGTGCTGTGTCCGGATTTCCGCGAGACTTACCGCCATGTGGGTACCTTACCAAAAAGTGGGTACCCGATCGACGGAATGCATCGAAGGCCCCGCAGGGTTCTTCTCCTCGGACCCCAAGGAAAGGACCTCCCATGACCATCCTCGTCACCGGTGCCAGCGGGCACCTCGGCCGCCTCGTCATCGACGCACTGCTGTCTCGCGGCGCCACGGCATCCGACATCGTCGCCGGCGCGCGCACCCTCTCCGCGATCGATGACCTCGCCGCGCGCGGCGTGCGCACCGTGCACCTCGACTACAACGACCCCGCGACGATCGCGGCGGCGCTCGACGGCGTCGACACCGTGCTGCTGGTCTCGGGCTCGGAGGCGGGCCGCCGCTACGCCGGCCACAAGAACGTCATCGACGCAGCCGCCGCCGCCGGCGTTGCGAAGTTCGTCTACACGAGCGTGTCGAAGGCCACGAGCTTCGACTGGCCGCTGGGTGCCGAGCACAAGGCCACGGAGCACGCCCTGTCCGCGAGCGGGCTGCCCACCGTGATCCTGCGCAACGACTGGTACACCGAGAACTACGTCGGCGACGTGCAGCGCGCCGCCGAGTCCGGCGTCATCGCAGCCTCGGTCGCCGACGGCCGGGTCGCCCCCGCGGCCCGCGCCGACTATGCCGAAGCCGCCGCGGTGGTGCTCCTGGAAGACGGACACATCGGTGAGGTCTACGAGCTCGCGGGCGATGCGAGCCTCGGCTACGCCGACCTCGCCGCCGCCGCCGCCGAGGCCCTCGGGCGAGAGGTCGCCTACGTGCCGGTTTCGCGCGACGACTTCGTCGCCGCGCTGCAGGGATCGGGACTCGACGCCGGAACCGCCGAGTTCGTGGCGAGCATGGAGGACGGCATCCGCGGTGGCGTCCTCGCCGACACCGACGGCACGCTGTCGCGCCTCATCGGCCGCCCGACGACTCCCGTCGTCGACACGTTCCGCGCCGCGCTGGCGGGCTGAATCGACGGCTCGAGGCGGTCGGCACGGCGCTCACTCCGG
This sequence comes from Sphingomonas sp. BLCC-B65, assembly GCF_028550675.1. Classification (NCBI taxonomy): domain Bacteria; kingdom Pseudomonadati; phylum Pseudomonadota; class Alphaproteobacteria; order Sphingomonadales; family Sphingomonadaceae; genus Sphingomonas; species Sphingomonas sp. BLCC-B65. Next base: position 2,688,827 of record NZ_JAQQGL010000001.1, on the reverse strand, counting down.
GCGCCCGATCGCCTCGAGCCACCGCAGCCACACCTCACTCAGGGTGGGGTAGGCCGGCACGGCGTGCCACAGCCGCGCGAGCGGAACCTCGCCGACGATCGCGATCGTCGCCGCCTGCAGAAGCTCTGCCGTATCCGCACCGACGAGGGTCGCTCCCACCAGCACGCCCCGATCGGTGTCGATGACCGCCCGCGCGTGCCCGCGATAATCGGCGGAGCGCGTGCTCGCCCCCGCGATGTTCGCGAGGTCGTAGTCCACGACCCGGACGGCGAGCCCTTCCTTCTGCGCCTGCGCGGCCGTCCGGCCGACGGCGGCGACCTCGGGCGAGGTGAACACGACCTGCGGGACGGCGACGTGGTCCGCCGTCGCGACGTGGGTGCCCCACTCCTGGTCGTCGACGGCGCGGCCGCGGGCGCGGGCCGCGATGACGTCACCGGCCGCCCGCGCCTGGTACTTGCCCTGATGGGTCAGCAGTGCCCGGTGGTTGACGTCGCCGACGGCGTACAGCCAGTCGCTGCCGCGAACCCGCATCGTGTCGTCGACATCCAGCCACGAGCCGGGCGTCAGATCGGCCGTCTCCAGGCCCACGTCCCCGTCCGAGGCACGCGCCCCGTCGCGACGAGGATCTCGGATGCCGTGATCTCGCCGTCGGCCAGCGTCACCGTGACCGCGCCGGTCGCGGCATCCCGCGATACCGCCTGGATCTCGGCGCCGGTGCGCACCTCGACGTCCGCCGCGCGCAGGGCTGTCGCCACCGCTTCGCCGGCGAACGGCTCCATCCCCCCCAGAAGGCCGGAACGGGCGAGCACGGTGACGTGGCAGCCGAACGAGGCGTACGCGGTCGCCATCTCGCACGCCACGACCCCGCCGCCGAGAATGACGAGAGAGTCGGGCACCCGATGTGCGCCCGTCGCTTCGCGCGAGGTCCACGGTGCGCAATCGGCGAGTCCGGCGATGTCCGGCAGCAACGCCGCCGATCCGGTGCAGACGGCGACGGCGTGCCGGGCGCGCAGCACGACGGCATCCGTCCCGCCCTGGCGCACCGTGACCTCCCGCGGGGCGCTCAGACGCCCGTGGCCACGGACGAGGGCGATGCCGGCACCGTCGAGCCACTCGACCTGTCCGGAGTCGTTCCAGTCGTGCACGATCTCGTCGCGCCGGCGAAGCACCGCCGCGACGTCGACAGGCCCGGACGGGGCGGCTGCCAGGGCGCCGGGGGCATCGGCGGCGTCGGCGCGGGCGGCGCCGGCGCGCAGCAGCACCTTCGACGGCATGCACGCCCAGTAGCTGCATTCGCCCCCGACGAGCTCGGACTCGACGATCGCCACCGTCAGCCCTCCCTGCACGGCACGGTCGGCGACGTTCTCGCCCACGGGCCCGGCACCGATCACGATGAGGTCGTACTCTGCGGATTCCATCCCTCACGCATACCCGACTGTGACGCCAGATTCCAGCCCCTGTCACGGTGTCGGAGGGATGTGGTTGGGTGGATCATCCGACCCCGGAGGACGTATGGCGATCGAGTTCCGCTCCGTCACGAAGCGCTTCGCTGACGGCACCACCGCTGTGGACGACTTCAGCCTCGTCCTGCCCGCGCACAAGACCACCGTGTTCGTGGGCTCCTCGGGCTGCGGCAAGACGACACTGCTGCGGATGATCAACCGCCTCATCGAGCCGACCAGTGGCGAGATCACGATCGACGGAGAACCCATCCGCGACCGCAACCCCGTGCAGCTGCGCCGCGGCATCGGCTACGTGCTGCAGAACGCAGGACTGCTCCCCCACTTCAGCGTCGTCGACAACGTCGCCACGGTTCCGGTCCTGAACGGCACTCCGAAGAAGCAGGCGCGAGCGCGCGCCCTCGAGCTGCTGGACATCGTCGGTCTCGATCGGTCTCTGGCCGATCGCTACCCCCGTCAGCTCTCCGGCGGACAGCAGCAACGCGTCGGCGTCGCGCGCGGCCTCGCCGCCGACCCCAACATCCTGCTGATGGACGAGCCGTTCGGCGCCGTCGACCCGATCGTCCGCAAGGAACTGCAGGCCGAGACCATCCGCCTGCAGCGCGACCTCGACAAGACGGTCGTCTTCGTCACCCACGACATCGACGAGGCCTTCCTGCTGGGCGACCAGGTCGTCATCCTCGAAAAGGGCGCCCACATCGCCCAGGTCGGCACCCCCGACGAGATCATCGCCGCGCCTGCCAGCGAGTTCGTCGCCGAATTCGTCGGCGTCGAGCGGGGCTCACGCGCCCTCACCGCGAAGAAGACCGCGCACGGCACCGTGCTCGTGGATGCCGCGGGTCGCGCGCAGGGCGTGCTGGTCGACGGAGCGCCATGAACTGGGTCGTCAACAACCTCGATCTGATCGGCGGGCTGACCCTCGCGCATCTGCGCCAGAGCGCGATCGCGATCGTCGCGGCCTTCGTCATCGCGCTTCCCCTCGGCTGGGTCGCCTGGCGCTACACGGCTCTGCGAGGGTCGGTGCTCACCACGATCGGCCTGCTGTACACCATCCCCTCCCTGGGGCTCTTCGCGCTGCTCTGGGCGGTCTTCGGCATCCCCTACCTCTCGGAGAACAACCTCATCATCGCGCTGACGGTCTACGGCGTCGCGATCATGACACGGTCGGTCGCCGACGGCCTCGACGCGGTCGACGCCGCGACCCGCGACGCCGCCATCGCGGTCGGCTACGGGCCCTGGCGACGTTTCTGGACCGTCGACCTCCCGCTGGCCGGTCCGGTGCTGCTCGCGGGGCTTCGCGTGACGGCCACGTCCACGATCGCGCTGGCGACGGTCGGCATCCTCATCGGCGTGGAGAACCTCGGGTACCTGTTCACCAACGGCCTGCAACGGCGGATCATCCCCGAAGTGCTCGCGGGCGTGGTGATCGTGGTGCTGATCGCGCTCCTCTTCGATCTGCTGCTCGTTCTCGCGGGACGCCTGCTCATGCCGTGGGTGCCTCGCCGCGACGGCAGTCGCGCCGAGCGACGCGCCCTGCGCCGCTTCGCGGCCGAGGGGGCGGCATGAACCTCTTCGCCGACGCCTTCGCGTGGATCTTCTCCCCCGACCGCCTCACCGGCTCGCTCCCGCTGCCCGAGGCGATCGCTCAGCACCTGGCGTTCACCTTCGGCTCGGTTCTCGTCGCCGCGCTCATCGCCATCCCCGCCGGTTGGGCGATCGGCCACACCGGCCGCGGACGGGAGTTCGCGGTCGCCCTCTCCGGGGCGGCGCGGGCCATCCCCACGCTCGGTCTGGTCGTGCTGCTGTATCTGCTGGTCGGCGTCGTCTACAAGAGCCAGGCCGCCGTCGTGGCCTTCGTCATCCTCGCGATTCCCTCTATCCTCGCCGGCGCCTACGCCGGCTTCGAGGCGATCGACCGGTCCACGATCTCCGCGGCGCGCGCGGTCGGCATGACCGGTCGCCAGATCCTCTGGAAGGTCGAGGTGCCGCTCGGCCTGCCGCTGCTGATCGGCGGCGTCCGTTCCGCGACCCTGCAGGTCGTCGCCACCGTGACGATCGCCACCTATGTCGGTCTCGGCGGCCTCGGCTTCTACATCATCCAGGGCATCCAGCTGCGCGACACCGCCCAGATCCTCGGCGCCTCCCTCCTCGTCGTCGCCTTGGCACTCGTCATCGACGGAATCTTCGCGCTGCTGCAGCGCATCGTCGTGCCGCGCGGCGTCGCCGGTCGCGCCGCGCGTGCACGGCCGACCAGCCGGCCCGCCACGGCATCCTGACGTCCTCCTCACAGCACCCAACGAAAGGCACCCCTCATGTCCGCACTGCGCACCTCCCGCGTCGGAGCGCGCCTGGCCCTGGCGGCCACGGCGCTCACCGTCACCGCCCTCGCCCTCACCGGCTGCGGCTCCAGCGGCTCCCTCGAGCAGCCGGCCGCCACCGGCGGCGCGACCGGCTCGTCCGAGACGATCACCATCGGCTCGCAGGCCTACTACTCGAACGAGATCATCGCCGAGATCTACGCTCAGGCGCTCGAAGGCGCCGGCTTCACGGTGGACCGCAAGTTCAACATCGGACAGCGCGACGCGATCGTGCCGTCGCTGCAGAACGGCACGATCTCGCTGACCCCGGAGTACACCGGAAACCTTCTGCAGTACTTCGACAAGAGCACCACCGCAACGACCACCGAGGACGTGTACGCGGCTCTGAAGAAGGCGCTGCCCGAAGGCCTGAGCGTGCTCGACCAGGCGTCGGCGACCGACCAGGACTCCTACAACGTGACGGCGGCCTTCGCAGCGCAGCACAACCTCAAGAGCATCGCTGACCTGGCCAACGTGCCGAACCTCGTCCTCGGCGGCGCGCCCGAACTCGAACAGCGCCCCTACGGTCCGACCGGGCTGAAGGACAAGTACGGCGTCACGGTGACTTTCAGCGCCACGGCCGACACGACCGTCGACGAGCTCGTCGCCGGCGGCATCCAGCTGGCCGACGTCTACAGCGCCGACCCGAGCATCAAGACGAAGAACCTCGTGACGCTGGAAGACCCGAAGGGCCTGTTCCTCGCCTCGCACGTCGTGCCGCTCGTGGGAACCTCGTTCCCGGCCGATGCGGCGGACGTCATCAACGCGGTGGACGCGAAGCTCACCCCCGAGGGTCTCGTCGCGCTGAATGTCGAGTCCAAGGTCGACCAGAAGTCGACGAAGGACATCGCCGCCGCCTGGCTGAAGTCCAACGGCCTGGGCTGACCTCGCCCCCGATTCGCTCGTCTGCGTTTCGACTCGTCTGCGTTTCGACTCGTCGCTGCGCTCCTCGCTCAACGACCGGGTACAAACCCCCGGTCGTTGAGCGAGCGCGCGTCGAAACGCAGAGCACAGCGCGTCGAAACGCAGAGCACAGCGCGTCGAAACGCCGCGCCCTCGGTCGCGGCGTCAGAACGACTGCAGGCTCGCGCGCAGGCCGCCGTCCGACAGCTCGTCGCGCAGGATGCCGCGGCGACGCAGCACCGGTACGAGCTCGTCGAGCGTGCGGTGAATCGTCACGGGGTGCAGGTCGCCCCACAGCAGCACCCCGTCGTTGCCCCACTCGCCGAGTTCCTCGACGAGATCGGCAAACTCCTCCGCCGTGCCCACGAAGCCGGTGCGGTCCGAGATGCGACCCGCCCGTGACAGCGCGGTGAGGTGGGTCCGCAGTGGCGCGGTCGCGGCATCCCGGTCGCCGATGAGTCGACGGATGGATCCCTGCGAGACGTGTTCGGCGAAGATGCCTTCCGGCAGCGGAGCATCCAGATCGAGGACGGTGAGGTCGGTCTCGAGGTCGCTCGACTGCCGTTGGGCGATCGCACGCAGAGCGGCGTCGTCGGGGTGCGCGGAGGCGGCGACGACCCGGTCCGCCTCCTCCGCCGACGAGACGATCACCGGCTGCAGCGCGAACAGGATCTTGACGTCGGACGGCGCCCGCCCGCGCTCCGCGGCGGCGGCGTGGATCTTCGCGCGGTAGGCGCGCACGCTCTGCTCCGTCAGCGGCGCGAGCGCCAGTTGGATGTCGGATTTCGCGCCCGCGAAGCCGAGCCCACGCCCCGACCCTCCGGGTGAGGCGATGACGGGTTCGCCGCGCCGGAACGGCACGGCATTGAGCGGGCCGTCGAAAGCGAAGTACTCGCCGCGGTGTCGCACCGGATCCAGTTTCGTGCCGTCGGCGTAGACGCCGGTGGCTGCATCGCGCACCAGCGCCCCCTCACCCCACGAGTTCCAGAGGGCGCGGATGCCGTCGAGCCACTCCTCGGCGCGATCGTAGGCCGCGTCGTGGCTCAGCTGTGGAGCGCCACCGAAGTGGCGGGCGCTTCCGGTGTCGGTCACGACGTTCAATCCGAGCCGGTCGCCGCTCAGATGCTGCAGCGTCGCGAACTGGCGGGCGGCCGTGTAGGGAAGGTACGCGGCCGGGTTGACCGTCGGGATCACACCCAGGCGCGTCGTCGCTTGGAGGAGGTACGGGGCCAGCAGCAGCGGGTCGAGCTTCGGACCGCCGAAGGCGTGCCGTACGCGCAGGTCGATGGTCTCGGGCGAGCCGAGCGAGGGCGCGTCCTCGATGAGCACGAACTCGAAGCCGGCACGTTCGAGATCTCGTGCGGACTGCTGGTAGAGATCGGGACGCGTCCAGTCCCAGTTCCAGTCCAGGTACGGATGCCCCCAGCCATGCGGCCCGAAGCCGCGCGCCAGGAACCAGCCGAAGTGCTGCAGCCGGCTCACGCGAGCACCGCGACGGGAACGTCGCTGGCGACCGACAACGCCTGGGCGAGGTCGTCGATCAAGTCGTGGACGTCTTCGATGCCGATCGAGACCCGCAGCGTTCCGGGGTGCACGCCGACCGCGGCGCGCTCGGCGTCGGTCAGCGCCGCGTGGGAGGTGGATGCCGGGTGCAGCACGAGCGAGCGCACATCGCCGAGGTGCGTCATGTGGGTGAAGACGTCGAGGGCTTCGACGAACCGGCGCGCCGTCTGGGCGTCACCGTGGAGTGTGAAGCTGAACACGGATCCGAACCCGTCGGCGAGATCGCGCTGGGCGAGTTGATGATCGCGATGCGAAGCGAGACCGACGTAGTCGACCGCGGCCACTTCGGGGCGCGCTTCCAGCCATTGCGCGAGTGCCCACGCGTTGGCGCTCTGGCGCTCGACCCGCAAGCTGAGAGTCTCGATGCCCTGTCCGATCAGAAACGCGTTCAGCGGCGAGGGCGTGGGGCCGAATCGCGGAGCGACCGACTCACGGGCATACGCGATGCGCGCGTCTGCGCCCGTCCGCTCGAAGATGCTCGGCGCGCCGCCCCGACCCGGCCCCACCAGATGCGGGTAGGTCTGCGCGATCGTCGCGGCGTCGATACGGCCACTGTCGACGATGGCGCCGCCGAGCACGCTGCCGTGGCCGGCGAGGAACTTGCTCGCAGAGTGGACCACGATGTCGGCGCCGAGCTCGAGCGGTCGGACGAGGTACGGAGTGGCGAAGGTGTTGTCGATGACCAGAACGATCCCGTGCCGATGCGCGAGCGCCGCAAGCGCCGGAATGTCGACGAGTCGGTTGCTCGCGTTGGAGATCGATTCCGCGAACAGCGCACGGGTCGTCGGGAGGATGGCGGCCTCCCAGGCGGAGAGGTCGTCGATCTCGCTGACGAAATCGGTCGTCACGCCCAAACGTGGCAGGTTTTCGCGCAGCAGGCCGCGGGTTCCCTCGTAGATGTGGGTCGATGCCACAATGTGCTGCCCCGCTTCGAGCAGCGAAAGCAAAGCGACCGTCGTCGCCGCCTGGCCGCTGGCCAGCAGCAGTGCCTGCGAGCCGCCTTCCAGGGCGGCCAGGGTGTGCTCGACCGCGTCGATCGTCGGATTGCCGATGCGCGTGTAGGCATAGCCCTCTCCCCGACCGAAATGCGCGGCGGCGTCGTCGTACTCGCCGAACTCGAAGCCGGCGGTGAGATAGATCGGTGTCGCACGGGCCGCCGCGATCGCGCCCTGGTCTCGCGGCGGCCGGTCGTGCAGCTGCCGTGTGGTGAATGCTCGCCTGCTCACGGGTCCTCCTGTCGACATCGACGGATCGGGCGTCGATGACCGACCCATCGTCGCGGTCGAGCGCGGTCGAGGACCAATCGCGTTTCGTCGTGTGACGGCCCACTCAGGCCGACGCCGCTCCCGCCCGCGACAGCGCGCGCAGTGCGAGGAACGTCACCCATCTGGAGGGCTCACCGACCTCGACATCCAGGGGGAACCACACCTCGCCGGGAAAGTGAAACCCCTGCAGCCAGCGACCGTCGCTCTGACAGCCGGCACGCACGATCTCGAGAGTGTCGGCGGCGCGCGGATCCAGAAGGATGCCGTCGTGCACGGCCGCCGCGGTGACGTGGTCGGCGGCCTTCAGCGCACTGAACGGCGCTCGGTAGGGATACACGAGCAGATCCGTCCAGGGTCCGACCTGTTCGCCGGTCGACAGGCGGGTGCGCAGACGCCGGACGAGCAGGTACTCCTCGCCTCGTCGCCGCGAGGCCGCCACAGAGCTGTCACCGGTCAGCTCCTCGTACGCGAGCAGGCCGCGCACGGCATTGATCGTCGAGTGGAACGATGAGCGCACCGACCCGTCGACCCACTCGCAGTTCCAGCCGCCGTCCGGCAGCTGATGAGCGTCAAACCACGCGGCGAGCGGCGACATGTCGCGACCCAGCCACGCCCCGTTCGCCAGCGTCATCGCGTTGATGCAGACATCGACCTCACCGTCCCAATAGGGCAGATCGTCGTACTCCCAACGGGCGCTCACGGCCAGCCGGTCGGCCGTGTCGCCGAGCGCGGCGGCATCCATCCCCCACTCGCGCAGGGTCGTCAGTGTCCAGGTCGTCGCGGTGTACGGCTGACCGGGAATCTCATCCTGGGTGGCGACATCGAAGCCGTCCGGAAAGAAGGCGCCGCCCGCCCACTGTCCGTCGGGATCCTGATACGAAAGCAGACGCGCGCCGTCGCCCTCGAGAGGGATTCGGGCGCGCGTCGCGCGCCACACCTCGGCGGGTTCGTCCAGGAGGTCGCGCTCGACCTGCCATCGCAGCGTGGGGTCCGAATCGAGCAGCCAGTCCCGAACCGTCTCGTCGATCATGCGCACACCCCTCCCTCGCCAGACCCGCGCGCCTCACCGCGCCCGTTGAACGGGAACACCGAGCCAGTCGGCCAGATCACCGATCTCGGCCTCCACCATCTCGCGCTCCTCGGGTTCGAGCTCGATGAACTCGTGCACGGCGGTCACCACGAGGTTCTCCTTCTTCTTGTCCAGCTCGGCATCCAGGAGACCGACGAAGCGATCACCCACGAGGATCGGGTGTGCGAAGTATCCGTAGCGACGTTGGGCCTTGGGCTTGAACTGCTCGAGCACGAAGGAGAACTCGAAGAGCTCGGTCAACCGTGGACGGTCGAAGAGCATGCCGTCGTACGGATTGAGGATCGCCACCCGACCTCCGGCGTCGTCGTCGAGCGCGGCGAGTGCTGCCGGATCGACCCGCCATGACCATGACGATCCCTCGACCGTTGCCGGTTCTCCCACGGTGCCCACCGGCGTCCATCGCGAGTTCTGCCGCGCGATGCCGGCGGCCTGCAACCGGCGCTCTTGCACAACGCGCGCGGCCTCGTCGGGATCGATCACGGGCACGTCGGCGTACACCCGCTCACCCAGGTCCCACACGCGCTGGCGGCCCTCGCGGCCGACGACCGCCGCCTCGCCGACGGAGGACAGCAGGTCGAGCATCCGCGGCACCTGGTTCGAGCCGTACCAGCCGGCCTCGTCCTGGTGCGCGACCTGGCTCGTATCGTCGATCTGGCCCGCCAGCAACGGGCCGTCGGCGCGCAGGCGCGCGAGAACGTCTGCGCGAAAACGCGCATTCGCCTCCAACCAGCCCGCCGCCTGCGCTCGGAACACCCGCGCACGCATGCCTGCGAGCAGTGCAGGTCGCAGGGATGCCGCGTGGAACTGCCCGTCGAACTCGAACAGCGTCCGATCGTCCTCGACCGCCTTGGTGAGCTGGCCGGGTTCGTACCCCCAGCCGATCCGGGTGAACGGGATGGTCTGCTCAGCGGGCGCGATCGTGGCCGTGGGATCGATCTTGATCGACCCGAGCTGTTCGCCGACTTCGACGACGTCTCCGGGGCGGTCGGCGTCGAGCAGCTGAGCGCGCACGGCGATGCGTCGCGCCTGCTCCCGACTCAGGTGATGCATGCCGCGAGCGTACTCGCCGTCACGGACACGCACCGCTGCCCGTGCCGCCCTCAGCCCGCCGTGGCCGGTGCGAGTGCACTGTCGACGGCGACGCGCTCATCGAACACGAAGCAGTCGCCGCGGTAGTGCGCCTGCCCCTGCGCAGCGAACCACCCCAGGATGCCGCCATCGAGCTGCCAGGCCTCGATGCCCTCCTCGCGAAGGACGAGCGCAGCCTTCTCGCACCGGATGCCGCCGGTGCAGTAGCTGACGACCGTCTTGTTGCGCAGCTCGCCACGATGTGCGGCGACGGCATCCGGAAACTGCGTGAAACGCTCCAGCCGCCAGTCCAGGGCCCCTTCGAAGGCACCGTCGTCGACCTCGAAGGCGTTGCGGGTGTCGAGCATGACGACCTCGCGGCCCGCGTCGTCGTGCCCCTGATCGAGCCAGCGGCGCAGCGTCTCCGGCGAGACCGCCGGAGCGCGCCCCTCTGCCGGGCGGATCGTCGGGCGGTCCATCCGGATGATCTCCCGCTTGAGCTTCACCAGCATCTTGCGAAACGGCTGCGCGGAAGACCAGCTCTCGGTAGCCCGCAGCGGGGCGAAGCGAGGGTCGGCGCGAAGCTCGTCGAGGTAGGCGCGCAACGGCTCCGCCGCACCCGCCAGGAAGAGATTGATTCCTTCCTCGGCGAGGATGATCGTCCCCTTCAGCCCCGCAGCGACCGCACGCTCCCGCATCGGCCCGCGCAGTTGCGCGGCATCCGTGAGCGCGGTGAACAGGTAGGCGGACACGTTGAGCACGGCGGGAGGGGCAGACACCGTTCGAGCCTACGGCGCGCTCACATGTCGGTCGGAGTCCACTCCGAGACCTCGTCGAGCTCGGCCACCTCGTCGGCCGTCAGCTCGACGCGGCCGCCGTCGAGAAGGTCGGCGACCTGCGACAGCTTCGAGGCCGACGCGATCGGGGCGACGACGGTCGGCTTCGCGCGCAGCCAGCCGAGGGCGGTCGCGGCGATCGACACGTCGTGCGCGGCGCCGATCCGCTCGAGCACCTGGATGATCTGAAGCCCCTGGGGGGTGGCGTACACGGCCGCTCCCTGCGCGCGGGGGGTGTCGTGCGCGGCGGCGTCCGTGGAACGGTACTTGCCCGTCAGGAAGCCCTTCGCGAGCGAGAAGTACGGCACCAGCGACAGGCCGAACTCCTCGGCGACCGGCACGATGTCGTTCTCGGTCTCGCGGTGCACGAGGTTGTAGTGGGGCTGGATGGCGACGGGTTCGGCGACGCCCAGCTCGCGGGCGATGCGCACCCACTCGCGAATGCGGTCGGCGGAGTAGTTCGACACGGCGGTGTAGCGGACGAGGCCGTCGGACACGAGCTGGCCGAAGGCCGCGACCGTCTCCTCCAGGGGCGTGTCGGCATCGTCGAAGTGCGCGTAGTACAGGTCGATCGACTCGACGCCCAGCCGCTCCAGCGAAGCCTCCGCGGCGGCACGAACGGTGGATGCCGCAAGGCCCTTGAACTGCGGGTGCTGGCTGACCTTGGTGGCCACCGTGACGTCGGTGTGGCCGCGCTCGGCGAGCCATGCGCCGATGATCGTCTCGCTCTCGCCTCCGGTGTGTCCCGGCGCCCAGGCGCTGTAGGAGTCGGCGGTGTCGATGAAGGTGCCGCCGCCGGCGTGGAACGCGTCGAGGATCCGGAAGGACTCCTCACGGTCGGCCGTCCAGCCGAACACGTTGCCGCCGAGGGCGAGGGGGAAGACGTCGATGTCGGTGTGCGCGATGCGGGTCATACCTCGATCCAACCACCGCCGTGGCGGAGGTGTTCCCCGGGTCTTACGCTGACGTCATGATCGGGGCTGCCGTGATGTGGTTCTTCCTGGCGATCCTCAGCGCGGCACCATTGTGGTTCTGCTGGTATGCCTGGGACACGGCGCGCCGACGCCGGCGAGGCGAGGCCGTCTCTCGGCCGTCCGGCGGCTCCTTCGGGTTCGACGAGGTCTGGCGTCCGAGCGCGGCAGAGGCGCAGGCGGTGTGGGAAGCCGAGCAGATCACTCCCGCTCCCGCCCCGATTCCCGGTGACGGCCCGGGCGTGATCACGGACGGTCGCATCGTGATCGAGACCGGCCTTCGGCCCCCGCGCGCCACCACCCCAGACCAGAGGCGTAGCCTGGAGGGGTGAGTATCGGGAACGGCCCCCGACGTGCGGGCCAGAGGGAGGTCATCGGCGAGCTCTTCGCCGATGAGAGGTGAGTTCGCCTCGGCGCCGTGAGCCGCGTGTCAGACGCGCCCGGCGCCGACCGTCGACCTCGCTTCACGGATGCCGCCAGGGCATCCGCTCCTACGACCTCACGAAAGGCATGCTCATGCACGCACTCACCGAAGCGCAGATCCGCGCATCGCTCATCAACGTCACCCAGTCCGAGCGCCGCAGCCTCACCCTCCCGAACGGCGTCTCCGACACACCCTGGGACGCGCTGCAGTTCTACGGCGCACGCGACCGCAAGCTCGCGCTGGTGGGCTACGTCGTCGTCGAACTCGACGGGGAACCGACCGGGCTGTTGCTGCGACAGGCCGACGCTCGACCGAAGAATCGCGCGCAGTGCTCGTGGTGCAACGACATCCATCTGCCCAACGACGTGCTGCTGTTCACGGCCAAGCGCGTCGGCGACGCCGGACGGCGCGGTGACACGGTCGGCACGCTCGCCTGCGACCGCTTCCAATGCAATGAGAACGTGCGACGCCGCCCCGCGTCGGCATACATCGGGTTCGACGTCGATGCCGCGCGCGCGACGCGCATCGCCGCGTTGCGCGAGAACGTCGAGGCCTTCGTGCGCAGCGTCCGCGACGGCCGTTGACCCATTCAGCGGAATGGATATCGGAAGCGTAGCGTTGTCGCCATCATGCAACGTTTCGGAACTCTCTCGTTCGGCCACTACGGCCCGCTCGGCGGCGGTCGCGAGCTGACCGCCGGCGACATGCTGCACCAGGCGATCGATCTCGCGCAGGGCATGGACGATCTCGGTGTCAACGGTGTCGCGGTGCGGGTGCACCACTTCGCCCGCCAGCAAGCCGCCCCGATGCCGCTGCTGGCGGCGATGGCCGCGAAAACGAAGCGGATCGAGGTCGGCACCGGCGTCATCGACATGCGCTACGAGAACCCGCTGTACCTCGCCGAGGAGGCGGCCGCGGTCGACCTCATCTCCGACGGTCGGCTGGCTCTCGGCGTCAGCCGTGGGTCACCCGAGACGGTCGTGCGCGGCTACGAGAAGTTCGGCTACACGGCATCCGACCCGCGCGGCGCCGACCTCGCACGCGAGCACATGGACCTGTTCCTGCGCGCGATCGACGGCGAGGGCCTGGCCGAGCGCGACGCCAACTCGCCTTTCGGCGGCGGTCACGGACTGCAGCGCATCGAGCCGCACGCGCCGGGTCTGCGCTCGCGCGTCTGGTGGGGCGCGGGCTCGCGCGACACGGCCGAGTGGGCGGGACGCACGGGACTGAACCTGATGTCCTCGACCCTCGTCACCGAGGCCGACGGGCGCCCGTTCGACATCCTGCAGGCCGAGCAGATCGATCGTTTCCGCGCCGCCTGGGCGCAGGCGGGCCACGCCGGCACGCCGCGGGTCTCGGTGAGCCGATCGGTGTTCCCGATCACGACCGCCGAGGACGAGCTGTACTTCGGCCACAGTCAGGAGGGCGACGGCATCGGCTACATCGACGGCTTCCGTTCGACGTTCGGCAAGACGTATGCCGCCGCCCCCGACGTGCTCGTCGAGCAGCTGCTCCAGGACGCCGCGGTCATGTCCGCCGACACCTTGATGCTCACCATCCCCAGCCAGTTGGGCGTGGAGTTCAACCTCCGCATCGTCGAGTCGTTCGCGACGCACGTCGCGCCCGCCCTCGGCTGGCAGTCCACCCTCGCGTCGGCCTGACCCGTCGCTCGCGGGGGTTTCGCACGCGCAGATTCGGAGATGCGCACCGGATGCGGACCGTGGATGCCGCGGCATCCGCATCCGGTGCGCAGATCCGAATCCGATGCGCGCGGGGCGAGCGCCGGGGCGACCTTGCGCGGAGGCTGACGATGACCGACGCTGGTCGTCATGAGCCGTGTGCGCCTGGACCTGAACATCTCCCTCGACGGATTCGCGACGACGACCGATCAGACCCCGGAGAACCCTTTCGGTGACGATTGGGGGCGCCTGACCCGCGACTACACCGCGACGCGAACGTTCCGGGAGCGCGTGCTGCACGACGACACGGGCGCGGGGACCACCGGCGTCGACGACGAGTATGCGCAGCGCTACTTCGCCGACCTCGGCGCCGAGATCATGGGCGCGGGCATGTTCGGCCTGCACGACCACGGCGACGACCCCGACTGGCGGGGATGGTGGGGGGACGAGCCGCCGTTCCGCGTGCCCGTGTTCGTGCTCACCCACACGCCGCGGCCGTCCATCGAGATGGCCAACGGCACGAGCTTCCGCTTCATCGATGCGTCAGCCGAGGATGCCCTCGCCCAGGCGCGCGCCGTCGCCGCCGGGGGTGACATCCGTATCGGCGGGGGCGCCAGGACGGCGCGCTCCTTCCTCGATGCCGGCCTGGTCGACGAGCTGCACGTCGCTGTCGTGCCCATCATCCTGGGGCGCGGCATCCGCCTCTGGGACGACCTGCGCGGCCTGGAGAACGGGTACGAGGTGCGCGCCGAGGCAGCCGAAAGCGGCGTGACCCACCTCACGTTCCGCCGCTGAGGCATCGGGAAGGCAGCCGCGGATGCGCCGGGCGATCACCGTCATCGCACTGCTCGCGATCATGGCGAGCCTCACCGCGTGCGCCGGCTCTCGGTTCGACCCGCCTGCGCTCTCCACGGCCGGCGTCAGCGCCCCCGGAAGCTCGGAGCATCGCCTCACCGTCGGCGGCCACGACCGGTCGTATCGGCTGTACGTGCCCGCTCACCTCTCCGCGCCGGCGGCACTCGTCGTGATGCTGCACGGTGGCTACGGGTCGGCGCAGCAGGCCGAGGCGTCGTACGGGTGGGACCGGATCGCCGACGAGCACGGCGTCGTCATCCTCTACCCGGACGGCGATGGCCGGGCCTGGAACGCAGGTGGGGGATGCTGCGGGCGGCCCGCCCGCGACGGCACCGACGACGTGGCGTTCATCGCTGCGGCCGTCACCGACGTGCAGAAGCGGGTTTCGATCGATACCGGGGCCGTCTTCGGCGCCGGCATGTCCAACGGCGCAATGATGGCCTACCGACTCGCGTGCCAGACGACGCTGTTCGCCGCGATCGGCCCCGTGTCGGGAACGATGCCGGTCGGGCTGGAATGCGCGGCTCCCGCCCCGATCTCGGTGATCGCCGTTCACGGCGTGGACGACACCCGTGTGCTCTACGAGGGCGGTGCGTCCACCGTCGGCACCGCCCGGATCGACGCCACCGCACAGCAGGATGTGCACACGCTCTGGGCGCGCGCGGCGTCGTGCGACGAGGACGTCACCACCTCGGCACCGCCGCTGAGCACCGAGACGGCGGCCTGCCCCGATTCCCGCGCGGTGCAGCTGGTCAGCATCGCCGGGTACGGCCACGAATGGCCCTCGCCCGACGGCGGATCCACGCCGCAGGGCGAGCAGGTGTACCGCGGATGGGACGCCACCGCGCAGCTGTGGTCGTTCTTCGACGCGCACCGGCGAGCGGCATCCGGCTGAGCGGGCAGGACGATGAAGGCGACCGTCGCATCCCCCCAGACCGACGATCGCCTTCATCGTGTCGCTGTCCGGCTTCGGGCGCCGGATCGCGTAGTCACGACGCTACGTCCCCGAGCCGCGCACGCCCAGCGAATACAGCCAATCTTGCGCTGACCTCCACATTCGAGTGAATGGAACGCTTCGGACGGGCGTGCCGACCACTCGGAACGCATGGATCTTGCGCAAATCTTGAGGAAGTCAGTCTTGACAAGAAGTCAACAGCTCGCTAAAGCTTGGTGCCGACCGAGAGGCCGAGGACGGGATAGAGCACGGTGAATCCCTCGACCAGGCCGAGCTTCAACGCGTCTCCCGTGTGCCCGACCCCCGGGATGTCGTACCGGGTGACGGTCATCCCCGCCTTTCGCGCGGCCTCCGCCACGGTGTCGGCATGCGCCATATAGGCAGGGTCGGCCGATCCCGCCGTGAACACCGCGGTCATCCCGGCATACGTCCCGGCCGGAGCAGCCGCCAGGATGTTGACGGGCTTGGAAGCCTCGAACGCCGCGCCGCTGCCGCCGTACACGGTCTTGGTGATGTTGGCGACCTGCTCTGATCCCGGAAAGGGCTCCCCCGAGATGTCGAGGATGTTCTTCCACATCGTCGGATAGTCGGCCCCGAACGAGATCGCACACCCTCCTCCGTTGGAATATCCGGCGATGGTCCAGAAGGCGGGGTCGTCGATGATGTGCAGGTGCGTCTTGGCCCATGCGACGACGTCCTGCGTCACATAGGTGCGCGCCCGACCGAGCGCCGCGGAATCGGCGCACGCAGTGTCGGCGTTGGCGGATCCGACCTGGTCGGCGACGATCACGATCGGCGCCAGGCCGTGATTGCGCGCAGCGAACTCGTCGAGCACGTCACTGATCGCGGTCGGGTCGGGGTTTCCGGGATGGCCCATCATCATGATGACCAACGGGAGGGCCGGGGCGTTGGCGACGAGCGCCGCCGGGGGAAGATAGAGACCCGCGGGGCGCGCCGCGAACCCGGATGCCGTCGCAGGGATGATCTGGGTGCCGCGCGACCCCTTGGCCGGCATCCCGGCAGGCGGCACGAAGGATTGAGCCAGCGGAACGGTCGGAACCCCGGAGGTCGGCCCGACATCGGGCAGATCGAGCCGGTCGTAGCCTGATACGCCGAACAGCGTCGCCAAGGTGGGGTTCAGGCCGAAGCCGGCGTTGATGCCGATCGTCGCGGCGAGCAGGAACGCCACCACGGCGAGGGCGGAAACGATCCGCCGCCACCACCGCGCGCCGACCATCGCGGCGAGGGCCCCTCCCGAGGCGGCCAGGGCGCCGGCGGCCCACTGCACGACGAAGACCGGCAGAGGCGCCGTCCCGAACAGCTGCATCCGGTCGACGATGTGCACGAGCGCCACGCCGAGCCCGGCCCCGACGATCGCGCCGCCCGCGGCCCACAGGATGCTGCGCCTGTTCCAGCGGCGCACGAGCACGACCAGGAGGAACGCTCCCGCGATCGTGTAGACGATGATCGGGACAGCGCCATCGATGATCGGCAACTGCCAGATCTGCATGCACCGACTCTAGGGCGACACACCTTGGCCATCGCTGAGCGCCGCGGGAGAGATCTCCCCGACTCGTCGCCGGCGGCTGCGCCTGTGCAGCGCGCCGAGACCCGCGAGCAGCGCGATCAGCGCGAACGTGACGAGCGCCGGAAGCGACTGCGCGTCGGAGCCCGTGCTCGCCAGCGCGGATGCGTTCACCGTGATCTCCGTCCAGCCGAGTACTGCTCCGGCGGCATCGGTCACGACCAGGCGGTGGACACCCGCCGACGCCGTCAGCGGCAGGGCCGCCGACACCGTGTGCGCCGCCGTGACGGTCGCCGCACCGAGGTGGACGGGGGTCGAGAACATCCAGATGTCCACCGTCTGGCCGGGCAGCGCCGCCGGAACGGTGATCGTGACCGTCTGGCCGGGCAGCGCGGATGCCGGACCACTCAGCCCGCCCCGGTTCGCGCCGGTCAGCGCGGATGCGGCGGGAGGGACGGGCGTCGTCGCGCCGGCGGTCGGGGCGAGGGTCGGCGACGGCAGCGGCGTGGGCGCGGATGTCGGTGTGACGGTCGGGGTCGGCTGCGGTGTCGGCTGCGGTGTGGGCGTGGAAGAGCCGGCGGTGCAGGCGATCGTGCCGCTGCGCAGCGAGAAGCCGTCGGTACGCGCATCGTCGGCGTAGAAGGTCTCCGCGACGCCGTCGACGCAGGTGTCACCGATGGCGAACCCTTCGTTCGCGACGTTCGCGGTCTGCGCCGGGCGTGCGTACAGATGCGTCTGGCGGAATGTGCCGCCCGCCGTGCCGGCAGACGGCGGGGTGATCTCGAAGGTCGCGATGCGGCCGTCGCACGCGTCGTCGCAGACGATCCAGAGGCGATCGCCGGAAAACTGCACCTCCGCGACGATCGGGAACGGCGAGGGGATCGTCGCGATGCGTGAGAATCCGCCGTCGGCGGCCAGGGCATAGGCATAGACCGCCGCCGTCCCCTCGACGCCGACGAAGAACAGACCGTCACCGTGGCCGGGGTAGCGCGTCGGGACGTACGCGGCGCCCGTGGTCGCATCGACGAACCCGCGAGCGGTCAGCCATGCGTCCGAAATCCAGGTCAGACCCTCGATGCCCGCGTTGGCTCCGAGCCCCGGCAGATCGGCGGCGAGGTTCCACTCGGCCGTCGCGACGAGCTCGCTCGCCGACGTCGAGGGCTGATAGCGCAGCACCGCGGGGCGGCTGACCTTGTTGTTGTCGTTGTCGCGTTCGCTGCCCACATACACGGCGTCGCCGACCACGGTGACCGCCTCGGCATCCACCCGTCCCGACCCGTTCGGGTAGTGCAGCGCCTTGCCGTCGGCCCAGCCGGCGGCCTGCACCCACCCATCGCCCTGCGGGACGATGCGGTGAAGCCGGCCGCGGCCGTTCTCCACGGCCCACAGTGCGCCGTCCGCGACATCGAGCCCGCTGAGGTTCGCGTCGGGGTACTCGTTCTTGGCATCGAGCACCCGCACGCTCGCACCGCCCGGCCACACCTCGGCGGTGGGTGCATCTGCGGTGCAGGCGTTCACAGAGCCCGGGGTGGATTCCACGGTCTCGCCGAACGAGCCCGTGGCGTCGGGGCAGCGCCCCCAGGTGGTGGCGGCGTGTGCGGTCCACGATGTCGCATCGAGTTCGGTGACACCGTCGCTGTCGAAGAGGTGGACCGCGTCGGCCCCGCCCAGACCGAAACCGAACGCCGCCTTCTCGAGGACGAGGTGGCCCTTGGCCGCAATCGTCGTGCCCGCCGGGATCGTGTAGCGGTTCTTCGTGATCTCGGAGTCGGTGACGACCAGGCCCGCGACCGAGATCTCGGCGTTGGAGCGGTTGACGAGCTCGATCCAGTCATCGGGGCTGCCGCCGTTGGACTCGACCTCGTTGATCGCCACGGGCACACCGCACGCGTTGGCCGCCCCCTTGGTCGCCGCGGCCGTCTCCCGCAGCTCGCCGGTGCCGTCGGGGCAGCGACCGAGCGTCGTCGCAGCGTGAGCCGCCCATGCCGCCTCGGCGACGAGCGTCGTGCGATCCGGCGCGAACAGGCGCACCTTGTCGGCACTGCCGAGCCCGAACGGGAACCCGGGGGCGGAGCCGACGCTCTTCTGCACGACCAGGAAGCCCCGCGCGGGCAGGATCGAGCCCGACGGCAGGTCATAGCGGTGGTCCGAGGCGTCGCCGTCATCGCGCACCTCGTAGCCGGTGAGGTCGATCGCGGCGTTCGTCGTGTTGAAGAGCTCGAACCAGTCGTCGGGGTCACCGCCGTTGGACTCGACCTCGTTCACGACCACGGCGCCGGACGGCGGCACCGCGCTCGTCGGCGAGGGGGTCGGGGTGGGAGTCGGGGTCGCCGCGCCGCAGGCATTGGACGCGCCCCGCGTCGCCGTCGTGGTCTGCGAGAACCCACCGACGCCGTCCGGGCACCGGCCGTAGG
This sequence comes from Sphingomonas sp. BLCC-B65, assembly GCF_028550675.1. NCBI lineage: Bacteria > Pseudomonadati > Pseudomonadota > Alphaproteobacteria > Sphingomonadales > Sphingomonadaceae > Sphingomonas > Sphingomonas sp. BLCC-B65. Next base: position 2,669,462 of record NZ_JAQQGL010000001.1, on the reverse strand, counting down.
TCACCGTCGCGTGAGCCGTCCACGTGTACGAGTCGACGAGTGTTGTGCCATCGGGACGGAACAGACGTGCCGCATCTGCTTTGCCGAGTCCGAACGACATCGCCGGGGCGGTGAACACGTAGAAGGCGCCGGGCGCGAGCGTGGTTCCCGCCGGAACCGCATCGGTGCGGCTGTCGTCGTCGTCCTTGAGGATCCAGCCGGAGATGTCCACCGGTGCGCTCGAGGTGTTGACCAGTTCGATCCAGTCGGGGTTCTTGCCGTCGTCGGACTCGATCTCGTTGATCACGACCCCCGCGGGCGTCGGCACGGCGGCAGCGGGGAGGGCGACGGCGATGCCCGCTGACAGACAGGCGAGTCCGGCGGTCAGCAGCGCGATCAGGCGCAGACGCGAAGACGAGGAGGACAAGTCGGCTCCAGACTCGAGACGAACGCTCGATGAGAGGGTCGGCGGGGCCGCCGCGACGGCGACTCTGCCGACGTTTGCGGGTGCGGGAGAACGCCGCATCGACGGCAGGTGAACGGATGCCGACGCCCGCGTTTCCACCCATCGGACCGCCTTCCGCCCCGCCGGAAGAAACCCCCCGCAGATCGGGGGTGGCGCACACGAGCGACACCGTGAATAATGTGAGGTATGACCACAGGTCGCCCGGTTGGGTACAGCGCCATTTCCAGCTATTCACGTGTCGAGATCCTGCACCTCGTCCAGGAGCAGCCGCGTCGCACGATCACCGAGATCGTCGAGGCGACGGGCCTGCACCCGAACACCGTGCGCGAGCATCTGCAGCGCCTGATCGACGAGGGCTACGTCGTGTCGGCGGCGGAGCACCGCACCACTCGCGGCCGCCCCCGAGTCCTCTACAGTGCGGCCGACGGCGTCCTCGCCTCCAGCCCCATCCAGCGCCGCAAGGTGCGCGCCGCCGCAGAGCGGGGCGATCTGATGCGTCGCGTGCTGCCGGGGGCCGCCCCCGAGCTGGACACCGAAGCCCTCCACCAGGTCGACGCCCTCGTGGAAGACCTGATCGACGCCGGCTTCGATCCCCTCGTCGATGAGCGCGAGCTCACGGTCGACCTCACCCCCTGCGCACACGCGTCTTCGCAGGCCGAGCATCGCGAAGTGCTCTGCCGCGTGCACCTGGGGCTCATGCAGAGCGTGCTCAGCGCCGCCGGTGGGCCGCTCGCCGTCGACGACATGCGCCCCTCGTGCGACCCGCGCGAGTGCGTCGTCCAGCTGATGTTCGCCGGCGCCACGGCCTGATCAGAACGCCTTTCTTTTTCACGGCCCAGGGCGCCTGCGGCTGGGAAATCCCTGTGTAGCTTCAGTCTCGAAGAAGACTCCCGCCCTCGGAAGGATGACGATGGACTTCCTGGACCCGCTACTGCTGGCACGCTGGCAGTTCGGCCTCACGACCCTGTACCACTTCATCTTCGTGCCGCTCACGCTCGGCATGTCGCTGTTCGTCGCCATCTTCCAGACGGTGTGGCACCGCACCGGTGACGTGAAGTGGCTGCACCTGACGCGCTTCTTCGGGAAGATCTTCCTGATCAACTTCGCGATGGGCATCGTCACCGGCATCGTGCAGGAGTTCCAGTTCGGCATGAACTGGTCGAGCTACTCCCGCTTCGTCGGCGACGTCTTCGGAGCCCCGCTCGCCTTCGAGGGCCTCATGGCCTTCTTCTTCGAGGCCACGTTCATCGGTCTGTGGATCTTCGGGTGGAACAAGCTCCCCCGGCGCATCCACCTGCTCACCATCTGGATGACGGTCGTCGGCACCTGGTTGTCGGCGTACTTCATCCTCGCGGCCAATGCCTTCATGCAGAACCCGAAGGGCTACCAGATGTCGGCCGCGGGTCACCGCGCCGAAATGGCCGACTTCTGGCAGGTGCTGACCAACCCGGTCGCACTGACGCAGTTTCCGCACACCATCTCCGCGGCGATCATGTTCTCCGCCGGTGTCGTGATCGCGGCATCCGCCTGGCACCTCGCCCGCAAGCAGAACATCGAGATGCTGCGCCCGGCGCTGAAGTTCGGCCTCTGGGCGATGATCATCGGTTTCGTCGCGGTGTTCCTGTCCGGCGACCAGCTGGGACTCGTGATGGTCCAGACGCAGCCGATGAAGATGGCCGCCGCCGAGGCGATGTTCAACTCGGCCTGCGGGGCCAATGCCTCCTTCTCGATCTTCTCGATCGGCACCCCTGACGGCACCGGTGAAGTGTGGTCGCTGCGCGTTCCGTACGTGCTCGCATTCCTGTCGACCCACGACTTCAACGGCTGCGTCGAGGGCATCAACGACCTCAACCAGCTGTACACGACGCAGATGTTCCCGCAGTTCGCCGATCAGGTCGGCGGCAACTTCGCGCCCGTCCTGTGGGTCACCTACTGGGCCTTCCGCTGGATGATGGGCTTCGGCCTGCTGTCCACCGCGATCGCGGCCGCGGGCCTCTGGGTCACCCGCAAGAACGCGAAGCGCCCGGTCGCCGGCTGGATGTGGCGGCTCGCCGTCTGGCAGGCGCCGCTGGCCCTGCTCGGCATCCTCGTCGGCTGGATCTTCACCGAGATGGGACGTCAGCCCTGGATCGTGTTCGGTCTCATGCTCACGCAGGACGGCGTCTCGCCGAACGTGCCCGGCTGGACCGTCCTGATCTCGCTGATCGCCTTCACCGCGATCTACGCGATCCTCGCGGTCGTCGAGTTCGGCCTCATCGTCAAGACGGTCAAGGAGGGTCCGCAGCCCCTGCCCGGACCCGATGACCCCGACCCGTCCGATGTCCCGGTCGATCAGACCCCGTCCACGGTGTACTAGGAGCTGACATGGACCTCGCCTACCTCTGGTTCTTCATCGTCGGAGTGCTGTTCGTCGGCTACTTCGTGCTCGACGGCTTCGACTTCGGTGTCGGCATGTCGCTGCCCTTCCTCGGCAAGGACGAGGTGTCGCGACGCCAGGTGATCAACACGATCGGACCGATCTGGGACCTCAACGAGACCTGGGTCATCGTCGCGGGCGCCTGCCTGTTCGCGGCCTTCCCGGAGTGGTACGCCACGCTGTTCAGCGGCTTCTATCTCCCCCTGCTGCTCATCCTGCTCGCGCTGATCGCGCGCGGCGTCTCGTTCGAGTACCGCCACCAGCGCGACGACCTGCGATGGAAGCGCCGTTTCGACTGGATGATCACGATCGGCTCCGCGGTGCCCGCGCTGCTGTGGGGCGTCGCGGTCGCGAACATCGTGCAGGGCGTGCCGATCGACGCCGACAAGAACTTCACCGGCTCGCTCCTCACGCTGCTGAACCCCTACGGGCTCTGGGTCGGCGTGACGACACTGCTGCTGTTCTTCCTGCACGGCGTCTACTTCGTGGGCCTGAAGACCGACGGTCAGGTGCACCACGACGCGCAGGCGCTCGGCAAGAAGCTCGCGATCCCGACCGTGATCTTCGCGGCCGGAACCGTGGTCTGGACGATCTTCCTCGCCGCCGGTCGCGGCGCCCCGCTGCTGTGGGCGGTCATCGCGTGCGGCGTGATCGCGGCCGTCGCGCTGCTCCTGTCGGTGTGGTTCAACATGGCCGACCGGGACGGCAAGGCCTTCGCGGCCGGAGCGGTCACGATCGTGTTCGCCGTGCTCACCCTGTGGCTGGCTCTGTTCCCCTACGTCATGCCGTCGACGACCGATGACGCCTTCAGCCTGACCATCTCGAATGCGTCCAGCACGCCGATGACGCTGCAGATCATGTCGTGGGCCGCGCTCATCTTCCTGCCGCTCGTGCTCGCCTACCAGGCGTGGACGTACTGGATCTTCCGCAAGCGGATCACCCGCACGACGATCGAGAAGGCGGAGCTGACCGCAGCCCACTGAGTGCGCTGCACCGGCCCCGGCGCTCACCCCACGGGTGAGGACCGGGGCCGGTGTCCGTTTATGAGGCAGGATCGAAGAATGGCAACCGAAGCCGACCAGGGCCGAACGCGGGTGCGGCCCGTCGACCCGCGACTGGTGCGCTACGCGTCGGCATCACGGGCGTTCTTCGCCGCGATCGCGGTGATCGGCGTGCTGCAGACCGCGGTCGTCGTCGCGTTCGCGTGGCTGCTGACGCACGCGATCACGCGCGCGATCGACGGGATGCCGTGGGCCGAGCTGACCGCACTGCTGACCGCGCTGGCCGCCGTCATCGTCGCCCGTGCGCTGCTGCTCTGGGCGCGCGAAGCCCTCTCGGCGCGCGCCGCCGCGCGCGTGCAGGCGCAGCTGCGCGCGCAGCTCGTGGATGCCGTCGGCATCCTGGGTCCGGGATGGCTCGCCGGACGCAACTCCGCCCAGCTCGCCGTGACCGCGGGGCGCGGTCTCGAAGCGCTGGACGCGTACTTCGGCCGCTACCTGCCGCAGCTCGTGCTCACCGTCATCGCGACGCCGGTGCTGGTGGCCGTGATGTGGTGGCAGGACTGGATCTCCGGGCTGACGGTACTGCTCACCCTCCCCCTGATCCCGTTGTTCATGGTGCTGATCGGCCTCGCGACGCGAACGGTGCAGCAGAAGCAGTGGCGCACTCTGGGGCGTCTGGCCGCCCGCTTCGCCGATACGGTCCAGGGCCTGTCGACACTCAAGGTCTTCGGGCGTCAGCACCGCGCCGTCCGGTCCATCGAGAAGGTCACCGAGACATACCGGGTCGAGACGATGCGGGTGCTGCGCGTGTCGTTCCTGTCGGGATTCGCGCTCGAACTGCTGGCGTCGATCTCGGTGGCGATCGTGGCCGTGTCGATCGGCTTCCGGCTGGTAGACGGGTCGCTGGCGCTGGCCGTCGGCCTGTTCGTGCTGCTGCTGGCGCCTGAGGCCTACCTTCCGCTTCGCCAGGTGGGCGTGCAGTTCCATGCCGCGGCAGAGGGCGTCGCGGCGACCGAGGACGTCTTCGCGGTGCTCGATGAGGCGCGCGCCGCCGGATCGGCGCACGCACGGCGCGGAGTCGCGGCATCCGGTCCGGCCCGCCTCGTGCTGCGCGGCCTGAGGGTGCGGCGGGGCGATCTCGTGCTGCCGCCGGTCGACCTCGTGGCCGAGCCCGGCACCGTGACACTGATCGAGGGCCCGAGCGGCGCCGGCAAGTCCAGCGTGTTCGCCGCGTTGCGCGGCGCGGTGGCCTTCGACGGCGACGCACGACTGAACGACACGCCCGTCGACACCCTCTCCCCCGCGACGTGGCTCGCCTGGGCGGGCCAGCACCCGGGCCTGGTCGGCGGCACGATCGCCGAGAACGTCGCGCTCGGCGACGACGAGACGGATGCCGCGTCACGCCGCGATCTGGTGCGGCGTGCCCTCGCCGTCGCACAGGCCGACGCCCTCGATCCGGATCAGGAACTCGGCGTCCAGGGCGCCGGCGTGTCGGGCGGGCAGGCCCAGCGGCTGGCGGTGGCGCGCGCCGTGTTCCGCCACCTCCGCGGCCGTGCGCCGGTCATCGCCCTCGACGAGCCGAGTTCGGCGCTGGATGCCGCGACCGAGGCGGCCCTGTGGCACGGCATCCGCGGGCTCGCCGACGACGGCGCCACGGTGCTTCTGATCTCGCACCGACGCAGCGCGCGCGAGATCGCCGACCGCGTCGTGACGCTGTCGGCGACGCGGGCGGAGGTCGGCGCATGACCACCACGACGGACGTACTGCGCCGGGCGATGCCGTCGTTGCGACGATTCTGGCCGGGCGCCGCAGCGGGCTTCCTCTCGGAGGCCTCGGCGGTCGCGCTGCTCGCCTGCAGCGCGTGGCTGATCGTCCGCGCCAGTGAGCAGCCTCCGGTGATGTACCTGTCGGCAGCCGTCGTGGGCGTGCGCGCCTTCGCACTCAGTCGGGCCGCCTTCCGCTACACGGAGCGACTCGCGAGCCACGATGCGGCCCTGCGCCAGCTCGCGGTGACCCGCACCGATCTGGTGCGCCGGCTCATTCCGCTCGCCCCGGACGGGCTGACCCGCACCCGGCGCGGCTCGGTGCTCGGAGCGCTCGTCGACGATGTGGACGAGCTGCAGAACCTGCCGCTGCGCGTCGTGCTGCCTCTCGTATCGTCGGCGGCGGCGGCCCTCGGCGCCGTCGTGCTCGTCGGCATCGTCTGGTGGCCCGCGGCGCTCACGCTCCTCGCCTGCCTCGTCGTGGCGGCCATCGTGGCGGTCGGCTGGGGATGGGTGGCCGGCTCCCGCGCGGAGCGTTCCATCGCGCCTTTGCGCGCCGGTCTCGCCGACGCCGTGCTCGATCACCTCGCAAGCCTGGACGTCCTCGCCGCGTACGGCGCCGACGATCAGAGCGCGCGGCGCATCGCCGCGGCGGACGATGCCCTGCGGCGGGCGGTGACCCGCCGCGCCGGGGCGCAGGCGGGCTCCACCGCCGTCGTGTCAGTACTGGCCGGCGCGGCCTCCGTCGTCGCCGTCCTGGCCTCCGTTCCGGCACTCGGCGACGGCACGATCACCGCCCCCGCCTTCGCCGTGGCCGTGCTCGTGCCGATGGCCGTGTTCGAGGTCTTCACCGCGGTTCCGGCCGCGGCGTCATCATGGCGACAGGTACGCGCCGCGGCCACCCGGATCGCCGAAGCCCTGCCGGGCGAGACTCCGGCGGGCATCCCGCCCGAGGTCGCTCACGATGACGATGGTCACGCACGCGAAGCCGTCGCGCTCGGCGATGGCCTCGTCCTGCAGGGCGTCGCGGCGCGCTGGCCGGGAGCGGCTGAGGACGCCCTGCAGGCGGTGGATCTGACGGTCGCCCCGGGCGAGCGGATCCTGGTCGTGGGCTCCAGCGGCGCCGGCAAGACCACGGCGGCGCACGTCCTCGTGCGCTTCTTGGAGACGAGCGCCGGCCGGTACACGATCGGCGGGGTCGATGTGCACGACCTCGACCCCGACACCGTCCGCGAGACGGTGGGTCTGTGCGAACAGCAGCCCATGCTCTTCGACGAGGACATCCGGCAGAACCTCCTGTTCGCCCGCGACACGGCGACGGATGCCGAGCTGGAGGCGGTGCTGCACCGCGTGGGCCTCGGTGACTGGCTGAGCGCGCGCGGCGGCCTGGACGCGCGGGTCGGCGAACGCGGGGCGCTCGTGTCGGGCGGGCAGGCCCAGCGCATCGCGCTGGCCCGGGCTCTGCTGCACGGCTTCCCCGTGCTCGTGCTCGATGAGCCGACCGCCGGTGTCGACGTCGACGCGTCCGACGCACTGCTGGCCGACCTGCTCGGGGCAGTCGGTCCGGATCGTGCCGTCGTGCTGATCTCGCACGTGGACGTTCCCGCCGGCCTCGTCGACCGCACGGTGCGGCTGACCGGCGGGCGCATCGAAGACTGAGTTCAGCCGCCGATCGCGTTCATCCCGCGCACCGGCTGCAGGAACGACGGGTCATCGATCGCATGTCCCGGAAGCTTGCCGGCGATGCACTCGTGCAACAGCGCGTCGATCGCGACATCGTCGGCGCCCGCACGCAGCAGCGGCATGAGGTCGTACTCGTCGTTGGAGAACAGGCAGTTGCGCAGCTGCCCGTCGGCGGTGAGCCGCAGGCGGTCGCAGGCGCCGCAGAACGGCGCCGTCACCGAGGCGATCACGCCGACCGAGGCCGGCCCGCCGTCGAGCAGGAAGCGCTCCGCGGGTGCGCCGCCGCGGCCGGGGACGGGCTCGAGGTGCCACCGGGTCGAAAGCGCTGCCAGGATCTCCTCGCGGGTCACCATGCGTGTGCGGTCCCACGTGTGCCCGGCATCCAGCGGCATCTGCTCGATGAAGCGCATCTCGGCGCCGTGATCGAGCGCGAAGGCGACGAGGTCGACGAGTTCGTCGTCGTTGATGCCGCGCATCGCGACCGCGTTGAGCTTGAGGGGGCGCAGTCCCGACGCGGATGCCGCGGCGATGCCTGCCACGACCTCGTCGAGGCGGTCGCGGCGGGTGAGGTCGCGGAAGCGGTCGCGGTCGAGGGTGTCGATCGAGATGTTGAGGCGGCGCAGACCGACGTCGACGAGATCGGGCAGTACGTCGCCGAGACGGATGCCGTTCGTCGTCAGGGCAATGTCGACCGGCCCGTCGGGGCCTTCGACCGCGGCGAGCCGCCGCACAACCTCGACGATGTCGGCGCGCAGCAGCGGCTCGCCTCCCGTGAGTCGGAACGTGGAGATCCCGGATGCCGCGGCGATGCGCGCGACGCGCACGATCTCGTCCGTGGAGAGGATGCTCGTGCGCGCGAGCCATTCGTTGCCCTGCTCGGGCATGCAGTACGTGCAGCGCAGGGAGCAGCGATCGGTCAGCGAGATCCGCACATCGCGGTGCACGCGGCCGAAACGGTCGACGAGCGGCGCGCCGGGGGCCGTCGGCAGCGCTGACGTGGCGCGTCCCGTGCGCAGGGTCAGCGGGACGGCGGGCATGGTCCGAGGCTACCCGGCGAATGGAGGGGGAAGGCCGAATGGCGGATTTCGCCCGCCGAGCAGACGGATCGCCGCACGTTCGCGCACGGCTCGCCGGACGCGCCCCACCGTTCTGAGAGGATCGGTGGATGAGTGAGAGCCTCGACGACGAGTTGGACCGCATCTTCGCGGCACGAGATCGCGATGACATGGCGCCGACGGTCGCGGCGCTCGAGGAGATCCACGCGCGGCATCCCGACCACGCGCGCGTTCTGTACGAGCTCGCGGGGGCATATGACACCGCCGGCGACGAGAGTGCGGCCGCGGCTCTGTATCCACGCGCGCTCGAAGCAGGCCTCACCGGCGACGTCCGCCGCCGATGCCTCTTGCAGTACGCCAGTACGCTGCGCAACCTCGACCGGCTCGACGACTCCCTCCGGGTGTTCGCCGACGCACGCCGCGAGTTTCCCGACGCGATCTCCCTCGCCGTCTTCCAGGCCCTCAGCCGACATGCCGCCGGCCAGGTCCACGCCGCCTTCGCCGAGTTGCTCGACGTCATCGCCGCGCACGCGCCGGCGACGGAACTGGATCGCTATCGCCCGGCTCTGCGGGCACACGCCGACTTCCTGCGACACCTCGACACCGCTATCGACACCGAGACGTGACACCAGCATGCCGCCGGCGCCGATTCATGCGGCGACGATCCGCACGTCGGCGGTGTCCACCGACAGGACCACCCGGTCGCCCTCCGCAATCGCCGCGGCCAGCATCTGTGCCACGGTGAGTTCACAGACGATCGCCGGCGACGCCGTGTGCACGCGCGCGCCCGAGGGCGTTGCCTCGATGCGTTCGACGCGCGCCGACCATGTCGCGACGCCATCGATCGAGCCCGGGCCCGCGACGCCGGCATCCGCGGCATCGAGCCGCACGGCACCGATCGGGATGAGCGCCGCGGCGTCGCCCTCGACGCTCGAGGGTGCGGGCAGACGCAGCCGGTCGGCCGCCCACACGCCGTCCTCCACGCGCCCGGCCGCCCGGTTGACGCCGGCGAGCGCCGCGACGAAGTCCGTCGCCGGCGTCGTCAGGACCTCACGCACCGCACCGGACTGCATCACGCGCCCGGCTTCGAGCACGACGAGGCGATCCGCGACCGCGACGGCATCCACCACGTCGTGCGTGACGAACACCGCCGTGGTGCCGGCGGCGCGCAGCCGCTCGGCGAGCATCCGACGCAGATCGGCCACCGTGACAGGATCGAGCGCCGTGAAGGGCTCATCCAGCAGAAGCACACGCGGGACGGTCGCAAGCGCACGGGCGAGCGCGACCCGCTGCTGCTGACCGCCCGACAGTTCGGCCGGGCGGCGATGGCCGACCCCGGCGAGCCCCACCTCGGCGAGCGCCCGCTCGGCACGCGAGCGACGCTCCACGCGCGCGGCCGCCCGTGCCCGACCGTCCGGCGCACTCATCCCGAAGGCGACGTTGTCGCGCGCACTCACGTGCGGGAACAGATGCGGTTCCTGCCCCAGGAGCACGACGCCACGGCGCTGCGGCGTCACCTGTGCGCGCGGCGAAGAGACGACCTCGCCGGCGACCCGGACGGCGCCATCGCTCAGCGGCGACAGCCCCGCGATCACCGAGACGAGCGTCGATTTCCCCGCACCGCTCGGGCCCATCACCGCGACGACCTCCCCCGCGGATGCCGAGATCTCGGCATCCAGGACGAAGCCTTCCCGGCGCACGACGACGTGCGCCTCGAGCATCGCCCCGCTCATCGCGTCGCCCCCGGCCGCCACGCCCGCACGGCCAACAGCACCGCGAGCGCCGTCACCAGCAGCAGCAGCGAGAGCGCCACGGCGGTGCCCTGCGAGACCCCCGCACCGTTGAAGGCCGTGTAGATCGCGAGCGGCATCGTCTGGGTCACTCCCGGTGCGTTGCCGGCGAACAGCGCCGTCGCGCCGAACTCGCCGATCGCGCGCGCGAAGCACAGCACCACCCCCGCGATGAGGCCGGGCGCGGCCAGCGGCAGCGTGATCCGCCACAGGATGCGCCACCGGCCCGCGCCCAGGGCCGCCGCGGCACGTTCGTAACCGGTGCCGGTCGCCCGGAGCGCCCCTTCGAGCGCCAGCACGAGGAACGGCAGCGCCACGAAGGTCTGGGCGATCACCACGGCCGCCGTCGTGAACGGCACCCGCACGCCGATCACCGCCAGCGCCTGCCCGAGCCACCCGTTGCGTCCCAGCAGAAACAGCAGCGCGACCCCGCCCACCATCGGCGGCAGCACGAGCGGCACGGTGATCACGGCCCGCAGCACCCCCGCCAGCCGCGGTCCCGACCGCGCGATCCACAGCGCCAGCGGGATGCCGAGAACGATGCAGACGAGGGTCGCGACCGCTCCCGTCACCAACGACAGCCCGAGTGCCGACAACGCTGCCGGCGAGGTGATGTCGGCCCAGAACGTCGCGACGTCGACACGCCCGACGAGCGCGGTCAACGGCACCACGAGCACCGCGAGGCCCAGCACCGCCGGCACCGCCAGCACGGTCGGGACGAACCCCCGCGGCTGCGCGCGACGCCCGGCGGTCGTGGCCGTCACGGCGTGCCGAAACCGAGGTCGGTGAGCGTGACGCGCGCGGCGTCGGAGCGCACGAAGTCCACGAACGCCCGTGCCGCCGCGGGATTCGCCGCGTCGTCCAGGGCGACGATCGGGTACGTGTTGACCACGGCATCCGCGCCCGGCGTCGCCACCGTCTGCACGGCGGCCGTCGTCGCGGCGTCGGTCACATACACGAGACCGGCATCCGCCTCTCCGCTGGCCACTTTCGTGAGGACGGCGGTCACGTTCTGCTCGTAGCTGTCGACGGATGCCGTCACGCCCGCCTTCTGCAGGAGCGTCTGCGATGCCGCGCCGCACGGCACCTCGGCCGCGCACAGGACGACACGCAGCGACGGCGTGGCGAGGTCGGCGAGCGCGTGCACACCGGCGGGATTTCCCGAAGGGACGATGAGGGTGAGCACGTTCGTCGCGAACGGCTGCGGCGAGGACGCGAGTCCGGCGGCGACGACCTTCTGCATGTTCTTCTCGTCGGCGGAGGCGAAGACGTCGGCCGGGGCCCCCTCGATCAGCTGCGTCGCCAACGTCGACGATCCGTCGTAGCTGATCGGACGGATCGTCACGCCCGGGTGCGACGCCTGGAACTGCTCGGCGAGCCGCGTGAAGGCCGCCTTCAACGACGCCGCGGCGAAGACGGTCAGCTCCCCGGTCACGGCGTCCGACGACGCCGCCGCGGAGGCGGTGCGGTCGGCATCCGCCGATCCCCCCGCCGCGCTGCAGCCGGCGAGCGCCACGACCCCGGCGAGGAGGGCCGCAAGGACGTATCGCGATCGTGTGCGCATCAGTGCTCCCTCGGGGTCTCGACGATGACGGTGGTGGCTTTGATGACCGCGACGGCGAGCGCACCGGGTTCGAGTCCCAGGTCGCGCACCGCTTCCGACGACATCAACGACACCACGCGGTGCGGGCCCGATTGGATGTCGACCTGCGCCATGACACCGTCCTGCTGCACGCGCGTGACCAGTCCGACGAAGCGGTTGCGGGCACTCGAGAGCACATCGGCGGGGTCCGCGGCGGCGTGCGCGACCTCGACGGCTCGCGCGGCGAGGGCATCACCCGGGATCTCCACCGGCGAGACTCCCGTCGTCGGAAGGATGCCGTGATCGATCCACCGGCGGACGGTGTCGTCGCTCACACCCAGCAGACGCGCGGCCTCCGTAACACGATAAGAACGCATACCGCCGACCATATCGCGCATCTGCGGCGAGAGGGCGGGCTTCGAAGACGCAGTTGCGGCTTTGTGCCGCGTGGAGGACTTCTTGATCCCCGACCCGCGGGCAGACACGGCGGATACGCTGGCTCCGTGCCGCTGCCTCCTCTCGTCGCCCCCGTTCCCGCCCTCGGCCCCGCCGAGCGTGCCCGCACTCAGCGCCATCTCGTGCTCACGGGCGTGGGCGATCTCGGTCAGCGCCGGCTGGCGGCCGCACACGTCGCCGTCGTCGGGGCCGGCGGCCTCGGCTCCCCCGTCGTGATGGCGCTCGCTGCCGCCGGTATCGGCACCCTCACGGTCATCGACGACGACGTCGTCGACCTCAGCAACCTCCAGCGGCAGCTTCTGCACCGACACGTCGACATCGGCGCTCGCAAGACCGCGTCGGCGCAGCGCGTCGCTGCGGACCTGTCCCCCGAGACGGTCGTCATCCCGGTCGACGAACGCCTTACGACCGAGAATGCGAGAGAGCTGCTCCACAGCGCCGACCTCGTCGTCGATGGCAGCGACACGTTCGAAACCCGGGCAGCGGTCGCCGGCGCGTGCGAACGTCTCGGCATCCCGCTCGTCTGGGGCGTGCTGCAGGAGTTCCATGCGCAGGCCACCGTGTTCTGGAGCGCGCCGCCCGAGGGGAGGGAGGCTGTCGTGCTGTCCGACCTGCACCCGGCCGACGCTGCCGGTACCCCGCCCACCTGCGCCGAGGTGGGCGTGCTGGGTGCCCTCTGCCTGCAGGTGGGCGGCATCCTCGCGATCGAGGCGGTCAAACTCATCGTCGGCATCGGCGAGCCCCTGTTGGGCCGTGTGCTCGTGATCGACGCGTTGCGCGGCACGCAGACCGAGGTGGCGCTGCGGGCTGCCGCTCCCGCATCGCCGACCCCGCCGCCGACGACGCCGAGCGTCGCCGCGGAAGAAGCACCCCCCGCACCCATCCGCGAGCTGACGGCGAGCGAGATGCTCGCCGCGCAGGATGCCGGCGCCACTCTCCTCGATGTGCGCGAGCCCTGGGAGACGCAGACCGGCATCGTCGCCGGCTCCGTCCTGATCCCGCTCGGCGATCTGCTCGACGATCCGGCGCAGATCGACGACGACCACGTGGTCGTCATCTGCGCGCATGGCATCCGCGCCCGCCATGCGGCCGAGGCCCTCCGCGCCCGCGGCATCGACGCCGACATCCTCGTGGGCGGTCTCGCCGCGTGGCAGCAGGCATGAACCCCGCCGCGCCGCTGCGCACCGTCGAGGAGCAGCTCGGCGACGTGCTCGCCGCCGTGCGCCCGCTGCCCACCGTGCGCGTCCCCCTGGCCGAGGCGACCGGCGGCACACTGCGCGAACCGGCGCGCGCCGAGCTCGACATCCCCGTCTTCGACAACTCCGCCATGGACGGATTCGCCGTGCGATTCGCCGATGTCGCGCACGCGAGCCCCGACGCTCCCGTCCCGCTGCGTGTCGTCGCGGACCTCCCCGCCGGCACGTCCGCCGAGCCGGCGCTCGCGGCGGGCGAGGCGGCGCGCATCATGACCGGCTCTCCCGTGCCGTCGGATGCCGACGCCATCGTCCCCTTCGAGGACACCGCCGGGGGCCTCGCCGACTCCCTCCGGACCGCGGTCGTCCAGCACGCCCCCCGGGCAGTGGGAGCGTTCGTCCGCCGCGCGGGCGACGACCTGCGCTCCGGCGATGTGGTCCTGGAGCCGGGCATCATGCTCGGGCCGCTTCAGATCGCCGCGGCGACCGCCGCGGGACTCACACACGCGGTCGTCGCGGCGCGCCCGCGGGTCGGGATCGTCTCGACCGGCAGTGAGCTGGCGCCCGCCGGAACGCCGCTCCGCCGCGGGCAGATCCCCGAATCCAACGGCGTGCTGCTCGCCGGCCTCGCCGCGGCGGCCGGGGCGGAGGTGGTCGCTCAGGTCGTCGTGGATGATGAGGGCGGAGCGCTTCGCGACGCGGTGGCGGCGCTGCTGGCGGCATCCGTCGACGCCGTGATCTTCTCCGGCGGCGTCAGCGCCGGGGCCTTCGAAGTCGTGCGGACGGAGTTGGCCGCGGCCATGACCTTCAGCCGCGTCGCCATGCAGCCGGGAAAGCCCCAGGGATTCGGCACCCTGCCGACGCCGGCCGGCACCGCGCTGCTGTTCGGCCTGCCGGGAAATCCGGTCAGCGCGGCGGTCTCGTTCGAGGTGTTCGTCCGCCCCGCCCTGTTGACGATGCAGGGCAGACGCACCGTCGAGCGGGCGCGTCTGACGCTGCCGGCCGCCACGTCGTGGCGAACCCCGGAGGCACGCCGGCAGTACCTGCCCGCGGTCATCGACACCTCCGCGCCGACGTGGACGGTCCACCCCGCGACCGCGGGCGGTTCGGGATCGCACCTGGCCGGCGGCCTGGGCCTCGCGCGCGCGCTCGCCGTCGTCGCGGCCGACATCGCGGAGGTGCGGGAGGGCGACCCGGTGCAGGTCCACCTGCTGGAAGGATGGGACGCATGAGCTTCACCCACCTGGACGAGGCCGGCCACGCCCGCATGGTCGATGTGACCGAGAAGCAGCCCACGGTGCGCGCCGCGACAGCCGCCGCCGTGGTCCGCTGCGCTCCCGCCGTCGTCGCAGCGCTCCGCGACGGAACGGTGCCCAAGGGCGACGTGCTGGCCGTCGCCCGCATCGCCGGTATCCAGGCTGCCAAGCGCACGCCCGAGCTGCTGCCGCTCGCCCACGTGATCGGTGTCCACGGTGCGAACGTCGACCTTGCGATCACCGACGACGGCGTCGAGATCGCGGCGACCGTCCGCACCGCCGACCGCACCGGGGTCGAGATGGAAGCATTGACGGCGGCAACGGTGGCCGCGCTCACGATCGTCGACATGGTCAAGGGCATGGACAAGGGCACGTCCATCGAGAACGTCCGCCTCCTCGCGAAGACCGGCGGCAAGTCGGGCGACTGGGTCCGGGAGTCCTGATGCCGCGGGTCCGTTACTTCGCCGCGGCCGCGGAGTTCGCCGGGCGTGCCGAGGAGGTGCGAGCCGAGACCGATCTCGACGACCTGCGCGCCGCCTGGGCTCGTGAGTACCCGGCGCTCGGACGCATCCTTCCCCGCTGCGCCGTGCTCGTGGACGGACGACGCACCGATACGTCGACAGTGTTGGGCGACGACGCCCTGGTCGACGTGCTCCCGCCGTTCGCCGGCGGGTGAGCCTCAGCCGCCGATGCCCTTCCAGGCGGCGGCGCCGTCGGCCGTGAGCTGACGCTTCCACACCGGCAGTTCGCGCTTGATCGCCTCGATGATGGCGCGGCACACCTCGAACGCCTCGGCGCGGTGAGGGGTGGACACCGCGATGACGACGGCGGCTTCGCCGACGTCGACGCGTCCGACGCGATGGCTCACAGCGACGGTCGCACGCGTGTCGCCGATGGCGGTCAGCGCGATGTCGTGCAGCGTCGCCTCGGCATCCGGGTGCGAGGAGTACTCCAGCGCGATGACGGCCGTGTCGGCGTCGGGGTCGTGATCGCGGACCGTGCCGATGAAGCTCGTGACAGCCCCCGCGCGGGGGTCGTCGACGGCGGCGAGGTGCGCGGCGGCATCCAGCGGTTCGTCGGTGATGCGGGCGATGCGAACGGCAGTCATCAGTGATCTCCTCCGTCGAGCTGATGCACCACGTGAGCAGCGACCGAGAGGATGACGGGCATCCCTGAGGCCACAGCCGCGGGCGATCCGGGCAGGTTGACGATCAGGGCGCGCGCGGCGACCCCGGCACGACCGCGGGAGAGCATGCCCGCCGGCTTCTCGGCGACGGCCCGTCGGCGCAGTTCCTCGGGGATGCCGTCGATCGTGCGTTCGATGACGCGATCGGTGCCCTCGGGGGTCTCATCGCGGGCGGCGACACCGGTGCCCCCGGTGGTGACGATGAGACGCGCGCCGCCGTCGAGCGCGGCGCGCAACGCGGTCTCGACGCTGTCGGCGCCGTCGGCGACGACGCGCGCGTCGGAGCACTCCCACCCCGCTTCGCGCAGCGCCGCGACGGCCAGCGGGCCCGCCGTGTCGGCACGCACACCCGCAGCCGACCGATCCGAGACGGTGATCACGACGGCGAGGCTGGCCACCTCGTCAGCCTACGCCCGGGTGCGGCGCCAGTGACATGCCGAAGGCGGCGACGTCAGCGGGAGCGTCCAGGCGCGTGAAACCCAGACGCTCGTAGAACGCGATGGCGCCGGCGTTGGCGCCGGCCGCGACCAGGTGTACCCCCGGAACCCCCGCGAGGCGGAGGCGCTCCAGGAGCACGTCGATCATCCGACGTCCCCATCCCTGCCCCTGGAGTTCGGGAAGCAGATCGATGTGCAGGTGTGCGGGGAAGGAGTCTGCGAACGGCTCGGCGCCCGGCCGGCGGCCGGCAGCATACGACAGCACCTTGTCCTGGCGGGTCGCCGCCTCGCCCACCGGCGCCGGCCAGCGCTGCGCGAACCGCGGCCACCACTCGCGCTGGAACCACTCCTCGAATCCGTCGGTGTCGTCGGTGGCGACCGCGTAGCCCGCGACCCGGCCGTCGTCGGTCTCGATCACGACGGCCAGTTCGGGGTGGCGCGCGGCGTAGGGCAGTACGAAGACGGCCGCCCAGATGTCGTCGTCGTCCAGGATGCCGGTGGCGTCGCTGCCCGTGTCGGCGGTGCGCAGGCAGATGTCGGCGAGGGCCGGCTCGTCGCCGGGGCAGAAGGAACGCAGATGGGCCACGACGCGAGTTTAGGCCGCAGCACCCACGCGGTCGGCGGCATCCGCGTGCTCCGCCGCCGCCGTGATGCGGTTGGCCATCCCCCGGAAGATGAACCCGTGGAACGGCAGCACCGCCAGCCAGTACAGCCGTCCCGACAGCCCCGACGGGAAGAAGACGGCGCGCTGGCGGTACACGGCGCCGCCGTCGACGCCGGGCTCGCAACCGAGGTCGAGCCACGCCAGACCCGGCACCTTCATCTCGGCACGCAGGCGCAGCAGCCGCTCCGGCTCGAGCTTCTCGACCCGCCAGAAGTCGATGACGTCGCCGACGGCCACGCGGCTGCGATTGCGCCGACCGCGCACGAGCCCCACGCCTCCGACGACCCGGTCCATCCAGCCGCGCAACGCCCACAGCACGGGCGCGGAGTACCAGCTGTTCTCGCCGCCGATCCCTTCGATGACCTCCCAGAGCCGCGCGGGGCTCGCGGTCGTCGTCGCCGTGCGCACGTCGGTGAACACGGTGCGCCCCGACCACTCCGGGTCGGAGGGCAGCGGATCCGATGGCACGCCGCTGACCTCGGCATCCTGCCAGCTCGTCTCCACGCTGTCGGCCGCGACGCGCCCCAGGGCCAGCGCCACGGCCCGGCGATAGGGCGTGAGGCCGCCCGCCGGCGGCGGGATGATGGCGTCGATGTCGTGGTCGTCCATGACGCACTCGTTCTGCAGCGAGGCGATGAGCGGGCGCGCGATCGAGCGCGGCACCGGTGTGACGACGTTGACCCAGTGCGACGCCAGTCCCGGCGTGAGCACCGGCAGGGGCGCGATCGGCCGCTGCGGCAGGCCCGCCTCGACCGCGTAGCCGTTCATCATCTGCCCGTAGCGCAGCACGTCGGGTCCGCCGATGTCGACGGCGCGGTTCACGTCGGCGGCGACGCGCGCGGCGCCCAGCAGGTAGTGCATGACGTCGCGGACGGCGATCGGCTGGATGAAATTGCGCACCCACTTGGGGGCGGGCATGTACGGCAGCACCTCGGTGAGGTGGCGGATCATCTCGAACGAGGCCGAACCCGACCCGATCACGACACCGGCCTGCAGCACGAGCGTGGGCACACCGCTGGCGAGGAACACCTCCCCCACCTCGACCCGGGAACGCAGATGCGGGCTCAGCGGCACGCCCTCCGGGTGCAGCCCGCCCAGGTACACCAGGCGAGCGACGGATGCCGCGGCAGCCGCCGTCGCAACGGCGCGCGCCGCGGCGAGATCGGCCTGCTCGAAACCGGCGCCGGCCGACATCGAGTGGATGAGGTAGTAGAGCACGTCGACGTCGGCGCAGGCCTGCGCGAGCGCCGGTTCGTCGACGGCCGAGCCGACCACGACGTCGACCTCGTCGCCCCAGGAGAACGCGCTCAGGCGGGCCGCGTCGCGCACGAGCACGCGCACGCGGTAGCCGGCCGCGATCAGCCGCGGCACCAGCCGTCCCCCGATGTAGCCGGTCGCACCGAGCACGAGCGCACGCGGCGCCGTGCCGTCTGCGCGCGGCACGGCGCGCAGCTCTTCTTCCCGGCCGGTGGGGCTCGACAGCTCGCTCATGTCCGTCACGCTAGACGGCCGCTGCCCGCGGCGCATCCCCTTGCGCACGGGCTCTTCGCCCGCAAGGCCGAACGTCAGCGGCGGCCGGTGCCGAACAGTCCTCGGATCACCGAGTTGAGGATCGTCTGGGTCGACTTCGAGTTCAGCACCTGCTCGAGCGGCGACTTCTGCGACGAACGCGACGTGCGCGTCGTCCGCGTCGAGCCGCCGGTGGAGCGGAGGATCCGGTCGTACTCCTTCTGCCGCTCGCGCGCGGCGGCGGCATCCGCCTTCGCCTGCGCGGCCTGCTGCTTCTCCTGCTCCTTCGCCGCCTGCTCCTGCGCCTCGGCCCGCTCGGCCGCCGCGTCCGCCTCCGCGGCGGCGTTCATCTTCGCGGTGAGGATCTCGCGCGCCGACTCCCGGTCGATGGGTGTTCCGTAGCGGGCCAGCAGCGGCGAGGCGTGTACCGCCCGCTCGATGTCGGGGTCGGGGGTCGGCGACATGAGGCCCTGCGGCGCGCGCAGTCGGGTCCAGGCGACCGGGGTCGGAGCGCCCTTCTCGTTCATGACGGTGACGATCGCCTCTCCGGTGCCGAGCTCCTGCAGCACCCGTTCGAGGTCGTAACCGCTCTTCGGATACGTGCCGACGGTCGCCCGCAGCGCCTTGGCGTCGTCGGGCGTGAAGGCACGGAGGGCATGCTGCACGCGCGAGCCCAGCTGGCCGAGCACGTCCGCGGGGACGTCCTTCGGCGTCTGCGTGACGAAGAACACGCCGACGCCCTTGGAGCGGATGAGGCGGACGGTCTGGGTGATGGCGGACAGGAACGACTTCGACGCATCGCGAAACAGCAGGTGGGCCTCATCGAAGAAGAACACGAGCTTCGGTGTGTCGAGATCCCCCACCTCCGGAAGGATCTCGAACAGCTCCGCCAGCAGGTACATGAGAAACGTCGAGAACAGGGCCGGCTTGTCGGCGACGCCCGGGACCTCCAGCAGCGAGATCACACCGCGCCCGTCGGCGGCGGTACGCAGGAAGTCACGCACGTCGAACTCCGGCTCGCCGAAGAAGACGTCGGCGCCGTCGTCGGCGAAGGTGATGAGCTTGCGCAGGATCACGCCGGCGGTCGCCGACGACAGTCCGCCGAGCTCCTTCAGCTCGTCCTTGCCGTCGTCGCTCGTGAGCCAGGTCAGCACGGCGCGCAGATCGGAGAGATCGACCAGGGCCAGCCCGTTGGCGTCCGCGTAGTGGAAGACGAGCCCGAGACTCGACTCCTGGGTCTCGTTGAGGCCGAGCACCTTGCTGAGCAGCAGCGGTCCGAACCCCGAGACGGTCGCCCGCACCGGCACGCCCTTTCCGACGCCTCCGAGGGCGAAGTACTCGGTGACGGATGCCGCGGGCGTCCACTCCTGACCGATTGCGGCCGTCCGCGCGAGCAGCTTCTCGCTCGGCTCGCCGGGCGTCGCCACGCCCGACAGGTCGCCCTTCATGTCGGCGGCGAAGACGGGCACGCCCTTCGCGGCGAGCTGTTCGGCGAGCCCCTGCAGCGTGCGGGTCTTTCCGGTGCCGGTGGCTCCCGCGACCAGGCCGTGCCGGTTCATCATCCCCAGCGGGATGCGGATCTGCGCCGACGGCACCGGGTCGGTGTTCATCAGTGCCCCGAGATCGAGGGTGAGGCCGTCGAAGGCGTATCCCTTCGCGATCGCCGCAACCTGCGCATCGTTCAAAGGACCGGATGCCGCGGCATCCGCAGCCGGCGCCTCGGGAACCATCTGCGCGGCATCCGCCGCCGGCGCCTCGGGAGGAGATACCGCCTCGGGAGGAGCCGATGCGGCCGCGTCGACCTCCGGAGCGGAAATCTCCTCCGCAGGCGCACCAGCGGCAGCCCCCGCCGCGGCACCCCCCGCCGCGGCACCTCCCGCAGCGCGCGCGGCTTGGGCTGCGGCGAGCGCGGCTTTGGCCTGGGCGAGCTTCAGCGCGGCCTCCGCCGCTTCGGCCTCGGCCTGCAGTCGGGCAAGTTCTGCGTCATCGACAGCGCTCATGGCGCTCAGCCTAGCGAGCGCACCCGCTCGTTCTCACGCTCGAGCATGCGCGCGCAGATCGCCGCGACCACGAGGGTCGCCCCCACGCCCACGAGGGTGCCGCCGACGGTGTCGCTCAGCCAGTGGGCGTGCACCTGGGTGCGGCTGAACGCCATCGCGAACACCCACGCGCCGCCGACCACGGCGACCCACACCCGCGGAAAGAGGATGACCGCGATCGTCGCGACCGTCGCCGCATTGGCGGTGTGTCCGGAGGGGAAGGAGCCGTGATCGGAGAAGACGATCATGTCCTCAGGGCGCGCGCGTCCGAACAGCGCCTTCAGCAGCTGCACGAGCGCGACGCTTCCCAGGGACGCGACGACCACGAACAGCGCGCCGCGCGGACGACGCCGGAACAGCAGCAGCGCGACGCCCGCGAGCGGGACGATGAAGGTGGCGAACCATCCGCCGCCGAGGAAGTTCATCGCGAGGGCGACGCCGTCGAGAAAGGCGAAACGGTCGACGAACACGTTCCACCACTCGTCGACGTTCACGTCGGCTTCGACCACCACCTGGATGCCGAGCCACACCGTGGTCGCGATCAACAGCACCCCCACGACGAGCCGCTGCAGCATGATCGTCGTGACGTCGTCGTCCCGGGGCGCTCTCATCGCCCCATTGTGCCGGACGCCGGCGGCTCAGGGCGCGAGCCGCTCCACGGTCCACGGTCGCACGACCGCCCAGAGCGAGACCGCCCCGATCAGGGCGCACCCCACCATGACCGATGCCATCGTCGTCGCCGTGATGCCGGCATCCCGCGCGACCCATCCGACGATCGGGGAGATCAGCCCCGCGACGCCGAAGTTCGTCGCCCCGAGGATGGATGCCGCGGTGCCGGCGGCCTTGCCGTGGCGATCGAGCGCGAGCACCTGCACGCAGGGGAAGGTGAAGCCGCACGCCGTCATGAACACGAACAGCGGCACCATGGTGCCCCACAGCCCCCACCCGAGCTGGTCGCACGCGATGATCGCGATCGCGGCGAGCACCAGCACACCGGTTGACACCGACAGCACCCACTGCGGGCCGAAGCGGGCCGCGAGCCGCGCGGCCACCTGCACACCCACGACGAGGCCGAGGGAGTTGGCGGCGAACAGCAATCCGTACTGCTGGGCGTCGAACCCGTAGGTCTCCTGGAAGAGGAACGAGGAGGACGACAGGTATGAGAAGAGACCGCTGAAGGACATGCCCCCGATGATCAGGACACCCACGAACACCCGATCGCTGAAGACGCCGCGGTAGCGCTGCAGCACCGTGGTCGCCCCGCGCTCTTTGCGCCGCGCGGCCGGCAGCGTCTCGGGGATGAGCCAGATCGCCGCCACGAGCATCACCGCACCGTAGAGCGCCAGGACCACGAAGATGCCACGCCACGGCATGACCGACAGCAGAGCGGAGCCGATGAGCGGCGCGACGACGGGTGCTGCTCCCGACACCAGCGCGAGCCGGCTCAGCATGACCACCAGCCGGCGACCTCCGAACAGGTCGCGGACGATCGCCATCGCGACCACGCCACCGGCTGCGGCCCCGACGCCCATGAACACGCGCGCGATCGCGAGGAGCGTGAGATCGGGGGCGAGAGCCGCAGCGGCACTGGCCACGACGTGAAGGGCGGTGACCGCGAGCAGCGGCACGCGGCGTCCGACCTTGTCGCTGAGCGGTCCGACGATCAGCTGACCGAGCGCGAAGCCGACCATCGTGCCGGTCAGGGTGAGCTGGATCGCCGCGGCGGACGTGCGGAAGTCGGCCTGCAACGTCGGGAACGCGGGCAGGTAGAGGTCGATCGTGAAGGGTCCGAGCGCAGTGAGCGCGCCGAGCAGGATGATGTACACCACGCGGCGTGCGGTGGAGATCGCGTCACCGGGGTGCAGGACGACCGGAGCGGTGGCGGGGTGCGATCCGAGCGTGCGGATGGCACCGGTGGCCGTACGCGCAGCCGCGGGCAGGGGTGTCGAGGCAGTTCGGGGGGCGGGGTTTTCGCGCACGGTTTCCAGACGGGTGGGATGACGGACAGACGGGCGACGCGGATGCCGCAGCGCAGAGCGCCGCGCGGTCGCGAAGAGGCGGCGAGGCGTCGATCGGAGCGCGATGACGCCGGCGAAGAGGTTCGAAACGATTCGAGACTCCTTCGATCCTAACCGTTTCCCCAGCATCCGAGTCATTCATGCGCATACGATCGGAAGGCACCCCGTGCCTTGATCACCCCGACCGCGACCCGAGCCGAGGATCCATGACCCCCACGCCGTCCGACCGCAAACGCACGAGCGGCAACCCCGCCACGCGTGCGAACATCGAACTGACCGTCAAGCAGCAGCGCGAACTCCAGAAGCAGGAGAAGCTCGCCGAGTACCAGCGTCAGCTCGCGCGCCGGCGGCGCAGCCGTCTGACCTGGTGGATCGTCGGCAGCACCGCAGCCGTCGCCGTCGTCGCGGTCGTCGCGGCATCCATCGCCTTCGCGCCGAAGCCGGTCGCCTACCAGGCCGGAGGAACCGGCGCCGTCATCGACGGCGTCGAGACGTTCACGAACGCCACGCAGCACGTCGCCGGCACGGTCGACTATCCGCAGAATCCGCCGGCGGGCGGCCCCCACAACCAGTTCTGGCTGAACTGCGGCATCTACGACCAGCCCCAGCAGAACGAGAACGCCGTGCACTCGCTCGAGCACGGCGCCGTGTGGGTCACCTACGACCAGACGCGCGTCAGCGGCGCCGATCTCGACGCCCTGAAGGCGCAGCTGCCCTCGTCGTACGTGATCCTCTCGCCGTACGTCGGCCTGCCCAGCCCGATCGTGCTGAGCGCCTGGAACGCACAGCTGAAGCTCGACAGTGCGAGCGACCCCCGCATCCCGACCTTCTTCGAGGAGTACTGGCGCAACCAGAACGTCCCGGAGCCGACGGCATCCTGCAGCGGCGCGATCGACGGGCCGGGCAAGCAGTCGTGACCGCACCCGAGCCGGCGACCGGACGCACCCTCCCCCCGTGGTGGGCGGTGCTGCTGGTCGCGCTCGCCGTGGCGGCGCTCGCGTTCGCGATCGGGCGTTTCTCCACCTTCGGCGCGGAGGGCGCGGCGGCGCCCCCGTCCGACTCCCCCGAGGCCGGGTTCGCCCGCGACATGCAGCTGCATCACGGTCAGGCGGTCGAGATGGCGATGGACATCTACCGCACGACGCAGAACGACGGCGTGCGAGTGCTGGCCTACGACATCGCGACGACGCAGTCGGCGCAGAAGGGCGAGTTCTACGACTGGCTCGTGAAGTGGGGCCTGCCCCAGACCGGCGGTCCGCTGATGTCCTGGATGGATGCCGCGGACTCCTCTCACCAACACGGCGGCGGTGCGACGCGTCCGACCGACGCGGAGCTGATGACGCAGATGGGCATGGCGAGCGCCGCCGAGCTCGCCGCGATGCGGGCACAGTCCGGCACCGCGGCGGACTGCACGTTCCTCGGCCTCATGATCCGACACCACGAGGGCGCGCTGCCGATGGCACAGGCATTGCTGCGGCTCGGACACGAGCCGCGTGCGCTCGCGGTGGCTCAGGGCGTCATCGCGACGCAGTCCGCCGAGATCGACCTGATGACCTCGCTGCGCGCCGGACTCGGCTGCACGGGCTGACGCGGCCGCTCACGCGCAGGCGGGGCACGCCGTTGCCCGGCCGCGCTCCGAGCCTGCGTGCGTGTGAGCGCCGACCACCTCACCGGCGCACACCGTCCACGCGGTGCGCGTGAACCCGATCTCCTCGGGCGCGCCGGCGAACGGATCGCGATCGGCCACCGCGAGATCGGCGGCAGCGCCCGCACGGATCCGTCCGATGGTACCGTCGCCGATCAGCTCGTGCGAGCCGCTCGTGTATGCCGCCAGCGCCGCGCTCAGCGGCAGCTCCTCGCCGGAACCGAGCGGCTCGGCATCCGCGACGCCGACGTCGCGACGGGTGACGGCGACGCCGATCGCCGCCCACGGATCGGGGGTCGAGACCGGCCAGTCCGAGCCCATCGCCAGGGCGGCACCCGCGCGACGGAGGGAGCCGAACGGAAACTGCCATGCCGCGCGCACGGGCCCGAGCAGCGGCTCGGTGACCGTGCGCATCACCTCGTTGCGGCAGGCCCAGAAGGCCTGTGCGTTCACCGTGGTTCCGGTCGCGGCGAATCGGGGCACATCCCGCGGATTGACGACCTGCAGATGCGCGATGTGGTTGCGCACACCGGTCGGGGCGGCACCGGCGGCGAACGCGTCGAGCGCCTGGGTGACGGCGGTATCGCCGATCGCGTGCACGTGCACGGCGAGACCGGCCGCGTTCAGCGCGGCGACGACACGGTGCACGAGCTCATCTGAGAAGTAGCGCAGACCAGCCGACCCGTCGGGATAGCCGTCCGCGAGCGCGGCGGTCTTCGATTCGATGATCCCGTCCAGCATGAGCTTGGCGGTGCGCGTGGGAAAGCCCGTGGCGTGCGCGGCGTCGGCGCCCTCCCGCACGCCGGCGACGAAGGCATCGACGCCGTCCACGGTGAGGTCGCGAGGCACCCAGATCGCGCCGGTGGGCCGACCGCGCAGTCCTGCGGCGAGCGCGAGATGGTACGCGTCGGTGAAGTCGGGGATGCTGCCGAACGACGCCAGAGCGGCCTCCTGCCAGGCGGTGACACCGAGGGAGATCAGGTGATCGGCGCCCGCGCGGATGCCGGGTGCCAGCGCGGCGGCACTCGGCTCGGGCGCCACGCGTCCGACGAGGTCGACGGCGCCCTCGCGCAGCGTCCCCTGCGGTTCGCCGTCCGCACGGCGGACGATGCGCCCGTCCGGCGGGTCGGGGGTCGTGCGATCGATGCCGGCGAGGGCCAGTGCGCGCGAGTTCGCCCAACCGCCGTGCCTGTCGCTGTCGAGGAGGAGTACGGGCCGGTCGGGAACGATCGCATCGAGCGCCTCCCGCGAGGGCGTACCGCCCGCGAACCACTCCGCGCGCCAGCCGCCGCCGCGCACCCATGCCTGCGGGTCGTCCAACGAGTCGGCGTGGGTGCGCACCCGCTCCAGACATCCCGCCTCGCTTCCGGCGTCATCGAGGCTGCAGTCCAGCGCCTCGAGGGCCACGAGGCCCAGATGCACGTGGGCGTCGGCGAACGAGGGCGCGATCACGCCGCCCGCGGCATCCAGCTCGTCGGCGCCCGGGGCGGCCGCGCGGGCATCGGCGAGCGATCCCACCGCGACGATGATCCCGTCGCGCACCGCGACGGCCGTCGCCGGGATCAGTCGCTCCCCGTCGAACACCGGTCCGCCGGTGACGATCAGCGCCGTCATGACCCGGCTCGCAGGACCGGACGGAAGAAGCGGTTCGCCGGCGGTGCCCACACCGCCACGAGCACCGCGGCGTAGACGACGACCTGGGCGACGGACCAGCCGTCCCAGTCGTGGTCGACGACGAGGCTCCACAGCTGCAGGCCGACGAGGGCGACCGCGAGCACGCTGATGAACAGGCGCGACAGTCCGCTGCCGCGGCCCAGCCCGGCGGCGGCGGCCACCGACAGCAGCCCGAACAGGATGATGCCGGCGCCGATCAGCGACACGCTCATCACCAGCGAGCCGGGGACGTCGTAGCGGGTGAGCAGGAACAGGATCCCGAACATGGCGTTCGCCAGGCCGCCGACGTAGACGAGCGCCACGGCGATGGTCACCGGCACCGGCCGCGACACCTCTCGGGTGTGCGAGATGGCGTGCGGCGCGGCATCCTGCAGCGCTCGGGCGACGTAGCGGCGCTGCACCGCCCGCACGATCTCGATCAGCACGATGGCGCCGATGCAGCCGGCCGTCACGACTAGTGCCGTCGTCTGGCCGGGGTCGACGAGCATGAAGAACTGGCGCGAGAGGGCCACCGAGAAGATCACGACCAGAGCGATGAACATGCCTCCCACGACCGCGCCCTTGAAGCGGTTGAGCGGCCGGCTCAGCACCGCGAGGATCCAGATGCCCACGACGGCCAGGATGATCGTCGCCCCCGTCCGCACCTCGTCGACCGGCGTCTCGGCACCCCGCACGATGAGGGTGTAGAGGGTGAGGGTGACCGCCACGATCACGCCCGCCGGAACGGCGAAGCTCAGCGAACGTCGCAGAAACCCCGGAATGTAACGCTGCGCGTTGGGCATGAGCGCGAGGAAGAACGCCGGGATGCCGATGGTCAGCCCGTCGGTGATCGAGAGCTGGCGGGGCAGGAAGGGGAACTCCAGCACGAGCACGCCGAACAGGAGCGCCAGCAGCGTCGCGTACGTCGTCTTGGTGAGGAACAGCATCGAGACGCGCTCGATGTTGGCGATGACCTGCCGCCCCTCGGCGACGACGTCGGGCAGGTGTGAGAACCGCCCGTCGAGCAGCACGAGCCGCGCGACCGCCTTCGTCGCCGCCGCGCCCGAGTTCATCGCGATGCCGATGTCGGCGGTCTTGATCGCGAGCGCATCGTTCACGCCGTCGCCCGTCATCGCGACGGTGTGCCCGCGGGACTGGAGGGCGACGACCATGCGCTTCTTCTGATCCGGCGTGACGCGACCGAAGACGGTGTGCTCCTCCAGCACCGCAGCGAGCGCCTCGTCGTCGTCCGGGAGCGCGCGGGCGTCGTAGCCCTCCTCGGCATCCACGCCCACCTCGCGCGCGATGGCGGCCACGGTGCGCGGGTTGTCGCCGGAGATGATGCGGATGCCGACGCCCTGCGCGCGGAAGTACTCGAGCGTCTGCGCGGCGTCGGTGCGCACCTTCTCGCGGAAGGTCAGCACCGCGACGGCCACGAGCTCGTCGGGCAGGCTCTCCGCCTCGACATCGGCCGTCGTCAGCGGTCGCGGCGAGAAGGCGAGCACGAGGGTGCGGCGGCCGGTCGAGGCGCGCTCGACCACGGCCGCTCCGAGCGGGCCGGCGACGTCGGTCGCGGCGGCGCCGAACACCATCTCGGGCGCTCCGAGCACCCACGTTCCCGCCGGATCGCCGTCGTCGTCGAACGCCACCGCGCTCCACTTGCGCGCCGACGAGAACGCGATGCTCGCCCGCGCGGTGCGCGGCCGGTCCTCCGCCTCGGAAGCGAACGGCTCCCGGAGCGTGCGCGCCGTCGCATTCGCGTCCGGAGCGCTGCCGTACCAACCGAGCGTCCGCCGCCAGCCGGCGACCTCGTCGAGCAGGTGGGCGTCGTCGTAGGCGATCTCGCCCTCGGTCAGCGTGCCGGTCTTGTCGAGGCAGATCACGTCGACCCGGGCGAGACCCTCCACGGCGGGCAGCTCGTTGACGAGCACCTGACGCGCCGCCAGGCGCGCGGCTCCCACCGCGAAGGTGATCGAGGTCATCAGCACCAGCCCGAGCGGGATCATCGCCGTCAGCGATGCGATCGTATTGACGACGGCCTGCACCCAGCTGCCGCTCTCCCACGCGGCGCGCCATCCGCCGGCGACCTGCATCTGAGCGTTCAACACCAGCAGACCGATCGGGCCGATCGCCCAACCGACCCAGCTCAGCACACGGTTGATCGAGTCGCGCAGCTCGGAGCCCACGAGGGAGAACCGCTTCGCCTCATCGGCGAACGCATTCGCGTAGGCGTCGGCGCCCACACGGACGACCTGCGCATCGCCCTCACCCCCGACCACGATCGACCCCGACAGCGCCTCGTCTCCAGGGTGCTTGTCGACGGCGTCCGACTCGCCCGTCAGCATCGACTCGTCGATCTGCAGACCTCGCGAGCGCACGATGCGCGCATCGGCCGGCACCTGGTCACCGGCGCGCAGCACGAGGATGTCGGCGAGCACGACGGCCGATTGCGCGACCTCCTGCTCCACGGCGTCGCGTCGCACACGCGCCTGCGCGGCGTTCAGCAGCGCGAGCTTGTCGAGGGCGGCTTTGGCCCGGAACTCCTGCACCGAACCGATGACCGCGTTGGCGACGGCGGCGAAGCCGAAGAGGGCGTCCTGCCAGCGTCCGAGCGCGAAGAGGATGCCGAAGCACGCGAAGACGATGCCGTTGAACAGCGTGAACACGTTGGCGCGGATGATGCTCAACGCACTGCGACTGGTCTCGGCGCGGTAGGCGTTGGACCGACCATCGGCCGTCCGAACATCGACCTCCGCGGCGCGCAGTCCGACCGCGAGATCGACCTCCTCGATCGGTGCGGGCGCCGTGGCGCCGGGGCTGCTCATGGCTTCACACTAAAGGAGCGGCGCGGCTCGCGTGCTCGCGAATCCCGCGCCGCTCCCGAAGGGCCCCGCCGAAAATCAGCCCTTCGTCGCCCCCGCCAGAAGTCCCCGCACGAAGAAGCGCTGCAGGGCGAAGAAGACGACCAGCGGCACGATGATCGAGATGAACGTGCCCGCGGCCTGCAGGAACCACTGATCACCCCACGTCCCCGACAGCGAGTTGAGCGACTGGGTGATCGGAAGCGATGACGACGGAGCGAAGATCGTGGCCACCAGCAGGTCGTTCCACACCCAGATGAATTCGAGGACGGCGAACGACGCGAGCGCCGGCGCCGCCAACGGCAGGATCATCCGGAAGAAGATCTGGCCGTGGCCGGCGCCGTCCACCCGCGCCGCCTCGATCACCTCGCTGGGGATCTCCGCGATGAAGTTGTGCAGCAGGAACACCGCCAGCGGCAGCGCGAAGATCGTGTGCGCGATCCACACCGTCGCGAAACTGTGCTCGAGTCCGCGCAGATCCAGCGCCGGGAAGACGGTGACGTCGCCGATCGTCATCCCTCGGGAGAACAGGCTCAGCAGGGGCACCAACGCCATCTGCAGCGGCACGATCTGCAGGGCGAACACCGCGATGAACGCGAGGTTGCGCCCCTTGAAGTCGATCCAGGCGAAGGCGTAGGCGAGCAGCGAGGCCACCGCCAGCGCGAAGAACACGACCGGGATCGTGATCGCGAGCGAGTTGAGGAACGACTGGCCCAGAGTCAGCGCGGTGCCTCCCGAGGTCAGCGCCTTCTGGTAGTTCTCCAGCGTGAACGACGGGTCGGTGAACACCGTCCACCAACCGGTGCTCTGCACGTCCGAGCCGGGGCGCAGCGAGGTGACGAACAGGCCGAAGGTCGGGATGGTCCAGAAGATCGCGATGACCAGCGCCGCGATCGTCGCCCCCTTGGAGGTCAGGCGCTTACGCGCCATGGCCTCGTGCTTGCGCGTGTCGCGGGAGACCTGTCGAGCCGAGCGGGTGTCGGTGACGGGCTCGATGATGTCGACTCCGGTGCTCATCGGATCTCCCTCTGCTTGCGGATCTGGATGATGTTGAACACGATCAGCGGCGTCACGAAGATGAACAGCACGACGGCCAGCGCCGCCGCGTGCCCGTAGCTCTGGAAGCGCTGCTGCTGGTTGACCATCTCGAAGGCGAGCACGGAGGTGTTCGCGCGACCGCCGGTCATGACGGCGACGATGTCGTAGATCTTCAGCGACGCGATGGCGACGGTGGTCACCACGACGACGATCGACGAGCGGATGCCGGGGACGGTCACGTTCCTGAACCGCTCCCACGCGTTCGCGCCGTCCAGCTCCGCGGCCTCGACCTGCTCCGGCGGAACCGCCTTGATCGCGGCGGAGAGGATGACCATCGCAAGTCCCGTCTGGCTCCAGATGAAGACGACCATCAGCAGCAGGCTGTTCACGAGCGGCGTGACGCTGAGCCAGGCGACGGGGTCGCCCCCGAACGCCGTGATGATGGCGTTGAGCAGACCCAGCTGGTCGCCCTGACGGTAGTCGTACATGAACTTCCAGATGATGCCCGCGCCGACGAACGAGATCGCGAAGGGCATGAAGATCAGCACTTTCAAGAACCGCTCGCCCGCGGCGCGATCGATGAACACGGCGTAGGCGAGACCCACGATGGTGGCGATCGTCGGGCAGATGAGCACCCAGATGACGGTGTTGATGACCGACCAGGTGCCCTCGGGCTGCGTGAAGACCCACACGTAGTTGTCGAAGCCCACGAACTCGGCACCCGTCTTGTCGAAGAACGACTGCACGAACGTCGCGAAGAACGGGTAGATGAGACCGATCAGCAGCAGCACCGCAGCCGGGGCGGCGAAGAGCACGAGCTGGAAAAGATAGCCGGCGCCCTTGCGTGCGCGGTAGTCGAGCACGAACAGTGCGGCACCGGAGACGAGCGCGATGCCGAGCACGTAGATGAAGGCGTTCGCGTACGGGCGCAGCAGCAGCAGGGCCAGGACCGGGATCGCGAAGCAGGCGACGAGGCGGATCCAGAAGTAGACCCGCCCGGGACGGGGCGCGTACTCGATCAGCAGGAGCAGCACACCGACCACGGCGGCGAAGGCGACGAGGATGATGGGGATCTGCACGATCGGGCCCATCACGCCGAGCCACTGGAAGAACGCGGTGAGCGAGACTCCGGGGATGACGATCTTCGCCGGGTCCTCCACGGGAGTGCTCAGCAGGAGCAGCACCACCAGAGCCAGCAGGATGACGAGCGCACCGGTGGCGATACCGGCGGTGACGCGGGGTGAGAAGGCGCGGCGCGGACCGGGATCAGGCGCCAGCCTGTCCGTCTTGTCTCGCGCGGGCGCGGTGGTGGGTGCGGACATCGATGAGCCTCCGTGTGCTTCGGTGGACGCGGAATGGGAGCGAGACGGGGCGCGGGCGCCACGGGCGGGATGCCGAGGCTACGGCATCCCGCCCGCGGTGTCACGCGGCTGGTGTGACTAGTTGTTGTAGCCGGCCTGGATGTCGCTGAGGACCGTGGCCTGGTCCTTGCCGTCGATCCAGTCGACCATGCCCTTCCAGAACGAGCCGGAGCCGACCGTGGCGGGCATGAGGTCCGAGGCGTCGAAGCGGACCGTGGTGTTCGGGTCCTGCAGCAGCTTCATCGCCTCGGTCAGGAACTCGCTCGAGGCCTTGCTCGGGTCCGCCTTGAGGTTGGCCGAGATCGCGCCGCCCTCGCTGACTCGCGCGTTGGCGAAGTCGGCGCTCGACATGAACTCGAGCACCTTCTGCGTCGCCTCGTTGTCCGAGAAGCCCGCGACGAACTCGCCGCCGACCTCGATCGTGGCCGCGCCCTCCTTGTAGCCCGGGAGCACGAAGGCGTAGACATCGCCGTCGGGTGCGACCTTGGGAGCCTGACCCGACGCCGTCTTCACCGTGAGGAAGTTGGCCGTCAGGAACGACGCCTGGTGGGTCATCGGGCACGAACCGTCGGCGACCTTCGCCGCGACGTCACCGAATGCCGTGCTGTTGATGCTCTTGACATCGCCGAAGCCGGCGTTGACGTACGACGGGTTCAGCAGGATGTCGCCCACCGCGGTGAAGGCGTCGGCGATCGGCTTGTCGGTGAACTTCACCGAGCCGTCGACCCACTGGTCGTAGACGTCGGGGCCGGACTGGCGCAGGACGAGGTCCTCGATCCAGTCGGTGCCCGGCCAGCCGGAGGCGCCGCCCGACTCGAAGCCGGCGCACCAGGGCGCGGCCCCCGTCTTCTCCTGGATCGTCTTGGTCAGCGTGAGCAGCTCGTCCCACGTCTTCGGAACCTCGACGCCCCATTCCTTGAACTTCGCCGGGGAGTACCAGACGTAGCCCTTGATGTTGGCGAGCATCGGCGCGGAGTAGAACGTGCCGTCGATCGTGCCGTACTTCTTCCAGTCCGGCGACCAGTTGGCGTTGACGTTGTCCTCCACCGCCTGCGGCGCCTTCTTGACGTCGCCCGTGCCGACCAGGGTCTTCAGCAGACCCGGCTGCGGCACGATCGCGATGTCGGGCGCGTCGCCACCGGTGACCTTGGTGACGATGTTCGCCTCGAAGCTCTTGTCACCGGTGTACTGCACGGTGATCCCGCTCGTCTTGCTCCAGTCGTCGAAGACCTTCTGGAGGGCGTCGGCCTCGGAGCCGGTGATACCGCCGGAGATGCGAACCGTCCCCCCGGCCGCCCCCGTCCCGCTGGCGCTGCCGCCGCTGCTGCCGCCCTCGGCGCAGCCCGCGAGTGCGAACGCCGCCACGCCCATGACAGCCAGAGGCGCAATCCAGCGCCGCCGTGACATCCCCATGTGATTCCTCCTCATTGAGTGCTCGGATGATTCCTGGTGCACACGGCTCCGTTCCGGAACCGATTCCAGGCCAAGCTATTGGACCCGCTCCCACGACACAACCCGACGATTGTCACAACCCGATAACAACCACTACCACGCGGCATCCCGCGACACGAAGATGAGAGCAACCGGTTCCATACTGAGCCGTGAGAAAGTCAGCGAACAGCGCTCGAGGAGGAGCACCGATGGCCGGCATCGCCGAAGTCGCCGCCCACGCCGGCGTATCGAAAGCGACGGCCAGCCGCGCTCTCAGCGGCGCCGGGTACGTGTCGGAAGCGACCAAGTCGCGCGTCCAGGCCGCCGCCGCAGAACTGGGATACGTGCCGTCGGCGGGTGCGGTGGGCCTTGCGACCGGGCGCACCCAGAACATCGGTGTCGTCATGCCGTACGTCAACCGGTGGTTCTTCGCGGAGGTGCTCGAAGGCATCCAGCAGGCGCTGCTGGAACGAGGTCTCGATCTCACGCTCTACGACGCAAAGCCGGGCACCGAGGGCCGTGCCCGCATCTTCGACGATTTCCTCGCACGCAAGAGATTCGACGGCTTGATCGCCGTCGGTCTGGAACCGGTCGATCACGAGTTGGAGCGGCTGACCCGCATCGACCGCCCCATCGTCAGCGTCGTCGGCTCCAGCGAGCTGACGAGCGTCGTCGCGGTCGACGACGACTACGCGGCGCGGCGGGCGACCGAGCACCTGATCGCCCTCGGCCACCGCGACATCGCGTTCGTCGGCGGTGCACCGCAGAGCCACTGGGCCCACGTCGACCAGGAGCGGCTGTCGGGCTACCAGCACGCGATGACCGAAGCCGGGCTGGCGAGCTTCATCCGTCACGCACACTCCGAAGTGACCCTGCCCGGCGGCTACGCCGCCGCGGCGGATCTGCTGAGCGATACGCGCAGACGTCCGACCGCCATCGTCGGGGTGTGCGACGAAGTGGCGATCGGCGCCATCATCGCCGCACGCCGCCTCGGCATCCAGGTGCCGTCCGCGCTCAGCGTCGCGGGCATCGACGATCACGAGTTCGCCGAGATGTTCTCCCTGACCACTCTGCAGCAGGTCCCCCGGGAGCAGGGGCGGGCTGCGGTGAGCGTCTTGCTCGCCGAGATCGCGGAGCCCGGCCGCGCCCGCACCGAGCTGCGCATTCCGGCGCGCCTGATCGTCCGCAGCTCCACCGCAGGCATCGCTCCGGTCGAGAGCGGCGTCTGAACGCAGAGAACGCGGAAGGCCCCCGGGCGAACCCGGGGGCCTTCACTGCAGTTCTTCGAGAAGAGCTGATTACTTCAGGGTCACCGTCGCGCCGGCTTCCTCGAGGGCAGCCTTCGCCTTCTCGGCGGTCTCCTTGTTCGCGCCCTCGAGCACGGCCTTGGGGGCACCGTCGACGACGGCCTTGGCCTCGCCGAGGCCCAGCGAGGTGAGCTCGCGGACCGTCTTGATGACCTGGATCTTCTTGTCGCCAGCAGCCTCGAGGATGACGTCGAAGGAGTCCTTCTCCTCGACCTCTTCCGCGCCGCCCGCGCCACCCGCAGCGCCGGCAACGGCGACGGGGGCAGCAGCGGTGACGTCGAACTTCTCCTCGAACGCCTTCACGAACTCGCTGAGCTCGACGAGGGTCAGGCCGGCAAACTGCTCGAGCAGCTCCTCAGTGGTGAGCTTCGCCATGATGTATCTCCTAGATAGGTGGGGTGTGGGGAAAGAGCTCGCCGGTCGCTTACGCGGCCTCGGCGGTCTCCAGCTTTTCGCGAAGCGCGTCGATGGTGGCCGCAGCCTTGCCCATCGTCGCCTTCATCATGCCCGCCGCCTTCGCCAGCAGAACCTCACGGCTCTCCAGGGAGGCGTACTTGTTGATCTCGTCGGCACTCAGGGCGTTGCCCTCGAAGATGCCGCCCTTGATCACCAGAAGCGGGTTGGCCTTGGCGAAGTCACGCAGAGCCTTGGCGGTGGCGACGAAGTCACCGTGCACGAACGCGACGGCCGAGGGACCCTTGAGGTCCTCGTCCAGCGCCGTGATCCCCGCGTTGTTCGCGGCGATCTTGGTCAGCGTGTTCTTCACCACGGCGTAGCTCGCGTCCTGACGGATGCTGTTGCGCAGCTGCTTGAGCTGGGCGACCGTCAGACCGCGGTACTCGGTCAGCAGTACGGCAGTCGAGTCCTCGAAGTTCTTCGTGAGCTCGGCGACCGATGCATCCTTCTGCGCCATGGTCACTCCTTGATGTGAACGTGACACTCCGCGGTGGCGGAGCATCAGCCGTGATCGCGGCTCTCGCGAGCGACGCCCGCAACACAAAAAAGCTCCGGCGCAAGCGCACGGAGCTGAGAATCGGTTTCCCGGAGACTGTCTGTGACACCTGCGCGGGCCCCTGCGATGCAGAGCTTCGTCGGCATCCACCGAAGCGGACGACGAGACCAGCGGTCTTTGGCTCCATCCAGCATACGTGAGCCGCCCACACGCACCAAATCGCCGGTCGCACGGGTGTCGCGTGCGCCGCCGTCGACGGTCGGGGTTAGCCTCGATGACATGACTCCGGAAGCTTTTGCGCGCCTGGCGCCGGAGCTGGCGGAGCGGATCGTCGCCGACTCCCGCGACCGCGTCGGCTGGATGCGGGCACGCTCGCGCGGCATCACCGCCACGGACGTCGCACAGCTGACGAGCCCCGCCGCCATCGCCCGCGCTGCCGATGCCAAGCTCGGAGCAGGCCGCGGCTTCTCCGGCAACGCCTACACCGACCACGGGCGCCGCCGCGAACCGGAGATCGCGGCGTGGGTCGCGGCGACCCACGGCATCCACCCGTCGTCCGCGCTCTTCCACGCCGTCGTGGAGAAGCGCCATCTCGCCACCCCCGACGGCATCACCGTCGACGCGGACGGGCGTGTGATCCTCGCCGAGATCAAGACCACCAACAAGACGTGGAAGTCGATCCCGCGCACGTACCTTCGACAGGTCTGGTGGCAGCAGCACGTGCTGGGCGCGGAGCGGACCCTCGTCGTCTGGGAGGAGCACGACGGATTCGTGCCCGTCGGCGACGAGCCCCGGTGCGCCTGGGTCGATCGCGACGAGCGCGAGATCGGCAACCTCGTGCGCTTGGCGACCGAGCTGATCGACGAGCTCTACCGCCGCACGATGCGGCGCCGGACGGGCGTGGAGACGGCGGTGGATGCCGCCGCATCCCGCCCGCGCGAGCCGTACCGCGCTCTGGCTCTGAGCGACTGATCCGGGCGACATCCCCCACGTGGGAATAGTTGACGTAGGTCAACGTTGACCATATAGTTGACCAAGCTCAACCGTTGACTAACGTCAACCACTTCGCCGCTCTCGGCGTCACCTCCGCAACGCAGCACCTTTAGGAAATCCCTCTATGTCAGAAACGCTCGCCGCCGGCACCGCGCCGCGCATGAACCATCGACAGGTCCTCGAAGCCCTGTCGGGGCTGCTGCTGGGCATGTTCGTGTCCATGCTCGCCTCCACGGTCGTCTCCAGCTCCCTGCCCGTCATCATCCACGACCTCGACGGCAACCAGGCCGCCTTCACGTGGGTCGTCACCGCGACCCTGCTCACGACCGCGATCTCCACCCCCGTCTGGGGCAAGCTCGCCGACCTGACGAATCGCAAGGTGCTCTACCAGCTCGCGATCGTGATCTTCGTCCTCGCGACGGCCGCGGCCGGATTCTCGCAGTCGCCGGAGATGCTGATCGCCTTCCGCGCCGTGCAGGGAATCGGCGCCGGCGGCCTCGCGGCCCTCAGCCAGGTGCTCATGGCCGACATCATCAGCCCCCGCGAGCGCGGTCGGTACATGGGCCTGTTCGGCGCGGTCATGGCGCTCGCGACGATCGGCGGCCCGCTGCTGGGCGGTGTCATCACCGACGCGTGGGGCTGGCGCTGGAACTTCTTCGTGTCGCTTCCCGTCGCCGTCGTGGCGCTGATCCTGGTGCAGGCGACTCTGCACGTGCCCGCACGACCCCGTAAGAAGACGACCATCGACTACCTCGGGATCGTGCTGCTGTCGGCGGCCGTCTCGCTGCTGCTGATCTGGGTCACCAACGCCGGCACGACCACGACCGGCGACTGGTGGGATCTCGGCAACAACGACTGGTGGAGCCTGACCACCGTGCTGATGGTCGGCGGAGCGATCCTCGCGGCCCTGCTGTTCGTGATCGTCGAACTGCGCTCGCGCGAGCCGCTCGTCCCGCTGACGCTGTTCCGCAACCGCACCTTCACCCTGTCGGTCATCGCCTCGATCGCCACCGGCATCGCGATGTTCGGCGCATCGGTCTTCCTCAGCCAGTACATGCAGCTGGCCCGCGGCGCGACGCCCACCGAGGCGGGCCTCATGACCATCCCGATGATCGCCGGCCTGCTGGTCGCCTCCGTCGGCGTGGGAACCCTCGTCACCCGCTACGGCAGGTGGAAGCCCTACCTCATCGTCGGAGCGGTGCTGCTGATCGCCGGGTCGGCGCTGCTGTCGACCATCCACTACGACACGAACTTCGCTCTCGTGTCGGTGTACATGTTCCTGCTGGGCGCCGGCGTCGGCATGACGATGCAGAACCTCGTTCTCGTCGTGCAGAACACCACCCGGCCGGAGGAGATCGGCGTGGCGAGCTCGGGAGTCACCTTCTTCCGCAGCCTCGGCGGCACGATCGGCGTCTCGGTGATGGGCGCCGCTCTCGCGGCACGCGTCGTGGATCTGGTCACACAGCGCAAGGAGGACATCACCGCCGCGATCATGGGGCTCGGCGACCAGGCCTCGTACTGGGCCCAGCAGCTGCAGACCGGCTCGCTGCCCAAGGTGTCGGCCATGCCCGATACGCTTCGAGTCGTGTTCGAGGACATCTACGCCAACGGCATCTCGCACTCCTTCCTGATCGCGGTGCCCTTCGCGGTGGTCTCGCTCATCGCGATCGTGTTCCTGCCCAACAAGCCGCTCACGACGATGACCACCGTCGAGCGCATGCAGGCCAGCGAGGCCGATCTCGCCACGGTCTCGGTTCCCGAGGCGATGGAGACGCTCACCGCCACCGGCGCCGTGCGCACCGTGCCTGCCGGATCCCGGAACGATGGCTGAGACGACCGAAGACTCCGGTTCCCGCACCGCCGCGGTGCGGGAACTGGAGTCCGAGTTCGGTGAGCTGATCACCCGCTTCCAGCGGGTGATCAGCGAGATCGCGAACCGGGTGAGCCCCGGCCTTCTCCCCGGCGCCTACAAGGTGTTCACGACGATCGCGCGCCGCGACGGCGTGACGCTGTCGTCCCTGTCCGATCTGCTGATGATGGACAAGGGCCAGCTGAGCCGGACCATCCGCGAACTCGAGTCGCTCGGCCTCATCTCCCGTTCCCCCGACCCGGCCGATGGCCGCTCGAGCCTCCTCGCCCCGACGCCGGAGGGTCTTGCCCGTCTCGAGGCGGCCCGCGCGCCCCAGCAGGGACTGCTGCTCGACGCGATCGTGGACTGGCCGCTGGACGACATCAACGCCCTCACCCGGCTGCTGCGGGCGCTCGGCGACAGCGTGACCCGACGCTGACGGAGATGCCGCTCGGCGCCGAGGAGATGAGCCGAGGAGATTAGTCGCCCGGTAGCACTCGCGTAACACGGTCGAGACATCTCCGGGGTTGACTGTCTTCACGGGGGCACCGCGCCGCCGCGGCAGCACGTGCAGCCAACGCCGACACGCACGGGAAGGAGCGACCAGATGGTCTCTCACCGTCTCACCAGATTCCGGCCGCTGCGATCGGCATCCACGAAGGATGCCGCCGGACAGGCCTCCGTTCCCGAGCCCCCGGCGCACATGCGCGCGATCGTCTTCGACGAGCCCGGCGCGGCCGACGTGCTGCGCGAAGACACCGTCCCGGTGCCGACACCGGTGCTGAGCGAACTGCTGGTGCGCGTGATCGCGGCCGGCGTGAATCCGATCGATGCCAAGACCCGCTCCGGCGCCGGCGTGTACGGCGCCCTCTCCGACCAGCCTCACAGTCTCGGCTTCGATTTCAGTGGCGTCGTCGTGTCGACCCCGTACGAGTCGCACCCGCTGCCTCCCGGAACGGAGGTGTTCGGCATGACGGCCTTCCCGCGCTCACCCGGCTCGTACGCCGACTACGCCGTCGTCCCCACCCTCGCCGTCGCCCGCAAACCCGCCGCCCTCTCCCACGTCGAGGCGGCCGCCGTTCCCTTGGCGGCTCTGACGGCATGGGGGCTGGTGGTCGAGACCGCGCACGCCCACGAGGGGCAACGGGTGCTCATCCACGCCGGTGGCGGCGGGGTGGGCCACTTCGCCGTGCAGCTGGCCTCGTACTTCGGCGCGCAGGTGATCGCGACCGGATCGGCCGCCAATCTGCCCTGGCTGCGCGAGCTCGGCGCCTCGGTCGTCATCGACTACGCCTCGACCCGCTTCGAAGACGTCGTCGGAACGGTCGACGTGGTGATCGACCTTATCGGCAACGTCCACGATGACACCGGAACCCGATCGCTGTCGGTCCTGCGTCCCGGCGGGCTGTACATCCTCGTGCCGACCGGCGCGTGGCCCGGCTACGCGGATGCCGCGGAGGCGGCCGGCGTGCGGGCCACGTCGTACAAGGTCGTACCCGACGGCAGCGTGCTCGCGACCCTGGCGCGACTGCTCGATTCGGGGGCGATCCGGGTCTTCGTGGATCGCGTCTACGACCTCGCCGAGGCCGAGGCGGCCCATCGCGAGATCGAGCGCGGCCACACGAGGGGAAAGATCGTGCTCTCCATCAGCGATTGCTGATCCGACCGGAGGGATCCGCCGGGGCGAGAACCCGACGACCCTCCGCGACGAGCTCCTCCGCCACGGCATCCAACATCTCGGAGCGCAGATTCCACTGCTGCCAGTACAGCGGCACGCGAATCGGCTCACCCTCCAGCGCGACGAGCGTGCCGTCATCCAGCGCCTGCTGCGACTGCAGCCGCGGCAGCAGCGCCCATCCGAGACCCAGCTGCACCGCCGTGGCGAAGTCGTGCGAGGCCGGCACGCGGTGCCGCGGTGGCGCCGCCGGATCAATGCCGCGTGCGCGCAGCCACCTCGTCTGCAGGTCATCGCGTCGATCGAAGTCGATGAGCGGCGCGTCGCGCAGGCGCGCGGCAGCATCGGGTGCCCCCGTGCCGAGCCACCGATCGCGGAAGGCGGGAGTGGCGACGGCTTCGTAGACCAGCTCGCCGAGGGGAACGACGCGGCATCCGGCGACGGGGTGTGTACGCGAGGTCACCGCGCCCGTCACCGTCCCGGACTCGAGGAGCGCCGCGGTGAAGTCCTGATCGTCGCGGTGCAGGTCGAAGACGACCGGATGCCGCTCGGCGAGCCGGGTCAGCGGTGGCAGGAACCACGTGGAAAGCGAGTCGGCGTTGACGGCGAGCGGCATCCGAACCGGCTCGGCGTCGTGGCCCAGCGCCCGCGCCGCATCGGCCTCCAGAAGCGCGAGCTGACGCGCGTACCGCACGACGGGGTGCGCGGCCTCGGTCGCCTGCACCGGCTTGGTGCGCACGAGCAGGACACGTCCGAGGATCTCCTCCAGCGCTTTGATGCGCTGGCTGATCGCAGACGGGGTCACGTGCAGGCGGCGGGCGGCGCCGTCGAGAGTGCCCTCGTCGAGCACCGTGACGAGCGTGTGGGCGAGCTCGGCCGGGATCCGGATCATCAGCTCAGCTTATGGC
Organism: Sphingomonas sp. BLCC-B65; assembly: GCF_028550675.1. Classification (NCBI taxonomy): domain Bacteria; kingdom Pseudomonadati; phylum Pseudomonadota; class Alphaproteobacteria; order Sphingomonadales; family Sphingomonadaceae; genus Sphingomonas; species Sphingomonas sp. BLCC-B65. The sequence goes on along the minus strand of NZ_JAQQGL010000001.1, from coordinate 2,629,296 downwards.
GCTTCAGAATCATGAACTGGGCTTGCGCCATGTGCCGGTCTACGCTCGCGTGCGTGCTCCCCTCTGCGCTGGCCGGCCTCGGCCTCGGCCTGTCTCTCATCGTCGCCATCGGCGCGCAGAACCTGTTCGTGCTGCGGCAGGGGATCCGCCGCCAGCACGTCACCGCGGTGGTGATCGTCTGTACGGTCTCCGATGCACTGCTGATCGTGCTGGGCGTCTCCGGCGTCGGTGCGCTCCTGCAGACGCTGCCGGGCCTCATCGACGTCGTTCGCTGGGCCGGTGCGCTCTTCCTCGCGGGCTACGCCCTCCTGGCAGCGCGTCGAGCTCTGCGCGGATCACCGACCGGCCTGACGGGCGAGAGCCCGCCATCCGAGGTCTCCCGCCGCGCGGCGGTCGTGCTGACCTGTCTGGCCCTCACCTGGCTCAACCCGCACGTCTATCTCGATACGGTGTTCCTCCTCGGCACGGTCGCCAACACCCACGGGTCGATGCGGTGGGCCTTCGCCGCCGGTGCCGTCACGGCCTCGGTCGCCTGGTTCAGCGCGCTCGGCTTCGGTGCGCACCACCTGGGCCGACGCCTGTCGACACCGCGCGCCTGGCGGGTGCTGGACGGTACGATCGCGATCGTCATGCTGGGACTGGTGATCGGGCTCGTCCTGCCCCGGTGAACACGGCTAGCGCGCGCCGACCGTCCGAAACCCGGCGTTGCCCATGGACGAGTCCGGGGTGTTCGAGGAGCGGGCCGCGTTGCGATAGCGGTTGCAGTACGACGCGTGGCAGAGGTAGCTCCCCCCGCGCAGCACCCGCGCGCTCCCCCGCTCCGGGCCGCGCGGATCCTCCCGCGGCGAACGACGGTACGTGTCGGCGGAGAACCAGTCCGCACACCACTCCCAGACGTTGCCCACGGGCTGCCAGAGGCCATACCCGTTCCGGGTGAAGGAACGAACCGGCGCGGTCGCGACCCATCCGTCTTCTGCCGTGTTGACGTTCGGGAAATCGCCCTGCCAGATGTTCGCACGCCACCCGCCGTCGTCGACGGCGGCGTCGCCCCACGGATAGGTCGCACCCTCGAGGCCGCCCCGCGCGGCATACTCCCACTCCGCCTCGGTGGGCAGGCGCCGTCCCGCCCACGCACAGTAGGCCTGGGCGTCGTTCCAGCTCACGTGGACCACGGGGTGGTCGTCGAGGCCGTCGACCGAGGAGAGCCGACCCCCGGGGTGCGACCAGTCCGCGCCGCGGACGGCACGCCACCACGGAGTGCCGCCCAGGGGTGCCGACACCTCGTCGTCCGCTGCGGCGACGAGCAGGTGGAACACCGCGGACGAGCCGAACACCTCGGCCTCGGTGCGATACCCCGTCTCCTCGACGAAGCGCGCGAACGCCGCGACGGTGACCGTCGTGGCATCGATCTCGAACGCGGCCAGCTCGACCGCATGTCGCGGCACCTCGCCGTCGAGCGGGTTGCGATCTCCCGAGGCATCCCCCATGACGAAGGTTCCGGCGGGCACGGACACCTGCGCGATCGGATGAGACCCCCTCGTCGGGGCCGCGCGGACGGGCAGCAGAGGCCGTGACGGCACCGCACCGCGGGCCGGCGCCGCGCATCCGCAGCCGCAGCCGGAAGAGGGGTCGTCGGCGGTCGGCACCCCTCGACGCTACCCTCTGAGGCTCGGCGCGGGCAGGATGGACCGATGACACGGGTTCATCTGATCGCCTCGGGCGGCGTGCAGGGCGTCGGCTTCCGCTTCACTCTGCAGGCGGTGGCGACCCGGGCGGGCGCGACGGGATGGGTGCGCAACCGCGCCGACGGCACCGTAGAGGCCGAAGTCGAGGGCCCGCCCGAGGCGGTCGCCGCCGTCGTGGAGTGGGCACGGACGGGACCGCGCGGTGGGTGGGTCGATCAGCTGCGCGTCACGGAGCTGCCCGAGGAGGGGTCGAACGTCTTCGAGATCCGCCGCGACGGGTGATCGCACGACGACGATGGGGCCCCACCCGAAGGTGGAGCCCCATCGTGACGTCGATCCGAGGATCAGACGAGGGAGTTGACGTCCAGCGGGATGCCGGGACCGAAGGTGGTCGACACGGCGCCCTTCTGGATGTAGCGGCCCTTCGAGCTCGAGGGCTTCAGACGCACGATCTCCTCGACCGCCGCGGTGAAGTTCTCCTCCAGCTGCTCGGCCGTGAACGAGGCCTTGCCGACGACGAAGTGCACGTTGGCGTGCTTGTCGACGCGGAACTCGATCTTGCCGCCCTTGATCTCCTCCACGGCCTTGGCCGGGTTGGGGGTCACGGTGCCGGTCTTGGGGTTCGGCATCAGGCCGCGGGGACCGAGGACCTTACCGAGTCGACCGACCTGGCCCATGAGCTCGGGCGTGGAGACGGCCGCGTCGAACGCGGTCCAGCCGCCGGCGACCTTCTCGATGAGCTCGGCGCCGCCGACCTCGTCCGCGCCCGCGGCGATGGCGGCCTCGGCGGCCGGGCCCGTCGCGAACACGATGACGCGGGCGGTCTTGCCCGTGCCGTGCGGGAGGATGACCGTGCCACGGACCATCTGGTCCGCCTTGCGCGGGTCGACCGCGAGCTTGAGGGCGACCTCGACGGTCGAGTCGAACTTCTTCGACCCCGTCTCCTTCGCGAGCTTCACGGCCTCGGTGGACGTGTAGAACTTGTCGCGGTCGATCTTCGCCGCGGCTGCTTCGTAAACCTTGGACTTAGCCATTGTGCGTTCCCCCTCAGTCCTCGACCGTGATGCCCATGGAGCGGGCGGTGCCGGCGATGATCAGCGAGGCGGCCTCGATGTCGTTCGCGTTCAGGTCGGGCATCTTCGTCTCGGCGATCTGACGGACCTGGTCCTTGGTGAGCTTCGCGACCTTGACGGTGTGCGGGGTCTTGGAGCCCTTCTGCACGCCGGCGGCCTTCTTGATGAGCTCCGCGGCGGGCGGGGTCTTCAGGATGAACGTGAAGCTGCGGTCCTCGTAGACGGTGATCTCCACGGGGATGACGTTGCCGCGCTGCGACTCCGTCGCGGCGTTGTACGCCTTGCAGAACTCCATGATGTTGACGCCATGCTGACCGAGCGCGGGGCCGATCGGCGGCGCCGGGTTGGCGGCACCGGCGTTGATCTGAAGCTTGATCAGGCCGGTCACCTTCTTCTTCGGTGCCATTCTCTTTCCTTCTGTCGAGCGCACGTCGGCCGGAGCCTCGGGGCGCGCTTCCACACGATCGGCGGACCCGAAAGGTGGTGGGGATGTCGCGCGACGCGCGCGCAACCTGATGATTCTACCGGATGCCGCGGCATCCGGTATGGATCACTGCTTGGTGACCTGGTCGAACGACAGCTCGACCGGCGTCTCACGCTCGAAGAGGGAGACGAGCACGGTGAGCTTGCCGCTCTCGGGCTTGATCTCGCTGATCGATCCGGGCAGGCCCGCGAACGAGCCTTCCTTGATCGTGATGGTCTCGCCGATCTCGAAGTCGACCTCGGTGATGACGCTGCGCGCGGGAGCCGACGCCCCCTTGCCGGCGGCGCCCTTGACGGGGGCCGTCTCGGTGACCTGCACGAGCGACTTCAGCATGTTGAAGGCTTCTTCGAACCGCAGCGGCGTCGGGTTGTGCGCGTTGCCGACGAAGCCGGTGACGCCGGGCGTGTGACGCACGACCGACCAGGTGTCTTCGTTCAGCTCCATCCGCACGAGGACGTAGCCCGGGATGCGCACCCGGTTGACCATCTTGCGCTGGCCGTTCTTGATCTCGACGACGTCCTCCATCGGGACCTCGACCTGATAGATGTCCTCTTCGACCTCGAGCGAGTTCTTGCGCTGCTCGATGTTCGCCTTCACCTTGCGCTCGAAGCCCGCGTAGGAGTGGATCACGTACCACTTGCCGGGCAGCGAACGCAGTTCGGCGCGGAAGGCCTCGTAGGGGTCGTCGGGGGTCGCGTCCTCCGCGGCGTCGACGACGTCGCCGGCCGCAGAGACCTCGGCGACGAACTCCTCGTCCAGCGCGGGCGCGTCCGGCTCGCCGTTCACGTCGGGGCCGTCGTACGGCGCGATCTCCTCGGCAGCCTGGGCGGCGGCCTCGGCTTCTTCTTCGGCGAGCGCGTCGGTGAGCACCTCGGCGGCAGCCTCGGCCTCGGCCGCCTCGTCGATCTCGAGTGCGTCGTTCACGATGGCGTCTGCCTCCGGGTCGTCGATATCGATGTCTTCGTCTTCGCCCTCGACGTCGTCTTCATCGTCGACGACGTGCACGGCGAGGTGCTCTGCAGGCTCCGAGGAGAGCTCCTCGGCGGCGAGGATGTTGCCTTCCTGCGCCTCGTCGTCCTCGCTGGACTGCTCGGCGGCGGTGGCCCAGTCGACGTCGTCGGTGTACTTCTCAGACACGTATGTCCTCTTCCCTCGGGGGTCGTGCGGTGACAGCTCAGGCGTCGGCTGGATCAGCTCGGTGTGCCGAAGACGACCTGCACCACCCAGGTGAAGAGCAAGTCGAGGCTGTAGACGACGGCCATCATCACGACCACGAAGCCGAGGACCACACCGGTGAACTTCAGGAGCTCCTGACGCGTCGGGGTGACGACCTTGCGGAGTTCGCCGAAGACCTGGCGGATGAAGAGCGCGATCCGCTGGAAGAAGTTCAGCTTCTTCTCACGGGGCGTGCCGCCTGCTGCGACGACCTCGCCGTGCGCCTCTTCCTGGACCATGTACCCACCCATGTGACGTGCTCGGACGTGCTCGGACTTGCTTCCCACGCCGGCGTGAACCGGCGCGACCTGCGGTGTCAGCTGATCGCTGACGCGCAGGGCGGACAGGAATCGAACCTGCAACCTGCGGTTTTGGAGACCGCTGCTCTGCCAATTGAGCTACCGCCCTAGAGATCGTGAGATCCCGGGGTGAAGACCGCTTCCCTGCCCGAACGTCACGCGAAGCGCGGGCACGGCGAAAGAATGCAGACTTCAACTGCACTGTCCAGTGTACGTCATGCCATCTGGACGCGCGAACCGTCAGTACTGCTGCACCCCGTAGCGGTCGGGTTCGGGCCCCCTGCGAAAGTCTCGGCCCGACACGGATGCCGCGCGCACCCGGACATAGTTGTACTTCACGGTGGGGATCCAGGGCCGAAGACCCAGCTCGTCGGCGGCGCGGACCTCGTCGGCGGTCGTGAGCCGCTGCGCGTGCCCGCGGATCACGACGCTCCACGCGTCGGTGTCGCTGTACTCGTCGACCTCGAACAGGACGTCGTCGTTGATCGTCAGCTCGGTCAACTTGCTGCCCTCCGCCGTGCGGAACACCACACTGTCGCCGTCGACGATGTAGTTCACGGGGAAGATGTCCAGCACGGCGCCGACGTGGGTCACCAGGCGCCCGAGTTCTTGTTCGGCGAGCCGCTGCCAGCACTGCCGGTCATCGAGGAAGCTGACCGCATCCGAGGTGTCCATGGCCACATCATTCTCCGCTCGCGACCGGATCGCCAGCCTGCGCGCCGGGCAAAATTCTCGAATAGCCTGGACAGGTCCCCGACGCTCCACACCGAGGTATGACGCTGAACGAGAACGCCGCCGCCCATCAGTTCCAGGTCGATCTGCGCGGGGTCATCGACCTGCTCAGCCGACACATCTACTCCGGTCCCCGGGTGTACCTGCGGGAGCTGCTGCAGAACGCTGTCGACGCGATCAGTGCCCGTCGAGGCATCGACGGCGGGGGCGGGCGTGTGCGGATCACACCCGTCAGCGCGGCATCCGACGAGTTCGTCCTCCGCGACGACGGCGTGGGCCTGACGGCCGCCGAGGTCGCCGACCTGCTCGCCACCGTCGGCCGCAGCTCCAAGCGCGACATCTTCGATCTGCCGCGCGGGGACTACCTCGGGCAGTTCGGCATCGGGATGCTGTCGTGCTTCATGGTCTGCGACACCATCGTCATCCGCTCCCGCAGCGCGGTCACCGGCGAAGCCGTGGAGTGGGTGGGTCACTCCGACGGCACCTTCCGCGTCGGGCCGTGCACGCAGGACATTCCCGTCGGCACCAGCGTGCACCTGTCCCCCCGCGCGGAGACACGGACGCTGGTCGAGACCGCCACGGTGCGCGAGCTGGCGGAGACGTTCGCGGCCTATCTGCCGGTGACGATCGTGGTGGACCTGCCCGCCGGCGGCGAGATGACGATCACGACCGAGCCGCCGTTCCTCGCCGACGACCGCGACGCCCGTCTCGCCTACGGCCGTGACCTCATCGGCGCCGAGCCTCTGGACGCCATCGCGCTGTCGGTGCCGGCCACCCTGACCCGCGGGGTCGCCTACGTGCTGCCCTATGCCCCTCCCCCGACGGGCCGGCAGAGCACGCGGGTATACCTGCACCGGATGCTGCTGACCGAGCGGGCCGACGACATCCTCCCCGACTGGGCGTTCTTCGCTCGGGCCGTGATCGATTCGGAGGGCCTGCACCCCACCGCCAGCCGGGAATCGCTCGTCGATGACGATGCCCTCGAGCAGACGCGGCGAGAGCTCGGCGACGGCATCCGCCGGTGGATCCTCGAACTGGCGCTGCACGACCCGGCACGTCTGGCGCAGTTCGTGGCGATCCACGAGGTGGCGCTGAAGTCGCTCGTGCGCCACGACGACGAGCTCGCCCGCTTCATCGTGCGATGGCTGTCGGTGGAGACCACGCAGGGACGGCTGCGCATCGAAGAGCTGGTGCGGCGCTATCCGCACGTGCGCTACACCGAGACGGTCGACGAGTTCCGTCAGGTCGCGAGCGTCGCCGACACGAGCGGTGTGCTGGTGGACGGCGGCTATGTCTACGACGCCGATCTCGTGCGCCTGCTGCCGGGGCTGTTCCCCGAGGTCACCGTCGAGCGTGTCGACGTCGTCGATGAGATCGACCGTCTCGATCTTCCCCCGCTCGACGATCGCGACGCGGCGGTCGCCCTCGAACGGCGCGCGGCGGCGACGCTGGCCGACGTCGAGGTCATCGTGCGCGTGTTCGAGCGCACCGAGCTGCCGGGGCTGTTCGTCTCGGACCCGGCCGTGCTGCGCGCCCTCGACCGGGGACGGGCGCGCAGCGCGGGTGGGACCCTCTGGGGAGGCGTGCTCGACCGCGCCGCCGCGGTCGCCCGGGACGGGGAGCGGTCGGCGGCCTCGGCGTCGCGGCTGTGCCTGAACTGGAACAACGATCTCGTACGCCGGCTCGCGACGACACCCCGCGACACCGGCGAGCGGGTCTTCGCGCTGAGCGTGCGGCTGCTGTACGTGCAGTCGCTGCTGGCCGGACACCACCCCCTCGGCGCGGCGGACCGCGCGCTCATGACCACCTCGCTGTCAGAGCTGCTCGAGCACGCCCTGCGCGCCCAGACCGACGAAGAACAAGGAGAATCATGACGAGCTACGGCACCCGCATCCGCGCCCTCTTCGACGAGATCGACCGCACGCCCTGGGGCCCCGAGGAGCGGGCTCTCGTCGCCGAGGCCGTCGCGCTGGCGCAGGAGAGCGGCGACGAGCGCCTCGAGTACGAGGCACGACTGCGACAGACGTCGAGCGCGAACATGTCGGGCGACACCGACCTCATGCTGACCTCGTTCGCGTGGTGCCTGGCCCACCACGACGCCGACCCCGAGCGCTTTCCCGCCGTGCTCGAGCCCGCGGGCGATCTGCTCTGGCAGTACAAGTGGATGGCCGGAGCGCTGTCCAACTCCCCCGAGTTCGCTCCCGCCCAGATCGCCGCTGTGCTCGATGACATGCACGAGCACTACCGCCGCGCGGGTGTCGGCGAGTCGGGCGTGCTGATGGCGCGCTTCGAAGATGCCTGGTCGGCCGGACGTGTCGAGGAGGCGACCGCACTGCAGCGCACGCTGGAGGCGACGCCGCGCGACGATTACAGCCACTGCGACGCCTGCGTGCGCAGCCAGTTCGCCGGCTTCTTCGCCGAGACGGGGCGGGAAGAGGACGCCATCCGTCTGGTGCAGGAGATGATCGACGGCGGGTTCTCGTGCGGCGAGGAGCCCGAGCACGCCCTCGCCCGCATCCTGCTGCCCTACCTTCGCGCCGGCATGCTCGACCAGGCGCGGGCGGCCCACCTGCGCAGCTACCGGCTCGCGAAGGACAACCCCGCCAACCTCGCCATCATCGCCGACAACGTCGTCTTCTGCGCGGTGACCGGCAACGAGGCCCGCGCTCTGGCGCTGGTGGAGAAGCACCTGCCCTGGCTCGTCCACGACGGGCTGGATGCCGCCGCGCACGAGACCGCTCTCGCGTCCTTCGCCGTCGGCCTGGACGCGGTCGCCGCCGCGGGCCACCCCGACACCCCGGTGCGCGGCTCCGACGCGGAAGACCTCCTCGCATTGTGGGGCCCGCACGATGGAGCGTGGACCGCGTCCGCCCTGGCGAGCCGCGCGTGGGAGCTCGCCGACACGATCGCCGCCGCGTTCGACGCGCGCAACGGCACCGACGCGCATCGACGCGCCCTCGCCCGCCTGCGCGACGCCGGGCGCGAACGCTACGACGTGCCGATCCACTCGCACGAGTTCTCCGCGCGCGCCGCCTCACCGGCTCCGTCTGCACGGACGCCCGCGGAGCGCGTGCAGCACGCGCTGGTGCTGACCGGCGCCGGCTCGAGCGCCGCGATCGACGCGATCCGCGCCGCGCTTCCGGACGCCGTCGGCGAGGACCGCGTCGCACTGAGTTCGCACCTGCTGTCGGCCCTGTGCTGGTACGGACGCACCGAGGAGGCCGCAGCAGAACTGCCGGCCCGTCTCGCGGTGCTCCGAGAGGCGGGCCGCGACGTGCAGGCGGGCCTCGAGGAGCGTCTCGGGCTCGTGCTCTTCGGCGTCGACCTCGTCGAATCGCTGCCGCGAGTGCAGGAGGAGCTCGACGCGCTCGGCGACGAGCACCTCCTCGAGCGCGCCGACCTGCTGTCGACGCTCGCGATCGGCCGGATGTGGGCGGGCGCACACGCCGACGCCGCCGAGCCCGCCCGCGCCGCCGCCGCACTGTTCGCTCAGGCCGGCGACACCCGCCGCGCTCACGGCATGCGCCTGTTGGAGGCCGACGCCGTCTCCGCCGACGGCGACACGGCCGGCGGCGCCGGCCTGCTGGACGCGCTGCTCGGCGACCCTGCGCTCGAGGACGGGCGCCGGGTGCGGGTGCTCGCGACCCGTGCCCGTCTGCACGGGGTCGCCGAGGAGTTCACGGAGGGTGCCGCGGCCGCCGACGAGGCGGCGCGGGTCGCGGTGTCGATCGGTGTGGACGACGCGATGGTCTCGGAGATGTTCCTGCTGGCGGCCATGCTGCACGAGGACGACGGCGAGCCCTCGGCCGCCGTGAGCCGCTACCGGGTCGCGGCGGAGCGGCGCGACGCGGTGGGTCTGCCCAGCGTCGACGTGCGCTTCCGCCAGGGCCGCGCGATGCTGGCGGCCGGTTACGCTGCGGAAGCGGTGGACACGCTCAACGACGTGCTGCGCGAAGAGAGCGAGAACGGCGTGGAGCCGGGATCGCGGGCTCTGACCGCGGTGCTGCTCGCTCAGGCGCTGCATGCCGCCGAGGAGTACGGCAACGCGGTCGGCGCCTGGGCCTACGCGGCCGACCTCCGAGAAGAGGCCGAGGACGCCGTCGGACGCGCGTACGCGCTCGTGCAGCAGGGACGCCTGCTCGGTCGCTTCGGGGCCACGGACGACGCCATCGAGGTTCTCGCCGAGGCCGTCGATCTCGTCCGCGGCAACGAGGACGAAGTGGGACTGCTCGCCGACGGCCTGCACGTGCTCGCGCAGGCGCACCAGCAGCGCGGCGACGACGAGGCGGTGACGCTCATCGACGAAGCGCTGGAGCTCGGCCGCCGGCACGAGGCGACGTGGTTCGTGGCCGACGTCCTGGACACGCGCGCCCGGCTGCTCGCCGGTCAGGGACAGACCGATGCCGCCGTGGCGACTGCACTGCAGGCCGCGGACACGTTCGCGGATGTCGGCGACCCGGCATCCGCCGGAGGGTCCGAGCTGTTGGCGGCGCGGGTGCTGCGCGAAGCCGAGCGCGCCGACGACGCCGTCGCGCTCTACCGCGCGGCGTTCGAGCACGCGAGCGACGCGGAGCCGCTGCGGCAGGCCGTCGCGCTCGAGCTCGGCGACCTGCTCGAGGCGCTCGGGCGCCACGGCGAGGCCGCCGGCGTCCGCGCGGTGCTGCCGGCCTGAGCCGGCCGGCGGCACCGGCGCGTCAGCCGGCGATGCGGATGAGCTTCTTGTTGACGAATTCCTCGGCGGCCAGCAGCCCCATCTCGCGTCCGGTGCCGCTGCGCTTGATGCCGCCGAAGGGCAGCTCGGGCGAGTCGGCGAGGACGATGTTGACGTAGACCATGCCGGCGTCGATGCGATCGGCGATGCGTTCCGCCTGCTCCTCGTCGGTGGTGAAGACGTAGGAGCCCAGACCGAACTCGGTGCCGTTGGCGATCTCGATCGCCTCGTCCTCGCCGCTGACCCGATAGACGACGCCGACGGGTCCGAAGAACTCCTCGCGATACGCGTCCATGTCGGCCGTCACACCTGTGATCACCGTGCCGGGGAAGAACGCCCCGTCGCGCGAGCCCCCCGTGACGACGGTCGCGCCCTGCGCGACGGCGCGGTCGACCTGGTCCTGAAGCCGCTCGGCGGCGGCGAGCGAGGAGAGCGGCCCCAGGACCGTGTCCTCGGCGAAGGGATCGCCGACCTTGGCCCCCTCCAGCGCGGCCGCGAACTTCTCGACGAAAGCGTCGTGGAGCTCGTCGGCGACGAGGAAGCGCTTGGCGCCGTTGCAGGACTGTCCGTTGTTGTCCAGGCGCGCATCGACGGCGGCCTGCACCGCCGCGTCGAGGTCGTCGGTCGACAGCAGGATGAACGGGTCCGAGCCGCCCAACTCGAGGACGACCTTCTTGAGATTGCGCCCGGCGATCTCGGCGACGGCGGCACCGGCGCGCTCGCTGCCGGTCACCGAGACGCCGTGCACACGACGATCGGCGATGACCTCCGCGGCCTGGTCGTTGGTGAGACGGACGTCCACGTACGCGCCGACGGGGAAGCCCGCGTCGGCGTAGATCTGGGCGATCGCAGCCGCGGACTGCGGACACTGCGGTGCGTGCTTGAGCAGGATGGTGTTGCCGATCGCCAGGTTCGGCGCCGCGAAGCGGGCGACCTGGTAGTACGGGAAGTTCCACGGCATGATGCCCAGAAGCACGCCCAGCGGCGAGCGGCGGATCACCGCGGTGCCCTCCCCGAGGATGTCGATGGGCCGGTCGCCGGTGATCTCGTCGATGTGATCGGCGTAGAACTCCGTGATGTCGGCCGCGAAGTCGACCTCACCCTCGGCCGCAGCGAGCGGTTTGCCCATCTCCCGCACGATGATCGCGGCCAGCTCGTCGCGGCGCTCGCGATGCAGTTCGGCGACCCGGCGCAGCAGGGCCGCACGCTCCGCCGGCGTGGACGTGCGTCCCCATGTCTGTGCCGCCTCGTGCGCGGCGGCGACGGCGGCCTCGACCTCGTCGGCCGTGAAGTCGGGATAGGTGGCGAGGGTCTGGCCGGTGGCGGGATTCACAACCGCATACGTCATCGTCGTTCTCCGTTTCGTGTCGACTGAGGGTCGGTTCGCGTCAGTGGGGATCGGGCAGGGATCAGGCGGGGATCAGCGTGTACTTGGTCGAGAGGAACTCGTGGATGCCTTCGAGGCCTCCCTCACGGCCCACGCCCGACTGCTTCACGCCGCCGAACGGCGCGGCCGCGTTCGAGACGACCCCTGCATTCAGGCCCATCATGCCGGTTTCCAGGCGATCGATCATTCGCATGCCGCGCGCGAGATCCTCGGTGAAGACGTAGGAGACCAGGCCGTACTCCGTGTCGTTGGCGAGCCGAACGGCCTCGTCCTCGTCGGTGAACGTCGCGATCGCGAGCACGGGGCCGAAGATCTCCTCGCGGAGGATGTCGCTGCCGCCGACCACGTCGGTGATCACCGTCGGCTCGAAGAACGTTCCCGGCCCGTCGACGGCAGATCCGCCCGTGAGCAGCCGCGCGCCGCGCGCGACGGCATCCGAGACGAGCGCTTCGGCGCCTTCCACGGCCTTCGCGTCGATCAGCGGACCGATCTGCACGCCCTCCTCGGTTCCCCGTCCCACGCGCATCGCGTTCACGCGTTCGGTCACACGGCGCGCGAACTCGTCGGCGACCGAGGTGTGCACGATGAAGCGGTTGGCGGCGGTGCAGGCCTGCCCGATGTTGCGGAACTTGGCGAGCATCGCGCCGTCGACGGCCTTGTCGAGGTCGGCATCGTCGAACACGACGAACGGGGCGTTGCCGCCCAGTTCCATCGACACGCGCAGCACGCCTTCGGCCGCCTGGGCGATGAGCTTCTTGCCGACCGGCGTCGAGCCGGTGAACGAGAGCTTGCGCAGGCGCGGGTCGGCGATGATGGGTGCCGACAGCGCCGCCGAGCGGGTCGTGGTGACGACGTTGACCACGCCGGCGGGAAGCCCCGCCTCGACCAGGATGTCGACGAAGGCGAGCGTCGTCAGTGGGGTGAGCTCGGCCGGCTTGATGACCACGGTGCAACCGGCGGCCAGTGCCGGGGCGATCTTGCGCGTGGCCATCGCGAGCGGGAAGTTCCACGGGGTGATGAAGAAGCAGGGGCCGACGGGACGCTGGCTGACGATCATGCGTCCCGTGCCCTCGGGGTTCGAGCCGAACCGACCCGAGACGCGCACCGCCTCCTCGCTGAACCAGCGCAGGAACTCGCCGCCGTAGGTGATCTCGCCGCGGGCCTCCGCGAGCGGCTTGCCCATCTCGAGCGTCATCAGCAGGGCGATCTCGTCGGCGCGCTCCATCAGCAGGTCGAAGGCCCGGCGGAGGATGTCGCTGCGTCGCCGCGGGGCCGTCGCCGCCCAATCCTCCTGCGCCGCGACCGCCGCGTCCAGGGCGCGGATACCGTCCTCGGGCGACGCGTCCGCGATCTCGATGAGCGTGTCACCGGTCGCGGGGTCGACGACGGGGAAGGTGCCGGACGAGCCCTCGACCCACTCGCCGCCGATGAACAGGCCGCGGGGAACCTTCTCGAGCAGTGCGCTTTCGGTGATCAACGTGCGGCCTCCTTCAGGCGACGGGTGCTGGCAGGGGCGTCCGTGGCGAGGGTCTCGCCGCGGAAGAACGCGGGACGTGTCACCGACTGCCAGATCATGAGGACGATACCCACCACGATGATGAGCATGCCGAGGATGAAGACGATCCCGACGCCGCCGACGTTGGCGCCCGAGCCGTAGTCGGGATCCATGGAGTCGATGAGCGTGGTGAAGAACAGGATGCCGAGGATCACGCCGCCCACGAGCGGGAACAAGAACGTGAAGAACACGTTGCGCACGGAGTCGAACCACTGCTTACGGAAATACCAGACGCACGCGAAGGCCGTGACGCCGTAGTAGAAGCAGATCATCATGCCGAGGGTGAGGATGGTGTCCCAGAGGGTGTTCTCGCTCACCACGCGCATCACCGCGTAGAACGCGGAGGCGACCACCGCCGAGACGATCGTGGCGAAGCCGGGCGTGAAGAAGCGCGGGCTGACCCGGGCGAAGGCGGGCGGCAGCGCGCCGTAGTGCCCCATCGACAGGAGCGTGCGCGCGGGGCCCACGAACGTCGACTGCAGCGACGACGCCGACGAGGTGAGTACCGCGAGCGACACGAGGAACGCGAGGGGCCCCAGGATCGGCCCCGACAGGTGGAAGAACACGTTGCCCTGGATGTCTTCGTTGCCGAGGCCGAGCTCCCCCGTGCCGACACCGGCGTACATGATCATCGCGACCGCGAGCAGAAGGTAGATCGAGACGATTGTCAGCACCGTAATGGTCGCCGCACGACCCGGCGTCTTCTCGGGGTCCTTCGTCTCCTCGTTCATCGTGAGGGTGACATCCCACCCCCAGAAGATGAAGATCGACAGCGACAGGCCCGCGGCGAACGCACTGAACGAGCTCACGGCGAACGGGTTGAACCAGCCGATGTCGAACGGCTGGAAGTCGAAGCCCTTGCCGCTGACGGCCTCCACGATGGCGGCGATCGCGAAGAACAGCAGCACCGCGACCTGGAAGGTCACGAGCACGTACTGCAGCTTCTGGGTCGTCTGCATGTCGCGGTAGGAGATGAAGGTGGCCGCGAGCATGAACAGCAGGCAGACGCCCACATTGATCCAGGTGTTCGAGGCGAGGTCGGCGATCTCGGCGTTGCCGGTCACCTGCGACAGCAGCAGGAAGAGGAAGTCGACCGCGACGCCGGCGAGGTTCGACAGCACGAGGATCGTGGCGACGACGAGTCCCCACCCGGCCATCCAGCCGACCCACGGCCCGAAGGCGCGCGCCGCCCAGGTGAAGCTGGTCCCGGCATCCGGCATGCGGTTGTTCAGCTCGCGGTAGCCGAAGGCGACCAGGAGCATCGGGATGAATCCCACGAGGATGATCGCCGGGATCTGCGCGCCCACCGCGGATGCCGTGGGGCCGACGGCCGCCGTGAACGTGTACGCCGGGGCGATGCAGGAGATGCCGATGACGACCGCACCGATCAGACCGATCGTTCCGGCGCTGAGTCCCTTGCGGGAGAGTGCGCCGGTGGTGGCGTCGGCGTCGGTCGTGGAGGGTGCGCTCATCGTCGAGACTCCTCGGAGTGGGTTCGGGGCACGACGATCACCGGCACGGTGATCTCGTGCAGCATCTTCGCCGCGGTCGAGCCGAGGAACAGGCGGCGCGGCTGGGCGAGGCGGCTCGATCCGACGAGCACCACCTCGCCCGGCTGCCAGTCGAGGTAGGACACCGCCTCCTCGATGCTCTCGCCGGCGGCCACCGCGACGTCGGTGTGCAAGCCGGCGGGCAGCTCCGCCCGGGCTGCCGCCAGCACCTCGTCGGCTTTCGTGCTGCTGGCAAGGCGGATCGCTCCCGTATCTGCGGACGGCGGCAGATCGACCGGCAGCAGCGACAGCAGCCGGACGGGCACGCCGAGTCCCTGCGCGAGCGCCGCGGTCTCGGCGATGAGGGCATCGGCCCCGGGCCGCGTGCCGACCGCGACCGTCAGCCGCGTGATACCGGTCTCGGGGGCGATCTTGCGTGCTCCCCGCGGGACCAGCACGACGGGAACGTCCGACGAGTGCAGCAGCTCGGTCGTCGTCGATCCGAGCCGGTGACGACCGCGCGAGGCCCCATCGGCGGCGCCCACCACGACGTACGAAGCACGCAGCTCGTCGGCGATCTCGATGAGTCCCTCGGCGAACGATTCCGCCGGGCGCACATGCGCGTGGGAGACGACGTCGGCGGGAATCCGATCGATCGCCTGGGCGATCCAGGTCTGCGCCTGCGCGTGCAGATGCCGCTCGTACCCGGCATCCGGGGGCGTGATGACGCTGCGGTCCGACCGGGGCAGGATGATCGCCACGTCGAGCACGGCGTCGAGGGCCGCCGCCAGCCGCGCGGCGAACGCGACGGCGTCGCGTCCGGGCTTGGTCGCGGTGTACCCGACGACGACGTGCCCGCTCATGTGTGGATCTCGTCCAGGATCTGCTGCGCGGCCAGCCGCCCCATGCGGATGGCGCCGTCGACGTGCTGGTAGCCGGCGCCGGCCATGTCGCTGCAGGCGAAGTGGATCGGACCGACGGGCGTCCGCAGATCGGCCCCGTACCGGTGCAGGCCGCCGAGGTCGAAGGATGCCGCGTACGCACCGCGGGTCCACTCCTCGCTGCCCCAGTCGCTCTCGTAGTAGACGACCGGATCCTTCGCCTCGGGTCCGTAGTAGTGACTGAGCGATTCGAGGATGCGCTCCTTGCGCTCCTCGGCGCTCAGACGGAACAGGTCATCGGCGGTGCGGTCAGAGACGAAGCCCACGAGCGTTCCGCGCTCGTCGCCGTGGTTCGTGTTGTCGTACGCCTCGTGCGAGAGCTCGTACGGGCTGAAGGCCGTGCCCGACAGGCCCTTCTCGCGCCAGAAGGGCGTCTCGTAGACGGCGTGCACCTTGATGACGAAGCCCATCGAGATGTGCTGGTGCATCTGGTGCTGAAGGCGCGGCAACGGCGGCACGAACGAGATGCGGTTGTACAGCACCGGCGCGAGCGCGAGGATCGCGTGGCGCGCGCGGACGGTGACGCCGTCGGCGATGGCCACGACACCCTCCCCCTCGGTGTATTCGAGGGTGCGCACCGGCTGGCCGAGGAAGACGTCGTCGCCCAGGCGCTCGGCCAGCAGCAGCGGCACCTGCTGCAGGCCGCCGACGACGCGCTTGTCCAGGATGAAGTCGGCGTCGACCAGGTTGGTGTAGCTACCGGCGGATGCCGCCATCAGCAGCGACTGCAGCAGCGAGAACGAATGGGTCGGCTTCGTGAGCATGGCCGATCCGGTGGGGAAGGCGAGGTTGCGGATGGCCTCGTCGTCGTCGGTCTGCTCGCGCAGCCAGGCGTCCCACGAGACGGTGTCCCACTCCGCCGCCTGCGGATGGGCCCACGGACGGTCGGGGTCGATCTCGGCGACCATGGCGTCGAGGCGGGCGGTGACATCCGCGATGACCTTCTCGGTCTCGGCGCTGACGGGGAACATCTCACCCGTGTAGCGGTGGGCGACCCCATCGGGGCCGATGTAGACGCTGTCGCCGTCGCGGTAGCGGTCGAAGGTCTCCAGGCCCAGCTCGACGATGGTCTCCTTGAGCGCGTCCTGATCGGGCGAGACCCACTGGCCGCCGATCTCGAGCATCGCTCCCTCGATCGTGTCGGTCCACAGCCGCCCGCCCACGCGGTCGCGGGCTTCGAGCACGGCGACCGACAGGCCCGCCTTCTTGAGCTGGTTGGCGGCGGTCAATCCCGCCGCACCGGCGCCGATGACGACGACGTCGCGCGTGATCTCGGTCATGGTGTCTCCTCTGTCGTGGATCCGGATGCGTGGTGCTCCCGCAGCATGTCCCGATAAGCGCTGTCAGAGCGGCCTCGAGGAGACCGAAAGTGGGACATCGCCGGGCGCAAGTGGGACATGGGGCGGGGTGTGGGTGGGATGCCGGGGCGGGGTCAGTGGGCGGCGAGGGCGGCGACGACGACGTCGATTCCCTCGGAGAGCAGCTCGTCGGAGATCGACAGGGGCGGCAGGAAGCGGATGACGTTGCCGTACGTGCCGCAGGTGAGCACGATGACGCCCTCGGCGATCGCCGCCTTCGCGACCGCCGAGGTCAGCGCGGCGTCGGGAGCCTTCGTCTCGGGGTCGACGAACTCGACCGCGATCATCGCGCCGGCGCCGCGCACCTCGGCGATGCGCGGGTCGGACTGCTGCACGGACTCGAAGCGGGCGCGGAGGATCCCCCCGATCTCGCGCGCCCGCTCGAGCATCCCGTCGTTCTCGAACGCATCGATCGCCGCGAGGGCGGCGGCGCACGCCACCGGGTTGCCGCCGTAGGTGCCGCCGAGGCCCCCGCCGTGGGTGGCATCCATGATCTCGGCGCGACCGGTGACCGCCGCCAGCGGCATGCCGCCCGCGATGCCCTTGGCCGTCGTGATGAGGTCCGGCACGATGCCGAACAGTTCGCTCGCGAACATCGCTCCGGTGCGGGCGAAGCCGGTCTGCACCTCGTCGGCGATGAAGACGACGCCGTGGGCGCGGCACCAGTCGACGACCGCGGGAAGGAATCCCTCGGCGGGCACGATGAAGCCGCCCTCGCCCTGGATCGGTTCGATGATGACGGCCGCAAGGTTGTCGGCGCCGATCTGCTTCTCGATCAACGAGATGGCCTTGGCCGCGGCATCCGCACCGCTCAGGCCGTCGCGCAGCGGGTACGAGGCCGGAACGCGGTAGACCTCGGAGGCGAACGGACCGAATCCGCTCTTGTACGGCATCGACTTCGCCGTGAGGGCCATCGTGAGGTTGGTGCGGCCGTGGTACGCGTGGTCGAACGCGACGACGGCCGAGCGGCCGGTGGCCTTGCGGGCGATCTTGATCGCGTTCTCGACGGCTTCCGCGCCGGAGTTGAACAGCGCCGACTTCTTCGCGTGGTCGCCGGGCGTGAGACGGTTGAGCTTCTCGGCGACGGCCACGTACGACTCGTACGGCGAGATCATGAAGCAGGTGTGCGTCATCTGCGCGACGGCGGCCTGGACGGCCGCCACGACGCCCGGGTGGGCGTTGCCCACGCTCGTGACGGCGATGCCACTGCCGAGGTCGATGAGCGAGTTGCCGTCGGCGTCGACCACGACGCCCCCGCCGGCGGCGACGGCTTCGATGGGCACCGTGTGCGCGACTCCCGACGCGACGGCGGCGCTCTTGCGCGCCAGCAGCTCCTGCGAGCGGGGGCCGGGGATCGCGGTGACGAGACGGCGCTCCTGCGCCAGGGACGGACCGCCGACGACGGCGCTGTCGATGATGCTCATGCCGGGAGCGTATGAGCCTCGGATGCCGAGCCACACCCTCCGCCGTGTACATTCTGTGATCAGATGCGTACGTGGCGTACAGCCGCCGCGCACCCATCGCCGGGAACCCGCCCCGGATCGACCCCGGACCGCGCCGAGGAGGCCGCCGCCCATGACCGAGATGCAGCCGACCCTGCGCGCCCTCCTCGCGCGCCGCGACCTCGACCTGCGGCTCGCCTCCCGCCCCGACGATCTCGACGAGGGAGCACTGGACGCCCCGCTGCGTTGGGTGCACAGCTCCGACCTCATCGACCCCACTCCCTTCCTCGCCGATGACCTGCTGCTGCTGACGACGGGCACGCAGTTCGTCGGAGCCGGCGGCGACGGCGAATCGGGCGATGATGCCGCCGCCTACGTGACGCGCCTGCGCGCCCGCGGTGTGCGCGGGTTGGGGTTCGGCACCGAGGTGGTGCGCGACGGCATCCCGCCCGCGCTCGTTCTCGCCTGCGCCGCGCAGCGGATGCCGCTGTTCGAGGTGCCCTACCGCACGCCGTTCATTGCGCTGGCGCGGGCCAACGCCGAAGCCATCGCCGCGCAGGCGTATGCCCGTCGCACCTGGGCACTGTCGGCGCAGCGGGCGATCTCGCTCGCCGCACTGCGTCCGGACGGGCTGGCGGCGACCGTCGCCGAGCTCGCGTCTCAACTCGGCGCGTGGGTCGGACTGTTCGACGCCGCCGGCACGCTGACCCAGAGCGCCCCCGCCGACGCGCTCGACGACGATGCGCGCGCCGCCCTCGCGACGGAGGCCGGCGCCGTGCTGCGCCGCGGAGCCCGCGCGGCATCGACGCTCGAGATCGGTGATCGACGCGTCACGATGCAGACGCTCGGCCGCGGCGGACACCTCCGCGGGCTCATCGCGATCGTGGGCGCCGACCTCGACCTGGAGGGACGCAGCGTCGTGACCTCGGTCATCGCGATGGCCGGCCTCGCCCTCGAACAGAACGTGGGACTCGGCCGCGCTCGTGCGGCACTGCGGGCAGGACTGCTGCACACGCTCCTCGAGGACGACCCGCAACTGGCGCGTCGTGTGTCGCGCGAGCTGTGGGGCCCGCTGCCGACGAGCCCCGTCGTCATCGGGGTCGCCGCCGTCGCCGCCAACCGCACCGACGCGGCGGTCGACTGGCTCGAGCTGCAGGCCGCCGAGCGCGGCGGCCTGTTCTACGCGCGCAGCGGCGACGGGATCGTCCTCGTGGTCCCCGCCGACGACGAGGGCGCGCCCACCGCACTCGCGCGTCTGCTGGACGCCGCGGTGGGGCTGTCGGAGCCCACCGACTACGGCGGATTCTCTCGCGCCCACGCGCAGGCCCTCACCGCGCTGCGCACCGCCGTGAGCGGGACCGTCACGCGCTTCGCGGATGCCGCGGGGGTGCTGTCGAGTCTCGATTCCCCGGCCGCCCGCGCTCTCGCCGACGCGCGGCTGCGCCCGCTGCGGGCGCACGACGACGCCCAGGGCACGGCGCTCGTGGAGACCGTGCGCACCTGGCTCACCCACGACGCGCGCATCGATGAGGCCGCGCGAGCGCTCGGCATCCATCGGCACACGGTGCGCGCCCGGGTCGCGCAGGCGCAGCAACTGCTGGGGGTGGACCTGTCGAGCTTTCCGGCGCGTGCCGAGCTGTGGGCCGCCCTCGTCGCCGCGGGGTGATGCGCTCTTGGCGGATTCTTGGCGCCGATATGGGTGAATGATGGCGGTGAAGATCGGAGACGCGATGACCCGCGACGGCGCACGGCCGCGACTGCTCTACGTGGAAGACGACCCGACGATCGCGGGCATGACCGTCGAGGTGCTCTCCGAGGTCTACGACGTCACCCACCTCAGCGACGGTCTCGCCGCACGGGAGCGGGTGCTGGCGGAGCGCTTCGATGTCCTGGTCGTCGACCGGCGTCTGCCGGGGCTCGACGGGGTGGAGATCGTGCAGGCGATGCGTACCGCCCGCCTCACCACGCCGGTGCTGCTGCTGACGGCTCTCGGCGCCGTCGCGGACCGGGTCGACGGCCTCGACAGCGGCGCCAACGACTACCTGGTCAAGCCGTTCGACTTCGACGAGCTGCTCGCACGCCTGCGCGCGCTCGTCCGCGGGCACCATGCCGAGGGACGCCGGCGTCACCTCGGGGACTGGACCTTCGTCGCCGAGTCGCGCGCACTGTACGGCGGCGGCGGCGAGCGCGTCACGCTGACAGCGACCGAGGCGCGCCTGCTGGCGCTGCTGAGCGAGAGCCCCGAGCACGTCTTCTCCCGCGACGAAATCCTTCACGCCGTCTTCTCGTCCGACGACGCACTGAGCTCCGTCGACACCTACGTGCACTACATCCGCCGCAAGGCGTCGCCCGAGATCATCGAGACCGTTCGCGGTCGCGGCTACCGTGCGGGGAGCCCGTCGTGAGCGACGAGGCCGACCGCCGGCGCGTTCGTCGCGCCGCGGTCCACGTCGGTCTGCTCGTCGGTGCCGCATCGGCCGTCGTGGTGACGGCGGGAGTCGCGCTTCTCGTGGCCGTCCTGCTGCTGTCGGCCCGACCCGAACTGCACCACAACGGCGAGGGCGGCGGCCGCAGCGGTCCGCCGGACGGCGACCGCATCGTCGTCGACGTCGACCGCATCCTCCCCTGGGTCGTTGCGCTCGGTCTCGCCGGGGTGGCGCTGCTCGCCCTCGTCGCCTGGTTCGCCGCCCGCCGCGCGGTGGCCCCGTTGGCCGGTGCCCTGCGGCTGCAGCGCCGCTTCGTCGCCGATGCGAGCCACGAGATCCGCACGCCGCTGACGGCTCTCACGAGCCGGACGCAGATCCTGGAGCGCCGCTACCGACGCGGCGAAGACCTCACCGACACGCTCGCGGCGTTGCGCGCCGACGCGTCGGTCATGGACGCCGTGCTCACCGACATGCTGCTGACGGCGGAGGGAACGGCGACGGATGCCGAGCCCGCCGTCGTCGATGCGGCGCTGACGGCCGCGGCGGCCACGGTGGCGCCGCTGGCCGAGGAGGCGGGCGTGCGCGTCCGCGTCGGTCAGGGCGACGGCGCGGGCCTGCGGGTGCGCCTTCCCCGCGTCACCCTCGACCGGCTCTGCGTCGCGCTCCTGGACAACGCGGTGCAGCACACTCCCGCCGGCGGCGAGGTCGCACTGTCGGCGCGATCCGACGGACGGGGGGTCGCGATCCGGGTGCGCGACGGCGGCACCGGCATCGCCGATGCCGATCGCGAGCGCATCTTCGAGCGCTTCGCCCGCGGCCCGGAGTCGGGTCGGCGGCGCGGTTTCGGCCTGGGTCTCGCGCTCGTGCGCGAGGCGGCCGCGGCGGCCGGGGGCCGGATCGAGATCGAGCGAACGTCGGCAGCGGGTACCACCATGCTGCTCTGGCTGCCGCAGGCTGCGTAGCGGCCTCAGGCCGAGGTCGCCGTCGCGGGTTCAGGCCGCGGTCGCCGCGACGGTCTCGACGCCGACGCCCGCGACCCATCGACGGACACCGGCGTCGGTGACCGTCATCGCCGAGCGCAGCGGCGCGTCCCACAGCCACCGGGTGTCCTCGCCGGCAGCGACGGCGAGGGCGGTCGCCCACACGTCGGCGGTGGTGAGGTCGTCCGCGACGACCGTCGCGCTCACCGCAGCAGACACCGCGATGCCGGATCGAGGGTCGACGAGGTGCGCTCCCCGCTCGGCGGTCCCGGAGGTGGCGACGGCGCCGTTGCGCACCCGCAGCGTCGCCAAGGCCGCCCCCGGCCGCACCGGGTCGGCGATGCCGACGGTCCACGACCAGGGCGCGCCGGGCGCGGTCCATACCCTCAGGTCGCCGCCGACGTTGATGCCGACGGCGCTCACCCCGGGCATCGCGAGCAGCGGCTGGAGGTGCGCCGTCGCGGCGACATCCGTCGCCCAGCCCTTCACGTAGCCGGTGGGATCGAAGCCTTCCCGCCAGAAGGCGCTGAACCGCCCGCCGGTCGCCTCCTCGAGTCGTCGGCAGGCATCGGCGACATCCGTCAGCCGCGGATCGGCGTCGGCGAAGCTCAGCTCGCCGCGGCGCAGCCGCGAGATCTCCGAGTCCGCACGGTACGTCGAGAAGATCGCCTCCAGCTCGCGGAGCATCGCGACGGTGGATGCCGCGGCATCCGTCGCCGCCGCGCACGCGTCGGGACTGCCGATGACGTGGATGCTGGCGGTCGTGCCCATGAGCTCCGCCGTCCAGGCCCGGCGGCTCGGTTCGCTCATGCCGAGGCCTGGTCGATCGCCGACTGGAGCGAGTCGAGGTACCCGGTGCTCGTGTACGTCGCCCCCGACACCATGTCGATCTGCGCGCTCTGGGCCGAGAGCGTCTCGGAGATCAGCTGCGGCAGGGCGTCCTGGTTGATCTGACGATCGCGGCTGCTGTGATCGGGGTAGGCCGGCGTCTGCACGTCGGTGATCACGCCGCCCGAGACGGTGATCTGCACCTGCACCGCCCCGTAGCGCGTGTTGACCGCCGAGCCGGTGAACGTGCCGTCGGTGAGCCCGCTCTTCGACGTGGTCGTCGTCGAAGAGGTCGCCCCCGACGACGAGCTCGAACTCGACCCGCCGGCGGTCGTCGTGGTCGACGAGGTCCCGGCCGACGGCGACGCCGGAGCCGGGGTGACGCGGGTGGCGTCCGTGCGATTCGCGTTCAGCGGTGCGGCGACGGCCGCGTCCTCGGGAAGGGAGGTGCGATAGCTGAACAGCAGCACGAGGCCGCTGACGGTCGCGAGCAGGGCGTAGACGATTCTCTTCATGGTGGTGTCCTCTCTGAACTCAGACGCCGAAGGCTTCGCTGTGAATCTGAGCGGCCGGCACCCCGGCAGCCCGCAGGTCGCGACGCACCGAGGCCATCCAGGGCTCGGGGCCGCAGAGGTAGACGTCGTGATCGTGGATGCCGGGCACCATCCGCCGCAGCATCTCCGCACCGCGCCCATCGGCGAACGTCACCGGCAGCCACGTCGATCCGGCGCGACGGCGCGGACCGTGCAGAGCCACGTGGTGCAGGCCCCGGCGCGCGACCAGGCGCTCGATCTCGCGCACGCGCATCGACTCGGCCGCCGCATGGTCGCGAGTGATCAGGATCGCCTCGCCGGGCGCATACGGCTCGGCCTCGAGAAGCGAGACGAGGGGTGCGACGCCGGCGCCGGCACCCATCATGACGATCCCCCGCCGCGTCCGCGCCTCGCCCGTGAACTCGCCGTAGGGCCCTTCGATCAACACGCGCGTGCCCCGGCGGAGAGTCGCCAACCGGCGCGTCCCGTCGCCGACCATGCGGGCCGCGACGACGAGTTCGCCGCGGCGGGGGTCGGCCGCCAGCGACAGCGGGACTCCGCGCGTCCAGCCGGGTGCGCCCAGAAACCGCCAGACGAAGAACTGACCGGCGCGGGCGCCGAGGCCCTCCAAGCCGCGTCCGCGCATGCGGACCACGACGCCCACCGGCCCGTCTGCCTCGACGGCGACGACGCGGATGTCGTGACGCGCGGAGCGCCACAGCGGCAGCGCCACGCGGAAGACGATGACCGCGGCGGCGGTCGCCGCCCACAGTCCCCACCAGTACACCTCGGCGAGCGGATGGGCGGCGAAATCGGCGCCGGTCCACAGCATGTGCGGAATCGCCAGCCCGACACCGAGGTACCCGTACAGGTGCAGCAGGTGCCACGACTCGTAGCGCATGGCACGCCGCGCTCGGCGGATGCTGGTCACCACGACGAGCACCAGCAGGCCGGTTCCCGCCGTCGCGAGCATCATCCCGGGGTAGTTCCAGACGAAGTCCCACAGCTGGGCGATCACGTTGACACCGGCCTGGGCGGCGTAGCCGACCACCAGCAGGGCGATGTGGGCCAGCAGCAGCCAGAACGACCAGAAGCCGACCCAGCGGTGCATCCGCGTGATCGCATCGCGCCCGAAGGCTCGCTCGAACAGCGGCACGCGCGCCATCAGCAGCACCTGGTACAGCAGCAGATTCGCCGAGACGAGACCGGTGATCCGCCCCAGCGTGTTCAGGGTGTCGGCATCCCACGCGCGCAGGTCCTGCACGGCGCCACCGGCGATCCAGAGCGCGACGACGAAGAGGCTCGTCGCCCAGATGACGGCGATCGCGAGCAGCCGCCAGAGCGGGCGGCGCGAGCGGATGCCGAGCTGCGGCGCGGCGATGAGCGGAGTGGATCGCGTGGCGGCCTGTGTGGTCATGCGTCGAGCGTCGTCGACCAGCTCTGAGACAAGGCCAAGAATCAGAGGCTCAGGCGGCATCCATAGGAATCTGACAGCCCCGCGACACGGGCGCTCAACATCCGCAGCTCTGGCGGATCAGCAGGCGCGGAGCGAACACGGCGTCGAAGCGTGTCTGCCCCTCCGGGAGCGCACCGGCGGTGCCGGCGAGGATGCGGGCGGCGGCGCGTCCCATGGCCTCCATCGGCTGGCGCACGGACGTGAGTGTCGGCGTGCTGAGCCGACCGGCCAGGATGCCGTCGAACCCGGTGACAGCCACGTCGTCGGGCACGCGCACGCCGAGCCCGGCGAGGGCGTCGAGGGCCATGAGCGCGTGCTGGTCGCTGGCGCAGACGAGAACGCGGGGCAGCGCGCCGCGGGCGTGGAGCGCGCCGAGCTGCTCGAGCATCCGATGCCGACCGCGCACGGTGCCGTCGATCGGCTCGTCACGGGGACGCAGACCCCACCGCATCAGCGACGCCCGGTACTCCCGGAAGCGTTCGGCGTTGTCGAAGCCCTCCTGGCGCCCGACGAAGGCGACGTCGTCGTACTGGTGGTCGCCGACGAGGTGATCGATCAGCGCACTCATCCCGCCGGCGTTGTCCACGCGAACGCGGTGATGGGGATCGTCGCCGGGAGCGACGCTGAACAGGACCGTCGGGATCGTCGCGGGCATCCGCAGCAGAGCGGTCGGCAGCACCGGCGACGGGAAGATGGCCAGTCCGTCGACCCGGCCCGCCGTATCGGCGACCGACACGTCGCTGTCCGACCCGCTGGAGAGCATGACCGGCCGCCCCAGCATCCAGCACTCCAGCGCAAAGCCGCGCTGGATCTCGTCGACGTAGAGCGGGAACGCCCGCGGATCGGCGAGGGTCTCGTCGTCGGTCTGCGACCACGGGATGATCGACGCGGCGTCCCAGGGCGCCCGCACATCGGGTCGCGGGGGTGCGACGTCGCGCGGGTCGGCCCGTTCCAGCATGAGGTCGAACGCGTGCAGGCCGAGCGTTCCGGTGCGTCCGTTCGCGAGTCCTCGCGCCGCCGCGCTCGGGGCGTACCCCAACCGCCGCGCGGCGGCCAGCACCCGCTCGCGCGTGGCTTCGCTGATCCGCTCGGGGCGTCGGAAGGCGAACGACACGGAGGCGATCGAGACACCCGCCTCCTGCGCGACGTCGTAGACCGTCGGACGGCGCGCAGCGGCATCACTCATCGGCTGTCCCTTCGTCATCGGCGGCCCGGGGCGACTGGCGTGCGTCTCACCGGTCGGCGCGTTCTCCCACCCGTGCCGCCAGTTCGAGACCGAAGTGCACCGCGAACAGCGGATCACCCGTATCCGACGGTACATCTTCGCGCGAAGCGCGCACGGCATCCATCGACCGCGGCAGTTCCACCGGCAGGCGCCCCTCGGGAGCGACGCGACCGGTGAGCACGTCGAGCACGGCGTGCGCGGAGCTGCCGAAGTCGACGACGATCGCCGACGCGAACTCCGCGAACGGTGTGAGGATGCCGGGCCGGTCGAGGTTGACCACGAGCACCAGCGGGCACTGCTGCGCGATCCGTCGCATGCGGTAGATGCGCCCGGGCGGGAACTCGAGCGAGCCCTGGTGGAACCAGGCCTCGAGGAAGAGATCGTCGCGCGGTTCGAACGGGGCGCCGAGACGCACCAGGGCGAGATCGGCGGCGGCCGGATCGGCCACGACCTCGCCCAGCTCGGCGACGTCCTCCGCGCGGAAGCCCTCGACGTACACGCGGCGCGAGCGCGCGGCCAGCGGCAGCACGGGGTGGTCGTCGTCCGCGGTGGCGCGATTGACGACGACGGTCAGCGAGCGCGCCTGCGCCCGCTCCCCCTCGGCGCGGAACTCCGCGTTGCCGACGATGCGCTCGGCCTCGTCGGGATCGACGAACGGATCGTCGAACAAGCCCAGCTGGAACTTCACCCGCAGGATGCGGTGCGCCGAGGCGTCGATGCGCTCCTCCGGGACGCGGCCGGCCCGGACGAGGTCGATCAGCAGGTCGACGCACTCCTCGCCGCCGAACTGGTCGGCCCCGGCATCCAAGATCTTGAGCATGCGCTCGCTCGGCGACAGCTCCTCGACGCCCCAGGCCCGTGCCGGCAGCACCTGATCGCCCACGTGGTTGTCATTGACGAGTTCCCAATCGGTGACGACGACCCCGTCGAAGCCGAGCTCGTCGCGCAGGAGGTCGGTCACGATCTGGCGGTTGTAGCCGAAGCCCACCTCCTCGATCGGAACCCCGTGGCGTTCCAGCCCGATCGGCATACCGTAGTACGGCATCATCGCCGCGGTTCCGCGCCGGATCGCCTCCCGGAAAGGCTCGAGGTGGTACTCGAACATGCCGCCGGGGTAGACCTGCTCGCGGCCGTACGGGAAGTGCGCGTCCTCGCCGTCCTTCTGCGGACCCCCACCGGGGAAGTGCTTCGTCGTGCAGGCGACGCTGTCGGGCCCCAGCTCGTCGCCCTGGAAGCCCTGGAGGTAGGCGGCGGTGAACTCGGCGACCCGCGCGGCATCCTGGCCCAGCGTCTGGGCCTGGCGGCCCCACCGGGGCTCGGTCGCGAGATCGATCTGCGGGTGCAGGGCGGCGCGGATGCCGACGGCGCGGTACTCCTGGCGGGCGACCTCGGCGAACCGGCGCACCGTCTCGACGTCGTCGATCGCGGCGAGCCCGAGCCCCTCCGGCCACTGCGAGAACGGCCCGGCGGCGAACCCGACGCCGGTGTTCTCGACGAAGGCGTGCCGCGGGTCGGTGCTGATGGTCACCGGCACCCCGTGCGGGGTCTGCGCCGCGAGCATCTGGAGGTTGTTGTTCCACACCGCCGCCTGCCGCGCGGAGCGGATCGCGTGCACGTTGAAGTGCGTCAGGTGCTTGCCGCGCACCACCGTCGTCGTCGGCGACTTGGAGATCCGTCCCGGCGCCTCCAGCAGCTCGCCGTCCTCCCCCACCTCGATGACGGTCTGGAACATCAGACCGCACTTCTCCTCCAGGCTCATGCGAGCCACGAGATCGGCGGCACGCACGTCGGCGCTCAGGCGCGGGTCCTCGTACGGATCCATCACTCCGTTGCCGTTGAGGTCGCGGAAACGGGTGCCGTCGGGCGCGGTGAGATACGTGGGGGTCATGGTTCTCTTTCTCGAGGCGGGTCGGCGAGGGCTCACTTGAGCCCGGTCGTGGCGACGCCCTGGATGAAGTAGCGCTGCAGGAAGACGAACAGCAGCAGGATGGGCGCGATCACGAGCACCGATCCCGCCAGCAGCAGGCCGTAGTCGGTCGCGTTCTGGCCGGTCGAGTACAGCGACAGGGCCACCGGGAGCGTGTACATGTTCTCGGTCTGGGCGGCGACGAGCGGCCAGAGGAAGTTGTTCCACGAGGCGAGGAAGGTGAGGATGCCGAGGGTCGCCAGCGGCGGCCCGCACAGCGGCATGACGACACGGGCGAAGATGCGCAGCTCCCCCGCCCCGTCGATGCGCGCCGCCTCGATGAGCTCGTCGGGGATGCCGAGCATGAACTGGCGCATGAGGAACACCCCGAGCGGCGTCGTGATGAACGGCAGGATCAGCGCCGCGTAGCTGCTGGTCAGCCCCAGCGAGGAGACCATCACGAACAGCGGCACGAAGGTGACGACGCCCGGCACCATGAGGGTGACCAGCACGACGGCGAACAGCGCCTTCTTACCCGGGAAGTCCATCTTCGCGAGCGCGTAGCCGACCATCGAGCAGAAGACGAGATTGCCGAGCACCGTCAACAGGGCCACCACGATGCTGTTGGTGAAGAACCGGCCGATGTCCAGCGGCCCGAACCACTGGGCGAAGTTGTCCCACGTGAACTCGCGCGGCCACCAGGTGGGCGGGCGCTGCAGGATCTCGGCCTGGGTCTTGACCGATCCCAGCAGCATCCAGGCGAACGGCAGCATCCAGACGACGAGCCCGACGATCAGCACGATGTAGGTGACGGCACGTCCGGTCAAGGCCCGACGGCGGCGCCCCGTGCGCCGAGGCGGCGCGGTGACGGAAACGGTCATGACGAGGTCCTCTCAGTCCTTCGTCCGCAGCAGCCGGAACTGCAGCAGGCTCAGCAGCGCGATGGCGAGGAACAGGATGTAGCTGGCGGCCGAGGCCACGCCGTACTGCCCGAAGCCGAACTGCTTGAACGTGTAATAGGCCACCGACAGGGTCGAATCCAGCGGTCCCCCCTGCGTCATCACGAACGCCTCCTCGAAGAACTGCAGGAAGCCCACCGAGATGAGCACGGCACCGAGCAGGAGCGTCGGGCGCAACATGGGCAGCGTGACCGAGGTGAGCCGACGCCAGGCCGAGGCGCCGTCCATCATGGCGGCCTCCTTCACGTCGGTCGGGATCGCCTGGAGCCCGGCGAGGAAGATCACCATCAGCGTTCCGACGTTGCGCCAGACCGCCATCGCGATCAGCGACGGAAGCGCCCAGGTGGTGTCGTTGAGCCAGTCGGGCCCCTGGATGCCGATGAGGGCGAGCGCGCTGTTGAGAAGCCCGTCGGGCTGCAGGATGTAGCGCCAGACCACCGCGACGGCGACGATGCTGGTCACCACCGGGGCGTAGAACCCGACCCGCAGGAACGACACGATGCGCCCGCCCCCGGAGTTCAGCGCCAGCGCGAGCGCCAGGGCGACCGCCATCGTCACGGGGATGCCGACGACGACGAAGGTCGCCGTGACGCCCATGGACTTCAGGAAGGTGGGATCGGTCAGCACCTTGACGTACTGGTCGAGGCCCACGAAGTCCACCGAGAACGGGGAGCGGATGTCCTGCGCGCGGAAGTCGGTGAACGACATCGCGAACGAGCCCACGATCGGCACGATCATGAACACCGCGAACACGATGACGAACGGGAGCGCGAATCCCCACGCGATCCATCCCTGACGCCGGCGGCGGGTGGACCCCGGCCGGCGACCACGGCCGCGACCGGTGACGGCGACGGCCGTTCCGGTCGCGGCCAGTGATGCCTGCGTCATCTCGATCAGCCCATTCCGAGGGCGTCGGCCTTGCTCTGCAGCTCCTTCATGGCGTCTGCAGGGCTCTGGGTGCCCAAACGCACCTTCTCGAGCACCGCGTCACCGGCGGCGGCGACCTGCACCCACGTGGTGGTGGCGGGGACCGACTTCGCGGTCTCCAGCTGGGTGCCGAAGGCGGCGAGCGTCGGCTGCGAGGCGAGGGCCTGCTCCTTCCACGCCGCCTGGACGGCGGGCAGGTCACCGGTCTTCTCGTACCACTGCGCCTGCGTGGTCGGGTCGGTGAGCCACTGCGCGAGCTTCCACGCGGAGTGCGCGTTCTTCGAGTTCTTGAACACCGTGAGGTTCGCGCCGCCGCTGAACGACGTCGACGACTCCTTCGTGGGCAGCACCGCGGTGGTGAACTTGCTGGCGAAGTCCGCACCGCCGACCTTCTCGAGCGAGCCGATCATGAACGGACCGTCGATGAGCATCGGGGTCTTGCCCGCGACGAAGTCAGCCTCCTGGGCACCCGAGGAGCGGTCGGCCGCCGGGTTGGCGATGCCCTTCTGGAAGAAGCTCTGGTAGTACTCGTAGGCCTCGACCATCTGCGGGGTGTCGACGGTCCACTTATCGCCGTCGACGAGCGAAGCGCCGTTGGACCACGGCATCCACAGTGTGCCCTGGAACGAGTCGTTGCCGCCGGGCAGGCGGATGCCGTACTCGGCGCCGGCCTTGGACTGCATGTCGGCGGCCATCTGGCTGAGTTCGTCCCACGTGGTGGGGGCCTTCGTCCAGCCGGCCTTCGCGGCGAGGTCCGTGCGGTAGTAGAGCAGGCGGGTGTCCACGTACCAGGGGGCGCCGGTCATCCGATCGCCCACCTTCGTCGACGCGACAGCGCCCGGGAAGGATCCCGACGTGTCGAGGTCGCTCGGCACGGTCTGGAACGCGTCAGCGAAGTCCGCCATCCAGGTCGAGCCCATCATCGCGATGTCGGGCGTGGTGCCACCGGCGATGGCCGTCTGGATCTTGCTGTAGGCGGCATCCCACGGAATCGCCGTGACCTCGACGGTGACGCCGGGGTTGGCGTCTTCGAACGCCTTGACGAAATCGGGCAGCGCCTCGCCCTCCGCACCCATCGCCCACATCGTGATCGTGCCCGTGGCCGGCTCGCTGCCGATCGTCGTGGCGGCGTCGGGGGCGCTGGCGGTATCGCCGCCGCGGCCGCAGCCCGCGAGGGCGAGTGCGCCGATCGCGACGAGCGCGACGGCTCCCAGTCGGACGTGTTTCATGGTTCCTCCTCGAACGGGACACCCGCATCAGTGTCGGGCTCCACTGTACTTATGCGCATAACCTCCGTCAAGACGTGGCGCCCGCCCCCCGACCGCGCGCGAGTCCGCCCGCCCGCGAGACACCTCCTGCGCACCGAAACACCGGTGCACAGCGGCAGTCTCGGTGCAGGGACGGTGTCTCGCGGGGCGTACCCTCGGCGGGCTCGGCCGGCGGATCGGCGGGGTCGGCCGGCGGACGGGCGGGGTCAGCGGGGGGATGCCGCGGGGCGAGGTCCCCGTAGGTAGCCCCGCACGAACTCGTCGAACAGGGCCGTCATGTCGACGGTGTCATCGAGCAGCCACTGCTGCTGGATGCCGTCCATCACGGCGCTGATGAGGCGGGCCGCCGCGTCGGGATCGATGTCGGGCGCGATCTCGCCGGAGCGCTGGCCTGCGCGCAGGAGCGCCGCCGTGTCCGCGGCGCGCTCGCGATATCGCCTCGCGAAATCGTCGTGCAGCGGATGGTCGGGGTCGGCCGCTTCCGCCACCACGGTCGAGTAGAGGGAGGTGAGGCCACGTGTCGTCTGGTTGTGGGCGACGACCTTCGCCGCCTGGTCGATGAGGCCGTGCGCGGCGGGCTCCCCCGCCGCGGCGCGCACCCGCTCGTCGCGCTGGCGCAGGACCTCGGCGAACAGCTCCTCCTTCGAGGCGAAGTGGTGCAGGAGGCCCGCGGGGGTCAGTCCGACCCGCTTGGCGACCTCGCGCAGCGACCCGCTCGCCGAGCCCGAGCGGCCGAACACGAGCACCGCCTCGTCGACGATCTGCTGGCGCCGCGCCTGCCCCTTCGGATAGCTCCCCCGCGCACGCGAGGGAGCTACCCGGTCACCGGTGTCTGATGCCACGAGAATCCTCCCCGGCATCCACGCTACGGCTCAGTGATGCGGACGCCCCCACGACGAGCCGAACACCTGCTGCGCGATCACCGGCCGGAGGTTCCGTTCCATCGCGTCGTCGACGACGTAGCCCTTGAGCGCATCACCGGTCAGCTCGTTGCCGATCGCGGCCATGATCATCGACTGATCGAGCGAGAGATACCGCTTCGCGATGGTGTCGCTCTTGACGGCGACCGCATCGTAGAAGCCACCGGGCCCGTAGGCGCCGAGCTTCCGCTCGATCTTGCGGAGATTGTCCATGACGCCCTTGTGGTCGTACGGCAGCGCGAGGAAGGACGCGTGCGGCGTGACGACGCCGTCGCCGAAGGTCGGCGAGGGGTTGGTGCCCGTGTGGCAGCCAGGTCGGTCGATGTCGACGTCGGTCTTCTCCCGGTCGGAGGTGTAGCCGTCGCTGCGCATTCCGGCCAGATCGACGCCGTACTCGGAGTAACCCCCGAAGGGATCGCTGGCGGGCGAGAAGCCCCAGTAGCCGTACTTCGCGTCCTTCAGGCCGTGCTCCTTCTGCACTTCCACGGTGATGGGGTGGTTCAGACCCCACGAGCGAGGACCCCACTGCGCCTCCGGGATGAACAGGTCGGGCATGAGCGACTCGAACATGCTGCCGCCCCAACTGGGCACGAACGACATGCCGTCGTAGGAATACACCCCTTCGTACACGTCCACCCCGTCGTACTGGCGGGTCGTGCCGGTGGGCAGCTGCTCCTGCCAGGCCCAGTCGCAACCGGCGGGCATCGTACGATGCGTGCCGTAGAGGCCCGTCGCGGGGATCGTGCCGTCCGAGATCGCCAGGTACGTCGCAATGCGGCTCTCGCTGACGGTCGTGTCGTAGTGATGACACGTGTACGAGACCGTCTCGCCGCTGCCGTTGTACATGGGCGCTTCCACCGCGCAGCCGTCGCCGGGAGGCGCCTCCCAGAATCCCCCGCGGTTGGTTCCCGCCGGAAGCCCCGCGGCCCCGGCCGGATCGAAGAACGCGGAGAAGTCCATCGAACGGTAGAGCGCATCGGCACGGTCGTGCAGTGACGGCTCCGCCTCGCGCACGATCCGCAGGGCCGTCGCGAGCCAGCCGTTGTCGACCGTCGAGAGGAACGGATGGATCGTGTCGCCCGAGGTCGGAAAGACCGTGAGCTTGGCCCCCGTTGCCGGCGCGTACCAGTTGTAGAACATGCCGCTGCCGGGGTTTCGCTCCATGTGCTCGAGCGTGGTGATCGTCGCACTGAGCCGTTGACGCGCCTCGTCGGCGCCGATGATCCCGAGATCCCGAGCCGTGACGGTGGACCACAGATAGCCGCCGATGTTGGTCGGTGACGTGTAGCCCGACGCGGATGCCGCGTCGAGGTCACCGCCGATGTTGTCGTCGACGAGGCCCGTCTCGGGGTGAGCCATCGCGGC
This sequence comes from Sphingomonas sp. BLCC-B65, assembly GCF_028550675.1. NCBI lineage: Bacteria > Pseudomonadati > Pseudomonadota > Alphaproteobacteria > Sphingomonadales > Sphingomonadaceae > Sphingomonas > Sphingomonas sp. BLCC-B65. The sequence continues at coordinate 2,596,131 of NZ_JAQQGL010000001.1, read as the reverse complement.
CATCGACGTCCAGGTGTCGGTGGCGTAGCGCAGGAGCTCGCGGGCGTCCTTCCCGTTGGGATGGCCGGGACGCCCGGCTCCATCCGCAGCGCTGTTGTGCGCTCCGGCGCCGTCGGGGGGCGCCGCGGTCGCGGGCGCACCTCCCGCCAGTGCACCGATCGTGAATGCGGCGATCGCGGCGGTGGCCGCGAGAGTTCTCTTCATGGGCGTGCTCTCCTCGTCGAAAGCGCTCCGCGGTGTCGGAGCCGCGCAAGAAACCTTACATGTGTACGGTTTTTTCGCAACCCGCCCGCGCGCGACGACGGCCGCACTCGCCGAGGAGATTTCCACTCGGGAGGACGGATGCCGCCACGGCATCCTCCCGACGCGAAATCTCCTCCCGGAGCGCAGCACGACTGAGCCGAAGCGCAGCACGACTGAGCCGAAGCGCAGCACGACCGGGGAGGATCGCCCTGCCCGACGAGATCGGCCAGCGAGATCGGCCGGCGCGGTCAGGCGGTGCCGTCGTCGAGGTTGTCCGACAGGATGCCGAGCACGTGCGCCCGCACGACGCGGGCCCTCTCCCCCAGCACGCCCGCGACGGCATCCACGAACGCCTCCACGAACGCGGCGTGTGCGACCCGCGAGGTGTGGGCCAGCTCCTCGCGGAAGCTGACGCCGGTCGGGGTGATCACGAGCGAGCGGTCAGCGCGGTCGGCCAACGGGCTGGACGCGAAGGAGGTCAGGGCCAGCACGCGCGCACCGGCGCTGCGGGCCGCCTCGGCCGCCCGCACGCTCGCGGCATTCGCTCCCGAGCCGCTCACGACGATGCACACGTCCGCGGCCGACAGCTGACGCGCCGCGATCTGCTGCGCGATGGCATCCGCGATCACCTCGGCGGGACGACCGACCGCGGTCAGGCGCATCGCCAGATCGCTCGCGACGGGAGCCGACAGGCCGTTGGCGACGACCAGCAGGCGTGAGGCACCGGCGACATCGGCGACGGCAGACGAGACGTCGTCGGCGCTCATCAGGCTCACCGCCGTGGTCAACGACTGCGCGGTGCGGGCGAGGGCCGCGCGCAGCTCACCGAGCGGGCCGTCGCCGTGGTCGGCGTCGCGTGGCGGCTGGGCGCCGAGTTCGGCGGCCAAGGCGACGCGCAGCTGCGGGTAGCCCCGGTAGCCCAGCGACTGGCACGCCCGCACGACCGATGAGCGAGCGACGCCGGCACGGTCGGCGAGCTGCTGCGCGGTGAGCTCCACCACCGCGTCGGGCTCGGCCACGATGAGGTCGGCGACCCGCCGTTCGGTGGGCTGCAGGCCGTTGCGCATCGCGGCGATGCGCACCGTCGTCGGCGCGTCAACGGGCACGCGGACCCTCCATGATTCGCCGGCGGAGCGCTCCACTCGCCGCGTCGATCGCCATCGTGACGACGATCACCACGATGAGCAGCATCCCCACGGTGGACCACTCCCGGTACTGGGTGTAGGACGTCAGCATATCGCCGATGCCGCCGACCCCGATGAGACCGAGAACGGCCGACGAGCGCACGTTGATCTCGAACCGGTAGAGCCAGAACGACAGGAACACCGGCTGCGCCTGCGGCCACACGCCCCAGCGCAGCACCTGCGCCGTCGAGCCTCCCGCGGCGCGCGCCGCCTCGATGGGCCCGGGAGGTACGGCCTCCACCGCTTCGTAGCCCCATTTGCCGAGCGTGCCGATGCCGTTGACGGCGAGGGCGAGCGCACCGGTCAGCGGCGTCAGCCCGGTGACCGAGAGGATGATGATCGCGATGATCAGCTCGGGCACGGCGCGGATGACCGAGAACACGAGTCGCAGCACGCCGCGCAGCCACAGCGGCCCGAAGCCGCGGGCGGCCACGAGACTGAGCGGGGTCGCCAGCAGGATGCCGAGCACGGTCCCCACCCACGCCATCTCGATGCTCCGCCAGGTCTGCCAGAGCGCCTCGGGCAGCTTCGACCACTCCGGCGCCGAGAACATGAGCCAGAGGTAGCGACCGATGTCGGCGGGGAGGTCGGCGAGACGGCCCCACGAGATCTGCACCGACCAGAAGGCGGCGACCACGACGGCGGTGACGACGACGGCCGACACGGCCCGCCACGGCGAACGACGGCGGACGGGAACGGCGAGGGCGCTCACACGAGCCTCCGTCTGATGGCGTCGCTCATCAGGTCGATCACGACGACCACGACGAGCACTTCGAGGATGATGAGGGAGAGCTGGTCGTAGCGGTAGAACGTGCGGACCGCGTCGATGAGCAGCCCGATCCCTCCGGCGCCGACGAGCCCCAGCACCGTCGAGGCGCGCACGTTCAGCTCGAACACGTACAGGGTCTGCGACACGAATGCCGGCCACGCATCGGGGAGGGCGACGGCGCGGTTGATCTGCGCCTGCGTGCCACCGGCGGCCCGACCGGCTTCGATGGCACCGGCATCCTGCGCGTCGATCGACTCGGAGACGAGCTTGACGATGATGCCGATGTTGAAGATCGCGAGTGCGAGGATGCCGGGAAGCGCGCCGACGCCGACCATCGCGACGAGCACCGCCGCGTAGACGAGCTCGGGAACCGCGCGGATCACATTCAGCAGGGTCCGCACCGCACCGCGGAAGGCGGGGTGCGGATTGGTGGGCCGTGCCGCCCAGAACGACAGCGGCAGCGAGATCGCGGCCCCCACGACGGTTCCCAGCACCGCCATCTGCAGCGTCTCGAGCATCGGCGCGACGGTGCGCGGAAAGAACGACCAGTCGGGCGTGAGCAGTTCGACGATCTTCGTGGCACCGTTTCGCCAGTTCGCGACGATCGGCGCGACATCCAAGCCCACGCCGATGCCCGGAAGGCACGTGACCACCGTGATCACGACGATGACCGCCACCGCGATCCACGTTCCGGCGCGGCGTCGAGGCCGCTCGGGCACCACCAGCGCGGATGCCGCGGGCGCGACGCTCATCGATCGAGCCGATCGTCGCCGGTCAGCGACCGTCCGTAGATGTTCTCGAAGTCGGCATCCGTCGCGCTCGCGGCCGGCCCGTCGAAGACGACCTCCCCGGCGCGCATGCCGATGATGCGCGCGCCGTACTGCCGTGCGAGATCGAGCAGGTGGATGTTGACCAGCACCGTGATGCCGAGGTCGGCGTTGATCCGCCGCAGATCGCCCATGACGCCGTGCGCGGTGGGCGGGTCGAGGCTCGCGACCGGCTCATCGGCGAGGACGATCCGCGGCTGCTGCGCAAGGGCGCGCGCGATCGCGACGCGCTGCTGCTGGCCGCCCGACAGTGCCGAGGCCCGATCCCACACCTTCGACAGGATGCCGACGCGATCGAGCGCCTCGAAGGCGATCTGCCTGTCGGCGTCGCGGTAGGCGCCCGCCAGGGTGCGCCAGTACGGCGTGTGGGTGAGACGCCCCACGAGCACGTTGTTCAACACGGTCGTCCGACCGGCGAGGTTGAACCCCTGGAACACCATGCCGATCTGCCCGCGGAGGTGGCGAAGGCGCTTGCCCCACGCGTTGTCGACGCGCTGGCCGCCGACGGTCACGGTGCCCTCCGTCACGGGCACGAGGCCGTTGATCGTGCGGATCAGCGTCGACTTTCCCGACCCGGAGAGGCCGACGATGCAGACCATCTCGCCCGGCGCGATCTCGAGATCCACACCGCGCAGGCCCACGGTGCCGTTGGGGTAGCGGACGGTGACCCCGTCCAGACGAATGCCCCAGGGCACCGCGGCCGCAGCCGCGATGCCCTGGGTCAGGATGCGATCCGTCACTGCAGTCCCAGCTGCTGGGCGGCCCGCGCGACGACGTCGAGCGATGCGGGGTTGGCCGGCGCGAGCTTGGTGATGGAGTAGATGCTCTGCAGCACCTTCGAGCCGGCCTCGGTCTCGGAGTACGACTGCAGTGCCTGCGTGATCTTGTCCTGGAGGGCCGGCGAGAGCTTCGACGAGACGGCGACGCCGTCGTTGGGGATCGGGTCGCTGAGGGCGAAGACGACGACCTTCTGGCCCACGTCGGGGGTGTCCTTCTTCACGAGAGTGCGCGCGTCCCAGAAGCTGAAGCCGACCTCGGCGTCGCCCTTGTAGACGGCCATGACGGAGGCGTCGTTGGCGGTGACCGGGATCTTCTGGAACCCGTTGTCGATATCGACGCCCTTCTCCTTGAGGGCGAGCATCGGATAGATGTAGCCGGCCGGCGAGCCGGGGCCGAGCACGGCGACCTTCGCACCGGCGATCTTGGTGATCGCGTCCAGGCCGCTCGGCGTCGCCAGCTTGTCGGTGCCGTTGCAGTACAGCATCCCGTCCTTGTCGACGGGGGTGTCGGAGCAGTACTTGCTCGGGTTGTTCGTCATGAACTGGGCCGGGTAGGTGATCGCGCCGTTACGCTCGGTCTGCAGCACGACCTTCGCACCGTAGCGGTCGCTGGCCTGCCACAGCTGCAGCGAGGGGAGGAAGCCGATCTGCGCCTGGTCGGCACCCATCGCCTCCACGGCGGCCTGATAGTCCTTCGACACGACGCCCGTGACGGGGATGCCGAGTTCCGAGCTCAGCATGTCGGTCAGGGGCTTGGCCGTGTCGACGAGGCCGCCCTGGTCCTGCGAGGGCACGAGGGCGAGAACGAGCGAGCTCGGATCGGCGGCCGGCGCGGCGGAGCCGGAGGCGTCGGAGGTGCCGGAGCAGCCGGCGAGCGCGACGGTGGCGGCGAGCGCCGTCGCGGCGACCGCGGCGAGTCGGAGGCGGGTGATGCGCATGAGGTGTCCTTCGGTGTCGGGGTGGATCGAGGAGTGGTCAGCGGGTACGCGCGCGGGCGCGAACCCATTCGGTGAGGGCGGGCAGGAGTTCGGGAAGCGTGTCGGCGCGGAAGTCCGGGGTGGCGTCGGGGTCGGGATAGCCGCCGACCAGCGCCGTCGCGTGGCCGCGGGCGTGGGCCGGAGCCAGGTCGTTGCGCCAGATGTCGCCGACGGCGAGCACCTCGGCATCCGCGTCCAGCTCGTCCAGCAGCGCGGCGAGCCCGTCGGGCTTGCCCGCGTCGACGACGACGCGGTCGAAGAGCCCTTCCAGCGCGAGCGCCGTCAGCGCCTCCGGAATGCGCACGCCGGGCGCGTTGGTGACCAGGATGCGCTCCGCGTCGACCGTCGCGAGGAAGGTGGCGAGGCCCTCGGGGGCGAGAACGGGAGCGTCGTCGGACGCGAGCTGTGCGCGGCTGGCGGCGTAGCCGCGCGCGAGGTGCTCGGGGGCGGCTCCGGCCGCGACGGCGCGCACCCGCACGAGGTCGTAGGCGTCGATGGCGTCGTCGCCGTCGGCGAGGCCGGTGGCGATCTCATCGACGAACGACGGCGACAGTCCGGCCTCGGTGGCGACGGCGCGGGCGTACGCGCGCACCGGCCCGTCGCCGAGGGCGACGGTACCGTCGAAGTCGAAGATGAGAATGGGACGAGGCACGAATCTCCCTGCGGGTGACGAACGCGTCCGTGAGGCTGGACGCTTTGTCCATAGTGAAGGACATGTGTGGACGTAATGACCACGGCAGATGAACATCCGGTAAAAAGTGGCGGGGAGCTCTCGCGACTCGACGCCGCGGCCGCGCTCGCCACGGGCGATCCCGCGGCCGCCTTCGACCTCCTCCCGTGGCTCGGCACCTCGATCGACGCCGACGCCGCCGCGCGCCGATTCGACGCATGGGGGCTGTCCACGGTCATCGACGAGAACACGGGCACATCCGTGGTCGCGGCGTCGGTCTTCAGGGCGCTCCACGAGCGCGCCGGCATCGACGCCTGCTTCCCCGTCGGCAACGCCGGCCTGCTGCACGTCTACGGCTACCTGCTGTCGACGACACCGACCCCCTACGGCCTCAAACGCGAGCGCTGGCTGGACGGCCAGCTGGCCCGCGCCTACGGGCTGGCCGCCGACGCCTTCCTCCCCTGGGCGCTGCCGACGGGCGAGACCCTGCTGGCGCGGGTCGCCGCTGCCGCCACCGCACTGGTGGAGCGCACTCCGGTGCGCCGTCAGCGGGTGCAGGACACGGAAGTCGTCATCGCGATCGGGCGCGCCGCGGCATCCGGCCCTTCCGCCCTCGCCTACGCGCTGATCAACGGCGGCATCCAGCGACTGATCACGACGTTCCCGGTCGCCTCGCCCGCGGCCGTTCTCGACGAGGTGGATGCCGCCACCCCGCGTCTGCGCTGGAACGCCGTGGTCTGAGCGGCCCACACCCCACCACAGCGCAGCGCAGCGAGCACCTCAGTCGCGGGGGGCGTGCGCCTCGAGGAACTCGTACAGGTCGGTCGTGTCGACGCCGGGGAACGCGCCGGTCGGCAGCGTCGCGAGCAGCGTCCGAGGGGTTCGCACGTTCGGCCACGCCTGATCGCGCCACTGCGACTCCAGTTCGGCGGGAGCGCGCCGGCAGCACACCTCGACCGCGTGACGGGAGACGCCGCGGTTGGTCGTCTCGCGCCCGACGAACCATTTCGTGTCGTCGAAGCGCACACCCACCGACACCGAGTGCGCTCCCTCGCTGGAGGTCTCCACGCGGGCCGTGCACCAGAACGTGCCGTTGCCGGTGTCGGTGTACTGGTAGTAGGGGTTGAACTTGTCGGGGATGTCGAACACGGCGCGGCTCGTCCAGCGCCGACAGCACAACTGCCCCTCGATCGAGCCCAGCCGGTCGGCCGGGAAGTTCACGTCGTCGTTCTCGTAGGCCTTCGTGATGGTGCCCGACTCGTGCACCTTCAGGAAGTGCACCGGGATGCCGAGATGCCGCGTCGCCAGATTGGTGAAGCGGTGCGCCGCGGTCTCGTACGACACCGAGTACGCGTCGCGGAGGTCTTCGATCGACAAGGCCCGGCGGGACTTGGCGTCGTGCAGCACCGGCACCGCATGGTCTTCGGGGATCAGGAGGGCACCGGTCAGGTAGTTCGTCTCCACCCGCTGACGCAGGAACTCGGCGTACGAGCGCGGCTCGGCGTGCCCGAGGATGCGACTGGCGAGCGCCTGGAGCACGGCGGTGCGCGAGTCGCCTTTCGCGGGCACCGTGCTCGACAGATACAGCCGCCCGTGCTTGATGTCGGCGACCGACCGCGTCGAGGCCGGCAGGTCGGCGACGTAGTGCAGGGAGAAGCCCAGGTGGGCGGCGATGTCCGACGCGGTGCGCTGCGTGAGCGGGCCACCCGGGTGGTCGACGGCGCGCAGGATGGCGCGCGCGTGCTCCTCGAGCTCGGCGAAATAGTTGTCCTGGCGCCGCATCAGGTGGCGCAGCTCGACGTTCGCGCGACGCGCCTCCTCGGGGGTGGCGGAGCGCTCGTCACCGAGCCTTTCGATCTCCCCCTGCAGCGCCAGCAGGGCACGAAGGGCGTCGTCGGGGATCGATTTGCCGATGCGGAACGGCTCGATTCCGAGCGCCCGGAAGGTCTGCCCCTTCATGGCGCGCTCCAGTGCGATCTCGAGCGTGGCTCGCTCGTCGAGAGGCTCGGCCTCGAGGAGCTGATCGACCGTGGCACCGAGCGCTTTGGCGATGGCGCGCAGGAGAGTGAGCTTGGGTTCGCGCTTTCCCGTCTCGATCATCGACAGCTGACTCGGTGCCCGCTCGACCGCTGCCGCAAGCTCGTCGAGGGTCATCCCGCGCGCCGTGCGCAGCTGACGGATGCGCCGGCCGATCGTGAGCGCATCGGCCTCGTCCTCGGGCTCTGTGGTCGTCGCCGTCAACGGAACATCGATGTTCGTCATGTCCGGGATTGTGTCACAGAACGTGAAGTTCCTTCAAACTTCACACCGGTTTTGGTTACTTCCGGCCTCGAATTTCACCCACAGTGGAGACACGAGCCACCGCCGGCATCGCCCCGGCATCCGATGAAGGAGAGCACCATGACGATCCAGGCCACCCCCGGTCAGCCGCCACTGCGCGCCGGCGACCAGACGCAGACCGCCGCTGAGCTGCAGGAGATCTGGGACACCGACCCGCGGTGGGACGGCGTACAGCGCACCTACACGGCAGAGGACGTCGTGCGCCTGCGCGGGTCGGTGCGCGAGGAGAACACCCTCGCCCGCCGCGGCGCCGAGAACCTCTGGAACCTGCTCCACACCGAGGACTACATCCGGGCCCTGGGCGCCTACACCGGAGGCCAGGCCGTGCAGCAGGTGCGCGCGGGCCTGAAGGCCATCTACCTGTCCGGCTGGCAGGTCGCCGCCGACGGCAACCTGGCCGGTCAGACCTACCCCGACCAGAGCCTCTACCCGGCCAACTCCGTGCCTGCCGTCGTCCGCCGCATCAACAACGCGCTGATCCGCCAAGACCAGATCGAGCACGCGGAAGGCACCCTCACGCAGGACTGGCTGGCTCCCATCGTCGCGGATGCCGAGGCCGGCTTCGGCGGCCCCCTCAACGCGTACGAGCTCGCGCAGTCGCTGATCCAGTCCGGTGCCGCGGGCATCCACTGGGAGGACCAGCTCGCCAGCGAGAAGAAGTGCGGCCACCTCGGCGGAAAGGTGCTGGTGCCCACGCAGCAGCACATCCGCACCCTGAACGCGGCTCGGCTCGCCGCCGACGTCGCCGGCGTGCCGACCGTCATCATCGCCCGCACCGATGCGCTGGCGGCCGACCTGCTCACCAGCGACGTCGACCCCCGCGACCAGGAGTTCACGACCGGCGAGCGCACGAGCGAGGGCTTCTACCGGGTGCGCCCCGGCCTGGAGGCGGTCATCAGCCGCGGCCTGGCGTTCGCGCCGTACGCCGACCTCCTGTGGGTCGAGACCGGAGAGCCCGACATCGAACTCGCCCGGGCGTTCGCGAGCGCGATCCACGAGCAGTTCCCCGGCAAGATGCTCGCCTACAACTGCTCGCCGAGCTTCAACTGGAAGCGCCACCTCAGCGACGAGCAGATCGCGACCTTCCAGCAGGAGCTCGCAGACCTCGGCTACAAGTTCCAGTTCATCACGCTGGCCGGCTTCCACGCCCTCAACTACTCGATGTTCGACCTCGCCTCCGGCTACGCCGAGCGCGCCATGAGCGCGTACGTCGAGCTGCAGGAAGCCGAGTTCGCCGCGGAATCGCGCGGCTACACCGCCACCAAGCACCAGCGCGAGGCGGGCACCGGCTACTTCGATTTCGTTTCCACGGCGCTCAACCCCGACAGCGCGACCCTGGCTCTGGTGGGATCCACTGAGGCCGAGCAGTTCCACTGACGCACCCCGTCTCGACTCGCTGCGCTCGCTGGGCCGAGTCGAAACGCCGCAATCAATCACACACGACACAGAAAGAGCAGGGCCATGACTCCCACCGCCACGGGCACCGCGCCCGCATCGACCATCACCATCACGGGACCGATCCGCGACCGCTACGAGGAGATCCTCACCCCCGCGGCCATCGCGTTCCTCGCCGAACTCCACGTCCGCTTCGCCGGGCGCCGCCACGACCGCCTCGCCGACCGGATGCGGCGCCGCTTCGAGATCGGCAACGGGCACGACCCGCAGTTCCGCTCCGACACGGCCCACATCCGCGACGACGCCGAGTGGCAGGTCGCAGGAGCCGGCCCGGGCCTGGAGGATCGGCGTGTCGAGATCACCGGCCCGACCGACCCGAAGATGACGATCAACGCGCTCAACTCGGGCGCGAAGGTCTGGCTGGCCGACCAGGAGGACGCCACGAGCCCCACCTGGCGGAACGTCATCGAGGGTCAGCTCTCGCTGTTCGACGCGATCCGCGGACAGCTGTCGTACACGAGCCCCGAGGGCAAGGAGTACCGCGTCACCGCCGAGCGGACTCCCACCATCGTGATGCGCCCGCGCGGGTGGCACCTGGTCGAGAAGCACATCCGCTACACCGATCGCGCCGGTCGCGACCTGGCCGCATCGGGCTCGCTGGTGGACTACGGACTGTACTTCTTCCACAACGCCCAGCGTCTGATCGACAACGGCGTCGGCCCGTACTTCTACCTGCCGAAGATCGAGTCAGCGGAGGAGGCGAAGCTCTGGGACGACGTCTTCACGTTCAGCGAGGAGTACCTCGGCATCCCGCACGGCACCATCCGTGCCACCGTGCTCATCGAGACGCTGCCGGCGGCCTTCGAGATGGAGGAGATCCTGTTCGAGCTGCGCGATCACATCGCGGGCCTGAACGCCGGCCGCTGGGACTACATCTTCTCGATGATCAAGAACTACCGCGGCCGGGGCGCGCGGTTCGTGCTGCCCGACCGCAGCCAGGTCACGATGACCGTGCCGTTCATGCGGGCCTACACGGAACTGCTCGTGAAGACGTGCCACAAGCGCGGCGCCTTCGCGATCGGCGGCATGAGCGCCTTCATCCCCAACCGACGCGACCCGGAGGTGACGGCCCAGGCGTTCGAGAAGGTCGCCGCCGACAAGAAGCGCGAGGCCGGCGACGGCTTCGACGGGACGTGGGTGGCCCACCCCGACCTGATCCCCGTCGCGCAGGCGGAGTTCGACGCCGTGCTCGGCGAGCGCCCCAACCAGATCGACCGCCAGCGGCCCGAGGTGAACGTGCAGGCGGCACAGCTGATCGACGTGCACATCGGGCTGCCGGTCACGGCGGCAGGCGTGTACGGCAACGTGTCGGTGGCGATCCGCTACATCGAGGCATGGCTGCGGGGCCTCGGCGCCGTCGCCATCGACAACCTCATGGAGGATGCCGCGACCGCCGAGATCAGCCGCAGCCAGGTGTGGCAGTGGATCCACCAGGATCGCTCGACCGACGACGGCACCCGCATCACGCGCGAGTACATCGAGGGTCTCATCGCGCAGGTGCTGAGCGAGGTGGAGCGGCGAAAGGGCGACCGCTACGACGACGCGGCGGCGATCTTCCGCGATGTCGCCCTCGGTGAGGACTTCCCGACCTTCCTGACGCTCGGCGCCTACGCCGACTACCTGGACGACTGACGAGTCCGACGCCGACAGTGGGGGTGGATGCGGCGGCATCCACCCCCACTGTCGTGCGGTGCCCGAGCGATCTTGACAGATTTGGCTAATGCTATTAGCTTTATGGCTATGACGACCTCGACCTCTCCCGCAGCCGCTTTCGCACGGCTCGATGTCCATCACCTCGACCGGCCCGAAGGTCGTATCGCGTATCGCGTGACCGGCGACGGGCCGCTCATCGTGTGCGTGCCCGGCATGGGCGAGATCGCCGCAAGCTACCGCCACACCGTTCCCGCCCTGCGCGAGGCCGGCTTTCGCGTCGCCGTGATGGACCTGCGCGGCCACGGCGAGTCGGACGCCACGTTCTCGGCGTACGACGACGTCGCGGCCGGCACCGACATCCTCGCGCTCATCGCCCACCTCGGCGGTCCGGCCGTCGTCGTCGGCAACTCGATGGCCGCCGGAGCAGCCGTCTGGGCGGCCGCCGAGAATCCCGCAGCCGTCAGCGGCCTGGGACTGCTCGGTCCGTTCGTCCGCAACGCCCCGACCAACCCGTTCGCCGCGGCGACGTTCCGCCTGCTGATGCTCCGGCCGTGGGCTCGCGCCGCCTGGCTCGCCTACCTGCCCCAGCTCTACCCCGGCCGCCGGCCCGCCGACTTCGCCGAGCACCGCGCGGCGATCCGCGCGGCGATGTCGCGCCCGGGCGCCACCGCCGCGTTCGCGCGCACGACCCGCACCGACCACAGCCTCGCCGAGAAGCGGATCCCCGAGGTGTCGGCACCGGCGCTGGTCATCATGGGCACCGCCGACCCCGACTTCAGCGATCCGAGGGGAGAAGCGGAGTGGATCGGCGAACAGCTGCACGCGCGCGTGACGCTCGTGGAGGGCGCCGGCCACTACCCGCAGGCCGAGCAGCCCGAGCAGGTCGGCCCCGCCCTGGTCGCGTTCTGTCGCGAGGTGACAGGTGCCTAGGGCCGGCCTCACGCGCGACGCCGTGGTGGCGCTGGCACTGGAGACGATCGACGAGCTCGGGCTCGACGGCCTCACCCTCGCCGAGATCGCCGGCCGCGCCGGCGTGAAGGTGCCGAGCCTCTACAAGCACATCGCCTCGCTCGAGGTGCTGCGTTCCGCTGTGGCCACCGAGGCGACGCGTGAGCTCGCCCAGGAACTGCGGGTCGCGGCCATCGGCGTGTCCCGGACGGCGGCGCTGGAGAGTCTTGCGCACGCCTATCGGGGGTACGCACTGCGGCATCCGGGACGATACGCGGCCACCCAGCGCGCACCGCTGCCCGGTGAGGCGCGCGAGGAGGCGCATGCCCTCGCCGCCGCGCAGGTGCAGCAGGTCGTCTCGGCGACGCTGCGCGGCTATGACATCGCCGACGATCAGCTGGTCGACGCGACCCGCACACTGCGTGCCGCACTGCACGGGTTCTGCGCGCTCGAGAACGGCGGCGGCTTCGCCCTTCCGGTCAGCGTCTCGGAGAGCTTCGCCCGGATGATCGCCGGTCTCGATCGCATGCTCTCGACCTGGCCGGCCTGACCCTTACTCGCGTCCGGGATCGATCGGCGCGAAGCGGCGCAGACCGCCACCCGTCGTCAGGCGGGATGCCGCGAGCGAGCCGGCGACCGCCAGGAAGATCGGCAGCAGCAGGGTGAAGCCCGTCCCCGTGAACTCGATGATCAGGGCGATCGCGGTGAAGGGGGCGCGCATGTTGGCGGCGAGGAACGCACCCGCGGCCACGATGGCCAACGCCGTACCGTCGGCACCGGGCCAGATGAACGCCCAGCCCGTCGCGGCGGCCGCGCCCAACGCCGCACCGATCGCCACCGACGGCTGCAGCGTGCCCCCGATCGCACCGGATCCGAGCGAGACCGAGGTGGCAACGTATTTCATGACGGCGAGTGCCAGCAGCAGGGAGGCGGGCTGAGCGAGATCGAAGCCGGCGGTCGCGAGGGCGCGACCATTGCCCAGGATGAGCGGGAAGAACGCGCCGAGCACGCCGACCGCGGCGAACGTGAGGGGAAGGACGATCAGCAGCTTCCACCCGGTGGGCCTGCGCCGCGACAAGCGGGCGGTGACGGCGGAGAAGCTCGTCGCTCCCCACCCCATGAGCGGTCCGACCAGCACCGCGGCGACGAGGAGCGACGGCGTGACGGCGACGGGGGCGACGTGGTACAGCGAGTCGTCGGCGACCAGGGGACGCGCGACGACCGTGGCGATCGCGCTCACGGAGAGGGCCACCACGGCGGCGCCCGCACTGAAGCGCGCAAGGAGGATCTCGATGGCGAACAGCGCGCCGGCCAGCGGCACGTTGTAGACGGCGGCCAGGCCCGCGCCGGCCGCGGAGGCGACGAGGATCATCGACCAGCGCGCGTCGATGCGGAACCAGCCGACGAGCTTCGATCCCGCCATCGCCGACAACTCCCGCGGCGCGACCTCCTTGCCAATCGAGGCTCCGAGGCCGACGGACGTCACCTGGATCACCGTGTCGGCAAGGGTCTCCAGCGCCGGCATCCGCTTTCCGGCGACGCCTTCTTCCACACTCGAAATGCGCCGACCGAAACGCCGCAGCACATACCAGCCGACGGCCGCGATCACTCCGGCTGCGCTCAGACTGACGATCGGCAGCCACCACGGCGACGGCAGCGCGAGCCCGTCGAGGAACGGCCCCTCGGCGCTTCCCCACACCAGGTGTTCCACCGAGTGGACGATCCAGACGAGCAGCAGCACCGCCAAACCCGTCGCGATGCCGACGCAGAGCGTGGCCAGACCCAGGCGCACCAGCCCCCAGAGACCGGAGAGACGGCGAGGCGGGCGGGCGGCGCGGTCGTCTCCTGTCACGTCGTCACGTTAGCGCACGCCGAGAGTCGTTCCGTGCGAGCCGAGCGGCGCCCCGCAGCGCGGCATCGGTGCCCGCGCGCGCGATCTCGATCCGCACCTCGGCGAAGGGCGGGCGCAGGCACGCCCGCAGCCCCTCGGTGAGGGGCTCGACAAGCGCCGCTCCCAGTTCGGAGACGCCGCCGCCGAGCAGCACCGTTCCCGGGTCGACAGTGGCGATCACCGGAGCGAGCGACGCACCCAGCTCGTCGGCAGCCGCCGCGATCACGTCAGCGGCCACTCTGTCGCCCTCCCGCGCGCGTCGAGCGACCTCTCGCAGAGGCACCACGCTGCCCGTACGCTCCGCAAAGGAGCGCTCGATACCCGGTCCGCTCGCGAAGGCCTCGATGTGGTCTCGACCGCCGCACGAGCACACCCGCCCGCGCATCGTGGCTGCGCGCAGATGCCCGATCGATCCGGCCATCCCGGATGCGCCGCGCAGGAGCGCACCCTCCGACACGACGGCTCCTCCGATGCCCGTCCCCACGGCGACGAAGAGGAAGCGGTCGCGGTTGGAATCGAGGGCGAGCTCCCCGAGCGCGGCTGCGTGGACGTCGTTGACGACGACGACCGGGATGCCGAGTCGCGCCACGAGTCCTGCGGCCACCGGGGTGCCGCGCCAGCCGGCGAGATGATCCGTGGCGTGCGTGACGGCGCCGTCCTCATCGAAGGCCCCTGCACTGCCGACGCCGACCGCCGCGATCGGACCGGCGGCAACGCCCACCTCGCGCACGAGCGCTGCCGCCGCATCGAGGATTGCTGCGGCGCCCTGCGCTGCCGGAGTGGGCCGCTGGATACGGTGACTGATCTGCCCGGACGCGTCCACGAGGGCTGCCGCCGTCTTGGTGCCGCCGATGTCGACGGCGACGACGGCCGGTGCGGTGCTCTGCTCCCGGACGCTCATCGCGCGCCCGGGGTCACAGCGACGAAGCGGCGCGTGATGGCGATGGGGTCGGTGATCGCTCCCCCCACGACGACGGCGTGGGCGCCGGCCTCGAAGGCCGCCGCCACGTCGGTGGGCGCCTGGAAGCGGCCCTCCGCGAGCACGCGAACGCCGCGCGCCGCGAGTCTCGCGACGAGGTCGAGGTCGGGCCCGCTGTGCTGTGGCGAGTAGGGGGTGTAGCCCGACAGCGTCGTGCCGACGAAGGTGGCCCCGGCATCCCACGCGGCCATCCCCTCATCGAACGTCGACACGTCCGCCATCACCGCGACGCCCGCGTGCGTGATCGCACTGCGCACGCGCGCCGCGACGTCCGCGACGACTTCGAGGGTGGCATCCACTGCGACGATGTCGGCTCCGGCATCCACGAGCGCGACGACCTGCTCATCGGTCTGCGTGATCACGTTCCGGCGCACCCCCATCCGCTTGTCGAGCCCGATGATCGGGACGTGCGTCGACTCTCGCACAGCAGCGATGTCGTGCACGCCGTTGACGCGCAGCGCGGCAGCGCCCCCGCGCAGCGCACTGGCAGCCAGCCGCGCGATCGTCGGCGTATGACGCAGCGGGGATCCGTTCGATGCCTGACACGAGACGATCAGGCGTCCGGCGACCGCGACGACGGCGTCTTCACTTGAGCGCACCGGCACCGACACCTCCTACGAAGTAGCGCTGGAAGACGACGAACAGCACCAGCGCGGGAAGGGTGAACAGAACGGATGCCGCCATCAGCGGGCCCCACTCCAGGTTCCGCTCCCCGAAGAACGAGTACAGACCGATGGACAGTGTGTACTTGCTCGCATCATTGAGATAGATGAGCGGATTGAGGAAGTCGGTCCATGCCCACACGAACTGGAAGATCGCGGCGGTGATGAGGGCCGGGCGTGCCTGCGGGAGAACGATCGACCAGTAGATCCGCAGCTCGGAGGCCCCGTCGATCCGAGCTGCCTGCAGCAGCTCGTTGGGCACGGAGGTCAGGAACTGCCGCAGCATGAAGATGAGAAACGGCGTGCCGAAGAAGGCCGGCGCGACCAGCGGGATGATGCTGTTGGTCGCCCCGAGGCCGTTCCACATCAAGAACAGCGGGATCATCGTGACCTGCGGCGGCAGCATCATCGTCGCCATGACGATCACGAGCAGGGGCCGCTGACCGCGCCACCCGATCTTCGACAGCGAGTAGGCCACGAGCGGCGAGGCGATGAGCATGCCCAGCACGGACAGACCCGCGATGACGACCGTGTTCAGCAGGTACTGCCAGAACGGGATCTCGTCGAACACCGCGACGAAGTTCTGCAGCGTCCATTCGGTGGGCCACAGCGACGGGGGTGCGCTGAAGATGTCGTCGGGCAGTTTGAACGCAGTGCTCAGCATCGACAGGAACGGGAAGACGAACGCCAGCGCGAGCAGCCAGACCGCGAGGTAGCGGGCGGTGGTGCGCGCGGCGCGGCGCCGCGCCGCGCGCGGACGGGCGCCGCCGATCGGCCGCGGGTCAGTCGCGGTCAGAGCCATAGTGGACCCATTTCTTCGAGGACCACAGCAGCACGAGCGTGATCGCGAGAGTAAGCAGGAACAGCACCCAGGCCATGGCCGATGCGTAGCCCATCTTCAAGAAGACGAAGGCGTTCTGGTACAGGTACATCGCGTAGCTGATCATCGATTGGCCCGGTCCCCCGCTCGCCTCGTTGAGCCGCGTCTGGGTGAGCAGATACGGCTGCGTGAAGATCTGGAGGTAGGCGATCACGGTCACGATGACCTGGAAGAGCGTGACCGGCGAGATGGTCGGCCATGTGATGTAGCGGAACCGGGCGAACCAGCCGGCGCCGTCGAGTTCGGCGGCCTCGTAGAGCTCAGCAGGGACGTCCTTGATCGCGGCGAGGTAGATGATCATGGTGCCGCCGATCGTCCACAGACACATCAACACGATCGCCGGCTTGCCCCACTGGGGCTGTTCGAGCCACTCCGGCTGCGGCAGGTGCAGCAGGCCGAGGAAGTAGTTGACGAACCCGTACTGGGTGTTCAGCAGCCATCGCCACAGGTACCCGCCGACCACGATCGGCACGATCGTGGGCAGATAGACCAGGGCGCGGTACAGCGGCTGACCGCGCACCGGAAGGTTCAGCAGGTGGGCACCGGCGATGGAGATGAGGATCGTGAGCGGCACGCCGAGGACCGTGAGGAACAGCGTGTTGGCCAACGCCTTCCAGAAGGTGTCGTCCCGCATCATCTGGGCGTAGTTGTCCAGCCCGACCCACGAGGGCGGCTGGAAGAGGTTGAAGTCGGTGAAGCTGTACACCGCCGAGGCCAGCACCGGCCACACGATGAACACAGCGGCGCCGATGAGGAACGGCGACGCGAACGCCAGACCCAGAAGGGTCTGGCGTCGCGCGCCGCGGGGGGCGGTCGGTGCCATCAGTACGAGGAGACCTTGCCGGCGACGGACGCCAGCGCCTTGTCAGGGCTGGTGACGCCGCGGACGATGTCGTCGAAGGCGGTCGCCAGGTCGGTGGAGTACTGAGCGCTGTAGGGCTGGCTCGCGAGCGACTTCGCGTTGGGGCTCGCGAGCGCCTTCAGCCAGGAGTCGAAGTGGGGGATCTCGGCGTAGGCGGGGTCGTCCAGCAGCGCCGTCTTGGAGGGCAGGTTGCCGAGCGCGAGCGTGAAGTCGACCATCGGCTTGTCCTGCACCATGTACGCGAGGAACTTCGCCGCCTCGGCCTTGTGCTTCGAGTTGCTCGGGATGAACAGCGTGCTCGTCGTCACCTGCGTCGTACCGGCGAGCGCGGGGGTGGCCGCCGGGATGTCGATCACGCCCCAGTTGAGGTTCGGAGCGACCTTGGGGATGTTGACCGCCTGCCATTCGCCGTCGACGACCATCGCCTGCTTGCCCGTGTAGAAGGGGTCCTGCGCGGACATGTACTGACCGAGACCCGACGCGAAGGTCGCGATCTTGTCGGCACCGAACGTGTCGGTCAGCGTCTTCGTGTACCAGTCGAGCGCTGCCACGTTCTGGGGGTCGTCGGGGGTGGGGGTCTTGCCGTCGGCGCCGTCCCAGGTGCCGCCGAAGGCGTAGCCGAGGGTCGTGAACAGAGTGGATGCCGAAGGGTTGCCGAGCCCGATCTGCGTGATCGCCCCGCTGCCGTCGACGACGGTCAGCTTCTTCACGGCATCCGCGAGTTCGTCCATCGTCGTCGGGGGCTTCACGCCCGCCTTGTCGAGGAGGTCCTTGTTGTACATGAGCTGCTGGGTGTGCACCGCGATGGGGAGCGCGTAGATCTTGCCGTCGAAGGTCATCTGCTCCATGGATGCCGGTGCGAACGCGGACGTGTCGACCTTCTCGGCCGCGAGGTAGTCGTCCAGGGGCGCGAGGATCCCCTTGGAGGCCCACGAGCCCACGGTGTTGCCGAAGTTGTCGGAGATGTCGAAGCTGCCGTTGCTGGAGGACATCGAGGTGAGCTGCTTCTGGGCATCGGGGCTCGAGACACCGACGACCTTGATGTCGGACTGGCTGGCGTTGAAGTCGGCGATGATCTTCTCCAGCGCCTTCGCCTCCTCGCCGCCCCACAGGTAGGAGAAGGTGATCGTGGTCGGGCCGGAGGGAGCGGCAGCCGCGCAGCCTCCCAGAGCGACGGACGCCGCGAGGACGCCGGAGAGCGCGACGGCGCGGGTGAGGACCCGCCGTCCCGTGGTGGTCAGTTCCATGGTGTTCCTTCGAGGTGCGTGGGTTCGGGTGATGAAGCTCGGTAGGAATTGGTGTACTCCATTTTTTCGAAGCATGTCAAGAGATTCCCCAAAAGTCATGTTTCTAGCGCCTCGACACACGGACTGATTCTGTGTAATGGTTAGATCCAATTCGCACACGGCAGCGGATGTCCCCCTGCCGAGGATCCGCGGGAGCACGATGACCGACGCGCAGCACAGCAAGTCCGAACGCTTACGACAGCACCTCGTCGAGGTGATCGGGCAAGGCCTCGAGCCCCATTCCCGTCTGCCCACCGAACGCGACCTGGCGACCGAGTTCGACGTCAGCCGGCTCACCGTCCGCCGCGCGCTCGACCGCCTGGAGCACGACGGGCTCGTCTATCGCGTGCAAGGTGCCGGCACGTTCGTCGCCGCACCTCGCATCGCCAAATCAGTGGAGCTGACCTCGTTCAGCGAGGACATGCGCGCGCGGGGACTCGAGCCGGGCTCGTCCGTGCTCGTGACCGAGACGATCCCGGCGGGAGCACGCCTGGGCGCGCGGCTTCGCATGAGCCCGTCGGAGGAGGTCTTCCACATCCGCCGCGCGCGCACGGCCGACGGGGAGCCCATGGCCCTCGAGGACTCGTACCTCAACCCGTCGTTCTTCCCCGGGCTGATCCAGAACGTCGGGAACGACTCGCTCTACCGGATCCTGGAGCAGCAGTACGGCATGCGGATCGAGTGGGCCGAGCAGAGCATCCAAGCGAGCGTCCTGGACCCCGAGCAGGCCGACATCCTGCAGGCGCCGGCGTTCTCGCCCTGCTTCTTCGTGACCCGCACCAGCTTCGACGCGCAGGACCGTGCGATCGAGTACGCCGAGTCGACCTATCGCGGCGATCGCTACCACTACGAGCTCCAGATCCATCGTTCGCGCTGAGGAAGCAGGACCCACCGCATGCGAATCGCCCTCGTTCCCCTCGACGAACGACCGGTCAACATCCAGCTGCCCCGGCATGTCGCCGCCATCGCGGGCGTCGACCTGCTGATCCCGCCCGCAACCGCACTCCCCTCCTTCCGGGCGCCAGCCGACGTCGACGCGTTGCACGCGTGGCTTCGCGAGCTGGCCGCCGCGGAAGGCGACGGCGTGAACCGCCTGATCGTCTGCATCGACACGCTCGTACACGGCGGCATCATCCCGGCGCGCATCACGGCGGATTCGCCGCGTGTGGCGCTGGACCGGCTCGACCTTCTGCGAGAGCTGCACGAGGTTCGCGCCGCCGCCGACACCCCCGCGCTCGTCATCACCGCGGCATCCCTGGTCATGCGCGCCAGCGACTCCTTCTCGGCCCTCGAGGAACCCGAGTATTGGAGCACGTACGGCCGCACGCTGCACGCCTTCGGCGGTGCGCTCCATCGCGCGCTGGAAGCCGATCTGCTCGCGGGCGATCCTCCGCAGGTTCCTGCCCTCGCGGTCCCGCGCGCCGAGCAGAGCGATTTCGAGCGCCGCCGCCTGCGCAACCACATCATCAACCTCGCCGCGCTCGGTCTGCACGAGGAGGGCGTCATCGATGCCCTCGCGGTGACCGCCGACGACACCGCCGCCTTCTCGGCCGGGTCGGTCGAACAGGCCTGGCTGCGTCACTGGGCACGCGCCCTGCCGCGCGGCGGCGAGGTGATGATGTATCCCGGCGCCGACGAGGTGGGCGCCGTCCTCGTCGCACGCGCGCTCGTCGCCGCCGGAGGCGGCCGCCCGACGTGGCGGATCGCCTGCGGCGAGGACGGCGGCCTCACCCGCATCCCGAACTTCGAGAACGCCCCCGTGCGCGACAGCCTCGTGCGACAGATCGTCGCCGCCGGCGGCATCGTCGCCGAGGACGACGGCCGGGTCGACGCCGTGCTCGTCGCGCACGCACCCGATCCCGAGCACGGCGACTGCTTCGGCAGCGTGCCGCGCTCCGATCCGGCGGCCGTCGAGGCGACCGTGTCGGCAGTGCGCGACGCGCTCGCATCCGGTGCCATCGTGGCGCTCGCAGATGTCCGCTACAGCAACGGCAGCGATCCGGCGCTCGTGGAACGACTCGCCGCGGAGGGGCTGCTGCTGCGGCTGACCTCGTACGGCGGCTGGAACACGGCCGGCAACGCGATCGGCGGCGCCGTCGCCGCGGCGACGGCCTGGTGGGTCGGCCGCCGCGACGGCACCGCCGACCCGCGTGCCCTCCGAGAGGCGCTGCTCACCCGGATCCTCGACGACCACGCCTACCAGAGCGGCATCCGCCCGGCCCTGCACGAGAGTGTCTTCGGCGGCGCGATCGGTCCGGTCGACGACGACACCGAAGCCCGAGCCCTCCGCCGCATCGGCCAGGAGCTCCAGAGCCGCCTGGACGATCTGCTCGCCGGCGACGACGCCTGGACGGTCGTCTCGGTCGCGCTGCCCTGGCATCGCAGCTTCGAGATCGACATCGCGCTGGCACCGCGCTGAGCGAACCGGACGCACTACGCTTTTGCCTGTGACCGAACGCGCTCCCCTGTCCCGCAAGCTGTCCGCCATCGCCGAGTCCGCGACCCTGAAGGTCGATGCGAAGGCGAAGGCCCTGCAGGCGGCCGGCCGCCCCGTCATCTCCTACGCGGCCGGCGAGCCCGACTTCGCGACGCCGCAGTTCATCGTGGATGCCGCCGCGCACGCCCTCCAGGACCCCGCCAACTACCGCTACACGCCCGCCGCCGGCCTGCCCGTGCTGCGCGAGGCGATCGCGGCGAAGACGCTGCGCGACTCGGGCCTGGAGGTCACCGCCTCGCAGATCATCGTCACCAACGGGGGCAAGCAAGCCGTCTACCAGGCGTTCCAGGCCGTGGTGAACCCGGGCGACGAGGTGCTGCTGCCGGCACCCTACTGGACGACCTATCCCGAGGCCATCGCGCTCGCCGACGGCATCCCCGTCGAGGTCTTCGCGGGCGCCGACCAGGACTACAAGGTCACCGTCGACCAGCTCGAGGCTGCGCGCACCGACAAGACGACGGTTCTCGTGTTCGTGTCGCCCTCGAACCCGACCGGCTCGGTCTACACGCCGGAAGAGACGAAGGCGATCGGCGAGTGGGCGCTCGCGCACGGCATCTGGGTGGTCAGCGACGAGATCTATCAGAACCTCGTCTACGAAGGGGCGCGGGCGGTGTCGATCGTCGACGCGGTGCCGGAGCTCGCCGGACAGACGATCCTCGTCAACGGGGTCGCCAAGACGTATGCGATGACGGGCTGGCGCGTGGGCTGGATGGTCGGTCCGGCCGACGCGATCAAGCTCGCCGGCAACCTCCAGTCGCACCTGAGCTCGAACGTCAACAACGTCGCGCAGCGCGCGGCGCTGGCCGCACTCACCGGGCCGCAGACCGAAGCCGAGGACATGCGTCAGGCTTTCGACCGCCGGCGCCGGCTGATCGTGTCGGAGCTCGCGAAGATCCCGGGCGTCACGGTGCCCAACCCGCTCGGCGCGTTCTACGTCTACCCGGACGTGACGGGCCTGCTCGGACGGGAGTGGAACGGCACGCGGGTCGACACCTCGCTCGAGCTCGCCGATCTCATCCTCGACCAGGCCGAGGTCGCGGTCGTTCCCGGCGAGGCGTTCGGACCGTCGGGATACCTGCGCCTGTCCTACGCGCTCGGTGACGACCAGCTGCTGGAGGGCGTCCAGCGCCTGCAGAAGCTGTTCGGCCTCGACTGATCCGCGACCTCCGCACACTCAGACAGCACATAGCTGGACGGAGAACGATCGGACTCCATGCGCCCGTCGACATCCTCCCTCCTTGTGGCGTCGCGCAGATCGCGCCGCCGCCGCAACGCGCTGCTCGCGCCGTCTGAACGACCGGCGACCAAGCTGGTCGTCGGGCTGGCGACGATCGTCTTCCTCATCAGCGCGGGGCTGGCTCTGCGCGCCGCGCCCATCGACGCGGACCTGTCGCGCGCGATGAACGGCTGGCACATCGATGGTCTCGGCCAGGTCACCGCCCTCGTGTACGACCTGTTCTCTCCTGTGCCGGCGATCGTCATCACCGTGATCGTCACCGGCATCGTGTGGGCGTTGAGCGGGCGACTGGCGCTGGCGATCGCCTTCGCCGGCACGATTGCGCTGACCTGGATCCCGTCCGACATCGTCAAGATCGCGGTCGGTCGCCCGCGTCCGGATGCGACACTGCTGCCGCATCCGGTGACGCAGATGCCGGTCGACCCGTCCTATCCCAGCGGGCACGTGGTCTTCGTCACCGCGCTGGTGCTCACGCTGGTGCTCATGCTGAAGGGCACGCGATGGCACCGGCCCGCGGTCGTGCTCGGCACGATCGCCGTCGTCGTGGTCGTGTTCTCCGTCGCGATCCTCGGCGTGCACTACCCCACCGACGCGCTCGCATCGGTGCTGTGGACGCTGGGCGTCTTTCCGGCAGCCCGCATCGTCTGGGTGCGCATGCTCATGCCGCTCGTCCCCTTCCTGCGGGAAGTGCCGCGACCCGAGCCGGCCGAGGCCGCTCCGGGACCCCGCCGCCACGGCGAGCCCGGAGAGATCTAGAGTTCGACGCCCACCAGCACCGGTTCGGGCTGCAGCAGCAGACCGAACTCGGACTGCACCCGGTGCTGGATATAGCGCGCGAGTTCGGCGATCTCGCCGGCGGTCGCCCCGCCACGGTTCGTGAGGGCGAGCGCGTGCTTCGTCGACAATCCGGCTCGAGAGCGTGGCAGCCGGAAGCCTTTGCCGAGACCGGCGTGTTCGATCAGCCAGGCGGCGCTCACCTTGACGTCGGGCTGAACCGAGACCGGCGGGGGCACGACGCCGTCGAAGGCGGCCAGAGGGATGACGGTGACGGGTTCGATCTCCACGGCCATCGGCCAGCGCGGGCACTCGGGCGGAAGGGTTCGCGCGAAGGATGCCGAAACGATCGCGTTCTGGAAGAAGGATCCGGCGCTGTGGGTGTCGGGATCGGCGTCGTCGAGCACCATGCCCTTGGCAGCCCGCGTCGCCAACACCGTCTCGCGGATCCACCGGAGCGACACCGCGGCATCCGGGGCCAACCGCAGCGCCTGACGCAGTTGAGCGCCGCGCACGGGGACCTCGCCGTCGCCGACCTCCTGCAGCTCGAGCGTGATCGAGACGATGACACCCGCGCGCTGGGCGCCGCGACCGTAGTGCTGCTTGAGCACCGACGTGCGAAAGCCCAGTTCGAGGGCGGCCGCAGAGACGGTCTCCACCTCACCGGTCGCCTCATCGAGCAGTTCGACCTCCACCAGCGTCTCGACGATCTCCTGGCCGTACGCCCCGACGTTCTGGATGGGGGCCGCACCGGCCGATCCGGGGATGCCGCTCATCGCCTCGATCCCGGCTAGGCCTGCCGCGACGGTGTACCCGACGAGGTCGTCCCAGTTGTGCCCCGCTTCGACGCGCAGGCGGACGTGACCCTCCCGAGCACCCTCCACGCGCTCGATGCCGGAGGTCCGCATCAGCACGACGGTTCCGTCGAAGGGCTCGTCGCCGGCGAGCAGGTTGGAGCCGCCGCCGAGCACGAGCCACGTCTCACCCTGCGACCAGGCCTCTCGCAGCGCCGAGACGAGCTCGTCGCGGGTGCGGGCCTCGACCATCCGCAGGGGGGTGCCCCCGACGCGGAGCGTCGTCAGGTCGGCGAGCGGAATCGGCGTGATCTCGGCCATCAGGACTGGTGGCGCACGCGCACCTGCGCCTTGCCGAGCACGGTCGTGTCACCGAACGTCACGGTGAGGTCGATGCGCACTGCCTCGTCGTCGACCGCGCCGACCTTGGCGGAGACGAAGAGATCGGCTCCGTGTTCGGCTTCCACGACGACGGGACGTGTGAAGCGCACGCCGTAGTCGACGATGCGTCCGGCGTCGCCGAGCCACCCGACGATGGTCTCGACGGCGAGGCCCATCGTCAGCATGCCGTGCGCGAGGACCCCGGGCAGACCGACGCGTTCGGCGACGTCGTCGCGATAGTGAATGGGGTTGAAGTCACCCGATGCGCCCGCGTAGCGCACCAGCGACTCGCGGGTCAGGTGCACGGTGCGCTCGGCGACGACGGTGCCGACCTCCAGGGCTGCGGATGTCATGAGACCTCGCCTCCGATGAGCAGGATGGATGTCGCGGTGACGACGTGGGCGCCGTCGGCGTCGGTGATCTCCGCCTCGCTGGTCACCATCGCTCCGGCGCCGAAGGGGCGGATGCCGGTGATGCTGAGCTGCGCGGTGAGCTCGTCTCCGGCGACGATCGGACGGCTGTAGTGGAAGCGCTGCTCGGCGTGCACGGTACGTTCCAGAGCGATGCCGGAGTCCTCGACGGCCAGCAGCTGCTGCATCGTGAGGTCTTGGACGACCATCGCGAAGGTGGGCGGTGCGACGACGTCGCGGTAGCCCAGCGCCTGAGCGGCGGCGGGGTCGACGTGCTGAGGGGCGTCGGCGAAGACGGCCCGCGCGAATTCGCGCACCTTTTCGCGGCCCACGAGATAGGAAGCGGTCGGCGGGAAGACGCGACCCACCAGCTCAGGATTCACTGACACCACTCGATCCTATCGACGGCGCTGCCCGCTCGTCCGCCCGCAGGCGCCGCATCAAACCCGCCGTGGCGACGGTTCGGGACGGATGAACGCGTCAGCGCGCGCGACGAGCGCGAACGGCCCGCACCGCCATCTGCGCGGCGATGAAGGTGAGGAAGCAGGCGAAGAGGATGTTGGCGACCAGGGGCGACAGCAGCGTGGCAATCCAGGCGCCGAGAGCCGTCGTGGTGCACGCCGCGACGCCAACGAGCGCGGCGGCGACCAGGTCGACGTTGCGGCGCTTGACGTTGCCCACGGTGCCCGAGATGGCGGTCGGGATCATCATGAGCAGCGAGGTTCCCTTCGCGATGAGGTCACTCGTACCGAAGAGGAAGATGAGCGCGGGAACGACGATGACCCCGCCGCCGACACCCAGCAAGCCCGCCATCACGCCCGTGAACAGCCCCAGCACCGCCAAGCCGATGCCGGATGCGACCGTGAGCTCGAGTGCGGCGTCCCGCGAGGGGACGACGATGAACAGCATCACGATCACGACGACGAGGAAGCCCACGAACCCCCAGCGCAGCGTGTTCTGCGGGATGCGTGCCAGCAGCCAGGAACCGATCTGCGCGCCGACGACGGCGCCGGCGGCGAGAATGAGCGCCGGGATCCACGCGACGGACCCGTGAAGGGCGTAGGAGACGACACCGACGGATGCCGTGGGCACGATGGCCGCGAGCGACGTGCCCGCGGCCAGCCGCTGGTCGAAGCGCAGCAGGAGCACCAGCATCGGCACGATGACCGTGCCGCCGCCGACGCCGAACAGCCCCGACAGCAGTCCGGCAGCGAGCCCGACCCCGATGCAAGCCAGCACGAAGCGGAGGTCGCGGCGCCGGGCGGGCGTCGCGGCTGCGGCCGCGCTCACGCGTCGGTCCCGGTGCCGACCTCGGCGGCAGGGTCGTCGGCGCCGGCGGCGGCCTGCTCGAACTGCGAGCGGTAGAGACGCCAGTAGGCGCCTTCCGCGGCGATCAACTCGTCGTGGCTGCCCTTCTCGACGATGTCGCCGTGCTCCATCACGAGGATGAGGTCGGCGTCGCGAATGGTCGACAGGCGGTGGGCGATCACGAAGGACGTGCGTCCTTCGCGCAACGCCGACATCGCGTGCTGCAGCAGCAGCTCGGTGCGGGTGTCGACCGAGCTCGTCGCCTCATCCAGGATGAGCACGCTCGGCTCGGCGACGAACGCGCGCGCGATCGTGATGAGCTGCTTCTCCCCCGCCGAGACGTTCGCGGCGTCCTCGTCGAGCACGGTGTCGTACCCGTCGGGAAGGGAGTGGACGAAGCGGTCGACCCGGGTCGCGACGGCGGCTTCGACGATTTCGAGGTCGGAGGCCTGCTCGTTGCCGTACCGGATGTTCTCGCGGATCGTTCCGGCGAACAGCCACGGATCCTGGAGCACCATGCCGGTGCGCGAACGCACATCGTCGCGGGTGAGCTCGGAGATGTCCTGTCCGTCGAGCAGGATGCGGCCCCCGTCGAGCTCGTAGAAGCGCATCAGCAGGTTCACCAGCGTCGTCTTACCGGCTCCGGTCGGGCCGACGATCGCCACGGTCTGGCCCGGTTCGACGCGGAAGGACAGGTCGCGGATGAGGGGCTTGTCGGGGCTGTACGAGAACGCGACGTTCTGGAACTCGATCACGCCGCGTCCCTCGCGCAGGGCGGGCGCGTCGGCGGCATCGGGCTCCTGCTCGTCCTGGTCGAGGAGTTCGAAGACGCGCTCAGCCGAGGCCGTTCCGGACTGCACGACGGCGGCCATGCCGCCGAGCTCCGACAGCGGCTGGGTGAACTGCTGCGAGTACTGGATGAACGCCTGCACGTCACCGAGCCGCAGCTGGCCGGAGGCCACCATCAGGCCGCCGAGCACGGCGATGCCGACGTAGGAGAGGTTTCCGATGAACATCATCGCCGGCATCATCAGCCCGGAGAGGAACTGGGCTTTGAACGCGGCCTGGTAGAGCTCTTCGTTCTCCTGCTCGAACTTCTCCCGCGAATCCTTCTCGCGGCCGTACACGCGCACGAGCGCGTGACCGGAGAACGACTCCTCGACGCGTGCGTTGAGCCGGCCGACCTTGCGCCACTGCGTGGCGAAGGCCTTCTGCGACTTCGGGCCGATGACTCCGAAGATGACGCCCATCAGCGGCAGCGCGATGAGGGCGACGATCGCGAGTTGCCACGAGATCGAGAACATCATGATGAGCACACCGACGACCGTCAGCACATTGGTGACCGCGGTGGACAGCGACTGCTGCATGGTCTGGGTGATGTTGTCGATGTCGTTCGTCACGCGCGAGATGAGCTCGCCGCGCTGCACCCGGTCGAAGTACGACAGCGGCAGACGGTTGATCTTCGCCTCGACCGACTCGCGGAGCCGCCACATGGTGCGCACCATGATCACGTTGATGACGTAGCCCTGCAGCCAGGTGAGCACGGCCGACACGACGTAGATGGCGAGTACGGCGACGAGCACCCACTTGAGACGCTCGAAGTCGACTCCGGCGCCGACCTGGAAGTCGTGCATCGCAGAGACGATGTTGGCGATGTCGTTCTGCCCGGCGGCGCGCAGGGCGTCGACGACCTGGGCCTGACTCGCGCCCGCGGGGAACTGGGCGGCGAGGGATGCCGAGACGACGCCCTCGAAGAGGATGTTGGTGGCTTCACCGAGAACCTTCGGCGCGATCACGGCGAGGACGACGCCGACCGCGCCGAGGACCGAGACGAACCCGAACGCCCACTTGTACGGGGCGAGCAGCCCGATCATCCGCACGAAGCTGCGACCGAAGTTGGCGGCTTTGCCGGGGGCGACGGAATCCCAGGATCCGGAGTTGAGCCGGGCCTGCTCGGCAAGCTCGAGTTCTTCGCGCTCCTCTTCGGAGAGGGCGGCGGTGTTCGGCGCGCTCATGCGTCGACTCCCAACTGCGATTCGACGATCTCTCGATACGTCTCGTTGCCGGCCAAGAGGTCATCATGCGTGCCGATGCCGACCCTGCGACCGTCGTCGAGGACCACGATGACATCGGCATCCGCGATGGTCGAGATGCGCTGCGCGACGACGATCTTGGTCACGTCCGGAAGCGCGCGCCACAGGGCTTGGCGCAGTCGCGCGTCGGTGGTGACGTCGAGCGCCGAGAAGGAGTCGTCGAATACGAGCACCTGCGGCCGGTGCACGATCGCGCGGGCGATCGACAGGCGCTGGCGTTGGCCACCCGAGACGTTGGTTCCGCCCTGCGCGATGCGCGCATCGAGTCCGCCGTCCATCTCCGATACGAAGTCACGGCCCTGCGCGATCTCGAGCGCGTCCCAGAGCTCGTCGTCGGTGGCGTCCTCACGACCGAATCGGAGGTTGCTGGCGACGGTACCGGTGAAGAGGAAGGCGCGCTGCGGGACGTAGCCGATGCCCCGCCACATCTCGTCGAGGTCGGCCTCGCGCACGTCGACGCCGCCGACCCGCACGGTTCCGCCGGTGACATCGAACAGTCGGGGAATGAGAGAGACGAGCGTCGTCTTGCCCGAACCGGTCGACCCCACGATGGCGACGGTCTGTCCGGGGGCGGCGCGGAACGAGATGTTCTCGAGGACGGGTGCTTCGGCACCCGGGTAGCTGAAGGTGACATCGTCGAATTCGACGGCGCCGAGGTCGGGAAACGCCGTGACCGGTCGCGCCGGGCGGTGCAGCGCGTCGGTCGAGTCGAGCACCTCTCCGATGCGATCTGCGGAGACGGCGGCGCGCGGGATCATGATCGTCATGAACGTCGCCATGAGCACGCCCATGAGGATCTGACCGACGTACTGCATGAAGGCGAAGAGGGTGCCGATCTGCACGTCGCCGGCATCCACCTGGATGCCGCCGAACCAGATGACGCCGACGACGGTGAGATTGAGCACCAGCATCGCCAGCGGGAACATGAGCACGAACAGCGAGCCGACCTTGCGTCCGACGACCATGATGTCGGTGTTCGCGACGCGGAACCGGGCCTCTTCGATGCGTTCGCGCACGAACGCGCGGACCACGCGCACCCCGGTGAGCTGCTCGCGCATGACGCGGTTGACGCCGTCGAGCTTGCCCTGATACTCGCGGAACAACGGCACCATGCGGCTGATGATGAAACCGGCGATCACCAGCAGCGTCGGCACGGCCACGGCGATGAGCCAGCTGAGCGCGGCATCCTGCTGGACAGCCATGATGACGCCGCCGATGGCCAGCAGCGGCGCCGTGAC
Source organism: Sphingomonas sp. BLCC-B65 (assembly GCF_028550675.1). Classification (NCBI taxonomy): domain Bacteria; kingdom Pseudomonadati; phylum Pseudomonadota; class Alphaproteobacteria; order Sphingomonadales; family Sphingomonadaceae; genus Sphingomonas; species Sphingomonas sp. BLCC-B65. Next base: position 2,566,994 of record NZ_JAQQGL010000001.1, on the reverse strand, counting down.
CAGCATCGTGGCGCCCATCATCGCGAGCATCTGCACCTGCTGGACGTCGTTGGTGTTGCGCGTGATGAGCGTTCCCGCACCGAACGACGACACTTCGCGCTCGGAGAAGCCGCTCACCTTGTCGTAGACGTCGCGGCGGATGTCGCGCCCGGCGCTCATCGCCGCGCGCGCCGCGAAGAACGTCGCGATCACCGAGGCGACGATCTGGCCCAGCGCGATGAGCAGCATGAAACCGCCCCGCGACCAGATGTATCCGGTGTCGCCCGCCGCGACACCTTTGTCGATGATGTCGGCGTTCAGGCGCGGCAGGTAGAGGGAAGCCATCGCCGAGGCGAACTGGAAGACGAGCACGCCCAGCAGCCACCACTTGTACGTCCAGAGATAACGGACGAGGAGTTTTCCGAGCATGAGGGGCTCCGTCTGCGGGCCGGGTGGGAACGGTTCATGCTATCGCCGGGCGCCGACACGCGTTCGCGAAGCGGATGCCGCGCGGCTGAACCGTGCCTCGGAGCGACGTACGACCCGAACGCGCCGCGAACACAAAACAGCCCCGGGGAGTCCGGGGCTGATCTGGGTTTCTGGTAGCGGGAGCGGGGCTTGAACCCGCGACCTCACGATTATGAGTCGTGCGCTCTCACCAACTGAGCTACCCCGCCGCGCCGCACCCACACGGCGAGATGTGGATGCTGCGAGCCCCGAGTCAGGATTGAACTGACGACCCCTTCCTTACCATGGAAGTGCTCTGCCACTGAGCTATCGGGGCGTGCTGCCCCTCGCGGGGCAACCAGAAAAGAATATCAGAGCCGGAGCGTCCGACAGAATCGGATCAGCCGACGGTGTGACCGGGCTTGGTGTGCTCGGCCAGCCACGGCATCGGGTCGATGCGGGTGGTGCCCCCGAGCAGAACCTCGAGGTGCAGGTGGGGCCCGGTCGCCTTGCCGGTCTGCCCGACGCGCCCGATGACCTGCCCGGCCGTAACCTTGTCGCCGACCTTGACCTGCAGCGAGCCGTACTGCATGTGGCCGTAGCGGGTGGAGACGAGCTGGCCGTCGATGATGTGGTCGATCAGCACGGTCACGCCGTAGTCCCCGCCGGACTCGGTCGCGATGCGCACGGTGCCCGCGGCGACGGCGTGGATCTCCGCACCCTCGCCCGGGGTCAGGTCGACTCCGTTGTGGGGCGTGGCGAACTCCGACATATAGGCGATGGAACCGAATGCCGCGGAGATCGGCACACCGACGGGGAACGGGTATTGGATGGGCGACGACGGGTCGTTCACCCACGTGTTCGCGAACAGGCGCACGCCGGACTCCGCGGCGAGTTCCGACATCGACGTCACGTTGTAGCTCTCGGGGCGATCGAGTGCCGTCGGAGCGTCCGTTCCCGAAGCCACGAACGCCTGGATCTGACCGGCATCCGAGCTCTTCGTCAACTTCTGACTGGCGGTGACGGCGGTGGGCTGCGCAGCGGTGTTCGACGATTCGGATGCCGAAGCGATCGCGGCCGCCGGCGTGGTCGTGCCCACGGCGAGCAGTCCGACGACGGCCATGACTCCCACGGAGAACGACGCCGCAGCGACGCGCTTGGCGATCGCCGCACCTCGCGGGCGGCGGCGGCCGGCGACGTGGACGACAGCCTCAGCGGCGGCAACCGGCTGGGCCGGCTCGGCGGACACGCTGGAGGGCTGCTGCACCGGCGTCTCGCCCGTGAACGAGAACAGCCGCGCGGCGAACTCGAACTCGTCGAGGGCGCACGGCTCGGATGCCGCGACGAACGCGGAATCGTTCGGCAGCTGGTCGGCGACGGGAGCGGGCACGACATCCGTGGCCTGCTCGACGGCGACGGGCGACGCGGGCGCGGCGTGGGGCGTGACGTCGAGCGCCGACGCGTCCTCGGTGGCCACCGACTCGAACACGGCCCGCGCGGCGCGGCGCAGACGCCGGCGGGAGGCCTCGTCGGGCTGTGCTCCGACGGCGGTCTCAGCGACGATCGCCGCGGCGACGTCGGCGACGACCGACTCGGCGAGGGAAGGCTCAGCGAGGGAAGGCTCAGCGGGCGCGGACTCGACGGGCGCCACGGGCTGCGCCGCCTCGGCGACGACGGCGGGAGCGCCGAGGGGAACAGTCTCCGCCGGCGCCGCCGCGGCAGCCTGAGCCGCCAGGCGCCGGTACTCGGCGCGGGTCAGTGCACCCGGCCCGGTCGGCGCTGCGGCCGACTCGGGTCGTCGGCTGGCTCGCCGCAAGGGCGTGGCATCGGCCGCGGGGGTGTCGGGGGTCAAATCACACAGGCTCTCGTCGGGCCGCACGGAAGGGGGGTTCCGCACGACGACGTACTACGGGCTTCGGATCGCTTCGCCGTTCGGGCCGGCAAAGATAACGATCGGGTAAACACTACATCGTGGTCGCTGGGAATGCCATGGACACACGGTCCACGTTCCTATCAAACCGTGGACGCCTCACATCTCCAGGAGCTCGCGCATCTGCGTGAACAGCTCCGGGCCGGCCGCGATCGTCATCTCCGCCCCCGGCGCATCACCGGGACGTCCGCCGACGACGCCGCCCGCCTCCGTGACCAGCAGGGCTCCCGCCGCGTGATCCCACGGCTTGAGCCCGCGCTCGAAGTACCCGTCCAGCCGCCCGGCGGCGACGTACGCCAGATCGAGGGAGGCGGCGCCGGCGCGACGCAGGTCGCGGGCGAGCACCATCATCCGGCGCACGCGTGCCAGGTCGCCGTCGTGGGTGGCGGGGTCGTATCCGAAGCCGGTCGCGAGCAGGGCCCCGGCATCCGTCACCGTCGATACGCGCAGAGGCTGATCGCCGAGCCAGGCGCCCCCGCCGCGGTGCGCGTGGAAGAGCTCGTCGACGGCGGGGCTGTAGACGGCCGCGGCCTGCGCGACCCACGTCTCGGGCCGCGCCTCGCCGGTCACCGCGGCGATGCTGACGGCGTACTGCGGAATGCCGTAGGCGTAGTTGACGGTGCCGTCGATGGGGTCGACCACCCAGGTGACACCGCTCGTGCCGGGCTGCGGATCGGACTCCTCACCGAGGAAGCCATCGTCGGGGCGGGCCGCGGCCAGCCGGTCGCGGATGAGCTGCTCGACCTCGCGGTCGGCCTCGGTCACGATGTCGGCGAGGGTGGACTTCGTCGCCGCCACCGCGACGCCCTCAGCCCGCCGACGCCGCGCGAGCGCGCCCGCCTCCCGTGCGATGTCGACGGCGATCTTCTCCCACTGCGCGGCATCCATCATGCCTCCACGCTACGCGCACTAGCGTGGCCTCATGAGCGCGCACTACGACGTCGTGATCGTCGGCGGTGGCCACAATGCCCTCACCGCCGCCGCTTATCTGGCCCAGGCACGCAAGCGCGTCGTCGTGCTCGAACGGCAGGACCGGGTCGGCGGCGCGGCGGTGTCGGAGCAGCCCTGGGCGGGCGTCGACGCGCGCCTGTCGCGCTACTCGTACCTCGTGAGTCTGCTTCCCCGCACGATCATCGACGACCTCGATCTGCGGCTCGACCTCCGGCGGCGCCGTTACTCGTCGTACACCCCCGACCCCGCCGACCCCTCCCGCGGCATCCTCGTCGACAATGCGGATGCCGCGGCCACCACCGCGAGCTTCATCCGCACGACCGGTGACCTGCGCGAGGCGGAGCGCTTCGAGACGTTCACCGACCGTCTCCTCCCCCTCGCCGCGACGGTCTTCCCCTCGGTGACGGCACCCCTGCGCCGCGCCAGCGAGATGCGGGCGGATATGGCGGACACGGCGCTCTGGGACGCGCTGACCACACGGCCTCTGGGTGACCTGCTGCGCGAGGGGCTGGGCACCGACATCGCGCGCGGCATCGCCCTCACCGACGGTCTCATCGGCACGTTCTCCTGGGCCGACGATCCCTCACTGCGCCAGAACCGCTGCTTCCTCTACCACGTGATCGGCGGCGGCACCGGCGACTGGGATGTTCCGGTGGGCGGCATGGGCCGGGTGAGCGCCGCACTCGAGAACGCGGCCCGTCGGGCGGGTGCCGAGGTTCGCGTCAACGCGACGGTGACCGCGATCGACCCCAGGGGAACCGTGACGCTGAGGACGGGCGAGCAGATCACCGCGCGTCTCGTGCTGAGCGGCGTCGGCCCGAGCGTGCTCGATCGCCTGATCTCGGCGGCGCCCGCGCCCGACGCGGACACGGCCCCGGAGGGCGCACAGCTCAAGGTCAACATGCTGCTGTCACGGCTGCCGCGGCTGCGCGACACGACGGTGTCGCCCGAAGCGGCGTTCGCCGGGACGTTCCACGTCAACGAGACGATGACCCAGCTCGATGACGCGCACGCCGCCGCGGTGGCCGGCGGCATCCCGCAGCCTCTTCCCGCCGAGATCTACTGCCACTCCCTCACCGATCCGTCGATTCTCGGACCGGCTCTGCAGCAGTCGGGCGCGCAGACGCTCACCCTGTTCGGACTGCAGGTTCCACACCGATTGGCTGCCGGTGTCACGAGCGCCGACTACCGGTCGACGCTCGTGGATGCCGCGACCCGCTCGCTCGATGCGGTTCTAGCCGAACCACTCGCCGACTGCCTGTTCATCGCGCCCGACGGCTCGCCGTGCATCGAAGCACGGACCACGACCGACCTGGAGGGGTCGCTCGGCATGACAGCCGGCGACATCTTCCACGGGCCGCTGTCGTGGCCGTGGGCGGGCGACGACGAGCCGCTCGAATCGGCCGCCGAGCGTTGGGGCGTGGCGACGGCACACGAACGGGTACTGCTGTGCGGGTCGGGCGCGCGTCGCGGCGGCGCCGTCAGCGGGATCGGCGGCCACAACGCCGCGATGGCGGCGCTGGAGCTTCTCGACTGACGCTCAGCTGTGCGGCTGCGGCGGCAGCGGCGGGGCGGGCGGGTAACCGTCGTGTCCGTGCGGGGCCGGAGCCGCCGGCGCGCTCGGCGCGTCGGTGAACCAGAAGCGCGCTCCGGCCGAGGGGTGACCCGTGTAGTAGGCATTCCAGTCCGGCGAGCCGTCGGGAAACACCGGCAGCGGGGTGACGCCGTCGGCGAAGGTGGGCCACGGCACGGATGCCGCCGGGGCGGGGGTCGGAGTCGGTGCGGACGGCTGTACGGGAGCGGCGGCGGGCTGCGGGGGCGCGGCGGGCGCGGGAGCAGGCGCCGCGGGCGGTGCTGCCGAAAGCAGAGCCGCGCCGTAGGGGGCCGAACCGTAGGGAGCCGCTGTGTAGGGTGCCGCGCCGTAAGGGGCCGCGATGTGCGGACGCGGACGCTTCGGCGCGAACAGCGCATTCACGAGCGGCAGGAGCGCGGTGCCGACGGCGGACAGGATCGCGAGGGCGACGACCACGCGCCAGTAGAGAGGACGGTAGGTGACGAACTCATCGGTCATCAGCGGCAGCACGAGCATGACCATGAGGATGACGACGAGCCCGATGGTCACGTAGGTGACGATCGAGGTGAAGGTCGTCTGGTGCCGCTGGAACGCTTTGAGGAAGAGTCGGGCGTGCAGAAGAGCCCCCTGGACGATGAGCGCGATGACGATGAACTTGAACACGCGCTCGGCGCCGGCGCCGAAGTAGCCGCTGGTCGGCATCCAGATGAGGAACGCTCCCACCAGCAGGATGAGCACCCACGAGATCATGCTCGTCAGCGCGAGCCAGGTGGGCCGGTTCTGCGCCATGTTCGACTCGGCGATCGAGACGCCGGCGAAGCCGGCCAGCAGGAGGATCGTCAGGAACGCCTTACCCACGATGCCGTTCGAGTCGCCGATCAGCACCCACACCACGCACACGAGGGCGGCGGCGATCAGGGCGCCGATCGCGACCCAGATCGTCGCTCGCAGGATCTTGTTCGACTGCGGTGAACTCGTCGGTTCGGTCATGTCTCTCCCCTTCGTTGGGCATCCAGCCGTGCACCCATCCTGTCACGCGGGTGCGACGGCGCGAGAGGTCTCGCTCCGCACGCGGGAAAGCGAAAGGCCCCGCGCGTGCGGGGCCTTTCGGTGGGTGGCGAGTGAGGGATTCGAACCCCCGAAGTCGAAGACGGCTGATTTACAGTCAGATCCCTTTGGCCGCTTGGGTAACTCGCCGAGTGCGCACCCGCCCGGCTTTTGCAGTCGACCGGAGGCGCGATCAACCATCTTACCCGGCCGCACGCGTTCCGAAAAACCACGGGCCGCATCGCGCGCGTCAGAGCGGGGCCACGACCCGCTCCACGAAGGCCTCCACGCGGTGGCGCGTCCCGTCGATACGGCGATCGACGCTGGCACGCACTTCGCTCGGCGCGAGCGGTGCCGCGAGGCGGACGTTCTCGTGACAGCCCAGATCTGCGCAGATGTAGGTGCCGACGCTGTCGCCGCGCTGCCCGGCATCCCCCGCCCGTCGCGCGGTGAACAGCGCCACCTGGTTGCCAGGCTGCATCGTGTGGCAGAGGTTGCACATCGCGGCGCGCGGACGGGACCCGGATGCCGCGCGCAGCACGATCCCGGTGGGCACACCGTCGCGCTCGACGATCATGTAGCCCCGACCTCGGAAGTCCGGATCGGACCACGCGAGGAAATCGAGGTGATCCCAGTCGGCGAGCACGAGGGAGAGCGGAAGCCCCACGCGGTCCAGCTCGTCGGGTGTCGCGTTGACGAGGGCGGCGCGCACCTGGTCCTCCGTGAGCGGCTGCATCCGTCCAGTCTACGAACCGGTCCGCCGCGCCGGGCCGGTCAGCCCGCGTACGTGTCGTTGGCCCGCGTGAGGGCGCGCTCGATCTCCTCAGCGGGTCGGCATCCCGCGATCGCGAAGCACAGCAGCTGCAGAGGGTAGGTCGCCGCCGTGACACGTGCGCGGTGGGTGACTTCGGGCGGCACGATCTGCGCCACGAGATCCCACCCGTGCCACGTCGCGAGCGCCGCCACATCTTTCGCCTCGTCGTCGGCGGCAGCGAGATCCCAGTCGATCAGACCCGAGACGGTGGAGGCGACGCCACCGGTCCACAGCACGTTGCTGCCGGCCAGGTCGCCATGCGTCAGCACGTCGCCCTGCGGCGCGAGCCCGACGAACGCCTCGGCCGCGCGGCGAGCGCGCTCACGGGCCGTCGGAGCGAGCATCGTGACGGCCTCGCCGGTCATGAGACGCAGACCCTCCTCGCCGCCGAAGAAGGTGTGTCGATGGGCCAGGTGCCTTCGCAGCGGCGCGAGGTCGGACTCGCGAAGGGTGTCGAGGAGGCGTCGAAGCTCGACGGGGTCGCCGCTGCCGCTCGGATGCGGCTCGCCGTCGACGCGCTCCTGCGCGATCGCGACCACGCCACCCGCGGCACGGTCATCGATCGCCGGGCCCGCGGAGCGCGGCACCGCGAAAGGCAGTGCCGGCAACGCGTCGACGAGCCGCTGGGCCCGGAGGGCCTCGGATGCCGCATCCGCGCTGCGCGCCACTCGCACCGCCACGCGCCCCGCGAGCACGACGAGGTTCGCCGAACCGTGCTCCACGCGCCGCCAGCCACCGCGCAGCACCCGCTCCCCTGCGGCGCCCAGCGCGCGGGCGACGGCGTCGTCGACGACGTCATCCGCGGGAGCGACGAAGCCGGTGTACACGGTTCGACCCTACGGGCTCGCGAGCGCGCGCGATTAGACTGCCACGCATGGCTGACTCCTCTTTCGACATCGTCTCCAAGATCGACCGCCAGGAAGCGGACAACGCGCTCAACCAGGCCCGCAAGGAGGTCGAGCAGCGCTACGACTTCAAGGGGACCGACGCGTCGATCGACTGGAGCGGCGAGGCGATCCTCATCAAGGCCAACAGCGAAGAGCGGGCGAAGGCGGTGCTCGACGTGTTCCAGTCGAAGCTGATCAAGCGCGGCATTTCGCTGAAGTCGCTCGAGTCGGGTGAGCCGCAGCCCTCGGGCAAGGAGTACCGCATCACGTCGACGCTCAAAGAGGGGATCTCCTCCGAGAACGCGAAGAAGATCACCAAGCTCATCCGCGACGAAGGCCCCAAGTCGGTCAAGGCGCAGATCCAGGGCGACGAGCTGCGCGTGCAGTCGAAGTCGCGCGACGACCTGCAGGAGGTTCAGCGCATGCTCAAGGCCGCCGACCTCGACGTCGACCTCCAGTTCGTCAACTACCGGTAAGGCACGCGGGCGGGCGGCACTCACCGGATTCATCACCGCTTCGCATAGATTCCGGGGATGATCGCGCCCCATCGTCGGCCGCCCCTCGTTGCCGCTGCGACGGCCTCCGCCGCAGCGGCCTTGTTGTGCCTTGCGGGCTGCAGCACACCCGCAGCATCCGCGGCGCCCGCGGCATCCACCCCGACCGCAGCAGCCACCCCGACCGCGACGCCCTCGTCGACACCGACACCGACACCCACTCCGGCGCCGACGCCCACGCCGGCCGTGTGGACGGTCCATACGACGCCCTCACCGGATGCGAACTGCACGGGGCCCGGCCGCGAGGCGGCGCGTGACGGCGTGCTGCACGTGTACGTCAGCATCGCGGCGCAGCACCTCTGGGAGTGCTCGGGCGAGAATCTGCTGATGGACTCGGCGGTGACCACCGGCGCCTCCGGTTTCGACCCGGACTACGCGACGCCGACCGGAACGTTCGCGATCAGTCGCATGACCCGCGACACCGAGCTTGTCGGCCACGACCGCCACGGCTCGTGGGACGACCACGTCGCGTACTGGATGCCCTTCGACGACGGCGACGTCGGCTTCCACGACGCCTCGTGGCAGACCTTCCCCTTCGGCACCGACGGCTACCTGCAGAACGGCTCGCACGGCTGCGTCCACATGCCCACCGACGCGATCGCGCACCTCTACAAGGATGTCGAGGTCGGCACGCGCGTCACGGTGCGCTGACCCGCGGCGCCAGCCGCTCAGCCGCGACCGAGACCGGGCACCAGCACCGGGGTGCGCTTCTTGTACTCCTGATAGGCCGGCTCGTCACCCCAGCGCGCGTCGGCGCGCTTCTCCAGCATCGGGATGCCGCTCACCCGCGTCAGCAGAAGGATCACGAACAGCGGCGAGATCACGGTGACCCACTGCCAGCCCACCGCCGCCGGCAGCGCGACGATCGCGACGCCGACCCAGACGAGGATCTCGCCGAAGTAGTTCGGATGCCGCGACCACGCCCAGACGCCCGAATCGATGAAGCGCCCCTTGTTGGCGGCATCCTTGCGGAACGCCGCCTTCTGCCCGTCGGCGACGACCTCGATGACCAGGCCCACGAGCCACACCACGGCACCGATGACGATCCAGACGTCGAGCCCACCCGCGGTGGTAGCGGTGATGCCGACCCACGCGGCCGACGACGTGACGGCGACCCACAGGCCCTGGATGATCCAGACCCGCAGGAACGCCAATGGGTTGATCTTGATGTCATCGAAGCGGCCGTCCGCGCCCTGCGCGTGCACCCGCACGTACAGGAATACGGACAGCCGCACTCCCCACACGACGATCATGACGGCCAGCACCCACGCCCGCACCGAGGCCGGCGCGACGGCCGCGAGCAAGACGATCGCGACCAGTGCGAACGTCAGGCCTCCCGTGAGATCGAAGAACTTCTCGGTACGCAGCAGCGCCGCCGGAATGTAGGCGACGACCTGGATCGCGAATGCCACGACGACCGCGAGCGCGAACAGCGGGATGCCGCCCCACGATGCGCCGGCGCTTCCGCCGGCGACGGCGAGTGCTGCGCCGATGCCGAGCGCGACGAGGATGGTGACGAGGATGGCGCCCGGGCGCTGTGACATGGGAGTTCTCCGGTTGAGGGGCGTAGGGCGGGTCAGAGGTAGAGGGCGTCGATGGTGCCCGACTCGCGGTCGAGCAGCTGACGACGCCGGATCTTCAGCGTCGGCGTCACGATCTCGCGATCCTCGGCATCCGCGAAGACGAGCGCGAACCGTCGCACCTGCTCGCTGCGCGAGACCAGCGCGTTGGCTTCGTCGACGGCCCGCTGCACCTCTGCGCGGAGGTCGGGGTCATCCAGCGCCACGGCGCTGCCGCGTGCGGCGGTGACCGCATCCTGGTCGAGCACGATGAGTGCGGTCAGATACGGCCGCCCCTCCCCCACGGTCACCGCCGAGGAGATGACGGGGTGCTCTTCGATCGCCGCTTCCCACCGCGCGGGGGCGACGGTCTTGCCACCCGACGTCGTGACGACGTCCTTGACGCGTCCCTCCAGCACGAGACGGCCGCGCTCGTCGAGCCTGCCGAGATCACCAGTGCGGAAGAAACCGTCGACGAAGGCGTCACGGTCATCGTCCGCGTTGCGATAGCCGGCGAACACACCGACGCCCTTCGCGAGCACCTCGCCGTCGTCGGCGATGCGCACGGTCGAGCCGGGAAGCGGCACCCCGACGGTACCCGAGCGGATGCGACCGGGAAGGTTGCCGGTGAGAGGCGCGGTCGTCTCGGTCAGCCCGTACCCCTCGATCACCGGAACACCCATGCCGCGAAACAGCAACGACAGCCGTGACGGCAACGTCGCGCCGCCCGAGAGCACGTAGCCGATGCGCCCGCCCATGAGGCCGCGGATGCGACGGTAGAAGAGGGCGTCGAACACGCGGCGACGCAGCCCCAGGCTCCACGACGACGCGGGCCGCTCGCCGTCGTCGATCTGCTCCTCACGCCGTGCGAGCTGCGTGGCGGTGCGAACCGCGGCATCCCAGACCCGCCCGAGGTGCTTGTCGGCGGCCTTCGCCGCGGCCGCCGCGGCGATCTTCTCGAGAATGCGGGGCACGACCACGAGGAAGGTCGGGCGCAGCTCCGCGAGCGAGGCGACGACTTCCGACGGCTCCGAGAGATGAGCGATGCGCATGCCGCTGGCGAGACAGATCAGCTGCAGCCCCCGGGCCAGCACGTGCGCCAGGGGAAGGAAGATCACCGTGCTGCCGTCCGCCCGCACGATGTCGGAGTATGCAGCGGCGATGTTGAGCACCTGCCCGAGGAAGTTCTCGTGACTGAGCACGACGCCCTTGGGCGTGCCGCTCGTGCCCGAGGTGTAGACGATCGTCGCGGGCGAGGTGGGGCCGGCATCCGTGCGGGCACGCTCGAGTACGGCGTCGTCGACGAGGCCGCCGCGAGCGGCGAGGTCGGCCAGGCCACGCGTCAGGGACAAGACGGTCGGTACCCCGGCCGCCGCCAACGCGGACCGGGAGCGCTCGTCACCGAAGAAGGCGACGCGCACTCCGGCGTCGGCGACGATCGCCGCGACCTGGCTCGGCGCGGAGGAGTCGTACATGGGCACGACGACGCCTCCCGCGAACCAGACGGCCAGGTCGGCGACGGCCCACTCGTAGCGCGTCGGGGCCATGATCGCCACGGCGTCGCCGGTTTGCAGGCCGTCGGCCAGCAGCCCCTTGGCGACCGCGCGCACCTCGGCGGCAAAGGCGGCTGTCGTCACCGGCCGCCACCGTTCTCCGTCGCGCACGTCGAAGGCGACGTGGTCGGGAGCCTCGTCGACCCGACGCGTCAGCAGGTCGGTGACATTGCGGTACGCCGACAGGTCGGCAAGCGGCGCAGTCGAGACTTCTCTCACGGACGGAGCTCTCCTTCGGGATGGGCGTAGCTGCCTCTTGTTCGGAGCCGTGGCCCGATCGGATCGGGTGTCCGCTCCGAAATCCTGCCATGCTCGCGCCCGACGCCCGGATGGGTTGCCGAAGCGCCCGCCGACACGGTATGGAGGCTCTCGCCGCGTGCGCGACCGGATACGCTCGCAGAGTGAGCTCCTCCGCTGTCATGCCGCGGCTCCCGGCGTGCGCCGTCACCGCACGGGGAGGCCGATGACCATGCCGCACGACGACGGGCTCGACGACTTCGCCGACCTGATGGGCTCGGCCCCCAGCGGTGCGTCGCACGTGTCGTTGTCCGCCGAGGATGCCGAGCGCCTGCGCCGACGTCGGCGCCGCCGCCGCCGCGGCTGGCTGATCGCCGCAGGTGTCGTGCTCGCGATCGTCGCCGGCGCCGGCGGCTACACGGCGTGGGCTCTGTCGGCGCCGTTGCCGGCGCTCGAGACGACGACACGCGTTCCGACCGTGACGCCGGGCGCCCCAGCAGCGCTGGCGATGCCCTCCGGACGGGCCGCCGCGATCTCGGTGGTCGGCGCCGCGGGCGATCTGGGGGCGGCGGGACTGCACGCGGTGAGCGGTGACGACCAGCCCCGACCGATCGCGAGCATCAGCAAGCTGATCACCGCGCTCGTCGTGCTCGACGCTCATCCGCTGCAGAGCGCCGACGACCCCGGTCCGACGATCACGTTCGACAAGGCCGACCACGACCTGTACGACCAGTACTACGTGCTCGGCGCGACCGTGGCCGCCATGCCGACCGGCAGCTCCATGTCGCTGCGCGACGCCCTGACCACCATGCTGTTGCCGTCGGCGAGCAACTATGCCGACGCGGTGGCGATGTGGGCCTTCGGCTCCCGTTCGGGCTACGTCTCCGCGACGCGCACGTGGCTCCAGGCTCACCAGCTGAACGGAACGACGATCGTCGAGCCCACCGGCATCGATGAGCGCAACACGAGCACACCGAGTGATCTGCTCGCCATCGGACAGCTCGCCGCGGCCAACCCCGCTCTCGCCCGGATCACGTCGATGTCGTCGGCCACCGTCCCGACGGTCGGAGAGGTGGACAACACCAACGATCTGCTCGGCAGCGACGGTGTGACCGGCCTGAAGACGGGCAACCTCGGCGCCGGGACGTTCGCACTGCTCTACACCGCGACGAGCAACCCCGGACTGGGCGAACCGCTGAAGATCGTCGGCGTCTCGCTCGATGGGCAGTCGCGGGAGCAGGTGGATGCCGATGTCACCACCGCGCTGCGCAGCGTCGCCGCCGGCGTGCACCTGGTGCCGGTCGCGAAAGCGGGAACACCGGTCGGCACGGTGACGAGCCCCTGGGGCGGGGAGGCGCAGTTGGTGCTGTCGCGCGACGAGAGCCTGCTCACGTGGTCCGATACGCCGATCACCGCATCGATCACGCTGACGATTGCGCCGACCGGCCAGGACGGCCAGCAGATCGGCATCGCGACGTGGACCTCCGGCGGCCGCAGTGCCAGCGTCGCGGTGGCCGTGCGCGGAACGATCGCCCCTCCCGACGACTGGTGGAAGCTGACCCATCCCTCGCTGCTCGGCGGCCCGGCGCCGTCGCCGTCGCCGTCGCCGAGCCTGAGCGTGAGCCCGTCTCCGACTCCCACCGCCGGCGGCTGAGCGGCGCGGATCAGCCCAGCGCGCCCGAGACGAGCCAGCGGCGCAGTACGCCGTACGCGGCATCCCTCGGCTCCGGCGCCGACAGGAACACGTCGTGGATCGCGCCGTCGATGTGCGCGACCGTCACGAGAGAGCCGATCCGCGTCGCCGCACGGGCGATGTCGGCGACCACCAGCACGCTGTCGGTGGAGGTCATCTCCGGCGCCCACTGCAGCGGCGTCGTCGATGCGGCGGAGAGCAGGGTGAGCACCGGGGCGTCGATCGTCAGGCCGCCGGCGACCGTGGCGTGACCCCGCATCACGGCGGCGAGCCAGCCCGGATGGGTGGGAAAGCCCCGCTCGGGACGCCAGCCTTCGGGACTGTCGGGCAGGGTCCCCAGTTCGCGCTGCGCGCGCGTGTAGAAGCCGAGATCGACGACCGGGTGCGCGCCGAGAGGGTCGAAGCGTGCCCGCATCGCGATGATCGGGGCGATGGCCTGACGCCCGATCGCACCCGTCTGCAGCTCCAGCCACGGACTGTTGAGCACGACGGCGGAGGCCGCGCCGCGATGCCGTGCCGCCCAGAGGCTCAGGGTGAGTCCTCCCGTCGAGTGCCCCAGCAGCACGAGCCGCCGGCCGCGATCGTGCGTGCCCATCGCGGCGAGGGCGGCGGCGATGTCGGGATCGTAGTCGTCGAGCGTCGTGACGTATCCCGGGATCTGCCCCGGGCGCAGGCTCCGGCCGTATCCGTGCAGGTCCAGGGCGTAGAACCGGGCACCGAGGCCCGTCCAGAAGCGCGCCAGCTCCGTCTGGAAGAAGTAGTCCGACCACCCGTGCACGTACAGCACGTCCACACCGTTCAACGGTCGCAGCCACGGCATCCGCGGGAGGGAGCGCACGAGGGTGGCGGGATCGGCGTCCGCGCCGAGCTCGAGCGTGAGCTGTTCGAAGCCCGGCCCGAGGATGTCTGCGACCCACTCGCCCACCATCTCGCCAGCCTATCCGCGGCCCCTCTGTGCGGGGCGACGGGGATAGCGGAGGAGATTTCCGTTCGGGAGGACGGATGCCGCGGCAGCGACCTCCCGACGCGACATCTCCTCCCGGGCGGTTCAGCGCGCGAGGTGGAGTCCCTGGGCGACCGCACGCATGAGCACGTCCTGCACCTGCTCCCACTGATGGATCACCTGTCGATAGCCGACGCGGATCACGTGATACCCGAGCAGCATGAGGGCGGCATCGTGCGCGTTGTCGGCATCGCGCTGCCCTCCGACATGGTGGCCGCCGTCGATCTGCAAGACGAGCCGCTCGCCGATGAGCAGGTCGACGCGGTGGCCGGCGATCCAGATCTGGCGCCGCAGCGACAGACGCATCCACCGCAACCGGGGCACGACGATCGTCTCCAATCCCGAGTCGGACCAGACCTCCGCCGCCGCGAGCACACGGCGCGCACAGGCCGGAAGGCGAAGCCGTGCCAGCGCCGGGGCGCTGACCTCTTCCTTCCGCAGAGCCGACTCCCACACCGCCAACGCGACCTCGAACGGTTGGCACGCGGCGACCGCAGCGAGCACGTTCTCGCGAGCATCGACCAGTGCATCCGGATGCCGCGGCACCACCGGCCGCGCCCAGTGCACGACCGCGGTGGCCGTCGGCGCCCTCCCGGCGTGAGCGTGAGCGGCGACGTGAACGCGCGCGTCGTCGTCGTGCACCCACCAGCCGCGCCGGCGCGCCTGCGTCACGCACGAGATCACCACGCCCGACCGTGCCGCCGCGATCAGGTGCGGGTCGGCATCCGGTACGGCCAACCAGCCGCGAGCCACGCGCACCAGCTCCCGCCGCGCCACCGCGCGGTCGAGCGCACCGCGCCCGTATCCGGCTCGAGCGATCCGATCGCTGCGGACCACGCCTCCGCATGCACGGGCCCACGTCGCGGCATCCATGTGCGACATCGTGACCCGAGCCACAGCCGGCGACCCCGCGCTCCGCGGCATCCGTACACAACCTGTCGCCTCTCCCCGCTGGGGAGGAGTCGAAGCAGGCCCACCCGCGCGCGCCAGCGGAGGAGATTTCCGTTCGGGAGGACGGATGCCGCGACAGCGACCTCCCGACGCGACATCTCCTCCCGAACCGACGCCTTACTCGCCGCGCGAGACCCGGACCATCTCGTCGCGGTCGACGACCTTGATGCGCGCACGCTCGTGCGGGGCGCCGAGAGCGACCTCGTGCTCGTCGAGACGATGCCACCCGTCGAGGTCCGTCCACGCGACGCCGCGCTCGGCCAGCAGGGCGGGGATCGCCTCCGGCGACGGGTCGGCGGGCTGCCACCACGACGCCTGGTCGTTGATGAGGTGGCTGATCGTCTCCATCGCGTCCGACTTCGTGTGCCCGATGAGTCCGACCGGGCCGCGCTTGATCCAGCCGGTCGCATAGACGCCGGGCACGCGCTCGTTGGAGTCCTTGTGCAGCACCTGACCCTCGTGATTGGGGATCACGCCGTGCTTCTTGTCGAACGGCACGCCCGGCAGCGGCGATCCGAAGTAGCCGACGGCGCGGTACAGCTGCTGGATCGGCACCTCGCGCAGCTCGCCGGTGCCGATGACGCCGCCCTGACCGTCCGGACGGGTGCGCTCGTACACGAGAGCGGCGACGCGGCCGCTGTCGTCGGTCTTCACCTCGACGGGCTTGGCCCAGAAGTGCAGGTGCAGCCGGCGCGACGCCTCGCCTCCGGCGTTGTTGACGCCCGGCCGCTGACGCCACGACTGCAGCACCCGATCGATGACCATCACCTGCTTGTTGCTGGCGACCGCGGCGCGCGACGCCTCGTCGTAGTCGAAGTCCTCGTCGTAGACGACCATGTCGACGTCGCGCAGCTCGCCGAGCTCGCGCAGCTCCAGCGGGGTGAACTTGACCTGGGCGGGGCCGCGGCGACCGAACACGTGCACGTCGGTCACCTGCGAAGCCTCGAGCCCGGCCTGCACATTCGCGGGGATCTCGGTGACGAGGAGGTCTTCGGCGTGCTTGGCGAGCACACGCGCGACGTCGAGCGCGACGTTGCCGTTTCCGATCACGGCGACGGATGCCGCATCCAGCGGCCACTCGCGCGGGAAGTCCGGGTGTCCGTCGTACCAGCTGACGAAGTCGGCCGCGCCGAACGAGCCGGCCGCATCGATGCCGGGGATGTCGAGGTCGGCATCCTTGATCGCACCGGTGGCGAAGATGACGGCGTTGTAGTGCTGCTTCAGGTCGTCGAGGGTGAGGTCCTGACCGAAGCGGACGTTGCCGAAGATGCGGATGTCACCGCGATCGAGCACGTCGCGAAGGGCGGTGATGATCCCCTTGATGCGGGGGTGGTCGGGGGCGACACCGTAGCGCACGAGTCCGTAGGGGGCGGGAAGGTGATCGAACAGATCGATCGAGACGTCGAACTTGCGCTCGGCCTTCAACAGGATGTCCGCCGCGTAGATGCCGGCGGGGCCCGCGCCGACGATGGCCAGCCTCAGCTTGGTCATGGGTGTGTCCTTCGTGTTCATCCGGTCGTGGGGCAAGGGCCGGCAGGCCCGGGTCGAGACGCGATCAGCTCGAGCGGTCGACGATGACGTGGGCGAGTTTGACCAGCGCATCGCGCACGGGACCGGCCGGAAGCGGATCGATCGCCGCGATCGCGGCATCCGCCCACTCGTACGCCTTGGCGCGGGTCTCGGCGGTCACGGCGTGTGCACGCAGCTGCTGCATCGCCTCGTCGAGGATCGCAGGATCGGCTCCGTCGGCGATGCGCGCCACGCCGTCGTCGATCGTGGCCTTCAGCGCGCGCGAGGCCGGGTCGGCGGCCCGGGCGAGAAGCAGGTAGGGCATGGTCGGCACGCCGGCGCGCAGGTCGGTGCCGGGGACCTTGCCCGTCTCGGCGGGGTCGTCGGAAAGGTCGATGACGTCATCGAGCAGCTGGAAGGCCACGCCGACCTTCTCGCCGTATTCCAGCGCGGGCTGACGGTACTCGGAGGGCGCGTCCGAGAAGAGGATGCCGGCCTGAGCGGATGCCGCGATCAGCGATCCGGTCTTGTCGGCCAGCACCTGCAGGTAGAAGTCGACGGGGTCCTCGCCGGCCTGAGCGCCCACCGTCTCGTGCATCTGTCCGAGGACGAGACGCTCGAACGTGTCGGCCTGCAGACGGATCGCGCGTTCGCCGATCTGGGCCATCAGCTGGCTGGCGCGCGAGAACATGAGGTCGCCGGTGAGGATGGCGACGTTGTTGCCCCACACGGCGTGGGCGCTGGGGACCCCGCGACGCACGTCCGCACCGTCCATGACGTCGTCGTGATAGAGCGAACCCAGGTGGGTCATCTCCAGGGCCGTGGCACCGGTGATGACGTGCTCGGTGGTGCCTTCGCCCAGCTGCGCGGTCAGGAGCGTGAGCATGGGACGCACCCGCTTGCCGCCGGCCTCGTAGAGATAGCGCGTCGTGGCGTCGGCGAGCGCGTCACTGACCCGCAGCTCGCGGGCGAGGGTGTCCTCGACGCGGTCGAGGCCGTCCTCGACGACGGCGAGCAGCTTGCGCATCCGGGGACCAGCGAGCACACGCTCGGTCAGACCGAGGTTGGCCGTCAATCGCGCACCGGCAGCGGAGGAGCTCGCAGTCACCCTCCCAGCCTACCCGCGGCCGTCGCACCCGCGGTCGCGGAGGCCGTTTCGACTCGGGCGCTACGCGCCCTCGCTCAACGACCGGGAGTCGCTGTCTCCCCCGCTCGGTGAGCGAGGGCAGCGAGTCGAAACGGGGCTCAGACGAGCGGCTTGATCGCGCGGTGCAGCGCGACGATGCCGAAGGTGAGGTCGCGGTGGGCGACGCGGGTCCAGCCGGCGTCGCGGATCCACGAGGAGAGCGTCACCTGGTCGGGCCAGTCTTTGATCGACTCGTTGAGGTAGTCGTACGCGTCGGCGTTCGAGCTCACGCTGCGCGCCACCGTCGGCAGGATCCGGTCGTTGTAGAACCGGTAGAGGCTCGCGAACGCGGGGTTCTGCGGGTGCGAGAACTCGCACACCAGCAGCATGCCGCCGGGCGCGGTGACCCGCAGCATCTCGGTGAGCGCCTTCTTCGGATCGTTGACGTTGCGCAGGCCGAACGAGATGGTGACCACGTCGAACTCGCCGTCGGCGAACGGCAGCGCCATCGCATCGGCCTCGACGAAGGTGACGTTGGGCACATGTCCGTGACGACGGCGGCCCTCGGCGATCATGCCCGGCGAGAAGTCGCCGGCCACCACCTCTGCGCCGCTGCGCGCCAGGGCGACCGAGCTCGCGCCCGTCCCGGCGGCGAGGTCGAGGATGCGCTGACCGGGCCGCGGAGCGATGGCACGCGTCGTGGCGATGCGCCAAAGCCGATCGTTGCCGAGGCTCAACACGGTGTTCGTGCGGTCGTAACCGGCGGCGACCTCGTCGAACATGCCGCTCACGCGGGACGGATCCTTGCCCAGGTCGGCGCGGTGTTCACTCACCCTTCGATCCTAGGCGCGCTCGCGGCGGCGCGGCAGCGCGGCAGCGCGGCGGCTCTCAGCGATGAGGCAGCGCCGCGAGCACGGCGAGCCAGTGCGCCGCCGTCGCCTGGTCGTAGGGCGCCCGCTCGGCACGGACCTCGGCTTCGAGCTCGACCGCCACGGTCTCGAGGCGCTCGACGATCTCCCTCGGGTAGCCGTACTGCACGCGATGCTCGTCCCACTCGTCGCGGTCGTCGATCCAGATGCCGCGGCCGTCGCGGGCACGCACGACGTCGAGGTCCATGTCGATGCCCGTGGGGCTCGGGATGCCGGCGGGATCCGCCGCGGCATCCCATCGCAGATCCCACGCCACATCGATGTAGATCGCGATGCGCGGGTGGGTCGCGTTGAGGGTGGCGGCGTATTCGCCGCTCGGCGGGATCAGGGTGACGTTGTCGCCGTCGCTGACCGTGTCGACGCCCGGTCGGGCACTGCGCCAGCCGTCGCGCTGACCGACCCAGTCGCCGTGGACGTCGCTGCCGAGATACACGCACTCGTGCTCCCAGTGCGGTCCGCCGCCCCACTTGCGCCAGCGGAAGACGAGCGGGGTGCCGGGCGCGGGTCGATCGGTCATGGCGGGAGCCTAACCCGCCCTGACCTTCGGCGCCCGGCTGCGGCGCGCCCGGCGGATTAGGCTGATCGGGTGAGTTCCGCGCCGCTCCTGCCACCCCGCCTGCGCATCGTGAGCCGGGAGATCGCCGCGATCGACGACCTGCTCGAATACGCCGATCCGGCCGACCCCCTGGTGTGGGCGCGACGCGGATCGTGGCTCGTGGGCGTCGGCTCGGCGCTGCGCATGGAGGTGCCGGCGGCGGATGCCGCAACCCTCGCCGACCGCTGGCGCGCAGTTGCGGCGGCGGCGACGGTGGACGACCACGTCGGCGTTTCCGGCAGCGGCCTGATCGCCTTCGGCGCGTTGCCGTTCGACGTGGAGTCGGCCGCGACCGCGGTGCTGACGGTGCCGCGGATGACGATCGGCACGCGCGAGGGCCGCACCTGGGTGAGCTGGGTGCTGCCCGACGACGGCGCCCCCGAGCCCGATGAGCCCCGCGCGATCGGCTACGGCCCGCACTGGTCGGCCGCGGTGGGACCCGGCGCGCTGACTCCGGAGGGCTATCAGGATGCGGTCCGTGCGGGACTTGCCGCGATCGCCTCCGGAGAGGTCAGCAAAGTCGTGCTCGCTCGGGAGCTGGCCGGCACGGTTCCGGCCGGCGCCGACCTCCGGCGACTCGCGCGCTCGCTCGCCTCGTCGTACCCCGACACGTGGGTCTACGCCGTGCACGGGCTCATCGGCGCGAGCCCCGAGACGCTCGTCACCGTCTCGGGGGGCCAGGTGACCGCGCGGGTGCTCGCCGGCACGGTCGCTCGGGGCGCCGGCCCGGACGCCGATCGCGAGGCGGCGCTGCGCCTGGCGACGAGCGCCAAGGACCTCGCCGAGCACCAGTACGCCGTGCGCAGTCTCGTCGACGCCCTCTCGCCGCACGCGAGCGCGCTGGCGGCCGCGGAGCAGCCGTTCACTCTCGCGCTGCCGAACGTGTGGCACCTCGCGACCGATGTGGAGGCCACGACCGCCGCCGAGACCTCCGCCCTCGACCTGCTGGGGGTGCTGCACCCGACGGCGGCCGTCGCGGGAACACCGACGGCGGCCGCTCTGGCCGCGATCCGTCGCATCGAACCGTTCGACCGCGGCCGCTACGCCGGACCCGTCGGGTGGGTCGACGCGAACGGCGATGGCGAGTGGGCGATCGCGCTGCGCGGGGCTCAGTTCGATCTCGCGGCGGCGGATGCCGACGGCATCCCGTTCCGCGCGCACGCCGGCGCCGGGATCGTCGCCGGCAGCGACCCCGAGGCCGAGATGCTCGAGACCCGCGTGAAGTTCCGCCCGATCGTCGACGCCCTGGCGTAGGGCGCGCCCGGGGTCAGCTGTCGGCGAGGCGTTTCTTCTCGGCCGCGACGTCGAAGTCGGCGGCGGGCCAGTGCGGATCGATGTCTTCGAGCGCATCCAGCAGGAGCGCCTGGACGGCCAGACGTGCGTACCACTTGCGGTTGGCGGGCACGACGAACCACGGCGCCTCGGGGGTCGAGGTGCGCGCGAACACCGTCTGGTAGGCCGCCATGTACTCGTCCCAGAGGCGGCGTTCGTCGATGTCGCCGGGGTTGTACTTCCAGTGCTTGTCGGGTCGGTCCAGCCGCTCCCCCAGCCGGCTCTTCTGCTCGTCGGCGGAGATGTGCAGCATCACTTTGACGATGCGGATGCCGCGATCGACGAGCCCCTTCTCGAAGGCGACGATGGCGTCGTAGCGGCGCTCGATCTCGTCGGCAGGCGCGAGCGCCCGCACCCGGCCGATGAGGACGTCCTCGTAGTGCGACCGGTCGAACACCCCGATGAAGCCGGGTGCGGGTACACGCTTCTCGATGCGCCACAGGAAGTCGTGCGCGAGTTCCTCGGGCGTCGGCTTCTTGAACGCGGCGAGCGCGACGCCCTGCGGATCGACCGATCCGACCACGTGGCGGACGATGCCGCCCTTGCCCGCGGAGTCCATCGCCTGCAGCACCAGCAGCACCGCCGGAGCGCCCTCTTCGACACGGCTCTGCGCGTAGAGGCGCTCCTGCAGCTCATCGAGCTCGTCCGCACCCGCCTCGAGGTCGCTCTGCCCCTGGTCTTTGTCGCCGTCGTAGCCCGGAGTGGATGCCGGATCGAGATCGGCGAGTCGGAACCCCGGGCCGACGCGCAGGAGCTCGGCGGGATCGGCGTTCCAGTTCTTCTGGCTTCTCGCGGTCATCTCCACATCATGGCGCGGGCAGCCGGATCCGGCCAGGGTGTTCAGCGCGCGAGGGCGACCTCGATGATCTGCCGCCCGACGACGCGGGCGGTGAGCGCCTGGTCGAGCTCGGCGCGCGTGGCGACGCGGACGTACTCCCAGCCGTACGCGGCGGCCAGCGGCGCCAGATCCACGTCCTGCGGCGTGTAGAGCACCCGCCGCATGGCGTCGGGCCCGGCGATTCCGGCGACCTCGAGCCCGTCGAAGATCGTTCCCCCGCCGTCGTTGCCGACGACGACCTGCAGCCGCGGCGCCGTCTCACCGACCGGCAGCAGAAGCGCCCCCACGTCGTAGAGGAAGGCGAGATCGCCGGTCAGCACACGGGTCACGCCGACGTCGGCGCCGGTCTGGCTCGCGATCGCGATCCCCATGCCCGTCGCGATGGTGCCGTCGATGCCGGCGAGTCCGCGGTTGGCGTGGACCGGCACCTTCTTGCCGCCGAGCACGCCGTCTGCGACACGCACGAGGCGCGACGAGGCGAAGAACAGCCGGTCGTGGGGCCAGGTCGCCCGCCACACGGCATCGACGAGTCCCACCCGGTCGATCGGGGCGCGCGCGACGGCGAGCTCGGACGCGATGGCGCCGAGGCGTTCGGCGGGTACCGCAGACGACAGCGCGGCGGCATCCGGCGCCGGCGGCGCGAGATCGACGGATGCCGCGCGGGACGCCCGCATCCAGGCGCCGAACCACTCACGGTCCATCTCGCCCACGGCGGCCACGACGGCGTCGACCGAGACCGAGGTGCCGTTGAGGTTGAGCGGCTCTCCCGGCCCGCGCACGGCGAGCACCTCGACGTCGTCACGCGACAGCAGCGCGGTGACCTCGCGGGTGAGCGTCGGATGACCGAAGACGACGGCGCGCTCGATGCGGCCGCCCAGCTCCGCATCGCGCAGCAGTCCGCGGTAGCCGTGCACGAGGTTGCGGCCGAAGCGGGCGCCGCTGACGATCTCGGCGATCAGCGGCCAGCCGCCCGCGTGCGCGAGCGCCTCGGCAGCGGGGCCGGCATCGGCCCCGGCGATCACCACGGTGCGGGGGCCACGCACCAGCACGTGCGGATCGACCTCCGGGTCGGCGGGATGGTTCGCCTCGCCGATGCCGCCGCCGCCCTGGTAGAGCGCTCCCGACGGCTCGGTCGCGCTCAGCTCGTCGCCGGCGACGTCGGGGCCGAGCGCGGGCGCGGGAAGGTCGAGCTCGGTCGTGCCCAGCCACGACGGCAGCACACCAGCCAGGGGCTCACGCAGCGGCAGGTTGAGGTGCACCGGTCCGGCCTGCCTCGTGCCCGTGCCGAGGGCGGCCGCGACCGCGTCCTCCGCAACCCGGCGGAGCATCATCGACTGCTCGCCGGTGCCGTCCGCATCGAGCGCGTCGGGCACGGGCAGGTCTTCTTCCAGACGCATGTTCGGCGCGAACATTCCGGGCTGGCGGGTCGTCTGGTTGGCGCCGACGCCGCGCAGCTCGGGAGGACGGTCGGCCGTGAGCAGCAGCAGGGGCACGCCGGCGTGATGCGCTTCGAGAGCCGCGGGCAGCAGATTCGCGACCGCGGTGCCGGAGGTGCACACGACGGCGGCGGGCATGCCGGACTCGCGGCCGATGCCGAGCGCGGTGAAACCGGCGACGCGTTCGTCGATGCGCACGTGCACGCGTACGTCGCCGCGCTTCTCCAGTTCGGCGGCGACCAGTGCGAGCGCCTGAGAGCGCGATCCGGGGCTGACGACGATGTGCGCGACCCCGAGTTCCGCCAGGCGTCCGAGCAGGGCGGCTGCGGCATCCGTCGCCGGTGCACGACCGGCGAGAGCGCTGTCGTCCATGTCAGGCGACGCTGCCGCGACGGTGCTCGTCCGGGTCGTCGTCGCCGCTCACCGGCGGATGCGACTGCGGGCCGCGGTCGGGATCGAGCCCCTCGGCATCGAGGGCGGCGAGCTCCTCTTCGAGGCGACGGATGCGCTCGTCCTGATCGGCGATCGAGACGCTGCGCAGGCTCCCGAGGAAGTCGGGGTTGTCGTCGGGTGCGCGGAAAGCGTTCTGGGGCCGCGCTCGGCCGCGACCGACCACGAACCACATCACGCCGCCGATGACCGGAAGCAGCACGACGATGACGATCCACAGCGGCTTGCTGACGCCGCGGTGACGAGTGGGCGGCTGCAGGGCGCAGTCGACGATGCTGTACACCCAGAAGGCGATCAGCAACAGCGCCAGAGGCAGCAGGATGCGCACCACCCCTCCATCCTAGGCGGCGCGCGCCGTGCGAGATCCGAGGACGGCGCACCGACGCCACGCGCGTAGGCTGGACACATGCGTGTCCGTTCGGCCCTCGTCTACACCGTCCTTCGTCTTCTGGTGTTCGTCGTGCCGTTCGCGATCATGATGCTCTTCCCGATCATGCGCGAGTACTACTGGCTGTCGGCGATCTTCGCCGCGCTCATCGGGCTCAGCCTCTCGGTGCTCTTCCTGCGCCGCCCGCTCGACGATCTGACCGCCGGTCTCGCCGCGCGCCGGCGTGCCCGTCGCGACACCGACGAAGACGCCGAGGATGCCGCGGCCGACCAGGTCGCCTCGACGCCGTCGGAGTGAGCCCGTCGGCGGCTCCTCGAGCGGGCGCGCTCAGCCGGTGAAAGCCCAGTAGAGCAGCAGCGACAGGGCCAGCGAGGTCAGCGAGGTCAGCCCCAGCGCGACGACCAGCTCGCGCGGTGCGCGGTACGTCCAGACGATGAGCACGGCGCACGCCGCGGGGATCAGCGCGAGCATCGCCAGCCATGCCAGCGGGTAGAACACCGCGAGGATGGCGACGAGGGCGAAGGCGATGACGACGAGCGCGGTGAACAGCACCTGCGTGGCGCGCCGACCGATGCGCACCGTGAGGGTGCGCTTGCCGGCGAGACGGTCCTGATCGATGTCGCGGAGGTTGTTCGCCAGCAGCACGGCGCAGGCCAGCAGGCCGGCGATCACGGCGCCGAACCAGCTCTCCTGCGGCACCGTGCCGATCTGCACGAACGTGGTGCCCACCGTGGCGACGAGACCGAAGAACACGAAGACGAACAGCTCGCCCAGTCCCGCGTAGCCGTAGGGACGCTTGCCGCCGGTGTAGAACCACGCGGCGACCAGGCAGGCGGCGCCGATGAGCGCCATCCACCAGTAGCCGGTGCGGACGATGATGGCCAGACCCGCTGCCGCGGCGATCGCGAAGAAGACGAGGGCGACCGTGAGCACGGTGCGCGGCTTCGCCCGGCGCGAGGCGGTGAGGCGGGCGGGACCGACCCGATGGTCGTCGGTGCCGCGGATGCCGTCGCTGTAGTCGTTCGCGTAGTTGACGCCGATCTGAATCGCCACCGCCACGACCAGGCAGCACAGGGCCAGCACCCAGCGCAGCGGCGTCCCGTCGAGACGAGCCGCCCCCGTGCCGATGACCACGGGCGCGACGGCGAGCGGGAGCGTCCGTAGGCGCGCGGCGCCGATCCAGTCGCGCGCGGTGGCCCGTGTCACGTGCGCGGGATCGCCCGACACACGCGCGCGCTGCGGATTGCCGCGCGGCTTCTGCTTCGCGTGATGCGCCGCGCGCGACTTCTTCTTCCGGGTGCTGCCTGCCACGCCAGAATCCTATGCCCGGATGGGCATGGATCCGCTGTGACGGCGTCGCGGACCTCAGCGCTCGGGAGCGATCCGCTCGGCCCACGCGCGCGCGAGCGCCGCCAGGGCCGGCCGGTCGGGCTTGCCACTGGCGAGCATCGGCAGTCGCGGCACCCGCAGGACGGCACGGGGCCGAGCCGGCGCACCGAGCTCATCCCCGACGAGCCCGCGGAGGGTCGGAAGGTCGGGATCGGCCTCTGCATCCGCGGCATCCGACGTCACCCCCGCAGCCACGACGATCGACGCCTCACCCCAGCGCTCGTCGGCGACCGGCACGACGACCGCATCGACGAATCCGGGGACGGTGCGGACGATGCGCTCGACGCGATCGAGCGAGATATTGATCCCGCCCGAGACGATGACGTTGTCACGGCGACCCGTGACGGTCAACCGACCGTCGAACCGCCCGGCGTCGCCGGTGCGGTACCAGCGCACACCCGCGTCGTCGCGCACGAACGCGGCGGCGGTGCGCTCCGGCTCGCCGAGGTAGCCGTCCGCGAGTGTCGGTCCCGACACGTGCACCTCCCCGTCGACGATGCGCACGCCCACGCCGTCGAGCGGGATGCCGTCGTACACGCAGCCGCCGGCCGTCTCACTCGATCCGTACGTGCGCACGACACGGATGCCGGCCTCGTTCGCGCGCGCGGCGAGCGCCGGCGGCAGCGCCTGGCCGCCCACGAGGACCGCGGCGAAGCCGGCGAGGGCGCGGCATCCGGCAGGGTCGTCGAGAAGCGTCTGCAACTGAGCAGGAACGAGGGACGTGTAGGTAGGCACCCGCTCGCCCCCGCGACTGGACGCCATCGACGATGCCGCGGCGACGAACGAGGCGGCGCGGAACGGACCCGCCAGGACGGCGGGCTCGTTGCCGGCGACCAGCGCGCGCACCAGAACCTGCACACCCGCGATGTAGCCCGGAGCCAGAGCGAGCAGCCATGAGCCGCTGCCGAGGCGAGCGGCCGTCGCCATCGCCGATGACGTCAGGGCTGCCCGACTGAGTGCGACGGCCTTCGGGTAGCCGCTGGAGCCGGATGTCGTGACGACCACCGCTGTTCCGGCCGGCACGTCCCGGGGCAGCTCGTCTCCCCCGCCGAGCGCGATCGCCGGCCCCGCCCCGAGCACCGCCGAACGCAGACCCCGCAGCACCGCGCGGGCATCCGCTGCGTCGACCCTCTCCAGCCGCACGTTCGTCTCCGGGAAGGTCAGTAGTGGTACGGGTACGGCGACCAGTCCGGGTCGCGCTTCTGCAAGAACGCGTCGCGGCCTTCGACGGCTTCGTCGGTGCCGTACGCGAGACGGGTCGCCTCGCCCGCGAACACCTGCTGACCGACCATTCCGTCATCGATCGCGTTGAACGCGAACTTCAGCATGCGGATCGCCGTCGGCGACTTGCCGAGGATCGTCCGCGCCATCGCGATCGCTTCGCGCTCGAGCTCGGCGTGCGCCACGACGCGATTGACCGCGCCCATCTCATAGGCACGGGCGGCCGAGTACTCCTCGGCGAGGAAGAACACCTCGCGGGCGATCTTCTGGCCGACCTGGCGAGCCATGTACGCCGAGCCGTAGCCCGCGTCGAACGACCCGACATCGGCATCCGTCTGCTTGAAACGGCCGTGCTCGGCGCTGGCGATCGACAGGTCGCACACGATATGCAGCGAGTGTCCGCCGCCCGCCGCCCACCCGGGGATCACCGCGACGACGACCTTCGGCATGAAGCGGATGAGGCGCTGCACCTCGAGGATGTGCAGACGACCCGCACGGGCAGGATCGGGCGCCGTCGCGTCATCGGCGGCGTAGGTGTAGCCGTCACGACCGCGGATGCGCTGGTCACCGCCCGAGCAGAACGCCCAACCGCCGTCCTTCGGGCTCGGGCCGTTCCCCGTCAGGAGCACGACCCCGATGCGCGGGTCCTGACGTGCGATGTCGAGAGCGCGGTACAGCTCGTCGACGGTGTGCGGGCGGAACGCGTTTCGCACCTCGGGACGGTCGAACGCGATGCGCGCGATGCGACCGTCACGCGAGACGTGCGCGGTGATGTCGGTATACGCATCCGCACCCGGGGCGAGCATCCACTCCGCGGGGTCGAACAGCTCGGAGACGAAGGAGTCGGTCACCCGCCCAGCCTACGCGCGGGCGCCGTCATCCGGCCGGGGCGCGCGTCCTGCCCCCTCTACGCTGGAGCGGTGACGTCGCCCCACCGCATCCTGACCCTGCTCGCCGCCGGCACCCTCGCGCTCGGCCTGTCCGCCTGTGCGTCGACCGGCGATGCGCAGCGCGCCGAGACCGAATCGCCGACTCCGGCCGGCACGGCCGAGGCCGACGCTGCGTGCACCGGGTCGGAGGGTGTCACACTCACGGTCGATTCGTCGGCGCTCAAAGGCGGCTCATCCGAGACCTGGTGCATCATCGGGACGGGTTCCGTGACGATTTCGAACGCACTGAACTTCGTCGGCGTGAGCATCGAGGGCACGAAGCAGTACGGCGATCAGGTCGTCTGCCGCGTCAACGGGCTGCCCTCGGCATCCGCTCCGGTCGGCTCGGCGCAGGACCCGGCGTACATCGAGGAGTGCGACGCCATGCCCGCGGCGTTCGCGTACTGGGCGCTGTGGATCAAGCCGGCCGACGGAGCCTGGGACTATGCGCAGGAGGGCCTGTCGACGCTGACGGCACAGCCGGGTGAGAGCGTCGAGTTGCTGTTCACCCTCGACGGCGCCCCCGCTGCGCCCTCCTCCTGACCGGGTCCGTCGCCTGACCGGCACCGACGCGCGTACTCTCGGCGCGTGAGCTTCCGCCCCGGACCCCTGCGCGCCGCCCTCGCTCTGGCGGTCGGCTTCGTGGCGGTCCGGGTCGTGTACCGGGTGCTCTTCCACGGCGTGGACGGCACCGGCGCGGTGCTGCTGCCGCTGCCGGTGTGGCCCCTGGCACCGCCGCTCGCCCACGTTCGGATGTTCGGCCCGGTGACGGCCGACGGGCTGACGGCGGCCGTCGTCGGCGCACTCCCGATCGCACTGACCATCCTCGCCTTCGGGATGCTCAGTGCGCTGCTCGACCTGCCGCGACTGCTCGCGCGCGGCGCGCGACGTGGTCCCTTCCAGGGACTCGCGCGGGCACTGTCGATCGCGTGGGCCGCACTTCCGTCGCTCGCCGATGCGGCACGCACGGCGCGGAGGGCGCAGCGTCTGCGCGGCGAGCGCGGCTTCGGGATCGGCATCCGCGTGCTCGCGCCGGTGCTGGAGGCGACCATCGAGCGTGCCACCGCCGTCGGCGCGTCTCTGGAGCTGCGCGGCTACGCCGGTCGCACGATCGAGGGCGACTGCCGCTCTCCGATCGCGCACGGACCTCTCGCGCTCGGGTTCGGTGACGACACCGTCGTGACGATCGACGGGTCGAGCGTCGGGGCGGATGCGGTGAGCGACGGCATCCGCAGCGGCTCGCTGACGGTGCTCACCGGCGCCACCGGCTCGGGCAAGACCACCCTGCTGCGTGCCCTGGGCGGGCTGCACACCCATCTCGACGGCGGGTGGCTCGACGGCGGCCTGTCGATCGCGGGGCACGATCGCGCCGACACCCCGCCGCGGGACCTGTCGCGGCTCGTCGGCGTGGTGCTGCAGAACCCCCGCGCCGGGTTCGTGACGACGAACGTGCGCGATGAGATCGGGCTGGCGCTGGAGCTGCGCGGGCTCGCCCGCGTGCTCGTCGACGAGCATGTTCGCGACGTCGCCGACCGTCTCGGCATCACGGCGCTGCTCGATCGGCGGCTGCGGGAGCTCTCCGCCGGCCAGGCGAGCCTCGTCGCCATCGCCGCCGCCATCGTCGAGCAGCCGGTGCTGCTGCTCGTGGATGAGCCGCTCGCCGACCTCGACCGCTCCGCGCGTGCCCGGATCGTGACGCTGTTGGGCGCGCTGGCGCACGAGGCCGGCATGTGCGTCATCGTCGCCGAGCACCGCGGCGCCGAGCTCGCCGGCGTCGCCGACGTGTGGCTGCATCTCACCGCGGCATCCGCAGCGACACCCGCGACCGTCACCACCCGACCCTCGCCGTTCACAACTCCGGAGTCTCGACCTCCCCTCCCCACCGAAGGGCCGTCGCGGGCAGCGACCGCAGCGGATCTCCGGAGTTGTGAACCGGCGCTCTCGACGCGGGTGACCGTCCGCTACGGGCAGCGGCTGGCCGTCGACGATGTCGCCGTGACGCTGCACCCGGGCGAGGTGGTGGCGCTGGTCGGGCCCAACGGAGCCGGCAAGTCGAGCCTTCTGCTCGCCCTCGCGACCGGCGAGCACGCCCGTGACGTGCGGCTCGTGCCCGACGACGCCGACGCGCTCTTCGTGCGCGACACGGTCGCCGCGGAATGTCGCCGCGCCGACCGGCGGGCGCACCTGCCGGTCGGGACCACCATCGCCCGCGTCGCCGCGCTGCTCGGACGCGACGAGCAGGCCCGACTGCTGGGGCCTCGGCATCCGCGCGACCTGTCCGCGGGCCAGCGGCGGTGCCTGGCGCTCGCGATCCAGACGGCGACGCGCCCCCGGGTGCTGCTGGTCGACGAACCGACGCGCGGACTCGACCCCGACGCCCGGCGGATGGTCGATGCTGCCGTCACGCGCATCGCGGCGGCCGGGACCGCCGTGCTCGTCGCGACCCATGACGCCGCGGTGATCTCCCG
This sequence comes from Sphingomonas sp. BLCC-B65, assembly GCF_028550675.1. NCBI lineage: Bacteria > Pseudomonadati > Pseudomonadota > Alphaproteobacteria > Sphingomonadales > Sphingomonadaceae > Sphingomonas > Sphingomonas sp. BLCC-B65. Next base: position 2,537,206 of record NZ_JAQQGL010000001.1, on the reverse strand, counting down.
CGCCGACGTGGCGCTCGGCATGGACGCCGGTCGCCTATGCGCCGCGGGCACCACCACCGCCGCCGCGGCCCCCGCCACCGCCGCCGGGGCCCCCGCCGCCGCGCCGAGCGCAGACCGCGGCGCGACGCATCAGCCGCGTGCCGAACTCCTCCGCTCCGCGCGCACGCAGCCTTCGGAGGCGGCCATAGCCGCCGAACCGGACGAGATCGGAGGAGTTCGGAACACACGAGCGCAGACCACCGCCCGGGGACGGCGGCCACGCCCCGCGCTGACCGTCGCGCTGGTCGCGGCGAACGTTCTCGCCGCCGCCGCGTTCCTGTGGCCGCTCGCCGCGACCGCCCTCCCCGCACAGGCGCAGGCTGCCGTCGGGCCGATCGCGCTGGCTCTCGCGCCCCTGGCCGCGCTCGCCACCCTCGCGGCGCTCGACACGACGGTCCGCTCCGCCCAGACGCTGGCACTGCTGGCAGTGCTCGCCGCCATCGGGGCAGCCGTGCGCATCGCGAGCACCGGTGTCGGCGGCGTGGAGGCGCTGTTCGTGCTTCTCATCCTCGCCGGACGCGCGTACGGCGCCCGTTTCGGGCTGCTGCTGGGTGCGGCATCCGTGGGGCTGTCGGCGTTGCTGTGGGGAGGCGTCGGACCATGGCTGCCGTTCCAGATGTTCGCGTGCGCGTGGGTTGCGGCCGGCGCGGGCCTCCTGCCGCGCCGGGTGCGCGGCGGGGCGGAGATCGCGATGCTCATGGGATACGGCGTCGCCGCCGCGTACGCGTTCGGACTCATCATGAACATGTGGTTCTGGCCGTTCGCCGTCGGTGGTGGAACATCGATCTCGTATGTTCCCGGGGCGCCGCTGCCGCAGAACATGGGCGCCTTCCTCGTCTACTCGCTCGTGACCTCGACTCTCAGTTGGGACACGGTGCGCGCGCTCACCTCGATCGTCGGCATCTGTCTCGTTGGTCGCGCCGTGCTGCGATCCCTACGCCGGGCCAAGCCGGTGGCCGCCGCACCATCGCCGCCCCCCCACCGGCGCGAGCCCTCGGAGTGCGCTCGCTAGAGTCGAATCATGACCGCAACGATGCGCCCTTTGACGGCCGACGAGATCGCCGCCGACGCATTCCTCGCCCTGCTCTGGGAGGCCGCAGGAGTCGACACCGACGCCCTCATCCGCATTCGCGACGTCGAACTGCCCACGATGACCGTGGTCGGGACGGTCGAGGACGGCCGGGTGCTCGGCTTCGCCGCGTTCGGCGCCGACGCGCACGGCGCAGATCGCGCGGAGCTGCACTACATCGCCGTCGCACACGAGGCACGCGGAACGGGGCTCGGCTCTCGTCTCGTGGATGCCGCGCGCCGCGCCGACCCGACGCGACCCCTCTATGCGAGCACCGATGACGACGCCGTCGACTTCTACCGTCGCCTCGGCTTCGTCGTCTCCGACGCGCCCGGCGACCCGCGCTGGCCGACGCGGCAGCGCTACGACTGCCTCCTGGAACCCCTGGGCGACCCGGCCGAGGCTTTGACGACCACGGCGCGCAACGGAGGCCGCGACTGATGCTCACCGTCGGGTCGGTGGTGATCCGCGTCGATGATCTGGCGCGAGAGATCGCCTTCTGGACGGCGGCACTCGACTACGCGGCGCGCGAGCCCGTCGGCGACGACTTCGCACTGCTGCATCCGCGCGACGGTGTCGGCGTCAACGTGTCGCTCGACGCCGTCGCGGCTCCGCGCGTGCTGCCGCCGCGCATTCATCTCGATCTCTACGCGGATGATCAGGATGCCGAGGTGCGCCGACTCGAAGCGCTCGGGGCCCGTCGGGTGCACTGGGACAAGCAACCGCCGGATGCTGACTACGTCATCATGGAGGACCCCGAAGGCAACCGCTTCTGCGTCGTCGCGGCCGGTTAGGCGGGGACGGGCATCCACGCGGCGTGGGAGAATGGGGCACGGCGTGATCCACCCGAGGATGCCGCCGGAAGGACGAATCGTGCAGATCAGGAACTCCTCGGACTGGCGCGATGCCCTCCCCTTCGAGCTGCCGGTTTCCGCAGCGGAGGCCGTGCCTGGCGATGCCACGCGATGCTCCGGCTGCGGTCCCACGAGCGAGCCGTGGCCGCGCGAGGCGCTGTGGGTGGTGAAGCACCGGCATCCGACCAACCCCGCCGGTTTCGTGCGCTTCTACTGCGCCGATCACAAGCCGGCCGCGAAAATGGCTCCGGCCGCCGCGGCGGCGCCCGAACGCGCTCGCCGCACGCGGGCTGCCGCCGGTTCTGCTGCGCCGCGCAAGGCACCCGCCCCGATCATCCCCGAGCGCGAGGCCGTCCTCTGCCCCGACTGCTTCGTACAGGTTCCCGCCACGGGAGTCTGTGGCATGTGCGGCGCTCGCGTCAGCTGACGCCTGGCCCTCATCCCCGGCTTCGGCGCCGGCAACGCGTCGCCATCGATACGTGATCTCCGGCAGGATGACGCCATGGATGCGAATCGACGGAACAAACTGGCTCTCGCCACCGCTGGAACGGCGGTCGTGGCGGTCTACGCGGCCTGGGCGGCGATCCACATCCTGATCGTGAACCCGCTCGCCGCGATGCCCGGGCATACGGTCGGTGAGATACACGACACGATGACGGCGGCCAAGCAGTGGTCGGGGCCGCTCCGCGTCTACATCACCCTCGCTATCGGCCCCGTCCTCGCGATCGCCGCGCTCATCATCACCGTCCGCCGCAGCGATCTCTCCGTCGCCTCGATCGTGAGCGTCTACCTCGCGCTCATCGTGCTCGGCGCCCCTGGCTATTTCTGGGCATCGTTCGATATCGGCATGGGGATGGCCGACACATTCCAGATCAACGGCGGCGACTACTCGCCGTGGGCCGCACCACTGTACGCCCTGAGCTTCGCGACGCTCGTCGCACTGATCGCCGTCGGCGCGTCGGACCTGCTTCGCCGTCGGCGCCGGCAACGCGTCGCCGGCGCCAGCCGCTAGCATCGCGGCATGGTCGTCCTGCACCGCCTCACCCCGGCCATGGATGGGGCGCGGAGAGCGGTCCTGCTGCCCGGGCGCGGATACACGGCGCAGGCGCCCCTGCTCTCATGGAGCGGATTGCTGCTCGCCGAGGAGGGGTGGGACGTCTACGCCGTCGAGTGGACGGATGCCGCGGCCGAAGATCCGGCGGTGTTCCTCCACAGAGCCTGGGCAGAGGTGACGGCAATGCTCGACGGCGTCCCCGATCTCGTCGTCGCCAAGTCGCTCGGCACTTTCGCCGCGCCCCTGGCGATCGCCGCCGGCATCCCGGGCATCTGGCTGACACCGCTGGTGCGTCACGACGTCGTCGCGGATGCGCTGGGTGCGGCATCCGAGGATCATCTCGTCGTGGCGGGAACCGCGGATACCGCGTGGCGCCGAGACCTCATCGCCGGCACACGAGCTGCCGTCACCGAGATCGCCGACGCCGACCACGGCCTGCTGATCCCGGGCGACTGGCGTGCCTCGTACGCCGCTCATCAGGCGGTTTTCGGCCGCATCTCGGCCCACGTCGCCGCCCTACCGCCGATCTGAGCACCGACGGATGCCGCGGCCGCCTCAGACCGAGAAGTACTTCGCTTCGGGGTGGTGGAAGACGAACGCGTCGGTGGACTGCTCGGGGTGCAGCTGCAGCTCGTCGCTGAGTTCGACGCCCATGCGCTCCGGACGCAGCAGTTCCACGACCTTGCGGCGATCCTCCATGTCGGGGCACGCCGGGTAGCCGAGCGAGAACCGCGCGCCGCGGTAGTCGAGCGCGAAGAGGCCGGCGGTGTCGGTGGGGTCCTCCGCGGCGAAGCCGAGCTCGGCGCGGATGCGGGCGTGCCAGAACTCGGCGAGCGCCTCGGTCAGCTGCATGACCAAGCCGTTGAGCTCGTAGTAGTCGCGGTAGCGGTCTTCGGCGAACAGCTTCGCGGTCACGGCGTCGATCGCCCCGCCGGCGGTCACGAGCTGCACGGGCAGGACGTCGACCTGGCCCGACTCGCGCGCGCGCACGAAGTCGGCGAGGTTCAGGTGGCGGTCGCGCCGCTGCCGCGGGAAGTGGAAGCGCAGGCGGTCGGCTCCGAGCGGGCCGCCCGAGCCGCCATCGGGTGCGAGCAGCCCCGCTCTCCCCAGCACACCCGACGGGTCGTCGCCGTGATGCAGCACCACGATGTCGTCACCCTCCGACACGACCGGGAAGTAGCCGTAGGCGACCGACGCGTCCAGCATGCGCTCGGCGAGGATCCGGTCGAGCCAGTACCGCAGCCGCGGGCGCCCCTCTGCCTCGACGAGCTGCTCGTACGACAGCGCGCCCTCGCCGCGTCCGGGCCTGAGCCCCCACTGCCCCATGAACGTCGCCCGCTCGTCGAGGAACGCGGCGTAGTCGGCGAGCGCGATACCGCGGACGATGCGCGTGCCCCAGAAGGGCGGTGCGGGCACCGGGTTGTCAGATGCCACGTCCGACCGCGCCGGCATCGCCTCGGGCTCGGTGAGGGTCAGGCGTGACCCCGCGGCGTGGATGCGCTTCTTCAGCGGCGGCAGGCCGACGGCATCCGGAGCCTCGCCGCGCGCGACGCGCACGAGCGGCTCCATGAGAGCGAGCCCCTCGAACGCATCCTTCGCGTAGCGCACTTCGCCCTCGAACAGTTCGGCGAGGTCCTGCTCGACGTATGCGCGGGTGAGAGCCGCGCCGCCGAGGATCACCGGCCACCTCGTGCCGAGGCCTCGGGCCATGAGCTCCTCGAGGTTCTCCTTCATCACGACGGTGGACTTCACGAGCAGGCCGCTCATGCCGATGACGTCGGCATCGTGCTCCTCGGCGGCGGCGATGATGTCGGCGATCGGCTGCTTGATGCCGAGGTTGATGACGGTGTAGCCGTTGTTGGTGAGGATGATGTCGACGAGGTTCTTGCCGATGTCGTGCACGTCGCCGCGCACGGTCGCCAGCACGATCGTGCCCTTGCCGGCCTCGTCGGTCTTCTCCATGTGCGGCTCGAGCAGGGCGACCGCGGTCTTCATGACCTCGGCGGACTGCAGCACGAACGGCAGCTGCATCTGCCCCGACCCGAACCGTTCGCCGACGACCTTCATGCCCTCCAGCAGGTGGTCGTTGATGATCTGCAGCGGCGTGAGGGCGGGCGCCTCCGGACCGCCCGCGCGCGCCAGATCGAGGTCGGCCTCGAGCCCTTTCAACTCGCCGTCGATGATGCGGCGCTCCAGCCGCGCGCCCACCGGCAGGGCGGCCAGCTCGGCGGCGCGCTGGTCGCGCAGGGCCGCGGTGTCGACCCCGGCGAACAGGTCGAGCATCGTCGCGAGCGGATCGTAGGTGAGGGTGCCGTCGGCATCCCATTCGCGCCGATCCCAGACGAGGTCCAGCGCGACCGTGCGCTGCTCGTCGGGGAGCGAGGCCAGCGGCACGATCTTCGCTGCGTCGATGATGCCGCTGGTCAGCCCCGCCTGCGTCGCCTCGTGCAGGAACACCGAGTTCAGCACAGAGCGGGCGGCGGGGTTGAGACCGAACGAGACGTTGGAGACGCCGAGCGTCGTGTTGATGCCGGGGTACTTCGCGACGAGGGCCCGGATCGCCTCGATCGTCTCGATGGCATCGCGGCGGGTCTCCTCCTGGCCCGTCGCGATCGGGAACGTGAGGCAGTCGACGATGATGTCCTCGACCCGCATGCCCCACTCGCCGACGAGCTCGTCGACGAGGCGCGACGCGATGCGCAGCTTGTCTTCGGCCGTGCGCGCCTGACCCTGCTCGTCGATGGTCAGCGCGATCACGGCGGTGCCGTGCTCCTTGACGAGCGGCATGATGCGCCCGAAGCGGGATGCCGGGCCGTCGCCGTCCTCGTAGTTCACGGAATTGACGACGGGCCGGCCGCCGATCAGCTCGAGGCCCGCCTGGATGACGGCGGGCTCGGTCGAGTCGATCACGAGAGGAAGAGTGGATGCCGAGGCGAACCGCGACACGACCTCGCGGATGTCCGCAACGCCGTCGCGGCCGACGTAGTCGACGCACACGTCGAGCAGGTGCGCACCGACGCGGATCTGCCCGCGTGCGATCTCGACGCAGTCGTCCCACCGAGCCTCGAGCATCGCTTCGCGGAAAGCCTTCGACCCGTTCGCGTTGGTCCGCTCCCCGATCGCGAGGTAGCTGGCATCCTGCCGGAACGGCACGTGCTGATACAGCGACGCGACGCCGGGCTCCGTCTCGATCGCCGGTGTCAGCGAGACACCGTTCTCGCGCCGAGACACCGGTGCACTCTCGGTGTCTCGGTGCCCGGGCGGTGTCTCGCGGTCAGGGGGAGGGGACGCCACGGGGAGATGGCCGACCCGCTCCACGACGGCGGCCAGGTGCTCGGGCGTGGTGCCGCAGCATCCACCGATGAGGCCGATGCCGAACTCGCGGACGAACTGCTCGTGCGCGCTCGCGAGTTCCGCGGGCGTCAGAGGATAGTGGGCGCCGTCGGCGGTGAGCACCGGGAGCCCCGCGTTGGGCATGCACGCGATCGTCACCGACGAGTGCTTCGACAGGTGGCGCAGGTGCTCGCTCATCTCGGCGGGGCCCGTCGCACAGTTCAGGCCGATCGCATCGACGCCGAGCGGCTCCAGTGCGGTGAGCGCCGCACCGATCTCCGAACCCATGAGCATGGTGCCGGTGGTCTCGACCGTCACCTCGACGAAGATCGGCAGACGGATGCCGCGGGCCACGATCGCCTGCTTGCAGCCGTTGATCGCCGCCTTCGTCTGCAGGAGGTCCTGACTGGTTTCGACGAGGAAGGCATCCGCTCCCCCGTCGATGAGGCCCTCCGCCTGCAGCGCAAAGGTCTCCTTGAGGTGCGCGTAGGTCGTGTGCCCGAGGCTCGGCAGCTTCGTTCCCGGGCCCATCGACCCGAGCACCCAGCGCATGCGACCGTCGGCGCTCTCGGCAGCCTCGGCGCGTTCCCGCGCGATCCGCGCGCCGGCGGCAGCGAGCTCCGCGATGCGGTCGTCGATGCCGTAGTCGGACAGGTTCGACCAGTTCGCACCGAACGTGTTCGTCTCCACGGCGTCCACGCCGACGGCGAAGTAGGCGTCGTGGATCTCGCCGACCACGTCGGGCCGCGTGACGTTGAGGATCTCGTTGCAGCCCTCGAGTCCCTGGAAGTCGGTGTCGACCTGCAACTCGTGGCGCTGCAGCATGGTTCCCATCGCACCGTCGGCGATGACCACCCGCTCCGACAGGGCGCCCAGCAGCGCCTGCGCGCGAGCGGTGCGGGGCACTCCGTCGATGTCGAGCGCGAAGCGGCCGGTGGGCGCGAGTGAGGCGGTCACCGCCCGATTGTCCCACGGCTGTCCGGCACCGGCGCGGCGCGGCAGGATAGGGGCATGAGTCTGCCCCGCGTCGCCGATCTCCTCGCCACGGCGCACGTCGTCTCGCTGCCCCTCGTCACGCGCTTCCGTGGCGTCGAGCACCGCGAGGCGGTGCTGTTCGAAGGTCCCGAAGGCTGGACGGAGTTCTCACCGTTCCTCGAGTACAACGACGCGGAGGCCGCCGTCTGGCTGGCGGCCGCGATCGACTACGGCTGGCATCGTCAGCCCGCGCCGGTGCGCGATCGCGTGCCGGTCAACGCGACCGTGCCTGCCGTGGCCGCCGATGACGTGCCGAGTGTTCTCGCCCGCTTCGACGGGTGCCGCACGGCGAAGGTCAAGGTCGCAGAGACCGGGCAGACGCTCGCAGACGACGTCGCGCGAGTCCGCGCGGTGCGCGCGACCATGGGGCCCGAGGGCCGGGTGAGGGTCGACGCCAACGGGGGCTGGAACGTCGATGAAGCTGAACACGCGGCCCATGCCCTGGCCGCGTTCGATCTGGAGTACCTCGAGCAGCCCTGCGCGTCGATCGACGAGCTCTCCGAGCTGCGCGAACGCCTCGCCGACTGGGACCTGCCCATCGCCGCCGACGAATCCGTACGCAAGGCCGCCGATCCGCTGGCCGTCGCGCGCGCCGGGGCAGCCGACCTCCTCGTCGTCAAGGCGCAGCCGCTCGGCGGCGTCGCCCGCGCCCTGTCGATCGTCGACGAGGCGGGGCTTGCCGCCGTGGTCTCCAGCGCCCTCGATACGAGCGTCGGACTCGCGATGGGGGCAGCCCTCGCCGCCGCCCTGCCGGATCTCCCCTACGACTGCGGCCTCGGCACCGCGTCGCTGCTCGCCGCCGACGTCACGCGCGCACCTCTCCGGCCCGTCGACGGCAGCCTGCCGGTCGGCCGGGTGACACCGGATGCCGCGCTCCTGGCCCGCCACGCGGCATCCGCCGACCGTCGCTCCTGGTGGCTCGAGCGGCTCGAGCGCTGCGCCGCACAGCTCTAGGAGGTCGAGGAGCCGCTAGGAGCGGAACGCGGCCGCGCCGCCGTCGGAGACGAGCGCCGGCACCAGGGCTTCGATCCGGCGACGCAGGTCGTCCGTGATGCTGTCGGAGGACTTGCCCTCCAGCGTCGCCGTCGTGCAGGTCTCGTTCGAGACATCGAGGAGCACGCGCGCCGCGTCGCGCACCGGCATCCGCAGGGTGAGACCGTAGGTCGCGACGATGTGCTGCAGAAAGCCCTCGATGCGTTCGAGCACGCGGCGCTGCAGGGTGAGGAAGGCCTCGGCCAGACGCTGGTCGCGCAGAGCCTGCGCGCGGATCTCGGTCAGCAGGTGCGGATCCATCTCCTCGCCGAACGGGGCTCCGAGATGACCGACGAGATCGGAGATGTCGATCTGGCCATCCGCGGAGAGGCGCTGCACGCGACTCTCCACCGCGTCCAGCTTGGCGTCCGACAGTCGCGTGACGAGCGCCAGGAACAGCTCGTCCTTCGTCTCGAAGTTGGAGTAGAACGCGCCGCGCGTGAAGCCGGCCCGCTCGCAGATCGCCTCCACCGAAGCGGCATCCATGCCCACCTCCGAGAAGACCTCGTGAGCGGCATCCAGCAGTCGAGCGCGGGTCTGCTCCCGGCGCTGGCTGGGCGGGCGGGCGGCATCCGTGCGGTCGGCGATGTCGGTCACGGTCCCTCCCTCCCTCGACGACGGCGCCGCCGCCGTTGTCGCGTCTCAGTTCACATCGAGTGCTCAGGATTGCGCGAATCCCTGCTCTTAGGATACATCTGTGTATCGGATACAGCGGTGTATCGAACATTCCCTGTCCGTCACTGTCCCGAACGTCTGAACCGGAGCACCCCGTGTCCACACTTCTGTTTTCGCTCGGCCGCTGGTCGTACCGCCACTCCTGGCGGGTCCTCGTGTCGTGGCTGCTGCTGCTCGGCGTGATCGGCGGTGCCGTCGGGGTGGGTGTCGCCACGGGCGCCGTGAAGGGGTTCGACAACTCCTTCTCCATTCCGGGGACGGAGGGCCAGGAAGGCCTGGAGCTCCTCAACCGCACCTTCCCCCAGGCAGCCGGCACCAGCGCGCAGTACGTGATCGTGGCGGCGCCCGGTCAACACGTCGACGACGAGCCCTACAGCGGCCAGATCGCGGCCGCCGTCACGGATCTCGGAAAGCTCGACGGGGTGCTGGCGGTCACCGATCCGTTCAACAAGAACGTGACCGGCATGGTCAGCGACGACGGTCAGGCCGCGCTCATCCGCCTGCAGTTCGAGGGCACCGTCACCAATGTCCCCGCCGCCACGAAGACCGCCTTGCAGGACATGGCCACGAGTCTCGGCACAGCCCTCCCCGCGGGGTCGACGGTCGTGGTCGGTGGTGACCTGTTCTCGACCTCGCTGCCCAGCCTGTCGGTGACGGAGATCATCGGCGTGCTCGTGGCGCTGTTCGTCCTCATCGTCACGTTCCGCTCCCTCGCCGTCGCGTGGTTCCCCCTCGTCAGCGCGATCATCGGGGTGGTGCTCTCGGTCGTGCTGATCTTCGCCTCGACGGCCTTCGCGACGGTGTCCTCCACGACGCCGATGCTCGCGATCATGCTCGGGTTGGCCGTCGGCATCGACTACGCGCTGTTCATCGTCGCGCGACATCAGGACCAGGTGCGCGCCGGTATCGATCCCGAGGAGTCGGCCGCACGCGCGACCGGCACCGCCGGCTCCGCCGTCATGTTCGCCGGCGTCACGGTGCTGATCGCGCTCGTCGGCCTGGGCTTCGCCGGCATCCCCTTCCTCACCACCATGGGCCTGGCGGCCGCGGGCGCCGTCGCCGTCGCCGTCGCGGTCGCCGTCACCCTCACGCCGGCCCTCCTCGGCTTCGCCAAGGGCCGTGTCGCCGGGTGGCCGCGGGGTCTCGGGCGCGGCATCCCGCTCGGGCGGCGTCGCCGCGCGGCGCGTACGCGCGAGGATGCCGAGAACAGCGCCGCACCGGTGGCGTCGGCAGCGCCGAAGAAGACGAACCCGTGGGTGGCGCTCGTCACCCGGCATCCGGTGGTCAGCGCCCTGTCGGTGATCGTGGTGCTCGGCGTCGCGGCGATTCCCGCATCGAGCCTGCAGCTCGCGCTGCCGAACGCCGGCATGCAGCCGGCGTCGAGCGAGGCGCGACAGGCCTACGACCTGACCGCCGAGCACTTCGGTCCGGGCGCCAACGGGCCGCTCATCCTCACCGGCACGATCGTCACCTCGACCGACCCGCTGACGCTCATGGCCGACCTGAAGGCCGACGTCGAGAAGATCCCGGGCGTGAAGACGGTCGCCCTCGCGACCCCGAACCAGACCGCCGACACGGGACTCGTCCAGATCGTGCCGACCACGGCACCGGACGCCCCGCAGACGGCCGATCTCGTGCGGGAGCTGCGTGCCCACCACGACGAATGGCTGCAGAAGTACGGCATCGACCTCAAGGTCACCGGCTTCACCGCGATCGCGATCGACATCTCCGACCGTCTGGGCGCCGCCCTGGTGCCCTTCGGACTGTTCGTGGTCGGCTTGTCGTTCATCCTGCTGATGATCGTGTTCCGCTCGATCTGGGTGCCGCTGAAGGCGACCCTGGGCTACCTGCTGTCGATCCTCGCCGCGTTCGGCGCCGTCGCGGCGGTGTTCGAGTGGGGCTGGCTGGCCGACGCGCTGCACGTCACGCGGACCGGGCCGGTGATCAGCTTCATGCCGATCATCCTCATGGGCGTGCTGTTCGGGCTCGCCATGGACTACGAAGTGTTCCTCGTCTCGCGCATGCGTGAGGACTACGTGCACACCCGCCGCGCTCGCGGCGGACGAGCCGATCGGCAGACGGCCGTCGGCGCCGTGCGCAGCGGGTTCACGGCATCGGCGCGCGTGGTGACGGCCGCCGCGGTCATCATGTTCGCGGTCTTCGCCGCCTTCATTCCCGAAGGCGATACGTCGATCAAACCGATCGCGCTCGGGCTCGCCGTCGGCATCGCCGTCGACGCCTTCCTGGTGCGCATGACGCTCGGGCCGGCCATCATGGCGCTGCTGGGCGAGAAGGCCTGGTGGATGCCGAGGTGGCTCGACCGCGCACTGCCGCACTTCGACATCGAGGGCGAAGCCGTCGAGCGCGAGCTCGCCCTGACCGCGTGGCCGGAGCCCGGCTACACCGGCGCGCTGGCAGCGGACGAGCTGTCCGTGCGCGTCGAGGGCGGCTCGGGCGTCGGTGACATCACGCTCTTCCACGCCGAGTCCATCCGGCTCGAGCAGGGCGGCACGCTCCTGGCGACCGCGGCCGACCCGCGCGCCGGTCGCGCCTTCGTCCTCACCGTCGCCGGTCGGGTCGATCCCAGCGAGGGGCGCCTGCGTGTCGCGGGCCATCTGCTGCCCGGACGCGGCGCCTGGGTGCGCGCGCACGTCGGCGTCGCGCTGCTCGACGGTGCCGCCGCGCCCCTCACGGAGCTGCGGCGAGCGCTCGCCGGCGGAACCACCATGGTCGCCATCGACGGTCTCGACACCCTGAACGGAGCCGATCGCGATCAGGCCGCCGCGCTGCTGCGCGATGCGCAGGAGCGCGCCGCAGCCCGCACCGCCCGCGGCGGCGCTCCGACCCATCCGCTCACCATCGTCGCCTCCGCCCGTCGCGAGGGCCCCGCCCTCGACGTGCTCGCCGACGCCCATCGCCAGAGCGTGACCGCACTGGCGCTCACCACCGGCACCGCCGACTCTCCCACGCAGGTGATCTCCGCATGACTCTCTCCCTCGAACGCGCCCGCTCCCGTCGCCCCGTCACCTGGCTCACCCTGCTCGGGGTACTCCTGCTGCCCGTGCTGATCGGCGGCATCCTGCTCGCGGCGCTCTACAACCCCACCGAGCGTCTCGACAATGTCCGCGCCGCGATCGTCAACAACGACAAGCCGGTCACGATCAACGGGCAGACCGCGCCGTTGGGGCGCCAGCTCACCGCCGGACTGGTGGAGGGCTCCCCCGATGTGCCCAGCAACCTCGACTGGGTGATCTCCAACACCGACGATGCGGCCACGGGCCTCGCCGACGGCAGCTATGACGCCGTGATCACGATTCCGGAGAACTTCTCCGCCGCGGCGACCTCGACCGCACCGGGCAAGACGCCCGAGAAGGCCACCATCCAGGTGCAGACCGCGCCGGACGGCCGCGTCGTCGACGCAGCGATCACCGCGACGATCACGCAGACGGCGGCATCCGTGTTCGGCAGCGCCGTCTCCGAGCAGTACCTGACGAATGTGCTCATGGGGTTCACGAACCTGCACGACCAGCTCGGCCAGGCCGCCAGCGGCGCCGACCAGCTCGCGAGCGGCGCGCAGCAGGCGGCCACCGGCGCCGCACAGCTGCCCGGCGGTGCCACCGCGCTCGCCTCGGGCGCGGGGCAGCTCGGCACCGGGGCGAGCGAGCTGTCGTCGGGGCTCGACAAGCTGACGACCGGCGCCAACGATTCCGCGGCGGGAGCCGGCCAGCTCGCCGATGGGCTGACACAGCTGTCCGCGCAGTTCACCTCCACGGCTCCGAACACTCTCGGCGGCACGGTGTCGACCACGGCGCAGTACGCGTCGGCGACGGCGTCCGCGACCCAGAAGCTCGCGGGCACCTACCAGGAGCTGCTCGTCGCGAACCACTGCATCCCACCGCAGACGCCGACGACGCCGGAACAGGGTGCCGTCTGCGTCGCGCTGAGCTCATTGGCCGACGGTGTCACGCAATCGGCAACCAACGCGGGCTACGCGGCGGGATACGCGAACGGCCTGAAGAACGAAGCCGTCCCCGAGACGGTCAAGGGAGTGAACCAGCTCGCCGGCGGTGCGCAGTCCTTGCAGTCCGGCCTCGGCCAGCTCGCGGGCGGCATCGGCCAGGCGGCCACCGGCGCCACCGGACTGTCCACGGGCGCCTCGCAGCTCGCCGACGGCGCCACGCAGCTCGCCGACGGTGCGAGCCAGCTCAGCACCGGCGTGAACCAGCTCGCCACCGGGTCCAGCTCGCTCGCGCAGGGACTGGATTCGGCGGTCTCGCAGATCCCGACCTACTCGCAGCAGCAGGCCGACGCCACCGCCAAGGTCGTCGCGAACCCGGTGAGCGCGGACGGCATCGGCACCAACCTCTTCGGTGCCTCCGCGATCCCGCTCCTGGCGATGCTCGCGCTGTGGTTCGGAGGCCTCGGGTCGTTCATCGCGCTTCAGGCCGTGCCGCGGCACGCGCTGAGCTCGCGGCGGCCGTCGGTGCTCCTGGCGCTGCGCAGTCTCGCCCCGGCCGCCGGCATCGGAGCAGCCCAGGGTCTGCTCGTCGCGGGAGTCGCCCAGATCGCGGCGAACTACGACGCCGGCACCTGGTTCGCGTTCGCCGGCCTCGCCGTCGTCGCCGGTGTCTCGTTCGCGGCGGTCAACCAGGCGCTGGTCGCGGTCTTCGGGGGCGCCGGCCGCTGGATCTCGACGCTCGTCGGGGTGCTCGCGGTGGCGACCGGGATCGTCTCGACCATCCCCGGCGTGCTCGCCTCCATCGCGGGAGTCATGCCCACCGCCCCCGCCTACACCGCACTGCTGGCGGCGATCACTCCCGCCGGCGGCCTCGGTGCGGGACTCGCCGGCATGATCGCGTGGGCGGCACTGGCGTTCGTCGCCACGACGATCGCGGTGACCCGCCGCCGGACGGCGAACACCCGGGCGCTGCTCGCGGCATCCCCCGCCCTGGCCTGACCCCGCCCGCGCGCCACAAAACGGCTCGCGCTGCGACAACATCCGCAGCGCGAGCCGTTTTCTGCAGCTCACACCGGCCCGGCGACCGTGCGGACGTCTCCGTCCGGGCGCCCGCGGCGCGGGCTCAGTTCAGGCCGCTGTAGACGTGCAGGCCCTTGAAGAACAGGTTCACGATCGTGAAGTTGAACATCACCGCGGCGAAGCCGACGATGGACAGCCACGCCGAACGGGTGCCTCGCCAGCCGCGGGTCGCCCGCGCGTGGATGTAACCGGCGTAGAGCACCCAGATGACGAAGGTCCACACTTCCTTCGTGTCGAAGCCCCAGTAGCGTCCCCACGCGTCGTTGGCCCAGATCGATCCGGCGATGAGGGTGAAGGTCCAGAAGATGAAGCCGATGATCGTGAAGCGGTAGGCCAGCGCCTCCAGGACGTCGCCGGCCGGCAGCGTCCGCAGGAAGCGCAGGCCGCGGCGGCGCGGCGCGGCGGCGGCGGCCTCGTCCGATGCGGACAACGCCGCGATCGCCAGCCGCTCCCGGCGGGTCTGCATCAGCTGCAGCACCGACAGCGCGAAAGCGAGCGCGAACAGCGCCGTCGCGAGTGACGCCACGAACACGTGGATCACGAGCCACACGCTCTTCAGCGGATCCGAGAGGGGAACGACGGCGGTGTAGAACCAGATCACGGTGCCGCCGAGCAGCACGACGACGAGCCCGGTGATGAAGGTGCCGAGGAAGCGCAGGTCGTACTTGAACAGCACGACCAGGTAGACGGCGACGATCAGCATCGTGCCGGTGAGGGCGAACTCGTACATGTTCGACCACGGCACGCGGCCCGAGGCGACGCCGCGCAGCACGTCGCCGGCGACGTGGAAGAGGAAGCCGAGCACCGTCAGCGACGTGCCGATGCGCGCCCACAGGTATCGCGTGCGACGAGCCAGCGGCGCCTCCAGCTCCGCCTTGGCCGCCTGCTGCTCGGCCCGCATCTCATCGAGAGACCCGCCGAGCGCGGTCGACCCGGATGCCGAGACGCCCGCGACCGCGCCGACCAGCTCGCGCTGCTTCGCGGCATCCTTCTGCTGGATGGCGATGTCGGAGCGGCGTCCGAGGTCGATCGCGTAGGCGATGAACGCGAGCGCGTAGATCGCGACCGCGGTCCAGACGAGGAGCCGGGAGATTTCGTCGAGAGGGAGGCCGTCGGGCATGACGATCAGTCTACGTCGGCGTGCTGTGGGCCGGACCGGTCACGACCGGCCGGGGCCGCCAGCCCGACCCTCGGATGCCGCGACCGCTTCGCCCGCCGACCCGGCCGTGCCCGCGGCGTCCATTGCCGTGCCGTGGTCGCGGACGAGGTCGGCGACGGCGACCGCGATCGCAGGGTCCTCTCCACGCGCCAGACCCGCGTACTCGAGGTGCACCACACCGTCACCCGGCGTGGCCTTCACCCACATGCGCCGGCGCGGGATGAACAGCGCCGCGAGCAGTCCCGTCAGGGCGACGATCGCGAATCCGAGCACCCACGGCGCGCCGACGTCGCGGTGGATCGACAGCGACACGTAGCGCTTGACCTGCTCGCGAGCCCCGCTGGCCTTCGCGTCGTCGAACGTGATCGTGCCGAGACCGTTCGGCAGATCGACGGTCTGCCCCGGTGCGAGCTCGAGCGAGGGGACGTCGATCTTGCGGCCCGTCAGCTGCGTCATGCCGCTGACATCCAGCGCGTAGACGTTGCGGGGCGTGCCGTCGTCGATGCCGAGGTCGCCCGTGTACACGTCGAGGGTGAGCACGGGGTTCGCCAGCGACGGATAGTACGACGTCAGCGCACCGGTGTCCATCTTGACCGCCGTCGGATAGAAGAACCCGACGAGACCGACCTGCTGCGACAGCCCGTCGGGAACCTTGATGACCCCGAGCGAGGTCATCGTCGCGCCCTGCGGCAGGAACTCGACGTCCTCGTGCAGCACGACGTCGCCCGACGGGTTTCGCACCGTGATGGTCGGCGCGTAGCCGTTGCCCATGAGGTAGACGCGGTCGCCGGCCATGTCGATCGGGTGGTTGACCCGCACGGTCTGCTGCTGCGGGTCGTGTCCCGGCTCGCGGGTGGTGAGGTTCGCGGCGAAGTCCCCGGCCTGCCCCTGACCGGCCTGCCCGATGGGCACGTAATTCACGTCGAAGCTGTCGAGGGTGAGCGAATACGGCGGCAGCGCGTTCGTGTCGACGAAGCGACCGGGGTTGAACGAGGTGTAGCCGAGCCCGAGGGAGTTGACGAAGCTGTCGCCTTCGACGATGACGGTCTGGCCCGTATAGGTGAGCCCCCCGCCGACACCGACCGAGATGAGCACGCCGACGAGCGCGGCATGGAAGACGAGGTTGCCGGTCTCACGGGCGTAGCCGCGTTCGGCCGACACGGATGCCGTCGCGGGCCGCTTCGCCGTCGCGGCGGTGTCATAGCGCTCGACGCGGTAGCCGGCCTTGCGCAGCTGGGCCTGGGCGAGCTCGACCGCGGCGACGGCGGCCGCCTCGGCATCCTGCCCCGGAGCGACGATGCGCTCCGCCTCGGCGTGATCGTCGAGTCGCGACAGGCGCGCGGGCGTGCGCGGCGGGCGGGCACGCAGCGCGTTGAAGTGGTGCTTGGTGCGCGGGATCACGCAGCCGATCAGCGAGATGAACAGCAGGATGTAGATCGCCGAGAACCACACCGACGAGTACACGTCGAACAGCTGCAGACCGTCGAGGATCGGGAACAGGCCCGGGTTGTCGGTCTTGTACTGCAGCACGCCGTTGGGGTCGGCGGTGCGCTGGGGCACGATCGAACCCGGAATCGCCGCGATCGCGAGCAGCAGCAGCAGCACGAGCGCCGTGCGCATGCTCGTCAGCTGCCGCCAGCCCCACCGCAGCCAGCCGATCACGCCCAGCTGCGGCTGGGCGATGGCGGCGGGCGTCGCGGCATCCGCGTGGTCGGCCGGACGCAGCGGATCGCTGGTGCCCGTGCCGTCAGAGCGGGAGTTCGACACCGCCGATCACCCCCGTGAGCTGCGACATCGCCGCGGTCCAGAGCCCGGTGACCATGAGCAGCCCGAGCACGATCAGAAGCACGCCGCCGATGATGTTGACGGCGCGGATGTGGCGACGCAGGAACGCCACCGAGCGGGTCGCCCAGCCGAAGCCCACCGCGAGCAGCAGGAACGGGATGCCGAGTCCCAGCGAGTACGCGACGGCGAGCAGCACCGCGCGGGTCGGGTCAGCCTGGGTGAGGGAGATCGAGAGGATCGCCGCGTAGGTCGGGCCGATGCACGGCGCCCAGCCGATGCCCATCGCCACGCCCAGCAGCGGCGCGCCGACCAGTCCCAGACCGCTGCGCACCTGCGGCTTCATCGTGCGCTGCGCGAAGCCGAACAGACCGAGGAAGACGAGGCCCATGATGATCACGACGACGCCCAGCACGCGCGTGAGCACCTCGCCGTACTGGAGGAAGAAGCGGCCGAGGGTTCCGGCGAGCACCCCCATCGCGACGAAGACGACCGTGAACCCGGCGATGAACAGCACCACCCCCAGCAGCAACCGGCCGCGGCCGGTGCGCGTCGGACGACCGCTGCGGCTGCCGGCTCCCCCGGAGGCGCCGCCGAGGAACCCGAGGTAGCCGGGCACGAGCGGCAGCACGCACGGCGACAGGAACGACACGAGACCCGCGAGCATCGCGATGGGGATCGCGAGCCAGAGCGCGCCGCTGAAGACGACGTCGCTCACGTGGTCTCCGCGACGACGTCGTTGATGATCGTCTTGAGGATCGACTCGCTCTCGACACGGCCGATGAATCGCGCCGCGACGCGGCCTTGCCGATCGAGCACGAGGGTGATCGGCACGGACTGCAGCGGCGTCCACGACGCGAACGCGAGCTTGAGGTCGGCGTCGTCCTTGGCGAGCAGCGACGGGTAGGTGATGTTGTACTTCTCGTCGAACGCCTTCGCGCCCTCGGGCCCGTCGTAGATGTTCACACCGAGGAACTCGGCACCGGACGGCTGTACCGCCTGGTAGGTGCTCTCGAGCGTCGGCGCCTCCGCGCGGCAGGGGCCGCAGTTGGCGTACCAGAAGTTGAGGACCAGCACCTTGTCGGCGTAGTCGGCATTCGTCACCCTGGCCCCGTCGACCGCGGTGCCGCTGAACGAGACCGCACCGCCGCGGTCGCCGGGCGCGATCTCCTGCACACTGCCGTCGCCGGAGATGTAGCCCTTGCCGTCGCCCTGCTTGTACTGGTTCGCGAGGTCGTCATTCGCGCTGCTGCATCCCGCCAAGCCCGCGCCGAGCGCCAGGGCGAGAAGGGATGCCGCCAGCCGCGCGGTCGTCCGATGCTTCATACCGCTCCCACATCCACCGCGTGAGCCGTCGTGGCCGGCTCGACGTAGTCGACTTCGCGCCAGCGGCCGCCGGCGCGTTCGAAACTCGTGATGCTCGACAGGGCGCAGCGGCGCTTGCGCGGATCGTGACGCAGCGGCTGAGCGGCCACCGAGAGATGCGTGACCCAGATCGGCAGCTGATGGGAGACGATGACGACGTCGCCACCGTCGGCGTCGTTCCAGGCTTCGCTCATCGCGGCATCCATGCGGGCGACGACCTGCGCATACGGCTCGCCCCAGCTGGGGATCTCGGGACGCGCGAGATACCGCCAGTTGAGGGGGTTGAGCACGGCGCGCGTCATGCGCTTGCCCTCGAAGACGTTGGTGGGCTCGATCACGCGCTCGTCGATGATCGGGTCGAGTGCGAAAGCCTCGGCGACGGGCTCCGCCGACTCCTGGGTGCGCTGCAGCGGCGAGGCGTAGAGGGCGCTCACCGGGCGGCCCGACCCCTGCAGGTGGGCGGCGGCGCTGCGAGCCATCTCACGCCCGGCGGCACTCAACCGGAAGTTCGGAAGTCGCCCATACAGCACCCGCCCGGGATTGTGGACCTCGCCGTGGCGCACGAGGTGGAGGCGGTCAGCGGGCACCCCGCCAGTCTACGCGGGGCACATCTGTGGCCGGGCTGAGAGCGGAACCGCTCCGGGGGCTCCGTGTCAGGCCGGGTCGCTGTCGGCCGACGCACCGCGCAGCTGGCGCACGCGGTTCACGGTGAACCAGACGAGGGCCGTCGCCGCGACCGCGATCACCGCGTACTGCAGCACACCCGCGTACTCCTCGACGATGTGCCACTGATCGCCCAGCAGATAGCCGGAGAGGACGAAGACGGCGTTCCAGATGAACGATCCCGCCAAGGTCAGCAGGCCGAAGCGCCACAGCGGCATGCGCGTGACGCCCGCAGGGATCGAGATGAGGCTCCGGAAGATCGGCAGCATGCGCCCGAAGAAGACGGCCTTGCCCCCGTGCCGCTGGAACCAGGCGACGGTGCGGTCGACGTCCTCGACCTTGAGCAGCGGCATCCGTCGCACGAGCGCGCGGAGGCGATCGATGCCGAGCCACGCGCCCAGAGCGTAGAGCGCGAAGGCGCCCGCGACCGAGCCGGCGGTGGTCCACGCCAGCGCCTCGAACAGCGAGAACGAGCCGCGGGCGGCGGCCAGGCCCGCCATCGGCAGGATGACCTCGCTGGGCAGCGGCGGGAACAGGTTCTCGAGCGCGATCGCCAGCCCTGCGCCCGGCGCGCCGATGAGGTTCATGAGGCCGACGACGGCATCGACGAGCGCGGTGAGCCAGGAGCCGTCGGATGCCATCGCCATAGCTCGACGGTAGCGAGCGGTGATGCCCGTTGCCTGGACGGATGCCGGGTGCGGCGCTCCACGTAGACTGGTGCCTCGTGAGTGAACGCACCCTCCTCAGCCAGCTGCAGTCCCGCGAAGACGGCACCGTCTCGGTGTCCGGATGGGTCGAGACCGTCCGTGATCAGAAGAAGGTGCAGTTCGTCATCCTCCGCGACGAGACCGGCGCCGTCCAGCTCGTCAACCCGGCGACGCGCCCCGACCCCGACGGCGCCGAGCAGGATGCCGCGGCGCTCGCCCTCACGGCGCTCATCTCGGAGCTGTCCACCGGCACCTTCCTCACCGTCACCGGCGAGCTCAAGCACGACGAGCGCGTCAAACTCGGCGGCGTCGAGATCAAGATCGCCAGCCTGGACATCGCCGCCGCGGCCCTGCCCGAGACGCCGATCGCCGCCGACAGCGGCCTCGACAAGCGCATGGACTGGCGTTTCATCGACCTGCGCCAGCGTCGCAACAACCTCGTCTTCCGCATCCAGACGACGCTCGAGCACGCGATGCGCTCGTACTGGATCGAGCGCGACTACGTCGAGATCCACTCCCCCAAGCTCATGTCCACGCCGGCCGAGGGCAACGCCGAGCTGTTCGCGCTCGAGTACTTCGGCGACCAGACGGCCTACCTCGCGCAGAGCCCGCAGCACTTCAAGCAGATGGCGCAGGCCGCCGGCTTCGGCAAGGTGTTCGAGATCGGCGACGTCTTCCGCGCCGACCCCAGCTTCACCAGCCGCCACGCGACCGAGTTCACCTCGATCGACGCCGAGATCAGCTGGATCGACTCGTACGAAGATGTCGCGGCGATGCAGGAGGAGCTCCTTGCCGCTGCTTTCCAGGCCGTCAAGGACAAGCACGGCGACGAGATCGCCGAGCTGTTCGGCATCGACGTCGTCGTGCCGACGCTCCCCTTCCCGCGCATCCCGCTGGCCGAAGCCCGCGAGATCGTGAAGGCCCGCGGCTACGACATCCCCCGCACCGATGGCGACCTCGACCCCGAGGGCGAGCGCCAGATCTCGGCGCATGTGCGGGAGACCTTCGGGCACCAGTTCGTGTTCATCACCGACTACCACCCCGAGATCCGGCCGTTCTACCACATGCGCAACCCCGAGACCGGACTGACCAACAGCTACGACCTGCTGTTCCAGGGCACCGAGATCACGACCGGCGCGCAGCGCGAGCACCGCATCGACGTGCTGGAGGCGCAGGCGCTCGAGAAGGGCCTGTCGCTGGAAGGACTCGAGCACTACCTCGACTTCTTCCGCTACGGCATCCCGCCCCACGGCGGCTTCGGCATGGGTCTCGCGCGCGTGCTGATGCTCATGCTCGGCCAGGACTCCATCCGCGAGGTCACCTTCCTCTTCCGCGGGCCGACGCGCCTGGCTCCCTGACCGGGAGTCCGAGCCGGAGTTGCTTCGTACCCGGGGGCCGCGCCTAGCCTGGATGCTCCCCCGCCGAAGGAGACCTCCATGTGGGACAACTGGCTCGAACTCGCCATCGCGGTGGCCATCGCGGTGGTCGCGGCGTTGCTGCTCACCGTCGCGACCACGCTGATCGTTCGCCTCATGGCGCGGCGCGCCGACTGGCCGACGCGCCTCATCCGTCACGGGCGGCGACCGTTCCGCGTGCTCATCCTGGTGTTCGCAGTGTGGATCGCGGTCGCGGTGGTCGTTCCGGGAGACGCCCCGTGGATGCCGCTGCTCAGCCAGCTGTTCACGATCGCCGCGATCCTCGCCAGCGCCTGGCTGCTCGCCGGACTGGTCGCCTTCGCCGGCGACCTGGCGCTGGGCCGCTACCGCATCGACGTCCCGAACAACCGGGTCGCCCGCCGGATCAGAACCCAGGTGCTCATCCTTCGCCGGCTGGCGATCGCGTTGATCGTCATCATCGCGATCGGTGCGATGCTCCTCACCTTCCCCGCCGTCCGCACCGTCGGGGCGAGCCTGCTCGCCTCGGCCGGCATCGCGTCCGTCGTCGCGGGCCTGGCCGCGCAGTCGGTGCTGGCCAACATCTTCGCCGGCGTGCAGCTCGTCTTCAGCGACGCCCTGCGCGTGGACGACGTCGTCGTGGTGGAGGGCGAGTGGGGTCGGATCGGGGAGATCACGCTCAGCTACGTCGTCGTCGACATCTGGGACGACCGCCGCCTCGTCCTGCCCTGCACGTACTTCACCACCAAGCCATTCCAGAACTGGACGCGCACCGGCAGCGAACTGCTCGGCTCGGTCGAGCTCGACCTCGACTGGCGCGTATCGCCGGGGCGCATGCGCGAGGAACTCGCGCGGGTTCTCGAGCAGACCCCGCTGTGGGACCGGCGCGCGTCTGTTCTGCAGGTCACCGACGCCACGAACGGATTCATTCGCGTGCGCGTTCTCGTCACGGCGGTCGACGCGCCGACGCTGTTCGACCTGCGCTGCTACGTGCGCGAGCACCTCGTCGACTGGGTGCACCGTGAGACGCCAGGGGCTCTCCCCGTGCAGCGCGTGCTGATCGAGGATGCCGAGACGCCGCCTGCCGCGCCGGCCTCTCGCGACGCGGCCGCCGACACGGGATCGACCGGGCTGTTCACCGGATCTCCCGAGGCGGAGGAGCGCGCTCGCGCGTTCACGCAGGCGATCCCCATCGTCTCCGGCACCGGCGACGATTCCGAGCGCCCTGGGTGACGATCGTCGACAGCGCGCCGCGGGTGTCGCATGCCGCGCGACGGATGCGGCAGGGCGTAGCCTGACCGAGTGCCTCACGCGGATGACATGACGACTTCCCCCATCCGACCCGCCACCGACGCCACCGAGAAGGTGCGCGCCGCACGCGATCACCTGTTCGCGCATCGCGACGACTACGACGGCGCTGTATCGGGCTTCGCCTGGCCGGAGCTGTCCGCGTTCAACTTCGCGCTGGAGTGGTTCGACGTGGTCGCCGGCGAGCACCCCGACCGCGCCGCCGTCACGATCGTCGACGCCGACCTCGCGGCGCGGTCGTGGAGCTACGGCGAGCTCTCGCGCCGCTCGGATGCCGTCGCCGTCTGGCTGGGCCAGCAGGGACTGCAGCGCGGCGACCGCGTCATCGTGATGCTCGGCAACACGATCGAGCTCTGGGAGGTCATGCTCGGCCTCACCAAGCTCGGCGCCGTCGCCATCCCCACCACCACCCTCCTCTCGCCCGACGATCTCGCCTACCGCATCGCGCACAGCGGCGCCCGCGCGGTCATCGCCCCGGCCGAGACGGCGAGCGCGGTGGATGCCGCGACCACCGGCATCCTGCGCATCGCCGTCGGCGCCGACGCGCCGGAGGGCTGGCTCTCGTTCGACGAGTCGCACGAGGTCACGGCGACGTTCGTCCCGTCGGGACCCACACCAGCCGACGACCTCAATCTGCTGTACTTCACCTCGGGCACCACGTCGGCGACGCCCAAGCTCGTGCGCCACACCCACGTCTCCTACCCGGTGGGCCATCTCTCGACCCTCTGGTGGCTGGGCCTGCGCCCCGGAGACGTCCACATGAACATCTCTTCTCCCGGCTGGGGCAAGCACGCGTGGAGCAACTTCTTTGCTCCTTTCCTCGCCCAGGCGACGGTGTTCGTCTACACGTACGACCGCTTCGACGCCGCGACCCTCATGCACGTGATGGACACCCACGACGTCACCACGTTCTGCGCCCCGCCGACGGTCTGGCGCATGCTGATCCAGGCCGACCTCAGCCTGCTCACGAAGCCGCCGCGCGAGCTGCTGGGGGCGGGAGAGCCACTGAACCCCGAGGTGATCTCGCGCGTGCGCGCGGCCTGGGGCCCGACGATCCGCGACGGATACGGCCAGACCGAGATGACCTGCGCGATCGGGAACTCCCCGGGCCAGGTGGTGAAGGACGGTTCGATGGGGCGCCCTCTGCCCGGCTACCCCGTCGTGCTCGTCGACCCGGAGACGGGCGAGCGCGGCGTGGAGGAGGGGGAGATCTGCCTCGACGTGTCCACGCCGATCCTGGGCCTGATGGACGGCTACCACGACGCACCGGAGCGCACCGCCCGGGCCCTGCACGACGGGCTCTACCACACGGGCGACATCGCGTCCCGCGACCAGGACGGCTATCTCTCGTACGTCGGGCGCAGCGACGATGTGTTCAAGGCCTCCGACTACAAGATCTCGCCGTTCGAGCTCGAGTCGGTGCTGCTCGAGCACCCGGCGGTGGCAGAGGCCGCCGTGGTGCCGAGTCCCGACCCGCTCCGCCTCGCGGTGCCGAAGGCCTTCGTGCGACTGAGTGCGGCGGCCGCCGCGGACCCGCGCGCGGCGGCGGGCGAGATCTTCGCGCACGCCCGCGCCCGCCTCTCCGCCTACCAGCGCGTGCGCCGTCTCGAGTTCGTGGAGGAGCTTCCGAAGACGATCTCGGGAAAGATCCGCCGCGTCGAGCTGCGTGCGGCGGAAGCCGCAACGCGCGAACGGCCTGCGGGCGAGTTCAGCGACCGCGACTTCCGCTGAGGCGACGGCTCAGATCTCGACGGCTCAGATCTCGATGTCGACCGCGACCCGATCGGCACGGATCGTGCCGATGTAAGCCGCGACCTCCTCGTGGGCGGGGTGCACCTGGTAGGCGTCCAGGCCCGCGACGTCCTCGAAGTCGGCGACGAGCACGAGGTCCCAGTTCTGATCGGGGAAGAGGACGTTCGCCCCGGCGCTCATCGCGCGTAGCGTCGGAACGACGCCGACGAGGGCGTTGAGCCGGCGAGCCGCTTCCGCGGCGTGCGCGGCGCGGTCGGCGGGATCGGCGGCGGCCATGCGGAAGGCGACCACGTGGCGAAGGGTCATCGGAGGGTGTCCTCTCGGTCAGGGGTCGACAGCGCAGCCCGAAGGCGCTCCGGCGACAGACGCCAATGGGCGTGCAGGCGATCGTCGATGAGCACGACGGGGATCTTCTCCCACCACTGCGCGTAGAGGGCGGGATCGTCCAGGATCGACAACTCCCGGACGTCGACGGCATCCTCGGGCAGGTCGGCGACCACGGTCTCGACGATCTCCCGTGCGACGTCGCACAGGTGGCAATCCGGTTTGGAGATGATCGTGAGGGTGGTCACGCAGTCCATTCTGCCGGAGAACACGAAGCGCCCGTCCCGGATCGGTGATCTCGGGGACAGGCGCTCGGTGTCGTTTGCAGCGTGCCGCGACGAATTACTTCTTGTTGCGGCGCTGGTGGCGAGTCTTGCGAAGCAGCTTGCGGTGCTTCTTCTTCGCCATGCGCTTGCGGCGCTTCTTGATGACAGAACCCACGGAAAACCTCACTATGTCAGGGGTCTGGACGCGGGTGGCCGCGTCCGGGAACGGGCATCTCGAAAAATGCCCTCGGATTAGTCTAGCCGACGTCGGCGATAGGACGTTGCACGGCCTCGGTGACGGCCGTCTCGGGCACGCGGTAGCTGCGACCGAACCGTACGGCGGGGAGCTCGCCGGCGTGCACCAGACGGTACACGGTCATCTTCGACACGCGCATGATCTCGGCCACTTCCGCGACCGTCAGAAAACGCACGTCAGAAAGGTCCGGCATCCCATTCCCCCACCGATACCCGATGCGGTGCCTCCGCATTGCTGTGAACCAACATTAGGGTCTCTGTGCGCCGCGTGTAAACCCGTGTGATCGGTGTGACTCGTGTGCTCAGCGACCGGGGAAGCGCTTGAACGCGGTGTCCCACGCGTGCTTCGCGGATGCCGCCGCGCGCCCGACCAGATCGGCGGCCGCCACCGCGGGCTCGGGAAGCGTCGATGCTCCTGCCGGAGCGGGAACGAGATCTTCGTCCAGGAAGGGGACGAGCCAGTCATCGACCGCGTCCAGCGGCGCCGGCGACAGGCTGTAGTAGCGGTGCTGACCCTCTTCGCGCACCGTCACCAGCTCTGCCTCGCGAAGCACCTTGAGGTGCTTGGAGACCGTGGGCTGGCTGACGCCCAGCTCGGTGACGATGTGGGACACGCTCGTGCCGTGCTCGCCCGCCGATGCGCGCTCGCGCAGAAGCTGCAGAATGTCCCGACGGGTACCGTCGGCGATCACGTCGAAGATGTCCGCCATGACGATAGGTTAGCCCGCGTCGCGGCCCGGAGTACCATGTCAACGGTTCTTCGTCAGAGAGGGGCGGACCATGACGGGCGACACCGCGGGTGCCCGTGCATGGCGCTCTCTGCGCAGCTCACTCGACGTGACCCGCGATCGCCTGCGCGACGCGACCACGGCCTCGCCGTCGCGGTTCGCGGTGGGCATCTTCCTCGCGCTGATCCTGCTGTTCACCGCGCTGTTCTCGCTGCCCGCGGCATCCGCCGACGGTCGGGTCACGCCGTTCGCCGACGCCCTCTTCACCGCGGTGTCGACGATCTGCGTGACGGGACTGTCGACCGTGAACATGGGGACGCACTGGAGTGCGTTCGGTCACCTGATCGTCTACATCGGCGTGAACGTGGGCGCGATGGGCGTGCTGACCCTGGCATCCATTCTCGGCCTGGTCATCTCCAAGCGCCTGGGGCTGCGCGCGAAGCTGATCGCCGCGGGCGACACGAATCCGCTGCGCGCCCACGGCGGACCGGTGAACGAAGGTCAGGCGGTGCGCCTGGGCGAGGTCGGCCAGCTTCTGGCCACCGTGGCGCTGTCGACGCTCGTGATCGAGGCCGGGCTCGCCGTGCTGCTGTACCCGTCGCTGCTCGCGAGCGGTGTCGACCCGTGGAGCGCACTGTGGGAGGCGCCGTATTACGCGGCGATGTCGTTCACCAACACCGGGTTCGCTCCGAATGCCGAGGGCATCGCCCCGTTCGCGCACAACTACCTGTTCCTCACACTCCTGATGGCGGGAGTGTTCCTGGGCTCCATCGGCTTCCCCGTGATCTTCGCGCTGTGGCGCCACCATTTCCATGTCCGTCGCTGGTCGCTGCACGCCAAGCTCACCCTCATCACCACGGTCATCCTCTTCTTCGCCGGCGCCGCGGTCTTCCTGCTGCTCGAGTACGACAACCCGAAGACGTTCGGCGGGATGGATGCCTGGGACACGACCTTCCAGGCGTTCTTCCTGTCCGCGATGACGCGCTCGGGGGGCTTCTCCATCATCGACATCGGGCAGCTGCACGGATCGTCTCTCGTCGTTGGCTCGATGCTCATGTTCATCGGCGGCGGCTCGGCATCCACCGCCGGCGGCATCAAGGTGACCACCCTCGCCGTCCTCGCCCTCGCCGTCTGGTCCGAGGCCAAGGGCCGGCCCAGCGTGCAGGCGTTCGGCCGCCGCATTCCCAGCGACGTGCAGCGCGTCGCCCTCTCGGTCGTGGCCTGGGGCTCGACCATCGTCGCGGTGTCGACCATCACGATCGCGCAGATCACCAGATACCCCGTGGAGTACGTGCTCTTCGACGTCGTCTCGGGCTTCGCGACCGTCGGACTGTCCACCGGGATCACGCAGGACCTGCCCGATCTCGCCGTCTACGTCATGGCGGCGACGATGTTCATGGGCCGTGTGGGTACCGTCACTCTCGCCGCGGCCGTCGCCGCGACGAGCCGATCGCAGCACTACTCGCTGCCCGTCGAAAGGCCGATCGTTGGTTGAGCAGATCCGGAGCGATGCTCCCGTCCTGGTGATCGGCCTCGGCCGTTTCGGAGCCGCGTGCGCCGGCGAACTCGACCGCCTCGACCGCGAGGTGCTCGCGATCGACGACAACCTCGAGCTCGTGCAGAAGTGGTCCGAGCGCGTCACCCACACGGTGCAGGCGGACGCGCGCAACATCGAAGCACTCAAGCAGATCGGCGCCCAGGACTTCCAGGTGGCCGTCGTCGCGGTCGGCTCGTCGATCGAGGCTTCGGTGCTCATCACGGCGAACCTGGTCGACCTGAAGGTGCCGCAGATCTGGGCGAAAGCCGTCTCGCAGAGCCACGGCAAGATCCTCGCCCGCGTCGGCGCGAATCACGTCATCTACCCCGAGCGCGAGGCGGGTGAGCGCGTCGCGCACCTGGTCAGCGGCCGGATGCTCGACTTCATCCGCTTCGACGACGACTTCGTGCTCGCCAAGATGTATCCGCCGAAGTTCATCCGCGGCATCGGTCTGAACGAATCGGGCGTTCGCACCAAATACAGCGTCACCGTGGTCGGTGTGAAGAGCCCGGGCAAGCCGTTCCGCTACGCGGAGGCCGACACCGTCGTCACCAACCATGACCTCATCATCGTGTCGGGCACCAACAGCGACATCGAGCGTTTCGCCTCGCTCGACCGCTGACCTCGGCATCCGCGCCCGCCCGCCGCGCCCGTCCGCGACGCCCGCCCGCGAGAAACCATCTGCGGTGCGAGAAACCCTGCCGCGCGTGGTTTCTCGACGCGCCGGTGGTTTCTCGCCGCCGCACGGGGGCTCCTCCCCAGGCGGTTCGCGGCGTGGCCGCCGCGGGGAGGGTGGGGATGTGGGCGCGCGGGCGCGGGCGCCGGGGCATGATCTGCGGATGCCGCACCTGCCGACGCACCGTGCCACCACCCGGTCACCGCTTCCGCTCGTCACCGCCGCCGAGGCCCGCGTGCTGCGGCTGGCGGTGAGCGGACCCGGCTTCGCGCGGGTGCGCCGCGGCGTGTACGTGGAAGCTGCCGCGGCGGCGCGGCTGGCGCCGTGGCAGCGGTACGCGCTGCGGGTGCACGCGTTCGCGCTCGCCCACCCGGACGCCGTGCTGTGCCTGGAGTCTGCCGCGGTGCTGCTCGGCCTGCCGCTGTTCGGCGAGACGCGCGATATCCACGTGTTCGATCCCGACCGCACGGCGTCCCGACGGTTCGGCGACGTGTGCGTGCACACCAGCACCGACGCGCGGGAGATCGTGCGCGTCGACGGCATCCTGTGCACCTCGCCGGCGGATGCCGTCGTCGATCTTGCCCGCGTGCTTCCGCCCGCGCAGGCGCTCGCCGTCGTGGATGCCGCGATCTCGCCCCGACAGGGCGGCATGCTCGTCGTCGACGATCTCCGGGAACGGGCCGCGTCGCAGGTCTCCCGTCGGGGCGTCGCTCGACTCGCGTGGGTCTGGGCACACGCGGATACGCGCGCCGAATCGCCCGGCGAAAGCGTCAGCCGCGCCGTCATCCGCTGGTGCGGCTTCGAAGACCCGGTGCTGCAGGCCGAGTTCCGCTACGAGGGGGTGACGGACCGCACGGATTTCCTGTTCCCGACCAGCCGCACGGTCGGCGAGAGCGACGGCTGGGGCAAGTACGGGATCGGCGACAACGACGCGCTCGAGGGAGCCGCGCTGCGCTTTCGTGACGAGAAGCGCCGCGAGGACCGTCTGCGCCGCGCGGGGCATCCGGTCGCGCGCTGGGAAATGGCGGATGCGGTGCGGGTCGAACCGTTGGCCACCGCCCTGCAGCGCGCGTACGTGCGGCTCGTCCGCCCGCGCGACCGCGCTGGACTGGCGAGCCTGCGCCACACGCCCCGCGCGCTCCCCCACCGAGCGCGGTGAGAAACCACAAGGGAGACGACACACACCTGCGGTGGTGGTTTCTCGTGCCGAAGGTGGTTTCTCGCGGGCGTGACGCGGCGCGTGGGGCGGGGGCGGGGTCAGGCGCCGGCGGCCATCTCCTTGGCGCGTGCGAGCGCGGCGTCGGTGGCCTCGGCGAACACACCGTCCAGACGCGCGCCCTGCAGCACCGCGATCGCACGCTCCGTGGTGCCCTTCGGGCTGGTGACGCGTCGGCGCAGCTCGGCGGGATCTTCGCCCGAGGCGTCGAGCAGCGCCGCCGCGCCGATGAACGTCTGCTCGGCCATCAGGCGCGCGTCGGCGTCGGAGAAGCCCTTGCCGCGCGCGGCTTCGGTGAGCTCCTCGACCAGCAGGAAGAAGTAGGCCGGACCCGATCCCGAGATCGTCGACAGGGCATCGATCTGCGATTCCGGAACCTCGATGACCGCGCCGCACGTCTCGAACAGGCGACGCACGAGTGCGAGCTCGTCCGCGGATGCCGTGGGGCCCGCCGACAGGCCGGTCACGGCTTTGCCGACCACCGCCGGGGTGTTCGGCATCGACCGGATCACCGACACCTCCTCACCGACGATGGACGCGAACGTCGCGATCGTCACACCGGCGGCGAGGCTCACGACGATCGCCCCCGGTCGCAGCACGGGCGCGATCTCGCGCAGCAGGTCGGGGACCATGACGGGCTTCACGCCGATGAGCACGACGTCGGCGGATGCCGCGGCACTCGTGTTCGCGTCGCCATCGGTCTCGAGCGAGAGGCTCGTGACGCCGTCGAGTCCCGCCAGCGCATCCGCGCGCGCAGCCGTGCGGTTGGTCACCGTGATCGCGGGGGCCTCACCCGAGCGGACGAGGCCCTGCAGGATCGCGCCTCCCATCGAGCCGGCACCGAGGATCGCGATCGAAGGGAGGGGGGAAGCCATGCTGACATCCTCGCAGAGGAAACAGCAGCCTGCAGAGAAAGCACTGCCCGACGAGGCCGGAAGAACTCCGCCGCGGTCAGAACGCGGTCAGGTCGGTCGTCGGCAGAATGATCTCCATCGAGGGAGCGCGACCCTTCTCGATGTGGCTGAAGGCCAGACTCTCGGCGAGACGGGCGTTGCCGTCAGCGATGGCGGCCAGCAGCTCGTCATGCTCGTGGGACTGCTCACGCGCGTCGCGGTCCACGCCCGTGAGGTAGAACAGCCACACGAGACGTCCGCTCACCACGCGCGTGAGCGAGGTGAGAAGGGTGCTGTCGGCCATCTCCACGATGCCCGCATGGAAGGCGGCGTGGGCCTCGGCGATCGTCAGGCGGTCTCCGCTGGTGACGGCATCGTGCGCCGCGTCGAGTGCGCGCTCGAGCGCCGCGACGGACGCGCCCCGACCTGCGTTCTGGGCGGCGAGGCGGGCGGCCAACGACTCGAGACTCAGCCGCACGTCGAACAGCTCGTCGATCGCGCGGCGATCCCACCCCACGACCCGGGCGCTGCGCCGCGGGGACGTCGCGAGGAAGCCGTCGACGCCCAGCTGCAGGATGGCGGCGCGGATGGGGATGCGCGACATCTCCAGCTCGTCGGCCAGGCGTCCCTCGGTGATCGCCGCGCCGTCGGCGTAACGACCGAGGATGATCGCCGTCCGGATGCGCCGGTAGGCGGTTGCGGCCAGGGAATCGTCGGCCGACTCCTCCACGTCGGTCATACGGTCCCCTTCATGCTCGGATGGCGACCATTGTGCCAGCGCCCACCGCGCTCGCGCGCGCGCAGAGGACGTGCGCCGCGTAGAGGTCTTGGATGCCGATACCCACCGAGTTGAAGATCGTGAGCCCACCCGGGGCGGCGCCGGGCTCCGCGGCGACCACGTCGCCGAGGGGGATGAGCTGCTCCGGGACGAGGGCTCCCGCCGCGCACGCGTCGCGAACGTTGCCCGACTCGGCGAGCGCGACAGCCGGATCGTCGACGACGACGGCGCGGGCGGCGGCGAAGACGTCGGCGTGCACTTCGCTGAACATGGGCCGCGGCGGGGAGCCGACGGCGTTCACGTGGACATCCGATCCGAGAAGCGCCCGCGAGAGGAACGGCTCCTGCGCCGGCGTCAGGGTGCAGACGACGTCGGCTCCCTCGAGAGCCGACTCCGTCGTCACGGCGACCAGAGCCGGGATCCCCTCGGCGCGCAGCTGCTGAACGCATGCCTCCGCGCGCGCCGCGCTGCGCGACCAGACCCGGATCTGCGCGAGATCCCGCACCCGCACGAGCGCCCGGGCGTGTTCGGCGGCGAGCGGTCCGGCGCCGATGAGCGTGGCCACCTGCGCGTCCGTGCGGGCGAGGACGTCGGTGGCCAGCGCCGTCACGGCCGCCGTGCGCAGGCGCGTCAGCGCACGCCCGTCGATCATGGCGACGCACTCCGCCGTGGCCGCGTCGAACACCGCCACGGTCGATCGCTGGGCGGGCAGCCCGACCGCGCGGTTGCGTGGGGCATCGGCGAGCACCTTGACCGCGAACAGGCCGAGCTCCTCCGACAGGGCGCTCATCGGCACGACGGTCGGAGCGTCGGGACCGGCCGCCCCGACGAACGGCAGCGGGTGAGGGCGGGGCTGCACGGCGCGATGAGCGTGCAGCGCTCTGTGAGCGGCCGCCATCGCACGCCGCATCTCGTCGGCATCCGCGAGAACTTCGACGTCGGCGGAGGTCAGGGTGAGTGTGGTCATCGGATCTCCTTTTGGTATCCCAAATCTAGATCTCCACGTCGCGGCCACAACACCACCACATGCGGGTGCCGCGAGGCTCGTTCTGCGTGACACCAAGGAGTCCCGCATAATTCCGCGACAAAATGCACCCACGCATCGGCCGATCGCGCTCAGAAAGTTCACTGCGTGGAAATCGCGCGACACATCGTCGTAACAGAGATGCCCGATTCTGTATCCCAGATTCGCAAACCGGAAGGAGACGAGCATGGCGCGACTGGTCGCACGACGACTGCTCCAGGCGCTGGCGACGATCTTCGCCGTCGTCACCATCGCCTTCGCGCTGGGGCGTCTGAGTGGCAGTCCCGCCGCCCTCCTGCTCGGCGACAACGCATCCCGCGCACAGATCGATGCACTCAACGCGAGCCTGGGTTTCGATCAGCCGCTGTGGAAGCAGTACCTCGACTACCTCGTGGGAATCGTGACCCGCGGGGACTTCGGCGACTCCTACCGTCAGCGCGGCGTGTCGTCGATGGAACTGGTGCTCGAGAGGGTCCCAGCCTCGCTGCAACTGGGCGCCGTCGGTCTCGTCGCCGGTGTGCTGGTCGCCGTCGTCGCCGCCGTAGCTGTGCACCTCACGCGCAGTACCGGCCTGCGTACGGTGTTGCTCACGGTCGGCTCGGCCCGACAGGCCGTCCCCGACTTCTTCTTCGGGTTGCTCCTCGTCCTGGTGTTCTCCGTGGCGCTGGGGCTGCTGCCGTCGCTGGGCAATCGCGATCCCCTCGCGATCATCATGCCGGCGGCCACCATCGCGACGGCGCAGTTCGTCGTGTACCTGAGACTGCTCGACAACGCGCTGGCGGAGCAGTCCCGCCTGGACTACGCGCGCACCGCGTACGCCCGCGGCGAGAGCCGATTCCGGGTCGTCGTCGCCGAGCTGCTTCCCAACGCCGTCCTGCCCGTGATGACCATCGCCGGCATCAGTCTCGGCTCGTTCCTCGGCGGCCTCGTGATCGTCGAGAACGTCTTCGCCTGGCCGGGTCTCGGACAGCTCATGCTCAGCGCCGTGTACGCCCGCGACTTCCCGGTCGTCCAGTCGGGCCTCATCGTCGTCGCGGCCCTCTTCATCCTCTCCAATGCGCTCGTCGATGTGATGAGCGCACTCGTCGACCCGAGAGTGAGGCACCTCGCATGAGCACGCCCTCCCCCACGATCACGACGACGGACACGCTGCCGCCGGCTCCCGCTGCCGACACCGCCGCACGCATCGCGTGGCCGCGGCTGCGCGCCACGGAGTGGGTCGGCGTCGGCATCCTCGTCGTCGTCGCGGCGTTCATCCTGATCGTCCCGCTGCTGCCCGGCAGCGATCCGTACGGCCAAGACCTGTCCGCGTCGTTCATCCGCCCGTTCACCGACCCGGCCCACCTGCTCGGCACCGACATGCTGGGCCGCGACCTGGCGAGCAGGCTCGCCGTCGGCGGTCAGGTGTCCCTGGGCATCGTCCTGTTCGTGGTCGCGATCAACGCCTTCATCGGGATGGTGACCGGCATGATCGCCGGGTATGCGGGCGGACGCCTGGACAACCTCCTCATGGGGTGGGCCGACGTGCAGTTGGCAATGCCGATCATCCTCGTGCTGATCGCTCTGTCCGCGGCACTCGGACCCAACGTGTGGCTCATGATCCTCACGCTTGCGGCCACCTACTGGGTGGGTTATGCACGCGTCGCCCGCAGCACGGCGATGTCGCTGAAGGGACGGGACTTCGTCATCGCCCCGCGCATCCAGGGAGCGAGCCCGCAATGGATCGTGTCCACGCACATCGCCCCGCACGTCGGCGTGCAGGTGCTCATCCTCGCCTCGGCCGACATCGGCGGCGTCCTGCTGCTGACATCCTCATTCGACTACCTCGGACTGGGCGTCCAGGCGCCCACGCCGTCGTGGGGGCTGCTCATCAGCGAGGGGCAGAAGTACGTGCGCGAAGCGCCGTACCTCGCCCTCATCCCCGGTATCGCGATCTTCCTCGTCGTGATCGGAACCAACCTCCTCAGCCAGCGATTCACCGCCGAGCGCGAGCTGTCCGCGCTCCGTCGTCGGAAGAAGGCCCGCGCATGACCCCGGACACGCACCCCCCGACACCCGCCATCCTGCTGAAGGTCGAGGATCTCGTCGTCGGAACCCGCGACGATCAGGGCCGCGAGATCCGCCTGGTCGACGGCGTGTCTTTCGAGATCGCCGAGGGCGAGGTGCTGTGCATCGTGGGCGAGTCGGGCTCGGGCAAGAGCATCACCATGGCGGCCGTGCTGGGCCTGCTGCCTCCCGGCGTCGACGTGCTGTCCGGCCGGGTCGAGTACCGCGGCGAGGACCTCCTGGCCGCCAGCGAGAAGAGGCTGCGCGAACTGCGCGGCCGTCGCCTGGCGATGGTCTTCCAGGATCCGATGACCGCGCTCAACCCCGTCGCTCGCGTCGGCGCTCAGATCGCGCGCGCCGTGCGACTCCACGGCGACGGCGTCACCCGCGCCCAGGCCGATCGGCGCGCGGCCGAACTCCTCGCCGCGGTCGGGGTGCCGGATGCCGCGGCGCGCGCCCGCGCGTATCCCCACCAGTGGTCGGGGGGTATGCGCCAGCGCGCCGTGATCGCCGCGGCCATCGCGCACGACCCGGACCTGCTCGTGGCGGATGAGCCGACCACCGCGCTCGATGTGACGATCCAGGCACAGATCATGGATCTGCTGGCGCAGGCGCGTCGTCGCACCGGCGCCGCGATGGCGCTGATCACGCACGATCTCGGACTCGTGGCGCAGACCGCCGATCGCATCGTCATCATGTACTCGGGCCGCATCGTCGAGTCGGGCACGGTCTGGGACCTCTTCGACGCGCCTCGCCATCCCTACACGGCCGGCCTGTTGGCGAGCCTGCTGACCACCGAGAGCTCCTCGGGGCGCGCCTACGCGATTCCGGGTTCGCCTCCGCAGCCGGCCGCCCGACCGGCGGGGTGCCCGTTCGCCCCGCGATGCGAGCTGCCCGCGAAGTCGGCGCGATGCCGGACCGACCTGCCGCCGCTGCGCGTCGTGTCGCCGGCGCACGACAGCGCGTGCCATCACGCCGAATCCGTGTCCCGCTTCGCCCAGGAGGTCGCCGGATGAGCCCCGCAGAACCCGTCCTGCAGATCGACGACCTGCACGTGCGATTCACCCGACGCACCGGGTGGCGCCGCCGCCATGTCGTCGATGCCGTGGACGGCGTCTCCCTCACCCTGCATCGCGGCGAGACGCTGGGCCTGGTCGGCGAGTCCGGATGCGGCAAGTCGACGCTCGTGCGCACGGTGTTCGGGCTGAACACCCCGGCATCCGGCGAGATCCGCATCCTCGGCCAGCGCATCGACGACCTGCCGCCGCTGCAGCGGCGACGCCTGCGCAACCGCGTGCAGCTGGTGTTCCAAGACCCCTACTCGTCGCTCGATCCGCGCCTCAGCGTCCACGACATCGTCGCCGAGCCGCTCACGATCGTCGGGCGCTACTCCAAAGACCGTGTCGTCGAGTTGCTGGAGAGCGTCGGCATCGGGTCGGAGAGCCTGCGCCGCACCCCCGCACAGTTCTCGGGGGGCCAGCGGCAGCGCATCGGCATTGCCCGCGCGCTCGCTCTCGAGCCGGAGGTGCTCGTCCTCGACGAGCCCGTCTCGGCACTGGACGTGTCGGTCCAGGCGCAGGTGATCAACCTCCTGCAGGACCTGCAGCGCGAACGTCAGCTCTCCTACCTCTTCATCGCACACGACCTGTCCGTCGTCCGCCATCTCTCCGACCGCGTCGCCGTCATGCGCGCCGGTCGCATCGTCGAGATCGGCGCCCGCGACGAGATCTTCGAACGGCCCCAGCACGCGTACACGCGGACGCTCCTGGCCGCGATCCCGATCCCCGACCCGCACCTGCGGGCGGATGCACCACCCGCACCAGCACCTGCCCTCACCCGAACGAACAGAGGAACGCCATGACCCACCGCACATCCCGCGTCCGTCGCGCGCTCGCCGCCGCGGCCGCGCTCACCGGCGCCGCGCTCGTCCTGTCTGCCTGCGCCGGCGGCTCGGCGTCGACCGCCGAGACCCACAACCTGACGATCGGCGTCGTCGCGGAGCCGGAGAAGTCGCCCGACCCGATCATCGACGGGTCGCTGGCGGGCTACAACATCTACTACAACCTGTTCGACCAGCTGACGGTGCTCGATGCCGACGGCAAGATCCAGCCGTCGCTGGCCACGTCGTGGACGCCGAACGCGGACTTCACTCAGTGGACGTTCACGCTCCGCGACGACGTGAAGTTCCAGGACGGCGAGCCGTTGAAGGCGTCGGACGTGGTCTTCACGTACGAGACCGTGCTGCACACGCCCGACTCGGACAACCTCGGCTACATGGGCATGCTGCAGTCGGTGTCGGCGCCCGATGACCACACGGTCGTCTTCGACCTCAACTCGTCGTTCTCGCCCTGGCCGTCAATCACGACGGCGCAGTCGATCGTTCCCGAGAAGGTCTACACCGCGCTCGGCTCGGAGGGCTTCGCCGCCGCGCCCGTCGGCAGCGGCCCCTTCTCCTTCGTCAGCTGGAAGCGCGGCGTCGACTACGTGCTCAAGCGCAACGACGCCTACTGGGGCGGGGCGCCGAAGATCGACACGCTCACCTTCCAGACCGTCTCCGACGAGGAGGCACGCCTCAACGGCGTCATCTCCGGCAGCCTCGATGTCGCCCTGATCTCACCGAACCAGGTCTCCTCGGCCGAGGGCAGCGGCGTGGACGTGCGCTCCCGCGCCGCCAACGGCACCACCTTCCTCGGCATCAACTCGACGTCCGGCCCGTTGGCCGATGAGCGCGTGCGCCAGGCCGTCTGGCACGCGATCGACCGCGACGCCCTGGTGAAGACCGTGCTGAGCGGTCGCGCGGTGGCCAACGATCAGATCGTCGCCGCCAACGTCACCGGCTACGCGGCCGATGCGAAGGGTCCGGCCTACGACCCCGCCGCCGCGAAGGCGCTGCTCGCCGCGGCCGGCTACAACGGCGAGGCGATCCCCCTGGAGTACGCGACCAGCGGCCGCATCCCGATGAGCGCCGAGATCGCGCAGGCGATCGCGGGCTACCTGGAGGCGGTCGGCTTCACGGTGACCCTCTCCGGAATGGACCAGGCCACGCTCTCCAACCGCATCTACAGCACCGTCGACATGAAGGGGCTCTACCTCAACACGTGGGCGCCCTCGACGATGGACGGCGACATGCCCGCGACGAACCTGTTCGCCGGAGGACAGAACGACTACGCGAAGAGCCCGCAGACGGCGGCTCTCGTCGCGAAGCAACGCACCGTCGCCGGCGATGACCGGATCGGCGTCTTCCGCGACCTGGCCGAGGCCAACTTCCAGGCCGCCTACATCGTGCCGCTGTTCACGCCCGAGGCCGACTACGCGGTATCGCCGAAGGTCACCTGGACGCCGCGCGTCGACGGCGAGTACGACCTCGCCGATGTGAGCTTCGCCGGCTGATCCCGCCCGACGGGGAGGAGCGACGCACCCGCGCGCTCCTCCCCGTTCCGACCTCTCTCGAAAGGCCCCTTCCCGTGACCCTCACTCTGCTGCACGACGTCCGCCCCTGGGGAGGTGCGCCCGCCGACGTGCTCGTGGACGCCGACGGCATCCGCGAGATCGCCGCCCCCGGCACGATCGACCCCGCGATCACCACCGCGGATGCCGTGACGATCGACGGCGACGGCGGCATCCTGATCCCCTCGTTCAGCGACGTGCACGTGCACCTCGACTCGACGCGCATGGGTCTGCCGTTCCGACCGAACACCGCCGGAGAGACGCGTTGGTCGCACATCATGAACGACCGCGAGAACTGGCGCTCCGCCGAGCGCCCGGTCGCCGAACGGGCGACGTACACGCTCGGCCGCATGATCGCCCAGGGCGCCACTCGCGTGCGCAGTCACGCGCAGGTGGATGCCGATTCGGGATTGGAGAAGTTCGAGGGCGTGCTCGCCGCGCGCGAGGCGCATCGGCAGCGTGCGGCGGTCGAGATCGTCGCGTTCCCGCAGGTCGGCATCCATCTCGAAGACGGTGTTCCCGATCTGTTGGATGCGGCCCTGCGTTCGGGAGCCGACCTCATCGGCGGCATCGACCCGTGCGAGATCGATCGCGATCCGGTGCGCCACCTCGACACGGTCTTCGACCTGGCCGACCGCCACGGCGTCGGCGTGGACATCCACCTGCACGAGGGCGGATCGCTCGGGCTGTTCTCCCTCGACCTGGTCCTCGAGCGCACCCGGGCACTCGGCATGACCGGGCGCGTGAGCGTCTCGCACGCGTTCTCGCTGGCCGATCGCTCCGCCGGCGTCGATCGGGCCCTGGAGCAGATCGCGGAGCTCGACGTCGCCCTCACGACGATCGCCCCCAAGGGCTCGCTGTCGGTCCCCCTCGATCTCCCCGTCGAGCGCCTGCTCCAGATGGGCATCCGTGTGGGGCTCGGAATGGACGGACAGCGCGACTACTGGTCGCCGTGGGGTGACGGCGACATGCTGGAGCGCACCTGGATGCTCGCGTTCACGCAGGGCTTCTCCCGCGACGATCTCATCGAGGACTGCCTGGCGATCGGCACCTGGGGCGGCGCTTCGGTCATCGACGCCGCACTGCCCCGACTCGCTCCCGGCGTCCGCCCCGGCCTCGCCGTCGGCGACCCGGCGGAGCTCGTCGTCGTCCGCGGCGACACGCCCACCGCCGCCGTGATGGACCGTGACCCGCGGCGCATCGTCATCCACCGCGGTCGCGTGGTCGCCCAGGACGACGAGCTGACATGACCACGAAGATCCTCGCGGTCAACTGCAACACCGATACGGCCATGACCGCGGCGATCGCGGCGATCGGCCAGGCGGCGGCCTCACCGGGAACGACGGTCGTCGGCGTGACCCCGGCGTGGGGTCCCGCGTCGGCCGAAGGGTATGTCGAGAGCCTGGTGACCGCGACGGCGGTGATGGATGCCGTCGCCCGCCGCACCGACGCCTTCGACGCCGTCGTGATGGCGGGCTTCGGCGAGCACGGTCGGGAGGGGATGCGCCAGCTCATCACCCAGCCCGTCGTCGACATCACCGAGGCGGCCGTGTTCACCGCATGCCTGCTGGGTCATCGCGTCGGCGTCGTCACGACGGTGGCCTCAGCGCTCGCCGGCATCCACGACAGCATCACGACGATGGGCATGGCCGGCCGCTGCTGCTCCGTGCGCGCGGCCGACGTGCACGTCTCGAGCATCGGCGATGATGTCGCCCGCACCGCCGACGCGCTCGAGGGCACGGGACGCGCCGTGCTCGCCGACGGCGCCGACGTGCTCGTGCTCGGATGCGCCGGTTTCGCCGGACTGGATGCCGAGCTGGAACGCCGGCTGGGGGTGCCCGTGGTCGACGGCGTCGCCGCCGCCGTGCGCTGGGCCGAGAGCCTGGTCGCCCTCGGCAAGCGCACCAGTACGGCCGGTCCGTACGCGCCGCGCGACCGCGAGAAGGTGTGGTCAGGACCACCCCTGGGAGCTCTCCGTCTGTTGACCTGAAAGTTCATTCATGACGTCAGGTCGTCGGAGTAGGATGCGGTCATGACGCTCCTCGACGGCATCACCTCCCGGATCATCGACACCGATCGCCTGCGCGTCGGCATCCTCGAACGCCGCGGCGACAACCCGGCCGCGACCGCGGATCAGACGGTGATCCTGGTGCACGGCAACGTGTCGTCCAGCCTGTTCTGGCAGGAGCTCATGCAGGATCTGCCCAGCGATCTGCGGGTCGTCGCCATCGACCTCCGCGGCTTCGGCGAGACCGAGAGCGCGCCCGTCGACGCGACGCGCGGCGTCCGTGACTTCAGCGACGACGTGTTCGCCACGCTGCAGGCGCTGGGCATCGAGACGGCCCACCTCGTCGGCTGGTCGATGGGCGGCGGCGTGGTCATGCAGTACGCGATCGACCACCCCGCACGCTCCCTCACGCTGCAGGCTCCGGTCTCGCCCTACGGCTTCGGCGGCACCCGCCGCGACGGATCGCGCGTGACCGCCGACGATGCGGGTTGCGGTGCGGGCGGCGCCAACCCCGACTTCGTCCAGCGCCTCACCGACCGCGACACGACCGACGAGGCCCCCACGTCGCCGCGCAGCGTCTTCCGCTCGGGTTACGTCGCGCCCGGCTACGCGAGCGCGCACGAGGACATCTGGGTCGAGTCGATGAACACCACCTCCACCGCGACGGGCAACTACCCCGGCGACAGCGTCGCCAGCGAGAACTGGCCGGGATTCGCCGCCGGACGGCTGGGCGTGCTGAACACCATGGCGCCGCAGTACTTCGACACGTCGGCGATCGTCGAGATCAGTCCCAAGCCGCCCGTCCTCTGGGTGCGCGGCTCCGCCGACGCGATCGTCTCGGACGCCTCGTTCTTCGACATCAACCACCTCGGCGCGCTCGGCGTGATCCCGGGGTGGCCGGGCGCCGAGCTCGCCCCCGCGCAGGAGATGGTGTCGCAGACCCGCGACGTGCTCGACGCCTACCGCGCGGCGGGAGGCACCGTCACCGAAGTGGTCTTCGAGGGCGTCGGCCACGCGCCGCACCTGGAGCGGCCCGCACAGTTCCGCCGCGCCCTGCTGGAGAACATCGGCTACATCGGCCGGCCGGCCGATCCCGCCCCGCCCACCGAGGCGATCATCCTCAGCTCCTCCGACTGAGCCGGGGCACCTCGTCAGCGACGGGCGTCGAAGAAGGTGCGCAGCAGAGCGCGCGCGTCATCCTC
This sequence comes from Sphingomonas sp. BLCC-B65, assembly GCF_028550675.1. Lineage (NCBI taxonomy): Bacteria > Pseudomonadati > Pseudomonadota > Alphaproteobacteria > Sphingomonadales > Sphingomonadaceae > Sphingomonas > Sphingomonas sp. BLCC-B65. Next base: position 2,496,547 of record NZ_JAQQGL010000001.1, on the reverse strand, counting down.
GAGGATGCCGCCGACCACCTCGGCCCGCACCGGAAGCCGCCGGTCGCGCAGCACGTCGTACACCGATCCGGCAGCTCCCGCCTTCTCGTCCCACGCGCCGAACACGACGCGCGTGATGTGCGCCTGCAGAATGGCGCCCGCGCACATCAGGCAGGGCTCGAGGGTGACCGCGAGCGTGCACCCCTCCAGATTCCAGCTGCCGAGGGATGCCGCGGCCTCGCGCAGCGCCATGATCTCCGCGTGGGCGGTGGGATCGGCCGTGGCCTCGCGCCGATTGCGTCCGACGCCGATCACGGTGCCCGCGGCATCCCGCACGACGGCACCCACCGGGATCTCGCCCGCGGCACCGGCCTCGGCGGCGAGCGCGAGCGCGCGACGCAGCGCGCTCTCGTCGTCGGCACGCACGGGCAGGCTCATGCCTTCAGCGTAGGCTGAGATCATGCGCGTGCACGTTGCCGATCACCCCCTCATCACCCACAAGCTGACCGTGCTGCGCGACGAGCGCACACCGTCGCCGGTGTTCCGTCAGCTCACCGAGGAGCTGCTGACGCTTCTCGCCTACGAGGCGACCCGCAGCGTGCGCGTCGAAGAGGTCGAGATCCAGACGCCCGTCACGACGACGACCGGGGTGCGCATCTCCGAGCCGCGACCCCTCGTGGTGCCGATCCTGCGCGCCGGCCTCGGCATGCTCGACGGAATGGTGAAGCTGCTGCCCACCGCCGAGATCGGCTTCCTCGGCATGGCGCGCAACGAAGAGACCCTGCAGCCCTACACGTACGCCGAGCGCCTTCCCGACGACCTCAGCGACCGCCAGTGCTTCGTTCTCGACCCGATGCTCGCGACCGGTGGATCGCTCGGCGCGGCGATCGACTTCCTCTTCGCCCGCGGCGCGCAGGACGTGACCGCGATCTGCATCCTCGGCGCACCCGAGGGCGTCGCGAAGATCGAGGAGCTCGTGGGCGAGCGCGACGTGACCCTCGTGCTCGGTGCGCTCGACGAGCGCCTGAACGAGAAGGGCTACATCGTTCCCGGCCTCGGGGACGCCGGCGACCGCCTCTACGGCACCGTCTGAGCCCCCTCGAGGGTCACAACCACCGACGCCGCTTGAAGATCAGGTAGAGCACGGTGGGGAAAGCCACCATCACACCGAGGGCGACGGGATAGCCGTACTCCCAGTGCAGTTCGGGCATGACGTCGAAGTTCATGCCGTAGACCGTGCCGATCAGCGTCGGGGCGAAGATGATCGCCGCCCACGAGGAGATCTTCTTCACCTGTTCGTTCTGGGCCAGATTCACCTCGGTCTGGCGCCGCGAGACGAGCGCGGAATGCACGATGAGCGCCTTGTCGAGCACGGCACGGAAGCCGTCGATGCGCTCGGTGACGCGGAGGGCATGGTCGCGGACATCGCGCAGCCGCCGCTGCAACTCGATGTCGACGTGGTAGGCGTCGTGGCCGCGTTGCAGCCACTCGATGATCGGGACGAGCGGGTGCGTGGCCCGCGCGAAGCGGTTCAGCTCGCCCGACAGCTCGTAGATGCGGCGCGACAGCGCATCGTCGTCCGCGTCGCCGAACAGGTCGTCCTCGATCTCGTCGATGTCGTTCTCGATGCCGGCCACCAGAGGCTCGTACTCATCGACGACACGGTCGAGCACGGCGTACAGCACCGCTTCCGATCCCAGCGCCAGCAGTTCCGGCTGCTGTTCGAGGCGCCGCCGCACGGCCCCGAGATCGGGCGATTCGGCGTGACGGATGGTGATGACGAAGTCGGGGCCGACGAACAGATGCAGCTCGCCGATGTCGAGCTCTTCGCGCTCGTCGTCGTAGCGCGCGGGACGCAGCACGACGAACAGCGTGTCGCCGTACCGCTCGACCTTCGAACGCTGGTGACCCAGAGCCGCGTCCTCGATGGCGAGGGGATGCAGTTCGAACTCCGTCGCGACCGATGCCAACTCTTCGTCCGACGGACGGTACAGGCCGATCCACGCGAAACCCGCGTGCGCCTCCTGGAGGGCATAGGCCTCGTCGAGCGAGGCGGGGGTGGCGACGCGCACGCCGTCCTTGTAGACGGCGTTGTCGATCAGGGTCATGGGTCTCTCCTCGAGGACACGCGGTCGCCGGGCGCCGCGAACGGGCACGCGCGAAGGATCGCGCGCACGTCCGTGCGTGCCGGAGCGGCACGCACGAGAGCGCCGCGGGTGCGCCGGCCTCAGAGCGAGAGGATGCCGGCGGCGAGCACCGCGGCGCGCCTACTATCGTCTGCCATGGTGTCTCACCGCCTCTGATCACGGCTCGTCGTGATCGGATGCACGGGGACGAGCCTCCGGGAGTATATCCCCCCAAGATGACGCGCACCGGGCACGACCGTGCGCGGCCGCGGAGACGGGCTGCGTCACCCTTCGGCGCGTCGTCCGGTCTCCTGTTCCCAGAACTCCAGCTGCTGGGTGAGCGCCTTCGCGAGCTCGAACACCTGCTGCGGCGGGATGCGCACCCGCTGCACCACCCGCCCGGGAACGACGGTGACGGGAGCGCCGTCGGCATCCACCCCGGCTTGCGGGGGCCGCACGAGGGAGACGAAATCCATCACGAAGACGTCGGGCGTGTGCCAGACGTTGGCGAAGTCGGCGAAGCTGCCGGCGATCGCCTCCGGCGGCAGATCGATCTCGAACTGCCGGGGCATCTCATCGCTCATGTCGCGCTCCTGTTCGCCGCGTCGCGGAGGCATCGTCCGGCGGGACACGACCGGTGAGCCTCGAGCGGTACGCCGAGTCTACGGCGCGTCCGCGCCGACGAGACGGGCGAAGGCGCTGAGCCGGGCGACACCGTCGGGGGTGCGGGGCAGGTCGTCGAGCAAGCCCGTGCCGTACACCACGAACGCGGTGTGCTCGGCTCGCGAGACGGCCACGTTCAGACGGTTCTGCAGCAGCAGGAACTCGAGTCCTCGGGGTGCATCACGACCGCTGGATGCCGCGAGCGACACGATCGCGACGGCCGCCTCCTGGCCCTGGAACTTGTCGACGGTTCCGACCGGGATCTCTCCGAGCCCGGCGTCCGCCAGAACGGACTCGACGAGCACCTGCTGCGCGTTGTACGGCGTGACGACGATCAGATCCGCTGCCGTGAGCGGTCGCGGCGGCACATGTGCGGACGGTGTCCACGCCCGACCGAGCAGATCGCGGGCGAGGGCGAGGACGGCGTCGGCCTCCTCCGGCGACTGCGTGGCGTTGCCCGCATGCGTCAGCGCCACCGGAACGACGCCGGCCGCGACCCCCTCGAGGCGACGAGCCGAGGTGGAGGGGTGGGCAGCGAGTCGCCCCTCGTAGGAGAGCTGGGAGACGGGACCGGCGACCTCGGGGCGCATGCGCCGGGTCTGCGCGAGGAAGAAACCCCGGTCGTCGGGGACGACGGCGGCGCCGTCCATCACCCATCCGAGCGCGGAGGTGTCGACCGGCTCGGGGTGGGTTCCCTGGCTCACCTGCGGCAACTGCTGCGGATCGCCGAGCAGCAGCAGACGCGGTGCCGCGACCGACACCGCAATGGTGGAGGCGAGCGAGAACTGTCCTGCTTCGTCGATGACGAGCAGGTCCAGGCTCGCGCGGGGCACGCGCCCGGCGTGACTCAGGTCCCACGCCGTGCCCCCGATGACGAAACCCTCCGGGTGGGCTGCGGCGAACGCCGCGTAGCCGTCCTTCGCGATGACGGTGAAGCTCTCGGCGCCGGATGCCGTGCCCTTCGTCGCCTTCGCGACGCGCTCACCCGGCACGCCCGCATCGACGATGCGCGCGAGCATGTTCTCCACGACCGCGTGCGACTGCGCCACGACACCGACGCGGTATCCCTTCTCGCGGACGAGCCGTGCAACCACGTGCGAGCCGACATAGGTCTTGCCGGTGCCCGGCGGACCCTGCACGGCCAGATAGCTGCGGTCGAGGTCGTCGACGGCACGGGCGATCTCGTCGACCGCATCGCCGAGGCCCTCACTGCGGGCGAGCGCGCCCGAGCGCGTGCGCGGAACCCTGCGCAGCAGCAGATCGGTCGCGGCGTCGGACGGGAACGCTGCGGAGTGCAGGGGCGCAGCCTGGATGATCGCGTCGGCCCACTGGTCGATGGCCGCCTGTTGCGACCCGGCCTGCGGCGGCGCGGGCGGTGTGGAGGCGATCGGCAGCTCCTGCCAGGTGAACCCCTGAACGGAGTTCTCCTCCACGACCATGCCGTCATCGAGGACGTCGACGACGCGGACCGAACGTGCAGCGTGGATCCATCGCGGGCTGGTGTCGACCGGGAACGGTGTCGGCAGCTCGTACAGCAGGAAGACCGCACCCCCCGCGGACAGCTTCGTGCCCGGCGCGAGATCGCCGCGCAGCTCGATCACGCGACGCTGGACGCGTCCGCCCTCCGGTACGTGCCAGTCGCTCAGGACTCGGCACCGATCGTGATCGAAGACGACGACGTCGCGGGTGTCCTCCCAGATCGAGACGGGCTCACGCAGCCGCAGGAAGTGCGTCGCCCAGAAGGTCTTCGCCTCGCGGGGGTAGTAGTCGATCGCCGCGGCGGCGAGCTTGAGCGCGGTGACCGCGGCCACATCGGGGGCATCGTCCCTCTCGGCAGCGCCCGCCATGCGCGTGAGCGCATCGGCACGCGGGGACGGTTCGTACGGACGCTCTGCGGCGTCGACGTCTGCCGAGGGCAGGAGCTTGGACTCCCGGGCCCGCTCGACCAGCCAGTTGCGCAAGCGCCGGGTCGAGACGCAGTCGTAGCGGTTGTAGTCGGCGAGATCGTCGAGAATCGCCGCTCCCGCGGCATCCGCCCCCGCGTCGATCAGCTCGCGCGCCTCGACATACTTGACGATCGAGTCGTCGCCGCGCTGCACGTCGCTGGTGCGCACCTCGGCGCCCATGTAGAGCGGTTCGAGCTTCTTGATCGAGTACGAGCGCGATCCCACGCGAAGGGCGCGCCGGACGATCGGGTAGAGGTCGACGAAGACGCCCTCACGCAACAGCGTGTCGACCTCGGCCTCGCGCACACCGTAGCGGGCGGCCATCGCCAGCAGATGCGTCGGTTCGTACGGCGCGTAGTGGTAGATGTGCATTCCGGGGTGGGCGCGCCGGCGCAGCGCCACCACATCCAGGAAATCCTCGAGCGCCCGCTTCTCATCGGCAAAGGAATGCGCCCACAGCGCCGCGTATTGCTCGTCGTCGTCGACCCAGCCGAACAGGTAGTCGATGCCCCACATCGCTCCCACCCCGTCGGCGGCTTCGGTGTAGAGCGGGTCTCCCTCGAAGTCGAAGAAGAGGTCGCCGCGGTCGGGCCGGGGCAGCGCTCCGATCGCCTTCGGAAAGACCACCTCGAAGGTCGGCACCGGCGGCGCGGCCGCGGTTGCCGTCTCCCCCACGCCGCCCGCCGGGCTGTCCAGCTGCAAGCGCGCCTGCGTACGCAGGCCGGCGAACGTGTCACCCGACATCCGCTCGGGAGGCGCGCTCGCGGCGGCCAGGTCGTCGATGGTATGGATGCCGGCGGCGCGCAGCCGGTCACGCTGCACGGGTCGCATCCCCGCGACGAGCAGCAGGTCGCGATGGGCGACGACCTCCGCATCGCAGGTCGCGCATCGGCCGCACGCCACGATCCTGAGCTCACCCCGGTCGTCTCCCCACGCGATCGGAGCGCCCGTAGCGCCCGCCGCGATGTCGCGGTCGGCGACGAGCGCCCGCAGTCGCTGCCTGCGCAACCGGAAGACGGGCAGGAGGTCGCTGACGGCGTGCGTCGAGGTCGTGCCGTCGCCGAGCAGCAACTCCACACGGCCGCTGCGCGGCACTCCCAGCCGGTCGAGCTGGTCGGCATATGCCGCAAGCTGCATCAACGCCGTCACGCGTGCGTGACGCGCGAGTTTGGTGTCCTGCACGACCCACGGGTTGGCGGCGGCATCCGCGGGGCGAGCGGGGTCGTCGCGCACGAGGAAGTCGGCGAATCCGACGAACTCCTCGGTGGCGAACACCGCCTGATAGATGACCGCGACGGCGGGGTCGGCCAGCGCCGCCGTCGTCGCGGCCACCGCAGCCGCGACGGCCGCGGCATCCGACGATCGCGTCTCGGGCAGTTCCACGACACGTCCGGGATACTGCGCGCGGTAGGCCTCCAGCTGGCGCAGCTCGTGCTGGGTGCCGAGCCGACCGGCGCGCTCGAGGGTGAGGTCTTCGGGTTCGACGACCGCCGGCACCCGTCCGAGCTTGGCGTCGATCGCACGCAGCCACGCGAACTCGCACTCGGCGGCTGCTTTCAGATCGCTCGCGCTCCAGACGATGCGCGCACCGTCGCCGGTGTCCTCGATGTATCGCATGTCACCCTTCCGCCTTCGACGCTAGTCGGCGCCGCCGACATCGCCCAGCGCCTGCGCACCTGCCAGACTGGAGGGGTGAGCGAGAACCTGCCGTTCGAGAGCGTCTATCGGCACGGGTTCGCCCGGGTCGCCGCCTGTACGATCCCCGTCGCGATCGCCGACCCGGCGCGAAACGCCGAGGCGGTCATCGACGCGGCCCGCGCGCTCAGCGACGATGCCGTCGCCGTCGCCGTCTTCCCGGAGCTCTGCCTGACCGGGTACGCCATCGACGACCTCGTGATGCAGGATGCCGTGCTCGACGCCGTCCACGCCGCCATCGCAAGCCTCGTCTCGGCCTCGCAGCAGCTGCGTCCGCTGCTGGTCGTCGGCGCACCGCTGCGGCTGGGGCCACGCCTCTACAACTGCGCGGTGATCATCCACGGCGGCCGCGTGCTCGGCGTCGCACCGAAGAGCTATCTGCCGACCTATCGCGAGTTCTACGAGGCCCGCTGGTACGCGGCCGGAACGGATGCCCCGGAATCCACCGTGCTGGTCGGCCAGGAGGTGCCCGTCGGCACCGACCTGCTGTTCGCCGCCGACGACGTGCCGGGCCTGGTGGTCCACGCGGAGGTGTGCGAGGACATGTGGGTGCCCGTGCCGCCGTCGTCCACCGCCGCTCTCGCCGGTGCGACCGTGCTCCTGAACCTCTCCGGCAGCCCGATCACCGTCGCGCGGGCCGATGATCGTCACCTTCTCGCGAAGTCTCAGTCGTTCCGCTGCATCGCCGCCTACGTGTACGCGGCCGCGGGCCTGGGCGAGTCGACCAACGACGTGTCGTGGGACGGACAGACGATGATCTACGAGTCGGGCGCCCTCCTGGCCGAGACCGAGCGCTTCCCGGACGGCCCGCGCAGCGCCATCGCCGACATCGACCTCGACCGCATCCGCCAGGACCGCCTTCGCCAGGGCACGTTCGACGACAACCGCCGCGCGGTCGCACCGGCGACGAGTCCGATGCGCACGGTGGCGTTCACGGTCGATCCGCCGGCATCCGACATCGGCCTGCGTCGCCCGCTCGACCGCTTCCCCTTCGTGCCCGACGACCCGGCACGACTCGACCAGGACTGCTACGAGGCGTTCAACATCCAGGTGTCCGCGCTCGAGCAGCGGATGCGCGCGATCGGGTCGCCGAAGCCCGTGATCGGCGTCTCCGGCGGCCTCGATTCGACGCACGCCCTCCTCGTCGTCGCGCGGGCGATGGACCGGATGGGGCGAGCGCGCAGCGACATCCTCGCCTACACGATGCCCGGCTTCGCCACGAGCGATCACACGAAGTCGAACGCCATCGCCCTCGCCGAGGCCATCGGCGCCTCCATCGAGACGATCGACATCCGGCCGATGGCCACCGAGCTGCTGACGGGCATCGGACACCCCTTCGCGAACGGCGAGCCCGTGTACGACGTGACGTTCGAGAACGTGCAGGCCGGGGCGCGCACCGACTTCCTGTTCCGCCTCGCGAATCAGAACGGCGGCCTCGTCGTGGGCACCTCCGACCTGTCGGAGCTCGCCCTGGGGTGGGCGACCTACGGCGTGGGCGACCAGATGAGCCACTACGCGGTGAACGCCGGGGTGCCCAAGACGCTCATCCAGCACCTCATCCGATGGGTCATCGCCCACGCCGGCGACGACGGCATGAGCCTGTCGCCGGCGGCGAAGGACGTGCTGCAGGCGGTGCTGGACACCGAGATCAGCCCCGAGCTGGTGCCCGCGGGCCAGGACGGCAAGGTCCAATCGACCGAGGACACCATCGGCCCCTATGCGCTGCACGATTTCGCGCTGTTCCACGTGCTGCGTTACGGCTTGCGCCCGTCGAAGATCGTCTTCCTCGCAGAGCACGCCTGGCGCGATGCGGATGCCGGTGCATGGCCGCCGGGCTTCCCGGCATCCGACCGCTACGGTTACGACCGCGAGACGATCGTGCGCTGGCTGCGGGTGTTCCTGACGCGCTACTTCGGCTTCGCGCAGTTCAAGCGCACCGCGATTCCCAACGGCCCGAAGGTGCTGGCGTCGGGTTCGCTCTCACCGCGCGGCGACTGGCGTGCTCCCAGCGACGGGAACGCCGCGGTGTGGCTGGCCGAGCTCGACCGCGCCTTCCCTGCCGCCTGAGTGCCCGCGGGAACTCACGCCGCGGGGAGCGTCCCGATCGCGATCGTGATCACCCAGCTGTCGCGTGAGGCGTCGACGAGCGTGTACTTCATGTTGCGGTCCGGGATCCAGCCCTTGAGCCGGCCCATGTCCAACCGCACGTTCTCGGGTGCGACGCGCACCCCGCGACCGTCAGCTTCGAGCACCGCCTGAACCCGGACCCAGTGCTGGAGCAGGTCGGGGATGTTGTTCGGATCGAACAGGTGCGAGTGCTTCTGCATGAGACGGATGTCGGCCGGCTCCGGGGTCATGTCGCGGATGTCGATGCCCAGCGGCAGACCCGGGTCGCAGATGGCGACGACCGTGGCGGCGCGGAAGCTCGCCGTGACGATAGCGATCGGCAGGTCCTCGCCGTCCCGCGAGGCGATCAACCGCGTGTGGTAGCCGAAGCCGCGCGGCGCCTCACGCTCGATACGGATGTCGTTCATGTCGCAGCCGAGGCGTGCGGCGATGAGCTCCTTGGCGAGAAGACGGCGACGATCGTGGACGGTCGTGGCCGGGTCCCAGCCGAGTCGCGCGGCAACCGAGGGCGGAGTGTCGAGCAGAACCGAAGTGAGTGTCATGGCGTCCCTTTCATCGCGCGTCCCGCCGCGTGGATGCACCGGCGGGATGCCGCGTGCTCCCATCCTGGCCCAGGATGACACGTCGCGGTCGCCGAATGCGACGTGAGAAAGGCCGCGGACAGCTGACCGTGAACAAAGTCACAGTGAGTCGATAGGGTCGACTTACCGCCGCCGCGCCCGCCGTCCCTCGGACGGGGCCGCGCGACGTCCCGAGACGACGAAGGAAGAGCAGATGTCGACACCCCCGCCCACGAATCCTCAGGATCCGGACGGCTCGGCCGCCGACGGGCCGGACGCGGTCACCCCCGACGCCGTCGACTCCGCTGCGACCGAGGTCTCGCTTCCCGCGGCCCCGCCTGTCCCGTCCGCGCCCACCGGCGGATACGGAGACGCGTACGTCGCACCGACGGCGCCTCCGCTGCCGCCGGATCCCGGGCAGCCCACCGCGCCCTACGGCGCACCCACCGTCCCCTATGGCGCACCCACGGTCGCCTACGGCGCACCCACGCCTTCGTCTGTCGCCCCCTCGGGACCGCCGACGCCCGACACGCGGTCGAAGGCCATCGCGTGGACGGCACTCGGGCTCGCCGCCGGAGGCACGCTGCTCAGCATCATCGGCATCGTGCCGGTGCCCTGGGTGGGCCTGGTGGCCGTCCTGATCGGCGGCCTGCTGCTGCTGGCGGGCTTCATCTTCTCCATCGTCGGGCTCGCCGGAAAGCGCTACGGCGGAAAGCCCCTCAGCATCACGGCTCTCGTGCTGTCGCTGGTGGGCGCGACGATCGGCTCGTTCGCGCTCATCTGGTCGATCATCCTCGTCGGTGTCTCGTCGGCGGGCTCGTCGATCAGCGAGATGATGAGCACCCCCTCGCCCGTGCCTTCCGTCGAGGTCGACTCCGGCGGCATCCTGCCCGGAGAGGGCGACGGTTCCGCGCCGGCCACGGAGTCGGCCGCGCAGCAGGAGTTCATCGCCGATGTCCGCCCGAAGGTCAACCAGATCCTCGGAGAGGTCGATCCGACGGCGACGCCGGAGATCATCGAGCAGGTCCTCCCCGACGAATCGCTGATCCTCATCGGCGAGACGCTGCTCACGACCGGTGAGGCGGGAATCGACGAGCTCGTGCAGCAGACGATCACCAGCGTCGGAGCCGACGAGAGCTCCGCCGACATGCTGCGAACCCTCTACGGTGAGATCCTGACCTCTGCCCGCACCTACCTGCAGTAGGTCACCGCGCGCGTTCGACGCCGAGGGCCCGAGCGGCATCCTGATGGATGACGCTCGGGCCCTCCGGCGTCGATGCGACCAGCAGCTGGGCCGGCAGCTGCTCCTTCATCGCCTCGACGTGGCTGATGACACCGACGGTACGCCCGCCCGCGCGCAGGTCGTCGAGAGTCCGCAGCGCGAGTTCGAGTGTCTCGGGGTCGAGCGATCCGAAGCCTTCGTCGACGAAGAGCGTGTCCAGACGGATGCCGCCGGCCCGGGCCGTGACGACCTCTCCAAGACCGAGCGCGAGGGCGAGCGAGGCGAGAAAGGTCTCGCCGCCGGACAGCGACTGCGGCGGACGCCGCCGGCCGGTGTGCGCGTCGAGCACGTCGAGGCCCAGGCCCGACGCGCGCCCGCGCGCGGCACGGGCGTCGGAGTGGTGCAGGGTGTAGCGTCCCGACGACATCTCCGCCAGACGCACGTTGGCAGCCGCGACGATCTCCTCCAGTTCGGCGGCCAGCACGAAGGTCTCGAGGTCCATCCGCATCGTGTTCGGCGCCCGCCCGGCCACACTGTCGGCCAGACGGATCACGGCGGCGGCCTCGTCGGCGCTCTCCTGCACCTCCGCCAGGGCACGGTCGACCTGCTGCAGCAGATCCTGGAGCGCCTCGGCCGTGCGGACGGCGCCGGCGTGGGCGGAGATCGCATCGGTGCGCGCGGCATCGGCGAGCTCGACGGCATCGCGAGAAACGTCGACGTCGTGGGCCGAGGGGTCATCGCCGCCGGCGTCGAGTTCGAGTTCGAGAAGTCGAGAGCGCGTCGCCGACAGCTGCGCCGCGTGGTCGGCGATCGCGATGTCGATCCCCTCGATCTCCTCGTCGGAGATGAGCGCCGCCCGGGCCGCGTCGAGATCGTCGAAACCGGAGGCCGCGAGCAGCGCGTCGAGTTCCTGTCGGGCGTCGAGGTGCGCACGAGCACGCTCATCACGTGCGGCATCAGCCACGACGACCGCGCGCGCCCGATCGCGCTCCTCGGCGACGGCGTCGATTCTCGCCGCCACCGTCGCGAACGACCCGCGCGCCGCGGTGACGACCGCGTCGAGGCGGGAGATGTCGGACTCGGCCGCGCGGGCACGCTCGCGCGCCGTCGCGAGGTGTTCGACGCACGCCGCGCGCCGCTCGTCGTCGGCCGCGGCGGCCTGCTCGGCACGCGCGCGGCGCTGCGAGAGGCCGGCGAGTTCCGCGGCCGCACGCTCGGCCTCGGCCTGCGCCGCGGACGTGGCGGCGAGCCTCTCCTCGGCCTCGGCTCCGTCGAGGCCGCCGGCGGCGATGCGGGCCGCAGCGACAGCTTCCCGTGCGAGGCCGGCACGCTCGCGCGCGTCGGCCTCGGCGACGGACGCCTCGTCTCGCGCGCGCTCGGCCGCCACCAGCAGGTCATCGGTGACGGGCTCGTCGGCGGGCGGCGAGGGGTGGGGATGCTCGGTGGAGCCACAGACCGGGCACGGCTCCCCGGGAACGAGCGCGGCCGCAAGGTCCGCCGCGACGCCGGCGACACGTCGACGCAGCAGCGCACCGAGCGCAGCCGAGGCGGCCTCGGAGTCCGTCAGCGCGGTCGCGTACGCAGCCTCGGCCGCGGCGAGCGCGGCCGCGAGGTCGTCGGCACGATGGGCCGCAGCGACGACCTCGCGCAGACGCAGGTGCTCGGCACGCAGATCGTCGAGACGCGCCGCGGCGACCGACACGGCGGCGATCTCGGCGTCGATCTGGGCACGCTCGGCGGGACGGGCGGCGCGGCGGTCATCGATGTCCGCGAGGTCGTGCTCGCGCGCCACGATCGCGGCGATCGCAGCCTCGTGCTCGACCCGACGCGCGACGAGGTCCCGCTCCTGAGCGGCTGCGATCTCCCACCGGGCGAGATCACCGGTGAGCTGCTCGACCGCGCGAGCGGCATCGGCTGAAGCGTCCGTGCGGCCCGCACGCCACCGATCCCGAGCCGTGTCGGCGTCGTGCGCCGCCGCCGCCGCAGCGCGCTCGGCACGCTCGAGAGAGTCGAGAGGGGCGCGCAGCACCGCGGCGGCACGCCCGCCATCCAGCCGGCGGCGCGCACGTGCGATCTCGTCGGCGCGGGCCTCGAGTTCACCGAGGCGGTGGCGCAGCGTCTGTCGCTCCTGCGCGCGCGCCGCGGCGGCCACGACCGCGGCGTGCGCGGCGGCCGCGGCGGCGAAACGCTCCTCGGTCGCCGTGCGCGCGAACTCCGCCTGTTCGACGCGGTACCGCGCGCGGCGGTGCGCCCGCGCGAGATCCTCGCGACGGGTCGCCACGGGCGCCGGCGCGGGATCCGCGCGCCGCGGGTCGGGGCGCGCCGCAAGCTCTGATCCGCCCGCGTGCTCGTCGGCGAGGTCGTCGGCGCCGTCCTGCGCCTCGCGGGTGTCGAGATCGTGAGCTCGGGCCAGCCTCTCGCCCTCCTCGACGAGCGTGCGCGCACGCGAGTCGACAGCGGCCAGAGCCGTCTCCGCCTCTCGGCGCCGGCTATCGAGCTCATCACGGTACTGCTCGAATCGACGCGTACCGAAGAGCGTGCGCAGCAGGCCCTGGCGCTCCTCACCGGAGGCGAGCAGAAACCGCGAGAACTTGTTCTGCGCCAGAAGGATCACCTGCTGGAACTGCTGCGCGTTCAGACCGAGGATCTCGCCGAGAGCCTCGCCGACCGTGCGCGGTTTCGCCGCGCGCCCGACCCATCTTCCCTCGACCAGCTCCTCCAGCTCCGCCCGCGGCGGCTCCGTCGTCAATCCGCCCCCGCGCTTGGCGGGGCGGTCGTATTCCGGCGCCCGCGTCACGCGCCAGCGTCGCGCGCCGACGGTGAACTCCAATCGCACCTCGGTCGGGTCGGAGAGATCCGCGTGGTCGCTGCGCAGACGCTTCTCCCCGCCGTCATAGCGAGGCACGCTGCCATACAGGGCGAAGCTGACCCCGTCGAGAATGCTCGATTTGCCGGTGCCGGTGCGCCCGGAGATCAGGAAGAGTCCGTCGGCATCGAACGCGTCGAAGTCGACGACCTGCGTGTCACGGAAGGGCCCGAAGCCGGTGAGCTCCAAACGGTGGAGCTTCATGCCAACGCCTCGACGACGACGCGCTCCTCGAGGACGTCACGCAGCACCTCGCGCTCTCGCTCCGTCAGCCCCTCGCCGTCACGCACATGTGACAGGAACGCATCGAACAGCTCGAGGTCGCTGCGTGCGGCCCGGACACGATCGGTGTAGCCCCGCCCATCGCTGTGGCGTGCGACGTCCGGCACGTGCACGACCTTTGCGCAGTGCGGAAAGCGCTGCTGCAGCCGACGCAGCGGATCGCGCACCGGAAGATCATCGGTGTACTCGACGCTGACCCATGCGTCGCGGGCGTCGTCGGAGCCGGGGTCGGCCAAGATCTCCTCGAAGGGTCCGCGCAGGGTGACGAGGCGTCGAGGCACCGGCAGCTCGAGCCAGACCGCCGCGGCGGCTCCCTCGGCATCCAGATCGAGGAGCCACGACCCGCGGGGCTTGTGCCCTTCACCGAAGCTGTAGTGCAACGGCGCACCGGCGTAGCGCACATGCGCCGCGAGTTTCTGGCGGCCGTGGATGTGCCCGAGGGCGACGTAGTCGACACCGTCGAAGGCCGACAGCGGGACGACGTCGAGTCCGCCCTGCTGGATGTCGCGCTCGAGGTGGGGAGTCGGCTCCACGCCGGCGGCGAAGCAGTGCGCGATCGCCACCGTCCGTCCCCCACGGGAGGCATGATCAGCGCGGACGAGGTCCATCGCGCGGCCGACCGCATCGGCCTGCGTACGCACCCCGGGCCACACTGCACGCACGAGGGCGGGTTCGAGGAAGGGGATGCCGTAGAAGTGCACCGGCCCGTGCTCGTCCGACACGGTGATCGGCTCGCCGATCGCCGTCGGGTCGGTGCGCACGTGGATGCCGTCGCGCAGCAGAGCCGCCTGGAAGCCGAGCCGCGCCGCGGAGTCGTGATTGCCGCTGGTCACGATGACCTGCGCACCAGTATCGGCGAGGGCCCGCAGCGTCTCGGACAGCAGCGTGTAGCAGGCGGCCGCCGGCGTCGCGGAATCGAAGACGTCGCCCGCCACGACGACCACGTCGACCGCGTGGGCGCGGACCTGATCGGTGAGCGTCTCGAGCACGCCACTGAGCGCCTCGAGCGTCGAATGACCGTGGAAGGTCCGCCCGATGTGCCAGTCGGAGGTATGCAGGATGCGCATGGCACCACGCTAAGCGCAGCCGCCGACATCGCGGGGAAGGCCCGCGGGCCGGCTCAGTCCTGGGCGGCTCTGCGCCGTGCGCCGAGGTCGATGACTCCAATCAGCAGTGCGATGCCCAGGAAGACGCCGACGGCCACCATTCCGTACGCGTATGCGTCGTGGAAGACCGCGAGGGAGTCTGCCGCGCCGTCCTTCTCGCGGTAGACCGTCGAGTAGAAGAGCGAAAGCCCGATCGCGGTGCCCACCGCCGTCCCGACGCGCTGGCCCAGCTGGCCGACCGAGCCGGCGAGCCCTCCCTCGCGCGTGGGGATCTCGGCGAGCGTGAGCGTCTGGTTCGGTGCGACCACGAGGCCGGCGCCGGCGCCGGCGAGAACCATGACCCCCGCCATCGCGTACTCCACGACACCGGCCGGCACCGTGTACGCGACGACGGCGAGCGCGACGACGCTGACGAGCACCACGATCAGTCCGCCCACCACGAGCGGGCGGCCGAGTTTGCCGACGAGCGAGCCGCCGAACCACGCGGTGATGGCGCTGGCCACGGCGAAGCCGATGGAGACCATCCCGGCGAAGACGGGTTCGGTGCCGATGCCGATCTGCAGGAAAAGCGTGGTCAGCAGGAACATCGCCGGGATCGCGGTGAAGTAGGTGGTGACGACGAGGGTGCCGTTGCGGAACGACGAGATCGAGAAGAGGGAGAACGGCACGAGAGGTGAACGACCGGATGCCGCGTACCGCCGCTCCCACCACGTGAACGCGGTCACGAAGACGACGAAGAGCACGAGACTCCACCACCGGCGGGGATCGTCGGTGGGCGCGCCCGTCGTGAAGAGGAAGGGCCACATGAGGGTCACGATCGTGAACGCGAGCAGCACGAGACCCACCGGATCCAGCTGCAGACGTCCGGGGGTCGCGCGGCGCGTTCGCGGCAGCAGGCCGAGCACTCCGGCGATCACGAGCGCACACAGCGGCACGTTGATCCAGAAGATCCATCGCCAGCCGTCCTGCACCCCGCCGACGGCGATCATGAGGCCCCCGAATGTCGGGCCGATGGCGGTGGCGACGCCGATCGTGGCTCCGAACAGTCCGAACGCGCGTCCGCGCTCCTTGCCGACGAAGATCTGCTGAATGGTCCCCAGCACCTGTGGCATCTGGATTCCGGCGGCGAGGCCCTGCACGAGCCGGGCGGCGATCAGCACCTCGATCGTGGGTGCGAGGGCGCACACGACGCTGGTGATGAGGAACAGGCTCAGACCGACGAGGAAGAGGGCCTTGCGCGATCGCTGGTCGCCGAGGCGCCCGAAGGGCACGAGGGCGAGGCCGAACATCAGCACGTAGCCGGAGACGACGATCTGCAGCTGTGTCGACCCGGCACCCAGCGCCTTCTCGATCGAGGGCAGCGCGACGTTCACCTTGCTCAGATCGAGGATCGTCAGCGCCGCGACGGACACGCAGACCCAGAACGCGCGCCAGCGCTGCCCGCCGTTGAGGGAGATGCTCGCGGTACCCGGACTGGTCATCCGTCCACGCTATCGCTCCCCGGCGCGTGGCCGTCCTCGACAGCTGACGCAGAGGACGGGCGGCTCGGAGACGATCTCCGAGCCGCCCGTCCTGGGGGGAGTGCGGACTCAGCCGTTGCGGGTGCGACGACGGCGCGCGATCAGCAGAACCGTTCCGGCCGCCAGCAGCAGCGCTGCGAGCATGCCTGCTGCCGTGACCAGTGCCGGGCTCTGTCCGGTCGTCGCCAGCGAAGCCGCGCCCGGGTCGCTCTGACCCGCACCGCTCTGACCCGTGCCGCTCTGGCCCGCCCCATCGGTGGGAACCGGCGACGGCTCCGGGTCCGGCGTCACGACGACGTCGGCCAGCGTCACCGCGTCAGAGCTCGACACCTGCACGAGCTGATCGCGGTAACCGTCGTACTGTGCCGTGACGGTGCGGATTCCGGCCGGGACGACCACGCTCGCCACACCACCCGACACGGGCACCTGCGCCGACCACGCGCTGGCGCGCGCCAGCGAGGAGGTGCCGGTCTCGCCGGTGAACGTGACCGTTCCCGCGACGTCTCCGCCATCGGCGGCGACGACGCGCGCGGTGACCGTGCGCTCCTGCGCGCTCAGCGACGTGGTCGATGCGACCGCGCTCACGCCGGTCCAGTCGTGCATGGCGGTCAGCACCGTCTGCGGAACGCTCACGAAGGCGCCGTGACGAGGGCTCTCCGGCAGACCTCCCGGAGCGCGGACGTTCCAGTCGGAACGCTGCGACAGGCGGTCGCTCTGCGTGCTGGAGGCGATCGCGTCTCCGGTTGTCACGAACGCGCGGTAGCCGCCGGCGCCGTAGTTGTCCACGAGGAAGACGTAGCCGTCGCCGGCGTTGTTCGGGTCGCCCGCGTTGAGCTTGACGATCTCAGGGCCTTCACCGGCCTGACCCGTCTCAAGCGAGGTCATGTGCGTGTCCAGCAGCTGCCAGGTGGTCGACGGGTCGGCCGTCCAGCTGGATACCGTGGTCGGAGCCGTCAGCACCTTCGAGCGCTCGAGGAAGATGTCCTTCCCGGCTTCCAGCGGGCCGGCGGCGCCTCCCTCCTCGTTCTTCGTGAAGCGGTAGTAGTAGTCCCCGATCTTGGTGACGGTCGAGTCGATACGGGCGTATCCCGTGTCCTGCCAGCTCGCCGGGGGTGCCGTGAAGGTGCGGAAGTCACGCGTGAGCACAGCGAACATCCGCGCATACAGGTTGTCGTTGTTCGTGTGGCTCGCATCGGAGTACAGCCGCGACGCGAAGAACACGACGTACGACTGGAGCGCGTCGTCCCAGTACGCCTCCGGCGCCCAGGTCATCCCCGCAGCGGGCTGGTTGACCGTGATGCCGCTGTCCTCGCCGTTGGTGCGCTTCCAGTTCACGAGGTCCGTCGACTCCCACACCTCGATCTTGAGGCTGCCGGCGGATTGGGCGGGGCCCCAGCCGGTGCCGCACCCGATGCACAGATCGGTCGCGACCATGTAGTACTTGTCGCCGTCCTTCGAGCGCAGGATGTACGGGTCGCGCAGGCCCTTCGTGTCGGTCGTCGAGGTGATGACCGGGTTGCCGCCGTTGACCGGCGAGAACGTGAAGAAATCGTTGCCGCTGGTCGCCGCCTGGTAGATCTTCTCGTCGCTGTCGGACTTGAAGTAGGCCGCGGCGTAGCCCGCGTCGGGCGCGGTGCGACCGTGCTCGGCCACCGTGACGGTGAAGGTGCGCTCATCGTGCATGCCGTTGAGGACGGCGTGCGCCGTGAGGGTCACCTCACGGTCACCGGCGCCGTACGCCGGTCGGGTGACGATGCCACCACCGCGGTACGGGTCGGCGAGCCCGACGGCGGGCGCGGTGTACCCCGCGTCGGTCGCCGTCACCAGAGACGGGTCGGAGGAGGTCCAGGTGATGGCCGCGCCGTTGACGGCACCCGTGGTCGCCAGCGGCAGGTTCTCGGTGGTGCGGTTCGCGAGGACGATCGCGTCGAGGTCGGCCGAGACGGTCGGTGCGATGACGGTCACGTCGAACGTGATGGTCGAGCCGAGCGTGCTGACCGCGGTCAGCGTCACGGGGGTGTCGGACGAGATCGCCCGCGAGACCACGCCCGAGGTCGAGACGACCGAGGGCGCAGACGACGACCACGTCAGGCCGACGCCGTTGACCGTCGCCGGCAGGGTCAGATTCGACGTGACGTTCGTCAGCGCGGAGTTCGCGCCGAGCATCTGTGCCAACACGTCTCCGCGCAGCAGGGCTGCGGTGGTCGCCTTCTTCTGCTCGGCGGTCGGCATGCTCGCCGACACCTCGCCGGACGTCAGCGCGACGTCCCAGAACTTGACGTCCGACACGTCCGCGCGCAGCAGCGGGTCGCCCTGGTACAGCGAGCGGCCCAGGTAACCCATCACCGCACCCGTCGGGATGATCGAGCTCAGCGAGAGCGAGTGGGTGAGGGTCGAGATCTGCTGCCCGTCGCGGTACAGCGTCAGCGTGTTGCCGGCCCCGACCATCGTGAGGGTCGTGAAGCCCGGGTTCAGGCCGCCGCCGGCCGGCATGCGCGTCTCGCCGTTGCTGTTGCCGTTCTTGACGCGGATCGCCGCCAGCACCTGGTCGGTGTAGCCGCCCTGCGCCGAGCGCGGGCTGAGGAAGATGTGGTTGCCGAGCTGCGTGGTGTTCCACGGGCCGACGCCGTCGCCGATGACCCATCCGAAGTGGTTGGCGGAGGTCTGGGTGGACACCGTGTACTCGACGGTGAAGTTGTTGTCCGATCCGGTGATCAGGCCGGACGGCAACGACGCGTAGCCGTCGGCGCGGAAGCGCAGCACGGCGTCGCCCGCGGCATCCGCGAAGGAGGCGTCGGTCAGTCCGGTGAGCGTGGCATTGCGACCGTTGCCCGACACGTCGAGCAGCGTCGATCCGCTGTGCGACATGTCGTAGTGGGCGCTCGGGGCCGGCACGTCGGCGGCGGATGCCGCGTTGGGCGCGGCCAGGCCGACGCCGGTGAGCGCGAGAACGCCGGCAACGGTCGCGGCGAGTGCTCGACGCGGTGTGCGCCCGGGCGCCGAGGCGCGCGGGATCCGTGTTGATCTCATCATCGAGAGAGTTCCTCTTGTTTCGGGTGGGGGTGGTGAGGTCGGGGTCAGAGGCCCTGGGCCAGGCGGTAGTACGCCTGGTTCCAGCGCAACTCCTTCTGGAATCCGCGGACGGTCGTGTCCTCGTCGATGACGAGAAGCTCGGTGCCGGCGATGTCCGCGAAGTCGCGGAACACCTCGATGCCGACGGCGGTGGTCATCACGGTGTGGTGGGCGGCGCCGGCGGTGAGCCAGCAGGCGGCACTGGTGGCGAAATCGGGGGCCGGCTTCCAGATTGCCCGCCCGACGGGAAGCTTCGGCAGGTCGGGGGCCTCGACGTTCTCGACGACGTTGGCCACGAGACGGAACCGATCGCGCATGTCACTCATCGCGACCACGACGGCCGGGCCCGGGTCGGCCGTGAAGACGAGGCGGACGGGGTCGTCCTTGCCGCCGATGCCGAGCGGGTGGATCTCCAGCCGCGGCTTCTGCGTCGTCAGCGAGGGCGAGACCTCGAGCATGTGCGCGCCGAGGATCTTCTCATCCCCCGCGACCAGGTCGTAGGTGTAGTCCTCCATGAGGCTCGCTCCGCCGGGCAGCCCCGCGCCCATGACGTTGGCCACGCGGACGAGGATCGCGGTCTTCCAGTCGCCCTCCGCGCCGAAGCCGTATCCCTCGGCCATCAGGCGCTGCACGGCCAGCCCGGGCAGCTGCGTCAGAGCGCCGAGGTCCTCGAACGAGGTCGTGAATGCACCGAAGCCACCGGCTTCCAGGAACGTCCGCAGACCGACCTCGATCGCGGCGCCGTCGCGCAGCGACTGGTGGCGCTCGGCACCGGGCAGCAGCTCCTCGGCGACGTCGTACTCGTCGAGGTACACCTGCACGAGCGCGTCGATGTCGGCCTCGGATGCCGCCGCGACGGCATCCGCGAGCTCGTTCACGCCCCACGTGTTCACCTGCACGCCGAAACGGAGCTCGGCCTCGGTCTTGTCGCCCTCGGTGACGGCGACGTAGCGCATGTTGTCACCGAAGCGGGCGAGCTTCAGCGTGCGCGCGGCCTGCCACCCGGCGGCGGCGCGCTGCCACTGCTCGATCTGAGCGAGAACGGCGGGGTTGGAGACGTGCCCGACGACCGTCTTGCGCGCCACGCCCAGGCGCGTCTGGATGTAGCCGAACTCCCGGTCGCCGTGGGCGGCCTGGTTCAGGTTCATGAAGTCGAAGTCGATGTCCTCCCAGGGCAGCTCGACGTTCGCCTGCGTGTGCAGGTGCAGCAGGGGCTTCTGCAGGGCGTCGAGACCTGCGATCCACATCTTCGCCGGGCTGAACGTGTGCATCCAGGCGACGACGCCGATCACCGAGTCGTCACTGTTGGCGTCGAGCGCCAGGCGCCGAATGGAGTCCGAATCGGTGAGCACGGGCTTCCACTCGACGCGCACCGGCAGGGCGCTCAGGCCTGCCGCCACCTGCTGGGACTGCGCGGCGACCTGGCGCAGGGTCTCCTCTCCGTACAGCCCCTGGCTGCCGGTGACGAACCAAACGGTGTAGTTCTCGAGAGAGGTGGAGAGGGTCATGATGTCTTTCCGGTCGGTGAGTGTGAGAAGCCTCGAAGATCGAGGCGTCCTCAGAGTGAGTGGACGGCCGCCGCCTCGACGGCGAGGCCGGCTCGGTAGCGGTCGAGGTAGGTGGCGAATCCCGCGACATCCGCGGGAACAGGCTCGACGACGGATGCCGCGGCATCCGCGAACACGGTCTCGTCGAGGTAGGTGCCCAGCGTGAGGTCCCGCCCCTGGGCCACGGCGCGGCGGAACGCCGCCAGGACGGCGATGCCCCACGCCCCGCCCTCCGAGGCGGTCTCTCCCACGGCGACCGGCGCATCCAGCGCCGCGGCGAGGAAGCGCTGCGCGACCCCGGCCGTGCGGAAGACCCCACCGTGCGCGTACATGCGATCCAGCGCCACGCCCTCTGCGGCGAGCACCTGCATGCCGAGGGCGAGCGTGCCGAACACACCATAGACCTGTGCGCGCATGACGTTCGCGAGACTGAGTGTCGATTCCGGGGTGCGCACGAAGAGCGGGCGCCCCGCCGTGAGGCCGGCGATCGGCTCACCGGCCAGGTGGTTGTACGCCAGCAGGCCTCCCGCGTCGGCGTCGCCGTCCAGGGCTTCGCGCAGCAGCACGCCGAAGACCTCGTCGTCGTCCAGCGGTGTGCCGGATGCCGCCGCGAACCGACGGAACAGCCCCGCCCACGCCGCCAGCTCGCTGGCGCCGTTGTTGCAGTGGACCATCGCGACGGGGTCGCCGGCGGGGGTCGTGACGAGATCGAGCTCGTGGTGCTGGGCGGCGAGCGGGCCCTCCAGCACGACCATCGCGAAGATGGAGGTGCCGGCGCTGACATTGCCGGTGCGCGGCGCGACGGCCCCGGTCGCGACCATCCCCGTGCCCGCATCGCCCTCCGGCGGACACAGCGGAATGCCGGGTCGCAGCCGACCGCTCGGATCGAGCAGCGCCGCACCGTCCACCGTGAGGGTGCCGGCGTCCGCACCGGCGGGCAGCGCCTGCGGCAGCAGCGCACGAAGCGGGGGGATCTCTCCCGGTGCGAGCGCGTCGAAGCGGGCGATGAACCGCTCGTCGTAGTCGGCGGTGCCGGCGGCGATCGGGAACATGCCCGATGCGTCACCGACGCCGAGCACGCGACGACCGGTCAAGCGTTCGTGGACGTATCCGGCGAGCGTGTTGACGGCGGCCACTCGCGACACGTGTGACTCTCGGTCGATGACCGCCTGGCGCAGGTGCGCGATCGACCAGCGCAGCGGAATGTTGACCCCGAACAGCTCGGACAACTCCGCCGCCGCTGCGGCGGTGTTCGTGTTGCGCCAGGTCCGGAAGGGAACGAGCAGCTCCCCCGCCTCGTCGAAGGCGAGGTAGCCGTGCATCATCGCCGACACACCGATCGATCCCACGGTCTCGGGGGTCACGCCGTGGGTGCGCTCGAGATCGGCGACGAGGTCGGCGTACGCGGCCTGCAGCCCCTCCCAGATCGCTTCCAGCGGGTAGGTCCACAGGCCGTCTTCGAGTCTGTTCTCCCACGCGTGCGAGCCGACGCCGAGCACGCTCGCGGGCGCCTCGGCATCCACGAGACAGGCTTTGATGCGCGTCGAGCCGAACTCGATGCCGAGACTCGTGCGACCCGTGCGGATCGCGTCCGCCGCCTCCCCGCTCATCGCCGCTCGTCCGTTCCCTGCCCGTAGACGTTCTGGTAGCGGTTGTAGAGCGCGTCGATCTTGTCCTGCGGGATCGGGATCAGCTCCCCGGCCTGGCGCGCGATGTGCACCGTCCGGGCGACGTCCTCGCACATGACGGCGGCCTTCACGGCATCCTTGGCGTTGACGCCGATCGTGAAGGGGCCGTGGTTCTGCATGAGCACTGCGCGACTGCGGTGCCCGCGCAGCGTGTCCACGATGCCGCGGCCGATGGAGTCGTCGCCGATGATGGCGAACGGCCCGACCGGGATCGGCCCACCGAACTCATCGGCCATGGCCGTGATGACGCAGGGAATCTCCTCGCCGCGCGCCGCCCACGCCACCGCATAGTCGGAGTGGGTGTGCACGACACCGCCGACCTCGGGCATGTGCCGGTACACGTACGCGTGGGCCGCGGTGTCGCTGGACGGGCTGCGGTCGCTGCCCGGCGTTCCCGCGATGACGGCGCCGTCGAGGTCGCAGAGGATCATGTTCTCGGGGGCGAGGTCGTCGTAGGAGACGCCCGAGGGCTTGATCACGAAGAGGTCGCTGTCCGGCACGCGCCCAGAGACGTTGCCGCCCGTCCAGACCACCAGGCCGTACCGCACGAGCTCCGCGTGCAGCGCGGCCACATCGGCGCGGACGGCGTCGATGCGCTCCTGCAGGTGCTGGTCGATCACACGGCCCCCTGCCGGCGCGCTCACTCGCTCCTCCGCTTCGTGAGCACCCGCTGCAGCAGCACGAAGGCGAGGAGGATGCCGCCAGTGATGATCGTGAGGTACTCGGGCTTGATCGAGCCGTCCTTCGTGATGATCATCCACAGGGCGGCGAGCACGAGCGTGCCCACCACGGAACCCAGCACGTAGCCGACGCCGCCGGTGAGCAGCGTGCCGCCGATCACGACCGCAGCGATCGCGTCGAGCTCCCAGCCGATGCCGGTGACGTTCTGCGCTTTGCCGCCCACCTCTGCGGTGTAGACCACTCCGGCAAGGCCGGCGAGAGCGCCGCTGAGGATGTAGATCCAAACCCGCGTGCGGGCCACGGGCAGGCCCATCAGCTGGGCCGACGACTCGGCACCGCCGATCGCGTAGATCGTGCGTCCCGTGCGGGTGCGGTGCAGGAAGAAGACCGCGGCGATCACGACGACGACGGCGATGAAGAAGCCGGGCGTGAGGACGAGATCGTTGGTCTTGGGGCCGTCGATGAGCTTGAAGTCCGTGGCCAGCAGCAGGATCGGAGAGCCCTCCGGCGCGTGCACGGGCACCGTCGACAGGATCGAGGCGAGGCCGCGCGCGAGGAACATCATCGCGAGCGTCGCGATGAAGGGCTGCACGTTGAAGAACTGGATCAGCACGCCCGAGACCAGACCGAACAGCGCGCCCAGCACGATCATGATGACGATCGCGAGCCACGCGTTCACCCCCGCGCCCATGAGCATCACGCCGGCGACCGAGGTGAACGCCACGACGGCGCCGACGGACAGGTCGATGCCGCCGGAGAGGATCACGATCGTCATGGCCACGGCCAGGATGATCGTCGGGGCGAAGCTCACGAGCAGACTCGACATCGTGCCGAGGTGGAAGACCCGGCCGTAGGCGATCTCCGCGTACACGAGCATGCTGATGAACAGCACGACCGCCGCGAGCGTGGGAATCAGCGACTGGCTGCGGCCCCAGACACGCGACCACGCGGTTGCGCGGGGGGTGGCGATCGCCGCGGCCTGCCCGGCCGACGGGGGCGTGGAGCGTTCGCGAGTGGTGGATGCGTCGCTCATGCGACGACCTCCTTCGGCTGCGTGGACTCGGAGAGGGGGGCCGCGGGTGTGCGGGTGCGGTTGCCGCGGCGGAGCACCAGGGAACGGATGCGCTCGGACTGCAGCAGCACCAGCGCGACGATGACGATCGCCTTGAAGGCCGGCGTCGCGGCGGCCGAGACTCCGAGGAAGAGGACCGTCTTGTTGAGGGTCGCGATCAGCAGCGCGCCGACCGTCGAGCCCACGATCGAGAACTTCCCGCCGGCGAGCGAGGTGCCCCCGATGACGACGGCGAGGATCGCGTCGAGCTCCATCTGGTACCCGGTGCCCGAGACGTCGACGGTCATGACCTCCGACACCGTGAACAGTCCGCCGACAGCGGCGAGCGCCGCCGACAGCACGTACACCGCGATGAGGATGGGGCGGGGGCGGATGCCGGCGAGCCGGCTGGCCTGCGGGTTGATGCCGATCGACTCGATCATGAGGCCGAGGGCGGTGCGGCGCATCACGAGCGCGACGACGATGACGATCGCGATCGCGAGCACGAAGCTCAGCGGAAGCCCGAGGAACTGACCGTTCGCGAGAGCCCGGAAGGGCGCGTTCTCCGCGTTCGTGTTCTGGCCGCCGGTGATGACGCGCGCGATACCGCGCCCGGCGAGCATCATCACGAGCGTGCTGATGAACGGCTGCAATCCGATGACGGCGACGAGCAGGCCGTTGATCGCGCCGAGCACGATACCCAGCAGCACGGCGAGCCCGATCGCGGTGAACATCGCACCGACCGAGGTGGGCTGGCCCAGACCGCTGAGGGTGACCATCGCGACCGCGCCGCCGACGGCCATGACGGAGCCGACCGACAGGTCGATGCCGCTGGTGGCGATGACGAACGTCATGCCCAGCGCGATCATCACGATCGGCGCCGACACCCGCAGGATGTCCAGAAGGTTGCCCGACAGCTGACCCGTCGTCGGGTTGACCCCGAGGGCGAGGTAGGTGGGGTCCTTCAGCGTGTTCAGCGCCAGCAGCAGGACGATGCCCACAATGCCCCAGAACCAGGGGGTGCGTACGAGCGCCCTCAGACGGGTCATGCCTGTTCTCCTTCGACCTCGTCGGCGAGCGCTTCCGCGTTCGCTTCGGCGGCGGCCTCGGAGTCGGCGGCGATGATCGAGACGATCCGCTCCGCCGTGACGTCCGGACCGTTGACGACCTCGCCGACCTTCTGGTGGTCCTTCATGATGACGATGCGCTCGGAGAGGCGGACGACCTCCTCCAGCTCCGAGGAGATGAAGACGACGCTCATGCCGCCCTCGGCGAGCTCGGCGACCGTCTCCTGGATGTCGGCCTTCGCGCCGACGTCGATGCCGCGCGTGGGCTCATCCAGCAGCAGCAGCTCGGGATCGGTCGCGAGCCAGCGCCCGAGGAGGACCTTCTGCTGGTTTCCGCCGGACAGCAGGCGGATGGGCCGATCGGGGTCGTTGGGACGCACGCTGAAGCGCTCCATGTACATGGTGACGAGCCGGTCGACCTCCTTGGCGGGAACGCGTCGCAGCCATCCGCGCTGCGCCTGGACGGCGAGCATGATGTTCTCGCGGATGCTGAGGTCGCCGACGATGCCGTCGTCGCGACGGTTCTCCGTCGAGTAGGCGATGTGGTTCGCCAGGCCCGAGACGGGCGAGGTGATGCTGGCCTTCTTGCCCTTCAGACGCACCGTGCCGGCATCCGGCTTGTCGGCACCGACGATGAGGCGCGCCAGTTCGGTGCGGCCCGAGCCGAGCAGGCCGGCGAAGCCGACGACCTCACCCTTGTGGATCTCGATGTCCGTGGGGGCCAAGGCACCCTTGCGGGCGATGCCGTCCGCGGCGTAGACGGGCGTCTGGCTGCGGTCTCGCTCGTCGACCTGGCGGTTGGAGCCGAGGGCCCGCAGGGCGCCGAGGTCCTTGCCGATCATCTTGGAGATGAGCTCAGTGCGGTCGAGGTCGTTCTTGAGGTACTCGCCGACGAACGCCCCGTTGCGCAGCACCGTGATGCGGTCGCTGATCGCGTAGACCTGGTCGAGGAAGTGGGAGACGAAGAGGATGGCGACGCCCTGATCGCGCAGCTGGCGCATGACGGCGAAGAGCGTCTCGACCTCGGCGGCATCCAGGCTGGAGGTCGGCTCGTCGAGGATCAGGACCTTCGACTTGGTGACCATGGCCCGGCTGATCGCGACGAGCTGCTGCAACGCGATCGAGATGGACTGCAGGGGGGCGCGCGGGTCGAGGTCGCCGAGACCCATCTCGGTGAGCACCTCGTGGGCGCGGGCGTGGGTCTTGCGCCAGTCGATGCCGAAGAGGGAGCGGCTCTCGTGGCCGAGCATGACGTTCTCACCGATGGTGAGGTTGGTGCAGAGGTTGACCTCCTGGTACACCGTGGAGATCCCGGCGGCCTGCGCCGACGCCGTGCCGGAGAAACGCCGTTCCTCGCCGAAGACGAGGATCGATCCGGAGTCGATCTGGTAGACACCGGTCAACGCCTTGATGAGCGTCGACTTTCCGGCGCCGTTCTCGCCCATGAGGGTGTGGACCTCACCGGGCAGGAGGCGGAAGTTCACGTCGTCGAGCGCCTTGACGCCCGGGAACGTGATCGACGCGCCGCGGACTTCGACGATCGGGAGGGGTTCGGTGACCACTGCAGACTTCCTCGTTGAATCGGGTGGGGTCGCCCGTGCAGGGCGGATGGCGGGACGGGGACCGCCGAAGGTGGCGATCCCCGTCCCCGTTCTGTCCGAGCGGACTCGGGGCGGCTCGTGGTGCTTAGAAGCCGAGACCCTGGTCGAGCGCCTTCTGGGCCGCCTCGGGCGAGTCGAACGTGGCGCTCTTGACGATGATGGTCGAGTCGACCTTCTCGCCCGCGAGGGCCTTCTTCACGGCGTCGACCGCGTCGGTGCCGAAGAAGGGGTTGTACTGGGCGACGAAGCTCAGGTCGCCCTTCGCCAGCGCCTCCAGCGCGCCCTTGGTGCCGTCGATCGTCGCGATCTTGACGTCGGTGCCGGGCTTGAGGCCCGCCGCGCTCACGGCCTGCGCCGCGCCGATGCCCATCTCGTCGTTCTGGGCGAAGATGAACTGGATGTTGTTGTTGTTGGCCTTGAGGACCGTCTCGATGACGGACTTGCCCTCGTCGGTCTTCCAGTTGGCCGTCTGTGCGCCGACCTTGTTCCAGCCCGACTTGCCGGCGATCGCGGCGTCGAAGCCCTCGTTGCGCTCGTTGACGACCGACAGGCCGGGAACGCCCTCGAGCACGAAGTAGTTCGCACCGCTCGGGAACGTGGTGGCGGCCCACTCGCCGACCGAGTTGGCGACCTGCTTGTTGTCAGGCGCGATGCGCGTGACGTACAGGTCGGAGGAGGCGTCGACACCGCGGTCCAGCAGGATCACGGGGATGTTGGCCTCCTTGGCCTTCTTCAGCTCGTCCTCCCAGCCCGATGCCTCGGTCGCCGTGAGGAGGATGACGTCGACCTCGTCGTTGACGAAGGTCGAGAACGCGTCGAGCTGCGACTTCTGGTCGCTGGGGCTGGCCGCCGGAGCGTACTTGAGGTCGAAGCCCGCGTCCTTGGTGAACGCGTCCTTGATGGCCTGCTCGTTGGCGTTGCGCCAGCCGCCCTCGGGGCCGACCGCGACGAATCCGACCGTGATGGGCTTGTCCCCACCGGCTGCGGCGCTGCCGCTGCCGGCGGGCTCTGCGCCACCCGAGCACGCGCTCAGCCCGACGACCATGGCGCCGGCCGCTGCGACCGTGAGCAGTCCACGGAATCCGCGCTTGCTGATGTCCATTCTTTCTCCTCCTTGAGAGTCCGCCGCGACGATTGCGGTGGATGTGTGTGGTGCCCCGGGGGGCGCATGGGATGCTGCACTCCGATTGTGCGCGCTAACAATTCCGGAACACAAGTGGCATTCGCCATCCCCGTGCTTTCGTTACTTTTTTGTTACCGCGAACAGTGCTGTGCCCGCGACGGGGGCCCTCAGCCTCGGGGCACGGCCGCGGCGGTCGATGCGCGCAGCACCAGCTCCGGAGCGATCAGCGCATGCATCGCGGTGTCGTCGCCGTCGATGGCGGCGATGATCAGCCGGAGCGCGAGGGCACCGAGAGAAGCGAAGTCCTGCCGCACGGTCGTCAGCGGCGGCAGGAAGTGACGAGCGTCGGGCAGGTCGTCGAATCCGACGACACTGATGTCGTCGGGAACGCGAAGACCGCGTTCCACGAGGCCGTGCACGGTTCCCAGAGCCATCTGATCGTTGGCGGCGAAGACCGCCGTCGCGGCGGCGAGCTGCCGGGACCGCCCGATCTCATAGCCGCGATCGGAGGTCCAGTCGCCCTGCACCATCGGCCCCTCCCCCAGGCCTGCCGCCTCCAGCTCATCGCGCCACCCCTGCCAGCGGGCTCGCGCGTCGTACCAGTCCAGGGGTCCGGCGACGTGGGCGATCGTGCGATGACCGAGTTCGATGAGGTGCGCCACGGCCATGCGCGCGCCGGTGTACTGGTCGACGGCGACGGTGTGCAGATGCGGGTCGGGCTCGGCTTTGATCACGAGCGTCGGCATGTTCGAGCTGTGCTCACGGAACAGCTCCAGGGCCGATGACCGCGGAGCGATGACGCACAGGGCGTCGATGCCCTGAGCCACGAGGTCGGTGATGCCGGTGGAGATGGTCGCGGCATCCTCGTCCGACGTCGAGAACACACTCACCGAGTACGCACTGGCGCGGGCGGCCTCCTCGATCGCGCGCAGGGTGCTGTTCGGCCCCCACTGCACCGGACTGTCGACGAGAACACCGATGCGCATGGACTTGCTCGTCGCGAGGGCGCGAGCGATGGAACTGCGCGTGTACTGCATCTCGTCGATCGCCTGCAGCACGCGCACGCGCGTGGACTCGCGGATGTTGGGGTGACCGTTGAGCACGCGCGAGACGGTCATGTGCGAGACGCCGGCGTGATTGGCGACGTCGTAGATGCTGGGTTTGGCCCACCCTCGGCCGGACTGATCAGCCATCTGCGCCTTTCCCCTGGGAAGCTCCGCGCCGACGGTGCGCCGACGTGACCGTTCCGACGGAGTCCTCATGCGCTCAGGAGCGGATGCCTCATCGTTTCACACTCCGTCCGCGAGGAGCCGGCAGCACGCGCCGCGCATCATTACTCTCGATCCATGGACTCCGCCGACCGCACTCCCGACTCGCCCGCGGATGCCGCCGCGGAGGCGGTCTCGCAGATGGCGGATGCCGTCGATCGGGCGATCGACGAGATCACGGGCGTGCCGACCGACGACGGACGGATCGAGGTGTTCGCACACGGCGGCGCGAGTATCGTGGCCGAGCGCCGCGGCCAGGTCTCGTCCGCACGCACCATCGTGCTCGTGCACGGGATCGGCATGGGCCGCAAGGTGTTCGGAGACCTGGTGCAGCGTCTGGAAGGCAAGGCGCTCGTCGTCGCGCTGGACCTGCCGGGCTACGGCGACGCCCCGGAGCCGACGCGCACGCCCACGATCGAGCGGATGGCCGATCTCGTCGCGGCGTATCTGCGCCATCTGGGACGTGGCCCGGTCGTGCTGCTCGGACACTCGATGGGGACGCAGGTCGTCACCGAGACCGCCGTGCGACACCCCGACACCGTCGACCGGCTCGTCCTGGTCGCCCCCACGGTCGACCGCCATCACCGGCGCGCGCTGCGTCAGCTGTGGCGCTTGGCGCGTGACCTGTGGGGCGAGAGCCCGAAGGTGCTGCTGCTGGGCGCCCGCGAGTATGTGCGGGCGGGACCGAACCTCCGGCGCAAGATGCGCGCGATGCTCACCCACCGCCCTGAGGCCGCCTACGCGCGAGTGTCGGCGCCCACCCTGGTGGTGCGGGGCGAATACGACGTCGTCGTTCCCCGTGAGTGGTTCGACGAGGTCGTCGCCGCCATCCCGGACTCGCGCGCCTTCGTCGTCGACGGCCACCGTCACGAGACGCTCATTCGCACGGCAGAGCCGACTGCCCGTGAACTGGATCGGTGGCTGTCCGCCCCGTGAGCGCCACGATCGCCCCGGGCAGGCTCACGGGCGCAGACGCGCGCCGCGGCGGCGCGCCCGCTGGACCAGGACGAATCCGGCCGCGACGACGACGGTGGCGACGACGGCGAGCCCCACGGGCACGGTGCCACCGGTCAGGGCCAGCGGGGAAGGGTCCGCGGACGCCGGCAGCGGCGCGATCGTGACCGCGACCTGCACAGACGAACCGGGCGATGAGATGGCGTCGGGAACGAAGGGGGAATCGTCAGGCACTGGTGCTCTCCTCTGTGGGTGCGGCTGCCGCCGGGGGTCGGTCGTGCTCGTGCGCGTCTGCGACGAGTCGATCGGTGCGGCGGCGGGAACGTTGCCGACCCCACAGCGCCGCGAAGATCAGAAGGGCCGCTCCCGTCAGCACGATCAGCTGCGAGATCGGCATCGCCCACAGCGACGTCTGCAGAGACGACGCAGCGGGGATGGGGATCTGCCCATCGATCGTGATCCCCCGCGGGCGGAGAATCACATCCACGGGAACGAGGATCGACGGCCAGAGGTCGTCGACGACGACGCGCACGGTGCGGCGATCGCCGGGCAAGAGGTCGATGACCGGCTCACCGGCGGCGGGGAAGGGGGTGTCCTGGCCGGCAGCGGAGACCGTGCCGCTCGCCAGGAGCCTCGTGTTGCCATCGTTGACGACGTCGAAGCTGACGATCGCCGATCCCGGCCGCAGCGGGTTCCAGGCGACCGCGTACGATCCCCCGCCGCCGTGCAGCGAGGCGGCAGGGCTGAGCTGCCCCGCGACACGGGCCAGCACGCGCACGCCGACGCGGGTGTCCACGCCCACGCTCGCTCCGCCATCGACGCGAGCGGTCGACAGCACGGAGGCGGTGATGCCCGCCGAATGGTCTCCCGGCGCCGCGCCGGAGGGCGCAGCGATCGAGAAGGGGACGACCACGGTGGCGCCGGCGGGAACCGTCACGCGCGCCGGCAGGGAGATCCACGAGCCCGCATCGACGGAAGACTCTCCCTCTGCACGCACATCGAATCTGCCGGATGCCGAGGTGAAGCCGTCGGCTGCCGCCAGCCGGAACGTCACCGCCGCGTCGCTCGCGTTGCGCACGGCGATGTGATCCTCGACCGTCTGGCCGGGTCGCACGCCCACCTCGACGGCGGACCGACCGTCGGGACCTCGTCCGTCCGACGGCACGACCGACCACCGCACGCCCGCCGATGCGGGTGCGGCCTCGCGCGCGGCGGCCAGCGGGCCGACAGCCGGGGCGATCGACAGGGCGGCCGCGAGCAGCACCCCGACCGCGACGGCGACGGGAAGTCGCCATGCCGCTCGAGCACGCCGACGCGCAACGAGGGGAATCACTGCGGCTGAGCCTCTTCCCACAGCGTCAGAGTGATCGTGCCCGAATAGGCACCCGGCTCGACCGTTCGGGGCACCCTGAGGAACAGGTCC
The DNA here is from genome assembly GCF_028550675.1 of Sphingomonas sp. BLCC-B65. NCBI lineage: Bacteria > Pseudomonadati > Pseudomonadota > Alphaproteobacteria > Sphingomonadales > Sphingomonadaceae > Sphingomonas > Sphingomonas sp. BLCC-B65. Next base: position 2,464,980 of record NZ_JAQQGL010000001.1, on the reverse strand, counting down.
GCACCCGCCGTCCAGCTTCCGACCGCGGCAGACGCGCGGGAGTCGACCGACAGCGCCAGCAAGTGCGCGCTCGCGAGGCCGTCGTTGAGCGGAGTGTCGGCGGTGGCGGCATCGAGCACCGTGTTGACGACGTCGCCGGAGGCGACCTCCCCGTGACCGCTCGTCGTGATCACCTTCGGCGCCCAGCCGAGGTGACCCGCATCGATGCTGCGGCTGCCGGAGGTCAGGGAACTGGCTTGACCCGTCACGTACCAGACGGCACCGGACGGGATGATCGCCCGATCGTCGGTGACGGTCACCTCGGGCAGCGACCCTGTGAATTGACGGACGTTCGCATCAGAGGAGGGGACCTCGGTGAGGGTGGTCACCGTCGAGGCGACGCTCAGGGTGAGAGCACCGACCGCCGCGGCCTGACCTTCTGCATCTCGCTGCTGCGTGCGATTCTCGTCGGCGAGAGCGGCTCCCGCTCCGCCGACGACGAGCGCGCACCCGAGGAGTCCGGCTGCAACGCGCGCAAGGGCGACGTTCATCGTCATGGTGTCTCTCCCGTCTCAGCCCGGCATCTGTGCCGGCCCGATGCTGTCGACCCGTCGATGGGCTCACGACTTCCGAAATGTTAGCGATAACCGACCGATGGAGATGTAACGAAAAAGTAACGACCCCGTTCCCGAGATCTGGGGATGCCGACACGAGCATGTACCCGTCGACTGCGCACTTGACACGCCGCCGGAGCGCCACCTAACGTGAGCCGCGAGGGCATGTTTCCGGTAACACCCTTGAACGCGATCAGCGATTCGAACCCCCACGCGATGACGCAGGGCTCAGCACCGAGACGGAGATGTCTCTGGCGCAAGCAGCGGTGTCGCCCAGCCGAGATGAGCGAGGAGAGCGCGCATGACCACGCCTCAGAGAGCCCGAAACCGTCGGCGCCAGCCGCAGCATCTGCAGCCACTGTCACCGACCCGGGCACGCATCGGCGCCCTCGCCGTCGCCGTCGGTCTGACACTCGCGAGCACCGCCGTTCCCGTCGCCGCGCGCGCTGATGGCCAACCCTCCCCCGTCATCCACTACTCGTTCGATGCGGCATCCGGCACGACCATCTCCGACGTGAGCGGCAACGGCAACGACGCCACCCTCCGCCAGAGCGGCGGAGAGGTCGCCGACGGAATGCTCTCGCTGCCCGGGGGGTCGCGCGACACCGGGGCCTACCTTGACATTCCGACGACGGCATTGGTCGGCAAGAAGGACCTCACCATCTCGACGTGGCTGTCCCCGAAGACCGGCGCCGCCAATACGGCGGCCGCCTTCATCGGCACCCCGCTCACCGGTGGAGCGTCGTTCTCCTCCGGCTACTGGCTGCTCAACCCGACGAACCCCGCAGGCTACGTCAAGTCGGTCGTCACGAACGCCACCGATGCCGGCGCCCCCTGGACCACCGAGGTGGGCGCTGGGGCGACCGCGGCGGCGACGACGGGTCTGCGCACCCCGGCCGGCCTCAGCCTGTACACGACGGTGATCGACGGCACGAACGGGCAGCTGCGGGTGTATGTGAACGGCACCCGCATCACCCAGAACGCGATCTCCCGCTCGGTCGCCTCGTTCGGCGACGCGCTGACCGCGACGCTGGGCCGCTCGACATACAACGACGCCAACTGGAGCGGGCTCATCGACGACTTCGCCGTCTACGGCCAGGCGATGAGCGACGCCGCCGTGCTGTCGCTGTACAACGGGCAGGCCCTCGACCGCGCTGTCGCCGGCGTTGCCGTTCCCGCCACCGCGACCGCCGACTTCGCCCTGCCGACGACGAGCGCGGGTGTTGCGGTGACCTGGCGATCCGATGCCGCCGCCATCGTCGTCTCCGGAGGCACCGCCGCCGTGAGCCGTCCCGCGGGAGGTAGCGGCGACGCACACGTCACCCTGACGGCGACCTTCACCGCCGGCACGGCCACCCGGGAAAAGGCCTACTCGGTCACGGTCCCTCAGCAGCTGACCGACCAGCAGCGGGTGTCCCAGGACATCGCGGCAGTGAGTCTGTCGAATCTCGACGACGTCCGCACGAACTTCTCCGTTCCCGCCACCGGCGCACAGGGCTCGACGATCACCTGGACGGTGACCGCGGGCATCAACATGGCCACCGTGCGCGACGGTGTCCGCCCCGATTCGCGCACCGTCGCCGTCTCCCGGCCGGCGGCCGGCGCCGCAGCCGCCACCGTCGAACTGACCGCTGTCGCTCGCAGCGGCGACGCCTCGGCGACCCGCACCTTCACGGCACGCGTGCAGCCGATGCCGGGCGGCTCAGCCATGACCGAGGCCTACTTCTGGACTTTCTTCACCGGCGAGGGCCAGGGCGCCGAACGCGTCAGCATCGCGGCATCCAAGGGCAATGACGCGCTCAGCTGGAACACTCTCAACAACGGACAGCCGCTCTTCTCCTCGACGGTGGGCACGCAGGGCCTGCGTGATCCGTTCATCCTGCGCTCACCCGACGGTGACAAGTTCTACATGATCGCCACCGACCTCAAGGTCGACGGGCTGGCCGGGGGCTTCACCACCGCACAGATCTCCGGCTCGCGCTATATCGAGGTGTGGGAGTCCACGGACCTCGTGACCTGGTCGGACCAGCGCCACGTGAAGGTGTCGAGCGACTACGCCGGCAACACCTGGGCGCCGGAGGCGTTCTGGGACGACGAGCTCGACACATTCGTCGTCTACTGGGCTTCCAACCTCTACCCCACGACCGACCCGGCCGACCGCACCGCCGTCACCTACAACCGCATGATGTACGCGACGACCGACGATTTCGTCACGTTCTCCGAGGCGAAGCCGTGGATCGACGTGCGCCGCGGCGCGGGACTCGGAGCGATCGATTCGACTGTGGCGAAGGTCGGCGACGTCTACTACCGCTTCACGAAGGACGAAGCGAGCATGACCATCCGCGAGGAGAAGTCCACGAACCTCCTGTCGACGGTCAGCGGGTCGCTGCCGGGTACGACCGGGTCCGCCGACCAGTGGACGCTGGTCCAGGATCGAGTGGCCAGCGGCCTGCCCAACGGCGAGCCCGGCGGGATCTACTCCAGCGGCGAAGGACCGAACATCTTCCCCGCCAACGAGGGCGATGTGAACGGACAGCGCTGGTTCCTGTTCATCGATCAGCCGAACTACCACGGCGGACCCAATCACTACGTGCCCTTCGGGACGACCAGTCTCGAGGGCGCTGCGTGGCAGCCGCTCGGTGAGAAGCTTCGCCAAGGCCTGCCGCAGAACGCGGACGGCGGCAAGCCGCGCCACGGCACGGTGCTGCCCATCACGCGCGCCGAGTACCAGCGGGTGCTGACCGCCTATGCGCCCGATGTCGCGGTGGCCTCCGTCGCCGCGATGGACCTCTCGACCACGGTGGGCACCGCGCCCACCCTGCCGCAGGCGACGCTCACGACGGTGAGCGGTCAGCAGCGCACGGTCGACGTCGCGTGGGACACCGTCGCCCCCGCGTCCTACGCGCAGCCGGGGACCTTCACGGTGCGCGGCGTCGCCCAGGACGATTCCCGGATGCCGGTGGAGGCCACCGTCACGGTGACCAGCGTCGTCCAGGTCACTGTCTCCACCACGTCACGCTGCGTCGCAGGCGCCGTCGTTCTGGTCGTCACCGCCGCGAACGAGGACGGCGCCCCGGCCACCGTCTCCGTGACGACGCCGTATGGCGCGAGGACGATCGCCCTGGCGCCGGGAACGACGGCATCGTCGGCATTCTCGACGCGCCTCGCGAGCATGCCGGCGGGGAACGTCTCCGCGGCCGTGACGCGCGAGGGGAACAACTCGACACTCGAGGTCGGCTACGCCGCGCAACGCTGCCGCTGAGAAGGCACGTCATTCAGTCGGTCGCCTGGTCCGCTGCGAGCTCAGCGATCAGCGCGAGGATGACCTCCTCCTCGGCGGGAACCCCCGTCTCGGCGAGGCGACCGCGAACGGCCTTGTCCACGGTGGCCGCGTTCTGACCGGCGACGTCGGCGCGCAGCTGGGCGATCAGCCCGTCCAGGCGCTCCTGATCCGATGTCTGGTGAAGGTCGAGCCGGGGCTCGTCCTGCGTCTCCGCAGGCGTCGTGTCGTCCGTGTCGCTCATCGCTGGGCCTCCTCGTCATCGCGAACCTGCTCGTCGGTGCGCAGGTCGGGATCGAGTCCGGCCTGGATCTCCGCGCTCTCCACGAACCCGTCGGGCACACCGTCGACGGGCTCTTCGGCCCGCGCCGAGGCCTCGCGCGTCTCGGCGTCGGCGACGGCCCCGCTCTCCCAGCCTCCGGCCGGTTCGGCATTGATCACGCCGTCCGGAAGTTCATCTCGATCGGTGCTCATGGCTTCTCCTCACATCGGTCGTCCCCACTGTGCGGGGCCGTGCGGCGACCGGCCAGACCCTTGACGGGGCCGGCGGCGGGAAGCTAGGAGACGATCGGTCACGCCCCTCGCGGAGGCGCCAACAGCGATCGGTGCTCGGGATGGGCCGCGAACCAGTCGGCGACGTACCAGCAGACCGGGCTGATGACGCGGTCGCCTCGGCCGGCGACCTCCTCGACGGCGCGCGCGACGATGTCGGCCGCGTACCCGTGACCGCGGAACGTGGGCACGGTGTAGGCCCGCGTCATCGCGACGGTGTGGCCGTCGTCGCGGTAGTCCAGCGCACTCACGATCTGCTCGCCCCGGCGCAGCGTGTACCGCGACGCTTCCGGCTCGTTGCGAAACGACAGCTCGTCGGCGGTTCCGGTCATATCCCTACGCTACGCCGCCACGCAGAGGGTGGGGCGCCGCTACGCGGAAGACAGCGAGCGCACCCACTCGTCGACCTCGCGCTGCCCACGCAGTCGCACGACGGGATCGCCCGCGGCGATGCGCGCCTCCATCCGGCGTTGCATCGTCGGATAGCTCGTCCAGGCCCAGCGGAGGATGTTGTCCTCCGGCTTCCACTTCAGCCACGAGCGCACGCGCTCGCGGTTGCCGTGCCAGAGCTCTTCGCGCAGGATGCCGCGACGAAGGGTTCGCCGGAGCACCCGCCACATCACGACGCGACGCGGGTGGTCGACCCACACCACGACGTCGGCCCCGCCGGGGGTACCGGGCTCCATGAGACCCCCCAGCCGTGAGTTCCAGTTGCCGTCCGCGACCCACCCCTCGGGGTGCGCCGCGAGGAACGCACGCACGCGCGTCTGCGCCTCGGCGAGGTCGCGATACGTCCACCCCGCGTCCCAGAAGACCTCGTCCAGCTCGAGCCGGGCACGGCGTGTGCGCGCCGCGACCTCCTCGGCCAGCCGCGACTTTCCCGATCCCGACGTCCCCACGATGCGGATGCGCGCGGGCGGGTGTGTCGGGGTGCTCACGACCATGCACTCTGTCACATTCCGTCATCTTGTGACGGCGGCATCCGTGCGGTTTGACACATCGCGACGCGGTTCGTCATAATCAGGCCCATGACTGACAACGCACGCACTCTGTCCGCCCTGGAGGCGAACGGACATGCCGGCATCATGATGATGCCGCGCGTTGCCATGTGTTGCCGAATGTGCCACTGACGGTGAACCCCGCCGGGTGCGCCCGCCGACGCTGACCCACCTCCGTCAGCCGGCCGCCACCCCCGAGCACCGCGCCGCGCACAACGCGAACGTCGGCTGTCTCGCACAGGCCCTCGCATCCCATCCGATGCGCATCTCGCACCGGGCCTCCCGCAACACACCCCTGAACCCGCTGCCGGGCCGTATGCCCCGGGTTCCGCCTCGAAGGACATTCCCGTGTCGAACACCGCTCTTCTTGCCTCGCCCGCTCCCGTCCGTCACCTGCGCGCCGTCCCCGACGTGCCGCCGCGTCGCGCCGTGGCCGCACCGACCGCGAGCGCAACCCCTCCCGCCGCGGGCACCGTCCCGGTCGGCACCGCGCCGCGCGGATTCGCCCTCTACGTCGGCATCGACGAGGCGAAGGCAGCCGCCGACGGCGTCTCGCTCTCCACGCTCGTCGAGGCCCTGCGCCGCACGCTCGGCGAACTCGCCCCGCACGCCGAGACCTATGCCACCGTCGCCCTGGCGCCCGCGTCCGCCGGTGGCCGGGACGTCGACGTCGTGCGCCTGGCGCTCCACGAGCCGAGCGCCGTCGCCCGCACCAAGCAGGACGAGCCCGAGGACGACCACGTGCCCGGAGGGGTGACGATCGACATCTCCCGCCGACGCGTGCACATCGAGGGCGAGGCCGCGCAGCTGACCTTCAAGGAGTTCGAACTGCTGCAGTACCTCGTGCTCCGCGAGGGCCGCACCATCGAACGCACCGAACTCGTCTCGTCACTGTGGAGCCACGCCGACGCCGACGAGGCACCCGGCGAGCGCACGATCGACGTGCACGTGCGCCGCCTGCGCTCCAAGCTCGGCCGTTACGAGGACATCGTCCGCACCGTTCGGGGCATCGGCTACCGCTTCGACCGCCACGCCGACGTCGTCATCCGCTACGGCCACGGCACGCCGTCGCCGGACCGCTTCTGATCCGCATCCACGCCAGCGCGTCGTGATGTCGGAGGCCCTGACATAGGGTGACGGCATGACCACGCGCGAGAGGATGCCGCCGCGCGCTGCGCAGCCGGCGACGCGCGACCCGCGACGGCCCTCACCGCGACCCCTCGAGAGCGAGTACCGGCCGCGTGTGCCCACCGACGTCGGGCGCGCCGTGCGCCCGCAGCAGCGCGGCGCCCACGATCCGTCGCAGCTCGAGCACCAGGGCGTCATCTGGCGGGCCACGCGCACGCCCGAGGGCGTCGCGACGCTGGCGTTGCGCATCGAGCGCGGACTCGTCCGCGCAGCGGCCTGGGGTGCCGGTGCCGCCTGGGCACTGCAGCAGCTGCCGCGACTGTGCGGCGCCGACGACGACCCGACCGGCTTCGAACCCCACCGGCATCCGCTCATCTCCGACACCCACCACCGGCACGGCGACCTCCGATTGGGCCGCACCGACCTCGTCTTCGACGCGCTGATCAGCGCCGTGTTCGAGCAGAAGGTGACCGGATTGCAGGCCTTCGGCGCCTGGCGGATGATCCTCACCTGGTGCGGCGAGCGCGCGCCCGGCCCCACCCCCCGACCGATGTTCGCGCCCCCGGCCGACTGGCACCTGATCCCCAGCTGGACGTGGCACCGCGCCGGACTCGAGCCGCCGCAGTCGCGGACGATCGTGGAGGCGGCGACGCGGCGCGCATCGATCGAGCGTGCCGCCCGCGATCCGGCATCCGCCGACCGCGCGGTGACGAGCCTTCGCGGCATCGGGGCATGGACCAGTGCGGAGATGCGCATTCGCGCCTTCGGAGACCCCGACGCCGTGAGCGTCGGCGACTACCACCTCTCGCATCAGGTGGGCTATGCGCTCACCGGCCGCCGCGTCGACGACGACGGGATGCTGGAGCTGCTCGAGCCGTGGCGCGGTCATCGCCAGCGCGTGATCAGACTGATCGGGCTGAGCGGCCGGATCGAACCGCGCCGGGGTCCCCGCCTCGCACCGGAGGACCACCGCGGGCGGTGATCGGGCGGCGATCCCGGGCCGACCTTCTACGCTGGTGCCATGACCCACAGAGGATGGCCACGCGGCCGGATCGGCTGGTCGATCGGCACCGTGGTGCTGCTGGGCGCGGGCGTGCTGTTCGGGCTGATCATGCAGAACGTGCTGCTCGGTGTGCTGTTGGCCGTGATCGTCTCGATCGGCTGGCTCATCGCGTACGAATCCTGGCGCGGGCGCACACCCGAGCTCGACGATCCATGGGACGACGGCGCGCAGCTGTGAGCGTGAGCCCTAACATGAGCGAATGATCGCGCGCTCCCGCATCCTCGCTTTCGGCTACCGCGCGGTGGCGTCGCTCGTCATCGTGATCGGCATCGCTCGGGTGTCGGGGCTGTGGACGGCGACTCCCACGTGGTCGGCCTTCCTCTACTACACGGTGCTCAGCAACGTGCTGTGCCTGGCGTGGATGGTGCTGTCGGCGATCACCACCCTCCGCGACGCACAGCGTGACGGGTGGATCGGCGCATCCACGCCGTCGCCGCGGTGGGCGGCGGCGGTGATGCACGCGATCACCGTCACGATGTTGATCTACCTCTTCGTGCTCGCACCCGCGCTGTTCACCCAGCCGGGCGCCTACCAGCCGTTCACGCTCACCGACAACCTCGTCCACATCGTCACGCCGATCCTCGTGATCGTGGACTGGGCACTGTTCGTCCCCAAGGGTCGCCTGGGCCGGTACGACCCGCTGCTGTGGGCGCTCATCCCCTTCGCGTACCTCGTGTTCGCGTACACCTACAGTGCGCTCGGGGGCCGCTTCGCGGGCGGCACGACCGTGCCGTACCCGTTCATGGACGTGGCGAGACACGGTGTCGGCGGGGTCGCCGCCTGGATCGTCGGCCTGACGCTGGCGCTGGTCGCGGTCGGCTACGTCTTCGTCGGATGCGACCGGCTGCTGGCGCGCGCCGTCACATCTCCTCGTGCGTCTCGGGATCCCCACCCCACAGACGACCCCGCTCCAGGGCGCTGAGCGCCGCGACCTCGTCATCGGTCAGGGTGAAGCCGAAGATGTCCGCATTCTCACGCTGACGCGCCGGCGTCGCCGACTTCGGGATGGGCGTCGAGCCGAGCTGGGTGTGCCAGCGCAGCACGGCCTGGGTGGGCGTGACCCCGTGCGCGGCGGCGACATCGGCGACCACCTGCTCGGCGAGCAGTTCGCTGCGCCGCGCCAGCGGACTCCAGCTCTCGGTGCGGATGCCGTGAGCGGCGTGAAAGGCGCGCAGCGCTGCCTGGGGGAAGTACGGATGCATCTCGACCTGGTTGACGGCCGGGGTCACGCCCGTCTCCTCGATCAGTCGGGTGAGCATCTGCTCCGTGAAGTTCGAGACACCGACCGAGCCGACCGCACCATCGCTCTGCAGATCGACCATGGCACGGAAGGTCTCGACGTAGCGGTCCACGCTGGGGTTCGGCCAGTGGATCAGGTAGAGGTCGATGCGCTGCAGGCCCAGACGCTCGAGCGACGCGTGGGCGCTGCGGATCGTCTCCTCGTAGCCGTGGTCGCGGCCCGGAACCTTCGTCGTCACGATGAGCTCGTCACGGATGCCGCTGCGGCGCACCGCTTCTGCGACCTCGGCTTCGTTCTCGTAGTTGACGGCAGAGTCCAGCAGGCGGTAGCCCGCATCGATGGCCGCTTCGATCGCCGCGACGCCGTCGTCGCCCTGCAGCTTGTAGGTACCGAACCCGAGCTCGGGAAAAGGCGTGCCGTCGTTCAGGGTGACCGTGGGGATCTTGACCATGCCTCCACGCTACGCCCGGCGGATGATCACCGTGCGATCAACTCCTCGATGACGCTCAGCACCCCGGCATCCGCATTCGAGGGCGCACGGAATCGTGCGGCGGCCACGACGTCGGGGTGGGCATCGGCCATGGCGTACGACCAGTGCGCGGCCCCGAGCAGCTCGAGGTCGTTGAGGTAGTCGCCGAACGCGGCGGTCTGCTCAGCGGTCACACCGAGCGCCACCTGCAGGGCGCGCAGCGCGACGCCCTTGTTGACGGTCGCGTTCATGATGTCGACCCAGTGGTGACCCGAGACGACGACCTGGTGGGTCTCGGCGAGATCGGCGAACGCGGGCGCGGAGTGCCGTTCGCCGCCGTCGAGGTCGTAGATCGCGAGTTTGAGGATCTGATCGTCCACAGCGAGCAGATCGTCCACGATCTGCCGACGCGCGTAGTACTTCTCGACCTCCGCGAGGAACCGAGGGTCGGTGTCCTCGACGTACGCCGACCGCTTGCCGCACACCACCAGACCGGCGCGCAGGCTGCCCGCCGCGACGGCGGCGCGCAGGCGCGCGACGACGGATGCCGCGACCGCCGGATCCACGGCGTCCGAGCTGACCTCGACGTCCCCGCGGACCACGTACGCGCCGTTCTCGGCGATGTAGTCGAGCTCGCCGTCGACGGCGGCGAACGTCTGCTGCAGCGTCGCCAGCTGGCGACCGCTGGCCGGGGCGAAGGCGATGCCCCGCTCGCGCAGCCGCCCCAGCAGCGACCACAGCCCGTCGGGCACCGACCCGTCGGGCAGCAGCAGCGTGCCGTCCATGTCGACGGCGATCAGGCGGATGTCGCGGACGGTCATGCCTCCATCCTTCCGCACGCCCTCCCTCGGCGCGGAGCCGGCCGGTGGGGATAACCCCACCCCGATTCGGGGGACCGCTCCCTGCGTCCGCGCCGTGGCGCGCCCTAGCGTGGAGTCATGTCAGAGACCGCCGCCCTGCCCCCGGCATCCGTGCCACACGCCGCACCCCCGCCGCCTGCGTCAACGGTGCCGGCCCGCCGTATCGGACTTCTCGCCCATCTCGGGGCCATCGCGCAGCTGGCGGCGATGGGGCTGGCGGGCACCGCGATCTTCAGCCTGCTCCTGCTGCTGCTGAGCCTCGGTGTCGGCCTTCTGCCCGCTCTCGGGGTCGGGGCGGTGTTCCTGGTGGCGTTCGTCTACACGACGTGGGCCACCGCATGGCTCGAATACGCGCGGGTCGACGGCCTCTACGGGTACGGCCTGCCCGCGCTGACGGCACGCCCTAGCGCCCACCCCGGGTTCACCGGGTGGCTGCGCAGCCTCTGGCAGCAGTTCACCGACGGCCCGATGTGGCGCGGCGTCGCCTCGGCGGGCATCTCGACGATCCTCGGGCTCGTCGTGCTGCCGATCGTCGGCGCCCTGTCCTCCAGCGTGGTGCTGCTGTTCGCTCCACTGATCGGCGAGGATGCCGCTCGCATCCCGGCCACGGACGTGCAGATCGGCATCGAGGCGGCCGTCCCGGTCGGCATCGTGGGCATCATCGTCAGCCTCGCGCTGTTGATCGGCGCCGCGCTCCTGCATGCGGTGCTCACCCGGGCGGTCCTCGTGCCGAGCCGTGAAGCGGTGCTCGTGGAGCAGGCCCGCACCGCCGGCACGCAGCGCGAGAGCGCGGTGCGCTCCGGCGAACTGGAGCGCACGCGCATCGAACGCGACCTCCACGACGGCGTCCAGCCGCGACTCGTCTCGGTGGGGATGACGCTGGGGCTGGCCCAGCAGAAGATCGACAGCGATCCTGCCGCGGCCAAGGCGCTGATCGATGAAGCCCACACCTCGACCAAGGCGGCGATCACCGAGCTGCGCCAGCTGGCCCGCGGCATCCACGCCTCCGTCCTCGACGACCGGGGCCTGGATGCCGCCCTCAGCGCCCTGGCCGCGCGATCGCACGTCCCCGTGACCCTCGACGTGCGTCTGCCCGATGCCGCCGCGGACCCGTCGAATCGGTGCAGCCGCACGGCCGAGGCCGCGGTCTACTTCGCCATCGCCGAGTCGCTGACCAACGCCGCCAAGCACTCTCGGGGCAGCGAGGTGCGCGTGACGGTGCGCCGACGCGATGGCGCCGATCAGGGCGCGCCGATGCTCTGGGCACGCGTCGAGGACAACGGCGTCGGCGGGGCCCGCGTGCTGCCCGGCGGCGGCCTCGACGGCATCGCGCATCGGATCGCGGCAGCCGGCGGGGTAAGCCGCCTCGACAGCCCCCACGGCGGTCCGACCGCTCTGGAGGTGAGTGTGCCGTGCGCATCCTGATCTGCGAGGATTCCACCCTGCTGCGCGAGGGTCTCGTGCGCCTCCTCGACGACGCCGGTCACGAGGTGGTCGCCGCGCTCCCCGAAGCCGGGGCGCTGATGGATGCCGTGGCCACCTCCACCCCGGATCTGTGCATCCTCGACGTGCGCCTGCCGCCCACGTTCACCGATGAAGGCATCCGCGCCGCGGTGCACCTGCGCGCCGCACATCCGGAGGTGGCCGTGCTGGTGCTCAGCCAATACGTCGAGGAGCGGTATGCGGGCGAGCTGATCAGCACGCAGTCCGCGGCGCTGGGCTACCTGCTGAAGGATCGCGTGGCCGATGTCGGCGATTTCCTCGATGCGGTCGAACGCATCGGCGCGGGCGCCACCGTCCTCGACCCCGAAGTGGTCGCGCAGCTGCTCACCCGCCGCGGACGCGACGCACGCATGGAGCGGCTGACCGAACGCGAGCGCAGCGTGCTGGCGCTGATCGCCGAAGGCAAGAGCAATCAGGCGATCGCACAGACGCTGTTCGTCACCGAGGCGAGCGTCGAGAAGCACATCACCTCGCTGTTCCAAAAGCTCGACCTCGAGCAGGACGAACACGGCAACCGACGGGTGCTGGCCGCCCTCATCCACTGGGAGAACGGAACGAACCGATGACCACCACCCTCACACCGCCTCCGCCGACCGCCGGCGCGGGCGGGCCATCCGCCGGCCGTCCCGACGGACCGCCGCGTCCGACCGGCCCACGCCCGGCGGCCCGCGTCGTGGCGATCCTGACGATCGCGCTCGGCGCCGCCCTGATCTTCGGCGCGTTCGCCACCTCGGCGCTCGGCGCGATCGCCGGCGCCGCGCGCGGCAGCGGCACGCTGACGGCGGATGCCGCGGACGTACGTGCCCTCACCGTCGACGTGGCCGCCGCGGATCTGAGCATCGTCTACGGCGGTGACCGCGCGTCGCTGGAGGTCGACGGTGCCGTCACAGACTGGCGCCTGCGTCGCGACGGCGATCGGCTCGTGGTCACGACGCAGCGTACGTGGTGGAGCGCGATCCGCCCCTTCGGGCGCAGCGACACCGCGGTGCTGACCCTCCCCCGTTCGCTGGAGCGGGTCGCCCTCGACGGCGATCTCACGCTCAGCGCCGGCGCGCTGCGGGTGCAGGGCACGTACGGGACGGTCGACGCCACCGTGAGCGCCGGATCGATGGAGCTGTCGGGGCGAGCGGCAGCGCTCACCGCGGACGTCTCCGCCGGGCGACTCGTCGTGGATCTCGCCGGAGTCGATCGCGCGGGCTTCAAGCTGAGTGCCGGGTCCGTCGAGGGCAGCCTCACCGAGTCCGCGCCCCGGACACTGACGGCGGACCTCAGCGCGGGCCGGCTCGCTCTCGTGCTGCCCGACGCGACCTACGCCGTGTCCACCGACGCTGCCGCCGGAGACGTGGAGAACCGTCTGCGCGTGGATCCGGACTCGCCGCGGCGGATCAGCGTGACGGTCTCGGCAGGGTTCGCTTCGCTGCGATCGTGAGGACGGGACCGTTTCCTGGCAGGACGGTATGCGAACGATATGCAGTCGGCGGACGAGCCCGCCACCGCGACCTCGCCGTTGTAACGTGAGTCATCGCCGAATCCGGACACCGACTCCATGAGCCGGAGGAGGCGACGCAGGACTCTCCCCCTGCGAATGTGGTGCAACGGATTGCAGGGCCGGTCGTCCTCTCGGACGGCCGGCCCACCGTCGTTTCCGGGGCTCGCGCGTCGATCTCGTCCGGCCATGTCTTTCTCACAGGACTCACGTCTGCACACCCGGCTCGCGGGCGCTAGCGTAAAGGCGTGAGCACTCCCATCGACGCCACCCGCACTCCCGCCTGGGCCGATCTGTCCGCACGCGCCGCGGATTTCGCCCCCGACCTCCGCGCCTGGTTCTCCGACGACCCGACGCGGGTCGAGCGGCTGACCTTCGACGCCGCCGATCTGCACGTCGACCTCTCCAAGAACCTCGTGGACGACGGCATCCTGACCTCGCTCCTGTCTCTGGCCGACGACGTTCACCTGGCCGACCGCCTCGCGGCCATGTTCCGCGGCGAGCACATCAACACGACAGAAGACCGCGCCGTGCTGCACACCGCCCTGCGCCGCCCCGCGGGCACGACGCCCGAGCTGGTCGTGGACGGTCAGCACGTGGATGCCGACGTGCAGGCCGTGCTGGACGCGATGAGCGCGTTCGCCGATCGCGTGCGCTCGGGCGCGTGGAAGGGTGTCACCGGCAAGACGGTCACCCACGTCGTCAACATCGGCATCGGCGGCTCCGACCTCGGTCCCGCGATGATCTCGACCGCGCTGGAGCCGTATGCGACCGCGGGGATCAGCGCGCGTTTCGTCTCGAACATCGACCCGTTCGACCTCGCCCACAAGACGAAGGACCTCGACCCCGAGACGACGCTGTTCATCGTCGCCTCGAAGACGTTCACGACCCTGGAGACCCTCACCAACGCACGTCTCGCGCGCGACTGGCTGTGGACGGGCCTGGCCGCCGCCGGGGCGATCGACGGCTCCGACGCGCAGAAGCAGAATGCCGTCGCGCACCACTTCGTCGCGGTCTCGACGGCCCTCGACAAGGTGGCCGACTTCGGCATCGACCCGGCCAACGCCTTCGGATTCTGGGACTGGGTGGGCGGCCGCTACTCGGTCGACTCCGCCATCGGCCTGTCGCTGATGGTCGAGCTCGGACCGGAGGCGTTCCGCGAGCTCCTCGCGGGCTTCCACGCGATCGACGAGCACGTGCGGACGAGCCCGTTCGAGCGGAACGTCCCCGTCCTCATGGGCCTACTCAACGTCTGGTACACGAATTTCCTCGGCGCGCAGTCGCACGCCGTGCTCCCCTACGCCCAGCAGCTCAGCCGCTTCGCCGCGTACCTGCAGCAGCTGACCATGGAGTCCAACGGCAAGCGCGTGCGTTGGGACGGCTCGCCGGTCACGAGCGACACGGGCGAGATCTTCTGGGGCGAGCCGGGCACCAACGGTCAGCACGCCTTCTACCAGCTGATCCATCAGGGCACCCGCCTGATCCCGGCGGACTTCATCGCCTTCGTGAACCCCGCGTACGACCTGAACGACGGCGGCCGCGACGTGCACGGCCTGTTCCTGGCGAACTTCCTCGCGCAGACCAAGGCTCTCGCCTTCGGCAAGACGGCGGAGGAGGTCGAAGCCGAGGGCACCACCGGCGCACTCGTGGCGGCGCGCACGTTCCCCGGCAACCGTCCGACGACGTCGATCTTCGCCCCCGCGCTGACGCCGCGCGTGCTCGGCGAGCTGGTCGCTCTGTACGAGCACATCACCTTCACGCAGGGTGTGGTCTGGGGCATCAACTCGTTCGACCAGTGGGGTGTCGAGCTCGGCAAGCAGCTCGCTCTGCAGATCGCTCCGGCCATCGAGGGCGACGAGACGGCGACGGCCGCGCAGGATGCCTCGACCCAGGCACTCCTGTCGTACTACCGCGCACACCGCGCCTGACGCGTCCCACCTCCGCGAGAAACCATCGCCGCGTCGAGAAACACGCGCCGGCGTGGTTTCTCGCGGCGGTCGTGGTTTCTCGCCGTCAGGCGAGGCGCGTGTGGAAGCGTTCGCCCGAGGCACTGAAGATGCTCAGCACCTCGGCGGGGCCATCGGCGGTCGCGCTGATCGAGTGCGGCAACCGCGTGTCGAACTCGGCGGCCTCGCCGGCGCCGAGCGCGTGCTCGCTGCCGTCGAGCGCCAACCGCACGCGTCCGCTCAGCACGTAGAGCCACTCGTATCCCTCGTGGATGCGGGCAGCGGGCGCGGCATCCGCCGGCGGATAGACGATTTTCAGCGCCTGCATCGGCGAGTCCTCGAGCGTCAGCGGCGCGATGACCATCCCGTCGCGACGCTCGATCGGGCGGTGCACGCGCGGGTCACGTGTCTCGGCGGGAAGGAGATCGTCGATGCGGATGCCGAGTCGACGCGTCAACGGCAGCAACAGCTCGAGGGAGGCTTGTCGCTTGCCCGACTCCAGACGCGACAGCGTACTCACCGAGACGCCCGCCGGCGTCGCGAGCTCCTCGAGCGTCCAGCCGCGTGCCTGCCGGGCCGCACGAAGGCGAGCGCCGACCTGATCGAGAGCGTGGGACATCTCCTCAGTTTGCCAATAACGCAATTCCGTTTGCAATCATCATCCGCACCTTCCACAGTGGACCTATGCAGAGCAGAGAGTGGGACGCGGTCGTCATCGGCGGCGGTGCGGCCGGCCTGAGCGCCGCACAGATGCTGGGACGTGCGCGTCGGCGCACGCTGGTGATCGACGGCGCCAGCCCGCGCAATCGCTTCGCCGCGCACCTGCACGGCGTCCTGGGGCACGACGGCATCGATCCCCAGGCGCTGCTCGCGCGCGGACGCGACGAGCTGGGCCGCTACGGCGTGCGCATCGAAGAGGGCGAGGTCGACGGCATCCGCGATGACGGCGCCGTGTTGCGCCCCACGCGCACCGACGGCACGGTCGACACCGCTCGCGCCGTCATCATCGCCAGCGGAGTGCGCGACCAGCTGCCGCCCGTCGCGGGGCTCGCCGAATACTGGGGACGCCATGTGCTGCACTGCCCGTACTGCCACGGCTTCGAGGTGGCGGGCAGCCGTCTCGGCGTGCTGGCGACCTCGCCGCAGAGCGTGCACCAGATCGAGCTGGTTCGGCAGTGGAGCGAGGAGCTCACCGCCTTCACGGGCGCGATCGAGCCCCTCGACGACGAGCTGCGGGTGCGCTGGCGGGCTCGCGGCATCCGCATCGTGCCGACCCCGATCGTCGCCCTCGACGGGGCGAACGGTGCGCTGCACGCGGCGCGGGATGCCGACGGCGAGATGCACGCGATCGATGCCCTGTTCGTCGCGCCGACGCCAGCGATCGACCTGGCGTTCGCCGACGCCCTTCGCCTCGCGCGCACCGACGCGCCCGGAGCGCCGCTGGCGGTCGACCTCCTGGGCACGACCTCGCATCCGCGCGTGTGGGCGGCCGGCAATGTCGTCGCGCCCTACGGCAATGTTCCGGTCGCGATGGCAGCGGGATCGATGGCCGGAGCCGGGGCGAATGCGGCGCTGGCCGTGGAGGACGGCGACCTGGCACTGGTGCAGCGCGCCCGCGAACGAGCCTCGGCGTGGGAGCAGCGCTACGCCGCCCGCGACAGCGTCTGGTCGGGTCACGTCAATGCGACCTTCGCCGAGATCGCCGCGGCGCTCCCGGTCGGCAGGGCCTTGGAGGTCGGCTGCGGCGAGGGGGCGGATGCCGTCTGGCTCGCCGAGCGCGGCTGGCAGGTCACGGCCGTCGACGTCTCGGAGACGGCGATCCGCCGCGGTGCGACCGCAGCGCGCGAGCGCGGACTCTCCGAACGGGTCACCTTCTTCGTCGGAAGCGGCGCCCCGGCGGCACCACTGGGGACGTTCGACCTGGTCAGCGCGAGCTTCTTGCACTCGTGGGAACCGGATTTCCCGCGCATCCCCCTGCTGCGCGACGCGGCCGAGCGCGTCGCCGTCGGCGGCCATCTGCTGATCGTGTCGCACGCCGCGGCGCCGCCGTGGTCCCGTCACGAAGACGACGGGCAACACCCACGGCTGCTGCCCCCGGAGGAGGAGCTGCGACTGCTCGACCTCGACCCGGAGGCGTGGGAGCCCGTGCGCGTGGAGACCCGCACCCGCGCCGCAACGGGCCCCGATGGGGAGCCGGGGACGCTCGAGGACGGCGTGCTGCTGCTGCGCCGGCGCTGACGGTCGACGACGCGGCCGTGCGTCGCCGTTACGACTCTCCGTGCGCCGCGGCCGCCGCAGCGGCGCGCGCGAGCCACGCGGGCGGGGTGCCGTAGCGCTGCGACGCGATGAGCCGCCCGGCCGCGCACTCCTCGACGAGCTGCGCGAGGCGGGCGCTCCGCGTCTCGGCACGGCGCGCGCCGTGCACCCAGTGGGCGCAGATGCGACGGTAGCCCGGGGTCGCGGCATCCCAGAACGACTGAGCGGCGGGAACGGCCGCGATCACGGCCAGCTCGTCCGCGTCGAGTTCATCGCTGGTCTCATACGAGTAGATCGCGGTGCGCTCCGGCCGGCGCCGCTCGAACGCTGCGAGGCCGGCCGGGTGCATGCGCCCCTGCGCGGTGAGCTTCTCGACCAGCGCGACGTTCACGGCGCTCCACGTCGAGAGGGCTTTGCGCGGTGTCCAGCGCTGGATGCGCGCGTCGTCGTCGAGTCGTCGACTCGTCGAATCGATCCAGCCGAAGCACAGCGCTTCGGCGACGGCGTCCTCCCAGAGCAGCCCCGGCTCGGGATGGGCCTTTCGGCGGCGCACCATCCAGAGCTCCGTCGCCGTGTCGTGGTTCTGTTCGAGCCACGCGCGAAAGGCCGCGGCATCCGCGAAGAACACCGGCTCGCCGTCGTCGACTCCCATGCCGCGACGCTAGCAGCGACTCCCGACCCCCGAGACAGATCGCCCGAAAGGTGGATGCCGATACATCCCCGGACCGACGACGCCGCGCCGGCTGCGGCGAAGACTGGAGGACATGCACGCGCCCGTCCTCTCCGCATCCGGCCTCGTCAAGCGTTACGGAGACCTCGTCGCCCTCGCCGGCGTCGATGTCTCCATCGACCCCGGCGAATCCGTCGCCGTCATGGGAGCCTCCGGCTCCGGCAAGACGACGCTGCTGCACTGTCTGGCGGCGATCATCGCCCCGGACGCCGGCTCGGTCGTCCTGTCGTCGCCGAACGGCGCCGCGGTGGAACTGGTGGGCATGACGGAGAATCAGCGCTCCGCCGTCCGTCGCAGCCAGCTCGGCTTCGTCTTCCAGGAGCACCTGCTGCTGCCCGAGCTGACCACCGTGGAGAACGCAGCCCTGCCGCTTCTGCTGCTGGGCACGCCTCGCGCCCAGGCCGAAGCCCACGCGGCGGGGTGGCTCGCGGCCCTGGGACTGGGCGGCATGGAGCAGCGGCGCATCGGACAGCTGTCGGGCGGCCAGGCGCAGAGGGTCGCGATCGCCCGCGCCCAGGTGACGGGGGCTCCGATCGTGTTCGCCGACGAGCCCACCGGCGCCCTCGACTCACGCACCTCGGCAGAGGTGCTCACCGCGTTGCTCGCGGCGACGACGGGGCAGGGCCGCAGCCTCGTCGTCGTGACGCACGACCCCGGCGTCGCGGCGCGCTGCTCGCGGACGCTGCACATGACGGACGGTCGCATCCAGGGGCCGGCGACGGCCGCGAGGGGTGGTGTCGCATGAGCCTGGCCACGACCGTCCGCCTCACGGTGATGCTCGCACGTCCGTCGCGGCAGGGTCGCGCGGCACTGGTGCTGCCGATCGTCGCGTTCGGCGTCACGACTGCGCTGCTGCTGGTCGTCGTCGGCGGGGTGCGCATGTTCTTCACCGATCCTCGCGCGGCCGCAGAGACGGAAATCGTCTATCGGGTGCTGAGCGCCCTGGCGCTCGTGCTGCTCACGGTGCCGATCGCGACGCTGGGCGCGGCCGCCGCACGCCTGTCGGCGCGCCGGCGCAACGACCGCCTCGCCACTCTGCGCCTTCTCGGGGCCGGAGCGGGAGAGGTCAGCGCGATGACGGTCGTCGAAGCGGGCGCGACCGCGCTGGTCGGCGGCATCCTGGGCGTCGGACTGTACGCGGCGCTGCTGCCGCTGGTGGGACTGCTGCCGTTCTTCGGCGGCCCCGTCGGCGCCGGGGCTCTCTGGACCGGCGCGGGCACGGCGGCCGGGGCGGTCGTGGGTGTCGTCGTGGTCGCCACGGCGAGCGCGGCACTGAGCCTGCGACGGGTACAGCTCACGCCGCTCGGCGTGGCGCGTCGCACCGACCCGCCACGGCGGCGCACGACGGCGCTCGTCTTCGGCGTGCTCGCGATCGTCGCCGTCGTGACCGCGGTGTCGAACATCAGCGCCATCGCACAGGTCTGGGGCGCCGCGGTCGGACTGGTCGTCCTGATGGGCCTGTTCGGGGTCGCGCTGCTGATCGTGAACGTCGTCGGCACACCGCTGGTCGCCGCTCGCGGACGCAGCCTCGCACGCACCACGTCGTCTCCGGCGCGACTCATCGCCGGGCGTGAGCTGTCGGCGCACGCGGCCTCGGCCTGGCGCCGGGTCTCGGGAATCGCGATGATCGCCTTCATCGCAGTGGTGGGCGGCTCGGGAGCGAGCCTCGTGGCCCTCGCCGGCGACGACGGGCAGACGGGGTCTCAGGCCGTGCTGTTCGCCGACATGCGCACGGGCGTGCTCGTGACACTCGGCGTCGGCTTCGCGCTGCTCGCGTGCTCGGTGGGGGTGACACAGGCCGCGTCCACGCTCGAGGACCGCGAGCTCATCGTGGGCCTGGATCGTCTGGGGATGCCGGGGCGCGAACTGCGCCGCGCCCGCGCGCACACCGTCATGGTGCCGCTGCGTTGGGCGGCGGTGGGGGGCGCGCTCGTCGGGGCCGCACTGGCGCTGCCGGTCGTCGGCATGACCGTGCTCGTCGCGCCCGTCTCCCTCGCCGTGATCGTGGGCACGTTCGTCGCCGGGATCCTGCTGGTGCGCCTGTCATTGCTCGCGTCCCGGCCGCTGGTGACGGCGATCCGCCGGGCAGCCTGAGGCGAGGACGGCGCAGAGCTCAGGCGAGCCGGGGTCGGTTCCACTGCCCCGGCTCGTCGAACTCCGCGTAGCGCACGTCGACGCCGTCGGGTCCGAGCGAGGCGGCGACGACCAGCAGCGACAGGGTCGGGTACCCGAAGGGACGGTTGTCGCGCACGATGGCGCGATCGTCGGTGGGTCCCAGTCCGCTCGTCAGCTCGAGAGTGTCGAGCCAGGGCTCCCACCAGTGCCCGTCGATGGCAGCCGGCGCGCTGAAGGCCTCGCGCCACGCCGCGATGCGCGCCGTCGCCTCGTCGTCGACGTCGTCATGCGCGACCATGTGGATGCCGGGAGCAAGCTCCACGTGCCGCAGCGCGCCGCCGTCCCACATGGTGACGCGGGCACCGGCCGGCGTCGCCTCGACGAGGTTGAATCCCTGCGCGTGCGGCGGGTCGTCCGGGCCGCGACCCGCGACGGCGTCCAGGACGATCCGACCGCGGGAGACGGGCGGCTCGCCGTCGGGGTCGGCAGCCAGCACGTCGGCGCGGTTGAGGATCACCGCGACGCGGCCGTGCTCGGCATCCGCGGCCAACCACGCACCACCGGCACGACGGTCGCGCACGCCTCGCACAGCGGGAAGCTCGGGCCACCACGGGCCCAGCGGATCCCACGAGCGCGCGGGATCCTCGTCGCGGACGGCGAGCAGCCGCACGGGTGCGCCGTCGTCGTGCGGAACGTGGACGATGACGGTGCACACGGTTGCTCGAGACCTCTCCGTCCGCTCCTCGTGGCCCCGCCGTCGGGCGTGGCAGGATCGGACCATGTTCGTTGTGGTGGGCGTGACGGGCGGCATCGCCGCGTACAAGACGGTGCATCTCGTGCGCGCCCTCGTGACCAACGGGCACGAGGTGCACGTTGTTCCCACCGAGGACTCGCTGCGCTTCGTCGGGACGACCACGTGGGAGGCCGTCAGCAGGAATCCTGTCACGACCAGTGTCCACGATGACGTGGCCCGCGTGCGCCACGTCGCCCTCGGCACGTCGGCCGAGCTCATCATCATCGCCCCTGCGACCGCCAACACGCTCGCGAAGATGACCGCAGGCATCGCGGACGACCTGCTCGGTGTCACGCTGCTGGCCACGAGAGCCCCCGTCGTCGTCGCCCCCGCCATGCATACGGCGATGTGGGAGCATGCCGCGACACAGGCCAACGTCGCAACGCTGCGCGCACGCGGTGTGCACGTGGTGGGGCCTGCCGACGGTCCGCTGACCGGCGGCGATAGCGGGCCGGGGCGCATGGTCGAGCCGGAGGAGGTCCTCGCGTCCGCCCTCGCCGTCGCGGCGCCCTCTACGGCGCCCTCCTCCTCGTCGACCGACCTCACGGGCGTGCGGGTCGCGGTGTCGACCGGTGGGACGCGTGAGCCCATCGATCCGGTGCGCTTCCTCGGCAATCGCTCCAGCGGCCGCCAGGGTGCCGAGCTCGCCCTCGCCGCCGCCGACCGCGGCGCCGACGTCGTGCTCGTGGCGGCGCACGTCGACGAAGGGGTGCTCGCCGCGGCATCCCGTCACACGCGCATCACGATGGTGCGCGTCGGCACGGCCGCCGAACTCGAGGCGGCGATGACGGATGCCGCGGCCGGTGCCGATGTCGTCGCGATGGTCGCCGCGGTCGCCGACTACCGCGTGGCGGAGGTCTCGCGCGAGAAGCTGCGTAAGGAGGACGGCGTGCCGCGGCTGGAGCTGGTGACCACCCCCGATGTGCTCGCGGGGCTCGTCGCGGCGCGCCGGCCCGGGCAGACGATCGTCGGTTTCGCAGCCGAGACGGCCGACGACGACGAGGAACTGCTCGCCCGGGGGCGGCGCAAGCGGGCGCGCAAGGGCGTCGATCTCTTGGCCGTGAACCGGGTCGACGAGGATCACGGTTTCGAGATGGCCGACAACCGGGTGCTGCTGCTCGATGCGTCCGACCAGGTCGTGACGGATGCCGCGGGCACCAAGCGCGAGGTCGGCGACGCGATCTGGGACGCGGTCGCCAAGATCCGCTGACGGTGAGGGCCCACCGCGTTTCGACTCGTCGCTGCGCTCCTCGCTCAACGACCGAGGTCATCCGCCCCGGTCGTTGAGCGCGCGCAGCGAGTCGAAACGCAGAGCGCAGCGGGTCGAAACGCCGCCGTGTCAGGCCTTCTTCTGCACGTCCAGCAGCGGGGCGCCGTGGGTGACGGGGCCGAGCTTCACCGGGTCGACGGTGTCGAACGTGTCTCCGTTGAGGACGATCACCGGCGTGATCAGCGGGTAGCCCGCCTTCTCGATCACGGCACGATCGAAGGTCACCAACGGCGTGCCGGTCTCGACGCGGTCGCCGTTCTTCACCTTCACATCGAACCCCTCACCCTTCAGGTTGACGGTGTCGATGCCGACGTGGATCAGCACCTCGGCGCCGTTGTCCAGCTGCAGGCCGAAGGCGTGACCGGTCGGCTGCGCGGCGACAACGACACCGGCGCCCGGTGCGTAGACGGTGGTTCCGGTCGGCTCGATCGCCACGCCGGGCCCCATCACTCCGCCCGCGAACACGGGGTCGGGCACGGTGTCGAGCGGCACCACCGTGCCGTCCAACGGTGCCGCGACCTGGATCAGCGCGCCCACTGCGGCGGTACGCTCAGCGACCGCGGTGGCCGTCTGCGCTCCTTCACCGGCCACACCGGCCAGTTCCGCGCCTCCGGCGACCGCCGGGATGATGTCGCGCGCCGCACCGGGGGCGACGGATGCCGCACCCGCCGTGGCCGCGGCAACGGCCGCACCCGCCGGCTCCGGGTTCTTGTACCCGGAGATCATGACGAGCACCATCGCGACGACGAAGGCGCCGGCGACGGCGACCAAGTAGAGCCCGATCGGGTTGAACGCGGGGATCGTCAGCAGCGACGTGAAGACGAACGCCTGCGTCGTGATGCCGTGCGGCAGGCCCAGCAGGAGCGATCCGACGCCGATGATCAGACCACCCGTGAGGCAGCCGACGAGCATGCGCGGATAGATCCTCTTGTACCGCAGGTGGATGCCGTACAGCGACGGCTCGGAGATGCCGCCGAGAAGGCCCGCGGCGAGCGCGCCGGTCGCCGTCTGGCGCATCTGCTTGTCCTTCTCGCGCCAGGCGAGCACGAGCACACCGGCCGTGGCGCCGAAGCACGCGAAGTTCCACGCACCCATGGGGCCCTGGATGAAGTCGTACCCGAGGGTCTGGATGTTCAGCAGCATGATGGCGTTGATCGGCCAGTGCAGGCCCAGCGGCACCATGAAGGGGTAGGCCAGCGGGATGACGATCGCGAAGATGAACGGTGAGAACGTGTTGATGGAGCTCAGCAGGTTCGCCAGGGCCGCGCCCGCGTAGACGCCGATCGGGCCGATGAGGAACGCCGTCAGCGGAATCATGACGAGCATCGAGATGAACGGCACGAAGATGAGCTGGATGTTCTCGGGAATGACCTTCTTCAGCCCCTTGTAGACCAGGCCCAGCACGGCCGCCATCAGCAGCGGCGGGAACACCTGCGAGCTGTAGTCGAAGATCGTCAGCGGCAGGCCGAACACCTGCACGGTCGTGATCTGCGAGCCGAGGAAGGTCGTCTGCACGGCATCCGCCGTCTTGCCGAGCCCCGCGAATCCGGGAAGCATCGTCACGGCCATGATCGCGAAGCCCACCCACGGGTCGGCACCGATCTTCTGCGACGCGTTGTAGGCCACCATCAGCGGCAGGAAGATGAACACGCACTGCCACATGAGGTTGACGAAGGCCCACGACGGCGGCAGCACGACACCGGGCGCGTTCCACGCCGGAATCCAGCCGAGCGTCGCGGCCAGTGCCATGAACGTGATGAACAGCGAGGCACCGAGGAGGGCGCCGAGGATGGGGCGGAAGGAGTCCGAGAGGAACTCGAACAGCGTGTCGAGCCACGCGTTCGTGCCGCGGGGGCCCTTCGCGCGCTCGCGCGCCTTGATGTCGGCGTCGCTCTCCCCCGCGCCGGCGGCGGATGCACCGCCGGCCATGACGGGCAGCGCCATGATCTCGTTGTAGACGGTCTGCACGCCGCCGCCGATCACGACCTGGAAGCGGTCGCCGGCCTGCGGGACCGCGCCGAGCACTCCCGGAATGGCTTCGACGGCGGTCTTGTCGACCTTGTCTCCGTCGTTGAGCTGGAAGCGCAATCGTGTGGCGCAGTGGGTGAGACTCGCGATGTTTCCGGGTCCGCCGACGGCGTCGACGATCTCGGATGCCGAATTGGATGCCATTTTTTCGCCTCTTTTTCGTTATGCGACGTCCTGTCGATGACGATCTGTCGCAGGCGACTCTATATCGCCGCCAGGACAGCGGACAGGGCCCGGACCGTGGCAAACGGCCCGGAGGAAATGCGGCCCGACGGGCGGTTGGCGTACAGGTTTCACTCAGGTTCTGCGCCGGGGATGTCCAGAAAACGTTGTGAAGCTGTGACCTTCGTGTCCACCCGAGGACGCACACCGCTCGCGCTCCGGCGCCGGGGCGGTGCTGATTCACCGGAAGTACTCTCTTTATGCCCCGTCTGCCTTACCGCCCCGTGACATCCGCCCTCCTCGGCCTCGGCCTCGTGATCGGCGCCGCCACGACCACTGCGGGGGCCCTGCCGGCCTTCGCTGCGAGCGATGCTCCCGCCGCCTCCACCGGCTCGGTCGCCGTCGAGACCACCTCCGCACCGCTCAGCGCGATCACCGCCGGCGGCGTCACCGCGATGAGCGCCGCGCAGAGCGCCGTCGCCGCCGCCGCGAAGGTGTCGATCGACATCTCGGCCTCCGGTCTCGATGTCGGCACCACCGACACCACGGTCGACACCGCCAAGCTCGGCGCCCTCATCACGAAGCTGCGCGCACTCGACGTGACGCCCGCGATGATGATCCCCACGCTCACGTCCGACGCGAAGGCCGAGACCGAGGTCGTCGCCGCCAAGACGGCGAAGCTGCGGGCCGCCCTCGATGCCGCCGTGCAGCGCAAGGCCGCAGAGGAGGCTGCCGCCAAGGCCGCCGCCGAGGCGGCGGCGAAGGCTGCTGCCGAGGCAGCCGCGGCCGCAGAAGCCGCCGCGAAGGCGAAGGCCGAGGAGGCCGCTGCGGCGAAGACCGCGTCGGTCTCGTCGCGTCCGGCCGTCGACGTCAACGTCGACCCGGCATCCGCTCAGGGCATCGCTCGTTCCATGGCGTCGGCCAACTACGGCTGGGGCGACGACCAGTTCGCCTGCCTCGTGTCGCTGTGGAACAAGGAGTCGGGCTGGCGCGTCAACGCCGCCAACAGCAGCGGCGCCTACGGCATCCCGCAGGCTCTCCCCGGGAGCAAGATGGCATCGGCCGGTGCCGACTGGGAGACCAACCCGGCGACCCAGATCGCGTGGGGCATGGGCTACATCGCGGGCCGTTACGGCACGCCGTGCGGCGCGTGGGACCACTCGGAGTCGGTGGGCTGGTACTGAGCAGCGCACACGTACGCCTTCGAACGGCCCGGACCTCTGCGTCCGGGCCGTTCGCCCGTTCTAGGGTGGGCGCATGACGTGGAAGACGCGCGCATCGCGCACCGTGTACGAGAACCGCTGGATCCGCGTCGAGGAGAACGACGTCGTCGGCCCGCACGGCGAGGGCATCTACGGGGTGGTGGAGATGCAGCATCCCGCCGTGTTCGTCGTGGCCGTCGACGATGACGACCGCGTCTGTCTCGTCTCGCTCGAGCGCTACACGACGGGGCCTTCGTGGGAGGTGCCGGCGGGAGGCTCCGACGGCGAAGACCCACTGGCCGCGGCGAAGCGCGAGCTGGCCGAGGAAGCCGGCATCACGGCGGAGCGCTGGACCGCACTCGGCCGGATGAACGCCCTCAACGGCATCGCCCGCGCGCCCGAGTTCGTCTTCCTCGCGCAGGGCGTCTCCCGGGGTGCGGATGCCGAGGCATCCCAGCATGAGGAGGGAATCGACGCGGTGCGGTGGGTACCGTTCGGCCAGGTCCTGCGCATGATCGCCGCCGGCGAGATCACCGACGGCGAGAGTGTCGCCGCGGTCGCGTATGCGGGCATCCACCTCGGACGCTTCGCCTGAGACTCGCGCTCAGACGCTGAGGGGGCGCGCCCTCCATACGACATCCCGATCGCGCGCCGCGGGGTCGACCACGTCGATGCGGTCGATGACGAACCCCTCCCGTTGATAGAACGCGCCGGCGCGGCGATTCGCGGCGACGTGCTCGATGAGCACGCGGGGCGTCCCCTCCGGCAACGCTGCGATCATGGCATCGAGCAGGCGGACGCCGAACCCCCGGCCGCGCCGCCCCGGAGCGACGTACAGCCGATACACGACGGGCTCGCCGCCGGCGGAGCCGAGCTCGCCGACACCGACGAGGGCTCCGTCCGCGTCCACGGCGACCCACACCGCCCCCGCCGCCACCCCTCGGGAGGTGACCTCCGGATTCCACCAGTCGGCCACGAGCTCGGCAGCGGCCGCCGCTCCGATGAGCGGACCGTAGTGCGCCGGGAGCACGTCCGTTCCGAAGGCGCAGATCGCCGGGACCTCCTGCGGGCGCGCGAGACGGATCTCGACGTCGGCGCTCGAGGAGGCGTCGATGGTCACCCCTGCCGGCCCTTGAACCGAGGGTTCTGCTTGTTGATGACGTAGACGCGACCGCGCCGGCGAACGACCTGAGCACCGGGCTGCTCCTTCAGCGACTTGAGCGACGCACGAACTTTCACGAGACCTCCTTGTTGATAATTCTTCTCAATAAGAAGCTAGAGTGAAGGCGTCCGTCCGTCAAACCTGAAAGCAGGCCCCGTCGTGCTGCCCTCTCCCCTCATCGTCGCCGGCGTGTGCACTCCGGAACGTCGGCGCTATGCCGCCGGGCTGGCCGTCGCCACGCAGCGCGGACTGCTGCGCATTTCGACGAGAGACGATGCCGCAGCGCCGACGCCGGACCACCCCGTCACCATCGCTCTCACCCGCGACCGCCGAGACGTCGAACGGTTCGTGATCGATGCCGGCATCGACGTGGACGTGCTCCACCTGGACATCGTGACCCGGACGCCGTCCGCGCCGATCGTGTGCGTCGTGGACGCACGCCACATGCTCGACGATCTGCGCGACCCCAGTCCGCTCGACGAACGGGGAGGCCCCGGCGACGGCGACAGCGGTGCGCGTGCACGCCGAGCCGTCACACTGCTGGAAGCCGCCACACTCGTCAGCATCGTCCGGTGGGAGCACGTGGCGACAGCCGAGCTCTCGATGCTCATGGCGCTGGCCTCGCATCTGGCGCCGCGCGCTCGGGTGCGCCTGTCGCGGGGCCCCAGCGAAGACATCCGCGCACTGATCGACTCCGCGCCGTCCGCCGTCGACGATGGGCCCGTGCTCGAGCGTGCCGGGTGGGTGCGCGCCCTCAACGACGAGCACGACCCCTACATGACCGACCCGCGGGTGAGCACCGTGCGTTACGAACGACTGCGACCGTTCCACCCCTCGCGGCTCGCCGATGCGCTCGACGAGATCGACACCGGGCGCCTCGGTCTTCTGCTGCGATCGGCGGGCTTCTGCCGGATCGCGACCCGACCCGGCATCCTCGCCCGATGGAATCAGGTCGGCTCGGCGATGTGGATCGATCCGCAGGACGCCGGGGCCGAGGCGGCGCTCACCGCGCAGGACATCGCGCTGACCGGGCTGGATCTGATCACCGGTGCGGTGATGGCGACGCTCGACGAGGCACTGTTGACCGACGCGGAGCTGGAGGCCGGGACCGCGGCCTGGGCGGCTTTTACCGATCCCCTCCCCGACTGGCCGGCACTCGCGGAAGACCCCCTCCCGCGAGACCCGTCGGCGTGATCAGGATCCGGATTCCGCGGCATCCGCGCATAGTACGGTGGCCGCGCCGCGTCAACCCACTGCCCTCCGGCGCGCGGACTTCATAGCGTCGAGGCAGGAGTTGGCAGAAGGGAAGACATCATGGGTCTCGACGACAAGATCAAGAACGCGGCCGAGGACATCGGCGGCAAGGTCAAGGAGGGCGTCGGCAAGCTGACGCACAACGAGAAGCTCGAAGCGGAGGGTGAGGCCGACCAGGCCAAGGCCCACGTCAAGAAGGCCGGCGAAGACGTCAAGGACGCGTTCAAGTAAGCCCCCGACCGACGCCCCCACTCCTCGGCGAGTGGGGGCGTCGTCTGCGCGCGGACGACGCCTGCTCGCCGCGCCCGCGAGCCGCCTCGTAGAGTGAGCGGCGAGAGGATGTCGGTCCTCCGAGGGGAGCGCACATCATGGCGGAGAGCATCGAGCCGTTGTTCACGGCGATCGCGCTCGGGTTCGAGGCGATCGGCGCGCTCGCCATGGTCGCCGGATTCGTCATCGCCCTCGTTCTGGCGGTGCGCGCGCTTCGGCGCACCGGGAGCGGCCACGACGCCTACCTGGTGCTGCGCAACACGCTCGGCGCCGCGATCCTGCTCGGGCTGGAGGTTCTCGTGGCCGCCGACCTCATCCGCACGATCACTTCCAAGCCGTCGATCGAAGACGCGGTGATCCTGGGGCTCATCGTGATCATCCGGACCGTTTTGTCCATCTCGATCCAGATCGAGATCGAGGGCACCCTCCCCTGGCGACGGGCGCTGCTGACCAGCGGCGGCCAGGTGCTCGCCCGTTCGATCGCGCGTGAACGCAAGGCCACACGCACGGACGAGGGCCGCGCCGTCACCGACTGAGCCCGGGGGCCGTTCAGCTCGCGGGCTCAGCAAGGTCGTCGGAGCCCACGGTCGACAGCATCCGCCGCGCCGCGAGAGTCCGCTCGCGCATCGCGAGAAACAGCGGAAAGACGAAGGCGAACGCGGTCACGAGCGACACGAGCACGTACAGCCACGGGCGGCGCATGCCCAGCCGCCGTCCTTCGACGATGATCAGGATGCTGCCCGCAATCGCCGCGACCATGATGTCGACACCGATCGACCCGACGGCCGGTCCCGACTGCACGAGATCGAGCAGGTAGTTGCGCATCAGTACGACCGACCAGACGTTCAGCGCGAACGTGCCGACAAGGCCTACGACCGCCAGCACGAGATAGGTGATCGCGAGAGGTGTCCAACGAGCTGTCATGGGCACATTCTCACGCGTCGGCATCGCCACCGTGTGCGATCACTCACGACGAGACCGTGACGAGCACCCGGTGCCACCCCGTCGAACCGTTCGGCGCGATCGGGGCGCGCTGCTGCTCCTGCAGCTCGCCCTTCTTGTTCCAGGCGCGCACCGCGATGTAGTGAGTGCCGGGCGCGGCATCCCATTCGTACATCCACTGCACCCAGCTCTCGTCGTTCACCGGCGTGGAGATCGTCGCGGGAACCCAGCCGGTGTCGTCGATGTTCACCTCGACGCGGGCGACGCCGGTCGGCTGCGCCCACGCCATGCCGGCGACGGGCACACGTCCGGGGGCGACGGGACTGCCGACCTTGGGGACGTCGACACGCGAGGAGAGTTTGATGGGCGCCTGCGCGCTGTAGCCTCGCGGGGTCCAGTACGCCTCATCAGCGGCGAAGGTCGTCACCTTCAGCTCGGTCAGCCACTTCGTCGCCGAGACGTACCCGTAGAGCCCTGGGACGATCATCCGCACCGGAAAGCCGTGCTCGGCAGGTAGCGGCTCGCCGTTCATCGCGACCGCCAGAATCGCGTCGAGTCCATCATCCGTGAGCGCCGACAGCGGAGTGCTCGCGGTGTAGCCGTCGACGCTGCGTGAGAGCACCATGTCGGCGCCGCCTTGCGGTCCCGCCATCCGCAGAATGTCGCGGACGGGCACGCCGAGCCATCTCGCATTGCCCACCAGCCCGCCGCCGACCTCGTTCGACACGCACGTCAAGGTGATGCCGTACTCGTCCAGCCCCATGCCCACAAGGTCGTCGAAGCTCAGCTCGATGCGACGGTCGACCATGCCGTCCACGACGAGGCGCCACGTCGTCGGATCGATGGCCGGGACGGTGAGCGCCGTGTCGACGCGGTAGAAGTCGGCGTTCGGCGTGAACAGCGGCGAGAGACCGGGAACGTCGAGCTCGGCGCCCGCGGGTACGGTCAGCGTTCGGCGAGGGGCCGGCAGCTTCAGCGCATCGCGGATCGCGTCGACCGATGAGGTCGCGGCCGTCACGACGCGTGCCGTGACGCCGACGATCACGGCGGAGACCCCGGCCACGCCCGCGAGGCGGAAGAAGCCGCGCCGACCGAGCGCCCGTGCCTCGTCCGGCGCGGAGTCGGTTTCGGCAGAGTCCGGACCGGGCCGCCGCCAGCGCCGCAGGCGGCGACCGAGCATCACGAGAACGACGGATGCCGCGGCCGCCCCGACCACGGGAGGAACGAACGACAACGGCGTGACTCCGGTGCGCGAAACGACGGCGGCGGTCGACAGCACGCCGGCGATCGCGACGACCACGACGCCGAGAGGGCTGCGCACGTACTCGAGCACTCCCCCGATCGCCGAGGCGATCACGACGGCGAGGCCGAGACCGGCGAGGAGGGCGATCTTGTCGTTGGAGCCGAACGTGGCGATCGCGAACTCTTTGAAGGGCTGGGGGACGATGTCGATCACGAAGCCACCGACCGCCAGGATCGGGCTAGCGTTGCGCGCGACGAGCATCGCCAGCAGCTCGGCGACGCCGAGGAACACCGCACCGCTGACAAGGCCCGCGAGGGCGGCGAGGGCGAGCGACACGCGCCGGCCGGTGTGCGTGGTCACGATGGTCTCCTGCCGCCGGGGTCGGGGTACCTGTGTTGTTCGTCGCTACCGCGCAATCGGATGGGTGGCGGCCTTCTAGGCTGACTGCATGATCCATCTCGTCGCACGGCGCATCGACCCCGATCACCTCGACCGCGTTGTGGAGTGGCTCCGCACCGTGAACGGTCCGCGTCGCCAAGAGGCACTCGCCTCACTCGCCGCGGAACGCGTCCGTCATGAGACGGCGATGATCCTTGACGGCGCGGATGGCCCCGTCCTTGTGTACGCCATGGAGACCGACGACATCGCCCACTCCCGAGCCGTCGCCGACATGTCGCCCCGCGCGATCGACGCAGAGCACCGCGCCGTCATGCGCGCGGCCGATGCTGGCGGGGTGGACTGCGACATCGTGCTGGATCTGCGGGCGGTATGACCGACGGCCTGGCAATCGAGGTGGCGGACGACGCCGTCGAGGGAGAACGAAATGACCGCCGTCACAGCTCGCCGCTTCCATCGGCCGCGGCACCGTCCGGCGGAGCCGTGAAGGAAACCGGCGTGCCGGTCGCCCGCGCGTAGGCGATCTCCGCCGCCGTCGATGCGCCGATATAGCCGCCCGGGTTGACGACGAGCACGCGATCGGCGAGGTCGATCTTGTGGCGGTGCAGCGCATCGAGGTGCGCCTTCTGGTCTGCGCTGACATCGCCGTCCATCTCGGCGGGCGCGAGAACGACGACGCCGCGAAGTGTGAGGTCACGGCTCGCGTCGCGCATCTCGTCGGCGAAGCGCGCGGATCCGCAGATGCACACGATGTCGGGGCGAACGGGCATAGCCCAGTCTCCCATTCCAGCCCGACAGAGCCCCTCGCGGGGCGTCGGGTCGCCGCCGTGCCCCACAGCCCGCACAGCCCGCACAGCCCAAGTGTTCGACGCCAGACGGTTTGGCAAAGGTGTTCACTCAGCTTCCCCGTAATTCCGCATGAGCCGCTACGCCTCATCCAGGCTCCACCGCCAGGCGCTATGTCAGCGGCAGACGCTGACCTCCTCGATATCCTTGTCGTCCGACCGCCGGTGCACCATCGGGCGATGTCTCGGGCTCCTTGTATGCTCCGACCATGGCCGATGCAGAACACACGACTCATGTGTCGGCACTCCCCGCTCTTGACCCGATCCTCGGCACTCTCCCTCCCAGCCCATCGCCGTATCGAGTGACGATGTCGGACGTACATTCGCTGTTCGTTGCCAGCGCCCCCTTCAAGGAGCGCCGCGAACGCCTCTTCAGAGCGTTCGCTCTTTATGCGGAAACCATCTGGACGGAGATCCCTGGAGCGCTCCTCTGGGTCGACGGCGGTTTCGTCACGCACAAGTCATGGGAGGAGCCGCATGATGTGGACGTCGCGATCATTGCAGATGACGTTCCAGCGGAGTCCAAGCGACGCCTCGCGACACAGGGTCTTCTGACCTTCGACGACACCAGTGGCACAATCAATTCGAAGCAACTCCCGATCGGCAAGCTCGCGCCGTTCGGGGGGATGATCGACTCCTACTTGGCGTCGTCCAACACCGCTTCGTTCTACCGCGTTCAGTGGTCGAGAGTACGCGGCCCGGACGGTCAGATCATCCCGAATGCGTCAAAGGGCTTCTTGGAGGTGGCTCGTGGAATCATCTAGCCCATCCACCGCCTCCAGCGAGCTTCGTCGCTCGATCCGTCACTTGCTCGCGGAGAGTGACTATGAGCTTGAGTTGGGGTCGCTCCTCGCTGTGATCCGCGACGATCCAGAACTTGTTCGCATCGCTGAAGCCGAACTTGCGCCGAGGAACGGCCACTTGGAGTTGCACCTGGATGGCGGTTCCGTGAAGGGCCATGCGACAGTAGCGAAGTCATTCGGCCAGTTCGTGACGAGAATGGCGGACGCCACCAAAGCAGCCGTGCGTGAAATGGCGGGGCTGGCTGCCCTGCCCGACGAGTTGCTCGTGGAGGCCGGCGCAGGTTCAGTCCGGGTTACGTTCGTTGCGCCGCCTCGCCATGATCCCGCCGCCGAGATATCGGTCCCCGAGATCGCAGATGAGATTCTGCCCGATGAGGACGGGTATTCAGAAGCGCTCCGCCGCATTGCCGTCGTGCTCTCCAACGCCGACACGGCGTCTTTGGATGACGAGGACCTCAACGCAGCTGTAGGGCTCCTCCCTTCCAGCGCGCGTCATCATCTGCGAGTGGCGCTCGACCAAGTTCAAAAGGGCGCATGGTCAATTGATGGAGAGTTCAGCCAGCGAGGCGTGGGGCGAGTACAGCTCCACGTAGGGGAATCTGGCGTTGGCTACCTCCGGGAGAAGCTCACGGAGACCGTCACGCAACGCGAGGCGCGTGAGGCCAAGGGGTTCCTGGACGGGCACACATGGTCGAAGGGGACCATGCGGCTCATACTCGAACCGACCGGCGAGACACTCACTGCCTCGTTCGGAAGCCCCGGAGTCCAGCTCGAGGTCGCAAGACTCGACGCGAACCCAAGCCAGCGCGTGCGGGTAAAGCTTGATGTCTTGATCACCCGCACTCTTGCGCTTCCGGACGGGCGCCGTAGCTACGTTGTGCAAGAGATCGAACCGGTTGACGAAGAATCGCTCTTCTCAGTAGAGCCGGGGAGTGGAGCATAAGGGTTCCGGAAGTTGTGCCAGTCGCTCGCTTCCTCCACCCAGTTCTACACGCCCCGCTCGCCCAGGAGACCCTTCGCGCGCGCAGCGTTTTCGAGCGGTGCGACGACCTCATCTCCTACTGCCGTCCGAATCGCCGCCACGAGTCTGCGCAGGCGGTAGGAAAGAGTGAATCCCACTGGGGTCGTGTTCTTCACGCGAGCCATGAAGTACTGGACCAGCTCTCGCCCGTGCATCGCAAACACTCCACCCGGAATGTCGGCGAGGAATGAGCGCTCACCTAACCCGGGCGGATTCGCACCGAATAGCGCGATTCCTGCCGGGACGCTTGTGCCAATGTAGGGGATGACATCTGCCCAGCACGCGAGCTCCTCTGGCGATGCGTTTCGCG
This sequence comes from Sphingomonas sp. BLCC-B65, assembly GCF_028550675.1. Taxonomy (NCBI): domain Bacteria; kingdom Pseudomonadati; phylum Pseudomonadota; class Alphaproteobacteria; order Sphingomonadales; family Sphingomonadaceae; genus Sphingomonas; species Sphingomonas sp. BLCC-B65. The sequence continues at coordinate 2,431,060 of NZ_JAQQGL010000001.1, read as the reverse complement.
GCACACCGTTGAGCCGGTCTGTGATGTGAACTCGCAGCCAGTGCTCCCATACCGCCGCACCATCAACCCGCTCGGCCCCAAGGAATCGGATGGTCGCTTCGGCGAACTGCTCCGCGTACGCTCCATCCTCCGAAAGCACACTTCGGTCGAGCAGCGCCTGCCGTTCGTCGTCCGTAATACCAGCGAAAGATGCGACCGAGGCGCTCACACCAAAGAACTGCTGCCGGATCATCTCATCGCCGATTTCTTCGAGTCGATCCCACTGAGCCACCAGCGCGCCCATCAGACCGGCAGCGAGCAACTTGTCGTTGTAGCGCGGGTGATAAAGGAACGCCTTCCAGACGAGTGCTGCACCCTCGGCATCACTGAACAGCGGGAGAAGGTGAGCGGAGGCAAACTCAGCATCAGCGGCGAACAGGAAGAACAACTGGCTTGCGAGCGCAGGGCGCGTCGCGTCGAGAGCATGCGGGGGCCCGACGAGTAGTTGAGCAAGCGACGCGTGCTCCTCTTCGTTGAGGCCCACCCAATCGTCACGGTGCTGCCGCCAACGCCGATCGATTTCGGTCAGCCAGTAGAGGGCAAGGCTGCCGGGCCACGAGTTGAGATACAGAGGCGCCATCGACATCACGTCAAGGCCGTCGGTATGGCTGAAGGCACTGCCATGAGCTTGCCAGAGCGCCTGAGCTAGAGCTCGCATGCTCTTCAGGGAGTCATCTTCGGCGTCATCGACCCGCTTACGCACTTGTTCAAGTAGAAAGCGCCCAATCTGATGCGCGGCCCCAGCGTCTGACACGAGCGTGCTCGCGCTATCGACGGCAAGCAGCGCTACGGATCCGAGATCAGCCTTCGTCCATCCGGCAACTATGGCTCGAAGCATCCCAGCCCGTCGAGCCGGATCTTGGACCTGTTCAAGGGCCTCATTCCAGAGAGCGTCACCAATCGCAGCGTCGTTCTCGACTACCTGCGTGACTAAGGTGAGCGCGTCGTCCCAGCTCGGCTCATCGAACGCCCGGTCCGAGAAGTCTCTCGAGAGCAGATCCTTGAGCGCCGTTGAGGCATCCGCGCGGACGGCGGCCAAGAACTCTGATGGATCTAATGGCAGCTGCCCGCCCCATGTGCCTGATGACATCCATGTGTCGAAGTCCGGATGCTCCCTCGGAATGAAGTCCGGGTTGGTTTGCTGGATGACCCCGAGAGCAGTAGCGGCCCCCGCCCAAGCTGGTGCGCTCGCGACAAGCCAAACGAGCAAATTGTACTTGCCATACTGGACGTGACGATCGCGGTCAGGAGTCTCAGCAGGGAAGGCCGGTCCTTCGGCTACGAGCTCAAGAACCCGCTCTCGAATCTCATCTGACGCGTTCTCGACACTTGCCGCAAGAACCGCGTAGGTTTCGTGCTTGAGACCGTCCTCGTAGAGGTTGCTCCGCTCTAGCAACCACCCGAGCTTTGCGTTCGAGTCGAGATCCGGAGCGGTCGCGATGAGGTGGAGCGCTAGTCGCTGGAGCAGAGCGCGGCCGGTCGCCCACCACCTATCGGGTAAGCGGTCTTCAGTTCCACGCGCCCGCACACCGAAGTCGCGTAGCGCGTCGATGATCGCATCGAGAGGCTCGCGGATTTCATCCTGTTGATGCGGTTCGATTGCCGACCGACCGAATGAGTGTGGATCCCAACCGACCTCTCCACGATAGGCATCAAGTAGGTCGTATGCAGAAGCCACCGATTCCTCAAGCGCGAGGCCCAACGAATGGTCCCCCGGCGGAGACGCTTGAACTGCCGCGGAGAGGTGTGGCGTCAGGGAGTATTCTTCCCCGTTCCATTTGACTTCGGCATCGGGCACGGTCGTCGGCGCCTCGTGCTCCTCGATGAACCATCGCCGCTTCAGGACCAGAAACGGGCGTAGGGCGAACCTCAGTACCGGCACACTTCGCGCCTCAAGGCCAGAGACGACCGGAAGCAGTATGTCCGAACGCGCGGGGGCCGTAAATCCGTGCACCGAAGTCGCGAGAAACGCACGCCATCGTTCGCTTGCTTTCGGGTCGGATCGCGACAACTCGTCAACAGCGAAACTCGCAGCCGTGAACAACGGTTCTGCGAAGTTCTGCCCGAGGCGCTGGACAGTTTGGAGTGCCGAACCGTGCAGCACCGGATCCGCGAGGAACGTGCGGCAAAACCAGTTCGCGAGGATCACGGAGGCGTCGCCGACAGCTCCGGCTTCGAAGAGCCGTTTGAAGCCTGCGAAGCTTTCTAGCCAATGAAGCCATTCGAGCTTCAACTCGGTCGGTCCTGATGCGGTCGCCTTTGCGAAGTCGGCGGCACCGTCGCGGCAACTTAGCCGTCCGATTAGGTAATCCCGATCTACTGGAGTGACAGCGGGCCCGGCGGCAACAATCTCCTCTACACGGACGCCATGCTCAAGCTGCCCCATCCGAGCGCGAACATCCCACGCCTCGAGGGCTCGGACAAGCGCGCCATGATCGTTCCCCGAGACCGGATAGGCCACCGGCTGGACACCCAGGCGTCGCCATTTGGCGTCATGAGCGCTCTCCTCGCTCGTCAGGACGAAGCGTGGTGTACCAGAAGGTAGACCGAGTGCGAGGTACCGCATGATCGGGTCGTCGTGGCTGTAGCCAATGAAAACCACTGTGAATCGCTGGAACATGGGCAGCAGAAACCGCGTGGCCCACGCAGCGGTGAGGTAGGCACGACCGAAATCCTTATCGGTGAGAACAAGCTCGCCGGGTTGCCGTGTCACAGATCCATGGAGGTGAACGAGTCCTTGGAAGTCGTCCCCGAGCGGTAGCGCGGGACCGATCCACTTTTCTGCGATCGCGACGCCCTGTCCCGCTGCCGCTGAAGCGAGATGGTCATCGAAGTTGGTCGTAACTATCCTCAGGGTGCCGGTCGCGGAAGCCAATCGAACGAGAGCTCTATGGGTGGAGTTCGGCATCGAGCCGCCATTCGAAATGATGTCGCGAGTGTGGCCGTGAGTGTCGAAATCATCCGGCATGGATCCGAGGAAGTAGTCGATGGCAATTGCGTCGTCGTATGAGACGCGAGCCAGGCCGGCAAGCCTCTTCGCGAGCGCCCCAAACAGAGGTAGATCCGAAGGGTGGTCAACACTCGCTCCCGCACCGACGAAGAACACAAGACGATCCTCGGCCTGCGCTGCAAGTACTTCATCGGGCAGTTCAACGTCACCGGTGATCCACATCAGGCGGTCGACACCTCACCATGCGCAAAGAGTTCCGCCTGCTCCAACACCAACTCCACTGCCTTCGCCTCGGCGTCCGGCGGATAGTCGTAGCGAGCGAGGAGGCGTCTCACCTTGGAGCGCATCGGTGCGCGGACGCTCTCCTTCTGATCCCAGTCGATGACCACGCTTGACCGTACCGCCCAGACGAGATCGACCGCGATCTTCTTCAGCGTGTCATCGCCCATCTCTAGCGCGGCGTCGTTCTGAGCGATCGCGTCATAGAGGGCGACCTCGGCCGTCTCCCGCCCCGGATATGCCTTTGAGATTCGGATGGGATCGATGCGCGTCAGCTCAAGTTCGCTTACTTGATCGGGCCCGATATCGCACACCCGACCGCCGTACTTCACCTCGACAGTCACAGCTGCGAGTTCCGAGGCAGTGTGCCCGGATGGCGCGAAGGTTGTCAGGATCACCGTGCGAGGTCTCTCGTGGTCGAGGATCGTGAGCCTGACAGTGCGTACTTCGGGTACGTGCTCGGCGCCAAGCTACGTCGGGCGGGTGGAGCGTTGCGCGACGCGCCGAACGACTGACAGATTCAGTGGCGCGGATGACACGCGCTTGGCGCTACTGACAACTTGCGTGGCGTCGAACACCAAGATTCGACTTTCGTATGAAGTCACGAAAAGGTAACGGAAACCCCTTGTGGCCGTTATCTGGTCGTTATAGAGTGCTCGCACGGTAGTTGTTTTGCTGTGGCAGCTACCGGCATGTGATTGCAGGACACTCTTGGTGCAAGGGACAAGGGCCGGTCGGAAGCCTCTCCGACCGGCCCTTACTCTTGCGTTGATTCCTCCCCAGACGGGGCCATCCGACGGTTATCCACAATGCGCCGTTGACCAGGACTTATCCCGCTCCAGTGTCGGAGGTCCGCGACAGAATGAGGTCATGGCCACCACCGAGTCCCCCACGACGCGCGATGAGCGCGCGCTCGTCGGTGAGATCGTCGAGGCGCTCGTCGACCGGCGCCGACGTATTGCATCGCTGCAGGCGGAAGAGGCCGTGCTGCTGCACGCGGCGCAGGAGCAGGCGCTCGCGCAACGCGACGTCACCTGCGCCGATCCGAATGCTCCGGACGACATCACGATCCGGTCGATCGCCGCCGAGATCGGTGCGGCGACACAGCAGTCCGACCGCACGATCCAGTCACGGATGGACGAGGCTTCGACGCTGGTGACACGCTTTCCGGCGACGCTCCATGCACTGACGACCGGCCGGATCAGCCGCGCGCACGCGGCGGTGATCACGGATGCCGGGGCACGCCTCACCGACGACGACGCCCGCGCCGCCTACGAGACGGCGGTCCTGCCGGTGGCCGAACGCGAGACGGTCGGCAGACTGCGACCCATCGCCCGCCGCCTCGCCGACGCCCTTCATCCGACGCCGATCGATGACCGCCACCGCGACGCCCGCCGCCAGCGCCGCGTCTGGGTCTGCGATCGCGAGGACGGTATCGCGGAACTCGGCCTCACCGGCCCCGCCCACCTCGTGCACGGCGTCTACGACCGCCTGACCCAGCTCGCACGCGCCGTCCTCGACGCGCCCCGCCCCGCAGCCCCGGACGATGAGACGATCACGGCGACCGTGGATGCCGCGTCCGCGACCGCTCCCGACACACGACGGCTGGATGAGGTTCGCGTCGACGTCGCACTCGACCTCCTGCTCTGCGGACATGCGACCGCCGAAGCGAGCGCCCAGAGCATCCCCGGGGCCGATGCGATCCGCGCCCGCATCCAGGTCACGGTTCCCGCGATGAGCCTGCTCGGCGCCGCGGACGAGGCGGCCGACCTGACCGGATACGGTCCGATCGGCCCCGACCTCGCGCGACAGCTCGCGGGCAGAGCCGCCGGGTGGGATCGGCTGTTCACCAGCCCGACGACGGGGGCCGTCCTCGCGATCGACCGCTACCGCCCGTCTCGTGACCAACTGCGCATGCTCCGCGCGCGCGACGAGCACTGCCGCTTTCCCGGATGCCGCCAACCGATGCAACGCTGCGACGTCGACCACACCGTCGCCCGCGAACACGACGGGCCGACGTCGGTCACGAACCTGGCGCATCTGTGCCGACGGCATCACACTCTCAAACACCATTCCGCCTGGCGCGTCCGCCAACGGGCGGACGGCATTCTCGAATGGACGAGCCCGATGGGTCGGCGATACGACGACCGTCCCGCGCGCACTCTCGTCTTCGACCCGGCGCCGTTCTGAGACCGACGCGGCAACCGCGATCGCGAGACCGACGCGACACCGGAGCATGCCCCCTCCCGTGATGGAATGTCACCATGCCCGACGACGTCATCTCGCTCACCCTCGACGGCACACCCGACCTCCCGAGCGCGATACTCCAGACCCTCTACCGCCTCACCGGACGATCCACGGTCGAGATGCGACTCGGCATCCAGCGTCACGAGCCGCTCTTCACCGCCGCGCTCTTCGGGCCCGACCACATCGATGTCGTCCCCCGCCTCGAGAAGACCATCGCGTACCTCGACGAACTGGGCCTGCCGTTCGCGCTGCACGCTCAGTTCGACGGCGAGCGCGACGACATCGACCGGGCGACGCTCCGCAGCATCCTGGAGGGCGACGGCGGCACGCTCTGACGTCGTCGCGACCAGTCGACGAGCCGGTCAGACGCCGCCGCCTCCGCCACCCCCGCCCCCGCCCCCGGCGGAACCGCCCCCTCCCGATCCACCCGACGTCGATGACGACGACATCGCCGCGCTCGACAGCGAACCGATCCCCGCCGAGAACGACGACGCATCGAAGACTCCGGTGCCGTAGTACCAGTACGGACCGGCCGCGCCGACCGCCGTGTACAGCACCGCCAGCTGCGCCGACCACTGCTTCTCCTGGCCGAACACCACCGCGTAGGGCAGCAGCTTCTCGTACAGATCCAGCTTCTGGCGCGGGTCGTTCACGTCCACCGCCACCCGCTCCGCCCCCGCCGGCGATTGGAGCATCCGAATGCGGTCGGCCTCGGCCCACCGGATGAACTCCTCCAGCCCCCGCAGGTGATCGCGGGTTTCGGCTCCGAGCGCTGTGAGGGGCCTGCGTGAGCAGATGCCGATCACCACGACCGCGATCGCCACGCTGATGCCGATCACCGTCCAGGGAAGGGCCGGCTGCACGTACGCTCCGATCGCGACGAACCCCAGACCCAGGGACAGCCCTGCGCCGACGACGGCGAGCAGGATCGGCAACCAGCGGGCACGAAGCGGCACCGCTCTGCGCAGTCCGCGCACGGCCAACTCCGTCTCCGCCGCCGCGAGGATCTTCTGCGCCACCTTGGAGAAGCGCGTGTCCTGCTTTCCGAACGGGTACTGCGCGCCCGGCATCCCGCCCGGGAACAACCCGTCCAGCAGCATCATCCCGTCGCCGTCCGCTTTCGAGCGGTCGACCAGCTCCGCAATGAGCTTGGGCTTGCCCCAGCCACGCCCGTCGGACTCCAGGATGCGGATCGACCCGCGCACCGCCTGCTCCAGCACTTCTGCGGGGATCGCCTTCGCCGCTTGCCCGAGCAGCACGGCACTCTCGAGCGCATCCACGATCTGCGGAGGATCGTACTCCGCGATGATCGTGGGCCGACCGGGCTCATCCGCCAGCTCGCGCCGCCGCGCACGCAGACCCAGAACACCCGCTCCGACGGCGAGCGCACCGGCGCCCAGCTGTCCCCAGCCGATCGGGGAGGCCAGGTACCCGGAATCGAAGGTCGCAAAAGTCCCCTCCGCGAACCCGACGGCGATCGTGAGCGTCTGGTGCGGCTGCACATCGTCAGCGACGGCCGTGACGACGACACCCCCGGCGCTGCCCGCGGCATCCGGCGCCGACGAGATCGACCCGCAGGACGCCGTCGCCCCCTGATCCCCCTGATAGCAGGACATGCGCCCCGTCAGGGATGCCGCGAGTGGGGCGTCCAGGTGCAGCCGAGCCGTGACGTGCCCGAAGGACTGACCCCAGTCGACGCCGTTGACATCCCAGTAGAACTCCAGGCCGGAGTCGGCAAAGACCCACGTCACGTTCTCGAGCGTGTAGGTGAGGACGAAGGTCTGCGCACCGCGCAGGTACTCGTCCGACCGCGAGACGACCGAGAACACGCCGTCTTGATCTTCCACCTCGCTCGGTCGTGGTGATCCGTCGCCGTCCGTCACCGAGACGAGTTCGGGGCGCAGCGGCTGACCGTTGTAGGAGTCGGGGATCTGGCGGCGGATGCCGTGGTTCTGATCCGCGTCAGGGAACTGTGCGACGAGCGTCTCGACGACGCGCAGCCGACTGGTGCCGTCGGCGGCCCGCGTCAGGGTGTAGTCGGCCGTCATCGACGAGAAGGAGAAGTCGTCGACCGCTGTCGCCGCTCCGGCCCACGCAGGACTCGCCGTTCCGGCCGCCACCGCGACCGCGATACCGACGATCGCGAGCGCGACGCCGACGATCCGTGCACGTACGCGCCCCATGGGCTTCAGCCTATGGGCGACGTCCGGGTGGCGCACTACAGTTGACGCCATGACCGACCGCCGCCTCGCCATCTCCGCGTGGGAGAGCCTCTTTCGCGCGCAGCACGAGATTTTGCGCGAGATCAGCGAAGACTTCGGCGAGGACGAGCTGACACAGGCCGAATACGACGTGCTGCTCACCGTCGTCCGAGGTGATGACAACAGTGCGCGCCTGCGCGACGTGACCGCCAACATGCTCATCAGCCAGCCGAGCGTCTCGCGACTGGTCGACCGCATGGTCGCCCGCGACCTCATCAGCAAGTGCGTCGATCCGCTCGACGGGCGCGGCGCGGTCGTCCGCGCGACCGAACGGGGGGTGGCCGCGTTCCGGCGCCTCGCGACCGTGCACGGTCGATCGATCGCCGAGCGGATGTCGGTGCTCAGCGACGACGAGCTGACACAGTTGCAGCGACTGACGACGAAGCTGCGGGGCGCCTGAGCCGTCAGGACCCGCGCGACGGGTTCGTCGCCTTACCCTTGAGCCATAGGGTGTCGCTCTCGTCGCTGTGCGACGTGCCGCTGCCCACGTGGGTCGACGCGATCTTGGGCCCCTTTGTGATCACGTGCACGAGCGCCATCGCGTGCCCGCGCCCGAGCCCGTAGTCCTCGGCGAGCCATGCGACGATCTCACCCGCCTTCGTCCCCGGTCCGAAGCCCTTCGCGCTGGCTTCGTCTACGAGCTCCTGTGGCGTCCGCCCGGTCTTGTCCTCGATGTTGTCGAGATATGCCTGAAACGACATCCTTGCCCCTTCCTCTGACCTCTCCCCGGCTACCACCGGTTGCGGACATCCTCCGCGAAACCTTCGATGCCGTCGAACGCGATCACGCCGCCGTCCCCGGCGAACGTCCCCGACCAGGTGCCGAAGCACTGATCCGTTCGCGAGGAGACCACGCCGAGGTTCGTCGCCGACTTCTTGTCGTAGAACGGGGTGAACACGGCATCCAGGCCTCCCCCGCGCACCCGCCACGGACGCAACGGCGCGGCGCGCTCGTACTCCCAGACCACCGACGCAGAGATCTTGTGCAGAACACCGTCGAGCACGACGGCGTTCTCCGTCGAGCCCGTCCCGTCGGTCCACCGTCCCCCGACCTGGATGCCGAGGCTGCGCCCGTCTGCGAGGGTGCCTGATCCCGCACCCCAGTTCCACGACACGTCGTAGGGCCAGCGCCCCCGCCCGTGGTCGAGCACCGCCCACGATCCCTGCCCGACGTCGTAGTCGATGCCGTCGAGCGTCAGCACCCCGGATGCCGGGAGCGCGACATCCTTCACGGTGTACTGGAAGCGCCGAGACGACCATGGCACGACGACCGCCAGCAGCTCGTGTCCGGGCGGGCGGCGCACCGTGATGTCGAAAGACGCGTCCGCGATCTCCGCGTGCAGACGCCAAAGCGTTCCCCGCTCGGCGGGAGTGATCGTCGCGGCGAGATCCGCGTGTCGCGCGATGGCGATGCCCGTGCCGAGCGACGCGGGAAGGGATACCTCGCGCGACGGCAGCACCGTCACACTGCGACCCCACGACCGGGTCGTGGCGCGATCGTGGATCCACACTTCGTGCACGGCCGCATAGTCCAGCGACGACACCGTGAGCGAGACGATGTGCGTGGGAGTCATGACGTTCCAGTACTCCCAGCGCTTGTTGCGCCCCCACGAGCGGACGAAACGTCCGCGCCCGATGCCACGGGTGTCGATGAGCGGCGCGCGGGCGAAGCCGATCGCCTCCGGGTTGAGTCGACCATCGGGACCGGTGAGGGCGACGGGTTCGGTGATCTCGCGCTCGCGCGCGACGGGGGGTGCGGTCATCGGCATCCTTGCTGACGTTCCGAGTGCTGGTACTTCCGGCGGGTGCTTCGACACTAGCGTGCGCACGCGAACCGCCCCGGTCCTCGCGGACACGGGGCGGCTGCGCGCGGTGCGGGACTACTGCTCGACCGGCTGCGGCTCCTGCGCGGATTCGTGCGCCTGGATCGTCGGCGCCGCGCCATCGGCGACGACCTGGACCTTGCGCGGCTTCGCCTTCTCGCTCACGGGGATCGTGACCGTCAGCACGCCGTTGCTGTAGGTGGCGGCGATGCCATCGGTGTCGATGCCCTGACCGAGGTTCAGCTGGCGGAGGAAGCTCGCGGTCTCACGCTCGCGCGTGATCCACTTCACGCCGTCGCCCTCGCTGAGGGTGCGCTCGGCACGAATGGTCAGCAGCTGGCCGTCCACATCGATGTCGACCGAGCCCGGGTCGATTCCCGGAAGGTCGGCGCTGAGCACGTAGTGGTCGCCGTCGCGGTAAAGGTCCATCGGCATCCGGCGGGGTCCCCGGCGCGTGTCGAAGAGGCCCGACGCGATGCGGTCGAGGTCACGGAACGGGTCATACGTGGCCATTGTTCTCTCCTTGTCGTGTGTCACTGTGATGGTCTGTCAAAGTTGAGCCTCATTGACTCAACTGCCATCAGATTAGCACTCGCCCCATGAGAGTGCCAGTGGTTCACGCATGGCGAACACGAGCGGTTGCGGGCGCCGTTCAGCACTCCACGACGTTGACGGCGAGTCCGCCCTCGCTGGTCTCCTTGTACTTGGTCGACATGTCGATGCCGGTCTGACGCATCGTCTCGACCACGGCATCCAACGGTACGTAGTGCGTGCCGTCGCCACGCAGCGCGAGGCGCGCGGCGGTGACCGCCGTGGATGCCGCGATCGCGTTGCGCTCGATGCAGGGGATCTGCACGAGTCCGCCCACAGGGTCGCACGTCAGACCCAGATGGTGCTCCATCGCGATCTCGGCGGCGTTCTCGATCTGGCGGTTCGTGCCGCCCATCACCGCGGTCAAGCCGCCGGCAGCCATCGCGCACGCCGAGCCGACCTCGGCTTGACACCCGCCCTCGGCTCCCGAGATCGAGGCGTTGGCCTTGAAGAGCGAACCGAGAGCCGTGGCCGTCAAGAGGAATCGACGGATGCCGCGACGACGGTTCGCCTCGGCGAGCTCCTGCGCGGTGGCGACGACCTCCTCCGGCCCCTGCGGACCACCCTGCCCGCCGTGCAGCCCGAGAAGCGCCGAGCCGACGAGTTCGCCGTAGGGCGTCACCGCATTCTCGGCGCCGATCCCGGCATCCGCGAGGAAGCGCCACCAGTACATCGCGACGGCGGGCAGGATGCCGGCAGCACCGTTCGTCGGCGCCGTCACGACCCGACCACCGGCGGCGTTCTCCTCGTTGACAGCCAGCGCGAACGCGCCGAGCCACTCACCGGGAAGCTCGCGCCCCGTCGCCTCGACGCTCTCCAGCTGCGCGCGGATCGCGCCCGCACGCCGCTTCACCTTCAGCATTCCCGGCAGCACCCCGTCGGCGTGCAGGCCCGCATCGACGCACGCCGCCATGGCGTCCCAGATCGCGTCGAGGCCGGCCGCGACGTCTGCTTCCGGTCGCAGCGCCTCCTCGTTGCGCCGGGCGACCTCCGCGATCGTGAGCCCGTAGGTATCGCAGACGTCCAGCAGCTGCGCCGCCGTGGCGTACGGCAGCGGGAAGGATGCCGCGGCCACCGCCGCGCCCTCCCCTTCGCGGCGGATGAAGCCGCCGCCGATCGAGTAGTACGTGTCCTCGCGCAGCACCGCACCGGCGGCATCGCGGGCGACGAGGGTCATCGCGTTCGGATGTCCGGGAAGACGCGTCCGCGGTGCGAGCGAGATGTCTGAGCGTGAGAAAGGGATCGGGATGCGACCGTCCAGGAGGAGGTGCGCCCCGTCGACCCAATCGGTCCAGGCACCCCGCACGCGCGCCGGATCGACGGTCTCGGCCGCGAACCCCTGCAGGCCCGCGACGACCGCGTCGGGCGTGCCGTGTCCGATGCCGGTGGCGCCGAGCGAACCGTAAAGGACGCACTCCACCCGGAAGAGCCCCGGCAGATCCCCGACGCGGCGCGCGAAATCTCGGGCCGCGCGCAGCGGGCCCACCGTATGGGAGCTCGATGGTCCTACCCCGATGGAGAACAGGTCGAACGCCGAGACGTACGCACTCACGTGTGTGAGCCTACGCCGCCCGCCGCGCCGGGCCCTGCCCGATACGCTGAGACCGGAGGGGGAACCATGACCGCACTGACCACGTCCGACGCCGATCGCGTCGCGGCGCTCGAGGCCTGCGAGGCGGCAGGGCGCCTCGACGACGCGTTCCTCACCCGGTTCGATGAGCAGTTCCCGCGGTTGCACGGCCTCTTCACCCGCCTCTACGGCGAGCGCACCGACGGCCGCGAGCAGCTGGCGGCCACGGTGGCGACGGCATCCGCCTCGTGGAATGCGCGCCCTCTCGACCTGAAGGTGCACGACGCGCAACGCGCCGCCGACCCCGAGTGGTTCCAGTCCGAGCGCATGCTGGGCGGCGTCTGCTACGTCGACCGCTTCGCCGGCAACCTCGCCGGCGTGCGCGAGCTGATCCCCTCGTTCCGCGAACTCGGGCTGACCTACCTGCACCTCATGCCGCTGTTCGACGCCCCCGCCGGCGACAACGACGGCGGCTATGCCGTCTCGAGCTACCGGCGCGTCAACCCGAGCCTGGGCACGATGGCGCAACTGGCCGAGCTGGCGGCAGAGCTGCGGCTGGCGGGCATCTCGCTCGTACTCGACTTCATCTTCAACCACACCAGCAACGAGCACGAGTGGGCTCAGAAGGCCGTGGCGGGCGACCCCGACTACGCCGACTTCTATCTGATCTTCCCCGACCGACAGATGCCCGACGCCTACGAGCGCACGACCCGGGAGATCTTTCCCGACGACCACCGTGGATCGTTCGTGCAGCTCGAGGACGGCCGCTGGATCTGGTCGACCTTCTACCACTACCAGTGGGACCTCAACTACGCGAACCCCGCCGTCTTCCGGGCGATGGCGGGCGAGATGCTGTTCCTGGCGAACCAGGGCGTCGAGGTGCTCCGGATGGATGCCGTGGCCTTCATCTGGAAGCGTCTGGGAACGTCCTGCGAGTCGCTGCCCGAAGCCCACCTGCTGCTGCAGGCGTTCAACGCGGTGCTCGCGATGGCCGCGCCCGGCATGATCTTCAAGTCCGAGGCGATCGTCCACCCCGACGAGGTCGTCAGCTACATCTCACCCGACGAGTGCGAGCTGTCGTACAACCCGCTGCAGATGGCGCTGACGTGGGAGGCGCTCGCCACGCGCGACGGCCGGCTCCTGCAGCAGGCGCTGGATCGACGCCACGCGCTGCCGGCCGGCACGGCATGGGTGAACTACGTCCGCAGCCACGACGACATCGGGTGGACGTTCGCCGACGAGGACGCGGCCGAGCTCGGCATCGACGGCTACACCCACCGACAGTTCCTCAACCGCTTCTACACGGGCCGCCACGAGGGAACGTTCGCGCGCGGCGTCGCCTTCCAGGAGAACCCCGTCACCGGCGATGCCCGCGTCACCGGGACGACGGCGTCCCTGGCCGGTATCGAAGCGGGAGATCCCGGCGGGGAGGATCGCGTGATCCTCGCGCACGCCCTGGCACTGTCGACCGGCGGCATCCCCCTGCTGTACCTCGGGGACGAGGTCGCACAGCTCAACGACTACTCCTACGCCGACGATCCGGTTCGCCGTGGCGACACCCGCTGGGTGCACCGCGGCCATCGTCCGCGCGATGCCTACGCGCAGCGCGACGACGACACCACGCCGGCCGGGCGGGTGTTCCGCCGGCTCACCAAGCTGATCTCGGTGCGCCAGCAGTCTCCGGAGCTCGCGGGCAACGCGCTCATCCCCTTCCATACCCCGCACCCCGCCGTCGTCGGCTACCAGCGCCCCGGTGAGACCAGCACGCTGCTGGTGCTGGCGAACGTCGGCGACGCCGAGGTCACGATCGATCCGCTCACGCTGTCGGGCTTCGAGCGCACCGCCTTCGACCCCGTACACGACGCGAGCGTCGACCTCGACGAGGGTCTTGCACTGCGCCCGCACGGGTTCGTGTGGCTGCGCGTCACGCCCGTCTGACGGGCGCGCTCGTCCCTCAGGCGCCCAGCAGGCCGCCCCGCGGGCGGAACACGCCGGCACGGGCGAGCGCGAGGTAGAGCAGGCAGCCGAGGCACACGCCGAAGGCGGCGTTGAGGAACGCGGCGATGAATGCGAGGGCCGCGGCGATCGGCAGGGCCCACGCGACGCCCGCGACGTGCAGCACGAGGCCGACCGTCACGACGACGAATCCGATGACCTGCGCGAAGCGCGGGGGACGCGGGTCTTCGAGGTCGGCCGGCGGCTGCAGGCGCGGACGGATGGCGACGCGGTACAGCGCACCCCACGGCGCGGTCCGCGGAGCGGCGAAACCCCACACGAAGAGGAGGTCGACGACGAGCAGCAGGAGGAACGCCGGATCGGCGAGCCTCTCGGCGAAAGTCGCGGCCTCGCGCACAGACGTTCCCAGCAGGGCGAGGAACGTGCCGGCCAGCAGGAGCACGGCGGTGATGGATGCCGCGAAGCGCGGACCCCGGGGGTCGATGCCGGCGGGGCGGACGGAGGCGGGAGCGGAAGTGGCCACGCAGATACGTTAGGTCGCCGCACAGGCGTCGGGGCCGGGATCGTCACACTTCTTCACGCACGCGCGATCGCCGATGCCGCCGGAGAACGAGAAAGGCCCGCGGCATGCCGCGGGCCTTTCTCGTTACTGTCTCAACACAGTGTGCGCCCGAAGGGACTCGAACCCCTAACCTTCTGATCCGTAGTCAGATGCTCTATCCATTGAGCTACGGGCGCAGTTTCCGGCACCTCTTGGAGGGCCGAGGACCAGCTTAGCCTACGCGCCGGGATGTGACGAATCGGGGTCCTGCTGCTTCTGCTGAGCCGCGACACTGCGCCGATGGGCGCGAAGTTTCGGAAGGTCCACGAGCCGCAGTGCCTGCATCCGCGCCGTGCGCATTCGCTCGTAGTCCGGGTCGAGATCCGGGCGCGCGGCCTCGATCCGCAGCGTTCGATCGATGTTGCCGGCCACCTCTGCCCACGCGGCATCCCGCGCGTCCAGGACGAGCTTGCGCAGCTCTTCGGTGTCGTCGGCGCGACGCCGCAGCTCATGGGCGACGTGCAGCGACTGCTTCTGGCGGCGGCGCAGGTTGCGCACATCGCGACTGCGATAGTCGTGCGTGCCGTCCGAGTCGGTGTGGCGGCCGCGGGCAGCGCGACGCTGCCGTTCGGTGCGCGCCGCATCGTCCTCCGCTTCCGCGGCGAGGGTCTCCAGGGCTTCCTTGGCCTCGGGGAGATACCGATCGAGGTCGAAGTCCTCTCCCTCGGCGAGGATGTGGACGAGGATCGTGTTCTTCAGGCTCAGCCGCGTCGCCGCGGACGCGATGTACAGCCCCTCCGCGACCACGTCACGGGTGCGTACGCGCTTCTCGTTGACCACGGCATCCCCTCCCCTCGATCCTAGGGAAGACCGACGCCGGGACGGAATGCGCGACGGGCGCTCAGGCCGGCGACGTGTACCGATCGGAGCTGAAGCCGATAATGAAGAACCCGATGGGGGCGAACAGCAGCAGCAGCACGATCGAGAAGAAGGCGCCGTGCCCGAACCCGCGGCCGATGCGGATCGCCACGATGATGAAGAAGATGACGTTGACGATCGGAACGATCGCCAACAACCCCCACCACGCCGAGAATCCTGCGATCTTCACCTGGATGAACCAGTTCACGATGGGGATGAGGGCGAGGATGCCGGGGTATCCGGCCTTGCTGAACACCTTCCACATCGCCACGGCGAGCAGCACGTAATAGACGACGAACAGGACGAGACCGGTGCCGCCGCCGAAAGCCGCCTGCCACTGGTCCAGAGTGCCGGTGTTGTTCACGGCGCCATCCTAGGGGTCGTGCGCGCCCGCCCACCAGCGCGGGCTGCGGCGACCGCACGGGCTGCGGTTAGCACGGGCACGGCACCGGCGACAAGCCCTTTCATGTGGCGCAGACGGTTCGTACCGTGGAGGTCCGACCTGATGAAAGGAGTCGCCATGGGATTCATCGACGACGCGAAGGACGCGGCCGAGACGGCCGGCCGGAAGATCAAGGAAGGCTTCGAGGACACGGTCGACCGTGTCTCCGACAAGATCGACGAGGCGAAGGCCGACGCCGAGGTCAAGAAGGCCGAAGCCGAGCGCGACTCCGTCCACAAGCGCAACGAGATCAAGGAAGAGATCCGCGGCGACCACTGAGTCGTCTCCTCACGCCGAAGGGCCCCGACACGTCCGTGTCGGGGCCCTTTCGCGTGAGAGGGGGACTGCCGCAGTCAGATACCGACGGCGGCGATGCGCCAGGATGCCGAGACCGATCCGCCGGCCGGGATGACGATCAGGCCCGCGTCGTAGTCGTAGCGATCGGCGTTGAAGGCGTCCGGAGCGCAGGTCATCGGCTCGACGGCGAGGCCGGCGCGGTGACCGGGATCGGGGCTGCCGTCGGCCAGCGGCGGGCGGTCGGCCGTGTGGATCTGCACCCAGGGGCACGCCTGATCCCAGACCATCTCCACGCCGGTACCGGACGGGTCGACCAACCGCACGGTCGCCACACCGTCCGCGCGGGACAGCCCGGTGAACGCGTGGTCGATCTCCACATCGCCGAGCACCCGCGGCGCGCGCCAGTCGAAACGATCCGAGCCGGCGACCTCGGCGAGCGCGATGGGAGCGAGCTGGTGGTCGGTGACCTCGAGCACCCGGTCGGCGGGCAGCGTCAACGTCCACCCGTCCAGCGGCGCAGAACCGGCCACCAGATACGGATGCGGACCGGTGCCGAACGGCGCAGCATCCGCGCTCTCATTCGTCGCCGCCACGGTCTGGGTGAGACCGTCGGCACCCAACCGGTAGGTCGTCTCCACACGCACGCGCCACGGGTAGCCGGACTGCGGCACGATCACCGCCGCCAGCGTGACCGCGTCGGCGGTGTGATCGACGACGGCGAAGTCGAGCCAGACGGCGAGGCCGTGCAGCGCATTCGGGCGGCCGATGTCACTGAGCGCGAGTTCGTAGCTGTGCCCGCCGAAGGAATACGCGCCGTCGACGACGCGATTCGGCCAGGGGGCGAGAGTGGCACCGCGGAAGGCGGGGCGCACCTCGTCGGCAGCGAAGGGGACGACGAGGTCGCGCCCGTCGAACGTGAGCGCACGCAGCGACGCGCCGACGCTGGCGATGTGCGCTTCGTAGGCTCCGTGACGGAGGGTCACGTCGGTCCCCGAGGCGGGAACGGACGCGGTGGTCGGGGCAGGTGTCTGTGGCATCGTCAACATCGTAGTGTCAGGGGCGGTCGCCGGTGGCGACCGGCCGGTCGGGAGTATTCGACCACTGGCTCCAGGAGCCCGGGTACAGAGCCGCGTCGTGGCCCGCGACCGCGAGCGCCAGAACGGCGTGGGCAGCGGTGATGCCCGAGCCGCAGTAGACACCGACGGACTGTCCCTCCAGATCGGCGTAGCGGGAACGCAGCACGTCGGGGGCGAGGAGCCGGCCCTCGGCATCCAGGTTCTCGGTGGTCGGCGCGTTGCGGGCGCCCGGGATGTGTCCGGCGGCGGGGTCGAGCGGTTCGACGTCGCCGCGGTAGCGCTCCGGTGCGCGGGCGTCCAGGAGCACGCCGCTGTATGCAAGGGATGCCGCGGCGTCGATGTCGAGCCTGCGGCGCTGTCCCGCATGCAGCGTCACGGCGCCCGGCGTGGGGATCACGTCGCCGGTCTCGAGGGCCCCTCCGGCGGCGCGCCACGCGCGCAGCCCGCCGTCGAGCACCCGGGCGGGAACGCCGGCGTCCGTGAGCATCCACCAGGCGCGGGCCGCGGCGAACGAGTTCCAATCGTCGTAGACGACGACGGTGTCGCCGTCATCGATCCCCCAGCTGCGCACGGAACGCTCGAAGTCAGCCGGAGACGGAAGGGGATGACGCCCCTCGCTCGCAGCCCCGTGCACGGCGAGCTCGCCGTCCATGCGGACGTACACGGCACCGGGCACGTGGCCGTCGCGGTACGCCTCCGCGCCGTCGGGGGCGTCGAGGCGGTAACGCACATCGAGGACGACCGGCGGCGCGAGAGAGCCCAGCTGGGCCTTCAGCTCGGAGGGGGTGATGAGGGGAGACATGCTCATGGGAGAGAGGTTACGCGCGAGCGCGTGCGGGCGGACGCCGACTTCTCGGCATCCGCCCGCACGCTCAGGGGATCAGTCCGAGACGCGGCTCAGGTGGCGGCGGCGCCAGATCACGGCCCCACCCGCCAACAGGAGCAGCACCCCGGCGAACGCACCTGCAACCAGGCCGTCGGACTGACCGCCGGTCGCGGCGAGGTTCGAGCCGCCCGCCGCGGGTGCCGGCGTCGACGTACCTGTACCCGTGCCCGGATCGCCGCCCGCGTCGCCGTCGGCGAGCACGGTGATCGCCGCGGACGCGACGACCTCACCATCGACCCGCACCTGGATGGTGTGGCTGCCCGGTTCGAGGTCGGACGGGATGACGACCGGCGCGGAGAACGCGCCATCGACGACATCCGCCTCCGCGAGCGCCCGGTAGGTGCTGGCCACACCGACCTCGACGCGCGGCACGGTGAAGTCGCTGCCCGTCACGGTGAGCGCGCCGCCGGCACGAACCTCGGTCGCGCTCAGGGCGATCGACGGGTCGTTCTCGACGGGCGCCTGCGCGGCCGTGAACGTCCAGTTGTCGACCTCGAACAGCGGCCCCGTGGCCTCGACCGCCGCGGACTCGGGCTGGGCGAACACGAAGAACACGTCGTGCGTGCCCGTCGCGCCGGTGACATCGGCGGTGACCGTGGTCCACTCGCCGGCCGTGCCCTCCACCGGGAGCGTCGCGACGACCGGGCCGTCGACGTTGTCCAGGCGGACCTGCACCGAGGCACCTTCAACCAGCGGCTTCACGCGCGCCGACACCGTCGCCGCACCCTCGCCGAACGCGACCTGCGACAGCGCGGCGAAGTCACCGTCGTCGATGCCGGACAGCGCCATGTTGCCGTTGCCGTTGTGCTCCGGGAACTCGACCGAGGGCTGGGTCGTCGCCGTCGTCTTCACGCCGAGCTGCCAGGCCAGTGTCTCGGCCTCGAACGTACGGTACGGGTCGAAGTCTTCGACCTGCGCAACGCCGGCGCGCGTGCCGACGATGGGCTTGATCGTGCCGTCCGCATTGAACTCGAGCTTGTCGATGTGCACCGAGCGGTACCCCTGCGTCTGTCCCGCCGTGCCGAGGGCCTGCGCCCACGCGGCCCCGCGCGTCTGCGCGTGGTAGGTGAAGTAGGTCTCGCCCTTGTAGGTGAACATGTCGGAGTGGTTGTTGCCGCCGTTGCCCGGTCCGAAGAACGTGCTCGGGTTCTGGAAGGCCACACCGGCGTACGTCGATGCCGGCAGCTTCATCGGGTCATCGGTCATCATGTAGGCGATACCGCCGCGCGACGGATACTGCCCCGGGACCTCGTTCACCTGGAAGTTCGACGAGTACGAGTAGTAGTACTTGCCGTCCCGCTTGAAGATGGACGACGCCTCGAACATGCCGGGGCCGTCGATCTCGACGGGGTCACCGTCGAGGGTGACCATGTCGTCCTTCAGCTTCACGACGCGCGTCGACTTCGGGTTCTGCGGTCCCTGGACGTTGGCGCCCGAGCCGATCTGCGAGTTGCCGCCGAAGTACAGGTACGCCTGACCGTCGTCGTCGATGAACACCTCGGGGTCGAACAGCCACATGCCGGCGGGGAAGCCCCCGTTGTTGACGTAGTCGCGCGAGACGGTGTCGGGGATGATCTTCTTGCCGAGCGGATCGGTCCACGGTCCGAGCGGCGAACCGCCCACGACCACGGCGGTGCCGGTGCCGCTGTCGCAGAAGTACAGGTAGACCTTGCCGTCCTTCTCGATCGCCGCGGGCGCCCACGAGTTGCGCGCCCACGGAGCCGCGCCGCCCTCGCGAGCGATCGGCACGGAGCCGTGATCGACCCAGTTGACCATGTCGGTCGTCGACATGACGTTCAGCGTCGTGATCGCCCCGTACCCGTTCGACGCCGTCGGAAGCCCATTGGCGTCCTTCGAGTTGGCCTCGTACTGCTGCGTGTCGTTGGTCGAGTAGATGTAGAGGCGACCGTTGTAGATGAGGTGGTGCGGGTCGGCGCCGAACTTGTGGCCCACCAGCGGGTTGTGGTCACCGATCGGCTTGGTCTGCACCTTCTCCAGCGAGGTGAAGCCGGGGCCGGCCGGAGCGTCCGAGATCTTGACGAGCGAGATCTCGTCGACCTGGAAGTCCTGGAGCGCGTTGGAGTTCCACGGGGTCTCGACGAACAGCCAGTCCATGCCGGGGTGGCGCTGGTCGGCGACGAAGTCCTTCGAGAACGATCCCCACTCGCCCTTGGTGAAGCTCTGACCACGATCGTCGCAGCCGTTGAAGTTGGCCGGGCAGAAGGTGAAGTTGAACTGCTGGGTGTCGGGACCCTCGGTGTACTTGAGTTTCGCGCTCAGACGGTAGCCCGCCCCGGCCTCGAGCTTGCCGGTGACACTGGCGAACGGACCGGATTGCGTGTTCGTGCGGCCTGTGACCTTCAGCGCGTTCAGGCCGCTCGCGGCATCCGTCGTCAGCGCCAGCGTGCCGCCGCGCGGAGCCTGCCACCCGGTGAAGCCGTCGACGAAGCGACCGTCGGGCAGCAGGTTGCCGGGGACGACCGGCACTTCCGGCACCGTGGGGGTCGTCGGCGTCGTGCTCTGAACCGTCAGTGATGCATCGTCGACGACGAAGGAGGCGACGGTCGTGTCCCACGGCGTCTCGACGAAGAGGTAGTCGTACGTGTCGACGGCCGGGGTGAAGGTCTTCGTGAGCGTGAGCCATTCACCCGACGTCGCCGTGCCACCGACCACCGGCGCGCACGCGCTGCGCGAGGCCGTGCAAAGGGTCACGTTGACGTTATGCGTCGCCGGCGTGCCGGTGTATTTGATCGACAGCGACAGATCGTAGGAGCGATCGGTCTTCAGCTGCCCGGTCACGGTCGCGGCCGGCCCGGACTGGAACCCCGTCCGGCCGGAGATCTGGATGGCCCCGGTGCCCGTGCGGGCATCGCTGCTGGCCGCAAGCGTGCCGCCGAACGGTGCGCTCCAGCCGGCGATGCCGCCTTCGAACGTGCCGTTGCTCAACAGCTCGGTCGTCGCCGCCGTCGCCGGCGAGGTCGCGAGCGCCGACAGGACCAGCGCGCCGACGCCGGCGAGTGCGCCGACACGGCGCAGCGCCGGCCGCGGAGAGGGTGTGGGTGGTTTTGTGTGATGACTCACGTCGATGACTCCTTTGATTGGGTACCTCGGTGCGCCCATCGGCAGGAGCCTCGACGTTCAGTGTGAGCACGCCTCGCGGGGTGTACACTTTCGCCGTTCCAGACCGAGGCGGCTTCGCCGCCCGTGCACAGTCGGGAACACTCCGACGACTCCTCGGACGGTGGGCGCACGCGAAGTGCAGTGCGAGAACGTGCCGGCATGCACGCTCTCCCGATCCCTGTCCGGGGAGTCGTCCGGTCTGTGCGAAGACGGCGGCGCTCGGGTGAGCGACACTGCCCCCGACATCCCGTTCGGATGGAACGTTCGCGATGTTACCGGTACCACAAAGGAGCGGCAAGCCCGCTCCCGCGGTTTCGATGCCCGTTTCGATGGGTTATCGATAACAGCCCCCACCCCGCCTCATGGACATCAACCGGGTCTCGGGTGCATACTTTCAGTATGACTGAAGGTATCGTCGACGCAGCGCCGTCCCGGCGCGAATGGATGGGACTCGCGGTCCTCGCCGCCGGACTCGGCATGATCGTGCTGGATGGGACGATCGTCGGTGTCGCCATGCCCGACATCATCCGCGACCTCACACTCGACCTGACCGACGCGCAGTGGGTCTCGAGCCTGTACGCGGTGCTGCTCGCGGCGCTCCTGCTGTCCACCGGCAAGCTCGCGGACCGCTTCGGCCGCAAGCTCCTCTTCCTGCTCGGCATCCTGGTCTTCGTCGGCGGCAGTGTGTGGGCGGCGGCATCCACGACGGGCGGGGCGCTCATCTCGGCGCGCGCCGTGCAGGCCGTCGGCGCCGCGTTCATCATGCCGTCGACGCTCTCGACGGTGAACGCCGTCTTCCGGGGCCGCTACCGCGCCGCCGCCTTCGGGGTGTGGGGCGCGGTCATCTCGGGCGCCGCAGCGATCGGACCGCTGGTAGGAGGCGCGCTCACCCAGTACGCCTCGTGGCAGTGGGTGTTCCTGGTGAACCTGCCCTTGGGTGCGGTTGTCTTCGCGCTGGCACTGTGGGCCGTGCCCGAAACGCGAGGTGCCGGCTTCCGCCGCGGCGCCGACGTCGACGGCGCGTTGCTGTCGGCCATCGGTTTCGGCTCGCTCGTCTTCGCCGTCATCGAAGGACCCGATCTGGGCTGGTGGACGCCCAAGTCCGACCTCGTGATAGCCGGCTGGGTCTGGCCCGCGTCGGCCCCGGTCTCGATCGTGCCCGTCTGCCTCGCCGTCGCCGCCGTCGCACTGACGCTGTTCGTCTTCTGGGAGCGGCACCGCGAACGCGTCCAACGCGACGCCCTACTCGATCTGCACCTCTTCTCTCTGCGCACCTTCTCGTGGGGCAATGTGACCGCCGCCATGGTCGCCGTCGGCGAGTTCGCGATCATCTTCGTCCTCCCGCTCTACCTCACGGCGGCGCTCGGACTGTCGATCATGCAGACGGGTCTGGTCCTGGCCGCCATGGCGTTCGGGGCGTTCGCGTCGGGAGCGGCAGCACGACATCTCGCCGCGCGGTTCGGCTCCCCCGGCACCGTGCTGATCGGCCTGGCCCTGGAAGTCATCGGCATCGTGATCCTCGCCGGGATCGTCGCCGCCACGACGCCGGGGTGGGTCATCGCCGTGCCGCTCGTCCTCTACGGCCTCGGCCTCGGCCTCGCGTCTGCCCAGCTCACGGGCACGGTGCTGCGCGATGTGCCGGTGGAGATCAGCGGCCAGGGCTCGGCGACGCAGTCGACCGTCCGCCAGATCGGCACGGCGCTCGGCACCGCGTTCGCCGGGGCGGCACTGTCGGTCTCGCTCGCGCTGACCCTTCCCGGAGCATTGACGGATGCCGGGATCACCGGCCCCGCGGCGTCACAGCTCGCCGACGCGACGCGGACGTCGGCGGGCACCCTGATCTCGCAGCTGCGCGCGGAGGGCTCCGCCAGCATGCTCGGAGCACAGACCGATGCCGCCGTGCACGCCCTTTCGGCAGGGTTCGCCGACGCGACCCGCTGGTCACTGCTGCTCGCATCGCTGTTCCTCCTGCTGGGTCTCGTCGGCGCCGCACAGCTGCGGCGGTTCGCCCGGCGTTAGGCTCGGAACCATGCGTATCGCCGTGACCGGAGCATCCGGAAAGCTGGGAACCGTCGTCGTCCGCGA
This sequence comes from Sphingomonas sp. BLCC-B65, assembly GCF_028550675.1. Lineage (NCBI taxonomy): Bacteria > Pseudomonadati > Pseudomonadota > Alphaproteobacteria > Sphingomonadales > Sphingomonadaceae > Sphingomonas > Sphingomonas sp. BLCC-B65. The sequence continues at coordinate 2,407,980 of NZ_JAQQGL010000001.1, read as the reverse complement.
ACTGCGAGAGGCGGGTCATGACGTCGTCGGAATGGACGTCGTGGGCACCCGCGGCGCCGGCTTCGTGCAGGTCGACTTCACCGACTACGGACAGACCGTCGACGCCCTGCAGGCTGTCAACGACCAGCACGACGGGCTCGACGCGGTCGTGCACCTCGCGGCCATCCCGGCTCCCGGCATCCGCTCCGACGTCGCCACCTTCCACAACAACATCGCGGTCACCTTCAACGTGATGTGGGCGGCGATCCGGCTGGGCATCACCCGCATCGTCACCGCGTCGAGCGAGACCGTGCAGGGCCTGCCGTTCGACGTGCCGCCGCCGTACCTGCCGGTCGACGAGGAGTACGCCGCCCGCCCCGAGACGGTCTATTCGCTCGTGAAGCACCTCGAGGAGACCATGGAGAAGGAGCTCGTGCGGTGGCACCCCGAGGTGTCGATCACCGCGCTGCGCTTTTCCAACGTCATGGTCCCGGCCGACTACGCCGAGTTCCCCTCGTTCGACGCCGACGCGACCCTGCGCAAGTGGAACCTGTGGAGCTACATCGACGCCCGAGACGCCGCCGCCGTCATCGGCCGGGCACTGGAGGTCGCGCCGGCCGGGTTCGACCACTTCCTCATCGCGAACACCGACACGGTCATGAGCCGCCCGAACGCGGAACTGGTCGCCGACGTGTTCCCCGACGTCGAGGTCCGCGGCGACCTCGGCGTCAACGATTCGCTCTTCTCGACCGCGAAGGCGCAGCGACTGCTGGGCTGGACCCCCCAGCACTCCTGGCGCGACGAGGTCTGAGCCGCGCGCGGGGCGAGCGCCGACGGAGTCCAGGGCGCGGCCGCTACAGCCACCCCTTGTCCTGCGCGATCCGCACGGCCTGAGCCCGGTTCGACGCGCCGAGCTTGCCGATCGCGGCGGAGAGGTTGTTGCGAACCGTGCCGGCCGACAAGTACACCTCTGCGGCGATCGCGGGGGCATCGCGGCCGTCGGCGGCAAGGCGGAGGATCTGCCGCTCCCGTTCGCTGAGCGGGTTGGCGCCGTCGAACAGGCTCGCCTCGGCGAGCTGCGGGTCGACGACCCGCAGCCCGGCATGCACTCGCCTCACCGCGTCGGCGAGGTGCTCGACCGATGCGTCTTTCACGACGAATCCGGCGGCCCCGGCATCCAAGGCGGCGCGAAGATAGCCCGGTCGGGCGAACGTCGTGACGATGAGCACCCGCGTGTGCGGACTGGCCGCACGGATCGCCAGGGTCGCCTCGATCCCGTCCCGACCGGGCATCTGGATGTCCATGAGACACACATCGGGCCGCTCGGCCTCGACGATGCGAAGGGCCTCGTCGCCGTCGCCGGCGACACCGACCACCCTCATGTCCGGCTCGAGATCGAGCAGCGCAGCCAGAGCCCCGCGGAGCATCGCCTGGTCGTCGGCGAGGACGATCCGAATGCCCCCGGCCCGATCTTCGACGCTCACCACGTCACCTCCACGCTCGTGCCGCCCGCACCTGCGGCCGTGATCGACAGCCGCGCCCCCGACATGGCGGCGCGCTCCCGCATCCCCCGCACACCGTTGCCCTCGGGTCCGCGTATGCCGCGCCCGTCGTCGGCCACGACGAGGCCGCCCGGACGGATACGGACCGACACGGCGGAGGCGGCGGCGTGGCGAAGCACGTTCGTCGTCGCCTCCCGGAGGATCCAGCTCGCCGTGAGGGCCTGTGCGGGCGAGAGCGTCTCGGCATCCCCGTGCACGACGAACCCGACGCCCGCGGCGCGCAGCACGTCGCGACTGGTCGCCAGCTCGTCGGCGAGCGTCGCACTGCGGATGCCGGCGACGGTCTCCCGCACCCCCGACAGCGCCTCCGCGGTGAGAGCCTCGATGTCGGCGAGCTCGGCGTCGGCGCGCTCGGGATCGGTGGCGATGAGCCGTCGCGCGAGCTGCGCTTTGACGCGCACGACGGTCAGTGAATGGCCGATCAAGTCATGCACGTCGCGCGCGACGGCCTCGCGCCCCTCGCTCGTCGCGAGCTCGACTTCGAGCTGCTGCGCCTGCACGGAGCGGACGATGAGCGCCGTCGTGACGGTGTTGACGGTCGCCAGGAGCACGATGATCGCGAGCACCGCCACGTAATCGACGCCATCCGGCAGCAGAAGCACCGTCGCCGCCGCGACGCCGATTCCGCCCGCGACCGTCGCCCAGTGGGCCGGACGGGTGAGGCCGTAGGACGCGAACGACATGACGAACGGAACGAAACTCAGCGCGTTGCCCGACACCGCGGGGATGGTGAGCGCGGCGCACACGATCAGCGCGCCGAACGCCACCCACTGGATCGGCCTCGGCGGCGTGAGCAGCCCCCCGCCGTCGCCGCTCATGCCGTTGAGGAAGGCTGCGATGTAGATGAGCACGAAGGCGACGAGCGCGACCCAGCCTGTCACGATCCAGCCGGCATCGGCGGCCGATCGCAGCAGGCCGAGAATCGGGTAGATGAGGAAGACGAGCCACACGACGGCCATGACCCAGCCGTAGCGTTCCCAGACCGAGTCGGGGCCCCGCTCCCGCACGCGCCCTGCCTCGCGACTCATGCTCTCGACCCTACCGACGGGCGCGAGAGCGCTTCACACCGACGCCGACCAGCGCGGCGAACACGACCAGCCACACGACGATGTTGAGGGCGATGCCCCACGGCTGATCGGTCTGACCGGTGGTGAGGACACCGTCGGTGAGCGGCCAGCGCGCGAGCGCCACCACACCGTACATCGGTGTGAACCGGGCGATGTCGAGCATCGTGCCGTCCAACGGCATGAAGACGTTGCCGAAGAATCCGAAGAAGGTCAGCGAGATCGAGGCGAGCGTCGCCGCGCCGTCCGAGCGGAACACGAGCCCCATCCCCAGCCCGTAGAGCCCGAACAGCAGCGCACCGCCGAGAACGAGAACCGCGGAGGCGGCCCAGCGCCATCCGTCCGACGCCTCCGCTCCCGTGGCGGCGCCGACCACGAAGACGAGCGCCACCGCGAGCGTCGCCGCCGCCAGCGCGGTGATCAGCTTCGTCGCCGCGTACCCGGCGGTGCGCAGCGGCGTCATGGCCAGCTGGCGTCCCCATCCCTGCGCCGCCTCGACAGCCGCCGTCGAGGTCGCCGAGGTCATCGCCACCGCCGCACCGTAGGCCGCCATCGACACCATGACGTAGAAGCGGACGTTGCCGTGTCCGGCCGACATCCCGCCATAGGCGGCGCCCGCACCGAACAGCAGGTACATCCCCACCGGCATCGCGAGAGTGAACGCGAGCGTGTACGGGTTTCGCACCTGACGCAGCGCCTCCACGCGCAGCATCGTGGGCGAGATCGTGAACGCGTGAGTCATGGGTCAGTCCTCCGTCAGTGCCGTGAAGGCGGTCTCGAGTGTGGGAGCCGTGACCTCGAGGTCGTGGGCGCCGGCGCGCAGCAGGGCGAACGCCGCGGCGTCGGCGTCGACGGCGCGCAGGTGAACGCGCCCGCCGTCCTCGCGCAGGTCGGTGACACCGTTCGTCGCAGCGAGAACGCCGACCAGCGCCGCGGCGCCGTCGGCGGGAAGGGTCGCGGCCACCGTGCGGGCGCCGAGGCTCGCCCGCAGCTGCGCCGTCGGAGCGTCCGCGACGATCCGCCCGCGGTGCATCACGACGGTGCGTTGCGCGAAGTGCTCCGCCTCTTCGAGGTAGTGGGTGGCGAAGACGATCGTGCGCCCGGCATCCGCCTGCGCTCGCATCACGTCCCAGAACCGCTGGCGCGCCGTCACGTCCATGCCCGCGGTCGGCTCATCGAGCACGAGGATCTCGGGATCGGCCACGAGCGCCAGCGCGAAGCGCACCCGCTGCTGCTCACCGCCGGAGCACTTCGACACCCGACGCCTGGCAAGCGGCTCCAACGCCGTCTGCCGCATCACTTCCGGCACTCGTTGCAGGGCCGCACGCCCGTGCAGCGAGGCGATCACCTCGACGCTCTCACGCACCGTGATGTCGCCGAGCAGCCCTCCGGTCTGCAGGACGGCGGCGATGCGACCGGATGCCGCGGCATCCGCCGCCCGCTGCCCGAGCACCCGCACCGTGCCCGCGGTGGGCTCGACCAGCCCGAGCAGCATGTCGAGGGTCGTGGTCTTGCCGGCGCCGTTGGGTCCCAGCAGGGCCACGATCTCGCCCCGGCGGACGGTGAGGTCGATGCCGTCGACCGCGCGCACGGTGCGCTCGCCGAGACCGAAGGAGCGCTCCAGGCCGTCGAGGCGAAGGACGACGGATGTGAGGGTGGCGGCGCGTGCGGTGGTCACACATCCACTCTGATCGCGCACGCCCGGAACGTCAGGAGGGCGCTGTCACGAGCGGAACATGACACGTGTCACGTCTCGGTGCGCCTCTCACGGAGTCGCGGCGGCGCTCCGCGCCGGCCGTCCCCGCTTGGGCCGCTCAGACGAAAGCCCCTGCGCAAGCGAGGCGATCGACGGGCTGGACAGCCGCTCTTCGACGTGTGCGAGCCAGCGCACCTCCGACTCGGCGGTGAACAGCGACGCCGACAGCGGCAGCGCTCCGACCACGGATGCCGGATCGTCGACATCCACGCCGGCGTAGCGCGCCGTCAGTTCGTCGAGCCGCCCCTGAGATGCCGCACGCTGCGCGCGCACCAGGTACAGCACATCGACTCCGGGCAGGGTCGCTGCGAGAGCGACCTTCACCGCCAGTTCGTCGCGGGTTGCTTCCCCCCGCTCGACAGGAGTGTCGAACCATTCGCGCACGGCGGCCGATCCGTCGTCCGTGATGCGCCAGTACACGTGGCCCTGGGCGTCGACGTCGTCTTTGGAGACGAGCCCGTCGCGCTCCAGGCGCTCCAGGGTGTTGTAGATCTGGCCGACGTTCAGCGAGCTCGCCCCGGTGCGTCGCGTGAACTCGGCGCGCAGCTGATACCCGTAGCACGGCGCTTGATCGAGGATCGCCAGCAGGCTGTGACGCACCGACATCTGTGCTCCCCCGACCTTCCAGTATGTAATTTCTCAGTATATGCATACGCGGAAAATCGGCCCGCACAGGGCGTGCGGCTGGCGGCCGCCAGCCGTCAGTCCCCTGCGCGAAGCCGCACCGCGAGTGCCGCCGCCGTTCCCACGGCAGCGCCGACGAGCGTGTCGAGGATGCGCTCCAGAGCGAGCGGCAGCGTCTCGCCCGTGCCCGTCGCCGCGCCGATCAGCAGCAGCACGAGCGGCGTGATGAACACCAGTGCGAGCGCGTAGTGGCGCACCACGACCATCTCGATCGCGAACTGCAGTACGCCCAGCAGCAGCCCGAGTGCCCAGACGGGCAGCGGCACGAATGCCAGCCCGAGATACAGCGCGCCGCCGACCACGGTGCCCACGGTGCGGTGGACGCCGCGCGTCGCCGCATCCCGCCGCCCCACCGGCAGCCCGACCACGGCCAGACCCGCGCAGACGATCCAGTACGAGCGTGCCGGGTCGACGACCACCGCCGCGGCCACGCCCGCGACGCCCACGATCGCCGCACGCAGCGTGAGGGTCTGCGCGAGCGCCGACCACTGCAGCGGAAAGAGCTCCGCACGCGGTCGAGGCCGCTCGCGGCGGTACCGCGGCAACAGCAGCGGTGCCGCGACCAGCAGGCAGGCGAACGCGCCCGACGCGGCGACGACGGCGAGGTAGACCGCCGGGTCCACGGCACGCGCACCGCCGTGCCGCGAGGTGATCTGCGCAGACAGACCGAAGACCAGCACGAAGAACACCGGTCCGGGTGGCCCGAGCGAGACGGCACCGGCCAGCGCCGACACGACGATCGTGGTGACCAGCACCCCGCCGAGCACGAACGCAACGCCGCCCTGCGCCGCCAGCGTGCCGCCGGCGGCGCACACCCACAGCACCAGCGCCAACAGCGGCGCGACGCGGGCGCGCTCGCGAGGGCGCAGCCAGCCGCCGTAGATCACGGCGAAAGCCCCGGTCGCCGACAGGAGCGCGAGGTCGGCGTGACCGGATGCCGCGAGCGCAACGATCGGCACGGCCATGGCGAGTCCCGCCTGCAACGCGAGTGGCCAGCGCCGGCCGCGCGCGGGACCGAACGTCGCAAGGCTCCGCGCGACGTGGGCCGCCTCCGCGCGCACGCGGGCGCCGAAGCGGGGCGACGGGGTGGACGACGACATCCCCTCATTCTCCCTCGCCCCTCGGGCCGACTCCCCCGGTTCGCACAGCCGGCACCGAGGAGGGCTGGCTACGGTCGAGACCATGGAAGCGATTTCGCAGCCCCTGTCCATCTCGACCGACGAGGGGGTGGCGACCTTCTCCCCCGAGCAGCTGCGGATGATGCGCGACGAGTTCCAGCGTTTCCTGCTCGAGTACCAGTTCGGCCTGCGGGAGGTCGAGACCAAGCTCGGCATCCTCCGCGACGAATTCCTGCTGATGCACGACTACAACCCGATCGAGCACGTCTCCAGTCGGGTGAAGTCGGCCGACAGCCTCGTCGACAAGATCACGCGCAAGGGTGTCGATCCCAGCTTCGACGCGATCCGCGCGGCCATCACCGACATCGCCGGCATCCGGGTGACGACGAGCTTCACGAAGGACGCCTACCGCCTGTTCGACCTGCTCACCCAGCAGGACGACATCACCGTGCGCGAGGTGAAGGACTACATCGCCCACCCGAAGGCCAACGGCTACAAGAGTCTGCACGTGATCGTCGAGGTCCCCGTGTTCCTCTCGTCGGGGCGCGTCGACGTCGCCGTCGAGGTGCAGTTCCGCACGATCGCGATGGATTTCTGGGCGAGCCTGGAGCACAAGATCTACTACAAGTACGCCGGCGCGGTTCCCGACGGACTGCTCGCCGAACTCAAAGAGGCGGCCGACTCGGCATCCCTGCTGGATGCCCGCATGGAACGCCTGCACGGGCAGCTGCACGGCCCGGCCTCAGCGACGATCCGGGCCGTCTGAGCACGCCGGCGCCTAACCTGGACGCATGAGCGAGGATCCGCGCCTGGAGGCGGCGCGCTACCGGATCGCGCAGGAGGCGCGCGCGTCCGGCGAGGGCGCCCCGGCGGTGGGCGCCACCGATGCGCCTGCGCCCGCGCACGGCACGCCCACCGCCCACGACCGCGCGATGTACGTCGAGACGGCCGTCCAGCAGGCGATCCGCCGCGGAGACTTCGACGGTCTGCCCGGCGCCGGTAAACCGTTGGAAGGCCTCGGCGACCACCACGACCCCGACTGGTGGATCCGCCGCAAGATCCAGAACGAGCGCCTCACCGGCCTCGGACCCGCCGCGCTGATGCTGCGCACCGAGGATGCCGAGTTCGCGCAGACCCTCGACGCCCTGACGCGCGAAGCCGACGTGCGTGCCCACGTCGACGACTTCAACCGGCGCGTGGTCGAGGCCCGCCGCCAGCTGCAGGGCGGCCCTCCCGTGGTGACGGCGACCCGCGACGTCGATGGCGAGGTCGCGGCGTGGCACGAGCGTCGTCGGCAGCGCCTCGCGGCGGCATCCACCCCGCCGTCGCCGCCCGAGCCTCGACGCCGGCGCGGTCTGTTCCGCCGACGCTGAACCGGCAGCGGATGCGCAGGCGAGCAACGGATGCGGATGCCGAGCGCCTCGGCATCCGCATCCGTTGATGGTTTCCGATTCTGTGAACTCCGCAGCGGCGAGCGCACAGCACGGGCCGGGTCAGCCGAGCGCGGCCCGCCAGTCCTCGAGCAGGCGTGCGGTCGTGCGGGTCTGCGCCCACGGCATTTCGGGCGCCTCGGTCCGGCCGTCGCGCAGCGCCAGGATCGTGGCATCCGCCTCGGCGGCCATCGGGCTGATCGTCGCCGTGCGGATCCGCTCGACGGTGCCGTCGGCGCGGCGCAGCACGGCTTCTGCCGTCGAGACCACGCGGCTGCCCCACACGTTCTCGATCTCGAGCTCGCCCTCCGTTCCGCGCACCACCGCACGACGGGGCAGATCGGCGGTGATCGCCGTCGCGATCCGCGCCTCGAAGCCGCCGAACGCGATCGTGGCCCGGGCCTGCTCGTCGACGGCGCCCACGACACCGTCGGCGTCCACGATCACGGGCGGGTGGTCGATGCCCGCCCACGCGGCCAGCCCCACGACGAAGGATGCCGGGTAGCACCCGACATCGAGGATCGCACCGCCGGCGGTCGCCGGGTCGAACAGACGCCCCTCATGAGCGTCGGCGGCGAACCCGAGCGTGGAGTCCACCGACCGCAGCTCGCCGATCACGCCGGAGGAGACGAGCCGGCTCAGCTGCTCTGCGAACGGACCGAAGCGGTACTTGAACGCCTCCACGAGCGGCAGCCCGGCCCGCGCCGCATGGTCGAGCACGGCCTCGGTCTCGGCCGTCGAGATCCCGAGGGGCTTTTCGCAGAGCACCGCCTTGCCCGCATCGAGGGCGGCGTGCGCGAGCTCGGCGTGCGTCGTGTGGACGGTGCCGATGTAGACGGCATCCACGTCCTCGCGCGCCAGCACCTCGTGGTAGGTACCGGCCACCGGCGCGCCGTGGCGGTCGGCGAACTCACGCGCCCGGATGCCGTCGCGCGCTCCCACCGCGTGCAGAACCCCGTGTTCCGCGTGCGGCAGCGCCGCGAGGAAGTCGCCCGTGATGACACCGGCGCCCAGAACCGCCCAGCGTGCTTTCTCGCTCATGGCTCCACGCTAGCGGCGCCGCTGGAGGCCCACGCGCATGGGATGCCGCGAAGTGTTACGACCGATCCGTCACAATCACCCACATCGCCCTAATCTGTGCTGGTGAGCACGCAGCCCGACAGCGACGACTACGGCTTCGACACCCGCCAGGTGCACGCCGGCGAGGTCGACGACCGCAACCACGGCGCACGCATCACCCCCATCTACCTCACGGCCGCCTACCGCTTCGACTCGTTCGCGCAGGCCGAGGACCGCTTCACGGGAGCGGAGACGGGTCAGCTGTACTCCCGCAACCTCAATCCGACGCACGAAGTCGCCGAGCGCCGCATCGCCTCGCTCGAAGGTGGGACGGGAGCGATCGTCGTGGGCTCCGGTCAAGCGGCGATCACGGCGCTGCTGCTGGGGCTCGCCGGCGCCGGCGAGCGTCTCGTGTCGACCGCGAGCATCTACAGCGGCACGCGCATCCTCTTCGATCGCACCTTCGCCCGCCTGGGCGTGTCGACCGACTACGTGCGCGACCCGGCCGACGAGGCCGAGTGGGAGCGTCTGATCACGCCGCAGACGAAGGCGATCTTCGTCGAGACGATCCCCAATCCGAAGAACGACCTCGTCGATGTCGCCGCGGTCGCCCGCATCGCACGGCGGCACACGATCCCCCTGATCGTGGACAACACCGTCGCGACCCCGTACCTCATCCGGCCGCTCGAGCACGGCGCCGATGTCGTCGTGCACTCCTCGACGAAGTTCCTCACCGGTCACGGCGCCGCCCTGTCGGGCGTCATCGTCGACGGCGGCCGCTTCGACTGGGCCGGCTCGTCGCGCGACTACCCGGGGCTGACCGCACCGGCCGCCCCCGGCCGTCCCGCGCTCGTGGACAGCCACGGCGCCCGTGCGCTGGAGGCGTACCTGCGCTTCGGCATCGTCAACGATCTCGGGGCCGCCCTGTCGCCGGTCAACTCGTTCCTGCTGCAGCAGGGCATCGAGACGCTGTCGCTGCGCATGGCGAAGCACCTCGAGAACGCCGAGATCGTCGCCGCGTGGCTCGCGAGGCATCCCGCCGTGGAGAGCGTCGACTTCGCGGCTCTGCCCTCGAGCCCCTACCACCGCATCGCACAGGAGCGCTTCGGCGGCCACGCCGGATCGGTGTTCGCGTTCACCGTCCGCGGCGGGCGGGCCGCCGCCGAGCGCTTCTTCGACGGCCTGCGCCTCATCAGCCGCATGACGAACATCGGCGATGTCCGCTCGATGGCGCTGCATCCCGCGACGACGACGCACGTGTCGTTCCCGCCCGAGGAGCGGGAGCGGCTCGGAATCGGCGACGGACTCATCCGGCTCTCGATCGGCATCGAGACGGCATCCGACCTCATCGCCGACCTCGACCGGGCGCTGGCGGCGTCCTCCTGAGCGGAGCGCGGCCCCGGACATGTCGCCGTGTTGCGCCTGACGGAGCCCGCCTTCCTCAGTGCGTTTACCGTGGAGATATGACCTCGTCGCCCACCGCACCCATCGCCGTGCCGGTCGATGCCCCCGCGCACCACGCCACCGACCTCACCTCACCGGGTTTCTCCTCGTCGCTGTCGGCCGACGAGTTCAAGGCGCTCTTCCGCGGCCACCCGGGCGGCGTGGCGGTCATCACCGCCGATGCCGGCGACGGACCGGTCGCGCTCACGGCGACGAGCGTCGCCAGCGTCAGCGCCGAGCCGCCGCTGCTGATCTTCTCGGTGTCCGCCCTGTCGTCGTCAGCCGCCGTGCTCGCCAAGGCCGAGACCGTCGTCGTGCATCTGCTCGATGCGCACGACCTCGACCTCGCCCGCCTCGGCGCCACCAGCGGCGTCGATCGTTTCGACGGGTCGCAGCCGTGGTCGCGGCTGGTCACCGGCGAGCCGGTCTACCACGATGTGCGCGCCTGGGTGCGGTGCGCCGTCATCGAACGCATGGATGCCGGGGGCTCCACCGTGTTCGCGGCACACGCACTGCAGTCGCAGCTCGAGCGCGACGTCGCCCCGGGAGAGCCCGGCGACGCGCTGGTCTACCACAACCGCACCTGGCACCGTCTCGGCGAGCACTCCCGCATCTCCTGAGGTCGCCGACCGCCGGGGCACCGAACGCGACGGGCTACGGCGCCGGCGGTCGCGCGACCAGGAGCTCACCGCGGCCGCTGACGACCACATCGCCCTCCGCTGCAGCGACCAGCCAGGTCGTCCCCACCCGAGCGGGGGCGCCACTGATCACCACGTCGCCGTCCGTCACCACGATGACGGCGAAGCCCGCGGAGATCACGGCCGCACCCTCCACGACACGACGCTCGAGACGGAAGTACGCATCCGCCGCCGCGGGAAACACCGACCCCTCATGCCCGACCGGCGCCGGGTGGACGAGCTCGTCGATCTCGGCGGCGCTGCGCGCCCGACGGGTGACGGCGGTGAGGGCCCGGTCGAACCCGATCCCCACGTGGCCATCGGCCGCGCCGTCCAATGCGAAGCCGCGCCACTCGAGAAGGATCGAGAGGTCCTCGGGTTGCTGCAGCTCCAGCAGGAGCACGCCCTCACCGATCGCGTGCAGCTCTCCGGGAGGCACCCACACCACGTCGCCCGGGTGCACCTCCACGCGGTGCAGCAGCGCCAGCAGCTCCTCGGTGCGCTGGCGGGCCACCATCTGCGCCAACCGGTCGAGGTCGACGTCCTCACGCAGCCCCAGGTGCACCGTTCCGCCGGAGAGGATGTACCAGGCCTCGGCCTTTCCGTGCGCGCGCCCGAGATCGGCGGCCGCAAAGGCGTCGTCGGGATGGGCGTGTACGGGCAGGCGCTGACCGGCGTCGAGGAGCTTCACGAGCAGACGCGTATCGGCACCCCACCGCTGCGCGTGCGCACCGCCCAGCCAGTGCACGGGGTCGGCGGCGACGGCATCGCGCAGCAGGATGCCGCGCCCTCCGCCGCCGTCGGGAAGCGCCGTCAGCCCCGTGAGCGCCGCACCGGACACCGTGGTCGTGGAGGCGATCCAGTCCTCCGGTTCGCGTCCGGCCGGTGGCGCCTCGCCCCGGAACGCGCACAGGCGCGCGCCGCCGCGGTAGAAGCGATCCGCGGGACGGTTCGAGGGCAGCCGGATGGGCATGACGAGGCCCGTCAGGGCGCAGACACCGCGTCGGCGACGCGCGTGACCGACAGGAATCCGCCGACGAAGCTGTCGCCGAGGCCGATGGTGGTCGGGGTCGGGGTGTCGACCACGACAGCGGCCACCCCGACGGCATCCGGTCGCGACCCCTCGACGACCGCGACGACGCGGGCGCCGTCCGGATGCCGCGGCAGCCGTCCGGTGTCGTCGAGGTCGGACGCGTCGAACACGTCGCCGAGACGGTAGCGCGTCGCCGAGACCCGCACCGCGGCTTCGAGGGCGGAACGGTGGCGCTGCGCGCCGTCACCGACCGCGATCGACCAGAAGCGCGTATGCACGACGAGCGCCGGCACCGGGATGAGCCGGTGCGCCTCGGCCAGGGCGGCGGCGACGTCCGCGGGATCGCACAGATCGATCGTCCGGCCGACGTACTCCTGCAGCTCGTCTTCGTTCATGCCGTACACATCGATGCGCGAGATGAGGCGATCGCGGACGATCGCGGCGAATTCCCGTCGATAGAACCCGGCGTCCTCGTAGTAGACCAGTGCCCCCGCCGGAAGCCGACTCATCGCGACCCCCAGCTCGTCGAGGCGCAGGGCCAGAAGCTCGGCATCCTGCATCGTGTTGAATCCCGACACGAGGAAGGCGTCGGCGTCGCGCAGGCGCTCGCCCAGTTGCGCAGCGATCGCCATCTCGCGGTTGGGTCGATCGTTGGCGACGATCACCCGATTCGCCGCGGGCGCTGCGACCTCGCCGTCGGCGAGCGCGACGACCGCCCCCGCCGGGTACTGCACGATCAGGTGCGGGTCGAGGGTGTCCGCGGAGGCCGAGCACACCCAGTCGACGATCGGGGGCATGAGACGTCGCACGTTGTCGTCGATGCTCACGAGGTGCTGCGTGCTGGGGATGCCGAGATTGGCCAGCGCGATTCCCGCGCGCACCCCCGTGCCGCCGAGCGTCACCGCCGTCTCGAAACGCGCAGCGAAGGTCTCGAGCAGGTCGGAGGAGGCGGCGAACCGCTCCCCTCCGACGCCGCGTTCGAGCAGGGCGAGGATCGCGACGATGAGCGCGCGCTCGTCGTCGATGGGGCCCGGGGCCGCCAGCTCCGCCCGGCGCACGCCGTGGTGGCGGGCCAGATCGCTGATGACCGCGGCATCCCACCGGATCTCGTAGTCGACGGTGCCGCCGAGTCCGAGGACGAGTCGCGCGCTCATGGTGTCGATGATCTCCTGCCGACGTGCGTCAGTACAGGTCGGCCTTGCCGGCCGCGCCGAACAGGTCGATCTTCTGGGCGGCCGTCGCCTTGAGGGCGGCGATCGGCTCGGGCTGGATGGCGTTCGGCTCGCGCAGGCGCTCGTCGGTGCCGAGGATCTCGCGCATCCGGTTGTGGTAACTGACCTTGATGTCACTGGAGATGTTGATCTTGTTGATGCCGAGCGAGACGGCGCGGGCGAGCTCTGCGTCGGGGTTGCCCGAGCCGCCGTGGAGGACGAGAGGGATCTTCACCGCGGCCTTGATCTGCTCGAGCAGGTCGTGGCGCAGCTCCGGGTTCTTGTCGGACGGGTAGAGCCCGTGCGAGGTGCCGATGGCGATGGCGAGGCTGTCGACTCCGGTCTCGGCGACGAAGCGCACCGCGTCGTCGACGTTCGTGTAGATGATCTCCGCGGCCCCGGATTCGCCGTAGCTGTCGTTCGCGCCGATCGTGCCGAGCTCGCCCTCCACCTGGATGTCGACGGCGTGCGCGGCCTCGACGACCTTGCGGGTGAGTGCGACGTTCTCCTCGAACGGCAACAGCGATGCGTCGATCATGACCGACGTGAAGCCGGCCTGGATGGCCACGATCATCTGCTCGTACGTGCCGCCGTGATCCCAGTGGATCGCGACCGGTACCGGCGAGCGGTGCGCGCGTTCGCGGATAGCGACGATGAGGTCGGTCGTCACGTGCGAGACCTCGTCGGGGTGGATCGCGATGATGACGGGCGCGTTCTTCTCCTCGCTGATGTCCATGACGCCGAGGAACATCGCCCAATCGCTGATGTTGAAGGCCGGGATGGCGAAGTTGTTCTGGTTGGCGATGTCGAGGATGGACTTGCCGGTGTACAGCACCACGGTGGATTCTCCTGTCGGTGGGGGTGGTGAGAGGCGTCCGTGCGGACGGGTCTGATCAGCTCTTCACCGAGCCGGCCGTCAGGCCGCTGATGAAGAAGCGCTGGAAGAAGAGGAAGAGGATGAGCACGGGGATCGAGCCGAGCACGCTCATGGCCATGATCTGGTTCCACTCGTAGGAGTGCTGGCCCATCAGCAGCTGGATGCCGATGGGGACCGTGCGCATGTCGATCGTGCGGGTCAGTGTCAGGGCGAACAGGTACTCGTTCCACGCGATCATGAACGTGTAGATGCCCACCGACACGATGCCGGGCACCGAGATCGGTACGAGCACCCGCCACAGGGCGGTCATCGAACCGGCGCCGTCGACGCGGACGGCTTCGTCCAGTTCGCGCGGCAGGGTGTTGAAGTAGCCGGTCATCATGATGATCGCGTAGGGCAGCGTGAACACCATGTACGTGAGGATCAGGCCGGGATAGGTGTTGTACAGGCCGAGGCCCACCATCAGGCCGAAGTAGGGGATGAGCAGCGTGATGGGGGGCACCGCCTGCACGCTCACGATGATGACGTTGAGCACGCGCTTGCCGCGGAAATCGAACCTGCTGAACGCGTACGCCGCCTGGATGGCGACCAGCAGCGTCAGCACCGTCACGGCACCGGCGACGATGTAGCTGTTGAGGAAGAACCGCATCGTCTCGGGGTTCGTGAAGATGGCGACGTAGGCGTTCAGGGAGAACGTGTCGGTGATCAGTCGTGGCGGCAGCTCGAAGATCTCGGTGTTCGATTTGAACGAGTTCGAGAGCATCCACACCACGGGACCGGCGGCGAACACCGCCCCGAGGACGAGGCCGATCACGATGCCGACGCGCGCGGTGCGCCGACGTGTCTGTACGGACATGGCCATGTCAATCCCTCGCCTTCTGGTGCCGCACGTAGAACACGGCGAGGACCATCGACATGAGCAGGACGAGCACGGCGGCGGTCGCCGCGAGCGAGAAGTCGTACTTCGCGAAGGCCAGCTTGTAGGTGTAGGTGCTGAGCACCTCGGTCACATCGATCGGGCCTCCGCCGGTCGTCATCCAGATGAGGGCGAACTGCTGAGAAGTCCAGATGAGATCGAGCAGCAGCAGGCTGACGATGATGGGCCGAAGCTGCGGCAGGGTGACGTTCCAGAACCGCTGCACGCTGCTGGCACCGTCGACCGTGGCGGCCTCGTAGAGGTCGCTGGGGATGCCCTGCAGGCCCGCCAGAAGGCTCACCATGAAGAACGGGTAGCCGGCCCAGATGTTGATGAACGTCACGGTGCCGAGAGCGAGCTGCGGGGAGGCGAGCCATTCCACGTTGGCATTCAGGAGGAAGTTGATCACTCCGTTGGGAGCCAGCAGCATTCGCCAGAGGACGGCGATGACGGCGACGGTGAACAGCCACGGCAGAACGTAGAGCCCCCGGAAGATCGCGCGCGGCACGGCCCCGATCAGCGTGCTGTTGAGCATGAGGGCGAAGCCGAGGCCGAGCACGAGGTGGGCGGCGACGCTGACGACGGTGAAGACGACCGTGTTGGAGGTCGCCTTCCAGAACGCGCCGTCGCCGAGCACCGTCAGGTAGTTCTGGATGCCGACGAACTGGCCGTTCTTGCTGAGGATGACGTTGCTCTGCAGCGAGTAGCCGATGACCATGACGATCGGGACGATCATCAGCACGAGCAGGAGGATCAGCGTCGGCGCGAGGAAGGCGTACGACTCGGTCGTGCGGCGCAGCTGGCGCCGGCGACGCAAGTGCGCGACGCCGGTGACGAGCACCTCGGTGTCGAGCGAGACGGGGGTTTTCAGGGTCATGAGACCGCACGGCTCCTTGCGGGGTTCCGGCCGGCGCCGGACGGGTGGGTGGGCGGGTGCCGCACCGCTGTCGCGCAGCGATGCGGCACCCGGGTGGGGGCGAGGCGGCTCAGAACGCTGCGGCCCAGGACGTCTGCGCGTTCTTGAGCGCATCGTCCATGGACTGCTGACCGTCCAGCGCCGTCTGCAGCTGCTGGCCGAGCTGGCGCATGAGGTCCTCCGCAGTCGGCAGCCCGGTGAACTCGTTCGCGGGGTAGCCCGCCTTGTAGATGTCGAACGCCTTCTTGAACAGTTCGTCGCTGCCCGAGAAGTCCGGGGTGGACTGCGTGTTGCCGGGGAACGCCTTGGCCAGCGTCGACAGCTTCGAGTTGGTGTCCTTGCTCATCAGGAACGACACCAGCTTGAACGCGGCATCCTTGTGCGCGGAGTTCTCGGCGACGCCGATGCCCCACGACGCGTAGGGGATGCCGCGCTGTCCGGTGTAGCCGTCGGCGGCGGGGATCGCCGAGATCGAGAACTTGAGGTTGGGGTTCGACTGACGGATCAGGTTGATGTGCGCCAGCGAGTCGATCATCATGCCGACGCGACCGTTGGTGAACTCCTCGACCTTGTCCTGCTCCTTCATCGTGAAGGATCCGGAGGCGATGACACCGTCCTTCCACAGCCCGTCGATGTAGTTCATCGCGGAGGTCACGTCCTTGTTGGTGAGATCGGGCTTGCCGTCCTTCAGCATCGATCCGCCCGACGCCCACACCCAGGACATCACGTCGTTCTGCACGCCGTTGGGGGCTTCGAGCGACAGCGGCAGGACCCAGCCGGAGACGTCACCGCCGAGGGCCTTGATCTTCTTCGCGGCATCGGCGAACTCGGTGCGCGTGGACGGGGGTGCGGTGACGCCGGCCTTGGCGAGCAGGTCGTCGTTCGTGAACATCGGGTAGACGAAGTTGACGACCGGGATCATGTAGGTGCTGCCGTCGACCTTGATCTGGCTCGCCAGCTGACTCTCGTCGTAGTTGTTCTGCGTCATCAGGTCGGTGAGGTTCGCGATCACGCCCTTGGAGGCGAAGTCGTTGACCCACGCGCCGTCGAGGCCGACGACGTCGGGCATGGTGCCGGACGCGGCCCCCGCGAACAGCTGCTCCTTCGTCGACGCGTACGGGCCGCTGACGAGCTTGACCTTGATGCCCGGGTTCTCGGACTCGAACTGGTCCATCAGCGCGCGGAACTGTCCGTCTGGCAGCTCCGGCTCCCACCACTGCGCGAACTCGATCGTGACATCTCCGCCGGCGTCGCCGCTGCCGGACGGCGACGCGCTGCTGGAGCAGCCCGCCATCGCAACCAGCGTCGCCGCCGCCGCGACCGCGCCGAGAACCGTGCGGGCCGTGCTGTGACCCCGCCCCACTCTGGACATCGTTTCTCCTCTTTGAGTTTGTGCGCCCTCCGCACCACTGCGGATAAATGCGTCTTTCAGCACCATTATGCCGTCTTTTGCCGCTCGGTCAAGAGGTCTGCTCCACAAATTGCCATCTTCTGCACTCTTATGCCGGTTATGGGCGCGAAAACAGCATCCACTGTGCTAGGGATGAAGACATGGACAAAGCAGCCCCCCGTGGCCGCCGGCTTCCCGCCGGCCGCAAAGCCGACCTGGCGGCCTACGTCGCCGAACAGGGGCAGGTCACGGTGGCCGAGCTGTCGGAGCACTTCGACGTGTCGATCGACACCGTGCGCCGCGACCTCGACCAGCTCCATCGCGAGGGCGCGCTCATCCGCACCCACGGCGGCGCCGTGAGCGCCACCGACGGGGCGCTGCGCGATCGGGGTCTCGACGTGCGCCTGCGCGTGCAGGTGGAGGAGAAGGAGAAGATCGCCCGGCTCGCCGCCGAGATGGTCGACGACGGCGCGGTCGTCATGCTCAACGCCGGCACGACGACGCTCGCCGTCGCCCGCGCGCTCCGAGGACACCGCGACCTGACGATCGCGACCAACAATCTGAGGATCCCGGCGGAGATCGCCCCGTCGGCGTTTCGCGACCTCTACGTCTTCGGCGGCGCCGTCCGGACGATCACACAGGCCACCACCGGCCCCGTCACCTTCGCGATGGCGGCCGGTGGCCGTGAACTCGACATCCGCTGCGACCTCGCGCTCGTCGCCGTCGGCGCCGTCGACGAGTCCGGCTACTCGACGAGCAACCTCGGCGACGCGACGATGATGGCGGAGATGATCGACCGCGCTGACCGCACGGCGGTGCTCGCCGACTCCTCCAAGCTCGGCCGCCGACTCTTCGCCCAGGTCGCTCCCCTCGAGGGCGTCGACTACCTCATCACCGATGCGGCGCCGCCGCCTCCCCTGACGAGCGCGCTCCTGCAGGCCGGCGTGAGCCTGATCACTCCCTGATCGCTGTCCCGCGGCCTACAATCGCATCGTGGGCACGATCTATTACGGGGGCTCGGCGACTCCGATCCATATCGAGGACAGAGTGCTCGCCCACCTGAAGGTGGTCGTCGCCACGAAGCTCCGTCGCGGCGAGAGCTTCACCGTGTCGTGGCAGCACCCCGACGGCGAGACCCGCGGCCGCAGCACCATCTGGCTGCATCCGTCGATTCCGCTGCGCTTCGTCTTCGACGATCCGGAGCCCACGGAGCTGAACCGCGCGTGGATCGAAGAGCTGGCGCAATCCGCCAGTTCGTCCGGCGGCATCCAGCTCACCGAGGAGCAGATCGAATCGGTCGACGGCGACGCGGACAACGCGCCGCAGACGGTCGCGGTCGCCGACGACTGATCGCGTCAGAAGCCGCGTGCCGGCGGGAAGTGGGCGATCGGGATCGGTCGGCTCGCGGTGGAACGTTCCTGCTCGCAGAGGATCCGTTCGCCCCTCTCGACACACTCCTCCAGCGAGGACAGACGCGCACGCCGCGCACCGCCTCGCATCCAGACCGTCTCGAACCCGCCGTCCGTGCGCTCGATGTAGGCCACGACGAATTCGGCGTCGCGTGCGCTCACGCGACGATCACACAACCGCCAGGCGTCCTCATCGATGGGGAGCAGTTCGAGGTGGCCGCCGACATGCGCTGTCTGCGTCATCGTCGTCACCGCCTTCTCCCCCACTCTCCGGGACGCTCGGCGGCGAGGCGAGGGGATTGACAGGTCCCCGCGCCCGTGCGACGCGCGAGGCCGTCAGCCGGTCAAGACCTCACCGGAGTAGGGGCCCTCGGGCTCGGGGACGATCTGCAACCCCGCCGTCGAGTTCGCGGCGTGTGTCAGCGCCTCCAGCCACGCCCGGTTCAGGGCGGGCTGACGGCTGCCGTGGTACGAGTAGACGATCGATGCGTGCGGGTGCAGCCAGATGGCCGTGCGCCCGTCACCGAGGCTCGTGTCGTTGCGCCACGTGAAGGTGAATGTCTCGCCGCGGCGGAGTTTCTGACTGATGACGACCTGCAGGTGCGCGAGCACGCGATCGTCGAACTCCGCTTTGACGCTGCCGTCGTAACTGAACCGTCCCACTGCTCTACAGTAACGCGCGCCCCGATCGACTCGAGCCGCTAGCGAGCGCCGCCGTGCGCCGGGAGATCTCCGCGCACGCGCGGTCGGCCCCCAGGATGTCGGAGGCAAGCGAGGTCGTCGCATCCAAGACGGCGACGGGGATGCCGCTGCCGAGGAGCATCCGGCAGACGCTGAGGGCGCCGTCGTCGATGCTGGGGAACTCCACGATGTCGGTGGAGCCCGCCTGATTCAGGCGCTGCGCGTACGTCAGGACCGCATCCGCGACGCCATCGGTCGTGAGGATGCGATGCCCCTCAATCAGGATGTCTTTCACGCTTCGACCTCGCCGGGGATCATCAGTACGTCGGATGGTGATCCTCAGTACAGCCGAAGCGGCCGGTCGCGACGAGGGGCTTGACAGCCTCCCGCGGCGATGTCAAGCCCCCGCGCCCGGGCGAGCGACACGGGCACACTGGAACCATGGCACTCGCACTCATCCTTCTCATCGTCGGCATCGTCCTGATCCTCCTCGGCGTCTTCGTCGAAGCGGCGAAGTTCCTGCTGTGGATCGGACTGGTGATCCTGCTGATCGCGATCATCGCGTGGCTCATGCGCGTCGTGAAGCGCAACGCCTGACGCGACCGCAGCCGGCACCGCCGGGGGCGTCAGGCGCGGCGGTAGCCGGCGACCATCGGGCAGTCGAACGGGTCGCGTGCCGCGAGGCCGACACGGTTGAGGTAGTCGATGACGATGGCGTACGAGCGCCAGACGCTCGTCTCCGTGTAGGGGATGCCGGCGCTCTTGCAGTAGTCGCGGACGACGGCGCGTGCGCGCGAGAGGTGCGGGCGCGCCATGCTCGGGAAGAGGTGGTGCTCGACCTGGTGGTTGAGCCCGCCGAACATCCAGGTCGCCCACCAGCCGCCCGTGATGTTGCGAGACGTGCGGACCTGCTTGGTGAAGAAGTCGAGCCGGGCGTTCGCGTCGACGATCGGCATTCCCTTGTGGTTCGGCGCGAACGACGCACCCATGTAGACGCCGAACACGGCGAGCTGCACGCCGAGGAACGCGAAGGCCATGCCGAGCGGCAACAGGAGGAAGACGGGGACGACGACCACGGCGAGGCGCGTCGTGATGAGCGCCAGCTCCAGCCCGCGCTTCTTCACCGGCTGGCGGGACAGCAGGTGACGGATGCCGTGCGCGTGCAGATTCAGCCCCTCCAGCGTCAGCAGAGGGAAGAAGAACCACCCCTGGTGCAGCGTGATGACGCGGCGGATTCCCCGTGCCTGAACGGCATCCTCGACGAGGAACGAGATCGTGTCGACCTCGATGTCGGGGTCTTTGCCGACCCGGTTGGGGTTCGCGTGGTGGCGCGAGTGCTTGGAGTCCCACCACGAGTAGCTGATGCCGACGACGCCGGCGGCGAGGATGCGTGCGAGGCGGTCATTGGCGGGTCCCGTCGAGAGGATCTGGCGGTGGGCCGCCTCGTGGGCGAGGAACGCGACCTGAGTGAGGACGATCCCGAGCGCCGCTGCGATCAGCAGTTGGAACCAGCTCTGGCCGAGGAGCACGAAGCCGGCGACACACCCGGCGAGGCAGAGGGCCAGCGCCGAACCGACGAGCGCGTAGAAGACCGGCGCGCGCCGCAGAAGCCCGAGCTCCTTCACTACCTGGGACACCTGAGTGTACGAACGGTCGACCGAGGGGAACGTCTCGGACGTCGCGTAGGTCTGTCTGATCGGTCCGAGGGTGGAGGTGGGGGCGAGTGTGGTCATGACCGACTCCGTTGATCGGCGTCCATCGTGAGCAACGATGTCCGTTGGGCGAAGCCAAAGGCGGGTGCCGATCGCTGGTGCCGACACTACGCTTAGGTCTATACGGCTCCGGGCATACGGCCCGGACTGCGTCGTCTCTCACTCCCTCAAGGACGCGGTTTGACTCTGGCACTGGCGATCGATCTCGGCGGCACGAAGATCGAGGGCGCCCTCGTCGACGCGAACGGCGCGATCATCGAGGGATCGCGCCACCGCAGCCCGACCGGCGCGGGCGCGGCCACGGACGTCACGGTGCTCGAGCGCGGTCTCACCGCGGTGATCGACGGATGCCGCGCGCACCCGCGGTGGAACGAGGTCGTCGCGGGGGGCATCGGCGCGGCCGGCCCGATCGACATCACCGCCGGCACCATCGCTCCGATCAACCTTCCTGCGGCGCACGGGTTTCGCATCGTGGAGGCGGTGCGAACCGCAAGCGGGCTGGACGCCGTGACGCTGCGCCTGGATGGGACGTGCATCGCCCTGGCAGAAGCCTGGCGAGGCGCGGCGCGAGGGGTTCGCAACGCCATCGTCTTCGTCGTCTCGACGGGCGTCGGCGGCGGTATCGTCTCGGACGGCCGTCTGGTGGCGGGCGGATCGGGAAACGCCGGCCACCTGGGTCAGATGATCGTCGCCGACATCCAGGGCGAGCCGGCGGCCTCCACTCTCGAGCAGCGCGCCTCGGGTCCGCACACGGTCGCCTGGGCCCGCGCCCAGGGGTGGGCGGGCACGACCGGCGAAGAGCTCGCCGACGCCTACCGCGCGGGCGACGAGGTCGCCGTCGCGGCCATCGCACGATCGGCGCACGCCGTCGGTATCGGTCTCACGAGCGCCGCCACTCTGCTCGACCTCGAGCTCGCCGTCGTCGGCGGCGGGTTCTCGTTCGTGGCGGACGACTATCCGGACCGCATCGAACGCGTCGTTCGCGAGAACGCCGTCAACGCCTACGCCGGGCGGTTGAAGGTCGTGCGTGCCGGACTGGGCGGGGATGCCCCGCTCATCGGTGCCGGCGCGCTCGTGCACCGCGCCGACCTCCTCTGAGGTCCGCTCCAACACCCTTGACGATGTCGGAGGGCAGTGCTTGCATCGGGCCATGCATCACGTGATCTCCGCCGACGGAACCCGCCTCGCCGTCCACGACACCGGATCGGGGCCCGCCGTCGTGATCGTCAACGGCGCCCTGTCGACCGCGAAGGATGCCGCGGCGCTCGCCACGACGCTGGCCGAGTCCGGCATGAGGGCGATCACCTACGACCGGCGCGCTCGGGGCGACAGCGGCGACACGACCCCGTTCTCACCGCGTCGTGAGGCGGAAGATCTGGCCGCCGTCATCGCCGACGCCGGCGGAGAAGTCGCGGTGCTGGGGCACTCCTCGGGTGCGGTGATCGCGCTGTACGCGGCATCCCTGGCCGTCGAGACGGGGGTGCCGGTGCGCGCGCTGTTCCTGTCCGAACCCCCGTTTCACTTCGGCATCGACGAGCCGGCGCCCGATCTGCCGTCGCGCATCCAGGAGTTCGTCGACGCGGGAGACCTGGAAGAGGCCGTCGTCCTCTTCCAGCGCGAGGCCGTCGGGCTTCCCGACGCGATGATCGCGCAGTTCCGCGCCACCGACGCCTTCGCCGGCATCGTGCCGCTGGCCCAGTCGACCGTGTACGACGCGACGCTGGCCCGCGAGCTGTCCACGCCGACGGACGCCATGCTCACCGTCGACGTGCCGGTGACGATCCTCTGCGGCCAGCAGACCTTCCCGATCCTCACCGCGGCCGCCGAACGCCTGGCGGCGGCGATGCCGCACGCCGAGCTCATCGTCTCTCCCGAATCGGTCGGCCACCGCCTCGACCCCGCCGCCGCGACGCGGATCGTGACCGCGCGGCTGAGCTGAGGCACGACCCGCCCGCAATCCGTTCGGGGCGGCGCAGCGAACAACCTCCGTCACGACACCGGTCGCGACCCGAACAGGAGGTCCGTCATGAACTCGTCACCGAACCGTCTCGTCGCCACCGTCTTCGGCGCCGTCTACCTCGTCGTCGGCGCCCTGGGCTTCGCCGTCACCGGCGGCGTGGGATTCCTCGCCACCGATGGTGGACTGCTGCTGGGGATCTTCGCCGTGAACCCGCTGCACAACATCGCGCACCTTCTCATCGGTGCCGCTCTCGTGATCGCGGGCCTGAGCAGCGTGCGCGCCGCCAAGACGATCAACGCCACCATCGGCGCCGCCTATCTGCTGCTGGGCGTGGTCGGCTTCTTCCTCGTCGGCACCTCGGCGAACATCCTCGCGCTGAACGTCCCCGACCACTTCCTGCACCTCGCCAGCGCGATCGTGCTGCTCGGTGTGGCTCTCGGCGCCGAGCGCGGCGCACGGTCGGTCACGGCATGAGCGCGCCCTCCCGCGCGGCGGCCGCTCCGGGAGCCGCCCTGCGCGCCTGGACCGTGCCGCTCGCGTGGGGGGCGGGCCTGGTCTCGATCGGCATGGGCGCGGCCGCCATCACGGGTGACGTGTCTTCGGGCGCGGCCCGCGGGGCGGGCGTCGTCCTCGCCGTGGCGGGACTGCTGTGGCTGGCCTGGGGCGCGGCGGCGCTGACCACCGGCCGCCTGCTCCTCTCCCGGACCGCGGCGGCGTCGACGCTCGTCACTGTCATCGGCGTCGCCGCGCTCGTCGTTCTGACCGGAGGCCGCGCGAGCATTCTCGCCGCGGCGGTCGCGGTCGTCCTCCTGCTGACCACCGCCGTCATGATCATCGCCGACGGTCGCCGCCCCGTGGCCCCGGCCAGCGCGATCCGCTTAGTTCCTCTGCTTCTGGCCGCGGGTCTCGTGGCGGTCGTGACCACACCGGCGCTCGGCGCCGTGCAGGATGCGGCGCTCGTGCGACCCGACGGCACCGTGATGACCGTCGATCCGCACGCCGGTCACTGACCGCGAGGCCGGTCGTCGATCAGGCGACGAAGAGGGGTGGATGCCGGTGCTCCCGGCATCCACCCTCTTCGCGTGCGCCCGGCGGCGACTCAGGCGAGCGTGCTCTCGAAGGGATCGAACCCCTCGGGCAGAAGCGGCACGTCGGCGACGGTGCTGTCGATCGTCAGGGTCTCGCCGGTACCGGCGGATTCCTGCGCCGACAGCATGACGTCGAGGACGTGATACCCGAGCTCACCGGTGGCGACATGCGGCCGCCCGTCCGCGATGGCGCGTGCCATGTCGAGCACGCCGAGGCCGCGACCGACGACGGTGCCCTGCGCGGGGATCTCGACCCACTCCTGCTCGAACCGCATGCCGTCACGGATCACACCGAGCGGCTTCACGTACGCGATGCGTCCGGTGAAGGCGTTCGGGTCGGGCAGCACGATCGTGCCCTCGGAGCCGTGGATCTCGATGACGCCGTGTCGCTCCAGCGCCGAGTCGAAGCTGAGCAGGTGGGTGCCGTGCTGGCCACCGGCGAACGAGGTCAGCACCTGGACGGTCGAGGGTACCTCGACGGGGAAGGTCTCGCCCGCCCGCGCACCGGTGTGGATCTGACGGGTCGTCTGCCAGCGCGACCCGCGCGCCGTGACGCCCGCGACCGGACCGAGCAAGCTCACCAGCGCCGAGAAGTAATACGGCCCCATGTCCAGCAGCGGCCCCGCACCCTGTGCGAACAGGAACGCCGGCTCGGGATGCCACAGGTCGGGCCCCTGCGTCTGGAACGACGTCTGCACGAACAGCGGCGTGCCGATGACGCCCTCGCGGATGGCGCGCTTGGCGGTCTGGAAGCCCGGGCCGAGGATCGTGTCGGGGGCCGACCCGATGCGCACACCGGCCGCCTCGGCTTGCGCGAGCAGTTCACGCGTGCTCTCACGATCCAGGCCCAGCGGCTTCTCGGTCCACACGTGCTTGCCGGCGGCGACGGCGGCCTTCGACACCTCGACGTGCACCGCCGGGATCGTGAGGTTGACGACGAGGTCGACGTCGGGATTCGACAGCACGTCCTCCCCCGTGCCCCAGCTGGGCACGCCGTGCTCCTCGGCCTTGGCCTGTGCGCGTTCGGGCAGGAGATCGCCCACGGCCACGACCTCGACGTCGGGGAACGAGGTCAGGTTCTCCAGGTAGGTCTGGCTGATGACTCCGGTGCCGATGACACCGACGCGCAGGGCGCTCACTGGACGTACCCCCCGTCGCGGAGGAAGGCGTAGCTGGCGGCGATGTCCTCGAACACGTCTCCGGGGGCCTTGTCGTACTCGATCACGGCGTAGCGGATCGCCGTACCGGCCTTCAGCGCCTCCGCGAGAGGGACGTCGGCAGTGCCGGCGTGGCGCTGGTCGAGGCTGTCCGACCCGAAGGAACCGGCGCCGGGAGCCCAGGGGTTGGATGCCGGGACGACGCCGTCCTTGACGTGCACCGCGACGAGGCGGTCGCCGAGCGCGGACACGAGCGCGGGCACGTCCTGGCCGCCGGTGAGCGCCCAGAAGAGGTCGAGCTCGAGCTGGACGCGCTCGTCGGTCAGCGCGACGAAGCGCTCGTAGGCGGTGGCGCCGTCGAAGGAGGCGACGAACTCCTGGGCGTGGTTGTGGTAGCCGACGCTGAGGCCGAACTCCGCCGCCTTCTCGGCGGCGCGGTTGAGCCGGTCGGCGATGTCGGCGACACCGTCGGCCGTCAGCCAGCGCTCGGGAGCGACGAACGGGTCGATGACCGTGGTCATGCCGATCTCCGCCGCGGCGGCGAACACGACCTCGGGTGCCGGGGTCGGAATCTCGCCGTCCGGAGTCCAGAGGGTGTCGGACAGCAGCGGTGCATGTCCGGTGGGCGAGGCGAGTCCGCTGGCGTCCAGCGCGGCGCGGACCTGCGTGGGGCGGGAGACGAAATCGAACGCCTCCACGTTGCGCAGGCCGATCGCGGCGAGCTTGTCGAGCGAGCCTCCCATGTCGGCGGTGAACTCCTTGGCCAGCGTGTAGAGCTGGACGGAAGCGACGGGCAGTGTCATGACGTGCGTCCTTCGAACCTCGTTGTCTCGTGTGTGCGGCGTCGGCGGCGCATCGTCCGCGTGGCGCTGAGGCGACGGTATCACAAAACCTCCACATGGAGGTTTCTTCTTCGAGGATCGGCTAGGTTGGATGCCGTGAGCACGACGGACGGCACGGGCAACGAGGCGGTGATCGGGCGCCGCGGCCTGCAGCCGAAGGGGGTGGCGCGGCGCCAGGAGATCCTGGACCGCGCGATCGAGGTGTTCCGCGAGCGCGGGGCCGACGGCACGTCGCTGCGTCGCATCGCCGAGGCGATCGGCGTCTCGCATGCCGCTCTGCTGCACTACTTCGACTCCCGGGAGCAGCTGCTGGTCGCCGTCTACGCGCATGCCGAGATCCGGCGCAACGCCGCTGCGGACCCGATCGTCACCCCCGGCGTCGACACGATGATCGCTGCGGCGATCGCGAACGTCGACGTGCCGGGACTGGTCCAGCTGTATACGACGCTGCTGGCGGCCTCGCTGGAGGCGGGCAACGACGTCGGCCGAGAGTTCTTCTCGGCCCGCTTCGAGCGCGTGCGCGACGAGCTCACGTCATCGTTTCGTCGGCAGCAGGCCGATGGCGACATCCGCGACGACGTCCCCGCCGAGGACCTCGCGGCGCTCTTGATCGCCGCCTCCGACGGCCTGCAGATCCAGTGGCTGCTCGAGCCGTCGATCGGACTCAGCGAGACCCTCCGCACGTTCGGGCGCCTACTGCAACCACCGCGCTGAGCGCAGCGGTCAGCCGATACCGAGCGTGTCGGCGATGACGGCGAGCAGGCGGGATGCCGCGGGCTCGGGCTCGCGACCGGCCCAGACGGCCGCGACCGGGCGCGTGATCACCTCACCGTCCATCTCGACGCGGACGAGGCGCCCCGAGTGGAGATCGTCGCGCACGGCGAGCGCGCTGACCGCGGCCGGCGCGAAGCCGGTGGCCGCGGTCGTGCGCACCGCCGACGAGGAGGGCAGTTCCGCCGCGGGAGCCGCCGTCAGGGAGGTGCCCGCGGCATCCAGCGCCGCTTCCAGAGCGCGGCGCGTGCCGCTGCCGCGCTCCCGCAGCACCAACGCGGTGCCGGCGACCTCCGCCGGATCGAGGCGGCGCCGCTGTGCCCATGGGTGCGACGGCGAGACCACGATCACGATCTCGTCCCGCGCGATCACGACGTTCCGCAGGTCCGTCGGCAGATCCGGGGTCTCGATGAAGCCGAGATCCGCACCGCCGCGGCGCACCCGAGCGATGACGGCAGCGCTGTTCTCGGCATCCAGCCGAACGCCCGGCGCCGCCGGGTCCCGCTCCCGCCACGCCGCCACCCACGCGGGCAGCAGGTGCTCGGCGACCGTGAGGCTGGCGGCAACCCGCAACGTCCCCCGGCGCCGCTCCCGCAACGCGCCGACCGACTCGTCGAAGCGGTCGGCGGCGGCCATCACCTCCCGACCCCACCCCTCGACCAGCTCGCCCACGCGCGTGAGCCGCGAGCCGCGCGCAGAACGCTCGACCAGCACCGCACCGACGTCGCCCTCCAGCGCCCGCAACCGCGCAGACGCGGCCTGCTGGGTCACGCCCAGACGGCGCCCCGCCGCCGTCAGACTGCCGGTGTCGGCGAGTGCCGTCAGAAGACGCAGCGCCTCAATGTCGACCACGAACCCTCCAGCCACAAGCCGAGTTTGTACCCTGCCAAAGATACGGCTCTTCCGCGGCAGCGCAGAGCCCACGACGCTGGTGACATGACGATGTCGACTCCACGCACACGACGCCTGTTCCGCGATGTCCCCGGCGGGCGGATGCTCGTGTCGGCGATCACGCCCAACTGGTTCGCCTCCGTCATGGGTACCGGCATCGTCGCCACGGCGGCAGCGACGCTTCCCGGCTCACCCTCGGCGCTGCGGGTGCTCGCCCTGGCCGCATGGCTGGTCGCCGCGGCGCTGCTCATCGTGCTCCTCATCGCGTCGGCGCTGCACGCGGCATGGTTCCCCGAGATCGCACGCAGCCATCACCTGCACCCGGTGATCGCGCACTTCTACGGCGCCCCGGCGATGGCGCTGCTGACCGTGGGCGCAGGCGCCGTCCTGGTCGGCGCGTCGATTCTCGGCGAGACACTGGCCGTCGCCGTCGACGCGGTGCTCTGGACGGCCGGAACCATCCTCGGGCTCGCGACGGCGGTGGCGATCCCCTACCTCCAGTTCACTCGGCACGAGGCGACGGCCGACGCCGCCTTCGGCGGATGGTTGATGCCCGTCGTGCCGCCGATGGTGTCGGCGGCGACCGGAGCTCTGCTGATCGAGCATCTGCCTGCGGGACAGGCGCGCCTGACGATGCTGGTGGCCTGCGGACTCATGGTCGGCGTGGCCTTCCTGTCGACGCTGGCGATCCTTCCCCAGCTGTGGTCCCGGCTGGCCCAGCACAAACTCCCCGCGCCGGTGATGGTGCCCACCCTGTGGATCGTTCTGGGGCCGCTCGGTCAGTCGGTCACGGCGGCGAACCTGTTGGCCACCCACGCGCCCGCCGCCGTCGGAGCGAGCGGAGCCGCCACCGTGACCGCCGCGGCGGTCGTGCTGGGCGTTCCGGTCTTCGGATTCGCCCTGCTGTGGCTCGCGATCGCGGCGGCGATCACGGTGCGCACCGCGCGCGCCGGCCTGCCGTTCACCCTGACATGGTGGTCGTTCACCTTCCCCGTCGGCACCTGCGTCACGGCGGCGAGCGGCCTGGCGCTGCACACCGGCTCGACGATGCTCGCGATCATGGCGTACGCGCTGTTCGCCCTGCTGCTGGCGGCATGGTTCACGGTCGCGGCACGCACCTTCCATGGCGCGATCGTCACCGGGCGACTGCTCGTCCCCGCGGCATCCTCGGCACCGGCCCCGACCGGCTTGGCGCGCCCGTAGCCTGAGAGGATGGCCGCACCCGAAATCCTCCGCTACACCGCCTTCAGCTCTGACCCCGCCGGCGGCAACCCGGCGGGCGTGGTGCTCGATGCCGGCGGGCTGGACGATGCCGACATGCAGCGGATCGCCGCCGAGGTCGACTTCGCCGAGACCGCCTTCGTGACCGGGATGCGCGAGGACGGGGCGCGCGCGGTGCGCTACTTCTCCCCCATCGCCGAAGTGCCGTTCTGCGGGCACGCCACGATCGCCACGGCCGTTGCCCTGGCCGAGCGCAGCGACGCCGATGCCATCGTCTTCGACACCCCCGTCGGCGACATCCGCATCGAGATCGAACGCGGCGCCGGCGGCATCCGCGCGGCCTTCACGAGCGCTCCGACCTCCGTGCGCGCCCTCGATCCCGATGACCGGGACGCGATCCTCCTGCTGCTCGGGCTCAGCAGCGACGAGCTCGACTCGACGCTGCCACCGCGCATCGCCGATGCGGGCAATCCGCATCCGGTCATCGTGCTGGCCGACCGCACCCGCTTCGATGCGTTCACCTTCGACCCACACCGCGTGCGGGCCCTCATGGATGCGCGCGGTTGGCCCGCGACGATCACCGTCGCGCACCGCGTGGCGGAGGATCGTTTCACCGTGCGCAACCTGTTTCCCGTCGGGCGGATCACCGAAGACCCCGCCACCGGCTCCGCGGCCGCCGCACTGGGCGCCTACCTGCGCGAGCTCGACGCCGTGCGCGTGCCGGCACGCATCGCGATCGAGCAGGGCCTGCACGTCGGTCGCCCCGGCCTGCTCGTCGTCGACGTTCCGGCGACGGGGCGCGTCCGCGTCTCCGGCGTCGCCGTGCCGATGACGGACGCCACCCGCCCGCGCGTTACCGCCGACTCATGAGAGCTGCGAGCGCGTCCTCGAGCACGAGAGCCTGGTGCACCTCGGTCGCCTGCGCATAGGACGCCCCCGCGAGCGCCACGAAGACGGCACCGACCACGTCGACGTACCCGACGACAAGGCCGTCGGCGATGACGCGGTAGCGGTCGATATCGTCGATGACCAGCCGATACGCCTCGTCGGCGCCGGCGGCGGGAGCGTCCGCACCGGGACCGGGTCGATGGCCCTCCTCCGGTCGCTCAGTGCGACGGGACGGCGTGGTGTCGATGGTCATGGTGCGCCTCCACCCCCAGCCTCGCGCACATCACCGGATCACGCCGGGGGCTTGACGGATGCCGCCGCGGCACCTACCCGGGGCGGTGCGGCATCCGCTGCGCGTGCTCCCCACAGGCGCCGAACGAGCAGGGGCCCGCCGATCCCGTGGATCGCGACGCTTCCCAGCACGACCATGCAGGTCGCCGCCAGCACGAGAAACCCCTGCTCGCCGGGCAGGGCGTTCGCGGCGATGAGCCCGAACACGATGGATGCCGCGCCTCGCGGCCCCACCACCGCGACGAAGATCCGCTCCTGGCGAGTTGCCTCGCTTCCGAGCAGGGCGATGCCGACGGGGATGATCCGCCCGATGGTGAGCGCGACGAGCGCCAGGGCGATCGCCGGCCACCAGTCATACGTCTCGCTCAGCAGCACGACGGCGGCGAAGCCGAAGGCCAGCCACAGCAGCAGATTGGTCAGCCACGACACATCCTCCAACAGCGTGAGCTCAGCGCGGTCGAGCCCCTTCTCCCCGCGCGTCAGCCGGATGGCGATACCGGCGACGAACACGGCGACGAAGCCGTTGCCGTGCAGCATGACGGCGGCCGCGAAGACGATGAGCGGTGCGGCGACGAAGGCGATGCGCATGCTCTGCGGCTCGGTCCACCCGCGCTCATCGGCGAAGCGGGTCGCGCCGCCGATGGCCGCGCCCACCGCCGCGCCGACGAGAACGGCGATGAGCCCGGCGGGGGCCGCGACGGCGAACGCGCGCCCGGCGTCGCCCGTGGTTCCCGCCGAGGCGAACGCGAGCGCGGCGAGCAGGAGCGGAGAGACGAGGCCGTCGTTGTAGCCGCTCTCGACGCTGAGCCAGCGCCGCACGCGCGCGGGAATCCGCTCGTCGCGGACGAGGGAGGTTTCGGGCGAGAAGTCGGCGGGAACCGCGATGCAGGCGATGGCGAGCACGACGGCGACCGACAGACCGAGCGGGAGCATCAGCCCGACCGCGAGGACGAGCACGAGCGAGAGCGGCAGGCCGATACCGAGCAGGCGGACCGGCACCCCCGTGAACTGCGAACGCACCGAGCCGCGCACATCCAGCGCGTCGACGAACAGCAGGAACGCGAGGACGATCTCGGCGAGGAAGAGCGTCGCTTTCGACTCCATGAAGAGAATGCCCTGAGTGGGCAGCACGGCCCCGACGATCAGACCGAGCCCGGTCATCACGATCGGCCCGTTCACCGTTGCACGCCGAAACGTCCGGCTCCACAGCGACCAGATCAACAGGGCGACACCGGTGACGAGCAGGAATGTCGTCAGCACGGTGACCTCACGCCATCGCCTTCAGCGTCGCGAAGATGGCGCGCAGCCGCAGGCCGGGAACATAGGCGCGGACCAGAGCCGATCCGACGCGCCCGAGCTGGAGGCCCTCGGGGTAACACATCCAGAGGGGGCGGTGCTCGGCGCCGAACTTCGCCTTGAACCTCTCCAGGGAGGCGAACCCGTAGGCCGGCTCGAGGGCCCGCACCACCCGACGCGAGATCCGTCCGGGTACGGCACCCTCGTGCGGAGCGAGCGGTGTGCCGGACAGGCTGATCGTCGGGATGCCGTCGACCTCCGCCTGCCGGATGGTCGACACGATCGCGAACTCCATCGCTCCCGGCATGGCCGCTTCGGCGCGGCGCATGACATCCAGGGTCCATCCCACGACGACGCCCGCCCGTCGACGGGGAAGCCAGCTCGTGACGGCGTGGATCTCGCCGTCGGCGCCGACGACGAGCATCAGGCGCACCTCCTCGTCCTTCAGTTCGGCAAGGCCGCCGAGGGTGAAGCCCATTTCCGGAAGCGCCTTGTCCTGCGCCCAATGCCCGCAGATGCGGTCGACCTGCTCTCGCGCGGCCGCGTCGAGATCGACGTAGCGAGTCCATACTGCCTCGACCGATTCGCGTGCGGCACGGTTGACGGCGGTCCGCAGGTCCTGACGCCGCTTGCCGGAGAGGCTGAAGCCGGCGGTCGCGAGCACCGCTTCGGTGCCGACGGGCATCGTGGACCAGCCTGCGCCGGCCAGATCGGCGGCCGTTTCGGCATGGACGCTGTACAGGACCGGCATCCATCCCCGCTGATCGCAGAAGTCGGAGAATGCGCGGACGGTGGCCGCGCGGTCGGAGCAGATCGGATCACCCACCGTGATCGCCACGCCGCCGCGCACGCGATACGCGACCACCGCGCCGTCCGGGCCGACCCACACCGAGTTGCCCGCCCAGGTCGCCATGTGGGCGAAGGTGCCGGTTCCGAGAGCGTGTGCGGCGTCCCGGGCGGCGGCGCGGTCTTCCGCCGTCGCCGTCGGCGCCGCGCGCCGCACGATCGCGCGAGCGCCGATCACCACGCTCAGCGCGGCCAGCGCGGGAAGGACACCGGCGAGCGCGATGACGATCTGCCATTCCATCTCGCCGCCGCTGATCCCGGACCACCAGAGGTCCCCCTCGACCAGAGGTGTGAGCAGCACCTCGACGAACACGACGGCGGCGACCGTGACGAGCACAGCCCCGGCGAGCACGACGCCCACGATCCGACCGAGATCGATCAGCAACGCGCTGACCAGAAGAAGCGCGGCGGCCAGGGGCGCGAGGGATGCATCGACCGCGGCGCCCGTCCACGCCAGGATTCCGCTGGCGTCGGGGGTCACCGCCGCCAGCGCGAGGGCGCTGGCCAGGACGATGAGCGCGGATGAGACGAGGCGTCGCCACGTACTGCGCGCGCCGGCCGGCCACGGGCGCACCGCGGCGGACGGCGCCCACCACGCCGCTGCGGCGAGGCCGGGCAGCACCGCCGCCGCACGGGCCAGATCGGAGGCATGGCCGTTGACCAGGAGCATCGCAACGATGATCGTGACGGCGGCCCAGCGGACGCGTCGCCGCGTCGCGGGACGCAGCGAGCCCGACGCGACCGTCACCAGAAGGGCCGTCGTGACCGAGGGCACCCACGGTTGGTACTGCAGGGCCGTTACCGACAGCTGCTCCCCGAGAGCGGCAAGAGTGGACAAGACACCCCAGGCGAGCAGGACGGCCGTCGCCGTGCCCGCAGCGGTCACGAGCACCGCCCGCGCGCTTCCCATCATGCGCTCGACGATCGCGAGCATCACGACCAGGCCGAGCCACGACAGCACGCTGAAGGCCGCCCCGTCCAGCGCGACTTCTCCCGCCGCGGTGACATGGGCGACCCCCATCCCCAGGGCCCCCGCGGCGACGGCGAGCGACACGGGGTGGCGCAGCACAGCACGGACGACGGCGGAGAAGGCAGGTTTCACACCATCGAGCCAACCTCGATCCGCGCGCCGACGCATCGGTCGGCAGGTGTCATCCGCCCCCGCCGATCGGCGGGCCTCCCTCCCGGCGGATGGCGGAACGTCCGACGACGTGGACGCGACCGCGAGCACCATGATCTAGGTTCTGAGGGAGGGAGGTGGCGTCGATGATCCGTGTCGTCATCGTGGACGATGAAGCGCTGGTGCGCAGCGGCTTCACACTCATCCTGAATGCGACACCCGACATCCGTGTGGTCGCCAGCGCGAGCGGTGTCGACGCACTCGAGGTGATCAAGGCGGAGAAGCCCGACGTGCTGCTCCTCGACATCCGCATGCCCCAGGTGGACGGGCTCACGCTGTTGAACGTGCTCACCGCGATGCCCGATCGGCCGGCGATCGCGATGCTGACGACGTTCGACGCGGACGAGTACGTGCTCACTGCGCTCAACGCCGGCGCCTCCGGGTTTCTGCTGAAGGACACCGAGCCCGATCAGCTCGCGCAGTACGTGCGGGCTCTCGCCGCGGGCGGCGTCGTGCTCGCCCCGCGCGCGTCGCGTCGGCTTCTGGACACGCAGCCGGGCCGCCTGGCCATGGATGCCGAGGCCGAGCGCGTCGCGACGCTCACCGGTCGCGAGCAGCAGGTGCTCGCGCTCGTCGCTCAGGGGCTCTCCAACGCGGAGATCGGCGGGCGGCTCTACCTGGGCGCCGGCACCGTCAAGGACCACGTCAGCGCGATCCTCGCGAAGCTGGGAGTCGCCGGTCGCGTGCAGGCGGCGCTCGCAGCGCAGCGCGCGGGCCTGCTCGACGCGCACGACGGCGCCGAACGGGACGACACGGTGTGAACGCCATCCGAGCATGGTGGCGGCGGGTCCCGCCGTTCGTCGTCGATCTTCTCGCCGTCGCCGTGGCCGCCGCCGACGCCTACCTCTCGGCCAACACCGACGACCCCCTGACGCTCGCGGTCTGCATCCTCGGGTGCGCCGCACTGCTGCTGCGGCGTCGCTGGCCGGCGCTGGCCTTCGCACTCACCCTGCCTGCCGCACTCATCGCGAATGTGCTCGCCGCACCCGTCATCGCGCTGTTCAGCCTGTCGGCGCGCACGCGGGCCCGCGGGCTGCTGATTCTCGCGGGAGCGGCGTTCGCCGCGGCCGAGGCCATCGGGTGGCCGATCGTCGATCAGCTCGTCGTCGACCAGAGTTGGACCGCGGTCACCTTCGTGTACCAAGCGGCCACCGCGGCGGCGCCCATCCTGCTCGGCCAACTCCTGCAGACGACGGAGGAGCTGCACGCGCGCCTCGAGGAGATCGAGGCGACCAAGCGCCACGAACAGGAGTTGTACGCGCAGTCCGTCCTCGACCAAGAGCGCAACCAGCTGGCGCGCGAGATGCACGACGTCGTGTCGCATCAGGTCAGTCTGATCGCGGTGCAGGCGGCCGCTCTGCAGGTCACGGCGGCGGATGCCGCGGCGCGGGAGGGCGCGGCATCCATCCGGTCCTTGAGTTCGACGACTCTGGAGGAGCTCCGCTCGATGGTCATGCTGCTGCGCGCCGCCGGCACCCGCAGTCCCGGTCTCGCGCCGCAGCCGACGATCGCGGAGCTTCCCGCACTGCTCGCATCGACCGGCATGGCCTTGGCGGTCACCGGAGCCCCACCCGAAGATCTCGGGCCCGCGGCGCAACGCGCCGTCTACCGCACCGTGCAGGAGGCACTGACCAACGTCCGCAAGCACGCGCCCGGCTCGCCCGTCGCCGTCGCGTTCTGGCAGGACGACCGTGCGTGCGGTGTCACGATCACCAACGGCGCGATGACGGAGCCGGCTCTCGATCTGCCCGGCGCGGGTCTGGGGCTGAGAGGCCTCCGCGAGCGTGCCGAGATCCTGGGGGGAACCCTCGACGCCCACCCTCTCGATGACGGCTTCCTCGTGCGCCTGACCCTGCCGCGCCGCACGGACTGATCCCGCCCCGCCGTCGGGCGAGGGGTGTCCGCCGGTCGGCAAGCGTTCCCGGCCGCCCGGCGGATGGGCCCGCAGTCCCCGGCGACCGAGCATGGAAGAGCGCGGCCACGGCACCCGACGCCGATCCGCGCCGAACGAAAGGACATGCCATGCAGACTTCGGATGTGCGACTGATCGTCGACCTCGCCGACGCGGTGCGCGGTGCGGGACCGATCCAGAAGGATGCCGAGGCGGCCCGCCTGATCGATCAGCTGATCGGCACGCAGCCGGACGCGCTGTACTTCCTCGTGCAGACCGTGCTGCTGCAGAAGGAGGCTCTCGCCGCAGCGGGCGCGCCCGCCGCCACGCCTCCGGCAGCGCCCGCGACCGCCGCGCCCGCCGCCGCGGAGGAGAGCCCGCGCCCACGCTGGGGAGGCCTGTTCGGGTCCCGGCGCGACGGCGGAGCCGATCAGGCGGCACCCGCCGGTGGTGGCGGTGGTGGCAGCTTCCTGCGCACCGCGGCCGCCGGAGCAGCAGGCGTCGCGGGCGGTGTGCTGCTCGCGCAGGGCATCTCCAGCATGTTCACACCTCCCCCCGCAGCCCCCGCGCCGTCCGCCGACGGTGGCGACGACGACGGTGACGACGGGTGGGACATGGGCGACGTGTTCTGACGGGGACCGTACGCCTGCGCAGCGGAGGACGTCAGCCCCCGGTGGCGTCCGCCGCTGCGATCTCCTTCTGCAGGAACACCTGCGCGGTGCCGTCCCCCTGATCGATGCGTGCGCTCTCCCGATAGCCGCGGCTCTCGTACAACGCGATGTTCTGCGCACTCAGCGATCCGGTGAACAGCTCCGCCCGCCGGCATCCGCTCTCGACGCCTCGCTGTTCGACGGCCTCCAGCAATCTCGATCCGATGCCCTCACCCTGCTGATCGGGAGCGATCGCGATCCGGCCGACGAGGAGCATATCCCCATCGGCGACGGCGCGCGCGACCCCCACCAGTCGCGTCCCCGCGATCGCGACGCAGCCGAGGTTGTCGCGCAGTTCGAACTCGACTTCCTCCAGCGTCTGAGTGAGCGGGGCCATATCGGGGTCGCCGTAGATGAGCGCCTCGGCGACGAAGGCCGCCCGCTGCACGGTCAGCACCTCGCCCGCGTCGGACGGGTGGATGGGGCGGATGGTGATCTGGGGCATGGGGGGGTCTCCTGACGACCTCACGAGACTGACGCGGATTCCGCATGAACGTCAATCCCCTTGCCGGTTCTCTCGGCAGGAGAACTCGGCACGCGCACTCGAGAACCGCCGGCGATCTACGCTGACAGCATGAGCGCAGCCGACGAGACAGGTCCCTTCTTCCACGGCACGGTCGCCGACCTGCACCCGGGCGACGTCCTGAGCCCGGGGTTTCGATCGAACTATCGACCCGAGGTCGTGATGAACCACATCTACTTCACCGCGCTGCTGCCCGGCGCCGGCCTCGCGGCCGAACTCGCCGCCGACCTCGCCGCCGACGGCCGCGCTCCTCGCGTGTACCTCGTCGAGCCGACAGGTGCCTTCGAGGACGATCCGAACGTCACCGACAAGAAGTTCCCCGGAAACCCGACCCGCTCCTATCGCAGCGCGCAGGCGTTGCGTGTGGTCGAGGAGGTCGCGGACTGGCCGCGGTTGACACCGGAGGAGCGGCAGCTGTGGCGCGAGCGCATCACGTCCCGACCGCCCGAGGAGCGCGGCGACATCATCAACTGACGGTGAGCGAACCGCTGCAGCGAAAGGGGAAGTGGCGGAGACGGAGGGATTTGAACCCTCGGTCCCCGTAAGGGGACTCCACCTTAGCAGGGTGGTGCACTAGGCCTGACTATGCGACGTCTCCAGGCGCTGCCGGTCGAAACCGCGCGAACGCACCCCGCAAGCATAACGGTTTCGGAGCGTGCTGCCGAACCGGATGCCGCCGCATCCGGTCGACGGCACGATCAGCGCTGGGCGACGGTGCAGGTCACCTGGGCCGCGGTCTGCCCGGTGATCGAGGACGGCAGCTGCACGGCCTCCTGCGTGGGCGTGGGTGCCGCAGCCGTCGCGCCGGCGTCGCCGGTGGCGGTCGGGCTGGGCGTGGCGCCCGGGTCGGCGGGCGACGGCGTCGCCTCACCGACGACCTCGGTGCCGTAGCCGTCGCTGGTCGACCCGGTCAGCTGGATCGGCTGGTTGTTGGCGAGCGCGTCGAAGAGCACCTTGGCCGCCGAGGTGACGGGGTCGACACGGGAACCGCCGGTCGCATACACCGTGGGGTACTGCACGAAGACGATGTCCTGGTACGGCACGCTGCGCACCGCCATCGCGATCTGCACCATCCGCTGCGGGTTCGCGAGGGTGGAGCTCAGCACGACCTGTGGCGGGTCGGCGGTCACCTGCGAGATCGCGGTGTTGGCGAGGTTGAAGAGGGTCGCCGGGTTGCCCAGCACGCCCTCGGACTGCAGCTTGCGCACCAGAGAGCTCAGGAACTGCTGCTGGTTCGAGATGCGGCCGAGGTCCGAACCGTCGCCGATGCCGTGACGGATGCGGAGGAACTGCAGGGCTTCGACGCCCATCAGCGTGTGCTCGCCCTTGGTCAGGTTGAGCCCGGTGTGGCTGTCGCTGATGTCGTCGGCGACACAGACGTCGACGCCGCCGATGGCGTCGGACATCGCGATGACACCCGTCCATCGCGTCGCGGCGGCGAACTGGATGTCGATGCCGGTCAGCTTCTCGATGGTCGCCACGGTGCACGACAGGCCGCCGTACATGTACGACGCGTTGAGCATCTGACCGCTCATCGCGGAGTACTGCGTGCCGTCCGGGCCGGTGCACGAAGGGATCGGCACGATCATGTCGCGCGGAAAGGAAACGACCGTGACGCGACGCGGCTGATCGGAGATGTGCACGAGCATCGTGACGTCGTTGCGCTCGCCGTCGGTGTCGCCGGCCTGGCAAGCACCGGAGAGGGCGGCGTTGGGCCCCTCGCACGAGTCGGTGCCGACGACGAGGATGTTGGCGCCGCCCTCGATCTCGCCGAGCGTGGGCGGAAGCGCTTCGTCATCGCCGCCGATCGAGACACCGGCGGCCTGTACGGCACGCGCGGCATCCCACACATAGAACGCGCCCACGGCCGTCGTGCTCACCACGGCGACCGCGACGATCGCCGCGAGGATCGCGAGCACCTGCGAAAGCGGGTGCGGAGACTTCAGGATGCCGTGGCGGGCGACGGGCTGCCGACGAGGGCGCTCGGGGCGTGGACTCACGGGGGACCTTTCGACAGCGGGCACGACCGCTTCTGCGGAGGGTGTGGGATTCGAACCCACGGGACATCTCTGCCCACCGGTTTTCAAGACCGGGTCCATCGGCCGCTCGGACAACCCTCCCGATGGATGCCGCGGCATCCCTCAGACAGGCGACGAGTCTAGTCGACGCACGATGCCCATCATCGCGCGTCGTCCTGGGCGGCGGCTGAAAAGGCGTCAGAGTTCGCGCAGGATGTCGGCGACGCCGCCGGCGTGCACCGAAGCCGTGACCTCTCCTGCTTCACGGCGCACCTCGTCGGGCCCCTGTCCCATCGCGATGGCACGGCCACCGTGATCGAGGGCCCAGCGGAACATACCGAGGTCGTTGCGGCCGTCGCCCATCACCAGTACGCGCTCGCTCTCCACGCCGAGCCAGGTGCGCACGCGCTCGAGGGCGGTCGACTTGTCGACGCCCTGCGGCGCGATGTCGAGCCACGCCGACCAGCCCACGGCATACGAGACCTTGGTGAGGCCGATGCGTTCGACGAGGGCCAGGAAGTCCTCGTCGGTCTCGTCGGGTGCGACCACGACGACGCGGCAGACGGGCTGCGCGACGAGCTCGGCGAAGTCGACTCGGCGCGCGTGCGCCAGGTTCCAGTCGTCGAGCCGCTCGGTGTAGAGCCGCTCGCCGTCGGCGAGTTCCACCATGTACTTCGCGTGCGGCAGGTGCGCGCGCAAGAGGTCGACGACCTCCGAGGGGTCGAACGTTTCGACGTGGAAGCGCTCGTAGCGGCCTTCTTCCGCGAAGTCGCCCCCGACGCGCTTCATGATGACGGCGCCGTTGGAGCAGACCGCGTACTCCGGGGCGAGCTCGAGCACGTGCTGGATGCCGCGGGTGCCCTCCCAGCTGCGGCCCGTGGCGAGCATTACCTCGTGTCCGGCGCGATGAGCGTGCGCGACGGCCTCCACGACACCCGGGCTGAGGGTCTCGTCCTCCAGCAGCACCGTGCCGTCGACGTCGAGCGCGATGAGCAGGCGCTCCGTCGCGACGGCGGGGTTCTCGGCATCCGTCGCCAGATCGTCGACGAGGTGCGCGGCCTTCGGCGCGTCGACGACCTCGATCGCACCCGTGGGCGGCAGACGGTCTTCGGCGCGCGGGCCGCTCATGCGATCGGCTCCGCCACCTCGAGGCCACCGAGGTAGGGCCGCAGCACCTCGGGGATCACCACCGACCCGTCGGCGCGCTGGTGCGTCTCCAGCAGCGCCACGATCCATCGGGTGGTCGCGAGGGTGCCGTTCAGCGTCGCGACCGGAGCGGTCTTGCTCGCCACGCCGTCGACGCTCGGCCGGTAGCGCACGTCGAGGCGTCGCGCCTGGTAGGTCGTGCAGTTGCTGGTGGAGGTCAGCTCGCGGTACGAGCCCTGCGTCGGAACCCAGGCCTCGACGTCGTACTTGCGCGCCGCGCTGGATCCGAGGTCTCCCGCGGCCACGTCGATCACGCGGTAGCTGAGACCGAGGTCCTGCAGCATCTGCTCCTGCAGAGCGACGAGGCGCAGGTGCTCGGCCTCGGCATCCTCCGGGGTCGTGTAGACGAACATCTCGAGCTTGTTGAACTGGTGCACCCGGATGATGCCGCGGGTGTCCTTGCCGTACGACCCGGCTTCGCGCCGGTAGCAGGTGGACCAGCCGGCGTAGCGCTTCGCGCCGGCGGTCAGGTCGAGGATCTCGCCCATGTGGTAGCCCGCAAGGGGGACCTCGCTCGTGCCGACGAGGTAGAGGTCGTCGGCCTCGAGCTTGTAGACCTCGTCGGCGTGCTGTCCGAGGAAGCCGGTGCCGCGCATGACCTCGGGGCGCACGAGCGTCGGCGGGATCATGGGGATGAACCCGGCATCCACCGCGCGCTGGAGCGCGAGGGACATGAGGGCGTACTCGAGGCGGGCGCCGATGCCGGTGAGGAAGTAGAAGCGGCTGCCGGAGACCTTGGTGCCGCGCTCCATGTCGATCGCGCCGAGCTTCTCACCGAGGGCGAGGTGGTCGAGGGGCTCGAAGTCGAAGGATGCCGGTTCGCCGTGCGTACGGACGGTGACGAAGTTCTCCTCGCCGCCGGCGGGAACCCCGTCGATGACGATGTTCTCGATGCGGGCGAGGGCCGCGTCGGCGGCCTCTTCGGCCGCGGTGACGGCCTGCTGCGCGGCCTTGACGCGATCGCTCAGCTCCTTCGCCTGCGCGACGAGCGCGGGCTTGTCCTCCTTTGGCGCCGAGGCGACGGTCTTGCCGTGCGCGTTCTGTGCGGCGCGCAGCTCTTCGAAGGCCGTGATCGCCGCGCGCCGGGCGCGGTCGGCTTCGATCGCGGCGTCGACGGTGTCGGCCGACTCGCCGCGCGCCTCCTGCGAGCGCTTGACGAGGTCCGGATTGTCGCGGAGAAGGGCGAGATCGATCACCCGACAAGTCTAGTTCGCGGGGTCGCCCCTGCTCGGTCGTCGGGCACGACGGCTCGGGGAGCCGTCGCAGACGGCGTGTGTCTAGAGACGGTGCCGAGCCGCGAGGCGCAGTCCGAGGATCAGCGAGGACACGACGTAGGCAGCCATGCCTCCCGCGGAGGCGAAGAACACCCATGCGTTCACGGGTTGCGACGGATCCAACTGACGCACGAGTGCCGTCGCGGCGATGACGACCACGACGATCACGGTCACGCCGAAGTGGACGGCGTCGGCGCGTTGCACCCCGCCGAGCGTGTCGATCCGAGCAGTGCCCCCCACGGCGATCCCGATCGCGGTTGCGGCGCCACACTCCATCGCGCGGTGGCGCAGGACGGGTTCCTGAATACCGCCATGGCGACGAGGGAGGTGCCCAGCGGGATCGCAAGGGCGAGGAACAGGGCGATCCAGCCCGCCCAGCGAACAGCGGAGCGGATCTGACGCGCTTGTCCCCTCCCTCCGTTCTACCCGTCCATGGCCTCAGCCGCAGCGAGTGCCGCGGCGCCACGATCCGCCCGCCCCGCCGCTGATGTTCACCGCCGGGTATGTTTAGCCGCATGGCATCCGCTGACGTCGCTGCACCCTCCGGTGATGAGGCGTCGCCTCGCCGCGCGGCGCTGGTCTACAACCCGATCAAGGTCGAGGTCGATCAGCTGCGCGATGCGGTGACCCGTCACTCCGCCGACGCAGGGTGGGCGGAGCCGCTCTTCTACGAGACGACCGTCGACGAACTCGGCGACGGTCTGGCGCGCGAGGCGATCGCGGCCGGAGCCGATGCGGTGCTCGTCGCGGGCGGCGACGGCACGGTCCGCGCGGTCAGCGAGGCCATGGCGGGCGTGGAGGTGCCGCTGACGATCGTGCCGAGCGGCACCGGCAATCTGCTCGCCCGCAACCTCCAGCTTCCCCTTTCCGATCCCGACGCCATGATCGCGGCGACCTTCGCGGGCGATGTCCACGCGATCGATGTGGGGTTCGCGGAGCTGGTGCGCCCCGACGGACAGCGGGAGGAGCGTGCGTTCGTCGTGATGGGCGGCATGGGTCTGGATGCCGCCATGATCGCCAACACCAGCGGCGATCTGAAGAAGAAGGTCGGGTGGGTCGCCTACGTCGACGGCGCCGCCCGCTCGCTCGTGAAGGCCAAACCCTTCGGCATCATGTACCAGGTCGCCGGCCACCGGATACACCGCGCACACGTGCAGAGCGTGCTCTTCGCCAATTGCGGCTCGCTGCCGGCCGGTCTGGAGCTGATCCCCGAGGCGTCGGTCGCCGACGGGCAGCTCGACATCGCGATCTTCCAACCCAAGACGGCCTTCGGCTGGCTCGCGGTGTGGCGCCGCGTCGCCTGGGACAACAGCGTGCTGCGCAGGTTCCGCGCCGGACGGCGCATTCTGCGGCTGCGCACCCGGGACAACTCCATCCGGTACGCACGCGGTACCGGCATCCAGATCGCCGCCGGCGTCGCCACGCCGGTGCAGCTCGACGGGGACGAGTTCGGCGAGGCCACGGCCGTCGACGTGCGCATCCACGCCGGCGCGCTCCGGCTCGCCGTACCCACCGGGCACACCTCCCCCACGCTCTAGCGGGGACGGCGGGCAATGTCGTCGAGGTGCGCGACGACCAGGCGGCGCGCCGCCTCCGCGTCATCCTCCCCGCCCCACACCGCGTGCAGGGCGGCGCCATCCAGCAGGGCGTGCAGCCGCTGGGCCTCCAGGTTCGGGTCGCGCCCGACGCCGAGGTCGTCCGCCTCTCGCAGAAGCTCGATGCACGCGCGACACGCCGCGGCGACCCCGCCGTTGAGGCGCAGGACCGAGTCGCGCAGCCGCGCATCGGTGAGAGCGAGCACGCCGAGCTGGATCTGGGCGAGCAGCTCCACCCGCCGGTCATGATCGAGCGGCAACAGCTGTTCCAGGATCTCCTCAGCGAGCCGACGTCCCGCGGAGTGCCCGAGAAGCCCGGCGATGCGCGCGGACACCCGCCGATCGATGAGCAGCAGACAGTGCTCGCGCAGCGCATGCTGCGTGGGAAAGGTGCGCCGCAGCGACGCGACGGCGATGCCCGCCTCGTCTGCCACGCCGCGCACCGACAGTCCCGCGAGGCCGTCGCGCTCGAGCACGCGCAGCGAGGCCGCGGCGATGTCTCGCGTGCGAGCGTCTTGGTCGATGAGCCGGGGCATGAGAGCTAGTGTGCCCCGACGGGCGGCGCTGACGACGCGCGTCGGGGCCAGATGGTGTAGCTCACAGCCCAGATCACGTCGGCGGCGAGGATGATCCCAAGGATCCGAACGTTGACCAGCAGTTCGTCAGCCCCGTTGCCGTCGCGGGCGAGCGCGATCAGCCCCCACGTGACACCGCCCGCGATCACCACCATGACGATGGTGCGCAACACGTCCTTCCAACACGCGATCGTGTATGCGGTACCCGAGAGCCTGACGGGCGGAGGCCCGGAGGCGAAACGGTGCGCGAAGCGCACGTCGGCCCACGAGATGACCTGATGGCCGAAGGCGACCGAGAAGCCGATGTAGATCGCGGCCAGCCCGTGCTGCCACGAGGCAGCCCCTCCGCGGAGCAAGTCGACGGCCACGAGGATCAACAGCACAACGTCGATCGCCGGAGCCGCGATCAGCAGCGCTGCCCCCAGCCGCGGTCGCCGCAGGGGGTAGCGCGCGAGGAGGCCGGCGAGCACGGCTACCCAGAACCCGACCTCGCACGCCACGATCAGTATGACGATCATGCGACCCGCCTCTTCATCTTTGTGAGTACAACTGTACTCACAAAGATTCCCGCCACGTACCGCCAGCGCCACCGCATACGCAAGGGCTCGCCGCAGCCCGACGGACCCGGCACGATGGAGCCATGCCGGCATCCCCGAGTCTCGTCTGGTTCCGCGACGACCTCCGCGTCGCGGACAATCCCGCGCTGCGTGCGGGCGTCGATCGCGACGAGCCCGTGATCGCGGTCTATGTGCTCGACGAGGAGTCGCCGGGTATGCGTCCCCTCGGCGGCGCCGCCCGGTGGTGGCTGCATCACTCCCTCACCGCGCTCGGCGAGCGCCTGCGCGAGAAGGGCACCCGCCTCGTCCTGCGCCGCGGCGCCGCATCCGAGGTCATCCCTTCACTCGCCCGCGAGGTCGGCGCCGGCGCGGTGTTCTGGAACCGGCGGTACAGCACGCCCGAACGCGAGGTGGACGCGGGCCTCAAGACGTCACTGCGAGCCGACGGCCTCGAAGTCAGCTCGTTCGCGGCATCGTTGCTGTTCGAACCGTGGACCGTCCGCACCGGCGCGGGGACGCCCTACGGGGTGTTCACGCCGTTCTGGAAAGCGTGTCAGCAGCTTCCCGCTCCGCGCGAGCCGCTCGCGGAGCCGCGCGAGCTGCGCGGGGCGTCGACGTACCCG
The DNA here is from genome assembly GCF_028550675.1 of Sphingomonas sp. BLCC-B65. Lineage (NCBI taxonomy): Bacteria > Pseudomonadati > Pseudomonadota > Alphaproteobacteria > Sphingomonadales > Sphingomonadaceae > Sphingomonas > Sphingomonas sp. BLCC-B65. The sequence continues at coordinate 2,363,660 of NZ_JAQQGL010000001.1, read as the reverse complement.
GCATCCGACGACCTCGACGACTGGGCGCTGCTGCCGACGAGACCGGACTGGGCGGGCGGGCTGCGCGAGCGCTGGACTCCCGGCGAACTCGCCGCACGCCACCGCCTGCGGGAGTTCCTCGCCGAGGATGTCGCCGACTACGACCGCGCCCGCGACGAGCCCGCCGGGGGCGCGACCTCGATGCTGTCGCCACGGCTGCGGTGGGGAGAGCTGAGCCCATTCCAGGTGTGGCACGCGGCCGTCGAATCGGGCGCCCGCGTAGCCGGCTTCCTCTCCGAGGTCGGCTGGCGCGAGTTCGCCTGGCACACCCTCTTCCACGCGCCGGATCTGGCGACCACGAACCTCAAGCCCGCGTACGACGCGTTCCCCTGGCCCCGACTGAGGCCATCGATGCTGCGCGCGTGGCAGCGCGGCGAGACCGGGGTTCCCCTGGTGGACGCCGGCATGCGCGAGCTGTGGGCGTCGGGCTTCATGCACAACCGGGTGCGGATGGTGACGGCATCCTTCCTCATCAAGAACCTCCTCATCGACTGGCGCCGCGGCGAGGAGTGGTTCTGGGACACCCTCGTCGATGCGGATGCCGCCAGCAACCCGTTCAACTGGCAGTGGGTCGCCGGCTCCGGCGCCGACGCGGCCCCCTACTTCCGCATCTTCAACCCGGAGCTGCAGGCGAAGAAATTCGATGGCGACGGGCGGTACGTCCGCGAGTGGGCGCCGGATGCCGAGGACAGGGACCCCATCGTCGACCTGAAGGCATCGCGCGACGCGGCCCTGGCGGCCTACGAGGTCGTGAAGAACGCCGGTTGAGATCCGGCGGCGGAATGCGAGAGGCGCGCGCGGGGTTGTCGCTGTCGATGTCTCCCGCACTCTCCGTTCTCGACCTCGTTCCCGTCCGTTCCGGCCAGACCAGCAGCCAGGCCGTCGCCGCCTCGCTCGCGCTGGCGCAGCGCGCCGACGACCTGGGCTATCGCCGTTACTGGTCCGCAGAGCACCACAACATGCCGGCCGTCGCGTCGACGACGCCGCCGGTACTGATCGCTGCCACCGCCGCACGCACCTCGCGCATCCGCGTCGGCTCCGGCGGCGTGATGCTGCCGAACCACGCGCCGCTCGTCGTCGCGGAGCAGTTCGCCGCGCTCGAGGCCATCGCGCCCGGCCGCGTCGACCTGGGCCTCGGGCGAGCACCGGGAAGCGACCCGGTCATCACCCAGCTGCTGCGCATGAGCGGCACCTCCAGCGACGTGGACCGCTTCCCCGAGCACGTCCGCGACATCAGCGCGCTGATGTCGCCCGACGGCGCGACGGTGCGCCTCACGGGCCGCGCCGGCGACGACGACCGCTACGGCATCCACGCGACGCCCGCGGCGACGGGCGCGCCCGAGGTGTGGCTGCTCGGATCGAGTGACTACTCGGCGCAGCTCGCGGCCGCATTCGGGCTGCCCTACGTGTTCGCCAACCACTTCTCGGGCGAGGGCCTCGAGCGAGCGCTGGACCTCTATCGCGGCCAGTTCCAGCCCTCGGCGCACCTCGACGCGCCCCGCACCTTCCTCACCGCCAACGCGGTCGTCGCCCCCACCACCGCCGAGGCCGAGGAGCGCATGCTGCCGCAGGCGCGGATGATGGCACGTCTGCGCGGTGGGCGCCCGCTCACGGCGCTGGAAACCGTCGAGCAGGCCGCCGCGTCCGAGGCGGAGGACCGTCTCGCCAGCCCTCTTCTCGACGCGCTGCGGCGGCGCTGGTTCGTCGGCACCGGCGACGACGCGCGCGGGGCGATTGCGGCCTTCGCGGATCGCCACGGCGTCGACGAGGTCATGGTCTCGCCCGTGTCGGGAGCCTACGACGGGGAGCCGATGAACGCCGCGACCGGCCGCGTCCAGACGCTGGAACTCCTCGCAGCCTGAGGCCGCGGATCGGGGCGTTTCGACTCGCTGCGCTCTGCGTTTCGACTCGCTCCGCTCGCTCAACGACCGGCGAGAACTGCATCCCCGGTCGAAACGGCGAAGCCGGTGGTCAGGCCTCGGGGGCGCCGGAGATGAGACCGCGAAGCCAGTCGCGGGCCTCGACGAACACCTCGTCCGAGTAGCGCTCGGGGTAGTGGACGATCGCACGGTCGGCGCGCGGATAGGAGCCGAGATAGATCATCTTCGGGCTGAACCGCCGCAGACCCAGCAGCGCGTCGGCCATGCGCTCGTCCTGGATGTGCCCGTCCGCATCGATGACGAATCGGTAGCGCCCCAGGGCGTCGCCGATGGGTCGCGAGGCGAGCAGCGACAGGTTGATCCCGCGCGTGGCGAACTGCTCGAGCATCTCCATCAACGCGCCAGGGTACTCCTCGGGCAGCTCGACGATCAGCGAGGTCTTGTCGGCGCCGGTCGGCGCGGGCGGCGCGACGGTGCGCCCCACCAGCACGAAGCGGGTGACGGCATTGGCGTTGTCGCCGATCTCCTCGGCGAGCAGCTGAAGGTCGTGGTGTTCGAGGATCGCGGGCGGCGCCACCGCGGCATCCGCGTCGCTGATGCCCTCCAACATGTCGACCGCGGAGGCCACGTTGCTCGACGCCGGCAGGTGCGCGTGGTCGGGCACATGGGCCGACAGCCAGCGCAGGCACTGCGCGTAGGCGACCGGGTGCGCAGCCACGAGGGTGACGTCCTCGAGGCGGGTTCCCGGACGGCCGACGAGCACGAAGTTCACGCGGACCAGATACTCACCGATGATTCTCAGCCCCGGCATCGTGGCCAGCGCATCCTGTGCGGTGGACACACCGCCGTCGACCGAGTTCTCGATCGCGATCATCGCGGCATCCGACCGGCCTTCGACCACGTCGGCGAGCGCTTCGGCGACATTGCGCACCGGACGCCAGATCTGGTCGCGCGCCTCGGGCACCTGCGCCAGCGCCGCTTCGGTGAACGTTCCGGCCGGTCCGAGATAGCTGTAGGTACGGCGCGCGGGCACGGATGCCGCAGACGCCTCGGTCGACGAAGGCGCGGAAGTCACGGGTGACAGCCTACGCTGAAGGGGTGATCCGCCGATTCTCCTCCCTCGCCGTCGTCACCGCCGCCATGCTCGCACTCGGCTTGAGCGCGTGCGCGCCCGTCGATGAGAAGCCGGCGACCCAGCCCACGCCGACCGGTTCTGCGAGCGCAACCCCGACGCCGACGCCCACTCCGACAGCGACGCCCTCGCCGTCGCCCACGGCCGACCTCGCCTGCCTCGTCGGCGAGTGGCACATGGGCCAGGACCAGGTCACGGCCTTCTACAACGACGTGAACTCGCTCATGGCGGGATCGGGTGCCAAGTTCACTCCGGTGGGCACCGCGGATCTCATCCTCCGCAAGGACGGGACCTACAAGTGGACCCCGGCCGAGCAGGTCACCGCGAACGTGTCGGGAACGACCATCCTCATCAACTTCAAGGGCTCGATCACGGGCACCTACACGGTCACCGGCAACGGGATCGGCAGCCAGACCCAGGACACGTCGGGCTTGGAGATCGTCGCGACGATCGACGGCAAGGGCACGGACGCCGGGGCCATCAGCCAGCAGATCTCGGTCGCGCCGATCAGCGACGCGAAGTACGGGTGCAAGCCCGAGACGCTGACGCTCATCAACAAGCTGTCCGACAGCACCGCGACCTCGGTCCTGCACCGGGAGTGAGCGGGGGCGCCGCGGCAGTGACAGACTGTGGACATGAGCCGCGCAGGACAGCCAGCCGAAGCCTCCGACCTCGTCGACATCGATGAGCTCATCGCCGCCTACTACGACCTCAAGCCCGATCCCACCGTCGCCGAACAGCGTGTCGCCTTCGGTACGAGCGGCCACCGCGGCTCGTCGCTGAGCACGAGCTTCAACGAGGACCACATCCTCGCGACCACCCAGGCGATCGTCGACTACCGCACGGCGCAGGGCATCAGCGGTCCGCTCTTCCTCGGTCGCGACACGCACGGCCTGTCGCTTCCGGCAGAGCGGACGGCGGTGGAGGTCCTGGTCGCCAACGGTGTGGACGTCCGTACCGACTCCCGCGATTCGTGGGTACCGACACCGGCCCTCAGCCACGCCATCCTCACCTACAACCGCGATCTCTCCGCCGACGACCCCGCTCGCGCCGACGGCATCGTGGTCACCCCCTCGCACAACCCGCCGCGAGACGGGGGCTTCAAGTACAACCCGCCCCACGGCGGCCCGGCCGACACCGATGCCACCGGCTGGATCGCCGACCGCGCCAATGCCCTCATCGCCGCCGGCCTCGAGGGCGTGCGGCGCACGCCCTTCAAGGACATCGACGCCGACACCCTCGGTTCGTACGACTTCCGTGAAGGCTATGTCGCCGACCTCGGCAGCATCATCGACGTCGCCGCCATCGCGAAGGCGGGCGTGCGCATCGGCGCGGACCCCCTGGGCGGCGCCTCGGTCGAGTACTGGCAGCTGATCGGCGAGCGCTACGGGCTCGATCTCACCGTCGTGAACCCCGAGGTCGACCCGACGTGGCGCTTCATGACACTGGACTGGGACGAGAAGATCCGGATGGACCCGTCGTCGCCGTCCGCGATGGCCGCACTCGTGGCGCGACGCCATGAGTACGACATCCTCACGGGCAACGACGCCGACGCCGACCGCCACGGCATCGTGACGCCGGATGCCGGGCTGATGAACCCGAACCACTACCTGGCGGTGGCGATCGACTACCTGTACGCGCACCGCCCACAGTGGGCGGCCGACGCCGCCGTCGGCAAGACCCTCGTCTCGTCGATGATCATCGACCGTGTCGCTGAGGCGCTCGGCCGGCGCCTGCTCGAAGTGCCGGTCGGGTTCAAGTGGTTCGTTCCCGGACTCCTCGACGGGTCGGTCGCGTTCGGCGGCGAAGAGTCGGCGGGAGCCTCCTTCCTGCGTTTCGATGGCTCGGTGTGGACGACCGACAAGGACGGCATCCTCCTGTGCCTTCTCGCCGCGGAGATCCTCGCGGTGACCGGCAAGACGCCGTCGCAGCGCTATGCCGAGCTGGAGGCCCAGTTCGGCGCCTCCGCCTATCAGCGCGTGGACGCCCCGGCGACGCCGGCGCAGAAGTCCGCCCTGTCCAAGCTCGCCCCGGAGGCGGTCACCGCGACCGAGCTCGCCGGCGAGCCGATCACCGCGAAACTGTCGCACGCGCCCGGCAACGGCGCCGCGATCGGTGGCCTCAAGGTGCAGACCGCAGACGCCTGGTTCGCCGCACGCCCCTCCGGCACGGAGGACGTCTACAAGCTGTACGCCGAGTCGCTGCGCGGCGAGGATCACCTGCGCGAAGTGCAGGCCGAAGCCCGCGCCGTCGTCGCTGCCGCGCTGGGCGACGCGTGACACGCACCGATCGCTGACCGCACGAACGGAAGCGGCCCCGGCCCCCGACGAGGGGGACGGGGCCGCTTCCGTCTCTCAGGCCCGCTCGGGGCGGCGACGCATGACCAGCGCCGCGCCGGCGAGGACCAGGAGCATCGCGATGACCAGAGCCACGCCGAACGGAGCCGTGGCACCGGTCGTCGCGAGCACCGTCGGCGCTGCCGTCACCGTGACCGCGTACCACCCGATCACCGCTCCGGAGGCGTCGGTGACCGCAAGCCGGTGTGCGCCTGCGGGGACGTCGAGCGGAACGGTCACCGCGATGGTTCCCGCTGCCGAGACGGTCGCCGTGCCGAGGGCTCGCGGCGTCGAGAACAGCCACGCACCCACCGAGCTGCCGGCGCGATCGGTGCCGACCTGGATCGACACGGTGGAGCCGGCGGCGATGGTCGCCGGACCCGAGATCGCACCCTGCAGCGCCGCCGTGAGGTCGCCCTCACCAGGCGCTCCCGTTCCGGCGGATGCCGACGGCGACGGCGAAGCGGGGCTGCTCGGGGACGGGGAGGTGGAGCCACTCGGCGACGGCGAGGGATCCGGCGTCGGCGTGGTCGTCGCCTCCTGACCCGTGACGGCGTCGGAGACCGTGGTGGCAGCCGTGAACCCGTCGGCGGCTGCCGTGAGAGCGACCGTCAGCGCGTGTCCGACATCGGCGGTGGTCACGGTGTACTGCGTCGACACCGCTCCATCGATCGGCACCCCGTCCCGACGCCAGGCGTAGGTGAGCTGCGCCGTCGACGGGTCGACGGTGCCGGCGACAGCCGTCAACGTCGCACCGACCGTGGGCGTGCCGGTGATCGTCACGCCCGAGACGACGGCGTCGCGGGTGACGGCGACCGTGTACACCTTCTCGGCGCCGGAGACGGCCGTGACACGGACAGTGGCCGTGCCCCCGCCGTCGGCGGGCTGGACGATCGCGACCGTCGCATCCTCGTCGACCGCTGTCGCGGCCACCGTCGGCCACGTCGATCCGGGCACCGACACCGCATAGGCCGTGCGGTCGGCGGTGAAGTCCTGCACGGACGTGGAGCCGACGCTCAGCCGTGCGAGGTCCGCGACCGACGACGCCGAGGGGGCCGGCGCGTAGATCTCGACCTCCGACACGATGATGTGCGTGTTGGGGTAGGCGTTCATCACGACACGGATCTGATCGGCCGATGCCGCGCCGACGGGGACGTCGACGGAGGGATCGCCGGTCGCCGGGGTTCCGACGGTGATCGTGTCTCCGGTGACCCAGGAACCCGAGCCGAGTCGGTAGTCGATGTGCATCGTCTGGGCCCACGAGGTGCCCCCGTCGCGCTTGAAGTACACCTTCACGTGCGACACGGGAACCGCAGCGGACAGGGCGTACGTCACCGTGTCGGCGGCGTTGAGCGTGCCGCTGCGCCAGTTCGACCATCCCTTGTCCGTCGTGATGCCGTTGATCGTGTTCGAGGCGGGGTAGCCGCTCTCGGTGTAGGTCGCGGACGCCGTACTCGTGCGTGCGACGTTGTTCTCCGTCGGCTCCGTGACGATGACGCTGAGCGTGGCCGGGAGGGTGCCCCCGCCTGCGACACTCGCACTGCCGCTGATCGAGACGATGCCGGGCTGCGCGAACGCGGCATCCGTCACGCCCGACCACGACCAGGTCACCGGCGCCGACGCCGTCGCTCCGCCGGTGCGCACCTCGAGAGGCACGGTCGTCGGGGCCGTGGCGGCGACCGTGGCCGCAGAGGCTCCCGTGTACGTCGTGAGCGAGACGGGCAGTGCCGCCGTATAGGCGCCGACGTCGACCACCGCCCGCACGGTGAACGGCGTACCGAACAGATCCGTGCCGCTGCCGGCGACGATGGTGGTGCCCGGGGCCCAGTCGTGGCCGTCGAGGCTCCACGTCACGGCGGCCGTGCGCGTGCCACCGCCCACGTAACGGATCGGCACCGTCGTGGGAAGCACCGGCGCGACGCCCACGGCGGTCGTGGTCGTCACGTCGGGCACACTCTGAACTGCCGTCGGGGCGAGCGTCCAGGCCTGGTTCGCGCCGTTGTTCGAGGTCCACAGTCCCACACTGGTGCCGTCGGTCGTGCCGGCGCCGTTGACGTCGAGCACGCGGGTGGACGCGACGTTCAGCAGCGAGAATCCGCGTCCGTCGAGCGTGGTGGGCATCCACTGCGCCGCCGGGTTGGTCGCGGCCTGCTCCGGTGTCGCACTGATCACCGTCAGGTTCGTCCCGGATGAGGCCAGGTAGCGCCCGTCGGCCGCCCGCAGCAGCACACGCTGGCGGTCGGAGCCGGCGCCGGTGAGCGAGGTCGCCGTCCAGGTCTGCGCCGTCGCGGCATCCGCCGTCGTCGCCGCACTGCGGATGGTGAGCGCCGTCCCCTGCACGGTGAGGGCCTTGCCGCTCTGCACGCCCAGGAGCTGGTAGGCCGCGCCGTCCTTCACCTGCGGCGCGGACGCCGCAACGCCCGACACGCCCGACACGACGAAGGTCGTGACGGACTTGGCCGGCACCGTGAGGGTCGCCGTGCGCGTGATCGGGTCGACGGCCACGGCGGAACCGGTGACGAGCGCGTTCTTCTCGACATCGTCGGCCGGAGACTGCGTCGTGACGACCGGGGTCACGGTCGCGCCCGGCGCGATCGATGCGAAGTTCGACAGGTCCAGACGCACGGTGCGGGCGGTGGTCTCCGTGTTGACGTGAACGAGGTTCACCCCGGTACCGGATGCCGAGACGGCGGCGGTGGTCTGCGTGTCGTTGGTGGGGACGATGTGGTCGCCCGGGCGGATGAAGTGGGTGAAGTTGCGCACCGTGTTGTACTTCGCGTTGGTGACGACCTTGCACGAGGGGTCGGCGTCGCCGTCCGTGAGGCGCCGCTTCGAGTTCCCGTCGGCGTTGCAGTCGAAGTCGACGAGGACGCTGCCCCAGTTGAGCTTTTCCACCTTCTGCATGTTGTAGAGGTCTTCGACCGGCTGCCAGAACACCCAGGCCCGCGGTTCGAGCTCGCGGAGGTCATCGATCATGTGGCCCGCCATGCCCAGACCGTTGTCGATGTTGGTCTGGTTGAAGCCGGACTTCGAGGTGTCCCAGTCGCCTTCGACCTCGCTCATCCACAGCGGCTTGTCAGCGGTCTTGGCGATGTCGCGCACCATCGTGCGGTTGGAGGTTCCGTACGTGTGCACGTTGAGTTGGGCGACGGCGTCCTTCGATGACTGCGACCACCCGTTCCAGTCCGTGACGAAGGTGGACGGGTTCGTCTCGTCCATGGCCGAGATCGGAACCTTGGTCGTGGTCGACGGGGCCGCGAGACGCGCCGCGAGCGCCTGGATCATCTGATCCTGGCGCTGCGGGCCGATGTGCGCCCCCTCCTGGCGACTGGCCGAGGTCGGCCAAGTCGCGCCCTGCGGGATGGTCGTGCCCCAGTAGTTCGTGTTCGGCTCGTTGAACGGGTCGAGGGAGTCGAAGGTGATGCCGTAGGTCTGCTCGAGGTGCTCGACGACCTTCACGAGGTACCCGGCGAACTTGTCCATGTCGGCGGGCGCCAGCTGCTCGGCGCTGGCGTTGTTGATGCCACCCGAGACGTACCCGCTCTGCGTCAGGAAGTAGGGCGGGGAGTTGCTGAACGCCTCCCACTTGGTGATCTTGTCCTTGAGCGCTTCGATCCACCAGCGCTGGGTCGCATCGGCGTTCCAGTTGAACGCGGACGGGTCGTCGGGGTTCCAGGCGGCGGCGTAGCGTGCACGGTCGGCGTAGGTGGAGGTGATCGGCCCGGAGCCGTCGCTCTTGCCGAGATCCGGGTTCCACCACCCCTGCACGGCACCGCCCGGACGCAGATACGACGGGACGTCGGTCGCGTTGCCGCCGCCGATGTTGTAGCGGGCGATGTTGAGGTTCAGCCCGTCTTCGCCGAACACCTTGTCGAGGAGGTCCTGTCGAACCGCCTCCGGGTAGCCACCGGTGGCGTTCGCGAACCAGACCAGGCTCGTCCCCCACCCTTCGAAGGGCTCGGAGGCGTAGGCGGGGTTGGGGGTGATCGTCACCGTGGGGGGCGCGGATGCCGCCGCCGCAGGCTCGGCAGCCGCGAGCGGCGCCACGAGTCCGGTGATGCCGAGGGCGGTGACGGCGGCGAGCGCGATCAGGCCGGGGGACTTCATCGTGGGGGATTCCTCTCTGTGTCGCGTCGTCGCGAACCGGGAGCTCGTCATGTTGACGTTAACATGGCTCGCGTACAAGCCTAGAGGAGTCGCAATGTTGACGTCAACACGCGATGTTCGCGTCGCGGCGGCGCCCCCTCGTCAGGCCACGCGTGCGACACCTGCTGCGAGCTGCGCCCCGGCGGCGCGCAGCCACCGCGCGGGATCGGCGAGCGCAGCCTCCGTCGACCCGGCGAGGTCGGTGAGCGCGATCGCCGCGGAGAACGCGGTCGCATCCGCTGTGGGGGCGACCCGTCCGGCGACGAGGACCGTCGGCACCCCGGCCGCGCCGGCCGCCGCGGCGACCACGGAGGGCGCCTTTCCCGCCGCGGACTGATCGTCGTAGGCCCCCTCACCCGTGACGACGACATCGGCCGTCGCGACGGCATCCGCGAGTCCGACGAGGCGGGCGATCTCCTCGGCGCCGGAGACGAGTCGTGCTCCCCACGTCAGCAGGGCGAAGCCGGTGCCTCCCGCCGCGCCCGCGCCCGACACCATCGGATCGAGCGGGAACAGCGACGCGGCATGCGCGAGGCCCACCTCCGCGCGCGCGATGTCGTCGATGCCCTTCTGCGGACCGAAGACCGCGGCCGCACCCGAGGGGCCGAGCAGGGGATTGGTCACGTCGGAGAGCACGACGATGCCGCCGGCAGGAGGCGGTCGCAGCGCGGCGGTGTCGACGTGGGCGATCGCCGCCAGCCCTCCGGCGCCGTCGGACACCGCGGCGCCGTCGCCGTCGACGAACCCGGCGCCGAGCGCCGAGAGCATGCCGACGCCGAGATCGGTGGACGCGCTCGATCCGATGCCGAGGACGAGGCGCTCCACGCCATGGTCGAGCGCGGCGGCGATCGCCTCGCCGAACCCGCGCGTCGACGCATCCCACGGACGCAACCGACCGCCGAGCAGTTCGATCCCGCTGGCCGCCGCGAGCTCGACGACCGCGGTGCTGTCCGGCAGCAGCAGCCATGCGGTCTCGGCGGGCGTTCCCGCGGGCCCGGTGACCGTGAGCGGCATCCGCGTCGCACCCGGGACGGCGGCGGCGAACGCGTCCAGCGTGCCCTCTCCCCCGTCGGCCATCGGCCGCAGCACCACCTCGTCAGCGGGTCGTACCGACCGCCACCCGTCGCGCAGTGCGGCGGCGACCGCGGCGGCGGGGATCGAGCCCTTGAAGCTGTCGGGGGCGAGGACGACGCGGGTCATGGGCGCGATGCTACGCGTTCACCTGCCCGCGGCATCGGGTACCCGCTCGCATCGGGCAGGATGGACACATGACGTGGCTTGTGACCGGCGGAGCGGGATACATCGGTGCGCACGTGGTGCGCGCTCTACAGGCGTCGGGCATCGCCCCGGTCGTCGTGGACGACCTCTCGAGCGGCCACGCGTCGTTCGTGCCGGAGGGCGTACCGTTCGTGGAGGGCACGATCCTGCATCGCGCACTGCTGGCCGACACGATGCGCGAACACGGCGTCACGGGCGTGATCCACGTCGCCGGATTCAAGTACGCGGGCGTCTCCGTACAGCGCCCGCTGCACACCTACGAGCAGAACGTCGAGGGCACCCGCGTGGTGCTGGCGGCCATGGCGGATGCCGGTGTGCACAACATCGTCTTCTCCTCCTCGGCCGCGGTCTACGGCACCCCTGACGTGCCGCTGGTGACCGAGGACCTTCCCAAGCGCCCCGCGTCGCCGTACGGCGAGTCGAAGCTCATCGGAGAATGGCTGCTGCGCGACCAGGCGGTCGCCACGGCATCCGACGAGAACCCGCTGCGGCACACCGCGCTGCGCTACTTCAACGTCGTCGGCTCGGCCGACCCCTCGGTCTACGACACCAGCCCCCACAACCTCTTCCCGATCGTGTTCGAGAAGCTGCTCGCGGGCGAGACGCCGCAGATCAACGGCGACGACTACGACACTCCCGACGGCACCAACGTCCGCGACTACGTGCACGTCGGCGACATCGCCGCGGCGCATGTCGTGGCGGCGCAGCGCCTGGAGGCGGGTGAGCCTGTGGAGGCCGCCTACAACCTCGGCTCGCAGAACGGACTGAGCGTGCGCGAGATCATGGATGCCATGGCCCGCGTGACCGGCATCGACTTCACGCCGAAGATCGGGCCCCGCCGCCCCGGCGACCCCGACCGCATCGTCGCCACGGGCGAGCTCGCCGCTCGCGACCTCGACTGGGCGAACCGCTACACGGTCGACGAGATGGTGCGCACGGGCTGGGAGGCGCGCCGCGCCGCGCGCTGACGCACGGCGGCGTGCGACTCGCATGGGGAGTCCTGCCCATGTCGCACGGCCGCCACCGGCGCCTAGGCTCGCATCGACACCAGGAGGCGGACCAGGCCGGGATCAAGGGCGGGCCGAGGGGAGTCCGTCATGCTCGTCGGGTTCAGTCAGGGCGGCATCCTCGCGGGCCACCTCGCCGCCTACCGCTCGGACGACGACAACTTCGGTGCCGTCGTCGTCTGCGGCGCACCGATCGAGCTGGGCATTCTTTACAGCAAGATCGGTGATGGGATCGACGTCAGCAGCGACGGGATCGACGACGCTCTCGGCACAGGTCGATGACGGACACCGACACGGCGACGACGCCGACGCTCCGCTTTAGACTCGCCGGCGCGTGGCGTCCGGTGCTGTGGAACGAGCTCAGCTCTGAGGAGCTCATCGCCGACTGAGGCGCAGCGCGGGCGCGCGCCGCGCCGCGAGAAACCACATTCAGCGCAAGAAACACCCGCCGCGTTGGTTTCTCGTGGCGGATGTGGTTTCTCGCGCGGGAGAACGCGCGGAGCGGAGGCTAGCCGAGTCGCACGACCGCCCACGAGACGGCCGGCAGTGACACGCGCAGCTCGTCGCCCTGGCGGATGACCTCCAGCGACTGCGGCCGCACCCGGTCCGGGTCGGCGAGCGTGTTGGCGACCCGGTAATCGGCATCGGTGATCATCCACGACTCGACGACGGCGAGGGATGCCGCGTCGAGCTCGCGCAGATCGATCACGAGCTCCGCGGCATCCGACACCGAGCGGTTCACGAGGAACACGCTCGTGCCGGCGTCGTCGGTCGTGGCGACCGCGTTGACGGCGGAGACGTCGCCGAAGCGCGTGCTCTGCACGCGCGGCGCGCCGTCGATCTCGACCCGCCGCGCGGTGCCGCGGCCGAGGCGGGACGTGAGTGAGAAGGGGTAGAAGGTCGTCTGGCGCCACGCAGGACCGCCGGGCTCGGTCATGATCGGTGCGATGACGTTCACGAGCTGTGCGAGCGAGGCGGAACGCACGCGATCGGCGTGCTGGAGCAGCGTGATGAGCAGATCGCCCACGACGACGGCATCCATCACGTTGTACTGGTCCTCCAGCAGCCGCGGCGCGACCGGCCAACCGTCGGGGACGAGGTCTCCCGCTTTCGTGCCGTCGTCGGCGAACTGGTACCAGACGTTCCACTCGTCGAACGAGAGCATGATGCGCTTGTCCGAACGGCGCTCGTGCGCGACCTCGTCGGCGGCAGCCACCACCTCGCGGACGAACAGGTCGGTGTCGACGGCCGAGACGAGGAACTCCTGCGCCTGGCCGTTGCGCTCCTGGTAGTACGCGTGGCAGGAGATGAAGTCGACGTCGTCGAACGTGTGCCGCAGGACGTCGCGCTCCCACGCCCCGAACGTGGGCATGTCACGCGCCGACGAGCCGCAGGCGACGAGCTCGATGGTGGGATCGAGCATGCGCATCGCCTTGGCCGCACGCGAGGCGAGCGTGCCGTAGTCCTCGGCGTTGCGGTGACCGAGCTGCCACGGACCGTCCATCTCGTTGCCCAGACACCACATCCGCACGTCGAAGGGGGTCTCGCGTCCGTTCGCGGCGCGCTCGCGAGTCCAGGCGGTGTCGGCGGCGACGTTCGCGTACTCGAGCAGGTCGAGGGCCTCGGCGACATCGCGCGTGCCGAGGTTCACCGCGAGCATGAGGTCGCTGCCGACCTTCTCCAGCCACGAGGAGAACTCGTGCAGGCCCACCTGGTTGGTCTCGGTCGATCGCCACGCGAGGTCCAGGCGCCGCGGCCGATCCTCGCGCGGGCCGATGCCGTCTTCCCAGCGATAGCCGGAGACGAAGTTGCCGCCGGGGTAGCGGATGGTCGTGACGCCGAGCTCCTGCACGAGCGCGATCACGTCGGTGCGGAAGCCCTCGGCATCGGCAGCGGGGTGCCCGGGCTCGTGGATGCCGTCGTAGATGTGCCGTCCGAGATGCTCGACGAACCCGCCGAACACTCGGGCGTCGACGTCGCCGACGATCTCGGCAGCACGCACACGTGCGGTCATGGGTTCTCTCCTCACCATTCGACGGGCCTCACCATTCGACAGGCCTCACCATTCGACAGGCCCGAGCAGCAGCCGATCGCTGAACGCGAGTTCGGCGGCGCCGGTCGGCTCCAGGTCGAGCACCGTGAACACGTTACGACCCGCCCGCGTCAGCGGGGCGGGGACGAACAGCGAGTGCTGCGGACCCGTCTGCCAGAAGCGACCCAGGCAGAACTCTCCGATCCACGCCAGCCCCGTTCCGAGCGCCGTGAGATCGACGACGAGGTCACGCGGCGCGTCGAGGTCGACGACGGCGCGAAGCACCGCGGCACCGGCGACGGGCCCGGCATCCGCACCGGATGCTTCGGCGGCGCGCGCCGGCAGCTGCTCCCAGGGCACGACGACGACGTCCCACGCGGCGGGAACCAGCCCGCCCACGGTGACCGGACCGATCAGGCCTTTGTCCTCGCCGATGCGCGGTCCGTAGTTCACGCGTCCCTGGTCTTCGACGAGGATGCCGAGAACGCCGGTGCCGCGCGGCAGCACGAGCGTGCGTTCACGGCGGTCGCGCGAGAGGACGCCGACGGGCACGCCGTCCAGGCTCACCCAGGCACGGTCGCGCACCTCGCCGATCGCGAGCACCACGGGCGCCTCGCCCTGCGCCAGTCGGGTCTCGTAGCGCAGGAAGCCGCGGGAGACGCCGAGCTCGTCCATCGTCGGCGCGTGATCGTGGTGCTGTGCGGGCTCGGCGCGCAGAAGATCAGCGAGCGCGACGACGCCCTCGAGCGGGACCGGCGCCGGGGCCGCCGCGAGAGGCGGCAGCAGATCGGCCGCGGTCGCCTCGGGAACGGGCGCGTAGCGGGCGATGACCTCTCGGAACGCCCAGAACTTCTCCGTGGGACGGCCGGCCTCGTCGAGCGGGGCGTCGTAGTCGTAGCTCGTGATGGTCGGCTCGAAGACGCCCTTGTCGTTGGCACCGTTCGTCAGGCCGAAGTTCGTGCCGCCGTGGAACATGTAGATGTTGACCGAGGCGCCCGCCTGCAGCAGAGCCTCCAGTGACGCGACGGATGCCTCCGTCGAGGACGTGCGATGGAACGATCCCCAGTAGTCGAACCATCCGCACCAGAACTCCGAGCACATGAGGGGGCCGGTGGGCTGGTGCGTGCGCAGGACGCGCAGGCGATCGGCGACGTTGCCGCCGAAGGAGCCGGTGCGGTGCAGCTCGGGCAGACTGCCGCGCGAGAGCATCTCGTCGGTCGGCTGGTCGACGCTCGTGAGCGGCACCGTCACGCCCGCATCGAGATACGTGTCGCGGAGGGCGCGCAGGTAGCTCTCGCGCTCCTGCGTCGTGAAATCGCCGTAGGCGCCGTACTCGTTCTCGACCTGCATCAGGATGACCGGGCCGCCGCGATCGATCTGGCGCGGCACCACGATCTCGAGCACTCTGCGAAGGAAAGCGGTCACGGGGGCGAGGAAACGAGGGTCGGCCGAACGGACGCCCATGTCGCCGTCGAAGAACAGCCAGGCGGGAAGACCACCGCCGTCCCACTCGGCGCAGATGTAGGGCCCGGGGCGAACGATCGCGTGCATTCCTTCGGCCGCGATCAGATCGAGGAAGCGGGCGAGATCGAGCGCACCGTCGGCGCGGAAGACTCCCGGCTCGGGCTCGTGCTCGTTCCAGGGAACGTAGGTCTCGATCGTGTTCAGCCCCATGAGGCGGGCGGCGCGGATGCGATCGGCCCACTGGTCGGGGTGCACACGGAAATAGTGGAGGGCGCCGCTCAGCACCCGGTACGGCTGGTCGTCGAGCAGAAAGTCGCTCTCGCCGATGCGGAAGGATCCGGTAGCCATGCGGGCCTCTCAATCACTGTCTTCTCACAGCCGCGGCGGTGGGGTGATCGGGACCACCCCACCGCCGCAGATCCTGCGAAGGGCTTACTTGTTGACGCTGAAGCCCTGGTCCGTGCCGTACGACACGTTCTTGTCCTGCCAGGCCTTCAGTCCGTCCGCGATGGACGTCTTGTTCAGGTAGGCCTTGCCGACGGTGTCGGCGTAGATGCTGTTGGCGTACGACTGCCACGGCAGGTACTGCCATCCGGTGCCCACCGACTTGGTCGCGTCGACGAGAACCTGGTTAATGGCCTGGCCACCGAAGTAGTCCGAGGTCTTGTTCAGGAAGTCAGACGACTCGAGGTCCTTCGTCGTCGCGGGGAAGCCGCCCGACTTCAGGAAGACGTCGATCGAATCCTGCGAGTTGTTCAGCCACTTGAGGAAGCCGGCCGCGAGAGCCTGGTTCTTCGAGCCCTTCATGACGACCTCGGACGATCCGCCGTTCTCGGCCGTGGCCGGGGTGCCGTCGTAGGTCGGCATGGGCGCGACAGCCCACTTGCCCTTGCCGCCGGGGACGTTGGCCTCGAGAACACCCGGCATCCAGGCGCCGATCGGCAGCGAGGCGATCGTGCCGTCACCGAGAGCCTGGAACCACTGGTCGCTCCAGCCGGGGATGTTGCCGAGCGAGCCGCTGGCGAGCAGCTTGTCCCAGACAGCGGTCCACTTCTTCGCGCCCGCGTCGTTCAGGTCGATCGTGACATTCTCGCCATCGGTCTTGAACGGGCGGCCGCCGGCCTGCCAGATCATCGAGGTGCCGAAGCCGGCGTCGGTGCCCTGGTCGTTCGTGATGAACTTCGTCGGGTCTGCCGCGTGCAGCTTCTCACCCGCCGCGACGAACTCGTCCCACGTCTTCGGCACGGTCAGACCGAACTTGTCGAAGACCTCCTTGTTGTAGAACAGGGCCATGGGGCCCGAGTCCTGCGGAAGGCCCCAGATGCCACCGTTCTGCGACACCGCACCCCACGTGGATGCCGTGTAGTCGTCCTTGAGGTCGCCGAAGCCGTACGCGCTGAGGTCCAGGAGCGAACCGGCCAGCTGGAACTGCGGGAGCGACTGGTACTCGATCTGGACGACGTCGGGGATGCCCGAGCCGGCCGAGATCGCGTTCTGCAGCTTGGTGTTGTTGTCGTTCGCGCCACCGGTGTTGACGAGGTTGACCTTGACGTTCGGGTAGGCCTTCTCGAACGCGGCGACCTGATCCTTGGCGGAAGGGGTCCACGTCCAGTAGGTGATCTCGCCGCCGGCCTTCAGGGCCTCGTCGATCGACGACGCGCTGCCGCCCGAGCTCGAGCCGCCGTTGCCGCCGGCGCACGCCGCGAGGCCGCCGCCGATCAGGAGCGCGGTGGCTCCGATCGCGACCACACGCGCGATCTTCTTGGTGCTTGTCATGCTGTGTCCTTCCGCTTCTTTGTCGGATATGGGTGGGTGGGTGGGTATGGGACGCCGCGCAG
Source organism: Sphingomonas sp. BLCC-B65 (assembly GCF_028550675.1). Taxonomy (NCBI): domain Bacteria; kingdom Pseudomonadati; phylum Pseudomonadota; class Alphaproteobacteria; order Sphingomonadales; family Sphingomonadaceae; genus Sphingomonas; species Sphingomonas sp. BLCC-B65. The sequence goes on along the minus strand of NZ_JAQQGL010000001.1, from coordinate 2,346,508 downwards.
TGACACCCCTGTCACTGCTTGACGCTTCCCGCGCTCAGGCCGGACTGCCAGTAGCGCTGGAGGAGGAGGAAGGCGATGACGATCGGAACGATCGTGAGGAGCGACCCGGTGATGACCAGGTTGAAGATCGGCTGCGAGCTGACGCCGACGGCTTGGAGGTTCCACTGCTGCAGACCGATGGTCAGCGGGAACAGGTTGGGGTCGTTGAGCATGATGAGGGGCAGGAAGTAGTTGTTCCAGGTCGCCACGATCGCGAAGAGGGCCACGGTGACGACGCCGGGCGCCAACAGACGCAGTGAGATCGTGAAGAACGTCCGGAACTCACCCGATCCGTCCACGCGGGCTGCTTCGAGCAGTTCGGTGGGCACGGAGTCGACCGCGTAGACCCAGATCAGGTACAGACCGAAGGGCGAGATCAGGGACGGGATGATGATCGCCCACATCGTGTTCGTGAGGCCGAGCTGGCTGAACATGAGGAACGTGGGCACGGCGAGGGCCGTTCCCGGCACCGCGATGGCACCGAGGATCACGGCGAAGACGGCGCGCTTGCCGGGGAAGTTGTACTTCGCGAGGCCGTAGCCGGCCAGCGTCGCCAGCAGCGTCGCACCCCCGGCTCCGATCACGACGTAGATCAGCGTATTCAGGAACCACCGCAGGAAGATGCCGTCGTTGTAGGTGAGGACCTGGCCGATGTTGTCGAACAGGGCGAAGGGCCCCGAGAACCACAGGCCGAACGATCCGATGAGCGACTGCTGCGTCTTGGTCGAGCTGATCACGAGCCACAGCAGCGGCAGGAAGGAGTAGATCAGGAACAGCGACATGATGATCGTCAGCAGGGGCGACTTGCGCGGCCCCTGCTCGCCGATCTCGGAGCGCCGACGGCGACGGGGACGACCGGTCATGGTGCCGGTGTGGTCGAGGGGCAGGCCGGCCATCAGCGGTTCTCCTTACGGGTGCCGCGCAGCTGGACGACGTAGGCGATGACGGCGGTGATGACGCCCATGATGATCGCGATGGTGGCGGCGTAGTTGACCTGCTGGCCGATGAAGCTCAGGTTGTAGGCGTACATGTTCGGGGTGAAGTACGTCGTGAGCAGGTTCGGGACCAGCGTCTTGAGGATGTTGGGTTCGTTGAACAGCTGGAAGCTGCCAATGATCGAGAAGATCGTCGCGATCACCAGCGCACCGCGCAGGGCAGGCAGCTTGATCGCGCGGATGATGCGGAACTGACCGGCGCCGTCCAGCGCCGCCGCCTCGTAGAGGTCCTCGGGGATGGTGCGCAGTGCCGAGTAGAAGATCAGCATGTTGTAGCCGATGAACTCCCACGTGATGATGTTGCCGATCGCCAGCAGGATCCACTGCTGGGTGAACGGGGTCACGAGGTCGAAGCCGACGAGCTGGTTGATGTTGCCCGCCAGCCCCAGACGGTCGGAGTACATGAAGCCCCACATGAGCACCGCGACGACGCCGGGCACCGCGTAGGGCAGGAAGATGCCGATGCGGAAGAAGGAGCTGCCGGCCAGGCGGCGCGAGTCCAGGGCGAGGGCGGCGATGAGCGCCAGCAGCAGCATGATCGGCACCTGGATGACGAGCACGAGGAAGACGTTTGCGAACCCCGCCCAGAACTGGGGGTCGGAGAACGCCTGCAGGTAGTTGTCGGCACCGACGAAGGACGTGCCGCCGATCAGCTTCGTGCGAAAGACGCTGAGATAGATCGAGTAGGCCAGCGGCGCGAGGAACGTCACGGCGAACACGATCAGGAAGGGCAGGACGAACCAGAACCCCGCCCATTGGCGGTCGGTCCGACGCACGCGGCGTCGAGCCGGTGCGGGTGCGGTGAGTGCGGACATCTTCGTCAGAGCCTTCTGTGGGACGGGGCCATGTTTACGTCAACATGGCGAGGTCGAGAGTAGCATGTTGACGTCAACATGTGTCAAGAGTTCCGGATCGACGCTCAAGGGAGAACGCGGATGAACGGCTCAGCGGAACGCGCGCGCAGCGCCTCGCTGCAAGATGTCGCGCGGCGCGCGGGGGTCTCCGGACAGACCGTGTCACGAGTCGCTAACAATTCCGAACGAGTCGCGGATGCGACCCGCCACCGTGTGCTCGCCGCGATGAACGAGCTGGGCTATCGCCCCAACGTCGCGGCACGCGCCCTGCGCCGCGGCGCCTTCGGCTCCATCGGGGTCGTGGTCTTCAGCCTCGACTCGCTCGGCAACATCGGCACGATCGGCGGCATCCTCACCGCCGCAGCCGCCCGCGGCTACGCCATCGAGCTCATCCAGGCCCAGCCGGCCCTCGCCGCCGGCGACGCCGTGGCCTCGGCGGTGTCACGCCTGGACCAGGACGCCGTCGACGGCATCATCGTCGTGATCGAGTCGCATCTGATGTCCTCGGCATCGGTCGGCTTTCCCGCGGGCATGCCGAGCGTGCTCATCCAGTCCGGCGCCGGCGACGAGCACCCCTCCGTGACCGCCGACCAGGACCAGGGCAGCCGCCTCGCCGTCGAGCACCTGCTCTCGCTGGGCCACGAGACGGTCTGGCACATCGCCGGACCCCCCGCTTCGCGTGCCGCCGAGCTGCGTCGACGGGCGTGGCAGTCGACGCTGGAGGCGGCGGGCAGGGCGGTGCCGCACGTCCACGTGGGCGACTGGACCGCCGAGTCGGGCTACCGCATCGGTCGCCTCCTGGCGGCGCAGCCCGAGCTGACGGCCCTGTTCGCCGCGAACGACCAGATGGCGCTCGGCGCAATGCGCGCCTTCCACGAGCGCGGTCGCGCCGTGCCCGCCGAGGTCAGCGTCGTCGGCTTCGACGACATGGCCGAAGCGGCCTACTTCTGGCCGCCGCTGACCACGGTGCGCCAGGACTTCGGAACCGCCGGCTCGCTGGCCGTCTCTCTCGTCGTCGACCAGATCGAGGGCCGCCCGGTCGCGGGCGGCGTGCACCATGTGTCGACGGCGCTCGTGACGCGCGCCTCCACCGCACCGCACCCCCGCTGCCCGACGAAGGACGACCGCTCGTGACCTCTGCCTCCACCGCCGTCCCCCCTCATGCCCACCTTCGCGCCGGCGGCACGAGCGTCGTGCTGGATCTCGTGTCGGCCGACCAGCCGATCATCGTGCACTGGGGGCCCGATCTCGGCGAGCTCGCGGCATCCGATCTCGCCGACCTCGCCCGGGCCGCCGTCCCGCAGCGTGTCTCGGGCGGCCTGGACACGACGGCGAGACTGACCCTGCTGCCCCAGCAGTCCGGAGGATGGCTGACGGCCCCCGGGCTGAGCGGCGATCGCGCGGGCGCGGATTTCTCGACGCGTCTCACCCTCGTCGACGCCGACGTGACCCCGGACGCCGCGACCTTCACGCTCCGCGACGGTGCCGCCGCACTCGAGGTGCGGATCGCTCTCGCCGTCGGCGTGAGCGGCCTTCTGCACCAGCGCCTGCGGGTGACCAACCTCGGCGCCGCGCCCTACCGCGTGGATGCGCTCACCGCCGGATTCCCCCTGCCCCCCGGCGCCGCCGAGCTGTTGAGCACGACCGGTCACCACCTGCGCGAGCGCGCGCCGCAGCGTCAGCCGTTCACGATCGGCGGATTCGTCCGCGAGAGCCGTCGCGGCCGCCCGGGTGCGGACGCGACCCTGCTGCTCGCGGCGGGGGTCCCCGGCTTCGGCTTCGAGCGCGGACTCGTGCACGGGGTGCACGTGGCGTGGTCGGGCGATCACCGCCTTCTCGCGGAGCGCACGCCCACCGGAGACGCGGTGCTGCGCGCCGGCGAGCTCCTGCAGCCCGGCGAGGTTCTCCTCGCCACGGGCGAGAGCTACGAGACTCCCGAGGCGATCGGCTCGTGGGGCGATGGCCTCGATGAGCTCGCGGCCCGCTTCCACGACGAGCTGCGGGCACGCGAGGCGCATCCGAGACGGCCAAGACCGGTCACCCTCAACACGTGGGAGGCGGTGTACTTCCGCCAGGACCTCGACACCCTCCGCGCCCTCGCCGACCGCGGTGCGCGTGTCGGCGTGGAACGCTTCGTCCTGGACGACGGATGGTTCCACGGACGCCGGGACGACACGGCCGCACTCGGGGACTGGTGGGTGGATGCCGAGGTCTGGCCCGACGGGCTGGGCCCGCTGATCGAGCACGTGCGCGGGCTGGGGATGGAATTCGGGCTCTGGGTCGAGCCGGAGATGATCAGCCCCGACAGCGAGCTCGCGCGGCGGCATCCCGACTGGATCCTGCGCGCGCGAGATGAGCTGCCCCCGCCGGGACGTCAGCAGCAGGTGCTCGATCTGTCCCACCCCGAGGCCTACGCCTACATCGCGCACCGGTTGCACGCCCTCCTGGACGAGTACCCGATCGCCTATCTGAAATGGGATCACAACCGGGATCTCGCCGAGGCGGGATCGGGTGCGCACGGCACCCCCCGGACGCACGAGAACGTCCTCGCGCTGTACCGCCTGCTGGACGAGCTGCTCGAGCGGCACCCCGGTCTCGAGATCGAGTCGTGCGCGTCGGGCGGGGCGCGGGTGGACCTCGGCATCCTGCAGCGCACGCATCGCATCTGGACCAGCGACTGCCTCGATCCCCTCGAGCGCCTCGACACCCAGCGTTACACCGGCCTGATCGTCCCGCCCGAGATGATGGGCGCCCACCTGACGAGCCCGGTCGTGCACTCGACGGGACGGAGCGTCTCGCTGCCGTTCAGCGCGCTGACCGCGCTGTTCGGTCACCTCGGAATCGAGTGGAACCTCACCGCCGAGGACGAGACGACCCTCGCGCAGATCGCCGCGTGGGTGGAGCTCTACCGCGAGCACCGCGACCTCATCGCCACCGGCCGACGCGTGCACGCCGACCTCGCCGACCCCGCCCTCGACCTGCGCGGCACCGTGGCCCGCGACCGCTCGCGCGCCGTCTACGTCCACACGCAGGTGCGGACGAGCGCACTGCATCCGCCCGCGCCGATCACCCTGCCGGGGCTCGACCCCGACCGCCGGTACCGGGTGTCGATCGCCATCCCGGACGGGGCCGGTGGCTACCTCGGGCAGTCACCGCTGGCCTGGGAGGCCGCGCCGGTCACGATGACGGGCCGTGCGGCGGCATCGGTGGGGCTCCGGCCGCCGGTGCTGCAGCCGCAGGCCGCGGCGCTGATCGACGCCGTCGCCGTCGACTGACCTCGCGAACGTCGTCCCGCGATCAGACCGGCGCGGGGCCCGTGCTGTCGCGCACGATGAGGGGAGCCGGCATGACGGCGCGGGTCGCCCCGGTCGCCGACGTGGACTCGAGGTCGTCGCCCTCGTCGAGAAGAGCGGCGACGGCCTGCGCACCGAGCCGGTCGAAGAGCTGGCGCACGGTCGTGAGCGGGGGCCGGTAGTTCGCCGCGTCGTCGACGTCGTCGAAGCCGACGACGCTGACGTCTTCGGGCACCCGCGCACCGTGCTCGGCGAGGGCGCGCAGCGCCCCGAGGGCCATCTGGTCGTTGGCGACGAACAGGGCGGTGCCGACGGCGCCGTCGTCGATGAGTGTCTGGGCTGCCTCGTAGCCGGATGCCGAGGTCCAGGAACCGCGCACGAGCGCGCCGACCGGCCGCCCCGCCGCCTCGAGGGTGTCGCGCCAGCCCCGCTCGCGCTCGGCCGCCGCGTAGGAGGTCGCCGGGCCGGCGATGTGCGCGACCGACGCGTGGCCGAGCGCGAGCAGATGCGCGGTCGCCTCGGCGGCTCCCCCGGCATGATCGGTCTCCACACCGGCGAAGCGGTCGTCGGGAGCCGAGTCGACGACGACCAGTCGAAGAGCGATCGGCAGATCGGCAGAGCGGACGAGCGCGGAGGCCTCGTTGATGACGACCACACCGTCCACGCCCTGCTCGTTGAGTCGCTGGAGCGCCTCGGCCGCGTCTCCGGAACCCAGAGTGACGACGGCCACGTCGTGCTCGCGTTCGGCGGCGGCATCGGTCACGGCTTCGAGCATGAGCGAGTTGCCGACGGTCGCGAGCGTCGAGACGACGACGCCGATCGTGCCCGATCTCCCGGTCCGCAGCGCCCGGGCGGCGCGGTGGATGCGGTAGCCGCTGCGGGCCATCGCCTCCTCGACGCGGGCGCGGGTGGCGGGATCGACCCGGGGACTGGCGTTCACGACCCGGGAGACGGTCTGCGCCGACACCCCCGCGATTCGTGCGACATCCGCCATCGACGCGCGCTTGTGTGCCATCCCGACCTCCGTGTTGACGATAGCACGCACATAGCCCTATCGTGTTATCGTGAACATGCCGGAGCCGCCTTCTCACCTCGCTGCCGCGACCCCTCAGCCGCTGCCCCTGCCCGCGGTGTCCCTGGGCGCGGGCGTGGTGAAGCGCCCCACACGGCTGGCCGACGGGCGCGACCTCATCTACTTCGACGACCCCGACACGGCGCTCGGAGCCGACCGCGCCGTCGATGCGCGCAGCCTCGACCCTCGTCCCGCGACGGCGACGATGCGCCAGGACATCCTCACCGGAGACTGGATCTCCGTCGCCGCTGCTCGGCAGAACCGCGCCTTCCTGCCCCCGGCGGAACTCGACCCGCTCGCGCCGCAGACGCCGACCAACCCCTCCGAGATCCCCTCTCAGTACGACGTCGCCGTCTTCGAGAACCGCTCCCCCTCCTTCGGCCCGGCTCTGGCGGAGGCCACCGGAGACGCCCCCGCGGCATCCGACCCTCCGCGCGGACTCGACGACCTCGCACACCTGGGCCTCGGGCGCACCCGCACGAGCGTCGGCCGCTGCGAAGTCGTCTGCTTCTCACCGGAGCGCAGCGGCTCGTTCGGCACGCAGACACCGACACGCGCACGCACGGTGATCGAGGCCTGGGCCGACCGCACGGCGGCGCTGTCTGCGCTGCCCGGTGTGCAGCAGGTGTTCCCGTTCGAGAACCGCGGCGAGGCGATCGGCGTCACGCTGCAGCACCCGCACGGTCAGATCTACTCGTATCCGTACATCACCCCGCGCACGACCCGACTCCTCGACGCGATCGACCGGACGGCACCGGACCTCTTCGCTCGTATCCTCGCGTTCGAGCAGGCAGGCCCCCGCGTGCTGCTGCGGGGCGAGCACTGGACCGCGTTCGTGCCGTTCGCCGCCCGCTGGCCGCTCGAGGTGCACCTGCTTCCCCACCGCCACGTGCCCGACTTCGCCGCCCTCGACGACGCCGAACGCGACGAGCTCGCGCCGATCTATCTGCGCCTGCTACGCGGCATCGATGCCCTCTACGGCGACCCCACGCCCTACATCGCCGCGTGGCATCAGGCCCCGGTGCACGTGGGCCGCGACACGGTGCGCCTGAACCTGCAGATCACGAGCCCGCGCCGCGCGGCCGACAAGCTCAAGTTCCTCGCCGGATCCGAAGCCGCCATGGGCGCCTGGATCGGCGACGTCCCCCCCGAGACCGCGGCCGACCGGCTGCGATCCGCCATCGAAGGAGTCCAGCTGTGACGACCACGGCCACACCGCGCACCGATGCGCACGACCTGTTCGGCGAGCTCACCGGCGCAGCGCCCGTGGGCTACTGGTCGGCTCCGGGACGGGTGAACCTCATCGGGGAGCACACCGATTACAACGACGGCTTCGTGTTCCCCTTCGCGATCGACGGCCGCACGATCGCGGCGCTGGGTACGCGCGACGACGGCCGCATCCGCGTCGTATCGACCTTCGATCCGGTGCCGGTGGAGGTCGCGCTGGCCGACCTCGACGCCCTCTTCCCCGACCGACGCGATGAGATCGTCGAGTGGGCGCGCTACCCGCTCGGGGTGGCGTGGGCGCTGCGGGATGCCGCACGCGCCGCCGGCCGCGACGCCGACGTGCTGACGGGCGTCGACATCGCTCTGGCCTCCGACGTGCCCGTCGGCGCGGGGCTGTCGTCGTCGGCGGCGATCGAAGGTGCCACGGCATCGGCCCTCAACGACGTGTGGCAGCTCTCCCTCTCGCCGGTGGATCTCGCTCAGGCCGGTCGCCGCGCCGAGAACCTGGCCGTGGGCGCGCCCACCGGGATCATGGACCAGATGGCCTCGATGCTCGGACGCGCCGATGCCGGCATCTTCCTCGACTGCCGGTCGCTGGAGGCCGATGTGGTCCCGCTCGGATTCGCCGACGCAGGGCTGGAGGTGCTCGTCATCGACACCCGCGTGAGCCACGCGCACTCCACCGGTGGCTACGGCGAGCGGCGCGAAGCCTGTGAACGCGGCGCGCAGATCATGGGGGTCGCCGCCCTGCGCGATCTCGTGCCCGCCGACCTCGACCGCGCTCGCGCGCTGATGGATGACGTCACCTTCCGGCGTGTGCGCCACGTCGTCACGGAGGACCAGCGGGTCCTCGACGCCGTGCGTCTGCTGCGCGCGGAGGGACCTCGGGCCATCGGCGCGCTGCTCGACGCGTCGCACGCGTCGATGCGCGACGACTTCGAGATCTCGACACCCGAACTCGATCTCGCCGTGGAGACCGCACGGGCGGCAGGAGCCGTCGGCGCACGCATGACCGGCGGCGGCTTCGGCGGCGCCGCGATCGCACTCATCGATCGTGATCTCGTCGAGGAGGCGACCGCCCGCGTCGTCGCGGCATTCGAAGCCGCGGACTTCGGCGCTCCGCACGTGTTCACCGTGCATCCCTCGGACGGCGCACGCCGCGACGGGTAGCGTCGAGGGCGGGAGGCCGATCCGCGGCATCCCGGAAGGAGCAGTCGTGGCCTACATCACCGTCGGGACCGAGAACTCGACCGATATCGACATCTTCTACACCGATCACGGTCCGTCCGAGGCTCAGCCGGTCGTGCTGATCCACGGCTTCCCGCTGAACGGCGAGTCATGGGACCTGCAGCAGCGCGCCCTGCACGATGCCGGGTACCGCGTCATCTCGTACGACCGCCGAGGCTTCGGACTCTCGAGCAAGACGGCCTCGGGCTCCGACTACGACACCTTCGCCGCCGACCTGCACGCGCTCATCGAGGACCTCGATCTCGATGACGTCGTCCTCGTCGGCTTCTCGATGGGAACCGGCGAGATCGCCCGCTACCTCTCCCGCTACGGCACGGAGCGCGTCGCGAAGGCGGCGTTCCTGGGATCGCTCGAGCCGTTCCTGCTGATCACGGACGACAACCCCGACGGCGCCGGAGACCAGGCCTTCTTCGACGGCACCGCGGCGGCGGTCGCCGCCGATCGCGCCGCGTTCCTCACGGGCTTCTTCCGCGACTTCTACAACCTCGACGACCTGCTCGGCCGGCGGATCTCGCAGGAGGCCGTCGATGCCTCCGTCCAGGTCGCGAACCAGGCCGGCAACGCCGCGATCGCCGCCGCTCCCCTGACGTGGCCGACGGACTTCCGGGGCGACATCCCGGCCATCACCGTCCCGACGCTGATCCTGCACGGCACCGCAGACAACATCCTCCCGATCGACAAGACGGCGCGGCGCTTCAAGGATCTGATCCCGGAGGGCACGGATCTCACCTACGTCGAGATCGACGGCGCGCCGCACGGCCTGCTGCGCACCCACGGCGCCGAGGTGAACGAGGCGCTGCTCGCCTTCCTCCGCGTGTGAGGCTCCTCGGGTGGATGCCGTGGGTCGCCGCGGCGGGTGGGGCGATCGTCGCGTTCGGTGAGGTGCAGGCGTGGCGTACTTCGCGCGCGGACTATCCCGCGGCCCCCACCGCCGGCCCCGCCAGCGGGCGCGACGTCGTGCTCGTGCTCGGCTTCCGCTCGCGGGCGGACGGTCGACTCAACGCCCTGCAGGCATGGCGGACGCGCATCGCGGTGCGCTCGGCACCGCCCGACGCACTCTTCGTCTTCTCCGGCGGCACCGTACGCGGAACCGAACCGGAGGCGGTGGTGATGGCGCGTCACGCGACTGTTCGTCTGGGCGTGCCGCCGGATGCCGTCGCCATCGAGTCGGCGGCCGTGAGCACACGGGAGAACCTGTCGTTCAGTCTGCCGTGGCTGCGGGAGGCCCGCACCATCCGCATCGCCTCGAACACGGCGCACGCCCACCGCGCCCGCGGTTACCTGCACGATCTGGATCCGCATCTGTGGGCGCGTCTTCGCCGCACCCGCGACTTCCGCCCGCTCGAGCTCGGCCCCCTGCGACTCGCGCTCACCTTCTACGATTTCGTCGCGGCGCGCTCGGCCGGACGCGCCGCCGCCATGGCCGCCGCGAACCGAGCGGTCATCGGCGTGCGCGTCGGCGAGGACGCCGTCTCGGGTGCTCAGCGCAGGGGCGCCACCGAGGCGTAGGCGCCGACCCGCTCCGAGACCGGTACGTCGTAGATCCGCGCCGCCTGCGCCGCACTCCACCGGGTCCATCCGGGATCGCCGCCGGCGACGAACGCGACCGCGTCGGCGTGCACCGCGTCGGCGAGCTGCGGGGGCGGCGCATCGCCCGCCAGCGGGGCGATGCCCTCGGCATCCAGACAGTCGAAGAAGAAGGGCACGTCGAGGCAGTGCTCCGCGAATCCGAAGCGCCCCGACGGCCACGAGAATCGGTACATCCAGGTGGGCGCCGCACCGCGCGCATCCGCGAGCTGCACGTTCTTCTCTCGGAACATGCGGTCGGTGAGATAGCGACCGGCGACGCGCGCCGTCCCGTGCGCGGCGACGTCGCGGTTGGCCGCGAGGTAGGCGCGGCGCCGTCGTCGTTCCAGCCCGAGACGACCGAGAACGATGCTCCTGGGCACCCAGCGCATCGCCCGGGCCGCGCCCGCGAAGATCATCGTGAACTCGTCGTCGGTCGTGCCCAGCACGAGCGGCTTGTCCGCTCCCACGCCGGCCGCGAACGACGCGCCGGTCGCGCGCGGCAGCAGCTCGCCGTCGATCTCGGGACCGAGGGCGAGCCCGGCAGCGAGCATCTGCGCCGCCGCCTTCGGATCGATCGCGGTCGCCTGCTTCTGCAGCGCGAGCAGGCGTTCCTCGGGGATCGACGCGAACCCGTCGCGGTCGGCGGAGACCCCGGCTGCGGCGGCGATCGCGGCGGTGAGAGCCCGAGCGCGCTCGGGCTCCACGTCGCCGAGAGCGGCAGACAGCGACCACACCCGGTGGAACAGGTGTTGTGCCGACGGCATCCCGAGGAGGGTCAGCACCGCACCGCCTCCGGCCGACTGGCCGGCGATCGTCACGCGGGCCGGATCGCCCCCGAAGGCGGCGATGTTCTCCTGTACCCACTCCAGCGCCGCGAGCCAGTCGCGGACGCCGCGGTTGGACGGCGCGCCGTCGATGTGGCCGAAACCGTCCACGCCGAGCCGGTACGAGACGGTGACGGTCACCGCACCGTCACGCGCGAAGGCACGGCCGTCGTACCAGGGGCTGGCGGGCGAGCCGGAGAAGAAGCCTCCGCCGTGGATCCACACGAGCACCGGAAGCCCGGCGGCTCCCGGGTCGGGGGTGAAGACGTTGACGTTCAGCGTGCCGTCCCCGGGAATACTGGGCTCGGGGATGAGGGTGATCCCGGGGTCACCGCGTTGCGCCGTGGCGCCGAACGCGCCCGCGTCCCGCGTGCCCTCCCACGCCGCGACGCGCACCGGCGCGCCGAAGCGCCGCTCTCCCACCGGCGGCTCCGCGAACGGGATGCCGAGGAACGCGGCCGAACGGCTCCCGTCCGCCGCCGTCCGCCAGCGACCGCGCACACGTCCGGCGGTGATCAGGATCTCGGGATCGCTCTGCACGGTCCGATCATGGCACGGCCCGATCGGGGCCGGGGTCGATCACGGCACGGGCGGTCGCGGCTCGGCCGCCACGATGCGCGCATGCGGCATGCGGCGGCGCATCACCGCGATGGCCTCGGGGTTGTCGTCGACGAGCACGGCGTCGCGCCCCAGTGCGCTGCACACCGCCCCCGTGGTGCCGCTGCCGGCGAACAGATCGAGCACGCGATCGCCGGGTCGGCTGGACGCCTGGACGATCCGACGAAGGATGCCTTCGGGCTTCTGCGTGGGGTAGCCCGTCTTCTCGCGGCCGCTGGTCGGCACGATCGTGTGCCACCACACGTCGGTCGGGAGTTTGCCCCGGGCCGCCTTCTCGGCCGTGACGAGCCCGGGGGCCATGTAAGGCTCTCGGTCGACGGCATCCGAGTCGAACCAGTACCCGCGTGGGTCCTTCACGTAGACCAGTATCGTGTCGTGCTTCGTGGGCCACCGGCGGCGGCTCTTGGCGCCGTAGTCGTAGGCCCAGATCAGCTCGTTGAGGAAGCACTCGCGCCCGAAGAGCGCGTCGAGCAGCACCTTCGCATAGTGGGCTTCGCGATAGTCGAGATGCACGTAGAGCGTGCCGTCGTCGGCGAGCAGTCGCCACGCCTCGCGCAGACGCGGTTCGAGGAACTCCCAATAGTCGTCGAAGCGGTCGTCGTAGCGGCGGAGATCACCACGCAGGCGTGCATAGCTCGTGCCCCGGAAGCCGGTCTTGACCTCGCCGCGCACGCCGCTGCGGTCCGCGGACTCGATCGCCTTGCCTTGCAGCCGCCCCGTGTTGAACGGTGGGTCGAGATAGATCAGGGTGAACGCGGCATCCGGCAGAGCATGCGCGATAGCGAGGTTGTCGCCGTGATGGATCTCGACGGCGCCGGCAGGATCGACGGCGCCGGGTGCCGATGCGTCCGTCACGGAACGCGGTGCAGCCACGCGTCGGTGGAGAACTTCTCCTCGACGAGGGTCGCGGCCTCGGCGTATTCCTCCTCGGTGATATGACCGGGTTCGGCACCGTAGAGCGTGGAGAACGTCTGCACGAATCGTTCGATGATCGCCTCGCGGGGCAGTCCCGTCTGACTCCGCAGCGGGTCGACGCGTTTGGCCGCAGACACGGTGCCCTTGTCGCTCAGCTTCTCGCGCCCGATCCGCAGCACCTCGGTCATCACCTGACCGTCCATGTCGTACGAGAGCGTCGCGTGATGCAGCACACCGCCGTTGGCGAGCCGCTTCTGCGCGGCACCGCCGATCTTGCCGGTCGGCGAGGCGATGTCGTTGAGCGGCTGGTACACGGCATCCACTCCGAGCGAGCGCAGGGCCTGCAGGGCCCAGTCGTCGAGGAACGCATAGGAGTCGGCGAAGGTGAGGCCGGCGACGAGGGATGCCGGGACGTACAGCGAATACGTCACGATCGACCCGGCGGCCATCAGCATGGCGCCGCCGCCCGAGATGCGCCGGACGACGTCGAACCCGTGCCGCGCCGCGCCCTCGGGGTCGACCTCGTTGCGGTACGACTGGAACGAGCCGATGACGACCGCCGACTCGTTCCACTCCCAGATGCGCAGGGTCGGCTTGCGACGCCCGTCGCCCACGCGCGTCGTGAGCACCTCGTCCAGCGCGAGGTTCATGGCGGGCGAGTCCGCCTTCTCGTGCACGACTTCCCACTCGAAGTCGCGCCATCCGGGCGCCGTGACCAGCGCACGACGGACGGCCGTGCCCACCGACTCCGGCGTGAATCCGAGCAGCTGCGCCCCCTCGGGCAGGGCCCCGCGGACGGCCGCGGCGATGCCCGCGGCATCCGTCTCCACGGGAAGCCCGGTGACGGCGGCGTCGATGTCGGCCAGCGCGTCGTCGGGCTCGAGGAAGAAGTCCCCCGCGAGGTGGAAATCGGCGATGCGTCCGTTGTCGACCTCGAGGTCGACGACCACGAGCTTGCCGCCCGGAACCTTGTACTCCCCGTGCATGACTCCAGCGTACGAGGTCGGGACAGCCCTCCGGCGCACGCCGGAATCACTCCGTCCACCCATATACGCGCCGCACGCTCCACCCGATGATGACGGGGTGCCCCCTCTCTCGGTCCGCCCCGCCCTCTCTCCCGTCACGCACCCGACCCGGCGCGCCGTCGCGCCGCTCGCCGCCGTGAGCGCCGCCCTGTTCTCGATGGGTGTGGCCGTGACCCTCGGCGGGGCCCCGGCGGCGGCGAGCTCGTCCGCGGTGCACGTCGTCGCGTCCGTGAGCGGCGCCGCGGGAGGGGTGACGGCGATGACGCTGTCGACATCGGGCGGCGTGGCGTTCGTCGTCGACGGGTCGGATGCCGTCGGCCTGATCGACACCGCGACCAACGCGATGACGGGAGCGACCTCGTCGCCGCCGGCATGGCTCGGCGTGCCGACGGATCTCGCCACAGCTCCCGACGACACCGGCGCCTACGTGGTCACCGACGACGGTTGGGTTTCGCTCGTCCACGGCGACGGCAGCGTCGACGCGGTCAGCGCACTTCCCGGCACCGGTTTCGGGGCGCTGGCGGCGGTTGCGAACGGGCCGAGCATCGTGGTCGTGCCGAGCGCGGTGAGCCCGAGCGCGATCTACCGCGTCAACGTCGGGGCGGGCACCATCAGCCCGATCCCCCTCGGGACCGCGACGCCATCGACGCTCGGCCGCGTCGCCGTCGGAGCGGGAAACGGCAACGACAACCCGATCCTGCTCGCAGGCACGGCCGGCGCAGTGGGCGTTCTGTACCTGTTCGACGGCCCGTTCGCCCTCACCGGGCCGACGACGGCGATCACCCTGCCGGCAAGCTCCGGCGCGTACGACGTCGCGCTGTCTCCCGACGGCGCGCAGGCCGCGGTCACCTCCCCCATCGACGGGCTGGTCTTCCTCGTGGACGTCGATCCCACCTCGCCCGGCTTCGGCAGCGTCAGCGCAACGGTGTCCGCCGTGCCCGCGACGCGGGTCGCGTACAGCCCCGACGGATCCGCGCTCTACGTGGTCGGCGCGAACACCGTCACCGTCGTCGACCCGGTCACCGGCACCGCAGAGACGTCGTTCGCCATCGACGAGACGAGCGCAGCGGCGATCGCCGTCTCGCCGTCCGGCGCGCGCGTGTGGGTCGCCGACGCGCACGTGCCGGGAGGCATCGCCATGCTCGCGGACCCCGCGGTGACGGCTCCCGCGGCGAATGCGACCGTCGGCGCGATGTTCTCCGCGATGCTCACGGCATCCGGGTTCGACCTGCCGGTGACCTACGCCGCGACGCCGGCCCTGCCGGCCGGTCTGACGCTCGATCCGGCAACCGGCTCGGTCTCGGGCACACCGAGCCTCGAGAGCCCCGCGACGGCCTACACGATCACGGCGTCATCGTCCGACGGGGCGGCGGCGACGACCACGTGGACTATCGCCGTCGGCGCCGCACCGGCCGCGGCCGCGCCCGCGCCCGCGAACGGTGAGAGCGACTCACACCGGCTCGCCGACAGCGGCGGTGCGGTGAACGGCCCCGTCCTCGGCGTCGGAGTGATGCTGCTCGCCGGAGGCGGCGTCCTTCTCACGCGACGCCGCCTCGTGCGGCACACGCGCCGCGACGGCGGCGCGTGAGGTCACATCCAGACGGTCCAGCACGGCGGACACGTGCTTCTCGACGGTACGCTCGCTGAGCCCGAGCCGGCTGGCGATCTCGGCATTGCGCAATCCGGCCGCGATCAGCCGTGCGACCTGCGCCTGGCGCGGGCTGAGATGCGCCGCGGCATCCTCGTCGCCGACCGGCGCGAGCAGGGCGGCGAGGTGGACCCGCGAGCGCAACCCCAGGACGGCCAGCACCTCGGCGGCGTGGGACTTCACCGTGCCCAGCGACAGAAATCGCAACCTCGCGATCGCGGGGTTGCTGTGCCCTTCCGCCATCAGCGCCGCGATCTCGCGCTCCCGTGAGCTGAGAACGCTGATGTCCCCGACGATCGAGGGATCGTTCGCCGACAGGCGCCGCCAGTCGCGGGCCGCGAGCGCCCTCACCGACTCGATCCCCAACCGATCGGCCTCGGACGCGATGCGGCGCAAGGCTGCGGCAGCGCGGCGGGTGTCGGGATCGAGACTCGCGTGCAGGTGCCGCCCGCGCAGAGCCTCGATGTCGGAACCCACCGCTTCGTCGAGATGGACCGACGCGACGGCGTGGGCTCTCGCCTCCTCGAGCCGTCCGCGCATCGCCGCGATCGCTCCGCGCGCACGGGTGACCGCGGAGGCTGCGACGAGGTGCGAACTGAGGGCTGTCGCCTCGGCGAGCAACTCCTCTGCGCGCAAGAGATCACCGCGCTGAGCGGCGGCGCTGATGATGATCTCGGACGCGAAGGCACGATCCCACAGCTTGCAGCGCGCGAGACCGGGACCGCCGATCGCGGTGAGCAGCGCGGCGGAGGCCTGGAGCTGGCCGAGCGTGCGCATGCCCCAACCGACGTAGAGGCAGGAGCCGACGCTCAGATAGTTCGCGTCGTCGCGCGCACGGGCGAGCACCTCCGCGGCGGCGCGCTCGAAAGCGCGCCGATCGCCGGCCTGGGCGTGACCGTACGCGGCAATCGCGTCGATCACCAGGAAGGCGCGCTCCGGTACCGCGACGCCCGCCGCGGCGAAACCCTCGCCGATGACCCGAGCCTGGGCGGCGCGCCCCCGGAACGCGCTGAGCCGCGCTCGCAGAAGCTGGAGGGTCAGCGCGGCGCCGTCGATGCGCGCCGGCGGCGCGCCCGCCGCATCGGGTTCGCCGTCGCCCGTAGGGGCGCTCACCTGCCCCGGCGCGAGCCCGGCACCCTCGATCAGCTGCTCGGCGACGTCGAATTCGGCGACGCTGAGCGCGGCTTCGGCGAGGAGATAACGCGTCAGCAGGTCATCGCGGCGGGCACGCACGCTCGTGCGGCGCGGACCGGAGTCGCCGGGAAGGAGCGCGGGCAGCGTGATCCCCCGTCGAGACGCATTCGCCGTCCCCGCCATCGCGTCGGTCATCAGCACGACGGCGCCCACCATGCGCGTCAGCTCCGCCGACAGGCCGACGGCCGCATCGGCCGCGCGCGCGGCATAGTCCGCGGCGACGTCGAACCGACAGGCGATGACCGCGGCCATCGCGGCAGCGACGGCGAGCCGGGTTCGCGACTCGGCCGCATCGGGGTCGGCGCCCACGGTGTCGAGCATGCCCTGCAGGCGGGACAGATGATCCGCGGCGTCGCCGGAGAAGACGCTCACGAGCGTCGCATCCAGAGCGACCCGAGCCTGCTCACGGTCGCGGTCCGTGCTCCTCGCCATCGCGCGCATTCCTCCGCACTGACCGGCGCTCACGCCGGATTCTGCCGGAATCTTGACACGGGAGCGCGCGCCGCGAAACGGGGAGACCGCACGCGATGCGGAAATCATCCGTTTCCCCCACGCGTCGCCGCGCACGAAGATCGCTGCGCGGCGTTATCCCGAGGGCGGGAGGTGCCGGTCGATCCATGCGATCAGGTCGGCGATCACCTCGTCGCGTGTCACGTCGTTGAACACCTCGTGCCGGATGTCGGGGTAGATGAGCGTCGTGACGTCGGTGAGGCCGGAGCGCCGCCGGTACGCCGCGGCGAGACGGTGGATGCTGCGCGGACCGCCGACGGTGTCGTCGCGGCCGATGATCAGCAGCACGGGAACGTCGCGGGGAAGGTTCTTCGCGGGCTTGCCGACCAGCCGCAGCGTGTCCAGCGGCCCGAAAAGCTTCGCCAGCGGTTCCGAGGTGGTCAGCGGGTCGTCGAGGAATGCGCGGCCGACCGAGAGGTCGGAGGACAGCCACTCCGATCCCATCGCTTCGGGCCCCGCCCACGGCGCGTTGAGGTCACCCGAGTTCAGGGATCCCGGCCAGCGCAGCGCCGAGCCGGTGAGGACGAGCGCGTCGTAGTCCCGCGGATGCCGGTCGAGCAGCATCTGCGCGAGGAACGAGCCCCACGAATGCCCGATGAGGATGAGGGGCAGCTCGGGGTGGTCGGCGCGGATGATGCCGCTCAGCTGTGCGCAGGCCGCGACGGCAGCCCTCAGCCCACCGGGGCCGAGTCGACCGAGCCGGCTCACATCACCGCCGTGCTGCTCCAGGCCGGTGCGCCCGTGTCCGCGGTGATCGTCGGCGTAGACGAGGAATCCGGCGGCTGTGAGGGCCTCGGCGACGTGCGTGTAGCGGCCGGCGTGCTCCCCGACGCCGTGGAGGATCTGCACGGCGCCGCGCACGGGCGGGGCGTCGCCGTCGGGCTCGTAGAGGTCGTAGATGATGCGGATGCCGTGAGGATCGATGAAGGAACGTTCCTCGCGCCGCACTGCTGTCATGGCCCGAGTCTAGGACCGGTGGTTGGCATTCCGGATATTGCTAGATAAGCTAGCCATTCATGAAGGACGTCACGTCACGCCGCTGGATCGGTCTGGTCTTCATCAGCCTCGCGGTCGCGCTCATCATCGTCGACTCGACCATCGTCAACGTCGCGATTCCGGCGATCGTGGACGACCTGGGCATCACCTCCACCCAGGTGCAGTGGGTGCAGGAGGCATACACCCTCGTCTTCGCCTCCCTGCTGCTGCTGTTCGGGTCGTTGGCCGACCGCATCGGACGGCGACGGCTGCTGCTGATCGGCGTCGCCCTGTTCGCGGGCGCATCGGTGCTGGCCTCGTTCGCGCCGACAGGCGACCTGCTGATCCTCGCGCGTCTCATCCAGGGCGTGGGCGGTGCCATGATGCTGCCGAGCACGCTATCGCTGCTGAACGCGACCTTCCAGGGTCGCGAGCGCGGCATCGCCTTCGCCGTCTGGGGATCGACGATCGGCGGCATGGCGGCCGTCGGCCCCCTGCTCGGCGGCTGGCTGACCACCTCGTTCTCGTGGCGCTGGGCTTTCGGCATCAACATCCCGCTCGGTGTCATCATCGCGATCGGAGTGCTGTGGGCGGTGGGCGAGTCGCGCGCCAAGAACGCTCCCGCGATCGACGCGATCGGCGCCGTCCTGTCTGTCATCCTCTTCGGCGCCCTCGTCTTCGGCCTGATCGAAGGCCGCACCCTCGGATGGTGGGAGGTCAACGACCCCTTCACCATCGGCGGCTGGAGCTGGCCGTTCTCCGTCTCGCCCGTGCCGGTGGCCTTCGCGATGGCGCTGCTCGCGGCCGTGGGCTTCGTGACGTGGTCGCGGCGCCAGGCACATCGAGGACGTCCGACCCTGCTCGATCCCCGCCTCTTCTCCATCGCGACCTTCCGCAGCGGCAACATCGCCGCCCTCGTCGTCGCACTCGGCGAATTCGGAATCATCCTGTCCCTGCCGCTCTGGCTGCAGTTCGTGCTCGGCTTCGACGCCCTGCAGACCGGCCTCATCCTCATCGCGCTGGCCGCGGGCTCGTTCGTGGCCAGCGGGTTCGCGGGCGCATCCAGCGGCAAGATCAGCGCCGTGCTCATCGTCCGCGCCGGCCTCGTCGCCGAGATCGTGGGCGTGGTCGCAGCGGGGTTGGTCGTCGGCTGGGATGCCGGGACGCAGTCGGCCTGGCTCTGGCTGCTGCCCGCCCTGTTCGTCTACGGCTTCGGCGTGGGCCTCGCGACGGCGCAGCTGACGGGGGTCATCCTGCAGGACGTGCCGGTCGAGCTGTCCGGACAGGGGTCGGGGACGCAGTCGACGGCCCGTCAGGTCGGATCGGCGCTGGGCATCGCGATCCTCGGAACCGTGCTGTTCACCGGCACCGCCGGCATCCTGTCGTCATCCCTCGACGATCGCGGACTGCCGGCACAGGAGCGCGATCAGATCGTGTCGGCGGTGGTCGACAGCTCGGGCGGGGCCATCGCCGGCCTCGCTGCGAACCCGGCGACCGCGCCGATCGCCGCCGACGCGAAGGCGGCGTTCTCCGACGCGACACGGCTGTCGGCGTTCACCGCCGGAGGCTTCCTCGTGGTGGGACTGTTCGCGACGATTCCGCTGGGCCGCGAGCGGCGACGCGACGAGACCGACGCGGCGCAGCCGTCCGTGCAGAGCTGAGGACCGGCGGCGACAGCCGCATCCCCGATACTTAGCATGACTAATGAACTATGCTAAGTATCAGCATGAGCACCGAGACGCCCGCCCCCGCCGCACCCGACCTGTCCACACCCGCCGCCGAACTGCGCATGGCAACCTTTCGCCTGGCACGACGACTTCGCTCCCAGCGGGCCGTCGACACCATGAGCGACGCACAGTTCGCGGTGCTCGCCGCGCTGTCGGTGCACGGGCAGCACACCCTGGGCGAACTCGCCGACCGGGAGCGCGTGTCGGCGCCGTCGATGAACCGTACGGTGAACTGCCTCGAAGAGTCCGGGTATCTCACCCGCACGACCGACACCGACGACCGCCGCAAGGTCAACATCGCGCTGACGGACTCGGGCCGCGCGGTGGTCGACGAGACCGTCCGCCGGCGCGACTCCTGGCTCGAAGACGCCCTGGCCGCATTGACGCCGGCGCAGCGCGAGCTGCTGCGCTCGGCGGCTGAGCTGATGCGGGAGGTGGCCGCCCGATGAGCTCGCCCACCCGCGCGTCGAATGCGATGTTCCGCTCGTTCTCCGTCTTCAACTACCGCGTCTGGTTCATCGGCGCCCTGGTGTCCAACATCGGCGCGTGGATGCAGGCCACGGCTCTCAGCTGGGTCGTCCTCACGCAGCTCACGCACAACGACGCGGGTGCGATGGGCGTCACCATGGCGTTGCAGTTCGCTCCTCCCCTGCTGCTGGTGAGCGTGACCGGCTGGGTCGCCGACAAGTTCGAGCGGCGACGGCTGCTGATGGTGACCCAGAGCTCGCTGCTGGTGCTCGGCGCTACCATCGGCATCCTGATCCTCACCGGCGTCATGACGCTTCCCCTCATGTACGTCTTCGCCTTCGCGCTGGGTCTCGTGGCGGCGTTCGACAACCCGACGCGCCAGGCGTTCGTGTCCGACCTCGTCGACCGCGAGAACGCCTCGAACGCGGTGGCGCTGAACGCGGCATCCTTCAACGGCGCTCGGATGATCGGGCCCGCCGCCGCCGGCGTCGTGATCGTCGCGGTCGGCACCGGCTGGGTGTTCCTGGTCAACGCGGTGACGTTCCTCGCGATGATCGTGGCTCTGCGGCTGATCCGCTCCGAGGAACTCGTGCCGCGCGTCACGGCGCCCGGAGCATCGCGTCTGGCCGACGGCTTCCGCTACGTCGGCAGCCGCCCCGACCTCGTGGTGACGTTCGTGATCGTGTTCCTGCTCGGCGCGTTCGGCATGAACTTCCCGATCTTCGCCTCCACGATGGCCCTGGAGTTCGGACGGGATGCCGACGGCTACGGGCTGCTGAGCTCGATCCTCGCCATCGGCTCGCTCGCCGGGGCCCTGCTCGCCGCTCGGCGCGATCGCGCACGGATGCGTCTCGTGATCGTGGGCACCGGCATGTTCGCGGTCGTCGGAACGGTCTCGGCATTCATGCCGGACTACTGGTTGTACGCCATCACCCTGATGTTCACCGGATTCTCGGTCGTCACGACGCTCACGACCGCGAACGGCTACGTGCAGACGACGACCGATCCCGCGCTGCGCGGGCGCGTGCTCGCCCTGTACATGGCGATCCTCATGGGCGGAACGCCGATCGGCGCGCCCATCGTGGGATGGGTGGCCGCGGAGTACGGTGCCCGCGCCGCCATTCTGCTCGGAGCCGCCGCGGCGTTTGTCGCCTTCGCCGTCGGGTTCGGATGGCTGCTGTGGTCAGGCCGGCTGCATCGCCACGAGTCGCGCCGCTTCGCGCTGTCGCTGGACGAGACACGGCCCCTGTCCATCGTGACGCCGGAGGAGTTCAGCGACGAGGTGGCGGGAACCACGCCCATCTCCCTCCCGGACCCGACGCGGCGGTAGCACGGCGGCTCGTTGCGGCAGCGCTGTCAGGACGTCCGAGCAGCCGGCGCTTGCGCAACGACCCGCACCGCGGCGGGGCTGTACCCCGGCGCATCGACGGTGACGATGATCTCCCCGCCGCCGGTGGCACGCACCACGGCGAGCGCACGCCCGTCGTGGGTCAGACGCGAGGGTCCCGCGAACGACTCCGTCGTCCGGCCTCGGCTCGAACCGAGCGCGGCGAGTTCGCCGGCGCCGGCCACCGTGACCGTGACCTCCGTGTCGCTATCGCACGCGACGATGCCGTCCGCGTCCGCCAGCTCGATGACGACGTGCGCAAGGCCCCCGTCGGCCGCGATGGTGAGGTCTTCGGCGCGGACACGCA
Organism: Sphingomonas sp. BLCC-B65; assembly: GCF_028550675.1. Lineage (NCBI taxonomy): Bacteria > Pseudomonadati > Pseudomonadota > Alphaproteobacteria > Sphingomonadales > Sphingomonadaceae > Sphingomonas > Sphingomonas sp. BLCC-B65. The sequence continues at coordinate 2,324,613 of NZ_JAQQGL010000001.1, read as the reverse complement.
GCGCCGGCGAGCCCGCGCTCGCCAGCTCGGCCCGCCCGATCTCCGCCCCGCCCCGGCGTGCGATCGCGAGAAGCCGGCCCGGCCGATACTGCGTTTCGAATCGGGCGATGAGCGGCCGCGGGTGGCCCACCGGCGCGCGACCGACCACGACCTCGCCGGTCGCGTCGATGAGGCGCAGCTCGACCTCCTCGGCATCCGCGTACACGTCCACCGTCACCGGCGAGCCCGGCTCGACACCCCACGACCACGACGAGACCACGTCGTCCCACGACCACGGCGTCTTCTCGACCGGCCGCCCGTGATGTGCGGGGCGATGCACGGCGATCGCCGGATCGCTGCGAAGACCGAACGCGATCTGACGGTAGTACGAGGCGGGCGTTCGCCGACCCGTGAGGTCGATGTCGCCGCACCGCGCCAGCAACCACGGGAAGGGGCCTGCGGTCCCGGTCGATCGGTAGTCGTCGACGTCCGTGTACTCGACGCGACCGATGCCGGCCTCGCCGACGTAGTCCCATCCCGTCCAGGTGAAGTCCCCGATGACGTGCGGAAGCCTGCGCACCTGATCCCACAGGTCGGCGATCCGATCGGGGAACGTCTCCGACCCCACGATGACCCGCCCCGGGAACAGCTCCGCATCCATCTCGTATCGGGCATCGCCGTAGTTGAAGCCCACCACGTCGAGCACCGCCGCCGACTCCTCCGTCGAACGCGTGATGAGCTCCGACGCGTTCGCGGCGGCCATCTGGGCGCCGAGCCCGGCCATCATCGTGTTCGGGTCGGTCGCTGCGATCTCACCGAGGATCTCGGGCAGTCGCTGCATGTTAGCGATGACCCCGTTGATGCCGTTCGTGATGTAGCGCGTCGGGTCGAGCCGCCGGAACTCCTCCGCGATGCGCCGGCTCCAGGTGGCCCCGTGCGGCGTCGCCAGCTCGAGGATCTCGTTGCCGATCGAGTACAAGATCACGCTCGGACGGTTGCGGTCCTTCGCCACGAGGGCCGCCACTGCTGCCTGCCAGCGCGACGCGAACCCGACGGACGCGTCGAACCCGGTCTTGGCATGAGTCCACACGTCGCTGAGCTCATCCATGACGAGCATCCCGTGTCGATCGCACGCGTCGAGCAGGGCGCGCGAGGCCGGGTTGTGTGCACTGCGGATCGCATTGAATCCGGCGTCCTTCAGCAGCCGCACCCGCCGATCCTCGGCATCGGGATGGGTGATCGCACCGAGAGCGCCGTTGTCGTGGTGCACGCATGCTCCGCGCAGATTCACCCCCACACCGTTGATGCGAAGCCCGTGGCGCGCGTCCACCTGCAGGCGGCGGATGCCGAATCGCACCGCATCCGTGTCGACGACCGTGCCGTCGGCGTCTTCCAGGCTGATGCGCACCGCGTGCTGGGCGGGATGATCGGGCGACCACAGCTCGGGACGCGCGACGAACAGGCGCGCCCGTGCCACCGCCTGCTCACTCGGCAGCACGGTCACCGGCGCGTTCGCCTGCACGATGACGGCTCCGGACGGATCGGCGAGATGCCAGTGCACCCGCAGCGTGCGCGTGTGACGCGTGAGGTTCTCCACGATGGTCGTGACCTCGACCATCGTTCGTTCGTCGTCGATGTCGGGGGTCGTCACCGTCGTGCCGTCGAGAGCCAGGTGCACCGGATCGGCCACGATGAGATGCACGGGCCGGTAGATGCCGGCGCCCGTGTACCACCGGCTGTCGCGGTGGGCGCGCGCCTCGACGGTGACCGTGTTGGTCTCGCCGAAGCGCAGGAACGCGTCCGCGGCGACGACGAAGGCCGCGTAGCCGTCGGGCTGATGCGCGGCGAAGTCTCCGTTGATGAACACGACGGCGTCGCGGTACACGCCCTCGAACTCGATCAGCACACTCCGCTCGCGCCAGTCATCCGGCACCTCGAAGGAGCGTTCGTAGACGAAGACCCCACCCGGGATGTAGCCGGAATGCACACCGCCGTCGTTGTCGGCGGAACGCGGCAGGTCGCGCAGCGCGTCGTGCGGGATGGTGACCGGCACGGCAGCAGCGGCGCCCTCACGACTCTCGAAAGCGCCGAGCTTCGGTCCGACCGTCCAGCCGACGTGGAAGGGAACCCGCTTCACGACGTGGGCACCGAGCCGGCGCCCTCGCCGCTCGGGAATGATCCGGCGGCGCGCGCGTCGAGCAACTGCTCGAGCGCGTCGAGGTCGTACCCGCGCACGTAGCCCCGGAAGAACTCTGCCAGGGCATCGGCCATGTCAGTGGACGTCGGATCCAGCAGCCACTGCACCTGGAGACCGTCCATCATCGCCGTGGTCGCGACGGCCGCGCGATACGGATCGATCTCGCGGATCAGTCGCCCCTCTGCCGCGATCCTCCGGAACGCCGCCGTGATGCTCTCGCGCACGTACTCGTAACGGCGCAGGAAGTACTCGTGCGCCGGGTGGGACGGCGACGTCGCCTCGGCCGACAGCGTGCAGAACAGCTCGATGACCCCCGGGATCGACGCGTTGTACCGCGCGAGCTTCACGAGCGCGCGCAACGTCTCGACGCCGTCGGCGTCGTCGAAGTTCACGATCTGACGCGACTGCTCGTCGCGATGGTCGAGCACGGCCAACAGCAGGGTGCTCTTGCTCTTGAAGTGATGCAGCAGTCCCGCTTCGCTCATCCCGACGCGCTGAGCGATCTCTCGCAGCGATCCGGCGCGGTACCCGCCTTGAGCGAAGACCTCCAGCGCGGCGTCGAGGATCGCTCCGCGCGTCACCTCGCTCTTCGCGTACTCGCCGCGCTGGCTGCGCCGCGGTGTGTTCGTGTCGGTCATCGTGACCATCGTGCCCTATCCCGGTCGCCGCGAGTCGGCGCCGATGCCCCCAGTGTGCACGCTCTCATAACAAAAACCTAGCGATCACTCGATATTTGATCCAAAAACCTAGTGCGCACTCGGATTTCCTGCTAGCGTCCCCCGACAGAGCGATCCGCAGGGGTATCGCCCACCCGAGAAAGGGACCAAAGATGTTCCGTTGGAAGGCCACAGCAGCCCTCGCGGTCGTCGCGGCACTCGCACTCACCGGCTGCGCCGGTGGCGGCGAGTCCGGAGGCGAGAGCGGCTCAGGCGGCGCACACGCAGACCGCCTCACACTCATCTCCATCGCCGCACCCACGAGCTACGACATCGGCGCGGGCGCCGAGTGGGGCAACCGCAGCGAGTACTTCGAGGCAGTGTTCGACACCCTCCTGCGACAGGACTCCAAGGGTGAGCTCCAGCCCAACCTGGCGACCGAGTGGTCGTACAACGACGACAAGACCGTCCTCACCCTGACGCTGCGCACCGACGCGAAGTTCACCGACGGCACCCCCGTCGACGCGAAGGCCGTCGTCGCCAGCATGGAGCGCTTCCGCGACGGCACGTCACCGCAGGCGGGCACTATGAAGGGCAACCAGTACGCGGCCACCGACGACCACACCGTCACCATCACGCTGCCCGCGCCGAACCCGGCTCTGCTCAACTCGCTCTCGCTCGCCCAGGGCCTCGTCGCCGCGCCGTCGTCGTTCTCCGACTCCGACGTCGCCACGCGCCCCGTCGGCTCCGGCCCGTACATCCTGGACACCTCGGCGACCGTGACCGGCACGACCTACGTGTACAAGGCGAACCCCGACTACTGGAACAAGGATGCCGTCAAGTACGACAACCTGACCGTCAACGTCATCGACGACACGACCGCCATCCTCAACGCCATCAAGGCCGGCGAGGCGAACGGCGCGAAGATCGCGGACAACACCACGATCAGCGAGGTCGAGGGCTCGGGCTGGTCGATCGCGTCCAACGAACTCGACTTCCAGGGCCTGCTGCTGCTCGACCGCGCCGGCACGATGAACCCGGCGCTCGGCGACGTTCGCGTCCGCCAGGCGATCAACATGGCCTTCGACCGCGAGGCGCTGCTGAAGTCCCTCCAGAGCGGATTCGGCACCGTCACCGAGCAGGTCTTCCCGAAGTCCTCGGTCGCCTACGACCCGGCCCTGGACAGCACCTACGCGTACGACCCGGCCGGCGCCAAGAAGCTCCTCGCCGACGCGGGCTACGCGAGCGGCCTGACCATCAACATGCCGTCGGTGCCCGCCTTCCAGACGTCGTTCGACCTGATCAAGCAGCAGCTGCAGGACATCGGCATCACGGTGCAGTACACGGAAAGCGGCACGGGCAACTTCATCAGCGACATGCTGACCCCGAAGTTCCCCGCCACCTGGATGGCGCTGCAGCAGGACCCCGACTGGCAGCTGATCAACTTCATGATCGCTCCGGGCGCGACGTTCAACCCGTTCAAGGCCGAAGACCCCAAGATCGACGCTTTCATCAAGACGATCCAGTTCGGCAGCACGGACGAGGCCACCCAGGCGCTCAAGGACCTGAACAAGTACCTGGTCGACCAGGCCTGGTTCGCTCCGTTCTTCCGCGTTCAGGGCTCGTTCGCCACCGACGCCAACACGACCGTCGACTTCTGGCCGACGAACGCCTACCCGTCGATCTTCAGCTTCGCGCCGAAGAACTGACCCGCTGCGCTGTCCGCCTGCGCACCCGCAGGCGGACAGCGCCGCTCGAACCCGGAGAGAGCCATGCTCAGCTTCATCCTCAGGCGGATCGCCTCGGGCGTCGTCCTCGTCGCCGTCATCTCCTTCCTCGCCTACGTGCTGCTCTACGCCGCCGGCGGCGACATCGCCCGCCGTATCCTGGGCGAGACCGCGACCGCCGAGACGGTCGCCAAGAAGACCGAGGAGCTCGGGCTGAACCGCCCGCTCCTCGTGCAGTACTGGGACTGGCTGACATCGGCGCTGACGGGAAACCTCGGCCGCAGCTGGTTCAGCGGAGAGCTCGTCAGCGTCAGCGTCTCCGGACGCGTCGGCGTGACCCTCTCGATCGTGATCGGCGCGACGCTGGTCTCGGCCATCCTGTCGGTCGTCCTGGGCGTGCTGGCCGCGCGCCGCGGGGGCTGGATCGACGGACTCGTGCAGTTCCTCTCCCTCATCGGCTTCGCCATTCCCGGCTTCCTCATCGCCCTGGGCCTCGTGCTCGTGTTCGCGATCGAACTGCACTGGTTCAAGGCCACCGGCTTCGTGCCGCTCACGACCTCGTTCGGCGGGTGGGTGGCCTCGGTGACCCTGCCGATCGTCGCGCTCTCCCTCGGCGCGATCGCCACGGTCGCCCAGCAGGTGCGGGGCTCCGTCATCGACGCGATGTCGCGCGACTACGTCCGCACGCTCCGCTCGCGCGGCCTGTCCAGTGCCTCCGTCGTCTACAAGCACGTGCTGCGAAACGCCGGCGGCCCGGCACTGGCCGTGCTCGCCGTGCAGTTCATCGGCCTGCTGGGCGGCGCCGTCATCGTCGAGCAGGTCTTCGCCATCCCCGGCATGGGTCAGCTCACCGTCAAGGCGACGACGCAGGGCGACATCCCCGCCGTCATGGGCCTGGTGATCGTCTTCGCGATCATCGTGGTCATCGTCAACCTCCTGATCGATCTGGCTCAGGCCGCTCTCAACCCGAAGGTGCGTCTGTCATGACCGCTGTCGACGTTCCCAACTCCGTCCCCGTCGCGCCGGTGCGCGTCTCGCTGATGCGCCGGCTCGTGCGCCGCCCCCTCGGCCTGGTCTCGCTGGGCTTTCTCGCGCTGGTCATCCTGATCGCGATCATCGGCCCCTTCATCGCTCCGCAGGATCCGAACTACGCCGACATCCGCGCGATCCTCGCCCCTCCCGGCGCCGACCACCTGCTGGGCACCGACAGCGCCGGGCGCGACGTCTTCTCGCGTCTGCTGCTGGCCACCCAGACGAGCATCGCCGCCGCTCTCGTGGCGCTGGCGACCGCGCTGGTGCTCGGCGTCGTGTCGGGTCTGATCGCCGGCTACTACCAGGGCTGGTTCAACACGGTCGCCACGTGGGTGACAGAGCTGAACATGGCCCTGCCGGCGATGGTGGTGCTGCTCGCGGCACGTGCCGCCCTGGGTCCGTCCGTCTGGCTGTCGATGTTCATCTTCGGCATCCTGCTCTCCCCCGGCTCCTTCCGGCTCGTCTTCGCCTCGGTCACCGCCGTGCGCGCGGAACTCTACGTGGATGCCGCGCGGGTCTCGGGCCTCAGCGACGCCCGCATCATCGGTCGGCACGTGCTGTCGGTCGTGCGCGCGCCCATCATCATCCAGTCGGCGATCATCGCCGGCATCGCGATCGCGATCCAGTCGGGCCTCGAGTTCCTGGGTCTCGGCGACTCGTCGGTGCCCACGTGGGGCGCCATGCTCAACGACGGTTTCAAGAGCATCTACAAGCAGCCGATGCTCATGCTGTGGCCCTCGCTGGCCATCGCACTCACCTGCATCGCCCTGACCCTGCTCGCCAACGTCATGCGCGACGAACTGGAGCGCACCGTCACCGTGCGCCGCAAGCGCCGGCGCGCGGTGACGACCGCGACCGGATCGATCGCGGCGGTCACCACATCGGTGCGCACCGGCGGCGGCGACCTGGTCGACCTCGACGAGCCGCCCGTGATCGAGAACATCGAGGTGATCGTCCACCCCGAAGACACGCGCAGCAAGGCGAGCGACGCCATCCTGCAGGTGCGCGACCTGCACGTGGGCTACGACCAGCCCGACGGCTCGCACATCGAGGTCGTCCACGGCGTCTCGCTCGACATCCGCCGCGGCGAGGTGCACGGCCTGATCGGAGAGTCGGGTTCGGGCAAGACCCAGACCGCCTTCGCCGTGCTCGGGCTGCTCCCGCGCGGCGGCAGCGTCACCTCCGGCTCGATCGTCTACGAAGGCACCGAGCTGGCCGATGCGTCGGAGCGCGTCTACGCGGGTGTCCGCGGCAAGCGCATCGGCTACATCCCTCAGGAGCCGATGAGCAACCTCGATCCGTCCTTCACGATCGGCAGCCAGCTGGTCGAGCCCCTGCGCAAGAACCTGGGCCTGTCCAAGGCGGAGGCGCGTGAGCGCGCGCTCGGGCTGCTCGAGCGCGTGGGCATCCCGCAGCCGAAGCGCACGTTCGACGCGTACCCGTTCGAGGTCTCCGGTGGCATGGCGCAGCGGGTGCTCATCGCCGGCGCCGTCTCGACCGACCCCGACCTGATCATCGCGGACGAGCCGACCACGGCTCTGGACGTGACGGTGCAGGCCGAGGTGCTGGATCTGCTGCGCGATCTGCAGGCGGAACGCAACATGGCGATGCTGCTCGTGACGCACAACTTCGGCGTCGTCGCCGACCTGTGCGACCGCGTGACGGTCATGCAGAACGGGCTCTTCGTCGAGCAGGGCCCCGTGCGCGCCATCTTCAACGATGCGCGACACCCCTACACGAAGACGCTGCTCGACGCGATCCTCGACGAGGGTCCGGCCCGCGGGCCCCTCACCCCTGCCACGAACGGAGCCGGAGCATGAGCGCGTCACTGCTGGAGGTCACCGACCTCGTCGTCGAGTACCCGGGCAAGAGGTTCCGGGCCGAGCCCTTCCGCGCGCTGAAGGGCGTCTCACTCGACATCAAGCCGGGCGAGACGGTGGGCCTGGTCGGCGAGTCCGGCTCGGGAAAGACGACACTCGGGCGCGCCGCACTGGGCCTGGCTCCCGTCACCGCCGGAACGATCCGCTTCGACGGCCAGGACATCTCGCACCTGAGCCGCCGCGAGCGCCGTGCGCTCAGCTCGCAGATCCAGGTGGTGTTCCAGGACCCGTACTCGTCGCTGAACCCGTCGATGACCGTCGAGCAGATCCTCACCGAGCCCCTCACCGTCGCCGGTGTCGGATCTGCCGAGGCGAAGACGCGCGTACGCGATCTGCTCGACCAGGTGGGCCTTCCCGCCGATGCGCGCAGTCGCCTTCCCCGCGAGTTCTCCGGCGGCCAGCGCCAGCGCGTCGCCATCGCCCGCGCCCTCGCGCTGAGCCCGCGGCTGATCGTGTGCGATGAGCCGGTCTCCGCACTGGACCTGTCCACGCAGGCGCGCGTCCTGGATCTGTTCATCGAGATCCAGGAGCGGACGGGCGTCGCCTACCTGTTCGTGACGCACGACCTGGCCGTGGTCCGCCACGTCAGCCACCGGGTGGCCGTCATGTACCGCGGCGAGATCGTGGAGTCCGGCGACGGCGACCAGGTCACCTCGCGTCCGCAGCATCCGTACACGCAGCGTCTGTTCATGGCCGCGCCCGTCCCCGATCCCGACAAGCAGGAGGAGCGCCGCGCCGCCCGCCGCGCGATCCTCACCGCGGAGGCTGCCGCACGATGAGTCGCCCGAACATCGTCTTCGTGATGTCGGACGACCACGCCGCCCATGCGATCTCGGCCTACGGCAGCACGGTCAACGCGACGCCGCACCTGGACCGACTGGCACAGGAGGGGGTGCGCATGGATGCCGTGTACTGCACGAACTCCATCTGCAGCCCGTCGCGGGCCACGATCCTGACCGGGACCTACAGCCACATCAACGGCGTCTCCTCGATCTGGACCGAGATGGACTACCGGGTGCCGACGTTCATCGATGTGCTCCACGGCGCCGGATACCGCACCGCGATGTTCGGCAAGTGGCATCTCGGCGAGCACGGCAACGCGCTACCGCGCGGGTTCGACGCATGGAAGATCTTCCCCGGCCAGGGCGACTACGTCGACCCGGAGATGATCGACGAGAACGGCAGCGGGCCGGTCCCCGGCTACGCGACGGACATCGTCACGGACCTCGCGATCGACTGGATCGACGAGGTCACCACGAGTGGTGATGAACCGTTCTGCATGATGGTCCACCACAAGGCGCCGCACCGGCCGTGGGTTCCGGACGAGAAGCACCGCCACCTCTACGCGGACGGCACGATCCCCGAGCCCGACACGTTCTTCGACGACCACGCGACGCGCAGCAAGGCCGTGCAGGGCGTGCGTATGACGATCGCCGACGACATGGGGGCGGACGACCTGAAGGAGGAGGTGCCGGCGCACCTTCGCGGCCCCGAGAACCGCGAAGCGCGCATGCGCTGGAAGTACCAGATCTACATGCGCGACTATCTGCAGTGCGTGCAGTCCATCGACGACAACGTGGGCCGGCTGCTCGACCACCTCGCCGAGCGCGGCCTCGCCGAGAACACGATGGTCGTCTACACGTCCGACCAGGGGTTCTTCCTCGGCGATCACGGCTGGTTCGACAAGCGCCTCATGTTCGACGAGTCGCTGCAGATGCCGATGCTCATCCGCTGGCCGGCCGAGATCCCGGCCGCGAGCCGCTGCGCGGGCATCGTCACCAACGTCGATTTCGCCGCGACCTTCCTGGACGTGTGCGGGATCGACGCGGCATCCGCTCTGCCCACCTCGCAGGGTCGCAGCTTCCGCCCGCTGCTGCGCGGCGAACAGGTGGAGGACTGGCCGGAGGCCGCCTACTACCGCTATTGGGAGCACGACGACCCCATCCACGCCGCTCCCGCGCACTACGGCATCCGCACCGCGACGCACAAGCTCATCCACTACTACGGGGTCGGCATGGGCGTGCCCGGTGCCTCGGAGGCCGAGTTCGAGCCCGAATGGGAGCTGTACGACCTCGTCGCCGATCCGGCCGAGCTGCGCAACGTGGCCGACGATCCCGCGTACGCGGAGGTGCGCGCCCAGCTCGAGCAGACCCTTCGCGAGTACCAGGACCACTATCGCGACCTGCCCTATACCGGCCCCGACACCCCCCGACCGGACTGGGGGCCGTACGACCACGAGCTGCTGGCGCGCGTCGAGCAGTACGTCACCCAGATCCGCGCATCCTCCTGATGACCGCGACCACCCCCACCCCCGGAAGGACCTCCATGACCGCCGCCGCCGACCACCTGCGCCCCCTGCTCGAGAAGCTGACGCTCGAGCAGAAGGCCGCTCTCGTCCAGGGCGCCGACTTCTGGACGACGGTGCCGCTGCCGGAGATCGGTCTGCGCGCGATGACGCTCTCGGATGGGCCCGCCGGCGTGCGCGGTCCCCGCTGGGATGAGCGCGAGCCGTCGCTGAACCTCCCGTCCGGCTCGGCGCTGGCCGCCTCGTGGGATGCCGGATTGGCGTACCGTTACGGCGCCGCGGCGGCCGCCGAAGCACGGGCCAAGAACGTCGACGTCGTGCTCGGTCCGACCATCAACCTGCACCGCAGCCCCCTCGGCGGACGCCACTTCGAGTGCTTCAGCGAAGATCCCCAGCTGTCGGGCGAGCTGGCTGCGGCGTACGTCGCGGGCATGCAGGAGCGCGGCGTCGCGGCGTGCCCCAAGCACTACGTCGCGAACGATTCCGAGACCGACCGCTTCACGGTGGATGTCCGCGTCGACGACCGCGCGCTGCGCGAGCTGTATCTCGCGCCGTTCGAGCGGGCCGTCACCGACGCGCACGCGTGGACCATCATGAGCTCGTACAACTCCGTCGACGGCGTGACCATGACCGAGAACGACCTGCTCGAGACACCCCTGAACACCGACTGGGGCTTCGACGGCGTCGTGATCAGCGACTGGACCGCCGTGCGTTCGCTCGACGCGGTCGCCGCCGCGCAGGACCTCGCCATGCCCGGCCCGGCTCCCGCCTGGGCCGAACTCGCCGAGGCCGTCCGCGACGGACGGGTCCAGGAGGCCGACCTCGACCGCAAGGTGCTGCGTCTGCTGCTGCTGGCCGAGCGCGTCGGCGCCCTGGGCGACAGCGCTCCGGCGGCGACCGATGAGATCGACGGCCCGGCCTTCGCACGCGAGGCGGCCGTGGCGGGGACCGTGCTGCTGCGCAACGACGGCACCCTGCCGCTGAACCCGGCGTCCCTCCGCTCGGTGGCCGTCATCGGCCAGAATGCCCGTGATGCCCGCACACAGGGAGGCGGCAGCGCGACCGTCGTCCCCGCGCACGTCGTCTCGCCGCTGGACGGGCTGCGCGCCGCCCTGCCCGGCGTGGAGGTCTCCTACGAGCTCGGCGCGCTCGTGCAGGAAGGCGTCGCCGAGATTCCTCTCGCCCAGCTGCAGAACCCCGTCACCGGAGAGCCGGGACTGCGGGTGCGCTTCTTGGATGCCGAGGGCACCGAGCTCTTCGCCGAAGATCGCCGGTCGACGGCGCTCGTCTGGTTCGGCGGGGACGCCCCCATCGAGGCGAGCCGCACCGTCATCTTCGAGACGCGGTTCACGCCCGACGAATCCGGCACGATCGAGCTGGGCTTCGCCGGTGCCAACCACGGGCGCCTCTACGTCGACGACGAGCTGGTGCTCGACGACAGCCCCGTCATCGATGGCACCGACCTCGGCGCCGCGTTCCTGAACCCGCCGTCGCTGACGACCGCTGTCGCCGTGGAGGCGAGCGTGGCGCGCACGGTCCGCGTCGAGTTCTCGCGCGAAGCGGCGGGCGCCCTCGCCGGTGCGCTCAGCGCCACGGTCGGCATCGCCCCCGAGCGCACGCCCGATGCCGAGTTGATCGCCCGGGCGGCGCATGCCGCGGCATCCGCCGATGTCGCCGTCGTGGTCGTCGGGACGAACTCTCGCGTCGAGTCCGAGGGCTACGACCGCACGAGCCTGGACCTCCCCGGCGCGCAGGACGAGCTCGTGCGGGCCGTCGCGGAGACCGGCACCCCGACCGTCGTCGTGGTCAACGCGGGCTCGCCCGTCGTCCTGCCCTGGGCCGACGAGGTCGCCGCCGTCGTGCAGGGCTACTTCGGCGGCCAGGAGTTCGGCCACGCGATCGCCGACATCCTCACGGGCGCCCAGGAGCCCGGGGGGCGCCTGCCCACCACCTGGCCGGCCGCACTGGCCGACGTCCCCGTCACGGATGTGACCCCGCAGGACGGAGTGCTGCGCTACACCGAGGGCATCCACATCGGCTACCGCGCGTGGTTGAAGGACGACGCGACTCCCGCCTTCCCGTTCGGCCACGGACTCGGCTACACGACGTGGTCGTGGGACGATGCGCGCCGCGAGGGCGGCGAGGTCGCGGTGACGGTCACCAACACCGGCGCGCGCTCCGGCAAGCAGGTGGTGCAGGTGTACGCCGAACGGCCGGGCTCGGCGATCGAGCGCCCCGAGCGCTGGCTCGTCGGATTCGCGACCGTCCGCGTAGACGCCGGCGCATCCGCGACCGTCTCGATCGGCCTTCCCGAGCGACGCCTGGCCCACTGGAGCGGTGAGCACTGGAGCGTCGAGGCCGGCACGTATGCGCTGCGCATCGGCTCCTCCGTCGCAGAGCTGCCGCTCTCGCTCGCCTGGGAGGTGTCGGAGTGATGACGACGATGTCGCCGGTGAACGCGATCCACCTGCAGGGCGCGGCCGACGCGCGCCTGGCCGCGGTGGTCGACCGTCTCGACGGATTCCTGCGCGAAGACGACGACCTCTCCTTCCAGGTCGCGGCCTTCCACCGCGGCGTGCCGGTGCTCGACGCGTGGGGCGGCCCGCACCTGACGGGCACGTCCGTGCTGATCCCGTTCTCGGTCACCAAGAACACGATCGGACTGTCGGTGGGCTTGCTCCTGGAACGCGGTCTCATCGATCTCGATGAGCGCGTCGCGCACTACTGGCCCGAATTCGCCGCGAAGGGGAAGGATGCCGTCACGGTGCGCCAGCTGCTCTCGCACCAGGCGGGGCTTCCGCAGGCGACCACAGCGCTGACGTGGGACGAGCTCTGGGACCACCACGCGGCGGCCGCGCGCCTCGCCGACACCCGGCCGTACTGGTACCCGGGCAGCGCGTTCGGCTACCACGCGATCACGATCGGCAGCCTGGGCGACGAGCTGGTGTACCGCGTGACGGGGCGAACCCTGCACGAGTTCTACGAGGATGAGATCCGCGCCCCGCACGACATCGACTTCTACCTCGGTCTGCCGGAGGACCAGGAGCACCGGTTCGCGCCGCTGCGCCCGATGATCCGTCCCGTATCGGCGACGGGCACTCCGCAGTTCTCGGCGCTGGGCCCGGTGGTCTTCGGCGCCCTCAGCCGCGACATCGACCACACCAACTCGCCCCGCAACTACCGGTACGGCCATGCCGCCACCGCGGGCACGGGCACCGCGCGGGGGCTCGCACGCCTCTTCGCCGCCGCGGTCACGGGCGTCGACGGTCGCGCCCCGTTCCTGTCGGCCGACACCGTCGAGCAGATCGGCCAGCAGCAGATCCGTGGCTACGACGAGGTGCTCCACCAGCACGACCGGGCCCACGCGATCGTCTTCCAGAAGCCGTCGCAGCAACTCTCCTTCGGCGGTCCCCGCGCGTTCGGTCACGACGGCGCGGCCGGTGCGCTCGCCTGCGCCGACCCCGACACCGGGATCACTTTCGCCTGGACGATCGTCCGCGGACCGTGGCCCGGCGGGGCCGACCCGCGCGCCGTCGCCCTGGCGCGGGAGCTCGGCGTGATTCTGGAAGCGACAGCATGACCGCGGTCATCACGAGCCTGCGCGCGGAGCTGCGCCACGACAGCGCCGTGGTCGCCACGGCGACCCCTCGCCTGAGCTGGGTGGTCGGCGGCGACATCACGGGCTGGCAGCAGGCGAGCGCGGAGCTCAGCGACGGGGAGATCACGCTCACCCTGGACGACGGCGAGAGTGCCCTCGCGCCGTGGCCGTTTCGCCCTCTGGCACCCGGTGAGAGCCGATCGGTGCGGGTGCGAGCGCACAGCACCGATGGACGATCGACCACGTGGAGCGATGCGCTCGTCGTGGAGGCGGGCTTCCTCGCCGACGACGAGTGGGTCGCCCTCCCGGTCGGCCTGGCCGACCCGTCGCGCGCAGCGCAGCCCGCCGCGGTGCGCACCCGTTTCATGATCGAGCGCGAAGTCACGCGCGCCGTCCTCTTCTGGACCGCGCTGGGCGTGGCCGAACCGACCGTCAACGGCGCCCCGGTGAGCGACGATGTGCTCTCGCCCGGATGGACCGCCTACCGCGACCGGCTCGTGCACGAGAGCGTCGACGTCACCGCCCTCCTGCGTGACGGCGAGAACGAGCTCGCGGCGACGATCGCGGGCGCCTGGTACACGGAGAAGTACGGCTTCTTCACCTTCACCGACCGCGTCTACGGTGATCAGCCCTCGTGGCTGGCCCAGCTGCGCGTGACGTACGCAGACGGCACGAGCGCGACCCTCGCGGCCACCGGCCCCGACTGGGAGGCGACGGGCGACGGACCCGTCGTCGACAGCGGCATCTACGCGGGCGAACACCAAGACCTGCGCCGGAGCCTCGACGACGCGGTGTGGACGTCGGCGCGCGTCGGCGCGGCGGCGCGGCCCGGCTACGAGAACGTCCCCGTCCCCGAGCCGCGGATCGCTCCGCCCGTACGCCGCATCGAGACGCTGCCGGTCGCGGAGGTTCTCGCCTCGCCCTCCGGCGCCACGATCCTCGACTTCGGCCAGAACCTGGTCGGGCGCCTGCGCATCCGTGCGCGAGGAGCGGCCGGCACCCGCATCGTCATCCGTCATGCCGAAGTGCTCGATGCGGGTGAGCTGGCGCTTCGCCCCCTGCGCAACGCCGAGGCGACGGCGACGTTCGATCTCTCGGGCGGCGACGACGTGCTGGAGTCGCGTTTCAGCTTCTACGGCTTCCGCTACGCGCAGATCACCGGACTCGACGTCGACCCCGCGGACATCGAGGCCGTGGTGCTGCACACCGACCTCGCCCGGACCGGATGGTTCTCGGCATCCGACCCGCTCGTGCAGAAGCTGCACGAGAACGTGCGCTGGGGCATGCGCGGCAACTTCCTGTCGATTCCCACCGACTGTCCGCAGCGCGACGAGCGCCTGGGCTGGACGGGCGACATCCAGGTGTTCGCGCCGACCGCGACGTTCCTGTACGACTGCGACGGCTTCCTGACCTCGTGGCTGCGCGACCTGGCGCACGAGCAGGACCGCGACGGCGGGATCGTTCCGGTCGTCGTCCCCGCAGCGCTGCCGTCGTTCGCGGGCGGGGGACCGGTCGCCGCGTGGGGTGACGCCGCAACGGTCGTGCCAAGCGTGCTGTGGCAGCGCTTCGGCGACCGTGACGTGCTCGCCGCGCAGTATCCGAGCATGCGTGCGTGGGTAGAGGCGGTGCGCCGCGATGCGGGCGACTCAGGCCTGTGGGCCGGCCGTATGCAGCTCGGCGACTGGCTCGACCCCGCCGCCCCGCCGGACAAGCCCGGCAAGGCGAAGGTCGACGCCGACATCGTCGCCAGCGCCTACTTCGCCCGGTCGCTGCGCCAGGTCGCTGATGCCGCAGCGCTGCTCGGACACGACGAGGATGCCGAGACCTACGGAGCCCTCGCCGAGGCCGCGCGCCGCGCGTTCACCGCGGAGTACGTCACCCCGGCCGGACGCATGATGAGCGATGCTCCGACCGCCTACGCCCTCGCGCTGCAGTTCGACCTCGTCGTCGACGCCGACACCCGCGCCGCGCTCGGTCGCCGCCTGGCGGCACTGGTCCGCGAGGGCGGCTACCGCATCGGCACCGGCTTCGTCGGCACACCGCTGGTCGCCGACGCACTGACCGCCACCGGCCACGTGGATGCCGCCGAGCGCCTGCTGCTGCAGACGCAGTGCCCGTCGTGGCTGTATCCGATCACGCAGGGCGCGACGACGGTGTGGGAGCGGTGGGACTCGCTGCTGCCGGACGGGTCGGTCAATCCCGGCGAGATGACCTCGTTCAACCACTACGCGCTCGGCGCGGTCGCCGACTGGCTGCACCGCTCGGTCGCAGGGCTCGCGCCGGCCGCGCCCGGCTATCGACGCCTGCGCATCGCGCCGCGCCCCCTCTCGGCGCTGACGCGCGCGTCGGCGCGGCACCTGACCCCCTACGGCGAGGCTGCCGTCTCCTGGCGTCGCGACGGCGACAGCATCGTCGTGACCGCGACCGTACCGGCGAACACCACTGCCGACATCGATCTGCCCGGCATCGTCGCGACCGTCGGGCCCGGTTCGCACGAGTGGCGCGTCGCTGCGGCGGCCGGTGCGCAGCGACCCGAACTGCCCGGACTCGACGCCGACCTCGCCGCCGTCATCGACGATCCGCGCGCCTACCGCGCGCTGCTCGACACGCTGGCCGACGTCGCACCCGAGCGCGTCGACGCCGTCCGCGAGGAGACGACGTGGGCGGCGGGTCGTCCGCTCGTGTCCGCCCTGATGTTCACGCCGCCGTCGGTGCTGGATGCCGTCGATCACGCGATCCGCGCGGCGACGACCCCCTGATCTGAGGAGTTCCATGTTCGATCGCGCCAGCACGTTCGGCGATACGCTCGACAGCCCCGCCGGCCGCGCGGTGCTCGAGAAGCACCTTCCCGGCATCGCCGCCTCTCCCATGGCGCAGCAGTTCCGCAGCGCCCGCCTCGGCCAGCTCGTCGCGCTCGTTCCGGAGTTGGAGGAGCCGGCCGCCCGCGACGCGCTCTGGGCTGCGCTCGCCCAGGTCGGTGACGGCACCGCCCGCGCCCCCTACCCCCCGGCGATCGCTCCCGACCCGGCGTACGAGGCCGGCGAGGTCGCCCCCGCCTCGGCGACGCTCGCCCCGGCCTCGAAGGCGCGACAGTGGGACCCCCTCGAGGTGCGCCTCGTCGGCCCGTCGCACGGCAACCCCTTCGTCGACGTGGAACTCGACGCCCTGTTCACCCGACCGGACGGCAGCGTCGTGCGCGTCGGCGGGTTCTACGACGGCGACGGTGTGTACGTCGTCCGGGCTCTCGCGGATGCCGAGGGCACCTGGCGCTTCCGCACCCGCTCCACGGCCCGGTCGCTCGACGGCATCGCCGGCACCATGGACGTCGCGCACGCTCCCGTCGACGCGCACGGCCCGGTGCGCGTCGACGGGTTCCATTTCCGCCACGCGGACGGCACCCGCCATCGGCCGCTGGGAACGACCGCGTACGCGTGGACGCACCAGAGCGAGGCGCGTCAGCAGCAGACTCTCGCCACCCTCGCCGCGTCGCCGTTCACCAAGCTGCGGATGTGCGTGTTCCCCAAGTCGTACCTCTACAACGCGAACGAACCGATCGACTTCCCCTTCGTCGGCTCGCTGGAGACCGGTTTCGACCTCACCCGGTTCGACCCCGCGCACTTCCGCCGTCTCGAGCAGCGCATCCGCGATCTGGCGGAGCTCGGCATCCAAGCCGATCTCATCCTCTTCCACGCCTACGACCGATGGGGCTTCTCGGACCTCGGCCCCGCGGTCGACGAACGCTACCTGCGTTACGTCGTGCGCCGCCTCTCCGGCTACGCGAACGTCTGGTGGTCGATGGCGAACGAGTACGACCTCATGTGGTCGAAGGATCTCGACGACTGGGAGCGCCTGGCGGCGATCGTCGGCGAGGAGGATCCGTTCGGACACCTCAACTCCATCCACAACTGTCGTCCGTTCTACGACTACGACCGCCCGTGGATCACGCACGTCTCGATCCAGCGGGTGGACGTCTACCGCACGGCGGAGAACACCGATCAGTGGCGGGAGCGCTGGGGCAAGCCGGTCGTCATCGATGAGTGCGCCTACGAGGGCGACATCGACCAGGGTTGGGGCAACATCACCGGCGAGGAGATGACCCGACGTTTCTGGGAGGGCGCCGTGCGCGGCGGCTACGTCGGACACGGCGAGACCTACTATCCGCCTGCTCTGGACGCCCCCGGGGATGCCGACGACGACGAGGTGCTGTGGTGGTCGAAGGGCGGCGTGCTGCACGGCACCTCGCCCGCCCGGATCGCCTTCCTCGAGCGGCTGCTCGCCGAGGCGCCCGACGGCGTCTGGGACCCGCTGCCCGGCGACTGGGACGTTCCGTGGGGCGGAACCGGCGACGTACGGGTGGCCTACTTCGGCTTCAACCGTCCGCGCTTTCGCAACGTCCTCCTGGGCGAAGGCCGCTGGCGCGTCGAGGTGATCGACACGTGGAACATGACCGTCGAAGAGGTGGCCGGAACGCACACGGGGCAGGTGCGCGTCGATCTTCCGGGCCGCCAGTACATGGCCGTGCGTCTGACGAGGGTCGCGGCATGAGCGCACCGCGTTGGGTCGTCAGCACCACGGATGCCGTGTGGCAGACGCGGGAGGCGGCGGCGCTGACGGGCCCGTCGGCCATGCCCGACGTGGTCGTCGCCGTGGACGATCCGCAGCAGGAGATCGAGGGCTTCGGCGCCTGCTTCAACGAGCTGGGCTGGCAGGCTCTCGACCTGCTCACCGAGGCCGAACGCACCGGCATCCTCCGCGAGCTGTTCGCCCCCGGCGTGGGCGCCTCGTTCGGCATCTGCCGCATGCCGATCGGCGCGAACGACTTCTCCCGCGACTGGTACTCCTACGACGAGACCCCGGGCGACCTGGGTCTCGCCCACTTCGATCTGTCGCACGACGACGACACCCTCGTGCCGTTCATCCGCGCCGCGCGCACGCATCGCCCCGACCTCGTCCTGTGGGCCTCTCCGTGGAGTCCGCCCACGTGGATGAAGCGCAACGGGCACTACGCCGGGGCCCTTCCGCACCCCTTCTTCGGCGACGTCGACAACGGGCTGCGACCCGACCAGGTCGGCGCCGAGGGCACGGACATGTTCCGCGTCGACGAGGAGCACCTCGCGGCCTACGCGGCATACTTCGGCAGGTTCGTCGACGGCTACGCCGAGCGCGGCATCCGGGTGTCGATGGTCATGCCGCAGAACGAGTTCAACTCGGCACAGGTCTTTCCGAGCTGCACGTGGACGCCGTCAGGGCTGTCGGCGTTCCTTCGCCACCTCGGCCCGGAGATGGCCGCGCGCGGCGTCGAGGTCTTCCTGGGAACGCTCGAGCGCGCGGACGACCGACTCATCGAGGACGTCCTCGCCGACCCGGAGGCCGCCGCCGTCGTCTCCGGCGTCGGCCTGCAGTGGGCGGGCAAAGGCGCGGTCGCCGCCGTGCACCGCCTGCACCCGGAGCTGCGGATCTATCAGAGCGAGCAGGAATGCGGCGACGGACGCAACGACTGGCGTCACGCGCGGTACGCGTGGCGGCTCATGAAGCACTTCCTCGGCAACGGCACCAACGCCTACCAGTACTGGAACATCGCACTGCAGGAGGGCGGCCGCAGTCGCTGGGGCTGGACGCAGAACTCGCTCGTCGTGGTCGATCCCGACACCCGCACCTTCCGCTACACGCCCGACTACCTGGTGCTCAAGCACGTCAGCGCCTTCGTCGCCCCCGGCGCCCGTGTGCTGCCGACCTGGTGCGTCGCCGGTCACGACAATCAGCTGGTGTTCCGAAACCCCGACGGCTCGCTCGTCGTCGTGCTGCACAACGAGCTCGACGAGGTCATGCCGATCAGCCTGCTGCTCGGTGCTGAGGCGCTGTCGCTGGAGCTTCCGGCGGCGTCGTTCAGCACCGTCGTCATCGCGCCCTGAGGCGACCGGAGTCCTCCGACAGCCGGCGCGACGCCGTGGCCATGTGCGCCGCCATCGCCGAGGCGGCGAGGTCGGCGTCACCGGCGTCGACGGCGGCACGCACCGCCGCATGCTCCTCGATCGCGAGCTCCGCCGCGGCGGCATCGTGCACCGCACGATCCGCGTAGACCTGCAGCAGTGAGCGGACGACGTGCAGCAGATCGACGAGCGTGTCGTTGCCGGCGGCCGCGGCGAGCGTCTCGTGGAACTCGGCATCCGCCCGGGCGAAGGCCGTCAGCTCGGCGGTGCTCTCGCGCATGCGAGCGAGGGATGCCGCGAGCGCGGCGCGCTGGTCGGCACTCGCGCGACCGGCGGCCAGGCGCGCGACATAGATCTCGAGCCCCGAGCGCAGCTCGAGCATCTCATCGGTGTTCTTCTGCCCGATCAGCAGTCCCCACCGGAGCGTCTGCGGCAGCAGGTCGCTCGCGGTGCCGCGAAGGTACGTGCCGGAGCCGGCGCGCACGTCCACGATGCCGAGGATCTCGAGCGCGGCAAGCGCTTCGCGAACCGCGGAGCGCCCGACATTCAGCGTCGTCGCCAGCTGACGCTCCGGAGGAAGCCGTGTGCCGGGCTCGAGCGAGCCGCCGGTGAAGAGATCCATCAGACGACGGGCGACCTGCGACACCGGCGAGCCGGTGGGCAGCACCTCCAACGCCGCCGCGATCTCGGCGGAGCGGTCGTCGGGGTAAGCGGGCACGGGTCCAACATACGGCAGCACCGCCGTCCCCTCCCACGATTGGTCAACCGGTTCTTGCAATTGGTCAACCGGTTTGTCAGAATGTCCGAGTGCCGGTGCGCTCTCTCCGGCTCTGATCTTCAGGAGAACCCCGCGATGACGCGCCTCTGGAACGACCCGGCAGACTTCGCCGAGGAGATGATCGACGGCTTCGTGGCCGCCCATGCCGCCTACGTGCGACGCGTGGCCGGGGGCGTCGTCCGCCGGGAGGGCGCGCGACCGGGTCAGGTCGCCGTCGTCATCGGCGGCGGCTCGGGCCACTACCCCGCCTTCGGCGGCCTCGTCGGTCGGGGGCTCGCCCACGGTGCGGCGATGGGCAACCTCTTCGCCTCGCCGTCGACGCAGCAGGTGCACGCCGTGGCGAGCGCCGCACACCGCGGCGGCGGGGTGTTCTTCTCGTACGGCAACTACGCGGGCGACGTCCTGAACTTCGACGCGGCCCAGGAGCGCCTGCGGGCGGACGGCATCGCCTGCGCGACCGTGACCGTCACCGACGACATCTCGAGCGCCGGGCCCGACGAGCGTCACCGCCGTCGCGGGATCGCGGGCGATCTGACCGTCTTCCGCATCGCCGGGGCCGCCGCCGAGGCCGGCTACGACCTCGACGGCGTGACCCGGATCGCCGCGCACGCGAACGAGCGCACCCGCTCCTTCGGCGTCGCGTTCTCGGGCTGCACGCTCCCCGGTGCCCCGGCACCCCTGTTCTCGGTGCCGATCGGTCGCATGGCGGTGGGACTCGGCATCCACGGCGAGCCCGGCATCGGCGAGACCGACGTGCCGACCGCCGACGAGCTGGCCGACCTCCTCGTGGATCACCTGCTGGCCGAGGTGCCCGATGGCGTCGAGGTGAGCGGATGCCGGGTCGTTCCCATCCTCAACGGACTCGGCTCGCTCGCCGCGGAGGAGCTCTTCGTGCTCTACCGCCGCGTCGCCGCGCGGCTCACCGAGGCCGGCGCGGTCATCGTCGATCCGCACGTGGGCGACTACTGCACGAGCTTCGACATGGCGGGAACCTCGCTGACGCTGTTCTGGCTCGATGACGAGCTGGCGACGCTCTGGGACACCCCCGTCGACACGCCCGCCTACCGCCGTGCACCGCAGGAGGTCGACCGGGCCCGCGTCGGCGGAGGCCGCCCCGCCACCGACGGGGCGCTCGCCACATCGACGCGCCCGACGCCCGCCGCGCCCGTGACCTCCGGCGACGACCAGTCGCGCCGCTGCGCGACCACGGTGCTGCATCTTCTCGACACCGCCACGACCACCATCGACAGGCACGCCGACGAGCTCGGGCGCATGGACGCCGTCGCCGGCGACGGAGACCACGGCATCGGCATGCAGCGCGGGGCACGCGCTGCCCGCGCGGCCGCCGCGGAGGCGGTCGCGGCCGGCGCCGGAGCCGAGAGCGTCCTGCGCCGCGCCGCCGACGCATGGTCGGATCGGGCCGGCGGAACCTCGGGGGCGCTGTGGGGTCTGATCCTCACCGCGATCGCCGCGCACCTGGGCGATGCGGGCACCCCCGCGCCCGCTCAGGTCGCGGCGGGCGTCGCGGACGCGGCCCGCACCGTGCAGGCTCACGGAGGCGCCGCCGTCGGCGACAAGACCCTCGTCGACGCCCTCGTGCCCTTCAGTGACGCGCTCTCCCGAGCGGTCGCGGCGGGCACCCCTCTGGCCGACGCCTGGACCGCGGCGGCATCCGCCGCGCGAACGGCGGCGGCCGCCACCGCCGACCTGCTCCCCCGGCGCGGGCGCGCCCGCACGCACGGGACCGCCAGCGTCGGCACCCCCGACCCCGGCGCGCACTCGCTCGCTCTCATCGCCGACGCCACCGCCGGCGCACTCGCCGACTCCGAGAGGACTCACGCATGACCACGCCCCTCCGCCTCGTGATCGGCAGTGACGACGCCGGATTCGACTACAAGGAGATCCTGAAGCAGGATCTGCTCGCCCACCCCGGCGTCATCGACGTCGTCGACGTGGGAGTCGATGCCGACGGGCACACCGCGTACCCCCGCGTGGCCATCGAAGCCGCCGAGCGTGTGGCGCGGGGCGAGGCCGATCGGGCCCTGCTCATCTGCGGCACGGGGCTCGGCGTCGCGATCGCGGCCAACAAGGTTCCCGGCATCCGGGCCGTCACCGCCCATGACTCGTTCTCCGTCGAGCGCGGCGTGCTTTCGAACAACGCCCAGGTGCTCACGATGGGCCAGCGCGTCGTGGGAGTGGAGCTGGCGCGCCGACTCGTCCGGGAGTGGCTCACCTACCGTTTCGACGACGCGTCCGCATCGGCGGAGAAAGTCGCCGTCATCGCACAGTACGAGAGCACCGGTTCCTGCTGATGTCGGCGCTCACCGTCGGAGTGAGCCTGAAGGCGTACTTCGGTCGCCAGCAGGCGCGCGAGTGGTTCGAGGAGGTCGCGTTCCGCGTCGGCACCCTGCCCGCCGTCCGCTCCGGAGCCGTGGAGGTGTTCGTCGTGCCCACCTATCTCCAGATCGCGGATGCCGTGGCCACCTGCGCCCCCACGCGCATACGCGTCGGGGCCCAGGACGTCTCCGCCTTTCCCCCGGGCGCCTTCACCGGCGAGACCACCGCCTCCGAACTGTCCGCTTCCGGAGTCACGCTCGTCGAGATCGGGCACGCCGAGCGCCGGCGGCTGCGGGGCGAGACCGACGCGGACGTGGCGGCGAAAGCGTCCTCGGCACTCAGCGAGGGCCTCACTCCCCTTCTCTGCGTGGGTGAGACGAGCCGGCAAGACCCGGATGCCGCGGCATCCGCGACGCTCGCACAGCTGCGCACGGCCCTCGCCGATGCTCCGGCGGCGCCCGTGATGGTCGCCTACGAGCCCGTTTGGGCGATCGGCGCTCCCGAGCCGGCACCGACCGATCACATCCGCGTCGTCACCCGCGCCCTGCGCGCTGCGCTCGACGCCGATCCCGCGCGCGGAGGCTCCCGCGTCATCTACGGCGGCTCCGCCGGTCCCGGCCTGCTCACGCGACTGGACGGCGACGTCGACGGCGTGTTCCTCGGCCGCTTCGCGCACGACCCCGCGGCGCTCGCCGCCGTGGTCGACGAGGCGGCGACCCTCACACGGACGTCGACACCGTGATCGGGCTCGGCACCTACGCATTCTTCTGGCAGCACTCCTATCGCGCCCCGAAGCCGCTCAGCCTCATCGACGCCTTCCACGCGACGCGCGCGCTCGATGTGGGACTGTTCCAGATCTGCGACTACGCGCCGTTGGAGGCCATGACGGATGCCGAGCTGCGCACCGCGGCCGGCGTCGCCCGCGAGCTGGGCCTGCGGATCCAGCTCGGAACCAAGGGCATCTCCCCCGCACACCTCGAGCACTACCTCCGCCTCGCCGCGGTCTTCGACGCGGACCTCGTGCGCACCATGGTCGGCGCACCCCACCCGCAGCCGTCGCCGTCCGAGGCTCGGGCGTGGCTGACGGCGACCGCGTCCTCGTACGAACAGGCGGGGGTCACGTTGGCGCTCGAGACGTACGAGCAGGTCGCGACCGACGATCTGGTGCGCCTCGTCGACGATGTCGGCAGCGCGCACCTCGGCATCTGCCTCGATCCCGCCAACGTGGTCGCCCGGCTCGAGGATCCCCGCGCCTGCGTGGAGGCCGCGGCATCCGCCACGCGCAATGTGCACGTCAAGGACTTCGCGTTCAGCCGGCGCGACGGATGGGTGGGCTTCACCTACGCCGGCGCCCTGATGGGGACAGGACTGCACGACTACGCGCACCTGCGCGCCACCGTCCGCCCGGTCGAGCGCGGCATCGACGAGATCGTCGAGCATTGGCTGCCGTGGCAGGGCGACGCCGAGACCACCATCCGCACCGAGCGGGACTGGACCCGCACCACCCTGGAATACCTGAGGAGAACCCCGTGAGCCACACCATCGCCGTCTTCGGCGCCGGCGGCAAGATGGGCACGCGCGTGTCCGACAACCTCGTGCGCACCGCCCACACGGTCCACTACGTCGAGACCTCGCCGGCCGGTCGCGAGCGCGTCCTCGCCGCGGGTCGCACGCTGTCCGACGCCGCCACTGCCGTCGTCGACGCCGACATCGTCGTGCTCGCCGTGCCCGATCTCGCTCTGGCGCCGGTGACCGCGGAGCTCGTGCCCCAGCTGCGACCGGGCACGATCGTCCTGACCCTCGACCCCGCCGCCGCCTATGCCGGGCTCCTGACGACGCGCGACGACATCGTGCAGGCGGTCGCGCACCCCTGTCATCCGTCGGTGTTCCTCCAGCGGCAGAGCCCCGAGGAATGGGCCGACACCTTCGGCGGCGTCGCCGCACCGCAGGACGCGATCGCCGCGATCGAGAGCGACGACCCGCAGAAGAGGGCGATCGTCGAGGACACGGTGCGGGCGATCTACGCACCCGTCGTGGACGTGCACTGGGTGAGCGTCAAGCAGCTCGCCCAGCTCGAGCCGACGCTTGTCGAGACGGTCGCCTGCATGATCGGCGCGCTCCTGAACGAGGCCCTGCACGAGGCGATCCACACGATGGGAGTTCCCGAGGCGGCGGCGCGCAGCATCCTGTACGGGCACACGCAGGTGGCGCTGGCCAATGGGCTCCGCGGCGACAACCCCTTCAGCGACGCCTGCCTCATCGCGATGGACTACGGTCGCGAGAGCATCATCAAAGATGACTGGAAGAAGATCTTCCGCGACGACGAGCTCGACAAGAACCTCGCGCGGATGCTCCACCTCGACCGCATCGAGCGCCCGCTCGCGCCGAAGAACTGAGGACCCCATGGGACAGCTGAACGACAAGACGGCCCTCATCACGGGTGGCGCGTTGGGTATCGGCCTGGCGGTCGCCACACGGTTCGCCCGGGAGGGAGCCCGCGTCATCCTCGCCGATCGCAACGGCGACGGGGCCGCCGAGGCAGTCGCGCGCATCGGCGCAGCTGCGCGAGCGCTGACGATGGACATCTCCGACGAGGCGTCGGTGGCCGCGGGGTTCGCGGAGGTGCACGCGGCCGGCTGGGCGCCCGATGTCGTCGTCGCCAACGCCGGCGTGCAACTCTTCGGCCACGACGCGCCCATCGCGGACCTCGACCTCGACGTCTGGCGCCGCACGATCGACGTGAACCTCACCGGCACCTTCCTGACGGTCAAGTACGCGGTCCGCTCGCTCCTGGCCCGCGGCGGCGGTTCGATCATCCTCACCGGCAGCCCGACGGCGGTCAACGGGGAGGGGAAGGACTTCACCGCGTACAGTGCGTCGAAGGCCGGCGTGCACGGCCTCGCGCGCACGGTGGCTGCGGCGTACGCCGGCACCGGCATCCGTGTGAACACCGTGCAGCCTGCGTACACCGAGACGCCGCTGGTGGCGGCCATCACCGATGATCCCGAGGCACGGGCCGCGATCGTCGAGCGCATCCCGATCGGGCGGGCGGGCACCCCCGACGACGTCGCCGGCATCATGGTCTACCTCGCGTCCGACGACGGCGCTTTCGCGACGGGTGCAACGTTCCAGGTCGACGGGGGCATGACGTCGCTGTGACGGAGCAGTGGTGGGGTGAGGATCCGCGGCGCTGGAGCGCGGGGCGCTGGTCGCTCGACCTGCGCGGCGACGAGCTCGCCGACATCTCGGTCGACGGTGCGCTGGTTCTCCGGTCGGTGCGCGCCGTGGTCCGCGACCGCGACTGGAACACCGTTGCACTGGTCGTCGAACGCGTCCAGGAGCACGACGCGTCGCTCACGCTGCACGTGCGCTCGCGCGGTCACGGGTCCTCCTTCGTCGGCACGGTCCGCGTGCACGCGGCGGATTCCACGCTGACCGTCGCGTGCGATCTCCAGACGACGCGGCCCGTCGAGACGAATCGCACCGGACTCGTGGTCCTCCACCCGCCGACAGTGGCGGGTACCACGCTGTCGGTGACCCACACCGACGGCAGCGAGCAGTCGACGGCGTTCCCCCGCGCGATCAGCCCCCACCAACCCGTTCTCGACATCGGCGCGCTGCGATGGACGCACGCCGGCCTCGCGGTCGAGGTCGTGTTCTCTGGCGACGTCTTCGAGATGGAAGACCAGCGCAACTGGACCGACGCCTCGTTCAAGACCTACAGCCGGCCGCTCGCTCTCCCGTTCCCGGTGCAGCTGGCCGCCGGCGCACGGATCACGCAGGCGGTGAGGGTGACGGCCCGGCGGGCGACGCCCGCACCCGCCGCGGAGGGCCCCGCCCCACAGACGGACGCGGTCGCTCTGATCACCGCCGGCCGCTTTCCGGAGATCGCCGTCGGGGCGGCCACGGGAGCCGATCCTGCACCCGAGCCACGCGCGGATGACGCGGTCGGATCACTCCCCGTGCTCGTCGAGCTCGATCTCGGATGGGCCGGCTGGCCGGCCGCGCTCGAGCGCGCGGCACGGTCGGGCGGACGCCTGGATGTGCGGCTGCTGCTGCCGTCCGCCTCGAAAGCGCGAGAAGCGACCGTGGACGCGCTGGATCGCGCCGTCGCCGCGCTCGCACACCACGATGTCTCCCGCCTCGGCGCCTTCTGGCTCGACGGCGATGCTGCCCAGCTCGCGGATCGGGAGGCGACGGCGCTGCTGCGCGCCGCACTCGCGCACCGCGGTCACCACGTCGCGGCGGCGACGGTGATCGGGGGCGTGCGGACGCACTTCACCCAGCTCAATCGCGAGCACCATCGCCTGGACGACACGGTCGACGGCGTCGCCTTCAGCCTCACACCCCTCTTCCACAGCACCGGAACCGCCCAGCTGATCGAGTCGCTCGGCATCCAGCGCCTCGTCGCCTCACAAGCCGTCGTTCTGGCGGCCGGAGTGCCCGTGCACATCGGCCCGGTCACGTTGCATCCGCGGGTGAACGACGTCGCGACGACGCCCGCGCCGTCTCCGGCGACGAGCGAGCTCATCCGCGGGTACGGAGCGGCTCTGGTCGCGCCGGACGACGCGCGCCAGCGCAGCGCGCCGATGGCCGCGTGGACGATCGCCTCCGCTGCGGCGCTGGCGGTGCCCGGTGTCGCAAGCCTGGCCTTCTTCGAGGAGTGGGGTCCGCGCGGCATCCGCGACGAGCGCGGCATCCCCTATCCCGTCGCCGCCGCCGTGCGCGCGCTCTCGGAGCTGTCCGGGCAGAGGCTGCTGTACGGCGGCAGTCGCGACGGGCTGCTGTGGGTGGTGGGAGCGGTCGACGACAGGGGTGCGGCCACGCTGCTTGCTGCGAATCTCGGCGACACCGACCGCACGATCACGGTGCTCGGCGCGCGAGAGCGCACCCTGGCGGTGCCGGCGCAGAGGTGGGTGCGCAGCGTCGAGTGAGTCGCGCCCGCGCTCACGAGCCGGTCGAGGCCCGCACCACCAACTCCGGACGGAAGCGGACGGCGCGCGTCGCCGCGGGATCGTCGAGCGTCTCGAGCAGCAGCTCCACTGCGCTCGCCCCGATGCTCCGCGCGGGTTGGCGGATGGAGGAGAGGGGCACGACGGCCGTCGCCGCGAAATCGATGTCGTCGTAGCCGATGAGGGCGAGCTGCTCGGGGACGCGGATGCCGCCGAGGATCGCTGCCCCCTGCAGCAGCCCCACGGCGAGCAGATCGTTGGCGCAGAACACGGCGTCGGGCCGATCCGCGGGCGCTCGGGCGGCGAGCGCGTCGCCGACACGGCGTCCGGCGAGCACCGTGAGCGCGTCGACGTCGACGACCTCGAGCGTCGCATCCGAGACGGCGGCGAGCGCACGGCGTGCGCCGGCGAGTCGGTCGGCGACCTGCCGCACGTGGGCGGGCCCACCGACGAAGGCCAGTCGACGCCGGCCGAGAGCCAGCAGATGTGCCGCGGCGAGGAATCCGCCCTCGACGTCGTCGACGGCGACGGAAGGCACCCGCCGTTCGTGATCTTCCGCGTCGACGAGCACCACGGGGATTCCCGCGGCGCGCAGCCGCTCGAACGGCCACGCATCACGCGCGGTCGGCGTGAGGAGCACACCGTTGACGCGCTGCTCGCGGAACAGGTCGAGGTAGGCGTCCTCGCGGTCACGCAGATGATCACTGTTGCCCAACAGCACCGCGAGATCCTCGGCCGCGGCGCGCTCCTCGGCCCCGCGCGCGACCTCGGCGAAGAAGGGGTTCGCGGTGTCGAGCACGACGAGCCCGATCGCGCGGCTGCGACCCACGCGCAGCTGGCGCGCCGCGTCGTTGCGCACGAATCCGAGACGCTCGATGGCGCTCTGCACCCGGGTGACGGTTTCGGCGGCGACCTTTTCGGGTCGGTTGAGCACGTTGGAGACCGTGCCCACCGAGACGCCCGCGGCGGCAGCGACGTCCTTCACACTGACGCCCATCTCCGCCCCCTGTCGATCTTGACGAATCGTGTCAACGACACTACCGTTTGAAACGATTCAATATGCGTTCCAGAATCAGACGCCTGTCGAGAGAAGCCCAAGAATGACGACGCTGTCACCAGAGAACCTGTCCACCCTCGCCGCCCAGGCGATCGAGCTGCCCTCGTGGGCTTTCGGCAACTCGGGAACCCGCTTCCGGGTCTTCCCCACCCCCGGCACGCCCCGCGATCCGTTCGAGAAGATCGCGGATGCCGCGCAGGTGCACCGTCACACGGCGCTCGCACCGAGCGTCGCGCTGCACATCCCCTGGGACGCGGTCGAGGACTACGCTGCCCTGCGCCGCCACGCCGAAGACCACGGCGTGCGCCTGGGCACCGTCAACTCGAACACCTTCCAGGACGAGGACTACAAGTTCGGCGCGCTGACGCACCACGACGAACGCATCCGCCGCAAGGCGATCGACCATCACCTCGCGTGCATCGACATCATGGATGCCACGGGCTCGCGCGACCTGAAGATCTGGCTGGCCGAAGGGTCCAACTACCCCGGCCAGAACGACATGCGGGACCGACAGGATCGCCTCGCCGACTCGCTGCAGCAGATCTACGCACGCCTGGGCGATGAGCAGCGCCTCGTGTTGGAGTACAAGTTCTTCGAGCCGGCCTTCTACCACACCGACGTTCCCGACTGGGGCACCTCCTACGTGCAGGTGGCGGCCCTGGGCGAGAGGGCGATGGTCTGCCTCGACACCGGCCACCATGCCCCCGGCACCAATATCGAGTTCATCGTCATGCAGTTGCTGCGACTCGGACGACTCGGCTCCTTCGACTTCAACAGCCGCTTCTACGCAGACGACGACCTCATCGTCGGGGCGGCCGACCCTTTCCAGCTGTTCCGCATCCTCGTGGAGGTCATCCGCGGCGGCGGTCTGAACAATCCGGATGTCGCGTTCATGCTCGATCAGTGTCACAACATCGAGGACAAGATCCCGGGCCAGATCCGCTCGGTGCTCAATGTGCAGGAGATGACGGCGCGCGCACTCCTGCTCGACCGCGAGGCGCTGAGCGCCGCTCAGCAGAACAACGACGTGCTCGCCGCGAACGCGATCCTCATGGACGCGTTCCAGACGGATGTCCGGCCTCAGCTGGCCGCCTGGCGCGTGGAGCGGGGACTTCCCGCCGACCCGATGGCCGCCTACGCGGCATCCGGCTACGCGGAACGCAGTGCGGCCGAGCGCGTCGGCGGCGTGCAGGCGGGATGGGGTGCCTGAGATGACGAACCCCACCGTCGCCGAACTCCTCGCCCGGAGCAACCGTCTGGGCGCCGACCCCGCGAACACGAACTACGCCGGCGGCAACACGTCCGCCAAGGGCACGGACACCGACCCGGTCACCGGAGCCCCCGTCGAGCTGCTCTGGGTCAAAGGCTCCGGCGGCGACCTGGGCACGCTCACCGAGCCGGGACTGGCCGTGCTCCGCCTCGACCGCGTGCGCGCGCTCGTCGACGTGTACCCCGGCGTCGACCGCGAGGACGAGATGGTCGCCGCGTTCGACTACTGCCTCCACGGCAAGGGCGGCGCCGCTCCCTCGATCGACACCGCGATGCACGCGCTCGTGGATGCCGCCCACGTCGACCACCTGCACCCCGATGCGGGCATCGCGATCGCCACCGCCGCCGACGGCCCCGCGCTCACCCGCGCGATCTTCGGCGACACGGTCGTCTGGGTGCCCTGGCGCCGTCCGGGCTTCCAGCTCGGGCTGGACATCGCGGCGATCAGGGCCGAGAACCCCCGGGCGATCGGCACGATCCTCGGCGGCCACGGCATCACCGCATGGGGCGAGACCAGCGCCGAGGCCGAGCGAAACTCCTCCACTATCATCGCGATGGCCGCCGCCTACCTCGCCGAACACGGCGATCCGGCTCCGTTCGGAGGAGTTCGGGACGGCTACCAGGCCCTTCCCCTCGCGCAGCGGCGTGCCCGCGCGGCGGCGCTCGCGCCCACCATCCGCGGCCTCGTCTCCAGCGATCGTCCGATGCTCGGTCACTTCACCGACAGCGACACCGTGCTGGAATTCCTCGCGTCCGAGGCGTCGCCGCGCCTCGCGGCGTTGGGCACGAGCTGCCCCGACCACTTCCTGCGCACCAAGGTGAAGCCGCTGCTGCTGGACCTGCCCGCGACGGCCTCCCTCGACGACCAGCTCGGCCGCCTGCACGAGCTGGTCGAGGACTACCGTGTCGACTACCGGGCGTACTACGACGCGCACGCCGACGCCGACAGTCCCGCGATGCGCGGCGCCGACCCGCTCATCGTGCTCGTGCCGGGGGTGGGGATGTTCTCCTACGGCGCGACGAAGCAGACGGCGCGAGTGGCGGGCGAGTTCTACGTCAACGCCATCAACGTCATGCGCGGCGCCGAGGCGGTCTCCACGTACACCCCGATCTCGGACGCCGAGAAGTTCCGCATCGAATACTGGGCCCTGGAGGAGGCCAAGCTCCAGCGGATGCCGAAGCCGAAGAGCCACCAGGGGCGCATCGCGTTCGTCACGGGCGCGGCCTCCGGCATCGGCAAAGCGATCGCCGCACGCCTGGCCGCCGAGGGTGCGTGCGTCGTGGTCGCCGACCTCGACCTCGAGAAGGCCCGGGCCGCCGCCGCGGAGCTGGGCGGGCCGGACGTGGCGATCGGCGTCGCGGCGAACGTGGCGGATGCCGAGGCCGTCCAGGCCGCGATCGACGAGACGATCCTCGCCTTCGGCGGCGTCGACCTCGTCGTCAACAATGCCGGTCTCTCGCTGTCGAAGCCGCTGCTGGAGACGACGGAGAAGGACTGGGACCTGCAGCACGACGTCATGGCCAAGGGCTCGTTCCTGGTGTCGAAGGCCGCCGCAGCGGCGCTCATCGCGCAGAGGATGGGCGGCGACGTCATCTACATCTCCTCGAAGAACTCCGTCTTCGCCGGACCGAACAACATCGCCTACTCGGCGACGAAAGCCGACCAGGCGCACCAGGTGCGTCTGCTCGCGGTCGAGCTGGGTGAACACGGGGTGCGGGTGAACGGCGTCAACCCCGACGGCGTGGTGCGCGGCTCCGGGATCTTCGCCGCGGGCTGGGGCGCGAACCGCGCGGCGACCTACGGGGTCAAGGAGGAGGATCTCGGCCAGTTCTACGCCAACCGCACGATCCTCAAGCGCGAGGTGGTGCCCGAGAACGTCGCCGACGCGGTCTTCGTGCTCACCGGACCCGAGCTGTCGCGCACCACGGGCCTGCACGTCCCGGTGGACTCCGGCGTCGCGGCCGCGTTCCTGCGATGATCCACACGCCACGCGCGGTCGCCGCGATCGATCTGGGCGCGACCAGCGGGCGCGTCGTGCTCGGGCGGGTCGGGCGCGGCATCCTCGACACCGAGACGGTGGCGCGATTTCCCAACGATCCGATCCGCCTGGGCACGGGCCTGCACTGGGATGCCGCAGGGCTCTATGCCGCATCCGTGCACGGCCTGCGGGACGCCTTCCGCCGCGAACCGCAGATCGCGAGCATCGGCGTGGACTCGTGGGCCGTCGACTACGCGCTGCTGCGCGACGGGCGGCTGCTCGGCATCCCGTTCCACTATCGCGACGAGCGCACCGCCCGCGGCGTCGCGGCGGTGGAGACCGCCATCGCACGCGACGACCTGTTCGCGCGCAACGGCCTGCAGTTCCTGCCGTTCACCACGGCGTACCAACTGGCCGCCGAGCCGCCCGAGCTGATGGCGACCGCCGACACGCTGCTGCTGATCCCCGACCTCATCGCCTTCTGGCTCACCGGCGCTCGCCGCGCCGAGCTCACCAACGCATCGACGACGGGGCTGCTCGACGCGCGCAGGCGAACATGGGACGACGAGCTCGTGTCCGCTCTCAGACTGCCGCGCACCGTGCTCCCGCCGCTCATCGCTCCGGGCGAGCGGATCGGAGAGCTCCTCCCCCACGTCCATGCGAGTGTGGGCGGCACCGCGCCGGTCATCGCCGTGGGCTCGCACGACACGGCATCCGCCGTCGTCGCCGTGCCCATGCGGGCCGAGGCCGCCGCCTACATCTCGTGCGGAACCTGGGGGCTGGTCGGCGTCGAGGTCGCCCATCCGGTGCTGACTCCCGCGGTGCGCGCCGCGAACGTCACCAACGAGGGCGGCGTCGACGGGCGCGTGCGCCTGCTGCACAACGTCATGGGGCTGTGGATCCTCAGCGAGGCAGTCCGCGGCTGGTCGCGCGATGGCGGGGACGTCGAGCTGGCGACGCTGCTGGCCGCGGCGGCGCAGGTGCCGGCATCCGCCGCGCCCGTGTTCGACGTCGACGACCCCCGCTTCCTCGCCCCCGGCGACATGCCCGCGCGCATCGACGCGTGGTGCGATGAGAACGGTCTCGCCCCGCCGCGCACGCGCGCCGCGTACGTGCGCGCGATCGTCGAGTCGCTCGCGCAGGCCTTCGCGGATGCCGTCGCCACCACGTCCCGGCTGGGCGGCGTGGACGTGCGCACCGTCCACCTCGTCGGCGGCGGTGCACTCAATGAACTGCTGTGTCAGCGCACGGCCGACCGGTGCGGCGTGCCCGTCGTGGCGGGACCGGTCGAGGCGACCGCGCTCGGCAACGTCCTGATCCAGGCACGCGCGGCGGGCGTGATCGACGGAGAGCTCGAACAGCTGCGAGACCTCGTCGCGCGCACACAGGAGCTGCGCCGGTACGAGCCGCGGGCGTGATCAGTGCAGCGACGCGTCGGCGTCGGTGTGCAGCCACTCGGTGAACACGACCTCGAGGCCGGCGCGCGTCGGCGCGCACACCATCGGTCCTGCCTGCGCGTCGAGATCGCCGCGGAACGGCGCGACCCGCACCAGACGCAACGGCTCGCCGTCGACGCCGGCGCGCACCGTGAGGGCATCCTCGCCACGGCTCACGCGCACGCGCAACGGCCGCCCGGCCCACTCCGGCACCGCCCCGACCGACCAGTCCGACATGATGTCGGTGACGACGGCGCCGACGCCGAGCACACCGTCGGCGTTCTCGACTCCGGCCTTCATCCAGCGCTCATCGTCGGCGCGCACGAACAGTCCCGCCTGATCGAACTGCGCTGTGAAGTCGGCCTCGAAGACGACCTCCATGGCCGTCCCGACCGGCAGCGGTGCGATCAGCGCATGCTCGGTGTCGTGGATGAACCCATACGCCGTACGGCGCCATGCGTCACTGCCTTCGACGGCGGTGACCACCAGCGCGCCGTCCCGCTCACTCACCGCGGCCGGCGGACTCGTCCACGTTGCGGCATCCCAGGCGACACGTTCTCTCATGAGCCCATCCTGCCGTGCGCAGCCCCGACGGCCGCCTCGTCGGACGCACCGACGGGGAGGGTCAGCACCTCCACGCCGCGCGGGGCGACGCGCAGACCGTCTCCGGCATCGACGACGACCTCCTCGTCGGTGCGGTTGACGAGGAACACGTGCCGACGCGCCTGACCGCGGCGGACGATCACCTCGAGCCGGCCTCCGGCCGCGAGCGGGTCGGCCGCGAGTGCGTCGATGTCACCGGCGAGACGCTCGAGCAGGGCGCGGGCGCCCTCCCGACCGAGGTCGGCGGAGACGTAGGTCGCCGACCCGTCGCCGGCCCGGCGACGGGTGACGGCGGGCATCCCGGCGAGGTCGCCGGCCGCATAGGTGTCCAGCACCTCGACGTCGGCGCCGACGCGGGCGATCCGCTCGCTCCAGTGCGCCGCCCGTGCCCCGGAGGCGAGCACGGCCTCCTCCTCGGGCAGAAGCGGCACGAACTCTTCGACCGTCACGCCGAGCACCTCGCGAAGCGCGCCGGGGTAGCCGCCCAGCCAGACCCGGTCGTGCTCGTCGACGATTCCGGAGAAGTACGTCGTCACGAGATGGCGGCCACTGCGCACGAGGGTCTCCAGCCGGGTGCGCAACGCGTCGGGCACGACGTGCAGCATCGGCGCGATGACGACCTCGTAGTCGTCGAGGGATGCCGAGACGGGAACGACGTCGGCGCGCACGCCGAGGTCCAGCAGCGCGCGATACCAGGCCAGCGTCTCGTCGTCGTAGCGGATCGCGTCGGTGGGGTGCGAGTCGCGCCCACTGACCCACCAGGACTCGTAGTCGAAGACGACCGCGACGCGTGCACGCTCCCGGTGCGAGCCGGTGACCTCCGACAGTTCCTGCAGACGTGCACCGAGCGCCACGACGTCACGGAACACACGGCTGTGCTCGCCGGCGTGCGGCACCATGCCCGAGTGATACCGCTCGCCGCCGGCGCGGGACTGGCGCCACTGGAAGAAGCAGACCGCATCCGCCCCGTGCCCGACGTGGGTCAGCGCGTCGCGCAGCAGCACGCCCGGCCGCTTGGGCGGGTTCACCTCGCGCCAGTTGATGGCACTCGGCGCGTGCTCCATCAGGAACCAGGGCCGCCCCTCGGCGATGTTGCCGGTGAGGTTCGCCCAGAAGGAGAGGTCATCACGGCCGACCTCGCCGGGCCGCAGGTAGTGGTCGTTGGAGACGAAGTCGACGTCCCCGGCCCACGAGGGGTAGTCGATGTCCCGAACGTTCTGCGCGACCATGAAGTTCGTCGTGAACGGGATGTCGGGCGTCACCTCGGCGAGCACGGCGGCCTCGGCGCGCAGGTGATCGCGCACCGCGTCCGACGAGAACCGCTCGAAGTCGAGCCGCTGGCCGGGGTTGCGGTGCGTGGGCGCGGTGCGCGGCGGCAGGATCTGATCCCACTCGGTGTAGTGCTGCGACCAGAAGGCCGTTCCCCAGGCGTCGTTGAGGGCGTCGAGCGTGCCGTAACGCTGCCGCAGCCACGCACGGAAGGCCCGGGCGGCGTCGTCGGAGTAGTCGTAGATGTTGTGGCAGCCCAGTTCGTTCGAGATGTGCCAGGCGATGATCGCAGGGTGATCGCCGTAGCGCTCTGCGAGAGCGCGCACCAGTCGCAGCGCGTGCTCGCGGAACACGGGCGAGGTGGGCCGCCAGTGCTGACGCGCACCCGGCCACAGCACGGTGCCGTCCTCGGTCTGCGGGAGGATCTCGGGGTGCCGCTGCGACAGCCAGGCCGGAGGCGACGCCGTCGCCGTGGCAAGGTCGACGTCGATGCCGTTCTCGTGCAGCAGATCGATGACCTCGTCGAGCCAGGCGAAGTCGTACTCGCCCGGACGCGGCTCCAGCAGCGCCCACGAGAAGATCGCGAGTGACACGACGTTCACTCCGGCCTCGCGCATCAGACGCATGTCCTCTGCCCAGACGTCGCGCGACCACTGCTCGGGGTTGTAGTCGGCGCCGTAGCGCATGCGCCGCGCCCCCGTCGCGCCGTCTCGGACCCAGCGATACTCCCGTGCCTGCGTTGCCATGACGGCATCCTATATCGAATATCGTGCACATGCACGGTTTTTTCGGCGGGCGCCACGGTACGCTGTCATGCCATGACGACCCCGACTCCGGCTCGCCGCGGTCCGTACGCGAAGTCGGCCGAACGGCGCGCGGAGATCATCGCGTCGGCGACGGCGATCTTCAGCGCCCACGGCTACCGCGGAGGTTCCCTGCGTCAGATCGCCGCTGAACTGGGGCTCGGCCTGACGACGGTCATGCATCACTTCCCGACGAAGGTGTCGCTGCTGGCAGCGGTCTTGGAGCAGGAGGATGCCGCAGATGCCGACTTCCTGGAACGCACCCGTCGCGACGGACTCATCCCGACCGTGCTGGGCATCGTCGAACGCAATCTCGACCGTCGCGAGCTGGTGCGCATGTTCTCCATCGTCTCGGCGGAGGCCACCTACCCCGGACACGAGGCGCACGACTGGCTGCGCCAGCGGTACGCGCGCGTCATCGCCGACTACGCCGGCGCGATCGCCGCCGATCGCGCCGCCGGAAGGATCGACCCGCCCGTCGGCGACGACACCGCTCTGGCCGCCCTGGTCATCACGGGGTGGGAGGGCGTTCAGATCCGCTGGCTCGCCGATGATTCGGACCCCGTGGCGGCCATGTCCCTGCTTCTGTCGAGTGCACTGCGACCACGGGCGGCATAATGGGTTTGTGCCTTCCGGCACGCTGAAGCCGAGAATCGAGGCCCCATGCCCTATCGCAACCAGGAAACGGTCGCCTCATGGGTGCGCGATTACCTCGAGGACCGCAACGTCGAGGCCTCCTCCGTATCGGTTCTCGAGAAGGACTTCACTCCGGGACCGGACTCCGGCCTCGTCGTCGTCGCCTTGAGCAACGCGTCCACGGTCACCTACATCCAGCCGGTCATCGCAGACGGCCACCCGCGGTGGATGGTGACGTTCGAGCCCCGGACCGAGAGTTTCGACCTCGATGCCACGGGCGTTGCGCGACTGTCAGCAGATCTGTCCGACCTCGCCGAGTTGTGCGGCTACCTGCAGGGACGCACCGAACAGGCCATCGCCGAGGCAACCGCCGCGGGAGTCTGAGCATCGCCACGCCCCTGTGATCTCGCGGTCTAGATCACGCGGTCTAGATCAGAGGAGTCGTGAGGACGGCGGTCGCCAAGGCTCCCAGCGCGACGACACCGCTCACCGTTGCCGCCGTCTGCCACAGCACCTGCGCCCGCGGCGACGACTCGACACCGGACTCGGGCCGCACCGCGTGCGCGGTGAACACAGCGCGCTGGGCCTCCGCAAGGCTCACGTAGCGGCCCACCGGGGTCGATCGCGAGTCGAAACCCACGAAGTGACCGTCGGGCGTGGCCTCCACACAGCCCACGTAGTCGCCGGCACGCGAGGCGACGAAGAAGCCCTCGCTGACGCGAGCCCAGGTGACGCGCCCCGGAGACGCGGGAGCGATGATGCTCATGCGACGGCCGCCAGCTCCGCGCGCGACGGTGCGGTGGTCAGCGCACGCTCCATCACCACTCCAGCCGCCGAAGCCGCCGCCTGGGCGATCTCGTTCACCCGCGCGGGGTCGAGGCGAATCGGCTCCGCGTCGTCGAACTCGAAGCGCAGGGGAATCGCACTGTGCACCCACAGGGCGGTCCGTCCGTAGGCGGGCGAGGAGAACGTCAGGCTGAAGCCCTCCGACCGGCGCAGCTTCGTCATCGTCACCATCCGAAGGTGGGCGAGGTCGACATCGTCGATCTCGATGGCGTCGGCGCTGTTGCCGTAGTACATGCGTCCCATCGTGACTCCCTCCGTGTGGCGCGGTACGCCAGGTCTGTTACGAGAAAGGTTATTCCGTGGATAAGTAGTTAGTCAAGCGAGATAATTCATGAGCTATATTGGTGACACCGGACTTTTTCGGCGACGACTTCTTCTGGGAGGTGAGTGAGGTGACGACCGCACACACATCCGACACGGCCCCCGTGCTGGAAGCGCTCGCACGCTTTCGAGCGGCAGACGCGCAGATGCATCAGCGCGTGCGCACCCATGCCGCCCTGGGTGAGAACGAACTTCGCATTCTCCAGTACGTGCTGGCCTGCGACCGCGCGGGCACCGATGTCAAGCCGAGCGAGATCTCGCGCCACCTGGGCATCAGCTCGGCATCGACGACGGCGCTGCTCGATCGCTTGGAGCGGCTCGGCAGCGTTCAGCGCGTGAGCCACCCCACCGACCGTCGCAGCATCCTCATCGCACCGACCGAGCGCGCGGCAGCCGAGGTTGCCGCCCTCGTCGACGCGTTCGAGGACCGTGTCGCGCACGCCATCGATCAGCTCTCCGACGACGGTCGCGCAGCAGTGCTGGCCTTCCTGGATGCGGCGACCGGCGCCGCCGACGATATCGCCGACCCCGCGGGCGCTCGCGACTACGCGTCGATGTGATCGACCGCGACGCGCATCGCGTCGAGGAAGTGGATGACGGTGTCGCGCTGGTCCTGATCCATCTCCCGCACGACCGCCATCATGCGCTCGTGCATGGCCGACAGGGTGTGACGCACCTCGTCGTCGGACTTCTCGCTCGATCGGATGAGGACGCTGCGCCGGTCGTCCGGATTGGGCGTGCGCGTGATGTGGCCCGATTTCTCGAGCCGATCAAGCAGCGCGGTCGTCGACGCTGACGTGATCCCGAGATAGCGGCTCAGGGTGACGGGCGTCACGTTCTCGCCGCGCATATGCGCGCGTGCGAGAAAGCGCAACACGAGGAGCTCGTTCTCCCCCATGTCCATCGACTGCTGGGTCCTCCGCCGCATCGCGACCTCGGCAGCCCGGTAGGAGCGCATGGCCTCCATGACCGACGTCGAGCGCGCGTCCTCGTCCACGTACCAGTAGGACGGCGGCTGCTCGGCGGGCGTGCTCATCGCAATATTGTGCCGCACCATCGTGCTCCGGTCCCAGATCGATGATGACGGTGGACAATCCTCGCCTCAGGCGCTATGTTCCTGATTGGGTTACTGATTGATAACCGAAATGAGGATGCCGTGTCGACGACGACGAACGGGTACCGCGAGCTCGTGGCGGCGCTGCGCGAGGTGCGCGAGGAGGCCGCGCGGGGCGGCCCCGACAGCGCGCGCCAGCGGCACACCGCCCGCGGCAAACTCCTGGCTCGCGACAGGATCGACGTGCTGCTGGACCGCGGAAGCCCGTTCCTCGAACTCGCCCCCCTCGCCGCGCACGGTCTCTACGGCGGCGACGCTCCCGCCGCCGGCGTCATCGCCGGCATCGGCCTCGTCCACGGGCGGCACGTGATGGTCGTCGCCAACGACGCCACCGTCAAAGGAGGCACGTACTATCCGATGACGGTGAAGAAGCACCTGCGCGCACAGGAGGTCGCGGCCGAGAATCGCCTCCCGTGCATCTACCTCGTCGACTCCGGCGGCGCGTTCCTGCCCCTCCAGGACGAGGTGTTCCCCGATCGCGAGCACTTCGGCCGCATCTTCTACAACCAGGCGCGGATGTCGCGCGACGGCATCGCGCAGATCTCCGCGGTGATGGGCTCCTCGACCGCCGGCGGCGCCTACGTCCCGGCGATGAGCGACGAGACCGTGATCGTGCGCGACCAGGGCACGATCTTCCTCGGCGGTCCGCCTCTGGTCAAGGCCGCGACCGGCGAGGTCGTGACGGCGGAGGAACTCGGGGGCGGGGTGACCCACTCGCGCATCTCGGGTGTCACCGATCATCTCGCCGAGAACGATCATCACGCCCTTCAGATCGTTCGCGACATCGTCGAGACGCTGCCGCGCTGCGCCGCGCTGCCGTACGATCTCGGCCCGGCCGATCCGCCCGCGCACGACGCCGACACCCTCTACGACGTCGTCCCGGTCGAGCTGACCACTCCCTACGACGCGCGCGAGATCATCACACGGCTCGTCGACGACAGCCGGTTCGCGGAGTTCAAGCAGGAGTACGGCGAGACCCTCGTCACCGGCTTCGCACACATCCACGGCCACCCGGTCGGCATCGTCGCCAACAACGGCGTCCTGTTCGCCGAGTCGGCGATGAAGGGGGCGCACTTCATCGAACTGTGCGACCAACGCGGCATCCCGCTGCTGTTCCTCCAGAACATCACCGGTTTCATGGTGGGGCGCGAATACGAGCACGGCGGCATCGCCAAGCACGGCGCGAAGATGGTCAACGCCGTCGCCTGCGCCCGCGTGCCCAAGCTCACGGTCGTCGTGGGCGGGTCGTTCGGTGCCGGGACCTACTCCATGTGCGGTCGCGCCTACTCGCCGCGCTTCCTCTGGTTGTGGCCGGGAGCACGGGTGTCGGTCATGGGCGGCGCACAGGCGGCATCCGTGCTGTCCACCGTGCGAGGCGAGCAGCTCAGCGCCGCCGGCAACGCCTGGACCGAGGAGGAGAAGGCGGCGTTCGAAGCGCCCATCCGCGACCAGTACGAACGCCAGGGCAGCCCCTACTACTCCACCGCGCGGCTCTGGGACGACGGCGTGATCGAGCCCGCGCAGACCCGCGACGTGCTCGGACTCGCCCTCGACGTCGTCTCCCGTGTCCCGATGACCGACGCCGGCTACGGCGTCTTCCGGATGTGATCGCATGACCACCATCACGAAGGTGCTCGTCGCCAACCGCGGCGAGATCGCCGTGCGCATCATCCGTACGCTCCGGAGCCTCGGCATCCGCTCGGTCGCCGTCTTCAGCGACGCCGATGCGGGTGCCGTGCACGTCCGCCTCGCCGACGAGGCGGTGCGCCTCGGGCCCGCCCCCGCCGCCCAGAGCTACCTGTCCATCGAGCGCGTGCTGGATGCCGCGCGGCAAACGGGCGCGCAGGCCGTCCACCCCGGTTTCGGCTTCCTTGCCGAGAACGCCGCCTTCGCGAGCGCCTGCGCCGAAGCCGGCGTCGTCTTCATCGGCCCGAGCCCCGAGGCGATCGAGATCATGGGCGACAAGATCTCGGCCAAGCGGACGGTGGAAGCCCGGGGTGTGCCCACCGTGCCGGGGCTTGCGCGCGCCGGCCTCACCGACGCGGAGCTGATCGACGGCGCTGCCGGAGTCGGCTTCCCCGTCCTCATCAAGCCCTCCGCGGGCGGGGGCGGCAAAGGGATGCACGTCGTCGAGGAGGAGGCGCAGCTTTCGGCCGCCGTCGCCGCCGCCCGGCGCGAGGCGGCGGCGTCCTTCGGTGACGACACCCTGTTTCTGGAGCGCTACGTCACGACGCCACGGCACATCGAAGTGCAGGTGATCGCCGACTTCCACGGCAACATCGTGCACCTCGGCGAACGCGAGTGCTCGCTGCAGCGACGGCATCAGAAGGTCGTCGAGGAGGCTCCCTCTCCCCTGCTGGATGCCGCGACGCGTGCCCGCATCGGGGCCGCCGCATGCGAGACGGCGCGCAGCGTCGGGTACGTGGGCGCCGGCACCGTGGAGTTCATCGTCCCCGCGGACCGTCCGGACGAGTTCTTCTTCATGGAGATGAACACGCGCCTGCAGGTGGAACATCCCGTCACCGAACTGGTCACCGGCCTCGACCTGGTGGAGCTGCAGCTGCGCATCGCGGCGGGCGAGGCGCTCCCGTTCCAGCAACAGGACGTGCGCCTGAACGGCCATGCCATCGAGGTGCGCGTCTACGCCGAGGATCCGCAAGCGGGGTTCCTGCCCACCGGCGGCCGGGTCGAACGGGTCGTGCACCCGTCGGGACCCGGCATCCGCGTGGACACCTCGCTCGAGGACGGCCTCGACGTTTCCACCGACTACGACCCGATGCTCGCAAAGCTCATCGCGTGGGCTCCGAACCGCGAGGAGGCGCGGCGTCGTCTCGTGGATGCCATCGCCGAGACAGCGATCTTCGGGTTCGAGACCAACCTCACCTTCCTGAAGCTGTTGCTCGAGCGGCCCGAAGTCATCGCCGGTGAGCTCGACACCGGGCTCATCGCCCGCGTCTTCGAGCACCTGCCCTTTCCGGAGACCTCGGAGCGCACCTTCGCGGAAACCGCGCTCGTCATGCACGCACAGCCGACCGGCACCATCGCTACGGGTCCGACAGGACCCTGGGCGCGCGCCGACGGATGGCGCCTGGGCGCGGCGGCGGCGACCGTCTTCGATCTGGAGACACCGGCGCGCCGCGCTCGCGTCCGCGTGTGGGCGTCGCCGCTGCGCGTCGCGGTCGACGACGGGGAACCGCAAGCGGCCACCGTCGCTCTCGACGGCGGCCGGGCGAGCGTCGGCATCGGCGGTCACCGGCGTTCCTTCCCGTTCGCGGCGGGATCGGGCGGGGTCTGGCTCCGTACTGACGCAGACGCGGTTCTCGTGCGCGAGCACCGCGCGACATATGGAGCGGACCGCACCGCCGACGCCTCCCCCACACTCACCTCCCCTCTCCCGGGCACGGTCGTCATGGTGGCGGTCGACGAGGGCGCCCATGTCGAGGTGGGCGACGCGATCGTCGCGGTGGAGGCGATGAAGATGGAGCATGTGCTGCGCGCAACGGTGGGCGGCACCGTGCGGCTGACCGTCGCCGCCGGCGATCAGGTCGCCCGCGGCGGCGTCGTGGCCACGATCGAGAGGGAAGACGCATGAGCGACGGCATCGCCGCGGCACGGATCGAGCAGCGGGGGCTCTATTTCGAGGAGTTCATCGAGGGGGCGCTCTACGTGCATGCCCCCGGCCGTACGGTCACGGAAGCCGACAACGTGCTGTTCACGACGCTCACCATGAACACG
Source organism: Sphingomonas sp. BLCC-B65 (assembly GCF_028550675.1). Lineage (NCBI taxonomy): Bacteria > Pseudomonadati > Pseudomonadota > Alphaproteobacteria > Sphingomonadales > Sphingomonadaceae > Sphingomonas > Sphingomonas sp. BLCC-B65. The sequence continues at coordinate 2,282,174 of NZ_JAQQGL010000001.1, read as the reverse complement.
CAGTCGCTCCACCTCGACGCGGCGTGGGCTGCGGGCACCGAGTTCGGGGAGCGCCTCGTCAACAGCATGTTCACCCTGTCGACGCTGGTCGGCCTGTCGGTTGCCCAGCTCACGCAGGGAACGATCGTGGCGAACCTGGGCTTCGGCCAGGTGGCGTTCCCGGCGCCGGTGCGCGTCGGCGACACCCTCTACGCCGAGACGGTCGTCGTCGGCACCCGCCTCTCGTCGTCCCGACCGGGGCAGGGCATCGTGGAGTTCGCGCACACGATGCGCAACCAGCGCAGCGAAGTGGTGGCCACCGCAACGCGCACCACCCTCATGCGGTGCCTGCCCGCCGCGGCGACGGGTGCGTGATCACCCCTCGACCAGAGCCCGGCGCGCCATCGCGGCGAGGATGCCGGCGGCCTCCTCGCCGCCGGCGGGCGCGCTGTGGGGCGTGGAGTTGAGCAGCCCGAAGACCCCGAGCAGCCGCGTCTCGCGTTCGGGCGCGCTCAGGCCGGGAACGGCGGATGCGAGCACGGTGTCCCAGTCCTGCACGTATTCGCGCTGCAGCCGCCGTACGCGCTGGTTCGTCTCGGCATCGAGTCCGGCGAGCTCCCGGTCCTGGATGCGGATGATGTCGGGGGCGGCGGTCGCGAAGCCGATGTGGAACGCGATCAGCTCGTCCAGCGCGGCACGCGCCGCGGCGGCATCCGTCACCGGGCCGGCACCGAGGATCTCCCGAGCGCCCTGGAGCAGACGCTCGCTCGCGTCGAGAAGCAGCTCCGCCAGCAGCGCATCCTTGCTCCGGAAGTGCTTGTACAGGGCCGGGCCGCTCATCCCGACGGCTTCCCCGATCTCGACGGTGGTCACCGCCGCGAATCCGCGCCGGGCGAAGAGCGCGGCGGCCTCCGTGAGCAGGCGTGCTCGACGATCAGCCTTCTGCGAGCTGCGCCACGTCGTCACCGGTTCAGCCTACCGAGCCGCTGCGCAGTCCCCGCGGAGGCGTCACGCTTCCCGGGTGATGGTGACCTTCACGTGCAGGTTGCTCTTGAACGGGCCGGCGTAGACGCCCCGCAGCGGCGGGATGTCGTTGTAGTCACGGCCGCGGCCGACCAGCACGTGCCGGTCGCCGATCTCGGCGTTGTTCGTCGGGTCGAAGCCCTGCCAGCCGCCCGAGAACCACTCCACCCAGGCGTGCGACTCACCCGTCACGGGCACGCCGACCTCGGCATCCGGCTGCGGATGCAGGTACCCGGACACATAGCGCGCGGGGATGCCGACTTCGCGCAGCGCCCCGAGGGTGATGTGGGTGATGTCCTGGCAGACCCCCTTGCGCTCCGCCCATGCCTCCGCACCGGTCGAATGCACCCCGGTGATGCCGTGCATGTACTCCATCGCGTCGCCCACGGCGGTCGCGATCTCCAGCGCCGCGCGGGCCGGTTCGTCGTGGCGGCCGGCGATGGTGCGCGCGAGCTCGGCGACCTCGGGGTGCGGACTGGTGCGGGTCGACTGCCCCAGCATCTCGACCGTGCCGATCGAGCGCACGCTCTCGGCAGCGAGCCGTTCCCAGCTCAGTTCGGGGAAGTCGAGCGGACGCGGGCGCACCTCGACGAGAGAGCGTGCCGTGATCTCCAGCGCCCGGTGGCCGGCGAGCACGTCGAACGCGGCGACCCGGGTGCCGAAGTAGTCGAGGTAGTAGTTGACGCTCGTCGAGGGGTCGATGTCCAACTGCGAGCTCAGCACGAACTGACTGTCGGTCGAGATCGGCAGCATCCGCGCCTCGTTGTACGACGCCCCTACGTCTCCTTGATAGGCGAAGCCGGTGGTGTGCTCGATCCGCAGCCGCATCATGATGTCTCTCCGATCCAGCTCGGCTCGGCGTGCGTGGGGAAGAAGCGCCCGCGGATGGCTTCCGAGGCCTCCCGCGTGACCTTCTGCACACGCTCCATGTGATCGGGCAGCTCGCTGAGGATCTCGCCGATCGGCCGGTACTCGAGGTCGTTGCGGATGCGTCCCAGCGCCCGCAGCACGGTGTTGGAATGGCCGACGCGGTCGGCGACCGGATCGATCTCCCGCATGCACGCTTCGGCCTGGGCGATCGAGTAGATGATCGAGCGCGGGAACAGCCGGTCCAGCAGCAGGAACTCAGCTGCGTTGGACGCGCTCGGCATCCCGCGGTAGGTGCGTAGATACGCCTCGTAGGCGCCGCAGGAGCGCAGGATCGTCGTCCACGACGGACCGGATGCCTCTGTCAGCGCGCGCGTCGCGAGAAGCCGTGCGGTCATGTCGGTGCGTTCGATCGCCCGCCCCAGCGTCAGGAACTGCCACGCCTCGTCCCGGCTCGTGGAGGAGTCGGTGATGCCGACGGCGAGCGCGGAGCGCTCCCGCACCCACTGGAAGAACTCGTGCACCTTCTCGTTGTGCAGGCGGCGGGGCATCCGAGAATTGGTCGTGTTCAGGGTCTCCCACAGCTCCGTCGAGACGATCTCGCGCGCCCGGCGGGCGTTCTCCCGCGACGCCTGCACGGCGTAGGCGATGCTCGACGGGTTGGCGCGGTCGACGGCGAGGCTGGTCAGCACGTCGGAGCGGGTGACCTCGACCGTCGGCGGTGGCGGCACCGAGCCCATGACGCCCATGAGCGAGCGGCACGCCGTGTCCTCATCGATCCAGGGGTCCTCCAGCAGCAGCTGGAGGTGCACGTCGAGGATGCGCGCGGTGCCGTCGCTGCGCTCGATGTAGCGCCCGATCCAGAACAGGCTCTCGGCGATGCGGCTCAGCATGGCGTCACCTCCGCATCCGCACCCGCGGCATCCGCCGCACGAGCGTGTCCCCCTTGCAGCCCACCGTGTCCCACTTGTTGCGCACTGTGTCCCACTTCTGGTCGCCCCAGGCCCTTGCAGACGACAGATTCTGGGACATGCTGGCGGGTGGATGCCGCGGCATCCCGCACCGGCGGCTGTCGCCGCACCGCCGACTGTCGCATCACCGCCGGCTGTCGCTTCACCTCCTGGGTGTCGCGGCCCTGCTGCTGCTGCTGCTGCTGCTCCTGCGTGCTCAGTGGACGATCCTGCGGGGAATGCGACTGCTCGCCCTGCGCGTCGTAGATGATCGGGATCGCCTCGGTGACCGAGGCCTGATCGGCGACCAGACCCGCCAGGCCGCCCGCGGTCTGCACGACGCGGTCACCGCGGTGGGGGGCGTCGCCGCCGACGATCCAGGTGTCCTTCGAGCCGCCACCCTGTGAGGAGTTGACGACGAGCTGCCCCTCCGGCAGGGCCACGCGCGTCAGGCCCCCGGGCAGCACCCAGACCTCGTCGCCGTTGTTGACCGCGAACGGACGGAGGTCCGCATGGCGCGGGCGCATCCCGTCCTCGACGAGGGTCGGGATGGTCGAGAGCATCACAACCGGTTGAGCGATCCACCCACGCGGGTCGCGGATGAGCTTCTTGCGCAGCTTCTCGAGCTCGGCGGGCGACGCGTCGGGGCCGACCACGAGGCCCTTTCCGCCCGAGCCGTCGACCGGCTTCACGACGAGCTCGTCCAGCCGGTCGAGCACCTCTTCGAGGGCGGCCGGCTCCTCCAGCCGCCACGTGTCCACGTTCTTGAGGATCGGCTCCTCCGCGAGGTAGTAGCGGATGAGGTCGGGCACGTACGTGTAGAGCAGCTTGTCGTCGGCCACCCCATTGCCCACGGCATTGGCGATCGTCACGTTGCCCAGCCGCGCGGCGAGCATGAGGCCGGGCGCTCCCAGCATCGAATCGGCGCGGAACTGCAGCGGGTCGAGGAAGTCGTCGTCCACACGGCGGTAGATGACGTCGACGCGGCGCGGCCCGCGAGTGGTGCGCATGAAGACCTTGCCTCCGACGCACTGCAGGTCGCGCCCTTCGACCAGCTCGACGCCCATGAGGCGTGCGAGCAGCGTGTGCTCGAAGTAGGCCGAGTTGTACACACCCGGCGTCAGCACGACGACGTTCGGGTCGTCGATGCCGGGCGGGGCCGAGGCGCGAAGGGCCTGCAGCAGCTTGTTGGGGTAGTCGCCGACCGGGCGCACCCGCATCGAGACGAACAATTCGGGCAGCGTCTGGGCCATGACCCGGCGGTTGGAGATGACGTAGCTGACGCCGGACGGCACCCGCACGTTGTCTTCGAGAACCCGCATCTCGCCGTTCTCGTCGCGGATGAGGTCGATGCCGGCCACCTGGATGCGCACCCCGTTGGCCGAGTGGATGCCGGCGGCCTGGCGGTAGAAGTACTGGCTGGAGGCGATCAGCGCGGCCGGCAGCACGCCGTCGCGCACGCAGTGCTGGTGGCCGTAGGCGTCGTCGAGGAACGCCTCGAGGGCGCGCACGCGCTGCTGCACGCCCTTCTCGATGTTCGACCACTCGTCGTACTGGATCACACGGGGCACGGCGTCCAGCGGGAACGGACGCTCCTCTCCGGCGAAGTCGAAGGTCACGCCCTGCGCGAGGTACGAGCTGGCGAGCGACTCGGTGCGTCCGCGCAGCTCCTCCTGAGTCATCTTGGCGAGCGCCTGATACAACTCTCGGTAGGCCGGACGAGAGGTCGCCGCGGCGCCGGCGGAGGCGGGCGCGGCGAACATCTCGTCGAAGGCCGGAACGCCGGAGACGGTCTTGCGCGGAGCCAGCGTCGAGCCGTATCCGTCGAACAGGTCACCCATGCCATGAGCCTAGTCCGGGCCGTGTTTCCTGAGTGTGACGACGGATGCCGCGGCATCCGCCCGCGCGCCGTCCGCGGCGACTTAGGATCAGCGCATGCGTACGCGAGCACGGGCAGCCGCCGCCGGCGCGGCCTCCGCCGCCTTCGGTGCCGGGCTCGGCGAGCTTGCCGGCGCCCTCGTGGGGGCGAGTCCCATCGCCGCCGTCGGCGGGGCACTGATCGACCTCGCCCCGCCGTGGGGAAAGGACCTCGCGATCGCCTTGTTCGGCACCGGCGACAAGGCGGCGCTCGTCACCGCGGTCGCCATCGCGCTGCTGCTGATCGGAGCCGGCGCCGGTCTGCTCGCCCGCCGCTCGATGGGCGCCGCGCAGGCTCTCGTCGTCGTGCTGGGGCTGGTGGGCGCGGTGGCCGCCGTGTCACGGGCCGATGCCGCCGCGCTGGCCGTCGTGGCCCCCGCCGTGGGCGCCGGCGCCACGCTCCTCGCCCTGAGCCTGCTCGCGCCGCGCGCCGTGACCGCGCCCTCCGCCGACGATGCTGCGGTCACCTCTCGCCGCACCTTCCTCCTGTGGACCGCCGGCGCGGCGGCGACGGGCGCTCTGGCCGCCGTCGGCGGGTGGGCGCTGCAGACGGGGGCCCGTGCCGCGACCGCGGTTCGCGCGGCGATCACGCTTCCGCGCGCCACGAAGACGGTGAGCGTGCCGGCCGGCGCCGACCTCGGCATCCCGCAGCTCGCGCCGGTCATCACGCCCACGGGCGATTTCTACCGGATCGACACGGCGCTCGCGGTGCCGCAGATCGACCCGGCGACCTGGCGGCTGCGTATCCACGGCAAGGTCGACACCGAGGTGGAGATCGGCTGGGACGAGCTGCTCGCCGTTCCCCTGGAAGAGAGCGTGATCACCCTCACGTGCGTCTCGAACGAGGTGGGCGGCGATCTGATCGGCACTGCGCGCTGGCTCGGCTACCCGATACGACACCTGCTGTCGCGGGCCGGCGTGCAGGCGGATGCCGACATGGTGCTCTCGACGTCGATCGACGGCTTCACGGCCGGCACCCCGCTGGAGGCGCTCACCGACGAGCGCAATGCGATCCTCGCCGTCGGGATGAACGGCGAGCCGCTTCCGCTCGCCCACGGCTTCCCCGTGCGGATGGTCGTGCCGGGCTTGTACGGCTATGTGTCGGCGACGAAGTGGGTGACCGACCTGGAGGTCACCCGTTTCTCCGATGCGCAAGGGTACTGGACGCCGCGCGGGTGGTCGGAGCGGGGCCCGATCAAGCTCGCCAGCCGCATCGACGTCCCCCGGCGGGGCGACACGGTCGCGGCCGGCGACACGGTGATCGCCGGCGTCGCCTGGCAGCAGCACGTGGGCGTTCGCGGTGTGCAGGTGCAGATCGACGGCGGCGAGTGGCAGGACGCGACGCTCGCGACCGCCATCTCGGCCGACACCTGGGTGCAGTGGTCGCTCCCGTGGCGGGCGACGGCGGGACAGCACACGATCGTGGCCCGCGCGATCGGCATCGACGGGCAGCCGCAGACGCAGACGGTCGCCCCACCGGCGCCGGACGGCGCGACCGGGTGGCCGCGGGTCTCGGTCTCCGTGGCCTGAGGCCGGGCGGGGCTCAGCCCTCGAGGACGAGCCGTAGCTGCTCGATCGCCCAGTCCAGCTCGGTGGCCCGGACCACGAGCGGCGGAGCGATGCGGATCGTCTGGCCGTGCGTGTCTTTCACGAGGACCCCCCGCGCGAGCAGCCGCTCGGCGATCTCGCGTCCCGTCCCCCGTGTCGGATCGACGTCGACGCCCGCCCAGAGCCCCGCGACACGGATCGCGGTGACGCCATTGCCGACGAGGGGCTCGAGGGTGGACTCCAGGTGCGCACCGAGCGCGGTGGCGCGCGCCTGGAACTCGCCCGATGCCAGCATCTGCACCACCTGGGCACCGATGGCCGCCGCGAGCGGGTTGCCCCCGAACGTGGACCCGTGCTCGCCGGGACGGATGATCCCGAGGACGTCGCGGTCGGCGACCACCGCCGACAGGGGCACGATCCCGCCGCCGAGCGCCTTGCCCAGCAGGTACACGTCGGGCACGACCTGTTCGCGGTCGCACGCGAACGTCGTGCCGACCCGCGCGAGCCCGGACTGGATCTCGTCCGCGATGAAGAGCACGCCCTCCCGGTCGCACAGCGCGCGGATGGCGCGCAGATACCCGTCGGGCGGAATGACGACGCCGGCCTCGCCCTGGATCGGCTCCACGAGCACGGCGGCGGTGTTCTCGTCGATCGCGGCGGCGATGGCGTCGGCATCCCCGTAGGGCACGCGGACGAATCCGGGCGTGAAGGGGCCGAAGCCGGCGCGAGCCTGCTCGTCGTCGCTGAAGCCGACGATCGTCGTGGTGCGCCCGTGGAAGTTGCCGTCGGCGACGATGATGGTCGCGGCATCCGCGGCCACCCCCTTCGTGCGGTACGCCCATGCGCGGGCGACCTTGATACCCGTCTCGACGGCTTCCGCACCGGTGTTCATCGGCAGCACGAGGTCCTTGCCGCACAGCTCCGCGAGCGCCGCGGCGAAGGTGCCGAGCTGATCGTTGTGGAACGCTCGGCTCGTCAGCGTGACCCGGCCCAGCTGCGCGGTGGCCGCGGCCACCAGGGCGGGGTGGCGGTGACCGAAGTTGAGGGCGGAGTAGGCGGCCAGCAGATCGAGGTAGCGCTTGCCCTCGACGTCGGTCACCCAGGCCCCCTCACCGCGGGCGATGACGACCGGCAGCGGGTGGTAGTTGTGCGCGACGTGCTCGTCCTCGGCCGCGATGAGGGCGGCGGAGGATTCGTCGATGGAGATGGCGGAGCTCATTTCTTTCCTCGCAGTTCGAGCGTGCAGCATTTGATGCCCCCGCCGCCGAGCAGCAGCTCTGACAGGTCGACGGGAACGGGAACGTAGCCCCGATCGCGCAGCTGGGCATCGAACCCGGTGGCGCGCGGGGAGAGGAAGACGTGACGGCCATCGGATGCCGCGTTCAGGCCGAACACGGCGCCGTCCTCGTCCGACACGAGGATCGCGTCGGGGTAACGCTCTTCCAGCAGCCGCAGCGACGCCTCGTCGAACGCCGAGGGCAGGTAGGCGATGTTCGCGGCATCCACCCCGCCCTCACCCTCGACCGGGTCGAGCACGCAGATCGCGGTGTCGAGGTGGTAGAACCGAGGATCGATCAGGCGGAGGGAGACGACCTCGCGGCCGAAGACATCGGCGACCTCGCGATGACTGTCACCGGTGGAGCGGAATCCGGTGCCGGCGAGGATCGTGTCGCCGACGAGAAGGAAGTCCCCCTCGCCCTCCTGCACCTCGACCGGTTCGATCACCTCGAAGCCGGCGGCGGCGAACCAGTCCATGAACGCACGCTCTTCCCCTCGCCGTTCCGGAACACGAAAGCGGACTCCGAGCGCTCGGCCGTCGACGACGAAACCGCCGTTGGCCGTGTAGACCATGTCGGGAAGTCCCGGCAGCGGGTCGATCAGTTCGACCTCGTGCCCGAGGGCGAGATACGTGTCGTACAACGTCTGCCACTGACGCACGGCCTTGGCCGTGTCGGTCGGTCGCGCCGGCTCCATCCACGGATTGATCGAATAGCGCACCGTGAAGTATTCCGGTCGGCACATCAGGTAGCGGCGGTGGTGGGCGATACGGTCGGGCATTCGAGATCCTCGTTCCTCGCCATCCCCATTCTGCCAGAGCACCCTCGGCATCCGCCGAGACTGTCAAGACCGTTGCGGGTTTCATTCCCCTGAGTAGATTCGTCCCATGGCCCGCCGCACGGGAGAGGAAACGCGCGCACTGTTGTTGCGCGTCGGCATGCAGATGCTGCTGGAGCGCGGCGTGGCGGCTGGTGTGCAGCACATCCGTCTGCAGGAAGTACTGCGACGGGCGGGGCTGACCACCGGCGCGGCGTATCGGTTGTGGGCCGATCAGAGCGACTATCAGCGTGATCTCGCAGTGGCGATGGTGCGGCTGCGCATCCGCAGCGACCCCGCCGAGTATCCGCGCGCCGCGATCGAGGATCTCGTCGCGGCGGGTGCCGACGGTGACGAGGTGATCCGCACGGCGACTGCCGCGCATGTGCAGAGCATCACACTCGACACCGACGATCCGACCCACGATCTGGACGCGCAGCAGTTCCTCGTGACTCTGGCCCTGCGGGCGACGGCCGAGACCTGGCCCGAGCTGCAGGAGGCGACCCGAGAGCGCCATCAGGGATCCATCGCGGCGTTCGCGCAGTTCTACGTCTACCTCATGGAGGCGTACGGGCTGCGTCTGCGCTCTCCGCTCACCATCGAAGACTTCACCGAGCTGCTGGCCGCGATGTCGGAGGGGTTCGCGTTGCGGGCGATCGAGGGCATTCCCCACCCGATCGTCGCGGCGAGCGCATCGGACGAATTCCCCGAAGGCGCGTGGACCCTTCTCGGTCTCGGAGTGCGCGCACTGGTGTATGGGCTGATGGTTCCGGTCGAGACGGACGAGCGCGACTGCGAATCGGGCGGGAGCTCTGGGGTCGAGTGAATCCCCCGGCCCCAGAGCGACACTCCCCCCGGCGTGTCACAAGACGGTCCGATCGGACGCGCAACCGCGCGTGAGTCGATCCCCGTCTGGCGCTCCCCAGATGCGCCAGAATCATGCTCGCTCGCGCGACCTTCCATCGCCAGAAAGATAAGTTGTTTCTCTCGCGGGGGCGTCGGCGACGGTTGCGTTCCACACCTTCACGAGGCGCTCGTCGGTCTCCGTCGCCGTGCGCGCCAGGCCCTCGCCATCCACATAGTCATAGGTGACCGTGGACATCTCACCCGTTGCGACGTAGCCCAGGCGCTCGTACAGGCGCCGCGCAGCGGGGTTGTCCACGGCGACGCCCAGGCTCAACCGGGTATGGCCGTGTGCACACATCCACGCTTCGGCGGCGACGACGAGCGCCGTGCCGACGCCCTGACCCCGGCGGTCCGGCCGGACGTTCAGGTTCTTCAGCTCGATCGGCGCTGCGCCGAGATCGAGCTGTCCCGACCCGACCGGGACGTCGCCGACCCACGCGACCAGCAGCATGCTGCGGCCGAGCACCTGAAGCCGCCACATCTCGCGGACGAAGCCCTTGCCGGGTGGCTCATCCGCCTCGATCCGATCGACGTCGGATGCCGAGAGCTCACGGACCTCGACGAACGCCGGCTGCATCAGATGACCTCCGCGCTCCAGTCGTCGGGGTTGCCGAAGCGGTGCGCAGTGATCGACACGGCCTGCTCGCGCAGGAACGGCAGCAGTTCGATGCGGCCGGCGGTGGTGACCTCTCCGGCGTAGACGGCGATGTCGACGTCACCGTCGGTCGCACTGACGAGGGCGTCGTGGACGCGGGCGACGGATGCCGCCGGCCCGACCAGCCGCACGCGCGGTGCGTCACCGTCTTCGCGTGCCGCCTGCAGGCGCTCGATCCACTGCTCGTCGGTCTCGACGAACACCGCGATGTCGAGATCACCGAGCGCGCGACGCACGCCGGCCGGAAGCCCCACCGGTGCACTGATCGTCATCCCGCCACCCGCGCGAACGCCCGCGACCACGACGCGCAGCAGGGCCTGCCACGCGGCATCCTTCGTCGCGCGCACCGCCACCTCGACGGGCCGATACCGGAAGAGGTTCCGCTCCACACCGAGCCGTGACACGTCCTTGACGCGGCCGAACTCCCGATCCCAGGCGACCGCGTCCGACAGCGCACCCCGGCGCAGCCATTCGAAGGCCTCGTAGTCCAGCGAGGGCTGGGCCGACTCGATGAGCGTGGTGATGCGCCCGTCGAGCCCACGCAGGTGCAGCGTCGACGAGGGCGCGCCCCCAGCGGATGCGCGCCACGAGCCGAGTCCGACGAGATAGTTGGGGCCGCCGGCTTTCGTCCCCGCCCCCACCGACGAGCGCTTCCAGCCGCCGAACGGCTGGCGCTGCACGATCGCACCGGTGATGCCGCGGTTGACGTAGAGGTTGCCCGCCTCGACCTGATCGAGCCACAGCTCGAGGTCGGCCGGGTCCTGCGTGTACAGCCCCGCCGTCAGGCCGTACGCGACGGCGTTCTGCAGCTCGACCGCCTCCGACAGCGAGGAGGCGTGCATGATGCCGAGCATCGGGCCGAAGAACTCCTCGAGGTGCGTGCGCGAGCCCGGCCGCACCCCGACGCGGATGCCGGGCCGCCACAGGCGCCCGGCCAGAGCAGCATCGGCGTCGGCCGAACCCTCGATGAGTTCGGGAGCGACCAGCCAGCTCTCACCCTCCTCGAGGGTCGTGAGGGCCCACTCGAGCTTGCCGCGCGGCGCCTCGATCACCGGCCCGACCTCGCTCAACGGGTCGGAGGGCGCTCCCACGCGCAGTGAGCGGACGGCATCGACGAGCTGGCGCGCGAACCGCTCCGAGCGCGCCACCGGTCCCACCAGGATCGCGAGCGAGGCGGCGGAGCATTTCTGCCCGGCGTGACCGAAGGCGCTCTTCACCAGATCAGACGCCGCGAGATCCAGGTCGGCGGAGGGCATGACGATCATGGCGTTCTTGCCGCTCGTCTCGGCGAGCAGCGGCAGGTCGCGCCGCCAGGAGCGGAACAGCTGCGCGGTCTCCCACGAGCCGGTGAGAATCACACGATCCACATCGGGGTGCGCGATCAGCTGCTGGCCGTGCTCCTCCTCGTCGACGTCGACCAGCGCGAGGATGTCGCGGTCGACGCCCTCGAGGTCCAACGCCGCCCAGACGGCCTCGGCGACCACGGCCGCGCAACGGCGCGCCTGAGGAGCCGGCTTGAACACGACACCCGAGCCCGCCGCGAGCGCGGCGAGCACGCCGCCGGCGGGGATCGCGACGGGGAAGTTCCAGGGCGGCGCGACCACCGTGAGCGCCGCAGGCACGAAGACCGCGCCGCTCACCCGATCGAGCTCGCGCGCCGTCGCCGCGTAGTAGTTGGCGAAGTCGACGGCTTCGCTGACTTCGACATCGGCTTCGGCGAACACCTTGCCGGTCTCGCTCGCGGCCACCTCGATGAGCTCGCCGCGCCGAGCCTCGAGCGCACGCGCGACCGCACGCAGAACCTTCGCTCGATCGTCCGCGGGCACGGCGCCCCACCGTGTGCCGGCGGCCCGAACGCGCGCGACCGTCTCTTCGAGCGACGCCGAATCGTCGATTCGCGCAGCGGCGATGGTCGACTCTCCGGCGCTCGACCCGGCAATCCGAGCCAGAATCTCGTCGGCCCAGGCACGGTTGGCCGGCAGCGCGGGGTCCGTGTCGGGCGCGTTCGCGAACCCCGGCGCACCCTCGGCGCGGACGGATTCACGGAGGTCGAAGACCGCGGTGTCGACGAACGACCCACCGTCACCCCGACCGTCGGCGATGCCGAGAACCACCTGCGTCAGATCGCCGTCGGCGGCTCCCTCCGCCGTTTCGACTGCGGGCTCCGGACGGGTGAGGGCGGGGGTCGCTGCGCGGCTCGCCGCGTCGTCCCGCCGCGTCTGTGTGCGCTGTGGCCCGACGGGAAGCGCGGGGTCGGCCGCCCGCTGCAGCGAGGCGAGGAAGCGGTCGCGCTCCCGCGCGAACATCGCCGGATCTTCGGCAAGGTCGAAAGCGGCCGAGAGGAAGTTGTCGCTCGACGCGTTCTCCTCCAACCGGCGCACGAGGTAGCTGATGGCCACATCGAACTCGTCGGGCCGCACGACCGGCACGTACAGCAGCACGTGGCCGACCTCGCGCGAGACCGCCGCCACCTGTCCCTGTGCCATGCCGAGGAGCATCTCGAACTCGACGTCGTCCCGGACGCCGCGCTCCCCCGCGAGCAACCACGCGTACGCGATGTCGAAGAGGTTGTGGCCGGCGACGCCGAGGCGCACCGCGCGCGAGTTCTCCGGCCGCAGCGCCTCGTCGAGGCACCGGAGGTAGCTGGCGTCGGCGTCGAGCTTGCTCGCATGGGTGGCCAGCGGCCAGCCGTGCATGACGGCATCCACCCGTTCCATCGCGAGGTTCGCGCCCTTGACGAGTCGCACCTTGATACGGGCGCCCCCGCCGTCGACCCGCTGCTGAGCCCAGGCGGTGAGCTGCCGCAGGGCCGGCAACGCATCGGGAAGGTAGGCCTGCAGGACGATGCCCGCCTCCAGGTCACGCAGCCGCGGATCCTCCAGCAGCCGGGTGAACACCGCGATCGTCAGGTCGAGGTCGCGGTACTCCTCCATGTCCAGATTGATGAACGTCTGAGCGGACTCGGGCCCCGCCGAGGAGGCGGCCGTCAGGTACAGCGGGAGCAGGCGGTCGACCACCCGGTCGACGACCTGGTCGAAGGCCCACATCGAGATGTGGCTCGCGATGGCCGACACCTTCACCGAGACGTAGTCGACGTCGTCGCGACGGATGAGATCGTGGATGCCCTCCAGGCGGCGCAGCGCTTCGGCTTCGCCCAGCACGGCTTCGCCCAGGAGGTTCAGATTGAGGCGCGCACCGGATTCCCGGATGGCCGTCAGAGCGGGGCCCAGCTTGTCGGGCCGGGCATCGACGATGAGGTGCCCGACCATCTCGCGCAGCGCTTTGCGCGCGATCGGCACCGTCGGCGCCGGAAGAACCGGCCCGACGGCACCCGCGGTGCGCACCGCCGCCCGCAGGTACCAGGGCAAGAACTGCGGAACCAGAGGCGCCACGCGCTGCAGGTTCGCCGCGGCGGCGCTCAACGACTCGGGACGCATGACACCGTCGACGAAGCCGATCGTGAACGGCAGCCCGTGCGGATCCTTGAGCACGCCCGCCAGCCGTTCGGCGGCGGGATCGACGTCGGCAGCCGCAGACTCGTCCACCCAGCGTCGCGCCAGCGAGATGGCGCTGTCGGCGAGCGCGGATGCCGAAGGAGGCGTGGTGGTGTCGTCGGTCACGTCTCCAGAGTGCACTGTGTCCATGCGTCCAGCGTGAGGCACGCATATGATTCGGCAAAAGCGATGATCTTTGACGGATATCGTTCGATGACAGCGATGTTTTCTCCGGCGCGACCACGACGCAGCCGAGACGACGGCGACGGGTGACGGAAGGAGCGGGCGTGTTCGAGTTGAGACGCCTCCGACTGCTGCACGAACTCGCCCAGCGCGGCACGATCGCCGCCGTCGCACAGGCGTTGGCGTACAGCCCGTCCACGATCTCGCAGCAGTTGTCGCAGTTGGAGCGCGAGGCGGGAGTGGCGCTGCTCGCTCCGGATGGACGCCGCGTGCGGCTGACCGCGCACGGTGAGACGCTGGCCGCCTACGCGGCGCGCGCCCTCGATGCCGACGAGGAGATCCGCGGCGAACTGGAAGACACCCGCCTCGGGATCGCGCCGGTGCGTCTCGCCGTGCTGCAGACAGCGGCCCGCGCTCTCGTGCCCGCAGCCCTGACCCTGCTCGCCGAGCGGACGCCGGGCCTGCGCGTGGAGATCTCCGAGCTGCCGCCCGAAGAGGGGTTGTTCGAGCTCGGAGCGCGCGGCTTCGACCTCGCGATCGCCGAGCAGTACCCGGGGCTCACTCGCCCGCACCGATCGGCGCTCGATCGGGATCTGCTCGGCGTCGATCCGATCCGGCTGGCGACGGCGCGCGCCATCGGGCCGCTGGCCGACCTGGCCGAACACGCCTGGGTGATGGAGCCGCGCGGCACGGCGGCGCGCGAGTGGGCGATGCAGCAGTGCCGCGCCGCCGGGTTCGAGCCGGATGTCCGCTTCGAGCTCGCCGACCTCAGCGGGCATGCCGAGCTGATCGCCGCCGGTCACGCCGTCGGACTGCTGCCCGATCTGCTGTGGGCCGGCGGTGCGCCCCCGGTGCACCTCAGCGCGCTTCCGGGCGACCCGGCGCGTGAGATCTTCACGGCGGCTCGCCGATCCAGCCGCAACCGTCCCGGCATCCGCAGCGTCCGCGAGGCTCTCGCCGACGCGTTCGTCGCGCGTCGGGTCTGACGCCGGCATCCCTGCGGGGTCAGTCCCACTCGCTCGGCGCGGGGGCCTTCGTCGAGGGCAGCGCGCTGTCGCGAGCCCAGTCGGCCACCCACTGCGGCAGCGGTGGGAGATCATCCGGCCGCTCGAGCGCCTCGAAGAGCTCGTCGGTGTTCACCACGCCGCCGGTGCGGCGCAGGAAGCGCGCGCGGACGATCATCTCGGCGTAGACCTCGCCGTCCACGACCGCGCGGTGCATCTGGTAGACGGCCTTGTCATCGTGGGCGTACAGGCGGGATTCGACCGTGAAGCGCTGCCAGAGCTGCAGCGACTTGCGGAAGGTCACCGTCTCGCTGGCGACCACCGCGTACCAGCCCTGCGCGTTCATCGCATCCCAGATGCCGGTGCGGATCAGCAGGTCGAAGCGGCCGAGGTCGAACAGCGAGGCGTATCGACCGTTGTTCATATGGCCGAGCAGATCGATGTCGGTGGGCAGCGTCCGAAGCCGCAGCCGACCGACACTGCGTGGCGGCATGGGGCCGCGCCGATGCAGCAGCACCTTCGCGCGCCAGATCGTCAGGAGGGTCCGCCACCATACGTTCACGAAGCGCGATGCTAGCGGATTCCCCGATGGGCCCCCGGCATCTCTTGTGGGGTTCCCACAGTCCTCGTGGTGTCGCCACGACGAGGGTGGAGCGCGGCATCCATCGATTTCGTGAATCGGAAGGGCCGCCGTAGAGTCTGGCCATGGAAGCCCCCACCGACATCACCGCGCAGACCGACACCGTCGTCCGTCCCGTTCGTGACGTGGATGCCGAGGCCCTCGGACGGGTCCACGCGACGTGCTGGCACGAGACCTACGACCACCTCATCAGCAAGGCCGCTCTCGAGAACGTCTCTCCCAAGCGCCTCGCCGAGCTGTGGACGCACTGGGCCCAGCAGGGACCCGAGTTCAAGATGTTCGCCGCCCTCGTCGGCGGCGAGATCGTCGGATTCGCCGGCTCGGGCCCGGCGCGCGACCGCGACGCTCCGCGCACGCGTGAGCTCTACTTCATCTACCTGCTCGACCAGTTCCACGGCACCGGCATCGGGCAGCAGCTGTTCGACGCGACGGTCGACGCCGACGAGGAGCTCTACCTCTGGGTCGCCGCGGACAACCCGCGTGCTCACCGCTTCTACGCGCGCAACGGCTTCACGCTCGACGGCGCCACGCACACCGAGCCGTTCCTCGGTGAGACGCTCACCGAGGTCCGCTTCGTGCGCTGATCGCGCCTGCCGCGTCGCGGGTTCTGCCGGCCCCACCGCGCTGACGAACTCCGCAGATTCTGACGAACTCCGCATCCAGATCGCCGATCGGATGCGGAGTTCGTCGCATTCTGCGGAGATGCTCGGCTGAGCGGCGGCCACTGTCGGGACGCTGATCGCGCGCGTCAGCGCCCGCTGACCGTGCCGAACAGGCGGGCGATCGGGGCGAGCACGAGCGGGCGGGCGACGACCCACGCGGCGGCGATGACCACGAGCGAGACCACGAACAGCCAGAAGCCGGTCCAGTTGTCGGCATAGGCCGTCGGGTCGACCGAGCCCTGCGCGGCGTACATGTGGTTGAGGTTGCGCAGCGCCCCGGTCGCGAGCACGAGAACGACGTGGATGACGATGAACACGACGAAGAACAGCATCACCGGGAAGTGGACCTTGCGCGCCCACTCGATCGGGTAGGCGGCGCTGAGCTTCAGGTTCTTCTTCGGCCACATCCCGCTCATCCGGAAGCCGGTGATCGCGGCGAGCGGGGCGGCGATGAAGACGGTCGAGAAGTAGGCGAGCTGCTGCAGCGCGTTGTAGTTGACCCAGCCGTTCTCGGTCGGCCAGTCCAGCGAGACGTACTGCAGCGCGGCGCTGAGCGCGTTGGGGACGACTTCCCAGCTCGTGGGGACGATCCGCATCCACTGGCCGGTGACGAACAGCAGCACGATGAAGACGGCGCCGTTGATGAGCCACAGGATGTCGAGCGCCTGATGGAACCAGATCGTCAGGCTCGTCTTGCCCTTGGGGTTGTTCTTCGGCGCCCAGAAGACGCTCGGCCGCTTCTCGCGGCGGATCGTGAGCCCCGAGCGGATGATCAGCACCATCAGGAAGACGTTGAAGAAGTGCTGCCAGCCGAGCCACGCGGGGATGCCGACGGGCGCACCGGCAGGCAGGTGGTACTCCCCGGGGTAGGTCGCGAGGAAGTCGCGCATGCCGTCCAGGCTCAGCAGGAATCGCACCGCGAGCACGGCCATGCCCGCCGCGAACAGCAGGCCGATTCCGCCGACCACGACGGCGCCCGCCCACTGCGTCTTCGTGAAAGGCCCGATCCGCTGCGGCTCGGGCTTCGGCTGCGGCCGACGCCACGCGGCGCGACCGGCCCACGCGGTCTGCGGAACGCTCAACGGGGCGCGCGGCGCCTCGGTGGCGGTGCCGATGAGCGGGAGGTCGGCCGCGGGTGCGGCCTCCTCGGCCGCAGTACCCGCGCCGTCCGCCGCAGCATCGGCGGCGACCGGGGAGGAGACGGCGGCGGCCGGGGAAGAGACGGCGGCGACTGTGCCGGCGGGTGGCCACGCGTCGCCACCCGCGATGCGCGGCAGCCCGCGGCGCACGGAGGTGTCACCGTCGGCGGCGGCGAGCGGGGGCGCCGGAGGGGCGGCGGCGAGCGGGGGCGCCGGAGGGGCGGAGGCGACCTCAGAGGGCGTCGGCCCCGGGCCCGCGGCAGCCACGACGTCCGCGGACGGCCACGGCTCGCCGCCGGCGACGCGGGGCAGGCCGCGGCGGACGACCGTCGTCCCGCTGCGCTCGGGCGCGGACGCCGTCGCGAGCGCCGGCGGCTCGCCCGAGCCCGTCGACGGCTCGGCGGGTCGCCCCGCTGCCGCCTCGACGACCGCTGCCGCGGGCGCAGAGGCGTCCACGACGGCCTCGGCGGGCGCGCTCGCGGCCGGCGGCCACGGTTCTCCACCGGCGACGCGCGGCAAGCCGCGGCGCATGGACGATCCGCCGGTCGCCATCAGGCCTTCCTGGCGTCGAGGGCGGCGATCAGCTGCGGGACGACCGTGAACACGTCCCCCACGATGCCGAAGTCGGCGATGTCGAAGATCGGGGCGTCGCCGTCTTTATTGATCGCGACGATCGTCTTCGCGGTCTGCATGCCAGCCTTGTGCTGGATGGCCCCCGAGATGCCGAGAGCCACGTACAGCTGGGGCGACACCGATACCCCGGTCTGCCCGACCTGGTGCGAGTAGGGGATGTATCCGGCATCCACGGCCGCGCGAGACGCGCCCACAGCCGCGCCGAGGGCATCGGCGAGCTGTTCGACGAGCGCGAACTTCTCGGCCGAGCCGAGTCCGCGCCCTCCGGAGACGACCTTCGCCGCGCCGCGCAGCTCCGGCCGCGACGACGCGGCGACTTCGGCTTCGAATCCGGTGATGCGCGCCGCCGGCGCGCCCGAGGCGGCGGCCTCCAGCGGCACCACCCGCGGCTCGGCGACGGCCGCGGCACGGGCCTCGACCGCCCCCTGGCGCACCGTGACCACGAGAGGACCGAAGGTGGCTGCGCTCGTGACGTTGTACGCCCCGCCGTAGACGGAATGCTGCGCGAGCACGCCCTCGTCGTCGCGGGAGACGCCGACCGCATCCACGGCCAGAGCCGCGCGCGAGCGTGCCGCGTACCGTCCGGCGATGTCGCGGCCCTCGATGGAGTTCGACACGAGCACGGCGTCGGGCTTCACGAGCGCGGATGCCGCGTCCACGGCATCGACCAGAGGAACCGTCAGCGATCCGTCCGCACCGCCCAGCCCCGCGGTGAGCACGACCGCAGCCCCCAGCGCACCCGCCGCCTCGGCGAGTGCGGCATGCGCCTCCTCACCGGCGACGACCAGCGCGACCGGCGTGCCGATGCCGGCGGCGGCGCCGAGCAGTCCGGCGGCCGAGCCGGCCAGCTCACCGGCCGGGGTGACATCCAGCAGCACGAGAATCGCGTCCGAGGCGACATCCACCATCACGTTCTCCATCGTCATCGTTCCCCGCACCGTTCTCAGGCCAGTCGGTTCTCGACGAGGAAGGCGGCGAGCTTGTCGCCCGCGTCGCCCTCATCGACGATCTTGATTCCCGCACCGCGCGGAGGCTTCTCGGCGACCGCCGTCATGATCGACTGCGCGGCCGCGGACGGGTCCACGTCGACGCCGAGGTCGGCCAGCGACACGGTCTCGAACGGCTTCTTCTTCGCCGCCATGATGCCCTTGAAGTTCGGGAACCGGGCATCCGGGAGGGCTTCGGTGATCGAGATGACGGCCGGCAGCGTCGCACTGACCTGCGCGGTGCCGAAGTCGGTGGCGCGCGTGCCGGTGATCTCCCCCTCGCCGATGGTGACCGACGACAGCGCGGTCGCCTGCGGCACCTGCAGGTGCTCGGCGATCATCGCCGGAAGGACGCCGCCGGTGCCGTCGGTGGAGAGATTGCCGGTGATGACCAGGTCGAACCCGGCTCGCCGCACCGCCGCGGCGAGCACGGCCGCGGTCACGCCCAGATCTGCGCCGGCCAGCGCCGGGTCGACGACCTGCAGAGCGGATGCCGCGCCCATCGCGAGCCCCTTGCGGATGGTGGCCGCAGCCTCCTCCGATGCCATCGAGACGACAGCGACCTCCGTGCCGGGGTGGGCGTCGGCATACGACAGAGCCACCTCCAGTGCGCGCTCCCCGATCTCATCGAGCACGCGCTCGGAGGCCGAGCGCTCGGCGAGACCGGTCTCGAGGTCGAGCTTGCGGTCGCCGTAGGTGTCGGGGACTTCTTTGACCAGCACCACGATCTTCATCGGTTCTCCTTGCGACGCATTCATTCTAGAAGGTGCGACTCAGTATCGCATCCGTTGAGACTCAGGATCATCCGTGGGGACGGATCGAGGTCCGCGCTAGCGTGAGACCAGCGCGCACGGCACTCCGGGCGCCGAGCCGTTCGAGGAGATGCCCGTGAGCCGCACGCCGTCGTCGCCACGCGATCCGATCGCAGAGGCCCGCCGCCAGTGGGTGGCGCACGGCTGGGTCGACGCCGCGGCAGGGATGACGGCGGTGACGAGCATCATGCGGGCGCACCAGATTCTGCTCGCGCGCGTCGACGAGGCCCTGAAGCCGTTCTCGCTCACGTTCGCCCGTTACGAACTGCTGACGCTGCTGAGTTTCACCCGTAACGGACGGATGCCGCTGTCGTCGGCGGCGAGCCGCTTGCAAGTGCACCCGACGAGCGTGACGAACACCGTCGACCGCCTTGAAGCGGCCGCGCTCGTCGCGCGCGAGCCGCACCCCGGCGATCGTCGGGCGACGCTGGTCGCCCTGACGAGGGCAGGGCGTGACCTCGCGGCTCAGGCCACCGCGGCGCTCAACGACGCCGTGTTCGCCGCGCCCGGCCTGACAGCCGACGACGTGGAAGACCTCGTCGCGATCGTCGCCCGACTGCGCCGGTCGGCGGGCGATGTCGTCAGCGATTCGTGAATCGCGGCGCACGCTTCTCCCGGAAGGCGGCCATGCCCTCCTTCTGGTCGTCCAGCGCGAACAGTGATGTGAAGACCTGCTTCTCGAAGCGCAGCCCCTCGGCGGCGCCGGTCTCCAGCGAGGCGCGCAGCGACTCCTTGGCGGCGTACAGGACGGGAAGCGATTTCGCGGCGATCTGCTCGGCCATCGCTTCTGCCTCGGCGAGCAGGTCGGCGGCGGGCACGATGCGGGAGACCAGGCCGGCCCGCTCGGCTTCGGCGGCATCCATCATCCGTCCCGTGAGCACGAGCTCTGCCGCCTTGTAGTAACCGATCGCACGCGGCAGACGCTGCGTGCCGCCGAGGCCGGGGATGACGCCGAGAGTGATCTCGGGCTGACCGAAGCGGGCGGTGTCGGCAGCCAGGATGATGTCGCACGCCATCGCCAGCTCGCAGCCGCCTCCGAGCGCGTACCCCGCGACGGCCGCGATGACGGGCGTGCGTACGCGCGAGAAGGCCTCGAGGCCCACGAAGGGGTTGCGCAGCGACATCTCGACGGCAGAGCGGTCCTCCATCTGCTTGATGTCGGCGCCGGCGGCGAAGGCGCGCTCCGAGCCGGTGACGACGATGCAGCCGATCTCCTCGTCGGCATCGAACGCGGCCGCCGCGGCGGCGAGTTCTTCGACCAGGGTCGAGTTCAGCGCGTTGAGCGCCTCGGGCCGGTTCAGGGTGATCCATCCGACGCGGCCGCGGGTGGAGACGAGGATCGTGGAGTAGTCGCTCATGTGCTCATGCTCCCAGAACGTCGCGACCGATGATGACCCGCATGATCTCGTTCGTACCCTCCAGGATCTGATGCACACGAAGGTCGCGCACCACCTTCTCGATCCCGTACTCCTGCAGATACCCGTAGCCGCCGTGCAGCTGCAGCGCCCGGTTGGCCACCTCGAAGCCGGCGTCGGTGGCGAAGCGCTTGGCCATGGCGCACTGCACGGCGACGTCGTCGGCACGGGCGTCGATCGCGCGAGCCGCGTCGCGCACCATCGCCCGGGCCGCCTGCAGCTGCGTGGCCATGTCGGCGAGGGCGAACACGACGCTCTGCCGTTCGGCGAGGGCCTCGCCGAACGTGAACCGCTCGTGCACGTAGCGCACGGCACGATCGAGCGCCCACTGGGCGCCGCCGACGGAGCAGGCCGCGATGTTGACCCGCCCCCCGTTGAGCCCGCTCATCGCGATGCGGAACCCCTCGCCCACGCCGCCCAGCAGAGCGGATGCCGGCACCCGCACCTCGTCGAGGATCACCTGACGGGTGGGCTGCGCGTTCCACCCCATCTTGCGCTCGTTGGGTCCGAAGCTCAGACCCGCGGCATCCGCCGGCACCAGGAAGGCGCTGATGCCCCGCGCACCGGGCTCGCCGGTGCGGGCCATGACGACATAGACCGCCGCCTCCCCCGCCCCGGAGATGAACTGCTTGACCCCGGTGAGCACATAGCCGTCGCCGTCGGCGATCGCGCTGGTCGTGATGGCCGCGGCATCCGAGCCCGCGCCGGGCTCCGTGAGGCAGTAGGCGCCGAGGTCGCGAAGCGTGATCAGACGCGGCAGCCACTGCTCGCGCTGCGCCGGAGTGCCGTGGGTGTCGATCATCCAGGCGACCATGTTGTGGATGCTGATGTACGCGGCGATCGTGGGATCACCCATCGACAGCTGCTCGAAGACGAGTGCGGCGTCCTCGCGCGTCAGCGCGGTGCCGCCGACGTCCTCACGCACGTACAGCCCTCCGAGGCCGAGTTCGCCGGCGTCGGCGAGCACATCCCGCGGAAAGTGCTTGTCGCGATCCCATTCCAGCGCGTGCGGCTCCAGCCGCGTCCGGGCGAAGTCGCGGACGGCTTCGAGGATGGCTCCCCGCTCATCGGCGGAGAGGGAAGGGGACACAGTCATGCTCATCGCGTCACGTCCTTGTGAAACAGATCGACAGCCGGAAGTGCGCCCGGTAGGGCACAGCGATCATTTTACATGGACGTCCTAGTATCTCGCGCGACGCTCCAATGCGTCTCCTGTGGGCGCCCGGCTGTCACGCGTACTAGCGTGAAGGCGCAGACCACGGGAGGAGGGCGATGGTGCTCAGTACGCGCGGGTCGAACCTCCTCGGGGTGGGCAACTACAACCAGGCGCTGATCCTCGACCTCATCCGGCGCTCCCCCGACGGCATGAGCCGGGTGGAGCTCGCCGAGAAGACCGGACTGTCCGCACAGACCCTCACCAACGTCACCCGCCGACTCACGGCGGAAGGGTTCATCGCCGAGGCAGGCAAAGTGGGGACGGGACCGGGCAAGCCTCGGACGATGCTCGCGCTCGAACCCTCGGCGCGCTTCGCGATCGGCGTGCACCTGGACCCCGCGGTGACCACGGTGGTGCTGCTCGACCTGGCGGGTCGCATCGTCCAGCACAGGGAGATCCAGCCGACCGGCGCCTCCAGCCGCCGACAGCTCCAGGCGATCAGCGAGGTCGCCAGCGATCTCGTCACCTCATTGCCCGATCCGAGTCGCGTCTTGGGCGTCGGCATCGCCGCGCCCGGCCCTCTCGACACGGATGCCGGCCTGCTGCTGAACCCGCCCCTGCTGCCGGAGTGGTCGGACACGCCGCTGCGGGAGGACCTGGCGATGACGACGGGCCTCCCGGCGCTCTTGGAGAAAGACGTGATCGCCGCCATGGTCGGCGAGCTGTGGGTGACACCGGCCGGCGATCTGGGCGACGCCCTGTTCTTCTACTACGGCGCCGGCGCCGGCGTCGGACTATCCCTGGACAGCACTCCTCTGCGCGGGGCGAGCTCCAACGCCGGGGACATCGCCCACCTGATCGTCGACCCGGATGGACCGGCATGCGGGTGCGGCGCGCGTGGGTGCCTCGGAGTCTCGCTCGAACCGGCGACACTGCTCAGCGAGGCCGGCCTCCGCTCCGCCCGGGAGACGACGCCGCGCGACCCCCGCGCGGCACTGGACGAGCTGTGCCTGCGAGCACTGGAAGGCGAACCGCAGCCTGCCGCGGCATTGACCCGGGCCGCCGCACGCATCGCACGCGCCCTCGTGCAGCTGGACAACCTTCTCGATCTGACCGACGCCGTCCTCGGGGGTCCCGTCTGGGCGCGCCTGAGCCCGTTCCTCCGGCCCGCCGTCGCAGATGCCCTGCCCCGCACCGGTGGCATGACCACGGTGCGCCCGCTCACCCTGCGGGAATCGCGCCTCGGCACGGATGTCGCCGCCGTCGGAGCCGCCTGTCTCGTGCTGGACGGTGCCTTCACCGCACGCCCCTCGCACCTGCTCATCACCGGCTGAGAGCGATCCGCGCTCATTGCTCGTCGAGATGCAATCGTGACTTGACCTCATTTATCAAGTTGATAGATTAATCACGCTCAGCGCCGAGCTGACGCCATCCCCTAGCAAAGGAGCAGGAATGCGACACAAAGTTCTGGGCGCTGCCGCCGCCATCACGGTGGCCGGACTCGCCCTGACCGGCTGCAGCGGCAGCGCCCCCGCCGCCCCCGCCACCGAGTCCGGCGAGCGGACCATCACTGTCGTCTATCAGAAGACGGCGGCCTTCCATCAACTCGACGACCTCTTCCAGAAGGTCAAGCCCGAGTTCGAGGCCGCCAATCCTGGCGCGACCGTGAAACTGCAGCCGATCGAGTCGGAAGACCAGTACTTCACCAAGCTCGCTCTGATGAACGGCTCGCCCGAAACCGCGCCGGACGTCATCTACGAGGACACCTTCCAGATCAAGTCCGACTCCGCCGCCGGATACCTGCTGCCGATCGACGACTACGTCGCGAACTGGGCGGACTGGAGCCAGTTCTA
Organism: Sphingomonas sp. BLCC-B65; assembly: GCF_028550675.1. Classification (NCBI taxonomy): domain Bacteria; kingdom Pseudomonadati; phylum Pseudomonadota; class Alphaproteobacteria; order Sphingomonadales; family Sphingomonadaceae; genus Sphingomonas; species Sphingomonas sp. BLCC-B65. Next base: position 2,258,258 of record NZ_JAQQGL010000001.1, on the reverse strand, counting down.
CGATGCGGCCAAGCAGGCCGGCCTCGGCGACGACGGCAAGACGTACGGCGTCTCGATGGGAACAGACACCCGTGGCATCTACTTCAATAAGGACATCTTCGCGAAGGCGGGTCTGCCCGCCGATTGGCAGCCGAAGACCTGGGACGACATCATCACGGCCGCCGAGAAGATCAAGGCCGCCGTCCCCGACGTCACGCCGCTCAACATCTACGGCGGCAAGGCCGCCGGCGAGCAGACCTCGATGCAGGGCTTCGAGATGCTCATGTACGGCACCGGCTCGACTCTGTATGACAACGATTCCCAGAAGTGGGTGACGGGCTCGAAGGGCATGGCCGACTCGCTGTCGTTCTACAAGGAGCTCTACGACAAGGGCCTCGCGACACCGCTCGATCTCGCTCTGGACCCCACGATCGGCAGCCGCGTGTCGACCGAGCTGATCCCGCAGGGCAAGGTCGCTATGGCGATCGACGGATCGTGGCTGCCGGGCGGATGGATGACCGGCGACCACGCGTGGCCGGCCTGGCAGCAGACGATGGGCCTCGCGAAGATGCCGACCCAGGACGGTGCGGACCCGGGCGCGACCTCGATGTCAGGCGGATGGACGCTCGCGGTGGGCTCGCAGACGAAGCACCCCAAGACGGCATTCGATTTCATCGCGATGGCGCTGAACAAGGAGAACACCCTCAAGTACGACACGGAGAACAGCCAGATCGCCGTCCGTGACGACGTCGCCACCTCCCAGGACTACCTCGGCTACAACCCGACCTTCAAGTTCTTCGCCGACCTCGTGAAGGTCACCCACTTCCGCCCGGCAACGCCCGACTATTCGCAGATCTCCAGCGCCATCCAGCAGGCGACGGAGTCGGTGATCACCGGTGATGCGACTCCGGAGCAGGCCGCGAAGACCTACGACGGCGCGCTCACCAAGATCGTCGGGGCGCAGAAGGTGACTCAGGGCAACTGACCACCATGTCGACGATCGCACGGTCGCCCCTGCGCTCGGCCCTCGACGGGGCCGAGCGCAGGCGGGGCGGCACCCTCCGTTCACTGTCGCGCTCCACCCCGCTGATCCCCGCGATCATCCTGCTCGTGATCTTCCTCGTGGGACCGATGATCTTCGCGCTGTGGGGTTCCCTCACCAACGCCGCCCTCACCGGGTACCGCGCTGCGAAGCCTCAGTTCATCGGGCTCGACAACTACATCTCGCTGTTCTCCGACCCCGACTTCTGGAGCTCGGTCGGCCTCACGCTCTCGTTCGTGTTCTTCTCGGCGATCATCGGCCAGAACGTGCTCGGGATGGCCCTGGCCGTGCTGACGCGCGCGGGATCGAAGATGCTGTCCACCGTCGTGAGCACCCTGGTGGTCATCTCCTGGGTGCTGCCCGAGATCGTCGCCGCTTTCGCTCTCTATGCCTTCTTCTCCTCCGACGGCACGCTCAACGCGACGCTCACCTCACTCGGGCTCGGCAGCATCAGCTGGCTCATCGACTATCCGATGCTCGCGGTCATTCTCGCCAACATCTGGCGCGGCACCGCCTTCTCGATGCTCGTGTACAACGCCGCCCTCGCCGAGGTTCCTCCGGAGATCACCGAGGCCGCACAGATCGACGGCACGAACTCGGTGCAGCGCTTCTTCCTCATCACCCTGCCGATGATCCGCCGCTCGATCGCCACGAACCTGATGCTGACCACGCTGCAGACCGTCGGCACGTTCGGTCTGATCTGGGTGATGACCGGCGGCGGCCCCGGTACGCGCAGCTCGACGCTTCCTGTGCTCGCATACCAGGAGGCGTTCAAGTTCGCGCAGGTCGGGTACGGCACCGCCATCGCCGCCGTCACGATCATGCTCGGTGCGGTGTTCGCGGTGATCTACATCAAGATCCTCAAGCCCGAGGTGGAGTCATGAGCGTCGCAGCCATCAGCACCCTGACCGTCGACTCCCCCGTCCGCCGCCGCGGGCGCTGGCTCGCCAACATCGTCCTCGTGGTGCTCGGCGTCGTCTTCGTCGTACCCATCGCGTGGATCGTCCTGTCCTCGATCAATCCGGCGGCGACCGTGTCGATGTCGATCCCCGACGGCGTCACCGTCGACAACTTCGCCCAGGTGCTGACGTTCAACCAGTCGTACCTGCCGCTGTGGAACTCGGCGATCATCTCGTTCGGCACCGCCGCGCTCACGGTCGTCGTCGGCATCCTTGCCGCCTACCCGCTGTCGAGGTTCAACATGCGCTTCCAGCGCGGGTTCCTCTACAGCGTGCTGTTCGGCTCCTGCCTTCCCATCACGGCGCTCATGGTGCCGGTGTACGCGATGTTCGTGCAGCTGAAGTTGCTGGATTCCCTGCTGGGCGTCGTGCTGTTCATGACGGCGACGTCGCTGCCGATGGCGATCTGGATGCTGAAGAACTTCATGGATTCCGTGCCCGTGTCCCTTGAGGAGGCAGCCTGGGTCGACGGCGCCTCGCCGATGCGGGCGCTCGCGCAGATCGTGCTGCCGCTCATGCGTCCCGGCATCGGCGTCGTCTTCATCTTCGTGTTTACGCAGGCATGGGGGAACTTCTTCGTCCCGTTCGTCCTGCTGTTCAGCGCGGAGAAGATGCCGGCATCCGTCGCAATTTTCCAGTTCTTCGGCAACCACGGCGCTGTCGCGTATGGGCAGCTCGCCGCCTTCGCGATGGTCTACTCCGTGCCGATCCTCGTGCTGTATCTGCTGATGCAGCGCTTGACCGGAAGCTCCTTCGCCCTCGCCGGCGGCGTCAAGGGCTGAGCCCGACCCCTTTCTCACCTCCCCCCTGTCCGGAAAGGACCTCCCCATGCACGACCGCAGCGCTCTCGCCGAGCTGCGCATCGACCGCTTCCTCCGCGAGCGGCTCACCGCGAACATCCACCGCGCTACCACGCCCCTCCACGTCGAACTGTGGGAGGCGCCGGGTGAGCCGGTGTCCTTCGCCGAAGCGAGCGCCGCTGACTTCTCGCCATTCGAGACGGGACGGGCGTGGGGACGGCCCTGGGGCACGACGTGGCTGCGCGTGCACGGCGACGTGCCGCCGTCTTGGCGGGATGCCGAGGGGGCTCTCCCCCCGGGCACGCGCGCCGAACTGCTCGTCGACCTCGGATTCACGAGCGGCCAGGTCGGCTTCCAGAGCGAGGCGATGGTCTGGACGGTAGACGGCCGGCCGCTGCGCGGCATCGCGCCGTTCAACAACGCCGTGACGGAGGCGATCGACGCCGACGGGCGCATCGACGTGTTCATCGAGGCGGCATCCAACCCCGACGTGGGCAGCCTCTTCACGTTCGAACCGACGCCGCTGGGCGACCCTGCGACGGCCGGCACCGATCACATCTATCGGCTGCGGCAGGTGGATGTGGCCCTCCGCGACCTCGAGGTCGCCGCGCTTCGCGCCGACACAGTGGCGCTTCGCGGACTCGCGGAGCAGTTGGATGCCGGCAGCCCCCGCCGTGCCGAGATCCTGGCGGGCCTGGAGGCGATGATCGACGCCGTCGACCCCGACGACGTATCGGGTACCGCCACCGCGGGCCGCGCCGTGCTCGCTCCGCTGCTGGCGCGCCCGGCGCACGCGAGTGCGCACACACTGCACGCCGTCGCGCACGCCCACATTGACTCCGCCTGGCTGTGGCCGGTGCGCGAGACCGCACGCAAGGTCGCGCGGACCTTCTCCAATGTGCTTTCGCTCATGGACGAGGACCCCGACTACGTGTTCGCCAGCTCCTCGGCCCAGCAGTTCGCGTGGGTCAAGCAGTACTACCCCGACCTGTACGCGCGCATCGTCGAACGCGTGCGAGAAGGCCGCTTCATCCCGGTGGGGAGCATGTGGGTCGAATCCGACACCAACATGCCCGGCGGCGAGGCGCTCGCCCGCCAGTTCGTTGTCGGGAAGGGCTTCTTCCAGCGTGAGTTCGGCATCGACACCCCGGAGGTGTGGCTGCCCGACTCGTTCGGCTACACGGGCGCACTGCCACAGATCGCCAAGGCCGCCGGCGCGCGATGGTTCCTCACCCAGAAGATCTCCTGGAACGAGACGAACCGCATGCCGCACCACACCTTCCAGTGGGAGGGCATCGACGGCACGCGCCTGTTCACCCATTTCCCGCCCGTCGACAAGTACAACTCCGATGTCTCCGCGGCAGACCTCGCCCATGCCGAACGCAACTACGCCGACAAGGGCCGCGGCACGGTGTCGCTGCTGCCCTACGGCTTCGGCGACGGCGGCGGCGGCCCGACGCGGGAGATGACGGCGGCCATCGCGCGCGCGGCGTCGCTGGAGGGCTCGCCGCGCACCGTGCACTCGACGCCGGCGCGCTTCTTCGCCGCGGCGGAGACTGAGTACCCCGAGCCAGAGGTGTGGGCCGGCGAGCTCTACCTCGAGTTCCACCGCGGCACGTACACGAGCCAGCTGCCCACCAAGCAGGGCAACCGGCGTAGCGAGCACCTGCTGCGCGAAGCCGAGCTGTGGGCGGCGACCGCAGCCGTCCGGGTCGGCGCGCCGTATCCGGCCGAGCGTCTGACCCGCATCTGGCAGACGGTGCTGCTGCAGCAGTTCCACGACATCCTCCCCGGATCGTCGATCGCCTGGGTCCACCGCGACGCGGAGCGCAACTACGCGGCCGTCGCCGGCGAGCTGGAGGAGATCATCGCCGACAGCCTCGCGGCGATCGCCGGTACAGGGCCACATCTGCTCGCCGTCAACGCGGCGCCGCACGAGCGGGCCGGCGCACCGGCGCTCGGCGGCGCGGCTGCGGCGCTCCCGGCATCCGTCACGCCCCGCGTGGACGGGCACGGATGGGTGCTCGACAACGGCATCGTCCGCGCCCACATCGACGGCCGCGGCCTCGTCACCTCGCTGGTCGATCACGCCTCGGGGCGCGAGGCCGTGGCCCCGGGCGGCGCGCTCGGACTGCCGCAGCTGCACCGCGACACCCCGACGCAGTGGGACGCGTGGGACATCGACGCCCACTATCGCCACCACGTGACCGGTCTCGAGGCCGCCGCATCGATCGTCGTCGAGGCTGACGTGATCATCGTCACGCGCTCGTTCGGCTCATCGCAGCTCGTCGAGCGCATCCGGCTCGACGAGGGATCGCGGGTGCTGTCGTTCGACCTCGACATCGACTGGCATGAGCAGCAGAAGCTGCTCAAGTTCGCGTTCCCCCTCGACGTGCACACCCACACCGCCGCCTCGGAGATCCAATTCGGCCACATCGAACGCCCGATCCACACGAACACGTCGTGGGATGCCGCGCGCTTCGAGACCGTCGCCCATCGCTGGGTGCGGGTGGCCGAACCCGACTTCGGTGTCGCGATCGTCAACGACTCGACCTACGGCCACGACATCACCCGCCAGGGGCGGGACGGCGGCGGCACGGTGACGACCGCACGGCTGTCGCTCGTGCGCGGCGCACTGTTTCCCGACCCGACGCAGGATCAGGGTCGTCACCGCCTGCACGTGGGAGTCGTGGTGGGCGCCGACGTCCTCACGGCGGTGCGGGAGGGTTACCGGGCGAACCTCCCGGTGCGGACGATCGAGGCGGACGTGACCGAGATCCCGCCGCTCGTGAGCGTGGGCCACGAGGGCGTCGTGATCGAGGCGGTCAAGCTCGCCGAGGATGGCAGCGGCGATGTCGTCGTGCGCCTCTACGAAGCCCTTGGCCGTCGTGCCGCGGCACGCGTGAGCCTCGGGTTCGCGGCGACGGGCGTCGTCCAGACCGATCTGCTGGAGCGCGAGGTCGCTCAGACGGCAGTCGTCTCGGCGGACGCGGCGCACGCCGACCTCGCACTGAGGCCGTTCGAGATCGTCACCCTGCGGATGCCGCGGGCGTAGTGCGTTTCGACTCGTCGCTGCGCTCCTCGCGGGGCGACCGGGAAGGGGAGTCGCTCTCCGGTCGTTGAGCGAGCGCAGCAAGTCGAAACGCCGCCGGCTACAGCCGTTCGATGATCGTGGCGTTCGCCATCCCCCCGCCCTCGCACATGGTCTGCAGTCCGTACCGTCCGCCGGTGGACTCGAGGTACGCGAGGAGCGTACCGAGAAGTCGCGTGCCGCTGGAGCCGAGCGCGTGCCCGAGGGCGATCGCGCCGCCCCAGGGGTTGAGCTTGGCGGCATCCGCGCCGAGTTCGGCAGCCCACGCGAGCGGCACCGGGGCGAACGCCTCGTTGACCTCATACGCGTCGAGATCGTCGATCGTCAGTCCACCGCGCTCCAGCACGCGACGTGTCGCGGGAATCGGCCCCGTGAGCATCATCAGGGGGTCGTCGCCGACGACGGAGAAGGCGTGGAAGCGCGCTCGCGGCGTGAGCCCGAGCTCGCGCGCCTTCTGCTCGCTCATGATCAGGACGGCGGAGGCGCCGTCGGTCAGCGGAGAAGAGTTGCCCGGTGTGATCAGCCAGTCGATCTCGGGAAAGCGCTCCGCCATGGCATCGGTGCGGAAGGCCGGCGCGAGGCCGGAAAGACCCGCGACGGTGGTGCCCGGGCGCACCGTCTCGTCGATCTCGACACCGTCGACGGGCAGCAGCTGCGAGGCGAATCTGCCCTGGACCTGCGCCTCGGCAGCGCGTTCGTGCGACTCGGCCGCGTACGCGTCGAGCTCGTCGCGCGAGAAGCCCCAGCGCGCCGCGATCAGCTCGGCCGACACGCCCTGGTTCACGAGTCCGTCGGGATAGCGCGCGTGCAACCCCGGTGAGAAGGGTGAACCGGCGACGGATGCCGCGACCCCGAGAGGCACGCGGCTCATCGATTCGACGCCGCCGGCGATGACGATGTCGTACTGTCCGGCCATGACGCCCTGCGCCGCGAACTGCGCGGCCTGCTGGCTCGATCCGCACTGCCGATCGATCGTCGTCGCCGGAACGCGCTCGTCGAATCCGGCCGCGAGCACCGCCTGACGCGCGATGTTCATCGTCTGTTCGCCGACCTGGCTGACGCAGCCGAGCAGCACGTCGTCGATCTGCGCCGATTCCAGGCCGTTGCGCTCGAGCGTCGCCCGCAGCACCAGCGCGGCGAGGTCGACGGGATGGATGCCGCTGAGCGCGCCCCCCGGCTTGCCACGGCCGGACGGGGTGCGGACGGCGTCGACGATGACCGCGGTACGCACGAGCGCTCAGCCCTCGGCTTCGGCGGCGCGCAGCGAGATCGTCGAGGTGCCGGCCTCGTCGACGAACCCCTCGATGTGACGCTCGTCCACGCCGCTGTAGGCCGACAGCGGACGGATGAGCGCGTTGGATGCCGCCTGTTCCATGATGTGCGCCGTCCACCCCACGACCCGCGCCGCAACGAACAGCGGAGTGAAGGTCAGGGTGTCGAAGCCCATCAGGTTGTACGCCGGCCCCGACGGGTAGTCGAGGTTCGGGTAGATGCCCTTGCGGGCGACGAACTCGCGCTCCAGCGTCGCGTAGAGGGCCTCGACATCGGGACGGTCGTAGTACGTGATGAGCGTGTCGAGCGCAGCTTTCATCGTGGGCACGCGCGAGTCGCCGTGCTTGTAGACGCGGTGACCGAAGCCCATGATCTTGCGCTTCTCGGCGAGGGCCCGCTCGAGCCAGGGCGCCACGTTGTCGGCGTCGCCGATCTCGTCGAAGATGTGCAGCACGGCTTCGTTGGCCCCGCCGTGCAGCGGTCCCTTGAGCGCTCCGATCGCGCCGACCACGGCCGAGTACAGGTCGCTGAGGGTGGAGGTGATCACCCGCGCCGTGAAGGTGGACGCGTTGAACGAGTGCTCCGCGTACAGGATCATCGAGCGGTTGAACGCGTCGATCACGACCGGGTCGAACTCTTCGCCGAAGGTCATCCAGAGGAAATTCGCCGCGTAATCGAGATCGTCGCGCGGGGCGATGAGCTCTTCACCGCGGCGGCGACGCTGCCCGTAGGCGACGATCGCCGGCAGCGCGGCGAACAGGCGGATGCTGCGCTCGAGGTTCTCGTCGCGAGACCCGCTCGCATCGAGCACGGACCCGGTGCCGGCAAGATCGCGCGCGCCCAGCACGCTCACCGCCGAGCGCACCTCATCCATCGGGTGGGCATCGGTCGGGGTCAGATCGATCACGGCCTTGACGTCGTCGGCGAGACTCCGGTGCTGCCGCTCGGTGGCTCGGAGCGCGGCGAGCTGCTCGCCGGTCGGCAACTCGCCGTTCCACAGCAGGTACGCGACCGCTTCGGCCGACTGCGTAGCGGCCAGCTCGTGCACCGGATAGCCGCGGTAGAGCAGCGAGTTGGTCTCCGGGTTGACCTTGCTGATGGCGGTCGCATCGGCGACGACGCCCGCGAGCCCCTTGTGGATCTGGGGCGGGGTCTGCTGGTCGCTCATGACTGCTCCTTTGCACGTGCGGGCCGGTTGCGGCTGCAACCATGTCCCAGTTTCTGTCCTGTGGATGCCCCGATTGCGACCTCTTGTGGGACATGGTCGGTCGCAAGTGGGACGAGGGTCAAGGGGAGGGGAGGGTGAAGGGGTGATCAGCGGGTGATCTGAAAGTTGAAGACGTTCGCGTCGAACTGGTTGTACGACGGGTAGTCGATGAGGTCGTACAGGTCGGCGCGGTGCTGCATCTCACCCAGGCGCGAGGTCAGATGTCCCTCGTCGTTCAGGGTATCCAGCGCACGGGATGCCGCACCCATCGCGATCCGCAGCAGCGAGACGGGCCAGATGACGATCTGCACGCCCGCATCGCGGAGCTGGTCGACGCTGAACAGATCGCTCTTACCGAACTCGGTCATGTTCGCCAGCACGGGCACGTCGACGGCGGCGCACACGGCGGCGAACTCCGCGAGGTCGCGCATCGCCTCGGGGAAGATCGCGTCGGCCCCGGCATCCACGAGCGCCTTGGCCCGATCGATGGCGGCGTCCAGCCCCTCGATCGCGCGGATGTCGGTGCGCGCCATGATGAGGAAGTTCGGGTCGCGGCGGGCGTCGACGGCGGCGCGGATGCGCTGGAGGGCGGTGTCGGTGTCGACGACCTGTTTGCCGTCGAGGTGACCGCAGCGCTTGGGGTTCACCTGGTCTTCGATGTGCGTGCCCGACAGCCCCGCGTCTTCCAGCGTCTGGATGGTCCGCGCGACGTTCATGGGCTCGCCGAAGCCGGTGTCGGCGTCGATGATGGCGGGAAGCTCGGTCATGCGGGCGATCTGCTGACCGCGACCGGCGACCTCGGTCAGCGTCGTCAGACCGATGTCCGGAAGCCCCAGATCGGCACTCAGCACCGCCCCCGAGATGTAGACGCCCTCGAAGCCCTTCTGCTCGATCATCCGGGCCGACAGCGGGTTGAACGCTCCGGGAAAACGGACGAGCTCACCCGCCCGCAGGCGCTCGCGCAGCAGGCGCCGCTTCTCGGATGCCGGGGTCTGGCTGTACAGCATCAGAACAGCCCCTTCGGGCTCGCCACCGCGGCCAGCACGCCGGCGCGGGCGACGATGTTGAGCTCGCGCACCTCGTCGACGGTCAGCTCGGCAAGCCGCTCGGCCAGGGCCAGGAACCGCTCGATCTCGGCGGGCTCGAGCACCGGCTCGGCGAGCAGACGGAACTTGCGCACGTAGTCGGCGCGAGCGAACGGGCGCGCGCCGAGCGGGTGGGCGTCGGCGACCGCGATCTCGTCCACGATCGTCGAACCGTCCGCGAGGCGGATCTCCACGCGGCCCCCGAACGCCTTCTCGTCGGGGTCCTCGGAGTGGTAGCGGCGCGTCCACTCGGCATCCTCGGCCGTGGTGATCTTGTGCCACAGCGCGACCGTGTCCTCGCGGGCGGCGCGAGCGGGCAGGTACGAGTCGACGTGATGCCACCCGCCGTCCTGCAGTGCGACGGCGAAGATGTAGGGAATCGAGTGGTCGAGGGTCTCGCGAGAGGCGGTCGGGTCGTACTTCTGCGGATCGTTCGCGCCGGAGCCGATCACGTAGTGGGTGTGATGGCTGGTGTGCAGCACGATGCTCTCGACGGTGGCGGGATCGGCGAGCTCGGGGTGGGCGCCGTGGAGCTTGCGCGCGAGGTCGATCCACGCCTGCGCCTGATACTCGGCGGAGTGCTCCTTCGTGTAGGAGTCGAGGATCGCGCGCTTGGGCTCGCCGGGCGCGGGAAGCGGCACGTCGTACGCGGCGTCCTTGCCGTCGAGCATCCAGGCGATCACGCCGTCTTCGCCCTCGTAGATCGGGGACGGCGAGGTCTGTCCGCGCATCGCGCGGTCGACGGCTTCGACCGCCATCTTGCCGGCAAAGGCGGGGGCGTGCGCCTTCCAGGTGGAGATCTCACCCTTGCGCGACTGCCGCGTCGCGGTGGTCGTGTGCAGGGCCTGCGCGACGGCCTGGGCGATCGTGTCGGCGTCGAGACCCAGCAGCGTGCCGATGCCGGCCGCCGCCGACGGGCCCAGGTGCGCGACGTGATCGATCTTGTGCTTGTGCAGGCTGATGGCGCGCACGAGATCCATCTGGATCTCGTATCCGGTCGCGATGGCGCGCACCAGCGCCGCGCCGTCGGCGCCGACGTGCTGGGCGACGGCGGCGATCGGCGGGATGTTGTCGCCGGGGTGCGAATACTCCGCAGCGAGGAACGTGTCGTGATAGTCGAGTTCGCGCACCGCCACACCGTTCGCCCACGCCGCCCACTCGGGGCTCGTGTGCACCGTGTTCGGCTCGCCGAACACCGTGGCGCCCGCCCCTCCCCGCGAGACCGGGTGATCGAGCGCCTGGGCGCGCGCCGCGGTGACGGGGCCGCGGGTGAGGGATGCCGCGGCCACCGCCGCGTTGTCGATGACGCGGTTGATGATCATCTCGACGACGTCGGACTCGACGGCCACCGGGTCGGCGGCGACCTCGGCGATCTTGTGCGCGAGCTGGTCCTCGCGGGCGAGGTTCTCTTCGCTCCGGTGCACACGGACGTGGTGGATGACGGTCATGGGGTTCCTTCCAGCGAGGCGAGGATCGCGACGAGCGCGTTGTGCAGGTGGACATGGGTGGCGTGCGCGGCGAGGTCGGCGTCGCCGGCGGCGACGGCGGACGCGATCAGTCGGTGCTCGGCGACGGATGCCGCCAGGCGTGCGGGGTTGTCGCGCGCGAGCCGGCGGACCCGGACGAGGTGGGTCCGCACCGTCTTGAGGGCCGCGGTCAGGTAGTCGTTGGCGACGGCCGCGTCGAGGGCGTCGTCGAAGCGGGCGATGAGGGCGTAGTAGGCGTCGGGGTCGGCGGCGGCATCCGTCCGCGCGAACTCACCGGCCAGCGCAGCGAACAGATCGGCATCGGCCCCGCGTGCGGCGAGGCGTGCAGCCGTCTCCTCCAGGGCGCGACGCACCTCGAAGAGCTCTCGGATGTCGCCGGCATCGATGTCGCTGACCACGGTGAGCCGCGGCGACGGTTGCACGACGAGGCCGTCGGCGAGCAGGCGCCCCAGCGCTTCGCGCAGCGGCGTGCGGCTCACCCCCAGGCGCACCGACTGCTCGACTTCGGCCAGCACCGCTCCGGGCGCCAGCACGCCGGACTGGATCTCGTCGAGCAGCGCCCGGTAGGCGCGGTCACTGGCACGCACGCGGTCTCCTCTCGACTCCTCGATTGTATACACGGAGGATCAAGAACGAAAGGAGGCAGCCTCTTTTGGCGACTAATGCATACAGAGCGTGAGGCGTGCCCGGCTCACCCGCCCGCGTGGAGCCGGTGGGTCAACACGGCGACATGGAGAGCGGCGACCTGCTCGCCATCGTCGAAGTCGACGCCGAGAAGGTCTTCGAGCAGGGCGATGCGCTGATAGAACACCGAGCGCGAGAGGTGCGCCGCTTCGGCGGCCGCCGTGCGGTTGGACGGGTGCGCGAGCAGCGCCGTCAGCACGTCGAGAAGGTCGCCGCCCCGAGCGCGGGTCTCGGCCAGCAACGGATCGAGCATCCGCTCCGCATGAGCGACGAGGCGGTGATCGTCGCGCAACGCCGCGACCACCCGGGTGAGGGGACGCTCCGCCACACGCCTCCCGTCCGCGCCCCGGCGGGAGGAGCCGCGCAACCCCTCGTCGGCGCCGACGAGGTCGATGGTTTCGCGCAGACCCGCGACGAGCACACCCACCGCGCGCTCGTACTCGGCTGCGGGCTCGAGCGCGGGAATGACCGCGCCCGGGCCGAGCACGACGCGCGCCCGCGCCGACGTCGACCCCGCCCGCAGGGCGTCCTCGAGTGCGACGGTGAAGGCGTCGGCCCGGTTGTCAGCGGCACTCGTCGCGCGGCCCGCCACGGCGAGGATCAGGGGCGTACGCACCAGGGCAGACCCGTCGTCGACGGTCGTGCTCGTGCCGCACACGACGCGCGCGCCGATCGCCGCAGCGGCGATGTCGGCGGCCGCCGCGACCGCGACCGCGTCGCCGCCCTGGCCCGACGACACGAGCGCGACTGCGGCGAAGGCCACCGTGCCGACGAGCGGCATGCCCGCGGCATCCAGTCGAGCCGCCACCGCGGACAGACCGGTGAATCGTCCGTCGATCAGCGCGTCGACCACGCGGCGCCGTCCCAGCCGCGACCACTCCTCACCGCCGGGATCGGCGAGTCTGCCCAGGGCGAGCGCGGTGGCAGCCTGCTCGAGTACGGCGTCGCGTCCCGCGAGGTGGGCGGGGCCGGGCAGCGCCACGAGCCATCCCCATCTGATACCGCGGGCTTCCACGGGCACGATCGTCCGCCCGTCCCGGTCGGGCGCCGCGGCGGCCGACCGGGATCGGCGCGCCCAGTCGCGAAGCGTGCGGGTCTCGGCGGCTCCGCCGACGTGAGCGACGACGACCTCGTGACCGACGGTCTCCAAGACGACGGGAGCGGCCAGCGTGAGCCCCACCTGTTCGACGATGAACTCCGTCGGCGCACCGCGCAGCGCGAGCCCCGTGAACAGTGTGCGCACCGCGTCGCGGGCTTCCAGCGCCGCCGTCTGATCGGCGATGATCCGGCGGTGCACGGCCTCGGTGATGGTGACGAACTTCACCTCGCGGTGCAGCACGATCAGGGCGATGTCGGCGCTGCGCGCGGCGTCGGCCAGAACCGCCGGCACGTAGCGGTAGTGGGCGCCCAGCTCGAGCACGATGCCCGCGGCACCCACCTCGGCCAGCTGCGTGACGAACAGCGCCAGCCTCCGGGGATCGTCGGGCCATCCCGATCCGGTGGACAGCAGCAGCTCGCCGCCTTCGAGCAGTCGCGCGACGTCCGCACTGTCGGAGACGTGCACCCAGCGCACGGATGCCTCCAGCGCGGCACCGCCCACGACCACGACCGGCGCACCGGGGGTGAAGGCATCGAGCGTCAGCACCTCGGAGACGGTGGGGAGCACGGCGGGAAGATCCGCGGTCGGACGTTCTGTCCGAGAACCGTCCACATCGCGACGATCAGACACCTGCATCTCCCCCCTGCGCTCCGTCAGCATAAGCATGTCACGACCCGGTCGAACTGTCCGAACAGGAGCCCCCATGGACCTCATCCGTCATCACGTCGCCGGCCAGTCCGTCGGATCTGCCGAGCGCACGGGGCCCGTCTACGATCCCGCGACCGGTGCCGTACAGGCCGAGGTGGCCTTCGCCTCGACCGCCGAGACGGATGCCGCGATCGCGGCGGCCGCGGCGGCGCTGCCGGCCTGGCGCGCCACGAGCCTCATCAAGCGGGCCGACGTCTTCTTCCGCCTCCGCCACCTGCTGGTCGAACGCGCCGACGAGCTGGCCGCGATCATCACCGCCGAGCACGGCAAGGTGCTCTCCGACGCGAAGGGCGAGATCAGCCGCGGCATCGAGAACGTCGAGTTCGCGGCGGGACTGGTCCACCTTCTGAAGGGCGAGCACGCCGAACAGGTCTCGCGCGGCGTCGACGTGCACTCGGTGAAGCAGCCCGTGGGCGTGGTGGGCGCGATCACGCCGTTCAACTTCCCCGTGATGGTGCCGCTGTGGATGACGGCATCCGCGATCGCCTGCGGCAACACGGTCGTCCTCAAGCCGAGCGAGAAGGACCCCTCCGCCGCCCTCTTCCTGGCGCGTCTGTACGAGGAAGCGGGCCTTCCCGCCGGCGTGCTGAACGTCGTGCAGGGCGACAAGGTGGCCGTCGACGCGATCCTCGACTCCCCCACCGTGCGTGCCGTCAGCTTCGTGGGCTCGACTCCGATCGCCCGCTCGATCTACGAGCGCGCCGCCGCCGCGGGCAAGCGCGTGCAGGCTCTCGGCGGCGCGAAGAACCACATGGTCGTCATGCCCGACGCCGACCTGGATGCCGCGGCCGACGCCGCCGTCTCGGCCGCGTACGGCTCGGCCGGCGAGCGCTGCATGGCCGTGTCGGTTCTCGTCGCGGTGGGTGACGAGGTCGCCGATGCGCTCGTGGAGAAGGTCGCCGAGCGCATCGCGGGCCTGACGATCGGACCGGGCACGGATGCGGCGAGCGAGATGGGACCGCTCATCACCCGCGAGCACCGCGACAAGGTGGCCTCCTACGTCGCCGGCGCCGCCGCGGAGGGTGCGACGGTCGTCATCGACGGCACCGCGCAGCGCTTCGAGGGCGACGGCTTCTTCGTCGGCGTCTCGCTCGTCGACCGGGTCGCTCCCGGCATGAAGGTCTACGACGAGGAGATCTTCGGTCCGGTGCTCTCCGTCGCCCGCGTGTCGACGTACGACGAGGCGGTCGCCCTCGTCAATGCGAACCCGTTCGCCAACGGCACCGCGGTGTTCACGCGCGACGGCGGCACCGCCCGCCAGTTCGAGTTCGACATCGAAGTCGGTATGGTCGGCATCAACGTGCCGATCCCGGTGCCGGTGGGCGCGTTCTCGTTCGGCGGCTGGCGCAACTCGCTGTTCGGCGACACGCACATCTACGGCCCCGAGTCGATCCACTTCTACACGCGGAGCAAGGTCGTGACGACCCGCTGGCCCGACCCCAGCGAGAGCCAGATCAGCCTGGGCTTCCCGAGCAACCACTGAGTCCGCGGCATCCGAAGGAGACATCATGAGCACCATCGACCCCGTCGCCGACCCGGCGGCCGATGCCGCGGTCCGCGGCGACGACCGCAGCCACGTGTTCCACTCGTGGAGCGCGCAGGCGCTCATCGACCCGCTGCCGGTCGCGGGAGGTGCGGGCGCGACGTTCTGGGACTACGCCGGAAACAGCTACCTCGACTTCTCGTCACAGCTGGTGAACCTCAACCTCGGCCACCAGCACCCCGACCTGGTCGCGGCGATCCAGGAGCAAGCGGGGCGCCTCGCCACGATCCAGCCGTCGATGGCCAACGACACGCGCGGCGAGCTGGCGCGCCGCATCAGCGAGATCGCTCCCGACGGCTTCTCGAAGGTCTTCTTCACCAACGGCGGGGCCGATGCCAACGAGAACGCGGTGCGCATGGCGCGCCTGGTCACCGGCAAGCGCAAGGTGCTGGCGATGTACCGCAGCTACCACGGCAACACCTCGACTGCCATCACGCTGACCGGTGACCCGCGCCGGTGGGCGAACGAGCCGGCCGATGCGTCCGTCGTGCACTTCTTCGGGCCGTACGCCTACCGCTCGCCGTTCCACGCGGCCTCCCCCGAGCAGGAGACGGAGCGTGCGCTCGCGCACCTCGAGCAGACGATCATCCTGGAGGGCGCCTCGACGATCGGCGCGATCATCATCGAGTCGGTCGTGGGCACCAACGGCGTGCTGATCCCGCCGCCCGGCTACCTGCCCGGCGTGCGCGAGCTCTGCGATCGCTACGGCATCGTCTACATCGCCGACGAGGTCATGGTCGGTTTCGGACGCCTCGGCACCTGGTGGGGCTTCGAGAACTTCGACGTCGTGCCCGACCTCATCACCTTCGCGAAGGGTGTCAACTCCGGCTACGTGCCGTTGGGCGGCGTCGTCATCTCCGACCGCATCGCCGCGCACTTCGACACGGTCTCCTTCCCGGGCGGACTGACGTACTCCGGGCATCCCCTCGCCTGTGCCCCGGGCGTCGCCACCTTCGAGGTCTTCCGGCGCGACGGCATCCTGGAGCGGGTCCGCGACCTCGGCGAGCGCGTCGTACGTCCGCGACTGGAGCAGATGGCCGCGCGGCATCCGTCCGTCGGAGAGGTGCGCGGTCTCGGTCTGTTCTGGGCGATCGAGCTCGTGCGCGACCGCGAGAGCCGCGAGCCGCTGGTTCCGTTCAATGCGACGGGAGCAGACGCCGCGCCGATGGCCGCGTTCGCGGCGGCGTGCAAGAAGGCGGGCCTGTGGCCGTTCACGCACTTCAACCGCGTGCACGTGGCACCCCCGCTGATCGTCTCGGAGGACGACCTGGTGCGCGGCCTCGACATCATCGACCGCGCCCTGGAGGTCACCGACCCCGAGGCGGCGTCGTGACCGGGGCGCAGGCCGTGCTCCGCAACGTCATCGACGGGGCACCGGTCGCCTCTGCCGGCGCGACGCTGCCGCTCGTGAGCCCCGTGACCGGCGAGGTGTACGGCCACGCTCCGGTGTCGACGGCGGAGGAGGTGGATGCCGCGTTCGCGGCGGCATCCCGCGCCTTCGAGACGTGGAAGCGCACGACGCCCGCGCAGCGCCAGCTGCTGCTGTTCCGGCTCGCGGATGCGCTGGAGGCGCGGGCCGACGAGTTCGCCGATCTGGAGTCGCAGGACACGGGCAAGCCCCGCGCGAACCTGGTCGCCGACGAGATCGTCCAGTCCGTCGATCAGCTCCGCTTCTTCGCGGGTGCCGCCCGCGACCTGGACGGGCGGGCGGCGGCCGAGTACGCGGAGGGGTTCACGTCGTACGTGCGCCGCGAGCCGATCGGCGTCGTCGCCCAGGTGACGCCGTGGAACTACCCGCTGAACATGGCGGTGTGGAAGATCGGGCCGGCTCTCGCGGCCGGCAACACCGTCGTGCTGAAGCCGAGCGAGACGACGCCTCAGACCACCGTGCGCCTCGCTGAGATCGCCGCCGAGATCGTGCCCGCCGGGGTTTTCAACGTCGTCCTCGGCGACCGGGAGACCGGCCGGATGCTGGTGGAGCACCCGACCCCGCAGCTGGTCGCGATCACCGGTTCGGTGCGCGCGGGCATGCAGGTGGCCGCTTCGGCCGCGCAGGACCTCAAGCGTGTGCACCTGGAGCTCGGCGGCAAGGCGCCGGCCCTCGTCTTCGCCGACGCCGACCTCGACCGCGCCGCCCGCGGCATCGTGGAGGCCGCGTTCTTCAACGCCGGACAGGATTGCACCGCCGCGACGCGCGTACTCGTGGATGCCGCCGTGCACGACGAGCTGGTCGCCACGCTCGTCGCCCACACCCGCGATCACGCGAAGACGGGCGCGCCGGACGACCCGGATGCCTTCTTCGGGCCGGTGAACAACGCCGACCAGCTCGCGCGCGTGAAGGGTTTCGTCGATCGCCTCCCCGCGCACGCGACGATCGCCATCGGCGGCCGCCGCCAGGGCGATGCCGGCTGCTTCTTCGAGGCGACGATCGTCACGGGCGTCCGCCAGGACGACGAGGTCGTACAGCAGGAGATCTTCGGCCCCGTGCTCACGGTGCAGCCGTTCGCGTCGGAAGAGGAAGCGCTCGCGCTGGCGAACGGCGTGCCGTACGCCCTCGCGGCATCCGTCTGGACGCGCGAGCACGCGCGGGCGCTGCGGTTCTCGCGCGACCTCGACTTCGGCTGCGTCTGGATCAACGCGCACATCCCGTTCGTCTCGGATATGCCCCACGGCGGCTTCAAGCACTCCGGGTACGGCAAGGACCTCTCGGTCTACGGCTTCGAGGACTACACCCGCCTCAAGCACGTCATGGCGAGCCTGGACTGACGCGAGGGCACGTCGGCGTCGGCGTTCGTCAGCCGGCGACAGCGCGCCGCAGCTCGACGGCGAGCCACTCCCGGTAACGCTCTGCGCTCCAGCCGGCCTCGCGGAAGTGCAGGTACGTGTCGGTGGAGACGAGCATCGTGACCAACGCCGTCGCGTCGTCGCTTCGGTCCGGCGGCACGACGCCGCGCGCGGCCAGCAGGGCGACACCCTCGCGGATGCTGCGAAGACGACGTTCGTCGATCGCCGCGTACACGTCGCGGACGGCCGGGTCGGCGTCCGCGGCGGCGCGCAGCGTCCGCAGCAGCGCGGCGATGCGCGCGTTCGCGGCGGTCATGAACGCCGCGTACATCGCGATGAGCCGCTCAGGATCGGGCTCCGCGATGATCTGCTGCATCGGGTCGGTGTCGTTCAGCGACGCCCAGCCCTCACGATCCGCAAGGGCGCGCTCGTACGCCGCGGCCAGGAGCGCATGCTTCGGCCCGTGCAGATTGACCGTCTGCACCGACACGCCCGCCGCAGCGGCGATCGCCTTCAGCGACGTGGCGGCGTAGCCGTCGCGGACGAACAGCTCCGCGGCGGCATCCACGATCCGCGCCCGCGTCGCTGCCGCTTCGGCCTCGCGCAACGGCGACGCGTACGGCTTTCTCCCGCTCATCGTGCCCCCTTCGACGTCCACTGTAGTCGGTATTGACTAGATTGCCGATCTAATGAATAGTGTGACGCACAAACCATTTTCCGAGAGGAATCCTCGTGCCGTCTCTCCTTGCCGCCCCTGCCGCGGCCCGCACACAGGTCCGGCGCCGTGGCTGCTGAACGCCTTCCGGCGACCGGATCACCCGCCGAGCCCCACGCCGACCCCCGGTCGGGCTCGTGGGGATGCGACACCGCCGACGTCGTGATGTTCCACCGCTTCCTGCGCATGGTCTTCCGCGATGCGGGGAGCGTCGTCGACGCCGTGGCCGACGGCGACCGCCGCCGCACGACGCTCGCCGTGCGGCATCTGCGCCAGATCGCCCACGCACTGGAGAGCCACCACCACGGCGAGGACATGTTCCTCTGGGACGACCTCGAACGGCGCTCACCGGCGTGCGCCCTCCACGTCGAGCAGATGCGCGCCCAGCACGCAGAGATCGAGAAGCACCTGACCGCTCTCGGCGCGAGCGTCGACGCCTGGCGTGCCAGCGCGCGACGCCGCGAGGCCATCGCGGTGCGGGAGCAGCTCGACCGTCTCACTGCGGCGCTCGACGATCATCTCGGCCAGGAAGAGATCGACATTCTGCCGGTCGCCGCCACCTCCTTCACGCCCGCGGAGTGGGAACGCCTGGAGCGGCACGGACGGCGCACGGTGCCGCCGCGGTGGCTGTTCATCCAGCTGGGATTCATGCTCGAATCCATGCCTGCCGCCGAGCAGGGGGCGTTCCTTCGGGCACTGCCCGCTCCCGCCCGAGCCGCCTGGAGGCTGGTCGGACGGTCGTCGTTCCGCAGACACCGCGCCCGCTTGTTCCCGGCGAGGAGAACCACGACATGAAGAGTCTCACCTGGTGGTATCGCGTGACGGGCGCGGTCTACGTTCTTCTCGGTCTCAGCTGGCTCCCCGTCGTCACCATGGCCACGGTGAGCCAGAAGATCCCCGACTTCGACGGTGCCCCCGGGGGCACCGCAGTGACGGGGTTCGCCGACTGGATGCTGGTGTTCAGCCTCGACCTGTTGGTTCTCGGCGCGTTCCTCCTGGTCGGCTCACGCCGTCCGATGGCCTGGCTGCCGCTGCTCTGGCTGACGATCGCGCTGGGTGTCGTCCGCGGCATCGCCGACGACGTCTACATGATCGCGCGCGGATACCCGCCCCTGCCGCTCCTCGGGTTCATCATCCTGCACGCGGCGATCATCGCGTGGGGAGTGCTCGCCTGGCGCGGCGTGCGGCGACAGATCGGCGCCCGACTCAGTCCGCGCTGAGAGCACCGACCTCGACGCGCAGCAGTCCCGCGACGGCTCGTCGCAGCGGCGAGACGGGATCGATGTCCGACCCCCACCCCACGAGCCCGTGGGCACCGAGCCCGTCGATCATCGCCAGCAGATGCCAGGCGAGCGGCTCCGGATCGGCCATCGGAATCACCCCGGCATCCATTCCCCGCGCGATCTCGGCGGCGATCACGGCACGCCAGGCATCCATCGCCGTGCGCACCCGCTCGGCCAGCGGGGCGTTTCGCGTGCCGAGCGCCCACGCCTGCACCCAGACGAGCGTGACGTCCCGGCGGTGCGGGTCGAGCGTCTCGCGCAGCATCACCCCCAGTCGTGCCGGCGCGGGCGCGTCGGGAAGCAGCGCGCGCACCTCGTCGAGCTCGGCCGAGACGATGTCGAAGAACGTGTCGGCGACGAGGTCGTCCATGCTCGGGATGTAGTGGGCGACCAACCCCGAGGCCACGCCCACCCGCGCGGCGACGGCGCGCAGCGTGACCGCGTCCAGTCCCTCGGCGAGCGCGAGCCCGCGCGCAGCGCCCGCGATCTGCTCGCGCCTCTGATCGGCGCTCATCCGCGCCCGTCCGGCAGTTGACGTCGACGGCATCCGCTCGCTACCCTCCGATGAGTTGATCATGTGATCAATAAGCTACTCCAGGACCGGACGAGAGTCGAGGATGCCGATGAGCTGGCGGATGCCGAGCGAGACCGCGCCACACGCGCGCACATGGATGGCCTTCCCCGTGGAGGGCCCCACGCTCGGCGACACCGCCGCCGAGCGCGAGGAGGGCTACGCCGCGTGGACGGAGGTCGCCGCCGCCATCGCCCGGTTCGAGCCGGTCACGATGATCGTCGATCCCGCCGAGACCGCGCGCGCGCGGCGGATGCTGCCCGGCGACGTCACGATCCTCGAGGCGCCGGTCGACGAGTTCTGGATGCGCGATCATGGCCCGACCTTCGTCGTGGATGACGCGCGCCCCGGCATCCTGGGCGCCGTCGACTGGATCTTCAACGGCTGGGGCGCACACGACTGGGCGCGCTGGGAACGCTCCGCCGAGCACGCCCGCATCGTCGCGGCCGAGGTCGGCGCGGAACTCATCTCCTCGACCCTGGTCGCCGAAGGCGGGGGCTTCCACGTCGACGGCGAGGGCACGGTGCTGCTCACCGACACGGTGCAGCTCGACCCGCGCCGCAACCCCTACGCCGATCGCGCCCGCGTCGAGGCGGAGTTCGCCCGCACCCTCGGCACGACGACGGCGATCTGGCTGCCGCGCGGTCTCACTCGCGACTACGACGATTTCGGCACGAACGGCCACGTCGACATCGTCGCGACCTTCCCCTCTCCGGGCCGCGTGCTGCTGCACACCCAGCGCGACGCGGCACACCCCGACCACGCCGTCAGCACGGCGCTGCGCGAGATGCTCGCCGACCACACCGATGCCGCCGGACGCCGCCTCGAGATCGTCGAGCTGCCCGCGCCGGCGACCCTGCGCGACGACGAGGGCTTCGTCGACTGGAGCTACGTCAACCACCTCGTCGTGAACGGCGGCGTCATCGCCTGCGGCTTCGGTGAGGACAGAGCGGATGCCGAGGCCCGCACGATCCTCGCCGATGCGTACCCGGGGCGCGAGATCGTCACGGTCGACGCCCGCCCGATCTTCGCGCGTGGCGGCGGCATCCACTGCATCACTCAGCAGCAGCCGGCGCTCGTCGGGCAGGAGGCCGAGCGATGATCGACGTCGTCGAAGCCTCGATCGCCGAGCTGCGCACCGCCCTCGAGACGGGGCGCACGACCGCCGTCGAGCTCGTCGAGGCCTACCTCGCACGCATCGACGCCTACGACGGTCCCGACACCGCGACCGCGCTCAACGCGGTCGTCGTGCGCAACCCCGACGCGCACGCGGAAGCAGCCGCCTCCGACGCCCGCCGGGCCCGCGGCGAGGTGCTCTCACCGCTGGACGGCATCCCCTACACGGCGAAGGACAGCTACCTCGTCCGCGGGCTGACCGCGGCATCCGGCTCCCCCGCCTTCGCCACGCTCGTCGCGCAGCGCGACGCCTTCACGATCGAGCAGCTGCGCGCCGGGGGTGCCATCTGCCTGGGACTGACCAACATGCCGCCGATGGCCGGCGGCGGCATGCAGCGCGGGCTCTACGGCCGCGCCGAGAGTCCCTACGCCGCCGACTGGCTCACCGCCCCGTTCGCCTCGGGATCCTCGAACGGCTCCGGAACGGCGACCGCGGCCTCGTTCGCCGCGTTCGGCCTCGGCGAGGAGACCTGGTCGAGCGGACGTGGGCCGGCCTCGAACAACGCGCTGTGCGCCTACACACCCTCGCGCGGTGTCATCTCCACGCGCGGCAACTGGCCGCTGGTGCCCACGCAAGACGTCGTGGTGCCGCACGCGCGCACGATGGCCGATCTGCTCGAGATTCTCGACGTCATCGTCGCCGACGACCCCGAGACGCGCGGCGACTTCTGGCGGACGCAGCCGTGGGTGCCGCTGCCGCGCCCGTCCGCGGTGCGCCCCGCGTCCTACCCCGCCCTCGCCGACGGTGCCTCCCCGGCGGGACGGAGGATCGGCGTGCCCCGCATGTACATCAACGCCGATCCGGATGCCGGGACCGCTCCGACGCCCGGCATCGGCGGGCCGACCGGCCGGCGCATCGAGACGCGCGCCTCGATCATCGCGCTGTGGGAGAAGACCCGCGCGGCACTGACCGCCGCCGGCGCGGAGGTCGTCGAGGTCGACTTCCCGGTCGTGTCGAACTACGAAGGCGACCGGCCCGGGGCGCCGACGATCTTCACCCGGGGGCTCGTGACCCGCGCGTACCTGGATCGCGAGATCCTCGACCTGTCGGCATGGTCCTGGGACGACTTCCTCGCCGCCAACGGCGACCCGGCACTGCACACGCTCGCCGACGTCGACGGCGCGCTGATCTTCCCGCACCCCGCCGGCGCCCTCCCCGACCGCTACGACGGCTTCGACGACGACCTGCCGAGCTATCCCGACTGGGTGCGAGCGCACCCGAGCGTCACCTGGCGCGACGTGCCCGAACTCGAAGACGGCCTTCGCGGGCTGGAGCGCACGCGAGAGGTCGACCTGGAGGAGTGGATGGACGACCTCGGCCTCGACGCCGTCGTCTTCCCCGCCGTCGCCGATGTCGGCCGTGCCGACATGGACGTGAACCCCGCCTCCGCCGAACTCGGCTGGCGCAACGGCGTCTGGGTCGCCAACGGCAACCTCGCGATCCGCCACCTCGGCATCCCGACGGTGACCGTCCCGCTCGGGCTGATGGACGACACCCGGATGCCGGTGGGGCTCACGATCGCCGGGCGCTCCGGTGACGATGCCGCCCTGCTGCGGCTCGGGTGCGCGATCGAGACGCTGACCGACGAACGGCCGGTGCCGCCGCGGACTCCCGCCCTCCCGGCATCCACCCCCGCCCCTTCTTCCACCGAGGATCATTCATGACCGATGCCGCCCGCATGCACGACGTCACCGCCGAGACCCGACGCATCGTCGACCTGGTGCTCGACTACTCGCGCGAGCGCCTGCTCGCCCAGGACACCCCGCTGGACAAGCCGCTGCCCGCCGCGGAACTCGCCCGGCTGGCGGGGCGGACGATCTCCGAGGAGGGCGTGGGCGCCGAGCGTGCGCTCGGCGTGTTCACGCACGTCCTGGCCCCCGCCTGCATCACGACCGACGACCCGCGGTACCTCTCGTTCATCCCGACCGCGCCCACGAAGGCGGCCGCGGCCTTCGACCTCGTCGTGTCGGCGAGCGCCCTCTACGGCGGCTCCTGGCTGGAGGGCGCCGGCGCCGTGCACGCCGAGAACGAGGTGCTGCGCTGGCTGGCCGACGAGTTCGGCCTGCCGGCATCCGCGGGAGGCGTCTTCGTGCAGGGCGGCACGCTCGGCAACCTGTCCGCGCTCGTCGCCGCGCGCGAGGCGGCGCGCGCGCACCGGACCGACATCGGTGTCGCCGCGCCGACCCGCTGGGCGGTCGTCTGCAGCTCGCAGGCGCACTCCTCCATCGCGTCGGCGGCGCGCGTCATGGACGTCGACGTCATCACGGTGCCGACGGATGCCGACGGCGTGCTGCGCGGCGAGGCCGTCGCGGCGGTGCTCGCCGACGTGCACGAGCGGGTCTTCGCCGTCGTCGCGACGGCCGGCTCGACCAACTTCGGCATCGTCGACGACATCGCCGGTGTCGCGGCGGCAGCCCACGCCCACGGGATCTGGCTGCACGTCGACGGCGCCTACGGCCTCGCCGGCATGCTCTCGCCCCTCGCCCGCCACCTGTACGCCGGAGTCGAGCAGGCCGACTCGGTGATCGTCGATCCGCACAAGTGGCTGTTCGCCCCGTTCGATGCGTGCGCGCTCATCTACCGCGACCCCGAGCAGGGCCGACGCGCGCACACCCAGCACGCGGAGTACCTCGACACCCTGACCGACCGCTCCGACTACAGCCCCTCCGACTACGCCGCACACCTCACCCGTCGCGCCCGCGGCCTGCCGCTGTGGTTCTCGCTGGCCACGCACGGTGCGGCCGCGTACCGCGAGGCCGTCAGCGCCTCGATCGTGCTGGCCCGGCGGATCGCGAATGAGATCGAGGCGCGCTCCGGCTTCTCGCTGGTGCGCCGGCCGCAGCTGGGCGTGGTCGTGTTCGAGCGCGACGGCTGGACGCGCGCCGACTACGAGGCCTGGTCGCAGCGCCTCCTCGACGTGCAGCACGCGTTCGTGACGCCGTCCAGCCACGATGGCCGCCCCAACGCCCGGTTCGCGATCCTGAACCCCCGCACCACGTTCGACGACCTCACCGGCATCCTCGACACCATGCGCTGAGCGCCGCACGTCGCACGGGAGCCCGCCCGGTGACTTCTGAATCAGTCTTGATTATTCACTGCCGCGATTGATATCGTCGCCGATCATGCCTCAAACGACGGAAACCGCACCTTCGCGCCGACAGCCGCTGGATGCCGCATCCAAAGCGATCATCGAGCAGCTGCAGGAGGACGGGCGCCGACCCTACGCCGAGATCGCGAAGGCCGTCGGCCTCAGCGAGGCCGCCACGCGCCAGCGCGTACAGAAGCTCGTCGACCAGGGCGTGATGCAGATCGTGGCCGTCACCGACCCGCTCCAGCTCGGCTTCGCCCGTCAGGCGATGATCGGCATCCGGGTCGCCGGCGACACCCGCGGCATCGCCGCGCGGCTGTCGACCCTGCCCGGCATCAGCTATGTGGTGTCGACGGCGGGCTCGTTCGATCTGCTCGTCGAGGTCGTCTGCGAGAACGACGACGACCTCATGGACCTGCTCAACGAGCAGATCCGCGCCCTTCCCGAGGTGGTCTCGACCGAGACCTTCGTCTACCTCAAACTCCACCGTCAGCTCTACAACTGGGGGACACGATGACCATCGACGACGCCGATCTGCAGGCCAAGGCCCGCGACCACCTCTGGATGCACTTCGCACGCCAGTCGGTGATGACCGAGGGCTCGGGAGTACCCATCATCGTCAAGGGTGAGGGTCACCACATCTGGGACTCCCGCGGCAAGCGCTACATCGACGGGCTCGCCGGCCTGTTCGTCGTCAACGCGGGACACGGCCGCTCGCGCATCGCCCAGGCCGCGGCCACGCAGGCGGAGGAGCTCGCGTTCTTCCCGCTGTGGTCGTACGCCCACCCGTCGGGCATCGAGGCCGCCGACCGCATCGCGAACCTCGCGCCGGGCGACCTCAACCACGTCTTCTTCTCCACCGGCGGCGGCGAGGCGGTCGAGACGGCCTTCAAGCTCGCGAAGCACTACTGGAAGCTGCAGGGGAAGCCCACCAAGCACAAGGTGATCTCCCGCGCCATCGCCTACCACGGCACCACGCAGGGTGCCCTTGCGATCACCGGCCTCCCCGTCATGAAGCACATGTTCGAGCCCGTGACGCCGGGCGGCTTCCGCGTGCCGAACACCAACTACTACCGCGCCACCGAGTCGGGCTTCGGCGGGGGGACTCCGGAGGAGTTCGGCCTGTGGGCCGCCGACCGCATCGAGCAGATGATCCAGTTCGAAGGACCCGAGACGGTCGCCGCGGTGTTCCTCGAGCCCGTGCAGAACGCCGGCGGCTGCTTCCCGGCGCCGGCGGGCTACTTCCAGCGGGTGCGCGAGATCTGCGACCGCTACGACGTGCTGCTCGTCTCCGACGAGGTCATCTGCGCCTTCGGCCGGCTCGGCCACTACTTCGGGGCTCAGGCCTACGACTACCAGCCCGACATGATCACGTTTGCCAAGGCCGTCACCAGCGGCTACGCGCCGCTGGGCGGCACGATCGTGAGCGACCGCGTCTACGAGCCCTTCGCGCACGGCGACCTGTCGTTCCCCCACGGCTACACCTTCGGCGGGCACCCCGTCTCGGCTGCCGTCGCGCTGGAGAACCTCGACGTGTTCGAAGAGGAGAAGCTGCTCGAGAACGTGCGGGAGAACTCGCCCGTGTTCCGCGCGACCCTGGAGAAGCTCCTCGACCTGCCGATCGTCGGCGACGTGCGCGGCGACGGCTACTTCTTCGGCATCGAGCTGGTCAAGGACAAGGCCACGAAGGAGACCTTCGACGACGACGAGTCGGAGCGGCTGCTGCGCGGCTTCCTCTCCAAGGCGCTGTTCGACGCGGGTCTGTACTGCCGCGCCGACGACCGCGGCGACCCCGTCATCCAGCTCGCCCCGCCGCTGACCATCGGCCCCGCCGAGTTCACCGAGATCGAGCAGATCCTGCGCTCCGTGCTCACGGAGGCCTGGAACCGCCTCTGACGGCGCACGTACTCCGCAGAATGCGACGAACTCCGCATCCGATCACGCGGTCAGATGCGGAGTTCGTTCGTATCTGCGGAGTTCGTCAGGCCAGGATGCGGGTGTCGATGACCTCGCCGCCGCGGATCGACAGACCCGCACGCAGCGAGGCGTCGGCCTCGAGCGCTGCATCGGTGCCGCGATCGGCGAGCGCGAGCGTGTACCGCAGCGTCGCGTTGGTGAGAGCGAGGGTCGAGGTCAACGGCACCGCTCCCGGCATGTTGGCGACGGCGTAGTAGATGGCGTCGTGCACCCGGTAGGTCGGATCGGTATGCGTGGTCGCATGCGTGCCCTCGAAGCAGCCGCCCTGGTCGACCGCGATGTCCACGAGCACCGAGCCCGGCCGCATGCGCTCGACCATGTCGAGCGTCACGAGCTTGGGCGCCGCCGCACCGGGCACCAGCACCGAGCCGATGACGAGGTCGGCGTCGGCGACGAGGTCGGCTAGCGTCGAACGCGTCGACACGCGCGTGTCGACGCGGCCGTCGAAACGCTCGTCGAGCCGGCGCAGCTGCGGGATCGACAGGTCGACGATGGTCACGTGCGCGCCGAGTCCCACGGCCATCTGTGCGGCGTGGGTGCCGGCGACGCCGCCACCGATCACGACGACACGGCCGCGCGGTGTGCCGGGCACGCCGCCGAGCAGGATGCCGCGTCCCCCGGCCGGACCGAGCAGCTGCTGCGCACCCACCTGCACCGACAGTCGACCGGCGATCTCGCTCATCGGGGCCAGCAGCGGCAGCGACCGGTCGGGCAGCTGCACCGTCTCGTAGGCGATGGCGGTGGTACCGGCATCCAGGAGAGCGGTCGTCAGCGCCGGCGCGGCGGCCAGATGCAGGTAGGTGAACAGCGTCAGGTCCGAGCGCAGGAAGCCGTACTCGGGCGCGATCGGCTCCTTGACCTTCACGAGAAGGTCCGCGCCGCCCCAGACGTCGGCGGCCTCGGCCACGATCTCGGCCCCAGCGGCGCGATAGGCGTCGTCGCTGAACCCCGACCCGACGCCGGCTCCGCTCTGGATGAGCACCCGGTGGCCGTGTGCAGAGAGCTCGTCGACCCCCGTGGGCGTCATACCGACGCGGCGCTCACTGTCTTTGATCTCTGTGGGAACACCGATGATCATGGGCGGGACTCCTTCGACATGGTCCGCGGGAAAGGGAGTGGAGCGGTGCAGCGCGATCACGATGTCAGCCCTCCGGACGCTCGACAAGAGCATCCGAAAATTCGGTGAAATTGCCTCAGCGCTGAGAACTATGCTCGGGAAATGGCCGTCTCTTCCGCTGATCCTTCACTGGATGCCGCCGATCTCCGACTCATCGACGAGTTGCGCGACGATGCCCGCCAGCCACTGAGTCGTCTTGCGGCGACCCTGGGCGTCGCGGCGTCGACCGTGCACGCACGCATCTCGCGCCTCGTGTCGCGCGGGGTGATCCGTCGCTTCACGATCGACGTCGATCCGGGAGCACTGGGGTACCGCACCGAGGCTCTGGTCTCGGTGCGGATCCGCCCGGGGGCACGCGCGCAGCTGACCCGCTTCGCCGAGGAGCTGCGCACCCACCCCGACGTCGCCCAGTACTTCTATGTCGCCGGCGCGGAGGACTTCGTGATCCACTTCCGCGGGCGCGACAGCGCCGACCTGCGCTCTTTCGTCACCGACCACCTCTCCACGCATTCCATCGTCGCGGCGACCAACACGAGCCTCATCTTCGAGCGCACCGACGGGCTGCGCGGGGTCTGAGCCCACACCCTTCGTCCGCGAAGGGGCGATCCCCGGTCGAATCGTCCGAACATGGTGCCCACGCGTCATCGGAGGTGACGGCGACGCTACACAAACGAAACAGGGCGACCCTAGTATTCGAGCACCCGAAACACCTCACCATCAGGAGGAATCACGAACGAGTCACTGGCCGCCACGTCGGCATCCTCTCGCTCCGCCACCCTTGCGCGCTCTCTGGGAGTCTGGTCCATCGTCGGTCTCGGCCTCGGCTACATGACTCCGACGGTCGTGTTCGACACCTTCGGCAATGTCGCCGTCGAGACCAACAACGTCGTCCCCGCCGCCTACGCGCTCGCCCTCGTCGTCATGGGCTTCACCGCGATCAGCTACGGCAAGATGGTCGGCGTCATCCCGAGCGCCGGCTCCGCGTACACCTACGTCCGCGAGTCGATGCACCCGAGCCTCGGCTTCCTCGTCGGCTGGACGTCGCTCATCGACTACCTGCTGCTGCCGATGGTCAACGCCCTGATCCTGCGCAGCTACATGGAGGCGCTCTTCCCCGACATCCCGGGATGGGTGTGGGTCGTGGCCTTCACCGCGGGCGTCACCGGGATCATCTACCTGACGATGCGCGGCACCTCCAACGTCAACATGATCCTGCTGATCTTCTCGATCGTGGTCATGGCGGTGTTCGTCGTCATGGTCATCGTGCAGTTGGTGCAGGGCGCCGGCGCCGGCACGGTCGCCTCCGTGCAGCCGTTCTTCCACCCCGAGGTCGAGTTCGGCGCGGTGCTGGCCGGTGCGACCATCGTCTGCTTCTCGTTCATCGGCTTCGACGCGGTGACGATGTACGCGGAGGAGGCGAAGAACCCGAAGACCATGCCGCGCGCGATCCTGCTGACCGTGCTGGTGGGCGGCGCGATCTTCCTCGTCGCGGCCTACTTCACGCAGCTGCGCTTCCCGGCCCACGAGGCGTTCCCGCCCGAGGCGATCGCCGACTCGACGCTGCCGGAGATCGGCTCGCAGGTCGGCGGCATCGTGCTGCAGTCGGTGCTGACGGCGGCGGGCTTCGCAGCCACGCTGGCGTCGTGGCTCGCCTCGCACGCGTCGGTCGCGCGCATGCTGCTGGTCATGGGCCGCAACGGCGTGCTGCCCAAGCGCTTCTTCGGCTACATCAGTCCGCGCACCCACACACCCGCCTTCACGGTGGTGCTGGTCGGCATCGTGAGCCTGGCGGCCATCGCCTTCACCCTCGATCAGATCGTCGACTACATCAACTACGGCGCCCTCATCGCGTTCACCTTCGTGAACATCTCGGTGATCGCCTGGTTCGCGGTTCGCCAGGGACGTCGACGGACGCCGCGCGACATCATCAACTACATCGTGATGCCCGCGATCGGCATGGCGCTGACCGGACTGCTGTGGGTGAACCTGGACGACCACGCGCTCATCGTCGGCCTCATCTGGACGGGGCTCGGGCTCGTGTATCTCGTCTTCCTCACCCGAGGGTTCCGTCGCCCCGTGGTGTCGTTCGATGAGAACCAGCCGGTCACCGGTTTCAACAAGATCGTCGAACCCGGGCCGCGCTCGCAGATCTGAGCGCAGCCCCCGACGCACCGGGGGTAAGGGGCGGGTGTCGCATCTACCGCGGCACCCGCCCTCGGCGTAGCATCCGGCGCATGACCACCGTCATCCGCACGGACGCCCTCACGAAGCACTACGGCCGCGTGCACGCCCTCGACGGGCTCGACCTCGTCGTCGAGGCGGGCCAGGTGCACGGCTTCCTCGGCCCCAACGGCGCGGGCAAGTCGACCACGATCCGCATCCTCCTCGGCCTCGCACGTCCCACCTCGGGCACGGCGACCGTACTCGACGCCGACCCGTGGGGCGATGCCGCACGCCTGCATCGACGGGTGGCATCGGTTCCCGGCGACGTCAGTCTCTGGCCGAACATCTCCGGCGGCGAGGCCATCGATCTGCTCAGTCGCCTCCGCGGCGGGGGCACCGGCCCGCACGACGCCACCGCGCGGCGGCGACTGTGCGACGCCTTCCAGCTCGACACCCGCACGAAGGGACGCGCCTACTCGAAGGGCAATCGGCAGAAGGTCGCGCTCATCGCCGCCTTCGCCGTCCCTGCCGAGCTCTACATCTTCGACGAGCCCACGAGCGGTCTGGATCCGCTGATGGAGGTGGTGTTCCGCCAGGAGGTCGCGCGAGTACGGGATGCCGGCGCCACGGTGCTGCTGTCGAGCCACATCCTCTCGGAGGTCGAGCTGCTCTGCGACCGGGTGTCGATCGTACGGGCCGGGCGCATCGTCGACACGGGTTCTCTCGCCGAGATGCGCCATCTCACGCGCACCGAGGTGTCGTTCGCGGCATCCGCGCGCGCGACCCCGGCCACCGCCGCGACCGTGCCCGGCGCCGAGGACGTGCGGGAGGAGGGCGGGCGGATCTCGCTGACGCTCGCCAGCGATGCCGTCGCCCTCGCTCTGCCCCGCCTCGCCGAGCTCGGCGCCGAAGGACTGCGCATCGCGCCGCCGTCCGTGGAGGAGCTGTTCCTGCGCCACTACGGCGCGGGCGCAGAGCCGAGCGAAGGCGCCCGGCGGTGAGACCGTTCGGGCTGCTGCTGCGCCAGCGCCTGCGGCGCGACGCCGTATCGCTCACCGTCTGGATCCTCGGACTCGCCGCCCTGGCCGCGGCCGGATATCCGGGCGTGCGGGGGTCGTACGGCGACGAGCAGGAACGCCTCGCTCTGCTGGCCACGGTCATGACGAACCCCGTCGTGCTCCTGTTCCGCGGGCTTCCTTCCGGCACGTCGGAGTCGCAGCTGGTCTCCTTCCTCCTGCTGCCCTGGCTGCTGCTCGTCGTCGCCCTCATGTGCTCGTTTCTGGCGGTGCGCCATACCCGCGGGGATGAGGAGGACGGCCGTCTCGAGTTGGTGTCGGCCACCCCGGCCGGGCGCACCGCGCCGCTCGCCTCGACCGCCGTGCACGGCATCGGCGTCGCCGTCCTCTCAGGCGCGGTGGTCGCTCTCCTCTTCATCGGCAATGGCGCGCCACTGGCGGGAGCAACACTGACGGGAGCATGCTGCACACTCGTCGGCACGGTCTTCCTCGGCGTTGGGCTCGTGGCCGGCGAACTCATGCCCTCCTCGCGCGCCGCCAACGCGCTGGCGGTGTGGATCCTGGTCGTCACGTTCGCCCTTGCCGGCACCGGGAATGCGCTCGGGACGCCGAACGCCGACCTCACCCGGATGACGAGCTCCGCCCTGACGTGGTTCTCGCCGTTCGGCTGGGCCGAAAACACCCGCCCGTTCGATGCCGACGACCCCCTTCCTTTGGCGGCCGCAGCACTCACGACGTTCCTCCTCCTCGGCGGGTGCGCCCTGCTGCACGCGCGCCGCGACCTGGGAGCCTCCTTCGTCCCGCCACGCGTCGGTCGCGCCGAGGCTCGACCGGGCTTCGCGACACATCTGGCGCTGGTGGTGCGCCAGAGCCGTGCTGCGGCTGTCGGCTGGATTGTGGCAGGGATGCTCGTCGGCATTCTGTCGACGTCGCTCGCCGGTCTTGCCGGGCGGATCGGCCAGGGGAACGCGGCCGTCACCGCGCTGCTGGAGGCGTTGAGCGGAACGTCCGAGGACCTCTCACGCGGTCTGGTCGTGATCTTCTTCGTCATGCTCGGAGTCATCGCGGCGTGCGCCGCAACACAGACCGCTCTGCGCGCGCGCCAGGACGAGACCCGCGGGACGGCGGAGCTGGTCCTCGGTACCGCACTCACACGCACGCGGTGGCTCGCCGACCACATCTCGGTCGCCGCGACCGCCGCGGCCCTCACGATCGTGGCGGGAATCGTCGGCGCCGCTGTCGGAGCACTTACCGGGGGCGTCGGTGGCGGGCTCCTGCGCGATGCGGCGGTGGCCGGTGCGGGGCAGATCGTCCCGGCCTGCCTGTTCGCCGCGGTGACCGCCGCCCTGGTGGTCGCGCTTCCGCGTGCGGCGGTCGTGCTCGCGTGGGCGCTGCTGGCCGTCGCCGCCGTCGTCGCGCTGTTCGGCCCGCTCTTCGGTCTGAGTGCGTCACTCGTGGACGCCTCGCCCTTCGCCGCCGCTCCCGTACCGAACGGAAACGGCGTCGATCCGCGCGGCGTCGCCGTGCTCGTGGTGGTCGCGGCATCCGCGGCCCTCATCGCGCTCGCGGGCATGCGCCGTCGCGAGCTCCGGTCCTGACGCCGGGCGAATCCTCCCCGAGCGACAAGAAGCGGCATTCTTTCGCTTGAAAGCGAGCGGAGAGATACGTCATCTTTCGTAGCCTCGAAGCAATCGGTCGTAAGACCGCCGCCCGATCTGCCGTCGGGATCCGCCGAGACGACGAGGAGCGCACGTGACCACCACGCCCCGTGCCGCTTACTTCGTCTCCGACTCGACGGGCATCACCGCGGAGACGCTGGGGCGGGCTCTGCTCGTCAACTTCCCGGGTGTGTCGTTTCGTCACCACACCGTGCCGTTCGTCGACTCGGCCGAGGGCGCCGCCGCGGTCGCCCGAGAGATCGACCGAGCGGCAGATGCCGGGCTGCAGCCCCTCGTGTTCCACACCGTGCGCTCCCCCGCCGTGGCGCGCGTGCTCGGCGGCGCGCGGGCGACGCACATCGATCTGCTGAGCGGCCACCTCACCGAGCTGGAGGCGGCGCTCGGAACGACCGCGTCCGAGCAGCTCGGCTCCTTCCACACGGTCGGCGACACCGAGCAGTACTTCGCCCGGATGCGCGCGGTCGAATACGCCATCGAGCACGACGACGGTCAGAGCATGCGCGCTCTCGATCAGGCCGACGTCCTGATCGTCGCGCCGTCGCGGTGCGGCAAGACGCCGACGACCATGTACCTGGCGCTGCAGTACGGCCTGCTCGTGGCGAACTACCCGCTGACGGACGACGACTTCCCCACCGAGGGCCTCCCGCGAGCGATCGCCCCGTTCGCGGCGCGCTGCTTCGGGCTGACGACGACGCCGCTGCGGCTCAGCCAGGTGCGCCACGAGCGCAGGCCCGACTCGACCTACGCGAGCCTCGCGCAGTGCACCCTCGAGCTGCGGCGCGCCGAGGACCTCTACCGGCGCACCCACATCCCGTTCGTGAACTCGTCGACCAAGAGCGTCGAGGAGATGTCCGCCGTGATCATGCAGTCCCTCAAGCTCCGCGCCTGAGCATCGCCCCCTCCCACCGAAAGGCCCGACACATGAGCAGCATCCTCTGGTTCGACCAGCTC
This sequence comes from Sphingomonas sp. BLCC-B65, assembly GCF_028550675.1. Lineage (NCBI taxonomy): Bacteria > Pseudomonadati > Pseudomonadota > Alphaproteobacteria > Sphingomonadales > Sphingomonadaceae > Sphingomonas > Sphingomonas sp. BLCC-B65. Next base: position 2,224,781 of record NZ_JAQQGL010000001.1, on the reverse strand, counting down.
GGCATGGCCGACCTCCCCGCCGTGGGCGGAAAGAACGCGTCGCTCGGCGAGATGGTGTCGCACCTCGCCGCCGCCGGGGTGAGCGTTCCCGGCGGCTTCGCCACGACCGCCGACGCCTATCGCGAGTTCCTGGCCGAAGGCGGGCTGCGCGAACGCATTGCGGCGGCGATCGCCGAGGTCGATGTCGAGGATGTCGCGGCCCTCACCCACGCCGGCACGCAGATCCGGGCGTGGGTGGAGGAGCAGCCCTTTCCCGCAGCTCTCGAGTCGTCGATCCGCACCGCGTACGAGCGGCTGACGGCGGAGCACCCCGGTGCCTCGTTCGCGGTGCGCTCCTCGGCGACCGCTGAGGACCTGCCCGACGCCTCTTTCGCCGGGCAGCAGGAGACCTTCCTCAACGTCGCCGGCATCGACAACGTGCTGGCTGCGATCCGCTCGGTGTTCGCGTCGCTGTACAACGACCGCGCCATCGCGTACCGCGCTCACCACGGGTTCGACCACGACGAGGTCGCCCTGTCGGCCGGCATCCAGAAGATGGTGCGCTCCGACGTGGGCGCTGCCGGTGTCATGTTCACGGTCGACACCGAGTCGGGCTTCGAGAACGCCGTCTTCATCACCAGTTCGTACGGACTCGGCGAGGCCGTCGTGCAGGGAGCGGTCAACCCCGACGAGTTCTACGTCTCGAAGGTGGCACTGCGCGCGGGCCGTCCGGCGGTGCTCAAGCGCTCGGTCGGCGAGAAGGCCATCGCGATGCGTTACACGGATGCGCGCGAAGCGGGAGCATCGACGCGGTTCGAAGACGTTCCGACGGCAGAGCGTCGACGGTTCTCGATCGATGACGCCGACCTGGTCGAGCTCGCGCGCCAGGCGCTGATCATCGAGGAGCACTACGGCCGGCCGATGGACATCGAGTGGGGCAAGGACGGCGTCGATGGTCGGCTCTACATCCTGCAGGCTCGACCCGAGACGGTCGTCTCGCGCGTCGAAGCCGGGGTCATCCGCCGCTTCGTGCTGGACGCGCGCGGTGAGGTCGTGACGGCCGGGCGGGCGATCGGTCAGCGCATCGGCGCGGGACCGGTGCGAGTGCTGCGCAGTCTCGACCAGATGGCCGACTTCCAGCCGGGTGAGGTGCTCATCGCCGACATGACCGATCCCGATTGGGAGCCCATCATGAAGCGCGCGAGTGCCATCGTGACCAATCGCGGCGGTCGCACGTGCCACGCCGCGATCATCGCGCGCGAGCTCGGCATTCCCGCCGTCGTCGGCACGGGCGATGCCACCGCCGCGCTCGTGGACGGAGAGGAGGTCACCGTCTCGTGCGCGGAGGGCGACACGGGGTTCGTGTACCGCGGCATCCTTCCGTTCGAGGAGGAGGTGACCCGGCTGGATTCCATGCCGGACGCGCCGGTGAAGATCATGATGAACGTCGGCACGCCCGATCAGGCCTTCTCGTTCTCACGGCTGCCTCACCGCGGTGTCGGGCTGGCGCGGCTGGAGTTCATCATCAACCGACAGATCGGCATCCATCCGCGAGCGCTGCTGGAGTTCGACGCGCTGGACGGCGAGCTGCGCGCCCGCGTGGCCGACGCGACCGCCGCCTACGACGCGCCGCGCGACTACTTCGTGCGGCGGGTCGCGGAGGGTGTGTCGATGATCGCGGCGGCGTTCTGGCCCGAGCCGGTGATCGTGCGACTCAGCGATTTCAAGTCGAACGAATACGCGAACCTCGTCGGTGGTGAGCTGTACGAGCCGCACGAGGAGAACCCGATGCTCGGCTACCGGGGCGCCTCCCGGTACATCTCGCCCGACTTCCGCGCGTGCTTCGACATGGAGTGCGAGGCGCTACGGTTCGTGCGCGAGGAGATGGGCTTCACCAACGTGCAGGTGATGGTGCCGTTCGTGCGCACCGTCGGCGAAGGGCACGCGGTGGTCGAGTTGCTCGCCGAGAACGGGCTGCGTCGCGGCGAGAACGACCTCAAGGTCATCATGATGTGCGAGCTGCCCTCGAACGCGCTGCTCGCGGATCAGTTCCTGGAGTTCTTCGACGGATTCTCGATCGGGTCGAACGACATGACCCAGCTGACGTTGGGGCTCGATCGCGATTCGGCGCTCGTGGCCTCCACGTTCGATGAGCGCGATCCGGCCGTACTGCGCCTGCTGTCGATGGCGATCAGCGCGTGCCGTGCGGCAGGGAAGTACGTCGGCATCTGCGGACAGGGCCCGTCGGATCATCCGGACCTCGCCGAATGGCTCGTCGCGGAGGGGATCGAGTCCGTCTCGCTCAACCCCGACACGGTCGTCGAGACGTGGCTGCGCCTGTCGAAGACGGTGGAGGCGACAGCTCCGCAGGCCGGGTGATCACTCCGCGCGCCACACCCGCCCGAGCCGCTCGATCGCGGCGTGGAGCAGCTCGTCGGGTGCGGTGAACGGGATGCGGAGGTGGTCGTCGGCGGGTGCGGATGCCGAGAACTCCGACCCGCCGGCGACCGCGACGCCCGCCAGAGCCGCACGCCGCGCAAATGCGGTCGCCGAACCCGAGGGCAGGCGCGCCCAGAGCGAGAGACCGCCGCGCGGCACGTCGAAGGTCCAGCCCGGAAGGTGCTCGTGCATCATCGGGACCAACCGCTCCAGCGCCGCGGCGTGGGTGGCGCTCGCGTCGCGGCGCAGGGCGGGCGCGTTGTCGAGAAGACCCAACGCCATGTGCTGCGCGGGGACGCTGGCGGCCTGGTCGACGAGCTGCCGCGATGCGCGCAGCCGCCGGATGAGCACGGGATCAGCGCGCGCCCACCCGATGCGCAGTCCCAGCCACGCCCATTTCGACAACGAGTCGACGACGATCACGGGCGCATCCGGCCGCAGCGCCGCGAGCGATACGGGAACGACGCCGTCGAAGGAGATGTTCGCGAGTACGCGGTCTTCGATGACACGCACGCCGTAGCGGGCGGAGAGTTCAGCGACAGCCAGACGCGATGCCGGAGGCATGCGTGATCCGGTCGGGTTGTGGTGGTGGGGGTTGAGGGCGATGAGGACAGGGCGCAGGGCCACGATCGCGGCCTCCAGGGCATCCACGTCGACGCCGTCCGGCGTCATCGGCACCCCGTGCACGCGCGCTCCTCGCCGCCGGACCGGGTCGACAAGACCCGGCCAACTGAGCTCCTCGCTCAGCACGACGTCACCCGGAGAGACGAGCTCGTCGATCACGAGGCTCAGCGCCTGCTGGGCGCCGCTGGTGACGATCACCTGCTCGGGCGTCGTCGGCGTGCCGTCGTCGGTCAGCAGTCGCGCGATACGCTCGCGCACCTCAGGCAGGCCCGCGGGGTCGGAATCGGTGGCCGTCGCGGCGACGAGGGCGGCATCGAACCCGCGCACGATCTCGATCGTGCGCGCAGGGATGCGCGGCACCGCGCGCAGGAGGTCGATGGCGGCGGGCGCGGCCTGGAAGAGGCTCTCGCCCTGCGAGCGCCGGGCCGGCAGCGCGATCGCGGCACCCGCGACGCGCGTGCCGCTGCCCTGGCGCCGTTCCAGCACGCCGCTGTCGGCGAGCGCGGCGTAGGCCGCGACCACGGTGCCGCGCGATACCGCGACGGCCGCGGCGAGCGCGCGCTCCGAGGGCAGTCTGTCACCCGGGCGCAGTTCTCCCGAGCTCACGAGCGCCCGCAGAGCAGCGGCCAGACTCGCAGTCAGAGACCCATCGGAGTCGGCCCAGCGACCCAGCCGTGCCGCCAGCGCCGTGGGAGACACCGCTGCGGCACGGTCCGTATCGGCCAATCGTGTGACCACTCGCGGCGAAGTGGCCCTGTCGTGAGCGTTCATCGAAACCGATTCTGGTCCAATGACCCGCCGCCCTGTGACCCCCCTTCCTCAGAATCAGCCAGCCACCATGCCACTTGAGTCGGAGTGGATCATCGCACGCGTCATCGATTGGCTCGCGGACGACGACCGCGGCGGCGACACGGACGGTCACGACGCCCTCGATGCCCACCGCGACACGCTCGGCGCGATCGACGCGGGCATCGCGCGACGACTCCGTCAGCCCGCATGCCCGCCCGGTGCGCGAACGGCGATGCTGGTCCGGTCCATCACGACCGCGACGCGGCGGCATCCGGCGCTCTGCACGCTCACGGTCGCCGACCTCGTCTCCGGGACACCGGTCGAACCGCGTCAGAGCGGCAACGGCACGCCGGCGGCAGGCACACGCAACCTGTCGGCGAGTCCCGCGTAGGCGAACTCACGCTCGAGGCGGTCGATCGTCTCGGTGAAGTGGTGCCAACCCTCGGCATGCACGGGAACGATGATCGCCTCCCCCAACGCCCGTGCCGCCTCGACGGCGGTGCGGGCGTTGAGGGTGAGGTCGCTGTCGCCGAAACGTCCGACGTTGGCGGCGCCGGTGAACAGGACGGCGATGTCGATCGTGCCGACGCGTTCGACGATCTCGGCGACGAGCGCGCTATCGGCATTGTCGCCGGAGACGTAGACGACGGGCTCGCCCGCGGCGCGCAGGACGAAACCCGTCACCGGCCCGGAGAGCTCCTCGGCGCCAGCCGGACCGTGCAGAGCGGGCGCGGCGATGATCTCCACACTGCCGACGGTGTGGCACTGCCACGACGCGAGGCCGTGGACGCCCTCGATGCGCGAGGCCGCTGCGGGCGTGGAGAGCACGGTGGTGGCGCGCGCCAGGAACGCGCGGCCCGCGGCATCCAGGTTGTCGGGATGCTGGTCGTGCGACAGGAGCACGACGTCGATCCGGCCGACGTCGTCGGGCGTCAGGGCAGGACCGGTGAGCTTGTGAAGCGTCACCGTTCCCGACGGGTAGTCACCCGGCTCGTCGAACGTCGGATCCGTGAGGACGCGGATGCCGGCGTACTCGATGATCGCCGTGGGACCGCCGACGAGAGTGAGCACGGGGCGCGGTGAGGTCATCCTCCCATTCTCTCTCGGCCCACGACCTCCGCCGGAGCCGAGCACGCGTCAGTGGGTGAAGACGGGGAGGGTGCGTTCGGGCGCGACCACGTACCGGCGTCCGTAGGGGGAGATCCATTCGAGCGATCCGGAAGAGGTGCCCTCGCTGAGTTGGCGCACCTGCCAGCCACCGTGGTGTTTGACGGTGTGGTGTCCGCGACACAGTGGGGCGAGGTTGGTCAGCGCGGTATGGCCGCCGTGTTCCCAGGCGAGGGTGTGGTCGAGGTCGCATCGGTCGGCGGGCATTCCGCAGCCAGGTGCCATGCACCGCGCCGCGCGCCAGCGGGCGAGCTGCTGCAGCGCGGGTGGGGGCCGGTAGCGTTCTCGCCCGACGGAGACGACGGCGCCGGTGTCGGGGTGGGTGAGGATCCGCATCCACCCGTCTCCCCCGCCGCACAGCTCGCGGGCTCTGTCGATCGGGATCGGCCCGACACCGTCGACGACGGCGACCCCGCAGTTCAGAGCATCGGTGGATGCGTCGAGGAGGGCAAGGGCGGGAACGGTGACGACGACGGTGGCTCGGATGCCGCGGGCGGCGTCCGGGTGAGCGGTGCAGGTGCCGTCGATCAGCAGGTCGCCGAACACGTCTGCGCGCGCCTGCTCCAGCGTGCGCTCATCGCCGTCAGCAGCAGTCACCGCCTTCGCGATCGCGGTGAGCCGTCCGTGGATGGCGTGGGCTTCCACCGCCGGGAGGTAGGCGTTCAGCCATGCCATCCCGTCGTCCGCCGGTTCCACGAACACCCGCCGCTCGTCCAGCGCCCGCTCGTGCCGCTCCGGGAGGCTCTCCACACGGGTCTGGTCGATCAGCGCCCGCAGCCGGCGACGGAATGTGCCGACCGGTTCCGCCTCCGCGAGGACGAGCGCCCGCGGAAAGACCGCGTCGCGCTCGGTCGCGGCGAGCGGGTCGAGCAGTTCGACCAACACGTGCACGTGCCGTTCCGTCACCCGCGCCGCCCCCAACGCGGCCAGCGCGGCGGGGTAGCGGGTCTCGAGCGCCTGCGCCTCGGCGATCAGCATCCCGGCGGCATGCTCCGTGACCCGCAGCGCCGCCGCGAGTTCCAACCGGATCGCCCGCTCGGCCACATCGATGAGGCCCCGACCGCGACCAGCAGCGTCTGCGAGAGCTTCTCGCCGGTACGTGGCGACCCGTCGGTAGCGTTCCGCGGCGAAAACGGCGACCATCGCATCCGCATCACAGACCAGGTCCACCGCATCGGGCGGAACCCAGCCCGGATCGCACGGAAACGCATCGTCTTCGACGGCATCCCACCCGCCCGGAACATCCGGGGAGGAACTACCGTCGACGACCTTCATAGCCCCGACGCTACCGGCAACCTCCGACATTCCTCGTCGGAGAGGCACCGAAAACCGCAGTTCAGGAGGAGATTCAGCCTCCCAGGACCATCATCCGCTCGGGATTCGGCAGCGGCACGAACCCGACCTTCTCGTACACGCCGTGGGCGTCGGCGGTCGCGAGCATGGTCCGCTTCAGTCCCCACGGCCGAACCGCGGCCGCGATCGTCTCGGCGAGCAGCGTTCCGACACCCGCGCCGCGTGCGGACGGCGTGACGAACACGTCGCACACCCACGCGAACGTCGCAGCATCGGTGACGACGCGCGCGTAGCCGACGAGTATGCCGTCGGCATCCAACGCCCCGAAGTTCAGCGACGCCCGGGCGGCGCGTTCGACGAGCTCACGGCTGCGCCCGAGCGCCCAATACGCCTCCTCGGAGAGCCAGCGGTGCACGAGGTCCAGGTCGATCTCGTCCAGCTCTGTCGTCACGCGCACACCGGTCATGTCGTCAGCATACGAGAGGAGCCCGGACGCACCCGCGGCATCCGCCGCCTGCCCCATCGAGTACCGTCGAACGGTGACTTCCGCGACCGATCCGACCGACACCTACACCGTGGCCACCGACGGCGCCTGCAAGGGCAACCCGGGACCGACCGGTTGGGCATGGGTCGGCGAAGACGGACACTGGGCGGCGGGCGCGATCCCGGTGGGCACGAACAACATCGGCGAGCTCATGGGGCTGCTGAAGGCGATCGAGGACCACGCGGACGTCGCACATCTCGTCGTGCAGGCCGACTCGAAGTACGCGATCGACACGTACTCCTCGTGGATGGATGCCCACCGCCGCCGCGGCTGGAAGACCTCCACCGGAGCACCCACCAAGAACCGCGACCTGCTCGAACAGCTCATCGCCGCTCGCGACGCGCGGCGAGCGGCCGGTCTTCCCGACGTCGTGCTCGAGCACGTCCGCGGGCACCGCGGACACGTCCTGAACGAATGGGCCGACGAACGCGCCGTCCGCGGCGCCGAGCACGCCGCGAAGGGCACTGCGAGTGCGTGGTCGTCGTTGGGCGGCCTGCACCCTCAGCTCGACGTGTCCGCAGCACCGAAGAAGAAGCGCTAGTCCTGGGTCGTCCCCTCGAACAGGCCGATGTGGTTGCCGTCGGGGTCGACGATCATTGCCCACCAGCTCTTCGCCGTGATCGGCTGCTTGCCCATGGCGACCGTCGCCCCGGCGGCCTCGGCCTTGGCGATGGTGTCGTCGATCGAATCGACCTCGACGTACGAACGCGGCTGGGTGAACCCCTCGCTGCGCGGGGCGAGTCCGCCGCCGCTGATGCCGTTGGGGGCCGACCACATCGGGTAGCCCTCGAAGCCGGGCGGCTCCGCGATCTGCCAGCCGAACAGCTCGGAGTAGAACGCCGCCGCCGTCGCCACGTCCGCGACCGGGATGTCGATGTGCGTGATGTCGCCGTGTGCCATGAGGGCCCCCTTCGTCGCGCACAGTCTTCGCCACCGGGGGTGCGCCCGCAAGAGGGTCACATCTTGCGCGTCAACCGTTCACACGCGTCCAGCGCCGGCCGCTGCCCGGCGACCAGTCGGGGGCGGGCTTCTGCGAGCGGCATCCAGGCCACGCGGTCGATCTCGGGAAAGCTCTGACGGCGTCCCGACCGCGGCGGCCACTCCATCTCGAACGCGCCGAACACGAGCGCGGCGCGGTCGACATCGGAGGCGAGGAATCCCGTGCCGTCGCCACAGAACACCGTGACGGACTTCGCCCCCGAAGAGTACGCGAAGGTGCCGAGCTCGACATACGGGACATCCGGCGGATCGACACCGAGCTCTTCGCGGAACTCGCGCGCCGCGGCATCCCTCGCCGCCTCCACCTGCGGATCGAACTCGCCCTTGGGGATCGACCAGGCCCCCTCGTCCTTGCGCGCCCAGAACGGACCGCCCATATGTGCGACGAGCGCCGACACCGTGCCGTCCGGATCGGTCCGGTACAGCAGGATGCCGGCGCTCGTCGTGACCATCGTCAGACGACGTCTCTCATCGTGAGAGCGCTCAGAGCGGACGAGAGGCAGGCGAGACCGTGTAGGTCTCTTCGGGGTCGGTGACCGCGGCGGGGGCGAGGGCCTCATCGATCGCCGACATCACCTCGGCATCGAGGACGACGCCGGACGCCTTGACCGAGTCCTCGAGCTGCTCGGGGCGCGAGGCGCCCACGAGTGCCGCCGAGACGTTCGGGTTCTGCAGCACCCACGCGATCGCCAGCTGCGGCATGGTGAGGCCCGCCTGCTCGGCGATCGGCTTGAGCTTCTGCACGGCGGCGAGCGTGTCGTCCTGCAGGAAGCGCTTGATGAAGTTCGCCCCGCTCTTCTCGTCGGTCGCCCGCGAGCCCTCGGGAACGGGCTGACCGGGCAGGTACTTGCCGCTGAGCACGCCCTGCGCCATCGGCGACCAGACGATCTGCGAGATGCCGAGCTCCTCGGAGGTCGGCACGACCTTGCCCTCGATGACGCGCCAGAGCGCCGAGTACTGCGGCTGGTTGCTCACGAGCTGGAAGTTCAGCTCCTTGGCGAGTGCGGCGCCCTCGCGCAGCTGCTCGGCCGTCCACTCGCTGACGCCGATGTAGAGGGCCTTGCCCTGGCGCACGATGTCGGCGAACGCCTGCATCGTCTCCTCGAGCGGGGTCTCGTAGTCGAAGCGGTGCGCCTGGTACAGGTCGACGTAGTCGACGTTCAGCCGGCGGAGCGAGCCGTGGATGCCGTCGAAGAGGTGCTTGCGCGACAGACCCTGGTCGTTCGGACCCTTCTTGCCGATCGGCCAGTAGACCTTCGTGAAGACCTCGTAGTCCGTGCGCTCGAGGCCCTTCAGTGCGTCGGCCAACACGACCTCCGCGGCGGTGTTGGCGTAGGCATCCGCGGTATCGAACGACGTGATGCCGAGATCGAGTGCCTTGTGCACGGTGGCGATAGCGGCGTCGTTCTCCACCTGGGAGGCGTGGGTCACCCAGTTGCCGTAGGTGATCTCCGAAACCTTGAAGCCGCTGTTGCCGAGATAGCGATAGTTGACCATGACTCCACGCTACTGCCGCCGCCGATGCACGGGGCCAGCCTTGACAGGACGCGTGGACGGGTTCAGTCGACGGGCACGGATGCCGCGACCGCGCGGTCTTCCTCGGTGGCGACGAGCTGGCCGCACGCGCCGTCGATCTCCTTGCCGCGGGTGTCGCGGAGGGTCGTCGGAATGCCGGCTTCGTTGAGGCGGCGCACGAACTCGCGCTGCACCTCCTTCTCGGAGGCCGTCCACACCGACCCCGGCGTCGGGTTCAGCGGAATCGGGTTCACGTGCACCCAGCCGCGGCCGCGGTCGTTGAGCTTCGTCGCGAGCAGATCGGCGCGCCACGCGTGGTCGTTCATGTCCTTGATCAGGGCGTACTCGATCGACACGCGGCGGCCGGTCTTCTCGAAGTAGCCGCGCGCGGCATCCAGCGCCTCGTCGACCTTCCAGCGCGAGTTGATCGGGATCATCTCGTCGCGCAGCTGGTCGTCGGGAGCGTGGAGGGACAGCGCGAAGGTCACCGGGATGTCCTCTGCGGCGAGTTTGTTGATCGCCGGCACGAGGCCCACGGTCGACACCGTCACGCCGCGAGCGCTCATCCCCAGGCCGTGATCCTTGTCGACCATCGTGCGGACGGCCTGCATCACCCGGTTGTAGTTGGCGAGGGGCTCCCCCATCCCCATGAAGACGATGTTGGTGACGCGCTCGTCGGCGTGCTCGGCGGGGCCCAGCTCGCCGGCACGGATCGCCGCGTTCGCCCGGACGACCTGCTCGATGATCTCCGCCGCCGACATGTTGCGGGTGAGCCCGGCCTGACCGGTCGCGCAGAACGGACAGTTCATGCCGCACCCCGCTTGCGACGACACGCACAGCGTGATGCGACCGGGGTAGCGCATGAGCACCGATTCGACGAGCGCGCCGTCGTGCAGCTTCCAGAGGAACTTGATCGTGTCGCCGCGGTCGGTCTCCAGCCGTCGCACCTCGGTGAGCAGGTGGGGCAGCAGGCCCGCGACGAGCTCCTCCCGACCGGATGCCGGGAGGTCGGTCATCGCGGCGGGATCCGACGTGTAGTGCTGGAAGTAGTGCTTCTCGACCTGCTTGGCCCGGAAGCCCGGCAGCCCCAGCTCCTTGACCTTCTCGACGCGCTGCTCGGGCGTCAGGTCGGCGAGGTGCACGGGCGGCATCCCCCGCTTGGGTGCGGCGAACTGCAGGAGCGGCTTGCCGTCGGCGTCGAGCCGCTGGGTCCAGCCTTCCGCGCGCGGGCGCACCTGACGGGGACGGGTGGTGCGCACGGGGCTGGACTCGGTCATGTCTCCAGGGTACCGAGGCCACCTGGATGAGCGGCGGGCGGACGGATCGTCGATTCCCGCACGGTGAGGCGACCATCGACCCAGCCGATGGGAAGAGGGTCGGTGATGCCGCCCACGAACGCACCGTGCTCGTCGAGGTTGTGGAAAGCGAACAGCAGCCACTGGCCGTCGTCGCGCCGTCGGAGCAGCCGCCCGACGTAGAGGCTCGCGTCGGTGAGGGGGTAGGCCTCCTCGACCTCGAACGGCCCGAGCACGCTCGCCGCGGGAACCGCCCACGTCCCGCCGCGTTCGGCGGCGCGGGCCGGCATCGCGTGCTCCGCCAGGCAGGAGAACAGCAGCACGGGCCGCCCGTCGACGACCTCGACCTGCATGACCTCGAGCTGTCCGAAGCCCCGCTCGCTGGGCGCCGACAGCGGCGGTCGCAGCTCCCACGTCTTCAGGTCGGGCGACCAGGCGTGGCCGATGACGCCGCGGCCGAAGGCCGGACCCTCGGGGGCACGGGCGGTCACCAGCATGTGCCAGCCGTCGCCATCGGGGTCGGCGAACACCCAGGGGTCGCGGAACGCCTCGTCGTGCCAGTCACCGTCGGCGAGCGTCTCGTACCAGGGGCCGGATGCCGACAGCAGCGGCCCCGGCACCTTCGTCCACACCATGAGGTCGGGCGAGGTCGCGCAGCCGATCCGCTGCACGTTCTTGCCATCGGGAGCCAGCGACGACCCGGTGTAGAAGAGGTACCAGAGCCCGTCGCCGCCGCGGACGGTCGAGCCGGTCCAGGTCGCGAGATCGTCGAAGCTGCCCGCCTCGCCGCGGACGATGGCGTCGGCGACCGGCGTCCACGTGACGAGGTCGTCGGACACGGCGTGGCCGACCGAGGCCCGGTAGTGGCGCGCGTCCGGATCGTGCAGGGCGCGCGAGGCATAGAGGAAGAAGAGGTGGTAGGTCTCACCGTCGTCGGCGAACCAGTAGTCCCAGACCCAGGAGGAGGAGAGGTCGAACATGTGCGCTTAGCCCTTCACTCCGCTGGCCGCGATGCTGCTGACGAACGCGCGCTGGAAGACGAGGAACACGATGAGGACGGGGAGCGTGATCAGCGAGGTGTAGGCCATGACCTCTCCCCACGCCGTGTTCAGTTGGAAGAAGTACTGCATCCCGACCATCACGGGCCGCAGGCCCTCCTTCTGCACCACCATGAGCGGCCACAGGTACTGGTTCCACGCGGGAAGGAACGTGAGGATCGCGACGGTCGCGAACGCCGGCCCCGACAGCGGCACGATGATGCGGCGGTAGACGGTGAACCAGCTGGCGCCGTCGATGCGCGCCGCCTCATCGAGCGAGGCCGGGATCGTCGAGAAGTACTGCGCGAACAGGAAGATCGAGAACGCGTTGGCGATGAACGGCACGATCTGCACCTGGTAGGTGTTCAGCCAGCCGAAGTCGTACTTCAGCACGCCGCCTTCCATCACCAGAGTCGGCAGGTGGGACACCCAGTAGACCATCGGCACGGCGATCGTCTCGAACGGCACGATGAGGGTCGCGATGATCAGCGCCATCACGACGAGGCGCCCCTTCCACCTCAGTCGCGACAGGGCGAAGCCGGCCATCGAGTTGACGATGAGCCCCAGTCCCACGGTCAGCACAGTGACCAGCACCGAGTTGAACATGAACTGGGCGACGGGAACGCGGTCGAAGACGCCGAAGTAGTTGTCGAGGCTGATGTCGCCGACGGGGAGGAAGGCCGCCGGTGAGTTGACGTCGCGCAGGATCTGCGCGTCGGGCTTGAGGCTCGAGACGAACATGAAGACGAGCGGGAAGAGGAAGAGCACGCCGAAGCCGCTCATCACGACGTACATGAGGATCTTCCCGATGCGCCGACGACGGCGCTCGCTCGCGTCTTTGCGCACGGGGCGCGGCGCGGATGCCGGGGCGGACGCCGGAGCCGGGGCGGGGGTGACAGTGGCGGTCATGACTCAGTCCTTGTCTCGCGTGAGCCGGCGCTGGATGAGCGCGATGATCAGTACCGCGACGAAGAAGATCAGCGAGATCGCCGCGGCGTATCCGATCTCCTGCTGCTGGTAGCCCTTGCGCACGGCGTGGTAGACGATCGTCGAGGTCGAGCCGGTCGGCCCGCCCTGCGTCATGACGTCCACCTGCACGAACAGTCCGAGCGCGGCGATCGTGATCGTGACGAGGACGAACACCATGGTGGGACGCAGGCCCGGCCAGGTGACGCTTGTGAACTGGCGCCAGGGGCTCGCGCCGTCCATCTTCGCGGCCTCGTAGAGCTCCTCGGGAATCGTCTGCAGCCCCGAGAGCCAGATGATCATGTGGAAGCCGACCGCCTGCCAGATCGACAGCACGATGATCGCGGGCAGTGCGGTCGCCGGATTGTTCAGCCAGTCCACGCTCTGCCATGCGCCGAAGGTGAGCGTGTCGATGAACGAGTTGATGAGCCCGTCCTTCTGGTACATGAACTTCCAGAGGATCGACACGACGACGATCGAGGTCACGACGGGGATGAAGAAGATCACGCGGAACGCGGTGACCCCCCGCATCCGGCGGTTGACCAGCACCGCCAGCAGCAGGCCGAGACCGGCCTGCACCGGCACCACGACGAGCGCGAACAGGAAGGTGTTCCAGGCCGACTGCAGGAACATCGGGTCGGCGCCGAAGGCACGAGCGAAGTTGTCCAGGCCGACGAAGCGCGGCGGGTTCGGCGAGATGAGGCGTGCGTTCGTGAACGAGAGCCCGAACGCAAGCAGCACGGGGATGACGAGGAACAGGACGAGGAGGATGCCGGCCGGGGCGATCATCGCCAGGCCGGCCCACGTCTCGCGTCCGCGGATGGAGCGGAAGCGGCTCAGGGCGCGCCGCGGCTTCTCAGCCACGGCCGTGGCAGGGGTGACAGTCATGGTGACTCTTTCGAGGTCGTCGAGCGGAGCGGGTGGGACGTGTGAGCGCCCCACCCGCTCAGGCTCACTTCTTGAAGCCGTACCCGTCGTTGGACGAGATGTTGGCGTCGATCTCGCTGACGGCCTGGTCGAGCGAGCTCTTGACGTCGGCGCCGTTCATGATGTCTTTCGCCGCAGTCTCGAACGTGGTCGAGATGACGGCATAGGCCGGCGTCTCCGGGCGCAGAACGGCGAACTTCTGCGAGAGCTCGACGAACGGACGCAGGACGCCCTTGTCGTTGAAGTACTTCGACGCCTGCGCGGCGGAGTCGGTCGCGGGAATGACGATCTGCTGGTCGGCGAACTGGGTGATGTACTTGTCCTGGAAGCTGAACTCGAGGTACTTGCGCGCGCCGTCGGCGTCGTTGCATCCCTTGGAGATGGCCCACTGCCAGGATCCGCCGCCGATCTTCGGGCCGGTGCCGAGGTCCGGCGGAGGCAGGATCGCGAGGTCGTCGCCGACGGCGTCGACCGACGCGAGCGCGTTCCACACGCCCGTGTAGCTGAGAGCCACCTTGTTGTCGACGAACTCCTGGTTGCCGACCGTGCCGTTCGCGTTGGCGTAGCCGTCCTTGAACAGGTTCTGGAACCACGTACCCCACGCCACCGCGTCGCTGCCGTTGAGCGCGCCGTCGGCGGTGAGCATGGTGGAGCGGTCGATGAGATCGCCGCCGAAGCTCTGCAGGAACGGCGAGTACGCGTAGGGCCACCACTCGCCCTTGTCCTCGGCGCCGATGTCGATCGGGGTGTCGTAGCCGGCGGCCTTCAACGTCGCCAGGACCGCGCCGAATTCGTCCTTCGTCCACGGCTTGTCGACGGTCGGGATGCGGATGCCGTTCTTCTCCAGCACCGACTTCCGGGCGAAGATCGACAGCGCGGCATCCCAGTAGCCGGCGGAGTAGATCTGCCCGTCCCACTTTCCGACGGCGGTCGGCAGCAGCGCATCGGTGATCTTCGTGTCGATGCCCAGCGGCTGCAGGTAGCCGGCCCACGCCCAGTTGGGCATGATCGGCCCGTCGAGGTCGAGCAGGCAGGGAAGGTCCCCGGATGCCGCGGCCGCGACGACGGCGTCGTTGTACGCGCCCTGGGGGAAGGACTCCTCGACCACTTCGTACTTGTCCTGCGACGCGTTGAAGTCCGAGATGATCTGCTGATAAACCGCCAATTCGGCGGGGTTTCCGGCCGAATGGGTCCACATCGTCAGCTTGGTACGACCGTCCGCGGTCGTGCTGTCGCCCGTGCCGGCTTGTCCACAGCCGGTCAGCGCCAACACACCGACGAGCCCCGCCGCAGCGAGGAACGACACGGATGTGCGCTTCATTGTGATTTCCTTGTCTCGTGACCGACGCGCGCGCCGGTCACCGGTCGGGGGTCGCCGAAAGCGACCGCTCGGTGTGTTGTGAGGTCCGTCGCCGGTTCTGTTTGGCGACGTGCGCCGGCGGCGGACCCACGGAGTCTCGTCGAATGACGGGACACTCCATCTGGTGGACGGCATCCACTCCCCCCTCACGGATGCCGAGTGCAACCTCCATCGCCCAGCGGCCCATCTCGTAATGGGGCAGGGCGATCGTGGTCAAAGGAGGGTCTTGTTCGGCGGCGATGAATTGCTGGTCGTCGTAGCCGATGATCGAGATGTCTCCCGGAATCTGCAGTCCGCGCGCGTGGATCGCGGTGTACGCACCGGTCGCCATGCGGTCGTTGAAGCAGAAGATCGCCGTGGGGCGATGATGCTCGGGCAGATCGAGAAGACGGTCGGCGGCCTCGCGACCGCCGCGGTGCGAGGTCTCCCCGTGCACGTGCAGCCGGTCGTCGATCGCGATGCCGGCCTCGGCGAGCACCGCGCGGTAGCCCTGAAGACGGAGGTCGGCGGCGAGAGGCCGGGTGGCGTCCTCGGCCGTGTCGATGTAGGCGATGCGCGTGTGACCGGCGGCGACGAGTTCCCGCGTCGCCGCCGCCCCGCCCTCGCGATCGTCGGGGACGACGCTGGGAAAGCCGACGATGCCGTCCGCCGGCCGGCAGTCGAGCAGCACGGTACCCGCGGGCAGACTGACGTCGGCCGAGACGACCCGATGCCACATCGCGGCGTAGATCAGCGCGTCCACCTGCTGCGCGGTGAGCGCACGGATGGCGGCCTCCTCGACCTCCGTGTCCGAACCGGTGTCGACGAGGAAGACGAGGTGCTCGTTGGCCCGGGCGACGTCCTGAGCGCCGGCGAGCATGCGCCCCGCGAAGGGTGTCGTCGCAATCTGGTCGGAGATCAAACCCACCGTCTTCGTGCGCTGCCGGCGAAGCCCGCGCGCGAGTGCACTGGGCTCGTATCCGACCGCGGTCGCCGCTGCGCGGACGCGGTCGCGCGTCTCCTGCGAGATACGCGACTCGACATCGTTGAGCACGAGGGACACCGTCGTGACCGACACTCCGGCCGCCGCCGCCACATCGGAGATGCGCACCCGAGCCATGTCATCACTTCCTCGTGATAAATCGATTTATCGTCTGGAGCGATTATTGACCTACCGCGGCGCGCACGTCAAGCGTCGGGAGGAAATAGGGTTGTCAGGCGCTGCGGCGTTCGGCCTGTGCGACAGGATCGGGCACCGGCGCCGCCGCGATCAGCGCCCGCGTGTACGGATGCCGCGGCTCGCGCAGCACACGGGTGCGCGGACCCTCTTCGACGACGCACCCGTGCTGCAGGACGACGATGCGATCGCACAGCTCGTCGACGACCGCGAGGTCATGACTGATGAACAGGCAGGCGAACCGGAGGTCGCGCTGCAGATCGCGCAGCAGCTCCAGCACCGTGGCCTGTACCGAGACGTCGAGCGCGCTGGTCGGTTCGTCGGCGATCAGCAGACGCGGGCGAAGCGCGATCGATCGCGCGATCGCGACGCGCTGACGCTGACCTCCCGACAGTTCGTGCGGGTACCTGCGGCGCCACGCGGCCGGTAGACCCACGGCATCCAGAAGCCCGCCGACCCGCGCCTCGAGGGCACCGCCGCGAAGACCCGCGTGTACGCGGAGGGGCTCGGCGACGGCCTCGCCGATGGTGCGCCGCGGATCCAGGGCCGCCGTGGAGTTCTGGAAGACGACGCCGACCTGGCGCTTGACCTCCACGGCGCGGCGGCCGCGCGCAGCGCGGAGGTCGACGTCGGCGATACGCACCGTGCCGGAGGAGATGGGAGTGAGTCCGAGAGCGCAGCGCCCGATAGTGGACTTTCCCGACCCCGACTCGCCCGCGAGAGCGACGATCTCACCCTCCCGTACCTGGAGTGACACGTCGTCCACCGCGTGCACGGCGTGGCGCCCCCGTCCGTAGACGACCGAAAGTCGGTCGACATCGAGGACGATCGCGCTGCCGGCTGGGTCCGGACGTTCGGGCGCTCCCAGACGCGGCACAGCCGCAAGCAGCCGGCGCGTGTAGTCGGCATTCGGCGCGGAGAACAGCTCGCGCACCGCCGCGGCCTCCTCGACCAT
Source organism: Sphingomonas sp. BLCC-B65 (assembly GCF_028550675.1). Lineage (NCBI taxonomy): Bacteria > Pseudomonadati > Pseudomonadota > Alphaproteobacteria > Sphingomonadales > Sphingomonadaceae > Sphingomonas > Sphingomonas sp. BLCC-B65. Next base: position 2,207,736 of record NZ_JAQQGL010000001.1, on the reverse strand, counting down.
GCCGTCGTGGAGCACGACGACGCGATCGGCGATGTCCGCCACCACACCCATGTCGTGGGTGATCATGATGATCGCGGTGCCCACGCGCTCCCGCAGGCGGCGGAGCACGTCGAGCACCTCGCGCTGGACGGTGACATCCAGTGCCGTCGTGGGCTCGTCCGCGATGAGCACTTCGGGATCGCACGCCAACGCGATCGCGATCATGACGCGCTGGGCCTGCCCCCCGGACAGCTGGTGCGGATAGCTGGAGACGCGCTTGTGCGGTTCGGCGATCTCGACCATCTCGAGCAGCTCGATCACCCGGGCGCGACGCTCTGCGCGGGTCATGTCCGGACGGTGCACGATCAGCATCTCTTCGATCTGCGCCCCGACGGAGAAGACCGGGTCCAGGGCGCTGCCGGGGTCCTGGAAGACGACACCGATGCGCGTTCCCCGCACCGCCTCGCGTCGGGCGCGCGTCATCGCGAACAGATCCTCACCGTCGAGCAGCGCCTCGCCGCGGACGACGGCGTTGCGCGGCAGCAGACCCACGAGCGAGAGCGCGCTGACGCTCTTGCCCGAACCGGACTCGCCGACGAGGGCGAGCACCTCGCCGCGGTCGACGGCGAAGGAGACACCGCGCACCGCTGTGGTCGTCTCGCCGCCGACGACGAAGTCGACGGTGAGATCGCGGACATCGAGCAGCGGCGTCACGGCGCGACGTCCTCGTCGATGTCGGCGTCACGATACGCCTGCCAGTCGGCGAGCATCTTGCGGTGATAGCCCATGAGCCAGATCATGTACCGTCGCGCGTTCTGCAACCGGGTGCGGGGGCCGGCGGCGTCGTCCGGCAGGATGTCGAGACCGTACTCGATCGTCGATGTCACCCGGCGCGCATAATCGCGCTCACCGGCCAGGAAGCTGCCCCAGACGTCTTCCTCCACCCGGAAATACCGGTTGCGGTCACCGGGCAGCGAGTGCGGCTTCAAGAAGCCGAGGCTCACGAGGGCCCGCGTGGACATGGACACCGCGCCGGCGCTCGCCCCGAGCAGGTCGGCGATCTGAGCGGACGACAGGAACGGCCGGTCGACGATCAGCAGCAGGCCGAGCACCCGCCCGTCCATCCGGGGGTTGCCGGCGGCGCCCCAGGAAAAGGCGAAGTCCTCGACGAAAGTACGCGCCTCCTCGCTCAACGGCTCCGATGGTCGGTCGATCTCCTCGCTCACAGCGACATCCTCTCCAACACTGCCCCCGGATCGGGAAGCGCCATGGCCTCAGTGAACACGGCATGAGGCCACATGGTCATGCCGCTCCACGAGATCGATTCCACCGCACCGTCGGCCGCTCGCGCCACCTCGACGGGTTCGCCGGTGGCGCCGAAGCCGTCACGCCGGGACTGGCGGAGCGTCCCGTCGGCGGCGATCTCGACGCGTTCGGCGCCGCGCGCCGGGTCGTCGGCGACGGGGTGCAGCGCAAACGTCGCACCGCCGAGGTGCGCGATGTCCAGCACGCTCCAGAGGCTCGCGAACCGTTCCTCCGGCAGCTCCGCCCGCTCTTCGTCGTCGGCGTGGCTGAGCGCGAGGTGGATCAGCGCCATCGCTCCGGTGGCGAGAAGATCCGCGGGTCCGTCGATGGCATTCGTGAACACGCTGACGGAGACACCCTCGTCCGGGTCGAGCCAGGTGCGCGTGATGTGTCCGGGATACCCGCCACTGTGGCCGACCAGGCGCCGCCCGCCGAGGGTGTGCAGTTCGAATCCCAGCCCGTAGTCGCGCAACGCGCCGCCGATGTCGATGCGCGAGTGCGGGTGCTGAGCCTGCCGCTTGGCGTCGTCGGAGACGAGACGTTCGTCACCGAGGCGGTGGGCGCTGAGGTAGGCCGTCGTCTCGGCGGCGGTGGAGAACCATCCCGTCGCCGCGGCGAGCGCCCGCGTGTCGACGTGACCGATGACGCGACGCTCGCCGTCTGCGAGACGGGCGGTGTGACCCGCGGCATACTCCGCTTCGCGGGCGGCCTGCCATTCCGAACCCGACCGCTCGAGCCCGAGCGGAGCGCAGATGTGCGCACGGGTGAACTCGTCGTAATCGACGCCGGATGCCGCCTCGACCACAAGACCGAGCAGCCCGTAGGCGATGTTGGAGTACTTGAAGAACTCGTTGCGGGCGAACACGCGTCCCTCCGCGCGGCAGATCTCCACGAGTCGCGCTCGATCGGGGAAGGGCCCCCCGCGCTGCCAGTAGTCGGCATCGCGTCCGTCGCGCACCACGCCGCCCTGGTGAGCGAGCAGCTCCCGCACCGTGACGGACGCCAGCTCGGTGTCGACGAGCTCGGGAATCCAGCCGGCGATCGTGTCATCCAGACGGAGGTCGCCGCGGTCGGCCAGCTGCAGCACGGCGGTGGCCGTGAAGGTCTTCGAATGGGACGCGATGCGGAACAGGTGCTCTCCGGTCAGCGCAGCACCGGTCGCGGCGTCGGCGACTCCCCACGCGAAGTCGAGCACGAGCTCGCCGTCCAGACGGATCGCCGCTTGGATGCCGGGAACCTGCCGCTGCGCCCCGGCGAAGGCGAACCAGCGGGCGGCGTACCGTGCGGCATCCTCGACGGCGCGGCGTCGCGCGCTCGCGCGCGGTGCGGCGGCGTCCTCGGGGGCGGAGGCGGTGACGGTCACAGACGACGTCCTTTCGGGTCGAGCGCATCGCGGAGGATGTCGCCGAGGGTGATGAGCGCGAACACCGTCACGCTGAGGAAGAGGGCGGGGAAGAAGAGCATGTGCGGTGAGGTGCCGAAGTACGACTGGGCGTTCGCCATCTGCAGTCCCCACGAGATCGACGGGGCCCGCAGACCCACCCCGAGGAAGGTCAGCGTCGACTCGGCGACGATGATGCTGCCGACCATCGTCGAGGTGATCGCGAGCACCGGGCCGAGCGCGTTCGGCACGACGTGGGTGAAGAGGGTCCGTGCGTGAGAGATGCCCATCGCGCGCGCCGCGCTGACGTAGTCCATGCGACGAACGGTGCGCACGGACGTGCGGACGAGCCGGGCGAGGGTCGGCCAGCTGAACGCGGCCAGCACGACGGCCACGATCACAGGGGTGCGCTCTCCCACGCTGTTGAGGACGATGATGGCCCCGAGGATGAACGGGAAACCGAGGAACACGTCGGTCAGCCGGGAGATGATCGTGTCGGCGATGCCCCCGTAGTACGCCGCCAGAGTGCCGACGACCACGGCGACCAGAAGCGCGATCACCGTGGCGGTGAGGCCGATGAACAGCGATGTCCGCGTACCGTGGATGACGTTCGCGTAGACGTCGCACCCCTGCAGGTCGGTGCCGAACACGTGCGCGGAGCTCGGCGGCTTGGCACTGTCACGCAGGTTGCAGGCGCGCGGGTCGGGCTGGCCGAACAGCCCACCGATGGATGCCGGAAGAAGCGAGATCACGGCGAGTGCGGCGAGGATCACGACGCTCAGCCAGAACAGGACGCGCCGGCGCAGACTCGCCCAGACACCTCTGCTGACGGTGATGTGCTCGAGGGCGACGACAGCGGTCTCAGTCATGACGACTCCGGGGGTCCAGCAGCGAGTTGAGCAGATCGACGAGCACGTTCAGCACCAGGAAGATCAGGATCAGCGTCGTCCCGACCCCGACGATCGTCGGCCCTTCGTGCGTGCGGATGGCTCCGAAGAGCAGCTGTCCGATGCCGGGCAGGTTGAAGATGCCCTCCACGACGACGGCGCCGCCGAGGAGGAACCCGAGGTCGATCGCCACGAAGGTGAGCACCGGCGCCACGGAGTTGCGCATGACGTGGAGGCCGACAATGCGGCGGCGCGGCATGCCTTTCGCGCGCAGGGTCCGGACGAAGTCAGACTCCATCGAGTCGACGACACTGCCGCGCATCAGACGGGTGATGGAGGCCAGGCCGAACAGGGCGATGACGAAAGCCGGGAGCAGGTACGACACCGGCCACCCGGCATCCGTTCCCGCGATGGGAAACCAGCCCAGCTGCAGACCGAAGACGAGCTGCGCGCTGACGGCGACCACGAAGACGGGGACCGAGGTGGCGAGGATGGTGCCGAACAGCACCGTGCGGTCGATGGCGCCGTCGCGGCGCAGGCCCGAGATCAGCCCCAACGCGACACCGAGGACGACCTCGATCACCCAAGCGGTGACGGCGAGCGTGATCGTCACGGGCCACCGCGACGCCATGCGGTCGGCGACCGGCACGCCGCTGAAGGTCGTGCCGAGGTTCCCGGTGAACAGTCCGCCGAGGTAGCGGAGGTACTGCTGCCAGAGGGGCTCGTCTAGGTGGAACTGCTCGCGAAGCTGCGCCACGACGTTGGCCGGCAGCGGCCGGTCTCCCCCCAGCGCCGCGATCGGATCGCCCGGCAGCGCCCAGACGGTCGCGTAGATGATGAAGGTCACCCCCACGACGACGATCAGGAACTCGAGCAGGCGCCCACCGACGCGGCGCGCGGCGATCACTCGGCGTCCTCGGCGACGCGTCGGCGCACGGTGGCGAAGAGAGCGGCCAGCTGCACGCCGACGAGGGCGTTCAGCGGCGCGGGGGCGAGCTGCGCGTGCGGGTCGGCCGCAAGCCAGTCCTCCCAGCGCGCCGTGAGGGCGGTGAGGGCCGCGCGTACCGACGGCGACGCCGTGCCAGCGTGCACCTCTGCAGCCAGCGCTCGCCGCAGGATGCCGCCGAAGCGCAGCCGGAAGGTGCGCACCACCTCCGCGTTGCCGAACACCTCGGCCACCGTGGCCGGCCGGTCGGTCTCGGGGCTGGCGATGCGCACCCGCTCGGCCGCGGCGACGCTGCCCATCCCCGGAGCGAACGCCTCGCTCGCGCGGCGGAACGGCGAGTCGATCGTCATGTCGCCGCGCACGCCGTCCAGGATGCCGGTCATCACGTCGTGCAACTCCTCCAGCGCGGCGGCCTTCGCGGTGAGCACCGCTCGGTATGAGGTGCCGGTGTCGGTCGTGTCGGCGGCATCCGGATGACACCAGTACGGCAGTTCGGCGATCATCGTCGTCGTACCGAATCTCTCCAGGTAATCCGCGGTGCCCGCGCCACCGGCGCGCGGTTCGGCGAGTCCGAGAGCGATGCGCCGGTCAATCTGCTCGCGGGTGAGCGGAGCTCGGAACACCGCATCGGCGAGCAGGTCGAGCCCGGCGATCTCGGGCTCGCCGACGTCGAGGGGAAGCCCGAAACGCGCCGGGATGGCGCTGAGTTCACGGGCGAGCACGGCGTCGGCCTCGTTCGTGTAGAAGTACACGCCGCCGAACTCGCCATTGTGCAGTCCGACGAAGACGTCCGGACGCACGCGATCGAACAGCTCCATCAGTGCCGACGTCTCCGGGATCGGCGCGTCGAAGCCGAACCCGCGGTACGAGAACGGAAACGACCACTCGACCTGCTCGTCGGGGGCCGGGCGGTAGAAGCCGCGATAGTAGTCGTCGCGACGCAGCGGCGCCGCGAACCATCCTTCGTTCAGCCGGGTGCCGTCGGGGTCGATGCAGGGAACGAGGTGCCAGGTCGCGTCGAATCCGAACGTATCGGGGTCGGCGATCAGCACGCGTGCCAGGTGCTGGACAGTGCGAAAGCCGATCGGTTCGTTCGGATGCACGCCCGCTGCCACCACCACGCTGCGCTCCCCGCCGACGATCGTGAAGAGGTGGATCGGATCGCCGAGCCGGGATCGTCCGATGACGGATGCCGTGATGCGATCGGGGTGAGCGCGACTGAGCTCCATCAGGTCGTCGCGCAGCTCGTCGACGGTGGGAAAGCCATCGGCCGGCACACCGCTCGTGGCGAGGTCGGCGAGGGAGGGGAAGGGCATGACGTGCTCTCCTGCACGGTCGGCGGGGTCAGGGGCGGGTGCGGAGCGTCCGGCGGGGGGTGGACGCTCCGCACCCCGATCGTCACTTCGAGAGGACGATCGATCGGTAGGTGGGGTTGCCTACCGGAGATGTCACGAGTTCGGCGACTCGCGGAGAGGTGACGTACGAGTACTTCTCGAAGAACAGCGGCACTGCAGGGAAGTTCTTCTGGATGATCTGCTGCACCGAGGCGTACGCGGATCCGTCCGTCGACAGGTCGCCGTCGGCCGCCGTCATCGCGGAGGCCACCTCGTCGCTGTACCACGGGATGCAGTTGTTGCAGCCGCCGCCCTTGATGAAGAACACGCGCAGCGTCGCCTGCTGGCTGGGGTACAGGGCGCCCCAGCGCGAGAAGAAGGGACCGGTGATGTTCTGGTCGTTGCGGTTCTGCAGGAACTCCGCCCAGTCAGCGCTGGGCTTCGCGGTCGCATCGATGCCGAGGTTCTGTCGCAGCTGGTTCGCGATCGCCTGGTACAGCGGGTCGAGACCGCTGCCTCCCGGGTAGTAGATCTCCATGGGGCCGCTGAAGCCGCCGGCCTGCGCGAGCAGCGCCTTGGCCGCCGTGGGATCGAACGTGCAGTACTGACCGCAGATGCCGGTCGGCGTGCCGGGCTCGATCGCGGGCGTCCACGCCGTCGCGGGGTCATAGGTGCCGCCGTAGATCACGTCGATGATCGCCTGCCGGTCGATCGCCATCGAGATGGCCTGGCGTACGCGCTCGTCCTGATAGGCGGCGTTCCACAGCGGCAGACCGAGGAAGGAGATGCCGGGCGCAGCGAACGAGTAGAGACGCTGTCCGAAGTCCGTCGAGGCCTGCGTGAGCTTGGACGCCGGCACCCCGGCCACATCCAGGTTGCCGGCGAGGACATCGGTGTACGCCGTCTCGCTGTCGGTGTAGGGGACGAAGGTGATGCGATCGATGGTCGGCTTGTCGCCCTTATAACCCGAGTAGGTGTCGAGCACGATCGGCTCGTTCTCGACGTAGTCCTGCGCGAACTGGAACGGGCCGTTGCCGACGGGATGCTTGTTGTAGGCCGTGAAGTCCGTGAACGCGGATGCGGGCATCGGATACATCGCGGTCTGCGCCTGCGTCACCTGGAGGGGGAACTGGCTGTCGGGCCCGATCAGCGTGACGGTGAAGGTATCGGTGTCGACGACCTTCAGGCCCGACATCTTGTCGGTGGCCGGCGTCCCGGACTTCGGGTTGAGGTCGGCGTAGCCGACGATGTTGGCCAGCTGGCCCGAGTTCTCGAAGGCGTTCGGGCCGTACGCGACCGCATTCCACGAGTCCACGTAGCTCTGCGCGGTGACCGGCGTGCCGTCCTGGAAGGTCCAGCCGTCACGGAGCTTCACGGTCCAGGTCGTCGCGTCCGGCGACTCGATCGACTGCGCCTGGACGTAGTCGAGTGATCCGTCGGAGTTCAGGAACGCCAGCGGGGACCAGACCGCCATGTTCACGTCGTACGCCACGGATTGACGTCCGGGAATGATCAACTGCGGATCGGTGGAGGCGACGCGGATCTCCTTCTTCTGATCAGCGCCGGAATCGGACGATGTCGCGCTGCACGCGGACAGGGCGAGGGCGGCGGCGACCACCGTGGCCGCTGCAGCCAAGAGCCTCTTCTTCATGGTTTCCTCATTGCGGGTTGCGGGACGGGTGAGGTGCTGCGCCTCACCGGCGAGGAGCAGGACCGGCGAGATACCCACACAGTAGGGGTTAAATCTTTCGAACTTTCAGTATGTAATGAAACCTTTACAACGACGAAATCGACGGAGTCCTCCCTCGGGCGGCTTCTAGACTTCTCAGCATGAGCACCCCCGACGCCGCGGCATCCGCTCGGCGCACCCACCCGACGCACGCCGTCCCGGTGCACAAGGTGCTCAACAACAACGTCGTGATCGCCATCGACGAGTCGGGGCGCGAGCGGGTTCTCATGGGACGCGGCCTCGCGTTCGGGCTCAAGCCCGATGACGTCCTCGATCCGGCCAAGGTCGAGAAGACGTTCATCCTCGACAACGGCGCCGACGGCGAGCGCGAACGGCGCCTGCTGACCGACGTGCCGTACCCGATCGTCGAGGCGGCCACGCGCGCTGTGGATGAGGCCGAGCGCCGGCTCGGACGCGATCTCGGGCGACGGTTCACCATTGCCGTGATCGACCACGTCGCCTACGTGATCGAGCGTCTCGACAAGGGCATGCGGATCACGACGGCATCCATGCCCGAGCTGCGCGTGCTCCACCCGCACGAGTTCGGGGCTGCCGAGCACATGGCCACCTCCATCGCCACGAGCCTCGAGCGCGAACTGCCCGCCGAAGAAGCCGTGTTCCTCACGATGCATCTGCTCAATGCCACTCGCGACGAGCCGAACGGCACGGCCGCGCTGCTGTTTCGCCGGGTGCAGCACGTCGTGGAGGTCGTCGAGCAGTCGCTCGGTGTGCGCCTGGACGTCGACGGTCCCGACTACGCGCGTTTCATCCTGCATGTGCAGTTCCTGCTGCAGCGTCTCGTGAGCCGCACGATGCTGGCCAGCGGCGATACGTCGTTCTTCGAGTTCGCCAAGCACAGCTACCCGCGCTCGTACGAGATCGCCGAGCATGTGAAGGCCTACGTGCACGGCGCGACCGGGTCGGATCTCACCGACGAGGAGTTGCTGTATCTCATCGTCCACGTCGAACGCCTGCGCGCTCAGGTCGCCCCTGGCGCAGATCCCGACCCTGTGGTAACTTGATCGCAGATCCCTGGATCGTTACCGCGCAAGCGGGCGAAACCTGGACTCACCGATTGCTTCGGCTTTCATCGAGTCCAGGTTTTTTTGTTGCCCGGGCAGAGGTGCCCGGCATCCCTTCACACACAAGGAAAGGCGAATCCGATGGCGGATTACGCAAAGACCGCGGCCGGTGTCCTCGCCGGCGTCGGCGGCGAAGACAACGTCACCTCGCTCGTGCATTGCGCGACGCGTCTGCGCTTCGTCCTCAAGGACGAGAGCAAGGCGGATGCCGCGACGGTCAAGGCGGTTCCGGGCGTCATCACGGTCGCCCAGGCCGGCGGCCAGTACCAGGTGGTCATCGGCAACGACGTGCCCGAGGTGTTCGCGGAGATCGGCAAGATCTCCCGCGTCGGCGGCGGCCAGGACAGCGCTCCGGCCGAGGGCCCGAAGGGCAACCTGTTCAACCGCTTCATCTCGATGATCTCCGCGATCTTCACGCCCGCACTGTGGACGCTGGCGGGCACCGGCCTGCTCAAGGCGTTCCTGTCGGCGGCGGCGACCTTCGGATGGATCGACGCCACCTCGTCGACCTATGTCGTGCTCTACGCGCTGTCGGACGCCTTCATCAACTTCCTGCCGATGGTCCTTTCCATCACCGCCGCCCGCTACTTCAAGGCGAACGAATGGACCTCGCTCGCCATCGCCGGCGCGTTGGTCTACCCGACGATCGTCGCCGCGAACGGTGCCCCGGGCCTCACGTTCTTCGGCATCCCCTTCACGATGGTCAGCTACGTCTCCAGCGTCATCCCGATCATCATCATCGTGTGGCTGCAGAGCCACGCCGAGAAGTTCCTCTACGCGAAGCTGCCGGGCGCGATCCGCCGCTTCGTCACGCCGATGATCGTCGTGCTCATCGCGGTTCCCCTCGTCTTCGTCGTCATCGGCCCTATCTCCGATCTGCTCTCGCGCGGCGTCGGCGGCGCGGTCAGCTGGGTCTGGGACGTCGCGCCCTGGGCCGGCGGCGCGATCATGGGCGGCCTCTGGCAGGTCTTCGTCATCTTCGGTCTGCACTGGGGCCTCGTACCGGTCTTCCAGGTCGAGTTCCAGACGACCGGACAGATCCTCCTGCTCGGCCCCGTGTTCGCCGCCGTGCTCGCCCAGGCGGGAGCCGTCGCCGGCGTCTGGGTGCGCGCCCGCAACAAGAACCTCAAGTCCCTCGCCGCTCCCGCGACGCTCTCCGGCTTCCTCGCCGGCATCACCGAGCCCGCGATCTACGGCATCAACCTGCCCCTCAAGCGGCCGTTCGCCTTCGGCGTCGCCGGCGGCGCCCTCGGCGGCGCGATCATCGCGCTGGGCGGTGTCTTCTCCAAGGCGTTCGTCGTCCCCTCCGGTCTCGCCATCACCGCCCTGCTCGGCAATGGCAACATGGTGATGCTCGGTCTCGGCCTGCTCGTCGCGATCGTGCTGCCGTTCGCGCTCGTCGTGATCGTCGGATTCAAGGAGCCCGCCGACGACGCCGCACCGGCCGCCGTCCCGGTCGCCGCGAACGACGTCACGGTGCTCGCCCCCGTCGACGGCACCGTCATCGCGCTGAACGAGGTGGCCGATGCAGCCTTCGCCGACGGCGCGCTCGGCCAGGGCGTCGCGATCCAGCCGCGCTCCGGCGCCGTCTACGCGCCGTTCGCCGGCACCGTCGTCGCCGCCTTCCCGACCGGTCACGCGTTCGGTCTGCGTCACGCCGACGGCACCGAGGTGCTGATCCACATCGGCCTGGACACCGTGAAGCTCGGCGGCGCCCACTTCTCCGTGAAGGTGGCCGCCGGACAGCAGGTGGCCGCCGGCGATCTGCTCGTCGAGTTCGACGGTGACGCCATCGAGAAGGCCGGCTACGACCTCACCACCCCCGTCATCGTGACCAACCCCGACCTGTACCCCGCCATCGCGGATGCCGCGTCCGGCCCGATCGCCCACGGTGAGCCCCTGTTCACCGCCGTGTCGGTCGACTCGGTCGCCGCGACGAAGTGACCGCGGACACAAGGAGAATCATCATGAGCACCACCGCACCCGCCTTCCCCGAGGGTTTCCTCTGGGGCGGTGCCACCGCCGCCAACCAGCTGGAGGGCGCCTACCGCGAGGGGGGCAAGGGCCTGTCGGTCCAGGACGTCATGCCCCACGGCATCGTCGGCCCGCGCACCGCGGGCCCCACCGACGACAACCTCAAGCTGGTCGGCATCGACCACTATCACCGCTACGCCGAAGACATCGCACTGTTCGCGGAGATGGGCTTCACGACGTACCGGTTCTCGATCGCATGGAGCCGCATCTTCCCGAAGGGCGACGAAACGGAGCCCAACGAGGAGGGTCTGGCGTTCTACGACCGCCTGCTCGACGAGCTCGACAAGCACGGCATCGAGCCGCTCGTCACGATCTCGCACTACGAGACGCCGCTGCATCTCGCCGAGACCTACGACGGATGGACCGACCGCCGGCTCATCGGCTTCTACGAGCGCTACGCCCGTACCCTCTTCGAGCGTTTCGGCGCCCGGGTGAAGTACTGGCTGACCTTCAACGAGATCAACTCGCTGCTGCACGCGCCGTTCATGTCGGGCGGCATCAACACCCCGAAGGATCAGCTCAGCGCACAGACCCTCTACCAGGCCATGCATCACGAGCTCGTCGCCTCGGCGCGGGCCACCCGGATCGCACGGGAGGTCGCCCCGAACGCCCAGATCGGGTGCATGGTGCTGTCGATGCCGGTCTACCCGCTGACGCCCTCACCGGCCGACGCACGGGAGGTCATGGCCTTCGATCACTCCAACCTGGTCTACGGCGACGTGCACACCCGCGGCGCCTACCCCGGGTACTTCCTGCGGACTCTTCGCGAGAAGGGCATCGAGCTCGAGATCACGGAGCAGGATCGCGAGGATCTGCAGAACACCGTCGACTTCGTCTCGTTCAGCTACTACATGTCCGTCGCCGCCACGGCCGACCCCGCGAAGAAGGTGACGGGCGAGGGCAACATCATGGGCGGCGTGCCGAACCCGACGCTGGAGGCGAGCGAGTGGGGCTGGCAGATCGACCCGGTCGGCCTGCGCCTGGTGCTGAACCAGTTCTGGGACCGGTGGCAGAAGCCGCTGTTCATCGTGGAGAACGGCCTGGGCGCGAAGGATGAGCTCGTCGAGATCGACGGCGTGAAGACGGTCGTCGACGACTACCGGATCGCATATCTGAACGACCACCTCGTGCAGGTCGGAGAGGCGATCGCCGACGGCGTGAACGTGCTGGGCTACACCTCCTGGGGATGCATCGACCTGGTCTCGGCATCCACCGCCCAGCTCAGCAAGCGATACGGCTTCATCTACGTCGACCGCAACGACGACGGGTCGGGCACCCTCGATCGCTACAAGAAGAAGTCCTTCCACTGGTACGCCGACGTGATCCGCACCAACGGCGGAGCCTTGACCGTATGACCCGCCCCTCCTCCGCGACGGTCGGCTCCGCCCGGACACGTGCGATCTTCCTGGACGTCGACGGGACGATCATGCACGGCGGCCGCCACATCCCGCCCACCGCGGTGGAGGCGATCCGCGCCGCCCGTGCTCGGGGACACCTGGTGTTCCTGAGCACGGGGCGCGGCACGGCGGAACTGCACGACGAGCTCATGGACATCGGCTTCGACGGCGCCGTGACCAACGGCGGCGCGTTCGCCAGCCTCGGCGGGCGGATCGTCGCCGCCACCCTGTTCACCCCCGACGAGGTCGCGCGCTTGCAGCGCTATCTGGTCGACAACGACCTGCACGGATACTTCCAGTCGTACGACCAGCTGTTCGGCTCGGCGGAGCTGTCCGCGCTCTTCGCCGAGAGGTTCGGGGCCGCCGGCCTTCCCGGCAAGGTCTTCCGCGAGCCGCACGAGATCGATCCGACGCTCCTCGCGAAGCTCGTGTTCGTGACCGACGACGAGGATGCCGCGGCGCGCGCGCTGACCGAGCTGGCGGATGACTTCGAGGTCGTCGGGGGCACCATTCCGGTCGCGTTCGCGGCCTCGGGCGAGATCGCGCCCCGCGGCGTGCACAAGGGAGCCGCGATCCGCTCGCTGCTCGCCGAGCTCGACCTCGACGCACGCGATGCGGTCGGCATCGGCGACAACTGGAACGACGTCGAGATGTTCGCCGCGGTCGGCACCGCCGTCGCGATGGGCAATGCGGTCGACGGCGTGAAAGCGCTCGCCGATCAGGTCACCGCCGCGATCGACGAGGACGGCCTTTCCCTCGCGTTCCTCCGTAACGGCCTGGTCTGACCCGAGGCGCCGGACGCAGCGCGGTGGTCGTCAGCGCAGCGACGCCGCCAGCGCCGCGATATGCGCCGGAGTCGTGCGGCAGCAACCGCCGACGAGTCGGGCACCGGCCGCGATCCACGCGCTCGCCAGCGCGGTCGGCACACCCCCCTCGCCCACCCAGGTGCGGGCCTCGGCATCCCAGCGCTCACCGGAGTTCGGATAGGCGATGCCGGCAACGCCCGATGGCACAGCCGCGAGGGCGGGTGCCACCGCCTCGGGCGGGCAGCAGTTGACGCCCACCGCGACGACACCGGCGACCTCGGCCGCGTCGGCGAGCGCGGCGGCGAGATCCGCACCCACGAAGCCACTGCTGGCTGCGGAGAGGCTGATCCACACCGGCAGATCGGGGCGGCCGAGACGGCCGAGCTCGGCGGCGAGCGCCTGCACCTCGAGTCGGCTCGGAATCGTCTCGATGGCGAGGGCGTCGGCCCCGGCATCGGCCAGCACCTCCAGCCGGCGGCGGTGGAAGGTGCGCAGCGTCTCGACGTCGACGTCGTACGCACCGGTGTACTCGCTGCCGTCGGCACGGACGGCCCCGAATGGGCCCACGGATGCCGCGACGAACGCATCGCCCGCGCCCTTCGCGAGCGCGACGCTGCGGCGCAGCAGGTCGTCGACCTCGTCGTCGTCCATGCCGATGCCGTACGCGAGCTGGTAGGAGGAGGTGACGAGCACGTCCGCGCCGGCATCCACGAACTCGGCGTGGGCGGCACGGACCTCTTCGGGGTCGTCGCGCAGCAGCCGCGCCGACCACAGGCGACCGCTCAGGTCATTGCCGCGCGACTCGAGCAGCGTGCCCAGACCGCCGTCGAGCACGAGGGGACGGTCGCGGAGTGCGGAGCGCAGGTCTAAGGAGGAAGCCATCGCTGCCACCGTAGCCGCTCTGGGCGAGAGGCGTGGGCGAGGAGGGGGCGCACCGCGCCCCTAGACTGACGCCATGGTGCCCTGGGAGAACCTGCTCGCGTTCACGCTGACGGCGCTGGTGCTGATTCTCATCCCCGGCCCGGCGGTGCTGTTCTCGGTCGGACGTACCCTCGCGCTCGGGCGCACCGGCGGACTGCTGAGCGTCGCCGGAGTGAGCCTCGCGCTCATCCCGATCGTCGCACTCGTCGCGGTCGGAGTCGGGGGCCTCGTGGCGCAGTCGATCGTGCTGTTCACGATCCTCAAGGTCGTCGGCTCGCTGTACCTCGTCTACCTCGGCATCCAGGCGATCCGCCACCGCAAGAGCGCCACGGCGGCACCCGATCTGACCGGGCTGCCGCGCGGGCACGCCCGTCAGCTCTGGCAGGGCTTCGTCGTGGGTGTCACCAATCCGAAGACGCTCGCCTTCTTCGTCGCGGTGCTGCCGCAGTTCGTCGATCTGAAGGCCGGCGCGGTGCCGCTGCAGCTCCTCGAGCTCGGCCTGGTGTTCGCACTGCTCGCGGTCGTATCCGATTCGATGTGGGTGCTCGCCGCCGCGGCGGCGCGCGTGTGGTTCGCGCGCTCACCGAAGCGCATCGAGCGGCTGAGCGCGACCGGGGGCGGAATGATGATCGGGCTCGGCGGCATCCTGCTCGTCACCGGGCCGAAGCACTGAGGTTCGGGCCGGCGACGGTCGCGACACCGGACGTTCAGGCGCACCGGGGAGAATGGATGCCGTGAGCTCCTCGTCGATATCCCCGTCCCGCCGCCGCATCATCTTCATCGACATCGACGGGACGATCCTCGAACACGGGGCCCAGATGTCGGCCTCGACGCCGGTCGCGATCGCCGCCGCGCGCGCGAACGGTCACCTGGTGTACCTGTGCACGGGTCGCTCGGCCGGCGACATCAACCCGAAGGTGCGCGCCATCCCCGTCGACGGCGCCATCACCAACGGCGGCGCCTTCGCCGTCCGCGGCGACGAGCAGATCGTCGCGCACCTCATGCCGCGCCCCCTCGTCGACCGGATGATCGCGTACTTCGAAGAGCACGGTGCGCACTACTTCCTGCAGACCGACGGCACCGTCTACGTCAGCCCCGGCGTGCTCGAGCACGCCCGCCGCTTCGTGCGAACCCACCCCCCGGTCGACGAACGCGCGGCGGCCGCCGCCTCGGAGGATGTCGCCCTCCTCAACCATTACCGGCCGCTCGACGAGGTCGACCTCGATGCCGTGGTCAAGGCGACCTTCCTCAGCACGGCCAGCGACACGCTCACCCGCGCCGCCGACGAGCTGGGGCCGCAGTTCCACGTGATCCCCGGTTCCATCCCGCTGCCCGGCGGCTCGAACGGCGAGATCTGCCAGCAGGGCGTCAACAAGGGCGCGGCGATCACCGAGGTGCTCGCCGTGCTGGGGATGGATGCCGCCGACGCCATCGGCATCGGCGACAGCTGGAACGACGTCGAGATGTTCGAGGTCGTCGGCACGTCGGTCGCGATGGGCGGTGCCGATCCCGAACTGCAGGCGATGGCCGACCTCGTCACCACCGGCGTGCTGGAGGACGGCGTCAGCAACGCGCTGACGCGTCTCGGGCTGATCTGACACCGCGTTTCGACTCGCTCGGCTCGCTCAACGACCGGGTGTCACACCTCCGGTCGTTGAGCGAGGAGCGCAGCGACGAGTCGAAACGCAGGGCTCAGAGGAAGATGTCGGGGAACAGCTCGTGGTCGGGCGTGCCCGGTGTCGCCGCGTAGCGGGAGAAGTCCGTCACCCCGGCATCGCGCAGCACCTGCTCGACGATGAGTGTCTGACCGGTGTACTCGCGCGCCGGACGCGTGAGCACTTCGTACGCCGCGTCGGCGTAGACCTCGGGGGTGCGGCTGACCTTCATCATCCGGTCGCCGCCGAGTGCGAACTGCACGGCGGCCGTGGCGATCGTCGTCTCGGGCCACAGGGTATTGGCGGCGATGCCGTCCTTCGCGAACTCCGCAGCCATCCCCAGCGTCGCCATCGTCATGCCGTACTTGGCGAGGGTGTAGCCGGTGTGCGCACCCAGCCAGCGCGGCGTGATGTTCAGGGGCGGCGACAGCGAGAGGATGTGCGGGTTCTCGGCATCCTTCAGAATCGGCACGGCGGCACGGCTGAGCATGAACGTGCCGCGCACGTTGACGTCCTGCATGAGGTCGTACTTCTTCGCGGCGAGCTCGAGCGAGCCGGACAGGTCGATCACCGAGGCGTTGTTGACGACGATGTCGATGCCCCCGAACTCGCCGTGGGTCTTCAGCACCGCAGCGGTGATGTCGTCGTCGTTGCGCACGTCGCCGACGATCGGCAGAGCCCGACCGCCAGCCGCCTCGATCTCGGCCGCGGCGCTGTGCACGGTGCCGGCGAGCTTGGGGTGCGGGGTGTCGGTCTTGGCCATGAGGGCGATGTTGGCGCCGTCGCGGGCCGCCCGCAGAGCGATCGCGAGGCCGATGCCACGGCTGCCGCCCGACATGAGGATGGTCTTTCCGGCGAGAGTCATGCGCGTCCCTTTTCAGAGGTGGGCGAGGTGGATGCCGCGGCGAACGCCGCGACCCGGGCCTTCGCCTGCGGGGTGTCGAAGCTGGCGCCGATCGTGCGGGCTTCGTCGTCGAGGTTGTCGGCGAAGGCGCGACGCGCGCCGGCGCGGACGAGGCGCTTGGCCTGACCGAAGGCCGCGGTCGCGCCGTCGAGCCAGAATCGGGCCAGCTCGGCGGCACGTGCACCCGGGTCGTCGGCGATCTCGGTGACCAGACCCCACTCGAGCGCGGTGGCCGCGTCGATGGTGAGGTCATCGAGCAGCATCCGCAGCGCGCGGGTCTGCCCCACCGCCGCCGGAAGCAGCGTCGAGACGCCGAGATCGGGGGTGAGGCCGATATTGGCGTACTTGCTCACGAAGCGCGCCCGGGGCCCTGCGACGACGTAGTCGGCCGTGAGCATCAGACCGAGTCCCCCACCCGCGACGGCGCCCTGCACCGCCGCGACGATCGGAATGTCGGAGTCGACGAACGTGCGGATGCCGTCGTGGATTACGCGTGCCATCGCTGTGATGTCGTCGCCGCTCGAGCCGGAGGCCGCCATCTCGACGACGTCGCCGCCGGCGCAGAAGGCGGGGCCTGCGGCATCCAGCACGATGGCGCCGACCGTCGGATCGGCGGTGATCTCGTGGGCGAGGTCGCGCCAGAGCGTGCCCATCTCGAAGCCCATGGCGTTCAGCGACGCGGGCCGGTTGAACGTGAGCCGGGCGAGCGCGCCGTCGCGGGTGTGGATGATCGAGGCGGTCACTTCGGCGCCATCCGGATGGCGCCGTCGAGGCGGATGGTCTCACCGTTGAGGTAGCCGTTGCGCACGATCTCGGCGACCAGGCTCGCGTATTCGTCCGGCCTTCCGAGGCGGGCCGGGTAGGGAACCTGCTGACCGAGACTGTGCTGCGCGGCCTCCGGGAGACCGGCGAGCATCGGGGTCTCCATGATCCCGGGGGCGATGGTGACCACACGGATGCCGTAGCGCGCGAGCTCGCGGGCGATCGGCAGCGTCATCGCGTGCACACCGCCCTTGCTCGCGGAGTAGGCGGGCTGGCCGATCTGACCGTCGAAGGCCGCCACCGAGGCCGTGTTGACGATGACGCCGCGGTCGCCGCCGTCGGTGGGCTCCGTCTTCGCGATGGCGGCGGAGGCCTGCCCGATGACGTTGTACGTGCCCACGAGGTTGACACGCACGATGCGCTCGAAGTGTGCGAGATCGCTCGGCGACCCGTCGCGCTCGAGCACCTTGGCGGGCGGAGCGATACCGGCGCAGTTGACGACCACCCGCAGCGGAGCCTGCGCCACGGCGGCGTCGACGGCGGCAGCGATCTGCGTCGGGTCGGTGACGTCGGCGGCCGCGAAGGTGCCGCCGAGTTCCGCAGCCCGCTCGGTGCCGGCGGAGGTGGGGAGGTCGACGATCACGACGTGCGCGCCCGCATCGGCGAGGCGTCTCGCGGTGGCCAGGCCGAGGCCGCTGGCCCCGCCGGTGACGAGCGCGGATGCGCCGACGATATCCATGGATTCTCCTTCGAAGTCCGGACTGCTCCCGTCGCTCAGCGACGGGTCGTGCTACTGAGTGCCAGCATACGCGGTACTAGGTCTCAATATGCCACCTCAGTGTGCTCGGAGGATCTCCCCCAGCCGCGCCAGCAGATCGTCGGGACGGGCGAGCAGCACGCGTGCCTCCGGCACGGCGACCAGGTGATCGACGAGGCGCCGGGCCAACGCGGCATCCCGCCGCCGATAGCCGGAGAGGTAGTGCGGCGTCGCTCGCCACTCCACGACCGCCCCGTCGTCGGTGGTGACCCGAACGGGAAAGGTCGGCGTCTCGGAGATCTCTCCCGACGAGCCGCCGAAGATGCCCTCGATCAGCGGCACGAGGGTGTCGCCGACGGCGGGATGCGGCCACCACGTCGCGGGCACGTCAGCGACCACCGCGCGCACCCGTCCCCAGGGCACGAAGCCGGCGGGCGCGTCCCCGAGCGCGGGCTGCAGGCCGTCGGGGCGCAGGCGGACGTGACGCGCGGCGGCATCCCCGAGGGCGAGGGCCGGCCCGTCGGTGTCGTCGAGAGCGGTGAGCACGCCGACACGGCGAGCGACAGAGGTGGGCACAGTTCCATCTCACCACGGACGCCGCCGCGGGCGCGAGGGGCAGGATGGATGCCGTGAGCATCCCGAGCGAGCACCTTCCGGTCCCGGTCCGGGTGCGGCGCCTCGCGGCGGGTGCCGGGCTCGCACCGGTCTGGCGCAACGCAAGCGGCGGAGTGACCTTCCATACCGACGACGGCCGCTACATCAAGTACGCGCCCCGCACCCTCGAGACCACGATGGCCGCCGAGGCGGCACGTCTGGCCTGGGCGCGCGCCTACACGCCGGTGCCGGAGGTCGTCGCGCACGGTGAGGCCGGCGATCACGAGTGGCTCGTGACGCGCGCGCTGCCGGGCCTGTCGGCGGTCGACCCGCGGTGGGTCGGCGAGCCGGCGACTGCGGTGGCCGCCGTCGGCGCGGGGTTGCGCGCCCTGCACGACGCCCTCCCGGTCGCGGACTGTCCGTTCGACTGGTCGGTGCCGGCGCGCGTCGCCGCGGCCCGCCGCCGCGGCGTCCGCCTGCCCGTCGCGCTCACCGAGGGACCCGTCGTCGACCGGCTCGTCGTGTGCCATGGCGACGCCTGCTGCCCGAACACGCTCATCGGGGGCGACGGGCGCTGGAGCGGACACGTCGACCTGGGGGCGCTCGGCGTCGCCGACCGGTGGGCCGACATCGCGGTCGCCGCCATCAGCACCGAATGGAACTACGGGCCGGGTTGGGAGCGCGCCCTGCTCGACGGCTACGGCATCGACGCGGATGCCGAGCGCATGAGCTTCTACCGCGACCTCTGGAACGCGACGTAATCCTCCGTGCTCCCGCCGGCACGGGACCGCCCCCGCACGCGAGATCGGGGTCGCACACGGTCGTCATGCCTCGCGAGAGGCGACCGTCTGCGACCCCGATCCGGGTATCGCGCGGAGCGAGATCAGTTCACGTCAGCGTCGACCCAGTCCATCGACTTGGTGACGGCCTTCTTCCACAGGCGCAGCTGACGCTCGCGCTCGGCGACGTCGTCGTTCGGCGTCCAGCGCTTGTCTTCCTGCCAGTTCGCCCGCAGCTCGTCGAGGTCGTTCCAGAACCCGACCGCGAGACCGGCCGCGTAGGCCGCACCGAGGGCGGTGGTCTCGGCGACCACCGGCCGCACGACCGGAACGCCCAGGATGTCGGCCTGGAACTGCATCAGCGTGTCGTTGGCGATCATGCCGCCGTCGACCTTGAGCTCGGTGAGGTCGACACCGGAGTCCGCGTTGACGGCATCCAGCACCTCGCGCGTCTGGAAGGCGGTGGCCTCCAGCGCAGCGCGGGCGATGTGGTTGCGGTTCGCGTAGCGGGTGAGACCGACGATCGCACCACGGGCGTCCGGACGCCAGTACGGTGCGAACAGACCCGAGAAGGCGGGCACGAAGTAGACACCGCCGTTGTCGTCGACCTTCTTGGCCAGCTCTTCCACCTCGGGGGCGGAGGAGATGATGCCGAGCTGATCGCGCAGCCACTGGATGAGCGACCCGGTGACGGCGATCGACCCCTCCAGCGCGTAGTGGGCGGGCCCGTCGCCGAGCTTGTAGCCGACCGTCGTGAGCAGACCGTTCTCGCTCTTCACGATCTCGGTTCCGGTCTGGAAGATCAGGAAGTTGCCGGTGCCGTAGGTGTTCTTGCTCTCGCCGGCATCGAACGCCGCCTGGCCGAACGTCGCCGCCTGCTGGTCGCCGAGGATGCCGGCCACCGGAGTCTCGCGCAGGAGCGACGTGTCGCGCGCCTCGCCGTAGACCTCGCTGGAGGAGCGGATCTCGGGCATCATCGAGCGCGGCACACCGAAGTCGGCGAGGATGTCGTCGCGCCATTCGAGGGTCTTCAGGTCCATGAACAGCGTCCGCGACGCGTTCGTGACGTCGGTCGCGTGCACGCCGCCGTCGGGGCCGCCCGTGAGGTTCCAGAGCACCCACGTGTCGGTCGTGCCGAAGATCAGATCACCGGCTTCGGCCTTCTCGCGCGCACCCTCGACGTTCTCGAGGATCCAGACGATCTTGGTGCCCGAGAAGTAGGTCGCGAGCGGCAGACCCACGATGTCCTTGTAGCGCTCGACTCCCGCATCGCCCGCGAGCCGGTCGACGATGGGCTGCGTGCGGGTGTCCTGCCAGACGATCGCGTTGTACACCGGGATGCCGGTGTTCTTGTCCCACACGACGGCGGTCTCGCGCTGGTTCGTGATGCCGACCGCGGCGATGTCGTGCCGCGTCAGGTTCGCGCGACCGAGCGCGATGCCGATGACCTCGCGCATGTTGTCGCGGATCTCGATCGGGTCGTGCTCGACCCAGCCGGCGCGCGGCATGATCTGCTCGTGCTCCTTCTGGCCGACGGAGATGATCGAGCCCTTCTTGTCGAAGATGATCGCGCGGCTGGAGGTGGTGCCCTGGTCGAGGGCGATGATGTAGTCGCTCATGAGTGGACGTCCTTGTCTAGGTGTCTGTAGTGAGGATCGGGAACGGGATCAGAGGTGCGCGAGGTGCAGCAGCACCGGAGCGGCGAGCGCGGCGATCGTGCCACCGAGCAGCGGGCCGACGACCGGCACCCAGGCGTAGGACCAGTCGCTGGAGCCCTTGCCCTTGATCGGGAGGATCGCGTGGGCGATGCGGGGACCGAGGTCACGAGCCGGGTTGATGGCGTAGCCGGTGGGGCCACCGAGCGAGGCGCCGATGCCGACCACCAGGAGGGCGACGGGCACGGCGGTGAGCGGTCCGAGCGCACCCGGAACACCGATCTGCACGTCGCCGTAGTCGGCGAACGCGAAGATGACGAACACGAGCACGAAGGTGCCGATGACCTCGGTGATCAGGTTCCAGCCGTAGGAGCGGATGGCGGGACCGGTGGAGAAGACTCCGAGCTTGGTGGCCGCGTCCGGCTCCTCGTCGAAGTGCTGCTTGTAGGCGAGCCAGCAGAGCACCGCACCGATGAACGCGCCGACCAGCTGCGCGGCGATCGCGACGAAGAACTGCGCGACGCCGATCTTGCCGGCGATCAGCAGGGCGATGGAGACGGCCGGGTTCAGCTGTGCACCGGAGTAGGAGGAGACGAGCACACCCGCGAACACCGCGAGGCCCCAGCCCCAGTTGATCATCAGCGTCCCGCCGCCGAAGCCCTTCGACTTGGCGAGGATGACGTTGGCGACGACGCCACCGCCGAGCAGGAGCAGCATCGCCGTCCCGACGAGCTCTGACACGAAGTAGAGCCCGAGATTGATGTCGTGCATGTCAGCATTGACCTTTCTGCAGAGGTTCCCCCGGCGACGCCGCCGGGTGGGAAGGATGGCCTGAAGGGGATGCCGGCGTCAGGCCGCGCCGGATTCTAGAAGCGGCTCCTCCTGCCTCTCATGCGCTCAAGGGCGCCAGGTGGGAGGTTTCCACATCGATGCGGTGCCGCTCCTGGAGCTCGCGGGCCGCGTCGTCGATCTGGGCTCGGATGGCATCGGCATCCCACCCGAGCACGGGGGCAGCCGCCTCCGCGACCTCGGCGAGGGTGTCGGCGGTCACGCCGCCGACGAACGCGATGTGCGTGCGGCGCAGCAGCAGATCGATGAGCGTGACGACCTCCTCACGCTCGGCCAGGAAGGCGATCTCCTCCGCCGAGTAGCCCGGGGCGTGCTCGAGGGGGCGCTGGTTGACCGGCAGCGTTCCGAGCATCTCGGTCGCGTAGGTGCCGTAGCGCTCCAGCATGCGATCGGCGAACGCGGCGCTGTGCGCTCCACGATGGGCCTCGAGCCAGCGCGAGCGGTCCGCGTCGGTGCGCGGGTATCCGGCGCCGCCGCCGATGGCGAGATCGAGCGTCGAGATCCGGCGCGGACGCCCGAGCGCAGCGAGCACCTCAGTGGACAGGTGCTCGGCGAGGGCACGGAAGGTGGTCCACTTCCCGCCGACCAGGCTCATCACCGGAACGCCGGCGGCACCGCCCAGGCGCGCCTTCTCGATGCGGTAGTCGCGCGACACGAAGCCCGGCGCGAGGTCGTCGTGCCGGGGCAGCGGGCGGATGCCCGAGAACGTGTAGACGATCTGCGAGCGGTCGACCGCGATGTGCGGGAAGACCTGTGCGATGAGGTCGAAGAAGTACGAGATCTCGTCGTCGGTGCAGACGGTCGGCGTCGACGGGTCGGCGTCGATGTCGGTCGTTCCGACCATGACGCGGCCCTTGAGCGGGTAGATCAGCACGATCCGACCGTCGGCCGCCTCGAAGAAGATCTCGTTGCCGCGGGTCGCCTCCAGCAGCTCCGCATTCTCGAGGACGATGTGCGAGCCCTTCGTGCCGCCCATGAATCGGGTGGGGGTGCCCAGAGCGTCATTGGTGATGTCGGTCCAGGGGCCGCTCGTGTTGACGACGACGTCGGCGGTGAAGGGGAACTCCTCGCCGGTGACGGCATCGCGGATGATGACCGCCTTCCCGTCGGCACCGACGACGGGTGCGTAGTTCGCGGCGCGCGCGGACTCCTCCCGGGCACCGTCGCGCAGCACGTCCAGCGCGAGGCGCTCGGGGTCGTGCATGGAGGCGTCGTAGTAGGTCGCGGTGTAGCGGAACCGGTCATCGAGGTCGGGGAACAGCTCGCGCGAGCGGCGACGCCCGTGGAACCGGTGGCGCGGGACGGCACCCCCGTCGCGCGAGAAGGTGTCGTACATGACGAGACCGAGCTTGATCAGCAGCGCACCGCGCTCGCTCGGCTTGCCGCGGCCGTGCGTGACGAGCAGACGGAAGGGCGCAGTGAGGATGCCCGAGATGGTGCGGTGGATCGGAATCGTCGTGGGCAGCGGGCGCACGAAGTGGGGCGCGTTGCGCACGAGCCGGTTGCGCTCGGTCACCGACTCCTTCACGAGGCGGAACTCGCCGTTCTCCAGATACCGCACACCACCGTGGATCATGTGGCTGGATGCCGAGGACGCGCCGCTCACGTAGTCGTCGCGTTCCACGAGGGCGACGTCGACGCCCTGCAGCGCGAGGTCGCGGAACGTCGCGATGCCGTTGATTCCACCCCCGATGACGAGAACGTCCGCGTGGGGGCGGTCCTTCAGGGCCTGGATGTTCGGACGGATCGTCGCCTTCGACTCGGTCATCGCTCTTCCTTCCGCGGCTTCGCAGTGTCTCGCCGCGCGTTTTTCACGGTGGAACGGATCTACACTGAAACGCCGGTGAACGAACGCGCAAACGATCTGAACATACGTGCATCGTAGCCCGCACCCTGCACGAATGTGCAGGAGGAATGTTCATGATCAGGAGGACACGTGAGCATCGAGACCGACGCCGAGGCGCGAGCCCGTGACGCACTGCACGCCGCGCAGCTGTACTACGTGCAGGACCAGACGATGGAGCAGATCGCCTCCGAGATGAAGCTGTCGCGATCATCGGTCTCGCGCCTGATCGCTCACGCCCGCGAGATCGGCCTGGTGGAGATCACGGTTCATTCGCCACAGGAGGCCACGAGCGTCGTCGCCCGGCGTCTGTCCGAGCGCTACGGCATCTCGGTGCACGTCGTCAGCACGCCGCCGCGTTCCACCGACGCCGAGCGCCTCGAGCGCACCGCGCGCACCGCGGCGCACGTCCTGTCGACCACGCTCGATCCCCAGGCGAGCATCGGCATCGCCTGGGGCGCGACCGTGTCGGCGATCGCCCGTCATCTGCCGACCAAGCGGCTGCACGAATCGCAGATCGTGCAGATGAACGGCGCGGCCAACGAGTCGACCTCGGGCATCAGCTACTCGGGGGCCATTCTGGAACGCTTCGGGCAGGCCTTCGGCACCGACGTGCAGCAGTTTCCCGTGCCGGCGCTGTTCGATGACCCGCACACGAAGCAGCTGCTGTGGCGGGAGCGCTCCATCCGCCGCGTCGTGGAGGCGCAGGCGCGCGTGCAGGTGTTCGTCTTCGGGCTCGGCTCGCCCCAGGCGGACGTTCCCTCGCACGTCTATGCCGGCGGCTACCTGACCGGCGAGGATCTGCGGGTGCTGCTGCGCGACGGCGTCGTCGGCGACTGCGCCACGGTGTTCTACCGGCTGGATGGCTCGACCGGCGGCATCGAGCTCAACGATCGCTCGAGCGGTCCGTCGTTCGACGTCATCCGCCGCATCCCCCGTCGCCTGTGTGCGGTGTCGAGCCTGTCGAAGATCGACGCGCTGCGCGGCGCGCTGGCGGCGGGGCTCATCACCGAACTGGTCGTCGAGGAGGCTCTCGCCCGCCGCATCGTGGAGCTGCCGCTCAGCGCGGCCCGAGGATGAAGTTCCACGTGCCCGCCGCAACCGCGGCCGACACCGAGACGGCGGAGATCGCGACGCCCACCGCCACGAGCATCCATTCGCGCCTGCCGAAGCGGGAGGCGCGGGCCCACGTGCGGCGGCCGGGAGCGCCGAAGCCGCGCGCCTCCATCGAGGTGGCGAGCTTGGAACCGCGGCGGATGGAGAGCACGAGCAGCGCGAAGGCCATGCCGGCGAAGCGGCGAACACGCCCCTGATCGGCGATGCCGCGTGCCCGGCGGGCGAGTTCCAGAGCCCTCCAGTCCTCGAGGAACAGTCCGACCATGCGCAGGCCCGCCAGCGCGCCGAGCACGAACCGTGCGGGCAGGCGCCACACCTGGGCCAGGCCGTCGGCGAGATCAGTGGGATCGACGGTGACGAACAGCACGACCGAGGGCAGGGCCACGGCCAGCACGCGGAAGAAGGTCGCGACCGCCAGCGCGAGCGACCCCTCGCTGATGCGCAGGACGAACCATTCGACGTAGACCTGCCCGGACGCCGCGCCGTAGAGCGCGATCGTCAGCGCCGTCAGCGGCGCGGCCAGCCACACGGGCCAGGTCCGCATCCAGAACTCCCGCCACCGCAGCCCCGCGAACACGAACAGGACGCTCTCCAGCGCCAGCGCGACCGCGGCCGACACCCAATCCAGCGTCACGATCAGCGGCAGGGCGATCACCGCGCTGGCGGCGAGTTTGGCGACCGGATTGACCCGCGCGATGACGCCGGGCCGGGTGCGGGTGTCGGCGGCGAGCATGCTCATGCCGCGGCATCCGCAGTCAGCGCGAAACGCCGGGCGTGGAGCGCATCGACGACGGCCTCGTCATGGGTGATCGCCACGATGGCCGACCCCTCGTCGCGCAGGCGGGCCAGCAGCGCGACCAGCTCCGCCCACGTGCGCGCGTCCTGGCCGAAGGTCGGCTCGTCCAGCACCAGGACGCGCGGGGCGGTGGCGAGGACGGCGGCGACGGTGAGCCGGCGCTTCTCCCCTCCCGAGAGCGTGTACGGGTTGGCGGCGGCCAACGCGGTCAGCCGCAGCCGCTCCAGCAGCTCGTCCACGCGGGCGGCAGACGCGGCCTCGTCCACTCCGAGCGCGCGCGGCCCGACCTCGAGCTCGCCGCGTACCGACCGGGCGAGCAGCTGATGCTCCGGGTCCTGGAAGACGGTGCCGATACGGGTGAGAAGCTCACGTGAGCGCCACGCGATCGGTGCCGGCGCGGCGCCGGCGGCGAGCGTCGCCGAGGCCGACAGGTCGCCGGATGCCGGCCGCAGCAGTCCCGCGAGAGTGAGGCCGAGAGTCGACTTGCCGGCCCCGTTGGGCCCCGTGATGGCGAGCGCCTCCCCGGCGCGGACCTCGAGATCGATGCCCGTGGCGACCGGCACGCCGCGCACGCGCGCGACGGCCAGGTCCCCCGCGCGCAGCAGGTCGTCGCCCGCGGCTGCGGCGGGCGGAGGCGGCACCGCCGCCGGGATGCCGGGAACCCAGACACCCGCGTCGGCGAGCTCGGCCGCCCGCGCGCCGAGCACGCTCTGCGGCGGGCCGTCGGCGAGCAGTCCCTCCGCCCCGAGCACGATCACCCGGTCCACGAGCGGGAGCCAGACGTCGACCCGATGCTCCACGACCACGAGCGTCGCCCCGGTGCCGTCGAGAACGCGCCCCACAGCGTCGCGGACGTCGGCGACACCGGCCGGGTCGAGATTGGCGGTCGGCTCGTCCAGCAGGAGCAGGCCCGGCCGCATGGCCAGCGCGCCGGCGAGCGCGAGCCGCTGCTTCTGCCCGCCCGACAGCGCCTGCGTCGGCCGGTCGATCTCGACGTCGAGCCGCACGGCATCCAGTGCCGCGTGCACGCGCGGCCAGATCTCCTCACGCGGCACGCCCAGGTTCTCGCAGCCGAACGCGACGTCGTCACCCACTCGCGCGAGGATCACCTGCGCGTCGGGATCCTGCAGCACGAGGCCCGCCCGGCCGCGGGTCTGCGCGGCCGGGACGCCGTCGATCAGCAGTGCTCCCGCCGACTCGCCCTCCTCGTCGCCGCCGAGCACGCCCGCAAGCCCCTGCAGCAGGGTCGACTTGCCCGCGCCGGAAGCACCGAGCAGCAGCACGCGTTCGCCGGGTTCGATGCGAAACGACACGTCGCGCACAGCCCACGCCCGGCGTGACGCGTGCCGCCAGCCCCATCCCTGGGCGCTGACCGTGACCGGCGCGACCGGCCCGCCGAGGTCGACGGCCACGCTCAGACGAGGTCGCGGCGTTCGCGCCCCGCGGCGAAGCGATCCAGCGCACCGGTCGCGGCGAGACCGCGCGCGAGCACCCACGAGAGGGCACCGGCGATGACGGCGCCCGAGATGGTGGTGCAGATCAGGTAGATCACCGTGAACGCGGCGTCGGCCCCGGCGTACCAGAGGATCAGATTGTTGATGCCCCCCGCAAGGGCAGCCCCGGCGCCGGCGAGGATGGCGACGGGGAGCTTCCACGCCCGGTAGAAGAACAACAGGAAGACGAGCTCGGCTCCGAGACCCTGGACGAGTCCCGCCTCGAGGGTCAGGAAGCCGCCCCACTGGTTGCCGACGAGGGCCGAGACGACGGCCGCGAGCGTCTCGGTGTAGATCGCCGCTCCCGGCTTGCGGATGAGGAGAGCACCCAGCACGCCGGCGAACAGCCACGGCCCGTCCAGCAGGCCCTGCATGCCGGGCAGCAGGGGTTCCAGCAGGCTCTTCGGGCCGAGGTAGCCGATGTTCCAGAGCAGGAAGATCAGGCCCGACGCGACGCCGATGACACTGGCGACGACGATGTCGACGACTCTCCAGCGCAGACGGCCGACGCCGACGGCGGAACGGGATGCCGCGGCATCCGACGAGGTGACGGTGGACGGGGACGCAGACGCGTGCATATTCTCTCCTCCCTGCGCCGGCATGATCCGGATCAGGTTCGACGGTCGAAGCGTGGATCGCTTCCTCTCAGCCCGGCTCACCGGACTCCCGTGGTTGTGCGCTCGAGTATAGCGGCGAACGGGTACGTTGAGCGGGTGACCTCGGACGACGCGCCCCCGCCGTCGCGCCGCGCGCTGCGCGAGAGCACCGCCCCGACCGATACCGTCGTCGTCCGCAACCGCGCAGGCCGCCGCGCGCTCGCCTGGGTGGACGATGAGACCGTCACCGGCGCGGTCGATACGCCGATCGCGGCCGGTGCGGCTCCCGACCTGCTTGCTCGACGCCCGCGACGCTCCCCGCTGCGCGCCGGCGTCGTCGTGCCGTTGCTCACCGCCATCGGCGTCTGCGGCGCCTACGCGGCCGCGACGCTGCTCTGGCCGCTCTGGGCCGTGGCGCCGACCGTGCGGGAGATCACGCCCGACGGACCGGTGGCGACCGTGTCGGCCGTGGCGTGGCCGTCCGCGGGCGCCGGCGCCGTCGGCGTCGCGGGATTCGAGGCCGTCGCGGCATCCTCGAGCGCACCCGTCTCGATGGCGAGCATCTCCAAGGTCGTCACCGTCCTGATGATCCTCGACGAGATGCCGCTGAGCGTCGGACAGCCCGGGCCGGAGTTCACCTTCACCTCGCGCGACCGCCAGACGTACTGGGACTATCTGGCGGACGACGAGTCAGCGCTGGATGTCCCCGTCGGAGGCACGCTCACCGAGTACCAGATGCTGCAGGGCATTCTGATGGGGTCGGCGGGCAACTACACGAATCGACTGGCCAGCACCCTCTGGCCAACCGACGAGGTCTTCGCCCAGGCCGCGCGGGCATGGCTGGACCGTCACGGCCTCGGGGCCATCACGCTGTCCGAGCCGACGGGAATCGACCCCGCCAACACCGCCGAGCCGGCCGCTCTGGTGACGCTGGCGCAGCTCGCCCTCGCCAACCCCGTGGTGGCCGAGATCGCACGCACTCGCAGCGTCGAGCTGCCCGGGGCGGGTGAGGTGACGAACACGAACGATCTGCTGACCGACCCCGGCGTCGTGGGGCTGAAGACGGGCAGTTTGGCAGCGTTCTACAACCTGCTCGCGGCGAAGGACATCACCGTCGGGACCACCCAGGTGCGCGTCTATGCCACCGCTCTGGGTCAGCCCACTGCCGAGGCACGCGACCAGGAGACGGCACGTCTGCTGTCCGAGGTCACCACCGAGGTCTCGACACCCCTCGCCCTGCCGGCCGGCACGCTCGCCGGCGTGGTGAGCACCGCCTGGGGGGCGACGGCGAACATCGTGACGGATGCCGACGCGGCAGTCATCCTCTGGAACGGCGCCGCGGCGGCGACGACCACGACGCTCGATCTGGGACAGGCCCGCACGGCGAACGCCGCCGTCGGCCAGGTGCTGGTGCGCGGCCCGTTGAACGCAGCGACGGTCGGGGTGCACCTGACGGCCGACATCCCCGATCCCGACGCGTGGTGGCGTCTCACCCACCCGCTGCAGCTCTGGGGGCTGGTGCGCTGATCGCGCCCGGCGCGACGCGTCAGAACGGCCAGATGAGCGGCACGTACAGCACGGCGACCGCGAGGTACACGAACATCAGCGGCAACCCGAGCCGGCCGTAGTCGCCGAATCGATAGCCGCCCGGCTGCATCACCATCAGATTGGCGGGCGTCGCGACCGGGGTGAGGAATGCCGCGGCCCCGGCGACGGTGAGCGCCATCATGAACGGCTGCACACTCGCATCGAGCGCGTGCGAGATCGCGACGGCGATGGGGATCACGACCAGGACGGTCGCGACGTTGGAGATGAACTGGCCGAGCACCATCGTCAGCACGCAGAGCACCAGGAGCGCCAGGTGCGGCGAGCCGGTACCGATGACGCCGAGGACGGCGTCGGCGACGACGTCGGCGGCACCCGTCGATACGAAGGCGGACGACAGCGGAACCATCCCGGCGATGAGGATGACGGTGGTCCACGAGATGGCGCGATAGGTCTGCGGCACGCTCAAGACCCGGGTCAGCACGAGGGCACCGGCCGCCAGCAGTCCCGCCACGGCGGCGGGCACGAGTCCGGTCGCGAGCAGCACGACCATCGCCGCGAGGATGCCGATCGCCCGCTTGGCGCCCCGGCCCAGCGGAACGGCGCGCTGCAGGACCTGGGGAGGGGTGACGGCGATGACGTCGGGCGACCGCGTGTAGCGCGTCAGCGCGGCCCACGGCCCCTGGACCAGCACCGCATCGCCGGCGCGCAGCACGAGTGATCCGGCAACACCGGTGCCGCGCGAGGCGTTCGGCCCGTCCTCCTCGCCGCGGCGGACGGCGAGGATCACCAGGTTCTCGTCGTTCGTGGTCATGCCGGCCGACGCCGTGCGCCCGATGAGACGCGAGCGAGGGGACACGAGCACCTCGGCGACACCCTCGCGCGCGCTGAACAGGCGGCCCGTGTCGAGGTCGACGTCGTAGCTGTCGCGAAGGGTCTGAGCGTGCGCGCGAGGATCGGGGGCGAGATCGGCCAGGCGCTCGGCGGCACGAGCCGGAAGCAGCCGTCCGCCGCCGAGCGCGACGACGGCGACCGTCGACAGCACCAGGGGGATGCCGGCGAGCGCGAACTCGAAGAAGCCGAACTCCCGCCCGCCGGCGGCGACGGCGGCCTCGCTGACGACGATGTTCACGGGCGTGCCGGTGAGGGTGAGCAGCGAGCCCGCACTGGCGGCGAACGCTAGGGGGATCAGCAGTTTCGACGGAACGATGCCGGCGCGCACGGCGACGACGACCACGACCGGCAGCAAGGCGGCGACCGCGCCGTTGATGGAGATGAAGGCGGTGAGAACCGCCGCCAGCGCACCGATGATGACGGTGAGACGGGCCCGCCCCGCGCCCGCGCGTGTGACGACCTGATGGCCGAGCCAGGCCGTGACACCCGTGGCATCCAGCGCCTCGCTCACGACGAACAGCGACGCGATGAACAGCACCGTGGGGTCGCCGAAGCCCGCGAACGCCTCCGGGAGGGTGAGCACCCCGGTGGCCCAGAGCGCGAGCGCGACGCCCACGGCGACGAGCGCCAACGGCACCTTGCCGCTGACGAACGCGACGACCGCGAGCGCGAGGATCACGAAGGTCCAGCCGGCGGGGTCCATGTCCTCACCCTAGACGGCCGAACCCGCACGCCCCTCAGACGAAGCGCACGCTCTGCTGCAGACGGGTGCGCACATCGAACAGCTCATTGCCGCCGATGTCGCGGGCACCGGTCAGGCCCCGCCGGAGCACCGTCGCCAGCGCCGATCGCGCGACGACCGCCACGGGCAGCGAGCGCACCCGGCCGATCTCCTCGATCGCGCTCACGACGTCCTCGTCGGGCAGCACCACGATCGCGCCGCTGAAGCGGACGCGCGCCGCGCGCGCCAGCACGCGGGCCCCCGCGACCAGGTCGGCGATCGGAGAGCCCTCGACGCCCTCACCGATCAGCTCGCCGCGTCGCAGTCGCACGGGACCACCGAGATCCTCACTGAGCAGGGCGTAGAGGCCGCTGGGTCCCAGCACGATGTGATCGACCTTCAGCGACGGATCACGCGGGTCGACGGCGACGTCATGCCACACCGTGTATCCCATGCCCAGGTCGCCGATGACACGCGCGCTGGCCTCTTCGGCGAGGGCGTCCGCGAGCATCCGCTTCAGCTCGCGCGGGGCCGCGCGCACCAGCGCCGGGTCGTAGGGGTCGGGCACCTCGGTGCCGCGTCCCGCCCACTCGCGGATGAGATCGAGGTAGCGCTCTCGACGCCACCCCCCGGGCTGGCCGAACGAGCGCGCGCGTGGGCGGGTGTCGGCCGGTCGCGACGGCGGACGCCAGCTCGTACCGGCGCCGCTGCCGTCGGCGCCTTCCGGACCGTAGGAGGGCGCCGAGGCGCCGAAGCCGTGACCGCGGTCGTAGGCGGTGCGCGCCTCCGGTGTGCCGACGAGCTCCCACGCGCGCTGCACCTGCACGAAGAGCGCGGCATCTCCGCCCGTGTCGGGATGGGTCTGACGCAGCCGCAGGCGGTACGCCTTGCGGAGCTCTTCGCCGTCGGCATCCGCGGTGACTCCGAGCACCTCGTAGGCGGACGCGGAAAGGGGACTGTCGAACACGGGACCTCTCAGCGCTTCTCGGTGCGACGGGCGTACGCCGCGGCGCTGCGGCTGGACAGCGCGAGCAGCACGAGGATGTCGAGCGCCAGCGCAGGCAGGGTCGTGAACAGCGTGATCTCCTGATCGCGCGCCCACCAGCTCGCGAAGGCGCTGGCGATGGACAGGGTGGCGACGGTCATCACGGCGACGCGTGCGAGGTTGCTGCCGAAGAACAGAAGGATCACGCACACGAGCTGGATCACCACGGCGGCGCCGAGGACGACGAGCAGGACGGCGAGTGAGGCGTCAGCCAGATCGGGGGTGGCATCGATGCCGTCGAGGTCGAGCACGACCGCGCTCGCATAGCTCTTCCAGTTCACCGCCACCTCGACCATCGAGCCGATCCCGACCAGCGCGCTCAGCAGCACCAGAGCGGCGCCGGTCACCGTCGTGGACGGCCGCGACATGGCCGGGTCGTGGGCGATCGGCTGCAGGAGCCGGGTCACCGGTTCATACGACGGTCGCCGTTCGGGCCGCACGTTCCGCTCCTCGCTCATACCACGGCCTCCTCGGAGACGTGCACCCCGCGCACGTCGACCACGGGCAGGTCACCGTCGGTGCGGATGCTGTCGCCGCCGCCGTTGCGGGCGTGGTACCCGGTGGAGAAGTCGGCGATCACGTCCACGCGCACGGCGGCCTCTCCGGCGCGGAGGGTCGCGACGATGTGATCGCGCTCGACGTCGGTGTCGGCGTCGATGCGGTGGGTGACCTGCAGGGTGAACAGCGACAGGCCCACCGAGGTGTCGAACGTGCCCGCAGCCAACCAGTCGACGCGCCGGCCTCCCGGCAGCAGCCAGCCGTCCGGGCACTTCCAGAAGCGCACGTGGTGGCGCTGCGCCGGGTTGCCGTCGACCTCCTGCTGGTAGGCGAAGTCCTGTTGGCGACCGAAGAGGAACAGGGGGCTCACCGGAGCCTCGTGATAGCTGCGGCGGCGCAGGGTCGAGGTCACGATGCGCCACGACGACGCGAAGGTGACGGGATCTGCCTTCGTCCACCCCGATGCCCGCATCGCTCGCTCGATCTGCGCGCCCTCTCCCAGAAAGGCGAGGTTGACCGGATCGCCGAGAAGGCCGTCACTCGTGCGCGCACGTCCGATGAAGTAGTCGGGCACGTAGATCGTCGTGAGGATCCGATGCAGTCGGGGCAGGACGAGGTAGGCCAGCAGCAACCAGAACAGCAGGAAGCCGAGAATGCCCCACCATCCGACCGTCAAGCTCTCGGTGAAGCCCAGATAGGCGAGCCAGATGGCCGCCAGGCCCGCGAAGACGAAGAAGAACTGGTCGATCGCGACGCCGATCGACCATCTGCGCGAAGACCGGGTCCGGCTCATCACGGTTCCCACAGCGCCAGCGGCGGCTCCCACGCGAGCGCCCGCTGTTCCAGCCCATCCTCGAGGTCGTCGAACGCGGCCGGATGCCAGTGCGGGTCGCGGTCCTTGTCGACCAGCTGCGCGCGAATGCCCTCGGGCAGGTCGGGCTGGGTCTGGGCGAACCACAGCACGAGCCCGTACTCCTGCGCGAGCGCGGCGCGGAGATCCGGCAGCCGCCGGGCAGCGCGCACGGCGGCGAGCGTCACGGTCAGCGCGGTCGGCGCGAGTGTCGAGAGCGCGTCGGCGGTGGCGACGGCATCCGGCTCGGGCCGCTCACGCAGCCGCGCGATGATCTCAGCGACGGTGTCGGCGGCGAAGGCATCGTCGATCCACGAACGGGCTGCGACGAGCCGCGACGGCCCCGGCGTCTCGTCGAACAGCAGCACGATCTCGGCCGGGGTCGCCGGATCGGCACGATCGGCGAGCGCGGCGCGGAGGTCTCCGATCCGCTCGCTCGGCACCAGCGCATCGGCGAAGCCGGCGGCGAGGGCGTCCGCGGCATCCATCGACTCACCGGTGAGCGCGAGATACTCGCCGAGCCGTCCGGGCGCGTGCGCAAGCAGCCACGAGCCGCCGACGTCCGGGGTGAAGCCGATGCGCGTCTCGGGCATGGCCAGCCGCGAGCGCTCGGTGACGACGCGGACCGCCGCATGGCCGGCCAGCCCGATGCCGCCGCCCATCGTCACGCCGTCGGCGACGACGACGACCGGTTTCGCATACGTGGCGATCCGGAGATTCAGGGCGTACTCGGCGCGGAAGAAGTGCGCCGTCTCCTCGACGCGTCCCGCGAGGATCCACTCGCGAAGGCTCCGCACGTCTCCCCCGGCGCACAGGCCGCGCTCGCCCGCGCCGTCGAGGAGCACCACCTCGATGTCGGCGTCGTGCTCCCAGCGATCCAGGGCAGCCGAGATGATCTCGATCATGCCCAGGTCGAGTGCGTTGATGGCCCGTGGACGGTTCAGGGTCAGGTGGCCCACTCCCCGGACGGTGCGGACCAGCACGGTGGGTTCGGCGGCATCGCTCACTCTCGCAACGTTACCCGCGCCGTCGGTATCGGCGCCGCCCGCGCGGGCGCAAGGCCCGCGCGGGCCGATCGGGCAGGATGGAGACGGCGGCCGACGACGGCCGGTGCTGACGAGAGGACGACGATGCCCGAAGGACACCTCCTCGAGTTCCGTGGGGTCACGAAGACATTCGGCGCGATTCGCGCCGTCGACGACTTCACCGCCCGCGTCGAGCCCGGACGCGTGACGGGATTTCTCGGCCCCAACGGCGCGGGCAAGACGACGTCGTTGCGCATCCTGCTCGCGCTTGTGCGCGCCACCTCCGGCACCGCCACCATCGGCGGCCGGCGGTACTCGGAGCTGCGCCATCCGCTGCAGACCGTCGGCGCCGCACTCGAGGCCTCCAGCTTCCATCCCGGGCGCACCGCCGCCGGTCACCTCACCGTCGCCGCACACGCGGCGGGGCTCCCCCGCGCACGAGTGGACGAAGTCCTGGGCCTCGTGGGGCTCGCCGACGCTGCCGGCCGCAAGGTGGGCGGCTTCTCGCTCGGCATGCGACAGCGCCTCAGCCTGGCCTACACGCTGCTCGGAGACCCCGGCGTGCTGGTGCTCGACGAGCCCGCGAACGGTCTGGACCCCGAGGGGATCAAGTGGCTGCGCGGCTTCCTCGGCCAACTGGCCGGCGAAGGACGCACGGTGCTCGTGTCGTCGCACATGCTCGCCGAGGTGCAGCAGACGGTGTCGGCACTGCTGGTCATCTCCCGCGGCCGACTCGTCTACGAGGGCGATATCGGCGACCTCGTCGCCGCGGACGACGTGGCGACGATCATCGATGCCCCCGACCGCACCGCCCTGGCGAATGCTCTCGATGCCGCAGGCATCGCGTACACGCCCCTGCGCTCGGGCTTCTCCGTGCGCGGCGCCGAGCCCGCGCGACTCGGCGCCATCGCCGCGGCCGCGGGAGTCGCCCTGTCGCATCTGCAGCGGCGTGGCCCGGTGCTGGAGGAGGTGTTCCTCGAGCTGGTGAACGGCACGCGTGTCCAGGCGCCGGCGGCGCCGGCGTCATCCCCGGTGAACGACCTCCCCGCGCCGCTCGCGGCCGCTGCCGCGCCCGTCACGACCTCGCCCGAAGACCCGGAGCCGGGCGTCGAGGACGCCGAGTACATCCACGCCGTCGAGGACGACCCGAACGATACGGTCGCCGCCGAGGAAGGAGATGTGCGATGAGTCTCGTCAACGCGTCCCGGTCGGAGCTCACGAAGCAGTTCACCACGGCGATGTGGTGGATTCTCGCCGTCGTTCTGCTCGCCTACGTCGGGGTGACCGCGGGCGGCCTGTCCGCCGTCTTCGGTGCGGTCGCCAGCGGGACGCTGCCGGGCAGCTCGACCAGCGGTGCCGAGATGTCGCCGACGATGCTGCCTCCGCTCATCTACAGCCTCGCCACCTCCGTCGGCTACGTGTTCCCCCTGCTCATCGGCACCCTCCTGGTGACCAACGAGTTCCGGCACAAGACGCTGACGCCGACGTTCCTGGCCACGCCGCGGCGAGGGATCGCCCTCGGCGGCAAGCTGACCGCGGGTGTCGTCATGGGCCTGCTCTACGCCGGCGTCGCGCTCGTCGCGGCGGTCGGGATCGGCGCGGCGGCACTCGCCGCGTTCGGCGTCGACACGCGGCTGGGCGAGAGCGACACCTGGGCGATGATCGGGCGCATCGTGGCGAGTTTCGTTCTGTGGACGCTGATCGGCGTCGGCGTCGGCACCCTCGTGCGCAATCAAGTCGCCGCCGTCGTCGGCGTGCTGGCGTTCACGCAGTTCGTCGAGCCCATCGCGCGAACTGTGTCAACGCTGGTCGAGGGCCTGTCGGGTGTCACCGCCTACCTACCGGGTGCGGCCTCGGACGCCCTGGTCGGCACCAGCATCTACGCGACGATGGGCGCCGGCGGGGCCGTCCCTCTCGCGTGGTGGGGCGGAGGCATGGTCTTGCTCGGCTACGCCGTGGTGTTCGTCGGCCTCGGCTATCTGACGAGCTGGCGGCGCGACGTCGCCTGACCCGCCGTCAGGAGTCGGCGAGTTCGACGACGTCCGACGCGTCGTCGCCGTCCAGACGCAATGCCTGGACGAGCGCGACCCCGTGACGAGTCGTCAGCACGAGGCGCTCGAACTCGGCATCGTCGGAGAGATCGACGACCACCGCCGGGCGACGACGGCGCACCAGGACGAAATCGTTGCCGCTCGCGGAGCGCCAGGTTCCCATCGCGACGGTGCCCCGCACCTGCGTGCCGGGGCTGGGCACTCCGCGCAGCCAGGTCCAGGCGTCGTCGGTCAGCTGCACCCGGAGGATGTGAGACCTGTCGACGCGCACGCTCTCCGATCGCCGCGACAGGGCGCGTTCGACGCCCGACAGCACGACCTCGAGCTGCGTCGAATCGAGCAGCAGGGTCACCATGACTTCAGTCTGCCAGCGTCACCATGTGCGGATGCTCACAGCCCCGCAACGATCCGGTCTCGGCGCGGGCGATATCGTGGAACGTCGGCGACGATGCGCCGGCGTCACCCGACACGGAGTCTCCCGATGCCTCGATTCGATCTCGATCTCCCCGCCCTGGAAGCCTTTCGTCCCGCGGTGCGCGAGCCCGTCGACTTCGACGAGTTCTGGGCGCGGACGATCGCGCAGTCGCGCGCGGCCGGAGGCGAGATCGTGGTCCAGCCCGTGGAGACCGTGCTGAGCACCATCGATGTCTTCGACGTGACGTTCCCGGGGTTCGCCGGCGAACCCGTCAAGGCGTGGCTGCACACGCCCCGACGTGCCGACGCTGCCGCTGCGCTGCCCACCGTCATCGAGTTCAACGGTTACGGCGGAGGTCGCGGGCTTCCGACCGAACGGCTCGGCTGGGCCTCGGCCGGCTACGCGCATCTGTTCATGGACACGCGTGGGCAGGGATCCACCTGGGGAGCTCCGGGATCGACACCGGATCCGCACGGCACCGGGCCCTCGACCAACGGCTACATGACTCGCGGCATCGAATCGCCCGAGGACTACTACTACCGCCGCGTGTTCACCGACGCCGTGCGCCTCATCGACGCCGCTCGCACCCTTCCGGTCGTGGATGCCGCGCGCATCGCCGTGACCGGCGGCAGCCAGGGCGGCGGCATCACGTTGGCCGCGGCGGCACTGAGCGAGGGACTCGTCGCGGTCATGCCCGACGTGCCCTTCCTCTGCCATTTCGAACGCGCGATCGGGATGACCGACCGCGAGCCGTACCACGAAGTGGTGCGCTACCTCTCGGTGCACCGCGGTGCCACGCAACGGGTGCTCGACACGCTCTCCTACTTCGACGGCGTGAACTTCGCGCGCCGTCTGAGTGCGCCCGCCCTGTTCTCGGTCGGCCTGCTCGACCCGGTGTGCCCGCCCTCGACCGTCTACGCGGCCTACAACCACGTCGAGCGAGATGACAAGCAGATCCGCGTCTACGACTTCAACGAGCACGAGGGCGGTCAGGCGTTCCAGTGGGAGGAGCAGGCGCGCTTCCTCGCGCAGATCCTCGGCTGAACGGAGAGCGCGGATCGCGCGTCAGAGGTGGAACTCGTCCGTGGCGTGCGGCAGCGGAAAGTTCGACACCGCCGTGATGAGCCCCTCCACGGTCTGCTCCCGCGCCACCGCGCTCACGCCGAGACCCACCTTCCGGGCATCCTTCGCGGTGCGCGGTCCGATGGCGGCGATCACGGTGGTGTCGGGGATCTCGGGGAACTGCAGCCGCACCTGCTCGGCGACCGAGCCGCTGGTGACGAGAATCGCGTTGATGCGGCCGCTGGCGACGTCGTGCGCGATCCGCTCCGTCACCGGCACCCCGACCGTGCGGTAGGCGACGACGCTGCGCACGTCGTGTCCCGCTTCGGTGAGGCGGCGCGTGAGCACCGGCTTGGCGATCTCGCTGCGCAGCGTCAGGATGCGCCGCGCTGCCGGCTCGAGCTCGATCAGCTGCGAGGCCATTCCCGCCGCGGAGTTGTCCTCGTCGGGGACGAGGTCGACGCGATAGCCGACGGCGGCCAGTGCGGCGGCGGTGGTCTCACCGACGGCCGCCACCCGCGTCGTGGCGGGAATGACGGCGCGATAGGCGTAGAGGACGTCCACCGTGGTGGCACTTGTCAGGGTCACCCAGTCGAACGCGCCGGCGGCGAGATCGGCGAGAGCCTGCTCCAGCGTGGCCTGATCGGTCGAGGGAGCGAAGTTGATGAGCGGGGCGATGACCGGCACGGCGCCCTGCACCCGCAGCGTCGCCGCGACGGAGTCCCCCCAGGGACCCCCGCGCGGAACGAGCACACGCCACCCCTTCAGGGGCTTGGCGGCGTGCGGGTCAGGAATCATGCTCGACTTTCGTGATGCTCAGTCGGGACGCACGGTTTCGCGCATCCGGCAACGACGTTCGTGCACGCGCGAACGCGATGGCTGCGCGGCTCGGGTCGTCGTTGCCGGCAGCTTGCGCACCATTGCCGCTGCCTGAGACACGAGCATACCCCGGGCGACGCACGGCTCGGTCACGGGGTTGACAGTGCCCGCGGCAGGTGTCAGAACACGCGCGAGCGTGCCCGACCACGACTCAGCGCGTGTAGGCGCGGACCATCCCCCAGACGGCCAGTCCCACCGCCGCCGCCGCACCGAGCACGGCGAGCGAGGCCTGCGTGGGGTTGCGCCGTGCGTAACGACGCGCGTCGGCGATCCGACGATCGGTGGCCTGCGCGACGCGCTTGGGCACATTCGCCTTGACCTCGATCGCCGCCAGAGCGGCCTTCAACTCGGCACGGGCGCTCTCCACCGGGTCGGTGATGCCGAGGGCGACGGCGGTGCGCGGAATCGGCTGGTCAGAACTCATCGGCCACGTCCTTCACGATGCGCGCGTCGACCTTCACGGCGTCGACGGGGTTGGTCGAACGACTCAAATGCTTGAAACGCAGGAGCCCCAGCCACGCGAAGACGGCGGCTCCGACGAGCGCGATCACGACCACGATGAGGCTGGCGAGCCAGGCCGGCATCCACGAGGACAGTCCGATGATGGCGAAGGCGGCCAGCGCGGGCAGAGACCAGAAGAGGAAGAACAGGGCGACGATGAACCAGACGCCGCCCATGCCGGCATCCTTGCCCGCCTTCTTGGCCCAGTTCTTCGCCGAGTCGATCTCGGCGACCACCAGGTTGCGGACGAGCTCCGGCACCTCGCCGACGAGTGTCAGCAGGCTGTCGTCGGCGCGGTCGCGGAATCCCCGAGGCGTCGCCATGTCAGTCGTCCGCTGCCTTCTTGGCCGCGGTCTTCGCGTCCGCGACGGCCTTGTCAGCGGCCTTCTTGACCTCGGCGGCGGTCTTCTCCGCCCCGCGCGCGACGTCGTCCGCCGAGGCCCGACCGGCACGGATCGCCGAGTCGAGCTTCTGTCCCGGCGAGCCGCTGCGGCTCGCCGCGCGCGTGACCTTGACCGCTCCGTCCCACAGGGCGCTCGGCAGAGCCAGGGCGGCGCTCTTGCCGAGCTCCTTCACGGTGGCGACCTGCTTCTGCACCGGTGCGGTGTTCCAGAGCTTGAGGTAGCCCGCCTTGATCTGCTCGTAGCGCTCGCGGCCGGCGCGCGACCCGAGCACGTAGCCCGCGGCGAGTCCCACGACGATGCCGATCTTGCCCTTCATGGCGTCTCCTCACGTCCGTGCCGGGAGTGCTTCGTGACTCCAGGGTAGTCGCAATATTCCGATTCCGGCATCCTCCGGTCACGGGGCTGTCCCTGACGGGAGGCGTGTGCTAGGAGCGCGTCCACAGCACGTCGTGGCGGACGCGCTCGACCTCGGCGAGGGTGTCCGCGACGATGCCGGACACGCCGCCGCCGGCAAGGTCCTCGCCCACCGCGATGAGGCCACCGTGCCGGCGGCCGATCGCCGCGCGGGTCGCCGCACTGCGCTCGGCGTGCCCGAGCACGGAGGCGGGCGGGGCCAGGCGCGCCCGTCGATGCGTCGCCGCGCGAACATGCCCGATTCCGGGCCACAACCTCGTCACGTCGGCGGCGGCGCGCGCGACGATCTCCGTCGCATCGTCCGTCGGCGACGCGTCGAGGGTCACACGAAACACACGCCGATCAGGCCCGGCCTGGGCGTGCACACCCGACCACGCCGAGCCGACGTCGATCACGGATGCCGCCGCCATCGCCCCCGGCACAGGATAGATCGTCGAGGGGCCGTCGGAGGCGGCGGTCCCAGCATCCATGACGAGGGTCACGACGTCGCGCACCGGCCGCGGCGCCGCCTCGAGGACGATGCCGTGCTCACGCAGGAGAGCGGCACCGCTCGCCGCTCCGCCGGCGAGCACCACGATGTCCGCGGCCAGCGGCTCCGCGGACTCTTGC
The DNA here is from genome assembly GCF_028550675.1 of Sphingomonas sp. BLCC-B65. NCBI lineage: Bacteria > Pseudomonadati > Pseudomonadota > Alphaproteobacteria > Sphingomonadales > Sphingomonadaceae > Sphingomonas > Sphingomonas sp. BLCC-B65. Next base: position 2,167,223 of record NZ_JAQQGL010000001.1, on the reverse strand, counting down.
GTGGAGGAAAGCTCGGCCTCGTCCCGCGGGTCCGCGGGGTCGAGATGGACCAGCCAGCCGTCCGGCGTTCGCGTCAGGCCCCGTGCGCGGTGGTTCACCCGCAGGTCGGCGTCGAGCAGCAGCAGTCGCTCGGTGAGCGCCGTGACCAGCTGTGTCAGCCCACCTCGCAACCGCGCCCGGCGCGGACCTCTCGTCGCGGCGTCGTCGGGCAGCAGTTGGCCGACCGCGCCGGCGAGCGAGCCCGCGCGGGTCAGCGCGGCGCTGAGGCCCGGAACGGCGAGGTCCACATCGATCTGGTCGGGATCGACACCCCAGGTGCCGAGAGTGAGGGGGGCGACGAGACGCTCACGCAGGCGCGCGCCCATGCGTGAGCGCACGAGCGCACCCAGGCTGCGCTCACGACCGATGGTCAACGGAGGGCGCAACCGATCGAGGTAGGCCCGCCACACCCCCCGACCGCCCACGAGGGCGCGCACCGGTTCAGCCCACACGTTGGCCGGGATGCCGGCCCGATTCGGTGGCAGCGTGACCACGCGTGGGCCACCGGGGGTGGCGAGCGCCACTGCGACCGACCCGTCGCGCGCCGGCTCCACCTCGGTACGCAGTTCCAGCTCATCGAGCAGCCCCGCGAGCGCGGGCGCCGAGAGCGAGAACGCTTCGGGGGCCAGATCGACGGTGATGCCGTCCAGCTCGTCCGTCTCGATCCGGCCGCCGAGCCGGGGCTGCTGTTCGATGAGCGTGACGGGCATGCCGATGCGAGCGCACTCCCACGCGGCGACCAGACCTGCGATCCCCCCACCGATCACCACGACCCGGGTGGTGCGGGCACGGTCGGCGAGGTCGGCTGCAGGCTTGTCGGACACGCCCCCATCCTTTCACCGCGTCGTGGAGAGGGGCCGGAAGGGAGGTGGCGCCTCGCACCTAGAGTGGAGCCGTGCGGCTCACCTACTTCGGCGGACCGGCGTGGGATGCCGGGCATCTTCCGGCGCGCGGTCGCGGGCAGGAGAGCCTGCTGTTCCGACTCGCGGTCGATGCGGGCGCCGCGGTGTCCGTGCGGGCACTGGCGGACGACCTCTGGCCGGTCGATGCGCCCGACGATCCGCGCGCCGCGGTGCAGTCCCTCGTCTCGCGTCTGCGCCGCGCCCTCGGCTCGGCGACGATCGAGGCGGTGTCCGGCGGCTACCGTCTGACGCTCGGCCGGGAAGAGATCGACCTGACCCGCTTCCAGGACCTCGTGGCGGCGGCCCGCCGTGAGGACGACCCCGAACGAGCCGCGGCGCTGGCGCGCAACGCGCTCGATCTCTGGACGGCGGACCCCTGGGTGCCGGCCGACTTCGACTGGGCGCGGCGCGATCTGCTCGAAGACCGCGCGCACGCGCAGCGGATCGCGGGTCCGCACGGCGCGCCCACGGTGGGGGCTGTGGACGACACACGCATTCCGGCAGCCTTGACGGCGCTGATCGGGCGAGCCGACGAGATCGCCCTCGCCGAGGCTCAGCTGACCGATGAGCGGCTGCTCACCCTGATCGGTCCCGGCGGTGCGGGAAAGACAACTCTCGCACTGGAGCTCGCCCGCCGTCACGCGCCCGCGGTGTTCGTCGAGCTGGCACCGGCCGACGCGGGGGGCGTCTGGGATGCCGTCGCCACCGCTCTCGGACGCGGCGTCCGCCTGTCCGACGGCACTGTCGGGCAGGCCCAGGGCTCCCGCGAGCGTGCCCTCGCCGCCCTCGCCGGCCGGCCCCTGCTGCTCGTGCTCGACAACGCCGAGCACGTCGTGAGCGACGCCGCCCAGGTGGCGACCGATGCCTTGCGGGTGGCACCGGCGCTGCGACTGCTGGCCACGAGCCGCGAACCGCTGGGCGTTCCTGGCGAGGCGTTCGTCACGGTGGGATCGCTGCCGGAGGGCGATGCCGTGGCCTTGCTGGCCGCGCGCATCCGCGCCGCCCGCGGGCACGCGCCGGACGCCGGCGAGACGGAGGCCGTCGCCCGCATCGCACGGCGCCTGGACGGCCTGCCGCTGGCACTCGAGCTCGCCGGGGCGAAGGCACGGGTGCTGTCGATCGCCGAGATCGAGGACGGCCTCGCGGATCGATTCGCGCTTCTGGACCGAGGACCGCGCACGGCGGAGCCGCGGCACCAGACACTGCGGGCTGTCATCGACTGGAGCTGGAGCCTGCTCGACGACGCGCAGCGGGACGCGCTGCTCGCGTTGGCCGTCTTCCCCGACGGCATCTCCTCCGCGGACCTGGCCGAGGTCACGGCGGCGTTCGGGCTTCCCGAGACGGCGATCGACGACCTCGTCGAGCGTTCACTCGTGCAGCGCTCCCGCGGCCGCTACCGCCTGCTGGAGACCGTGCGCGAGTACGGACTGGACGCGCTCCACCGATCGGGCAGGCTGGAGGACGCTCGCGGACGCCAGGCCGCCGTGATGGCGCAGCTCGCACTCGCGCAGGACCGGGCGCTGCGGACCCCGGCCGCCCGGCCTGCCATCGCCTGGTTCGACGCCAACGAGGAGAACCTCGCTGCCGCGACCCGCTTCTCCATCGGTCACGGCGAGCTCGAGGTGCGTCTAGCGCGGGCGCAGCTGTGGATCTGGCAGTTGCGCGAGCGGTTCGATCTGCTGACGTCCGTTCTGAACGCGACCGCGACCCCCGCCGACGCCCTCGCCAGCGAGGCGGATGTCGTGGTGGCGGCCATGGCGATGCTGATGCGCACGATGCTCGATCCGACGACCACGCACCTGTCCGCGCAGAGCGTGGCGCGCATCGCCGCGGCCGCGCAGAGGTACGACTCGGAGCTCGCGGCCATCCTCCCCGTCGTCCTGCGCGGGGCACTGCGCGCCCGCCAGGATCGGCGCGGAGACGAACCGTGGTCGACGTACCTGCGGCTGGATGAGAGCGAGCTGACGGACGGCCCCGCCTGGAGCCGGGCGTTCGCTGCGGTCATGAACGCGGCCACCGCGCAGAACAACGGTGACATCGAGGGACTCGGCGACGCCAGCGGCCGCGCGCTGGATGCCTTCCGGCACCTCGGCGATGCGTGGGGCACGGCTCTGGCCAGCCAGATGCGATCGGAGTGGCTCATGCTGCAGGGGCGCCTGGAGGAGTCGCTGCGCATCGCGGACGAGTCGACGCAGGCGCTCGAAGGTCTGACGTCGGTCAGCGATCTGCTGCAGCAGCAGGCGCTCTCCGTGTCGATCCTGCTCCGTCTCGGTCGCGAGAGCGAGGCCCGGCAGCGCGTCGACCAGATGCTCGCCCGCGCGCGGGCCGACGGCTCCGAACGAGCCGTCGCCCAGGCCGCCGCGACGGCAGCCGCGCTCGAGCTGGTGCGCGGCGACGGCGCCGCCGCCCTGCGCGAGCTGGAGCGTGCCGGCAGCCTCGAACAGCAGCAGGCACTGGCGGGCTTTCCCGCACAGGTCGCCGCGTGGCAGGAGAGCAAGCGCGCGCTCGCGCTGCTATTGACCGGAGACGCGGCGGGGGCCGCGGACGCCCTGCGACGGGCCGCGCCGGTCGCCGTCCGCACGGGCGATCAACCGATCATGTCGGACGTCGCGGTCGCTTTCGCCCGCTGGTTCCTGGCCGCGGATCGCCTGAGCGATGCGGCGGCGGCACTCGCCGAGGCCGACCGACTGCGGGGGCGCGCCGACCTCAGCGATCCGATCGCCCTGCCCGTGCGCGATGCGGTGAGCGCCGCCGGACGGGATGCCGCGGCATCCGATCCGGCGGAGCTCACCGCACTCGTCGATCGTCTGGACGAGCGCTAGGCCTTCCGCATGTACGCCCGCACCGTGAGCGGCGCGAAGACGAGGACGATGACGGCGGCGCCCACGAGCGAGGCCCAGAAGTCCCCCGCGATGACCCCCGTGTTCGCGAGATCGCGCACCGCGGTCACGAGGTGAGAGATCGGGTTCACACTCGCGAACCAGGCGAGCGGTGCGGGCAGCGAGTCGATCGGCACGTATGCGTTCGACAGGAACGTGAGCGGGAAAAGGATGAGCATCGAGATGCCCTGCACGCTGGATGCCGTGCGAGCGATGACGCCGAAGAACGCGAAGATCCAGCTGATGGCCCACGAGCAGGCGATGACGAGCAGTCCGGCCGCGACGACCGCGCCGAAGCCCCCGGCCGGGTGGTAGCCCATGAGGAAGCCGACGACGAACGTGATGGAGGTCGCGATCGCATACCGCAGGGTGTCGGCCAGCAGCGCGCCCGACAGCGGAGCGATGCGTGCGATCGGCAGCGACCGGAAGCGGTCGAACACACCCTTGTCCATGTCTTCACGCAACTGCGTGCCGGTCACGACCGAGGTCGTGATGACGGTCTGCACGAGGATGCCCGGAATCAACGCCGGAAGGTAGCTCTCGACGTTTCCGGCGATCGCGCCGCCGAAGATGTACGCGAACATCAGCGTGAAGATGATCGGCTGCACGGTCACGTCGACGAGCTGCTCGGGCGTACGACGGATCTTCACCAGCCCGCGATACGCCATCGTCAGCGTGTTCTCGAGAGTCTGGCGCAGGCTCGTGCGGTTGGAGAGCCGGCGCTCGGATGCCGGGGTGATGGGCGTCAGATCGATGCGGGTCGGGGCGATGGCGCTCATGCGTGGACCTCCTCTGAGGCGGCGTCCGCAGACGCGGAGTCGGGGGCCGCGGCATCCGCCGGTCGGCCGGTGATGGTCAGGAACACCTCATCGAGCGTCGGCTTCTGCACGCTCATCTCGGTGAGGTGGATGCCGGCCTCGCGCAGGGTGATCAGCAGATCGGTGACACGGTCGGGGTCGGACATCGGCGCGGTGATGCGCGCCGCCTCGGGCGAGAGGGTGCCGCGCACCCCCAGCACCTGCGCGATCGCGCGCAGGGCGTCATCCACGTCGGCGGGATCGGACATCCGCAGGATCAGCGACGACGTGCCCACCGAGGCCTTGAGGTCGTCGGCCGTGCCCTCGGCGACCACGCGGCCGTGATCGATGACGGCGATGCGGTCGGCGAGCTGATCCGCCTCATCGAGGTACTGCGTCGTGAGCAGCACGGTGGAGCCGGTCGCGACGAGCTCGCGGATCGTGTCCCACATCTGCCCGCGCGTGCGCGGGTCGAGACCCGTGGTGGGTTCGTCGAGGAAGATGAGCGGAGGCTGGGCCAGAAGCGATGCGGCGAGATCCAGTCGACGCCGCATGCCGCCCGAGAACTTCTTCAAGGGCCGCCGCGCGGCATCCGTCAAGGAGAAGCGTTCGAGGAGGTCCTCGGCCTTGCGCTTCGCCTCGTTGCGCGTCAGGCCCAGGAGCCGACCGAAGATCATCAGGTTCTCCGTCGCCGACAGCGTCTCGTCGACCGACGCGAACTGCCCGGTGACGCCGATCAGCTGACGGACGACGTTCGGTTCCCGCGAGACGTCGTGGCCGAAGATCTCGGCGCGGCCGGCGTCGGGACGCATCAGCGTCGCGAGCATATTGATGGTGGTGGTCTTGCCGGCCCCGTTCGGACCGAGCACGCCGTAGACCGTGCCGGCGTCGACGGCCAGGTCGACGCCGTCGACAGCGCGGTTGTCGCCGAAGACCTTCACGAGGCCCTCCGCGCGCACCGCGAGGGTGGATGGTGAGGTGGAAGTGGTCATGGCATCCACTGTGCGCCGGGCGCACTGTCGCGCCCCTGTCACGCGGGCGACGGCGCTGTCACCGTGCTGTCACGGCGGGTCTGCGGGTGACACACTCGAGGGATGAGCCTGCACATCACCGACGACCCCGCCGCCGACACCCTGCTCACCGAGAACCCGCTGGCGCTGCTGATCGGCATGCTCCTCGACCAGCAGGTCGCCATGGAGACCGCGTTCAGCGGTCCGCTGAAGATCCAGGAGCGCATCGGCGCGGTGGATGCCGCGACCATCGCCGGCTACGATCCCGATGCCCTCGTCGCCGCCTTCCAGCAGTCGCCCGCGGTGCACCGCTACCCCGGGTCGATGGCCGGTCGCGTCCAGACCCTCTGCCGCACGCTCGAGCAGGAGTGGGGCGGCGATGCCGCGGCCCTGTGGACCGAAGGCGACCCGGACGGGCCGACCGTGTTGAAGCGCCTCAAGGCGCTGCCCGGCTTCGGCGAGCAGAAGGCCAAGATCTTCCTCGCGCTGCTCGGCAAGCAGTACGGCTTCACCGGCGCCGGCTGGCGCGAGGCCGCGGGCGCCTACGGCGAGGACGGCTCGTTCCGCTCCGTCGCCGACATCGTCTCGCCCGAGTCGCTCGCCAAGGTCCGCGAGTTCAAGAAGGCGGCGAAAGCCGCAGCGACGTCCGCGAAGGGCTGAGACCTTTCGACTCGTCGCGCCGCTCCTCGCTCAACGACGGGAGTTGCGCTCTCACCGGTCGTCGAACGAGCGCGGCGAGTCGAAACGTGACCGGCTCAGCCTTGCACGAACAGGTAACCGCGCTCGTCGTCGAAGCCACCGATGATGAGGCCGCGCCCGTAGTGGGACAGCATCTCCTCGCGCACGCGCAGACGCCACGCCGCCGCCTCGGCCGGATGTGTGCGGCGCAGGGCCTCGATGTCCTCGGGGATCTGGACGGTCGCGACGACGTCCGCGGCATCCGGGTCTCGCACGGGAGCCGACGCGAGGGCCCACGAGACCAGCAGCCGGTCGCTGTCGACACCCTGACCGTTCTGGTCGAGTTCGGCGCCGTCGTAGACCGAGCCGTACTGGTCGACGAGATACTCCACGAAACGCACGCCGATCGTCTTGGCGTTGAAGTGGGCGTTGCGGCGCACGAGCGGGTCGAACGTCCAGGTGACGGTGCCGATGTCGCGCGCGATGGCCCACTGACGCTGCTGCTGCTTGAGCAGGCGCCCGAAACCGCGGCGCTGGTACTCCGGCAGCACACCCGTCACGTGGGAGTGCATCGCATGCCGCTCCGGCGGCGAGAAGAAGGCAATGGACGCTCCGACGATGCGCTCACCGTCGTAGAGGCCGACCACGTAGTTGCCCGAGTACTGCAGCGCCCGCATGAGCGGCGCGGGCATGGGGTCTCGTCCGCCCCAGATCTCCACGATCACCCGATGGGCGGCGAAGATCTCGTCGAGCGTGTCGAGGTCGCGGATGCTGAGCGTGGACTCGGGTGCGCCGGATGCCATGCCTCCACGGTAGCCGGTCTCTCGCGCTGCGCCGCGTGCCCCTGACCGCGAGACACGCGCGGCGCACCGAAACACCGGTGCACAACGCGTGTCTCGGTGCGTGGACGGTGTCTCGCGGACCCGAGACGCGGCGCGGCGCGGCGGCGCGACGCGGCGCGGCGCGGCGCGGATGCCGAGGCTCAGGCGCCCCGCAGCCGCGAGCCGAGATAGCCGACGAGCTCGTCGAGCGCGATACGCTCCTGCGCCATCGTGTCGCGATCGCGCACGGTCACGGCGCGATCATCGAGCGAGTCGAAGTCGACGGTGACACAGAACGGCGTACCGATCTCGTCCTGGCGGCGGTAGCGGCGGCCGATGGCGCCGGCGTCGTCGAAGTCGACGTTCCACCCCTGTGCCCGCAGATCGTCGGCGACCTCGCGTGCCAGCGGCGACAGGCGCTCGTTGCGCGACAGTGGCAGCACGGCCACCTTGACGGGCGCCAGGCGCGGGTCCAGCGCCAGCACCGTACGGGTGTCGGTGCCGCCCTTGGCGTTGGGCACCTCCTCCTCGCGATAGGCGTCGACGAGGAAGGCCATCATCGCGCGGGTGAGGCCGAAGGACGGCTCGATGACGAAGGGCGTGTACTTCTCACCCGAGGCCTGGTCGAAGAAGGTGAGCGACTGGCCCGACGCGTCGGAGTGGCTCTTCAGGTCGTAGTCGGTGCGGTTGGCGACACCCATCAGCTCGCCCCACTCCTTGCCGGGAAAGCCGAAGCGGTACTCCACGTCGATCGTGCCGGCGGAGTAGTGCGCGCGATCCTCCTCGGGAACGTCGAACCGCTTCATGTTCGCCGGATCGACACCGAGGTCGACGAACCAGTTCCAGCACGCCTCCACCCAGTGCTCGAACCACTCCTGTGCCTCCGCGGGCGGCGTGAAGTACTCGATCTCCATCTGCTCGAACTCGCGGGTGCGGAAGATGAAGTTGCCGGGGGTGATCTCGTTGCGGAAGGCCTTGCCGACCTGGCCCACACCGAACGGGGGCTTGCGGCGCGAGGCGGTGAGCACGTTCGAGAAGTTCACGAAGATGCCCTGCGCGGTCTCGGGGCGCAGGAAGTACAGACCCGACTCGTCATCCACGACGCCCAGGTAGGTCTTCACCAGCCCGGAGAACGCCTTCGGCTCGGTGTACTGGCCCTTGGTGCCGCAATTGGGGCAGGGGATGTCGGCGAGGCCGTTCTCGGCCGGGCGGCCCTTGCGCGCCTCGAAGTCCTCGATGAGGTTGTCGGCGCGGAAGCGCTTGTGGCAGTGCAGACATTCGACGAGGGGATCGGTGAAGGTCGCGACGTGGCCGGAGGCCTCCCACACGCGCTTGGGCAGGATGATGCTCGAGTCCAGACCCACCATGTCGGCGCGTCCGCGCACGAACGTCTGCCACCACTGGCGACGGATGTTCTCCTTCAGCTCGGTGCCGAGGGGACCGTAGTCCCAGGCCGACCGCGATCCGCCGTAGATCTCCCCGGCCTGGAAGACGAAACCCCGGTGACGGGCGAGGGCGATGACTTTGTCGAGGCGGGACTGCTCGGCCACAGGTGGCTCCAAATGGTCGTGTCGCGAATGCGAAAAGGGTGTGGATGCCGACAGTTCCGGCATCCGTCGAGTCTAGTCTTCCGCTGCTGCGGCTTCCCGGACGGCCCGTGACTAACGTGGAACGGGTGAGCGCAGACCGCGAGATCCAGCACATCATCGTCCCCGGGCGTCACCACCTGCTGACGAGGTTCCAGGCGGCCTACCTCGGCGAACTGCTCGCCGGCCGCGGGCGCGACGAGAACGGTGAGCCGATCGCGGTCGCCGACGGCGCCGTCGTCGTCTGGGCGGTCACGAGCGCGAATCACTCCGCGACGCGGCGCAACCCGTTCCCGGGACATCGGCGCGAAGCGGCGATCGAGATCCTCGCGCACGTCGAGCGGATCCCGTCGATCGTCGTCCCGGTCATGGACGTCGCGCCCACGCCCCGCTTCGCCGAGATCACCCTCAAGGAGATCGGCTACGCGACGGCGCAGGGGGTCATCCCCGCGCCCGAGACCGCGATCATCGCCACCTCGACCCCCCAGGTCGCCGACATGTACCGCGCTCGGGGCTACCGCATCGCCCCGATGGAACGGGAGCATCCCGACACGCCGTGCACGCCCTGGCAGCTGCTCGACGAACTCATGGCCGGCTCGGACGGCTGGCGCGCCGACGCCCACCCGGCGAGCCTCGACATCGTCGACCGTTACGGCCTGGCGGCGCAGGCGCGCGAGATCGCGGCCGACCCCGTCATCGGCGACGAGGGCGGGCTCACCCCGACCCGCGACTACCGCACCTACAGCCGCGCGTTCGAGGATGCCGCGGAGCGCAAGTGGGCCCAGGCGCGCCCCTGGATCGTGCCCGGCCGCATCGTCGACCTGGGCTGCGCGACGGGGGCGATGCTCGAGCTGGCATCGCAGGAGCCGGCCCTGGCCGAGTCTGATCTCATCGGAGTGGAGATCGCACCGGAGCTGTTCGCGGCCTGCGAGCACAAGAAGTCCGAGGGCGCGTTCGCGAACCCGAACACCTTCTTCTACGGCGCAACATCCTGGCCGGGCGCCTGTTCCCGGATCGCAGCATCGCCACGACGCTCAGCTTCGCGCTGACGCACGAGATCTACTCCTACGGCGAGGGGATGCCGTCGCTGCGGGCCTTCGCGTCGGCGATCGCCGACCACACCGTGCCCGGTGGCGTGTGGATCAACTCCGATGTCTGCGGGCCGGCCGATCCCGATCGCATCGTGCGGCTGCGGATGCGGGGCGGCGACGTCACGACGCCCGCGCGCGAGCTGACGGGATCCAACGACGAGGTCGCGGCATCCCTCGACGCGCTGCCGGTGGGAAGCCGGGTCGCCCAGTTCGCGCAGGACTTCCGCGCGCTCAGCGGTGCCGCGTGGGAGTACGAGGTGCGCGACGAGCGGACGATCGAGCTGCGTCTGGCGGATGCCATGGAGTTCCTCGAGACCGTCTCGTACACCCGCAACTGGCTGTCGGAGATGCACGAGCGGTTCTGCGCGCTGTCGTGGGCCGACTGGCGCGAGCTGGTCGCATCGGTCGGGCTCGAGATCGACGAGCGCTCGGGGCCGTGGCGCAACGACTGGCTCGTGGAGAATCGGTTCGCGCCCGCGGCATCCCTTCTCGGGCTCGACAACGAGCCGCTGGACTGGCCCGACACGCACATGCTGCTCGTCGCGCGCCGCCCGCTCGACGGCTGAGGCGGGCCGGGCGGGCGGGTCGGGCGGGCCCGTCGTCCACGTCGTGGATTCGGATCAGGTCAACAGAATCGGATGCCGCGCGCGGCGGCATCCGCATCCGTTCACATCCTCCGAATCTGTTGACCGGCACGGCGGCCCGCCGCTCAGCGCTCCGGGCGGGTGAACGGCGGCTGCAGCTGGCCGACGGGGCCGCGACGGAACAGCTGGGCGGGACGCCCACCGTCGCGGGCCATGCCGCCGGCCGGCTCGACGAACCCGGCGGCGCCGGTGATCTTGCGGTGGAAGTTGCGCGGGTCGACGGGCACTCCCCAGACCGCTTCGTAGACCGCGCGCAGCTGCGCGATCGTGAACTCCGGCGGGCAGAAGGCCATCGCGAGCGCGGAGTACTCGAGCTTCGCGCGCGCCCGCTCGAGGGCATCGGCGAAGATCGCGACGTGGTCGAACGCCAGCGGCAGCGCACCACCCTCGACGTCCGCGACCGGCCACCAGCGGGCGGAACGGGCATCCGATCCCGCCGCCGGCTCGCCCAGATCGGGGGCGAGGGCCAACCAGGCGACGGTGACGACGCGTCCGCGCGGGTCGCGATCCGGCGCGCTGTACGTGCGCACCTGCTCGAGGTGCACGCCCGCGGTCACCCCCGTCTCCTCGGCGAGCTCGCGGTACGCGGCGCTCTCGGCATCCTCGTCGGCGAGGACGAAGCCTCCCGGTAACGCCCACATCCCCGCCGCCGGCTCGATGCCGCGCTCGACGAGGAGGACATGGAGAGCACGGTCGCGGATGGTCAGCACGACGAGGTCGGCCGCGACCGCGAAGGAGAAGGGGTCCACGCGCTCAGATTACCTCAAATCGTCATCTTGACGATAACTACGGGGAAGGGTTATCGTCAAAGTGACACTAACGAGAGAAAGAGGACATCATGGCCACCATCACCCGCCGCCCGTTCGTGCGCCACCTGAGCACGACGCCCACGATGCACGTCACCCACTTCCGTCGCGGCGGCATCCGCCACACCGGCGCAGGACAGGCGTTCTGGTTCCGCCCCCTGGATGCCGCGATCAGCGAGGTGCCGCTCGACGACCGCGAGCTGTCGGTCGTCGTGAGCCTGCGCACCGCCGACCTGCAGCAGCTGTCGGCGCCGGTGACGGCGACGTATCGCATCGTCGATCCCGACCTCGCCGCGCGCCGCATCGACTTCTCCATCGATCTGGTGACCGGCACGTGGACCGAGCAGCCGCTCGACGCGATCGCCGCACCCCTGCACGGCGCGACGACCGCCGCCGTCGTGCACCTGCTGCAGCCGCGCACCCTCGACAACGCCCTGCGCGCCGACCTCGCCGAGCTCGGCGCCGCGGCGACCGCCATGCTCGCCGCCGACACGCGCCTGACCGACCTGGGCATCGCCATCGTCGGGGTGCGGTTCTCGCTGCTGCGCGCCGAGCCCGACGTCGAGCGGGCCCTGCAGACCCCCGCCCGCGAGACGATCCAGCAGGATGCCGACAAGGCCACCTTCGCCCGCCGCGCCCTCGCGGTCGAGCGCGAGGCCGCGATCGGTGAGAACGAGCTGTCCAACCAGGTCGAGCTCGCGCGCCGGCAGGAGGAGCTCGTCCAAGCGCGGGGACGCAACTCCCGCATCGAGGCGGAGCAGGCGGCCGCCGCTGCCGCGATCGCCGTGGAAGCGGAGGCCGAGCGCATCCGCACGAACGCCCAGGCCCGGGCCGACGCCGACCGTGCGCTCGGTGAGGCGGCCGGCGCGGCCGAGCAGGCCCGAATGGCGGCACTGCGCGACGTGCCCGTCGAGGTACTGACCGCCCTGGCGATGCGCGAGCTGGCAGGCAACCTGCCCAGCATCGACCACCTGACCGTCACGCCCGACCTGCTCACCGACCTCGTGGGACGCCTCGGCGGCCGGGCCGTCGCGCAGACCGCGACACCGACGGGACGCTGAGATGACCGCCCCTCGAGCCGTCATCGTGCATCGGGCGAGCGAGCTCACCGAACTGCTCGCCCGGCACGGCACGCGCGGCCAGGTCGCCTTCTTCCTCGATCAGCGCGGCCAGAGCCTCGCCGCCGTCGAAGAGCGGCACGAGCGCACCCGCGCCGCCCTGGCCGACGTGTCCGCGGGGCTCCCGGTCGATTGGCGGCGAGCCACGGTCGAACGCAGCGACCTCGCCCGCTTCGTCTTCGAACCCGACGACGTCGTACTCGTCGTCGGACAGGACGGGCTCGTCGCCAACGCCGCGAAGTACCTCGGCATCCAACCCGTCATCGGCATCGACCCGTTGCCCGGCGTCAATGCCGGGGTGCTCGTTCCGCACACCCCCGCGGCGGGAGTCGCTCTCGCCGCCGCCGCGCAGGCGGGAACCGCACCGATCTGCGAACGCACGATGGTGCGGGTGCGCACCGACGACGGTCAGTCGCTCACGGCGCTGAACGAGGTGATGATCGGCCAGAGCGGCCACCAGTCGGCGCGCTACACGCTCGAGGTCGGCGGTCGCCGGGAGCGACAGTCCTCGTCGGGCGTGATCGTCGGCACCGGCACGGGAGCGACGGGATGGTGCTCCTCGATCGCACGTTTGCAGGCACCCGGGATGCCGCTGCCCACCGCCACCGAGAGCGCACTCGCCTGGTTCGTCCGGGAGCCGTGGCCGTCGCCGAGCACGGGCGCAGACCTGTTCGCGGGTCGACTCGACGGCGGGGAGGTGACCCTCCGCGTCGAGTCGGACGTGCTCGTCGCGTTCGGCGATGGGATGGAGGACGACCGCCTGTCGCTGTCCTGGGGTCAGCGGGTGAGCGTCGGTGTCGCCGACCGGACGCTGCGCACCGTCGCGGCGTGAACCGCCTCAGCGGGCCCGCGCGGACCGCTTGGGCTTGGGGACGAACAGCGTCTCGCTCTGCTCGAGCGCCATGCCCTTCGTCTCGGGGATCTTCCACAGCACGAAGACGAACGACAGCGCCGCGAACACGGCGTACATGCCGTACGTGAACGGAAGCGAGAAGGCCGCAAGCTGGGGGAAGGTCCACGACACGAGGAAGTTCGCGATCCACTGGGCACTCGCCGCGACACCGAGGGCCTTGCCGCGGATGCGGCTGGGGAAGATCTCGCCGAGCAGCACCCAGACGATGGGACCCCACGACGCTCCGAATCCGACGACGAACAGGTTGGCCGCCACCAGGGCGATCGGACCCCACGCCCCCGGGAGGGTCACCTCGCCGTCCACCGTCTGTGCGAACGCGAAGGCCAGGGCCATCGTGGCCAGCGACAGGGTCATCAGCAGCGAGCCGGTCATCAGAATCGGCTTGCGTCCGACCCGGTCGACGAGGAAGATCGCGACGAGCGTCACCAGCACGTTCGTCACGGACGTGAAGACGCTGATCAGCAGCGAGTTGCTCTCATCGAATCCGACGGCCCGCCACAGCGTCGTCGAGTAGTAGAAGATGACGTTGATGCCGACGAGCTGCTGGAAGGCCGACAGCAGGATGCCGATCCAGACGACGGACTGCAGACCCAGCGCCTTTCCACGCAGAGAGGCGCTTCGGTTCTTGCGGTCGTCTTCGATGCTGCTGATCAGCTCGTTCATCGTCTTGTCGAGGTCGGCGGCGGGAACGAGTCGCTCGAAGATCGCGCGCGCCTCGTCGTTGCGTCCCTTGGCGAGCAGGAATCGCGGAGACTCCGGCATCGTCAGCGCCAGGATGCCGTAGACGGCGGCCGGCGCGACGCCGATGAGGAACATCCACCGCCACGCTTCGAGGCCCCACCACAGCACGTTGTCGGCGCTGCCGGCGGCACCGGCGAGCACCGCGTTGCTGAGCAATGCGGTGAAGATGCCGATCGTGATCGCGAGCTGCTGCAGAGAGGCGAGACTGCCGCGCACCTGACGCGGTGCGACCTCGGCGATGTAGGCGGGAGCGACGACCGACGCGATGCCGATGCCGATGCCGCCCAGGACGCGCCAGACGATGAGGTCGGGAACGCTGAAGGTCAGCGCCGAGCCGATCGAGCTCGCGAGGAACATGGCGGAGCCGAGGAGCATGACGCGCAGCCGGCCCCAGCGATCGGAGAGGGCTCCGGCGATAATCGCCCCGAGCGCGCAGCCGAGCAGGGCGACGGCGACGACGAACCCGGTGAGCAGGGCGTCCTTCGTGTACGTGGACTCAATCGAGGAGACCGCGCCGTTGATGACCGAGGAGTCGAAGCCGAACAGGAACCCGCCCACCGCGGCGGCGACCGACAGTGCCGCAGCCCTTCGCCCATACGGGCTCTTCATCGAGAACGTGCCGGCGGGGAGCGAGTCGGTCGAGGTCACTCGGAAAACGATAGCCCCGCCGAGAGCGACAGGGGCCGCCCTCGCCGAATGTGCCCTGCGCGTGGTAGGGCGCATCCGCCTCCGGCGCGGGCAGCGCTACGGAACGCGCTGGAACAGGCCGTCCAACAGCGACTGGTAATAGGCCGGAGTGACCGAGATCGGTCCGGAATAGGGGCGGTCGAAGCCCGCGATGGCGTAGAGCAGCAGGGCGACGAACACGGCGATGAGCCCCGCCATGATGAGGTGGATGCGGAGGTTTCGCACCTGGATGAGTGACAGCAGGATCGCATTCAGCAGCGCCCCCACCCAGAGCACCGTCCACAGGATGCTCGGCAGCCCGAGATCCGTCACCTCGATCCGCTCGCGTCGCTGGCCGACGAAGGTCTCGAAGGACTGCAGTGTCTGCGCCTGTACGTTGATCTCCCGAGCGTCGGCGGGGACGAACCCGGTGATCGCCCGCTGGATCGCCGTGACGTCGGCGTCGCCGCTCACCGGCTCGATGAGCTGAGCCTGCTGCGGCCAGTCGACCTCGATGACGTTCCTCGTGTAGGTGACGAGCGCATCGCGGAGCTCGGCTCGTTGCGGATCGGGAAAGTCCTCCGCCGAGCGGTAGAGCACGGCGATGGAGGAGGACTCACTGAGCGCGACCTGGTCCACGTCGGCGTACGTGGAGTACGAGGCGGCGGCGATGAGGGCGAGCGTGACGCCGTAGAAGACCCCGTACGCACCGACGGCGTAGCTGAGCACCCGGTCCCACTCGGACTGATCATGCGCCATGCGCGCGACCCAGCGCCGCAGTGCCAGCAGGACGAGGCACGACAAGCCGACGAAGCCGACGCAGAAGACCGTTATCCCCAGCCACAGGGGCGCGTCCATCAGCGTGACGATCACGGTTCGGCGGGCAGTCGGCGGGAGCGAGTCAGCTGACGAACGAGATCGAAAGGGGGTAGGTGTACCACTCCCCCCTGTTCGCCTTCACGGCGGCGATGATCGAGAAGACGATGTTCACCACGTACACGGCGAGCAGGATGAGCAGCCCGATGCCGATGATGGAGAGCACCGTGCCGACGAGGGACGCGATCAGCATCGTGAGCTGGAAGTTCAGCGCGGCGGCCGTGTGCGCCCGCACGAACGGGCCGCGGTCCTTCAGCACGAGGTAGCCGATCAGCGACGGCAGGAAGTAGAAGATGCCGCCGATGTGGACCAGGGTCGCCCACAGTTTCTCATCCGAGGGGCTCATGGGCTGCGGGCCGGAGGGGACGGCGGGCTGCGGGTACGGCGGAGTGGTCATGCCACCAGCGTAGGGGGCGCGTGTCCGGCACACCGAGGGGGTTATCCCGAGATCCGCCGAATCCTCGGCATCCGTCCGTCGCATTCGATACGGTCGAAGGACATCGGCAATACACAGGAAGTGGGTTCGTAACGTGGAGATTCTTGCCGCTGGGGGCGCACTGGTGATCGTCGGCATCGCCGTCGTCGCCGCGATCGTCCTCCTGATTTTCCTGCTGATCATGGTGCGCGCGTGGTACAAGGTCGCCAAGGCCGACCAGGCGCTCGTGGTGGTCGGCAAGAGCCAGAAGAACGCCAGCGGCGAGTCGTCGCGCATCTCGGTGATCACCGGCGGGGGCGCCCTCGTCAACCCGCTCACGCAGCGCGCCGAGATGATCTCGCTGCGCGCCCGCCAGATCAAGATGGAGCCGACGGCACAGGCCTCCAACGGTGTGACGGTCAACGTCTCGGGCGTCGCACTGGTCAAGATCGGCTCCGACCCCGAGTTCGTCCGCCGCGCAGCGGAGCGCTTCCTCTCTCAGGACGGCGCGATCGAGCAGTTCACGACCGAGCAGCTCGAAGGCGCCCTGCGCGGCGTCGTGGCGACCCTGACGGTCGAGCAGCTGATGAAGGATCGGCAGAAGCTGTCCGACCAGATCGCCGAGGGCATCAAGAGCGACCTGCTCGCCCAGGGACTCATCCTCGACTCGTTCCAGATCCAGGGCGTCACCGACAAGAACGGCTACATCGACGCCCTCGGCGCGACCGAGGTCGAGCGCGTGCGCCGAGAGGCCGAGGTCGCCCGTATCAACGCCGCCCGCGAGGTTCGCGCCCGACAGATCGCGACCGACGAGGCGAACCTCGTCGAGCAGACCGCGTTCGACAAGAACTCCGCCGCCGCGGCGGCCGAAGTCGGTCGCGCCCGGGCCGAGGCCGAGCAGGCCGAAGCGCTCGCGCGTGCCGAGCGCGAGCAGGCCGTGCTGCTGCAGGGAGCCGAGAACAAGCAGGCCCAGCTGGATGCCGACATCAAGAAGGTCGCCGACGCCTCCCTCTACGAGCGCCAGCGCGCGGCGGACGCCGCCGCGTACGGCGAGGTCAAGGCCGCCGAGGCGCGCGCGCAGATCGCAGCGCAGGAGGCGGAGGCCACCCGGCTTCGCGCCCAGGCCGAGGCCGACGCGGTGCGGCTCGTGGGCGAGGCGCGGGCGGCGGCCATCGAGGCCGAGGCCGAAGCCCTCTCCAAGAACCAGGAGGCTCTGCTCGCGCAGCGCGCGCTCGAGGCGCTCGTGCCGATGATGACCGAGTTCGCGCGCGGCTTCGACAAGGTCGGCTCGATCACCGTGCTCGGCGGCGAGGGGGCGTCCAGTCACATGGCCGCCGAATCGGCCTCGAGCATGCGGGCAAGCTTCGACGCCATCCAGGCGGCCACCGGCATCGACCTGCGACAGGTCATTCAGGGCCAGGCGACCGGCCGCGGCATGGCCCAGGGACTGCGGGACGAGCAGTCGGTCGCCGCTGAGCCGCCGGTGACCACCGAGAGCTGACGCGTTTCGACTCCTCGCTGCGCTCGTCGCTCAACGACCGGGCAAGCCTCCCGCCCGGTCAGCGGCGTAGCTCGACCCGAGCGACGGTCGCGTCCTCGAGCGCCACGGGATCGATCTCGACGCCGATGCCCGGTCCCGTCGGCACGCGGACGTGCCCGCCGTCCAACACGATCGGGTCGCGCACGATGTCGCGTGAGTAGAAGCGGTCGGATGCCGAGACGTCGCCGGTCAGTGTGAAGCCCGGCAGCGCGGCCAGCGCCGCGTTGGCCGCGCGGCCGATGCCGGTCTCGAGCATGCCGCCGCACCACACGGGGATTCCCGCCTCGCGGCACAGATCGTGGATGCGGACCGCTTCGAGGTAGCCGCCGACGCGGCCCGCCTTGATGTTGATGATCGCGGCGGCCCGCAGAGCGAGCGCATCGCGCGCCGCCTTCGCAGACACGATCGACTCGTCGAGGCAGACGGGCGTGCGAAGCCGCGCGGCGAGCTGGGCATGGTCGACGATGTCGTCCTCCTGCAACGGCTGCTCGATCAGCAGGAGGTCGAAGCGGTCGAGCTCGGCGAGGGTGTCGGCGTCCGCGAGCGTGTAGGCCGAGTTCGCGTCCACCTGCAACGCAATCGGCCCGAACGCGTCGCGCACCGCCGCGGTGTCGGCGATGTCGCGACCGGGCTTGATCTTGATCTTGATGCGCACGTAACCCTCGTCGAGGTAGCCGCCGACGGCGTCGACGAGGGCCGACGGATCGCGTTGGATCCCGACCGAGACACCGCTGGGTATCCGATCGACCACCGCGCCGAGGTACTCCCCCAACGCGCGCGACTCGGCACGCAGGGCCGCATCGAGGACGGCGAGTTCGAGCCCCGCCTTGACCATGCGGTGCCCGACGAACGGCTCGAGCACGCCCGCCACCTCTTCGGGCGCGAGAGCGTGCGCCGCGGCATCCAGAAGCGCGGGCGCGAGGAAGCGCTGGGCGACGTCCCACGCGCCCTGCGTGTATTCGCTGGAGTAGAGGGGGGACTGCTGGGTGACGATCTCTCCCCACCCGTCGCCGTCGGCGGTGCGAACGCGCACCACGATGACCTCCCGCACGGTCTCGGTGCCGAAGGAGGTCGTGAACGGCGAGACGAGCGGCAGATGGAGCACGCGAAGCTCGATCGCGTCGAGGCGCACGGGTGCGGCGGGGCGGGCGAGCGGCATGCGCTCAGGCTACGCCGCGCGCCGCGCGCGCACCGGGCCGATGTGCGCCGCGTCGCTCCCCTCAGCGGTGCGCCCGCAGCGCCGCGAAGCGCGGGGCGACGTAGGTGCTGCGTCGCGGTGCCCGCGGCAGCAGGGCTTCGGTGATGGCGCTGATGAAAGTGCGCACGGCATCCGTCCTCTCGAGGTCTTCACTCAAGAGATGACGAATGCCGTGCGCTATGACGCGTGTTCGCGAAATCAGTCGTCAACGACGGTGACGCTGACCTCGATGTTGCCGCGGGTGGCGTTCGAATACGGGCACACCTGGTGGGCGGCGTCGGCGAGCTGCTGCGCGACGGCGAGGTCGATCTCGGGGATGTTGACCTCGAGCTCGACGGCGAGCTGGAAGCCGCCCTGGCCGTTCGGGCCGATGCCGACGCGCGAGCCGACGCTCGAGCCCTCGATGCTCACCTTCTGCGCGCGGGCCACGCTCTGCAGCGCGCTGTGGAAGCAGGCGGCGTACCCGGCGGCGAACAGCAGCTCGGGGTTCGGCGCCTCACCGGCGCCGCCCATCTCCTTGGGGACGCGCACGTCGAAGTCGAGGATGCCGTCGGTCGTGCGGACGTGTCCGTTGCGGCCGCCACCGGTCGCGAGGGCTTCAGCGGTGTAGAGGGTTTCCATGGGTGTTCCTTTCGTGGAGGTCAGAGGGTCGCGCCGGCGACCATCGGTCAGGCAGCAGTGCGCAGATCGGAGGCGACCGCGCGCATGTTGGCCGTGATGGCGGCGAGCTGTTCGAGCAGCTCACCGAGCCCGCGACCGCTGTCGACGAAGGCCGGCACGAGGCACCCCGCGGCCGCGACGACCTCGGCGTGCGTGTTTCGGCCGGCGGCCGTGAGCTCGACGCGAACGACCCGCTCGTCGTCGGCGTCACGGCGACGACTCACGAGACCGCGCTCCTCCAGCCGGCGCAGCAGCGGCGACAGGGTGCCGGAGTCGAGGCCCAGTTCCTCGCCGAGTCCGCTCACGGTGCGCCCGCCCGTCGCCAGGACGACCATCGCCAGGTACTGCGGATACGTCAGCTTCCACGGCTTGAGCACCTCGCGGTAGGCCTGCGTCGTGGCATGCGAGGCGGTGTACATCGCGAAGCAGACGAACTCGTCGAGCGTGGCGGGAGCGGGCATGAGAGAAGCATTGCACACAATTGAATTGTGCACAATGTTTCCCGCAAGGGCGGCGTCAGCGCGACAGGGTGAACCCGTCCGGGTCGCCCGACCGGGGCGGTCGCAGCTGCGGGGGCAACGGCCACGGCAGCACGATCGGCTCGTGCGGCCTGCTCATGTCGCCGTAGTCCTCGACCTTCACGATGATCCGCGCCGGCGTCACCTCGACGAGCCGGACGCGAACCGGCTGCTCCGCGCCGCGCTCGAGCATCCAGGGCTCGGCGAGGAAGGCGAGGCCGCGCCGTTCGAGCGCGTCCTCGGCATCCAGCCACTCGACGGATGCCGCGACCACCCGCCCCAGCACGTCGATCGCCGTCCACGCGGCTCCGTCGGGGCGGATCCACCCCAGCCGCTCTCCGTCGTCGCGCCGGTGCGGCGTCCAGTCGTCGGGAACGGCCCCGCCCCCGCTCACGACGTGGCCCCGGAGCGCACGAAGAGATAGCCGCGCTCGTCGAACCCGCCCACCGCGAAGCCGTCCTGGGTCAGCCCGAGGATGGCTTCACGCACGCGGTACCGCCAGTCCAGCGCCTCACCGGGCGCCTCGCGTCGCAGCCGTTCGATGTCGGTCGGCACCTCGACGGTGGTGACGATGTCCTGCTCGCGCGGCGGCGCGGACGGTGCGTCGAGGTCCCAGACGGCGAAGATGCGGTCCGTCTCGTCTCCGCGGTTGACCCCGTCATCCATCGCGCCGTAGTGGTCCACGTAGTACTCCCCCACCCGCGCGCCGAGTACGCGGAGGTTGAACGACGCGTTGCGGGCGACGAGGGGGTCGAAGGTCCACGTGATCCGGTGGACGCCGCGCGCCAGCGCCCACTCGCGCTGGTGGTGTTTCAGCAGCCGCCCGAGACCCTGGCCGCGCCGGTCGTCGACGATGCCGGTGATGTGCGAGTGCAGCGAGCGGTCGTCGGGCGCGGAGAAGAAGCCGACGGAGGCGCCGATCATGCGCTCTGGCTCGGCGCCGCGCGCGGGGTCCTCGGCATACAGCCCGACGGCGTAGTTGCCGACGTGCGCGAGTGCCCGCAGGAGGTTGGCGGGCATGCCCGTGCGGTCACCGCCCCACACCTCGCTGAGCACGGCGGATGCCGCCGTGACCTGCTCCATCGTGCGCAGCGGTCGGATGCGGATCCCGTCGGGGGTCCGGCTGTCGAGATCCACCATGCGGTCACCCTACGCCGGAGCCGCCGCGTCACCCGGGCGATAGCCTGAAACGATGCCCACTGACGACGATGCCCGACGACGATTGACCCGGATGCCGCCGCAAGGCGCCATCGTCGCCGTGCTGGCGCTGGCGGGGCTCGCCTCGTCGTTCATGTTCACGCTCGTCGTCCCGATTCAGACGCGTCTGCCGGATCTGCTGCACGCGAACCGCGACGACACGGCGTGGGTGGTCACCGCGACGCTGCTCGCGGCCGCCGTCATCACTCCCATCGCGGGGCGGCTGGGCGACATGTACGGCAAGCGGCGCATCGTCCTGGTGCTGCTGGCGACGCTCGTGATCGGCTCGGTGATCGCGGCGGTGTCGACCGGACTGATCGGGCTGATCGTCGGACGTGCGCTGCAGGGCGCGGTGACCGGCGTCATCCCCCTCGGCATCTCCATCCTGCGGGACGTGCTCCACGAAGACCGCGTCGATCCCGCCATCGCCCTCATCAGTGCGACGCTCGGCGTGGGCGGCGCGCTGGGACTGCCGATCAGCGCGCTCGTCACCGAGAACGCGGACTGGCACGCGCTGTTCTGGACGGCCGCGGCCCTCGGCGCCGTGGTGTTCGTGCTCGTCCTTCTCGTCGTTCCGGTCAGCGTTCTTCGTACCGCGGGCCGCTTCGACTATGCGGGCGCGCTCGGGCTGGCGTTGGGGCTTCTCGGCATCCTGCTGGCGATCTCGCGCGGTGACGCCTGGGGATGGGGGTCGGCGGCGACGCTCGGCTGCGGTCTCGGCGGGCTGGCGGTGCTGCTGGTGTGGGGCTGGTACGAGCTGCGCATCGCCGAGCCTCTGCTGGATCTCCGGGTCGCCGCGCGCCGCCCCGTGCTGCTCACCAACATCGCGTCGGTCGCGATGGGCTTCTCCCTCTTCTCATCCAACGTCTCCTACCCGCAGCTGCTGGAGCTTCCGGCGCCGACCGGCTTCGGGCTCACGCTGCTGGCGGCCAGCCTGGTGATCATGCCCTCCGGACTGGTGATGATGGTGCTCTCGCCATTCTCGGGGCGCCTTGCGAGCACCGTCGGTCCGCGGCGCCTGCTGATCCTCGGTGCGATCGCCCTGATCGCCGCCTACGGCTTCAGCCTCCTGTTCGCCTCCGCCGTCTGGCACATCCTCATCGCGAACCTCCTCATCGGTGTCGGGATCGGGTTCGGCTACGCGGCCATGCCCATGCTGATCATGCGCTCGGTCCCGCAGAGCGAGACCGGCGCCTCCAACGGCCTGAACGCCCTCTTCCGCTCGCTCGGAACGAGTTCGGCCGCTGCGGTCGTCGGCGCCGTGCTCGCGAGCATGTCGAGCGTGCAGGACGGACGCGCCCTCCCCACGGCATCGGCCTTCCAGGTGTCGTTCTGGCTGGGGCTGCTCGCTGCGGTGGTCGCCCTCACGGTCGCCGCCTTCATCCCGCTGCGCCCCGCCGACGAGCACCACCCCGCGCTGCCGCCGGACCACTAACCTCGCACCATGACCGTCGTCCCGCCCGCCAGCCCCGCACCCGCGGCTCCCTCCGGAGACCGCGACGCCCGCTTCTTCGGCCAGCCGTGGGCCCTCGCGCACGTGTTCGGGGTGGAGATGTGGGAGCGGTTCAGCTTCTACGGCATGCAGGGCATCCTGCTGATCTATCTGTACTACTCCGTGAGCGACGGTGGACTCGGCGTCGAGGAGGGGGTGGCCGCCGGCATCGTCGGCGCGTATGGCGGCGCCGTGTACCTCTCCACGATCCTCGGCGCCTGGATCGCCGACCGGCTCCTCGGCGCGGAGCGCGTGCTGTTCGGCAGCGCGATCGTCATCATGGCGGGGCACATCGCGCTGGCGGTGCTGCCCGGATTCGTCGGCGTCGGCGTCGGGCTCGTGCTCGTCGCGATCGGCTCGGGAGGGCTCAAGGCCACCGCCACCAGCGTCGTCGGCACGCTCTACGGCCCCGACGACACGCGGCGCGACGGCGGCTTCTCGCTGTTCTACCTCGGCATCAACCTCGGCGCCTTCGCCGGACCCCTGCTGACCGGTGTGCTGCAGTCGACGCTGGGCTTCCACTGGGGCTTCGGGCTGGCCGCCGTCGGCATGGCGCTGGGCCTCGTGCAGTACTCGTTCGGCCGCCGGCAGCTGCCGGCCGCGGCGCGCGCAGTGCCCAACCCCCTGCCGCGCGAGCGCTACCCGCTCATGGCGGGGATCGCTGCGGCAGGCGTCGTGCTGATCGTCGTGCTGGTGCTCGTCGGCGTCATCCGCGCCGACAACCTGGCTCTCATCGTCATCGTGGTCGTGATCGCGGCGGCGCTCGCCTACTTCGCGGTCATCCTGTCGAGTCGTCGGGTGGATGCCGAGGAGCGCAGCCGCGTCTGGGGCTTCGTGCCACTGTTTCTGACGTCGGTGGCGTTCTGGTCGCTCTACCAGCAGCAGTTCACGGTGCTGACGGTCTACTCCGACAAGCGACTGAACCGCGACCTGTTCGGCTGGGAGATGCCGGTGTCGTGGGTCAACTCCATCAACCCGATCTTCATCATCGTGCTCTCGGGCGTGTTCGCCGCGGTGTGGACGAAGCTCGGCGCGCGCCAGCCCGCGACTCCGGTCAAGTTCGGTGTCGCCGCGATCGTCATGGGGGCGGCGTTCCTGCTGTTCCTGCCGTTCGCCGGCGGCGGCGAGAACTCCACCCCGCTGTGGGCGATCATCGGCATCCTCTTCGTGCTCACCGTCGCCGAGCTGCTGCTGTCGCCGGTGGGACTGTCGGTGACCACGAAGCTCGCGCCGGAAGCCTTCCACACCCAGATGGTGGCGCTGTTCTTCCTGTCGGTCGCCCTCGGCACCGCGATCGCCGGTCAGCTCGCGACGCTCTACGACCCCGAGAACGAAGTGCCCTACTTCTGCGTGCTGGGCCTCATCGCGATCGGTGTCGGCGTGCTCCTGCTGCTGTTCGTGCGCCCCGTGCTGACGCTCATGCGCGGCGTGCGCTGACGGCGGCATCCCCGCCCATCCGCGCCGCGTCACCCGATGTCACACGCGTGCGCAGCAGACGGTTGTCGCTCTATCCTGACGACGGCTCGAAAACCGGAAGCCTCCGCCTTGAGCAGCCCGCGACCGTCGCCGCTGCAAGAGCCTTCTGACACTCGCCCGCATCGCGGGCCATCGTCTTCAGGAGGAGAACCATGTCCGTCGCCACCACCACCTCCGGCAGCCTCCCGCGCACGGCCGCGCTGATCGAGGCGAACGCCGCGCGAACCCTCGACGACGACGGCTTCACGCTGCAGTCGACGCCCGCCTTCGAGGCGCTCACCGCGCGGGCGGTCGCCGACGTGGTGGAGCGCCAGCGGGCCGCGGGGATCACTCTCGTCGGCGACGGCGAGTTCGGGAAGGCGATGTCCAACGCCGTCGACTACGGCGCCTGGTGGTCGTACTCCTTCCAGCGGGTGAGCGGTCTCTCGCTCACTGAGATCAACGCCTTCAACGAGCCCCCGGTGCGCTCCGCGCCGGGCGAGATCCGCCTCACCAGCTTCCTCGACCGCCGTGACCGTCAGCGGTTCCCCGCCGTCTATGCGGAGGCGGTCGAAGCGGGTCGCACCGCGACGGCGTTCCCCACGACGACCGGACCGCTCGCGTACCGAGGTCAGGATGCCGTGGCCGCCGACATCCGCCATCTCACCGCGGCACTGCGGGAGGGCGAGCAGGGTTTTCTCACCGCCATCGCGCCCGGCTCTGCGGCGCGCGTGCGCAACGACTACTACGCCACAGACGAGGAGCACATCTTCGCGTGGGCCGACGCGCTCCGCGAGGAGTACCGGGCGATCGTCGACGCCGGGCTCGTCCTGCAGCTGGATGATCCCTCGCTCGCCGAGAACTTCGACCAGATCAGCCCCGAACCCTCGATCGCCGACTATCAGGCGTTCACGAAGATCCGCATCGAGGCGATCAATCACGCCATCGCCGGGCTGCCCAAGGAGCAGGTGCGTCTGCACCTGTGCTGGGGATCGTGGCACGGTCCCCACACGACGGACATCGAGCTGCGGCACATCCTGCCGGTCGTGCTGCAGGCGAACGTCGGGGCGATCTCGTTCGAGGCGGGCAACGTCCGCCACGAGCACGAGTTCGGTGCGTGGGCCGACGCCGACGTCCCCGACGACCTGGTGCTCGCACCGGGTGTGGTCAGCCACGCGACGAACGTCGTGGAGCACCCCGAGCTGGTCGCGCAGCGCATCCGTCGCTTCACCGACATCGTCGGCGACGACCGCGTCATCGCATCCACGGACTGCGGACTCGGCGGGCGCATCCACCCCGACCTGGCGTGGGCGAAGCTCGCGACGCTCGGCGACGGCGCCCGCCGCGCCTGACGCTCGCCGCGCACCGTCCACGCGTTTCATGCCGGAATATCGGTTCGGGTGCCGATGGCGCGGAGAGAATCGGTTCGGAGGCAGGTTGGGCCGACGGCACCCGTCGACCGGCCCGGCGGACACGGCGCATCCGGGGGGATGAGCGCCTGCCCGCACACCTGGGGTGCGTTCCGCTTGGGCGGCCGGGTACTCGCCCGGCCGCCCAAGGCCGCCCTCCACAGGGCATGCGGCGGGCGCACCGCGCGCGATACCGTGTGCCTACAATGCACTCCTTGCGAGGGGGAGCACATGGAACATGCACGGGGGCGCGGCATCGTCTCGGGGCGCCGGTTGTTGGCGGACCACGTCTTCCGCGGGATCGCCGACGAGATCCTCGCCGGGCGGATGCCGGACGGACACATCCTCCGCGATCACGAGGTCGCGCGGCGGCTCAATGTGTCCCGCACCCCCGTGCGCGAAGCGCTGATGCGGCTGGAGCGGATCGGCCTCGTCGAGATCGAACCCAGCCGCTTCACCCGTGTCACGGCGGTGACCGACGAGGTCGTCGATCAGCATCGCGAGCTCGCCGGCTACGCCGCGGGAACCTCCGCGCACATGGCGGTGCGGCGCATGACGGATGACGAGCTCGCCCGTGCCGTCGGCCTCGCGGAGGCCGTCGCCGATGCTCTGGGCGACCCGGCGGCAGCATCGGCCGCGCGCCACGCGCTCTTCTCGTACCTGTCCGCCCACTCGGGAAACCCCGCGCACCACGCCCTCATGGCCGACACCGAGATCGCGCTCACCCGCGCCCTGAGCCGCGCGCCGCTGCGAGACATCAGCATCGAAGATCAGCGCGCAGAATACAACGCGATCGCGGGGGCGCTGCGCGCCCGCGATCCCGATCGACTGGAGCGGCTCATCCGGACGCAGCACGGCATCTCCGAGGGCCGAACGTGACGGGGGCGCCGATCCGGCAGAATCGATCCATGGCTCCCGTGCACGATCCCCACCTTCCCGCCGACCACGCCTGCCTCATCGTGCACGGCAGCGACAAGCCCGGCATCGTCGCAGCCGTGTCGGCGATGATCACCCGCATCGGCGGCAACATCGTCGCGTTCGACCAGTTCTCCGACGATCATCGCGGCGGCGCGTACTTCCAGCGGGTCGTCTTCCATCGCCCCGACTTCGCTCTCGAGCGTCCCGCGATCGAGGCGGACATCGCTCAGACCCTGGCCGACTTCGAGCTGGAATGGTCGCTGACCGATCAGTCGGTGCCCAAGCGCATGGCGATCCTCGCGTCGAAGCAGGACCATTGCCTCCTCGACCTGCTGTGGCGCCACCGACGCGGCGACCTGCCGGTCACCATCCCGATGGTCATCTCGAACCACACCACGACGGCCGAAGACGTCCGCAGCTTCGGCGTGCCGTTCTTCCACGTGCCCTCGGTCGCGGGTCCCGACAAATCGGCGTCGGAGGAAGAGATCCTGAAGCTGCTCGTCGGCAACGTCGACTTCGTCGTGCTGGCGCGCTACATGCAGATCCTCTCGCCCGAGTTCCTCGAACGCCTCGGCGTGCCCGTGATCAACATCCACCACTCGTTCCTGCCCGCCTTCGTCGGCGCCGAGCCCTACAAGAAGGCCAAGGAGCGCGGCGTGAAGCTCATCGGCGCGACCTCGCACTACGTGACGGGCGACCTCGACGAGGGTCCCATCATCGAGCAGGACACCGTGCGGGTCACCCATGCCGAGTCATCCGCCGAGCTCGCCCGGCGCGGCGCCGACGTCGAGCGTCAAGTTCTCTCCCGCGCGGTGCTGTGGCACGCGCAGGATCGCGTCATCCGTCACGGCAACCACACGATCGTCTTCTGACGTCTGCCGAGCGGACGTCAGTAGACGTACTCCATGAGGTCCAGCCCGAGGGCGCGGAAGGCCTCGTGCGCGCGCAGTCGATGCGCGACCGACAGGTCGTCGAAGCACACGATGAGGGCGTAGGCGGCACCGGCGCGCGGGCCCGCGATCACTCCGGCCTCGGCGCGGATGCCGTCGCCGCGACCGGTCTTGTTGACGAAGAGCAGGCCGTGGCGGTCGTCGTCGTGCGCGAAGGGGTCCAGCGCGGTGCTCGCCGCGACCAGCGCCAGATCCTGGTTGAGGCTGAGCCACTCCGACACCTGAGCGCTCACCGCCGGGGAGACGACCTGAGCGTTGACGAGCCCCGCGAACAGCGTGACCAGCTCCCCCGTCGACGCGAGACCGACGTGCGGTGCGTCGTCGGGCCCGCGCTCGTCTCGGAAACCGTCGATGAGCGCGGTCTTCACGAGACCGATCTGCTCGACCCGCGCGCGGACGGCCTCCAGCCCCACGCGCTCCAGCAGCGCATTGGCGGCGGCGGCGTCGGATGCCGCCGCGGCGAGCACGGCCAGATCGCGCACCGGAAGCGCGGGAGCCGCCAACCGATGCCAGAGGCCGCCGACGGTGACCGGCGCCACCGAGCTGCGTTCGATGATCTGCAGGGGATCGAGGGTGCCCGCGTCGATCTGCGCCGCGACCTCGATCAGCAGCGGAACGACGCCGATGCCGGCGACGGGCAGCACGAGGTGGGCGTCACCCGCGAGCACCGTCTCGCCCGAGTCCAGATCCGTGACGCACACCGACACCTGCGCCCCTGCCGCGGCGACGGCGTCCAGTGCGGCGAGCGCGGTGGCGAACGAACGCGAACGGCCGGACGAGCGTCGCGGCGAGCGTCGGGTCGACGCCCGCTCGCCACGCGCCTCGCCGCGCTGCGCGCGCACCTCACCTCGACGTGTCGACGATGCCCGACCTGCACTGTCCACGCGAGATGCTCCGTCCTCGATGTTCTCGCCGGCGCCGGCGTCGTGACCCTGGCGCCGGGCCGACGACCGCCGGCCCGGCGACGCCGTGGTCACCAGATGGTGACGCGCTGGTCGGCGTCGAGCCACAGCGCGTCGGTCTCGGTGACGTCGAACGCACGGTAGAACTCGTCGACGTTGCGGACGATCTGGTTGCAGCGGAACTCGTTGGGCGAGTGCGGATCGATCGTCAGCAGGCGGATCGTCTCGGCTTCGCGACCCTTCTGCTGCCAGATCTGCGCCCAGCTGAGCAGCAGCCGCTGAATGCCGGTGTAGCCGTCGATCACGGGACCATCGGCATCCTCGTCGGTCGTGTCGGCGCCGAGCGACAGGCGATAGGCCTTGATCGCGATGCCGAGTCCGCCGAGATCCCCGATGTTCTCGCCGATCGTCAGGGCGCCGTTGACGTGGTGCTCCGCGGCGAGACCCTGCGGCACGAGTTCGTCATACTGGGCGATGAGGGCACCCGTGCGCTGCTCGAACGCGGCGCGGTCGTCATCCGTCCACCAGTCGCGAAGGGCACCGGTGCCGTCGAAGGCCGACCCCTGGTCGTCGAAGCCGTGGCCGATCTCGTGGCCGATCACGGCGCCGATGCCGCCATAGTTGGCCGCGGCATCCCGGTCCAGCTCGAAGAACGGGTACTGCAGGATCGCCGCGGGGAACACGATCTCGTTCATCAGCGGGTTGTAATACGCATTGACCGTCTGGGGCGTCATGTACCACTCGTCGCGGTCGATGGGGGCGCCGAGCTTCGCGATCTGCCGCTCGTGCTCCCACGCGTTCGTGCGACGCACGTTGCCGATCAGATCGGCGCCGTCGACCTCGAGCGCGGAGTAGTCCTTCCACGTCACGGGGTAGCCGACCTTCGGCGTGAACGCGTCGAGCTTCTCGAGGGCACGGCCGCGGGTCTCCGGGGTCATCCACTCGAGGGTCTCGATCGAACGCCGATAGGCCTCGATGAGGTTTGCGACGAGCTCGTCCATCGCCTCCTTGGCCGCGGGCGGGAAGTGACGCTCGACGTAGACCTTGCCCACGGCCTCGCCCATCGCCGCCTCGACGAAGCTGACGCCGCGCTTCCAGCGCTCGCGGTTGACAGGAACGCCCGTGAGCTCGGTGCCGTAGAACGCGAAGTTCGCGTCGACGAAGTCCGACGACAGGAACGCCGCGGAGGCGCGCACGATGTGCAGCCGCAGCCACGCCTTCCAGTCCTCGAGGCGATCCTCGACGAGCAGCGAACCCAGGCCCTCGAAGTAGCTGGGCTCGTTCACGTTGATCTCGGCGAAGCCGTCGCGGCGTCCAGGGGCGACCGCATCCAGCCACGGCGCGAGGTCGACGCCGACAAGCCGCTGCACGTCATCCCACGTCATGAGGTTGTACGTGGCGACGGCGTCGCGCGTGCGCACGTTGTCCCAGTGGTGGGTCGCCAGCTCGGTCTCCAGCGCCAGCACGCGGTCGGCCTGCCGCCCGGCATCCTCACCCTGCGCACCCACCCCGGCGAGGCCGAGGACCGTCTGCACGTAGTCGCGGAAGGCGACGCGGGTCTTGTCGAAGTTGTCGAGGCGGTAGTAGCTCTCGTCCGGCAACGACAGTCCGGCCTGCACGAAGAACGCGACGTAACGCTCGGGATTTCCCGGGTCGGGCTCGATGTAGACGCCGATCATGCTGCCGACGCCTTCCCGCTCCATCTCGCCGACGGTGCGCAGCAGCGCCGGGATGGAGTCGATGGCGTCCACGCGGGCCAACTGGGCCGCGAGGGGCTCGGCCCCGAGCCGCTCGATGCGCTCGGTGTCCATGAAGCTCGCGAACAGGTCGCCGATCTTGCGCGCCTCCGTGCCCGGCTCCGCCGTCGTCGACTCCTCGATGATGGCCCGCACGTCCTTCTCGGCCTGCTCGGCGATCAGGTGGAACGAGCCCCAACGCGCCTTGTCGTCGGGGATCTCCGTACGTTCCAGCCAGGCTCCGTTGACGTGCCGGAACAGGTCGTCCTGAGGACGGATGCCGGGGCTCAACGCGGACAGCTCGATACCCGAGCGAAGGGTGGGGGCGGTCATGCCGTACAGGATACGCGCCGCTTCTGTTCCCACGATCCGAGTTCACCACCCGTTCGCCCGCGGGGTCGTTGCCCGAACACCGTCGGTCGCCGAGCGCGCGCCGCGCGTCGACACGTCCCCCCTCCCGCGGCCCGCGTCGTCCGCCCCCCGTAGGCTCGACGCATGCCCGCGTCGACCCTCAACCGCGAGATCCTCCGGCTGGCGGTGCCGGCCCTGGGTGCGCTGGTCGCAGAGCCCTTGTTCCTGATCGTGGACGCCGCACTGGTCGGACACCTCGGCGTCGTGCCGCTGGCCGGCCTCGGCATCGCATCGGCCGTGCTCCAGACGATCGTCGGGCTCATGGTCTTCCTCGCCTACTCGACCACACCCGCGGTGGCTCGTCGCTTCGGCGCCGGTGATCATGCCGATGCCGTTCGCGCCGGTGTCGACGGACTCTGGCTCGCTCTCGGTCTGGGCGTCGTGCTGGCGATCGCGGGATCTTTGTCGACCCCGGCGCTCGTGGCGCTGTTCGGCGCGGCGCCCGACGTCTCCCACCAGGCGCTGATCTATCTGCAGCTGTCGATGTGGGGCCTTCCCGCGATGCTCATCGTGTTCGCGGCGACGGGACTGCTGCGCGGCATGCAGGACACCGTCACGCCGCTGTGGATCGCGGGCATCGGCTTCGCCCTGAACGCGGCACTGAACGCACTGTTCATCTACGGGTTCGGCTGGGGCATCGCCGGGTCGGCCGCCGGAACCGTCGCGGCACAGTGGGGCATGGTCGGCGCCTACGCCGTCGTGATCGGCCGACTGGCGCAGCGGCACTCGGCATCCCTGCGTCCGCAGCGCGACGGTCTGCGCGGATCGGCCGCGTCGGGGGGCTGGCTGTTCCTGCGCACCGTGTCGTTGCGCGCGGCGTTTCTCGCGACCGTGTTCGCCGCGACCGCGCTGGGTACCGATGAGCTGGCCGGGTGGCAGGTCGCGTTCACGATCTTCTCGACCGCCGCCTTCGCGCTCGATGCGTTGGCGATCGCCGCGCAAGCGCTCATCGGTCGGGGCCTCGGGGCCGGCGATGAGTCGTTCGTCCGCCGTGTACTCGGCCGCACCGTCGCGTGGGGGGTGTGGTTCGGCGTGATCGTGGGCGCTGCGATCGCGGCGCTGTCGGGCGGGATCGGACTCGTGTTCACCGGGTCACCCGAGGTCGCCGCGCTCGTGCAGCCCGCGCTTCTCGTGCTCGCGGCCGCGCAGCCGGTGTGCGGTGTGGTCTTCGTGCTCGACGGCGTGCTGATGGGAGCCGGCGACGTGCGCTACCTCGCGGCGGCGGGCGGCCTCAACCTCGTCCCGTACCTGCCGGCCCTCGCGGTGCTGTGGCTGGTGCATCCCACCGGGGCCGTCGGCCTGATGTGGCTCGCCGTCTGCTTCTTCGGCGTGTACATGCTGGCGCGGCTCGCGACGCTCGCCTGGCGCGTGCGGCGGCCGCAGTGGGTCACCGCCGGGGCGTGAGCGGCTGTTGTCTCCCCTCGCGGCGCGACCTAGCCTGAAACGGTGACTGCCGAAGACGACCTGCTGGCTCAGCTCCGCGACCTCGTGCGGCGACTCAACGAGATGCCCGACGACCGCGAGCCCACCCTCACCGAGCTGGGGCTGCGCGTACAGCAGCACCTGGGAAGCGACCCGTCTGCGCTGCCGGTCACCGTGGAGAACGTCTCCCCTCATCGACTCATCGACATCGATCTCGCGCTGGACGATCTGGGCGGCGACTCGGCGACGCTCCTCGGAATCTCCGGAGGCACGGCACGACACCACGAGGATTTCGCCTCAATGCTGCGCAGCCTGCATCGCGGGTTCACCGCCGACGCCCCCGTCGACTACACGAGCATGGCCGACAGCCCCCACACGACTCGGCACGTCGTCGCGCTCGGGCTTCGTCTCCTGCACATCGACGACCACCCCATCGCTGTCCTGCAGCGTGCCGCAGACCGGCGCTTCGGCCGCGACACCGCCACACTCGAAGTACTGGCTTCGACGCCCGCCACGGCGGCGGCCTTCATCGATCGTGTCCGGGAGCGCGCCAATGAGCTGAGCGTGGTCCGCGGACAGGTGGTCACCTTCGGTCGCAACGACTACGGACACGGCGTCGGCTCGATGACGTTCCTGCCGCGACCCGAGGTGTCCGCGGCATCCGTCATTCTGCCGGGCGGAGTGTTGGAGCGCGTGCGCGACCACGTCGTCGGCGTGGCGGAGCACGCAGACGAGCTCCGGGCGCATGGCCAGCATCTCAAGCGCGGCATTCTGCTGTACGGACCGCCCGGGACCGGGAAGACGCATACCGTGCGACACCTGCTGCACGAGATGCCGCACGCGACCGCTGTGCTCCTGCAGGGCGGCGCTCTCGGGGCCATCGGCGAGGCGGCCCAGCTCGCGCGAGCGCTGGCGCCCGCGATCGTCGTTCTGGAAGATGTCGACCTCGTCGCCTCCGAGCGGGGCATGTTCGGACTGCAGCCGCTCCTGTTCGAGGTACTGGATGCGCTCGATGGACTGGATGGAGATGCCGACGTCGCCTTCGTGATGACGACGAACCGTGCCGACGTCCTCGAGCCCGCCCTCGCTGCGCGGCCCGGGCGTATCGATCTGGCGCTCGAGATTCCGCTGCCGGGCGCGGAGGCCCGCCGCGCACTGTTTCACCTGTACGCGAAGGGCCTCAGGCTGAGCAGAGCCGCTCTCGACGCGGCGGCCGCCGATGCCGACGGGACGACGGCCTCGTTCGCGAAAGAGCTGATTCGCCGCGCCGTCCTGCGCGCAACCCTCAATCGCCGCGAGGCCGACGACGAAGACCTGCGGACCGCCTTCACCGAGCTTCGCGAGAGCACCGAAGGAATCTCCCGCGTATTGTTCGGCGGCGCCGATGCCGCGGGTGTTCCGCAGCCATGATGGGAGAGGGCGTCATGCCCAGCGGCGGCACCACTCGTACATCACGACGGCGGCCGCCGCGCTCGCATTGATCGAGCGCGTCGACCCGTACTGGGTGATCTCGACGACGGCGGATGCCGCCGCGACCGCCTCGGCCGACAATCCCGGCCCCTCTTGACCGAATAGCAGCACACAGCGTTCGGGCAGTTGGGCGCGATCGACCGGCAGCGAGCCGTCGACGTTGTCGACTGCGATCACGGGGATCGCGGCATCCTCGGCCCATGCGGTGAATGCGGCGACGTCCTCGTGGTGCCGCACGTGCTGATAACGGTCGGTGACCATCGCGCCACGACGGTTCCACCGCCGCTTGCCGATGATGTGCACCTCGGCGGCGCCGAACGCATTGGCGCTGCGCACGATCGAGCCGATGTTCATGTCGTGCTGCCAATTCTCGATGGCGACGTGGAACGGATGCCGGTGCTCATCGAGATCGGCCACGATCGCCGCCATCGTCCAGTAGCGGTAGCGATCCACGACGTTGCGTCGATCGCCGGTCGCGAGCAGCTCCCGGTCGTAGCGCGGATCATCGGGCCACGCCGGCGGGCCGCCCGGCCACGGCCCGACCCCGACGGGGAGCTGCGGCTCGGCCGCCGCATCCTCGAGCTCGGGGTCGGTGCGCTCGGTCATCGCTCCAGGCTACCGACCCTGATCGTCCGGCCTGCCGGCCGCCCTGCGTAACTCCGCCTGAGGGTGCCGGAAAGCGCGTCGCGCAGGCACTTCCCGCTACTCAGGCGGAGTTACGCGCACACCGCCCCACGCCTGCAATATTTCGGCCTCCCGAAATCTCTGGTAATTTTTCGGCATGCCGAAAAATCTCTCGCCCATGCTGGAGACGCCCGGTCGCACGGTTCGAGCCGCGCACAACGATGCCGCGCCGTCGCGAGCACGCCGTGCGGCATGGCTGCTGGGACCGGCGCTGGTCGCCGGCGTCGCCTACCTCGATCCCGGCAATGTCGCGAGCAACATGACCGCGGGGGCGCGCTTCGGCTACCTGCTCGTCTGGGTCGTCGTGCTCGGCAACGCGATGGCGTGGCTCATCCAGTACCTGTCCGCCAAGCTCGGCATCGTGACGGGACAGAGCCTCGCCGAGACCCTCGGCGACCGCCTGCGCTGTCCCTGGGCGCGCCGCGCCTACTGGCTGCAGGCCGAACTCGTCGCCGTCGCCACCGACGTCGCCGAGGTGATCGGCGGTGCCGTCGCGCTCTGGCTGCTCTTCGGCGTGCCCCTGCCCGTCGGCGGCCTCATCACCGGGGCCGTCTCGATCGCGCTGCTGCTCATCCAGCAGCGCCGCGGAGCCCGCAGCTTCGAGTTCGTCGTGATCGGTCTGCTCGTGGTGATCTCGATCGGCTTCACCTACGGAGTCTTCATCGCCCCGCCGGATGCCGCGGGCGTCGCCGCCGGCATGATCCCTCGATTCGAGGGATCGGAGTCGGTGCTGCTCGCGGCATCCATCCTGGGCGCGACGATCATGCCGCACGCGATCTATGCCCACAGCGCCCTCGCCCGCGACCGTTTCTCCGCGGTCGGCGCGCGCGCCGCCGACCGCGCCGTCGCGACACCACGCCTGCTGCGCGCGACCCGGTGGGACGTCACGATCGCCCTGGCCGTCGCGGGCACGGTGAACCTCGCGATCCTGCTGCTCGCCGCCGCCAACCTCGCCGGCGTCGAAGGCACCGACAGCCTCGAGGGCGCGTACACCGCGCTGTCGGCGGGCCTCGGTGGCGCCGTCGCGACGATGTTCGCGATCGGCCTGCTCGCGAGCGGTCTGGCGAGCACCGCCGTCGGCGCCTATGCCGGCGCGGAGATCATGCACGGCCTGCTGCGCGTGCGCGTGCCGCTGATCGCGCGGCGCCTCGTCACGCTGGTGCCGGCCATCGTGATCCTCGCGCTCGGGGCCGACCCGACCTGGGCGCTGATCCTCAGCCAGGTGGTGCTGAGCTTCGGCATCCCGTTCGCGCTCGTGCCGCTCGTCGCCCTCACCGCCCGCCACGACGTGCTGGGGGTGCACCGCAACCGCTGGTGGACGACCCTTGCGGGTGTCGTCGCGTCGGTGTTCCTCATCGCTCTGAACGCACTGCTGCTGTGGCTCGTGCTGACGGGCCCATAGTCACGGCCGGTAGCCTGAGAGCGTGGCTGCGAACTCCGTCGCGATCGACGACTACCTGAAGACGATCTACCACCACACCGAGTGGCAGCCCGCGCTCATCACCTCGTCGCAGCTGGCGGCCGAGCTGAAGCTCGCCCCGTCGACGGTCACGGAGATGGTGCAGAAGCTCGTCGCACAGGGTCTCGTCGACCACCGTCCGTACGGGCCGGTGGCGCTCACCGAGCAGGGCCGGCTGCGCGCGGCATCCATCATCCGTCGCCATCGCCTGATCGAGACGTGGCTGGTGCAGGAGTTCGGCTACGCGTGGGACGAGGTGCACGACGAGGCCGAGGTGCTCGAGCATACGATCAGCGACCGCCTGCTCGCCGGCATCGCAGAGCGGCTCGGGCATCCTCGCTTCGACCCGCACGGCGACGCGATCCCGGATGCCGAGGGCAACGTCCACCGCCTGCCGTTCGTGCTGCTGTCGGCCGCCGAGCTCGGGCACGCGGGTGAGGTGCTGCGGGTCAGCGACCGTGACCCCGAGCTCCTGCGCGCGCTGGAGGGAGCGGGCATCGATGTGGGGCACCGCCTCGTGGTCGCGGGAGCCGACGTGGTCCGCGTCGACGACGGCGCGACCGTGACGCTGCCCGCCGGCGCGGCCGGTGCAGTCTGGCTGACCGCCTGACCCGGGTTGCGCCCCGCCCTCGCCCGGCGAGGCTGCCCCCGGCGTGGCTGCCCCCGCCGCGGGGATGTCCCAAAAGCCGTCCCCTCCGGGGCCTCCACACCGCACAATCTGGGACACGCCCCGCTATAAGTGGGACACGGTCGGGGGCGATGGGGGGCATCGCGACCGTGGCGCGGAGGGGCTGGCCGGCAGTCTCAGCGCCGCCAGAGGCGCCGCGGACGGCTGGCCTTGAGGTAGGGCCAGGTGATGCCGGTGGCGTGCTCGCAGTAGTCCCAGAGTCGGGTGGCGATGTCTTCGCGCCGGGCCAGCTTGCTGGCTTGACCGAGCGCGGGCGGGCCGGCGACCAGTCTCGACGGCCCCCAGAACTGGCCACCGATCGCCTCCGGATCGACGAGCGCCCGCACGAGCGGCCACGCTCCACGCTCCTTGGACTGCGTGATCGGAGCCTGCAGGTTGTCGACGAAGCGCGTCATCCGCGTGGGCTCGTTGATGCCCAGGATGCCGCGGGTGCGCCCGCTGATCGCGTACCCGGGATGGGCGACGAGGCTGGCAATCGGCACGTTCGCGGCCCGCAGGCGCCGATCGGCCTCGAAGCCGAGAGCGGTCGTCGCGACCTTCGACTGCACGTAGGCCCGCCACGGCGAGTAGTTCGTCGCCAGCTCCGGGTCGACGGGGTCGTAGTTGCCCATCGCGGTCGACATCGACCCGACCCACACCATGCGACCTCGACCGGCGGCGAGCGGTAGCAGCAGCTCGCCGGCGAGCGCGTAGTGGCCGAGGGCGTTCGTCGCGAAGACCACCTCGTGCCCGTCGGCGGTGGTCTCGCGGTGGCGCGGCGGGTGCACGACGCCGGCGTTCAGCAGAAGCCCGTGCAGCCCCGCGCGACCGCGCACCGTCGCGGCGGCGGCGCGTACGGAGCCCAGGTTGCTCGTGTCGAGCAGGAGGGTCGTGATCTCGGCATCCGGCACCTGACGGCGCACGGCGACGCGTGCGGTGGCCAGCTTGTTCGGGTTGCGCCCCGTCATGATCACGTGGGCGCCCGCCTCGGCGAGCTGCAACGACGCGAAGAAGCCGAGCCCAGCCGTCGACCCGGTGACGAGGTAGCGTCTGCCGGTGAGGTCGGGGAGCGTCGTCGGGTCCCAGTCGTCGCGTGCCACGCGTCGAGACTACGGCCGGATCGCCCCGCTAGGCTGGCCCCATGCGGACACGCGCCGATATCGAATGCTGGCTCACCGACATGGACGGCGTCCTCGTCCACGAGAACAAGCCGATCCCCGGGGCCGCCGAGCTTCTCGAGCAGTGGCGCGACGCGGGCACACCGTTCCTCGTGCTGACGAACAACCCGTTCTACACACCACGTGATCTGAGCGCGCGGCTGCGCATCTCGGGGCTGGAGGTCCCCGAGGATCGCATCTGGACCTCCGCGCTGGCGACGGCCGAGTTCCTGCGCTCGCAGCACCCCGGCGGCACGGCATTCGTCATCGGCGAAGCGGGCCTGACGACCGCGCTCCACGAGGCGGGGTACGTCCAGACCGAGACGCAGCCCGATTACGTCGTGATCGGCGAGACGCGCAACTACTCGTTCGACCGCATCACCCAGGCGATCCGCTTCATCAACAACGGCGCACGCTTCATCGTCACCAACCCCGACGCCACCGGCCCGACTCCCAGCGGCATCGTGCCGGCGACCGGCTCGTTCGCCGCGCTGATCACCCACGCGACGGGCAAGGCCCCCTATGTGGTCGGCAAGCCGAACCCGATGATGTTCCGCTCCGCGATGAACCGGATCGGGGCCCACTCGGAGAACACCGGCATGATCGGCGACCGCATGGACACCGACGTCGTCGCCGGCATCGAAGCGGGCCTGCACACGATTCTCGTCCGCACCGGCATCTCCGACGACGCCGAGATCGAGCGCTATCCGTTCCGCCCCGACGAGATCGTCGACTCGGTGGCTGATCTGCTGGCCGATGAGCCGGCGGAGTCCGAGATGCCCGAGGGGCTGTGACGGAGCGCAGCTCCGGTCGGCGGGTCACCCTCACCGAGGTCGCAGAGAGGGCAGGCGTGTCGCGCTCGGCGGCCTCGTTCGCACTGAACGGCCGCCTCGACCAGCGCCTGTCCGTCGAGACGATGGCCCGCGTCCGTCGGGCAGCCGACGAGCTCGGCTACCGCGCGAACGTCACCGCGAAGACCCTGCGCACCGGCCGCTCGGGCACGGTCGCCCTGGTATCGGACTTCGTCAGCTCGACCTCCTTCGCCAACTCGATGGTGCGCGGCGCGCTGGAGCGCCTGCGCGAGGCGGGGCTGCTGCTGTTCACTGTCGACACGCAGGGCGATGCCGAGATGGAGCGCCGCTTCCTCGACGATCTCGTCGCGCGCGACATCGACGGCATCCTGTACGCGTCGATGTTCACGCGGCGCGTGACGCCTCCGGCGTCGGCGCGGCACACCGCGCTCGTGCTCATGAACTGCGAAGCCGATGATGCGGCGATCAGCTCGGTCGTCCCCGACGAGCGTGCCGCGGGCGCGACGGCGGCCCGGCTGCTGCAGGAGGCCGGCCACGATCGCGACATCTGGTTCGTCGGCACGCTCGCGCCCGGCCGCACCGGCGGCAGCGCGTGGCACGAGTGGGGTCCGGTCGCGCTCCCCCGCCGCCTGGAGGGCATCCGCGCTCAGCTCGCCGCCGCGGGCACGCAGCTCGCCGGCGAGGTCGCCGTGGACGACGACTGGACGGTGCACGACGGGCGGGATGCCGCGGAGCGTCTGCTCGCGTCAGGAGCGCGCCCGCGCGCGGTGATCTGCGTCAACGACGCGGTCGGGGTGGGCGTGTTCCAGGCCCTTCGACGAGCCGGACTGCGGGTACCGGACGACGTGTCCCTCGTCTCCTTCGACGGCGGTGTTCTCGCCGAGGCGACCGATCCGCAACTGTTCTCTCTGCGCCTTCCGCAGGCCGAGATCGGCCGGCGCGCCGCCGACCTCCTGCTCTCCCCCGATGAGGGCATTCGGCACGAGCTCGTCGAGATGCCGGTGAGCGGTGGCGGCACGATCGCGACGCCGCGCGCCTGACGTCATCCGCGTCTGCTGCCATCCTCGCCGGCCAGCAGATCCCGGATGAGCACCGCCATGTTCCCCGACAGTCGGGCATGGTGATCGGTGACGTAGAGCACCCCGGAGTGTTCGGATACGTGGAGATCCATGATCGCCGCGGCGAACCACTCGAGCGCGACGTGCAGCTCTCCCTCACGCAGCACAGCCTCGGCGAGCATCGCCGTCACACGCCCGTCCACGACGCATCCGACGTTCCCCCGGGCGAACTGGAGCACGCGGCCGTCGGCCAGCCGGATCACGACGCAGTCACCGGTTGAACTCGATTCGAACTGCGCGTCGAAGACATCCGCGATGAGACCCAGAGGCGCGTAGAGGTACGAGCCGCGCACCAGCCGCGCACCGCCTCGACCGTGGTACTGAGCGCTCTCCCATGCGAAGGTCGCCGTCGGGAGCGGCCGGCACTGGCCCGACACCCACGCGTGCGAGCACCCGTCCGCGATAGCGATCGCGAAGTCGTCGCCACGGCGAGGAAGCTCGGAGGCGCCCGTGTGCAGACGCCCGTCCGCCGCACGCCGAAGACCCGAGAAGAAGTAGTCCCATACGAGTTCCGCGTCGTCGAAGGTCTGCCCATGGTCGCGGTTGCGCACATCGCGGAAGACATAGTCCGCCCGCTCACCCCGATAGAAGGCGAAGTTGCTCACACCGCGGATTGCGATGGCCGGCTTCTCGCTCACACCGTTGACGCGCAGCCAATACTCGCGGTTGTCGCGCACCAGCGCGATGTTGTCGTCGGTGAACGGGTGCGGCCCCTCGTCGAGGTCGAGTCGCGACTGCCAGAGCGGAACGGGACCCCCGTGTTGACCACCTCGCCCTCGGCGTCGAACAGCAGCGACGGGTCGATCGGCGCTCCCGATCCCGCAGCCCCCGACAGGAGGTGGCCGACCTTCCTCGCGAACGTCGACGTCATGGCTTCACCCATGGACATCCCGTGCAGGAAGACGCGCTCTCGGTCGATCGAGTAGGCACTCGCGGCCCAGTCGATCAAGCCGCGGATGAGGAGAATGTCGTGATTCGCCTCCGGATCCTCCACCGGCGCATTGAGGTAGAGCCCCTCGGGGTTGGGTGCCGTCATCACCGGAACCCACTGCGGGGCGATGTCGATCGTCCAGAACCGCCGTGCCGCGGCATCCGGAAAGACGACGATGAAGCCTTCGCGATCGGCGACATTGGTCCAGGACGAGTAGACCGCCTGACCCCACCCCGTCATGAGACCGCCGTGCAGGGAGATCACGAGCGGACAGCTCCTGTCCGCGGCGTACGACTCGGGGACGTAGGCGTACCACCGATCGGTCGAACCCGGGACGATCTCGCCGGTGCACTCCTGCAGCAGCGGTGGATACGGCTGTGAGTTGTTCCCGTTCTCGTTGACGACGATCTCGGTGTTCTTCAGGTACTCGGGAAGGTAGTGGCGGTTGTCGTCATCCGGGATGCCGGGCCTGACTGCCGTCCGTGTGGTCATGAGGCTGCCTCGCTCCTGCTGCGTGTGCACGCGGCCCTGAGCGGCACCGCGCGGTTGGTTCACTATCCCCCGAGAACGCGCTCATTCTCAGCCGCCGTGTGGCGGATAACGACAGCGAGATTGCGTCCGCCGGGCGGATCAGCCGCGCAGGCGGCCTCAGCGACCATGGCTATGCCGCCGAAGCGGGGGCGACTGCGGCGATACCGCCGAGGTGATGGTGGCCGCGAATGCCGAGGAGAAGGGGTGGCGGATGAGACCTCCGCGTGCTGATCGGCCGCCGATCTGGACAGCGCGTTTCGTCAGCCTGTTCCTCATCAACTTCGTCATCACGTTCGCGCAGTTCATGACCCTGGTTCTGGTGCCCAAGCTCGCGTCCTCACTCGGTGCGAGCTCGCTGATGGTCGGGGTCGTCGCCGGCGTCTTCGCGGTGACAGCCCTCGCGGTGCGTCCGGCAGTCGGCTGGACGACCCTGGTGGTGCGCCACAACTATCTTCTCGCCGGCACGGTGGGCCTCATTCTGGTCGCGTTCGTGATGTATGGGCTCTCGGACAGCGTGCCCGTGCTCATCGGCGCACGTCTGCTGCACGGCGCGGCCATGGGGTTCCTTGCCCCCGTGACCCTCGCGATGGCCAGCGAAGCCCTGCCCCCGAGCCGCATGGCGCAGGGAATCGGGACCTTCTCCCTGGGGCAGGCTCTGAGCACAGCCCTCGGCCCCTCGGTCGGGCTATGGATGCTGGCGAGCGTCGGCTACCGGACGAGCTTCTTCATCGGCGCGGGCGTCATGCTCGTGTCGGCGATCATGGCCCTGCGCCTGAGCTCTCCTCCGGCGCAACGTCCGCGCGATGTCCGCTTCCGCTGGTCGTCCTTCATCGCCCCCGAAGCGCTTCTGCCTGCGGCAGTGATGTTCTTCCTGGCCGGCGCGTTCTCGGGCGTCAACACCTTCATCGTCCTGTACGGCGAGGCCCGCGGCGTGGAGGAGATCGGCCTCTTCTTCGCCGCCTACGCGCTGTTCATCGTGCTGTCCCGGCCACTGGCCGGAGCCCTCGGAGACGCGCGCGGCCTGTCGATCGTCATCATCCCGGGGATGTTGGTGTTCGCGATCTCGTTCGTGCTCATCGCCAATGTCGACAGCCTCGCGGGGTTCCTCCTGGCGGGGGCGGTCTCGGCACTCGGCTACGGCATCTGTCAGCCCGCCGTCCAGACGTGGGCGTTGACGTCCGTGGAGCCGGATCGCCGCGGGCTTGCGAGCAACACCAATTACATCGGCGTCGACCTCGGCTATCTCATCATGCCGATCGTCGGCGGGTGGATCGTTGCGGCGGACGTCAACACGGGAGCATCGACGCAAGCGGCGTACTCGATGATGTACCTGACGTTCATCGTCCCCGTCGCCGTCGGCCTGATCCTGTTCCTGCTCAGTCGCCGTCACCGTCCCCCTCGTCGGACGCTGGCACCCACCGCGCCCTAGTGGCCTCGCCGACCCCTCGAAAGGACCTCTCATGAAGCCCGTCGTCAACCAAGCGATGCTCATCACCTACGCGGACAGCCTCGGCGGCAACCTCCGGGAGCTGGACCGGGTGCTGAAGACGCACTTCGACGGCGCCTTCGGCGGGCTCCACATTCTGCCGTTCTTCCCATCGTCCGGCGATCGCGGCTTTGCGGTGATCGAGTACGACATCGTCGACCCCGCGTTCGGCGATTGGAACGACATCGACGCCCTCGGCGCGCGGTACTACCTGATGGCCGACTTCATGATCAATCACGCCTCGATCCGCTCGGCCGAATTCCTCGACTACATGCAGCGCGGCGATGACTCGCCGTACCGACGGATGTTCATCCATTGGAACGAGTTCTGGGGTGATCGCGAGCCCACCGAGGCGGAGATGAACGCGCTCTACCGCCGCAAGGCCCACGGCCCCTACCTCGACGTGACGCGCGACGACGGCACGGTCGTGCGCCTGTGGAACACGTTCTTCGCCGAGCAGGTCGACATCGATCCGTGGCAGCCCGTCACGCAGGAGTACTTCGCCCGCAACCTCGGCCTGCTCGCCGATCATGTCGCCCTCGTCAGGTTCGATGCGTTCGCCTACGCCGCCAAGCGCCCGGGCACGAGCTGCTTCTTCGTCGAGCCGGAGGTCTGGGACGTCCTCGAGATCGGCATGCGACCGCTGCGGGAGCGTGGCACCGAGATGCTGCCGGAAATCCATGAGAACTACCGGATCCAACTCAAGATGGCCGACAAGGGTCATTGGGTATATGACTTCGCGCTGCCCATGCTGACGTTGCACGCGCTCTTCACCGGGCGAACGGATCGGGTGCATCACTGGCTCGAGATCTGTCCGCGCAAGCAGTTCACGACGCTGGACACGCACGATGGGATCGGTGTGGTGGATGTCGTCGGTCTTCTCGAGGACGATGAGATCGACGTCGTCGTCGCGCGCGTCAACGCCCGGACGGAGCACCTGCGCGAGATCCTCCCCCTGCCCGCATCGGTGATCCGCCAAGGCGAGAAGGGCGCTCAGCGCTACCAGCTCATGTCCACGTTCTACTCGGCGCTCGGCGAGGACGACACGAGCTACCTCCTCGCGCGGGTGTTCCAGCTGTTCGTCCCCGGCATCCCGCAGGTCTATTACGTCGGCGCGCTCTTCGGGTCGAACGACGCCGCGGCGCTGGCAGAGGCGGGGGACGCACGCGCGGCGAACCGCCACAACTACACGACGGAGGAGATCGCCGAGCAGATCACCAAGCCCGAGATCCAGACTTTTCTCGACGTGCTGCGCTTCCGTAACACCTTCCCCGCCTTCGGCGGCGATTTCACGGTGATCGAGGAAGCACCCGGGGTGCTCGTTCTGACCTGGCAGGATGCCGAGAGCACGGCCGCCCTTCGCGCCGACTTCCGCCGACGCACCTTCACGGTCGACGCCCAGCGAGGAGCCGAGAGCAGCGTGACCATGTTCCGCTCGTGAAAGCGACCGCCGGTCGACTCAACGGGCGGGGTCGTCGAAGGGCCGTGGGGTGAGGCGCACGTCCTGTTCGAGGTTCTCCGGGGTGCCGAAGGAGGCGTAGCGATGTGCAGCGCACGCCAGCCAGAGATGATAGGCGTGTCGGGCGTTTCCCAGGTTCAGGTTGAACTGCTGCTGAAGCCTGTCGATCCGCTTCTGCACCGTGGAATGGTGCAGCCCGAGAAGGTCCGCGGCGCCGCGCACCGAACCCGTCTGGGTCACCGCGGTGACGGTCTGATCGAGCCACGGCAAGTTGCCGGCCTCGATGGCGCTGACGACGGGAGATTCGAGGATCTCCTCGGTGCGTGCGCGGAGGAACAATGGCGCGAGAACCCCGAGCTTGTCCCAGACCAGCGCCTCCCCCGGCCGGGCCATGCGCAGCACGATGACGGCCCGCTTCCATGACCAGAGCAGCTCGGGCACGGCCACCGCGGGACCGATGCCGAAGCGCACCTGTCCGCCCACCTGGGAATCCATCTCGACGGGTGCCGGCCGGATCGTGGCCCCCACCTCGACGCCCCGCACGACCGCGGTCGCGTGCAATCCGTCTCCGGCATCGGCCGGCAGGTGCGCGACGACCTGGTAGGTGCGCGTCGCATCCAGCTTCAAGGCCGAGAACAACTGCCGACGCCGTTCCTCGGGGATGGGATCGTTCAGGAGCGTCGCCCAGGCCTGTCGAGGATCGGGAGCGAGCGCGTCCAGTCGATCCGCCCATCGCCGAACGGCGTGAGCGACCCGCTCGAGGACGAGCCCGTGAGTGGCGTCGAGCTGCTCGGTCTCGATCCACGCCCAGCCGTCACCGCCGGCACCGAGCGGGACACGTGGCCACGTCTCATCGAGCTCGGCGGGAGAAGAGTCACGGATGCGCTCGCCGCCGGCCGCGACACGCAGGGACAGTCCGCGCTCGGGATGGCGAACGCCCACGACACGGCCGGTCAACGCCGCCGCGCCCCGGACGTAGGCCTCGGGGCCCACGCCGCGGGCATCGAGCGCATCGAAGTAGTCGACCACCCGCAAGGCTGCCGCCACCGAGTCATCGTTCAGCGCCAGACGGGCGAGAAAGTCTCTCACTCGGTTCCACCCCCTCCGGTGGTCGGCGATCGTCGTACAGTATCACCGGCCCAGCGACGGAAGGCGCCCACCCCGACCGTCCGCTCAGGCCATGTCGACGTCGACGTCCGGAAGGCCGAAGAAGTCGAAAGCATCCTGAATCGCGAGGTCCCAGAAGTCCCACTCGTGGGTGTACCGATCGCGAATCAGGAACTCGGCATCCAAGCCGATCTCCTGCGCGTGAGCC
The DNA here is from genome assembly GCF_028550675.1 of Sphingomonas sp. BLCC-B65. Lineage (NCBI taxonomy): Bacteria > Pseudomonadati > Pseudomonadota > Alphaproteobacteria > Sphingomonadales > Sphingomonadaceae > Sphingomonas > Sphingomonas sp. BLCC-B65. The sequence continues at coordinate 2,122,344 of NZ_JAQQGL010000001.1, read as the reverse complement.
TGGAACGGTCGCAGCGTCTCCATCACGTAGTCGTCGGCCGCGCCGCACGCGAACAGGAGGCGAGGGAGAACACCGGTGCCGGCGTTCTCGTCGAGCACGCGCCAGACGTTCTCCTCGGAGGCGAGAAACGCCTCCACGCCGCCGGCGTTGTCGACCATTCCCTCCAGCCGCGCGGCGAACACATCCCCCGACCGGAAGTACTCGGGCGTCAGATCGGAGAACTCGCGAGGGCTCGCCGAAAGCGCCGCTGCAGCCGCGAAGCGCTCGGGATTGCTCGCGGCGATGGTGAGGGTACCTCGGCCGCCCATCGACAGGCCCGCGATGAAGTTGTCCTCACGGCGCGAAGAGACCGGCAACCAGTTGTAGACGAGTGGCATCAGCTCATGGAGCAGATAGTCGTTCATGTCGTAGCCGAGCATGAAACGGCTCCAATTGACGTAGTTGCTGTTCAGGCCGCTGGGCATGACCACGGCGACACCCTTGCGTGCGGCGTAGCGCTCGACGTTGGTTTTGCGCACCCAGTCGGTGTGGTCGCCGAACGTGCCATGAAGCAACCAGACGACGGGCAGATCGCGATGCTTCGCGTAGAACTCACTCGGGTCTTCCTCGCGTGGCATGTCCGGCAGGATCACGCTGAAGGCCTGGTTCGAGCGGAGGTACTTGCTCTCGGTGTTCATCGTCAACAGCGCCATCGGGAAACTCCTCGGATAAGGGTGGACGTCACGTCGGTGTCGGTCAGTGGTCGCGAGGCGCGGTGGTGCCTTGGAGAGCCCGGCCGAGCCGCCGAGAAAGCCAGTTGCGGCGAGAGTCGAGGACTCCCTGTGTCACGGTCGCGTGCGTGTAGGACTGGAATCCATGGAACCCGCCGCTCCACACGTGCAGTTCCGCGTCACCGCCCTCACGCCAGATTCGCGTCGCGTAGTCGACGACCTCAGTCCGGAAGATCTCGGCAGATCCCACCTCCAACAGCGCGGGGGGAAGTCCGGCGAGTGACTCGACGCACGCGGGCGCGTTTGCGCCCGCTGCTGCGACGCCATCGGGGCCGAGGGTGAGCGCCCAGGCGGCGCGGTTCTCCTCACGATTCCACGGCCCGTCCGGCACCTGGCGAGTGGAGTCGCCCTCGGCGCGAGGGTCGAGCATGGGCGCCATCAGCAACTGCCCACATAACGGCGGACCGCCGCGCTCGCGAGCGAGGATGGCCGTTCCGGCCGCGAGTCCGCCTCCGGCGCTCAGCCCCGCGATCACGATGCCGTCGGGATCGATTCCGAGTTCGCTCGCCCGCTTGTGCACGTCGCTCAGCACCGCGTAGCAGTCCTCGACCGGTGACGGCGCGATCACCTCGGGGACGAGGCGGTAGTCGACGGTGACGACGCTGGCACCGAACTCCTCGACCCAGCGGCGGTACTCGATCGCCGAGTCCCACGGGCTGCCGACGACCATTCCCCCACCGTGCACGTAGACGATGCAGGGGCGGGGCGCGGGCGATGCCGCCTGACGGACGTGGTGGTACGTGATCTCGGCGCCGTCGTGAGCGGTGACAGTGAGATCATCGATCAGGATCCCGGCATCCTCGAGCGCCGTTCGTCCGGCCAGCGCCCATTCCCGCACCCCCTCTCGCACCGAAGCCAGGTTGCCGGGTTCGAAGTCCAGGACGTAGACCCCGGCGACCTGCAGAGACGCTTCGAGCTCGGGATCGTAGTCAGGCCGCGGCGTGCTCTTCGACGAGGGCGGGATCTCTTCGGTCATGACTTCACCGACCCCTGCAGGAGTGCGGCGCTGAACTGGCGCTGGAAGATGACGAACACCAGAAGGGTCGGGATCATCATGAGAAGCGCGGCAGCACACAGCATCACGACGTCCGTCGCATGGGCCCCTTGGAAGCCCGCAAGGGCACCACCGACCGTCCGCTTGGACGGGTCATCGATCATCACGAGAGTGAGGATGAAATGGTTCCAGGTCCAGAGGAAGCTCAGGATGACCATCGTCGAGATCGCGGGCCGCGCCAGCGGGAGCTGGACCTGCCAGAAGGTGCGGAACGGCCCCGATCCGTCGAGCTGAGCCGCCTCTTCGAGCTCGGCCGGCATGCCCAGGAAGTGGGAACGCATCCAGAAGATCCCGAACGGCATCTGCAGCGCGGCCAACGGCAGCGCGACACTCCAGGGGGTGTTGGTGAGACCCAGACCCTGCATCGTCAGATACAGGGGTGTGATGAGACTCTCCGTGGGGATCGTCAGACCGGCAAGGAAGAGCACGAAGATCACCCCCGCCAGCGGTACGCGCAGCCATGTCAGACCGTAGGCGGCCATGGTAGCGCCGAGGACCACAAGAGGAACGACGATGACGACGAGCGTGGCGCTGGAGAGCATCAAGGTCGGGAAGTTCGCCAGTTCGAACGCGGTGGCGAAGTTCTCCCAGTGCAACTCCCGCAAGAACGAGATGCCCGACGGCAGCGTGTTCGCGGGCGAGAGTGCGACCGACAGCAGCGCGACGAACGGAAGGAGCGTGAAAAGGATCAGCAGGATCAGCACGATCCTGCTGGTGATGCGTTCGGTGAGTGAGACGCGCATGGGTCAGTCCTTCGCGGCCAGTCGTTGCAGGGGGATGATCACGAGCAGGACCACGACCATGAGGACGATCCCCATCGCGGCCGCGCCACCGACCTGCTGCTGCCCGAAGGCCAGGTTGTAGATGTCGATGCCGGGCACGATGGTCGCTCGGTTGGGGCCTCCCTGCGTCGTCATATAGACGATGTCGAAGCTCGCGAGCGCGGCGATGATGGTCAGCGTGGCCGCGACGACGAGCTCTCGACGAAGTCCAGGCACGGTGACAGCGAAGAACTCCTGGAACGCATTGGCGCCGTCGAGTCGGGCAGCCTCGTAGAGCGCCGGATCGATCTTGCTGATTCCCGCGGTGAGCATCATGGTGACAAGACCCAGCAGCGCCCAGGTGCCGATGAATCCGACCGCCACGAGTGCCGTCGACGGGTCTGCCAACCACGCGCGGGTGATACCGCTGAGACCGACGGCGTCGAGAATCTGGTTCGCCGCGCCCTCGCGCGAGTAGATCCAGCTCCACCCGATGGCGGCCGCGACGATCGGAATCACCTGCGGCATGAAGAGGATCGTGCGCACGGCCGCCGCCGAGCGTCGGCCGACCGCGGCTCGCGTGAGAACCGCTGCCGCGAGCCCCAGCGTGAGCGTCGCTCCGCAGAAGAAGATCATCAGCTCGAAGGCATGCAGCAGCGACTCGAGGCGCGCCGGGGAGGTGAGCACCTTGACATAGTTCTCGAATCCGACGAACGTCGCGGCCCCGACCCCGTTCCAGTCATAGAAGGAGTACTGGACGGCGTTGCCGAACGAGCCCAAGATCAACCAGCCGTACAGCGCGAGCGCGGGCGCGACGAACACCACGCCCACAAGCGCGCGACGACGAGTCAACGAGGTGCGGAACACACCTCCCCGGCGAGCCATCAGCGACCCAGATCGGCGGCGTAACCGGCCTGCACGGTGTCGATGAACTCCTGCGGTGTGCGCGAACCGAGCACCAACGCCTGCATCTCGGGGTTGAGGGTGTTGAGCGTGAAGGCTGCGGATCCGTTCGCGATGAAGTCCACCGCGCCGTCATCGGCGAGCACCTGCTGGAAGGCGGCCAGAGTCTGACCGACCAGCGCGCTGCTGCTCGTCGGCACCGGCATGTCGACGGGGCCGCCGGGCGAGCTGCCGAGCACGTCCACGATGATCTTGCGGGCCTGGTCGTTGGACTGCACCCAGTTGAGGAAGTATGCCGCGGCATCCTTGTTCTTCGAGCCCGCGGGGATCGAGTAGTTGGCCGGCGATGCCATCGTGTACTGCTTCGCACCCGCGTCGGCCGGCGGGATCAGGAAGAAGCCGACGTTGTCGCCCATGGCAGCCGCGAGACGGGCGTTCTCCCAGTCGCCGACGGGAACGTACAGCGCCTTGCCTGCCTGGAAGTCGGCCATCATCGTGGGGTAGTCCACCGATACCGCATCGGGCGAGATCACACCGTTCTTCGTCCACTCCTGGAGCTTCTGCGCGGCCTTCAACATGCCGGGCTGATCGAAGCTCGCGCCGGGGCGCTGGTAGATCCAGTCGTTGATCTCCGGAGCGTTGCCGTAGGCGTTCTGGAGCTCCTGCAGCAGGAATGGGGTGCCGGCGTCCTTCGCGGCGAGCGAGACACCCAGGTGTCCGGCCGCGACGGCGTCCGTCACCGACTTCTCGAACTGCGCGAACGTGGTCGGCGGGCCCGACATGCCGATTTCCGCCGCGATCTTCTTGTTGTAGTAGATGCCGGTGACGTTGTAGCCGATGCCGACGGCATAGAGCGAGCCCGTGCCGCGGTCACCGTTGGGGGCGATGCGAGCGATGCGCAGAAGCTCCTGCGACCAGCTGCTCCACTTGTACGCGTCGAAGTACGGGTCGAGGTTCGTGAGCAGTCCGTCGCGCGCCGGCTGTGCGAGCGCGGGAGTGAACAGGATGTCGGGCGGGGTGTCGCGCGTCAGGATGCGCGACAGGTTCGTGTTGATGTTCGAGTTCGCCTCCGCGACGACATCGAACGTCACCGTCGGGTTCTGGCGGGTGAACTCTGCGGTCAGCTTCGTCACGACATCCGCCGCTTCCTGGCTTGTCATGATCTGCAGCTTGATGGGGTCCGCAGGCAGAGCGGTCGAGACGTTGGCGGCGGCGGTTGCGGGGCCGGTGTTCGCTCCGCCTGCTCCGGGAGGGGCACACGCCGTGAGGGCGAGGGCTGCGGTGGCGACGGCCGCGGTGACGAGCACGTGACTCACCCTGGTGTGCCGCCCGCGCCTCTTTGCTGTGATCGGGCTCATGGGATTCTCCTTTGGTATCGACATTGACCCTGTCCGAAGAATTCTCGCCAGAGCGTCAAGACCCGCGAAGCCGCAACTCGCTCGCACTCGGCGCGGTCGCATCCGCCGGGTGGCGGCAAGGCCGTGCGCTCTCCGGGGCCAGAGGAGAGTTTCCTCCGACTGATCGTGCGATATCCACGCTTGCCTCGCCTGCTATATCGGTATAGCTTGAGTCCCGGTGGCGGTGAAGCCCGTCGGGACCACCCACTGCCGCCCGCCTTCGTCACCCGCACGTACAAAGGAGTATGACCATGAGCGCACTCTCGGCTCGCCCCGCCCCGAACCCCTGGTGGGTGGGCTTCGTCTGCGGAATGGCGACCTTCGTCGACGCCGCCGCGACCACCGGCATCGGTGTCGCGCTCGTCCTCTTCCAGTCGTTCGTCCCCGGAACTCCGGGCCTCACGCCCGACCAGGTCGGCCTGCTGACGGGCGTGCTGACCGCGGGCGTCGCGATCGGCTCGCTCGTCGGAGGACGCCTGGCCGACCGATTCGGCCGTCGCCGTATCTTCCTGGTGACGATGAGCCTCATCGTGCTCGGATCGCTCACGCCGTTCTTCGGCGTCTCCTTCGGCCTCCTCCTGCCCGGCATCGCGCTGATCGGACTGGGCGTCGGCGCCGACCTCCCCGCGGCTCTCGCATCGATCTCCGAAGCGGCCACCGACCGCAACCGCGGCAAGATCCTCGTGTTCTCGAATCTGCTCGGCGGCTTCGGCATCCTGCTCGCGGTGCTCATCGGCATCAACTTCGGTCAGCTCGGCGAGGTCGGCGGACGCATCATGTTCGCGGCCTTCGGCGGCGTCGGTCTCGTCGTGCTGGCACTACGCCTCACGATCCCCGAGTCGGCGGACTGGATCGCCGCCCGCGACGAGCGCCGCAACGGCGTACAGACCGTCCGCGCCGAGCGCGGCCGTCTCCGCGACTTCGGGCGCCCGCAGTACCGCCGGCCTTTCGTGACCCTGCTCGTCTACTACACGCTCGCCTCGATCGCGATCAGCGTCGCCGGCAGCTTCGGCACCTTCGTGGCGGTGAACGTGGCCGGCATCCCGGTGAACGAATACCAGGGATGGACGCTGCTGGCGATGCCCGCCGCAATCCTCGGCGCCGTCTGGTTCATGGCCGTCGCCGACACGCGGTTCCGCATGAGCTACTACGTCATCGGGGCGATCGCCGTGGTCGTCGCGAACCTGGTGCCGGTGGTGTTCGGCTTCACCCTCCCCGCCCTGATCGTCTCGGTCGTCGTGACGACCTTCGCCGGCGCGTTCTGCTTCGAGACGATCATGAAGGTGTGGACGCAGGAGTCCTTCCCCACCATGCTGCGCTCCACGGCGCAGGGAACGGTCTACGCCGTCGCCCGCTTCGCGACCGCGGCGTTCAACGTCGTCACCCCCGCCCTGCTGCTTCTCAACCCGAGCGCCGTCTACGTCGCCGTCTCGGTGGTGGCCGCCGCAGGCTTCCTGATCGGGTGGATCGGGTTCCGGCGCGGTGTGACCAATGCGTTCGACGTCGAGGCGGACGTGGTCTCGGCATCCGACGCGAACGCGTCTGCCGCGACACTGGCCCGCTGAACCGGCTTCCCCGACGAAAGAACACCCATGCGACTCGTCCCCTTCGAGACCACGGTCCGCTCGCTCACGCTGCGGGGCACGCACTACCTTCCGGATGCCGCGACGGGCGCCGAGCCGGCACCGCGGCCGACCGTCGTGCTGCTGCACGGCTTCGGCGGATCGCGAGTGGAGACCACCGGCGTCTTCGTCGCTCTGGCGCGCGCGCTGGTCGCGGCCGGGTTCGGCGTGATCGCGTTCGATCGCGCGGGGCACGGCGAGAGCGACGGCGAGTTCTTCGACACGACGGCGTCGGGCGATATCGCGGACACGTTCGCCGTGCTCGGCGCCGTGCGAGAGAGTCCCGACGTAGATGCCGAGAACCTCCACCTCGTCGGCATGAGCCTCGGCTCCGTCATCGCCGCGGTCGTCGCGGCGGAGGCGGGAGCGGGCGGCATCCGCTCGCTGACGATGTGGTCGACGGCCGCCGTGTTCGTCGACGACATCCGCTCGGGACAGATCCAGGGGCGCTCGCTCGCCGCGCTCGACGGGCCGGACGGGTTCTTCGACTTCCTCGGGATGCGACTGGGCCCGGCGATGCGCGCCGACGCTCTCACGTTCGATCCGTATGCGCGAGCCGCGGCCTACGACGGCCCGGCCCTGCTGCTGCACGGCACGGCCGACTTCGTCCCGGTGCGCTACGCCCAGCGTTACGCCGAGGCGGACGTCTTCGGCGAGCGCGCCGTGGTCGTCGTCGTGGACGGCGCCGACCACGGCTGGGCGCAACTGCCTCAGCGTGACGAACTGATCGCCCGCACCGTCTCCTTCATCCAGTCCCACTCCGAGAGGACCGCTTCGTGACCACCCCCCTGACCCCGTCCCGGATCGGCATCGGCGAGGTCGTGCGCCTCGGAGACGCCGAGGTGCTGCTCGAAGGGCACCTCGACGTCGATGACAGTCGCGGCATCCGCCCCCTGCGCCTGCCCCGCCGCACGTGGGCGCACTTCCCGCCGAACGGCGAGATCCTTCGCGCGATCACGGCCAACGCGAGCGGCGTGCGCGTGCGGTTCACGACGGCAGCGACCACGCTGAGCCTGACGATGCGGTGCACCCAGCTGCACTTCGCCGAGCTCGCCGGCCCGGTCAACGACGTGGTCGTGGAGGTCGAGGGCGAGCCGGTGCACGTCGTGCGCGCCCCCGTCACCGACATCCGTCGACTCTCGTGGATCGGGGATGCCGCGACCGACGAGCCCGCGAGCGAACCCGCGACGCTGGAGATCGCGCTCGGCGGCGCGGGCGGCCCAGGTCCGCGCACGGTGACCGTCTGGCTGCCGCAGGGGATGATCGTCGACCTCCTCGATCTTCGCGCCGACGCCCCCGTGGTCGCAGCGGAGCCCTCCCCGGCACCCGTCTGGATCCACCACGGCAGCTCGATCAGCCACTGCGTCGAGACGCCCTCGCCGACCGGGGTGTGGCCGGTGATCGCGGCGCGCACGAGCGATCTGTCGCTCATCAACCTCGGCTTCGGCGGGCAGTGCATGCTCGATCCGTTCGTCGCCGACACGATCGCCGCCACGCCCGCCGACGTCATCACGCTCAAGGTGGGCATCAACATCGTGGGCGCGCGCTCGTTCGATCAGCGCACGTTCACGCCCGCGGTGCACGGCTTCCTCGACCGGGTGCGCGCCGGTCATCCCGACACCCCGATCGTGCTGGCGTCGTCGATCCTGTGGCCGGGCAGTGAGGACACGCCGGGCCCCTCCGACGTGGAGTTCTTCGACGACGGGCATGTCCGTTGCTACGCCGCCGGGGACGCCGACGACGTCGCCCGCGGTGCGCTGACCATGACCGAGTCGCGGCGACAGCTTGCCGAGGTGGTGCGGGTGCGCGCGGCATCCGGTGAGCGGATCGCGTACCTCGACGGGCTGAGCCTGTACGGCGCCGACGACCAGGAGCGGTACACGCTGCCCGACAGCCTGCATCCCGACACGGAGCTGTATGCCGAGATCGCCGCGCGCTTCTCCGCCGCCGTGTTCGGTGCCGACGGGCTCGTGCCGCGCGCCGGGCTAGGCTGAGACTGCCCGACTCCGCGCGGGCGGAGGAGACATCGTGAACGCGACCGAGCAGACGCTGCTGTTCGCCTCGACCGGCGTGGTGCTGGTCGGGACGCTGGTGGTGTTCGTCGTGCAGTTCATCCGCGGTCGCGGGCGCGACGGCGGCGACGGGAGCAACCAGTGATCGCCATCGTCTTCGTCGTGACCGCGATGGCGCTGCTGATCGTCGCACTCGTGCTCTTCGTGCGGGGCCGCCGCGATGCGCCGCAGGGAACCCCGCTGCCCAACGGCCGCGGCATCCTCCTGCTCACCCTCGCCGGCCTCGTGCTCGCGCTGGCGTCGCAGCTGCCCGTCTTCCACTGAGCGCGCCCCTCCTTGAGCTCGGCCGCTCCGCGACGTAGCGTGAAACCGCCCGATCTCCATCGACCGAAGGGGACACAGTGACGACGCCGAACCCGTTCCTGTTCTGGACGAGCTTCGCGATCATGATGGTCATCGTGGTCGGTGGCGGAGCTGCGCTCGGTATCTCGACGCAGCAGTATGCCCTCGCTTTTGCCCTCCAGCTGATCGTCGCCGGCGCGTGGGTCGCCATGTTTTTCCGCTACCGCCCGCGCCGCGCACCGCAACAGAATCGGATGCAGACAACGGATACGGAGGCGTGAGCTCGCGGCATCCGAATCCGGTGCTGATCTCCGAATCCGTTGCGGCAGAGGGACCGTTAGAGGCGCCGCGCTACTGGGCCTGCAGTCCCAGGTCGTCGAGGTCGATGATCGAGCGCCACTCATAGCCGGCGGCCTCCACCGCCGCCTGCGCGCCGGTCTTGCGGTCGACGACCGTGACGACCGCCACGATCTCGGCACCGGCAGCCGCGACGACCTCGGCGGCCTTCAGGGGCGAGCCGCCCGTCGTGGAGGTGTCCTCGACGATGACGACACGCTTGCCGGTCACCTCGGCGCCCTCGATCTGGCGACCGCGGCCGTGGTCCTTCGGCTCCTTGCGTACGACGAACGCATCCACGGGCGTGCCGGCGGCGACCGACGCGTGCATGACGGCGTTCGCGATCGGGTCCGCACCCAGGGTGAGGCCGCCCACGGCATCCGCGTTCAGGTCACGCACCGCGTCGAGCACGAGCCGGCCGATCGCGGGAGCCGCGCGGTGGTCGAGCGTGAGCTTGCGCATGTCGACGTAGTACGTCGCCTTCTTGCCGCTGGAGAGCGTGAAGTCGCCGTGGAAGACGGCTTCGGCGGCGATGAGGTCGACGAGGGCGCGACGCTCGGACTCGAGCTCGGGCGTAGAGGCGGCGGTCATGCTGAAGAGTCTACGGAAGCGAAGAACCGGGATTATTTCCGCAGCATCTCCGCCCGCGGCATCCGCCCCGCGCCCTAGAGTCGGGAGCGTCACCCGGCGCGGTGCCCGGGCGATCCCGGGCGCTGCGGCCGACCGGATCGAAGGAGCACCATGGCCCGTATCGGCATCGTCCGCGAGCGCCCCGGCGAGACACGCGTCGCCGCCTCCCCCACCACCGTCGGCAAGATCCGTGCGCTCGGCTACGACGTGAGCGTCGAGGCCGGCGCCGGCGCCGCATCGTCGTTCCCGGATGCCGCGTACACCGCCGCCGGCGCCGTCATCGCCACCCGCGACGAGGCCTGGGGCGCCGACGTCGTCCTGTCGGTCGCGGCCCCCACGGATGCCGAGATCGCGCTGCTGCAGCCGGGGGCGACGCTCGTCGGCATCCTGAGCCCCGCGCTCAGCCCCGACCTGCTCGCCGCCCTCGCCGCCCGCGGCGTGACGGCACTCGCGATGGATGCCGTGCCGCGCATCTCGCGCGCGCAGTCGATGGATGTGCTCAGCTCGATGGCCAACATCGCCGGCTACCGCGCGGTCGTCGAGGCCGCGAACGAGTTCGGCCGCTTCTTCACCGGACAGGTCACCGCCGCCGGCAAGGTGCCGCCCGCGAAGGTGCTGGTCGCCGGTGCCGGCGTCGCCGGTCTCGCCGCGATCGGCGCCGCCTCAAGCCTCGGCGCGATCGTCCGCGCCACCGATCCCCGCCCCGAGGTCGCCGACCAGGTCGCGTCGATCGGCGGCACCTACCTCGAGGTCGTCGTGCCCGACGAGCAGAAGGAGGTCTCGGTCGACGGCTACGCCAAGGCCACCAGTGCCGCCTACGACGCCGCGGCCGCCAAGCTCTACAGCGACCAGGCCGCCGACGTCGACATCGTGATCACGACGGCGCTCATCCCGGGCCGCGCCGCCCCGCGCCTGCTCACGGCCGCCGACGTCGCCGCGATGAAGCCCGGCAGCGTCATCGTCGACATGGCCGCGGGCCAGGGCGGAAACGTCGAGGGCTCGGTGGCGGGCCAGCGCATCGTCACCGACGGTGGCGTCATCATCCTCGGCTACACCGATCTCGCCGGCCGCCTCCCTCAGCAGGCGTCGCAGCTCTACGGAACCAACCTGGTGAACCTCCTCGCTCTCCTCACCCCGGGCAAAGACGGGCAGCTCGCGATCGACGACACCGACGTCGTGCAGCGCGCCGTCACCGTCACGCGTGACGGCGCCGTCACCTGGCCGCCGCCTCCCGTGCAGGTCTCTGCCGCGCCCACGACGCCGGGTACGGATGCCGCGGCATCCACTCCCGCGCCGGCCGCCAAGAAGGGGCTCTCGGCGGGAGCGAAGACCGGCCTGATCGTCGCCGGCGTCGCCGCACTGTTCCTCGTGTGCGCCGTCGCGCCCGCGCCCCTGCCGCAGCACATCCTCGTGCTCACGCTGTCGGTCGTGATCGGGTTCTACGTCATCGGCAAGGTCGCCCACGCCCTGCACACTCCACTGATGAGCGTGACCAACGCGATCAGCGGCATCATCGTCGTCGGCGCCATGAGCCAGATCGTCGTGCCGAACCCCGTCGTGCAGGTGCTCGCGGCGATCGCGGTGCTCCTGGCATCCATCAACATCTTCGGAGGCTTCGCGGTGACCCGTCGCATGCTCGCCATGTTCCAGAAGGGTGACCAGAAGTGACGATCATCACCACCTCCGAGGCATACGACGCGCTTCTGCTCGCCCAGTCCGTCTCGACCGCCGCGTACATCGTCGCGGCCCTGCTGTTCATCCTCGCCCTCGCCGGCCTCAGCAAACAGGAGACTGCCCGCCGCGGCGTCGTCTACGGCATCGTCGGCATGACGATCGCCCTCCTCGCCACCCTCGTGCTCGTCATCGCGAACGGCACCCTCGCGTCGGAGGGTGCGACCGCCGCGCTCGGCATCGGCCTCCTCGTCGCCGCGGTCGTGGTCGGCGGCGCCATCGGGCTGTGGCGGGCGCGCGTGGTCGAGATGACCGGCATGCCCGAGCTCATCGCCCTGCTGCACTCCTTCGTCGGCCTCGCGGCCGTGCTCGTCGGCTGGAACGGCAGCCTCTACGCCGAAGGGTTGCCGGAGGAACTGGTCGGCATCCACCACGCCGAGGTGTTCATCGGCGTCTTCATCGGCGCCGTGACCTTCACGGGGTCGATCGTCGCCTTCCTCAAGCTCTCGGGCCGGATGTCGTCGAAGCCGCTCATGCTGCCCGGCAAGAACGCCCTCAACATCGGCGCCCTGGCACTGTTCGTCGTTCTGACCGTCTGGTATGTCGCGACCCCGTCGATCTGGCTGCTCGTCGCCGTGACCGTGCTGGCCCTCGCGCTCGGCTGGCACCTGGTCGCCTCGATCGGCGGCGGCGACATGCCGGTCGTCGTCTCGATGCTCAACAGCTACTCCGGCTGGGCCGCGGCCGCGGCGGGCTTCCTCCTCAACAACGACCTCCTGATCGTCACCGGCGCCCTCGTCGGCTCGTCCGGTGCGTACCTGTCGTACATCATGTGCAAGGCCATGAACCGGTCGTTCCTCTCGGTGATCGCAGGCGGCTTCGGCATCGAGGCGCCCCGAAGTGCCGACGCCGAAGAGGGCGAACACCACGAGACGGATGCCGCGGCTGTCGCCGAGCTCCTCCGTGACGCGCGGTCGGTCATCATCACCCCCGGCTACGGCATGGCCGTCGCCCAAGCGCAATACCCGGTCGCCGACCTCACGAAGCGGCTGCGCGAGCGCGGCGTCGAGGTGCGCTTCGGCATCCATCCCGTCGCCGGGCGCCTGCCGGGCCACATGAACGTGCTGCTGGCCGAGGCCAAGGTGCCCTACGACATCGTGCTGGAGCTCGACGAGATCAACGACGACTTCGCCGACACCGACGTCGTGCTCGTCATCGGGGCGAACGACACGGTCAATCCCGCCGCGGCAGAGGACCCCGGCTCGCCCATCGCGGGCATGCCCGTGCTGCACGTGTGGGAGGCCCGCAGCGTCGTGGTGTTCAAGAGGTCGATGGCCTCCGGTTACGCCGGGGTGCAGAACCCCCTGTTCTTCCGCGACAACACGCAGATGCTCTTCGGTGACGCCAAGCAACGGGTGGAGGACATCCTGCGGGCGCTCTGACCCGGCAGCGGGCGCCATAATCGACGCATGGCACGAGGCAGCACGAGCCCGGAGAAGCTGATCGGCGAACTCCGGCGCGCAGACTCGGCCGCCGCACGGTCCCGGGCTCGAGAGCGCGCACTGTCACGGCTTGGTGTGGGCCGGTTCCGCGGGGACGTCGACCTCACCGCACTGCGGATGGCCCTGGCCGCGCACGACCGACGCCACGGTGAGCCGTCGCAGGCGGGCCGATGGGGCATCGTGACCGAGGGATGGGCGACGACGCGCGAACTGCGCGATCTGCGCCGCTACCTCCTCGGCCAGTTCAGCGAGGGCGACTACGTGCGCAGCGTCCTGCTGCTGCCCCCCGATGCGACCCTGCCCGGGGCCGTCGCCGACCTCGTCGATCCGGCCTTCCGTCCGCCGCGCGCCGGCGAAACGGTGACATCCGGCCCGGGGTGCGTTCTCGCGCTCGGCGCGACCATCAGCGGACTGACGGCGTTCATGTTGCTCTACGTGATCGTCTGGAACGTACTCACGAGCGGAAACGTCGCATCGGCCCCGATGCTGGCGCTCCTCAGCGCAGCGGCCGCGCTCGTCTGCGTCGGATTCGTGCTCGCGGTCCGCGCGCGGGGACCTCGCCCATCGGCGACGAGCTCGCCGGCCATCGAGCCGCGGGATCGCTTCTTCGGCACCTCGCTCGCGTGGCGGCTGCACGATGCCGGCGACGATCGCGCCAGCAGGATCTTGCTCCGACGCATGATTGAACTCGACATCGACGGCGACGGCGCGAGGGCGGCGATGGTCGAACAGAGCCGAATGGCAGGACGGCTCGATGAAGCGGGGCGATGGGGGTGCGCGAAGCCGGGGCTCAGCACGCCCGCGGAGCGTACCGCCTTCGCGGAGCAGCTCCGGGCCAGCCCCGTCGAGTCGAGGCTGCGTGAACTGGCAGGTATCCCCACTCCCCTCCCGCTCCCGAGTGATGCCCGCGACGTGCTGCGACGAGCCGGCGGAGAGCCGACGGAGCCCGTCGAGCAGACTGAATCCGATGACGGATTCGGCACCCGCTGGAAGGCCCTCCCACTCGTGACCTTCGTGATGCTCGGCCTCGCGATCGCCGTGGCCCTCATCGTCGCGATCGCTCAAGTCCCGGAGGCACCACTCATCGCGCGGGTCACTCTCGCCTGCAGCGGCGCGATCGTCGGCGTCCTCTGGATCATCGAGAGCTTCCTCCTGCCGCGCCGTCGAACAGCCGCGACGCTCGCCGCGGCTGTCGGAGCGCTCGCGCTGTCGACCCTCCTCGGCGTTTCGGCGATCTTCGGCTGACCCCGGCCGCGCCGCCGACCCGGCGGCCGTCGAGAGCCGGCACCACATTGCAGACACCCGCGTGCACAACTCCGCCTGAACGGCGCCCATCCCGGCTGCGAAGGCACCGAGGCCACGCTGAGCAGGAGTTGTGCACGCGGGCGGCCCGTGACGGCTGCGTCGGCGGGGGCCAATACGCTGGATGCCATGCGCATCGCCACCTGGAACGTCAACTCGATCCGCGCCCGCGTCGTCCGCACCGTCGACTTCGCCGTCCGCGAGGGCATCGATGTGCTCGCGATGCAGGAGATCAAGTGCAAGCCCGAGCAGTTCCCGTACGAAGCGTTCGAAGACGCGGGCTACACCGTCGAGGCGCACGGGCTCAACCAGTGGAACGGGGTCGCGATCGCCAGCCGTGAGCCGATCGAGAACCTGCAGGTCGGGTTCCCGGGCATGCCCGGCTTCGCGAAGGGTCACGACGGCCCCGGCGCTCCACTCGAGGCCCGCGCGCTCGGCGCCACGATCGGCGGCGTCGAGGTGTGGAGCCTCTACGTGCCCAACGGGCGCGGCCTCGAGGACCCGCACTACCGCTACAAGCTCGACTGGCTGGAGGCCCTCCGCGGCTACACCGCCGACACGCTCGCCGCCGACCCCGACCGGGCGCTGGCGCTCACCGGCGACTTCAACATCGCCCCGACGGATGCCGACAACGGCGACCCCACCGTCATCGAAGGCGTGACCACCCACGTCTCCCCGCCCGAGCGCGCCGCCTTCCAGGCGCTCCTGGATGCCGGCTTGGCCGACACCGTCCGCCCCCTCGTTCCCACGGGGTACACCTACTGGGACTACAAGCAGCTGCGCTTCCCCCGCAACGAGGGCCTGCGCATCGACTTCATCCTCGGCTCGCACGCGTTCGCCGACGCGGTGACCGCGGCATCCATCCACCGTGACGAGCGCAAGGGCGAGATCCCCAGCGACCACGTCCCCGTCGTCGTCGACCTCGACCTCGACGGCTCGGACGACGACGACCGCCCCATGATCTGGTGACCGGGCGAACTCAGGTCATGTCGCCCGTGACGACGTCACCGTCGGGGGCGTAGCGCAGCAGAAGCGTGCCGGTCGGTCCCGACACGGCGGGTGCGATCAGCCGCAGCCGTGCCGGTGCCGCGCCGTCCGGAAACACCTTCTTGCCCTGACCGAGCACCACCGGGTGCACCCACAGCTTCAGCTCGTCGTACAGACGGGTGCGAAGCAGCGTCTGCGAGAAGTCGACGCTGCCGATCACGTGCACCTCGGCGTGGCGATCGCGCAGCGCATCCACGGCCGCCGCGACCTCGGCGTCCGAGCCGGTCAGCACGCTGGTGCCCGCCCATTCCGGGTCGACACCGGCCCGGGTCGCCACATACTTCGGGATGGCATCGAAGTGCCGACCGATGAACCCCTCCGGCCCGTCGGTGTGATGCGGCCAGTACCCGGCGAAGATGTCGTAGGTGCGTCGGCCGAGCAGCAGCGCGTCCATCCGGCGGATGCCGCTGCCGACGTCCTCGCCGATGACGGCGTCCTCGAACGGCGCCTGCCAGCCGCCGAACGGGAACCCGCCGCTGGTGTCTTCGTCGGGGCCGCCCGGTGCCTGGGCGACGCCGTCGAGCGTCGTGAACAGGTCGATGACGATCCGCCCGCGCATCACGACGCCTCCGCCGGAGGGCCCTGCTCGGCGGCGACGGGGTCCATGTAGAGGAAGCCGAGGCTGTTGCCATCGGGGTCGTCCAGGTCACGGCTGTACATGAAGCCGTAGTCCTGAGCGGGGTGCGGCTCGGTGCCACCGGCAGCCAGGCCCGCCTCCACGATCGCGTCGACGTCGGCGCGTGAATCTCGGGAGAACGAGAGCGAGGCCTGCGCCCACTCCCTGGGCTCTCCGACGGGCTTCTCGGTGAACGTGGCGAAGAACTCCCGCCGCAGCACCATGAAGAAGATGTCGTCCGACCAGACGACGCACGCGGCGTTCTCGTCGGTGAAGTTGGGGTTGATGGCGCAGCCGAGCGCCCGGTAGAAGGCGACGCTGCGCTCGAGGTCGTTCGTCGGAATGTTCACGAAGATGCTCGTCATACCCAGAGCATGCACCCCCGGCACGATGAGGTCGAGACCCTCTCCCTCTCAGGGGGGATGCCGCGGCATCCGGCTGCCCCTAGCGTGGAAGGATGAGCTCCGCCGCCCTCGTCCGCACGACCACGCCCGCGCAGCGTCGCAACGATGTGTGGCTCGCGCTCGCACTGTTGATCAGTGCCGTGATCAGCGCGTGGCTGGGCACGGTGGCAGGCTTCTACGGCGAGAACACCCCCGCCTTCGGCTGGGCGCTCGTGTACGTCGCCGCCCTCACTCTCCCTCTGGCCCTGCGCCGGCGCTTTCCCGAAGCGACGCTCATCGTCGTCGCGCTCGCATTCTTCGTCGGTGTCTCGGTACGCATCCCGGAGATCTACGTCGGCAACGTGGCCCTGTTCATCGCCATGTACACCGTCGGGGCGTGGGTGAGCGACCGCCGGCGCGCAACCGTCGTGCGGCTCGCGGTGATCGCGGGCATGTTCATCTGGCTTCTCGTGGTGACCTTCCAGAGCGCGATCGATCCGGACGGCGACGGGCCCTCCCGGGCGGGCCTGTTCTCCCCGTTCGCCGCGTACATGATCATCCAGTTCCTCGTGAACGCGGCCTACTTCGGCGGCGCGTACTTCTTCGGAGAGCGCGCCTGGGCCGACGCCCGTGCGCGCGCGGTGCTCGAAGAGCGCACCGCCGAACTCGAACGCGAACGCGAGATCACCGCCGCCCAGGCGGTCGCCCTGGATCGCGTCCGTATCGCCCGTGAACTGCACGACGTCGTCGCCCACCATGTCTCCGCCATGGGTGTGCAGGCAGGGGCCGCGCGCACGGTGCTGGACCACGACGCGGCGGCGGCGCGCGAGGCACTGGTCACCGTCGAGTCGTCCGCCCGCGACGCGCTCACCGAGCTGCGCCAGCTGCTCGAGACCCTCCGCACCCCCGACGCCGACACCCCCGCCGCCTCGACGGTGCGCCTGCAGTCGATCCCCGACCTCGTCGCACACGCGAACGACAACGGCATGCCCACGACGTTCGCGGTGGTCGGTGACCCGATCGATCTGCCCGAGCTCGTGCAGGTGAACCTGTACCGCATCGCCCAGGAGGCGCTCACCAACGCGCGGCGTCACGGAGGTCCGGATGCCGCGGCCGATGTCCGGCTGCGATTCGACGACGACCACGTCGAGCTGGAGGTCGCCAACCGCGGCCGCGCCCAGGTGGCCGGGCGCACGGGACTCGGCATCGTCGGCATGCGCGAGCGTGCAGCCGCATCGGGCGGCACCCTCGAGGCGGGTCCGCGCACCCGCGGCGGCTTCGTCGTTCGGGCGCGGGTACCCGCCAGACTCGGCACGACGAGAATCGCGCCCCCGACACCGGTCAGCGCGGGGCCGCGATGAGCGCGCCGGTGCGGGTGCTGCTCGTCGACGACCACGCCGTGATGCGGGCGGGGTTCCGCATGATCCTGGAGGCTCAGAGCGACATCGTGGTCGTCGGGGAAGCCGGGACCGGCGCCGAGGCCGTGGCCGCCGCCTCCTCGCTGCACCCTGACGTGATCTGCATGGACGTGCAGATGCCGGACATGGACGGACTCGAGGCGACCCGACGGATCGTGGCCGACCCGTCGATCGACGCTGTCGTGGTCGTGGTGACCACTTTCGACCGTGACGACTATCTCTTCCAAGCCCTGCACGCGGGCGCGAGCGGCTTCCTGCTCAAGAACGCCGGTCCGGAAGAACTCGTCACGGCGGTGCGCGTCGCTGCGGCGGGCGATGCCCTGCTGGCGCCGGCCGTGACCCGCCGCGTCATCGAGCGCTTCGCGGCATCCGCCCGCGACACCGACTCCGGGGTCGTCGCCGCGCCGTCATCGGCGCAGCCGCCGGCGTCATCGGCGCCGGAGCGGACAGCTCCGCCCGTCGAGCTCACCGAGCGCGAGCGCGAGGTGCTGCGTCTGCTCGCCGAGGCCTACAGCAACGCCGAGATCGCCGCCGCCCTGTTCATCGGCGAGGCGACCGTCAAGACGCACGTGTCGAACGTGCTGCAGAAGCTCGGAGCGCGAGACCGCGTGGCCGCCGTGGTCTACGCACACCGGCACGGCATGGTCTGAGCCGACACGGTCGACGCACACCGCCCGCGGGGCGCGGTCGGTGATGAGGCCTCGTCAGCGAGCGGCGACCGGGATGGAGCCGGTGGTGGCCGTCGTCGCGGCGCGCGCCAGGCGCTCGCGCAGCGACACCAGGGTCGCGTCGGGACGCCACAGCACCACGAGGCTCCAGCCGAACATGCCGACCAAAAGCACGTTGCGGGCGAGCAGCACACCGGCCGCGAACGGATGCGCGTCGATGAGCGGAAGGTAGAGCACCGGGAACACGAGCGTCGTCAGGAAGCACGTGACCGCGAGCCAGACGGCGATCGACGTCCAGGCCTTGCGGTCGATCAGCAGACCGGCGGCGACGACGGGCGCGAGCCACAGCATGTACTGAGGCGAGCCGACCTTGTTGAACACGATGAGCGCCGAGGTCAGCGCGAACGCGCCGCGAAGGATGAGGTGCTGCTCCCCGATACGGGAGAGGGCACCCTCCTGAAGCGCGCGACGACGCGCACGCCACAGCAGCACGAGGATCACCATGAAGGCGATCGGCATGGCGTAGCCGACCAGCACGCCCGCGGCGGTGGCGCCGGGACCGGCGACCTCACGCGTCGCGAGCACGTAGTTCTGGTGGATCTGAGCACCGGGAAGACCCAGCACCGTCGCCCACACCCACGGCGTCGCGACGGGAGCCTCGAGCTGCAGCGCACGGTCGCCCTGGATGGTCGCGAAGCTGAAGAGGTTCGACGCACCGCCGAAGGCGACCACGACACCGGCGATCGCCGCGCTCAGGGCCAGTCCACCGGCGATGATGCGCATACGCAACGATGAGACCGCAACAGCGGCGGCGGCCAGAGCAGCGGGGGCGACCTTGATCCAGGTCGCGGCGGCGATCAGCACGCCGGCGATGAACGGCCGACGAACGAGCCAGACGAGACCGGCGATGGCCAGCGGCGCGGCGAAGCCCTCGAGACGCAGCATCGACACGGGCGCGAGCAAGACCTGGATGGCCAGCCAGTACCAGGCAGCGACGTAGCCCTTGCGGTTGCGCAGATTGTCGGTGAGCGCGAGGACGGCGAAGAAGTTCGCTCCCACCATCATCAGAAGCCAGACGAGCTGGTAGTTCCAGGGGCCGGCGACGATCGCGGCCATGATCGGCGCCAGAGCGCCGGCCGGGTAGACCCACGGCATGTCGATCACGGGCCAGTGCCCGTGGGCCGCCTGCTCCGCCCACAGACGGTACAGCGGCAGGTCGCCCTCAGTTCCGCCGAAGATCATCACCTTCAGCAGGGCGAGGAAGAACAGGGCGTGCACGACGGCGAAGCCGATGAGCAGGCCTCGACGGGTGAACGCGAAGTGCAGGGCGCGGGGCCACCACTCGCGGGCACGGTCGGATACACGGGCGCCGAGGGCGCGGGTCACCTCAGGAGCGCTCGTCACTCGACAGAGTTTAGGAGAAGCCGCCTGAGCAAATGGTGGACGCCGTGTTACCCGTTCCTGGGAGTTCGCCGAGTGCGCCGCGGTTCTGCGCCGTGATTGCTCCGCCCGACCGCTCCCCCGCACGGGGGAGATGGTCATCCGGCGGATGCCGCCGCGCACCGGATCACGCTGCGGATTCCCGCCCCAGGGGGGAGGTCTGCGGCATCCGCCCTTCTTAACGTGGAGTCATCGGCACGCAGAGGAGGAGAACATGCTCGAACTGAACGGCATCACCAAGAGCTACGGCGTAAAGCGAGTGCTCGACGACGTGAGCTTCCGGGTTCCGTCGGGACGTCTGACCGGATTCGTGGGCGGCAACGGCGCGGGCAAGACGACGACCATGCGCATCGTGCTCGGCGTGCTCGGCCGCGACAGCGGCGAGGTCACCCTCGACGACGCGCCCGTCACCGCGTCCGACCGACGCCTGTTCGGCTACATGCCGGAGGAGCGCGGGCTGTACCCGAAGATGCGGGTTCTGGAGCACATCGTCTACCTCGCCCGTCTGCACGGGTTCGACAAGGCCGAGGCCACCGCGCGCGCTGAGGCGCTGCTCGTGGAGCTCGGTCTCGGCGAGCGCCTCCGCGACAACGTCGAGACCCTCTCGCTCGGCAATCAGCAGCGCGCTCAGATCGCTGCCGCTCTCGTGCACGACCCGCAGGTGCTCATCCTCGACGAGCCCTTCTCGGGTCTGGACCCCCTCGCGGTGGACGTCGTCGCGGGCGTGCTGCAGGCGCGTGCGGCTCAGGGCGCGGCCGTCCTGTTCTCGTCGCACCAGCTCGACGTCGTCGAACGGCTCTGCGACGACCTTGTCATCATCGCGGACGGCACGATCCGCGCGGCGGGCACGCGCGACGCCCTCCGCGCCGAGCATGCCCAGCACCGTTACGAGCTGATCTCCGGGGGCGATCTCGGCTGGCTCCGCGACGAGCCCGGAGTCGATGTGCTCTCCTTCGACGGCGGCTATGCACTCTTCGACGTCGACGGGGATGCCGCCGCGCAGCGCGTGCTGCAGCGCGCGGTCTCCTCCGGCGATGTCGCGAGCTTCTCCCCCCAGCAGCCCTCTCTCGCCCAGATCTTCAAGGAGGTCATCCAGTGAACGTCAGCGCTCCGTCCTTCGCCCAGAGCACGTGGCTCGTCGCCGAACGCGAGGTGGGATCCAAGCTGCGCAGCAAGGCCTATCTCATCTCCACCGGCATCCTCTTCGTGCTCGCGCTCGTCGGTGTGCTGTGGGGAGGCTTCTCGGCACAGTCCGACAGCCGCACCCCCGTCGCCGTCACCGCCGACACCGCGGCTTCGGTCGCCGAGAACCCGCTCGTGAAGTCGACCGAGGTCGCCGACGCCGATGCGGCGCGAGCTCTGGTGCAGGACGGCACGGTCGACGCCGCACTGATCCCGGGCGGCGCCGCGCCGTTCGAGTACACCGTCGTCGCGAAGGACACAGCTCCCTCGTCGCTCCTGCAGGCGCTGAGCCTCACCCCCCAGGTGGAGCTGCTCGACCCGTCGGGCGTGAACCCGGGACTGCGGTACCTGGTCGCGCTCGGATTCGGGCTCATCTTCTTCATGGCGGCACTGACCTTCGGCTCGACGATCGCGCAGTCGGTCGTGGAGGAGAAGCAGACGCGCGTCGTCGAACTGCTCATCTCGGCCGTACCCGTGCGGGCGCTGCTCGCCGGCAAGGTCATCGGCAACACGATCCTCGCGATGGGCCAGATCATCGGCCTCGCGGCGATCGCGATCATCGGCTTCACGGTGACCGGCCAAAGCAGTCTGCTCGCCGGGCTCGGCGCCCCCATCGCCTGGTTCGCGGTCTTCTTCCTCTTCGGATTCATCCTGCTCGCCGCGCTGTTCGCCGCGGCTGCGGCGATGGTGTCGCGGATGGAGGACATCGGCTCCACGACGACACCGCTGACCATGCTGGTGATGGCGCCGTACTTCCTCGTCATCTTCTTCAACGACAATCCGCTGGTGATGACGATCATGTCCTACGTGCCGTTCTCGGCCCCCGTCGGCATGCCCGTGCGCATCTTCCTCGGGGACGCGCAGTGGTGGGAGCCGCTGCTGTCGCTCGGGGTCATGCTGGTCACCTGCGCGGCGGCCATCTGGGTGGGCGCGAAGATCTATCAGAACTCGCTGCTGCGCATGGGGGCGCGCGTCAAGCTCTCCGAGGCGCTCGCAGGCTGACGAGGACGCACCCCGAGACGGGTCAGTGATCGGCGGATGCCGGTGCCTTCGCGGGCGGCGCGAGCACCGGCATCCGTCGATTGACGAACTGGGGAACCGCGATGCCGTGCAGCAGGATGCTGCCGACGACGGTGAACACCATGATCGCGAGGACGTCGTAGGCCTCCGCGTCGGGCAGCTTGTTGAAGGCGAGCAGCCCGAAGACGATCGTCGCGGTGCCGCGTGGGCCGACGACCCCGATGAGGGTGCGCGACCCCCAGGGCACGGGCGATCCCAGCATCGACAGGTACACCGGCACGATACGGAACAACGTCAACGCCAGGACGACGAGCACGAGCAGGCGCCAGTCCACGCCGTTGATGATGACGACGGTGGTCATCGCTCCCAGGACGAACCACACGATGTTGGCGGCGAGGGTGCCGGCTTCTTCGACGAGAAGGATCTCGGGGTGCGGGATCGTGCGCTCGTCGGTGCGCTTGGTCCGTGCGATGCGGTAGACGATGCCGGCGACGAACGCCGCGACGAAGCCGTTCGCCGCGACGCTGCTGAGTGTCGCGACGCCGAAGGCGATGAGGGGAACGAGAAGCATGACGTAGCGGATGCCGGGGGCGTCGGCCCAGCCGCGGCGCGAGGCCCATCGCACGCACACGCCGAAGACACCGCCGATGACCGCGCCGACGACAATCGCGATCGCGGTGGCGGGAACGGCCCCGAAGAAGGCCTCGAAGAACTCCCCCAACCGCTCTTCGAGCTGCGATTCGTTCTCGGGTGACAGGGTGTCGGAGTTGACGGCCGCCAGGATCGTCGGCCAGGCGATCGCCGCGGCCAGCGCCATGGCGAACACCGGCGAGACCAACCCGTCGTTGTAGCCGCTTTCGACATTCAAGATCTGGCGCACCCGGGCGGGAATGCGCGGCGAGCGCAGCAGCGTCGCCGCCGGCGCGAAGTCGGTCGGCATGATGACGCACGCGACGACGATGAGGATGAAGACGCTGAGATGGGGCAGCAGGAACAGTCCGCTCACCACGACCGCCAAGATCGACAGCGGCAGGGCGACGAGCACGAGGCGCGCGATCGTTCGCCCTTCGCCGCCGAAGACGCCCCCGCTCACCTCGCACGCATCGACGAACAGCAGCACGGCGAGGATCAGCTCCACGACGTGCTCGGCGGCGTCACTGCCCACCGCATCGGAGAAGCCGGTGACGTCGATGAGCACGAGCACTGCTCCGGCGAGAGCGAGCACGGCCGGACCGGCCACGCCGGTGCGTTCGAAACGATGAGCGACGACCGACCACAGACCGATCACGACGAAGCCCAGCAGGAAGATCAGCGGCACCGTTCACCTCTCCTCGGCTGTCTCGGGCGCACGGCCCCCGGTTTCCGGGATCAGTCTGCCAGTCGATGCCGCCGCCGCGTGTCAGCGCTCCACGAGCACACCGTCGGCATCCGCCCAGACATGGGCCCCGGGACGGAACACGACGCCGGCGATCTCCACCGGCACGTCGAGCTCGCCGACGCCCGCCTTGGCGCTCTTGCGGGGGTTCGAGCCGAGGGCCTTGACACCGAGATCGAGCGCGGCGATCGCAACCCGGTCGCGGATCGCGCCGTGCACGATGAGGCCGGCCCAACCGTTCGCGACCGCGGATGCCGCGATCAGGTCGCCCACGAGCGCCGATTCCAGCGAGCCGCCGCCGTCGATCACGAGCACGGCGCCCTCGCCCGGGGTCGCGAGCGTCGCCTTGACGAGCGCGTTGTCACGGTGGCAGCGGATCGTGCGGACCGGGCCGTCGAACGCCGCCCGTCCGCCGAAGTCGTGCAGCTGCAGGGCGAGCGAGTCCAGCGCGTCCCCGCGCTCGTCGTACAGGTCGGCCGTCGCGATGGTGGTCATGACGCCACGCTAACGAGACGCAGGGGCGCGGGGCGACGTCATGAGCGCGGAAGTTCCGGCATCCTTCCGCCGCCAGCAAACTCATAGGTCCTCACGGGAACAAGACGTCGGTTCCATACGGTTGCATCGACCGGGCCGATGGCGTCCCACCGACAAACCGTCCTTCATCCTTCTTCAGGAGACGACCATGAGCACCATCGCCGCACACCCCGCCGACACCGACGCGCCGATTCTCGACGTCCTCGCCGAGCGCTGGAGCACCCGTGTCTTCGACCCCGCGACGCCGATCGACGAGGATGCGCTCGCCAGCGCGCTCGAGGCGGCCCGCTGGGCACCTTCCGCCAACAACACGCAGCCGTGGCGCTTCGTGGTCGCCCGCCGCGGCTCGGCCGCGCACGCGCAGATCGTGGACGCCCTGATGGGCTTCAACCAGTCGTGGGCCGCAGACGCCGCCGCTCTCGTCGTCTTCGCATCGGCCGCCGCGCTCGACGGCAAGCCGCTGCCGTGGGCCGCGTACGACACGGGCCAGGCGGCCGCCCACTTCACGGTTCAGGCGCACGCCTCGGGCCTGCACACCCACCAGATGGGCGGCTTCGACCGTGACGCTATCGCCGCGGCGTTCGGCTTCGGCGACGACCTCGTGGCCGTGACTGTGATGGCCGTCGGCGCCCTCGGCGACATCGACGCCGCTCCCGAGGCGCTGCGCGAGCGCGAGCTGGCCCCGCGCGCGCGTCGCCCCGTCGCGGAGTCGCTCATCGTCAACGACTGACGCGCGGCGCCCGCCCCGCCCCGCCACGCGAGACCCCGCCCCGCCCCGCGAGAAACCACTCCCCGCACGAGAAACCCGTGCAGGAGTGGTTTTTCGCGTGCGGAGTGGTTTTTCGCGAGTCGTCCGTCGTCGGATGCCGCGGCATCCGTGCCTGCCACGATCGCTCTTGTACTTCACTCGAGATACAAATTGTGATACTTGTGTAGTACAAGTTCTCGATGCACGAGCGAGAGGCGCCCGATGACGACGACCAGCCGCACCCTCACCCCTATCGATCTGCTCGACGCGGGTCTTCACTCGCCGGCGATCTGCGCGGTGCTGGCTCTGATCCTCGCTACCGCGCTCGCACTCCTGGCGTCAGGCAGGCGGACGCGCGCAGCGTCCTCCGCAACCGACCTGTCGATCGCCCGCGCGCACGCAGTCGAGCACCGCGGCATCGCCGTCGTCGCCGGCGCCGTCGTTGTGGCGTTTCTCACCGAGTTCCTCACGCGCGGGGATCTCGCCAGCGGCGTCGAGCTGCGGTGGTGGCGATTCGCGGTCCCCCTGACGGTCGCTGCGGGAGGGCTGGTCATCGTCGCGGCCTTCATCGCTCGACGACGGATGCCGCGCGTCGCCGCACCCATGCCCCCGACCGCTCGACGAACGTGGCGCAGCTTTAGCTCGGCCTCGTCGCTGTGGTTCACGGCGGGCGCCATCGGGATGCTCGTCGCGACCACGGTCGGAGCCGGGGCCGCGTCATCCATTGACGACGAGGGGCGCTACGCGCGTCTCACCATCCCCATCCCCAACGCCCCTGACGTACCCGCATTGCAGTTCCCGTTCTACGGCTGGGCCTACGGGGTTCCGGTCCTGGTCTGCCTTTCTTCGGCGACCGCGGTACTCGTGGCCGTCCTCCACCTGAATTCCGCGCGCCGGTTCCAGAGTGTCCAGAGCATGCCGGCAGAGAGCATACTTCGGCGCCGCACGGCACGAGACTCCGCGACCCTCGTCGCTGCCACGGCGGTGTTGACGACGGCAGAGGCGTGGCGGAAGATCGCAGACGCAGGATCGGCGTCGTCGCTCACGGTGGGCTCCCCCACCGGCGAAGCGACGTACGAGACACCCTGGCGCTTCGCAGAGTTGGCCGTAGCCGCCGGGTGGCTTGCTCCGCTTCTCGAGGTCGCGGCACTGACCATCCTCCTGCTGCTCGTCTCCGGTGGAGTTCAGACTCGTCGGCGCGCGATCGCGCAGGTTGCACCGCTGAGTCACCCGCTCGGGAGCATGAGGTGACCCCGCGCCCGGGCAACGCAGCGGAACAGACCAGATCAGCCCGCGACATCTACGGACAGCTGCGTGGCCACATCCTGGGAGGAGCCTTCGGCGCCGACGAGAAGCTGCCCACCGTGCGACAGATGGCGTCTGACATGGGGGTTTCACCGGGCACGGTCGCGAAGGCATACAAGCTGCTGGAACAGGACGGCCTCGTGGTGACCAGGACCGCGGCGGGTACGCGGGTCTCGGCATCAGCCGCTCGGCTGCCCGCATCGCTGACCCGGCGGCTGCGTGCTGTGATCGAGGAAGCCGCCGTCACGGGAGCCCGCGTGGAGGACGTGATCGACGTCTTGCGCAGCACCTGGCCACCCGCGACCGCCCTGGGCGACCCCGTTGGCGCCGATGCCGACATCGACGGGTCGGTTCCCGACGTCAGCGCCAGGTGAGCACGAGCGCCCACAAGGTCGTCAGTCGTCGAGCAGCTCGGCCTCGATCACGTCGTCATCGTCGGATGCCGCGGCATCCCCGCTCTCGTCGGGCGCCGCTCCCGCGCTGGTGAGCACGAGGCTCGAGCCGTCGGCGGCGACGTCGACGCGCACGAGGTCGCCGTCTCGGACACCGCCCGAGAGCAGCGCCATCGCGAGCCGGTCCTGGATCTCGGACTGGATGAGGCGACGCAGCGGCCGGGCCCCGAAGATCGGGTCGTACCCGCGCTCGGCGAGCCACGCTCGCGCGTCGGGGGTGACCGCCAGCGTGAGCCGACGATCGCGCAGCCGTCGTTGGAGGGCGTCGACCGACAGCTCCACGATCTGTGCCAGGTCGTCCTGACTGAGCGCCTGGAACATCACGATGTCGTCGAGCCGGTTGAGGAACTCGGGGCGGAACGCCGTGCGCACGAGCGCCATGACCTGCTCACGCTTCTGCGTGAGCGTCAGCGTCGGGTCGATGAGGATCGGCGAGCCGAGGTTCGACGTCAGGATCAGGATCGTGTTGGTGAAGTCGACCGTGCGCCCCTGACCGTCGGTGAGCCGGCCGTCGTCGAGCACCTGCAGCAGGATGTCGAACACCTCGGGATGCGCCTTCTCGACCTCGTCGAGGAGCACCACCGAGTACGGCCGACGCCGCACGGCCTCGGTGAGCTGACCGCCCTGTTCGTAGCCGATGTAGCCGGGAGGGGCGCCGACCAGCCGCGCGACGGAGTGCTTCTCGCCGTACTCGCTCATGTCGATGCGCACCATCGCACGCTCATCGTCGAACAGGAACTCGGCGAGCGCCTTCGCCAGCTCGGTCTTGCCGACACCGGTGGGCCCGAGGAAGAGGAACGAGCCCGTCGGGCGGTTCGGGTCGCTGATGCCGGCGCGCGAGCGGCGCACCGCATCCGAGACGGCCTTCACGGCGTCCTTCTGGCCGATCAGCCGCTTGCCGAGCTCGGCCTCGAGGTGCACGAGCTTCTCGCTCTCGCCCTGCAGCAGGCGTCCGACGGGGATGCCGGTCCACGCGGCGATGACGGCGGCGATATCGGCATCCGTCACCTGGTCACCCACCATCCGCTCGCCGCCCTCGGCAGCCTCCGCGTTCTCGGCCTGCGCGACCTGTCGCTCCAGCGCCGGAATCTCGGCGTAGTACAGCCGCGAGGCCTTCTCGAGATTGCCCTCGCGCTGGGCGCGCTCCGCCTCGACGCGCGCCTGGTCCAGGCGCGTCTTGAGGTCACCGACCGCGTTCAGCGAAGCGCGCTCGCGCTCCCATCGCGCCTGCAGCTCGTCGAGGCGGGCCTGTTCGACCTTGAGGGTTTCGCGAAGCGTCGCCAGCCGCTCCTTCGACGCGGCATCCTTCTCGCGCTTGAGGGCCAGCTCTTCGAGCTTGAGGCGGTCGACGTGGCGGCGCAGCTCGTCGATCTCGAGCGGCGCGGAGTCGATCTCCATGCGCAGGCGCGACGCGGCCTCGTCGATCAGGTCGATGGCCTTGTCGGGCAACTGACGCGAGGGGATGTAGCGATTCGACAGGGATGCCGCGGCCACGAGCGCGCCGTCGGCGATGGCGACCTTGTGGTGTGCCTCGTAGCGCTCCTTGAGGCCGCGCAGGATCGCGACGGTGTCCTCGACGCTGGGCTCACCGACGTACACCTGCTGGAAGCGACGCTCCAGCGCGGCATCCTTCTCGATGAACTCGCGATACTCGTCGAGCGTCGTCGCGCCGATGAGGCGGAGCTCACCGCGCGCGAGCATCGGCTTGAGCATGTTGGAGGCGGCGACCGACCCCTCGCCACCTCCGGCACCCATGAGCACGTGCAGCTCGTCGATGAAGGTGATGATGCGACCCTCGGACTCGGTGATCTCTTTGAGCACGCTCTTGAGGCGCTCCTCGAACTGTCCGCGGTACATGGCACCGGCCACGAGCGCGGAGATGTCGAGCGAGACGAGCTCCTTGTCCTTGAGCGACTCGGCCACGTCGCCGGCGACGATGCGCTGGGCGAGGCCCTCGACCACCGCCGTCTTGCCGACGCCGGGCTCGCCGATGAGGACGGGGTTGTTCTTCGTGCGACGGGTGAGCACCTGGCTGACGCGCCGGATCTCACTGTCGCGTCCGATCACCGGATCGAGCTTGCCCTGCCGGGCGCGGTCGGTGAGATTGATCCCGAACTGTTCGAGCGCGCTCTGCTGCTCCTCCTGCCCGGGCTGGGGCTGTGCGTTCATCACTTCTCCTTGAAATCTGCGAGGCTCAAACTTGAGCCATCTGGACTCAACTTTATCAAAACGTGATGCGGGCGGCAAGGGGCCGCGCGATGGGCAGTCCTCCCCATCGCGACGACGCCGGGGCTCACCTAAAGTGACGACGTGGCCGATCTCGTCGTCAATACGGAGAACCTCCGAAACCTCGCGAACCAGCTCGCGACCGTCCACGGCACCCTCACCGCCGCGGACGGCGATGCGCGCGACCTGGCGGGGATGATCCCGCACGCCGGGCTCGCCTCCGCCGTGGACGAGTTCACCTCGGGGTGGGACCGGCGCCGCAAAGACCTCGCGGATCGCGTGGACCAGCTGCAGAAGCGCGCCGACGGCGCCGCCGATGCCTTCGAAGGCGTCGACGGCCAGCTGGCCGACAAGCTCACGGAGGGAAGCAACGGATGAGCATGGCACCCATCGGCGGCGACGTCGCCGGCATCCGCGGGCACGCCGCGCGCTACAGTTCCACCGCCCGCGCGGTGTCGGAAGCGGTCGAGATGCTCCAGGCGGTGATCGACGCGTCGCAGCAGGAGACGAGCGACGCGGTCGAAGCGCTGGCTGGGACGATCGGCGACACGAATACCTACCTCTCCCGCATCCGCGAGCGGTACGAAGTGGCCGGCTCCGCGCTGTCCGACTTCGCGAACGAACTCGAGCAGGCGCAGCAGCAGGCGGCCGGGGCCATCGCCGCGCACGACGACGCCCAGCGTCGGCACATGTACGCGCAGCGCAACCTCTCGGAGGCTCGCGAGGCCACGCAGCAGACCGTCGACCCGAACGAGCTCGCGGAGGCGACGGATGCCGCGCGTCGCTACTCCTCGATGAGCACGACGGCCGCGAGTGATCTATCGCAGGCACAGGCCGCTTACGATGCCGCGCTCCAGCGCGTGCAGCGGGCCGGCGACGCCGCGGCATCCACGATCTCGCAGACGGTGTCCAGCGATTCGCTCAACGACTCGTGGTGGGACAACGTCCTGGACTGGGTGAACCAGAACGCGGAGTGGCTGAAGGTCGTCAAGGACATTCTGACGGTCGTCACCGCCATCGTCGGCGTGCTGTCGATCTTCTTCCCCGTGCTCGCACCCATCGCCCTGGGGCTCGCCGTCCTGTCGATGGGGCTGAGCTTCCTCCTCGCATCATCGGGCGACGGATCGTGGTTCGACTTCGCGCTGGACGCCATCGGCGTGCTGACCTTCGGCGTCGGCAGCGCCGCGCTGGCCGGCATCAAACTCGGCACCGTCGCCCTGCGCGGCGGCCGCGCGGCCACACTCGCGGTGCGCAGCCCCGGGATGGTGTGGGGCAACGGCGCGCGCCAGGTCATCGGCAATCTGCTCGACCGGGGCCTGGTGGGATCGATCCGCCAGCCGCTGCGGATGGTGGCCGACGAGAGCGCGAGCGTCCTGTCGGCACGGCCGAGCTTCGCACAGGTCGTCACGCACTGGGGTGACGATGCGATGAAGGGCATCCGCGAGTCGGACAGCATCATCATCTCCGAGTTCGACCAGATCGCGTCGCAGGCGCGGCTCGGCGCCGGAGGCGCCATCGACAACCTCGTGACGAGCGGCGTCGACAGCCTGAAGGGAGTCGTCGGGACGATGGGCAAGATCGGCTCGTCGCTCGACGCCTACAACCTGGTCGGAATCGGGATCAACCGCAGCGACCAGCTGGTCAACTGGGTTCAGGACCAGACCGGGGTCCAGACACCGCTGGGTACCCTCACGACCGGCCTCAACGAGGTGTACGGATTCGTTCCGGGGCTGTTCGAGGCGCCGATGGGAGCGGACTGGCGCTCCGCCTCCACCCCGTGACGCTCGAGCGCCGCGTGGCATGGGAGGCCCGCTTCGGGGACGGCCTCTTCCTCGCCACCATCCTCTGGATTGTCTTCGGTGCACTCCCGACGATCGGCTTGCTGGTGGGACAGCTCGTGACCGGTTCGTTCGTGAGCAAAGGCATCGTGCCCGACAGCTTTCCCGCCTTCATGCCACCGTGGTGGGCGGCCTACCCCATGACCCTGCTGCTCGTGGTGTTGGCCCTGGGGTCGCTGCCACTGCCCCTGCGGGGTCCGCGGGCAACCACGCGGAGCACACTTCTGACGGTGCTCGTGCTGACCTTCAGCACGACGCTCTACATCGCCGCAGCCGCCGGGGCGGCGGAAGCCCACGAGGGTCGCGTCAATTTCTTCGGGGTCGACAACCTCGTGTTCATCCAGTTCTTCCTGATCCTCGTCACCGTCGCACGCATGCTGCTGAGCGGACTGCGCCTGCTGCCGCGAACGTGGCGGGAGTACAGAGACGACGACGGTACCGTGGTGCCGCCGAAAGAGATCGTGCGTCGCGCCCCGCGCCGCCCGTGGGACTGGAATCGCAACCGGATGCAGCGCCGTCCGCCGGGGCAGTGAAGGACACCATGAACGAGATCGCGCCCCCGCGCTACCGGCTCGTGCTGCCGCCGGGCTTCCTGCTCATCCCCGTCGGCCACTCCACGGACGACGAGATCACCGCCCTCGTCCGTCGGCATTATCGCGACCTGCCTCGCGACAGCTACGGCCCGCAGATCGACCGGACCGCCGCTCAGCTGGTCGCCGCTGCGCGCAGCGCCCGCGAGGCCGGCGTCCTCGACCTCATCGTGCCGATGGGCGTGCCGTGGCGCGCGCCGGTGTCGCTGGCGATCGCGATCAGCACCGGCACGGCACCCGCCGTCGACGACCCGGAGCCCTCGGCATCCGAGATCAGCGAGACCGTGACGACATCCGCAGGCGAGGCCGTTCGAGCGACCGAGAGGTTCGCCGTGCCCACAAGAGCCGACGAGATGGCACCGTTGATGAGAGTGCGCTTCCGATGGCCGATTCCCGATAGCGACCGGCAGCTGGTCGCGATCTGCACGATCAGCGGCACGGTCGACCCCGAACTCGCGCCGATCGTCGACGCCCTCGCGGAGCTCGGCGATCTGCTGCTGCAGACGCTTCGCTGGGACTGAGAGGAACTTCATGGCCATCGACATGGACTACGACCTGGACCGCTGGGTCTACGTGCCGAACCTCTTCCCCTGGGAGTCGTTCGGCGACGAGGAGCAGTGGGCGGATGCCGTCGCACGCGCCTTCGGCGGCGAAGGCCGCACGGCCGCACCCGCAGAGCTGGTCGACTGGCTGCGGGCCTACCTGGTCGGCGCCGTGCGCAGCAACCGATCGGGAACGATCCGCTTCGTGCATCTACCGAACATCACCGCACCGCACGCCATCGTCGACGTCTACGACATGCCGCATCGCGACGACGTCGCACTGATCGACCTCACGCATGAGAAGCAGGGACCTGCAGTGCGCGAGCCCGAGGTCGTCCCGTTCGACTCCGAGCATCTCGGCGCGGGGATCAAATCCACGCGATGGGTGCGCACCGAGGCCGACGCGATCGTCCGAGCCACCAACTGGGTCTGGCGCACCGGCGAGCGCGACATCGTGGTGATGACCGCCAGCTCCGACCTCCCTCTCGCCGAGGCTCTCGACCCGGTGGTCGACGAACTGGCCCGTACGATCCGCCTGGCCTGAGGCCGCGATCAGGAGGCCATCGCCTCCAGATCTGCAGGCACCGGCGTCGTGCACGTGAAGCGCGCGCGGTAGGCGGTGGGCGTCAGCCCCAGAGTGCGCCCGAAGTTCTGCCGCAGCACGGCCGCCGACCCGAAGCCGCACGCCGACGCGATGGCGTCCAGGCCCAGGTCGGTCTGCTCGAGCAGACGCTGTGCGTGGATGATCCGCTGGCGTCCCAGCCAGGCCGCGGGCGTCGTGCCGTAGTCGGCTTTGAATCGACGCGCGAAGGTGCGCGGTGACATGTGAGCACGGGCGGCGAGCTGATCCACCGACAGATCGAGGGTGAGGTTCTCGAGCATCCACTCGGTGACCGGTGTGAGCGAGAGCGACGTGGATTCGGGCAGCGGCTTCGCGATGAACTGCGCCTGGCCGCCGTCGCGCTGGGGAGGGACGACCATGCGGCGCGCGATCGTGTTGGTCATCTCGGCGCCGAGCTCGAGGCGCAGCAGGTGAAGGCATGCGTCCAGCCCCGCTGCCGTGCCGGCGCTGGTGATGATGCGCCCGTCCTGGACGTACAGAACGTTGGGGTCGACGTCGATGCGCGGATACATCTCGGCCATCGTGTCGGCGTAGCGCCAATGGGTCGTCGCACGCCGGCCATCCAGCACCCCGGCAGCCGCCACCACGAACGAGCCGCTGCAGACCGTGAGCACCCAGGCGCCTCGCTCGACGGCGCGGCGCACCACGGCGGACACGCGTTCGTCCACGTGTGCCCACTGGTCGCGCGGGATCGGGGTGATGACGACGAGATCGGCCTCGTCGGCGAACGACAGATCGTCGTCGACGTTGATCGAGAAGCGCAGGTTGCTCGGCACCGCGCCCGGGTCGGGCGCGACGACGCGGAAGTCGAAGTTCGGGATGCCGTCGTCCGACCGATCGAGCCCGAACGCCTCGCAGGCCAGACCGAACTCGAAGGGAGCGAAACCGGGCTGGACGACGCAGGCGATGGTCTTCATGGCAGGAATCCTACTCCTTTGAGCAGTTCTGCCACTCGTGACTCTCCGGCTACGGGCATAGCTTTTCTGCCATGCTCATCTTCTTCCTCGTTCTCGCACTCGTCATCGTCGTCTCGGTCGGCGCGACCGTTCGCGCCCTCATCACCGACGACTACCGACCGGTGCGGACCGACCGGTCGCGCCTGCCGTGAGGACGCCGCCTACCCGGCGGGCGCCGGGCCTGTGGACTCGCGAACCAGCAGCGCCGTGCTCAACCGCCGCTGATGCACGTCGATCGTCGTTTCGTCTGACGCGGCGATAGCCTCCACGAGATATTCCGCCGCCAACCGGCCCTTCGAGACGATCGGCTGGCGCACTGTCGTGAGAGTCGGTCGCGTCCATCCCGCTTCGATGAGGTCGTCGAATCCCGAGACGGACAGGTCGCGCGGAACGTCCACCCCCGCCTCTCGCGCACCGTCGAGCACGCCCACGGCCAGGATGTCGCTGAACGCCACGATGGCCGTCGGACGACGAGATGCCTCCCACGCGCGACGGAATGCGGACGCGCCGCCGGCACGCGTGTTGGGCGCTTCGACGATGTCGATCCCGTCGTCCAACAAGTCGATACCGACCTTCGCCAACGCGCGGACCGCCCCGTCCAAACGCTGTCGGACGGCGCCCCGCCACGCCGCGCGGCCCCCATCGGCCTCCGTCTCGAAGGCGACGAAGGTGAATCGGCGATGTCCGAGACCGACGAGGTAGTCGACGACTTCCTCCATCGCCGCACCATCGTCGATGTCGACGCGGGAGACACCATCGTGATCCTCACTGTCGACAAGCACGAAAGGCACTCCCCGCTGTTGCAGCGCCGTCACTTCGCCCCGATCGAACTCCAGACCGCAAACGATGAAGCCATCCACGGCCGCGTAGGGGATGGCTTTGAGCATCGATCCGCGCAGGGGCGGAGCCAGCAGCAGAGTGAAGCCCTCGCGCTGACACACCTGCCCGATCCCCTGCATGAAGAGCGTGTAGTAGGGGTTTTCCAGAACGCGGTCGAGTTGCTGCGGCAGCAGCAGACCGAGGCTGTCGGTACGGCGCCGACGCAGCATCCGGGCGGCCGGGTCCTGGGAGTACCCGAGCTCGGACGCCGCGGCGAGAATGTTCTCGAGCGTCGTCGCAGAGAGCTTCCGCGGGTCGTTGTAGGCCAAAGAGACGGCCGACTTCGAGACCTTGGCGCGGTCTGCGACGTCCTGCATCGTCGGTCGCCGGTTCATGCGCCGGCCCCGCCGAATGGGCGGCGTGCCATCAGCGCGCCACCGGCGCGAATGCGCCAGTTCCGGGCCGAGGCGTCTCCGTCGACGTCGACGACCGTCCAGTCCTGATCTCCGCGCAGCTCGACGTGCGCCGCCGGGTCGACGTCGATGCCCTGCCCCCGATGCACGATCGCCACCACCTGCTCATCCTCCCAGAGACGCGACACGAGGACGGTGTCGGCATCCAGCGCCGACACCTGCTGCGTTCCGCGACGCAGCGCCGGCCACTGCGCTCGCCGTCGCGCAAGCGCACGGACACCCTCGTACAGGGCCGTCGACCAGCGCTTGCGATCCCACACCATGCCCGCCCGGCATCCCGGATCGTTCTGCCCGCGCATGCCGACCTCGTCGCCGTAATAGAGCATGGGCGCTCCCTCGGCGGCGAACAACAGCGTGAACGCAGCGAGAGCCGACTGCTCGTCGTCGCCGTGTCGCGTCAGCAGGCGTTCCGTGTCGTGGCTGCCGAGCAGGTTGAGCATTCCGCGATGGAATCCCTCCGGGATGCGAGCACGCAGGCGATTCATCCCCTCCGCGAACGCGAAGCCGTCGATCGTACGATCCGCGGTGAAACCGAGCACCAGGTCGCGCAGGGTGTAGTTCATGGTCCCGTCGGCGAGGTCACCCGTGAGCCACTGCTCGGGCTCGCGCCACTCCTCCGCGACGATGTAGAGGTCATCGTCGCGGTCCTTCACGATCCGGTGGAATTCGCGCCAGAAGCTCTGGTTGATGAAGTACGGGACATCGAGCCTCCACCCGTCGATTCCCTGGTCGATCCAGTAGCGCGCCACATCGCCGTGGTGCGCGCGCACCTCGGGGTTGTAGGTGTTCCACTTGGGGAGGTACCAGCAGCCGGAGCACGTGCGGTAGTTGGGGTTGCCCTCTTCGACGTTCACCGGAAAGCCTTCGACGGAGAACCAGTTCACGTAGGGGGAGGCCGCCTCACGTTCGACGACGTCACGGAATGCCCAGTGTCCATCGCCGCAATGGTTGAGCACGGCATCGAGCACGACGCGAATGCCGCGCGCGTGAGCATCGTCGATGAGCGATCGGAACGCATCGAGGTCGCCGAGACGATGGTCGATACGAAAGTAGTCGACCGCGTCGTAGCGATGGTTGGTACCTGCCTCGAAGATGGGCGTGAGGTAGATCGCGTTCGCTCCCACTGCGGCGATGTGATCCAGGCGTGCGCGGATGCCAGCAAGATCCCCGCCGAAGAAGTTGTCGCGCGTCGGCTCGGCATCCCAGGCCACCACGTCCGGCGGGTTCAGCGACGGATCCCCGTTGGCGAAGCGGTCGGGGAAGATCTGGTAGAAGACGGCATCGGCGAGCCAATCGGGAGCGGGCATGGTCAATCCTTCAATCCGGTGGTGGAGATGCCGCGAACGAGCGCGCGCTGGAAGACGAGGAACACCACGATGGCCGGGATCGTCGCCGTCAACGTGCCGGCCATCAGATAGTTCCAGCTCGTGCCGTAGCGACCGACGAACGACGAGAGTCCGATCTGGATCGTGCGGAAGTCATCGGTGTTGGTGACGAGCAGCGGCCAAAGGAAGTCGTTCCATGCGAAGAGGAAACTGAAGATCGCGAGGGTGGCGAACGCGGGCCTCGACAGTGGCACGATGATGCGGAAGAAGGTGCCGATCCGGCTGCAACCATCGATGCGCGCGGCATCCTCGAGCTCGGTCGGAATCGTCGAGAAGTACTGGCGCAGCAGCACGATGCCGAACACGTCGGCCAGGCGCGGCACGATCAATCCGGCGTACGAGTCGATCCATCCAAGATCGGCCACGATGGCGTACGCGGGGATCACGGTCACGAACGTCGGGATCAGCAGCATCGCGAGCAGGACCACGAAGAGCGTATTGCGAAGCGGGAAACGCAGGCGCGCGAACGCGTAGGCCGCGAGCGCGTCGAGGACGAGGTGTCCGAGCACGATGCCCACGGTCATGATGATGCTGTTGAGGTAGTACTGGGCGAACGGCGCAGCCTGCCAGGCTCTGACGTAGTTCTCCCAGTGCCACGACGTCGGCAGGATCGATGTGTTGGTGTAGGTTTCCGCACGACTGAGGAGCGACGTCGTGAACATCCACAGGAACGGGACGACCACGACCACGGCCCCCAGAATCAGGACGATGTGGCGCGCCGCGCGTGCACCGAGCGATTGCCTCATCGCGCGTCCTTCCCCGAGCCACTGACCCGCCACTGCACGAGGGTCACTCCGAGCACGAGCAGCAGCGTCACGAACGCGATAGCCGTGCCGTAGCCGAAGTCCCCGAGCCGGAACGCCGTGCGGTACATGAACATCCCCAGCACATCCGTGCCGCCGCGCGGGCCACCTTCGGTGAGGACGTAGACCAGGTCGAACGCTTGGAAGCTGGTGATGAGCGCCTGGACCACCACGAAGAACGTCATGGGCGACAGCAGCGGAATCGTCAGGAACCTCAGCCGCTGTCGTGCCGACGCACCGTCCAGCTGTGCGGCCTCGTAGATGCCGTGCGGGAGGGCTTGCATCGCCGTCAGATACAACACCGCGTTGAACCCGATGTTCTTCCAGACCGTCAACAGGGTGAGTGCCCCCAACGCGAGCCAGCGGTCCTGCAACCAGTCCGGCCCGTCAATGCCGATCTGAGCAAGGAGCGCATTGACGAAGCCCGACGGGTCGAGCATGTAGCGCCAGACGATGGCGGCCGCGACCGAAGACGTGACCGCCGGAAGGAAGTAGATCCCCCGGTAGAGACCGCGCCCGCGCAAGGGCGCGTCGAGCAGCAGGGCCACCGCGAGCCCCGTGACGACGCTCAGGACGCAGACACCCGTCGCGTAGAGCACGGTGACGAAGAGGCTGTTCCAGAACTCGGGATCCTGCGACAGCCGGAGGTAGTTGCCGACACCGATGAACTCCTTCGTGGGGTCGAAGCCGTTCCAGGCCGTGAGACTGATGTACCCGGCCGAAACGATCGGGTAGAGGACGAAGATCGCCAACACGACGAGGGCGGGCGCGAGAAACAGCGCCGCCGTGAACACCTGCTCGCGGTCGTAGCGATGTCTGACGCGGGGGTGGGACCCGCCCGACGTCGCAGACGTCGGACGGGTCCCTCGGGTTGTGATCGTCACCGCAGTGCTCAGCCCTTTGCGATGACGGCGTTGACGGCTTTCTCTGCCGCTGCCAACGCGTCGGACACCGTCGCCTCGCCCGCGAGCGCCTTCTCGATCTGCTGCGCGAACGCGAGCGAGATCTGGGGATAGAGGGGCGTGTTGGGCCGGGCGTGAGCGACAGCCATCTGCTCGACGAACGGTCGCAGCAGGGGCTGAGTCTTATCCACCCAGCCGAGGTAATCCGAGCCGGTGGCTACCGAGTTCAGCACGGGGAGCATGCCGGTCTTCTCGCTCCAATCGGTGACCTGCGCGGGCTGGAGGAACCATCCCAGGAAGTCGGCCGCCGCCTTCGTCTTGGCGTCGGAGTTCTGGAAGACCATCGCCTGCTCGCCGCCGAGATTGGTCGCCGGGGCACCATCCTTCGGATACGGCACCTGCGCGGCGCCGAACTCGAACGGTGGGTCGGCGGCCCAGATGCCGACCATCCACGAGCCCTCCTGCGCGGACCCACCCTGCCCCTTCTCGAACTCGCCCCACCGGGCGTAGGGGCTGGCGCCGGAGGAGATCAGATCGACCCAGTACTGCAGGGCCTTCGCACCCTCTGGGGTGTTGAAGGCCGCCGCCGAGTTGTCGGCAGTGAGGAACTCGCCGCCCGCCTGCCACAGGTTGACCTGGAAGTTCCAGGTCAGACCCTCGCCGTTGTCGCCGGCCTGCGTATACAGGTCGTACCCGGGCATGCCGGTGGCGTCGAGGATCTTCTTCGCATCAGCCTTGAGCTCATCCCACGTGGTCGGGGGCTTGTCCGGATCGAGGCCCGCCTTCTGGAAGAGGGTCTTGTTGTACATGTAGCCGAGGTTGTTGGCCGAGACAGGAACGGATACCTGCGACCCGTCGATCGTGCCGAATCCGGTGAGCGCCGGATTGATGTCCGAGAGCGTGTCGGCGGGCAGCAGAGGGGACAGATTCGCAAGCGATCCGATCTGCGCGATCTGTGGGACCCAGACGAGATCGCCGATTGCGACATCGGGAAGCGTCTTCGAGGTCGCGGACGCCCGGAGCTTGGTGAGGAAGTCGGCGTTTGGGACGTTCGTGGTGACGATCTTCACACCCGGATGAGAGGCGTTGTAGGAGTCGACCATGGCATCGAAGGTGTCGGCGTTCGTGCCGTCCCAGTAGTGCCAGATCGTCACGGTGGTGGTGTCGGTGGCCGCGCCGGTCGACGGGGAACAGCCGGCGAAGGCGAGGGTGCCGGCCACCCCCACGGCGAGTGCGGCGGTCATTCTGCGGTGCATCATTGCTCCAATCGGGTGGTGTTCTCAGTGGTGTTCGGGGGAGGTCGGATCGGACGACGCCGGCGCGCGCACGGGCAGCGCGAACCAGGCCGTGCTGTCCGAGGCAACGTTGTCTGGTGCGGCCGGAGCCGTGGCGAGGATGAGCTCGCCGGTGGGCCAGATCTCGGGGATGACGAAAGCGTCCGGCCCCGTGTTGACGACGCACAGCGTGCAACCGCGTTGGAACGCGAGCACGTTGCTCACGCCGGTCTCGAGCCAGAGGAGCGGGTCGGTCGGCGCAAACCGCTCGCGGCGCCGCCGGAGAAGCGTGCGGTAGAGCGAGAGCATCGAATCCGGGTCCACGTCCTGCGCCGCTCGCGCGTAGGCTCCGAACCACGCCGGCTGCGGAAGCCAGGTGGCGCTCGCCCCGCTTCCGAAGCCGAAGTCGCCGGGATCCTTCGTCCAGGGCAGCGGGACGCGACATCCGTCTCGGCCAAGATCCGCGCCCGCAGAGCGGAGCCAGATCGGGTCCTGTCTCGATGCCTGCGGCAGATCGAAGACCTCCGGAAGCCCCAACTCCTCGCCCTGATAGAGGTACACGGTGCCGGGCAGCGCCAGCAGCATCGCGACCGCCGCGGCAGCGCGGCGAGACCCCAGAGCGATGTCGACCGATCCGGTGCGGCGCGCCGCCGAGATCATGTCTGACGGATCGACCGCGTCCAGCAGCTGGGTCTGCCCATATCGGGTGACGGTGCGGTGCACGTCATGGTTGGACAGCGTCCAGGCAGGCGGACCCTCGGACGCGGCGAGCCCCGTCGAGATCGCCTCCCGGAGGCGGGCCGCGTCCCACGGCTGGACGAGGAGATCGAAGCTGAACGCCTGATGCAGCTCGTCCGGTCTGAGGTAGGCCGAGAGTCGGCTCGCCGACGGCACCCAGACCTCACCGACGAAGTACTTCGGGTCGGGGTAGGCGTCGCCCACCGCCCGCCAGTCCCGGTAGATCTCGTGCACTTCCGGCTGGTCCCACATCGCTGCATTGTGACCGCCGGTGCCGTCGTCGGCTCCGGGCCAATCGGGCAGCCCCAGCGCTTTGACGTGGCCGTGCGCGACATCGATCCGGAAGCCGTCGACCCCGCGATCGAACCAGAACCGCATGACGTCGCGGAAGTCCTCGGCAACGTCGGGGTTACGCCAGTTGAGGTCGGGTTGCGCGGAGTCGAACGAGTGCAGGTACCACTGGCCCGGTTGCCCGTCGGCTTCGACGATGCGCGTCCACGCAGATCCGCCGAACACGCTCAGCCAGTTGTTGGGCGGAAGCTCGCCGTCGGGCCCGGCGCCGGCGGCGAAGTGGAAGCGTCGACGCTCTCGGCTGCCCGGCCCCGCCCGCAGGGCCGCTTGGAACCAGGCATGCCGGACGGAGCAGTGGTTGGCGACCATGTCCATGAGGACGCGGATGCCGAGGCGATGGGCGTGCGCCACCAGCGCGTCGAAATCCTCGAGCGTGCCGTAGGTGGGATCGATCGCACGGTAGTCCGCGATGTCATAGCCGTGATCAGCCTGGGGCGAGACATAGCAGGGGTTGAGCCAGATGGCGTCGCAGCCGAGGGCGGCGATGTCGGTGAGACCGGCGATGAGTCCGCGGAGGTCACCGATGCCGTCTCCGTCGCTGTCGCGGAACGACCGCAGGTACACCTGGTAGACGACGGCCCCCTGCCACCAGGCAGGAGCGGGAGTGTCGGTGTCGGTGACGGTGACGGTGTCGGTGACGACGCGTGGTTCGAGAAGAGTCATGGAGATTCCTGAGGTGGTGCCCGGGCGGCGCATATGGCGGCCGCACCGCCCGGGCGGCTGTGTCCTTCCGCTCAGAAGGTGGGATAGATGTCGATCGTGCTTCCGCCGGTGCCGGTGAAGTTGCCTCCGCTGGACCAGGTCGCGTCGTCGATCAGCGGTTTGAACTGGAACGTCTGTCCTGCGGGGATGCGCTCGAGTTCGAACTCCCACACGTCACTGGCGACGTTCCTGGCGCCGCGACCCGCGGTCCAGGTGAAGGGATAGGCATCCCCGCGGATCGCGATCGAGTGGCCGAGCCCGGTGTTGTAATGCACGCGGATCTTCGTCGTGTTGCGCGCGGCGGGCGCGTAGGCCGATACGGGCGTCCCCGGTGCGTACACCTTCGACTCGTGCTCACCGAGGCTCACGGTGATCTGCTTGCCCGTGGTGCCACCGGCGGTCACCGTGACCGTGTCGGAGGTGTTCATGAGGTTCGTGAGCACCGTGCCGACGGGCAGCGAGCTCTCGGCGCGCAGCGGGATCGTGCGGGTCTGCGTGTGCCATGAGTTGGACGAGATCGTGATGGCCTCCGCGCCCGTGGAATCGACACGGCGCGAGAACCCGTAGACGTTGGTGTCCGCCCACATCTCGCGCTGGGTGCCGACCTGCAGGGCCGGGTACGCCTTCTTGATCGCGGTCAGACGCTGGATGTGCGTGTAGATCGGAGAGGTCTGGCTGAAGCTGGACATGTCCTTGCGGTTGTCCTTGTTGGCGATCGGCACCTCACTCGCATTCCCGTTGCCGTTATCGGCCTGCTCGGTGCCGTAGTAGATCACCGGCACGCCGCGAGACGTCAGCAGGAACGTGAGCGAGGAGCGCAGGCGCTGATAGTTGTCGTCCGCCCAGGTCAGAAAGCGCGCCCGGTCGTGATTGTCGAGGAAGGTCTCGAGCCGGTTCGGATTCTGGTACTTGTAGTCCTGCGCGAACAGGGTGCTCAGTCCCGTCATGCTCGTGTCAGCGGCGAAGGCGCTGCGGGCGGCGAAGAAGTAGGGGAAGTCGAGGACGCCCCACTCGTAGTTCTGATAAGGCGCGACGTAGTCGACATCGCCGACGAAGACCTCACCGAACGTGGGAACGCCCATTGCCGTCTGAAAACTTGCCAGCCACGACTGGGGGATGGAGCGCGCGGCATCGACACGGATGCCGTCGAAGCCCATGTCGACCCAGTCCTTGTACGTGTTGATCAGGTAGTTCGACACGGTGGGGTTCGACTGGTCGAGATCGTCGAGTCCACCCAGGTCGCAGTTCTCGATCTGCGCCTGGGTCTCTGTGCCGTTGAACAGGCAGTCGCCGTTGTGATGGAAGTAGGCCGGGTTGTCCAGCGGCGACGCGGGCTTGTAGGTGCTCGGGGAGTAGGTCGTCGCCGTACCTGCGAGGTAGTCCGCGGTGTGGTTCGGGACGACGTCGAGGATCATCTTCAGGCCTTTGGCGTGCGCCGTGTCGATCAGGGTCTGAAGTTCGGCGGTACTGCCGAAGTGCTGGTTGGGCGTGGCGAAGTTCTTGGTGAAGTAGCCGTGGTAGCTGGCCTCCAGCCCGTCCCGCGACAACGGCTGTTGCTCCGACACCGGCGAGATCCAGATCGCCGTCACGCCGAGCCCGGCGATGTAGTCCAGCTTCTGGGTGAGGCCCTTCCAGTCTCCGCCGTGGTAGAAGCCGAGATCCGACGGGTTGTACTCGCCGGCGCCCTGGTTGTTGTTCGTCGAGTCGCCGTCGGAGAAGCGATCGACGAGGACCTGGTAGATGACGTCGCCTTCCGCGAGCGGGCCGGGCGACGGAACCGTGGTGGTGGCGGCGGCCGGCGCGCTGAGCGCGGGGGTGATGAGCAGAGCGGCCACGAAGGTGGCGATCGCTCCGAGGCCGAGCACCTGCCGGCGTCTCGTTGGAACGGTGGTGTCTTCACGGATCATGCGGTGGACTCCTTACGACTTCGCTGTCGGAGTGCGTACCGGCCGCCAGGCTTGCACGTGTTTACTGGATCGATGCAACACCGTCGGGGACTGCGGTGTCAAGAGCCAGTTCTGACCCGGTCAGCGCCGGCGCGGGAGGCGTCCGAGCGCGTCCAGCAGCACGTCGGCCGATCGCTGCCACGAGAAGCGCGCGATGTGCGCCGATCCGGCGGCGGTGAGCGCGTCACGGCGCTCGGGATCGTCGATCGCACGCACCGCAGCGGCGAAAGCCGCGGCATCCGTGCCCGGCGCGTACAGCGCACCGTCGCCGGCGACCTCTCGGAAGATCGGCATGTCGGTGACGACAGCGGGAACGCCCAGCGCAAGAGCCTCGGCGACCGGAAGCCCGTAGCCCTCGTCGAGGGATGCCGAGACCAGCACGGCCCGCTCGGCCAGAAGCCCGGCGTACTCGGCATCCGTCACACCGTTGTGGAAGCGCACCGCACCCCCGCGGCCATCGACGAGACGCTCGAGCTCGGCGCGACGGCCGGGCGAGATGCGCGACAGCAGATGAAGCGTACGTCCGGGAAGCTCCGCCATGGCGCGGATGAGGGTCTCGACGTTCTTGTACCCCATGAACGAGCCCATGTAGACGAGGTTCTCGGCACCGGGCTCGACCCGGACGCCCGCCGGCAGCAGGTCGCCGAGGCGCTGCGGCGCGTTCGGGACGACGATGACGGGCCGCTTCGTCAGGCGCACGCGGGCGAACTCGGCCGCGCTCGTCTCGCTCACGGTCGCGACCAGATCGGCGGCGTTGAGCGTGAGGCGCTGCGGAACGTATGAGAGATGGAACAGCCGCCAGCCGACGCGGACGTACCAGGGAAGATTCCGCGGCGGCGTGCGATGCCGGTAGTAGATCGTGTCGTGGAGGGTGAGGATCACGCCGAAGCGACGGCCGAGCACCCCGATCGTCTGCATCGGTGAGAACAGGGCGTCCGGACGATACCGGTTCAGCAGGAGCGCCGTGAACGGCTCGCGCACCGAGGTGGGGGCGTGGATGCGCACCACGCGGGCACCGCTGGGCAGAAACGCCCGCTGCGTCTCGTCGTGGATCAGGAAGGCGACGTCGACCTCCCGAGCGGGCGCCGCCGCGGCGACGGCCGCCGCAAGCTCGGCCGAGTACCGGCTGATGCCGTCGTGGAAGTCGGTGCGGATGTACCGCGCGTCGAACAGCAGGCGCATGTCAGCCGTCGAGGGGCTCGCCGCGGTAGAGCTTTTCGAACGTGTCGAGAGTCTTCTCGATGTCGTGAATCTCGACGCCGTCGAGCGACGCCTGCTGCATGCGGCGGTACTCCTCGGGCGTCGCGGTCAGCACGCGACGCAGCTTGTCGGCGAGATCGTCGACATCGCCCGGCTCGAACAGGTAGCCGTTCTCGCCGTCGTGGACGAGGTGCGGCAGAGCCACGGCGTTCGCACCGACGACCGGCAGCCCCGAGGCCATCGCCTCCATGGTGGCGATGGACTGCAGCTCGGCGATCGAGGCGATCGCGAAGACGTCGGCGCGCGTGTACGCTGCGCGCAGCTCGTCTTCCTCGACACGCCCGTAGAACGTGACCCGATCCTGGATGCCGAGGCGCTGCGCGGCCTGCTCGAGCGCGCGCCGCTGATCACCGCCGCCGACGATGTCGAAGGTGATCTCGGGAATCTCCGGCGCGAGCTTGGCGACCGCGGCGAGGGTCACCTCGACGTGCTTCTCGGTCGTCAACCGCCCCACGAACAGCACCCGGTTGTGCGTGCGCGGCTCGAGGTTGGGCGTGTAGTTGCGTTTGTCGATGCCGCAGCTGATCGGGATGACGCCCTCGATGTCGATCGTGTTCTCGAGGAACTCGGCGGCCTTGCGGGTGGGTGTGGTCACTGCGCGGGACATGTCGAAGGTGCGCTTGGCGTCGTCCCACGCGAGCTTGACGACGACCTTGTCCAGCAGAGGGGGAAGGGTCGTGAAGTCGAGGATGTTCTCCGCCATCACGTGGTTCGTCGCGACGACGGGGATGCCGCGCTGTCGCGCGATGCGCGTGAGGGCGCGTCCGAGCACGATGTGCGACTGACTGTGGACCACGTCGGCGGCCACCTCGTCG
The DNA here is from genome assembly GCF_028550675.1 of Sphingomonas sp. BLCC-B65. Taxonomy (NCBI): domain Bacteria; kingdom Pseudomonadati; phylum Pseudomonadota; class Alphaproteobacteria; order Sphingomonadales; family Sphingomonadaceae; genus Sphingomonas; species Sphingomonas sp. BLCC-B65. The sequence goes on along the minus strand of NZ_JAQQGL010000001.1, from coordinate 2,077,612 downwards.
AGAAGTCTGCGCGAGTAGTGCTTGGCCATCCACGGCAGCACGAAGCGCAGCCAGTCGTGCGGAGGCCAGCGCCACCCGGGTGGACGGTGCACGGTGATCCGCTGGCCCTCGATGATCTCGTGGAAGGTGCCGTGCACAGAGTGCTTCACGCTCGGCGTCATGACGTGCACGTCGTGCCCACGAGCGGCGAGGCCGGCCGCGAGGCGCTCCGCGAAGCGCGCAGCGCCGTTGACGTCGGGGCTGAAGGTGTCGGCGGCGATGACGATCGTGAGCGGCCGATGAGCGGGGTGCGGGTCGTCGGGTGTCGCGGAGTCGGTCACGGGGTGCGAGGCCTATCTGTGCGGCGGCGGCAAGACCGCGGATCGCGGAGCCACCCCGAGGAGTCTACCCGAGGGCCCCGTTGCCGCCGGGAACCAGCCGCCCCGCGTAACGTGGTGTCATGGCCCGACTCACCGCCGATGCCGACCCGACACGCTGGGTTCCCGTCACCGACTCCTTCGGGCTGCGGGGCCGCCGCGCGCGTAAGAAGGCGATCCGAATGCTGCTGGGTCAGGCCAACGGCATGCTGGGCGCCGAGCCCCGCCCCGGCGGGGCGTTCGCCGCCTGGGCCATGAGCCAAGCCGCGCCCGCACTGATGCGCAAGGCCGCCGGCCGCGTCTTGGTCTGGGTGTGGAGGTCCGACCCCGAGCTGGTCGTCGTCATGGCGCAGATCCAGCAGCTCACCCCGCAGTTGCGCACCGCGCGAGCCATGATGCCGATGGAGTACGACGACACCGAAGACTTCCGCGGAACGTATCTGGGCACGGGAGAACGGCTGGTCATGCCGACGCCGCCGGCCCGGAGCGGCACCGCGACGCCGCCGCCGTTCGCCACCTACACCTGGGACACCGGGACGCATCTGATCACCGTGACGGCGACCGGGGGCGATCGCGAGCGCTTCGGCACGGTGATCCCCGCCGTCGACGAGCTCGCCCGATCGCTCCGGGTCGTCGATGACGTCGTCAGCGGCGAAGCGGGGCCGGTGCTGCGGATCGACCCCGCATGATCTTTCTGCAGCCGGCGGACGGCCCCGCCGATCCGCCCTCCTCGCGCCCCCATGCCGGTGTGCTCGGCGGCCAGGTGCACCGCTTCGCGTTCCGCCCCGCGGACGGCGAACAGCGCCTCTGCGCGCCGGGACTGGATGCGCTCCGCTGCACACCCGACACGGTGCTGCACTGGGCGTTCTACGCCGACGGGGATGCCGCGGTCAGCGCGCCCTGGGCACCGCTGGCCGTGACGGTCGACGCCCGCGTCGGCGAAGAGCGGCTCAGCGACGACACGCGCGTGCGCGACCGCTACGGCTTTCACCTCGACGCGGACAGCCAGTTCGCGGCGGCCTGGAGCATGCCCGAGCAGTGGAACGCCGACACCGTGAGCCTCGCCCCCTTCGCAGGGCGGACCGCGGAGGTCGAGATCGTCCTGGGGACGAGCGCGCTCGCGACCGATGCCGGCACCCCCGACGAGGTGACCGGTTTCGTCGAGCTTCGTGTCGAGGAGCTGTCGGCATCCACCCCCTCACCCGCCGAACGCGTGGACACCCGGCGGGGCTCGCACGCCGGCGACCGGTTCTCGCGCGGCAACACGGTGCCGGCGGTCGCGGTGCCCCACGGGTTCACCTTCCTCACCCCGGCGACCGACGCCCGCGACCAGCGCTGGCCGTACCGCCCCTTCGTTCACGACGACGAGCGGGGTCGCCGCCTCGAGGCCGTGCAGTTCTCCCACCAGCCGAGTCCGTGGATCGGCGACCGCGGCGTGCTGCAGGTCATGCCGTTCGACGGCACCCCGGTCTCGGCGCCGACCGCCCGGCGACGTTGGATCGCCCCGGGCAGCGAGCGTGCCCACCCGCACGTCTGGTCGGCGATGCTCGACGGCGGCCTGCGCATCGAGACGACGGCGACCGACCACGTGGGCCTCTTCCGCGTCGAGGGCGACGACTCCGACGCGGAGGTCGGCTTCATCATCGACCAGCCGGGAGCCCACGGCACCGTCATCGCGCAGGGCGACAGCGTGCGGGGCTGGGTGGGCGAGGCCGACCCGTGGTGGGGCAACGGGCCACGGACGTTCTTCGCGGGTGTCGTGCGAGGTCATGCGGCCCGCTCGGGCCGCCTCGATGACGACGGGCGAGGCGAACGCGCGGGCTTCGTCGCCGGCTCGGGCGCCCTCGAGCTGCGCATCGCGATCTCCTTCATCTCCCTCGAGCAGGCACAGCGCGCGCTCGCCCTGGAGGCGCCGGAAGAGATGACGTTCGACGAGATCCGCGATCGTTCTCGCGGCGCCTGGGACGCGGTGCTCGACAGCGTGCAGATCCCGCAGCTCACGGCATCCGAGCGCCCCTTCCGCGGCCTCGCCGACACCGACATCCGTGCGCAGCTCGCCTCGGCGCTGTACCGCCTGCACCTCTACCCGAACGCGGCGGAGGAGAACGTGGGATCCGCCGAGAGCCCCCGGTGGGCGTACGCCGATCCGTTCACCCCCGCCGGGGAGCACACCGACACGCGCACCGGAGCGCCGATCGCGGCCGGGCGCCTCCCCGTCAACAACGGATACTGGGACACCTATCGCACGGCGTGGCCGATGATGAGCCTGGTCGACCCGGTGCGATCCCGGGAGCTGCTGGACGGGATGCTCGAGCCGCAGCGACGTCACGGCTGGATGCCGCGGTGGACGGCGCCCGGATACGTGGACGCGATGGTGGGCACCTCCAGCGATCAGATCCTCGCCGACGGGGAGAGGTGGGGACTGCTCAACGACCCGCGCACCGCCCTGTCGTCGGGATGGCGCAACGCCGCCGAGCGCGCACCCGACGCCCGCCGCGGACGCAAGGGCATCGAGCGGGGACGCTTCCTGGGTTTCATCCCGCGGGCCATCCACGAGGGCATGAGCTGGAGCATCGAGAACGCCGTCAGCGACGCCGCGCTGGCGCGGCTGGCAGACCGACTGTCGGCGGCGTCATCGGGCGACGACGCCGCGCGCGATGAGGCGCTGTCGCGCTGGCTGGGAAACCGCGCCCTCGCCTACCGGCAGCTGTTCGATCCTGTCGTCGGCTTCTTCCGCGGACGAGACGCCGACGGCCGGACGGCGGGCGGGCGCTTCGATCCGCGCGTCTGGGGCGGCGACTACGTCGAGACGAACGCCTGGGGGATGTCGGTGAGCGCGGTGCACGACCGCGCCGGCCTGGCCGCCCTCTACGACGGCCGAAAGGGCCTGCGCATCCACCTCGATCGCCTGTTCGCCGAGCCCGAGACCGCGGATGCCGCGTTCGCCGGCGCCTACCGTCAGGTCATCCACGAGCAGCGCGAGGCGCGGGCGCTGCGCAGCGGCATGTGCGCCATCTCCAATCAGCCGGCGCATCACATCCCGTACATGTACACCGGGACCGATCAGCCCTGGCTCGCCGGCGCGACAGCACATCGGTTGGCACGACGCCTGTTCGCGGGCGGCCACATCGGCCAGGGCTTTCCCGGTGACGAGGACAACGGCGAGATGAGCGCGTGGTGGCTGTGGGCGGCGATCGGGCTGTATCCGCTCGAGCTGGGTTCCGGCGAGCTCGTCATCGGCTCGCCGCTGCTCGACGACGTGACCGTCGCGCGCAGCGACGGGTCGCGTCTGCGCATCCGCTCGCAGCGACCGCACGCGGACGCCCATGTGCTGCGCGCCGCCCGGGTAAACGGTGCGCCGCTCACCCGTGCCGTGATGGAGGTGGATGCGCTCGGCGCCGACGTCGACCTGGAGCTCGAGTTCGGCGACGACCCCGCCGAGAGCCTGGGCGCCGACGAGCCGACCCCCGTGCGCCTGTGGCACCCCGATCTGACGGGCGGGCCGGGTCGCATCGTCCACGCGCCCGGCGTGCGCCACGCCCGCCGACTCGTCGACGACGGCGCTGCGGGCGGCGACCGCGGCGTGCGCCTTCGGCCGGGGGCCTGGGTGGGGTGGCTGTTCCCCGAGATCACGTCCGTGACGGATGCCACCCTGACCGCCGTGGAGGCGGTGGGCGACGACGCGCTGGAGTGGGAGTGGTCCGCCGACGGGACGTCGTGGCATGCGGCCGAGGTCACGGCTCCGACGCCGCTCGCCGCCGATCGGACGACCCCCTTCCGCTTCACCGACGCTCTCGCCGCGCGCGCCGTGCGCGTCCGAGCGGCGCGCGAGGTGCGTGTGCGCCAGATCGAGCTGTTCGACCTCGACGCCGACCACTGATCGCGTCCTCCGATCGCGCGAGCGTCGGCCGCTATCGTGGCGTTATGAGCGAGCGGGAGCGTCCCCGGCGAACCCTGTCACCGCGTGTGCTGCGCTGGGAGGATCGCACGGCGTGGCCGATGTTCGCTCTCTCGCTGCTCTTCTTCGCGGGATGGGTCTGGAGCCTCGCCGACACGAAGCTCGATGACCGTCAGCAGAGCCTCCTGCTGGGCGCGATCGGTGTGCTGTGGGCGGTCTTCATCGCCGACTTCCTCGTGCGCCTGAGCATCTGCGGGTCTCCGCGCGAGTTCTTCCGCACGCGCTGGTTCGAGGCCGTCTCGCTGGTGATCGTGTACCTCCGACCGTTCGTCATCCTCGCCTACCTCTGGCGTCTGCCCTGGTTTCGCCTACGCCCGTCTCGCCAACGCGTGCGCCTGGTCATTCTCGTGTCCCTGTTCACCCTGCTGTTCGTGTTCACCGCCTCGACTCTCGTCTGGCTCGCGGAGCGGCAGGACGCGCATGCGAACATCGTCGACCTCGGCGACGCGATCTGGTGGGGCTTCTCGACTCTGGCGACCGTCGGGTACGGCGACTACGTCCCTGTCACCCCGCTCGGGCGCACGATCGCGGTCGGGCTGATGATGGGCGGGCTCGTCGTGCTGGGCGTCACCAGCGCCACGGTCATCTCCGCCCTCACCGACCAGATGCAGCGCGTGGGGCAGCGGCTCGAGGACGACCGGGCGGCAGCGATCGGACGCGGCATGGCGTCGGCGTCTGCCTCCACCCCGGACCGCGCGGACACAGACGCCGCGGGCGGCCCCGATTCGGTGCCATCATGAGCGCATGACCACCGCCGCCTGGACCGCGCCCGCCTCTCGCCAGGTCGCCTTCGACCAGGGCCGCGCGCTGCGGAGGGAGCTGCCCCGCCGGATGCTGGCGGAGCTGCCGACACGTCCGCGTGATCCCCTCGGCATCCTGGCCGCGCAGGCCGCCACGCGGGTCGCCGAGCTCCTGCCCCTCCGCGATGAGCGGATGTCCGCCAGCCCCTTCGCGTTCTACCGGGGCACGGCGGCGCTGATGGCGGACGACCTCGCCGCCGGACCGCGCAGCGACATCCTCGTCGCCTCCTGCGGCGACGCGCACGTCGCCAACTTCGGTTTCTACGCGTCTCCGCAGCGCACGCTCGTGTTCGATCTCAACGACTTCGACGAGTCGGCGTGGGCGAGCTGGGAGTGGGATCTCAAGCGCCTCGTGACGAGCATCGTCGTGGCAGGTCAAGCGACCGGGCGCGACGATGCGGTGACCGCGGATGCCGCGCGCGCCGCCGTCCGCCGTTACGCTCGCGCCCTGGCCGTCGGCGAGGAAGCCACTCCGCTCGCCCGGTTCTACCAGCACTTCGACGCCGCGGGCGCGCTCGTCACGAGCGACAAGGCGTCGCGCAAGGTGCTGCGCGCCGCGATCGCGGATGCCGAGAAGCGCACCGGCGACAAGGCCGTGCGCAAGATCACGGAGGCCGATGCCGATGGGCGACTGCGCTTCGTCGAGCAGCCTCCGACGCTGACGCGCGTCACGCCCGACGTGGCGGCCGCGGTCGATGCGTCCCTGGCCCAGTACATCGCGACGACGCGCGCGGACGTGCAGCTCGTGCTCTCCCACTACACCTTCTCCGACGTGGCGCGTCGGGTCGTCGGGGTGGGCAGCGTGGGCACCCGCTGCTACATCGCCGTCTTCGTCGACGGAGACGGCGCCGCACTGCTGATGCAGGTGAAAGAGGCGGGGCGCAGCGTGCTCGAGCAGTACGGCGGCTGCGCACAGCCGGAGGAGCTCACGGCGTTCGTCGACCGCCACGGTCAGGGCGGGCGTGTCGTGGCGCTGCAGCGCATTCTGCAGGGGTCGTCCGACCCGTTCCTCGGACACTTCCGCGGTGAGCGCGCCGACTACTACGTGCGCCAGTTCCGCGACATGAAGGGCGGCATCGACGCCGAAACGCTCGAGGACGGCCCGTTCCGTCTCTACGCTCAGGCCTGTGCGACGGTGTTGGCCCGGGCCCACGGCCAGTCCCCGAACGCCGCGAAGGTCATCGGGTACCTCGGTGAGGGGCGCGCGTGCGCCGAGGCCATCGTGGAGTGGGCCTACGGCTACGCCGCCCTCTCGCGGGCGGACTACGGCGCGTTCGTGGATGCCGTCGCCGCCGGCACCGCGCCGTAACGGCTAGTCGTCGGACTCGGCATCCGCCGACGGAAGCGGACGCCACAGCACCACCTCGGTCGCCCGACGCACGCGCGTGCCGTGGCGGAGGGTCACGACCGATCCCGTCGCCCCCGCCGCGAAGACGCGGGAGCGACGGGCCAGTTCCTCCTGCAGACGCTGCTCGAGTTCGGCGACGCGACGGCGCAGTCCGCGCGCCTCGTTCTCGAGCTCGATCAGGCGCGAGATCGCCGGCAGACTCATGCCCTCGGCCGAGAGGGAGGCCACCTCGCGCAACTGCTTCACGTGCCGCAGCGAATACCGCCGCGACCCGCCCTGCGTGCGCCCGGGAACGACGAGGCCCAGCCGATCGTACTGACGGAGGGTCTGCGGGTGCATGCCGGCAAGCTCCGCCGCGACGGCGATCGCGAAGATCGGCGCTTCCTCATCGGGGTGCTCGTCGACCATGCTCACTCCCGGGCCTTGGCCATGAGGTCGGCGCGCGGGTTCTCCTTCGGCTCCAGCTCGTGGAAGCGCTGCAGTGCTTCCTTCGCCTGGTCGTCCAGATGCGACGGCACCGCCACCTGCACCTCGGCGAGAAGATCGCCGGCGCCCTTCGCCGTGTGCACGCCGCGACCCTTGACGCGCAGCACGCGCCCGGAGGGCGTACCCGGCGCCACACGCAGCTTGACCGGATCTCCCCCCAGAGTCGGCACCTCGATCGTGGCGCCGAGCGCGGCTTCCGTGAAGGTGACCGGAACCGTCACGCGCAGGTTCAGCCCGTCGCGGACGAACACCGGGTGCGGGCGCACCGAGACGCTCACGACGATGTCGCCGGACTCGCCGCCGTCCGGCGACGGGCGCCCCCGGCCGCGCAGGCGGATCTTCTGTCCGTCGGCGACGCCGGCGGGGATCTTCACCTTGAACGGCTTGCCGTCCTCGCCCGCGAGGGTGATCGTCTCGCCCTTGACCGCGGTCTGGAAGTCGAGGGTGGTCCGTGCGGTCACGTCGGCGCCGCGCTGCGGGCCGCCGTAGCCTCGGAATCCACCGGTGGACTGCCCGAACCGTCCGGAGCCGAAGCCGCCGCCCTGGCCGAACATCGAGAACAGGTCGTCGAAGTCGGCCGACTGCGCCGATCCGCGCGACTGACCGAAGCGGCTGAAGACGTCCTCGAACCCGCCGGAACCCGCGCCGGGCGCCTGGAAGCGCGCACCACCGGAGCCCATCGCGCGGATCTGGTCGTACTCCTCGCGCTGGCTCTTGTCGGAGAGCACGGCGTACGCCTCGCTCATCTCCTTGAACTTCGCCTCTTTGGCAGGATCACCCTGCGTCGAGTCGGGGTGATACGTCCGGGCGAGCTTGCGGTACGCCTTCTTCAGGTCGGCCTCGGACACGTCCTTGGAGACGCCCAAGACCTTGTAGAAGTCCTTGTCGAACCAATCCTGACTGGCCATGGACACCTCCTCCCGTCAGTCAGCGGAACCGGCGACGACGACCTTGGCCGGTCGCAGTTCGATCGTGCCCAGGCGGTAGCCGACCTCGACGACGTCGAGGATCGTGCCGTCCTCGACCCCTCCGGGGTTCGGGGCGTGGAAGATCGCCTCGTGCTGCTGCGGGTCGAACACCTCGCCCGCGACGCCGTAGGTCTCCACACCGAGGCGTGCGACCACGCCCCGCAGCTTCTCCGCGATCGCCGCCAGCGGCGAGCCTTCGACCAGGTCGCCGTGCTTCTCGGCACGGTCGAGGTCGTCGAGCACCGGCAGCAGCCCCTTGGCGACCGATCCCTTGGCGCGGGCGATCTCCACCTCGCGCTGGTCCTCGGTGCGACGACGGTAGTTGGCGTACTCGGCCTGCACCCGCTTGAGGTCCAGGAGCAGGTCGCGGTCCTCGGGCGAAGCCTCTGCGACGGCGGCCTCGTCGGTCTGCGGCGCGTCGAGGATGTCGTCGACGGTCAGGTCGTCGCCCTCACGCTGGTCCCCCTGCGAGTCGGGGCCGGAGGCGTGCGCCTCCGACCCCTCGTCACCGGGGACTTCGTCGATAGGCTCTTCGAAGTCCTTGTTCGTCATGGCTCGATTCTCTTACTTCTTCTCGTCCTCGTCGTCGACGACCTCGGCGTCGATGACGTCCTCTTCGGGGTTCGGCACGCTGCCGTTGCCCGGGTCGGCGACCGTCGGGTCGGCCGGCTCGCCGGCGGCCTGCGCCGAGGCATAGATGGCCTCGCCGAGCTGCTGCTGCGATGCGTTGAGCTTGTCGAACGCCGTCTTCACGGCATCCTCGTCGTCGCCCGCGAGCGCGGTCTTCAGCGCATCCACGTCAGCCTGGACGGAGGTCTTCACCTCGTCGGGGAGCTTGTCCTCGTTGTCCTTGATGAGCTTCTCGATCGAGTACGAGAGGGTCTCGGCCTGGTTGCGGACCTCGGCGGCCTCGCGGCGCTTCTTGTCCTCGGCCGCGTGCTCCTCCGCCTCGCGCACCATGCGTTCGATGTCGTCCTTCGGCAGCGACGAGCCGCCGGTGATCGTCATCGACTGCTCCTTGCCCGTGCCCTTGTCCTTCGCGGACACGTGCACGATGCCGTTGGCGTCGATGTCGAAGGTGACCTCGATCTGCGGGATGCCGCGGGGCGCGGGCGCGATGCCGGTCAACTCGAAGGTGCCGAGCGGCTTGTTGTCGCGCGTGAAGTCACGCTCGCCCTGGAAGACCTGGATGGCGACCGACGGCTGGTTGTCGTCGGCGGTCGTGAAGGTCTCGCTGCGCTTGGTCGGGATGGCCGTGTTGCGCTCGATGAGCTTGGTCATGATGCCGCCCTTGGTCTCGATGCCGAGGCTCAGGGGGGTGACGTCGATGAGCAGCACGTCCTTGCGCTCACCCTTGAGGACGCCGGCCTGCAGGGCGGCGCCGACGGCGACGACCTCGTCCGGGTTGACGCCCTTGTTGGGCTCCTTACCGCCGGTGAGCTGCTTGACCAGCTCGGTGACCTGCGGCATACGGGTCGAACCGCCGACGAGCACGACGTGGTCGATGTCGCCGACCTTGATGCCCGCTTCGGCGATGACGTCGTTGAACGGCTTCTTCGTGCGGTCGAGGAGGTCCTTGGTGAGGTCCTCGAACTTGGCACGGGTCAGCGTCTCGGACAGCGACACGGGGCCCGAATCGGTCAGCGAGAGGTACGGCAGGTTGATCGAAGTGCTGCTGGAGCTGGAGAGCTCCTTCTTCGCCTGCTCGGCCGCCTCCTTCAGACGCTGCAGGGCGATCTTGTCGCCCGAGACGTCGACACCGGTGGTGTCCTTGAACTGCTTGATGAGGTAGTCGACGACGCGCTGGTCCCAGTCGTCACCGCCGAGGCGGTTGTCACCGGCCGTGGCGCGCACCTGGATGGTGGAGAAGTCGTCGTCCTTGCCCACCTCGAGCAGGGACACGTCGAACGTGCCGCCACCGAGGTCGAAGACCAGGATGAGCTCGTCTTCCTTGCCCTTGTCGAGGCCGTAGGCGAGGGCGGCGGCGGTCGGCTCGTTGATGATGCGCAGGACGTTCAGGCCCGCGATCTCACCGGCATCCTTGGTCGCCTGACGCTCGGCGTCGTTGAAGTAGGCGGGGACGGTGATGACCGCGTCGGTCACGCTGTCGCCCAGGTACTCCTCGGCGTCGCGCTTGAGCTTCTGGAGGATGCGCGCGGAGATCTCCTGCGGCGTGTACTGCTTGCCGTCGATCGCCTGCGTCTTCCAGTCGGTGCCCATGTGGCGCTTGACGGAGGAGAGGGTGCGGTCGACGTTGGTGACGGCCTGGCGCTTGGCGGTCTCGCCGACGAGCACCTCGCCGTCCTTCGTGAAGGCGACCACCGAGGGGGTGGTGCGGAAGCCCTCGGCGTTGGCGATGACCTTCGGCTCGCCGCCCTCGAGGACGGAGACGACGGAGTTCGTCGTCCCGAGGTCGATACCCACTGCACGTGCCATGTCTGTTCCCTTTCGTGAAACGGCTCTGAGAAGTCTGCGGGGTTGAGTCTTAACGGCTCAACTTCAATGACTTCCACGATAGCCGCGGCGCTTCCGGGTGTCAAACGCAAGTTGATATGAATCGGCTCAACTTTCGATCGCGCGCCTTGTCCCACTTGCGACATCCCTTGTCCCATTTGCGGCGCAGAGCGTCCCACTTGCTGTCCCTTCTGGCCTCCGTGGACAGCAGTAAGTGGGACACGCCCCAGCGGATGCCGCGGCTCGCCACCCCGCTCCTTAGCGCAGAACGGCGGGATGCCGCGAGTAACGTGACCTGCACGCGCGACGACGCGCCACCCGGTGTTCACCGAAGGGACATACCGTGACGAACATGTCACTGCCCGACCAGCCCGCGCCCGACTCCCTCGCCGCCACCGGAGCACGCGCGATCGCGGCCGACCGGCGCGGCGTGCGCGCATGGGCGCTGTGGGACTGGGGCTCGGCCGCGTTCAACGCGGTCGTGACCACCTTCGTGTTCAGCACCTACCTGTCGAGCAGCTACTTCATCGACCCGGCGATCGTCGCGGCCGCCGCCGGCGACGACAAGAACCCGGCGCTCGTGGCCGCCAAAGCCGACAATGCATCGCTGATCGGCATCGCCCTGATGATCGCCGGCATCCTCGTCGCGCTCCTCGCCCCGGTCCTCGGGCAGCGCTCCGACGGATCCGGTCGACGCAAGCTCTGGCTCGGGATCAACACCGGCGTCGTGGTGCTCGCGATGGCGGCCATGGTGTTCGTCGACGGCGCGCCGGGCTATCTCGTGCTCGGCGCCACGCTGCTGGCCGTCGGCAACGTGTTCTTCGAGTTCGCGAGCGTGAACTACAACGCCATGCTCGTGCAGGTCTCCACCCGTCAGACGATGGGGCGCGTCTCCGGCTTCGGCTGGGGCATGGGCTACGTCGGCGGCATCGTCCTGCTGCTCATCCTGCTCGTCGGCTTCATCGGGCTCTCCTCGAGCCCCGGCCCCCTCGGCATCACCACCGAGGGCGGGCTGCACATCCGCCTGGCCGTCCTCGCGTCAGCCGTGTGGTTCGGCGTCTTCGCGATCCCAGTGCTCGTGCGGGTGCCGGAGATCCCGGCATCCGATCGTCGGGTGAAGGTCGGATTCTTCCGCTCCTACGTGCTGCTGTGGCAGACGCTGCGTGGCCTCTGGCACGGCAACCGCCAGGTGCTCCTGTTCCTGCTCTCCAGCGCCGTCTTCCGCGACGGCCTCGCCGGCGTCTTCACCTTCGGCGCGATCATCGCCGCGCAGGTGTTCGGCTTCACGTCGACGCAGGTGCTCTACTTCGCCGTCGCCGCCAACGTCGTCGCCGGCATCTCGACGATCTTCGCCGGCCGACTCGACGACCGCTTCGGACCGAAGAACGTGATCCTCACGTCGCTCATCGGGCTCGTCGTCGCGGGCCTGGCCGTGCTGGTCATCGGCAGCGGTCAGCTCGGCTTCTGGATCGTGGGGCTCGTGCTCTGCATGTTCGTCGGCCCGGTGCAATCGGCATCGCGATCGTTCTTGGCCCGCATCACTCCGGAAGGGCGCGAGGGCGAGATCTTCGGCCTCTACGCCACCACCGGACGCGCGGTGTCGTTCCTGGCACCCGGCCTGTTCGCACTCTTCGTCAGTCTCAGCGGCGACACGCGCCTCGGCATCCTGGGCATCGTTCTCATCCTGCTCGCGGGACTGCTGCTCATGCTGCCCGTCAAGACCGCTCAGGTCGAGATCCGCTGAGCTGACTCAGACTTCTCGACGCGGGCGGAGTCCCACCGGTCGTTGAGCGAGCGCAGCGAGTCGAAACGCAGAACCCGGCCCGGATGCCGAGCCGCGCTCAATCGCGGCGCGGGCGCCGATCGCCGCGGTCGTCACGGTCGCGGTCCGGACGCTTGGCGGAGCGCTGGAAGCGGTCGGGCTTGATCTCGATCAGGCGACCGCTGATGCGGGTGCCCTCCAGCCGCTGGAGCGTCTCGCGGGGAAGGTCGGCGGGCAGTTCGACCAGCGAGAAGTCGGGACGGATCTGGATCGCGCCGAAGTCCTCACGGCGAAGACCGCCTTCATTGGCGAGCGCTCCCACGATCTGACGCGGCTCGACCTTGTGCCGACGACCGACCTCGATGCGGTAGGTCGCGGTCGGGCCTCCCGAGCGACGGCGATCGTCGCGGCGGGGCCGGTCGTCGCGGTCGCGGTCGCTGCGGTCGCGTCCGCGATCGTCGCGCTCGAACCGTTCGCGGCGCGCCGGAGCGGGCGGGTCCTCGTCCAGCAGCAGCGGGGTCTCCCCCTGTGCGACGACGGCGAGCGCCGCCGCGACATCCGCCTCCGGCACGTCGTGGTGGGTGACGTAGTGGTTGATGATGTCGCGGAAGCGGTCGATACGCTCGGTCTCGGCGAGCGCCGCCGTGATGGCGTCGTCGAAGCGGGTCAGACGCGTCGCGTTGACGTCGTCGGCACTGGGCAGCGCCATCTCGGTGAGGGGCTGACGCGTCGCCTTCTCGATCGACGCCAGCATGCGGCGCTCGCGCGGCGTCACGAAGCTGATCGCGTCGCCCGAGCGGCCCGCGCGGCCGGTGCGGCCGATGCGGTGCACGTACGACTCGGTGTCGATGGGCAGATCGAAGTTGACGACGTGGCTGATGCGCTCGACGTCGAGGCCACGCGCGGCGACATCGGTCGCGACCAGGATGTCGAGCTTGCCGTCCTTGAGCTGATTGACCGTCCGCTCGCGTTGCGCCTGCGCGACGTCGCCGTTGATGGCGGCCGCCGCGTACCCGCGGGCGCGCAGCTTCTCGGCGAGGGTCTCGGTCTCGTTCTTGGTGCGGGTGAAGACGATCATGCCCTCGAAGTTCTCGACCTCGAGGATGCGGGTGAGCGCGTCGACCTTCTGCGGATACGACACGATCAGGTAGCGCTGCGTGATGTTCGTCGCGGTCGAGGTCTTCGCCTTGACGTTGATCTCCTCGGCATCCTTCAGATACGTGCCGGCGAGGCGGCGGATCTGCGCAGGCATGGTCGCGGAGAAGAGTGCGACCTGCTTGCCGGCGGGGGTGTCGGCGAGGATCGTCTCGACATCCTCGGCGAAGCCCATCTTCAGCATCTCGTCGGCCTCGTCGAGCACGAGGAAGCGCAGTTCGGAGAGGTCGAGCGTGCCCTTGTCGAGGTGGTCCATGATGCGACCGGGCGTACCGACGACGATGTGCACGCCGCGGCGGAGCGCCGACAGCTGCTGCCCGTAGCCCTGGCCGCCGTAGACCGGCAGCACGTGCACGCCGCGGAGGTGGCCCGCGTAGGACTCGAAGGCTTCGCACACCTGCAGCGCGAGCTCGCGCGTGGGGGCGAGCACGAGCGCCTGCGGCGTCTTCTGGGCGAGGTCGAGCTGCGAGAGGATCGGCAGCGCGAAGGCCGCCGTCTTGCCCGTGCCGGTCTGCGCGGTGCCCAGCACGTCGCGGCCGGCGAGCAGCGGCGGGATCGTCGCCGCCTGGATCGCCGACGGCGTCTCGTAGCCGACATCCTTCAGCGCCTTCAGCACGGCGGCGTCGAGGCCGAGATCGGCGAAGCCGGGGGTCGACGGGATGTCGGTGGATGCCGCAGAGTCGGCGTCGGTCTGGGTGTCGGGCGCGGGCGCGGCCTCGAGGGGATCGGTCAAGCTGTCAGAGGCCATACACCCACGGTAGCCGTCCGGCGCCGTCACCACCCCATCGAACCCGGGATGCCCTTGTACGGGCCGAGCACGTTCGCCGTGATCCAGCCGCCGTAGAAGCCACCCGGCTGCGGCGTGACGGCTTCCCCATCGACCGTGCACGCGTCCATCGCAGCGGCGTAGACCGCCACCCGGTCGCTCAGCGCCGCGTACCCCGGCGCGGGATGCGGATAGTTCCACGCGGCCTGTGCCCGCGTGATGCCGCCGCCGACCACGTCGAGATAGCGCGCGGCGCCCTTGAACTCGCAGAACGACGACCCCTCGGCATCCACGAGGGAGCCCGGCGCGAAGTCGGCGATCGGAAGGTAGTAGACGGGCGGGTGGCTCGTCTCGAGCACGCGCACGGCATCGTGGGTGTCGGCGATGAGCTGGCCGCCGAGACGGATGGTCACACGCACGGGCACCGGCTCGACGCGCGGCGGGCGCGGATAGTCCCAGACCGACTCCTGTCCGGGGCCGGGAACGTCGGGGCGGATCGATGCGGGAAGGCGAGGCACGCGCCCACTGTACGTCCGTCGGTGTTGACTGGGCGCATGACCGTCATGCCGATGTTCCCTCTCGGATCGGTGCTCTTTCCCCACACACCCCTGCCGCTGCGCGTCTTCGAGCCGCGCTACCTGCGCCTGATGGGCGAACTGCTCGACAGCGATGATCCGCAGTTCGGGGTCGTCCTCATCGACCGCGGGCACGAGACCGGCGGCGGCGACCAGCGCTCCGGCATCGGCACACTGGCCCGCCTGGTCGATGTCGCCGCCGGCGCCGATGCCCTCCAGGTGGTCGCCATCGGCACCGACCGCTTCACCGTCGACCGCTGGCTCGACGACGACCCGTACCCCCGGGCGGAGGTCTCGCTGCAGGAGCCGCTGGCCTGGAACGACGCACTGACGCCGCTGCGCACCGAGGCCGAGGCCATCGTGCGCCGCGTGCTCGGCCGCTTTCCCGATGCCCCCTGGGGCGCGCACATCGAGCTGTCGTCCGATCCCGTCGCCGCCGCCTGGCAGGTCGCCGCGATCGCGCCCCTGGTGGAGTACGACCAGCAGCGCCTGCTGCGGGCAACGACCATGGGAGGTCTGCTTCAGCAGATCATCGATCTGACGCTCGAGGTCGACGAGATCTGGCCCGAGGGGTGAGTCCCCGCCTCAGTCGCGTGGCCAGGCCGCAGCGAGCTTCGTGAGCAGGCGGGCCAGCTCCGCACGCTCGTCCGCGCTGAAATCGCTCAACGCCGCGGTCAGATGCTCGCGGCGCCGGCCCCGGAACCCGCGCGCGAACTGCTCTCCCACGGGCGTGAGAGCGATCCGGGTGCGACGGGCGTCGTCGGGGTCGGCTTCGCGCTGCACGAGGCCCATCTCGACGCTCTGCTGCACCAGCCGCGACGCCCGGGGTTGATCGACACCGATCGCCTCGCCCAGTTCGCTCACGCTCAGGGGGTGGGATGCCGCGTGCAGCGCCTCGATCAGACGCAGGCGCGCGGGGCCGCCGCCCATCCGCATCGCGGGGCCGCCCTCCGGCGGAGCGGGCCAGTGCCCGCGGGGGCCGAACCCGTGCGGAGCGCCGCGATGGGCTCCAGCGCCACCGGGCCGGGGTCCCCGCCCGCGCAGCCGGCCGAGGGCCGCATCGATCGCGTCGAGGTCCGTGGCGGAGGAGGGGGAGTCGGCATCCGTCATTCCTCAAATTTACATGTCGCTTGACATGTTCTCAGACTGCATGTCACACTACATGCACATGCACTTTGACATGCAAATGAGATCGCCCGGCGATCACCCGATGAAAGGACCTCCCATGGAGACCCCCACCGACACCCCTGACAGCACCCCCACCACCCCCGACCCCCGCGACTTCGTCCGCAGCGTCCGCGCGGTCGATCGCGCCCTCTGGCACGATCGCGCCCGAGCCCTCGCCGCCGACGGCATCCGTCCGCGCGAGGCGCGCCTTCTGCGTGCCTTCGCCTCCGAACAGGCGGCGGAACTGCTCACGCGCCTTCGCCAGCACCCCCATGGCGGCAAGGGCCTGCGTCGACTCGCCGAACGCGGCTGGATCGCCGAGACCGACGGCACCTGGTCGCTCACCGATGCGGGGCGCGACGCCGCGGACGGGCTGCGCCGGCACGCCGAGCAGTTCGACGCACGCCTGCACGAGGCCGCGTCCGCGGAGGAGCTGGCCGCCGCCGGCGCCACCCTCGACGCCGTCGCCCGCGCGCTCGGCGCGCCGGACGACCTCGATGACGGCGACCACCCGCGCCACCGTCGTGGATTCGGCCCCCGCGGGCACCGCTTCGGCCCCCACCAGCACGGCTTCGTACCCGGCGGACCGGGATTCGGACGCGGCATCCACCACCACGCCGGACCCGACGGCGACGGATGCCGCGAACACTCACCCCGCCAGCGCGCCGCCGAGGGCGCCTACGAGCGCGGCTTCGCCGCCGGATTCAGCGCAGGGCGCTCCGCTGCGAGCGCCTGACCGCCTGCCCGCGCGGTCAGCGGGGCGGGCGGCGCCACCATCCCGGCATCCGTACGCCCTGCTCGTTGCCGTGTTCGACGTCGAGCCCGTAGTGCTCACCGACGTAGTCGACGAGCTGAGCACGCTGCGCACGGTCGTAGACCCGTCGCTCGCGCCGGAAGGCGATCACCGTCGACCAGCAGATGAGAAGCATCACGACGCTGAACGGCAGGGCGATCGTGACCGCCGCGGTCTGCAGCGCCGACAGCCCCCCGGCCAGCAGCAGGGCGACGGCCAGCACCGCCGTCGCGAGCGTGAAGAACACCCGCACCCACCGCTTCGGCTCGACGTCGCCGCCGGTGGCCAGCATCCCCATCACGAGCGCCCCCGAGTCGGCGGAGGTGACGAAGAAGATGCCGATCAGGACGATCGCACCGATCGTCAACACCGGACCGGCCGGCAGGTGGGTGAACAACTGGAAGAGTGCACCCTGCAGATCGACCGTTCCATCGGCACCGAGCATCGAGCCGGGCACCGTGAGCTCCTGATACAGCGCCGAGCCCCCGAGCACGGCGAACCAGAGGATGCCGACGAGCGTGGGCACGATGAGCACGCCCAAAACGAACTCACGGACCGTGCGGCCCTTGCTCACCCGGGCGATGAAGATGCCGACGAAGGGTGCCCACGAGATCCACCAGCCCCAGTAGAACGACGTCCACGACGCCTGCCATTGCTCGCCGGCTGCGCCCTGGAAGGCGCTGACCGTGAAGCTCAGGCCGACGAAGTTCTGCAGGTAGGCGCCGATCGACTGCACCCACTCCCGCAGGAGGTACTCCGTGTGGCCCGCGATCAGGATGAACACGAGCAGCGCCGCCGCCAGCAGCAGGTTGAAGGTCGACAGCCACTTCATGCCCCTGCCGACGCCCGACAGCACGGAGAACAGCACGAAGACCGTGATCACGCCGATGATCACGATCTGCATCGCGGTGTCGGGGGTACCGAGGCCGGCGCTGGACAGCCCCGCGCCGATCTGCATGACGCCCAGCCCGAGCGAGGTGGCGACCCCGAAGACGGTGCCGACGAGAGCGAGGGTGTCGATCGCGTTTCCCCATGCCCCGCGCACGCGATGGCCGAGCAGCGGCTCCAGCGCCCAGCGGATGGAGATCGGACGGCGCCGACGGTGGATCGCGTAGGCGAGGGCGACGCCGATGACGACGTAGATCGCCCACGCCTGCACGCCCCAGTGCAGGTAGGTCTGCGTCAGCGCGCTCTGCGCCAGCTGCGCGTCGGTGCCGGTGACGCCGGGACGCGGGGTGACGTAGTGGCTGAGCGGCTCGCTGACGCCGTAGAAGACGAGACCGATGCCCATCCCCGCCGCGAACAGCAGCGAGAACCAGGCCCCCAGGGAGAACTCGGGCTCGTCCTCGTCCTTGCCGAGTTTGATGTCGCCGAAGCGGCTGAAGCCCAGGACGAGCGCGAACGCGACGAAGAACGCGGCGATCAGGACGTAGTACCAGCTGAAGGTCCGGATGATCGCGCCCTGGACGGTGGCGAACGCGGCCTCCGCCGCCGCGGGGAAGAGCACCGCGAAGGCCGCGACGGCGACGATGATGACCACGGCCGGCCAGAACACCCAGCGGGCGAGGGGACGAGGAGCGAGCGGGTCGGCGGCCGGGGCGATCTCCGTCATCGCTCCAGGGTAGCCAGGCCGGCGGCGACGACCGAGACCTGGACTCCGCGCGGCCACTCTGCTAAAGCGACGGGCCCGCCCGTCGTGCGCTCAGGCCCCCCGCGACCCGGCGTCCGTCGCGCCGACATCGGTGCGGTGGAAGTTCTGGAACGACCGCGACGCGGTCGGACCCCGCTGACCGTGATAGCGGTTGAGGTACGGGCCCGTTCCGTAAGGGTTCTCTGCCGCAGAGGACAGACGGAAGAAGCACAGCTGACCGATCTTCATCCCCGGCCACAGCTTGATCGGCAGCGTCGCGACGTTCGACAGCTCGAGGGTGACGTGACCGGAGAATCCGGGGTCGATGAAGCCCGCGGTCGAGTGCGTCAGCAGTCCGAGGCGCCCGAGCGAGGACTTCCCCTCCAGGCGCGCGGCGATGTCGTCGGGCAGCGTCACCTGTTCGAACGTCGAGCCGAGGACGAACTCGCCCGGGTGCAGGATGAACGGCTCGTCGGGGCGCACCTCGATGAGGTGGGTGAGATCGGGCTGGTCCTCGGCGGGATCGATGAAGGGGTACTTGTGGTTGTCGAACAGCCGGAAGTAGCGATCCAGACGCACGTCCACGCTCGACGGCTGCACCATCGCGGCATCCCACGGGTCGAGTCCGACGCGGCCGGAGGAGATCTCGGTGCGGATGTCGCGGTCA
Source organism: Sphingomonas sp. BLCC-B65 (assembly GCF_028550675.1). NCBI lineage: Bacteria > Pseudomonadati > Pseudomonadota > Alphaproteobacteria > Sphingomonadales > Sphingomonadaceae > Sphingomonas > Sphingomonas sp. BLCC-B65. The sequence continues at coordinate 2,058,727 of NZ_JAQQGL010000001.1, read as the reverse complement.
CTGAGCAGCACGCGGCCAGCCTACTGGCCGCACGGCGACAGCGCGGCGCGCTCAGCGGTCGACGGATGCCGCGATCGCCAGCGCCGAACGCGACAGGAAGGCGACGATCTCACCGGCGGGCCGGTCGGATTCGAGCCCGAGCTCGATGAGCACGTCCTCGGCGAACGCGACCCAGGCGCGTGCGGCCACCGACAGCATGGGCGAGTCGGCGTGACCCAGCTCGTGGAACACGTCGACGATGCGGTGCGCGTTCTCGTCGCGGGCCTCGTCGACGAGTTGGCGGACGACGGGGTCGCCGCTGGCGACACCTCGCACCAGCGAATAGAAGGTGCCGCGATGCGCGCGTACGAAGGCGACGATCCGCTCGATCGTGTCGTCGAGGCGGGCGCGCGGAGCCAGCTCCGCGCGCGGGGCGGATGCCGCGATCAGCGCGTCGCGGGCGGTCGTGACCACCGCGGTGTGCAGGCCCTGCCGGGTGCCGAAGTAGTGGAACACCAGTGCGCGCGAGACATCCTCGCGCTCGGCGAGTGCCTCGATGGTCAGCTCGTCCAGCGGCTGCGACGCGAGGAACGCGACGCCCGAGGCGATCAGCTGGGCACGCCGATCCTCGCGCGACAGGCGCCGCCGCTGCTCCGTGGACATGTCCTCGACCCTACCGACGAGGTGGGCGCGGTCCCACGGGCACTTTTCGTGAGAGTTCTCTCACAGTGGCCCCTCTCTTATTGACTGATTGTCAATTGAGGCGCACAGTCGATGATCGAACGCGTCGGCAGCGGAGCCGGCGCCCCGGCATCCGGAGGATCGATGAGACTCTCGAACCCGACTCGCTCCCGCGCGGGACGCATCACCCTCGCCACCATTCCCGTCGTCCTCGCCTCCACGTTCCTCCTCGGCGGCGTCGCGCAGGGCGCCGTTCCGGTCTCCTTCGCCGTCTCCGGCAGCCAGTTCCAGATCAGCGCGTCCAAGCTCGAGGGCACCGGGTTCTCGCAGTACGCGGGCGTGACGCAAGACACGGCGGGCGGCTCGCACAACGTCGCGATCGCCAACATCGCGTCGGCGCAGCTCTACGATCTCTGCCAATCGGTGATCTCCGACACCCCGCTCGGCAAGGTGGGTGTGCTCATCACGGCCGGTGGCGGCGGCAACCCCGCCACCGCGAGCGACCTGCAGATCGGCATGACCGACCTCAAGGGCGATTCATCGTTCTCCAACATCCGCATCGGCGTCGACGCCTCCACCGTGAACACCGCGGCGAAGGGCTCGGCGGGAGACTTCGCCCAGGATGCCGACAGCGTCACGATCAACAACCTCCAGCAGATCTCGTGGAGCACGCAGGCTTCGGTCTTCACGCTCACCGGAATGTCGCTGAAGCTGACGGACGGGTCGAGCGGATGCTTCTGACACGCCGGGCCGCGCGCACCGCTGAGCCCACTGCCGAGTCCGCATCCGAGCCCGAGGACCGGACAGAGCCGGCGCCCGCGGCCGATCGACCGGCGCGCGCGTGGCGGAAGGATCGGCCGCTCGTGGGCGGCATCCTGCTCATCGTCGGCGGCCTCGCGATGTTCGGCTCGAGTCAGCTCGACTTCGGGCGGCTGCACATCCACCTCGGCATCGAGGGACTGCAGGCGGTCGTGATCCCGCTGCTGCTCATCGTGCTGGGCGCCCTCGTGATCGCCACGCCGGCGCACCGCATCCTGTACGGCGTGATCGCGCTGGCGACGAGCGTGTACTCGATCGTGGGGGTGAACCTCGGCGGGTTCCTGATCGGGTTCGTGCTGTCGGCGATCGGAGGCATCCTCGCGGTGTCGTGGATGCCGAGAGCCGCGCGCACCGCGGAGTCGGAGCCGACGGCTGAGGCGGATGCCGAGGAGGCGATCGTTTCCGACGAGGCGGTCACGCGATGACCACGCGGCGCGCTCGTTCCGCGCTGCTGGCGGCCGCGCTCCTCGCGCTCGCGCCGAGCGCGGTGGGTGCCGCAGCCCTGCCCGCGGCCGCCGCCGAGACCTCCGGTGCGCGACCCACCGAGTGGTGCATTCCGATCATCATGCCCTGCCACTCGTCGCCGTCCCCGACGCCCAGTCCGTCACCGTCGGCGAGCGCGTCGGTTCCCGGCATCCCCAGCCTGCCGACCATTCCCGGTCTTCCGGAGCCCGGGCAGCCCTCGCCGTCTCCGTCGCCGTCGGAAGGCACCACCCCGCCGGCGGTGGCGCCCATCGCCGACGAGCAGGGTCCCGTCTTCACGCAGCCGTCGGCCCAGCTCGGGTCGAAGTCGCTGTCGTTCAGCGGGCTGCGCGGCATCTCGGTCGTGACCGTTCCCCTCGCGGACGGGTCGCGGACGACGGCGTTGAAGCTCGAAGCCGACCGCATCACGATCTCCGGATTCAGCCTGACCGTCCGTCACGACACCGGCCCCATCCTGACGACGACGGCCGACACGATGACCCTCGACGGGCACGTGGCCGTCTACATCAACTCGCTCAGCGCGACGCTTCCGGGCGGAAAGCTGCTCACGCTGGGCGCCGACACCCCACCGCCCGCCGAAGGCCTCGACTCCATGTTCGGCGTGACCCTCGGCCTCGTCGGATCGACAGCCGATTCGATCACCTACACGAACACGGCGCAGCACCTGTCGGAGTGACGGGGAGCGCGGCGCCCGGCGCAAAGCGGGCGGTTCGCGACCGGGTGGTCAGGACTGGATGAACGCGAGGATGTCGGGGTTGATGACGTCCGCGTGCGTGGTCAGCATGCCGTGCGGGTGACCCTCGTAGATCTTGAGGGTCGAGTTCTGCAGCAGCTCGTGCTGCAGAAGCGCCGCGGCCTTGTACGGCACGACCTGATCGTCGTCACCCTGCAGCACGAGCACCGGCACCGTGATGGCCTTCAGGTCTTCGGTCTGGTCGGTCTCGGAGAACGCCTTGATGCCGAGGTAGTGGGCCTGCGCACTACCGGTCATTCCCTGCCGCCACCAGTTGTCGATGACGGGCTGGGACGGCGTGACGCCCTCGCGGTTGAAGCCGTAGAAGGGGCCGGACGCCACCGCCTCGAAGAACTCGGCGCGGTTGGCGGCGAGCGCCTCGCGGAAGCCGTCGAAGACGGCCAGCGGGGTGCCCTCGGGGTTGCTGTCGCTCTGCAGCATGATCGGGGGCACGGCGGCGACGAGCACGGCCTTGGCGACGCGCCCCTGGGGCTCGCCGTACTTCGCGACGTAGCGCGCGACCTGGCCGCCGCCCGTGGAGTGGCCGATGTGGACGGCGTTTCGCAGGTCGAGGTGCTCGACGACGGCGCTCACGTCACTGGCGTAGTGGTCCATGTCATGACCGGTGGCGATCTGCGACGAGCGACCGTGGCCGCGACGGTCCGAGGCGATGACGCGGTAGCCCTTGTCGAGGAAGTAGAGCAGCTGCGCGTCCCAGTCATCGGAGGACAGGGGCCAGCCGTGGTGGAAGACGATGGGCTGGGCGTCGGCGCTGCCCCAGTCCTTGTAGTAGATCTCCGCGCCGTCTTCGGTGGTGACGTAGGCCATGATCGGTCCTCCGGGTCGTGTGGATGTGTGCGCTCGATCTGAGCGTGTTCACGCTAACCGCGGCATCCACTGACCCGTTCCTACATCTGTACAGACGTTCGGGGCTGCGGCGCGAGTGAGCCGAGAGACATGCACGATTGCGGCACGCTTCAATTACACGATTGTGAGTTCAATTATTTGCCGTTTTAATTGAATCGATACGTGGTGTAGTCAAGGGAACTTGAAGGAGCGCAGCATGGATCCCGCACGATTCGCGGCAAGTCCGATCGGTGACCTCCTTCCGATTTTCGGCACGGACGGCCGCGGACAGACATACGAGCACGTCGCGTTCGCCGCTCATCCACTCGCGGCGCCGCCAGAACTCGGCACAGCCACCTGGAACCGTGTCGCGCGAGCCAGCCGCGCGCTGGGGCGCCTGCAGCAGGGTTCCCTCGTTGTCATCAATCCGGGGCTCCTGCGTCAACCCACCTTCCGCCGCGAAGCTCAGAGCACCTCAGCACTCGAAGGCACCTATGCGCCCCTCGAAGACGTTCTCGCCGCAGACGTCATGAAGGACAGCAGCCGGTCGGCTGCTCTGAACGAGGTGCTCAACTATGTCACCGCCGCTGAGAACGGCTTTCACTGGGTGCAACAAGAGCGACCGCTGACCGTCGGGCTTCTCTGCGACCTTCACCGGACGCTCGTCCAGGGCACAGCCGCAGACACTGATCAAGCGGGGCGCGTGCGACGCATTCAGGTCGTCATCGGTAGCCGCGGGGGGCGGGTCACCGATGCGCGATTCATACCCATGCCCGCAGGGCCAGCTCTCGACGCCGGCCTGCAGGATCTGATGACCTGGATGCAGACAAGCCAAGACGACCTCGATCCCATCGTCGCCACCGCGATGGGCCACTACCAGTTCGAGACTCTCCACCCCTTCAACGACGGGAACGGCCGCATCGGACGACTCCTCATCGTCCTCCAACTCGTACGCCATGGCGTGCTTCCAGAGGGCCTCCTCAGCGTCTCGCCCTGGTTCGAACAACGTCGAGACCAGTACCAAGAACTGCTCGCGCACGTCAGCGCGACGGGAAGCTGGGACGAGTGGGTGAGCTTCTTCGCCGAAGGCATCGAAACGTCGGCAAACGACTCCGCTGATCGAATCCGCCGTTTGCTGGAACTGCAGATCAGCTATCACGAAAGGCTGCGCGCTGCCGGCGCGCGCGGAGCGGTCCGTGACATCGCAGACCTTCTCATCGGAAGCCCCTACGTGAACATCCCCAATCTGCGCGATACGACAGGGCTCACCTACCAAGCGGTGAGCAACGCTGTGCGCAAACTCGAGGAAGTTGGGATCCTCGAGCAGCGGAACGTTCCGGGGGTCATGGCGTTCCGCGCCCCCGATGTCGTCGCGATCATCTCTGCACCCAGCGCAGCGTAACCGCGCCTGCACCCAGCGCAGCGCGGCGATCAGTCGGCAACATTCGTGGGTATGCTGGACGGGCACGGCCGTCAGGTCGGCATGGGGCTGTAGTTCAATGGCAGAACTTCTGCTTCCCAAGCAGACAGCGCGGGTTCGATTCCCGTCAGCCCCTCCACGGGTTGTTCGCGGAAGTACGCGATTTCGTTCGCGTAGGTCCTCGAGCAGCTTTATCCCGACCAGGAGTTCTTTTCCGCACGGTCGCCCGTCGAGAAGGCCGTATTTATGCGCTTCTTCAACGGCGGTATGCGCGGTCACAGCTTGAGGACGTTGGTCTCTCGAACGGCGCCGTTCGCTCAGTACAGATCCGAGGGGGGACCGGCGATGCTTGCATCGGGCGCGCCTGCTCGCGCCTCTTCAGGAGAACGAAACTATGGGTTCCTTCTTCATGCGCGCCGTTGATATCCAGTCACCTAGAGTGCGGCGACGGTCGAGCGGAAGCGCTCGAATGACTTGCTTGTACCAGTCGGCGATGGCTTGTCGACCGCGATTCTCTCGGCAATTCGAGGCGAGTCGCTCTCGGCGTACTCGTGACCCGATCTACGAGTGAGCCTCTTGAGCTCCGTCTTCGGGGAGTTAATGCTCTCGACATCACGCGCCTTGCGTGGCATCGTCGCGCGCCATGCCTTCGGCCGAACTGCTTCTACCTGAGCTGGAAATAGAAACCACCAAGCCTCGGTGCATTGCACCGGGACAACCGGGTGGGCAACCTTGAGCGAGCTGAGAGCTACCGTCAGCGACTGATGTCTCTTCCCACCGGGGTCAGGTTCGTCACTGTCGACGTGGACCAATACGGCGCGCACTGGCTGTCCGGCGGCTTCGGTCGCCGCTACAGCGTTGCTGACGGCCCCGATCCACTTGTCAAGCGCCGGTTTACCTGGATTCCCGCTTAGGGAAACGGGCTTGGGCCGCGAAAGAACTCGTGGCAGATCGCTTCGAAAAAATTCTACGAGCCATTTGATCGAGTCCGAATCATGCAGATCCTCACCAAATGCAAGAATCACGGGCGGCCGTTTGGGCCCGCTCTGTTTCTTCGGCGTCATACGTCCGGCACCCCACCGAGGGCGCCGGCAAACCAAAGTTCCCCAGGCCCCATATCGGTCGAGTCAATAGCCGCCTGAATCTCCTCTGCTGAGCGTGCCGGAACTGAAGACGCGCTCGTGTCGGGGTCACGGTCGCAGACGATGATCTCGCTAGCCTCAAGACGATTGACCAACGACGGTGAGTGAGTGGCCGCAAGGATCTGCGTGCTGTCGCTGGCGTCGCGCATTCGCGCAATGAGCACCTCAAGGGCGTAGGGGTGCAGCCCGTGATCCACCTCCTCGATTGCCGTAAATGCGGGCGGAGAAGGCTCGTGAAGCGCAGTTAGGAGCGAGAGCAAACGCACAGTACCAAACGATGCGTCTGCCAAGTCGATCGACCGCGCGAGCCCCTTCTCACGGAGACGCACGACGACGGAAGTGGTGCTCCCGCCAATCGGCACTAGCTCAAGCTTCGCTAGTCCTGGGAGGCAACGCTGAAGGTCGTGCAGGAGATTGTCGAACGACTCTGGCGAGGCCTGTTGCAGATTCAGCAGGGCTGAGGACAGGTTGTGCGCGTCGCCCGCAAGGGGTCCTGGAGTCAGGCGCGATGGTTCGCGCGCCGCGTCCACATTTGGCTCGAGCATTCGAATGCTTGTCAAGAACTTCATGTATGCGGAAGGCCCCGGCCCGACGTCGGCGTCGTCGAGACGAGCGAGCGTTCCCAGCCCCGATGTCTGGTCGGTCCTCAGTCGCCGGAGTGCCTTCTGGTCGTCAGCTGCACCGATCGTCACTTGGGCTCCGCTAACGCGAATGCGTCGGCCGCGGCCCGGGACACGCTTGAACTCAAAGTCCTCGTCACGGCGAATGGCACCGGACTTCAGCCGATTGAGTCGCAACGTGTAGGAGTCTGGCGCCGTGGGACTCGAGTGCTCGGTAACAGAACCCTCGATGGTCAAGCGAACCGCCCCGGCTTCTTTCGATTGCCGTTGGATGCGGTCAAAGCCTCCCCACATCGTGAGCGCGCCCTGCACGTCGAACTGAGCAACCGAGGAGATGAACTGAAGGACCTTCAGTACGTTTGACTTGCCAGACCCGTTAGGCCCAACGAGCACTGTCAACGCTGATAGAGGGACGTCGACATTCGCGAACGAGCGGAAATTCTCGGCACGAATGCGTGATACCGGCAGTCCCCCGGTGCTAGTCGTCATGTCAAGCTCGCTCCAATTCGTAGTTGGAGCCAAAGTACCGGATCGAGATGCCTCAGACTCTGACTCCGTGACCCGTGAGTTGGCAGCGATCCTCGAGCCACCAACCTGTCTGGGCCTGTAGTTCCGCCGGGCTGTCTCGCGTCACCAGCCCCGCAAGCCTCGCAACGACGGGACGTCCACCGACATATCGACCAGATCGAGCAGCGTGGCGTTCCCCTCCGCCACGTCTCGGCCGAGACTTACGACCGAGCGCCCGTCGGCATTGGCTCCGGACCCCGCGACGTGCATGTGGCCGTGGAAGAGGAGCTTCGGGTTTACCGCGCTCCAGACCTTGCCTACCTGGGCGCGCGAGGCAGCCGATTCTTCGAGCGCATCATCGGGAAAGCCATTGGGGTTGCTGCACAGAAGTGCGGCAACCTCCGCAACCGGTGTGTCATCAGGGCTCTCGTGCGTGACCATCACCTCGGCCGGTCCCGCGGACGCCGCGGCTACGTGCACGTCGAGGATCCGCTCGTCCTCCCACCAGTCCTTGCCCGGCGTGCGCCACCTGCGGTCGACGGAGGCCGCTCCGCCGAGGCTCAGGATCTTCCGGCCGTGGATCTCGAGTCGCCACGGCCGCGGGAGTAGCCACACGACCTCGGATATGCGGACGGCCCGACTGGGGCGAGCATCCAGCAGCGGTGTGTACTCGTTGTAGGGCTCGTGGTTCCCGAGCGTTACGAGGATCCGCTCAATACCGCTGCGGCGGCTCCAATAGTCGACCGCGCGCGGGTCCATCCACCAACCGCCTGCGTGGAGGATCGTAGTGATGCTGCGGTCGTAGCGGTGCAAGGCCGGCAGGAGGGTCTGCAACCAGCCAACGTTCCCATGGAAGTCGCCGCGTACCCAGACACGTGGGTCGGAGAGCGTCATCGTCTCGACCGACTCGAACACCTTCATCGGAAGTGGCGCGCATCCACGCGCGCACCGCCAACCTGCGACGCAACCACGCCCGCCAACTCATCTCCAGACTGATCCGTGAGAACCAAACGATCAGCCTCGAGACGTTGAGCGTCAGCGCCATGGTCCGGGGCAGGTACGGCAAGTCCATCACCGACGCCGGTTGGAGTCAGTTCGTCACCGAACTCAAAGCCAAAGCCGCAACCCACGGTCGTACTATCGTCCGAGCCGGCAGGTTCTTCCCGTCGACTCGACTGTGCGTCATCTGCAACACCAAGTCCGGTCCGAGCAGCACCGACGTGCGCCTGTCGACCTGCCCCTGCGGCACCCACCTCGACCGCGACTACAACGCCGCGACGAACCTGATGGTTCTCGCCCTCGCCCCAGGAAAGGTGGAGAGGCTAAACGCCTGCGGACGGGACATCAGACTCCGGCTCGCCGGAGCAGTCTCGAACGAAGCAGGAACCCGCCGAAACGAGCTCACGTCGTGAACGGGCCCGTAAACGGAACGCCCGCAACCGCGGGCGTGGATAGTGTTCGTCACGCCTCAGAGGATCCGAGAGGATCTTCGCGAGGATGCGAGAGGATCGGCTCGTTTCCGGGCCTTGAAAGACCGCGGAATTGCGCGGCTTCTCGCACTAAAGCGAACACCCCACCACTCGCTCCCCGACCGCCCTCTTAGGCTGGACGTCATGAGCCTCATCGATCCGAAAGCCGCGGCCGCCGAACGGGATCGAAAGCTCGTCGGCTCGCCGCGGGCGCTGACGGCCACCCTGCTCTGGGGGCTCGCGGGGTTTGCCGCCGCGGCGATCGTCGGCTTCGGCATCGGCGGCCTCTTCGATCAGGTGCGCGTCGTGTCGATCAACAGCGTCTTCAGCACCTGGGACGGCGGCATCCCCGTCGCCGTCCGATCGACGGCGTTGCCGGTGGGCATCATCGCCAGCATCATCACGATGGGCGCCTACTCGGCGTGGAACCACCGTTACACGGGCCGGCGCACGTACTACGCCATCCTCGGCCCGGCCTCGATCGTCCTTCTCGGCCCCGCGACCGGCGTGCTCCTCTCGCTGCCGATGTGGGCGGCGCCGGATGCCGTGGGCGTCGCCGTCGACCCCGTCTTCCACGAGGACGAGGTCTGGGGCATCGGCGCGTGGATCATGTACGCGGGTATCTGGTGGCTACCGGGCATCTTCATCGCCCTGGGACTCACCAGCATCATCGGCCGCCTGCGCGCGCAGCGCTTCCGCCGGCGCAACGCCGACCTGGCCGCCGAACTCCTCACGACCGGCCGGCTCGTCGACGCCGAGGTGACCTCGTCGCCGCAGCTGTCGGCGGAGGCCCTGGCCGCCTCGCGCGCCGCGGTCTCGCTGACGTTCGCGTTCGATGACGGCCAGGGCGCACGCCGCTGGGTCACGTGCCTGGCCCTCCTGCCGCCGCGCGAGGTGCCCGCCGAGGGCGCGTCGCGTCCGCTTGTGTTCGACCCCCGCACGCCGTCGGACGTGAAGCGGATCTTCGTCTCGCCGACGGGCGATCTCGAGCCCCCGGCGTTCGTCGCCGTGCGCGCCGCGTAACGCCGCCGATCGTCCGCACCGAGGTCGCGGCATCCCCTGATGCGCGCGCATGGATTCTGCTATGTTTCGTGGGAGCGCTCCCTGAGAGCGCTCCCAGCGCCGCGACGACCGCGGCGCCGACACAGAGCGAAGGAGCCTGTATGCCTGCGAGAAGAGCACACGTGCGACGTCTGACGGCCGCCCTCGCGGTCGGAGCCCTGATCGGCGCAGCCGCTGTCGCTCTCCCGTCTGCCGCGACGGCGGCATCGGCGGCGAGCACCGACGACCTCATCCTCAACGGCACCTTCGCCACCACGACCGACCCCTGGTGGGCGAGCGCCGGCTCCCTCACCGCCGAGGACGGCACCCTGCGCGCCGACTTCCCCGCCTCCACGAACCCGTGGGACGTGATCGTGGGACAGGGCGGCGTCGCGCTCGTGGCCGGCACCGAGTACGCGTTCGCGGCCAAGGTCCGCGCCGACCGCGCCGGCCTCACGCTGCGCACGCAGGTTGCGCCCACCACGCCGAACGCGACCTACAGCACGTACGCCACGGCCGAGACGCCGCTGACCACCGCCTGGCAGGACGTGACCGCGACCTTCACCGCCGAGGACTTCGGGCAGGGCACGACCTCCGACGTGCAGTTCCGCCTCGGCGGCAACGCCGCCGGCACGTTCTGGCTCGACGACGTCTCGATCATCGCGACGGGCACCGGCGGCGGAGACGGCGGCGGCACCGGCCCCACCGAGCCGACCGAGCCGACCGAACCCACCGTCGGCACCGACCAGCTGCTCCCGAACCCCACCTTCGCGGACGGCACGAGCCCCTGGTGGACGGCCGGAGCGGTCACCCTCTCCAACCCCGACCAGCAGATGTGCGCCACCATCGGCGCCGACACCACCAACGTCTGGGACCTGCTGCTCGGCCACAACGACATCCCGATGCCCGGCGACACCGCCTTCCGGCTGAGCTTCACGGCATCCGCCGTCGCCCCCGGCGGATCGCCCGCCACGCTGAACGCCTCGACGCAGGTCGGCACGTACTCCGGCCCCGACCAGGTGTCGTGGCTGCAGAAGTCGTTCGAGCTCACCTCCACCCCCACGCCGCAGTCGTTCACCTTCACGACCACCGCGGCCGACACCTTCCACCTCGGGCAGATCCAGTTCCGCATCGGCGGGATGCCGAGCGGCACCGTGGTCTGCGTCGACGACGTCACCCTCACCGGAACGAAGTACACCTATCGCGCCGACACCGGCCCGGCCGTCAAGGTGAACCAGGTCGGCTACCTCACTCGCGGTCCCAAGCGCGCGACGGTCGTCACCGACGCCACCACGCCGTTGGAGTGGTCGCTGCAGGCGCCGGGCGGCGCGATCGTGGCCACCGGCACGACCGCCCCTGCCGGCCTCGATCCGAGCGCGGGCACGAACGTGCACACCGTCGACTTCAGCGGCGTGCAGGTTCCCGGCACGGGGTACACCCTCCACGTCGGCGATCAGCAGAGCTTCCCGTTCGCCATCTCCGACGACGTGTTCCAGTCGCTGCGCGCAGACTCGCTGCGCTTCTTCTACACGAACCGGTCCGGCATCGCGATCGACGGCGCCATCGCCGGAGCCGAGTACGCGCGTCCGGCCGGCCACCTCGGCGTCGGGCCCAACCAGGGCGACACCGATGTGGCCTGCCTCGAGCCGCAGACCTGGTCGGACGGCTGGACGTGCACCGACCGCCACGACGTGAGCGGCGGCTGGTACGACGCGGGCGACCACGGCAAGTACGTCGTCAACGGCGGCATCGCCGTCGCGCAGCTGCTGTCGGCGTGGGAGCGCGCCAAGGCCGCCGGCACCACGGCATCCCTCGCCGACGGCACTCTCGCGGTGCCCGAACACGGCAACGGCGTGCCCGACATCCTCGACGAGGCCCGGTGGGAGCTCGAGTGGATGCTGAAGATGCAGGTACCGGCCGGCGACCCGCTCGCGGGTATGGCGTGGCACAAGGTGACCGACCGCAACTGGACCGGACTGCCGCTGCTGCCCGACCAGGACCCGCAGGAGCGCCTGCTGCACCGCCCGTCGACCGCGGCGACGCTCAACCTCGCCGCGGTCGCGGCACAGGGCTCGCGCCTGTTCGCCGAATTCGACCCCGCGTTCGCGGCGCGGTTGCTCACCGCGGCCGAGACGGCGTACGAGGCGGCTCGCACCAACCCGGTGCTGCTCGCGCCGGCGGAAGACGGCACCGGCGGCGGCACGTACGACGACGACGACGTGACCGACGAGTTCTACTGGGCGGCCGCCGAGCTGTACCTCACGACGGGCGCGGGCGACTACCGCACCGACGTCGAGACGAACCCCCTGCACCTCGCGATGAACACCGATGCCGACATCTTCACCGCCGGCGGGTTCTTCTGGGGCGATGTCGCGGCGCTCGCACGCATGCAGCTCGCACGCTTCGGGGCCGACCTGCCGGACATTGCGCAGATCCGCCAGTCGGTGGTGGATGCCGCCGACGCGCTCATCGCGGATCAGAAGGCGCAGCCGTTCGGTCAGCCCTACGCGCCGAAGGAGGGCCTCTACGACTGGGGATCCAACTCGGCCGTGCTCAACAACCAGGTCGTCATCGCGACGGCGTTCGACCTCACGCACCGGCCGCGCTACGCGGACGCCGTCATCGAAGGCTACGACTACCTGTTCGGGCGCAATGTGCTCGCACAGTCGTACGTCACCGGCTACGGCACGAAGTACTCGCAGAACCAGCACAGCCGGTGGTACGCCCACGCGCTCGATCCGTCGCTGCCGCACCCGCCGAAGGGCACGGTGGCGGGTGGACCGAACTCCTCCATCCAGGACCCGGTGGCGGGCGCCTGGCTGCAGGGGTGCGCGGCGCAGGCCTGCTACGTCGACGACATCGGAGCGTGGTCGGTCAACGAGATCACCGTCAACTGGAACTCGGCACTCGCCTGGGTCGCCTCCTTCGTCGGCGATCTCGGTGACGGCTACGTCGCCGTGACCCCGATCGCACGCCCCGACACGGCCAGCGGCCCCGCGGGCGCACCGATCAGCATCGCACCGCTGGCGAACGACGAACCGGGCGATCCCGACGTCCCGTTCGACCCCGCCACCCTCACCCTCGCCGAGTCGGAGGAGTTCGAGACGTTCGCCCGCGCGAGCGTCACCGCGGCGGATGCCGGGATCGTCCGCCGTGTCACCGTGACCGGCGGCCGGTACGACCTCGTCGGCGACCGGATCGTCTTCACCCCCGACACCGGCTACACGGGAAGCCCGGCTCCCGTGACCTATCGGGTGGCCGACACCCGTGGCACGGTCGTCTCCTCGACGTTCGCCCCCACCGTGACGGCGGTCGTGGACGGCGGGACCGATCCGGGCGCCGGGACGGGCACGGCAGGAACGGCCACGGGAACGACCGGGACGTCGGCGGCATTGGCGAGCACCGGGGGCGACGCCCGCCCCTGGACCGCCCTGGCGGGCATCGCCGTGCTGCTCATCGCCGCGGGCGCGGTGCTCCTGCGGCGCCGCCGCGCCTGAGCCACCGCGACCCGGTGGGGTCGGGGACACGCTCCCCGGCCCCACCGACGTCGACGCGCCTGGTATCTTTCCCCGTGCCGCGCACCGCACGGGGGCGGCGATCGGGGGATTATGACGCACGACGCCGCTCCGCACCGCACACGCTGGGGCCTGCGACGGATGACAGCGCGCGACGCGGGCGAGCAACACCGCGCCGCCAGCCCGCTCGAGCTCTTCTTCGACCTGGTGTTCGTGGTCGCCGTGTCTCTGTCGTCCCAACAGTTGCACCACATGGAATCGCACGGCCACCTCGGCGCGGGCGTGGGCAGCTACCTCATGCTCTTCTTCGCCATCTGGTGGGCGTGGATGAACTTCACCTGGTTCGGCACCTCGTTCGCGGTGGACGACTGGGCCTACCGCGTGACAACCATCGTGCAGATGGCGGGAGTGCTCGTCCTGGCCAGCGGCAGCGCCGCCGCGATGGAACATCAGGACTTCACGATCGTCACTCTCGGCTACGTCATCATGCGGTTGGCGATGGTGGGGCAATGGCTGCGCGCGGCGGCATCCGTGCCCGAGTTCCGTCGCGTCTGCCTGCGCTACGCCGCCGGCATCACCGTCGTGCAGGTCGCGTGGGTGCTGCGGCTGCTGCTCCCGCCGACAGCGGGCCTCGTCGCGTTCTTCGCGCTGGTGGCGGCCGAGGTGCTCGTGCCGGTCTGGGCCGAGCATCGCGAACACGCGCCGTGGAACGCCCACCACATCACCGAGCGCTACAGCCTGTTCACCCTCATCCTCCTCGGCGAGTCGATCCTGGCCTCGGCGGGAGCCATCATCGCCGCGATCCAGGAGCAGGAGCACCTGACCGAGCTGATCGTCGTGTCGGCAGCGGGCCTCGTCATCGCCGCCGGCATGTGGTGGGTGTACTTCTCCCGCGAGCACACCGGACACATCCGCACCCTCGGCTCCTCGATCCGCTACGGCTACTTCCACTACGCGATCTTCGCCGCCGCCGGCGCCTTCTCGGCCGGCATCGAGATCGCCGTCGACGACATCGGTCACGAAGCGCACCTGTCGAGCATCGCCGCCCATGCGACCCTGACGGTTCCCGTGGTGCTCTTCGTTCTCGGCATCTGGGCACTGAACCTGCGCAGCCAGCTGACCGCGACCGGAAACACGATCCTGCTGCTCGGCGTGGCGGCGATCGGCGGGGCGACCTTCCTGCCGTCATCGCTCGGCATGCTGCTGGTCGCCGCAGCCGGAACCGTGGCCGCGGTCGTCGCGGTCGAGACAGGACGACCCCAGGGGCAGGCCCGTCAGAGGCAGGTGTCGACGACGGCCTGATCGTCGAGCACGGCGACGATCCGCTCGGCCAGCGGCCAGTACGGGGCGTAGTGCGTCGGATCGCGATTGATCTGCACCCGATGGGCGACCTCCGTGGGCGCCGTCGCCGACCGCTCGGGCTCGGGCACCTTCTCGACCATGGCGCGGTAGAACAGGCTCGCCGCCGTGTAGGGGTCGAGCCGCTGCTCCCGCGTTCCCCAGCCGTCCTGCTGCTGGAAGAGACCGATCGAGGTCGTGCGTGAGCCGTCGGGGTTGGTCACCCCGCTCGTCTCCCAATCGCCGTAGTCGATGTTCTGCAGACTGGACTCCCCCAGCGCCGTCATCACTGCGATCGTCTGGTCGCGCGCAGGCAACCCCGCGTCGCGTCCGGCCGCCACGATGCTGCGCGCGTTGTCCAGCTGCTGCCGTCCGAATCCCTCCGCCTCCGCGCAGACCGCGGCATGACGGACGGCCTGACCGATCGCCACCCCCGCGACGCCGAGACCGGTGGCGAGCACCGCCACGACCGCCCATGCGAGTGCCCGGCGACGTCGCAGCTGACGTCGCCGCCGGGCGCTGAGGGCTGGACGGCGACGAACGGGCCGACGCCTCGTCGAGCCGCCGCGGCCGGATGTCGAGGAGCGCGAGGTCACCGCGGCATCCTGTCACGCGCGACTATCCGTCACCCGAACGTCGGCTGATCACCGCCCGCAGGGCTTCCGGCAGCGGGGAGGCTTTCGACTCAACCGATGGGCTCGACGGCACCGCGAACACGGCGTCCGGCGGCGCGCACGGCACCGATGGATGCCGCGATCACCATCACGATTCCCACGAGCTCGAGCCACGCCAGGTGCTGTCCGAGCAGCGCCCACCCGGCCAGCGCCGCCACGGCCGGCGCGAGCGACATCAGGATGGCGAACGCCGCCGCCGGAAGCCGGCGCAGGGCGATCAGCTCGAACGCGTACGGCAGGGTCGACGACAGCAGGGCGACCGCAGCGCCGAGCCCGAGCATCTCCGGTCGCAGCAGCGCTGCGCCCGCCTGGACGATGCCGAACGGCAGCGACAGGAGGGCGCCGATGGCCATCGCGACGGCCAGACCGTCCAGGCGCGGGAACGCCGCGCCGACACGCGCCGACGCAAGGATGTAGATCGCCCAGCTCGCCGCGGCTCCGAGGGCGAACAGCACCCCGAGGATGTCGAGTCGATCCCACCCGCCGCCGGCAAGGGCGACGACGCCGACGAGCGCGATGCCGGCCCAGAGCCAGGACGAGCGACGTCGCCCCGCGATGATCGACAGCGTGAGCGGTCCGAGCACCTCGATTGTCACGGTCACTCCCAGCGGAAGCCGCTGCAGCGCGAGGTAGAACAACCCGTTCATCGTGCCGAGAACGACCCCGAACACGATGACGTCGCGCCACGCCCGCGCCGCGTGGCCGCGCAGCCGTGGCCGCGCGACGGCGAGGAGGATCAGCGCGGAGAACGCGAGGCGCAGCATCACCATGCCGAGCGGGCCGACGTGCGGAAAGAGCGTGACCGCGATCGCGGCGCCGCCCTCCTGACACACGAGGCCGGCAACGACGAGGCCGACCGCGCCCGGCGCCCCCGAAGCAGGTGGTCGCGCGGCGCTCATCGGCGGCTCACGCGGCGCTCGGACTCACGGGATCGGGCAGACCGCGGCGGCCTTCACCTGCGCGGCCATGTCCTCGGCCGTCCAGGGCAGCCCCGCTTGCGGGGCGGTGCGTCCCGCCGCCGCCGGCGCCTTCGACGCGATGGCAGCGAGCTCCCAGGCGAGACTGCGGACGAGGTCGGCCGACGCCCGCGAGTTGTTCAAGGTGACGACAACGCTCATGCCGGTCGTGCGGTCGGCGAACGCCGCCGTCAGCGCGCCGGGGACCGAGCCGTACTGCCCGATGAGGCTGCCGGCTTGGTAGCTCCCCCCGCGCGCCGTGAACCATGACGGGCCGTTCGCCACCGCCGGCAGCGGGTTCTCGAAGCGGCCGGGGGCGTCGTAGGGACGCAGCCCCATCGCCAGCGCCTGCACGTATCGGCCCATATCGGCGAGGTCGCTGATGACCCCGGATGCCGTGAAGCCGGCGCTCGAGGACAAGCCGACGATCGGGGTCGGCGCGGTGCACGCGGCGGTGCCGTCGGCCGCCGCGCCCGTCCACAGGCCGTTCAGGTCGGCGGTGCCGTTGTCGGGCAACGACGTGGAGGTCATCCCGTTCGGGCCGAACACGTACTGCTGATAGAGCTGCGCCGCCGTCTTGCTGGTCGCGCGCTCGAGGGCGAACCCGAGCAGCACGTAACCGGTGTCGGAGTCGGCGAACACGGTGCCCGGCTGCACGTTCGATGCCTGGGACATTCCGAAAGCCATCAGCTCCCGCGGAGTCCAGACGCGGGAGGGCGTGGCACGCATGCGCGCATCGACGGTCGGATCGTACGCGCCGATACCCGATGTCGAATCGCAGAGCTGACCGAGCGTCAGGCCGTCCCGAGCACCCTGATCGCCCAGACCCGTCACGTATTTGCCGACCGGGTCGTCCAACGAGACCACGCCGTCGTGGACGAGGCCGTAGAGCACGTCACAGGTCATCGACCGGGTGACGGCACCGGCATGGAAGGTCATGGAGTCGTTCACCGCGGCGCCGCCGGGAGCGACCGTGCCGACGCCCGCGTCCCAGACACCTGCCCACGGAACGCGCACGCCGACGATCGCGCCCGATGCGCCCGATGCGGCCACGGCGCGCTCGACGGCCGTCTGCAGCTGGGCCTGAACATCGCCACCGATGGCGGCATCCACCTGATCGGGCAGCGGCAGCGACACCGTTTGGCTCGACGAGCACGCAGCCAGCGCGAGCGCCAGCGCGAGCGTACCGGCCATCGCCGCAAGACGCCGCGATCGACGAAGAGCCCGCATCCTCACCCCCTGGTCAGTCCTCTCAGCGTAGATCACGATGCGCATACGACCCGACCGCCGTGACGCTCCTGTGACGATTGCGTCGCGGGGCCATTGCCCCGGGAGGTGGGCCGTCGCGCCCCGTGCACCCGCCCCTAAGGTGGGTGCCATGGCGCACACCTTCGACGACGACACTCTGACCGGCGTTCTCGGCCACATGAACGACGACCACTCCGACGACAACCTGCTCATCGCGCGGGCATTCTCCCCCGATGCCGATGTCGTCGCTTCCGAGATGGTCACGTTCGACGGCGAGGCCGGCCAGTGGCATGTCACTCGCGCCGACGGTGGTGACGACGTCATCCGCATCCCCTGGCCTGGCGGCCAGATCAGCGAGCGACGGGACGTGCGCCGCGAGATCGTCGCCCTGTACGACGAGGCGTGCGCGCGCCTGGGGATCACGCCTCGGCCGCACGGATAGTCGGGGCGGACCGGGCGCTCAGCGATCCCGCAGGCAACCTTCAGTTTAGGTGAGCCTTAGTTTCAACTACACTGACGGTTGTGACCCAGCCGATCCCGTTCTCCACCGCCCTGCGCGAGCGTTCGCGTACCGCCCACTCCGGCAGCGAGCACGCCGGATTCATGGACGATCTGATGCGCGGTCGCGGCACGCGTGACGACTACGTCGCGCTCGTCGCGCAGCACTGGTTCATCTACGAGGCGCTCGAGCACGCTGCCGAGGCCATGCGCGACGATCCGATCGCGGCACCGTTCATCAGCGAGAAGCTCACGCGCCTCCCCGCGATCGAGTCCGACCTCGCCTTCCTGATCGGCGACGACTGGCGCGAACGCATCGCGCCGCTGCCGACGACCACCCGCTACGTCGATCGCATCCGCGAAGTCGGGGCGAGCTGGCCGGGCGGGTTCGTGGCCCACCACTACACCCGCTACCTCGGCGATCTCTCCGGCGGCCTGTTCATCGGAAAGCTCATGGCGCGTCAGTTCGGCTTCGAGACGAACGGAATCGGCTTCTACCTCTTCGACGAGATCGCCGACCCCGCCGCGTTCAAGGACATCTACCGCGAGCAGCTCGACGCCGTCGCCTGGGATGCCGCGGAGCGCGAGCGCGTCATCGACGAGGTGCTCGCCGCGTACCAGTTCAACACCGACCTCTTCGTCGATCTCGCCACCGCCAAGGCCGCCGCCGCGGCATCCGCCTGACCCCGCGTTTCACCCGAGGGTCAGAAGCCGGCGGCGCGGACCCCGGCCATGAACCGGCGGACGTCGGCATCCACGAGGATGTCGCTCGGGCGCAGCGGGCGCGACAGGTAGAGGCCGTCGAGCGAGGTCAGCCGTGACAGAGCCACGTAGGTCTGCCCCGGCGCGAACGCCCCCGAGCCCAGGTCGATGACGGCGCGGTCGTACGTCTTGCCCTGCGACTTGTGGATCGTCACCGCCCATGCCAGTCGCAGCGGGAACTGAGTGAACTCGGCCACGATCTCGCGGGTGAGCTTTCGCGACCCGGGATCGTAAGCATAGCGGAACCTCTCCCAGACAGCCGGCTCGACGTCGACCTCCTCGCCGTCGAGCTCGACGCGCACCGTGCCTCCGGCGATGCGCGTGACGGTGCCGATCGAGCCGTTCACCCACCGCGGGCCGTCCCCACGACCGCCCACATCGTTGCGGAGGAACATGACCTGCGCGCCGACCTTGAGCTGCAGCTCGGTGTCGGCGGGGTACGACGCCTCACCGCGCCCGAAGTCGCCACTGACGTCGGCGCGCGCCGTCTGAACCGGACCGGGCAGGGCGTCGAGATGACGCTGGTTGATGCGCGAGACGATGTCGTTGCGCGTCGCGAGCGTGATGATCGGAGGCTCACCCTCGACCGGCTCGGGCACCGGGCGTGCTCCCGCCGCGTTCAGCATGCCCGCGATCTCTGCGGTCACCACCCCGTGGCGCACGGCGTTCAGCATCGCCTTGAACCCGTCGTCGGCCTGGCGATGGATCTGACGCAGTTCGCGGATGTGCAGCGGCGCCCCGACCCGGCCGAGGTCGAGCAACCCGTCGGAACGGATCGCGGAGCCGTCCGCCGACGGGCCCGCCCACACCTGCGCGTCGAAGAACCAGAACGACCGGTAGTGGTCCTGGATGTAGCGCAGCTCATCACCGCGCGGCGGCACGGGAGAGAGCTGGTACGGGTCGCCGAACATGATGATCTGCACGCCGCCGAAGGGTTCGGAGCGGCGCCCCCGCGCCTGACGCAGTGAGCGGTCGATGGCATCCATCAGATCGGCGTTGACCATCGACACCTCATCGATCACGAGGGTGTCTATCGCTTTGAGCACGCGACGCGCAGGCTCGGACTGCTCGAGCTCGCTGTCGGCGATGAGTCCGATCGGCAGCCGGAAGAGGGAGTGGATCGTCTGCCCCTCGACGTTCAGGGCGGCCACTCCTGTCGGGGCGCAGACGGCGATCTGCTTCTCGGTGTTCCAGGCGAGGTGCTGGAGGAGGGTGGACTTCCCCGTTCCCGCGCGCCCGGTCACGAACACGTGCTCCCGCGTGTCCTCGATGAGGCGGAAGAGCTCCTCCTGCTCGGCGGAGAGGGAGGGGATGGTCACCGGATCCATGCTAGCCATCAGGAAGGGTTTCCTAGACTGGAGCTGTGGACGGGGTGGTGGGTGAGCAGGCGCGCGCCGCAGAGGCGGGTACGGATGCCGCGACGCGCCGATCCCCGGCCCGTCGCAGAAGCCGCCGGCTGGCGTTCGACCTGGCCGCCCTGTCCGTCGTCGGGCTGCTCCTGGTCGGCGCGATCGGGGCGGCGACCGTCACCGTGTACCGCGACCTGTACAGCCCCGGCGCTTTCGTCACGCGCTATCTCAGCCTGCTCAGCGAGGGGCGGGTCCCCGAAGCGCTCGCCCTGCCCGGGGTTCCGATCGCATCCTCCGATCTCACGGATGCCGGGCTTCCCGGCGACGCGAGCGAAGCGCTCTTGCGCCGCGCGGCGCTCGCTCCGCTCAGCGACATCCGTGTGGTGGGCGAGCAGGCGTCCGACGGCGTCGAGCTCGTGACGGTGTCGTACCAGGCCGGCCCGCACGCCGGGACCTCCACGTTCCGCGTGGAGCGGGCGGGATGGGTCGGACTGGCCCCCACCTGGCGATTCGCGCAGAGCCCACTGGCGGTGATCGATCTGACCCTGCGCGGTGCGACCGCCTTCTCCGTGAACGGGTTCGCGGTCGACACCCGCCAGGTCTCGCCCGACGGCACGAAGGCCGATCCTCTGGCACCGGTCGCGTTGCTCGTGTTCTCGCCCGGCCTCTACTCGATCTCCGTCGACACGCCGGTCTCGTCCAGCCCGGGGGTGGCGGTTCTCTCCGATACGCCCCAGGCCGAGGTGCCCGTGGACATCCAGACCCAGCCGACCTCCACCTTCGTCGACGTCGTGCAGGAACGTGTGGAGTCGTTCCTCACCGCGTGCACGACGCAGCAGGTGCTGCAGCCCACCGGCTGCCCCTTCGGTCTGCAGGTACGCAACCGGATCCTCGAGCCGCCGGTGTGGTCGATGGTCACCCCGCCCAAGATCGCCCTGCGGCCCGACGGCGCCGGATGGTCGATCGTCCCCGCGGATGCCGCGGCGCACGTGGTCGTCGACATCAAGTCGATCTTCGACGGCACGGTGACCCACGTCGACGAGGATGTGCCGTTCCGGGTCGGCGGCACGATCACGATGCTGCCCGACGGCACCGCCTCGATCCAGGTGCAGTCCGCCGGTTGATCCCGACGGGCCGCCGCCCTCAGCGTGTGAGGCGGGCCTCCCGTGCATCGCGGGCTGCGAGCTGGGCGAGCTTCGCGTTGTAGGCCTCGAGCTCGGCATCCCCCGTCCGATCGGCGTGACGATCGCCGCGACGCTGGGCACGTTCGTCGGTGCGGCTCCACTGGATCGCCACGGTGATCGCGAGGATCAGGGTCGGGATCTCGCCGATCGACCACGCGATGCCACCCCCGGTGTACTGGTCGACCAGCGGCGGCTCTCCCCAGGTGCGTCCCATCGAACCGAACCACTCGGCGACGAACAGCCCCGACGACATCATGATCGAGATGCCGAAGAACGCGTGCATGGCCATGACGCCGATCAGCGTGAGCAGCCGGAACGGGTAGGGGTAGCGCAGGGGCACCGGGTCGATGCCGACGAGCGACTGCACGAACAGGTAGCCCGAGATGAGGAAGTGGGCGACCATCCACTCGTGTCCGAGGTGGTCGTAGAGGGTCCAGCGGAAGAGATCGGTGTAGTAGAACGCCCAGAGTGATCCGACGAACATCGCGGCCGCGAACAGCGGATGGGTGACGACGCGCGCGAACGGCGTGTGCACCGCCCACAGGATCCACTCGCGCCCGCCGCGCGAGCCGTCGTCGCGCTTGGCGATGGCCCGCGAGGCGAGCGTCACGGGGGCACCGAAGACCAGCATCATCGGAATGGCCATCGTCAGCAGCATGTGGCCCATCATGTGCATGCTGAACAGATAGTCCTGGTACGCGTTGATCGGACCGCTCGTCACCCACAGCAGCGAGAGCATGCCCAGGACCCACAGCAGCGTGCGGTACACCGGCCAGCGGTCGCCGCGGCGATGCAGGCGCCACGCGCCGGCGAGGTAGAAGAAGAGGCCGAAGCCGACGGCGAACACCCACAGGATGTCGATGTCCCACTGCGTGAACCAGCGCGAGATGGTCAATTCGGGCGGCAGCGGCACCTCGGTGAGGATCTCCGCGGGTGTCTTGACGTCGGGAAGGCGCGTGTCGACCGGTGGGGGCGTTCGCGACAGCGCGACCGCCGCCCCGCTGGCGATGCCCATGAACACGAGCTCGAGCGTGACCAGACCCCAGAACCGGCGCGACGAGCGCTCGCCGCTCGGCTTCTCGTCCCGCTGGATACGCGAGATCAGCCCGGTGCGGTACCGCGCGCCGAGCGCCCCCATCAGCAGCAGCGCGACGACCTTCACGCCGAGCAGGGCCCCGTAGGCCGACAGCAGATACTTGGGCTCGACGACGCCGACGGCGGCACGTGCGACGCCCGACAGTGAGACGACGACGAAGGCCACGAGGGCGATGCTCGAGTACCGCGCCAGGACGTCGCCCAGCTCGGCTCCCCGCAGCTGGGGTCGCAGCACCATCAACAGCAGCAGGCCGCCGAGCCAGGCGGCGGCGGCGATGATGTGCAAAGCGAGTGCGGAGACGGCGATGTTGTGGCCGGCGTCGTCGCCGGAGTGGCCCTGGGTGGCCATCGGCACGAGGCTGGCGATCGCCAGGGCGGCCACGAACAACGTCGAGGTCCATCCACGGACGGCGAAGGTGAGCACCGTCAGCGCGGCTCCGGCAAGGGTGGTCAGCGCCCAGGCGCGACCGGGGTCGGTCGACACCAGGAAGCGCCCCAACTGGCCACCGAACTCGGCGCCGGCGTTCGGGGTGGCATTGAAGATGTTGACGAACGTGAAGAAGGCGGTGAACCCGCTCGCGACCGTGAAGAGGGCGGCCGAGATGGATGCCACGTCCAGCGCCGTGTCGAAGGGGCGCTCCCCCGCGCGCAGCGCGAACAGCGCGAGCACGAGCGATCCGATCATGCCCGCCGCCGACAGGTTCACGCCGAGAGTGACGATCGGCAGCCCCCAGCGCACGACCGGGCCGGCGTCACCGACGAGCAGCGGGGCGGCACCCCCGCCGAACACGAGCCCGAGCACGAGGGAGACGAGGGCGGCCGCGACGAGGATCGCCGGGCCCACGAAACGCATCACACGGGTCGGGATCACCCGTCCAGCCTACGCGGCGCCGGACACGCCGAAGGGGGGATGCCGAACGGCATCCCCCCTTCGTGCAGGGCCGTACTTACTTGACGGCGGCCTTGAGCTTGGAGCCCGCGGTGACCTTGACGCGCTTGCCGGCGGCGATCTTGATCTCCTCGCCCGTCTGCGGGTTGCGGCCCGTACGCGCGGCGGTGGCGACCTGCTCGAACGAGAGGAAGCCGGGGATCGTGACCTTCTCGCCCTTGGCGACGGCCTCGGAGACAGCCGAGAACAGGCCGTCGACGACGCGGCCGACGGTGGCCTGGCTCTCGCCGGTGGCGCTGGCGATGCTTGCGACGAGCTCAGTCTTGGTGATAGCCATTGGGGTTGTCCTCCAGACGGCAGCGAATGCCGCCTTCAGTGAGATCGGACCGGACGACGAGCGCCCGGTTTGGTCGATGGGACCGCCCCCGAATATACCCACGATCCGCGGAAATCCGCGGATTTACGCCGTCCAGACGTCATTCTCCCCGGCGTGTCGGCGTCGTACGGTGACGGATGGGGCTGGTGTGACCACGGCATCCGCTGGCCGCGCGGCCGCGGATGCGGACATCGACACCGGAATCGGATGCCGAGGGCCGCCCCGTCCGCATCCGATGACGGTCTCCGAATCCGTCGTCGGGTGGGAACGCAGAAGGCCCGTCCCTGACGGGACGGGCCTTCGAGACGTGTGCGTCGGTGCTTACCAGCTCGACTTGGTCACACCGGGCAGCTCGCCCTTGTGCGCCATGTCGCGGAAGCGAACACGCGAGATGCCGAACTTCGACAGGTAGCCGCGGGGGCGACCGTCGATGGCGTCGCGACCACGCAGGCGCACGGGCGACGCGTTGCGGGGCAGCTTCTGCAGACCGACACGGGCGGCCTCGCGGGCCTCGTCGGTCGCGTTCGGGTCGACGAGGGTCTTCTTCAGCTCGGCACGCTTCTCGGCGTAACGGGCGACGACCTCCTCGCGCTGGTTGTTGCGCGCGATCTTGCTCTTCTTGGCCATGAGATCAGCGCTCCTCTCGGAATTCGACGTGCTTGCGGATCACCGGGTCGTACTTCTTGAGCACGATGCGGTCGGGGTTGTTGCGACGGTTCTTACGCGTCACGTAGGTGTACCCCGTGCCGGCGGTCGACCGGAGCTTGATGATCGGACGAACGTCCTGAGCCTTCTTCGCCATTAGAGCTTCACACCCTTCGCGATGAGGTCCTTGACGACCGACTCGATGCCGCGGGCGTCAATGACCTTGATGCCCTTGGCCGACACGTTCAGCGTGATCTTGCGACCGAGCGAAGGAACGTAGTAGGTCTTCTTCTGCACGTTCGGGTCGAAGCGACGCTTCGTCCGGCGGTGCGAGTGCGAGATGTTGTGACCGAAGCCGGGAACTGCTCCGGTCACCTG
Source organism: Sphingomonas sp. BLCC-B65 (assembly GCF_028550675.1). Taxonomy (NCBI): domain Bacteria; kingdom Pseudomonadati; phylum Pseudomonadota; class Alphaproteobacteria; order Sphingomonadales; family Sphingomonadaceae; genus Sphingomonas; species Sphingomonas sp. BLCC-B65. The sequence continues at coordinate 2,034,080 of NZ_JAQQGL010000001.1, read as the reverse complement.
GCACACTGCTGCCATAGTGATTCTCCTTAGTACCGTGACACCGGACGGTGCCACCCAAGATCCCTTGTCTGCATCCCTCTGAGAACACAGGGATACGAACTGCGTGCTGGAGTGCGCGCAGACAAAGAGTCAGTCTAGCACGGCCGGGCGTGTCGGCTTGACGTCGCGCCGTCGCCGATCACGCGGCGAGGCGGCGCACCATGCGAGGTGTCGCCACCGAGATCAGGACGAGCACCAAACCGGCGAAGACCCCGAGGACGACGGGCAGGGCGAGCCACGCGAGGGCGGCTCCGATCAGCAGGGTCGGGACGGCGAGTCCGACGTAGGCGATCAGGAAGATCGCGGCGAGCACCTCGCCGCGAGAGCCCGCCGGCGCGAGCGAGCCGGCGACACCCAGCGACGCACGGAACATCACGCCCACGCCCGCCCCCGCGGCCACGCCGCCGATCACGAACGCGGCCAGGGCGCCCATCGCGACGGCGACCGCGACGAGCACGATCCCGACACCCATCAGGATCCACGACAGCAGCAGCTGACGACGCAGGCTGAGTCGTACGGTGACCACCTGGGCGACCGCTGCCGACATGAAGACGGCGAACGGCACGGCTCCGGCGGCGAGTCGGGATGTGACGCCCATGGCCTGCGCCAGCACCGTCGGGGTGAGCGCCATCATCAGACCGAAGACGGCGAAGCCGGTGAAGGCGCCGGTCCCCGCCGCCCAGAACGCGCCCCGCGCGGCGGCCGGAATCGCGACGCGCTGCGGACGGTAGCTCCGGCGCTGCTGCCCGCGGTCGACGGTCTCGGGAATCACCGCTGTCGCCACGAGAGCGAGGACGAGCAGCCCGAGGAACACCGCGTACGGCGTCTCCAGCGGAGCGGGCACCCAGGTGATCAGCGCACCGGCGACGAGCGGCCCGACGGCCAGTCCCCCGATGTTCGCGAAGTTGGAGACGACCGGGGCGATCGTCGACGACGGCACCGCCACGGCGCGCAGTTCGGCGATGTGCGCCGTCGCGGTGGCGGTCAACCCGCCGATGCCGACGCCGGAGACGAAGCGGGCCACGATGAGTCCCGTGACGTCCTGCCAGAGCAGGAACATCACGGCGGCGACGATCTCGACGGCGAGCGCGGCGATGAACACGACGCGGCGGCCCCACCAATCGCTGACGTGGCCGACGAGGTACAGGCTCACGGCGACACCGACGGCATAGGCGGCGAAGATGACGGTCACCACGATCGGCGAGAAGCCGTCGCGCTGCTGATAGAGCGCGTAGATCGGGGTGGGAATGGTCGAGAACGCCATCGCGATGGCGAAGGCGAGCACGGCCGTCCAGAAGCCGGCGGAGTGCGCCGCACGCGAGCGGCGCGGGGAGGACGCGGATGCCGAGGCGGGCGCCCCGGCGGCGGGGAGGCTGGTGGTGGTCATGACCTCAGGATGCGCCTTCCGTCGCATCGAGTCCAACGAATTCGATTGATGCTGTTCATCGACATCATCGATAGTTTGTCTCCATGGACACGAGGCTGCTGGAGTACTTCGTCGCCGTCGCCGAGGAGTCGAGCTTCACGCGCGCCGCGGCTCGACTGTACGTCGTGCAGTCGACGGTGTCGGCCGGCATCCAGACTCTCGAGCAGCGCATGGGAACCCGGCTCATCGAACGTTCCGGCCGCCGCGTCGCGCTGACGGCCGCCGGTGAGCACCTGCTGGAGCCCGCTCGGGAGATCGTCGATGCGACGAGCAGATTGCAGAGCGCAGCGACCGGTCGCATCGAGGGCCTGCTGCGCGTCGGGATCTTCGTCAACCTTCCGACCCTGCGCATGCCCGAGCTGTTCGCCGCCTTCCGCGCCCAACATCCCCTCGTGCGCCTACGACTCGTCTCGTCGCCGTCCGGTTCCACCGGGCTCGCCGACGAGCTGCGGCGCGGCCGGATCGACCTCGCTTTCATGGGGCTGCCGTCGACGGAGCTGCCCGATCTGGAGACGGTCGAGCTCGTGCGCTCGCCCTTCGTCGCGCTTCTCCCCGACGCTCACGAGCTCAGCGCGCTGGCGGAGATTCCTCTGGAGCATCTGGCGACCGAGGCCTGGATCGACGCACCGCACGGCTTCGGTCACCGCGTGCTCCTCGAACGAGCCCTCGCGGGCGCCGGCCTCGTGCGCGAGGTGGCGACGGAGGTCTCCGCCGTCGGCGACATCCCGTCGTTCGTCGCCGCCGGCTTCGGCGTGGCGCTGGTGCCCGAGGTGCTCGTCGTTCCGACGGCCGGTACGATCGCGGTGCCCGTCACACCGGTGATCGAGTGGCCGCTGAGCGTGAGCACCCGACCACACGCCGGCCCGGCCGCAATGGCACTGCGCGAGGTCATGGTGCAGCGGTTCGCCGTCGACTGAGAGCTCAGCGCGTCGGACCGGCTCCGCGCCCCCAGCGAAACGGCGAGACGGTCGGATCCCCCGAGATCCAGAACCGCCACGGGAATGCGGCCGTCCCCGCGACGCCCGCCACTCCGACGCGAGGACCCGCCTCGACGTCGGCGCGGGCCACCACCGGCAGCCACAGTCGGGCGGACGCGCCGGCCCGCGGACGAGCGGTGACCGCGTCGATGCCGTCGTGCACGGGATGGCGCAGGCCCACGGCATCCCCGAGGCGACCGGGGCCGCGAGCCAGATCCCGCGCGACCCGCGCGGCGGGGCGGCGGGCGAAGGCGACATCCTCGCCCTCGATCACGGCCCCCGCGCGCAGCAGGATCCCGCCGGCCTGACCCTCGGGGGCGCAGACGACGTTGACGCACGAGTGGATGCCGTGGCTCAAGTAGACGTAGAGGTGGCCCGGCTCGCCCCACATCGTGGCGTTGCGGGCGGTTCGCCCCATCCGCGCGTGGGATCCGGGATCGGGCTCGGGCCCGGTGCCCGCGCCGTGGTACGCCTCCACCTCGGTGAGGCGCACGGCCACCCGCGCCTTGCCGACGGTGACCTCCAGCACGCCGCCGAGCAGGCGCGGCGCCACCTCCACCGGCAGCGCCGTGAGCGCTGCCCGGGTCGCGGGAATCAGGCCCGAGCGCTCGCTCATGTGCGCGGCGGCGTCTGGCACCACGAGATGTCGAAGCCCGCGAGGGCGCCGACCTCGGTGCCGGCCTCCGCGCCGGTAAGAGCCACGACGTGCGTGCGCAGGTGCGTCGGCATCGGCAGCTTGTACCCGTCATACGGGTTCGACACGGCATCCGGGGCCACCAGGAAGGCGGCATATCTCCCGCTCGGGGACACGCACGACTGGATGAGGATGTCTTTCGGGTCGACGGAGAAGACCGGCGTCGCCTGACCCGCGGTGTCGACGACGTTGACGGTGGTCGAGCGCACGGTGAAGCCGTCGACGACGGCGAGCACCCGCAGCGTGTCGCCGTTGCTCATCGGCACCATCTTGTTCGTCTGGCCCAGAGCCTTGTCGGTCGGCGGCAGGTCGACCTGCTTGGCCGTGGCCAGGTCGATGGCCGCGGGCCCCTCCACACGCTCGACGATCGCGGTGGTCGTGCCGCGCGCGATGCCGTCGATCGACACGGCGTTGCCGAGGGTGACCGGGTCGCCGCCGGACGGGGAGATGAGAGTGAGGGCCCCGTCGTACGTGAGCATGAGGATGCTGTCGGTGCCGGGAACGAACCGCCAGTCGTCGACGCGGGACTCGCCACCGCTGCGCTGGATCATCGTCGGCTGCGCATCGCTCTGCGCGGAGGCGAGCGAGGCCGTGAACAGCCGGGCTTCGCGAGCGCCCGGCGTGCCGACGGTGGCATCCGTGTAGGTGTAGCCGATGAGATCGCCCCGATCGGCGCTCTGCAGGTCGGTGACCGTGCCGTCGCCGGGGAGGGCGAGCTCGCGCACGTTGCCGCCGTCGAGATCGGTGACCACGAGGTGCGATTTCTTGTCGTCGTCGAGCGTCGACATGACGAGATGGCCGGCGGTCGCACGGAAGTCTTCGATGTGCGCGTTGGTGTAGACCGGTTCGGGGTCTTGACCGGCGAGGCCGGTGCGCAGGATCCGATCGCCGCCGTCGCCGCGCTGCAGGACGAAGGCCTGCAGCGCCGGCGTGGTGAAGCTCTGCGAGACGGATGCCGTCGGGCCGCCGCCGATGCCGCTGACCCCATCGATCGTCACGGTGTACGAGGTGTCGTCCCACAGCGGCTGGGTGAAGCGGATGCCCACGCTGCGTCCGGACGTGTCCACGGTGAAAGGCGCGGCGGGCGAGACGGTGACCTGGGTCGGCGTGACCTTGGCGAGGGACTGGGTGGTCGTGATGATCAGCCGCGAGCCGGCCGCGCTGACCGCGGCATCCGGGTCGACGCTCACGTTCGTGACGCGCGGACCCTGCGCGACCGTGACGGCGGCGCCGGCGAGTCCGATGACGGCCAGCGCGGCGACGACGATCGCGAACCCGGCGAGGAACGCGCGCGCGCGGCGGCGACGTGTCCGCTCGCGACGCGTCGCACGATCAGTACTCATACGGGTCCTTGGGCTGATCGACCGTCTGCACGGAGGCCGGCTGGATCTGCAGTCGTCCCCCCGCATCGCGGATCGTGCCCGTCACGGTGACCCACGTTCCGGTGGCCGGGATGTCGCCCGAGGCAACCGGCACACTCGCCGGCTGCGCATCGATGACGCAGTGCGTGATGACCAGGCGCGTCAGTCCGAAACCGCCGTCGGTGGGGGTCACGAACCCGGTGAGCGTGATGGTGTCGCCGTCGAACGCCTCGGGGTTCGTCGCCGTCGCGAACACGCTCGCCCACTCCCCGACGCCGAACTTCGAGGTGTCTCCTGTGGAGGCCAGCGCCACGGTGTCGGAGCCTTGGAACAGCGGTGGGGCACCCGTGTCGCGCTGCATCGCGAGCTCGGCGGACAGCGTCGCCGGAGGCGTCAGCATGATCGCCGCGACGACGCCGACCGACAGCACACCGCCGGTCACGGTCGCGGCGGTGCCCCAGCCGCTGCGGCGCTCGTGGCCGTGGTCGTGGTCATGCCCGTGGTCGTGGGCACCCCCGGTCGTCGAGCGAGCGGAGCGCGTCGAAACGCCGGCGCCGACCTCGACGCCATCGCCGTGATCGTGCCCGTGGTCGGATTCGGCGCCCTTCGGCAGCGCGAAGCTGATCACCGCACCGACGAGGGCGATGACCGCCATCGGCACCGCGAACCAGTTCGACGAGGGGTTGATGTACAGCGCCAGCTGGCCGTTCAGCCACAGCACCACCGTGACCGCGGCCAGGCCCGCCGCCAGTCCCACCCCGAGCAGGCGCGATCCGATCAGTTCACGCAAGGAGGTTCACCACCGATCCGACGGCCACGGCGAACAGCACGACGATCACGACGAGCCCGACCAGCACCTTCGAGCGGAAGGTGGTGCGCAGCAGCGCGAGCATCTTGACGTCGACGAGCGGACCCACGAGCAGGAACGCGACGATCGAGCCGGGCGTGAAGGTCGAGGCGAACGAGAGCGCGAAGAAGGCGTCGACGTTCGAGCAGATCGACACGATCATCGCGAGCGTGATCATGGCCACGATCGACAGCGCGGGGTTCGATCCGATCGCCAGCAGCGCCGAGCGCGGCACGAGCACCTGCACGGCGCCGGCCAGGGCGGAGCCGATCACGAGCGCGGGCATGACGGCGCGCAGTTCGACGACGAACTGGGCGAGGCTCTGCTGCGCCTTGCCCGGCCCGCGGCCGTGCGCCGCGTTCTCGAGCGAGATCTCGCAGCTGGCCCGGAAGCGATCCGTGATGAGGCCATCGGGGTCGGGATGCCGGCTGTAGAGCCACCCGATGAGGTTCGCGACCGCATAGCCGCCGAGGAGGCGCGCGATGAGGATGCCATCGTCGAAGCCGAACGCCTGGTGCGTGGTGATGATCACGATCGGGTTCACGATCGGCGCGGCGATCAGGAAGGTGAGCGTCTCGGCGACCCCCAGCCCGCGCATCATGAGACCGCGCGCGAAGGGGACGTTTCCGCACTCGCAGACGGGGATGAGCATGCCCAGGAGCGACAGCACCGCCCGCCGCGCCCACGGCGCCCGCGGCATCCATCGTTCGATCGCACCGGCCGGCACCCACACCTGCACCACGATCGACAGCAGGACGCCGAGGATCACGAAGGGGAGCGACTCGATCAGGACGCTGATGGAGAGAGTGAGACCGTCCTGCAGCCGGGTCGGCAAGGCGGGCCCGGGGGCGAGGAAAGCGACCGCGATGAGCGCGGCCACCACCAGCGCGCCGATGCCGACGGCCACCAGGGGACGGGCCGGCGCGACGCGCACCTCAGTCGACACGCTCTCCGACCGGATCGGCGGCGCGCAGCGCGGAGCAGGAGGCGCAGAGACCGAAGATGTCGACGACGTGCTCGGCGGCGGTGAACCCGTGCGCGGCGGCGGTGCGCTGCGCCCACGCCTCGACCTCGTGGGCCTCGATCTCGACGGCGAGACCGCACGAGCGGCAGATCAGGTGGTGATGGTGACCGGTCGTCGAGCACGCGCGGTAGATGGCTTCGCCGTCGGGACTCTGCAGCTGATCGGCCTCGCCGCTGGCGGCGAGCGTCGCGAGCGCGCGGTAGACGGTGGCCAGTCCGATGCCCGTGTTCTCGTCGCGCAGGGTCGCGTGCAGCGCCTGGGCGCTGACGAAACCGGGGGCGTCGGTCAACGCCTCGCGCACGCGATCGCGCTGCCAGGTGTTGCGCTGGGCCATGCCGGGAGTCTACCCGCGAGGGCTAGGAGCGGGCTGGATGCCTTCGCGGGGGGATATCACGCCTCGACCGTGCCGCGCCGACGCACGCCGTCGACGACGCGGCAGACGAGGTAGATGAGGAACGACAGCGTCGTGATGTAGGGGCTCACCGGCAGCGTTCCCGCGATGGCGAGCAGAATGCCGCCCACCGCCGCGGTGACGCCGAAGCCGGCGGCCAACAGCGGCACGGCGATGGGGCCGGTGGAGACCCGCATCGCCGCCGCCGCCGGCGTCACCAGCAGCGAGAGCACCAGGAGGGCACCGATGATGTGCACCGCCACCGCCACGACGATGCCCAACAGGATCATGAACGCGAACGAGACGACCGTCGTCGGCACGCCGCGCGCGGCGGCCGACTGCGGGTCGAGCGAGTCGAAGTTCAGCGGTCTCCAGATGAGCAGCAGTCCCACGAGCACGATCGCGCTCAAGACGATCAGCACCGTCAGCTGATCGCTCTGCACCGACACGATCTGACCGGTCAGCAGGCTGAAGCGGTTGGCGCTGCGGCCGTTGTAGAGCGAGATGCACAGGATGCCGATACCCAGCCCGAACGGCATGAGCACGCCGATGATCGAGTTGCGGTCGCGGGCGCGCGCGCCCAGCCAGCCGATGAGACCCGCCGCGATGAGCGAGCCCACGATCGACCCCGTGACGACGTCGACGCCGAGAAGGAGCGCCGCCGCCGCGCCGGCGAAGGACAGCTCGCTGATGCCGTGCACGGCGAAGGCCATGTCGCGCTGCATGACGAACACGCCGATGAGTCCGCCGACGATTCCGAGCACCGCGCCGGCCCAGACGGAGTTCTGCACCAGGGCGAGGATGTCGCCGTAGCGCGCCATCCCGCCGAACAGCGCGTTGCCGATGTCTCCCCAACTCACGCGACACCTCCCGCGGGTGCGGCGACGGCGTCGCCGTGATGATGGTGATCGGCATCCGAGTCGGGCGCTCCGACCACGACCAGGCGTCCGCCGACACGGGCGACGTGCACCGGGGTGCCGTACAGGGCGGTGAGGGTCTCGGAGGTCAGGACCTCGTCCGGGCTGCCGAGGGTGAAACGGCCGCCGGTGAGGTAGAGGATGCGATCGACCTTCTCCAGCACAGGGTTGATGTCGTGCGTGACCAGCAGCACGCCGGCGCCGCTGGCGGTGCGGTAGCGGTCGATGAGGTCGATGACGTCACGCTGATTGGCCAGGTCGAGACTGGTCAACGGCTCATCGCACAGCAGCAGACCGGGCTCGTCGGCGAGCGCCTGTCCCACGCGCAGCCGCTGCTGCTCGCCCCCGGAGAGCAGGCCCACGGGGCGATCGGCGAAGGCCGTGGCCCCGACGGCATCGATCAGTGTCTGCACACGATCGCGGTCGCCGCGGCGCGGTACCGGGAAACCGAAGCGGTGACCGTCGACGCCGAGACGCACGAGGTCGCGCCCACGCATGGCCGTGTGCCGGGGCAGCGGGCGCTGCTGCGGGATGTAGCCGATGCGACGATTCCCGGCCCGGCGCACGGGCTCTCCGAGCGCCTCGATCGAGCCCGCACTGAGGCGCTCGAGGCCGAGGACGGCACGAAGAAGCGTGGTCTTGCCGGCGCCGCTGGGCCCGAGCACCGCGACCAGCTCTCCCGGCTGCAGCTCGAGGTTGAGGCCGCACCACAGCTCATGGCCGCTGCGCGAGAGCGCAGCGGCCATGATGCGAAGGGGAAGGGGGGAGGCGGGGGTCACGAACCCAGCGCGGTCTTGATCTGCGTAGCCATGTCAGTCATCCACGATACGTAGTTCTGACCCTCGGGGAGCAGCTCAGAGGCCTTGATGACGGGGACCTTGGCCTCGGCCGCCTTCGCTTCGGCCTGCGTGGTCTCGGCGCCCGCGGCCTGCGCGTTCACGAAGAGGATCTTCACCGAGCCGCTGCCGATCAGCGTGAGCGCGTCCAGGAGCGTCGCGGGCGGGACGTCCTGACCCTCCTCGACCGCCTCGCTGAAGGCGGGCGGGGTGACGTTCTTCAGCCCGGCCGCCTCGGCCAGGTACAGCGGCACGGGCTCGGTGACGAAGATCTCGGCGCCGCTGTGGGCTTTCGAGATGCTGTCCAGGATCGGCGTGACCTTGGCATCGATGTCGCCGCGGAACGCCGTGGCGTTCGCGGTGAAGACGCTCGCGTCGGCAGGGTCGAGCGTGCCCAGCTGCTTCGCGATCTCGTCGGCGACGGCGGCGATCGTCTGAGGGTCGTAGAAGACGTGCTCGTTGAAGCCGTCGACGGCCTCGGAGGGGTTCGATCCCTTCCACTCGGGCGAGAACGAGACCGCGCTGATGAGCGGAGCGGTGGACTTCGCGGCATCCTTCAGCGAGGCCATGAACGGGTCGTAGCCGCCACCGTTCTCGATGAGCAGCTGCGCGTTCTGGACGTCGAGCTGATCGGCCGCGGTCGCCTCGAACTCGTGCGGATCCTTGCTCTCGTCGGCGATGAGCGAGGTGACCTCGACGTGGTCACCGCCGATCGTCTTGACGATGTCGCCGTAGACGTTGGTGGAGGCGACGACCGAGATCGTGCCGCCCGCCGACGCGGAGCCGCTGGGCGACGAGGTAGCGGAGCTGGAACAGCCGGTGAGGGCGAGGGCGGATGCCGCGACGAGGGCGGACAGGAGGACGACGGGACGCTTCATACCGTCCAGCCTAGGACTACTGATAATCGTTATCAAAACCAGGGTGGCCGAAATGCTGTCAATTCATAGCCTCCGCTTGAAGTCGAGACCGCGCCGCCGACAGGCTGTTCTTCGGTCCTCGCGTCCGACGGCGCTCGCGAACGACCGTGTCACGTTCTCTGCGACCCCTCCGCTGTCGCCTTCGCCTCTCGAGGAGCCGTCATCTCCCCCTGGACTCTGCTGCTGCTCGCGCTCGGCGTCTCCGCCGATGCCTTCGCCGTCGCCCTCGGAAAGGGCCTGCAGCTGCGCGCGCACGTGCTGCGCACGGCGCTCGTGTTCGCGACCGCATTCGGGGTGTCGCAGGCGATCATGCCGCTGCTCGGCTGGCTGCTCGGTTCGACGTTCGCCGACGCGATCGCACCGTGGGACCACTGGATCTCGTTCGGCCTGCTCGCGCTGGTCGGCGGGAAGATGCTGTGGGAGGCGCTGAGCCCCGACGCCCCGGTGGACGCGGAGCACCCCGAGCACGTGCACGACATCGAGGCCTTCAGCGTGCGCGAGGTGGTGCTCCTGTCGGTCGCGACGAGCATCGACGCGCTCGCCGTCGGGGTGTCCTTCGCCTTCTTGAACGTGGACGTCGCGATCGCCGTCACCACGATCGGTCTCGTCACCTTCGCACTGTCGTTTTTCGCCGTCTTCATCGGCTACCGCATCGGCACGCGCTTCCGCCGCCCGGCGGAGATCGTCGGTGGCCTGGTGCTGATCGGGATCGGCACGCAGATCCTCATCGAGCACCTCACCGCCTGACGGCCCCCTCCTTGCCCGCGACGCGGCGAGGACCTACCGTGAACACGAGGAGGGTGTCATGACGCGACTGATCGATCGGTTCCGCACGTGGCGCGCGAACCGCAAGGCGAACCCGTACATTCCGCCGGAGGGCCGCTTCACCGGCAGTGTGCTCACGCAGCTTCCCGGTGTGCGCGGCCCGTCGCTCTGGACGGGCAAGCGCGGTGGCCTCGGCGACGTGCTGCAACCGGCGAACCTGTCGGGCAACTTCCATCCCGTCGTCGACCCCGTCGACGACCCGCGGTCGCGCTGACCCGCGGTCGCGCGGACCAGGCGCCGTCCGCTCAGGCGAGGCCCGGCAGCGCGGCGGTCAGGCCGTGCACGAGGATCTCGGCGCCGATGGCCAGGATGAGAAACCCCATCACGCGGGTGATCGCGCCGACACCGGTCGGACCGAGCTTCTCGGCCAGCGGTGTGCCGTAGCGCAGGAGCACCGCGATCACCGCCGCGATGACGAGGACGGCGAGCACGATCCCGACGCGGTCCAGGATGCCGGGATTGCGCGCCGCGAGTCCCACGATCACGCCGATCGCACCGGGGCCGGCGATGAGCGGCAGCGCCATCGGCGAGAAGCTGATGTCGGTCTTCGTGGCGGCATGCTCCTTCTCGGCATCCGAGGCCCCCGCGCCCAGCGCGCGCGGCACGACCATGCCGAACCCGGAGTGCATCACGACGAGGCCGCCGGCGATCTGCAGCGCGCCCAGCGAGATGCCGAAGAACTGCAGGATCAGGGTTCCGAGCAGCGCGAAGACGGTCAGGATGGCGGCGACGTAGATGCCCGTGAGCCACGACTGCCGGCGCCGGTCGGCCTCGTCGAGGTGGGCGGACAGCCCGGCGTAGGCCGCAACCGCCCCGATCGGGTTCGTGATCGGGACGAGCGCCGCGAGCGCGGCGACGAAGACGGTCAGCATGCCTTCATTGTGTCGCAGCGGATGCCGGGGCTCAGTCCAAAAGCAGCGCCGGCTCCTCCAGGATCGATGCGACATCGGCGATGAAGCGACTCATCCCGTCGCCGTCGATCACGCGGTGGTCGAACGAGCCCGAGACCGTGGTGACGAAGCGGGGACGCACCTCGCCGTCGACGACCCACGGCTTCTGGCGGATCGTGCCCATCGCGACGATGCCCGACTCGCCCGGGTTGATGATCGGGGTGCCGGCATCCATCCCGAAGACGCCGATGTTCGTGATCGTGATCGTGCCGCCCTGCTGGTCGGCCGGGGTGGTCTTTCCCTCTCGGGCCGTCAGTGTCAGCTTCTCGAGGGCCTTGGCGAGCTCACGGAGGTTGAGGTCCTGGGCGTCCTTGATGTTCGGCACCAGCAGGCCCCTCGGCGTCGCCGCGGCGATGCCGAGGTTGACGTAGTTGCGCACCCGGATCTCGGCCGAGCCGTCTTCCTTGTCGATCCACGCGGCGCCGATCAGCGGCGTGCGTCGCACCGCCCAGATCACCGCGCGCGCCATGATCAGCAGCGGCGAGACCTTGATGTCGGCGAAGTCGGGCGAGGCCTTCAGGCGCTTGACGAGCTCCATCGTGCGGGTCGCGTCGACGTCGGTCCACACCGACACGTGCGGCGCGGTGTAGGCGGAGCGCACCATGCCGGATGCCGTGGCCTTGCGCACGCCCTTGACCGGAATCGCCTCTTCACGCTCGCCGACCGGCGGGGCGGGCACGGGCGAGGCCGAGACCGGGATGGTCTGCTCCCGCTCGGCGGGGGCGGCGGGCGTCGCGATGTTGCGGAAGACGCTGGCCTGCTCGGCGTGGCGCACGACGTCGTCGCGGGTGACCTCGCCGGCGGGCCCCGTGGGGGTCACTTCGGCGAGCGTGACGCCCAGATCGCGCGCGAGCTTTCGCACCGGCGGCTTGGCGACGACCCCGACGGACGCCCGCACGGTCTCACCGCGCTCGGCGGGGCGCTTGCGGCGCGAGGTCGCTCCGGCGCCCGTGCCGTAGCCGACCAGCACGGCACCGGCGTCGTCGGATGCCGCGGCCACCTCGGGCTGCGCGGGTGCCGGGGTCTCGGCATCCGCCGCGGCGCCGCCGATCGTGATGATGGGGGCCCCGACCGTCACGGTCTCACCTTCGGGGGCGAGGAGCTCGCCGACGGTGCCGGAGAAGGGCGAGGGCAGCTCGACCAGCGACTTGGCCGTCTCGATCTCGACGAGCACGTCGTTGACCTCGACGGTGTCGCCGGGCGCGACGCGCCACTGGACGATCTCGGCCTCGGTGAGGCCTTCGCCGACGTCCGGCAGGTGGAAGATCTGCTCGCTCATGTCGTTCTCCTTCAGGGCCTGAGTCCGCGAGACACGTGATGCGCACCGAGACACGGGGCTACGACTCGTGTCTCGGTGCGGGGCTGGTGTCTCGCGGTCATGGGCGGGGCGGGGCGGGTCAGTAGGCCAGGGCGCGGTCGACGGCCTCGAGGATGCGGTCGGCATCGGGGAGGTAGGTGCCCTCGAGCTTGGCGGGTGGGAACGGCACGTCGAAGCCCGACACGCGCAGCACCGGCGCCTCCAGGGCGAAGAACGCCCGTTCCATGACGGTCGCGGCCACCTCGGAACCCACCGACGTGAAGCCGGGCGCCTCCTGCGCGTAGACCATGCGGCCCGTGCGGCGCACCGAGTCGAGGATGGGACCGTAGTCGATCGGCGAGAGCGAGCGCAGGTCGATTACCTCGCACGAGGTGCCCTCGCTCTCGGCGAGCGCGGCCGCCTGCAGCAGCGTCGTGACCATCGCGCCGTGGCCGACGAGCGTGACGTCGGTGCCGCGGCGCACGAGCCGCGACGCGTGCAGCGGCAGGGGGCGCTCGGCGGTGTCGACGTCGCCCTTCATCCAGTACTTGGCCTTGGGCTCGAGGAAGATCACCGGGTCGGGCGAGCGGACGGCATCCTGGATCATCCAGTACGCGTCGTTCGCCGTCGACGGAGAGACGACGCGCAGGCCCGCGGTGTGCGTGAAGTACGCCTCGGGGCTCTCCTGATGATGCTCGACCGCCCCGATGTGACCGCCGTACGGGATGCGGATGACGACCGGCATCTGCAGCGCGCCCTCGTGCCGGTTGGTCAGCTTCGCGAGCTGCGTCGTGATCTGGTCGAAGGCGGGGAAGACGAAGCCGTCGAACTGGATCTCGATGATCGGACGGAACCCGGCCATCGCCAGACCGATCGCGGTGCCGACGATGCCCGACTCCGCGAGCGGGGTGTCGAGCACCCGCTGCTCGCCGAACTCGGCCTGCAGGCCCTCGGTCACGCGGAACACGCCGCCGAGGCGGCCGATGTCCTCACCCATGAGCAGGACGTGGTCGTCGGCGGCCATCGCGGCGCGAAGACCCGCGTTGAGCGCCTTCGCCAGGGGCATGGACTCCACCATCAGACTCCTCCGTCCAGCGACGCCTCGTAGTCGGCGAGCCAGCGACGCTGCTCCACCATCAACGGGTGGTCCTCGCTGTAGACGTGCGCGAACATCGACTCGGGCTCGATCGTGCCGAGCGCGTTGGTGCGCACGCGTACGTCGTCGGCGTAGGCCTGCGCCTCGGCATCCACTGCGTCGAAGAAGGATGCCGCCGCGCCCCGCGCCTCGAGGTACGCGCGCATGCGGGCGATCGGATCGCGCCGCGCCCACGACTGCTCCTCGTCGGACGTGCGGTACTTGGTGGGGTCGTCGCTCGTCGTGTGCGCGCCCATGCGGTAGGTCATCGCCTCGATCGCGCGGGGTCCCTCGCCGGCGCGCGCTTCGTCGAGCGCGAGCCGGGAAACGGCGTAACTGGCCAGCACGTCGTTGCCGTCGACGAGGACCGACGGCATGCCGTACCCCGCGCCGCGGCGGTACAGCGGAGCCCGCGACTGGGTGGCGACCGGCACCGAGATCGCCCAGTGGTTGTTCTGCAGGAAGAACACCTGGGGTGTCCGATAGGTGTTGGCGAACACCATCGCCTCGTGCACGTCGCCCTGGCTGGATGCGCCGTCGCCGTAGTAGACCACGACGGCCTCGTCGCGGTTCGGGTCGCCCGTGGCGCATCGCTTGTCGAAGACGAGTCCCATACCGAAGCCGGTCGCGTGCAGCGTCTGCGATCCGAGGACGAGCGTGTAGATGTGCACGTTGCCGTTCTTCGGGTCGGTCGGATCCCAGCCGCCGTGCGTGAGACCGCGCATCACGCGGATGATGTCGATCGGGTCCACGCCGCGGGCGGTGGCCACGACATGCTCGCGATACGACGGGAACAGGTGATCCTGCGGCCGGGCGGCGCGCACCGATCCCACCTGGGCGGCCTCCTGCCCGAGAGACGGCGGCCACAGCGCGAGCTGGCCCTGCCGCTGCAGGTTGGTGGCCTGCCGATCGAAGGCGCGCACGACCACCATGTCGCGGTAGAACGTCTCGAGCTCGGCGTCGGAGAGCGCGTCGATGAGCGGCAGGTAGCGCTCGGCTTCGGGTGTGGGGGCGAACGTCCCGTCCGCCGCCAGAACGCGCACGAGGGCCGGGTCGTCAGGCGGGGTCATGTTCCCACGCTAACGCCCCGCGCATGCGTCCGACTGCATGGGATCGACAACGGGAATCGCGATCCGCCGTGTGCCGAGCACAACGGGCAGGAACTAACGGCGCGCTGCGACGGATGCCGCGACCCGCACGATCGGCTCGATCGCCTCGTGCTCGCCGATGGAGATGCGCACCCCGTCACCGGCGAAGGGGCGCACGATCAGGCCGGCCTCCTCGAACGCCGCCGCGACCTCGAGGGCTCGCGCGCCGGCCGGCAGCCAGACGAAGTTGCCCTGCGCCTCGGGAACGTCCCACCCCGCCGCGCGCAGCCGTGCGGCCAGGTCGTCGCGGTGCGCGGCGAGGGTGCGCACGCGCTCGAGCAGCTCCTCCTCGGCATCCAAGCTGGCCAAGGCCGCTTCCTCGGCGGCGGCCGTCACCGACAGGGGGATGCCGGTGCTGCGCGCGGCCGCCAGGATGCGCGGGTCGCCGACGGCGTAGCCGACGCGCAGGCCGGCGAGACCGTAGGCCTTCGAGAAGGTCCGCAGCACGACGACGTTCGCGTGTCCGGCGGCGATGACGTCGGCGCCGGCCACGGCATCCAGATCGGTGACGAACTCGGCGTACGCCTCATCGAGGATGACGAGGACGTCATTCGGGACGCGGGCGAGGAACGCATCGAAGCCCGCCTGGGTCACCACCGGACCCGTCGGATTGTTCGGGCTGCAGACGATGATCATGCGGGTGCGCTCGGTGACGGCGTCGGCCATCGCGTCGAGGTCGTGACCGCCCGCCGGATCGTTCGGGACGGTGACGGCCGTCGCGCCGGCCACCGTCGCCAGGCTCGGGTAGGCCTCGAACGAACGCCAGGAGAAGAGGATCTCATCGCCCGGTCCGCTCGTGGCCTGGGCGAGCTGGAAGAGGATCGACACCGACCCGGCCGCGATGTGCACCGCGTCGTCACCGACGCCGAAGCGCTCCGCGAGGCGGGCCCGCAGACGCGGTGATGAGGCGTCGGGGTAGCGGTTGACGGCGATCGCCGCCTGCACGGCCGCCACGACGCTCGGCAGCGGGGCGAAGGGGTTCTCGTTGCTGGACAGCTTGAATGCCTCGGCGCCGGCCTGCTTTCCCTGCTTGTAGGCGGGAAGGGCGGCGATCTCGGGGCGGATGCGCACGGGCAGATCGGTCACGCGTCGAGTCTACGAGGGGCGATGCGAGGCCGCCGTGAACCTTTCGAGGGCGGCATCCGCGTGGAAGACTGTGAGCACCATGCGCTTCATCGTCCGCGTCGTCGTCAACGCCTTCGCCATCTGGGTCGTGACCCTCATCCCCGCCCTCCGGGTCGGGGTGACGCCGTTCGCGCCCGGTGAGACCCTGCAGCTCGTGCTGACCCTGCTCGCCGTCGCCGCGATCTTCGCGCTGGTGAACACGATCATCGGCACCGTGATCAAGATCGTCGCGATCCCGCTGTACATCCTCACGCTCGGGCTCATCTCGTTCGTCATCAACGGACTGCTGCTGTGGATCACCGCGTGGGTCACCAGTTCGTGGGGCTGGGGCCTGACCGTCGAGAGCTTCTGGCTCGGCGTCGTTGCCGCCATTCTCATCTCGCTGATCAACTGGGTGTTCGGCATTCTGCTGCGCCCGCAGGAAAAGAAGCGCCGCAACTGACGGTCGCGCCTCCTCGTCAGAGCCCTCCTCCTCCCGAGCGTCGGCGTCGATCCGCCGAGCGGTTCGGTTCGCGGTGGGCGCCGTAGACCGTCGAGGTGACGACGACCGCGCTCGCCAGCGGCGCGAGGCGCTCGCGGAGCACCGCGATGCGCGGATCGGCCGAGGCATCGACCATCGCCGCCGTCTCGCGGTAGGCGTCGAGCTGGTGCACCGAGAACGTCGCGTCACTCCAGCGCGGCATCGGATCGGCCTCGCGTTCGACGACGACGCTGTCGGCGGAGCCCGACACCCCGGGGATGCCGCCCGCCGCCAAGGCAGCGACCGGATCGTCGGTGTGGCGGACGGCGACGGAGAGCACATCGTTGGTCTGGTCGGCCTGGACGGGGCTGCCGAAACTGACCTCGGTCACGACGTCGAAGCGGCCATCGCGCGCCAGGTGCGCCGCGATCATGCCGCCCTGCGAGTGGCTGAACAGATGCACGCGGCTTCCCGCGACCGCCCCGGCCGCCGCCAGTGCGCGCTCCACCGCGACGTACGACGACGACTGCTCGCCGAAGTAGAGCTGGAGGTTGGAGGTCATGTCCCACGGCTCGTCCGGCGCGAACGCCGCGCGGGTGCCCGCGATGTACGCCACGAACTCCCGCTCGCCCGACGCATAGCGGTACTCCTCCACGCGCACCCGTGCATCGTCCAGGCCGTCCGCTCCCGGCATCCGGTCGATGGCGTCGACCAGTCCGCGCGGCGCGGCCGCGGCGCCGGTCGCGACATGCACGCTGATCTCCTCGACGGATGCCGTCTCGGCCCCGGGCCGCAGCGGGGGCGCCGCGGCGGGCACGGTCCCACGATCGGCGCGGCGGACGGCGGCCGTCAGCAGCGTCAGGGCGGGTCCGAGCGGCGCGTAGACACCAAGCAGGAGGGCGCTGGCCCGCATCTGATCCTCGATGTCGCGGTGACGGCCGTCGATCCACTCGGCCGCGAGCCGCCTCGCCGCCGCCGCCACATCCGCCTCGGCCTGCATCCGCGCGGCGGCGAGCCGCATCGCGTCGACGGCGCGGGGGCCGTGGAGCGCGTGAAGCGCCTCCGTCTCGGCGAGGTCGTACGCCTCGGCGAGCACCTCGAGCGTGCGCGACAGCTCGGTCACGATCGACTGCGCCCCCCGCGCCCGCCCGGCGGGATCGGCGACCCAGCGCCCGGCCGCCAGCGATGCGGCGCCGGCGGCCGCGAGGGCGTCTGCGGCCTCGTCGAGATGCGCGGCGATCAGACCGAGGGCGCCGGAGAGCTCTCGCAGGGCGTCGGTGTCGACCGCGATGAGCCCACCGGAGCGGATATCGACGTCATCGCTCATCCGTCCGCCTCGATCAGTGCCCGTTCGGCCGCGTGAGCCAGGTCACGATCCCACTCGTCGATCTCGTCGATCGCCATCGCGCTCAGCCGTGCGCTGGCGTCGAGACGTTCCCGGACCGGCGCTGCCGCCGCTGTCTCCCATTGCGCGTCGACCCCCAGCCCGAGCATCCGCAGATTCGCCGCCGCGAGGAGGTCGCGCGCGTGACGCAGGCCGGCTCGGGCATCGGCAATGTCGGCGAGTCGGTCCACGCGACGATCGTCGCCCCGGGCGACGCAGCCCCGGGCGGTGGGCCCGGCATCCGTGGACCGTCTCGGCGCGCAGCCGGGTGGGGAGGAGGTCTTTCGTGCGGCCGGCGACCTGCACCACAATGGGGAGGTGACTGCCGACGCCGCACCGTTTCGCGTCGTGTTCGTCTGCACCGGCAATATCTGCCGCTCCCCCATGGCCGAGATCGTCTTCCGCGAGATCGCCGAACGCGCCGGCCTCGGCGCACGCGTGGTGTCGACCAGCTCGGGGACGGGCGACTGGCACGTGGGCGAACGCGCCGACAGCCGTACCCTCGAGGCGCTCGCGCGGCGCGGCTACGACGGCGCGCGCCACCGCGCGCGCCAGTTCACCCTCGACGACTTCGAACGCAACGACCTCGTGGTCGCCCTCGACCGTTCGCACGAGCGCATCCTCGCCAGCTGGGCGCGCACGACGACGGATGCCGACAAGCTCGCGCTCCTGCTCTCGTTCGACCCCGAGGCCCACGGCAACCTCGACGTTCCCGACCCGTACTACGCCGGCCCGGAGATGTTCGACGACGTGCTCGGTATGATCGAGAGCGCGAGTCGGGCGCTCTTCCGGCAGCTCGAACCGGCCATCCGTCCGTTGTGAGCCTGTCGTCGTGCGCATCGGCCGCGCGTCGACAGACACCGTGATCGGAGCCCACGTCGTGACCACCGCGAACACCCTCGCCCACCAGCCCCTCAGCCCCCTCGACGGCCGTTACCGCGGCGCCGTCGCCGACCTGTCGGCGTACCTGTCCGAGGCGGGGCTCAACCGCGCGCGCGTCGAGGTCGAGGTCGAGTGGATCATCACGCTCACCGACCGCGGCCTCTTCGGCTCGACGGCGCTGACCGGCGAGCAGAAAGACGCCCTGCGCGAGCTCTACCGGGCGTTCGGCTCGACGGAGATCGAGTGGCTCGCCTCCACCGAGTCGGTGACCCGTCACGACGTGAAGGCCGTCGAGTACCTCGTGCGCGACCGCCTGCAGACGCTGGGCCTGGACGCCGTCGCCGAGCTCACCCACTTCGCGTGCACCAGCGAGGACATCAACTCGGCCTCGTACGCCCTGACGGTCAAGCGCGCCGTCGAGAGTGTCTGGCTGCCGAAGCTGCGCGCCGTGATCGACGCCCTGTCGGCGCTCGCACACCAGCACCGGGATGCCGCGATGCTCTCGCGCACCCACGGCCAGCCCGCCACTCCGTCGACGATGGGCAAGGAGCTCGCCGTCTTCGCCTGGCGACTCGAGCGCGTGGCCGCCCAGATCGCCGACGGCGAGTACCTGGCGAAGTTCTCCGGCGCCACCGGCACGTGGTCGGCCCATCTGGCCGCCGCGCCCGACGTCGACTGGCCCGAGCTCTCCCGCGCGTTCATCGAGGGCCTCGGCATCGACTTCAACGTGCTGACGACGCAGATCGAGTCGCACGACTGGCAGGTGGAGCTGTACGACCGCGTGCGGCACGCCGGCGGCATCCTGCACAACCTCGCGACCGACATCTGGACCTACATCGCGATGGGTTTCTTCGCCCAGATCCCGGTCGCCGGCGCCACCGGCTCGTCGACCATGCCGCACAAGATCAACCCGATCCGCTTCGAGAACGCCGAGGCGAACCTCGAGATCTCGGGAGGTCTGTTCACGACCCTCGCCTCGACCCTCGTCACGAGCCGCATGCAGCGCGACCTCACCGACTCCACGACGCAGCGCAACATCGGCGTCGCGTTCGGCCACTCGCTGCTCGCTCTCGACAACCTGCAGCGCGGGCTCACCGAGATCTCACTGTCGCGCGACGTGCTGCTGGCCGACCTCGACGCCAACTGGGAAGTGCTGGCCGAGGCGATCCAGACCGTGGTGCGCGCGGAGATCGTCGCGGGTCGGTCGCAGATCACCGACCCCTACGCGCTGCTGAAGGAACTCACGCGCGGGCGCCGCGTCGGCGGCGACGAGCTGGCGGAGTTCGTGCGCGGCCTGGACATCGGCGACGACGCCAAGGAGCGCCTGCTGGCCCTCACCCCGGCCGGCTACACCGGCCTCGCGGACGAGCTCGTCGACCGGGTCTGACCGCGTTCGACGGGCTCAGACGCGCGGCGCGGCGCCGTCGTCCGTCGCGTCGGGCGACGCGACGGCATCCGTGTCGTCCATCAGCACACCGTGGTCGATCTCGCCGCCCATCTTGGCCGGGTCGATCGCGAGCATGCACAGGGCGATGATCACCAGGGTCGCGATGAAGGCGACGCCGGCGACGACCAGCGAGACCACGACGACGTGCACGCGCTCATCGCCGGTGAGGTCCTGGAAGAACCCCATCGAGACGAGAGTGACGAGGCCGGAGAACACGGCGGCGGCGAAGGCGAAGCCCAGCAGCTGCACCGGCTTGAGCAGATCACGACGGGTGGGACGCGGTTCGCTCATGCGGATCCTCCTGAACGGGTGCCGTCCTCGGCAGCGGAGCGTCGCGGCGAGAAGCCGGCGATGCCGAGGAAGACGGCGATGATGGCGGCGTAGCCGCCGAAGAGGCCGACACCGATGGTGATGCCGGTGAGAGTGAAGGAACGCCCCGCCTCGGAGATGAAGTACTCCAGGCTGTATGCGGGGTTCACCAGGAGCAGACCGACACCGAGGGCGATGGTGAGCGCGCCCGCGAGCACGCCGTCACGCCCCTCGTCCCTGCGCTCGCTGCGCGGGACGCCGTCCAGTGAGGCAGCGCCGCGGCGCAGTCGAACGCCCCCGATGAGCTCGGCGACACCCGCGATGAGCGCCCACGCGATGACGACGACGAAGAACAGGGCCGTCGAACGCAGCCCCGGGATGCCGGTGGCCATTCCCGCGAGCAGAGTCAGCACTCCGAGCAGGATCGGAACGGAACGGCGCTCGCGCGGGAAGGCGAGCCAGGCGCCGATCAGGAGCACGAGCGCGGTGGCGATCGCCCAGCCGCTGAAGACGGCGAGACCGACGGATGCCGAGTGGTCGGGCGAGAAGGTCACCATCACGGCGGCGAGAGCGGCGAGCAGGGCGCGACCGAGCTGCACATGACGCACGTCGAAGGTGCGGGTCGCTCCGGCACCGTGGGTACGGCTGGGAGCGGGGGCGTCGTCGGACACGTCGGACTCATCGGATCGGGGACGGTGGAACCCCACCAGTCTAGGTCGTCGCCCGCGCCGATCCGGCGCCGACCTTCGCCGGATGCCGGCGGTGCGCGCTCAGCCCACCGAGCGGGCGACGAGCTCCCGCAGCGTCTTTTCCACGGCCGGTGTCACGGCGACGACGGCGAAGGACGTCGCCCACATGTCACCGTCATCCAGCAGCGCATCCTCCTGAAAGCCCACCGTGCCGTATCGGGTGTCGAACTTCGACGCCGGCTGGTAGAAGACGACGACCTTCCCGTCGCGGGCATAGGACGGGAAGCCGTACCACGTCTTCGGCGCGAGCTGGGGCGCTTCCTCGGTGACGACCCGGTGCAGCAGCGTGGCCACCTCGCGGTCGGTGCCGGACAAGGCATCGATCGCCGCGATGCACGCCTCGAACTCCGCAGCGAGCTTGGCGGCGCCCTTCAGCCCCTTCGTGGATCGCAGCTCTTCGGCGCGCTGCGCCATCGCCGCACGCTCATCGGCGCTGAAGCCGCTCTTGGTGTCACTCATGGGTGTCTCCTCTCAGTGGGACTGCTGGATGCGCAGGAGGTTGCCGGCGGGATCGCGCACCGCGGCATCCCGCAGCCCGTAGTCCTGATCGGTCGGGTACTGCACGATGTCGGCGCCCGCCGCCGCCAGGCGGGCGATGTCGCCGTCGAGGTCGTCGGAAGCCAGGTTGACCCCGAAGTAGCTGCCCTTCGCGACGAGCTCTGCGAGCGTCCGCCGTTCGTCGTCGCTGATGTCGCGTCCCACACCGACCGGGTGCAGCACGATCGCGGTGTCGGGCTGGCCGGCGGGGCCGACCGTGATCCATCGCAGGTGCTCGTAGCCCACATCCAGGCGCACCTCGAATCCCAGCATGTCGCGGTAGAACGCGAGCGACGCCTCGGCGTCGACGTGCGGCAGGAAGGAGGAGTGGATGCTGATGCTCATGGGCCTCACGATAGGCCGGTCTCGCGCGGGAGCGCTTCTCGATTCCTGACCGGTCGGGTCAGTCGACGGGCGATGCAGGGGAGCATGCCCACGCGGAAGGGCGCGCCGCGGGTGCGATAGCGTCCCGGAGACACGCCCACCAGCTCGGTGAAGCGTGTGGTGAAGGTACCCAGAGACGGGCAGCCGACGGCGAGCGCGATGTCGGTGACGGCGAGCTGCGTCGTCCGCAGGAGGGTCATGGCGCGTTCGACACGACGCGTCATCAGGTACGAGTAGGGCGTTTCACCGTAGGCCCGCCGGAACTGTCGCGACAGGTGACCCGGCGAGACGTGCACGGCCCGCGCAAGGGTGGGCAGGTCGAGGGGCTGGGCGAAATCGCGGTCCATCATGTCGCGCACGCGTCGCATCCGCACCAGCGTGTCGAGCTCGACCCCGGCGCTCACCGCGCGGCGCGTCCCGATCCGGCGCGCAGCTTCTCGGCATCGGCACGGATCGCCTCGACGGCGCGCAGCACCTCGAGGCTGCGCTGCTGGTCGGCCGACGCGTCGGCGCCTGCGCGGACGAGCTGCGCGAAGCGCGCCACCTCGAAGCGCATGTTGTTGTCGGGCCCGTCGATCTCGATCTCCTCGTGGACACCGGAGAACAGGTCGAGCGTGATCCGGCGCGGCGCCGTGATCTCGTCGATCTCGATCGTGCCGAGCTCGCCCTGGATCTCGTTCGGCCGACGCGAGGCGCCGATCTTGGAGAAGCCGATCTGCACGACGAAGCCGTCGTAGGCGAGCACGGCCGCACCCGCTCCGTCGGCACCGGTCGCGACCGTCGCCGTCGCCCCGACCACCACGCGCGGCGGGCCGAACAGCTCGATGGCGGCGCTGAGCGGATAGACGCCCAGATCGAACAGGGCTCCGCCCGCCAGAGCCGGGTCGAAGATGTTCGGCGTCTCGCCGGCCAGCACGAGGTCGTACCGCGCCGAGCGCTGGCTCTGCCCGAACGACACGAGCCGCACCGTTCCCACCTGTGGCAGCAGGGTACGGAGGCGGGCCATGCCCGGGTCGTAGGCGTTGCGCATGCCCTCGAACACGACGACGCCTCGCGAGCGGGCGGCCTCCACGAGGCGCGCGAACTCGTCGGCCGTCGGCGTCGCCGGCTTCTCGAGGAACACGTGCACGCCCGCCGCGATGGCCGCTTCGGCCTGCGCGGCGTGGGCGCCGTTCGGCGAACCGACGTACACGGCATCCACCTCGCCGGAGGCCAGCAGCGCCTCGAGATCGGTGCTGACGCCGTCGACGCCGAGTCGATCGGCGAACGCGCGTCCGCGCGCTGCGTCGCGGGAGAAGACCACGTCGATGCGGATGCCGGGCGTCTGCGCGACGGCATCCGCGAACTTCTCGGTGATGGTGCTGGTGCCGATCGTGGCGAGTCTGATCACGCCCCCAGAATAGGCGCGGCGCCTGCCTCGAGGAATGGATGGTGTCCGCCGACGGTTGGAACTCAGCATGAAGGCACTCGTCTATTCGGATTTCGGCGGCAACGACCGCTTCGAGCTCACCGACCGTGAGGAGCCCCACGTCGGCCCCGACACCCTGGTGGTGAGGGTCGTCGCGGCCGGGATCAACCCCGTCGACTACAAGATCCGCGAGGGCTACCTGCGCGGCCTCATCGACACCCGCCTTCCGGTCGTGCCCGGCTGGGACGTCGCCGGCATCGTCGAGAAGACGGGTCTGGACACCCCCGAGTTCGCCGTCGGTGACGCGGTGCTCGCCTACGCCCGCGCCGACATCGTCGAGAACGGCTCGGTCGCCGAGTTCATGCCGGTGCCGGTGCGCACCGCGACTCTGAAGCCCGAAGGTCTGTCGTTCGAGGATGCCGCCGCGCTGCCGCTGGCCGGGCTGACGGCGCTGCAGACGCTGGAGCGCGCCGGTGTCGGCGCGGGTCAGACCGTGCTGATCCACGGCGCCGCCGGTGGGGTGGGCTCGTTCGGCGTGCAACTCGCACGCCGGCTCGGGGCTCGTGTCGTCGGCACGGCGTCGGAGCGCAACCACGCGTACCTCCGCGATCTGGGCGCCGAGCCCGTCGTCTACGGCGAGGGCCTCGTCCCCGCTGCCCGCGAGATCGCCCCCGAGGGGTTCGATGTCATCATCGACTTCGTCGGCGGCTCGACGCTCGACTCGACGCCCGATCTGCTCGCCGACGGCGGCGTCGTCGCCTCGATCGCCGATGCCCGCGCACGCACCGAGTTCGGCGGCCACTACGTGTGGGTGCGCCCGAACGCGTCGCAGCTGGGCGCGCTGGCTGAACTCGTCGCGTCGGGTGAGCTGCGCGTCGAGATCGCCGCGACCTATCCGCTCGACGAGGCCGCCGCCGCGTACGCCGCTCTCGAAGAGGGCCACACTCGCGGCAAGATCGTCGTCACCGTCTGATCGCCCCCGCCCCGCGGCGGCGGTCTCACGGCCGTAGCGGCAGAAGGGGCGCGAGGTCGGCCCGGGTTCCGGACGCGAGAATGCGACCGGCGGCGCGGGCCTGGGCCCACGACTCGACACCGGTCGCGAGCGCGATCCAGGTGGTCGCGTCTGTCTCGACGACATTCGGCGGGGTACCGCGGGTGTGCCGCGGGCCCTCGACCACCTGCACCGCGCCGAACGGCGGCACGCGCACCTCGACGGTGTTGCCGGGGGCCTTCTCTGCCAGCAGCTGGAGCAGGTAGCGCACGGCGGTCGCCAGCGCCGTGCGCGGGGGTGTCACGTCGGCATGCGTCGCCGCGGCGACAGCGGCGAGCGCGTCACGACCGTCGGCGGTGGAGATCTTGCGGGCCATGCCTTCACGCTAGCCCGCACCGACGACGCGGCGGGCCGTCGGTAGGCTGGCCGGGTGCGCATTCTCGTCCTCGGTTCCGGTGCCCGCGAGCACGCCATCCTCCTCGCTCTGAAGGGGGAGGACGCGGGGCACGATCTGTTCGCGGCCCCGGGCAACGCGGGCATCGCCGCCGACGCCACGATCGTTGCCGACCTCGATGCGAACAGCCCGGCCGCAGTGACCGAGTACGCCAACGACCACGACATCGACCTCGTGATCATCGGCCCTGAGGCGCCGCTGGTCGCGGGAGTCGCCGACGCCCTGCGGGAGCACGGCGTTCCGGTGTTCGGCCCCGGCAGGGCAGCCGCGCAGCTGGAGGGCTCGAAGGCGTTCGCGAAGCGGATCATGGATGCCGCCCACGTGCCCACGGGCCGGGCGACGCGCGCGACGACCCGCGCAGAGGTCGAAGCCGCCCTCGACGCCTACGGCGCGCCGCACGTCGTGAAGGCCGACGGGCTGGCCGCCGGGAAGGGGGTCGTCGTCACCGACGACCGCGAGGCGGCGCTCGCGCACGCGGACACCTACCTTCCCACCGGCCCCGTGCTGGTGGAGGAGTTCCTCTCCGGGCCGGAGGTGTCGCTCTTCTTCGTCAGCGACGGCGACACTGTGCGGGCGCTCAGCCCCGCACAGGACTTCAAACGCGCCTACGACGGCGACGCGGGTCCGAACACGGGTGGGATGGGCGCCTACTCGCCGCTGCCATGGCTGAGCGACGATTTCGGCAGCGAAGAGGCGTTCGTCGCCGAGGTGACCCGGACGGTCGCCGAACCGGTCATCCGCACGCTGGATGCCGAGGGCACCCCCTTCATCGGTCTGCTCTACGCGGGCCTCATCCTGACCGCCGACGGCATCAAGGTCATCGAGTTCAACGCCCGCTTCGGCGACCCCGAGACGCAGGTCGTGCTCGCGCGTCTGACGAGCCCGCTGTCGCGGCTGCTCATGTCCGCGGCATCCGGAACCCTCGAGGACGAGCCGGCACCGACGTTCGCCGACACGGCCGCGATCACGGTCGTGCTCGCCAGCGAGGGCTACCCCGAGGCGCCGCGGACGGGGCGTGCCATCACGGGACTGGAGGCCGCGGCATCCGTCCCGGGAGTGCACCTCGCCCACGCCGCGACGGCGGTGAGCGGCGACGAGCTGGTGGCGACGGGGGGACGCGTGCTCAATGTCGTGGCGACCGGTTCCTCGTTCGGCGCCGCGCGCGACCAGGCGTATGCCGCTCTCGAACGGATCACCCTGGAGGGCTCGCACTACCGACGCGACATCGCCGCCCGGGTGGCGCTCGACTGACGAGTCGTGTCGTCGTCGGGCCTCACCGGGCGGCGATGGGCGATGCGGCGCGCGCTCAGCGCTTGACGAGGTGCGGCGGGCGCTGCATGAACAGCACGGCGACGACGCCGATCAGCAGCACGATCGCCGGCAGCAGGATCGTCTGCGCCATGGCGTTCGAGAAGCCGTCGACGACGAACGCGGGCAGCTGTCCCGCACCGAAGTCGCCGCCGGCGTTCGAGGCGCCCGGCAGGTTCGCCTCGAGACGCGACTGCATGAACGCGGCGATCGCCGCCGAGCCGAGCACCGAACCGATCGTGCGCGTCGTGTTGTAGATGCCCGCGCCGGCGCCGGCCTGGCGCGGCTCGAGGTTACGGGTCGCCGTGGTGGCCAGCGGCCCCCACATGCCGGAGTTTCCGACGCCCATCAGGAACGAGGGCAGCAGGAACATCCAGATCGGAGTGTCGGCGTGCATCAGCGAGGAGTACCAGAAGAGCGATCCGGCGACCAGGAGCAGCCCCGGCACCAGCAGGACGCGGGCGTCGACCCGGTCGAGCAGCCGGCCGGTCAGCGGCGAGAGCACACCCGCGGCGACGGCCATCGGCACGAGCAGGAGCGCCGATTCGGTGGGCGTGAGACCGCGCGCCAGCTGCACGAAGAACATGAGCGGCAGCGACATGCTCGTCACCGTGAAGCCGACCGTGGCGATCGTGAAGTTCGACACCGAGAAGTTGCGGTCGCGGAACAGTCCGAGCGGCACGAGCGGCTCGCTGCGGGTCTTCGCCTGCTGCCAGATGAAGAGCGCCATGACCACGACGCCGCCCGCGATCATCGTCCAGACCCAGGCGACCCAGTCGAAGTGCTCACCCTCCTGCAGACCGAAGACGATGAGGAACAGGCCGACCGCGCTCAGGACGACCCCGACCAGGTCGAAGCGGTGGGGGTGCGTCTCGAGGTTCGGGACGAGCATCCACGCGAGGACGAAGCCGATCACACCGACGGGCAGGTTGACGAAGAAGATCCACTCCCAGCCGAGGCCGTCCACGAGCAGGCCTCCGGCGAGCGGCCCGACGAGCATGGCGACCCCGGAGGTCGCTCCCCACAGGCCCATCGCGGCACCGCGGCGCTGGGGCGGGAAGGTGCGGGTGATGACGGCCATCGTCTGCGGGGTCATGAGTGCGGCACCCAGGCCCTGGATCGCGCGGAAGACGATCAGCATCTCGAGGGATCCCGACAGGCCACAGCCCAGGGATGCGAGCGTAAAGATCGCGAGGCCGATGAGGTAGATGCGCTTCGGTCCGAATCGATCACCCAGACGGCCGGTGATCAGCAGGGGCACGGCATACGCCAGGAGGTAGGCCGACGTGACCCACACGACGTTGTCGAGGTTGTTGGTGGACGGGTCGAGGGCCGCCTTGATGGCGGGGTTGGCTACCGAGACGATCGTGGTGTCGACCAGGATCATGAAGAACCCGATGACGAGCGCCCAGAGGGCGGGCCACGGGTTGCGTTCGGGGGTGGGTGCGGGCGCGGTCACATCGCGCGTGCGTTGTTCGGTCATGAGCGAGCAGCTTCTCTCTGTGCCAGATAGCGATCGGTTTTCTCGTGTGATCCCCACACGAAGTCGGGGTGGGCGAGCCGTTCCAGCAGGTCGGCGAGCCAGTCGTGGTCGGCGGCGAGCAGGGCCCGCTCGCGATCGATCTCGATGAGGTACTGCTCGATGACGGATGCCGGGCCGGTCTTGCTCTCGCGCGCATGGGCGATGCCGTCGGCGAGCTCGTCGCGCGCACGGGCGAGATGCTCCCGACGGGTCGACAGCAACGCCACGACGTCCTCGCGGGGGAGATTGTGCGCCTCGGCCAGCGCCACGCGGAACTCGACGGGCCGGTCCAGGAGCGGAAGCTCCCGGCGCACCCAGTCCTGGACGACCTCGTGGCCGGCATCGGTGAGGGTGTACGTCGTGCGCTCCGGCCGGTTGCCGTCCCGATCGACGCCGACCTCGGCGAGCAGACCGGACTTCTCCAGACGTGCGACGGTGTGGTACATCGTGCCGTTGGTCACCGACACGATGCGATCGTCGTGACGGTGCCGCATCAGCCGGATCATCTCGTAGGGGTGCATGTCGTCCTCGCGCAGCAGCGCGAGCACCATCACTCCCAACGGTGTGAGCCGGTCCACGGCGCTCTTCACGACTGTTCTCCTCCACGGCTTGTTATTCCATCTTGACTAGTCCACATGGACTATACGCTGATTTGTCACGGCGCGCTACGGTCTGCTCATGACGGTAGAGGCGCGCGCGGTGTTCGACGACATCGCCGCCGAGTACATGGTGCTCCCGGGCGTCGACATCGGCCCGATGTTCGGCAGCGAGGGCCTGCGCATCCGAGGGAAGGTGTTCGCGTTCATGGGCTATCGGTCGGGACTGATCGCGAAGCTGCCCGAAAGCAGAGTGACCGCGCTCGAGAAGACCGGCAGGGCGGAACGGATGACCATGCGCGGCCGCGCGATGCGCGAGTGGGTCTTCGTCGGGACCGATGCCGTGGATCTCTGGCCCGACGTCGTGGCGGAGGCCTACGCCTTCGTCGACGAGATCACCCCGCGCGCAGGCGGCGGCACAGCCGCACCGTCCCCGCGATAATGGACGCGTGACCGACGCCTCCTCGCCCTCCGCCGCGCCCGCCGATCTGCCCGGCTGGACCCACGTCTACTCGGGCAAGGTCCGCGACCTCTACCGCCCCGCGTCGGACAGCCCCGCACCGGCCGAGCGCATGCTCGTCGTCGCCAGCGACCGGGTGAGCGCGTTCGATCACGTCCTGAGCCCCGGCATCCCGGGAAAGGGCGAGCTGCTCACCACCCTCAGCCTGTGGTGGTTCGACCAGCTCTCCGGCGCCGACGGCGGCCGCCGCATCCCGAACCACCTGGCCGCGACCCACGTGCTCCCCTCCGGATCGGACGACGCGGTTGATCTCGTCCCGGACGCCGTCACGGGTCGGGCGATGATCGTGCGCACCCTCGACATGCTGCCCATCGAGTGCGTCGTGCGCGGCTATCTGACCGGCTCGGGCTGGAAGGAGTACGTCGCCGCGGGGACGGTGTGCGGCATCCCGCTGCCGGCCGGCCTGCAGGACGGCGATCGCCTCCCCGAGCCCCTGTTCACCCCGGCGTACAAGGCGCCGATGGGAGAGCACGACGAGAACATCTCCTTCGCGAGAGCCGAAGAGCTGGTCGGTGCAGCACGCGCCGCGCAGCTGCGAGATCTGTCGCTCGAGATCTACCGCCGGGCGGCGGCGACCGCAAAGGCGAAGGGCCTGATCCTCGCGGACACGAAGTTCGAGTTCGGCGTGGATGCCGACGGGGTGCTCACCCTGGCCGACGAGGTGCTCACGAGCGACTCGTCGCGCTACTGGGATGCCGCGGCGTGGGCGCAGGGCACGAGCGCGGCCGAGCGGATGGCCAGCTTCGACAAGCAGATCGTCCGCGATTGGCTCGCCGCCGCCTGGGACGGCCAGGGAACGCCGCCCGAGCTGCCGGCCGAGATCGTCGAGCGCACCGCGGCGAAGTACCGCGAGCTGCTCGAGATGCTCACCGACTGACGCGACCGCGTTGTAGAGACGCCGCAGCGGCTCAGACGAAACGCACCGTGTCGCCCGGCCGCAGGCTCTCGACGATGCCGCGGGCGGGCGCCGCGATCTCGCCGACATGGGCCTGCAGACCCGTGAGCGGCAGATCCCGACGCATCAGGTGGATCTCTCCCCGATAGCGACCGAGGCTGTCGAGATCCATCTGCAGCGACCCGGCGGCACGATGGTCGGCGTTGCGCGCGGCATCCGGAGCGACGCTCCCGCGCGTCTCCTCCAGCCGGAACGACGCCGCGCTGTCTTCGACACGCAGCCGCCAGGCGGCGCCGCGAAGGAAGGCCGCCGCCGGGTCGAGGTCCGACAGGGGCACCGTCACCTCGCCGGTGCGCTCGTGGTGGGCGATCCATTCGAGATGCTCCGCGTGCACGGTGCCCTCGGCGCAGACGATCTCGACATCGGGCGCGATCGCACGCAGGTGCAGATAGTTGCGCCACGCGGTGCGATGACGATGCTCCTCGAGCGTGGGCAGACCGAGGTGAAGGGGTGCGCGCAGCGCGCTCTCGCCCGGAAGGAACGCGTACACGGGGCTCTGCCGCTCGGCGAACAACGCGTTCTGGCTGACGAAGAACTCCGTGCCGATGCCGGTCTCGGGCCGGGGATAGAAGTTGTGCCATCCGACCACGTCGATGCCGTCCAGCTCGTCGAGGAACGACGCGGTCGCCGTGCTCGCGTTCACCGCGATGCGGCATCCCGAGGCGCGGGCGATGCGGCGGATCTCCTCCGGCGCGAAGCCGAAGTCGATCCGCAGCATCTCGACACCGCCGTCGCGCAGCCGCCCTAGCCCGTCGAACCCCTCGCCCAGGCGCTCGAGGGCGAGCGGCGAGATGTCGGCGCAGAACGTCACACCCCGCTCCCGGTGCGCGTCCGCCAGCTCGGCGGCGAAGCCGAGCAGGCCCGCGCTCTCCGGCTGGTGCAGCGACGTGAAGAGCATCGGCGCCGCGGCGACCGCGCACGCCTGGTCGATGACGTCCGCGCGGACCTCGGGCGTATCGGTGGGATAGATCGAGAACAGCATCAGCTCAGCCGCTCGACCATGTGCTCCTTGAAGCCGAAGAAGTAGGTCAGAACGAATCCCATGACGTAGGCGATCAGAAGGCCCCCGACGTACCAGAGCCATTGTCCGTTGGTGATGACGGCCGTCATCAGCACGCCCGACAGTCCCAGCGCGCCGGCGCCGAACCCGCCCGTCGCCTGGATGCCGTAGGCCACGAACGCGCCGCCGAAGCCGCCGCCGAGGCAGGCGGTGATGAGGGGGTAGAACAGGGGCAGCGAGACGCCGTAGATGAGCGGCTCACCCACACCGAGGACGCCGATGGGCAGCGCCGCACGGATGATGCTCTTCAGACGCGTGCTCTTGGTCTTGACGTAGATCGCGATCGCCATACCGACCTCGCCCGCCCCCGCCATCGCCAGCACGGGGAGCAGCTGGGTGAAGCCGTGGTCGGCGATCAGCTGCGCGTGGATGGGGGTGAGTCCCTGATGGATGCCGAGCATGACGAGCGGCAGGAACAGCGACGACAGCAGGTACCCGCCGATGACGCCACCGCGCTCGAGGGCGAAATCGATCAGCACCCAGTTGATGCCCTGCATCAGCAGTCCCGCGATGGGCATGATCACGAGGATGCAGACCGCGGCCCCGACGAGCACGGTGACGACGGGAACCACGAACAGGTCGAGCCACGCGGGAACGCGCGTGCGCACCCACTTCTCGATCACCGTGAACAGCCAGGCGGTCACGATCACGCCGATGATGCCACCCAGTGCCGGCTTGAGCTCGCCGAACAGGGGCAGTACCAGGGGCTGTGCGGCAATCGCCGTGCCGTCGGCCGCCTTCGAGGCCGGGATGCCGGCGAGGGCGGGCATGTACGACACGGCGCCGGCGATGAGGCCGAGCACGGGGGTGCCGCCGAACTCCTTCGCGGTGTTGTAGCCCACCAGCAGATTCAGGGCCCCCACGACGATCGAACCCAGCGCGGCGAACGCGAGGAACCAGGGGTTCAGGGCGACGCCGGGGGCGATCAGCTTCCAGACGTTCGCGATCGCGACGATGAGACCGCACGCGATGAAGCCGGGGATGATCGGGATGAAGATGTTGCCGATGTGGCGGAACAGCGAGTGCACACCGGTCTTCTGGCGCGCCTTCACCTTCTGGGTGTTCTTCGTCTGCAGTGCGCGCAGATCGGCCGCCGCGCTCAGCGGGGCCTCATCGTCGGCATCCACCGGCGCGGTGCCCTGCTGCCCGCTCTCCGCCGCGAACGCGTCGCGCAGGCGCTGGGCGTGACCGGGGCCCACGACGACCTGCAGCTGGTCGCCGTCGACCACGCCCATCACGCCGTCGAGCTTCTTGATCGCGTCGACGTCGACGCGGGAGGGATCGATGATCTCGAGCCGCAGGCGGGTCATGCAGTTGGTGAACGACGAGATGTTCTCGCCGCCGCCGACGAGCGGGAGGATGTCGCGGCTGAGTTTCGGGTAATCCACGGTGATTCCTTTCGTGATGTCCGGGGCGACTAGCGCTGGTCGGTGGGGGCGGGGCCGGCGGGGGCCGCGTCGTCGATGGCGGCGCGGACGAAGCCGTGCGCGTCCGCGAGTCGTTCGCGGGCGGCCGCGGCGCCGATTCCGCAGAGGATCGCCACGATGGCGGTCTTCGCGTGGCCGTCGGCGTCGGCCAGTGCGCTCTCGGCGCGTGAGCGGTCGCATCCGGTGGCGGCCTGCACGATGCGGACTGCGCGGTCGACGAGCTTCTCGTTGGTCGGGCGGACATCGACCATGAGATTGCCGTAGACCTTGCCGAGGCGCACCATCGTCGCCGTGGAGATCATGTTCAGCACCAGCTTCTGACTCGTGCCCGCCTTCAGCCGAGTGGAACCGGTGAGCACTTCGGGACCGTTGTCGATCTCGATCGCGACGTCGGCATGCTCGCTGATCTCGGCATTCGGGTTGGCGGCAAGGGCCACCGTCGCCGCGCCGATCGCGCGCGCGTGGTCGAGGCCGCCGATGACGTAGGGCGTGCGGCCGGAGGCGGCGATTCCCACGACGACGTCGGCAGCGCTCAGTTCGATGGCCTGCAGGTCGGCGACGGCGAACTCGACGGAGTCTTCGGCGTTCTCCACGGCCTCGAACATGGCGGCGCGCCCACCCGCGAGCACCCCCCGCACCTGTCCCGGATCGGTGCCGAAGGTGGGCGGGCACTCCGCGGCATCCAGCACCCCGAGCCGTCCGCTCGTGCCGGCGCCCAGGTAGATGAGCCGGCCGCCGGCGCCGAGGGCGGCGACGGCGAGATCGACCGCACGGGCGATCTGTCCGATCGCGGCGGCGACGGCCACGGGCACGCGGCGGTCCTCGTCGTTCATCGCGGTGAGCAGCTCGGTGACGCTCATGGCGTCGAGCGCCCGGGTGCGCGGGTTCTGCTGTTCCGTGGTGACGGCGGACACGGGAGCGGTCATGCGGCCTCCTCGTCGATGGCGGTCCCGCGCGGTTTCGTGGGCGTGAATGACTATTTCACAAAGCCGATCAAATGTGAAGCATGATTTCATGAAGCGTGGGAGACTGACGCAGACCCGGGAGGCGACATGGACGGCGACGTCATCGAGACGATCCGCACGGCCGTGCCGCGTCTGCGTCCAGCGGAGTCCCGGGTCGCCACGATCGTGCTGCACGATCCGGATGCCGTCGTCAACGCGACCGTGGCCGAACTCGCCGACCACGCCGGCGTCTCCCAGGCCTCGGTCGTGCGCTTCTCCAAAGCGCTCGGCTTCGCCGGGTTTCCGGCACTGCGCATGCAGCTGGCGCAGGAGCTGTCGCGCAACGCCGCCGACCTCGAGCGTTCGGACATCGCCGAAGGGCAGCTGAACCCGTCGGACTCGCTGTCCGACATGGTCTCCAAAGTCGCCTTCCACGAGGCGCGCACGATCGAACAGACGGCGCGGCTGATCGACCTCGCGGCGCTGGAGGAGGTCGCCGGGCGCATCGCCGCGGGTGCGCGCGTGATCGCCGTCGGCGTGGGCGCGTCGGGTCTGGCCGCCGGCGACCTGTCGCAGAAGCTGCAGCGCATCGGCGTGAACTGCCTGAACGCGCCCGACACGCATCTGCAGCTCGTGCACGCTGCGCTCGCCGGCACCGACGCCGTCGTCATCGCCTTCTCGTTCAGTGGGGGCACCCGCGACGTGCTGCACGCGGTCGAGGTCGCCGCCCGCACGGGAGCCCTGACCGTCGCCGTGACCGGCGACCCCGACTCGGCGCTCGCCGGCGCCTGCGACCTCGTGCTGCGCACGCCCGCCCGGGAGGCGACGCTACGCGCGGCGGCGCTGGCCAGCCGCATGGCGCAGCTCGCCGTGGTCGACTTCCTCTTCCTGCGGGTCGGGCAGCTGCGTTTCGACGATCTCGGATCGGTGCTGGACGCCACTCGACAGGCCGTGACACCTCAGCATCTGCCGCGGGGCGAGCGCAACTGAGACGGGAGCGCTCTTTCACGGCGCGCGTGCGCGGCTCACAGCCCGCTCCCAGGTAGCCTGACCTGGGCATCCGCCGCCCGCCCCATCCCCCGCCGTTTCGCCGACCGCACCGCCGAAGAAGGAGCACGACCATGCCCATCTGGACTCAGCACGGAGACGGCCGCACCGTCGAGCCCGGCGCCGTCGTCAAGCCGCACGAACGCCTCGGCTGGCCGGCGACGATCGCGATCGGCGCCCAGCACGTGGTCGCCATGTTCGGTGCGACATTCCTCGTGCCGCTGCTCACCGGGTTCCCGGTCTCGACCACGCTGCTGTTCTCCGGTATCGGCACCCTGCTGTTCCTGGTCCTCACCGGCAACCGCCTGCCCAGCTACCTCGGCAGCTCGTTCGCGTTCATCGCGCCGATCCTCGCCCTCGGCCCGGGCGGCGGAAAGGCGCTGGAGACCGGCGAGCAGATCAGTCAGGCCCTGCTCGGCGTGTTCGTCGCCGGCGTGCTGCTGGCCGGCATCGGGCTGCTCGTGCAGGCCACCGGCACCGGCTGGATCGAGAAGCTCATGCCCCCGGTCGTCTCCGGCGCGATCGTGGCGCTCATCGGCCTGAACCTCGCGCCCGTGGCGTGGACGAACTTCCAGCAGGACGCGCTGCTCGGCGGCATCACGCTGGCCGCCTGCATCCTGTTCGCCGTGTTCTTCCGCGGCTTCCTGGGGCGCATCTCGATCTTCCTCGGCGTCGTCGTCGGCTACGTCGTGGCCGCGCTGATGGGTCGCGTGAAATGGGACGGCGTCGCGGATGCCGCGTGGGTCGGCCTCCCCCAGTTCCACCTGCCCGCGTTCGGCGACGCGCACGCCTGGGCGATGCTGCCGATGTTCCTGCCCGTGATCCTCGTGCTGATCGCCGAGAACGTGGGCCACGTGCGCGGTGTCGCCACCATGACCGGCGACCCCTCGATCAACAAGCGCACCGGTCGCGCGCTGATCGCCGACGGCCTGGCGACCACGATCGCCGGCCTCGGCGGCGGCTCGGGCACGACCACCTACGGCGAGAACATCGGCGTCATGGCCGCAACCCGCGTCTACTCGACGGCCGCGTACTGGGTCGCCGGCACCGTGGCGATCCTGCTGGCCTTCTCCCCGAAGATCGGCGCGGTGATCTTCGCGATGCCCGCGGGCGTGCTCGGCGGCGTGACGACCGCGCTCTACGGCCTCATCGGCGTCATCGGCATCAAGATCTGGGTCGACAACCAGGTGGACTTCTCCCGCCCGGTCAACCAGTACACGGTCGCCGTGGCCTTCGTCATCGCGATCGCGGGCTTCACGATGAACCTCGGAACGCTCAGCTTCGGCGCCATCGTCCTGGGCACCGTGGCCGCTCTCGTCATCTACCACCTCGGCAACGCCATCGCCCGGGCGCGCAAGACCGGCGCGGATGACGGCGGGCCGATCGTGCCCATCGGCCCGCTCGGCGGCGATCCCGAGAACGTCGGCTGACGCTCGGCGCCGG
Source organism: Sphingomonas sp. BLCC-B65 (assembly GCF_028550675.1). NCBI lineage: Bacteria > Pseudomonadati > Pseudomonadota > Alphaproteobacteria > Sphingomonadales > Sphingomonadaceae > Sphingomonas > Sphingomonas sp. BLCC-B65. The sequence continues at coordinate 1,998,344 of NZ_JAQQGL010000001.1, read as the reverse complement.
ATCGACGGACGCGGGGCGGCGCCGAGCGACGCGGCGCCCCGCGGATGCCGAGGTCAGGCGGAGTCGCGGACGATGAGCTCCGTCGGCAGGATCGTCACACGGTCGGGCGTGCCGCCGGAGAGGATCGACAGCAGCATGTCGGCCATGCGCTCCCCCTGCTCGTGGGAGGGCTGGCGCATCGTCGTGAGCTGCGGGCTGACGGTGCGCGCGACGGGCGAGTCGTCGAAGCCCACGATCGCGACGTCCTCGGGAACGCGGATGCCCGCGCGCCCGAGCGCCGCGAGCGCACCGCGAGCCATCAGATCGCTCGCGACGAAGAGCGCGTCGAACTCCACTCCCGTTTCGATGATCCGCTGCATCGCGGCCGAGCCGCCGTCGGCCGTGAAGTTGCCGTCCTCCTCGGCGACCGGCTCGAGCCCGGCGGCGGAGAGCGCATCGCGAAAGCCAACGAGACGGTCGATGCCGGCCGGCATCGTGACAGGGCCGGCGATCGTCGCGATGCGGCGGAAGCCTCGACCGATCAGATACTCGGTCGCCTCGCGTCCGCCGGCGACGTTGTCGACGTCGACGTAGTAGTCGCGTTCGCGCTCCCGCACGGGACGGCCGCCGTAGACGACCGGCACGACGTGCGCGATGCGGTCGATGAACGTGTCGCTCGTGTGGTGCGAGACGACGATCGCACCGTCGACGGCGCCGCTGCGCACGTATGCCGAGGTCTTGTCACCCGGATCGTCGCTCGCGATGATCAGGTTGAGCACGTACTCCGACCGGCTGAGCCGCGTGTTGATTCCCGACACGACCGAGGCGAAGAACGGGTCGCCGAAGAACCGGGTGGTGTCCTCGGGCACGACGAGTGCGATCGCCATCGTGGCGCGGCTCGCGAGCGAGCGCGCGGCACGGTTGGGCACGTAGTTCAGGTCCGCGATGGCGCGCCGCACCGCTTCCAGAGCCGCCGGGCTCACGGCCGTGGAGCCGTTGACGACGCGGGAGACGGTCGACCGCGACACTCCCGCGGCGGCCGCGACCTCTTCGATCGTCGGGGCGACGCGCGGGGTGTCGATGGTCACGGGCTACCTCTGAAGAGTCGAGATCGGTGCGCCGGGATGCGGGACGGCCCCGGAGACCGGAACCGCCGCGTCGTCGAGTGCGCGGGCGGCGATGACCCGACGATACTCCAGCGCGCTGTCTTTCGCGGTGCGCACCTGGGTGTCGTAATCGACGTGGACGATCCCGAAGCGCTTGGCGTATCCCCACGCCCACTCGAAGTTGTCCAGGAGCGACCAGTAGAAGTAGCCCCGCACATCCACGCCCGCATCGGCGGCGTCGAGGATCGCGTCCAGATGGGCGAGCAGGAACTGCGTGCGCTCGAGGTCGTGCACGCGGGCGACGCCGTCCTCGACGACGAGCTCGTCGTCGTAGGAAGCGCCGTTCTCGGTGACGTACAGGGCGGTGCCGGCCGGCTGGGCGTACTCGGCCCAGACGCGCTGCAGCAGACGCGTCAGCCCCTCGGGCTGCACCTCCCAGTGCATGTTGGTGCGCGGCAGACCGCGATCGTGCCAGTAGATGCCCTCGTGCGACGGGAAGGGGGATGCCGCGGGCCGGTCGGTCGGCGCATCGCCCGGCAGCGGTGGCTGCGGGTCGGGTGCGCCACCCACGAACTCGCCGTGGTAGTAGTTCACCCCGAGCGCGTCCAGCGGCTGCGAGATGGTGTTCAGGTCGCCCGGCTGATTCGCCGCCTCGAGCGCGTCGATGGCCTCGGGCGCGACGGCGCGGATGTCCTCGATCACATCGGCGGGGTACGCGCCGCGGAAGATCGGGTCGAGGAACCACCGGTTGAACTGCCCGTCGATGCGGCGGGCGGCATCGGCATCCGCGGCATCCGCGGGGTCGACGGCGTCGGCCACCGTGAGGTTCAGCGTGATGCCGAGGCGCAGATCGGCGTCGCGCTCACGCAGCTCGCGCACGACCGCCCCATGGCCGAGCATGAGGTGGTGGGCGGCGAGCACGCCATCGGTCACGCTGTAGCGGCCCGGCGCGTGGATGCCCGCGGTGTAGCTCAGGAAGGACGAGCACCAGGGCTCGTTGAGCGTCGTCCAGTTCTGCACCCGGTCGCCCAGCGCGTCGTGAACGCCCAGCGCGTACTCGAGGAACTGCTCGCTCGTGGAACGGACGGTCCAGCCGCCCTTCTCCTCGATCGCCTGCGGCATGTCCCAGTGATACAGCGTGAGCCACGGCAGGATGTCGTTGGCCCGCAGCTCGTCGACCAGGCGCTCGTAGAAGTCGAGCCCCTTGCGGTTGACCGGCCCCCCGTCGGGACGCACCCGCGACCACGAGACCGAGAAGCGATACGTGTCGAGCCCGAGGTCCTTCATGAGGGACACGTCGTCGCGGAAGCGGTGGTAGTGATCGCACGCGACATCACCGTTGTCGGCGGCGATCACGGCGCCGGGCACGCGGCTGAACGCGTCCCAGATGGATGCCGTGCGACCGTCCTCGAAGGCGGCGCCTTCGATCTGGTACGCCGCGGTGGCCGCGCCGAAGAGGAAGCCCTCCGGGAAGGAGCGGGAGAACTCTGTCATGAGTCGACCTTTCTGAAGCGGTCGGGCGCTCAGCCCTTGACCGCGCCTTGCATAATGCCACTGACCAGCTGCTTGCCGGCGAAGACGAACAAGATCAGCAGCGGAATCGTGGCCAGAAGCACGCCCGCGAGCACGATCGAGTAGTCGATGAAGTAGTTGGACTGCAGCAGCGACAGCGCCACGGGCAGCGTCGGGTTCTGCCGGTCGAGAACGATGAACGGCCAGAAGAAGTTGTTCCACGCCGACACGAAGGTGAACAGCGCAAGCATGGCAGCGGCGGGCCGCGCGGCCGGCAGGCCGACGGTGAGGAAGGTGCGGAACGAGCTCGCCCCGTCCACGCGGGCCGCCTCGATCAGCTCGTCGGGCACCGCCTGGCGCAGGTACTGCGTCATCCAGAACACGCCGAACGCGCTCACGAGGGCGGGCACGATGATCGCGCCGAGCTGACCGGTCCAGCCCATCTCGCTGAACAGGATGTACAGCGGCACGACGCCGAGCTGGGTGGGGACGGCCATCGTCGCGATGACGAAGACGAGTAGCCAGCTCGATCCCTTGAACTTCAGCTTGGCGAACGCCCACCCGGCGAGCGTCGAGAAGAAGACGACCGAGAGGGCGATCAGGCCGGAGCTGATGATCGAGTTCCACAGGGCCACCCAGAAGTTCACGGCCGGATCGTTCATGACCTTCGCGGCGTTGGCGAAGAAGTTGCCGCCCGGGATCCACGACATGTTGGGGTCGCGGATCGTGTACGAGTCGCCGGAGCCGATCAGCAGCGACCAGTAGAAGGGGAAGAGGCTGCCGACGAGCACGGCGGCGAGGCAGGCGTAGACGATCCAGCCCGGGCGGGTGCCCTTGACGTGGCGCGGACGACGCTTCTTCTCGCCCCGGCCCGGGGTCGGCAGCGCGTCGTCGACGACGGGGACGGCCTGTTCGTTGAGGACGCTCATCGCGTCACCTCCGCTGATTCGTTCGTGCGACGGGGTTCGGATGCCGCCGCGCGATCGGCGGCGACCGCGGCACGGGCTGCGCGTCGGGCGGCGCGCATCTGTGCCCGGGTGAGGGTGTTGCGGCTTCCTTCGTCGCGCACCAGGTTGCGGGTGATGAAGAGGTTGATGACGCCGATCACCAGGATGATGATGAAGAGGATCCAGGCCAGCGCGGCGGCGCGGCCCAGGTTCCACTGGCCCCAGCCGAGGTCGTAGAGCCAGAGCGAGATCGTCAGCCACTGGTTGTTCGCGCCGCCGGTGCCGGTCTGGTCGTACATGCGCGGCTCGTCGAAGATCTGCAGGCCACCGATGGTGGACGTGATGATCACGAAGATCAGGGTGGGGCGCAGGCTCGGCAGGGTGATCGCGAAGAACTGGCGCACCTTTCCGGCGCCGTCCACCGTCGCGGCCTCGTAGTAGTCGCGCGGGATGGCCTGCATCGCCGCCAGCAGGATGAGGGTGTTGTATCCGGTCCAGCGGAAGTTCACCATCGTGGCGATCGCGATGTGGCTGGCGAAGGTGTCGGAATGCCACATGACGGGAGGCAGCCCGATGCTGCTCAGCCAGGTGTTGATGATGCCGTACTGGTCACCGAACATGTTCGAGAAGATCAGGGCCACGGCGACCGGGGCCATGACGTACGGGACGAGCACGCCCATGCGCCAGAAGGTCTTGGCGCGGATGTTCTGATCCAGCAACGCCGCGATGAACACGGCGGCGATGAGCTGCGGCACCGACGACAGCAGGAAGATGCTGAAGGTGTTGCGCAGCGCCGCCCAGAACTTCGGGTCGGAGATCACGGTGGCGTACTGGTCGAACCCGACGAACGTGCCGGAGTTTCGCACCAGGTCCCAGTCCATGAAGGAGATCACCGCGGTGTACCCGATCGGGAAGAGCCCGACGACGAGGAACAGGATGAAGAACGGGGAGATGTACAGGTACGGCGAGAGCTTGAGGTCCCACGAGCTCAGCCGGCTGCCGAAGCCGATCCGTTTCGGCTGACGCGCGGCGATGGCGGCGGTGCCGCGCACGCGCGTGGAGGTTCTGGTGGTGTCCACTCTTCAGTCCTTCGATCTCGTGGTTGAGGCAGGGAGCGGGCCCGGGAGGGTCCCCCGGGCCCGCTGTCACATGTCTGCCGTCGTCCTTACTTGATGGCGGCGACTTCCGTCTGCCACTGCGCCCACGAGGCGGCCTTGTCCTGCGTTCCCTCTTCGACGCGGGTCAGAGCCTTCTGCATCGCGTCGTTGATCTGGAAGTAGAACTGGCCCTTGAAGGGCGAGACGGTGACCGCGTTGGCGCGGTCGGTGAGGATCTGGCCCACCGGAGCGTTGTTGAAGAACTCGTTCTTCGAGCTCAGCAGCGTGTCGGACTTCATCGCGTCGACCTGGCTCGGGAACGTGCCGGCCGCCTCGAACGCCTTGAGCTGCGTGTCGGGGCTGGTCAGCCAGTCGGCGAGCTGCTGGGCAGCCGCGACGTTCTTGCCGTTGGCGGGGACGGTCAGGTACGAACCGCCCCAGTTGCCGCCGCCGCCGGGGAAGACGTTGGCGATGTCCCAGCCCTTGACGTCCTTGGCGTTGCCGGAGATGACACCGAGCATCCAGCCCGGGCAGAGCATCGTCGCGAACGAGCCGTTGGACAGGCCGGCCATCCAGTCGTCGGACCACTGGCTGAGGTGGGCGGACTGCGTCTTGGCGGCGTCGAGCACCTGGTTGTAGATCGTCTCGACCTGCGGGTCGATCGTGATCTTGCCGTCCGAGGGGTTCTCGTACGCGGCCTCGACCTGGTTGATCATGCCCTGGTAGGTGCCGCCGGCGGAGTCGAAGAACGCCTTTCCGGTCGCGGCGGTGTACTTGGCACCGGTGTCGAAGTAGGTCTTCCAGTCGCCGGTGAGCAGCTTCGCGACCGACTCGCGGTCGGTCGGCAGGCCCGCCGCGGCGAACAGGTCGGAGCGGTAGCAGACGCCCTCGGGGCCGATGTCGGTGCCATAGCCGATGAGGTTGCCCTTGGGGTCGGTGGCGGCCTTGGTCTTCCAGTCCAGCCAGCGGCTCTTCAGGTCGGCGGGAACGGGCGCGAGCAGGTCGGAGTACTTCATGACCTCGGGCAGCCAGTCGACCTCGATGGCCTCGATGTCGGCGAGGCCGGTCTTGCCGAGCTTCTGGAAGTAGTTGGCGCGCGCGTCGTTGCTCGTGGCCGCCTTGTTGTGCACGATCGTGACGTTCGGGTGCTCCTTCGTGTACTCGGCGAACAGGGCGTCCGAGTATCCGAAGTCGTTGAAGGTCGCAACGGTCAGGGTGACCTTCTCGTTGGGGTCGGCCGTGGCTGCTCCGCCGCCGCCACCGGCGCAGCCGGCGAGGACGAGGGCGGAGGTGGTCGCGACGCCGGCCACGAGGCCGATGCGCCGCAGTGCGCGTGTGTTCACGTGTCACTCCTTTGTGGATGTGTTTCAGGTGCGTGGGTTGCGTTCCCGTCTCCCCGCGTTGCCGCGTCGCTATCGGAATGGGAGCGCTCTCACCGGACACCGACGACGTTATGGGATCGCTCCCAGGAATGCAAGGGAGCGCTCCCATGAGCCGATCACAGTTGCGTAACGGCGGCCGTGGCAATTCGCTGGCGTCCGCGTCGCCCGGCGTCGCGCTGGCAACGGATGCCGAGGGCGGGATGCCCGTAGACTGTGGGCGACCCCTTCCCTCCCGTGGCGCGCCGACTCCGGCATCCGTCGGCGGGACGACCCCGCGGCCGTCAGGCGGCCCTCAGGAGGACCGAATGCCCACCATCGTCGTCGATGTCATGCCCAAGGCCGAACTGCTGGACCCGCAGGGCAAGGCCGTCGCCGGCGCCCTCGGCCGCCTCGGCGTGGAGGGCTTCTCGGCCGTCCGCATCGGCAAGCGCTTCGAGCTCACCGTCGACGTCGCCGACGAGAAGACCCTCGAGACGGTGCGCACCCTGGCCGACGAGGTGCTCTCCAACGCGGTGATCGAGGACGTCGTGGGCATCGAGGTCGTCGAATGACCGCACGCATCGGCGTCATCACCTTTCCGGGCTCGCTCGACGACGGCGACGCCCAGCGGGCGATCCGCCTCGCGGGCGCCGAGCCCGTCGCCCTCTGGCACGGGTCGCACGACCTCGAGGGCGTCGACGCGCTCGTCCTGCCGGGTGGCTTCAGCTACGGCGACTACCTGCGCGCCGGTGCGATCGCCGCGCTCGCCCCGATCATGACCGAGGTGAAGGACGCGGCCGCCAAGGGCATGCCCGTGCTGGGCATCTGCAACGGCTTCCAGATGCTCGTGGAGGCTCATCTGCTGCCGGGCGGTCTGATCCGCAACGCCCACCAGCAGTTCATCCGGCGCGACCAGCGCCTGCGCGTGGAGAACGCGTCGACCGCGTGGACCTCGGCGTTCGAGACCGGCCAGGAGATCACGATCCCCCTCAAGAACGCGGACGGCGGCTACATCTGCTCGGCCGAGACGCTGAAGCGGATCGAGGGCGACGGACTCGTCGCGTTCCGCTACCTCGGCGTGAACCCCAACGGCTCGCTGGACGACATCGCGGGTCTCACGAACGAGCACGGCAACGTCGTCGGCCTCATGCCCCACCCCGAGCACGCGGTGGAGCCGGGCTTCGGCCCGAACACCCCCGACGCGATGCGCTCGGGCGTGGACGGCCTGGGCTTCTTCACCTCGGCGATCGCCGCCGTGGTGGGCGCCGCCGCCTGAGTCAGACGGTTCCGATCGGCGGCCAGAGTCCCATGACGAGCGCCATCAGCAGCACCGATGTCAGCTCGAATCCGATCGTGAGCACCGTCAGCTGCGACGGGCGCCCTTCGAACGCGTCGTGGGTGATGACCCGCGCCGCGGTGAAACCGGCCCAGAGCGTGACCGCTGTCACGAGCGCCGACGCGAGATAGCCGCCGCCGTAGAAGTGCCACGCGATCGCGACCGAGCCCGCCAGCACCCACGCCGTGAGGAACGTCACGACCGCAGACACGATCAGCGGAATCGCGGGCGAGCCGCGACGTGCGCTCATGTCGATGCGGGCCAGGCGTGCCCACCGGTCGACGAAGAGCGCCGGCGAGTACCAGACGGCGCCCAGCGCCATGCTGAGAACCGTGCCGATGAGCACGGCCCAATAGTTGATCTCGGGAATCATGACGCCTCCTGGTGGGTGAGCCGGTGCCGTGCCGCGAGGCTACCGCCTCGCTCGGCGCGGCGTACAGGGCAATGGCGACGGTGGGTGGACCGCGGGCGCGGCGTCAGTCGCGGGTATCCCGGTCGCGGCCATGCCACAGGTCGGCGCACTCCACGCGCTCGGCGCCGTGCGCGCGCAGGTAGGCGCCGGCACCCCTGTCACCGGCCAGCTCGCCGGCGACCCGCGGCCAGTGCGCCCGGCCGATCAGCACCGGATGACCCGGGCGGCCACGGTACGCGGCCTGCCGGAGCGCGTCGCCGTCGGCACGCCGCATCACCCGACGGCACGCGGATGCCGGCAGCTCCGGCACGTCCACGGGAACCACGAGCGCGGCGACGGCGCTCGAGCCGGCGGCAGCCTCGAGCCCGACACGGACGGATGCCGACAGCTCGCGGTACCCGTCGGCGACGCGCACCACGACCGTCCCCGTCGGGACGAGCGGTTCCGCCTCGTCGGCGCCGGTGCCCAGCACGACGACGACCGGGACGCACCCGGCGGCGCGCAGCGTGGCGACGGCGAGCACCAGCCACGACTCTCCCGCGGCGGTGCGGGCCAGCGCCTTCGGGCCACCGAAGCGGGTGCCGGCGCCCGCCGCGAGGACGACCCCGCAGACCGTCATGAACGCCCGGCGGGCGCCCGGCCGACAGCGCTGATCGGCGCGCAGACCGCGGGGCTCGCCGGCACGGTCACCGCCTGCCCCCCGCCGCGAGCGGCGGCGTGGACGGGTCCGGCCAGACCCGACAACCGTGCACCCGACCCGCCCCGACGATCGGCGATGATCTCGGCGAGGATCGACAGCGCGGTCTCCTCCGCCGACACGCCACCCAGATCGAGCCCGATCGGCGAGCGCAGGCGAGCGAGAGCGGCGGTGCCCACGCCGGCCTCGCGGAGGCGGCGGAGGCGATCGTCGTGGGTGCGGCGGCTGCCCATGGCTCCCACGTAATCGGCGGGCGAGCCGAGCGCGACCCGGAGTGCCGGGACGTCCAGTCGCGGATCGTGACTCAGGACGCAGATCGCCGTGCCCGCCTCGAGCCTCTCGGCGGCGAGATAGCGGTCGGGCCAGTCGACCACGACCTCCGCGCCGGGAAAGCGGTCGGCGGTGGCGAAGAGATCTCGGGGATCGACCACGCTCACGCGGTGTCCCATCGCCGTGCCGAGCCGCGCGAGGGCGACGGCGAACTCCACGGCGCCGACCACGATGAGTCGCGGGCGCGCGCCGACCTCGACGACGATCGCGTCGGCATCCGCGTCGAACGCGGGCGCGGACCCGTCCCGCACCGTCCCCTGTCCGCGCAGCGCCCCCGACGTGACGAGCCGGAAGCGGGTGGGGATGCCCGCGGCATCCCGCTCGGCCAGCAGTGCGAGCTGGGCCGCCGCGGCGCTGCCGGGCGACACGGGGCGCACGAGCACGTCGACCGCTCCCCCGCAGGTCAATCCCGCGGCAAAGCCCTCGCCGTCGCTGTAGCCGAAGCTGTCGATGGACACCGCGCCGGTGGCGATCGCGTCGAGACAGCGCTCGTGCACGGCCCCCTCGACGCAGCCGCCGGACACGTTCCCGAACACCCCGGCATCCGAGACGATCATGCTCGCCCCGACGGGCCGCGGCGCGCTGCCGGAAACCGCGACCACCGTCGCGATCGCGAACACGCGCCCCTCGCGCACCCACTGGGCTGCCGGGGACAGGATCTCGCGCATGGTCGTCACCGTAATCGCCGCTCGTTGCGGGCCTGTTGCGTGCGCGTGAAACACGGGCGAAACGGCACTCTGTTTCACTCGAACCCGATCCGGCCCGCGCACCCGACGCCGCGGACGGGACGTGACCCAGATCGGAGCGACACATGGACATCACCACCGTGCGCTCGTTCCGGACGGCGCGCACCCGTGACGACCTCCGGCTCGCCGAGGGCGAGACGATCATGGCGGGCGGCACCTGGCTGATGAGCGAGCCGCAGCCCGCAACGACCGGGTTCGTCGACCTCACCGGCATGGGCTGGGCCGACCTCGACGCCGATGCCGAGGGTCTGCGCATCGCCGCGACGTGCACCATCGCACGCCTCGTCGCGTTCGCGCAGAAGGCCCCGGCACCGTGGACGGCCGCCTCGATCATCCCGGATGCCGCGAACGCCCTCCTCGCCTCGTTCAAGATCTGGAACACCGCCACCGTCGGCGGCAACGTCTGCCGCGCTTTCGCGGCGGGCGCGATGGTGTCGCTGTGTGCCGGGCTCGACGGCGTCGCCGAGATCTGGAGCGACGACGGCGACCGCGAGCTGCCCGTCGCCGAGCTCGTGACGGGCAATGGAACGACGTCTCTCGCGCGGGGCGAGGTGCTGCGCGCGATCCGCCTGCCCGCCCACGCGCTGCGCTCGCGCGCCGCGCTGCGCAAGATCGCCCTGGCCGAGCACGGCCGCTCGGGAGCCGTCGTCACGGGCCGGGTCGACCCCGACGGCGCCAGTGTCTTCGGTGTGACGGCGGCGACCTGGCGTCCCACGGTGCTGCGCTTCACCGCGCTGCCGGATGCCGCGACCCTCGCCGCCGCCATCGAGGAATCCCCGGGGTACTACACCGACCCGCTCGGGTCGGCCGACTGGCGTCGCGGTGTCGCCGCCGCGCTCGCGGAGGACATCCGGAGGGAGCTCGCATGAAGTGGGTCGTCGACGGCGCCGAGGTGGATGCCGAGCCGCGTCCGGGCCAGTGCCTGCGCACCCTCCTGCGCGAGACGGGCCACACCGAGGTCAAGAAGGGTTGCGACGCGGGCGACTGCGGCGCCTGCACCGTGCTGCTGGACGGCGAGCCCGTGCACTCCTGCCTCATTCCCGCCGGTCGTGTCGAGGGTCGACACGTCACCACGGCGGCCGGACTCGCGCCGGGCGATGAGCTGCATCCGGTGCAGAAGGCGCTGGCCAGCGGCTTCGGCTTCCAGTGCGGGTTCTGCACGCCGGGGATGAGCGTGACGGCGTCGACGCTCTGCGAGAGCGACCTCGACGACCTCGACCGTCGCATGAAGGGCAACCTCTGCCGCTGCACGGGGTATCGCCCGATCCGCGAGGCGATCATGACCGCGGTGCGCGAGACGGGGCGGTCGGCACAGCGAGGCGGGGCGGATGCCGCGGCATCCGAACCGGGCGTCGTCGGCCGCTCTGTCGTGCCTGCCGCCGGCCCGCGGCTGACGCAGGGGCGCGAGAGCTTCACCTTCGATCTCGAGCCGGGTCACCCGGCGGCCGACGCCCTCGTGCTGCGGCTGGTCACGAGCCCTCACGCGCACGCGCGCATCACGGCGATCGACACCGCGGCCGCCCTCGCCGTGCCCGGCGTCGTCGCGATCTTCACGCACGCCGACGTCCCCGACGTGCGCTATTCCACCGGACGGCATGAACACCGCACCGACGATCCCGACGACACGCGCATGCTCGACGACGTGGTCCGCCACATCGGACAGCGGGTCGCCGCGGTGGTCGCCGAGACCGCCGAGGCCGCGGACGAGGCGTGCCGGCTCGTCCGTGTGGACTACGAGCCCCTCCCCGCCGTCTTCGACCCGGACGAGGCGCGCCGCCCCGGCGCTCCGCTGCTGCACCCCGACCGCACACCGGCCGACCGCGTCGACGAAGCGGAGCGCAACGTCATCGCGAGCGTGCACGCCGGGCCCGACGCCGCCGAGCTCGAGGCCGCCCTGGCCGCGAGCGCCGTGACGGTGACCGGGACGTGGCAGACCGCGAGGGTCACGCACGCGCAGCTGGAGACCCACGGCTCGATCGGCTGGCTCGACGACGACGGCCGCCTGGTGCTGCGCTCCTCGACGCAGGTGCCGTTTCTGGCGCGCGACGAGATCGCGCACATCTTCGGCCTGGACCGCGACCGCGTGCGCGTGCACACGGCCCGCCTCGGGGGCGGATTCGGTGGCAAGCAGGAGATGTTCACCGAGGACCTCGTCGCACTCGCGGTGCTGCGCACCCGCCGCCCGGTGGCGTTCGAGTTCAGCCGCGCCGACGAGTTCCAGCGGGCCGCCGTCCGGCATCCGATGCGGGTGAGCGTCACGCTCGGCGCGGATGCCGAGGGGCGGCTGACCGCGATGGCGATCGACCTGCTGAGCGACACGGGCGCGTACGGCAACCATTCGCGCGGCGTGATGTTCCACTCCCTCGCCGAGTCGACGACGATCTACCGGGTTCCGCTCAAACGGCTCGACGCGGAGGTCGTGTACACGAACAACGTGCCGTCGGGCGCGTTCCGCGGATACGGGCTCGGCCAGGTGGTGCTCGGCGTGGAGTCGGCGATGGACCAGCTGTCGGAGCGTCTGGGCATCGACCCGTTCGAGCTGCGCCGGCGCAACGCCGTCACCCCGCAGGACGACCCGGGCCACGACGACCTCGTGTGGGGCAGCTACGGGTTCGATCAGTGCCTCGACCTCGCCGAGTCCGCGCTGCGTCGCGGCAACGGCGTCCAGGCCCCTGCAGGATGGCTCGTCGGCGAAGGGGTCGCGGCGGCGATGATCGCCACGATGGCGCCCTTCGGCCACATCGCGCACACGAGCGTGACCCTCCGCGCCGACGGCACATACCTGCTGCGAGCCGGCACTGCCGAGTTCGGCAACGGCACCACGACGGTGCTCCGCCAGATCGCGGTCACCGACCTCTGTGCCGACCCCGACGGCATCGAGCTCTGGCACGCCGACACCGACGCCGTCGCCCACGACACGGGCGCGTTCGCATCGGCCGGCATCACCGTCGCGGGCAAGGCGCTGCACGCCGCCTGCCTCGCGCTCGCCGCGCGAATGCGTGCCCGTGCGGCCGAGCTGACCGGCACGGATGCCGCGGCGGCCCGACTCATGCCTGACGGCGTATACACGCCGGTTCGCGTCGTGCGACTCGGCGAGCTGACGGCGGAGGGCGAGCTCACCGCCGACGGCAGCGAGCTGGGTGAGCACCGTTCGCTGGCGTTCAACGTCCACGCGGTCCGCGTCGCCGTCGACCCGCGCACCGGCGTCGTCCGCATTCTGCAGTCGATCCAGTCGGCGGATGCGGGATTCGTGATGAATCCCGCGCAGTGCCGCGGACAGATCGAGGGCGGGGTGGCGCAGGGCATCGGCAGCGCCCTGTACGAAGAGGTCATGGTCGAGGACGGCAAGGTCACCACCCCCGTCTTCCGGCTGTACCGGGTGCCCCAGTTCGGCGATGTCCCCGACACCGAGGTGTACTTCGCCGACACCGCCGACGACCTCGGACCCTTCGGCGCGAAGTCGATGAGCGAGTCGCCGTACAACCCCGTGGCGCCGGCGATCGGCAATGCCATCGCCCGCGCACTCGGCGCTCGACCCTACGAGCAGCCGTTTCGCCGCGACCGTGTCTGGCGCCTCGCGTCACACCACCGAAACACGAACGGGCAAACGCCGGAAATGTGAGACACCTATCGTCTCCAGAATCACCGCAGCCCGTTCTGCATCCACAGCACAAGACACAGCACCCGGGAGACCCGATGCACTCACGCTCCAGCCGTCGCCGCCGCGGCGGAATCATTCTGGCGGTCGCCGCCGCCGCAGCCCTCGCCCTCTCGGCCTGTTCCTCGTCCGGAGGGGCGGCGAGCCCCTCGGCATCCGGTGAGGCCGCCAGCTACGGCGACATCAGCGTGCAGTACTCGTGGATCAAGAACGAGGAGTTCGCGGGCGAGTTCTACGCCTACGACAACGGCTACTACGACCAGGCGGGCTTCTCCAAGGTGACCGGCGTCGCCGGCCCCGACACGGGTGTCGCCAAGCTCCTCTCCGGCTCGGTTCAGGTGGCGTTGACCGATGCCGCGTCCGTCGGCGCCGCCGTGTCGGAGCAGAGCGCCCCGCTGAAGATCATCGCGACGACCTTCCAGAAGAACCCCTTCACGATCCTGTCGCTGAAGGACAAGGGCAACATCGCGACCCCGAAGGACCTCATCGGCAAGAAGATCGGCGTGCAGGACTCCAACGCCTCGGTGTTCAAGGCGCTTCTCGCCGCGAACGGCATCTCGGAGAGCCAGCTGACGATCGTGCCCGTCGACTTCGATCCGACCCCTCTCATGAACGGCGACGTCGACGGCTTCATGGCCTACCTCACCAACGAGGCGATCACGGTCTCGATGGCCGGCTACCAGACCACCAACCTCGCGTATGCCGAGAACGGTCTGCCCTACGTCGCCGAGTCGTACGCCGTCACCGACCAGTACCTCGCCGAGCACAAGGACCTGCTGAAGGCCTTCCTCATCGCCGAGATCAAGGGCTGGACCGACACGTTCACCAAGCCTGTCGACGACACCGTGTCGGTCGTCACGAAGCACTACAACGACTCGGCCGCGGCCGGCGACCTCACCTTCGGCGAGCTGAACCCCGCCAAGGTCAAGGCCGGCATCGAGGCGCAGGCGAAGCTCATCTCGACCGATGAGACCCAGGCCAACGGCCTGTTCACGATCTCGGACGACCTGAAGAGCCAGACCCTCGCGTCGCTGAAGGCCTCGGGCTGGGAGCTGACGGCCGACCAGCTGTTCGACACGTCGATCATCGACGAGATCTATGCCGAGCACCCCGAGCTCAAGAAGTACCTGCCCTAACGAGATGTCCGTGTCATCCACGATGGATGCCGGTGCCGGCGCGACTGCCGCCGGCACCGGCATCCAGATCTCCGGAGTCTCCAAGTCGTTCACGCTGCGCGGCGGGCGTTCGCTGCAGGCGCTGCAGGGCACCGACCTGCACACCGACAAGGGGTCGTTCCTCGCTCTGCTCGGCCCCTCGGGCTGCGGCAAGTCGACGATCCTGCGCATCCTCGCCGCTCTGGATCACCCGACCGACGGCGTCGCGCTCGTCGACGGCGAGACCCCCGACCAGCTGCGCGCCAAGAGCGAGCTGGGTATCGCCTTCCAAGACCACGCACTGCTGCCGTGGCGCAGCATCCGCAAGAACATCGAGCTGCCCTTCGAGGTCGCCGGTCGCAAGGTCGACCGCGGCTACGTCGACGAGCTGATCGACCTCGTGGGCCTCCGCGACTTCGCCGACGCGAAGCCCGCCCAGCTGTCGGGCGGCATGCGCCAGCGCGCGTCGATCGCACGCGCCCTCGTCCTGAAGCCGTCCGTGCTGCTGCTGGACGAACCTTTCGGCGCCCTCGACGACATGACCCGGCAGAACCTCAACCTCGAGCTGCTGCGCATCTGGACCGAGAAGCCGGCGACGACTCTGCTGGTGACCCACGGCATCAGCGAGGCGATCTTCCTCGCCGACCGCGTCGCCGTCATGTCGCCGCGGCCCGGGCGGGTCAAGGAGATCATCGAGGTCGACCTGCCGCGCCCGCGCACGCCCGAGATGATGCGCACGCCCGAGTTCCACGCGCTCGTCGACCGCGCCTCCGAGCTGCTGTTCGGACACGACGGCCGCGCCGAGGCCGAGGCGTAGCCGTGGCTCGCGTGCGCGTGCCCGGCTGGGTCGCGGGACTCGTCGGCGCCGTCGTCCTGGTGGGCGTGTGGTGGCTGTTCTCGCTGACCGCTTTCCGCCCGGCGGACGGCACGAGCTACACCCCCGTCCCGTCGCCGTGGGCGGTCGTGGACTGGCTGTTCGTGCAGGGCAACATCGCGGGCGCCTGGGGCGTGTTCCAGCCGACCATCACCGCGGCGGCGATCGGCTACCTCTGGGGCAACGGCATCGCCCTGCTGCTGGCGACGGTCGTGCTCGTCTTCCCGCGCACCGAGACAGTGATCACGCAGATCGCGGTCGTCACCTATTGCCTCCCGATCGTCGCGGTCGGAGGAATCTCGATCGTCGTCCTCGGCGGCGCCAAGAACCCCGGCGACCCCTCGGCGACCGCGATCTTCCTCGCCGCCCTGGTGTGCGTGTTCACGACGGTCGTCGGCGCGATCCTCGGATTCACCTCCGCCGACAAGGCGGCGCTGGACGTCGTGCGCGTCTACGGCGGCGGACGATGGACCCAGTTGCGCAAGGTACGGCTCATCGCCGCGCTTCCCGCCATCCTCACGGCGTTGCAGATCGCCGTGCCGACCGCCTTCCTCGGCGCCGTGCTCGGCGAATACCTCGGCGCCATCACGGCCGGCGTCGGACCGACGCTGATCCGACTGCAGGGCCAGCTCGACTCCGCCGGCGTCTGGTCGGTGTTCCTCCTGTGCGCCGTGTTCGCCCTCGTCGCCTATGGACTGTTCGGTCTTCTCATCAGACTCGTCACCCCGTGGGTGGCCGGAAAGGCGGTGTGAGTGTGAACGTCATCGACGCGTCCCCGGCGACACCCGCGGCATCCCACGTCGGCACGGCCGACCCGATCGCCGTCGCGCGCCTGCGCGCGGAGCGGCGGCGCGGGCTCCGGCGCACCCTGCGACGCTCGCTCGGCAACGCCGGCATCACGCTGCTCGTCCTGCTGCTGCTCTGGCAGGCGATCGTCAGCCTCACCGGCATCTCGCCCTACATCGCGAAGGGTCCGCTCGACGTGTGGACGTTCCTCGTCACCGCGCCCAAGGCGGAGGCCAACCGGGCGCAGATGTTCCCGCTCGTCGGCCAGACGCTGCTCGACGCGTGGATCGGATTCGTCGTCGGCATGATCGTCGCGATCATCCTGGCCATCGCGTTCAGCCTGTCGAAGGCGATCGAGGCGGGCGTCATGCCCCTCGTACTGCTGCTGCGCACCATTCCCCTCGTGTCGATCGCTCCGGTCATCATCCTCGTCACCGGGCGCGGCACCCCGGCATCCGTCGCCGTCATCGGCACCGTGGTGGTGCTCTTCCCGGCCCTGGCCAACGTGCTGTTCGGATTGAGCCGCGCCAGCCGGCAGAGCCTCGACGTCGTGCACGTCTTCGGGGGCGGCCGGTTCACGGCGCTGCGCAAGGTCAACCTGCCCGGGGCGCTGCCGTCGGTGTTCGCCGCAGCGCGCGTATCGGTGCCGGGAGCCGTGACCGGTGCCCTGCTGGCGGAGTGGCTCTCGACCGGCACCGGCATCGGCGGATCGATCCTGAAGTTCAACGCGCAGGCGCAGTTCGCTCAGCTGTGGACCTCGATCGCCCTCATCACCCTGATCACGCTCGTGCTCTACAACCTCGTGCAGATCGTGGAGAACATCGTGCTGGCCCGCATGGGCATGGCCACCGGGCGCTGAGGGCCCGCGCCGCGCGTCACACGGCATCCCTTGCAGTTCGCCCGGGCGGAGGCGACAGCGCAGAGGGGCTCAGTGCGGGTGGCCGCGCAGCGGGATCACGGCGGCGGGCAGCTCGTGCACCTTCGCCGACGCCTCCTCGGCGAGGGGGTTGGTCGAGACGCCCTCCGCGTTCACGAGACGACCGCCGACGTAGACGGCCTTCAGATTGCGCGGGCTCATCGCCAGCACGTACGAGCGCACGGGGTGCCACAGCGGCCCGACGTCGGGACGGCGGGGGTCGACCACGACGAAGTCGGCGAACTTGCCGACCTCGAGCGAACCGACGCGATCGGCGACACCCATGATCTCGGCCGATCCGAGGGTGTGCAGCCGGAGCATCTGCTCGGGCATCATCGACAGCGGGTCCTTCGTCCGCGCCCGCTGCGCGTAGATGCCGATGCGCATGTTCTGCCACGGGTCGCTGACGTCGGTGCAGGCCTGGTCGTCGAGACCGACCCCCACCTTCATCCCCATCGCGAGCATCTCGGGTACGAGCGCGGTGCCCGAGGCGAGACGACCGTTGGATGCCGGCTGCCACGACATCGCCGCGCCCCCGGCCACCGACTGCGCGATGATCTCCGGCGTCGTCTGGATGAAGTGGCCGAACACGAGTCCGAGTTCGAGGGCTCCGGCGTCGCGGTACAGCGCGAACTTCGACCGCTGGTGCTCGACGGCCTCGGGCGACTCGAGGAAGTGCGCCTGATTCGTGACCCCGTACCGGCGCATCGCCTCGACTTCGAAGGCCGCGGCATCCGGGTGGGGAGACCACTGAACCTGGCCCATGATCGACGAGCCGAGCGCGTAGTCCGCATCGAACGTGCGGGTGTGGGCGACCTCGGCGGCGAAGCGGTCGAACACCTCGTCGGGGGTTCCGGCGGTGACATCCATGCCGGCGGCATCCACGAAGCGGATGCCGGAGTCGCGCGTGCCCTCCGCCTGACGCCAGTGGTACTCGAGCCCGCGCAGGCCCGCGGTGCCCGTGCGCTTGCCATCGACCATCGGCTCCCACGCCTGCAACGGGTCGGTGAAGTTGTACGCCGTCGTCACACCGTTCGACAGGAAGTCGAGGGAGCCGTGCAACGTCGCCCAGTAGAGCTGATCGGCGCTCATGTGGGCGGTGGTGCCGAGCATCGCGTCGCACCAGCCGTACAGGGTGTCGGCCACGCCGAGCCCACGCAGACCGCTCGTGAACAGGTGCGAGTGGCTCGACACGAATCCGGGAGCGACGAACGCCCCCGCGACGTCGAGCGTCTCGTCGGCGTCGGTGCGGACCGGCGGGGTGCCCGCGCCGAGGGCGGCGATGCGGCCGTCATCGCCCACGAGCATCCACCCGTCCTCGACGTAGCCCGGGTCCTCGGTGCCGGCGGGGACGGTGATCAGACGAGCGTGAGTGACGAGGAGCGACATGCTCTGCACGCTAATCAGGCCATGTTTCCGACCTGTCACGGCATGGAAACACCCGTGCACGTCGTGGAAACACGCGCCGATTAGCGTCTGTGCATGTCGCGTTTCACGGTCACGGTCTTCTGCGGATCCTCGCCCGGATTCGACCCGGTCTACGTCGAGGCGGCGCGCGCCGTCGGCACGGCGATCGGCCAGGCGGGCATGGCGCTCGTGTACGGCGGGGGCCACGTGGGACTGATGGGGACGGTCGCCGATGCCGCGCTCGCCGCGGGGGCGGAGGTCACGGGCATCATCCCGCGAGCTCTCCAGGCGCGCGAAGCCGTCAACGAGGATCTGACCGAGCTGATCGTCGTGGACACGATGCACGAGCGGAAGATGCTCATGGCCGACCGCGCCGACGCCTTCCTCGCCCTTCCCGGCGGGCCGGGCACGCTCGAAGAGCTCACCGAGCAGTGGACGTGGGCGCAGCTCGGCATCCACGAGAAGCCGGTGGGCCTGCTCAACGTCGCGGGCTACTTCGATCCGCTGCTCGCCTTCGTCGCGAACATGCGCGACCGCGGCTTCACACACCCCCGTTACACCGACATGCTCGTCGTCGCCACCGCGGCGACCGAGGCACTGGCGCGACTGCGCGACTACGTGCCCCCGGCGCGGTCGGAGATCTCCCCGGGCGCCGAGATGACCGGCGCGATGGCGCTGCCCGTGCGCCCCTGAGCGCGCCGGCGGCGGGCGGCGCTGAGCGAGAAACCACTCTGGCGCCGAGACATCTCCGCAGCGGGGGTTTCTCGGCGCGGAACGTGTTTCTCGGCGCGGTGTGGAGCGCGGCGACGGGTGGAGGCTCCCCGGCACCTCACAGCACTCAGCGGGCGTAGCGGTCGCCACTCATCTTCTCGAGCCCGCGGCCTCTGGTCGATCGCGGCGGCGCCCGGCGGCACCTAGCGCCCGATGACCACCCCTAGATTCGCCGGGAGATCGCGGCCAGACAGGTGCCCGCCGGCGACGCGTCGCCGGCCACGCGATCTTCAGGAAGAGAGATCCCGTGCAGAAGAGAATTGTTGTCCTGGCTGCCGTCGCGGTCGCGGTGCTGACACCCGTGGCGATGACCTCCGCCGGTTTCACCGACACGACCCATGCCGCGTCACGTCTCGTCACCGCATCCGCACGCCTCGACGAGCCTCCGGTGTACTTCAACTCCGCCAGCGGCTCGGGGCTGTGGATCACACAGTCGGGCGAGCTCTATCTGTCGGGTGATCGCCGCGCGGGAGACGGGGCGGGCGGTACGACCTCGAACGGCTCCGCGCCGACCAAGGTCGCCATCCCGAACGACGTCCGGATCATCGACGCCGTCGGGGGGAGCACCGACTTCCATTATCCGATCGGCGAGAGCTGGTACGCCGCACTCGATGACCGGGGGCGGGTCTGGACCTGGGGCACCGCGCAGAACGCGTTCAACGGTGAGAAGGGACGCGACTCGATCGGGCGGGGTCGTATCTCGCAGGCGGAGCAATATCGAGCGGGACTGGTGATCACCGCCGATCGACGCGTGCTCAGCGGGATCGTCCGGATCTCCCGCACGGAGAACCAGGTTCTCGCCCTCGACGCCGACGGCAACCTCTGGACCTGGGGCAGCATCGACAACATCGCCCGCCCGGACGGTCGCAACGTCGCCACGCCGTTGCCGATTGTGTCCAACGACACGTGTTGGACGCCTGGGTCGGGGCGGTGCACGCCGGACAGTCCCGACACGGCGGGGAAGATCCGTTGGCGCTCGGTGTGGAACGGGGCGAACCTGGGTCTGGGCGTCGGGCGCAATGGATTGATCTACACCTGGGGGTGGGACAACTCGAACGGACTGAGCTCCGGACAGGTGCACACCTACGCGCCGACCTTGAACGAGGGCGCAAACCTCACACTCTTCGCGGCCTATCCCGACCTCTACCGCACCGGCGACGGCCTCGTCTACGACCCGAAGGTGCAGACGACGGCGCAGGCTCGACACCGCACGTACGTTGCGATCGTCACGGCGATGAAGGACAAAGTGCTGCCCGGCTGCGACGGCACCCTCGGGCAGCTCGACCGCGTCGACGACACCTGCCCCGTGCGCCAAGCCGCGATGTTCGATCTGGCCGGGAGCTTCCTGCTCCAGAACGGCGCCCTGTTCACCTGGGCTGTCAACGACGCACGTAACGGGTACGCCTTCCTTGGCCGCGCGAGTACCACCGACTCGACGTGGAGTCTCGATCCGACCTATCGATACGCCCCCGGACGTGTGAGCGTCGCGGGGCAGCAGACCACGTTCCGCTCCTACAACGCCACCCTGACGAGCGTGACGGCGGTCACCGCCGCCGGCGACGTCTACGGCTGGGGTGTGAACAACTACTGCCAGGCCATCGGTCGCCATCTGGACGGTTCCGTGCCGTGCACGACAGGGATCCCTGCCGAACGCGTCCTCCTGCCCACTCGCATCGCGGCCCTCGACGACGTCGCCGTCCGCGAGATCAGGACGGCGGCCTGTACGACCTGGGCGGTGACACGCGACGACGGCCTGTACACCTGGGGCGGCACGCAGAACGTCGCGGCCTACGACTACGCGTGGTGCGGACGATACCCCTCCGGTGCCCAATCGTTCTCGTTCCTGAACGTGAACGACCCGTCCGCGCCGGCACTTGTCTTCTCCCGTCCGCTGGCCGAGGTCGCAACGGGGACCGTTCGGGTGAAGTGACGGCGCGTCCTCGTGAGCGCTCACCGACTGATCAGCTGGAAGAGCTCCTGCCTGTTCGTGGCACCCGTCTTCTTCAGGGCACTGTGGATGTGATTCTCGATCGTGCGGACGCTGAGACCGAGCCGGGATGCGATCGCCGCGTTGGAGTGGGTGCGAGCGAGCAACGCGATCTCGGTCTCCCGCGCCGACAGCGCGTCGGCACCGTCGTCTGCCCCCGCTGTTCGAGAGACCGCTGCGGTCAGCGGGATGTCGGCATCCGCTTTCAGTGCGTCGAACGCCACCCGGATGGCGACGCCGAGCTCCGACGACGTGCTCTCGCGCTCCTGCCTGCTGCGCGCCGCGAGAAGGAGCAGCGCCAACGGCACGGTGCGGTCGTCGCCGAACTCTCTCGCCATCGTGACGAGGCGCTCGGGGTCGCTGAAGGAGGCCACCCCCAGCGCGAACAGCTTCTCCGGATCTTGGCCGTACGCCTCGATCATGTAGCTGCGGAAGAGCTCCAAGGAGGAGATGTCCGGCCAGATCGCGAGCCCGATCCGCACGGTCATGAGGGCGGCGAAGAGTCGACGTTCACCCTTCAACCGCTCGGCGAAGCCGCGCATCGCCTCCATCGCGCGCGTGGGAGCATCTTGGATGAGGAGCCGGAGGATGCCGCCGAGCTCGCCCTGCATCCCGGGCAGGGCGTCGTCGGAGACATCGAGACTCTCCGCTTCTGCCTCGAAGAAGGCCGCGATGCTCGTGTCCCCGAGCCACAGGTTGATGAAGGAACCCATCCACAGCAGGGATCGGTACAAGCCATTGTTGACGGTGCCCGACGGACCGTAGGACAACGCCGAGTCGACGACGTCGAGGGCCTCATCCCAGCGGGCGAGACCCAGCAGCGACAAAGACGCGACGTAGGCATGCAGCAGAATCGCTGCATGGTCGCGAGCGTCCTGCGCTTCCTGGAAGCGCGCGAGGCTGCGGTCGAGGGCGCGCTGCGCTTCGCCGCCGACGAGTTCGGTGAGCGCCTCGACGAAACCGACGAAGCGCCGGACGATCTGCAAGCCCGAGTCCGGAACCCGCGAGACCCACTCCGCCGCGACCGCGAAGCGTCCCTCGATGAGACTCGCGTAGGCGAAGGTGGAGATGCAGAGCGCCTCACCGGCCGTTCCGACGATGCCGACGTCGGAAAAGACCTGCGTCGGGTCGTCGCCGATGCTGTCGGCGCCGTGCGTGAGAAGCCGACTGAAGATCTCGAGCGAACGCGCCCAGACGGGAAAGAGTGTGACCAGTTCGTGGAAGATCTCCGACGATCGCGCATCACCGCGACGACTGCGCCCCGCCCACAACGAGTGGAGGAAGGCGAAGTCGAAGCCCTCCTCGGGCGTCGCAGCCGATGCCAACGGGGTGACATCGAAGACGGTGCGCAGGGTGCGCTCGCTGCGGGGGACATCCAGCAGCGTCTGCACGTAGGGCAGTGCCGTGCGCACGGTGGGAGTCTGCTCCCAGGCCGCGGCAAGCTCGAGAAGGCGTTGATCGACGTGCTCCCGGAAACCCCGCACCGACAGCGCCACGCTCGCCGGGGCGAGAACCCCCGGAGTGAAGGAGGCGGCCTCAGAATCGCCCTGCAGCCCCGCAAAAGCATGACCCGAGGTGTCGAGGAAGAAGTCCTTCAGCGCGGGCGGATTCAGGGCGATGCTGTGGCCTGCCGATGTGGTGATCATCGAGATCAGGCCGCGCCCCTCGAGGTCTTTCACGGTCTGCTCGTCCACCCGAGTACAGGCCTCGGGTTGCGGGCGTGAGTGGACGACGGCCAGATGCTCCAACCCGTCGAACGATGCGGGATCGAGGCCGGCGAGCCTGGTTTCGAGCCAGGCGTCCGTATGGGGGTTGCGGAGGTTCTGGCCGGTCATGACCCATCGGTCCCCGCGAAGCTCGATCAGGCCGTTGTCGCGGGCGCCGTCGAGGGTCGCAAGCGCGAGGCCGGTGATGCCGTGCGACTTGGCGAAGATGCGCGACACGATCTCGGTGTCGGGGCGCCCACCCAGCTGATCCTGGAGCAGCGCCGCAGTAGCGACGAAGTCCAGCGGGCGCAGGTCGACGCGCCGGCCCGGGTCTCTCGTGTAGCGCACCCCGTTGCGCACGAGCGCCCCGATGCTCCACGCGCGAGACAGCACGACCGGTGCCCCCGTGCGGTCGGCGGCCGCCTGGATCACACTCAACGTGCTCCGGTCCACGTTCTCGATGCTGTCGATGATGACGGCGCGCTGCGCAGCGCCCAGAAGGGCAGCGGATGCCGCATCCACGAGACCGGCGTACGACACGGGAGCGCGCGAAGCCGGCAGCGTGACGAGGGACTGCTGTAACGCGAAGAACTCCCGATCGCGCATGTAGGGCGTTCCGGTGATCACGAGCAAAGTGAAGCCCTCCGCTTCGAGCGTCGTCCGCAGCTCTGTGAGCAACGTCGTCGCGCCCACGCCGCCCGGACCGCAGACATGGGCGGATCGTCCCTCACGCACACAGGCGAGGAGAGTTCGGAGCTCGTACGTGAACATGAACATCGTCTCCCCACTCTGTCACCGGGGGAACATTTCAACCAGACGCGCGCTCGCGCGCGGGGAGCAACCCGAGGCCGATGACGGCGATCACTGCGACGACGAGCGCCGCCATGATCGGCGGCGACTTCACGGCGACAGCCACGTAGCCCGCCCAGGGAATCGCGAGCACGACGCGCTCCGCTGCCCCGACGACATAGGGGTCGGGATCGACCGTGGCGTTGGCGTCCCCTTTCAACTCGACAGTCGCCCGTCCGTCGACGACCGACGTCGTCACCACGCGATGCGTGACGAGGCCGCGACCACCCGGCCTGTTCACCGTGATGATGTCGCCCGGTCGGATCTCGTCCGCGGACGTCGGCACGACCAGCAGCAGCGAGCCCACGGGCAATGCCGGCTCCATCGATCCGGAGATGACGACCTGGGGGCGCATCTGGAGGAGGAGGCACACGATGACGATCAGCGCGCTGGCGACCCCGAGGAGGGCGCCGAGCCAGAGACCGGCGCCCCGCAGCATTCGAAGCAGACGCAGGAATCGCCGCGGCGCCGCTGCACCGGCATCCGCCGCGGCATCGCGCTCTGTCATGGGCGAAGAGGGGAGGGAAGTCGTCATGAGATATCAACCGTTCGAGCGTGGTGGAGGGGGAGGTTGGGTGTCAGGCCGAGCGCCCGACGACCTCCAGGTGGAGTGCGAGGTCTCCGCCGGTCAGATCGTGAAGGCGGGGATCGTCGAGGAGATGCAGCTTCACGGTCAACGTGCGCACCGCACGGGCCGCGGAACTCGGAACGGTGTCACCGTCGGCGAGCCGAATACCGGCCGCGGCGACGAGACCGAGGTCGGCGCGAAGGCCGTCACCGCTCATCGCGACACCGGTCGCGGGGGTGTCGGGCGTTCCCGCGAGGACGCTCGACGAGCCGTCGGCATCCATCGACACGCTGTAGCGGACGAAGGGAGCGAGCGTGCCGGCGGCGGTGAGACGAAGGGCCATGCGGCCGTCCGCGGCGAGTGAGTTGTTGAGAACTGCCAAGGAGAGAACGGCGGTGTTGCCCGGCACGAGGTCGCCGGTGTCGACGTAGGAGACGGTGACGCGGCCGTCGCGCGGCAGGCGCGCGATACCCGCGCTGTCGCGAACGGCGATGCCGAACTGACCGGACGCAGCGACGGTGACCACCGCCTTGTCGGTGAACGCGGCCCACGATCCGACGGCGAGCGCGCCGACGACGAGGACGCCACACGTGCACACGGCGACGCACGCGAGGCGCCGCGCGCGGCGGTGGGCACCGCCGATGAGCAGCAGACCGGTGACGAGGATGAGCGCGAGGCCCGCCACGACCGCCACCGCCAGGTGGTCGCCGTTCATGCCCGTCGCCGCGAGGGCTCCACCGGGCCGGATCCCCTCGCTGTCGACGCGCAGCGTGACCTCGCCCGCCGCCGTGCGGAAGGAGTCGTCGGCGGTGGTCGGCATCTGCGCCGTGAGGACCACGCAGGCGCTCTCATCCGCGGCGAGGCGGCCGAGGTCGATGCGGGTGCGGCGCAGCTCGTCGGCGCTCAGCCCGTCGGCGAGGACGATGCCTCTGTCACTTCGCAGGGTGACACGCAGGCCGTCCGCAGCCGTCACCGCCGGACCCGCCGTCGACGGCACGGTGAGCGTGGCGGTGCGCGTGAACCCCGGCGAGGGTGCACAGTAGCGCGCATCGACCGCATGGCCCGGCGCCGGCGCACGAACGGCGATCGATTGGCTGCTCTGTGCCGCAGCCGGCAGCGGTACCGCTGCGGCGACAACGAGCGCACTGCCGAACCCGAACGCCAGGACGGCGGCCGACCGGCGCAGACGCCCGGCCCTGCGCTCCACGCGCCCGGCCCTCCGCGTCGTCGTCGGGGCGGTCACGAGAGCTTCTCCGTCATCGTGACGGTGCGACCACCCGTCGTCTCCGCAGTGACGGCGATGGCGGGCACGACCGTCGCAGCAAACGCGGATGGCGGCGCGGCCGGCGCGAGCCACACACGCACGGTGAGAGCAAGCCCGTCCGCGGCGGGAGTGGGCAGAGGAAGCCCCGCCCCGCCGTCCAGCGCGGAGATCTCGGCAGCCGTCAGGGGTGCGCCGGACGGCAGCAGGCTCGCATCCGCCGCGCGGACGTCGAACAGCAGCCACGGCGCGTCGGGGTTGGGGTCGACCAGTCGCGCATGTATGACCACGTGCGGGGTCGGAGTGAGCACGTGGACGTTGACGGTGAAGGAAGCCGTCGCCACCGCGGGCGGGCCCACCGGCGCGCTCGCGAGGTAAGCGACCTTCTGCGCACCGTCGGTGTCCACCGTGATCTCATGCGGATGGGCCGCGTCAGGATAGCGGTCGTCCTCCGACGGCCCCTGGGCGAGGCGAACACCGCCCGACTGGGTCGTCGCGGCATCCACCCCGCTGGTGAACGCGGCACTCGTCGCCACGACGGGTGGCACCGACAGAGCCACCACGAGCGCCGTGGCCAGAACGACGAGGCCGCCGCGCCGAGGGCGCGGGCGCTCGGCCCCAAGGCGGAAGGCGGTCACGGTGATTCTCCTGTCATGTCAGCGGTTTTCCGCGTGCACGTGAACACGCACACCGGTGATGCGATCGATGAGGGACGGTGGCGCGTCGGCGGGAAGCGCCACCGTCAGGCTGACGCGGCGGACCTCACCGGCAGACAGCTCGCGGTCGACGAGTCCCGCGACGCGGCCGGTTCCCTCGAGTACCTCTCGACCCTCGGTCACGGCGCGGAAGCAGAGGTGATCAAAGAACTCGTCCTGTGCCTCCTGCTGGAGCGGCGGGACGACACTCATCGTGACCGCGCCGGAAAGCTCAGCGCTGGCGTTGCGGATGAAGAGGTACACCGTGACAGCGCCACCGGGATCCAGGTACAGCGGCCCGCCGTCCGTGCGCAGCGGCGCGACGCTGCGGCGACCGCCACCCGGACGCCAATCGTCCGCGGTCGGGAGCCACCGGCTGTCGGCCGACGCGGCGACCGACAGCCGGAAGGCATCCTCTCCGGGTGCCGAGAACACGACGAGACCCTCGTCCGTCCCTTGAGGCGCCCCGATCGTGGCGGTGACCCCGCCGGCGCTCAGCAGAACGGCTGCCAGCGCGACCAGCATCGCTGCGGACGAGGGTCGTCGTGCCCGCATGCGATCAGTCCGTGCTCTTCGAGGTGCCGTCGATAACCGCCTGGATGGCGACCGCCCCGCCGTTCGCAGCGTCGGTCGCTGTCTGGGTGGTGCCCTCCTTCAGCGTGAGCTTCAGGTAGAGCACCGTTCCTGACTTGGGGCTCAGCGTGGACAGGTCCACCCCGGTGCTGCTCGATCCCGCCGTGGCGGGGATCGTCAACCCCGTCTTGGTCCACGTCGTCGGGACCTTCGATGCATCGGCCGTCTCGGCCACATCGACAGACAGCAGCTTCATTTAGGCGGCGTTGCGGTCGCCCTGATCCGACGTCGACGCCGCCGGCGTCGTGTTCTTGAGGGAGAGCTTGAGCGTCGACTTCCAGTTCTTCGACTCGTTCAGCACGGGGATCTTCACGACCACCGAACCTCCCGGAAGGAGGTTGCTCGCGCCCGGGATATCGGTGATCGCTGCAGAGTTCGGGAACGCTTCGACCCAGGTCTTCACGTCGCTCACGGTGTTCTCCATCCCCGTCGAGACCTGGATGTTGTACTTGTTGTCTGTGCTGCCGAACCCGCCGCCGCCGTTGAGATCGAGCAGCGCGGAGTCGGTGAAGTAGGCGCTCGTGGCGAGCGCACCCACGCCGAGCAGTGCGCCCAGGGCGAGGAAGGCCCTCTTGCGGCCGCGGCGATCATCGTCGCGGGCGGTAGCTGTCGTTTCGGTCGTTGATGTCATCGGGATCAGTTCCTTGTCTGTGTGGTGCGCGGTCGTGTCGACGATGCGGGTAGTGCGGGATCACTCCACCGCACGCGATCGCCACAGAGTGCTTCGGGCCGCCGAATGAGCGCCGCGCAGGAGCATGCCCCCATCGAATGAGTGATCGTCGCGGCGTCAGGGAGTGTTCGCATCCCCACGCGCGATGACACGCGGTGACCTGCGGGGCCGCTATGGTGCGCGCCGGCGCGCAGCTGGCGGTGCGGATCGCGGCCGCCACTCAAATCCCGGGGGGCGGCACTCAGCGCCGCACTCGGACGCCTCCCACGCACGCGGGAGGCACCTGCGCTCGTGCTGCGGTGGTCTCCGGTGTGCACGGAAGGAAAGGCCTTCGATGCACGAAAAGGGGAGAAGACCATGACCGTGCAGCAGACGACGAACCCAGGGGGCCGGTCGTTCGAGCGCGAGCGCGACGAGTCCCTCCGCATCGCACGCGCCATCATCTTGGGGCTGATCTTCTCGCCCGTCTTCTGGATCGTGGTCGTCATCGGATCGCGTCAGGTGGGGGCGCTCCTTGACTTTCAGTGACCGCCGGTGCCGCATGCACGCCGCCGGCGATCGAGCCGAACTTGCAGGCGAGTACGCCTACGTCATCGTCGAGACGCGCCTGCAGTCACGCACCGACGCCGAGGCCGAGAACTCCGATCAGATACGACACCGTTGGTCGGAGCTGAACGAATGGGGCGCGATGGGGTACGAGCTCCTACACACCGTCACCATCGCCACCGGGAGCCGGACGACGATCTTCGACACCCTGCAGTTGCACGTGCGCCCCTGAGCGCGCCGGCGACGCCGGGCGGCGCGCAGCGAGAAACCACTCTCGCGCCGAGACACTTCCGCAGCGGGGGTTTCTCGGCGCGGAACGTGTTTCTCGGGCGGTGTGGAGCGCGGCGGCGGGTCAGATCCGCTCGGTGCCGCGCAACAGGACGGCCTCGGCGAGGGCACGGATGCCGTGGGCCACGTCGCCCGCGGACACGGACTCGTCGGGGTGGTGACTGACACCGTCGGGGTTGCGCAGGAACAGCATGCCGACGTCTGTCACCGCTCCCAGCGCCATGCCGTCGTGGCCGGCGCGGCTGAAGATCACCGGCGGCGCGTCCGACCGGGGCGGCAGTGTCGCCTGGATGCCGCCGGCCACCACCTCCCGCAGGAGGGGTGCGCAGAACACGGCGGGAGCGCTGTGCACCTCGCGGGATCGCCACCGCAGCGCCCGTCGCCCCATGATCTCGTCGAGCTCGCGCGCGAGCGCATCCCACACGCGATCGCGTTCGCCGTCGAACTCGCCGCGCAGGTCGAGGGAGAACTGCACTTCGCCGGGGATCACGTTGACCGCGCCGGGGAACGCTTCGAAACGTCCGACGGTGCCGACGATGTGGTGCTCGGCGGAGCAGATGCGCTCGACCGCCAGCGCCGCCTCGCTCGCGCCCAGCAGCGCGTCGCGACGCATGTCGTACGGCGTGCCGCCGGCGTGGCGCGCCTCACCCTCCACCACCAGCTGGAAGCGCCGCGCCGACGCGATCGAGGAGACCACCGCCAGCGGCTCTCCCGCACGGTCCAGCTCGGGACCCTGCTCGATGTGCGCCTCGAGGTAGCCGACGAGTTCGTCCGGCCGCCGCGCAG
Organism: Sphingomonas sp. BLCC-B65; assembly: GCF_028550675.1. Lineage (NCBI taxonomy): Bacteria > Pseudomonadati > Pseudomonadota > Alphaproteobacteria > Sphingomonadales > Sphingomonadaceae > Sphingomonas > Sphingomonas sp. BLCC-B65. The sequence goes on along the minus strand of NZ_JAQQGL010000001.1, from coordinate 1,969,266 downwards.
CCTCACCGATGCGCGCCGGGTCGAGCCCGAACTCGAGGAACGCGCGGCGCAGGCTCACCCCGTCGGCATCCGTCAGGTCCCACCAGGCGTCGTTCCACGTCCCGGCCACGGCGGACGATCCGAGCAGCGCCTTGCCGAAGCGGGTGCCCTCCTCGTCCGAGAACGCGACGACCTCGATCGCGAACGGCAGCCGAACGGTCCAACCGTCGACGCCGGGCTCGCCGTCGCCGTCACGACCCACCGGCACGCGCAGCAGGCGCACGACCTCGAGCGCCATGAGCACCCCCGCGATGCCGTCGTAGCGGCCCGCGTCGAGCACCGTGTCCAGGTGCGAGCCGAGCATCAGCGCGGGAGCGGCCGGATCGCCGATGCGCCCGACCTGGTTGCCCGCGGCATCCTGCCACGTGCGCATGCCCAGCTCGCGCATCCACTCGGCCGCCAGCCGGTTGACGCGCGCGTGCTCGGGCGAGAGGTAGACCCGCTCGATGGATGCCGCGTCCGCGCTCACCCGCGCGAGCTCCTCGCACCGCGCCATCACGCGGCGCGCGGCCGCGGCGACGACGTCGGGCGCGGCCCGCAGGAGGGATGCCGAACTCACGCCGTCTCCGCGGGGACGATCGAGGCGGGCACGGCGGCGCCGGTGCGCGGCGCGTGGAGGGCCCCGGAGGCGGCGGCGAACACGTCGGCCGCGGCCTCGACGCCGCCACCGGCCGGAACCGCCGCGCCGAAGCGGCGCAGCACGCTCTCGAGGGCCGCGAGGGTCGTGAGCACGGCATCCTTCCGGGCGTTGTAGCCCATCGTGCCGATGCGCCACACCTTGCCGTGCAGCGGTCCGAACGACGTCCCGATCTCGATGCCGAAGTCGTCCAGCAGCGCCGATCGCGCGGCATCCCCGGGCACCCCTTCGGGGATCTCGACGGCGACGACGTTGCTCATCTTGTGGGCGACGTCGCCGAAGACGACGAGGCCGAGCGCCTCGACGCCCGCGAGCATCGCACGGCCGGCGAGCTCGTGGCGGGCGATGACCGCGTCGCGGCCTTCGAGCAGCAGCAGGCGGGCACACTCGCGCGCGCCGTAGAGCATGCTCGTCGCCTCGGTGTGGTGGTTGAGCCGGCGCGGACCCCAGTAGTCGAGGATCTGCCCCAGGTCGAAGTAGTTCGAGCGCACGAAGTCGGCCGACGACTCGTCGCCGGGCTCGCGGATGCCCGCCTCGACCTTGGTGCGCGAGCGGATCACCTCCACGGCCCGGTCGCTGAGCGTGATCGGCGACGATCCACTCGGACCGCCCAGGCACTTCTGCAGTCCGGCGGTCGCGGCATCCAGCCCCCACGCGTCGGCCTCGAAGGCGTTGCCGCCCAGCGACGCGGTGGCGTCGGTGTAGAACAGCACGCCGTGGCGGCGGCAGATCTCGCCGATCTCCTCCAACGGCTGCAGCATGGTGGTGGATGTATCGCCCTGTACGAGGGCGAGGAGGTTCGGCTTCACCCGGGCGATCGCCTCCTCGATGACGGATGCCGGGAACACCTGACCCCAATCGGTCTCGATGGTGTGCACCTCGGCGAGCGCCCGCTCGGCGATCTCGGCCAGCAGGTGCCCGAACCGCCCGAACACGGGGACCAGCACGCGATCGCCCGGCTTCACGAGCGAGACGATCGCCGCCTCGATGCCGGCACGGCTCGTGCCGTCGACGAGCAGGGTCGCGTCGTTGCGGGTGCTCCACACCCCGCGATACAGCTCCTGGGTCTCGGTCATCGTCGCCGTCATGAAGGGGTCGTACTGACCGACCAGCGGCGCCGACATGGCGGTCAGCACGCTCGGGTACGCCGAGATGGGGCCGGGGCCCATCAGCAGCCGCGCGGGCGGGGCGATCGGGCCGGGGAGGGTGTCGGTGCTCATACGGGTTCCGTTTCGGTGATGCGGGCGTGGAGGGCGCGGCCGAGGCGCACGAGCGCGATGTCGGTGCCGGCGCGCGAGATCAGGCTGACGCCGACCGGGGCGGTTCCGCCCGCGGCGGCGACCGTGAGCAGCGGCACCGACAGCGCCGGGAGGCCGCCCACGGCGGCCGGCGTCGTCAGGCGCAGGGTGTTCGTGCGCACGGCATCCACCTCGGCGCCGGTGGCCGTGCGCGACGGCGCCGGACCGGGCACGGTCGGCAGCAGCAGCACGGCGTCGCGGACGAGCGCGTGCAGGGCGTCGCGCCGGGGGGCCAGGGCCGCGCGCGCCGCGGACTCGTCGGCGGCGGTGACCGCAGCAGCGGCGCGGAAGCGCTCGGCCACGGCAGGTCCGGTCGAGCCGGGGTGCGCGCGCAGCCACTCCCCGTTGTTGCGCCAGGCCTCCGCCCCCTGCACGGCGCGAAACGGCACGAGGTAGTCGTCGAGGTCGCCGAGCGAGACCTCCTCGACGGGCAGAGCGGATGCCGCGAGCATCGCCTCGAAGGCCGCGCGGGTGGCCGGCTCGGCGGCGGCGAGTGCTTCGATCGGAACCCGGAACCGCCAGGGCAGGTCGTCGGCCGAGGCCCCGAAGACGGAGGCGGTCGAGTCCGACCCGTCGTAGCTGAGACACCAGTCCGCGACCGCCTGCAGCGTAGCACCGTCGCGGGCGAGCCAGCCGACGGTGTCGAAGCTCTGCGCGAGCGGCAGCAGCCCCTGCCGAGGAACGAGGTCGTGCGTCGTCCGCAGGCCCCACAGGCCCTGGTACGACGCCGGCACGCGCACCGACCCGGCGGTGTCGGTCGCGAGGGCGACGTCGGCCTGCCCGAGCGCGACGGCGGATGCCGGGCCGCTCGACGAGCCACCCGGAAGCGCCCCCGGCACGGCGGCGTTCGGCGGGGTGCCGTAGTGCGCGTTGTCGCCCGCGATCGAGTACGCGAACTCGTCGGTGCGCGCGATGCCGCGCAGCGACGCCCCACCGCGCAACAGGTCGCCCACCGCGGGGGCGCTGGTGGTCTCGGCGCGGGCGGAGTCGAGGTAGGTCGGGTTTCCCGCGCCGATGCGATAGCCCTTGATCGCGAAGAGGTCCTTCACCGCGACGGTGAGGCCGGCGAGCGGTCCGTCCCAGGCGCCCTGATACAGCGGGTCGCCGACGGTGCGCCAGATCGAGCGGTCGAACGCCGCGGAGCGCGGAGTGACGTGCGCAGCCGTGATGAGCCACCGCCCGTCGATCAGCTGCCACACCTGTGTCTGCAGACCGGTGCCGCCGGCAGCGAACCGGGAGACGGCGACGATGAGCGCGACCCCCTCGGCGAGCGGCCGGTACTCGACCCGCTCGATGGTGCGGGCCGACACCCCGCCGCGGGCGCCGCGGAACGCGCTGATCGCGTCGTGTCCGACCAGCAGCCCCGCGCCGTCGCCGCGCAGCGTGCGCTCACCGGGAGCGAACGCGGCATCCAGGGCGTCGAGGTCGTTGGACAGGATCGCCCGCTCGTACGCCTCGAACGCCGCGCGCAGCGCGTCGGGCATGGTCGGAGCCGCGGTCACGAGGCGTCCTCGCCGGTCAGCCAGGCGGGGCGGACGGCCGCGAAGTCCGACTCGCGGATGCGCGCGTGCACGCCGCAGACGATGTCGACGACCTGCGAGATGTCGAAGTCGGTGGCGGCCGACAGGTACGCGTAGGCCAGGTGCTCGGCCATCCCGTACCGGGCCTGCAGCAGATCGAGCGCGGCCCGCACGGCCTTGCGCATCGCCTCGTCGAGGTCGACGTCGAGCCCCGTCGGCACCAGATACTCCGGCGTGCGCACGAGCGGCCCGGTCACCTCCCCGAACGCAGCGAGCGCCTCCGCGCGCGGCACCACGTCGAAGCGCAGCGTCGCGCGCAGCGACGCCTCGAGCGCCGTCAGCGCGACCTCGCCGTCGCCCTGCGCGAAGTGCGGGTCGCCGACGTACGCCAGCGCGCCGGCCACCTGCACCGGCAGGTACAGCACCGCACCTTCCACGAGCAGGTTGATGTCGATGTTGCCGCCGTGCGCGCCCGGGGGCACCGAGTGGGGGCGCTCGTCGCCCGCGACGGCGACGCCCATCGTGCCGAGGAACGGCGCGAGCGGGAATCGCACGACGCGCTCGCCCCCGTCGACCAGGGGCAGGATGCCGCGACCGTCCGACACCGGCGTGAACACGCTGACGTTCTCGGGCCCGCGCGGCAGGATCCCGACGAGCGCGCCCTTGCCGTGCCGGTTGGAGATGACCCCGTACGGCACGCGCGGCGCGAGATCGACGACGGTGATCTTCAGCAGATCGCCGACCTCGGCACCCTCGACGAAGATCGGCCCCGTCACGACGTGCGGCCCGTCGGCGATGGTGTCGCGGGCCACCGTGGCGGCGATCTCGATCGCGTCGGTCAGCACGTGCGCGGCGGGAACGCCGTGACCGGTGAAGTACCCCAGGGGGTCCTGGCCCTGATCGGGCAGGATCCCCTCGTGGCTGACGGTGTCGATCGTCACCGTCTCACCGGCGGCCACCGTCAGCACGGGCGCGTCGACGGCGCACGGCAGCCGCCCCCAGAGCACCGTCTCGGGGGATGCCGCGAGGTAGTGCTCCCCGGCGATGCGGCCCGATCCGGGCTGCAGGATCTCGATGGTCTCGGTCATGATGTCGCTCCCTCGCGCATCGTCTCGGCGACGGCATCCGCACCGTCGGTCAGCAGTTCGATTCCCGGCCGGGCCCGCGCGTCGTCGTCGCCCGCCCGGTACACGACGGTGCCGCCGACCACGGTGGTGACGACGCCGCCCCGCATATCGCGCCCATCCCACGGCGACAGCTTGTGCCGGTAGAGCAGACGGTGCGCGTCGACGGTCCACGACCGCTCCGGCGCGAAGACGGTGAGGTTCGCCCGCACGCCCGGTGCGATGACGCCGAGGCCCGGCATCCCGGCGATGCGGGCCGGTCCGGTCGTGAACAGCGGCAGCAGGCTCTCCAGCGGGATGCCGCGGCGCGCCGCCTCGGTCCAGACGCTGGCGAACCCGGTCTGCACGCCCGCGATGCCTCCCCATGCCAGGCCGAAGTCGCCGCCGCCGGCGGTCTTCAGCGTCAGGGTGGCGGGCGAGTGGTCGCTGACGATGGCGTCGATGGTGCCGTCGAGCACGCCCTCCCACAGCAGGTCCTGGTTGGCCCGATCGCGGATGGGTGGGCAGCACTTGAACGCGCTCGCGCCGTCGGGAACCTCTTCGGCCGACAGGGTGAGGTAGTGCGGGCAGGTCTCGACCGTGAGGCGGATGCCGTCGGCCTTCGCCGCGCGCACGGCGTCGAGCGCCTGCCCGTCGGCGACGTGCACGATGTGAGCCCGGGCCCCGGTGGCGCGGGCCGCATCGATGACGGCGGCGATCGCCGCCTCCTCGCTGACCGGGGGCCGGCTGCGCAGGAAGGTGTCGTAGTGACGTCCGAGTTCGCCCGCCGGGCCCGCGCCGACCTCGACGGCGGCCTCGTGCAGGTGCGCTTCGTCTTCGGCGTGCGCGATGAGCAGGCCGTCGAAGGCGGCGATCTCGGTGAGCGCGGCGTGCAGGCCGGCGCGGTCGAGGTGACCGAACTCGTCGATGCCGCTCGGCACGAGGAAGCACTTGAAACCGACGACGCCGGCGGCAGCGAGCGCGGCCAGGCTTCCGAGGTTCTCGGGCACGGCGCCGCCCCAGTAGCCGATGTCGACCGCGAGCTTGCCGACCGCCGCCGACCGCTTGGCGGCGAGCGCCTCGGGCGTCGTGGTGACGGGTACCGAGTTGAGCGGCATGTCGAACAGCGTCGTGATGCCGCCTGCCGCGGCCGCGGCGGTGCCGGTCGCGAAGCCCTCCCAGTCGGTGCGCCCCGGCTCGTCGAGGTGCACGTGCGAGTCGACGAGTCCCGGCAGCAGCACCTCGTCGGCGCCGAGCACGAGGGCGTCGGCGGATGCCGCGGCATCCACCCCCGCGAGGTCCTCGGACGCCGCGACCTCGGCGATCACGCCGTCGACGATCCGCACCTCCGCGGGCCGGAAGGCCCCGTCGATCCAGGCGCGCTCGGCCCGGATCACGCTCACGTCTGCCACAGCATCGCCTCTCTCACCGTCGGTTGCGGGAGCGAGGTCATCGCGTCGCCCGCACGCACTTCCGACGCTACCCAGGCGTCGTTTCGCGGGTGTTTCCGCACCGGCGGCGGCGCATACTCGCCCCGAGAGCCGATGCGCACGCCCATGCGGGCCATGCCGATCGCGAGGCCCACGGCGGCGGCGACCCCGTCGATGACGGGAGCATCGACACGGGCCGACAGTCGCGCGCAGAGGTCGGCCATGCCGGCGCAGCCCAGCACGATCGCATCGACCGGGTCACCGGCCGTCCCGCTCCCCGGGGGATCGAGCGCGGCGCGGCACTCCCGTTCGATGCGGGCCAGGGTCTGCTCGTCCGGCTCCTCGAGGTCGAGCACGGGGATCTCCACCGCGCGGTACTGCGCGCAGGCGCGCTCCATGCCGTAGCGGGCGACGAGGTCGCGGGCCCGACCGAGCGTGCGCCCGAGGGTCGTCACGATCGCGAAGCGACGCCCGGCGATCGCCGCCACGTGCATGGCGGCCTCCGCGATGCCGATCACCGGCACGTCGACGAGTTCGCGGGCCGCGTCGAGACCGGGGTCGCCGAAACAGGCGATGACGTAGGCGTCGCTGGCGCCGGTGGCCAGATCGGCGCGGATCAGCTCCACGACGGCGGCGGCCGCAGCCACCTCGTCGACATGGCTCTCCACCGCCGCCGGCCCCCGACCGGGATCGGGGCACACGGCGGCGATCTCGACATCCGCACCCGACACCTCCCGGGCGGCGGCCGCAACGGTCGCGGTCATCGCCCGGGAGGTGTTGGGGTTGATCAGGAGAATCCTCACGGGGCGCCGGATCCCGCCGTCGTACCGGTGGCGGCGGCCACGGGGATCTCGGCCGAGATGGCGGGCGGCTCGGCGGCCGCGGTCGCCGCGGCACCGTCGATCGTGCCGTCGGAGACGCCGTCGCTCTCGCCGTCGAACGTCGGCACCCGCGGATCGATACGCTCGAAGAGCGCGAACGCGGCGTAGCCCAGGCCGCAGCCGATGAACCAGCTGTAGTCGCTGACCCACGAGATGTCGAACAGTCCCATGTCGGCGAACAGCTTCGGGAAGACCCCGAGGAACACCGCGGGGATGCCGGCGACCAGCAGCGCCTTCATCGCGTTCGGGTTGAAGCCGCGGCGGTACCAGTAGGGGCCGGTCGGGTCCATCGTGAACATGGCGTCCGTCTTGATGCGCTGGCGCCCGGCGACGTAGTAGCCGGCGATGAGGATGCCGAACAGCGGACCGATGAGCGCGCCGAGCAGGCCCAGCGTGTAGTGGATGGCGTCGTCGTTGGAGTACCAGTTCCAGGGGGTCAGGAACACGGATCCCACCGCGGCGATCATGCCGCCGGCGCGCCACGAGATCTTCTTCGGAGCGACGTTGGAGAAGTCGAACGCCGGCGAGATGAAGTTCGCGACGATGTTGATGCCCACCGTCGCGGTGACGAACGTGAGTCCGCCGAGCAGGATCGCGAACCAGCCGTCGATGGCCTCCACCGTCTTGATTGGGTCGGTGATGAGCTGACCGAACACGGGCACGGTCGCCGAGGCGGTGATCACCGTCAGCAGCGAGAAGAACAGGAAGTTGATAGGCAGACCCCAGAAGTTGCCGCGCTTGACCGCCGCGAAGCTCTTGCCGTAGCGGGCGAAGTCGCCGAAGTTGAGCATCGGGCCGGAGAAGTACGACACGACCAGCGCGATCGCGGCGCACATCACAGGGATCGACGACCAGAAGTCCAACTGCTTGGTCGACAGGTTGAACGAGATGTTCTGCCAGCCGGCCTGCGACACGAGGTAGACGGCGAGCGCGATCATCACGACGTAGACGGCCGGGCCGGCGAAGTCGATGAAGCGGCGGATGACCTCCATGCCGTTCCAGAACAGCAGGAACTGCGCCACCCACAGGATGCCGTAGGAGATCCAGCCCAGAGCCGACAGCCCCAGGAACGACACGTCGAGCAGGGCGGCCGAGCCGGGCACGAACTTCAGGAACACGATGTTCAGCGACTCGGCGGCCAGGAACGTCTGCACGCCGTACCAGGCGATGGCGATCAGTCCGCGGATGATGGCGGGGATGTTCGCCCCGCGGATGCCGAAGATCGCGCGGTTGACGACGGGATACGGCACCCCCGTCTTCTGACTGGGCTTGGCGACGAGATTGGCGAAGTACTGCACGATGACGATGCCCACCAGCAGCGCGATCAGCACCTGCCAGCTCTGCAGGCCCAGCGCGAACAGCGAGCCGGCGGTGACGTAACCGCCGACGGAGTGCACGTCGCTCATCCAGAACGCGAAGATGTTGTACGCGCTCCACTTCTGCTTGCGTAGCGGCGCGAGGTCCTCGTTGGCGAGACGCTCGTCGTACTGCGGCTTCATGTTGCCGGCGCCCGTGGGCATGCCGGCGGCTTCGACGATGTCGTAGACACCGGTCGACGGCGGGGTCGATGTTGGGGTCAGAGAGGTCATGGGTACCTTCCAGGGGTTCCGAGGCAGTGACGGAGGTGGGGCGGACCGCGACATGGAGTCCGTGGCCTGGGTGGTGCGTAATGTGAAGTTATTGCTTCACGCTGCGCGCGCGATTTCACTCATGTAACGGCTGTGTGAAGTTGGACCTTCACATGTGACGAACGCGTGAACCCCGACCGGAGCGGCGCCCGCTCGGCATCCGCGCCCGATACGATCGCGACATGACCCGCGCCCCCGCCGTCGATCCGCCGGAGCTCGATGCCGATCGCGCCGACAGCGCGACCGAAGGCGTCGGTGAGCGGCTGCGCGCGCTGCGGGTCGCCCGTGGCATGTCGGCGCGCGACCTTGCACGTCGACTCGGCATCTCGCCCAGTGCGGTGTCGCAGATCGAGCGCGGCGTGATGCAGCCGAGCGTTTCGCGCCTGATCGCGATCACCGACGAACTCGACGTTCCGCTGACGTCGGTCTTCGACCCTTCCGGATCGCAGGCGCCAGCCACACCGACGAGCTTCGGACTGCGGCGCGCCGAGCACGACACCACGATCGTGCTGGAAGACGGCGTGACCTTCCGCCGCATCTCTCCGGTGCCGACTCCCGGCGTCGACTACTTCGAGTCGACCTACCCGCCCGGCGCGACCGCCCACAGCGATGCCGGGCTCTTCCGCCACGAGGGCTACGAAGTCGGCACGGTCGTCTCGGGCGAGCTGACCGTCGACTTCGATGACGAACGTGTGGTCCTGCGGCCCGGCGACGCGATCAGCTACCCGTGCTCGCGTCCGCACCGGTTGCACAACACGTCCGGCGAACCGGTGGTCGCCCGCTGGCTCGTCGTCCACGGAGCCCACTGATGGTCGCCGAGATGAGCATCGACGCGTTCGACGCGCTCCCGGTGGATGCCGCGGCATCCACCGTCGGCGTCTGGGCCGCCGTCCCCGCCTGGGTCGAGGCCGTCGTCGCGGGCCGCCCCTACGGAACGCGCGACGCGCTGATCGCCCGGGCGGACGCGCTCGCGCGCACCTGGACGCGCACCGAGCTCGACGCCGCCCTCGCCCACCACCCGCGCATCGGCGAGAAGCCGCGCGGCGCGGGAGCCGACGCCGAGGCGTCGCGCCGCGAACAGGCGTCGATGTCGTCGGCCGCGGCCGCGACGGCGACCGCGATCGCCGACGGCAACGCCGCCTACGAGCAACGCTTCGGCCGCGTCTTCCTCATCCGCGCGGCCGGACGCACGCCCGAGCAGATGCGCGACGAGCTCGAGCGCCGCCTCGGCAACGACGACGAGACCGAGGCCGCCGAGGCCCTCGACCAGCTGCGCGAGATCGCGCTGCTGCGGCTGGAGGCGACGATCGCATGACCCACCTCACCACGCATGTGCTCGACGGCGCGGCCGGAGCCCCGGCATCCGGCGTCGACGTGAAGCTCCTCGACGCCGACGGAGTCGCCGTCGCGAGCGGGCGGACGGATGCCGACGGGCGTCTCGCCCTCGGACCCGACGAGCTGCCCCGGGGCACCTACGCGCTCGTGTTCGCGACCGCGCCGTACTTCGCAGCCCGCGGCACCGAGACGTTCTATCCGTCGGTCACGGTGGCCTTCACCGTCGCCGACACCCGTCACTATCACGTGCCCCTGCTGCTCAGCCCGTTCGCCTACTCCACCTACCGCGGCACCTGACCCAGCGCGGGGCGGCCACGGGCCGGGCGCGGCCCGTGGAACCGCGAGACACCGTCCCCGCACCGAGACACGCGCTGGGCACCGGTGTCTCGGTGCGCAGCGCGTGTCTCGCGGGCGGCGGCGGGCCGGGGCCGAGCGTGCGGGGCCCCCGGGCGCGGGGGGCGGGTGGGAGGGCGCCGGCGGTTACGCCGGGGAAACGTTGCGGTGACACGGCATCCGTAGCGTGGCGGGCATGAAGGTCATCGTCGTCGGAGCGGGTGTCGGAGGAACGAGCGCGGGCATCGCGCTGCAGCGGCTCGGGCACGAGGTCGTCATCTACGACCAGATGCGCGAGAACCGCCCGGTGGGAGCGGCGCTGTCGCTGTGGTCGAACGGCGTGAAGGTGCTCAACTGGCTCGGACTCGGCGCCGAGGTCGCAGCCCTGGGCGGCGACATGGCCGACATGGTCTATCTCGACGGCCACACCGGCGAGACGATGTGCGACTTCTCGCTCGCACCCGTCACCACCCAGACCGGTCAGAAGCCGTACCCCGTCGCCCGCGCCGACCTGCAGGCGCTGCTCATGGAGCGGTTCGGGCTCGACGGCATCCACCTCGGCAAGAAGCTCACCGGCATCGCCGACGACGGCACGCGCGTGACCGCCACGTTCGCCGACGGCACGACCGACACCGCCGACATGCTCATCGGCGCGGACGGCGCCCGCTCGATCGTCCGCGACTACGTGCAGCCCGAGGGCGCGCCGCCGATCGCGCGCGAGTACTCGGGATACACGAACTTCAACGGTCTCGTGCCGGTCTCGGACACCATCGGCCGCGCCACGGCCTGGACGACGTATGTCGCCGAGGGCAAGCGCGCCGCGGTCATGCCGATCGCCGGCGACCGCTTCTACTTCTGGTTCGACATCCCGCAGCCCTCGGGACTCGCGTACGATCGCGGCGACCTCGCGCCGCTGCGCGAGGCGTTCGGCGGCTGGGCACCCGGGGTGCAGGAGCTGCTCGCCGCGATCGATCCGGCCACCTCGCTCAACCGCGTGGAGATCTGGGACATCACCCCGTTCGACACCTGGACGAAGGGCCGGGTCGCGATCCTCGGCGACGCGGCGCACAACACCTCCCCCGACATCGGCCAGGGGGCGTGCTCGGCGCTCGAAGACGCGTTCGCGCTCGGCATCGCGTTCGCCACCAACACGCTGAGCGTCGCCGACACCCTTCGCCGGTACGCCGCGATGCGCGTCGAACGGGCGGGCGAGCTGGTGCTGCGGGCGCGCAAGCGCGGGTGGGAGACGCACGCGTTCGACCCGGCCGTCACCGACGCCTGGTACGAGAGCCTCCGCGGCTCCGACGGCGCCGGCATCATCCGCGGCATCGTCGGCAACATCGAAGACAGCCCCGTCAACCTCGGCGGCGGTCTGCTCGCGGACTGAGTGCGCCGCGGCATCCGCCCCACCCCGTCGGCGCGTCAGGGCGAGAGCCTTGCCGTTCGGGTGCGCGCACCTGGGCAGGGCGGGCCGGCCCGCGAGGGCGCGGCGTCAGAGGCGGCGGGCGATGGATGCCGCGACCGTCAGCCACGCATCGCGGGTCTCTGGCGACAGGGCATCGAAGTCGATCGGACCGCCGTCGACGAGCGCCGCATCGAAGGGCACGTGCACGACCTCGGCCGTGACCTGCGAGAAGTGGCGCTCGAGGCGCTCGGCGAGCTTGCGATCAGGCTTGGCGGACGGCGCCGCCAGGATCGTGACGGCCTCGTCGATCTTGTGGTCGAAGCCCTTCTCGCGCAGGCCGTCGAGCAGCCATGCGGCGCTGGCTGCGGTGTCTTCGCGCACCGTCGAGACGATGACGAGCTGGTCGGCTGCGGCGACGGCGGCGACCCAGTTCGAGGCGCGCATGTTGTTGCCGGTGTCGACGATGAGCAGGCGGTAGTAGCGCGAGAGCACGTCGTGCAAGCGGTCGAAGGCGGTCGCGTCGATGGTGGAGGATGCCGCGGCATCCTCGTCCGAGGCGAGCACGTCGAAGCGGGCGTCGACCTGCGTGCGTACGTAGGTGTCGAGCGCCGCGAGGCTCGCTCGATCGGGCGTGGCGAAGCGGTCGAGGTCTTCGAGCAGGTCGACGGCCGTGCGGTGGTGCGGCGCGTTCTGCGCGCGCCAACCGAGCGTGCCGCGGGTCTCGTTGTTGTCCCAGGCGAGCGTGGCCCCACCGCGCTGGGTGCCGAAGGTCGCCGCCAGCAGCAGCGTCGACGTGGTCTTGTGGGCCCCGCCCTTGGGATTGAGCACCACGATCGTGCGCGGCGCGTCGAGACGGCGCTGCACGAGTCGCTCGCGGTCGAGGCGCGACTGCTCGGCCTTGCCCGGGCGCGGCGAGATCGCGCCGCCGGTGAGGCGACGGATCGCTCCGCGCCACCCCTCGGTCGCCCGCGGACGCGCGCGGTCGGCGCGAGAGTTGAGCAGGTCGTCGACCGTCGGCGTGGCCCGCTGGGCCGGGGTGCGCTGCGCACCCTCGCGGCGGGTGCCGCCGCTGCGGAGGGGCCCGTCGATCGCACTCACCGCCGACGTCGCGGGGGAGGGCTCGGAAGTCGCAGCGGGCTCGGTCGCACCCGCCGCGACGGGCACGGCGGAGATCGGGGCGACAGGGGCCGCTGCGGGCGCAGCCGCCGAGACGGGCTCGGCCACCACCTCCGTCGCGGACGCGGTGGCCTCGGTGAAGCTGCCGTCCGGGCTGACCACGAGCGCCCACCGCGTCGCGCCATCGACGACGGTCGCCGTGACGGGCTCCCCCGCCGACGCGGCCATCAGCCGGATCGACTCGACGATGCGGCTGCGCAGCCCCTCCTGCGTCGAGGCGAAGACCTCGTCGACCTCACCGGCGAGGTGGATCTCGGCGGCGGTCTGCGAAGTCACGAGCACGGTGGGTTCGAAAGTCACGCCTCCGAGTATCCCATCCGGTGCTGCTCGCCGCCGGGGGCGGGGCCTCACCCGGCGGCGAGCAGGTCATCCACGGTGCGGCGCACCTCGGCATCCGCCCCGGCATCCGCACCGGTCGCCGTGAGCGTGAAAGCACGCGCCGCGACGTCGAAGACGAGCTCCACCCGATGCTCCGCATGCACCCAGCGCAGCACCCCGGTGGCGTCTTCCAGCTCGGCGGTGAAGTCGCCGTCGAAGGCCGGATGCGCGGCCCGCAGCCGCAGCAGCTCGCCCAGGGCGCGCACGACCGGGCGGTCGAGCTCGGCGGCGATCTCGTCGGGCGTGTAGTGATGGCGGTTGACGTCGCGACCGACCCCCGTGGCGCGCAGGAGGTCGACGTCGTTGCGACCGGCGAACAGGCCGACGTAGTACACCTGCGGGATGCCGGGCACCATCAGCTGGATCAGCCGCGCCAGCAGGTAGGCGCGATCGTCGGCGCCGACCGCGTCGTAGTAGGTGCAGTTGACCTGGTAGAGGTCGAGGTTCGACGCCGCGGCTCCCGTGGCGAGCCGGCTCGTTCCACCGCTCGCGGCATGGATCGCCTCCACGAGCGCGTCGATCTGCGCGGGCGCGAGCAGCCCCGGAACGCCGGGCTTGAGGTCGCTCTCGCCCACGTCGACGATGCCGATGCCGTCGTGGGTGTCGAGCACCGTGATGGTGTTCGCCGGGCGCACGGCGAGCCACTGCGCGAGCGGGCGGAGGTCGTGCGCGTGCAGCGCGTGCAGCACGAGCGGGGGCAGCGCGAAGTCGTAGACGTAGTCGACGCTGCGGGCGATGTCGATCTGCTGCGTGAAGTGGCCGTGCACCTCCAGCAGCACCTGCATGCCGCGCTCGTGCGCGAGCGCGAGGATGCGCTGCGTGTACCGATCGGTGGATGCCGTCATGAAGCAGTCGGTGCCGGCTTCCTTGCCCGTGTAGCCGACGGCATCCAGGCGCAGCATGGTCACGCCGGCGCCGGCGAGGGCGTCGATGACCGAGACGAGATAGTCCCACGCCACGTCCGTACGCAGGTCGATGTCGACCTGGTCGGCGGTGAAGGTGGTCCAGACGAGGCGCTTGCGCCCGCCCAGCTCCATCACCGTGAAGGGCAGGCCGGGCCGCGGGCGGTAGATCCGGGCGAGGTCGTCTTCGCGGGCGCCGTCGGGGAACACCGCGTCGAGGGTGAGGAACATCGCCGCGAAGGGCGAGGCGTCGCCGCGGCGGCGGACGTCCTGGAAGGCGTCCGATTCGGCCGAGACGTGGTTGACGATGACGTCGCTCATGACCACGGCCTGGCCGCTCAGGGCGCGGACGTCGTCCCAGGTGCCCAGTCGCGGATCGATGCGGGTGTGATCGCTGGGATCGAAGCCGGCGTCGGCTCCGTCGAACGGGGTGAAGTACGGCAGCAGGTGGATGCCGCCGAACATCCCGGCCAGGCGCGTCTCGAGCAGGTCGCGCACACCGGTGACGGTGCCGGCGAGGCGGTCGACGTAGGTGATCAGCTGCGGGGGCGTGCTGTTCATGAGAGGTCCTTCCAGAGATCAGGATGCCGCGCAGATCACGCTCGGCGGAGGATGCGGCGCAGCCACGCCCGACGGGCGCGGCGGGCGTCGCGGGAGATCGGCAGCCACGGGGCCATGAGGTCGAAGGCATGCGTTCCCCCGGGCCACACGTGCAGCTCCGCGTCTCCGCCCGCGCGCCAGATGGCGTCGGCGAAGGCGACGCACTCGTCGCGGAAGGTCTCCGCCGAACCGACGTCGATGAACACGGGCGGCAGATCGCTCAGATCGGCCGCGAGAGCGGCGGACGCGTACGGCGACACCGGAGCATCGCGGTCGTCGTCGCCGAGGTAGGCCGCCCAGGCCACCTCGTTGGCAGCGCGGTCCCAGGATCCATGACCGGCCATCTGCTTCGCCGAGGGAGAGCTGGAGCGATGGTCGAGCATCGGCGCCTGCAGGAGCAGGCCCAGGGGCCGCGGCCCGCTGTGGTCGCGGGAGTAGAGCGCGAGCGCGGCGGCCAGGCCGGCGCCGGCGCTGACGCCGGTCACCACGATGCGCTCGCGATCGAGCGCGGCCGGGGCCTCCGGTCCGCTCACCCAGCGCAGCGCCGCCATCGCGTCCTCGAGCGCCGCGGGGTACGGATGCTCGGGGGCGAGGCGGTACTCGACCGACACGACAGCGCAGCCCACACGATCGGCCAGCGCGATGAGGGCGGGCATCTCGGAGTCGGCGTCGCCGGAGACGAGCCCGCCGCCGTGCAGGTGCAGCAGCACCGGCACGGGCCGGCACGCCTCGACCGGCACGCTGACGACGACCGGCACGGCCGAGGAGCCGACGCCCACCGTGTGCAGCGTGCGGACGAAGGCGCCGTGGGCGGTCAGCTCGGCCTCGGTCGCCGGCGCGGCGTTGCGTCGCAGACGAGGGACGTCGTCGGCGGTGATGGACACGACGATGTCGTCGAGTTCGTCGAACGCGCGCGCGACCCCCGGGTCGAGTGGCGGCCGGGCGGTGGAGCTCATCCCTTCACCGCGCCCTGGAGCAGCGCCGCGACGAACTGCCGCTGGAACACCAGGAACACGATCAGCGTGGGCAGCAGGATGAGGATCGAGCCCGCACACAGCAGCGGGATGTCGGTTCCCCACTGCCCCTGGAACGCGCCGAGAGCACCGGCCATCGTGCGCTTCGTGGGGTCGTCGACGAGAACGATCGCGAGCAGGAACTGGTTCCAGGTCCACAGGAACAGCAGGATCGCGAGCGACGAGATCGCCGGGCCCGACAGGGGCACGTGGATGCGCCAGAACAGCTGCCAGGTGGTGGCGCCGTCGGTCCGCGCGGCCTCGGTGAGCTCGTGCGGCATGTTGACGAAGTGCGCGCGCATCCACATGACGGCGAACGGCATGAACAGACCGATCAGCGGGAGGACGATGGCCCACTGGGTGTTGAGCAGGCCGTAGCTGCGGATCTGGTAGTAGATCGGCACGATGATGCCCTCGATGGGCAGCGTCAGACCGAGCACGAAGACGACGAAGAGGGTACGCGAGAAGGGCACCTTCAAGTGACCGAGGGCGAAGCCCGCGAGGGTCGCCACCAGAAGGCTCACGGGAACGACGCCGAGCTCGATGAGCATGCTCGAGCCGAGCATCTTGAGCATGTCGGCGGACTGGAACGCGAGTGCGAAGTTGTCCCAGTGCGGCTCGTCGGGCCACGACAGACCGGCGGGATAGGTGCCCGGGGCGTGCAGCGCGGTGACGAACAGCGAGATGAACGGGATGATCGTCAGCGCCATGACGACGATGAGCAGGAGGCGGCCGGACCACACCTCGACGGCGGAGGTCTTCATCAGCTCTCGTCCTTTCCGCGGGTGAGCTTGTTCAGCGGCAGCACGACGGCGAGCACGAGCACGGTCAGCACGACCGCGAGTGCGGAGGCCTGTCCGACCTGGCGCTCGAAGAAGGCGAGGTAGTAGATCTCGAGCCCGGGCACCATGGTGCTGCGGCCGGGCCCGCCCTGCGTCGAGATGTAGATGATGTCGAAGCTGCGCAGGACCCCGATCACGGTGATCAGTACCGCGACGCCGAGTTCCTGACGGATGGCGGGCAGCGTGACCGTGAAGAACTCACGGATGGGCCCCGCACCGTCGATACGAGCGGCCTCGTACAGGGCGGGATCGATCTTGGTCATGCCCGCGAGCAGCAGCAGCATGCAGAGGCCCAGCGACACCCACGCACCGATGACGCCGACGGCCGGCAGCGCCGTGTCGAAGTCGCCGAGCCACGCGCGGGTGATGCCGCCGAGGCCGATCGCCGTGAGGAACTGGTTGATCGCGCCGTCGGCGGCCAGCAGCCAGGTCCACATGATGCCCGCCGCGACCAGCGGGATGACCTGCGGGAGGAACAGGACGGTGCGCGACACCGATGCGAGGCGGCTGCCTCCGAGCTTGCGGATGAGGGCCGCGGCGATGAGGCCGACCGTCACCGGGATGATCGAGAAGTAGAGGATGAGGGTCAGCGCATTGACGATGGGACCGAGCAGCTGCGCGTCGGTGAAGATACGCACGTAGTTGTCGATGCCGGCCCAGGTCGCCGTGGTGACGCCGTTCCAGTTGTAGAAGGAGTACTGCACGGTCGAGCCGAGCGGCACGAGGACGAACAGCGCGTAGAAGGCCAGCGCGGGGGCGACGAGCGCGAGACCGACGACAGCCTCCCGCGACCATCGCGCGCGGCGCGGGCGATGGTCGCGGGTCGCTGTCGCACGGTCCCGCGCGGCCCGGGTCTCCCCGGGCCGCGTGGACGTGCTCATGGATCAGCCCTTCTTGCTGCTCAGGTAGTCGGTCTGCACCTGGGTGAGCAGGCCGGCGGGGGTCTGCTTGCCGGCGAACAGCTCCTGCAGGTTGGGCGTGAGGCTCTTCGCGTAGATCGAGCCGGTGGCGTTGGCGATGAAGTCCATCGACCCGTTGTTCTGCGACAGCTGCGCGCCGGCGGCGAGCGTCTCCGCCGTCACCGTGCCGTCCTTGACGGCGGGCATGAAGGCGTCGGCCGGTCCCATGGGGTGGGAGCCGCCCTTCTCGACGGCGATCGTGCGGGCCGTCTCGTTGGTGGCGACCCAGTTGAAGAAGAACGCCGCGCAGTCGGGGTGAGCGGCCTTCGCCGACACACCGTACGTCAGCGGGGCCGACATGGCACCGTTCTGACCGCCGGCCTCCAGCGGCGGAGCGAGGAAGAAGCCGACGTCGCCCGGCATCTGGGTGTCGAAGTTGCCCGACTCCCAGTCGCCGTCGAAGATGAACAGGCTCTGCCCGCTGGTGAACCGGCTGATCATCTGCGAGTAGTCCATCGAGTTCGCGTCGTCGGCGAAGTATCCCGCCTTGATCCAGGAGTCGAGGTGCTCGGCGGCCTTGACGTTCTCCGGGGTGTCGATCGTGGCGCCGTCCTTGAGGAAGATCCAGTCGTTGATCGTGCTCGGCTTGCCGTAGCTGGCCATCAGCGCCTGCAGCGGGAAGGCGAGGCCGCCGGTCGCGCCGCCGTTGAACTGCGCGATCGGGGTGATGCCGGCATCCTTCGCCTTCTGCAGGTCGGCGTCGAGCTCGGCCAGCGTCGTGGGCGCGGAGGTCATGCCGATCTGTGCGGCGAGCTTCTTGTTGTAGAAGACACCGGTGACGGAGTAGTTGACCCCCATCGCGTACAGCGAACCGTCGCCGCGCTGACCCTGGTCGTTGACCCGCAGCTGCTCCAGCTGCGACGACGGCCACTTGTCCCAGCCGTAGCCGGTCGCGTAGGCGTCGAGGTTGTACAGCAGCTTGTCGTTCACCAGGTCGACGATGGTGGGCAGGCGCATGATGTCCGGCGGAGAGTCGACGAGCACGCGGGGCGCGTTCTGCGTGATGACCGCGAACTGGTCTTCGCGGGTGTTGAAGGTCACGTTCGGGAACTGCTTCGTGAACTCCGCGGTGAGGTCGTTGAACAGCGGGAAGCCGGTCTCGACGTAGGCGCTGAGGGTGACCGGGTCGGTACCGCAGCTGAGGGTCACGGCGCCGGTCGGCGCCTGGGTGCCGGAGGTGTCGGCTCCGGGAGGGGCACAGGCGGTGAGGGCAAGGCCCGCGGTCACGGTCGTGGCGAGAACCGCCCAGCCGCGCATGCGCTTCGTGTTCGACATCGTTGTCTGCCTTTCCATGCAGTTTTCTCGGTGCGAGGAGGATACTTGCTGCTATACCGATTCAGCTCGCGTGCTAAAACGTACTAGCAGATATCGGTCGGCGCAACCCCTCATCGCGGAGGGACGTCCGACCGGAAGGGGGATCCGATGGCGCGCACGCGCGTGACTCTGTCGCAGGTGGCCAAGGAGGCCGGAGTGGCGGCATCCACGGCATCGCTCGTGCTCGCGGGGCGAGCCGACGAGCTGCGGATCTCGGCGACGGCGCAGGAACGCGTGCGCGACGCGGCACGCCGTCTCGGCTACCGCCCCAACGCACTGTCGACGGGGCTGCGCACCGGGACGACGCGCACGCTGGGGTTCGTCTCCGACTCGGTGGCCTCGTCGCAACTGGCCGGAGAGATGATCCGCGGCGCGATCGAGGCGGCACGTGCCCGCGGCTATATGGTCTTCGTCGGCGAGACGGCCGGTGACGCGCACCTGGAGCGCGACCTGCTCGACGCGATGTTCGACCGGCAGGTCGACGGGGTGGTGCTGGCCACGATGATGACCCACGCGCGCGCTATCCCGGTGGAGGCGACCCGCATGCCGACCGTTCTGCTGAACATCGAGCCGACCGACGACGCCGACTACGTGCGCGTGCTGCCGGACGAGGTCGCGGCCGGTGCCGACGCCGCGCGCCTGCTCGTGGACAGCGGGCACCGGCGCATCCATCTGATCGGCGTCGGTGACGACCCGGCCACCGCGCACCCCTTCGGCCTCGCCGCCGCCCAACGCCTGCGCGGCGCCCTCGCCGTGTTCGCCGAGACGGGGCAGCAGATCGTGTCGGCTCGTCCGACGGTGCAGTGGCTGCCGCCGGAGGGCTTTCGTCTCGTGTCGGAGGTGCTCGACAGTGGCGCCGAGGTCGATGCGCTCCTGTGCTTCAACGACCGCCTGGCGATGGGCGCCTACCAGGCGCTCCAGGAGCGCGGGGTGCGTGTGCCCGACGACGTCTCGGTGCTCTCGTTCGACGACACGTCGTTCGCCCGCTGGCTGCGGCCGGGCCTGACGACCTTCGCCTTCCCGCAGCGCGCGCTCGGCCGCGCCGCCGCGGACGAACTCATCGACCTGATCGAGCGCGATGCCACGACGGACGGATCATCCGCTCCCCCGGCGCACCTGGTTCCGCTGCCGTTGCGGATGCGCGCCTCGGTCGCCGACCGAGCCTAGAGTGTGAGGCTCCTCGACAGGACCACGGAGGCTGGCAACGTCCCGCATCGCGTTCGCCGCCGCCGGCAGGGAAGAGGGTGAGAGCGGGGGTGGGACCGTCACGGCGAAAGAGCGGGGCGGGCAGAAATCCAGCGGCACACCGATAGCGCGCGCAGAGGGTTCTAGCTTCGGTCGCGCTGGGCGTCCCGCCAGCGGCGGGGGCCTGCACCGTCGTTTCCGAGCACGTCGTCTGGATTTCTTAGGACGCAGGTTCTGAGGCTGAGGCAGCCGCAGCCCATGCAACCGGTGAGGTCGTCGCGCAGGTGTTGCAACGAGCGGATGCGGGCATCGAGCTCCTCGCGCCACAGCTGGGACAGGCGCGCCCAGTCCTTCTTGGTCGGGGTGCGACCTTCCGGTAGGGACTCAAGCGCGGTGCGGATGTCTGCGAGGGGTACTCCGACGCGCTGGGATACCCGGATGAAGGCGAAGCGGCGAAGAACGTCCCGGCGATATCGACGCTGGTTGCCAGCGCTGCGCTCACTCGAGAGCAGGCCTTGACGTTCGTAGAAGTGTAGGGCTGAGACCGCCACGCCGCTTCGTTTGGCAACGTCACCGACACTCAGGAGCGGGGCGGGCGGGGCGGTCATTTGACCTCAACTATAGTCGAGGTTTTACGGTGACGATGTGACCTCCCCCCACCGCGAAAACGCCCTGCCCGACGCCGTCCCGACAGCCGCGAGCGAGCGGCTATCTGGGGGATCAGTGCGGGAAGCGGGGGTGCTCAGCTCGCGGTATCGATGGGTGAGCGTCGGCCTGTTCCTCTTGGTGATGCTCGACGCATTCGTGGCCCTTGGGGTGACCACGATCATGCCAACGGTCAGTCGGGAACTGGACGGCGCCGGGCTATACGCCTTCGCGTTCGCCGGCCCCGTGGCGGTGAGTGTGGTGGGGATGGTGGCGGCAGGCATCTGGTGCGACCGGTGGAACCCACGGAGCGCTCTGGTCATCTCTGTGGGCATCTTCACGGCAGGGCTCACCGCAATAGCACTGGCTCCGAACATGGTGGCTTTTGTCGGCGGTCGGTTAGTCCACGGGCTCGCTGGCGGAGCGGTGACGGTCGCTCTGTACGTTGTCGTCGCCCGGATCTACCCGCAAACGCTACACGCGAAGGTTTTCGCCGCTTTCGCTACCGCCTGGGTCATCCCCTCCCTGATCGGTCCGGTTGCGGCTGGTGTGCTTGCCGAGACGATCGGGTGGCGCTGGATTTTCCTTGGAGTGGTGACGCTTGTGATTCTCGCGATGCTGATCGTCGTCCCGGCAATGCGCGCCGTTCGCGGAACCGCGAATCATTCCCCGATCGGACGCGCAGAAGTCGTGCGCATCGGTCTGGCCGTGGTCGTTGCGGCGGCCGCTCTCGTCATTGCCGTTGCGGCTGAGATGCGCGGGCCCATCCAATCGATCGGGCCGATCGTCGCAGCAGCCATCGTGCTTATCGCGCTTCGCCCGCTCATGCCCGCCGGAACATTACGCGCCCGCCGCGGTCTCCCCAGCGTCGTCCTTCTCCGCGCCCTCTTGACTGCCACCTTCTTGGCAGCGGAGGTCTATGTGCCGCTGCTCCTCATCGCTCATTACGGCGCATCTGCCGCTCTTGCAGGCCTCGCCCTCACGGCTGGGGGACTCAGCTGGTCAGCAGCCTCGTGGATGCAGGGCCGATTCCCACAGATCGGTCATGTCCTGGCGGCGCGAATCGGAGCAACAGGGCTCACCGTTGGCGTTGGGTCCCTAGTGATTGCATCGCTCATGAGCGCGACGCCGGTCGTCGTCGTCATCGGATGGACTTTCGCCGGTGCTGGAATCGGACTCATCTATCCGCGGCTAGGCGCGCTCGCGCTCGGGTACTCGACCGCCGACAACCAAGGCTTCAACAGCTCCGCACTCACGATCGGCGAAGCGACCGCGTCTGCACTCGCGCTCGCCTCGATGGCAGTCGTGTTCTCTGCGTTCGGTGGCACAGATACCTCAACCTCATTCGCGGCTGTCTTCGCCCTCGCGGGGGCGCTCTGCGCGCTTGGGTGGCTCTGCAGCCCTCGCATCGCCGCACGTCCAGAACTAACGCCCCCCCTCTAGCCCCCCAACAGTGCATCCAAAACCGATCGTCCTCGGCCCTCTCCGTTCCACGCCTGCCTGGTTGGCCTTCTGCCAGCGCCCTGGCTAGGGGCTGCTGTCAGCTCGTCACCGTCAGCTCCCCGCCTGCGGGCGCGACAGATAGGGCGGTACCCGCTTCACCTGTCACCACACCGGCTTCAGCGGTGTCGGCGGCTTCGGCATGTCCAAGCTCCTCGCCGGCGTCCGCAAGATGCTCACCGATGCCGCGACCTAGACCCGGAAGACGGAATGGACCGGGCCGCACACCGCGCGCCCCTGAAGCTCGACGAGCTCCATCAGCACCGCCGTCCCCGCCAACTGCAGGCCGAGCTCGTCGAGCAGGTGCTGGCCCGCACGCAGCGTGCCGCCCGTGGCGAGGATGTCGTCGACCAGCAGCACGCGCGTTCCGGCTGCGAGGTCGTCGCTCATCTCGATCTCGGCCGTGCCGTACTCGAGGGCATACGACACGGATGCCGCGGGCCGCGGCAGCTTGCCCGCCTTGCGGATCGGGGCCATGCCCACACCCGCCGCGATCGCGACGGCGCCGGCCAGCATGAACCCACGCGCCTCGACGCCTGCGACGACGTCGAACTGCCCGACGAACGGTTCGATCACGGCATCCACGACGGTGCGCAGCGCCCGCGCGTCGGCGAGCAGCGGGGAGATGTCGCGGAACAGCACGCCCGGCTGCGGGAAGTCGGGGATGCCGGCGATGAGCGATTCGGCGTGGGCAAGGGCCTCGGAAGTCACCGGTCAAGGCTAGTCGCCGCCGGACGCGACCCGATCCGGATGCTCGCCCGCCATGTGCGCAAGCGCTTGCGCTACGCTGATGCCATGACGTCGCAGTTGACCTTCTCCCTCCCCGACATCGGCGAGAGCCGCCCCGGCGCCGAATGGTGGCGCACCGCGGTGATCTACCAGATCTACCCGCGCTCTTTCGCCGACGCCTCCGGCGATGGCATCGGTGACCTCCCCGGCGTGACGGCGCATCTCGACAACCTGCGCGCCCTGGGCGTGGACGCCGTGTGGCTGAGCCCCTTCTACCGCTCTCCGCAGAAGGATGCCGGGTATGACGTCGCCGACTACTGCGACGTCGACCCCCTGTTCGGCACGCTCGCCGACTTCGACGAGATGCTCGCCGGCGCGCACGATCGCGGCATCCGCGTGATCGTCGACCTCGTGCCCAATCACAGTTCCGACCGGCACGTCTGGTTCCAGGAGGCGCTGGCCGCAGCCCCCGGCAGTGCCGCGCGCGCCCGCTACCTCTTCCGCGACGGCAAGGGTGAGAACGGCGAGCTGCCGCCGAACAACTGGGAGTCGGTCTTCGGAGGTCCGGCGTGGACCCGCGTCACCGAGGCCGACGGCACGCCGGGGCAGTGGTACCTGCACCTGTTCGACACGAGCCAGCCCGACTTCGACTGGTCGAACCCCGAGGTGCAGGAGGAGTTCCGCGGCATCCTGCGGTTCTGGCTCGACCGCGGCGTCGACGGCTTCCGCGTCGATGTCGCGCACGGCCTCGTCAAGACCGACGGTCTGCCCGACCACCTTCCCGCGGTGGATGCCGACAGCATGGGCGGCTCCGACGACGACGTGCCGTACTGGGGTCAGGAGGGCGTGCACGAGATCTACCGCGATTGGCACCGCGTTCTCGCCGCATACGACGGTGACCGTGCGCTCTGCGCCGAGGCGTGGCTTCCCACCGTCGACCGCACCGCCGAGTGGGTGCGCTCCGACGAGATGCACCAGGCGTTCAACTTCCCGTACCTCATGACGGAGTGGGATGCCGCGGCCATCCGCGAGGTCATCTCCGAGTCGCTGCGGGCGTTTCCCGCCGTCGGCGCCCCGGCCACCTGGGTGCTGTCGAACCACGACGTCGTGCGCCACGCGTCGCGGCTCGCGCTGACCGCCGAGAACCCGCAGGGCCACGGTATCGGTCCCGACTCCCCCGGCCAGCCGATTCCCGAGGTGGGGCTGCGTCGCGCCCGCGCCGCGACGACCGTGATGCTCGCCCTTCCCGGCTCCGCATATCTCTACCAGGGCGAGGAGCTCGGCCTTCCCGAGGTCATCGCGCTGCCGCCCGCGTCTCGGCAGGATCCGACCTGGTTCCGTACCGACGGCGAGCGCTACGGCCGCGACGGGTGCCGGGTGCCGATCCCGTGGACCGCGGATGCCGCCGCCTACGGCTTCAGCCCGACGGGCCAGTCGTGGCTGCCGCAGCCGGCCGAATGGGCCACGCTCGCCCGCGACGCGCAGGAGTCCGACCCCGACTCCACGCTGTGGCTGTACCGCACGCTGCTGGCGACCCGCCGCGCCGAGGGCCTCGGAGCGGCGACGCTGGAGTGGCTCGACGGCTACGGCGACGACGTGATCGCGTTCCGTTCCGGTCGCGTCACCGTGCTCGCCAACGCGGGCTCGACGCCGGTGACGCTGCCCTCGGGCACCGTGCTGGTGGCGAGCGCACCGTTCGACGGCACGGAGCTGCCCGTCGACGTCGCGGTATGGATGGTCGCGGACTGACGTGACCGGCATCGAGGAGGTCGCGCGCGCCGCCGGCGTCTCGACGGCGACGGTGTCGCGCGCCCTCAGCGGACGGGGGCGCCTGTCGGAGGCGACGCGCGAGCGGGTACGCGCGTCGGCCGCCGAGCTCGGCTACGTCGTCTCGGCCGCGGCATCCACCCTCGCCTCCGGGCGCGCCGAGAACATCGGGGTGATCGTTCCGCTTCTGGATCGGTGGTTCTTCGCGACGGTGCTCGACGGCATCGCCGCGCAGCTCGCGCCGCGCGGCTACGACATGACGCTGTACAACCTGACCGACGACCCGGAGCAGCGCCGGAACCTGTTCGAGACCTCGCTGCGCCGACGGCGCGTCGACGGCCTCATCGTGCTGTCGGTCGAGCTCAGCGCCGACGAGCGACGTCAGCTCGGGGCGCTGCCCGTTCCCGTCGTCGGGCTCGGCGTCCCCCACGCCGACGTCGCCGGGCTGCGCGTCGACGACACAGCCGTGGGGCGCCTCGCGACCGCGCACCTGCTCGGACTCGGCCACCGCGACATTGTGCACCTCGGGTGGAGCCTCGCCGACGACGCGGGCGAGACCCTCGACATCCCCACCCGGCGGCGCCGCGGATTCGCCCAGGCGATGCGGGATGCCGGTGTCGCCGAGCCCCGTTTCGTCGCGGCCGACTTCACCGTCGAGGGCGCGCGCCACGTGTCCCGCGAGCTGCTGTCCGGCCCCGACGCGCCCACCGCGATCTTCGCCGCATCGGACGAGATGGCGTTCGGCGTGCTCGCGGCCGCGCGGGAACTCGGTGTCGAGGTGCCCGGCGGGCTGTCGGTCATCGGCGTCGACGGGCACGAGCTGGCGGGACTGTTCGCGCTGACGACGATCGAGCAGTTCCCGCACGCGCAGGGCGAGCGCGCCGGACAGGCGGTGCTCGCGGCCTTGGGCGTCGAGGATGCGCCAGCCGGCCCGGCATCCCTGCCCTTCGAGCTCGTGGTCCGCGGCTCGACGGCGCCGCCGCGCGTGACCCGGTAGCGGCGAGGCCGTTCCCGCGGTCAGGCGGGAACGAAGCGCGGTCGCCGCGGCGGCCGGCGCGGGTCGGGGGCTTGGGCGATCGTGCCGTCGGGGGCGATATGGGCGAGCATCTGATCCACGATCGCGATGATGTGCACGTCATCGACGCGATAGAGCTGACGCCGGCCCTCGCGACGGGCCGACACGACACCGGCCGCACGGAGTTTCGCGAGCTGCTGACTGGTCGCCGCGATCTGCGCGCCCGTCCGCGCAGCGAGGGTGGTGACGTCGGTCTCGTCACGGGACAGCAACCACACCAGGTGCAGCCGCCCGGGCACCGACAGCAGGTCGAAGGTGGCGGATGCCGCCGCCAGCTGGTCTTCGCTGGGTCCGTTCTCGGGCGTCGATGACGACGGGAGCATCGGAAACCTTTCGTTCGTTTGCGCAAGTGATTGAATGAGACATATGCTACCCGAGGCCTTCCGGCAGGGGGCCGCCGTCCCGAGTCGAGGAGGTGAGACGGCCATGAGTTCTGATTCCGACCATCGCCATCGTCGTCACCCCGCGCTCGCGGCATCCGCGTGATCTCCGACTGACCCGTTTCGGTCCTCGGCAGGCACCGCCGCGCGCCCGACCCGGAGAACCCCCATGTCGATCCTGCGTCCCTTCGCCGGTGCGGCCTCCGCCGTCACCGCCCCTGCCCGCACCCGCCTCGCCGCCGACGCGGTGGTGCTCGTCGCCTTCGCCGCCCTGCTGTGGGCCGTCGTCGACCTGTCACACGGCGTCCTGGTGCCGTTCGACCCGAACCGCGACGTCGCCGGTGTGTCGACCGACCTCACGAACCTTCCCTACGACGCGGCACGCTCGCTGCTGCGCATGTTCGTGGGCCTGGCGCTGTCGCTCGTCTTCACATTCGTCTACGCGACCGCCGCGGCACGTTCGCGTCGGACCGAGAAGGTGCTCATCCCGATCCTCGACATCCTGCAGTCCGTGCCGGTGCTCGCGTTCCTCTCGGTCACGCTCTCGGTGTGGCTCGTGCTGTTCCCGAACTCCGAACTGGGCGTCGAGTGCGCGTCGGTGTTCGCGATCTTCACGAGCCAGGCCTGGAACATGACCTTCGCGTTCTACGGCGCGCTCACGAGCCAGCCGCGTGAGCTCGACGAAGCCGCCCGCCTCCTGCGACTGAGCCGCTGGCAACGGTTCTGGAAGCTCGACGTGCCGAGCGGCATGATCCCGCTCGTCTGGAACGGCATGATGAGCTTCGGCGGAGCGTGGTTCTTCCTCGTGGCGAGCGAAGTCATCTCGGTCAACAACCACACCTACGCGCTGCCGGGCATCGGATCCTTCGTGGCGTCGGCGACCGCGGACGAGAACATCCCAGCGCTGCTCGCGGCGATCGTCACGATGGTCATCATGGTCGTGGGCGTGAACACCCTGTTCTGGAGCCCGCTGACCGCGTGGGCCGAGCGTTTCCGCGTGGGCGACACGGCCCCGGCATCCGCCCCGCGCTCGGTCGTGCTCGATGTCCTGCGCCACTCGGGGCTTCCCGGACTGCTCGGTCGCGCCCTGCGGCCGCTAGGCGAGGGGATCGACCGCGCGATGCGCGTGTTCGGCGTCGCCGACGTGCCGTTGAGCGTCGACCGGGGGCGGCGTCGGATCGGCGACGTGGTCTTCGGCGTCGCGGTCACGGTGCTCGTCGTCTGGGGCGGCGTGGTGATGCTGCGCTCGATCTCGTCCTCGATCGGGCTCGACGAGTTCGCCGTCGCCGCGGGCCTCGGACTCATCACGTTCGCACGCGTGCTCGTGCTCGTCATCGTCGGAACCCTCGTCTGGGTGCCCGTCGGCGTCTGGATCGGGATGAACCCCGGCGTCACGCGGTTCGCGCAGCCCATCGTGCAGGTGCTCGCGAGCTTCCCGGCGAATTTCCTGTTCCCGTTCGTCACGCTCCTGCTGATCCAGACGGGCATCTCGCTGGACGTCGGCGGCATCTTCCTCATGTCGCTGGGCGCGCAGTGGTACATCCTGTTCAACGTCATCGCCGGAGCCTCAGCGATTCCGGGCGACCTGCGTGAGGCCTCCACCCACCTCGGGCTCAGCCGCTGGCTGCGCTGGCGCACCGTGATCCTCCCGGCGGTGTTCTCCGCGTGGGTCACCGGCGGGATTGCGGCGGCCGGCGGCGCCTGGAACGCCTCGATCGTCGCCGAAGTCGTGACCTACGGCAGCACGACGCTGACGGCGACGGGCCTCGGCTCGTACATCGCCCAGGCGACCGCCACCGGCGACACGGCCCGTACCTACGTCGGCGTCATCGTCATGAGCGTCTTCGTCGTCGCCCTCAACCGCGCGCTGTGGCGTCCGCTGTACCGCCTCGCCCAGACCCGCTTCCAGCTCGCCTGACCCGCGGCATCCGCCGCCGCACCCAGACCCGAACGAAACCACGATCCTTCACGGAGGTGCCGCCATGGCACGCACGCTCACCCGGACCACCGCCGCACAGACCGGCACCGGTCCGATCATCGAACTGGACCGCGTCACCAAGACCTACCCCGTCGGACGCGGCGCCGCCGACTTCACCGTGCTCGACGAGATCACCCTCACCCTCCACGAGGGCGAGGTCGTCGCACTCCTCGGCAAGTCGGGCTCGGGCAAGTCGACCCTGCTGCGCATGATCGCCGGGCTCATCGCGCCCACCGCCGGCGAGGTCCGCTGCCGCGGCGAGCGCCTGCGCGGTGCGAACCCCGCCGTCGGCATGGTGTTCCAGTCGTTCGCGCTCATGCCGTGGCTGACCGTGCTCGACAACGTCGAGCTGGGCCTGCAGGCCCGCGGCGTCGGCCGCGACGAGCGCCGCGCCCGCGCGCTCGAGGCGATCGACGTGATCGGTCTCGACGGCTTCGAGTCGGCGTATCCGCGAGAGCTCTCCGGCGGCATGCGCCAGCGCGTCGGCTTCGCACGGGCGCTCGTGCTGCGCCCGGACGTGCTGCTGATGGACGAGCCATTCTCGGCGCTGGACGTGCTGACGGCTGAGAACCTGCGCAGCGAGGTCATCTCGCTCTGGTCGCAGCCCGACTTCCCGACGCGGACGGTGTGCATCGTCACCCACAACATCGAGGAGGCCGTGCTCATGGCCGACCGCGTCATCGTGCTCGGCTCGAACCCCGGTCACCTCGTCGGCGAGGTCGCCGTGTCGATGCCGCGTCCTCGCGATCGACGCAGCCCCGCATTCGACGAGACGGTCGCACGCCTGTACGCCCTGCTCACCGGCGACGGCGGCGGGGATGCCGCGGCGACGAACGCGGTGGCGGCGCGCACGCCCGCGACCTGGCCGCTGCCGGCCGCGTCGGTCGGCGGGCTCGCGGGTCTGATCGAGATCGTCCACGCCCACAACGGGCAGACCGACCTGCCCGACCTCGCCGACGAGCTGTCGTTCGAGGTCGACGATCTGCTGCCGCTCGTGGATGCCGCGAGCATGCTGCGGCTGCTCGATGTGGAGGGCGCTCAGGCGTTTCTGACCGATGAGGGCCGTGCGTGGGTCACCGCCGACATCGACGCCTCCAAGGAACTGTTCGCGCGCCTGTGCCTGCAGCACGCGCCGCTCGTGCACACCGTGGTCGCGGCGCTGGAGAACAGCGACGACGGGGCGCTGCGCGACGACTTCTTCCTCGATCTGCTGCGACGGGGTTTCACGGATGCCGAGGCCCGCCGTCAGCTGGACATCGCCATCCAGTGGGGGCGCTACGGCGAACTGTTCGACTACGACGCGGACTCGGGCGAGCTCGTGCTGGGAGAGCTGGCGCGCGCGGCATCCGCCCACCTTCGCGGCGGCTCCCCGCAACCGCCGGCGTAGTCCCGCGTACTCTCGATGGCATGAGCATCGACCTCGAAGCCCTCTACATCGACCTGCACCGCCACCCGGAACTGTCGTTCCAGGAGACCCGCACGGCGGGCGTGATCACCCGTGAGCTCGCCGCTCTCGGACTCGACTACGTCGAAGGCCTCGGCACGACCGGCGTCGCCACGAGCATCACCGGCACCGCCGCCGGCGACGGCCCGGTCGTGTGGCTGCGGGCCGACATGGACGGCCTTCCGGTGGCCGAGCAGACCGGCCTCGCCTACGCCAGCACCGCCCGCGGCATCGACCCGGCCGGCACCGACGTCCCCGTGATGCACGCGTGCGGCCACGACATGCACGTGACCGCGATGCTGGGCGCCCTGGAGCGGCTGGCCGCGACCCGCGACGAGTGGTCGGGAACCGTGGTCGCCGTGTTCCAGCCCGCGGAGGAGTACGGCGCCGGGGCGCAGGCGATGATCGCCGACGGCGTGCTCGACCGTTTCCCGAAGCCCGACATCGTGCTCGGCCAGCACCTGACGCCGCTCCCGGCGGGCACGATCGGTGTGCGCCCCGGAACTCAGATGGCGGCCTCGGACGGCCTCACCGTGCGCCTTCTCGGCCGCGGCGGCCACGGTTCGCGACCGCACGCCACCATCGACCCCGTCGTCATGGCCGCCGCCACCGTCATGCGCCTGCAGACGGTCGTCTCGCGCGAGATCGACCCGCGGGAGATGGCCGTCGTCACCGTCGGCTCGATCCACGCGGGACTCAAGAACAACATCATCCCCGCCGAGGCGAAGCTCGAGCTGAGCCTGCGCTACCCCGACGACAAGGCCCGCGCCGACGTGCTCGCACGCGTCGAACGCATCGTGCGGGCGGAGGCCGCGGCATCCGGAGCGGAGGAGGAGCCGGTCATCACGACCGACCACTCCCTGCCTCCGACGATCAACGACCACGACGCCACCGCGCGCCTGACCGCCGCGTGGGACCGCGCCTTCGGCGAGGGGACGGTCGTCGACCCGGGCATGTTCACCGGAAGCGAGGACGTCTCGTGGTTCGCCCGCGAGGCGGGCGTGCCGCTCGTCTACTGGTTCTGGGGCGGGCTCGACCCGCAGCAGTTCGCGGATGCCGTCGCGCGCGGCACCGTCAACGAGGACATCCCCACCAACCACTCGCCGTTCTTCGCTCCGATCCTGCACCCCACGATCGAGCGGGGCGTGGACGCGCTCGTCGTCGCCGCGCGGGAGTTCCTGGGATGAGCCTCGAGGATCTGTTCGGCCCCCAGCCCGACGAGCCGGAACGCGCGGCGGGGCGCGAGGGGCGCGAGCAGCGCGCGCCGCGCGAGCCCCGGCAGCCGAAGCCACCGCGCGAACCCCGCACCCCGGGAGGCGGAGGCGGCTCGCGCATGACGCTGATCCTCGGAATCGTCGCCGCCGTGCTGGCGGTGGCGGTCGTCGCCGTGGTCGGCTTCGCGCTGACCCGCCCGTCCGATTCGGCGCAACCGGCACCCTCGGCACCGTCGGTGCCGACGGATGACGCGTCGGTGCCGGCATCCACCCCCTCTTCGACGCCGAGCCCCACGACGACCGCCGCCGCCACGGGGGTGGCGTTCTCGGCCACCGGCTTCACACTCACGAGCGCCTCCGGCCAGCCCTTCACCTACCGGTGGGCCGACGAGCCGACCGCCGCCGTCGCGGCCCTCACCGCGGCCTTCGGGGCGCCGCCGACGCAGCGCACGCAGGCCGGCAACGGCTCGACGCTGCCGGATTACACCGTGTACGCGTGGAACGGATTCTCGTTGTTCGAGATGGTCCCGACCGCGACGCTGACCCGGGCCGACTTCTCGCAGCCCGCGTACGCGCTGTTCACCGCGAACGAGGTGGGCGGAGTTCCGGTCACGGCGGAGTTCGGCCTGAAGATCGGGATGAGCGCGGCCGAGGTGCGGGCCCTCACACCCGCTCCCGCGAGCGAGACGCCGCGCCCCTCGGGCAGCATCCGCTTCGCCTTCGACCCGCAGCGTTCGTCGTTCAAGAACGGCACGCCCTCCTACAGCGTGTTCGCCGACACCGACGGGGCCGACGGGCCGGTCGGGACGATCCTGTACTTCTACGCTCCGCAGTAGGTCGCCGCCGCGGATCGGACGGGCGCCCTTCCGCTCTGTTCACAACTCCGGAGATTCGACGCCGCCCGCAGCCGACGCCAGGCCGTTCACCCGTTTCGGGACGACTTCTCCGGAGTTGTGAACGCCGTCCCGCCGTCCCCCACCACGGCAGCCGACTCCCTCGCATCGACGAGCCACTGACCGCTCAGCAGCCCGGGCAGTCCGCGGCCGCCGCGCGTGGTGAACACGAGGACGACGGATGCCGCGGCGAACACGAACTGCACGAACGTCCACGGCTCCGGCACGAGATCCAGCAGCAGATAGCCCCCGATGCCGGCGAGGAACCGCAGCGGCCGCGCCACGGGAGCCGGCAGCGGCCCCCCGCGATAGCGCAGCTCGACGGCCAGGTCTCCCGGCGTGCGGCCGGTGGCGAGGACGACGACGGCCCAGATCGCGATCGGCGTCACCGTGAGCGCGAAGCGACCCGCGGCACCGTCGAGGACGGCGGCATGGTCGCGAACGACGTACTCGAGGAACACCTGCACGGCGACGGCCGAACCGTACCCGACGAGCACGACGCCGAGCAGATCGCAGAACATGGCGAGCAGCCGGCGTCCGCGCGTGACCGGATGCGGGCGGCTCCCGGCATCCGTCGATCGACGCACCCACCACCGTCGGGGGACGATCAGCGCGACGAGCGAGCCGAGCACCGCCCCGACCGTGTTCGTGAGCATGTCGTCGACGTCGAAGACGCGGTACGCACACGGGTACAGTCCCCACACCCCGGTGAGCTGGGTGGTCTCGATCGTCAGCGACACCAGCAGACCGGTCGCGAACGCGACGACGATGCCGCGACCTCCGAGCACCCGCAGGAAGAACCCGAGCGGCATGAACAGCAGCACGTTCAGCGCCAGTTGCAGGACGGCGAAGTCGGTGAGGCTGCGGGCGCCGCGAAGGTCGTCGATGAAGGCCCAGATGTTCAGGTTCACGCCCGCGCAGGCGTAATTCTCGGCGTCGGGCAGGGGAAGCAGCGTGTACGTCCAGATGGCCCAGAAGTAGACCAGCGCGGCGGCCCACAGCAGAAATCGCCCGACGGTGAGCCGGCCGCGGCGCCGATAGCTGATCGCCACGAACGGCACGAACAGCACGATTCCCACGACGAATCCGATGCCCAGCGCGACGACCCCCGAGTAGAGCTCATTCCCCATGCGTCGATCCTTGCAGCCTCGCGGCGTCATTCTCACGCTCGCCGGGATTGCGCGGCGACACGCGACCGCGTAATGTCGCCCGCCGTGACAGACGACAGTCGCGGCCCCGGCGAAGAGACGCCGATCGCCAAGCGCATCCTCATCGGCGAGCCCCTCACGAGCGAGGAGCTCGAAGGACAGCTGCTGCCCAAGAAGATGGCGCTGCCGATCTTCGCCTCCGACGCCCTCTCCTCGGTGGCCTATGCCCCGCAGGAGCTGCTGATGATCCTCCTGATCGGCGGCACGGCCTTTCTGGCGCTCAGCCCGTGGGTCGCGGCGGCGGTCGTCGCCCTGCTCATCGTGGTGGTGCTCAGCTACCGCCAGCTGATCAAGGCCTACCCCTCGGGCGGCGGCGACTACGAGGTCGCCCGCACGAACCTGGGCGAGAAGGCCGGCGTCGTGGTCGCGGCGGCCCTGCTGGTGGACTACATCCTGACGGTGGCCGTGTCGGTCGCCTCGGGCGTGGACAACATCATCTCGGCCCTGCCGAACCTCGACCCCTGGCGCGTCGAGCTCGCGGTCGGCTTCGTCGTGCTCATCATCCTGGTCAACCTCCGCGGCGTCCGCGAAGCCTCGACGGCCTTCGCGATTCCGACCTACCTGTTCATCGGTTCGGTCATGCTCATGATCGGTACGGGCCTCGTCCGCTGGATGCTGGGCGATGCGCCGATCGCCGAGAGCGCGCAGTTCGCCGTGCAGGCGGAAGACCTCAGCCAGGCCGCTCTCATCCTGCTGATCCTGCGCGCGTTCTCCAGCGGCTGTTCCGCCCTGACCGGCGTGGAGGCCGTCTCCAACGGTGTTCCGGCGTTCCGCCAGCCGAAGATCCGAAACGCCCAGACAACGCTCGTTCTGATGGGTTCGATCGCCATCACGATGTTCGCGGGCCTCACGGTGCTCGCTCTCGTGGCCGGTGTGCACTACTCGGAGGATCCGTGCCGGCTGATCGGCTTCAACTGCGAGGCGCTCGTGCAGCCGAGCCTCATGGCGCAGGTGGCCGCTGCGACGTTCGGCAACGGCAGCATCCTCTTCTTCGTGGTGCAGGCCGCAACCGCCGCCGTCCTGCTGCTGGCCGCCAACACGGCTTTCAACGGCTTCCCGCTGCTGGGCTCGGTGCTCGCACGCGACGGCTATGCGCCGAAGGCCCTGAACACGCGCGGCGACCGTCTCGTCTACTCGAACGGCATGATCATCCTGGGCCTGGCCGCGGTGCTGGTGCTCGTGATCTTCCAGGCGAAGCTGACCACGCTGATCCAGCTGTACATCATCGGCGTCTTCGTCTCGTTCTCACTCGGCCAGCTCGGCATGGTCAAGCACTGGCGGCGCGAGCTGCGCCTGCTCTCCCCGAAGGCGGCGAAGGCACGGCGAGAGGCGATCTCGGGCCTGTTCATCAATGCGCTCGGGGCGACGTTCACGATCGTCGTCCTCGTGATCGTGACGATCACGAAGTTCACCCACGGCGCCTACCTGGTCTTCATCGCGATCCCGCTGCTGTCGTTCCTCATGATCGGGGTGCACCGCTACTACCGCGACGTCTCGCACGAGATCGCCATGGACGATGACGTGCACTACGGCTCGACCGGAGATGTCGCGCTCGTACTGGTGGGCACGCTGCAGAAGCCGACGGCTAAGGCGATCGACTACGCCCTGTCGGGCAGGCACGACAAGACGTTGGCGGTACACGTCGCGGTCACGGCGGAAGAAGCCCGCGACGTGCAGGAGGACTGGAAGTTCCACAACATGCCGGTTCCGCTCGTGGTGATCGAATCGCCCTACCGGCACTACGCGGCTCCGATCGCCCAGTTCATCACGAAGTATCGCGAGAAGCACGGCAGCGCCGTCGTCACGGTTTACATGCCGCAGTACATCGTCGGTCACTGGTGGGAGACGTTCCTGCACAACCGACGGGCGCGCCGCATCGCACAGCAGCTCATGCTCGTGCACGGTGTGCAGATCACGCTGGTGCCGTGGCTGCTCGACTCGTCGGAGCTGATCTACGGCCGCCGCTCCCGCCCGCTCCTCGGCGATGACCGTCGTGACGGCCGGCTGCCGAGCTACGGACTGGTCGCGCACACCGAAGACGAGAGTTGACGGCATCCGAGGCGGCTCCGTCGCGCCGGAGCCGGGTGGGATGCCGGGGCGTAGCCTAGAGGGGTGACTTCCGCGACCGCGTCCCCCGCTTCCGCCGCGCCTGCGGCGACCCTCGACGCCTCCGCGATCAAGGCGGACTTCCCGATCCTGGCCGAGCAGGTCAACGGACACCCCCTCGCCTATCTCGACTCCGCGGCCACCAGTCAGAAGCCGCTCGCGGTGCTCGACGCCGAGCGCGACTTCCTCACGCACGCGAACGCCGCGGTGCACCGTGGGGCGCACACGCTGGCCGCCGAGGCGACCGAGCTGTTCGAGGACGCCCGAGCCACCGTGGCGGGATTCGTCGGCGCACGGCCCGAGCAGCTCGTCTGGACCAGCGGCGCCACGATGGGCCTGAACCTCGTCGCATACTCGATCGGGAATGCGGGGCTGGTGCGGCCGGGCGACGAGATCGTCACGACGGCGATCGAGCATCATGCCAACCTCATCCCCTGGCAGGAGCTGGCCGCTCGCACGGGCGCCGTGCTGCGACACATCCCCGCCCACGACGACGGCACGCTCGATATGGATGCCGCCGCGTCCCTCATCACGGCGCGCACCCGCGTCGTCGCCTTCACGCACGTCTCGAACGTCCTCGGCATCGTGAACCCCGTCGCCGAGCTCATCGCGCTCGCTCAGGGTGTGGGCGCGATCACGGTGATGGATGCATGCCAGTCAGCGCCGCACCTGCCGCTCGATCTGCCCGCTCTCGGCGTCGACCTCGCGGTCTTCAGCGGACACAAGATGCTCGGCCCGTACGGTGTCGGCGGACTGTACGGACGCACACCGGTGCTCGAGGCGCTGCCGCCGTTCCTCACGGGCGGCTCGATGATCACGACCGTGACGCTCGATCGCGCCGAGTACCTGCCTCCGCCGCAGCGCTTCGAGGCCGGAACGCAGCCCGTGGGACCGGCGATCGGGCTGGCCGCCGCCGTGCGCTACCTCGACGACATCGGCCTCGATCGCATCCATGCCCACGAGGGCATGCTCGCTCAGCGCATGCACGCGGGCCTCGCGGAGATCCCCGGCATCCGCCTGCTCGGCGACGCCGCCGGGGTCGAGCGCGTCGGGCTGTGGGCCTTCGACGTCGACGGCGTGCACGCCCATGATGCCGGCCAGTACCTCGACGCGTTGGGCATCGCCGTCCGCGTCGGCCACCATTGCGCCGCGCCCCTGCACTCGCGCTACGGCGTCACGGCCAGTGTTCGCGCGAGCACCGCCCTCTACAACACCACCGACGACGTCGACCGTCTCATCGAGGCCGTCGCCGGCATCCGCCCTTACTTCGGAGTCTGACATGAGCGATCTCGACGCCCTCTACCGTGAGCTGATCCTCGATCACTCCAAGCACCCGCAGCACTTCGGCCTCACCGACGAGGGCGACGCCCCCGCCACGGTCGGCACGATCGGCACCTCGCACCAGAAGAACCCCGTCTGCGGCGACGAGATCACGCTGCGCGCCCGCGTCGACGGCGAGACCATCGCCGACGTGCAGTGGGAGGGTCGGGGCTGCTCGATCTCGCAGGCCTCGGCATCCATGCTCGCCGACCTCGTCGCCGAGGAAGGGCTCAGCCGGGCCGAGGCCCTGCAGCTGATCGAGGGATTCCGTGAGGCGCTGCGCTCGCGTGGGACGATCGAGCTCGACGAGGAGGTCTACGGCGACGCCGCGGCCCTGTCGGGGGTGTCGAAGTTCTCGGCACGCGTGAAGTGCGCGATGCTCGCCTGGGTCGCCCTCGAAGACGCCATCGCCAAAGCCTGACGCCCGCCCCCACCCCTTGCCTGGGGCGGCTGCCGAACCGCCACGATCTGCGCCAGCCGCCAGGATCTGGCGTAGCGGCTCGCGAGAAACGCAGCGGCTCGGCGAGAAGGAGAGCGAGAGGGAGGGGTCAGGAGCCGAGGAACTCGAGCGCGGCGCCGCGGAAGACGCGGGAGCCGGGCGCGTTGAAATGGTGCCGGTCGGGGATCTCGACGAAGCGTCCCTGCGGGCACGCGGCCGCGAGCGTCTTCGAGCCTTCGATGATGCCGTCCAGCGATCCCGTCGCGAACATCACCGGCTGCTGCGGTGCATGGGCAGGGTCGGGGTCGACGGTCTTCGATGACCGCATGCCCTCGGCGATCGCGAGGAGCGCCCGCAGGTCGTTGCCGGGCACGCGCTCGGTGAGGGCGATGTAGTTCTGCGTGACGCGATCGGTGACAGGCGTGCCGTCGGCGATGAGCGCGCGCACCTGGTCGAGGTCGAGCCGCGCCAGCGGGATGCCGTCGGGAACCCCGCCGAGCACGGCCCGCGGGATGCGCGGGGCGATGTCCTGCACGACCTCCCATCCCACGCGGGCGCCGAGCGAGTAGCCGACGTAGAACGCCTCGTCGACGAGGTAGGTGTCGAGCATCGTCTCGACGTCGCCGGCGAGCTGGCGGATGTCGTACGCGCGGGGCTCGTGCGGCTTGTCGCTGGCGCCATGGCCGCGCTGGTCGAGCGCGAGCACCCGATAGCCGGCGGCGGTGAGGTCGCGCACCCAGCCCGTCGCGACCCAGTTGTCCTTCGTGCTCGAGGCGAACCCGTGCACGACGACGACGGTGGGTGCGTCCTCGTCGCCCCACGAGTACGTCGCGATGCGGTAGCCGTCGCCGACCATCAGGTACTGCGGGTCGGGCATCTGCGTGAGGTTCTGAAGCGGCGCGGTCACGGTGTCTATCCTGCCGTCGATTCGGCGGCCCCGGTCGCCGCGGCCGGTCACTCCTCGACGCGGACCTCTTTCCAGAACGCGACATAGCCCGAGAAGTCCTTGCCGACGCGGGCGATGCCGCTCTCGTAGGGCGTCGGGTACGACCAGGCGCGATCGGCGAGCAGCTCGTCGCCGGAGCGCACGGAGTAGTACTGGCACTCGCCCTTCCACGGGCAGGTGTAGGGCGTGGGGCTCTCCTGCAGCAGGTCCCAGTTCACGCTCGACGGCGGGAAGTACCAGTTTCCTTCGATGGAGATCAGGTCATCGCGGTCGGCTTCGGCCACCGTGACATCACCCAGAACAGCTTTCATCGCGTCCTCCGCTTCGCTCGCATCCCACCCTTCCACCGTCGCACGCGGCCCGCAACGAGGTCGGCGGCCGGCTGCTGCGGAAGCGGGATGGGCTGCGTGACCACGGCATCCACGACCATCGACCCGTCGGTGGGGCCGATGACGGCGATCGGGGTGGTGAGGGTCGGTTCGGCGGGGTCGACCGGCATGCGCTCCAGTGCGCGGTGGGCGCGCAGGTACGCGGGGATGAGGATGACGCTGGCGCCGACCCAGGCCAGCGGGTTGCTCCACACGACGCCGACGAATCCGAAGATGTGGCCGAGCACGACCGCCGCGCCCACGCGCATCGCCAGCTCGACGAGCCCGGTCACCGTCGGGATGACGGTGCTGCCGAGCCCCTGCAGCGTGCCGCGCAGGATGAACAGCACGCCCAGCGCCGTGTAGCTCGCGCCGTTGATGAGCAGCATGAGGGCGGCCAACCGCACGACGGTGTCGCTGCCGTCGCCGACGAACAGGCGCACGAGCGGCGCGCCGAACGTGATGAGCAGTGCGCCGAGCACGACAGCGGCGATCAGCGCCATCCAGATCGCCTGCCCGACGCCGCGACGGATGCGATCCGGGCGGCGCGCTCCCAGGTTCTGGGCGGCGTACATGGATGCCGCGAGCCCGAGAGACTGCAGGAGCGCCACGGCCAGGCCGTCCACGCGGGAAGCCGTCGTGTAGGCGGCGACCGCATCGGCGCCCAGGGTGTTCAGCGCGACCTGCACCGTCAGGGTGCCGATCGCGATGATCGACGCCTGGAACCCCATGGGCAGGCCGAGTCGCAGGTGCTCGACGAGATCGGCTCGCGTGATGCGCCAGTCGGCGCGCTGCACGTGGAGGACGGGCAGCCGACGGCGGACGTAGACGAGGCAGAGGATCACCGACAGCGCCTGCGAGACGACGGTCGCCAGCGCTGCGCCGGCCACGCCCAGA
Source organism: Sphingomonas sp. BLCC-B65 (assembly GCF_028550675.1). Lineage (NCBI taxonomy): Bacteria > Pseudomonadati > Pseudomonadota > Alphaproteobacteria > Sphingomonadales > Sphingomonadaceae > Sphingomonas > Sphingomonas sp. BLCC-B65. Next base: position 1,930,379 of record NZ_JAQQGL010000001.1, on the reverse strand, counting down.
CCGAACGGCCCGACCATGAGGATGACGAGCACCACGTTGAGTCCGCAGGCGATCGTGAGGAACACCAGCGGCGTGCGCGAGTCGCCGATCGCCCGGATGATCGCGGAGAGGTAGTTGAAGCCCATGATGGCACCGGCACCGAGGAAGCTGACCTGAGCGAACACCGTCGCCTCGTCCATCAGCTCCGGAGGCGTCTGCAGCAGGTGCAGGGCGGGTCCGGCCAGCAGCGGCGCGCCCACGGTGAGCACGATCGTCGTGATCGCGGTGAGAATCGTGCCCGCCGCCACCGAGCGGCGCACCGCCGTGACATCGCGGGCGCCGAAGGCCTGCGCCGTGGGGATCGCGAATCCGCTCGTCAGGCCCCAGGCGAACCCGAGCAGCAGGAACAGCAGACTGCCGGTCGCCCCGACCGCGGCGAGCGCATCGACGCCGAGATGGCGCCCGACGACGATCGCGTCGGCGAACTGATACAGCTGCTGCACGACGTTGCCGATGAGCAGGGGGACCGCGAAGGCGAGGATGACGCGCCAGGGGCTACCGGTGGTGAGAGAACGTGACATACGGCCGGGTTCGAGACGGGGGCGGAAACGGCGAAAGGCGCTCCTCAGGGGAGCGCCGGATTCGAGCCTATCGAATCGATTCGAGAAGCGCAAGGCCCGGCATCCGCCGGTCGCATTCGGCGCGGCCGGTACTGTTGCAGGCATGTCCGTAGGTCTGCTCGCCGTCGTCGATGACATCCTCAGCGCGGCGCTGAAGGCGTCGGCCAAGTCCGCAGGCGTCGTGATCGACGATGCGGCCGTCACCCCGCAGTACGTGCAGGGGCTCTCACCCGCGCGGGAGCTTCCGGTCGTGGGTCGCATCGCCCTCGGGTCGCTCGCGAACAAGTTCCTCATCATCATCCCCATCGCGATGCTGCTGACCGCGTTCGCACCCTGGGTGCTGCCGTGGCTGCTCATCGTGGGCGGCGGATACCTCTGCTTCGAGGGCGCCGAGAAGGTGCTGGAGTGGTTCGGCTTCCACCACGGCGGTCACGACGACGAGGGAGGGCGTGACGAGAAGCGCCTCGTGATGGGCGCGATCCGCACCGACCTGATCCTGTCGACCGAGATCATGCTGATCGGCCTGTCGAACGTCGATCCCGATCTCGACTTCTGGCTGCGGCTCGCCGTGCTCGCGGTCATAGCACTCGCCATGACGGCGCTGGTCTACGGCGCCGTCGCCCTGCTCGTGAAGATCGATGACATCGGCCTGAAGATGGCGAAGAGCGGTTCGGTACGCGTGCGCCACACCGGCACCCGCATCGTGCGGTCGATGCCCGCGGTCTTCCGCGTCATCTCGATCGTCGGCACCGTCGCGATGCTGTGGGTGGGCGGCCATCTCGTGCTCGCCAACCTCGGCGAGGTCGGCTGGCATGCCCCGGTCGAGCTCCTGCACGCCGTCGAGCACGCGCTCGAACCGCTCGGCCCGGTCGTCGTGTGGATCGGCGACACGGCCGTGTCCGCCGTCGCGGGACTGTGCGTCGGGCTCGTGATCGTCGGCATCGCGCTCGTGATCGGCAAGGCGTTCGGTCGCAACCTGAGCTTCAGCGAGGGGCACCGCGCGCCCCACGGCGAGACCGACTGACGGCGACGGCCCCGCGGCCGAGCGGCGACGGCCCCGCGGCCGAGAAACCACATCCACTCCGAGAAACCGTCGGCGCCGTGGTTTCTCGGGGCGGATGTGGTTTCTCGCGTGTGGGCGCGGCGGGCGCGGCGTCAGTCGAGCGTGATGAGCGGGTCCGCGCCGTCCGGGCGGGTGACGTGGATGCCGCGGGCATCGGCGACCGTCCACGTCGGCGCCGCCGCGGCGGCGTGCGGGCCGACCCCGATCACGCGCATGCCCGCGGCGAGCCCGGCGGCGATGCCGTTGGCGGAGTCCTCGACCACGATGCATCGTGCGGCATCCACTCCGAGCGCCGCGGCCCCCGCGAGAAACCCCTCGGGATCGGGCTTGCTGCGCGAGACATCACCCGCGGCGATGACGACCGGCGGCGTCGGCAGCCCGGCGGCACGCATGCGCGCCGCGGCGAGCTCGGTCGTCGCCGAGGTGACGAGCGCGTACGGCACGCCCTCGCGGTCGAGGGCGGCGAGCAGGTCGGCGGCGCCGGAGATCGCCACGACGCCGTCGGTCTGCGCCGTCTCGGCGGCGAGCAGCTCGGCGTTCTCGGCGAGGTTGATCTCGTGCGGACGATCGGGAAGCAGCAGCGCCATCGAGTCCTGCCCCTGGCGGCCGTGGATCACCGCGAGCGTCCGTGCCGGATCGACGCCGTGATCGAGCGACCACTGCGTCCACAGGCGCTCGACGACGGCGTGCGAATCGACGAGCGTGCCGTCCATGTCCAGCAGCAGCGCGGCAGCCCGCGTCTCGATGCGAACGACGGATGCCGGCACGCGCAGCACCTCCCACCCGCCGCCGAGCGGTGGCACGTGCCACCCGGCGTGGACGGTGCCATCACCGTCGCGCGACACGATCACCCGGTGCGGCGAGGTCGTGTCGACGAGGTGCACGAGCGCGGCGCCGTCGTCGCGGCGTTCCCCGCGCGTCGCGAGGCGCAGATGAGTGGCGGCGGGGGCGTCCTCGAGGGCGGGGCCCGTCGCGGACACCTCCTGCCAGAACGTGTCCACCGGCACCGAGCCGACGCCCGGCAACACCAGCGTCCAGCCGTCGCCATCGGCGCGGTCGTGCAGTGCAGCACCGTCGAACGGGTCGGCGGCGAGCAGGCGGTCGCGCTCGGCCCAGGTGTCGCGCTCGACGCGGCGCGCCGACACGGCGGCATCTGCCACACCGGCATCCGCCCGGCCGGCGGCATCGGTCCCGCCTGCGACATCCGCCCCACCGGCCGCGTCCGCGACCTCGACGGCCGCGACGAAGGCCCAGAACGCGCGCAGCGTCGCCTGGGTGTCGAGCGCGGCGCCCTGGTAGGCGATGACGAGATCATGCTCGGGGAGGACGAGACCGAACTGCCCCGCGGCGCCGTCGAGCCGGAACCCGTGGCGGCCGCGCCAGACCTGGTAGCCGTAGCCGAGGGCCCAGTCGTTGACCTCGCCGGTGGCCGCAGCCGGGCCGTCGAAGGCGGCGGTCTCGGACCAGGGGCGCGACATCTCCTCGACGTACCACGCGGGCGCGACCTGCACGCCGTCGAACGCCCCGCCGGCGCTCAGCATGATGGCCGTGCGCGCGAGGTCATCGACCGTCAGGTGGAAGCCGGACGCACCGTGCTCGATGCCGCCGTAGGGCTGCATCCATCGCTCGCCGATGCCGAGCGGATCGAGCAGTCGCGGGCGCAGGTACGCGGTGAGGGGCTGGCCGGTGACGCCGGTGACGATCGCTGACAGCAGGTGCGTGGCCGGAGAGCTGTACGCGAAGTGCGTGCCCGGGGCGAAGGCGGGCGCCTCGCGCAGCAGCACGAGCGGATCGGCGCCGATGCGCTCGATCTGCGCGGCCGAGTGGCCGGTGTTCATCGTGAGCAGATGGCGCACGGTGATGCCGTGCGGGTTCGCCTCACCCACGTGCAGACCCGCAGAATCGTCGAGGCCCAGCCGCCCCTCGTCGGCGAGGAAGCCGATCGCCAGCGCCGTGTAGGTCTTGGATGCCGAGTACACGAGCGCCGGCCGCTCCAGGTGGTACGGCGCCCACGCGGTCTCGAACGCCACCTCGCCGTGACGGGCGACGAGCAGCGCGTGCGGGTCGAGGCCCTCCGCGGCGAGGCGCTCGGCCAGCGCGAGGACGGCGGCTTCGGGGATGCCGAGCCCCTCCGGGGCCCGACGGGCCAGGGGGCGGGACGACAGGGGACGACGGGACTGCGGCGAGGAAGTCATCTCCTCCACTCTACGAGCGGAGCCCTGGTCGGGGGCCGCCCGCCCGCCGCACCTACCCGCGGGGGCCGCCCGCTTCGGCATACCGCGGTCGCGCTCAGTCGCGGAGAGCGCCCAGCACGGCGTCGAGGGCGGCGACGAACCGGCGCGCGTCGGCCTCGGTGAGCACGAGGGGCGGTTTCACCTTCAGCACGTTCTGGCGTTCCGAGGCGGCCTGCACGATGAACCCGTGCCCGAGCAGCAGATCGCACACGCGCGCCGCCTCCTCCCGCGCGGGCTCGAGCGTCTCGCGATCGCGCACCAGCTCGATACCGAGATACAGACCCGTTCCGTGGACGGCGCCGATGAGCGGATGCCGCGGCATCAGCGCCCGCACGCCGTCGGCGATGATGCCGCCGACCCGCGCTGCATTCTGCTGCAGCCCTTCCGCGTCGATGATGTCGAGAATCGCCGAGCCGGCGACGGCGCTCGCGGGGGCGCCGCCCGCCGACGAGAAGAACGTGCCCTCGCGGGCGAGCGCGTCGACGATCTCCCGCCGCGTGATGACGGCGCCGAGGGGATAGGCGTTGCCGGCGGCCTTCGCCACCGACACGATGTCGGGCACGAGCCCCTGCATCGTGCTCCCCCAGAACGACGATCCCAGGCGCCCGTATCCGACCTGCACCTCGTCGGCGATGACCAGTCCGCCGTGCGCGCGCACGGCGTCGGCCACCGCCGTGAGGTAGCCGGCCGGAGGGATGACGCCACCGGCGTTGCCCAGCACCGGCTCGCAGATGAAGGCGCCGGCCGGGCGGCCCTCGTCGGCCAGGGAGCGCGCGAGGTCGGCGACCTCGCGCGCGTAGGCGGCCCCGGCATCCGCTCCGCGGTGACGGCCGCGGTAGTCGTTCGGGGCGTCGACGAGATGCACCCAGTCGGGGCGCGAGTCGGCGGCGTGCGGGTTGTCGAACGCCGAGGTGCTCACGGCGTCGGCAGCGCTCGTCCAGCCGTGGTAGCTCTCGCGCACCGCGATGACGTCGCGCCGGCCGGTCGCGACCCGGGCGAGCGTGAGGGCGAGGTCCACGGCCTCCGACCCGCTGTTGACGGGGATGACGGTGTCGAGCGACGGGTCGGGGCTGTGCGCGACGAGCCGCGCGGTGAACTCGGCGAAGGCGTCGTAGAGGAAGCGCGAGTTCGTGTTCAGCAGGTGCAGTTGACGCGAGATGCGGTCGGCGAACTCGGGATGGGCGTGCCCGATCGCGGTCACGTTGTTGACGAGGTCGACGTACGCGCGACCCTGCGTGTCGATGAGCAGCGCTCCCCACCCGCGCTCGATCTGCGGCGGCTCGGCGTAGAAGCGCTCGGCGGCGGCGCCCACGGCCTGCTCGCGCGCCCGCCGAGCACGGCGCGTCGCCCGCACCGGATCGGGTACGCGGTCGGTGCCCACGATCACCGAGGGATCGGCCGCCCCGGGAGTCTCGGCTTCGCCCTCGGCATCTGCGAACACGTCGCCGGGCGCGGCGTCGCGCACCCTCCGCGTGACGCGCAGCCGACCGAGACCCGGTTCGAGCTCGGCGATGCGTCCGAGGCGGGCGCCGGCATCCACCCCGCTATCCGCGACCGCCGGGTCGAGAACGATCCCCTCGATCCGCAGCACGACACCGGCATCGCGCACCTCGACCGCGCCGGCGCCGCCGTCGGGATCGGTGTCGACCGTCAGAATGCCGCCGAACGGCGCGGTGACCTCGACACCCGGGCGGGTCCACAGCTCGACGCACCGCGCCCGGGTGGCAGCGGGTCGGGTGGTGTCGGTCGACACGCGGCTCAGGCGGCTCTCGCCGTAGCGCAGCACCGCGACCGGGGCGGAAGCGAGGGTCTCGCGGACGAGCGCCTGCTCGGTGCCGGGAACCGTCCAGCGACCGCGATCGAGGTGCGCGCTGCGGATGCCGAGATCCACGGTGGCCGCGGCATCCAGCTGCGACAGGACGGGACGGTAGACGAGGCCCGCGCGGTGCGGCCGGCCCGCGGCCAGGCGCAGCTGCGCCGTCACCTCGGCGGACGGCACCCGCGCCGTGCGCGCGAAGACCTGCCATTCGTGCTCGACCCGCTCGCGCGCGTAGTCGTTGCCCGGGTCGATGCGCAGCTGGCTCCACCCGCTGACGGCGAGCACCGCTCCGCGCAGCACGACGAGGGGCCACAGCGCCTCGATCTCCGCGTCGGTGAGGCGCGCGCGCTGATCAAAACCCGCGACCGCGCGGGCGACAATTGCGAGGTCGTCGGTGCGACCCATGAGGTCGGCGAGGAGCATCGCCAGCTCGGCGGCGCGCCACGACGTGGCGACATCGCCCAGGTCGATCACCCAGTGCCGCCCGCGCCGATCGCGCATGACGTTGTCGGCGGTGAGGTCGCCGTGGATCACCTGCCGCGGAAGGTCGGCCGCGACGGCGTCGAGCTCGGCGGCGGCGCGGCGGGCCGCCGTCAGGCACTGCTCGCGACGGTCCTCGGGCAGGTCGTCGATGAGCTGCTCGACGACGGCGAGGGCGTTGCCGAGCTCCCATTGCAGGTTGCGGTCGGTGTCCTTGGCATCCATTCCGGCCAGAACGTCGGCGACCTCGGCGACGAGCTCACCCAGTTCTTCGGCCTGGGCACCGTCGGCGTCGGTGATGTCCGACAGCGGTTGCCCGTCGACGATCTGGAACCCCGCGACGCGAGCGACCTGCCCGTCGGCGCAGACGATCTGCGTCGTGCGAGCGCCGTCGACGGTCGTCAGCACCTCCGGTGTCAGCAATCCTTCTGAGCGCAGGCGATCGGAGGCCGCGATGTGCAGGTCGACGGCGAACGCGTCGACCGTCGGGTGGAAGATCTTGACGAGCATGCCCGCCCCGTCCACGCCGCGCACGAGGAAGTTGCGGTCCTGCTGACTGCCCAGCTCGGTGAGCTCGCCGTCCACGCCGTACTCGCGCCGCGCGAGCGCGCGAACCTCGTCGAGGTCCACCTCGGGTCGGGCGAGCAGCCAGTTGTCGGTCATCGGGTCACGTCCTTCGGGAGAGGGCGGTCGAGCGGAGATGCCGCCGCGGTGCGAGCCGCACGGGCACCACGATTCTGGCGGATGCCGCGGCATCCGTGTGTCCGGATCAGCGGCGTCGACCGTTCATCTCGTCCGCCGGTCGATGCCGAGGCTGTCGTGCCTCGCCGCGCCTACTGCACCGTCCACCAGGCGATGTCGACGAGACAGAGCTCGCCGCCGGCCTCCCGGTAGAAGACATCGCCTGGATACTGCGCACCCGCGACGACGCCCGACGCAGGGAGCGAGAGGTTGATGCTCCACGTCGGATCATGATGGGCCATCTCGGGCCAGTGGGCGGCGACGAACCGCTCGGGCTCTTGAGCGGTGAGCCCCTCCCAGTCCGCCGGATCGCGCACGTCGGGTTGCGATCCCGGGCAGACGAGTGCCGCAGCCTCGCCCGCCGCGGCGGCCGCGATCAGTTTCTGGGTCGTGTCGATGACGTGTGCACCGTCGGCGCCCCAGATGAGTTCGTTCATCGTGCAGCCGCTGAGCCCGACCGCGAGGGCTGCGCTCAAGCCGACGACGACGATCTTCCGCACCGGCGTCATGCGGCGACTCTATCCGCCACAGACGGGCACCGCCACGCCCAGCCGCAGGGCCGCCTCACCGCTCCCGCAGCGCGGTGACCAGCTCCTTCGCGTAGCGAGAGCCCTGGGCGGTCGTGCTCCAGGCGATGCCGATCGCGCGCACGCGCTGCGGCTCCAGCGGCAGATAGACGACGCCCGGGTCGTCGCGACCCGGAGTCCGCGGAAGGATCGAGACGCCGAGGCCACCCGCGACCAGGCTGCGCATCGTGTCGATCTCGCTGCTCTCGAAGGTCACGTTCACCGTGACGTCGGCCTCGTCCAGAATGCCGGTGACCGCCGTCCGCAGCTCCGCGATGCGCGAGAAGCCGATGAAGTCGCGCCCCGCCAGCGCGCGCACGTCGACCGGGCCGGATGCCGTCGCGAGCGGGTGACCGGTGGGCACGGCGATGCACAGCGGCTCCTCGGCGAGCGCGAGCCAGCCGATGTCGTCCGAGGTCGCCGACGTCGCCAGCGGTGCCGTGCTCAGAGCGACGTCGATCGTGTCGAGCGCGAGCCAGCCATAGAGGTCGCGGGCGAAGCCCTGTCGCAACGAGACGCGCACGTCGGGTCGCAGCGCGCGGAAGCGCTGGATGACGTCGGGCACCATCCACCGCGCCACCGAGTGCAAGAACCCGACGCGCAGCAGGCGGCCCTCGTCGGCGATCAGCTCGGCGTGGCGGCGGGCCGACTCGACCGCGTCGAGGACGCCGGCCGCATCGGCCCGGAAGGCGAGACCGTTGGCGTTCAGCTCGAGCCGCTTGCCGTGTCGCGAGAACAGCGCCATGCCGACCTCGTCTTCGAGGCGGGCCAGTGCGCGCGACACGTTCGACTGGTTGATGCGCAGCTCCGCAGCGGTGTCGCGCGTGTTCTGCGTCTCGGCCAGCGACAGGAAGATGCGGAGGGTCTGCTCGTCCATGACACCGATTATGCGCCGATCGCATCACAAGCGGCATCCGTTTCATTTCCGGCCCATCCGTGACCGGACGACGATGGTCCGCATGGCCGTCACCGTGCTCGATCGCACCCCCACCGGGTCGATCGCGCGCATCGCCGCGGGCACCCCCTCCTATCGACGCGTCGTGGGGCTGCTCGCCGCAGGCGGACTCGCGAACTTCGCGATCATCTACTTCCCGCAACCGTTGCTGCCGGCGATCGCGGCGTCGTTCGGAGTGGATGCCGGGGTCAGCGGACTCGCGATCTCGGCGACGACCGCGGCCATGCTGCTCGGGCTGTTGCTGTCGGCACCGCTGTCCGACCGCATCGGGCGGGTGTCCGCGATGAGCGGGTCGCTGGTGGCAGCCGGCGTCCTGTCGGTCGCGTGCGCGTTCGCGCCCACGTGGGAGGCCTTCCTCGCGTTGCGTGCCGGCGGGGGTCTCGCGCTGGCGGTGCTGCCGGCCGTCGCGCTCGCCTACCTGCGCGACGCCGTCCGCGACGACGCGCACGGGCGCGCCAACGCGCTGTACATCTCGGGCACGGCCCTCGGCGGCGCCGTGGGCCGGCTCGCGCCGCTGCCCCTCGCGACCCTCGGCGGCTGGCAGCTCGTGAGCACGGCGCTCGGCGTGCTCAGCGTCGTCGTCGGCGTGCTGGTCTGGTTCGCGCTCCCCCGCGACGGCGCCGCCCCGCTGCCGCTGCGGATCGGCGACCTGCTCGGCGGCACGGTCGCGTCGCTTCGCGACCCCGTCATCCTCGCCGTGTGCGTCGCGGGGGCGCTCGCGATGGCGACATTCGTCGGGCTCTACAACGCGGTGCCGTTCCGGCTGGACGGGCCCCCGTTCTCACTCGGCGCGGCGGAGGTGTTCGTCTACTTCGCCTACCCCCTCGGCATCCTCGCGCCGGGCCTGTTCCACCGGATCTCGAGACGCCTCGGCCGCGCGATGACGTCGCTCCTCGGCGCGATCGCGATGCTCGCCGCGATCGGCCTGGTGTTCTGGCCGAACGTCATCGCGGTGTTCGCCGGGCTCGGACTTCTGACGGCGGCCTTCCTCGGAACGCACTCGATCCTCAGCGGCTGGGTCGTCGCCCGCGCTCACGCGGTGGGACGCAGCACCTCGCGGGCCTCCAGCGCCTACCTGCTCACCTACTACCTCGGCAGCACGGTGTCGGGAGCGGCATCCACGCACCTGTTCGCCAGCGCGGGCTGGACGGCCGTCGTCCTTCTCGCGGCGGGGCTCACGACGCTGTGCGCTGCGCTCTTCCTCACGCTGCGCGTGCGCCGCGCCGGCTGAGCAGGGCGCCGACGGCAGCTCCGCGGCACCCCGCCCTACGAGAGCACGACGAGGCGCTGGGTCGCCCGGGTCATCGAGACGTAGCGGTCGACGGCGCCCGAGACGCCATCGCCGAAGCGGTCGGGGTCGACGAGCACGACCAGGTCGAACTCGAGCCCCTTCACCCGCTGCGCGTCGAGCGAGGCCACGCGCGGGCGCGGCACGAAGGCGGGCGCGCCGATCACCACCGCTGTGCCGTCGGCGCTCTCGCGTTCCCAGGTGTCGACGATCGCGTCGAGGTCGCGGCGCGAGCCGTAGCTCACCGGGACTCCCGTGCTGCGGATCGACGCGGGGACGTTGGCGTCGGGCAGCGCGGCGCGAATCACCGGACCCGCGACATCCATCACCTCGCTCGGCGTGCGGTAGTTGACGGTGAGCGTCGTCACGTGCGACCGGTCGATCCCGACGCGCGCGAGTCGATCGTCCCAGCTCTCGGCGAAACCGCGTCTCGCCTGCGCGCGATCCCCGACGATCGTCAGGCTGCGCGAGGGGCACCGCTGCAGCAGCATCCGCCATTGCGTGTCGGTGAGCTCCTGCGCCTCATCGATCACGAGGTGTGCGAACGGCCCGGCGAACGGATCACGATCGGATGCCGTGGGCTGCGCGAGCGTGCGGCGCAGGTCCTGACCGCGCAGCATCGACATGAGGCGCAGGTCGCCGTCGTCGGCGGCGATGAGGTCGCTGACCACGTCGGACATCACCCGATGCTCCTCGGCGGCCGCGCGTCGGTCTCGGCGCGCACGCACCTCGCTACGCGGGTCGCCCACGCTACGGCGCGCAGCGTCCAGCAGGGGCAGGTCGACGTCGGTCCATCGCGTCGGAGCACCGCGTGTGATCAGCACGTCGACCTCGACAGCGCTCAGCCACGGCGCGCAGCGCCGCAGCATCTCTCCCGTCGTGAGCAGACCGCGCAGCAGCGCATCGGGATCCAGCAGCGGCCAGGCCCGGTCGAAGAGCGCCTGCAGCTCCTCGTCGTTCTCGAGCGTCTCGCGCGTCGACTCGTCCGCGTCCCAGCCCGCCCCGTAGGCGTCGAAGTCGTCACCCGAGCGAGGCGAGGAACGGGACGCCTCTCCCCAGCCCTCGCCCCACCCGTCGCCGCCTCCTCCGCCGTCGCGCAGCTCGTCGTCGACACGGTCTTCCAGAACGTCGAGCAGACGCTCCCACGCGCGCACACGAAGCGCATTGTGCGGCAGGCCGTCGGCGTCGGCGAACACCTCCGACCACTCCGCGGGGCCCAGCACGACGGTGCCCCATGCGGTCTCGATCGGCGTGCGTCGCCGCGGCGGGCGCTGCCAGAGACGCACGGCGGCTCCGACGGCGTCCACGACACGGCCGTCGCCGAGCAGACGGCGAACCTCCGGATCGTCCTCCTCCCACACATCGCCGCCGTCGACGAGGTCGTTCACCGCGCAGACGAGCGCACCGTCCTCGCCGAGTCCGGGGAGCACGTCGTCGACGTAGTCGACGTACGGGCGATGCGGCCCGACGAACAGCAGCCCGCCGTGCCCCGACTGCACACGCGGATCGGCGTAGAGCAGATACGCCGCGCGGTGCAGCGCCACGACGGTCTTGCCGGTTCCGGGGCCGCCGTCGACGACGAGCGCGCCCCGGGAATCGGCGCGGATGATGGCGTCCTGATCGGACTGGATCGTCGCCAGCACGTCGCGCATCTTCGGCGACCGGCTCTCGCCGAGACTGGCGATGAAGGCGGACTGGTCGTCGAGGGCCGCGCGGTGATCGATGCCGTCGTCGGCGAACACCTCGTCCCAGTAGTCCACGACGCGCCCCTCGCACCACCGATACCGGCGTCGACTGGTGAGCCCGAGCGGATGCGCCGCCGTCGCGGCGAAGAACGGCGCGGATGCCGGGGCCCGCCAGTCCATCAGCAGCCGCTCCTCCGCGGCGTCCGCGAGGCCGAAGCGTCCGATGTAGGTGACGATGCCCTCCTCGTCGACCATGCGACCGATGCACGCGTCGAGGCCGAACCGGCGAAGGATGCGCAACCGCGCCGACAGGCTCTGCACCTCCAGATCGCGTTCGAGTGCGCGCTGGCCTCCGCTGACGGCTTCGTGCCGGAGCGCGACCAGCCGCGTCTCGGTGCGCTCGACCTCGGCGGCCAGCACCCCCGCGATCGCCGCGAACTGCTGCTCATCGCGCACGATGAGCGCCGGGTCGGCCTTGCGCTGCAGGCGCGGCGGCAGATCGAACACGCTTTCCTGAGTGTTTCGGACCGACATCCCACTCCCCCTTCGGCGCCGAGAAAGAGCGCGCGACCAGCGATTCTGCCCGACAGAGGGGGCCTTGCGGCAAGCCCCCCTGCGCGCGGGATAATAGAAAGGGCAGGGCGGATGGCGTGAAATGTACTTATGCGAGCAACCGTCATGTTCGGCGCCGGAGACGTCCGCGTCGAGACCGTCCCCGATCCCGTCATCCAACAGCCGAGCGATGCGGTGGTGCGCATCGTCCGCGCGTGCGTCTGCGGCTCGGACCTGCACCCGTATCACTCGATGGCCGAAAGCTCGACGGGCCGGCGGATGGGGCACGAGCTCATCGCCGTCGTCGAGGAGACCGGCGCCGACGTCACCACGGTGCGCCCCGGTGACTTCGTCGTCGTGCCCTTCGTCTACTCCGACAACACGTGCGTGTTCTGCCGCGAAGGGTTCCAGACCTCCTGCCAGCACGGCGGCTTCTACGGCAACGGGCGCGTCGGCGGCCTGCAGGCCGAGCGCGCCCTCATCCCGCACGCGGACGGCACGCTCGTGGTCGTGCCGGACGTCTCCCCCGACGCGGCATCCGATTCCCTGCTGGCGTCGCTGCTGACACTGTCGGACGTGTATCTGACGGGCTATCACGCCGCGCACCTCGCCCGCGTGCGCCCCGGCCAGACGGTGACGGTCGTCGGCGACGGTGCCGTGGGGCTGTCGGCGGTACTCGCCGCCCGCACCCTCGGCGCGGAGCGGATCATCCTCATGGGCCGCCACACCGACCGCACCGATCTGGGCGTCGAGTTCGGCGCGACCGACGTCGTCGCCGAGCGCGGCGCAGAGGGCATCGCCCGCGTGATGGACCTCACGAACGGCGAGGGCAGCCACGTGGTGATCGAGGCGGTCGGCCACATGCCCGCGTACGAGCAGTCCTACGGCGTCGTGCGTCCGGGCGGAGTCATCTCGCGCGTCGGCGTGCCGCAGTACGAGAGCGCACCGGTGGGCTTCGCCTCGCTGTTCGGCAAGAACATCACTCTGACGGGCGGCGTCGCCCCGGTGCGCGCCTACCTCGACGACGCGATTCCACTCGTGCTCGACGGCACGATCGAGCCCGGCCGGGTCTTCGATCGCATCATGCCGCTCGACGAGGCGCCCGCTGCCTACGCCGCGATGGACTCCCGAGAGGCGCTGAAGGTGATGCTGACGGTCTGAGCCGTCGAAGCGCCCGGCAGCAGGCTCACGCGTTGAGCAGCTCCCAGTGGCCCTCGGAGATCACGTCGACCTCGCCGTCGACGACACGGATCGCCGTCTGGTCGTCGATCGCGTAGGCGCGACCGCCGATGCCCTCTGCCCACCGGTGGGCCGCCGCGGTCGTGTTTCCGGTCCAGCCCGGATAGTCCAGATGCGGGAAGATCGAGAAGTCGACCAGTCCCAGCGTCTCGTCGGTGCCGCCCGGATGCCGGTCGACGAACTCCGGTCCGATACGCGGCGTGAGGGCCATGCTGCCCGCGCTGATGCCGACCCAGACGGTCTCATGCAGCTCCGGCAGGAGGTCGGCCAGTCCCGACCGACGGATCCATTCGGCCAGATACACCGCTTCGCCGCCGTCGACGAGAAGCGCATCGGCTTCCTGCACCCACGGCATCCATCGCTCGGGCGCGATCGTCGGCAGGGCGGTGAGCTCGAGGACGCCGACCGCACGCCACCCGAGCTCGACGGGGCTGTGGATGCCGCCGGGCCACCGCCCCGCCGTCGAACGCCACACCGTCTCCGGCGAGCACATCGGCTGCCCCCACTGCGCGGTCGGGATGAACAGCGCGGAGCTGTCTGCGATGGGTTTGCCAAGCAGGTCTTCGAGAGTGGTGCGGATGCTGTCGTTCGTGACGCCGCCCGAGGTCAGCAGGAGCTTCATGCGGACAGTCAATCGCGTACGGCGGCGCGCGGCCAGGGGGTGAGCCTCCGCCTGCCGGCGGTGCAGTGTTAGCGTGCGAGGGTGACCTCGACGCCGCCCCCCGATTCCGCGACCGCCCGCTCCATCCGTGTTTCCGCGGCCGTCATCACCGACGTCGACGGACGGCTGCTGCTCGTGCGCAAGGCGGGGACGACCGCGTTCATGCAGCCGGGCGGCAAGCCGGAGGCGGGCGAGGACGCGGCGCAGACCCTCATCCGCGAGCTCGCCGAGGAGATCGGGCTGCGCCTGCAGCCGACCGATCTCACGCCGCTCGGCGAGTTCACCGCCCCGGCCGCGAACGAGCCGGGCTTCGCCGTCGTCGCCGACGTCTTCCGCGTCGACATCGGCGATCAGCAGCCCGTGACGGATGCCGAGATCGAGGAGCTGCGCTGGGTCGACCGGGCCGTGGCATCCGCTCTGGAGATCGCCCCTCTCGCCGCGGCCTACTTCCTGCCCGAGGCTTGAGCGCCGCGGGCGGCGGCCGACCGGCTCACCACGAGCTCTTGCGGTAGTCCTTGAGGAAGATGCCGAAGAGGTCTTCGCCCGCCTCGCCGCGGACGATCGGGTCGTACACGCGGGCGGCGCCGTCGACCAGGTCGAGCGGGGCGTGGAAGCCCTCCTCCGCGAGGCGCACCTTCGTGTAGTGCGGGCGCTCGTCGGTGATCCAGCCGGTGTCGACGGCCGTCATGAGGATGTTGTCGGTCTCGAACATCTCGCGAGCGCTGGTGCGCGTGAGCATGTTGAGCGCCGCCTTCGCCATGTTGGTGTGGGGGTGTCCGGGACCCTTGTACCCACGACCGAACACGCCCTCCATCGCGGAGACGTTCACGACGTACTTCCGTCGCGCCGGCGAGGCCGCCATCGCGGGCCGCAGACGCGAGACGAGCAGGAACGGCGCGGTCATGTTCGCGAGCTGCACCTCGAGCATCTCGAGGGGCTCGACCTGGTCGACCGACTGCGTCCAGCTGTTGATGTGGTTCTCGTCGGGCACGAGCCCGCCCGCGTCGATCGCCGTGCCGGCGGCGAGACGCTCGAGCGACGACGACCCGGCGGCCATCGCCTCGGCGGTGAGCTCCTCGGCCGTGCGTGCGGCGGCCGCGAGGATGGGATGGCTCGAGACCGACTGCGCGAGAGCGAGCGGATGCGCGTCGTTGGTGTGGCCGAAGGTCAGCAGTTCGGGCAGCGGGCCCTGCGGCAGCGGCGCGAGCTCGGCGTCCACGAGCGGCTTGTACGCTCCGGCGGAGCGACGCACGGTCTGCGCCGCGTTGTTGATGAGGATGTCGAGCGGTCCGTCGGCGGCGACGGCATCCGCGAGGCCGATGACCTGGGCGGGGTCGCGCAGGTCGATGCCGACGATCTTGAGCCGGTGGATCCAGTCGCCGCTGTCGGGCAGCGCCGAGAAGCGGCGAACGGCGTCGCGCGGGAAGCGGGTCGTGATGGTCGTGTGGGCGCCGTCGCGCAGCAGGCGCAGCGCGATGTACATGCCGATCTTCGCGCGGCCTCCCGTGAGCAGGGCGCGCCGGCCGGTGAGGTCGGTGCGGGCGTCGCGCTTGGCGTGGCTCATCGCCGCACAGTCGGGGCAGAGCTGGTGGTAGAACGCGTCGACGATCGTGTACTGCTCTTTGCAGATATAGCAGGCGCGGGGCTTGATGAGCTCGCCCGCGGTCGGGGCCGCGGTGCGGGCAGCGAGCGGGATGCCGCGGGTCTCGTCGTCGATGCGGTCGGGCGCTCCGGTGGCGGTGGCGGCGACGACGGCACGGTCGGCGTCGGCGATGCGCTGGCGCTTCTCCTTGCGCGACATGCGCTTGACGTCCTTGTACATCTTGCCGGTCTGGCGACGCAGGGCGATGTAAGCGGGGTCGTCGCGATCGAGCAGGGATGCCGCGTCGATGACGCGCAGCGCGATCTCCAACTCGTGGGGGTCGATCGAGATGGGGGCCGGGGTCGCCGCGTCGTCCGGGTCGGGCGTGATCTCGGTGTCTGCAGGCGTTTCGGGCACGAGGGATTTTATCGGACGCGGCTGAGCGCGAGCCCGACGGGACGAGAGGTGCGGGGCGTCCGGCGCGTCCCGGGGCCTCAGCCCGCGATGCCGAGCAGCTGCTTCGCCGCGGCGACGGCCGGTGCGCCGAAGAGACGCGGGTCCTCGTTGAGCGCACCCGAGCTGATCGAGACGCCCACTCCGGGCATGTCGACGAGCGTGCCGTAGATGCGCAGATCCCCGGTGGACTTCGTGCCGTAGGCGATGCCACCGCGAGCCTCGACGGCCCCATCGGCGAGGTACTCCGACCCGATGGCGGCGATGTCGTCCTTCTTGGGCACGTCGACCGCGCCGTTGTTGGTCGTCACCGTGACAAGAACGGTGTTGACGTAGTCGCCGGTCGTCGACATCCAGTTGCACTGCACGGTGCCGTCTTCGTTGCTCTGGTCGCTCAGTTCGAGCCCGTCGATCGCCGAGCCGAGCACAGAGCCCACGGCGGCGCAGTCGGGGTAGCGGGCGAGCACATCGGCGAGCGCCATGCTGGGTGCGGCCGGCGCAGCGCCACCGCCGGCATCTCCGCCCCCATCCCCGTCCCCATCGCCGGGGTCGCTCGCGCCGTCCGACGGCGTACCCGCGCCGCCGACCGCTCCGGACGCCGAGACCGAGGGCGACGCAGCCGTTCCGCTTCCGGCGGCGCATCCCGCGAAGGCGAGAGCTCCGGCGGCGACGAGGAGGGCGAAGGCGGCACGGGGAACGAGGCGGGGGGCTGTCACCCCGGCATCCTAGCCATCCGCGTGAGCCGGCCTCGGAAGTTCTCCACAGCCCCTCTGCCCCGCTAGCCTGGCGCCATGTCCGCAGAGCAGATCGACGATGGCGCCCACGGGGCCGCTCAAGGCGAGAAGGCCCTCGACCGGCTCGTCGCGTTCAGCGACGCGGTCGTCGCGATCGCGATCACTCTCGTCGTGCTGCCCCTGGTGGATAAGGCGATGGATGCCGAGTCGGCGTCGGCCTTCTTCGCCGACAACGTGACCGGGATGATCTCCGCGGCGCTGAGCTTCGTGGTGATCGCGGCCTTCTGGCGTGCCAACCACGTGATGTTCGTGCACGCCCGTGGCTACACCCGCCTGGTCGGCCGCCTGCAGACCCTCTGGCTCGCGACGATCGTCTTCCTGCCCGTCGCGACGGCGCTCGATCTCGCCGGGCCGGGCACAGACAGAGTCGGACTGGGGGCCTACGTCGGAACGATGCTGGTGGGCGGAGTGATCCTGCGCGTGCAGGCGGTCGCGCTGCAGCGGGCGGGACTGAGCGACCGCGCACCCGCACCGCCGCTGAGGCACTGGATCGGCGCGATCCTGATGGCTGTCGCACTCGTGCTCGTGCTGCTGTTTCCTCAGTACGGCGCTCTCTGGCTGCTCGTCCTGCTGCTGGAGATCCCCCTCGGCCCCCTGCTGAATCGCGGGTCCCGCTGACGCTTAGGATCCCATCGCGGTCTGGAAGAGTCTGAGCGCTATCAACAGCCCCGCCACGGTGCCCGCGCTGGCGGCGAGCGGAACCCAGGTGAGATCCCTCTCCGTCCGCCGCGCGAAGAGAGCCGTGGCGGCGGTGCAGAGGAACATGAGAGCCGCGATGCCGTAATAGATCATTCCGGCGCCCTGAGCGCCGACCCAATCGCAGTGATCTGCGCACACCCCTCCGGCGAAGATCGTGCTCCCCACCCACACCGCGGTCGTGATCGCGAAAACGACGACCTGGATGATCGCGACGGTAAGAACGGATGCCGCGGCGCTCCTCCCTGACTTCGTGCTCATCCGCTCAGTCTGCCGTTGTCGGTCGACGCCACGCTCCCGTTGAACACATCGTTCCCGTACCGCGCGTTGCCCGGCCAAGCGACCCGCAGCCCGCGCCGCCGGATCAGCCCCCCGTGATCCAGACGGTCGTCTCCCCCGGCACGGTCTCGCCGTCGACCGGTGCACTCGACAGCACGACACGCTGACCCGGCGCGAGCGACAGCGCGAGCGGCGCGGAGCCGAACACCGTCACCACCTCCCACCCGTTCGGGCGGCGGAAGCGCAGCACATCGTCGCGGCCGGTCTCGACCCACTCCAGGCGCTCCGGCGCCAGGAGCTCGTGCCGCAGGGCGAGGGCCCGGCGGTAGAGCGAGAGGGTGGATGCCGGGTCGCCCTCCTCCGCCTCGACCGACGCGTCCGCGAACCACGACGGCTGCGGCAGGTGCGCACCCCCCGAACCGAAACCGAACGAGGAACCCTCGCGGGTCCACGGCAGCGGCACGCGGCATCCGTCACGTCCGTACTGCTCTTGGTGGGTGCGGAAGAAGGTGGGGTCCTGGCGCTGGTCGGCGGGGATCTCCGCCACCTCGTGCAAGCCCAGCTCCTCGCCCTGATACAGGTATGCCGAACCCGGCAGCCCGAGCAGGAACAGCGACGCCGCACGCGCGCGGCGAAGGCCACCGGCGCGATCGATGACGGCCTCGTCGGCACCGGCCTCGAGCCAGCCGCCGCCGTGCCGATTGGGCACCGCGCCCTCGACCTCCTCCACCCGCGGCAGCGCGTAGCGGGTCGCATGCCGGAACACGTCGTGGTTCGACAGCACCCAGGTGCTCGATGAGCCCGAGCGGGCCGCGAGGGCGATGTTGTCGGACACGATCTGGCGGAACTCGCCGGCGTCGAACGACGCGCGCAGCAGGTCGAAGTTGAACGACTGGCCCAGACTCTCCGGGCTCGCGTACTTCGGCACGCGGTCGGACGCGACCCAGGCCTCGGCCACCGCCGTGCGCGGCGGGTCGTACGAGTCGAACACGCGGCGCCACTCGGCGTAGATCTCGTGCACGTCATCGCGGTCGAGCAGCGGGTGCGAGCCGTCGACGGGCAGCGCGGCAAGCTCGGCCGCAGACGGCAGGGGCTCGCTCAGGTCTTTTGTCAGCATGTGGGCCACGTCGATGCGGAACCCGTCGACGCCACGGTCCGACCAGAACCGCAGCGTCGTGAGGAAGTCCTCACGTACCTCGGGATTGTTCCAGTCGAGGTCGGGCTGCTCGATCGCGAAGCTGTGCAGGTACCACTGCCCGTCGGCGACGCGCTCCCACGTCGATCCGCCGAACGCGGCGGTCCAGTCCGTGGGCGGTTCGGATCCGTCGGGTCCGGCGCCCTCGCGGAAGATGTAGCGCCCCCGCGCGGCCGATCCGCGACCGGCGGCGAGCGCCTCCTGGAACCATGCGTGCCGGTCGGAGGTGTGATTGGGCACGATGTCGACGACGATGCGGATGCCGCGCTCGTGCAGCGCCGCGACGAGCTCGTCGAAATCGGCGAGCGTCCCCAGCCGCGGGTCCACGTCACGGTAGTCGGCCACGTCGTACCCGCCGTCGGCGAGCTCGGACGGGTAGAAGGGGCTCAGCCACACGGCATCCACCCCGAGTTCGGCGAGGTAGTCGACCCGCGACAGGATGCCGCGGAGGTCGCCGATGCCGTCGCCGTCGGCATCGGCGAAACTGCGGGGATAGACCTGGTAGACGACGGCCTGGCGCCACCAGTCACGATCCTCCGGGCGGGAGAGCTCGAGGCGGTCGGAGGCAGAGAGCACGGCGGACATGCGTGACCTTTCGGAGTCGGGGTCAGGTTCGGGGATGAGGCCGGGCGGCGGCGCGGGCGTCAGCCCTTGACGGCGCCTTGCGTGACGCCCTCCATCACCCAGCGCTGGGTGAACAGGTAGGCGAGGATCGCGGGCGCCATCGCCATGAGGTACGAGGCGAACGACACGTTGTAGTTGTTGCTGAACTGCGTCTGGAAGAGGTTCTGGCGCACGGGCAGCGTCTGCAGGGCGGGGTCGGAGATGATCAGCGACGGCATCATGAAGTCGTTCCAGGCGTAGAGGAACGCGAAGATGCCGACGGTCGCGCTCATGGGCGCGAGCAGCGGGAAGATGAGCTTCCAGAACGTCTGCCACGTCGTCGCCCCGTCGATGCGCGCGCTCTCTTCCAGCTCGAGCGGAATCGATCGCAGGAACGCGGTGAGCAGCAGCACGCTGAAGCTCAGCTGGAACATCGTGGCGAGGATGATGACCCCGAACGGGTTGTCCAGGCCGACGCGGCCGGTCAGCTGGATCTGCGGCAGCGCGACGACCGGGAACGGGATGAACATCGCCGCCAGCAGATAGAAGAAGGAGTAGCGGAACAGCCGGCGGTCCCAGTTGCGCACGATCGCGTAGGACGCGAACGCGGCCAGCAGGATCGTGGCGATGACGGTGCCTGCGGTCACGAACAGGGAGATGCCCGCCCCGACCGGGAACTTCGTGAGGTTCCACGCCTCGACGAAGCCGTCGAAGCTGAACGGCGCCGGCAACGAGAACGCGTTGCCGTCGACGGCTTGAGCGGTGGTCTTCAGCGACATCGAGATGGTGACGTACAGCGGAAGCAGCACGGTGACGGCGCAGAGGATCAGGATGATCGTCGTCGACCAGCTGACACGCTCACCGCGGGTGGTGGGACTCTTGCGACGGCGGTCGTCCGCGGGCGCGAAGGCCGCGGCATCCTCGACGACGAGGGCGGGTTGGGTGGACATCAGAAGGCGTTCCTTCCGCGAGTCAGCGAGAGCTGGAGCAGGGAGATGAGGATGGCGACGACGAAGAAGATGGTCGCGTTGGCCATCTGGTAGGCGTAGTCGCCGCCGTTGAAGCCCGCGATGATCGTCATCGCGACGCTGCGGGTGGCCGTTCCGGGGCCGCCGTTAGTGAGGCCGACGATGATGTCGTAGGCGTTCAGGAAGCCCTTGAAGCCGAGGATGATGTTGATCACGACGTACCCCGCGACCAGGGGCAGGGTGATCCGCACGAGCTGCTGACCCTTGGAGGCGCCGTCGAGCGCCGCAGCCTCGTACACGTCACCCGGCACGGCGAGCAGCCCCGCGATGTAGATGAGAAGCGTGCCGGGAATGGCCTGCCAGGCGGTGACGAGCACGATCGCCACCC
This sequence comes from Sphingomonas sp. BLCC-B65, assembly GCF_028550675.1. NCBI lineage: Bacteria > Pseudomonadati > Pseudomonadota > Alphaproteobacteria > Sphingomonadales > Sphingomonadaceae > Sphingomonas > Sphingomonas sp. BLCC-B65. The sequence continues at coordinate 1,909,539 of NZ_JAQQGL010000001.1, read as the reverse complement.
ACGCGAGGTCGGGGTTGGCGAGCAGGCTCGTCGACAGCGCCGGGATGCCGAGCGACTCCCCCAGCGCCGGAAGCGAGTTCGAGAACAGGAAGTTGAAGACGTAGGCGATGATGATGCCCGAGATGACCATCGGGATCACGAAGACGGTCCGAAGGGCGGTCTTCATCCGGATGCGGGCGGTGAGGCCGACCGCGAGCAGGAACGCCACCACATTGACGACGAGCACGGTCGCGATGGAGAACCCGATGGTGAAGAGGTAGCTCTGCAGAATCGCCGGGTCGCTGAACATCGCGATGTAGTTGGTCAGTCCTGTGAAGTGCCACTCGCCGATGCCGATCGAATCGGTGAAGCTGAAGAAGATCCCCACGACGCCCGGCACCGTGATCGCCAGCGTGAACAGCACGAGGCTCGGCAGCAGGAACAGGTAGTAGATCGGCTCGACACGGCGGTGGCTGCGGCGCGCCGTGCGGTCACCGGCGGTGACGATCGTGGACGTGGTCATTGCCCGGACTCCTCTGTCTCGGTCGTGGGGGCGGGGGCGCGGAAGGCGAGGCGCGCCCAGTCGGCATCCATCGTGCGGAGGGTGCCCTGGGGGCTCGCGCCGAGCACGACGGCCTGCACGTAGTTGAAGACGGGGATCGTCTTGGGCACCAACACCGACGGACCCTGATAGACCTTGCCCGCCGTGTAGAAGGGGATCATGCCCGCGATGCGCGGGTCGTCGGGCGCCGGCGCATCCTTCGTGGGAGTGAAGCCGAGCTGCGACGTGTTGTAGGCCTCGATGGTCTGGGGACGGTAGAGGTACTCGAGGAAGTCGCGCGCGGCATCCTTGTGCCGTGAGCCTTCGGGGATCATCGCGGCGAGGTCCATGTTGACGCGTACGCGGCGATCGGACGGGTCGTCGGTCATCGGCAGCGGGAACGTGCCGAGGTTCATGTCGGGCGAGGTCTTCGCGATCTCGCTGAACGCCCACGGACCCTGCAGGTACATCGCAGCCTCGCCCTTCGCGAAGGCGAGGTTGCCGTCGCCGTAGCCGCGGCTGGGCGCGTCGGTGTTGACGAACTGCGACGTGAGCTGGGTCATCTTCTCCACGGGCGAGGAGAAGTCCTTCTCGAACGAGGTCGCCGAGTCGGGCCCGACGTCGGCGCCTTCTGCCGCGAGCCGGTTGAAGAAGTCGACGACGTCGACGGCGCCGCCCACCGCGTAGTCGTACCAGCCCTGGCCGACCGTCCAGTCGTCTTTGAAGGTCGCGTAGAACGGGGTGATGCCGGCCGCCTTCAGCTTCGCGCAGGCGGCGAGCAGCTCGTCCCACGTCGTGGGGACGTCGACCCCGGCCTTCGCGAACAGGTCTTTGTTGTAGATGACGGACGCCGCCATCACCGAGTACGGCAGCGCACTGATGCGACCGGGGCACGAGCCGTACTGATCCATCAGGCCGCGGAGGTCATCGCGGGTCGTGGAAGCGGCCGTGGTGCCGGTGAGGTCGCTGAGTGCACAGCGCTGGACGAACCGCGCGGTCTCGTAGTTGTAGTTGGCGAGCATGATGTCGGGCGGGTTGCCGCGGACGAAACTCGCCGAGACGACGTCGACGCCGGAGGTGTCCATCTCGACGCGCACGCGGTCCTGCGACGCGTTGTACGCGTCGACCACGCCGTTCATGAAGTCGAGGGCCTCGCGCTTGCTGAAGGTGAAGCGGATCGTCTCGCGGCCGTCGCTGCTGCAGCCGGAGAGCAGGCTCCCCGCCAGCACGAGAGCGAATCCGGCGGCCACCGCCCGGAGCGCTCGTGAGGTTCTCACAGACACCTTCGTCCTTCCGTCCGACGGCATCGTGGCCGCCCTTCCAGATTCGACTTCGATTAGATTTAGTGGTCGAATCAACTGTTCGGCAATACTCTGACAGAACACCTGCGGAAAGGTCAAGAGTGAGTCAGACGGTCCTCGACACGGGCACCGGTCGCGCCAGCGTCGACGGAGTGCTCGACTTCGCGTGGGATGCCGGCACCTTCACCGCCACCGAGGCAATGCGCGCAGCATCGCTCACTCGTTCCACCGCGATCGAGGCCATCGACACGCTCATCGCCGCCGGCGTGCTGCAGGAGCTCCCCAACGCGCGAGACGCCGGCGAGTACCGAGCAGGCCGGCCCGCGCGGCGCTTCCGCTTGCGCGACGACGCCGGCGTCGTCGCGGCGCTCGACGCCGGCGACACGCACTTGACCGCGGCCGTGTCCGACCTTTCCGGCGAGGTGCTGCTGCGGCGCCAGATCGCGCTCTCGCCCGCCCAGAGCGTCGACGAGCGTCGCGACATGATCGTCGCGCACCTGCGTGCGACGCTCGCCGAGGCCGGCGTGGCCCGCGACGACGTGCTCTCCCTGTGTGTGGGAGTGGCCGCCCCCGTCACGCTGCAGGGGCAGTCACCGCCGCACCCGGAGGGATTCTGGGAGCGCACGAACCCGGGTCTGATCGATGCGCTGAGCGACGAAGCCGACGTCGTCGAAGTGAAGAACGACGCGCAGCTGGCGGCGGCAGCCGAAGGCACCGCGGGCGAGGCCGTGGGATGCCGCGACTACGTCGCGCTGCTGGCCGGCGAGCGCCTCGGGGCCGGCGTCGTGGTCGACGGTCACCTGCTGCACGGCGCTCACGGCGGTGTCGGCGAGATGTTCGCCTTCGACTTCATCCGCGATGTGGATTCCGCGTTCGGTCTCGGACCGACTCTCGAACGCCTCGCGCGCGAAGCCATCGCCAAGGCGGAGACCGAAACGACCGAGCGCCGCGGACTCGCCGCCATGGACCCCGCGCAGGTGCGCGGCCGCGACGTGCTGGAGCTCGCCGCCGGCGGCGATCCTCTGGCGATCGAGATCACCGATGCGATCGGCCGCGTGCTCGCGCGCATCGTGGGCGTGCTCGGCAACATGTTCGACCCCGAGCGTGTCATCGTCTGCGGAGCCATCGCCGACGGCATCCAGCCGGTGCTCGACGCCGCCCAGCGCACGCTCGCCGCCCAGATCCACCTGCCCGCGCCGACGCTGCTGCGCTCGCACCTGGGCGGCGACGTGGTGATCCGGGGAGCGCTCGCCCGAGCCCGCGACAGCGCACGCGCGACCGCCCTGCCCCGCCGCGTCGCCCGCGCCACGCGCGCCGACTGACCATCGCTACGCCGGGACGTCTCATACCCGACAGGCGCATAATGTCGGGCGTGCACCTGAGTATCCCGAGCCCCGACCTCAGCTGGTCCAGCTTTCACATCGGCCCGCTGACGATCCACGTCTACGCGCTGTGCATCATCGCGGGAATCATCGCCGCCGTCATCATCACCGAACGACGGCTGCGGGCGCGCGGAGTGCCGGCGGGAACCGTGATCGATGTCGCGCTGTGGACGGTGCCGCTGGGCATCGTCGCGGCGCGGATCTACCACGTGCTCACGCACATGGGCGACTACTTCGCGCCCGGCGACAACCCGTGGGCGGTCGTCGCCATCTGGGACGGCGGCAACGCGATCTACGGCTCGATGATCGGCGGCGCGATCGGCATCTACATCGCCACGCGGCGCGCCGGCATCCGCTTCTTCGCCTTCGCCGACGCGCTCGCGCCGGCCCTGCTGGTGGCGCAGGCCATCGGACGACTCGGCAACTACTTCAATCAGGAACTGTTCGGGCTGCCGACGACCCTCCCGTGGGGCCTGGAGATCTCCCCCGACGCGCCGATGTTCCCCGCCGGCGTCGCGCCGGGCACGCTGTTCCATCCGCTGTTCCTCTACGAGATGATCTGGAACCTCGTCGGTGCCGCGCTGATCATCGTCCTCGAGCGCAGAGTGCGTCTCGGCTGGGGCCGCAGCATCGCGTCGTACTTCATCTGGTACGGGCTGGGCCGCAGCTGGCTGGAGGCGATCCGCATCGATCCCACGAGCGATGCACCCCTCGGCATCCCGGCGAACATCTGGGCCTCGTTCGCCGTCGCGCTGCTGGGCGTCGCGATCTTCGTCGTGCAGACGGTGCGCCATCGTGGCGAGCCCGACACGTCGCCGTTCACCGCCGCGGAGCAGCAACGACAGGATGCCGAGAAGCTCGCCGTGACCCGCGAGGACGCACCGCAGCCGTCGTGACGAGCGCCGCCCCACAGCGGGGCTGACGTGAACGCCTCCCGCGGGAGGCTCAGCTCGGTGCGTCCGCGCCGAACGCTGCTGCGCCCGGACCGTGGAGGTGCCCCGTCGCGGGATCGACCCAGTTGCCGGAGCCTGTCATGCGGTGCCAACGCTTGTGGAACGCGAGGTCGGTGTCATCGGCGTCGAGGACTGCGGCTCCGCACAGCTCACAGACGCGGAGGAGGACGGTGTCGCCCTCCGCGGTCGTCAACGACACTGCACCGGTCGGGAATGAGACACCCATCGTGTTCCCCTCACTCCGCGGCTGTCGCCGCGGTCAGGCTCCGAGAATGCCCTCACCCTACGCGGTCCGCTCGTGCATCGACCAACACGCCGTGGCCGCAGCTATCGTCCCTGTCGACGGCCGCTGGCCGCTGGCCGCCGGCCGCCGGCACCCTAGACAGAGACCCGTCAATCTATCCGTGTACAACTCCGGAGTTTTGGCGACGGCAAGCCCCGAAGGGGCGCTGAACCGGCAGACAGCCCGAGATTTCCGGAGTTATGAAACGCACGGCCGGAGTAACTCCACCCGAGAGGGCCGGCGCCAGCACCGATGCCGCCGTCGTCACGCCCGCGGGGTCTTGATCATCGCCCCCGCGACGAGGAACACGATGGCAGCCGCGGGCTGCACCAGCGACCAGACCAGGCCGTCGAACCCGAAGGGGAACACCGGGTTCCAGATCACCGCGATCACGGCGAACACGACCGCCCACACCCACTGACGCGCCTGCGCGGCGAACCAGCCCACGATCAGCGCCAGGATCGCGACGACGTAGAGCACGACGATCCCCCACCCCGCCGTCAGCAGCACGGGCGCGAGGAAGAGCACGGCGGCCGCCAGCAGGGCCGGGGCGAGGGCGTTGCGCTGGAAGGTCGGCTCGCTCCGCTTCGTTCCGCTCATGTCGGCACCCCCGTCGTCGCGTGCAGAGCCGGGTCGATCATGGTCATACCGGCGAGTGTGGCACGGTCGAACGTGGGCAGAAGTGCGGCCGCGTCGGCGAGCGAGATCGTACGCTCGATGAGCTCCTGCGGGCGCAGACGTCCCTCCGCGATGAGCGCGAGCATGGCGGGATAGTCGACCGCGGCCATGCCGTGGCTGCCGAGCAGATCGAGTTCCCACGCGATGACGCGTGCCATCGGCATCCCCGACAAACCGCTCGCAGAGGGCAGCAGCCCCACCTGCACATGGCGTCCGCGGCGACGCAGACTCAGCACCGCATCCGCCGAGGTCTGCTCGGCGCCCACCGCGTCGATCGACACATGTGCGCCTCCCCCGGTGATCCGGCGCACGGCGTCGGGCACGTCCGTGCCGTCGGCGGCGACGACGGCATCGGCGCCGAGCACGGATGCCGCGTCCAGCGCGGCCCGGTTGCGATCGACGGCCACCACGTGCGCACCGAGCGCGCGGGCGATCATGACGACGCTGAGTCCCACACCGCCGGCGCCGACGACCACGACCCACTCGCCCGGCTGCACGCGCGCACGTCCGGTGAGTGCGCGGAAAGCGGTGGCGAAGCGACACCCGAGGGAGGCGGCGGCGGCGAAGGAGACGTCGTCGGGAATGCGCACGAGGTTGGTGTCGGCGGCGTGCAGCGCGACGCGCTCGGCGAACGAGCCCCAGTGCGTGAAACCGGGCTGCTGCTGGTCGGGGCACACCTGCGCGTCGCCCGCGCGGCACCACTCGCAGGTGCCGCACCCGCAGACGAACGGCACGGTCACCCGGTCGCCGACGGCGAACCGCTCGACGCCCGCTCCGGTCTCGACGATCACACCGGCCAGCTCATGGCCCGGAACATGCGGTACGGCGATGTCGTCGTGGCCCACCCACGCGTGCCAATCGCTGCGGCACAGGCCGGTCGCCCGCACCTCCACGACCACGCCGCCGACGGGCGCGACCGGGTCGTCGACCTCGCGCACCTCCAACGGTTCGCCCACGGCATCCATCACCACTGCACGCATCCGCACCCTTTCGTCCCCTTCACGCTAGTTGGTGCACCCGCGCTCACGCGGCGGCCGGAGCCGCTGCCGCGGGAACGGGAGGTGCCGGCGCGGCGGCGTCCGCATACGCACGCGACTGCCGCACGAACAGCATGAGCCACGCGAACAGCAGGCCGGCGATGATGAACTCCGACCCGGTGAGGTTGTAGTAGTCGATCGGCACCCACAGGGCGACCGCGACCACGATGCCCGCGACGACGAGCACCGAGAAGACCGCGATGTCGCGGCCGATTCCGGGGACGAGCGTCAGCAGGCATCCGACGAGCACGCCGAAGACGACGACCATTCCGGATGCCGCGCCCACGTGCACCGGAAAGGCGACGGCGTCCGGCACGAAGCCGGCGACCATCAAGCACAGACCGATCACGGCCAGCAGCCAGGCGAACAGGCGGGCCCGGCGCTGTGCGGTGTCGACGTGCGCACGCAAACCCACCTCGAGGTCGTGGGCGACGAAGTTGGCGAGCGCGGTGATGACGGCGCCGGTCGTGATGAGCGAGAGGTTGAACTGGTAGCCGGCGTATCCCGACTCGTTGCCCAGTTCGGAGAAGTGGAACCGCCACCAATCGCCCTGTGAGGCGCTCACCATGCTCGCGAGCGTGCCGATGAACAGCACGAGGGTGGCGAGCGAGGCCACGCCCGTGGAGGTGACACGTGCCCCCGAGACCGATGCGACGTAGGTCATCGTGCCGGCGGCGGCGGCGACCAGCGCCGCCGCACCGAACGGGTCGATCGTGAGGCCACGGAACCCCAGTTGAAAGAGTTCGGCGACGGCGACGACGACGAGGGCCGCCAGCATCATCATCGCCGCCGACAGAGCGATCAGGTCGGTCACACGTTTGGCGCGCGGCAGGCTGTTGCGCCAGGCGAGATATCCACGGCGCCGTTCGAGCGCGAACGAGACGGCGAACGCCGGACCCGCCGCGAGCGCCGCGAGCAGCGCCGCAAGGCTGCCGACGGACTCGCCGCCGCCGAGCGGCATCCGCGCCCCGCCCATGACGAGCACGGTGGCGGCGGCGGCAACGAGCGCGGATCCCAGCGCCCACCTCGTCGCCCGGGCCTCGACCGTCGGTGAGAAGCGCGGCGTCTCGGATGCCGCGTGATGCGTCCAGCGCGCGGGGGACGGCCGCCATCTGCTCACGGATCGAGCTTACTTTCGGCTCAGGTGGCTCCGTCGCGCGCAAGCCGGGAGTTCGGGCGGGCGAGTAGCCGGGTGCGGGCGCACGGGCAGGCGGGCGGGGACTGCGGCGGACGGTCAGTGGATGTCGCGGACGACGCGGTAGCGGAAGGCCTGGATGCCACGGGCCCAGCGGTGCGTCGACACCAGCTCGAGCGCCGTGGGGCCCACTCCGGGCGGGTAGAACGGGGTGCCACCGCCGAGCAGGATCGGATACACGACGCTGCGGTACTCGTCGACGAGCCCCGCCGCGGCGAGGGTCGCCGCCAGAGTCGCACCGCCGACGGCGATGTCGCCCGCCGCGTCGTCGTCGCGCATTCGCGCGACCTCGTCGATCACGCTTCCGCGCAGCAACCTGGTGTTCTGCCCGGGCGCGGCATCCAGCGTCGACGAGACGACGATCTTCGGCAACGCCTTCCACACCTCGGCGAACTCGCGCTCGAGCGGCTCGAAGGTGGGCACGACGTCGGGATCCTCCCAGTACCGCATCGTCTCGTAGAGGCGCCGGCCCAGGAAGTGCGCGCTGAGACCACGCACCTCCTCGAGGGCGGCACGAAAGATGTGCTCGTCGGGCGCACCCCAGTCGAAGCGCCCCTCGGCATCCGTGATGTAGCCATCCAGGGAATGCGACATCGAGAGGATGATCCGGCCCACGTTCCGCTCCTTCGCGTCGGTGCTGTGCGCTCGACGCTACCCCGGCCGGCGGCCCGGCGACAGCGGGTCGCTCGGCGTCAGCGGGATGCTGCGCTCAGCACGCCCCCGTTCGATGCCCGCGGCACGAGGCGCTCCAGCTGGGTCACGTGGCGCGGCTCGAGCTCGGCGAGGGTCGAGACGCCCAGGAGCTTCATCGTGCGCTCGATCTCGGTGCGGAGGATCTCGATCGTGCGGTCGACGCCCTGGCGTCCGCCGGCCATCAGGCCGTACAGGTAGGCGCGCCCGATCAACGTGAACTTCGCCCCCATCGCCACGGCGGCGACGATGTCGGCGCCGTTCATGATGCCGGTGTCGATCATGACCGTGGCGTCCTTGCCGACCTCGCGCACGACCTCGGGCAGCAGGTGGAACGGGATGGGAGCGCGGTCGAGCTGCCGACCGCCGTGGTTGGAGAGGATGATGCCGTCGACGCCGCGATCGATCAATCGCTTGGAGTCCTCGACGTTCTGCACGCCCTTGACGACGATCTTGCCGGGCCACATCTCCCGGATGACGTCGAGGTCGTCGTAGCTGATGGTCGGGTCCATCGCCGCGTTCAGCAGTTCGCCGACGGTGCCGCCCGTGGTCGACAACGAGGCGAACTCGAGCTTCGGCGTGGTCAGGAAGTCGATCCACCACCAGGGCCGCGGGATGGCGTTGATGATAGTGCCGACGGTCAGCTGCGGCGGGATGGAGAACCCGTTGCGCTTGTCGCGCAGGCGCGCCCCGGCGACCGGGGTGTCGACGGTGAACTGCAGGGTGTCGAAGCCCGCCGCCGCCGCGCGCTTCACGAGTCCGTAGGAGATCTCGCGCTCACGCATGACGTACAGCTGGAACCAGTTGCGCCCGTGCGGGTTCGCCGCCTTCACGTCTTCGATCGAGGTCGTACCGAGCGTGGAGAGGGTGAACGGGATGCCGGCGGCGCCGGCCGCCCCGGCGCCGGCCGTCTCTCCCTCGGTCTGCATGAGCCGCGTGAAGCCGGTCGGCGCGATGCCGAAGGGCAGCGCGGAGGGGCCTTCGAGAATATCGGTCGACATGTCGACCTCTGCGGCCGGTCGCAGGATGTCGGGATGGAACTCGATGTCCTGGAAGGCCTGGCGGGCGCGGGCGAGCGAAAGCTCCCCCTCCGCCGCACCATCGGTGTAGTCGAACGCGGCTTTCGGGGTGCGCCGCTTGGCGATGACGCGGAGGTCGGAGATGGTGAGCGCGGCATCCAGGCGACGCTTGCGAGCGTCGAGCTCGGGCTTCTTGAACTGCATGAGCTCCAGGAGCTCGGCGGGCTTGGGCAGCTGACGCTTCACGGGTGACATGGCGGGCCTTTCAGAAGATGCGACGATGCACGGCCATTGAGAGGTCTGACCTCTAGCGCACGCTATTCGAGCGGCCCTAGGCTGTCAAGCGGAAGCGAAAGGCGGTGACGGACGATGACGGACCGACCCACCACGCTCCCGACCGGCTCCGCACCGCTCTGGCAGCCGGTCAAGAAGGCACGCGCCCACGAGCTCGTCATCGAGGCCATTGAAGACCGGATTCTCTCGGGCGCGCTGCAGGTCGGCGATGCGTTGCCGCCGGAGCGGGAGCTCGCCTCCAGCCTGGAAGTCAGCCGCGCGGGCGTGCGAGAAGCCGTTCGCGTGCTCGAGGCTCAGGGCGTGCTGCGTTCACAGCCCGGGGCGGGCGCCGCGGCGGGGACATTCGTGGCGGCGCTGCCCCGCGACGCACTCACCCGCTTCCTGCGTCTGCATGTCGCACTGTCGAACTTCACGATTCAGGACGTGACCGACGCGCGTGTGGTGCTCGAGCGCGCCAGCGCGGCATCCGCTGCGCGCCACCTCGACGACACAGCGCGATCGCAGATGGTCGACGCGCTCGACCGCATGGATCAGCCGCATTCCTCGCGCGACTCGTTCAACGAGGCCGACACGCGGTTCCACCTCGCGATCGCCGAAGCCTCGGGCAGCGCGTTATCCGCGGCGCTGACCGCCGCGATCCGCAGTGCGATGAAGGTGCCGATCCTGCGCGCCGCCGAACGCACCGAGGAGTGGCCCGAAGAATCGGATCGCCTCCGGCGGGAACACCGCGCGATCTTCGCGGCCATCGACGACGGAGATCCCGATCGCGCGGCCGACCTCGCCGAAGCGCACATCCGGCGCGCGGCATCCGTGCTGTTCGGGCTGCCCGCCGCACCCGCGCACTAGTTCAGCCGACGACGGCATCGGCCGCGTGCGTGGTGCGGATGCCGGGATCCGGCCGCACACCGACGGCGATGAGCCAGACGGCGAACCAGATCTCGAAGGCGAAGACGGGCACCGCGGCGATCGCTGCGACGACGCCGTTCAGAGGGATGGCTCCGGCCAGTTGCAGCCCGTTGCTGACGAGCACGACCACGCCGCCCGTCATCCCCAGCGCGGCGAGCGCGCGGGGCACGGCTCGCGCATCCCACAGCAGCCAGCCGAGGATCACCGTGTTGACGCTGATGACGAGGCCCTGACCGAGCAGGAAGGCCGCGGTGTGCATGGCCGCGGATGCGCCGTCGACCGTCGTGCCGGCCAGCGCCGCTGCGAGCATAGGGAGCGCGCCGGCGACGATGACGGCCGCTTCGAGGGTACGCAGCAGGGCGAAGCTCGCCGCTCGGGCAGGACCACGCGCCTGCAGCAACACCCAGAGCAGCACGCCGGTGCCGAGGCAGCCGAATGCGAGCACCAGCTCCAGAGCGACACCGGCGCGGACGAAACCTCCGCCATAGGCGATCACGGCGGAGACCGACGTGACGTGCGTGACGAGATAGAGGATGCCGGCGAGTTGCGACTGACGGCGGACGAGCTGAGACACGGTGTTCCTTCCACGTTCGGTATACGGCGTAAACCGGTTCGCACACACACTAGGTGTACGGTGTATACGTGTCAACCGTGCGTCCACGCCTCGACCTGGAGCGCATCATCGACGCCGCGATCGCCATCGCCGACGAGAGCGGCCTCGACGCGGCGAGCATGCGTGCGGTCGCAGAGCGCCTGGGCGTGACACCGATGGCGCTGTACAAGCACCTGGCCGATCGTGCCGCCCTGGTAGATGCGATGCTCGACCGCGTCCTTGCGGACGTCGCTCGCCCCGCGCCCACCGCATCGTGGGACGATGCCGTGCGCTCGCGGATCATGGCAACGCGCGCAGCCTTGTCGTCGCACGCCTGGACCCGACAGGCGATCGAGACGCGCGAGCACGCCACGCCTCGCGTTCTCGCGCACATGGACGCGCTCATGGCCGATATGTTCGCGGGTGGGCTGTCAGCCGATCTCGTGCATCACGCGATGCACGCATTGAGCACCCGCATGTGGGGCTTCACCCGCGACGTGCTGCCCACACCGGTGCCCCCCGACGATCCCCGGGAGCGCGCCGCCGCGATAGCCGCGTTCGCGACGACCTACCCGGCGATCGTCCGCATGGCCACGACCGCGCCGCACGCCGGGCAGGCCTGCGACGACGAGGCGGAGTTCGCCTTCGCCCTCGACCTGCTGCTCGACGGCATCCGACGTCGACACGAGCAGTCGTGGACGTCGACCGAAGCCGGTGACGAACCCCGCCGGTAACGTGGAGGGAATGCCGCACCCTCCCCTCGTCACACTGCGCGCTCGCACCGCCGCCGATGTCGACGCCCTGTACCGCGTCGCCGCCGACCTGGATACGTGGGAGGAGCGCACGCCGTCGCGCCCGTCGCCGCTGACGAGGGCGGCTTTCGAGAAGCGGCTCACCGACGCCACGAACGGCTCGAGTACGCGCAGCATCGAGTTCGTGATCGACGTCGACGGCGCCGCAGTCGGCAGCGTGAGCCTGTTCGGCTTCGACGACCTCGCCCACCACGCCGAGATCGGCATCGCCGTGCTCGCCGAACATCGCGGGCGCGGCATCGGATCCGCGGCCCTCGCCCAGATGGTGGAGTTTGCGTTCGTGCGCTGCAACCTGCGCCGGGTGCACCTGCAGGCGATCAGCTCGAACACGGGCGCGATCCGCGTCTACGAGAAGGCGGGTTTCGTCAGGGAAGGCCGCTTGCGCGAGCATGCGTGGGTGCGCGGCGCCTACGAGGACATGGTGGTTCTCGGGCTGTTGCGCGCGGAGTGGGAGCGCAAGGACGGCTGACGTCGCGCCCCGCTACTGAGCGGATGCCGGCGGCACGACCGTGCCCTGATGGAAGCGCAGGCGCGGTGCGGTGCCGCCGACGTCCCACAGTGATGAGTGCCGACTGATCCGCGAGGGCGTCGTGAGCCGATAGGTGACCAGCACCAGCTCGGGCGAGAGCTGACGGAACTGCCACTCATCGGTCTGCGGCGTGACGCGCGAGTCCGCACTCTCCTCGGCGAGCGCACCGACGATCTGTTCCCGCGTCCAGAGGGTGCCGGAGCGGCCGATCTCGACGAAAGCGGGATGCAGCAGCTCGTCGACCTGCGTGGTGTCGCGGCGCACGTCGGCGGTGAGCAGGGCCGTTTCGGCATCCTTCACCGCCGCCCATTGCCGTACGCCGGCGTGACGCACCAGCCGGACGATGTGGATGGGATGGCCTGCCAAGAGCTGGTCGCGCTCGATCGCGTCGCGGACGAAGCCGTTGCGCAGATAGAACGCTTCGGCGCGGGGGTTGTCGTCCATCATCCAGAGGTAGGCGTCGCCGGCACCGATCGCCGCGTCCAGCAGCAGCTGCCCCGCACCGGTACCGTGGTGCGCCGCCAGGACGTAGATGCCCTCCAGCTCCCGCGACGTCGGCCGATCGTCGTCGCGCCCGTCACCGGCCGTCGCCCAGCCGACGATCCGCCCGTCGACCTCGGCGACGAAGACGTCGGTGACGTCGTCTTCGATGATCGACGCCCACCGCTCGATGCGCGGCTCGACCCGCAACCCGGCGAGGACCGTCGCCGGAAGCTGGCGGACATACGCCTCGCGCCACGCCTGGACATGAACCTCGGCGACGCCCCGGGCGTCGTCGACGGATGCCGGGCGCACGCGCACGGTGGGCGGGGCAACGGGAGCGCTCATCTCCTCATGTTCGCAGGCCGCGTCGAGAGAAACTCGCACGAACCGCGTCATGAAAACCACTCCCGGCCATCTCATCAGTGCGGCGGTGATGGTATCCCGCCGTGTTCGGGCCTCGATGAGCTGGGGGGCTCGTCACCCGCAGACGCCGCCTTCCCCAGAGGCCCGTGCTGCGGGGCGGGGCGGCGCACAGCGTCGCCCCGCGGCCCGAACTCACCCGGCGGTGCCGGCGCCCTCGCTCTGCATCGCCCGCGCGACCACGCGCACGCCCGCCACGCGGCGGCGGTCCATCGCGACCACGTGGATCGCAGCATCGGGCAGCTCGACGGTGTCACCGACAACGGCGAGACGCCCGAGCTGTTCGGTGACGAATCCGGCGATGGTGTCCGACGAGCCGGGCGGCAGCTGCACGCCGGTGGCCTCCTCGAAGTCCGCGCGGTTGAGGCGCCCGTCGAAGACCCCCGCATGCGCGTCGGCAACGGTGTCGTACTCGTCGAAGATCTCGCCGACGACCTCTTCGACGAGGTCTTCGAGGGTCACGATGCCGTCGGTGCCGCCGTACTCGTCGATGACGACGGCGATGTGATCGCCGTCGGCGCGCATGCGCGTGAGGGTGGCCAGCACCCCGGCCGTCGCGGGGAGGTACGGGATCGGGCGCACGACCCGACTGACGGGGGCCTCGGCATCCCGCGATGCGATGTCGAAGAGGTCGCGCACGTGGACGAAGCCCGAGACGTCGTCGATGGACTGATCGACCACCGGATAGCGCGAGTGCGGCAGCTCGCGCACCTGGGCGACCGCCTCGGCGACGGTCGCGGTGGCGTCGAGGACGACGACGTCGGGACGCGGGCGCATGACCTCGCTGATCTGCCGCCCGCGCAGCGAGAGCACGTCGTCGAGCATGCGCCGCTGATCATCGGGCAGACCCTGGTGGGTCGCGACGATGTCGCGGATCTCGTCCTCGCTGAGCTCGTCTGCCGTCTTGTGCGGGTCGCCACCGAGCAGGCGCACCAGCGCGTTGGTCGATACCGACAGCAGCCAGATCACCGGACGCATCACGACGGCGAACCCGTCGAGCACGGGAGCGACGGCGTAGGCGAACTGCGCGTTGCGCTGGATGGCGAGGCGTTTGGGCACGAGCTCGCCCAGCACGAGCGACAGGTACGCGATCACCAGCGTCAACGCGACGGTCGCCAGCGTCATCGCCAGCTGTGGTGCGGCGCCCACCCGCTCGAGCAGGGGCGCCACGGCCGGGGCGATCGAGGTCGCGCCGTAGGCCGCCGAGGCGAAGCCGGCCACGGTCACCCCGATCTGCACCGCCGAGAGGAACGTGTTCGGGTTGCGGGCGAGGCCGGCCACCTTCTGCCCGCGCGCACCACGCGCCGCGATCGCGTTGATCTGGCTCTCGCGCAGGGTCACGAGGGCCATTTCGGTGGCGGCGAAGACGCCGCCGACGAGCACGAAGACGAAGACGAGAGCGATGTTCCAGGCGAGATCGCCCATCAGCGGGCGTCCTCACGCGCGGCGGGCAGGGCCTCGCCTCGGGCATCCTTCCGTGTCTTCAGCAGGCTCGCGATCGTGGCGACGGCGACGGTCGCGGCGATGAATAGCAGCGACAGCCAGATCGGGATCTCCGGGATGAACGTCACGTGCTCGCCGCCGTTGATGAACGGGAGCTCGTTCTTGTGGAGCGCGTGGATGAGCAGCTTCACGCCGATGAACGCGAGGATCACCGCGAGACCCTGGGCGAGGTACACCAGGCGCTCCAGCAGACCGCCGATGAGGAAGTAGAGCTGGCGAAGGCCCATCAGCGCGAAGGCGTTCGCGGTGAAGACGAGGTACGCCTCCTGCGTGAGCCCATAGATCGCGGGGATCGAGTCGACCGCGAAGACGAGGTCGATGAACCCGATCGCGACGATGACGAGCAGCATGGGGGTGACGAACCGGCGGCCGTCCTTCTTCACCGTGAGCCGGTCGCCGTCGTACTCGTCGCTGACCGGGAGCACACGACGTACGAGGCGCATGAAGCGGCCGTCGGCGGGGTTGGACTCACCGTGCGCGAAGGCCTGCCGATACGCGAGGAACAGCAGCAGCGCGCCGAAGAGGTAGAACACCCACGAGAAGTTCTCGATCAGCGCCGCCCCGACGGCGATGAAGGCGCCGCGCATGATGAGGGCGATGACGATGCCGATCATCAGCACCTTCTGCTGGTACATCTTCGGCACCGCGAACCCGGTCATGACGATGAGGAACACGAACAGGTTGTCGATCGACAGCGCCTTCTCGGTGAGGTACCCGGCGAAGTACTCGCCGCCGTAGCCCCACCCCGAGAACACGCCCACGCCCACGCCGAACAGCAGCGCGAGGCCGATGTAGAAGGCCGACCAGCGCGCGGACTCGCCGACGGTCGGCTCGTGGGGCTTGCGCACGTGCGCGAAGAACTCCCACACGAAGAAGGCGATCGTGACGGCGATCGTGATGATCCACACGAGCGGGGTGATGTTCACAGGGTCTCCCGAAGAATGGCGTGACGTGGTCGACGCCAGAGTCTCCCCCATCCCCTGCGGGACCGGTCGGCCCGGGCCGCGATGCGACCGTAATGACGGACCGTCCGTATCGGAGTACTCCCCCTGGACTGCTGACACAGTAGGGCAGCGAAGTGACGCGAAGCTGGGAAGTCGCCGGATGCCGCGGCATCCGACCGCCGCCGGCGATCAGGATGCCGTGCGGATGCGCACCTCGCGCTCCATCCGCTTCTCGTGGCGGGCGCGTCCCTTGACCGCCTCGGCCTCGCGGTTCTTCGGCGGTGCGGTCGTCACGAGCGCATCGAGCAGGCGACGCGTGGCGGCGGCGATCTCGTCGATGGCCGCGTCGAACGCCTCGGCGTTGGCGCGCGAGGGATGCGTCGATCCACTCACTTTGCGGACGAACTGCAGGGCCGCTTCGCGCACCTCGTCATCGGTGGTGGGCGGTTCGAAGTTGTGGAGCACCCGGATGTTTCGGCACATGCGGCGAGCGTAGACCGCGACGCACGGCAGCGACAGGGGTGGCGCCGCGCGCGGGCAGCCCGATCAGCCCTGCGCGGCCGAGCCGTAGGCGCCGGCGCGGATCTCCTCGAGCAGCGACGGGCGGGCGGGTGTCCAGCCGAGGGAGCGCGCCTTCTCGCCGCGTCCCTGCTGGTCGAGCATGAGCGCATCGGCGAAGGCGGCGCCCAGGCGTGCGCGTGAGGCCTCGGCGCCCTCCGCACCGACCGGACCGTCGGCGAGCGCTTCGCCGAGCTCGATGACCGTCGCGTTGTGGCCGCTGAGACCCAGCACGCGTCCGACCGGCGCGGAGCGCTCGATCACCCGCACGTACAGTTCGGCGAGGTCGTCGACGTGCACGGTCGCCCAGTGCTGGGTGCCGTCGCCGATGACGGTGAGGCGGCCCTCGCCGTCACGGGGCGCGGAGGCCAGCATGGCGGGGATTCCTGCGCCGTGGCCGTGCACGATGCCGGGCTCGACGATCGTGAGGGCGAGCTCTGCGGCGGCGAGGCGGGACTCCACCTCCTCACGCCAGGCGACGATCGCGGGTGGGTGGAACGGGGTCTGCTCGGTGAGGTCGTCCGACGGGCCATGGATCCAGAGACCGCCCGTGTGGATGTAAGGCTTGCCGGTGCCGCCGAACGCGGCGATGACGGCATCGGCGACGGCGCTGTCGAACTGGGGGGCCGTGCCGTCACCCGGTGCGGCGGTGTGGATCGCAGCATCCACGCCCTCCAGCAGCGGAGTGAACCAGTCGGCGTCGGTGACGTCGCCGACCACCGCAGTCGCTCCGGCCGCGGTGGCCTTCTGCGCGGCGTCTGCGCTGCGCACCGGCGCAACGACGTCGTGACCATGAGCGCGCAGAACGTCGAGGACGGACGAGCCGATGTAGCCGGTGGCACCGGTGAGGAGGATCTTCATTCCGTCATCGTAGGCACGACGACAGGGAGCGAGGGTCGGATTCGGCGCGCTCGTCAACCCCGAGATCGGATGCCGCGGCATGCCTAAGCTGGCGGCATGCGACGGTGCGGCGGGGACCCCGGACGCGTCCGACGACGAGAGGCGGAGCGGCGATGCATGACGTCGTGGTGATCGGAGCAGGCCTCGCGGGGCTGCGGTGCGCGGTGGTGCTGGCCGAGCGCAGGCTCGAGGTCATCGTGCTCGACGCGGGAGACGAGGTCGGCGGCCGTCAGCGCACCGACCTCGTCGACGGGTTCCGACTCGATCGGGGCTTTCAGGTGCTCAACCCGGCGTATCCGGCGCTGCGTCGCAGCATCGATCTCGACGCTCTGGCGCTGCGGTCGTTTCCCGTCGGCGTGCAGGTGCGCACCGATCGCGGCCTCGCTGAGCTGCGGCATCCGCTGCGCTCACCGCTGTCGATCCCCCGAACGATCGGCAGCGGGCTGGTGAGCGCTGCGGATGCCGTGGCGTTCTCACGCTGGCTGACGCCGGCGTTCACGCGGCGGCTGTCGGCACGGGCGCGAAGCGATCGCGCGCTGCGCGAGGGGTGGGATGCCGCGGGCCTGCGCGGCCCCCTGCGCACCGCCGTGCTCGATCCGTTCCTCACCGGTGTCGTCGCCGAGGACCGTGAGGGCAGCTCGAACGCGTTCGTCCAGGAGATGGTGCGGTACTTCGCGCTGGGGCGGCCGGGGCTTCCCGCGCAGGGGATCGCGGCGGTGCCGGCGCAGCTGGCGGCGCGGGCGCGAGCTGCGGGCGCGGAGATCCGGCTCGGGGCGCGAGCGGAGCGCATCGACAGGGACGGCCCGATCGTCGAGGTCGGCGTCGCCGGTGGCGAGGCCCTCCGCGCCGGGCGGGTCGTGGTGGCCGTCGGCGCGGAGTCGGTGGCGGAGCTGGCGCCGGTGCCGCGACCCGCGACCAACGGGCTGCAGACGTGGTGGTTCGCGGCGACGGCAGCACCCTCGGCATCCGCGCTGCTGCGCGTCGACGGACGCGGCGCCGCCCGCCGCGGGCCGGTCGTGAACACGGCGGTCGTGTCGCACACCGTGCCGTCGTACGCGCCCGTGGGGCGTCATCTCATCGAGGCGACGTGCCTGCTGCCGCGGGGTGGCGCGGCCGCAGGCGAGAACGAGGTGCGCCGGCACCTCTCCGAGCTGTGGGATGCCGGGGTGACGGACTGGCAGCTGCTGCGTCGCGACGACATTCCGGATGCGCTGCCCGCACAGCCGGCACCGCTGCGCGCGCCCCGCCCGCCGCACGTCACCGACCGGATGTACCTCGCCGGCGACCACCGACATGCGGCGTCGATCCAGGGCGCTCTCGCATCCGGCGAGCGCGCTGCTCGCGCGGTGCTCGTGGATGCGGGGGGTGAGTGAAGGGACGCTCGGTTGAGTGAGCCACCTCGGATCGGCGGGGCTGACGGGAGGATGGCGAAGTATCTGAAAGTCGGAGGTGGGAGCTCTGCAGGCTCGATAGCGTCCGATATGTGAAAAGGGGCCTGCCGATGACTGAAGCAAACGACAGCACAGCACCGCCCAGCACCGGGTGGTTCCGCACCATCACGAAGCCCGGACTGAATCTGTTCGCGACCGCGGTCGTCGCGTGTCTCATCATCATCGGCGTCGCCCTCGGCATCGCGGTGCCCCCCGCAGCTGGCGCAATCACGGTCGGCATCGCCCTGCCGAGCATCGCCTGGTGGTACTGGATGATGCGCGAATCGGGATCGAACTAGCCTCGTTCGGAGGCATGCTGGCGCGAAGGGAGGAGGCCTGTGGGACACTCGCCCTCATGACGACTCAGCACGCCACCGGCACGTCCGGCGGTCGCATCGCCGATGTGATCGTCTCCGTCACCCTGATGCTCGTGGGCATCGTCGGGTTCGCCGTGCTCGCATTCGCGTCACTGTTCCTGGTGATGGCCGCGGACTCCTGCACCAGCGGCACCTGCAATACGGCCCTTCTGTCCGTCGCGTGGATGATCGCGATGGGTGGACCTCCCCTCGTCTTCGGCGCCGCAATCGTGTGGACGATCATCCGCCTCGCCCGCCGGAAGACCTCCTGGTGGATGCCGCTTGCCGGCGCCGCCGCCGGCATCCTCGTCTGGGTCATCGCCGTGAGCATCATGCAGACCAGCGTCGGACGCTGATGCCCCACGGACGGCGATTGCTCGCTCACGCTTGAGCCGTTCGTCGCGAGCGCGGGTCGGGAATCAGCTCTTCGCGCGCAGGCGGTTCTTCTTGTTTCTGTTGCCGCAGGTGTTCATGGAGCACCATCGGCGAGCGCCGGCGCGGCTGGTGTCGACAAACAGGCCCGCGCAGTCGGGTCCTTCGCACGTTTTGATCCGTTGACGGGTGGGGGAGCCGAGGACCTCGATCGCGTTGCGGGCGAGCACGGCGAGCGCCGCACCGACGGGATCCTCACTGCCCAGGCTCCAGCGCATGCCGTCGGCATCGAGGACAGGACTCGGCGTGCCCGCGGCTGCCGCACTGTTCACACGATCGAGATCGAGCTGAGCCGGCGGTTGCCCGTCGGCGAGTGTGGCACCCAGCCGGTAGATCGCCTCTCGCAGCTGGCGCGCCTGGTCCAGCTGGGCGGAGGTGGGGATCACGCCGGGGTCGAGATCGTTCGCAGCGAGCCACTGTCGCAGCTTCACGGGGTCGTCGAGGCGTTCGAGGGGATCGCCGTTGCGATGGCTGACCGTCGCGGTGTACCGGAAGGCGAGCGTCTCGTTGTCCAGCCGGAAGAGGTCCTGCGGGTGACTCGTCTCCACGGGTGCTCTCGCTTTCGTCGCAGCGCCTGAATTCACCGAGGCGGGTGAGCCGGTTCGACAGCAGTCTAGTCGCGATTCTAAGATCGGAACCAGTTCAACCGGTTCGCATGGAGAAGGCCGGATGCCGAGGCCCCCACCCTCGACTCTCATCTCCACCCGCGGCCCCGAGAAGAAGGAGTCATCGCATGAGCGACATCGGCGTCATCGGCCTGGGCGCAATGGGGACACCCATCGCGCGCAACCTTCTCGACGCGGGGTACCGCGTCACCGTCTGGAACCGTTCCCCCGAACCCGCGCACCGGCTCGCCACGCGCGGCGCGCGTGTCGCGCCTCGAGTGGAAGATGCCCTCCAGTCCCCCGTCGTCATCTCGATGCTCTCGAACGACGAGGCCGTCACCGAGGTCCTGCTGGACTCGGGGGTGCTGCGGTACGCCGCTGCCGGAACGGTCCACGTCAACATGGCAACGATCAGCACGGCACTCGCCGCGCGGGCAGCCGGGATCCACGCGGATCATGGACTCGGCTACGTGGCGGCGCCGGTGTTCGGCAGAGTCCCCGTCGCAGAAGCAGGCGCGCTGAACATCCTCGCGGCGGGCGAGGGAGCACATATTGCTGCTGCGCAACCGTTCTTCGATGTCATCGGCAGCCGAACATGGGTCATCGGACAGGAGCCGGCCCAAGCCAACGCGATCAAGGTGATGGGCAACTACCTCATCGCCAGTGCGATCCAGTCTCTCGGTGAGACGATCGCCGTCGCCGAACGCGCCGGCATCGACCCGGCCCCCGTCGTCGAACTCCTCACGAGCACATTGTTTCCCGGGCCGGTGTACTCCGCCTACGGAGACCTCATTGCCGAGCGTCGCTATCGGCCCGCGGGATTCACCACGGTGCTCGGACGCAAGGATCTGCACCTCGCCCTGGACGCGGCCGCGAACGTGGGAGCATCGCTCCCGTTCGGAGAGGTTCTCCGCGACGTCTTCGACGAGGCCATTTCACAAGGCCGCTCCCTGGACGATTGGGCATGCATCGCGGAGCTTCGCCGGTAGCTGGTGGCTGGACCCGTCGGCGCACCCTTTCAGAGCCCTCACTCCCACGTGGCGGTGTCGGGGTCGATGCCCGCGGCGCGCGCGCTCTCGTCGATCGCCCGGCTCAGCCAACGGGCCAGGCCCGGGCGCACCGCGTCGTAGTGCGCCGAGAACCGCGGGTCGGCGACGTACATCCGCCCGAGGCACACCTGCATCTGCCGGGTGACCGGGAAGAACTGCGAGAGCAGGGTGCGGTGTCGCTCGACGAGGCCGTTCGCCACGGCATCCCCGGGTGTCGCTCCGCCGTCGACCGCGGCGCCCATCTCGAGCTCGAACGCGGTCATCGCCTCGGTCACCGCCGCCCAGTCGCCGGCCGAGCGCGAGGCCGCACGCTCCGCGTACTGCTGCCACTGCGTCGACTGCCCGTAGGCCTCGCGCGCCTGCGCGGGCCAGTCGGTGTTCCAGTCAGGGCCGAAGATCTCGCGCTGCTCGTCGTCGGAGAGCAGGATGCCGCGCTCCTGCGCCTCGATCATGCGCGCGAGGTCGTCGTCGAGGTCGTTCAGCTGTGCGATCCGCTGCGCAAGCTGCGCTCGCTGCACCCGCAGCTGGTCGGCGACATCGCCCCCCGGCTCATCGAGGATGGCCCGGATCGCGTCGAGATCGAGCCCGAGCTCGCGGTACACGACGATGCGCCGGAGGCGTTCGACATCGGCATCCGTGTACAGCCGGTAGCCGGCCCGCGAGCGTTCCGCGGGACTCGCGAGGCCGATCTCGTCCCAGTGGTGGAGGGTCCGCACGGTGAGGCCCAGGCGCGCGGCCGTCTCGCCCACCGGCAGGCCGTCATCAGACATGGGACTCATTGTCGTCGGTGCCGATGCCGACCGCGCGGAGAGTGCGGCCGTCGACGCTGTCGGGGTCGAACACCTTGCCCGCCGTGAAGATCACGCGGGTGTTCTCGGGGGTGATGACCTCGATGTCGCGGGTGTTCCACATCGTGTCGCGCGGGTGGGCGTCGACGCCGAGGGCGCGCAGGGCCTCGGCGATCGGATCGATCTGGTCGAGCACGCAGGCGAAGCTCACGCTCGCGGCCGGGGCGGTGTCGTCCGGTGTGCCGGCGACGAGCAGGACGTCCTGGAACGCCCACCGGCGCAGGTGCGTCATCTGCCTCGGAATGCCGAACAGCTCGAAGAAGCCGAGGCCGCGGGTCCAGAAGTCGATGGATGCCGCGAGATCGGCCGTCGGGATCGTCACGAACATGGGCATGCCGTAGATGCCGCGAAACAGAGGCGGGGCGACGGCGTCGGGTCCCGGGGCAGGGACGGGGCTGATGTCGAAAGCGTGGGGAAGGTCGGTCATGAGACCACGATCGGGCCTGACGTCGCGTGAGGGTCAAGCCCCGGCTGCGATCCGTGTCTGCAATGTGCGGATGGTCGATCCCAGGATGCCGCGGGCCAGCAATCCGCCGGCGACGAAGGGGCCCGCGGCATCCTCGCCGACCGGTGGAAGCTGACGGAGGGCGGCGCGGACCGCCGGTGTCATGCGCTGCAGTTGCCATTCGATCTCGGCATCCACGTCGTCGGGCCGGGCGGTGCCGACGGCTTTCACGGCGTAGGCGGCGGCACCCAGGGCGTGCGCACCCATGTGCGCGACGCCCGACGCCTGCGCCGCCGACCGGGCCGCCGCGATCGCGGCGGGCGAGGTGACCGAGGCGGCGGCGCGGCCCGCAACGAACCGGCGGCGGATCTCGCCCGCCGAGTCGAGCTCGCCGCGGGCGTACGCGCGGGCCCGCGCGATGGCGTCACGTGGGCGATCGTCGTCGGGAGCCTCACATTCGAAGAGAGGGAGCACGCGTTCGGCGCAGTCGGCTGCCCACGCGGCGACGAGGCGCCGGTCGGGCTCGCTCAGGGATTGCGGGGAGAGCATCTGCCCATGCTGTCACCCGGGCTGCACGCGCGGCGGCCCCGGGCGGCGGTGAGCCGGGGAGAATGGCGTGATGACACGTCGCGCGAAGAAGCCCGCCGCCACCGTTCCCTGGATCGTGATGGTGCCGTTCGCGGTGTCGGGCGTCATCCACCTCGTGCGACCGGGCGTGTTCACGCCGATCATCCCGCGGGCGCTGCGCCGGTGGGACCGGCCGCTGGTGGTCGCATCGGGCATCGCAGAGCTGGCGTGCGCGGTGGGGTTGGTCGTGCCCTCGACCCGGGCCGCCGCGGGGCGAGCGAGCGCGGTGGTGCTGGCCGGCGTCTGGCCCGCGAACATGCAGATGAGCATCGACCTCGGCCGCCGGGCGGCCCGCCGCCGCACCCCGAAGGCGTGGGCGGCGTTCGCCGTGTCGCTGGTGCGGCTGCCGCTTCAGGTGACGTTGATCCGGCGGGCGCTGCGGGCCTCACGCTGATCCTGGTCTTCGTCGCGGCGCCGACGCGATGCGCGGTCAGACCCAGACGAGGAATCCGAGGATCGCGACTGCGACGGCCAGCAGCAGCAGAACCAGATTCATCGGCACCACCCGGGCTTCGCCTCGACGCAGGTGGAAGATCACGGCGCCCAGCTGCACGAGCGCGAGCCCGATGGCGGCGACGGGCCCCAGCACCGGAGCGATGCCCGTGAGCGGCGGCAGGATCAGACCGAGCGCTCCCAGCACCTCGACCACACCGATGACGCGGACGAGCGGCAGCGATACGTCCTTCGCCCAGGCGATGCCCCCGGCGACAAGGGCATCGGGAGAGCGGAAGGCCTTCATACCCCCGGCGGTGAGGTAGGCCAGGGCGAGCAGACCGGCAATGATCCAGTAGGCGATCGACATGAGTGATTCCTTCGGTTGTGGTGTGGTGATGACGGGTGGAACAGTGGTCAGCGCGGCGCCCGCGCGTTCCAGATCAGCGGCGCCTGGCGCAGCCAGGTGTCGTCCTCCAGGGAGTCGAGAAGGAACCGGGCGACGTCGGCGCGGCTGATGGTGAAGCCCGGCTTCGCCTGCTCCACCTGAGCGGCGCGCACCGGCCCGCGAGGGGTGGCATCAGACAGTGCGACGGAGCGGACCATGACCCACTCGGCATCCGAAGCACGAACGACGGCGTCGACGCCGTGGTGGTCGTTGTAGCCGTGGCGAATGCCGGAGCTCTTGATCAACGCTTTGAACAGCGGGTTGAACGAAGCCCAGGAGTCGCCGGCGCCCATGGTGGAGGCGACGGCGATGCGACGGATGCCCTTCTCTCTCATGACCGCGAGGGTGTCGCGGGTGGCATCCGTCATGAAGCTCGGCGGGCTCACCGCCTTGGACCAGGGGTTGTCGCTCGCGCGTGAGTTGTTGAGCGCACTCACGACCGCATCGGCGCCCTCTGCCGCCGAGAACGAGGACGGTGGTCACAGAAGAGTCCTTTCGGGACATACGCACTGATGGTGTGGCAACATATCTTTCAGTCGGTAATCAGGAGCGGCGGGGGCGAAAGATGGCGTCAGCGAGGACGATCAGCGGTCCGTGCCGGGCATGGCCGGCCGAGAGCGACTTCATCCGCGAGGTGCTCGACCGCATCGGCGACAAGTGGACAGTGCTGGTGGTGAGCACACTCGGCGGCGGACCATTGCGCTATTCGGATCTGCAGGCGAGCATTCCGGGCATCTCGCAGCGGATGCTGACCGTCACACTCAAGGCCCTTGAGCGTGACGGCCTGCTCACCCGCACGGCCTACCCCGAGGTGCCGCCGCGGGTGGAGTACGAGCTGACAGATCTGGGGCGGTCGCTGCTGGATGCCGTCATGGCGCTGGCCGGCTGGGCGGCCGCCCACCACGAGACCGTGGCGGCGAACCGCCGCGATCACGAGGTCACGGGTGTCGGCCGCGTTGGGGCGCATGCCATTCTCGCTTCCGTCGGCCAATAGCGCTCGCTCTACTTCTTGACGACCAGCTCGTGCACCGCGCGAGTGTGATGCATGTCCCAGTACAGGGGGGCGATGTCGGCAGCGGGGAGGAAGTCGAGTCCGGGCGCGGGTGCGTGCTCGGCGATCATGAGCGCGATGGCGACATGGGCGACATGGACGCCGCTGCCGGCGAGGGCCTGACCGAGGTTGAGCGTCCAGTTGCGCAGCGCCGCACCACCGGCGGTGACGTTGCCGTACTGGGCAACCGGGTACATCGATCCGGCGCCCGTGGTGAACAGCAGCGTGCCGGCACCGATCGCGAGCATCTCGGGCAGAACGACGTCGGCTGCCGTCATGGCGCCGTACAGGTAGTACTCGATCTGCGGCTGCACGTTCTCCGGGGTGGCTTCACGGATGTCGACGGGCGCCAGGGGACCTGCCGACGCGTCGGCCGGCGAGTACTCCAGCACGTCGATGCCGCCGAAGTGCGCCGTTGCGGCGGTCAGCGCTGCGCGGAGGGTGGGCCGGTCGAGCACGTCGGCGGCGAAGCCGGCGGCAGTGATGCCGTCGGCGGCGAGTTGGGCGACCAGGCTGTCGAGCTTCGCCTGGTTGCGGGAGATGAGCGCGACGTCGAATCCCTGGGCACCGAAGCTGCGCGCGATAGCGAGTCCCAGGCCGGGGCCGGCTCCGATGATGGCGATGGTGGGCACAGTCTTCCTCAGATTCGTCAGTGTGTGGGGGTCGGTGGGTTACGGGCGGGTGGCTGTGGGCAGGGCGCACGCTTCACCGTTGGGATCGCACGCGGCCGCGGCGGGGTCGCCGAAGGTGAGCAGGACGGGCTTCGCGGTGTCGTCGGTGCTCATGCCACACCGTCCGTGGCGTCTGTCACGAGGTTGTCGAGCACCTGCCCGTATGCCTCGACGGACTGGGCGCCCGACGCGGCGAAGCGGCGGTCGAAGACGGTGACGGGCACGCCTTGGATGCCGAGTGCTTGACCTTCATGGGTGTCGGCGCGCACGGCATCGGCGTATTCGTCGCTGGTCAGCACCGTGCGAACGCGGTCTGCCGACAGCCCCACCTCTGCGGCGACCTGTGCGAGCACCTCGGCATCGAAGGGGTTGATCTCTCCGGCGAAGAATCGGTCTTGCACTCGGGAGAAGAACTCGAGGCCCTTGCCCGCCTCCTCGGCGTAGTGCACGACGCGATGGAAGTCGAAGGTGTTGGCGTTGAGCCGGTCGAGCGAGAAGGGCAGACCCTCGCGCTGCGAGAGCGCCTGAATCTGACGCTCGGCTTGAAGGACGACGTTCGCGTTGCCGCCGTGCGAGCGAATGAAGGCGCTCTCGATGGTCTCCGGTGTGTGCGGCGCGTTCGGGTTGAGCTCGAACGAGCGCAGCTTCACCTGGAACCGATCGGCATCCGCGCGGGAATCAATGGCTCGCTGCAGTCGATGCTTACCGACGTAGCACCACGGGCAGCTGAGATCCGCCCACACCTCGATGACGATCGGGGCGGCCGCATTGGTCTCCTTGGACGACATGATCATTACCTCACTTCTGATTCGTAACCACATTGTGAGTGAGTAAGGTGAGGCCTACAAAAGGCACTTCGAGGTGCGTTTCGTGAGGGCTCAGAGTCGCCGCCCGCTCCTGCGGCGGTGGTCCCTGGCTATGCGATACTTCCCGCATGTCGACACCGCCGCCGGACTTCCCTTCGTCTGTGGCTCCGGGCGCTCAGGCACCCGTGAGGCCACCCACATCGGGTGCTCGCATCGCCGACGTGATCTCCTCGGTGATCCTCATGGTCGCCGGCTTCCTCGGCTTCGCGGTGCTCGCGTTCATGTCGCTTTTTCTCGTCATGATGTCGGACGGGTGCTTCGGTGACCGGTGCAACACCGGCCTCATGTCGGTGGGCTGGCTGATCGCTCTCGGCGTGCCTCCCGTCGTGTTCCTCGCCGCGGCGGTGTGGACGATCATCCGCCTCGTTCGCCGCAAGATCAGCTGGTGGGTTGCGGCGGTCGGCGCGGCGTCGGGAGTAGCGATCTGGTTCGCGGGTGTAGGCATCATGAACGCGAGCCTCGGTCGCTGACACTCGAGGCTCGAACTACCCCTCGGGAGCAGTTCACGTGGCGACGGATCCCGACGTCTTCACGTGGAACCTGAATGCGACTCCTACCCGAAGTCCCCCGGCGCCATATCCGTGAAGCGCGAGAAGTGGCCCTGGAAGGCGACGGTAATGGTGTCGGTGGGGCCGTTACGGTGCTTGGCGACGATCAGGTCGGCCTCGCCGGCGCGGGGGCTGTCCTTCTCGTAGGCGGCCTCGCGGTGCAGCAGCACCACCATGTCGGCATCCTGCTCGATCGAGCCCGACTCACGCAGGTCGCTCAGGGCGGGCTTCTTGTCGGCGCGCTGCTCAGGACCACGGTTCAGCTGCGACAGGGCGATCACCGGCACCTGCAGCTCCTTCGCCAGAAGCTTCAGCGCACGCGAGAACTCCGAGACCTCCTGCTGACGGCTCTCGACGCGCTTGCCCGACGTCATCAGCTGCAGGTAGTCGATGACCACCATCTTCAGACCAACGCGCTGCTTGAGCTTGCGGCACTTCGCGCGAATCTCTACGAGCGTCATGTTGGGGCTGTCGTCGATATAGAGCGGCGCGTCGTTGATGCGACCACGAGTCGCCGCGATCGTCGTCCAGTCGCGGGAGTCGAGCGTGCCCTTGCGCATGCTCTGCAGCGGAATGGCGCCCTCGGCGCTCATCAGACGCATCGCGATTTCGCTGCGACCCATTTCGAGCGAGAAGACGATCGTCGGCTGCTGCGCCTTGATCGCCGCGGCCCGCGCGAAGTCGAGCGCGAGCGTCGACTTACCCATGGCGGGACGCGCCGCGATGATGATCATCTGGCCGGGGTGCAGACCGTTGGTCAGCTGGTCGAGACCCGAGAAGCCGGTGGGGATGCCGGTCATCTGACCGTCGCGGCCGCGCGCGGCCTCGATCTCCTCCACCGCGGCATCCACCGCGATCTGTAGCGGCACGTAGTCTTCGGCCTGCTCCGCGCCGGTGACCGAGTAGATCTCCGCCTGCGCGTTGTTGACGAGGTCGAGCGCATCGCCCTGACCGTTGTAGCCCATCTGCACGATGCGCGTGCCGGCCTCGACGAGCCGCCGCAGCAGCGCCCGCTCGCGCACGATCGACGCGTAGTAGGCGGCGTTGGCGGCAGTCGGCACGATCGAGGTCAGTGAGTGCAGGTAGTCGGCACCGCCGGATCGCTGCAGGTCGCCGGTCTTGATGAGCTCGTCGGTCACGGCGACGACATCGGTGGGCTCGCCGTGCGAGTACAGCGAGAGGATCGCCTCGAAGATCAGCTCGTGCTTGGGCACGTAGAAGTCGGTGCCGCGCAGCGCCTCGATCACATCGGCGACGGCGTCGCTCGACAGCAGCATGCCGCCCAGCGTGCTCTGTTCGGCGAGCAGGTCGTGCGGCGGCGTGCGCTCGGGGCCGCGGCTCTCCAGGGGTCCACCGAAGCGATCCTCGGAGATGTCCGCGATCGACATGCAGCCCCCTTCACACGCTCGATGACCGGTCCCGCCGCGAGACCACACGTCACGTTAGGCACGGGTTCCGACAGTCGCAAACAGGCCTGTGGATAACTCTGTGGATGATCTGCGCGAAACGCCGGACACCCTGTGCACAGTACCTGTGGAAACACGCCGAGCAACCTCAAGATTCATCGAGACAAATGTACTTTGACCTGGGTTTTCCAGATTCACAACCTGTGGATGCGCAATGTGGTTGAAGTACCGCTTGAAGGTTGACGCTGTGGGTGAGAGTTGGGGACAACCATGGGGATGAATGCGCCCTTGTCAAGTCGAGGTGTCCGCCCCGGCGCGTCGGAAGTTTCGCGACAGGGGTCTGGACACGAGTGATATATCGGCGTATCTTCTCTGTTCCAGGCACTCCATGGGTGTCGGCGTGCGCCGGCATCCCGACACATCGTCGTGGGAGGTGAACATGGCAACAATCGCAGTCCCCCCGCTGCGCCGCGGACGATCGACCACCGAGTCGACACGGCGATGGGCGATGCTGGGCGCGCTCGGTGTCGGAGCCGCGTTCGCCTGGTTCGCCATCTCGCTCTTCTCCGGTCCGTCGGCCCACGCCGCCGACGACACGGACAACCCCCTGGGCTCCCTCGTGAGCGGCGTTTCCAGCACGCTCTCGAAGGTCACCACGCCCGTCCTCGACCCGGTCGCAGAGATGCTCTCTCCCGTCGCCGAGACCGTCGCCCCCGTCGTCGAGAGCGTCGCTCCGCCGGTGGGCGGCATCGTCGACTCCGTCGCCCCCGTCCTCGAGCCGCTCGCACCGGTCGGCCAGGTCGTCGCCCCCGTCGGCTCGGCGGTCGGCGAGATCGTCAGCCCCCTCGCACCCGTTCTCGCGCCAGTCACCGGCGCGGTGAAGCCCATCGTGGATGCCGCGGCCCCCGTCACCGACGCCGTGAGCTCACTTCCGGTCGTCGGCGAGCTCGTGACCCCCATCACGAGCGTCGTCGTCCCCCCTGGCGGGGCCCCGGCATCCTCCTCCGACCCCTCCGCGCCTGCCGCGGGAACTCCCCCCGCCGAGGCCGCTCTGGCCGTGCTGTCGGCCGCGTGGGATCAGACCATGCATGGCGTCGCGACCACGACGACGGCGGCCGCACTCTCGCTCGGCAGCGCCGTCACCTCGTTCGTTCCGGGCGCGGGCGCTGTCGCGTACCCGGCAGCGCCCGGCGCTCCGGCCGGCGGCTGGGGACTTCTCGGTCCCACCCTGGACGCCACCTCGTTCTTCTCCAGCGGAGCTGGATTCTCGTTCGGCGCGGGCGCTGTGCTCGCCTTCGGTCTGTTCGCTGCACACCGTGCCTGGGTGCTGCGACGCCGACCGGAGGACGACTCTGCCCTCCCCGCGCCGGTGTTCGCCACCGACGTCTCCCCTGACTGACGGGGGTTCGGCCGCCTTCCGAGCGGCACGATCCCGCGCGCTGTGCGCGCATACCCCCCAACACTCTCAGGAGAGAAATCATCATGAACACCAACCTCAAGCGCGCCCTGTGGGGCACGCTCCTGGCCGGAGGCATCACGCTCTTCGGCGCAACGGTCGCCCAGGCGGCCGAGACAACGGGTGACGACGGTCTGCTGTCCGGCACCCAGGGGCTCATCTCCGTCGCGGTGCCCGTCACGGTCGCCGGCAACGGCATCTCGGTGCTCGGCGACGCCACCAGCACCGACGCGCAGACCTCGACCCCGTCGATCTCGGTCGGCGGCGGTGACGCGTCGACGAGCGGTTCCGACGGCGCCGGCTCGGGCACCCAGGCCCTCATCGATGTCGTCCTGCCGGTGACGCTCGGTGGCAACGCCGTCTCCGTCCTCGGTGACGCCGAGAGCACGGATGCCGCGACCTCGCAGCCCGCTGAGGCACCCGCAGCGGCGCCGGCGGCACCGGAGGCTCCCGCACCCACCACGAGCGGCTCCGACAGCATCCTGGGCGGCACCCAGGGCGTCGTGAACGTCGCCGCACCGGTGACCGTGGGCGGCAACGCCATCTCGGTCCTCGGCGACGCCGACAGCACCAAGGCCACCACCACGGCCCCCACCGGCACCGGCAACGGATCGACGGCAGGCGCCACCACCGACGGCACGGACGGCATCCTCGGCGGCACCCAGGTGCTCGCCCCGATCACCGCACCGATCACCGCCGGCGGCAACGCCATCTCGGTCCTCGGCGACGCCGACAGCACCAAGGCCACCACCACGGCCCCGACCGGCACCGGCAACGGATCGACGGGCGGCGCCACCACCGACGGCACGGACGGCATCCTCGGCGGCACCCAGGTGCTCGCCCCGATCACCGCACCGATCACCGCCGGCGGCAACGCCATCTCGGTCCTCGGCGACGCCGACAGCACCAACGCCACCACCACGGCCCCGGCCGCCACCTCCGGCACCACGACCGGCGGCTCCACCACGAGCGGCCTGGACGGCATCCTCGGGGGCACGCAGTTGGGCCTGCCGATCACCGCGCCGATCACGCTCGGCGGCAACGCCGTCGCGGTCGTCGGCGACGCCACCACGACGGGGCCGACCACCGGCAACCCCGGCAACCCGGGTAACCCCGGCAACCCGGGTAACCCCGGCAACCCCGGCAACCCCGGCAACCCCGGCACGCCGACCACCGGCGGCACGCCGATCACCGGAATGGTCGCCGCCAGCGGTCCCGTGAAGACCCTCGCCGTCACCGGCGGCGTGCTCGACACACTGCCGCTGGTCGGCGGGCTGCTCGCCCTCGCGCTGGGGGTGATGCTCACCGCACGCCGCCGCAGCCGCACCGAATGACCTCCGGCGGCGGGGCCGGCGACCGTGCCTGGCGCCGGCCCCCGCACCGTCAGGGCGTAAACGACGGATGCCGTGACCTCACCTTGGGGGAGGTCACGGCATCCGTGCTGCGTTTCGACGAGGCGCTGCGCGCCTCGCTCAACGACCGGGAAACCCGGCGGGTCTTACTTGGCGGCGACCACCTGGAGGGTGATCACAGCGGTGAGGTCGTCGCGCAGACGCACGGTCGCCTCGTGCTCACCGACGGCCTTGATGGGCGCGGTGATGTGGATCTTGCGCTTGTCGAGGTCACCGAAACCGGCAGCCTTGACTGCGTCGGCCACGTCGGCGGTCTTCACCGAACCGAACAGGCGGCCTTCCTTGCCGGCCTTGACCGACAGCTTGACCTTGTTCGACTCGAGGGTGTCCTTGAGCGCGACGGCCTCTTCGTGGTCGTGGATCGCACGGGCGTCACGGGCGGCGCGGATCGACGCCACCTGCTTCTCGCCACCGCGGGTCCACGCCACAGCGAAGCCCTGAGGGATGAGGTAGTTGCGGGCGTACCCGTTCTTGACCTCGATGACGTCGCCGGCGCTTCCGAGCCCGGCAACCTCGTTCGTGAGAATCAGCTTTGCCATGATGGGTGCTCCTTAGCGGCCAGCGCCGGCGTAAGGCAGGAGCGCCATTTCGCGGGCGTTCTTGATCGCCTTCGCGATCAGACGCTGCTCCTGCACCGAGACACCGGTGATACGACGGGCGCGGATCTTGCCGCGCTCCGAGATGAACTTGCGAAGCGTTGCGACGTCCTTGTAGTCGATGACGCCGACGCGGATCGCCTTCGCGGGAGCGGCGTTCTTCGCGCCCTTCCGCGGCTTACGGCGATCGCCGGTAGCCTTTCCAGCCATTGTTTTCCTTAGATGTGAGCGGATGCCGAGGCATCCAAGATTTTCTGCGTGAGGGTTTCGACTCGGCCGTGCGGGCCTCGCTCAACCCCCGGCGGCGACGATCAGAAAGGAGTGTCGTCGCCGTAGGCGCCGGGTGCGCTCCAGGCGTCGGGTGCGGCAGAGCCCGGGGTCGCCCACGGCTCTTCCTGCTGCACCTGCTGCGGGCGCGACTGCTGGCCGCCCCCGTAGTTGCCTCCGCCGGAGGCGGCACGCGTGACCTGAGCCGTGGCATACCGCAGCGAGGGGCCGATCTCGTCGACCTCCAGCTCGATCGCGGTCCGGTTGTTGCCCTCGCGGTCCTGGTAGGAACGCTGCTTCAACCGACCGGTCGCGATGACACGGGAACCCTTCGTCAGCGAACCGGCGACGTGCTCGGCGAACTCGCGCCACACCGACGCGCGGAGGAACAGCGCTTCGCCGTCCTTCCACTCGTTGGCCTGACGGTCGAAGTTGCGCGGCGTCGACGCGATCGTGAAGTTCGCGACGGGCAGCCCGTTCTGCGTGTAGCGCAGCTCGGGGTCTGCCGTGAGGTTTCCCACGACGGTGATGACGGTCTCGCCGGCCATCGTCCTTACGCCTTCGCTGCCTTGCGGGCGGCCTTGGCCTCGGCGCGCTCCTTCTCGGCGGCGACCTGAGCGATCGCCTCCTCGGCACGCAGGACCTTGGTACGCATGATCTGCTCGTTCAGCTTGAGCTGACGGTCGAGCTCCTGCGTGGCCTCGCTCGTGGCGGTGAAGTTGACGACGGCGTAGATGCCCTCGTTCTTCTTCTGGATCTCGTACGCCAGGCGACGCTTGCCCCAGACGTCGACGTTCTCGATGGAGCCACCGTCTGCGGTGATCACCTTGAGGAACCCGTCGAGCTTGGGGGCGACCTGACGCTCGTCGATCTCGGGGTCGAGGATGACCATGAGCTCGTACTGGTGTGAGTGCGTCACTAACCCACCTCCTTCGGACTAGAACGGATGCCGGGCATTTCCCGGCATCAGGAGGGTTGATGCACGTGCCCGAACTCTGTTCCGCGACGGAACGCAGACGGGCAACCACAACAGTCTACCCGACGACCGCTACGCTCATGGACGACGGGGGCGACGGAAGGACGGTGGATGCCGGGCACGCACGTTCCCGCGCGCGCGGGCGCGGTGCTGACCGCGCTGCTGATGGCTGCGGCGGTCTGCAATCTGACCACCGGCGGCGCCAGCGTCGCCCTGCCCGACATCGCGGGCACCTTCGACGCCCCGCAGACGACGCTCAACCTCGTCGCCCTCGGCACGGGCCTGGGGCTCGCGATGACCGTGCTGTACGCCGGCGCCCTCGGCGACCGCTACGGCCGGGTGCGCCTGCTGTGCATCGGACTGATCGGTCTGCTGATCGCCGGCACCGCGGCAAGCCTCGCCCCAACCATCGAGTTCCTCATGGGCGCGCGCGTGCTCACGGGCATCGCTGCGGGCTGCGCCTTTCCGACGACGCTTGCCCTGATCACCGCCCTCTGGGCGGAGGGTCCGGCCCGCGTGCGCGCGATCGCCCTGTGGACGGCGACCGGGGCGGTGGCGACGGTCGCCGGCTCGGTGATCTCGGGTGCGCTCGTCGTCGCGTTCGGCTGGCGCATCGCCCTGCTGCTGCCCGTACCGGTGGCCGTCGTGGCGCTGCTCATCGCCGCACGGTCGATTCCGCGGGGCGTGGCGGAGTCCGACGAGCCGGTCGATCACCTCGGCGGCATCCTGTCGGTCGTCGCCGTGGCCGCACTGGTGCTCGGTCTCGGCGTCGTCTTCGCCCCGGGGGAGACGGGTGCGGGGGTGGGCCTGATCGTCGCGGCGGCGGTGCTGATCGCCGCCTTCGCGGCGCGCCAGCTGCGGGTCGCCGCGCCCCTCTACGATCTGTCCATCGCGCGGCGGCGCCTGTTCTGGGTGCCGGCCGTCGCAGGCACCCTCGCCTTCGGCGCGCTCGTGGGGGCGATGTTCGTCGGTCAGCAGTACCTGCAGAACATCCTCGGCTACGACGCCCTGCAGGCAGGCATCGCGCTCATCCCCGCCGCGATCGCGCTGCTCGTCTGCGCCCCGCTGGCCGCGATCCTCGTCGAACGCGGCACGCGGATGGCGATGATCGTCGGCTACGTCGTGCTCATCGCCGCCTTCGGCACGATGCTCGCGTGGAACGAGACCACACCGCCGGTGATCGTCGCGCTCGCGTTCGCCCTGGTCGGCGGGGGTGCGTCGTTCGTGATGACCGCGGCATCCCGCTCCCTGACCAGCAGCACCCCGGTGCGCCGCGCGGGCATGGCCTCGGCGACCAGCGACCTGCAGACCGACCTCGGCGGCGCCGTGATGCAGGCGCTGCTCGGTGCCGTGCTCGCCGGCGGGTTCTCGCACGTGTTCGCCGGGCTCATCGCCGCCTCTCCCGAAGCCGCATCGCTCTCCGACGACATCACCCGGGCCCTGCAGGCGTCGTACGCGTCGGCCGCCCACGTGGCCGCCAACAACCCCGCCTACGCGGCGCAGATCCTCGAGGCGGCGCGGTTGAGCTTCGTCGACGGCGCCTGGGCGGCGTACCTCGTCGGCGCCGTCGCGCTCGTGTTGGGACTGATCGTGGTGACCGTGGGCCTTCCAGGGGTCGCCGTCGAGAAAGAGTTGCGAGGCCGTTATCGCGACGAGGACGCCCTGACGGCACCCTGAAAGCTCGCCCGGGTAGCGTGGCGATATGAGCACGCCCGCGGCATCCTCAGCCTTCGACGCGCGACCGCTCATCGAGCCCGCCGACCGGGCGACCGTGCGCGCCTACGTGCGCGACCTGCGCGCGAGTGGACGGGCACCGGCGTCGAACATCGCGTCGCGGGCCGTCTTCGCCGTGCTCGCCGTCGTGGCCGTGCTCTTCGTCTTCGGGTCGACGGTGATCGGTGTCGTGGGCGGCATGATGACGGCATCCGGGGGCGGGTTCTCGCCCTTCCTGATCGCGCCGATCCTCGTGCTCGTCGGTGTGGTCGCGGTGCTCGCGACCGCGCTGGTGCGCATGTTCGGCGCCCGCACGGGGGAGCGGTGGTGGCGCCTCGACCGCTTCGCGCGGGCCAACGCGATGACCTGGTACCCGTCGGTGTCGAACCCACCGCTGCCGGGAATGGTGTTCGGCATCGGACACGGGCGCATCGCGAGCGACGTGGTCCGCGGCGAGAAGCCGCGCTTCGTCGAGTTCGGCAACTATGTGTACCGCACGGGCTCGGGCAAGAACGAGTCGACGCATCGGTGGGGCTACGTCGCCGTCAAGCTGTCAACTCCGCTGCCCAACATCGTGCTGGATGCCGTCGGCAACAACAGCCTGTTCGGCTCCAACCTGCCGGCCGCGCTCGACGGGTCGCAGCGGCTGAGTCTGGAGGGCGACTTCGACCGCACCTTCACGCTCTACTGCCCGTCCGGCTACGAGGCCGACGCGCTCTACCTGTTCACGCCCGACATCATGGCGCGGTTCGTCGACCACGCCGCCGCCCTCGACATCGAGATCGTCGACGACTGGCTCTTCCTCTACACGCCGCGCGAGGCGTCCACGCTCGACCCGGCCACCTGGGCCTGGCTGTTCTCCGTGGTGGCGGCCCTGCTCGACAAGCTCGCCCAGTGGGAGCGCTGGCGCGACGACCGCCTCGCCGCACCGGCGACCGGCGCGGCCGTCCCCGCGCGTGACGCGGCGGGATCGGCGGCACTGCCGTTCGCGGCGCCCGCGGCATCCCTGGGTCCACCTCCCGGCGTCGCGCCGGAGGGCAGACGACTGCGGCGGCGCGTGCCGTGGGCCGCGATCATCGTGATCGGCGCGGCGCTGCTGCTGATGCTGTTCGGCCCGCTGGGCGTGTTCGCCTCGATCATCGAGAACCTGTCGAACTGAGACCGCCGTTGCACGTGAAACGGTGCGCGCCGGCGGTGGGGCGACGGCCGGCTCAGGCTGCCGGCAGCGGCGCGAACAGGTCGACGGCGTTGCCGTCGGGGTCGAGCACCGTCGCGTAGCGCTGACCCCAGAACGCGTCGAACGGCGGAACGTGACCCTCGTGGCCCGCGGCGACGAGGGCGGCATACGCGGCATCCACCTCTGCCGGACTGTCCTTGACGAACGCGAGCGCGATGCGGTGTCCGCCGGACGCCGGCTGGTAGTCGGGGTCGAAACTGCGGATCGTCTCCACCGTGTCCCACGCCAGAGCGACGCCGCCGTCGAGGGTCGCGTCGACGTGCGGAGCGTCGTCCTGATCGTCGGCGATCGGCACGCCCAGCGCACGATAGAACGCGAGGGATGCCGCCATGTCCCGCACGACGATGCCGATGAATCCGAGGGTTGCTGTCATGGCGTCAGGCTAGGGCAGGCCGGAGACACTCACTCTCGAGCGCCCCGCGTGCACAACTCCGCCTGAACCGCGCACGCCAGCGCCGCACGCCCGCGCCGACGCCGTCCAGGCGGAGTTACGCACGCCACGCGGGCCCGCGGGGCCGGGGCCGCGGGTTCAGCCGCGGGCGGCGCGCCAGGCCTCGCGGCGCGCGGCCTGCTCAGCGGGATCGGGCACCGGCAGCGAGGCGATGAGCGTGCGGGTGTAGTCGTCCTGCGGGTCACCGAGCACGCGCGCGGTCGGCCCGGTCTCGGCGATGGTGCCCTTATGCAGCACGACGACCCGGTGGGCCAGCATGTCGACGACCGCGAGATCGTGCGTGATGAAGAGGGTCGCGAAGCCGAACCGCTCCTGCAGCTCGCCGAACAGCTCGAGCACGCGCGCCTGCACCGACACGTCGAGCGCGCTGGTGGGCTCGTCGGCGATGAGCAGCTTCGGATCCAGCGCGAGACCGCGGGCCAGCGAGGCCCGCTGGCGCTGCCCGCCCGACAGCTCGTGCGGGAAGCGATCGCCGAACGCCTTCGGCAGCTGCACGGCCTCGAGCAGCTCGTCGACGCGGTCGCGGGCATCAGCGGCATCCCGAGCCCCGCCGTGCACGATCAACGGCTCGGCGACGTTCTGGGCGATCGTCAGCAGCGGGTTGAAACTCGTCGCCGGATCCTGGAACACGAACCCGAGGTCCTTGCGGTGGGGCCGGAACGTACGCTCCTTGACCCCGTTCATCTCGACGCCGAGCACCCGCAGCGAGCCGCCGGTCACCGGCGTGAGCCCCGCGATCGCGCGGCCGATCGTGGTCTTTCCCGAACCGCTCTCGCCGACCAGGCCCACGACCTCGCCGGGCGCGATCGAGAAGCTGACCCGGTCGACGGCGCGGAACCCGGCACGACGCAGGCGCCCCGCGTACTCGATGACGAGGTCGGATGCCGCGACGACCGGCACCGCCTCGGCGGCGCCCGCCGGCAGCTGGCGGTCGATGATCTCCAGCCGCGGCACGGCGGCGAGCAGGCGCTTCGTGTAGTCGTCGCGAGGCGCGGCGAACAGCTCCGGGGCCGGCGCGGTCTCGACGACCTCGCCGTTCAGCATGACCGCCACCCGGTCGGCGAGGTCGGCCACGACGCCCATGTTGTGCGTGATCAGCACGATCGCCGTTCCGTCTTCGTCGCGCAGGCGCCGCAGCAGGTCGAGGATCTCGGCCTGCACCGTGACATCGAGCGCCGTGGTCGGCTCGTCCGCGATGATCACGGTCGGATCGAGCGCCAGCGCCGTGGCGATGACGATGCGCTGCTTCTGCCCGCCGGAGAACTGGTGCGGGTAGTCGTCGACGCGCCGCTCGGGCTCGGGAATGCCGACGCGACCGAGCATCTCGATCGCCTGCGCACGCGCCTGCTTCTTCGTGTACCTGCCGTGGGCGCGCAAGCCCTCCGCCAGCTGCCACCCCACGGTGAAGACGGGATTGAGGGCCGTCGAGGGCTCCTGGAAGATCATCGCGGCCTTCGTGCCCCGCACCCGGCGCATCGCCTCGCGGTCGAGGCCGATGACATCCGTGCCGTCGAGCACGACCGCGCCCTGGGTGAGGGCGGTCTCGGGCAGCAGGCCCAGAATGCTGCGCGCCGTGACGGTCTTGCCGCTTCCCGACTCGCCGACGATCGCCAGCACCTCGCCCGGGCGCACGTCGAGGCTCACCCCTCGCACCGCGTGCACGTCGCCGCCGTCGGTGGCGAAGGTGACATCCAGGTCGCGGATGTCGACCGCCCGTGCGTCGGAAGACGTCGCCGCCATCACTCCACCTCTCCCATGAACTCGCGCGAGGCCGGCTCACTCGCCGCGACGGCATCCGCCGGAGTCGGTGCCGTCTTCGCCGAGCCCGCCCGTCGCCGCGCGCGCAGGCGCGGGTCGGCGAGGTCGTTGAGGCTCTCGCCGATGAGGGTGATGCCCAGCACCGTCAGCACGATCGCGATGCCCGGCGGGATCGCGGTCCACCAGATGCCCGCGGCGACGTCACTGATGGACTTGTTGAGGTCGTAGCCCCATTCGGCCGCGGCCGTGGGTTGGATGCCGAAGCCGAGGAAGCCCAGCGCGGCGAGGGTCGAGATGGCCTCCGACGCGTTGAGGGTCACGATCAGCGGCAGCGTGCGCGTGGAGTTGCGCAGCACGTGACGGAACATGATGCGCGGGGTCGACGCGCCGATCACCTTCGCCGACTCGACGAACGCCTCACCCTTGATGCGCACGACCTCGGCACGGACGACGCGGAAGTACTGCGGAATGAAGACGACGGTGATGGATGCCGCCGCCGCCAGGATTCCCGGCCACAGTCCGGACTGGCCCCCGCTGATCGCGATGGCCACCACGATCGCCAGCAGCAGCGTCGGGAACGCGTAGATCGCATCGGCGACGACCACGAGCGTGCGGTCGACCCACCCGCCGAGATAGCCCGAGACCAGACCCAGCAGAATGCCGATGAACACCGACAGCGCGATCGCGACGATCACGACGTACAGCGCGGTCTGCGCACCCCAGATCACCCGGGAGAGCACGTCGTAGCCGCCGACCGTCGTGCCCAGCAGATGCGCCGCGCTGGGCGGCTGCTGCGCGCCGAAGTTGCCGTCGGGCCCGTCCAGCTGCGCGTAGCCATAGGGGGCGATGAGCGGCGCGAAGATCGCGCAGAACACGAAGATGCCGGTCAGCACGAGGCCCGCGACGAGCATGCCGCGCTGCAGGCCGACGCTCTGGCGCAGCTGGTGGACGACCGGCATCCGGTCGATGAGGCGAGACGTCGTCATGTTCGCATCCCTCCTCAGTACCGGACCCGCGGGTCGATGAGCGCGGCGATGATGTCGACGGCGAAGTTCGTCACCGCGACGATGATGGCGATCATCGCGACGATCCCCTGCACGGCGACGAAGTCGCGCGAACCCAGATACGCGGCCAGCTGGAAGCCGAGACCCTTCCACTCGAAGGTCGTCTCGGTGAGCACCGCGCCGCCGAGCATGAGCGCGATCTGCAGCCCGATGACCGTGATGATCGGGATGAGCGCGGGCTTGTACGCGTGCGTGCGCACCAGGCGTCCCTCCCGCACACCGCGCGAGCGGGCGGCATCGATGTAGGGCATGTTGAAGGTGCCGATGACGTTCGTGCGCACCAGGCGCAGGAAGATGCCGGCGGTGAGCAGACCCAGCGTCAGCGCGGGCAGCACCGCGTGCAGCAGCACGTCCTGCACGTAGGCGGGGTTTCCGGAGGCGATCGCATCGATGAGGTAGATGCCGGTGCCGCCGTTGCGGCCGATGGCCAGCTCGGTGCGCACGCTCGCGCGCCCCGAGATCGGCAGCCAGCCGAGCCAGACCCCGAAGACGAGCTTGGCGACCAGGCCCGCGAAGAACACCGGCGTCGCGTAGAAGAGGATCGCGCTCACGCGCAGCACCGCGTCGGGCCAGCGGTCGCGCAGCGCCGCGGCGACGAGGCCGAGCGGGATGCCGACGATGAAGGCGACCACGAGCGAGTACAGCACCAGCTCGAGGGTCGCGGTGCCGTAGGTGGCGATGACCTGCACGACCGGCTGATTGTCGGTGATGGTCGTGCCGAAGTCGAAGGTGAAGATGCGGCCGAGGTACTCGATGTACTGCACGATGATCGGCCGGTCGTAGTCGGCCTCGTGGATGCGCTCGGCGAGCTGATCGGCCGGCAGCCGCCCGCCGAGAGCGGCGGTGATCGGGTCGCCGGTGAGGCGGATGAGAAAGAAGACCAGCGTCACGAGGATCAGCACGGTCGGGAAGATCAGCAGGAACCGGATGAGGATGTACCTGCCGAGCGCGGAACCGGATCCGGTCTTTCGGACCTCCAGCGCGGGAGGCGGCTCGGCGACGGAGGATGCCGCGACGGTGCTGGTCATGGATGCCTACTCTACGGATGATCGGCGGTGCGACGCGCTGCGCTCGCTCAACGACCGGAAGTGTGATCCCCCGGTCGTTGAGCGAGAAGCGCAGCGACGCGTCGAAGCGCCCGGGCGCGTTACTTCGTGATCGGTGCGAAGCGCAGCTTGAACGACGCGTCGAGCGTGACGCCCTTCACGTCGGCACCAGTCACCGCGACCTGAGCGCCCTGCAGCAGCGGCACCGTCGAGAGGTCCTTGGCCACGAGGTCCTGGATCTTCTCGATGTCGGACGTGCGGGTGGCGGCATCCGTTTCGACGGCCTGCTTGAGGATCAGGTCGTTGACCTCCTGGTTGACGTAGTGGTTGCCCAGGAAGTTCTTCTCCAGGAAGAACGGCGTCAGGTAGTTGTCGGCGTCGGAGTAGTCCGGGAACCAGCCGAGCTGGTAGGCCGGGTAGACGTCGGCGGTGCGGTCCTTGGAGTACTGCACCCACTCGGTCGACTGCAGGTTGACCGTGAAGAGGCCGTCCTTCTCGAGCTGCTGCTTGACCAGCGCGTACTCGTCACCCGACGACGGGCCGTAGTGGTCGGGGCTGTACTGCAGGCTCAGCGCGACGGGCGTCGTCACACCGGCCGCAGCCAGCGCCGCCTTCGCCTTGTCGGCGCTGGGGCCTCCGTTGCCGTCGCCGTAGAGACCCTTCAGGGCGTCGGTCGCCCCGGCGAACCCGGCCGGGACGTACGAGTAGAGCGGGGTGTAGGTGCCCTTGTAGACCTGGTCGGAGATCGTCTTGCGGTCGAGCAGATCGGCCACCGCCTGACGGACGGCGAGCGCCTTGGCCGGGTCGGCCTCGGCGGTCGTCGCACCGTACGGCTGCGTGTTGAAGTTGAAGACGATGTAGCGGATCTCACCGCCCGGACCCTCGACGACCTTGACCTTGTCGTTGCCCGACAGGTCGGCCACGTCGGTCGACGACAGGCTGCGGTAGGCCACGTCGACGTCGCCCTGCTGGACGGCGAGCTTCAGGTTCGACGACTCGGCGAAGTAGCTGAGCACGGCGCCCGAGTTGCTGGGCGCGGCGAGCAGACCCTTGTAGTTCTTGTTGGGCGTGAACTCGACCGTCTTGTTGAAGTCCCACTTCGTGATCGAGTAGGGGCCGCCGAAGGCGTCGGCCTTCACGATGTCCTGGTCGGGCGTGACGGCATCGGCCGAGAAGACCTCCTCATCGACGATCGCGCCCGGGAAGGACGTGAGGATGAAGGGGAAGACCTGGTCGTTGTCGGTCTTCAGCTTGAAGACGACGGTCGTGTCATCGGGGGTCGAGACGCTGTCGAGGTTGTACAGCAGGCTCGATGCACCGTTGGGGTCGGCGATCTTCAGGTTGCGGTCGAACGAGAACTTCACGTCGGACGAGGTCAGGTCGTGGCCGTTGGCCCACTTCAGGCCCGCCGGCAGCTTCACCGTGTACTCGTTGGGCGCGGTGAACTCGGCCGACTCGGCCAGGTCGGGGACGACCTTGTTGGAGTTGTAGTCGGTGTTCACCAGGTACGGGAAGACCTGGGTCTGCACGGCGAGCGAGCCGTTGTCGTACGAGCCGGCCGGGTCGAGCGTGGTGACCTTGTCGGTCGTGCCGATGATGATGGGCCCGGATGCCGCGCCGTCGGTCGATCCGCCCGTGTTGCCGCCGCCGGCGCAGCCGGCGAGGAGCAGCGCGGAGACGGCGAGCGCGCCCGCTGCCAGCGCGGTGCGTGCGCGGGCGGAGCCCGGCGAACTGAAGTGCAGTGCCATGTGTGAGTACCTCTGCTGTATGTCGGTAGGCCCCGCCAGGCAGGCGGGACTCAGGTCGCTATCCTGTCGTGCGCATCGCCGATCTGCCTCGTGATCGCGCTTTTTGTAACAGGAATGAAACCCGGCACCACTGCGCGTGACGCGGGGTTTCGCCGGCCGACACCGACCGCGACGGTCAGAGGTCCCGCGCGGGCGGCGGGCCGGGCGGGAGCAGACCGTCGTCGCGCGCGGCCTGGGAGAGCTCTGTCTTGGTGCGCACGGGACGACCGACGGCGGCGTACTTGGCCTTCACCCGGTTGAGGTATTTGCGGGCGGTGTCGCCGCGCACGCCGAGGCGATCGGCGACCTCGCCGATCGTGAGACCGGAGGCATAGAGCACCATCAGACGCGACTCCTGCACGCTGAGGGCGGGGCGCACCGCGAGCGCGTCGAGCTTCGCGCGCGTGCGCGGCGACCAGGCGCGCGCACCCCGCCGCACCGCATCGACGACCGCCAGCACGACACCCTCGGACTCCCGCGAGGACACGATGCCCTCCACCCCGGCATCCATCAACGTCCGGACGACGTGATCGGGGGCGTCGGCGGTGAGGGCGACCACGCGCATTCCGGCTCGTCGACAGGCGGCAAGAGCCGACAGGTCGGTCTCGACGCGGTCGGTGACGACGACGAACAGCACCTGCGACGGGTGCGTGCCCGCCGGGCGGCGCGCCACGACCTCGCCGACGGTGGCGGCTTCGGCGACCACCCGCATACCCAGGCGACCCGCCAGCAGCTCGCGCGCGTGCGCCCTGCGAGCGCTCGATGGGTCGACGATCGTCACGCGCCGCAGCGCCGCACCCGCTGAAGCGGTCATGTCTCCTCCTTGCGTCCCTTCGAAGAGAGTGCGAAACCGACGATTCGTCACGCGAGTACGCCGACGAGTTTTCGGCCGTGACGAATGTCATGGCGCAGTCGTGACGGCCGTGTGCGGTGCACGGGCCGGCGCGCGGGCAGAGTCGGAGACATGGATGAGAACCAGGGACTGCTCGCGGTGGATGCCGCGGGCCTGCGCAAGAGCTTCGGCAGTGTCCGAGCGGTGGAGAGCGTCGATCTGCGGGTGCGCCCGGGCGAGATCGTCGCCTTCCTCGGCCCGAACGGCGCCGGCAAGACCACCACGATCGACATGCTGCTGGGGCTCTCCGACCCCGACGCCGGCGCTGTCCGTGTCTTCGGCGAGAGCCCTCGCGCGGCCATCTCGCACGGGCTCGTCTCCGCGGTGCTGCAGACCGGCGGTCTGCTGAAGGACATCACCGTCAGCGAGACGCTCGCGCTCACGGCGAGCCTGTTCGCCGACACCCGCCCGGTGGAGGAGGTCATGCAGCGCGCCGGCATCAGCGAGATCGCGAACCGGCGCGTCGGGATGTGCTCCGGCGGTCAGCAGCAGCGGCTGCGCTTCGCGATGGCGCTGCTGAGCGACCCGGGTCTGCTGATTCTCGACGAGCCCACCACCGGGATGGACGTCGAGGGCCGCCGCGCGTTCTGGAGCGCGATCCGCGCCGACGCCGCGCGCGGACGCACCGTGCTCTTCGCCACGCACTACCTCGACGAGGCCGACGAGTACGCCGACCGCATCGTGCTCATGAGCCGAGGCCGCATCGTCGCCGACGGCTCCACCGCCGAGATCAAGAACCTGGTCTCCGGCCGCATCGTGCGCGCCACCCTCCCGGGCGCCGACCCCGCGCGCCTGGCCGCACTCGCCGGCGTCGACGACGTCGAGTTCGCCGGCGACCGCATCAGCATCCACACGAAGGACTCGGATGCCGTCGCGCGCCACCTCCTCACCGAGACGGCGGCCCGCGACATCGAGATCACCTCACAGAACCTCGAGAGCGTCTTCCTCGCCCTCACCTCCGAAGGAGCCTCCGCATGAGCACCGCATCCTCCGCGCCGTCGGCACTGTCCGCCGATCGCGTCACCCTCGACCGGCGCGTCCCGCCGCTCGGCGGCTTCAACCTCACCTACCTCGGCATCGAGCTCAAGCGCCGCCTGCGC
Organism: Sphingomonas sp. BLCC-B65; assembly: GCF_028550675.1. Classification (NCBI taxonomy): domain Bacteria; kingdom Pseudomonadati; phylum Pseudomonadota; class Alphaproteobacteria; order Sphingomonadales; family Sphingomonadaceae; genus Sphingomonas; species Sphingomonas sp. BLCC-B65. The sequence goes on along the minus strand of NZ_JAQQGL010000001.1, from coordinate 1,865,571 downwards.
AATCGCCGCACCCTCTTCTTCACCATCGCGTTCCCGGTCGTGATGTACGTCATCATCGGTCTGCGTCTGCGCGATGAGCAGCTGACGGCGACGCCCGTCGCCGACGGCGGCGTGTCGGTCGCGGCGTACATCATGGTGTCGATGGCGATGTACGGCGCCATGATGTCGGCGACGCAGACCGGCGCTGCCGTCGCCCTGGAACGCACGCAGGGCTGGAGCCGGCAGCTGCGCCTGACGCCCCTGAACCCCCTCGTCAACATCATCATCAAGATGATCGCGGGCATGGTGCTGGGCCTTCTCGCGGTCGTCGCCACATATGCGGCCGGCGCGATCAGCGGCATCCAGCTCAGCGTCGGTCAGTGGATCGGCACGGGGCTCGTCGGCTGGGTGCTCGCGAGCGCCGTGTTCACGACGCTCGGACTGTTCGTCGGCTACCTCATGCCGAGCGAGAACGCCGCGCAGGTGACGAGCCTCGTCGTGGTGTTCCTGTCGTTCCTCGGGGGCCTGTTCTACCCGCTCAGCAGCATGCCCGACTTCATGCAGACCATCGCGAAGTTCACCCCGGTCTACGGCATCGGCGAGCTCGCCCGCTCACCGCTGACCGGCGAGAGCTTCGACGCGATGTGGCTGGTCAACGCGCTGGTCTGGCTCGTGCTGTTCGTCGCCGGCACGACGTGGGCGTTCCGGCGCGACACCAAGCGCGTCTGAGTCGGCGCGCCCTACAGTGAAGTCCGTGAGCGCGACACGAGACGATCTCGACGGGACCGGGTGGGACATCCCCCCGGTCCCCGCCTCGTCGACGACTCCCACGGCGCGCGAGCTGCTGACCGCCCGCGCCGCCCGAGGCTGGTACGTCGGCCGCTCGATCTCGCTCATCTGGCTGTTCATCGTGGCCACCGAGGCCGTCGCCGCCGCGGACACCGCGGTCTCGAGCGCGGTCGTGATCGCCCTGCTGGTGCTGTTCGCGGCATCGTTTCTGATGGCGATCCCCGTGTCGCGCCTTCTGCCGCCGCGGCTGCGACTGCTGCCGGCGGCCTGGCTGTTCCTCCTCTCCTTCACCCTCTTCCCGTGGATCGGGTGGGATGTCCGCGGTGTGTGGAGCTACGTGGGCGTTGCGATCGGCATGGCCGTCGTCCGCTTGCGCACCACCTGGACGCTGCTGCTCGTGCTGGGAGCGACCGCCCTCGTCACGGGCGTGATCTCGGACGGGTGGACGGAAGGCGTGCTGTTCCTGCCGGCCATCATCGTCTCGATCTCCGCAATGATGGCGGCGTTCGGCCGCAACATCGCCGCGATGAACGCCCTGCGCGCCACGCGGGATCAGATGGCGCAGATGGCCGTCGAGCGCGAACGCAGTCGCGTCGCGCGCGACCTTCACGACATCCTCGGTCACTCGCTCACCGTGATCACGGTGAAGACCGAGCTGGCCGGCCGACTGATCGACGTCGATGCCGCGCGGGCCAAGGCGGAAGTCGCCGAGGTCGAGGCCCTCGCGAGGGGCGCCTTGGCCGATGTGCGCGCGACGGTCGCCGGCTACCGCGGCATCACGGTGGCGGGCGAGCTGGCGGCCGCTCGGCAGGCGCTGGATGCCGCCGGCATCGCCGCTGAACTGCCCACCGCCACCGAGAACGTGCCCGCAGAGCGGCGTGAGCTGGCGGGCTGGATCGTCCGCGAGGGCGTGACCAACGTGATCCGCCACGCGCACGCGTCGCGCTGCCGCGTGCGCCTCAGCGGCCGCAGCGTGAGCATCGAGGACGACGGGGTGGGGCCGGCATCCGGCGCGGGGACGGCGGGCAGCGGACTGATCGGGTTGCGCGAACGAGTGGAGGCGGCCGGCGGGCGTCTGATGCTCGGCCGCAGCGAGTGGGGCGGATTCCTGTTGAAGGTGACGCTGTGATCCGCCTGCTCATCGCCGACGATCAGGCACTCGTGCGCGGCGCCCTGTCGGCCCTGCTCGGTCTCGAACCCGACATCGAAGTGGTCGCCGAGGTGGGCCGCGGTGACGAGGTCGTGGATGCCGCGGTGCGATCGGCTGCGGACGTCGCCCTGCTCGACATCGAGATGCCGGGGATGGACGGGATCGCTGCGGCATCCGCGCTGCGCGATGCGCTGCCTACGTGCCGGACGCTCATCGTGACCACCTTCGGGCGTCCGGGGTACCTGACGCGTGCGATGCGGGCGGGAGCGTCCGGCTTCGTCGTGAAGGACACGCCCGCCGCGCAGCTCGCCGACGCCGTCCGACGGGTGGCGCAGGGGCTGCGGGTCGTCGATCCCGCCCTCGCCGCCGACTCGCTCGCGCAGGGCGAGTCGCCCCTGACGGCCCGCGAGACCGATGTGCTCGCGGTGGCCCGGACGGGCGGCTCGATCGCCGACATCGCGCAGATGCTGCACCTGAGCGAGGGCACGGTGCGCAACCACCTGTCCAGCGCGATCGGCAAGACCGGCGCCCGCAACCGCGCCGACGCCGTGCGGGTCGCCGACGAGAACGGCTGGCTCTAGCCGCGAAGAGAGCGGATCATCGCGCCGAGCAGCCGCAGCGCCTCGTCGCGGTCGCCGTCGTCGAGACCGTCCAACATGCGATCCTCCACCGATCGCACGGCCGTGCTGGCGGCGGACAGCGCCGTGCGGCCCCGATCGGTGATCGTCGCCGGGAGCACCTTGCCGGAGGCGGGGGTGTCGGGCCGCGAGATCTCACCATCACGCTCGAGCTTCTGCAGCAGCACGTTCATGGTCTGGCGGGTGACGAAGGTGCCACGGGCCAGATCCGAGTTCGACAGCCCGGGACGCTGTGCCAGCAGTTCGAGACACGCGTAATGGGTGACGCTCATCCCGAGCGGACGGAGAACGTCTTCCATCGCGCTCCTCAGAGCGCTCGCTGCCTCTTTGAGGCGATAGCCGACAGAGGTCGGTAGATCGACGACGGGCGTGCGTTGACTCATGTCAGTATCCTGACATACACTTGCGTGTCAGATAACTGACATACGAAAGGAACAACTCATGCCCGCCACCGGCCCCGACTTCATTTCCCTGCAGGTTCGCGACCTCGCCGCCTCCCAGGCGTTCTACGAGCAGTTCCTCGGGCTCACGCGCTCACCGGCAGGACCCCCGCACGCCGTCGTCTTCGCGACGACCCCCATCGCATTCGCCGTGCGGGACATCGTCGATGACGCCGTCCGCGAGGGCGCGACCCCGCCGGGAGCGGGCATCGCCCTCTGGCTGCACGCGACCGACGTGCAGCAGATCCACGACGCCTTGGTCGCCGCCGGCCACGAGATCGTCGCCGCTCCGATCGACGGCCCGTTCGGCCGCACCTTCACGTTCGTCGACCCGGACGGGTACCGGATCACGCTCCACGACCGCGCCTGACGGACGGGCGAGCGAGCGAGCGAGCGGGCGGGCGAGCGAGCCCGACCGTATGGATGCCGGCGTCAGCGCAGGCCGAAGTGGTCGAGCTCCGCGTCGTCGAGCATCCGCGAGCGGATGAGGAAGCGCATGCCGGTCGGCCCCTCGACGCTGAAGCCCGCGCCGCGGCCCGGAACGACGTCGATCGTGAGGTGCGTGTACTTCCAGTACTCGAACTGCGATGCGGAGATGAAGACCTCGATGGGGTCGTCCAGCCCCACGTCGAGGTCGCCGAGCTTCACGTCCGACGGCCCGGTCAGGAACATCCCGACGGGATAGCACATGGGTGCGCTGCCGTCGCAGCATCCGCCGGACTGGTGGAACATGAGCTTCCCGTGCTGCGCCGTGAGCTGGCGCAGGAGGGATGCCGCGGCATCCGTCACCGCGACCCTGCTGAGTGTGGTGGTCATGACCGTCCCCGTTCTCCGCCGACACACGACCTGCCGCCCGAAACGCACGGGCGTCTGGGGCGGCAGGTCGTGTCTCGCCGATGTGTCTCGACTCAGAAGAAGCCCATCGCGCCTTCGGCGTAGGACACGAGCAGGTTCTTGGTCTGCTGGTAGTGGTCGAGCATCTTGAGGTGGTTCTCGCGTCCGATGCCCGACTGCTTGTACCCGCCGAACGCGGCGTGCGCCGGGTACTGGTGGTAGGTGTTCGTCCACACGCGACCGGCCTCGATGCTGCGACCGGCGCGGTACATCGTGTCGGCCGACCGGCTCCACACGCCCGCACCCAGGCCGTAGAGGGTGTCGTTGGCGGTGTGGATGGCGTCGTCGAAGCCGTCGAAGCTGGTCACCGAGACGACGGGACCGAAGATCTCCTCCTGGAAGATGCGCATCGAGTTCTGTCCCTCGAACACCGTCGGTGCCACGTAGTAGCCACCGCTGAGCTCGCCGCCGAGGTCCACCCGCTCCCCGCCGGCGAGCAGCTTGGCGCCCTCGGCCTTGCCGATCTCGATGTAGCTGAGGATCTTCTCGAGCTGGTCGTTCGAGGCCTGGGCACCGATCATGGTGGCGGGGTCGAGGGGGTTTCCCTGGATGATCTTGCCGACGCGCTCGAGGCCGTCGCCGAGGAACTGGTCGTAGATCGAGCGCTGGATGAGCGCCCGCGACGGGCAGGTGCAGACCTCGCCCTGGTTCAGCGCGAAGAAGGTGAAGCCCTCCAGGGCCTTGTCGTAGTAGGCGTCGCGGTCGCGGGCGACATCCTCGAAGAAGATGTTCGCGCTCTTGCCGCCGAGCTCCAGCGTCACCGGGATGAGGTTCTGCGACGCGTACTGCATGATCAGCCGGCCCGTCGTGGTCTCTCCCGTGAACGCGACCTTGCGGATGCGCTTGTGCTGGGCGAGCGGCGCGCCCGCCTCGATGCCGAACCCGTTGACGATGTTCACGACACCGGCCGGCAGCAGGTCGCCGATGATGTCGAAGAGGAACAGGATGGATGCCGGGGTCTGCTCGGCCGGCTTCAGCACGACGCAGTTGCCGGCGGCGAGCGCGGGCGCGAGCTTCCACGTGGCCATCAGCAGCGGGAAGTTCCACGGGATGATCTGGCCGACGACGCCCAGCGGTTCGTGGAAGTGATACGCGACGGTGTCTTCGTCGATCTGGCTGAGGGTGCCCTCCTGGGCGCGGAGCACACCGGCGAAGTAGCGGAAGTGGTCGATCGCCAGCGGGATGTCGGCGGCGAGCGTCTCACGGACCGGCTTGCCGTTCTCCCACGTCTCGGCGACGGCGATCTTCTCGAGGTTCGCCTCGATGCGGTCGGCGATCTTGTTGAGGATGTTCGCGCGGTCGGCCGGGGTGGTCTTCTTCCACGACTCGAACGCCTTCCAGGCGACGTCGACGGCGCGGTCGATGTCTTCCGCGGTACCGCGGCCGACCTCGGTGAACGGCTTGCCCGTGACCGGGGTGATGTTCTCGAAGTACTGCCCCTTGATCGGTTCGACGAACTCGCCGCCGATGTAGTGGCCGTACCGCGGACGGTACTCGGCGATGGCCCCGCGCTGGCCGGGAGCAGCGTAGACGCTCGAGACGCCCTCTTCGACGATGGTCATGATGTCTCCTTCGACAGTGCATGGTCCGCGGCATCCCCGCCGCGTTCGGATGCGCCGACGGTACGCACCGCAACGTTGCATCGCGTTGCATGGGCGGCGGGAGCCGCGGCATCCGCGTGGCATCCGCCGCGAGACACACGTTGCAAGCCGAGAAACCAGTGCGTGGGGTGTTTCTCGGCGTGCGCGTGGTTTCTCGTGGGTGGGCGGCGGGGGCGGGGGCGGGGCGGGGGCGGGATGCCGGGGTCAGTCGTGGCCGAGGGCGGCGAGCCAGCGGCGGGAGGCGTCGCGCACGGCGGCGGCGTCGCCCGCGGGAAGGAGCGCGACCAGGCGGTGCTCGTTGGCGAGGTGCGCCGTGAACGCGCGGTCGATGAGCTCGACGCCCTCGGGGGTGAGGCGCACGAGGCGCCGGCGGCGATCGTCCTCGGCATCCGCGCGGACGACGAGGCCGCGCTCGATCAGACGGTCGACCCGCTTCGTGAGTCCGCCGGTGGTGACCATCGTGTGGTCGGCCAGTTCACCCGCCGGCAGCTCGTACGGCGCACCGGCGCGGCGAAGCGATGCCAGGAGGTCGAACTCCGCCTCGCTCAGCCCGAACTGCGCGTAGACGGCGGTCAGCTCGGCCGTCAGCGCCGCGGCCAGGCGATGGACGCGGCCGATCACGCCCTGCGGAGAGGGATCGAGATCGGGGCGTTCGCGGCGCCACTGCTCCTGGATGAGATCGACGTGATCCTGCACACCCTCGACATTACCTTCCGTGGAAGCTATATTCTCTTCCATGGAAGATAAAAGGCGTCGCTGGGTGCTCGTGACGGCGATCGCCCCCGTCGCCTGGGGCAGCACGTACTTTGTGACGCGCCACCTGCTCCCGCCCGATACGGCCCTGTGGGGGGCGGTCATCCGCTGTCTGCCGGCGGGTCTTCTCGTGCTGCTCGTCACACGGCGCCTGCCACGCGGCGCCTGGTGGTGGCGCTCGTTCGTGCTGGGCACGCTCACCGTCGGCGGCCTCAACGTGCTCGTCTACGTCGCGGCGCAGCGACTCGCCACGAGCCTGGCGGCGACGATCATGTCCACGTCTGCGGCGGCGCTGCTCCTGCTCAGCTGGATGATGCTCCGCCAGCGTCCGACTCTACGGGCCGCCGGCGGTGCCGTCCTCGGCATCGTCGGCGTGGTCGTCATGCTCCAGCCCGGCGGCGGGGATGCCGACGGGTGGGGCATCGCGGCATCCGTCGTGGCGATGCTGTCGTCATCGCTCGGCTTCGTGCTGACGAGGCGGTGGGGAGCCGACGTGCCACCCCTGACGATGACGGCATGGCAGCTCATCGCGGGGTCGCTCGTCGTGGCGCCCGTCGCGATCGTCGTCGAGGGAGCACCGCCGGCGCTCGACGGACCGGCGCTGCTCGGTTTCGCGTACATCATCCTCGTGGCGACGGCGGTCGCCTACGCCGCCTGGTTCACCGGTCTGTCGCGACTTCCCGGCGCCGTCGTCGGCGTGATCGGACTGCTCAATCCCGTGACCGGTGTGCTCCTGGGCGTCGTCGTCGCGCACGAGCCGTTCGGTCCCGCGCAGCTGCTCGGACTCGTGCTCGTGGTCGTCGGCGTTCTCGCCGGCATCCGCCCCGCCGGCCCCGACGGACCGGCGCCTGCGCCCGCGGCGCCGCCGCTCGTCAGAGGTGAGCGTCGACGGCGCGCGTGAGCGCGTCGAAACGGGGGTTGTCGGCCAGGTCGTCCAGCAGCACGGCGCGACCGTCGGGTCCGGCCAGCGGGATCTGCCAGTTCGGGTACTCACGGTCGGTCCCGGGCTGGTTCTGCGCCCGGCGCTCCCCGACGGCATCCACGAGCGCGACCCCGATCAGCTGCGCGGGGGATGCCGTGATCAGCACGTTCAGCGCCTCGATGACCTCCGCCTCGCCGGGCTCGTCGCCGATCAGTCCGCGTTCACGCAACAGTGCCAGCATGCTCGCGCGCTCGGCATCCGCATCGGCGAGCTCCTCCTCGACCGGGCGGGTGAGCAGACCGAGGCGCGCGCGGAGGGCGACGTGCTCGTCGGCGAGGTAGCCGGCGGTCGGTGGAAGATCGTGCGTGTTGACGGTGGCCAGCAGCGAGCGACGGTACTGCTCCGGCGGCCGGAATCCGTCGCCCTCGCGCTCGAACCACAGCACCGAGGTGGCGAGCACCCCGCGCGCCGACAGGTAGTCGCGCACCCAGGGCTCGACGTTGCCGAGGTCTTCACCGATCAGCACGGCACCCGCGCGGTGGGCTTCGAGCAGCAGCACGCCGATCATCGCCTCGTGGTCGTAGCGCACGTAGGTGCCGGCGGCGGGGCTGAGCCCCTCGGGAATCCACCACAGCCGGAACAGCCCGATGACGTGGTCGATGCGCAGCGCTCCGGCGTGCCGCAGGAGCGTGCGGATCATGTCGCGCAGGGGTGCGTATCCGGCCTCGGCGAGCGCGCGGGGCAGCCACGGCGGCTGGTTCCACGTCTGCCCCTGCTGGTTGTACATGTCGGGCGGAGCGCCCACCGCCATGCCGGTCGCGTACATGTCGCGCAGCGACCACGCGTCCGAGCCCTGCGGATGCACCCCGACCGCGAGGTCGTGCATGATGCCGATCGCCATTCCCGCCGCCCGCGCTGCGGCCTGGGCGTCGGCGACCTGCTGATCGGCGATCCACTGCAGCCAGACGTGGAACGCGACCCGGTCCGCCAGCTTCGTCCGCAGCGCCGCCACCAGGGGTGAGCGGATGTCGTCGACGTCGGCCGGGCGCTCCCGGCCCGCGTAGTGCTCCTCCAGCGCGCACCACAGGGCGAAGTCCTGCAGCGGCTGGCCCTCGCGCGCGGCGAAGGCGTCGAGTTCGGCGCGCCGCGACGACGAGAGCGGCACCGTGAAGATCGCGTCGAGCGCGAGCCGCTTGGCCGCCCAGACGGCATCGCGGTCGATGCGGTCGGCGTCACCGTCGGTCGACGCGACCGGTGCGCGAGCCGCCTCGACGACGGCGCGCTCGGTCGGGGTGAGCGCGGCGACCTCGCGGATGTGCTCCGGGCGGATGTAGAGCGGCGCGAGGAAGCGGCGGGTCGCCGGGCGGTACGGCGACGGCTCGATGGGGCTCGTGACCTCGGCCGCGTGCACCGGGTTGATGAGCAGGAAGTCGGCGCCGCGGCGTCCGGCGATGGCGGCGAGGTCGCCCAGATCGGCGAAGTCGCCGAGGCCCCACGAGGCACGCGAGCGCACCGAGTACAGCTGCGCCATGAGCCCCCACCCGCGGTCGCGGCCGCGCCGCGCGGGCGGATCGGCCAGGCGATCCGGGGTGATGACGAAGGGGATGGATGCCGTGCGGTCGGCTTCCGCCGCACCGAACGCGCGCTGCTCGGCACGCAGGGTGTGCCAGCCCAGCGGAAGGTCGGCGGGCACGGGCACCTCGACGCGCCAGCGCAGGATGCCGTCGACGAGCCGCGCCGCGGGACGCTGCTCCGGAATGGTCAGCTCACGCGTCCCAGCGTGTTCGAACTCGACGGTCAGCGCGACGTCGTGCCCGTCGTCGACGTGCACCCACAGCACGCCGACCCCGGGGCGGGTGACCACCGACGCCGGCAGCAGGTCGCGCCACACGCGCTCCTCCTCCGCGACGAGGGCCGCGCTGATCGCGGCATCCGTCGACGCGTCGACGCCCATCGCCGCCAGCACCGCCCGCAGAGTGGATGCCGGGACGTGCACCCGGTCACCGAAGAACGACCAGTATTCCGTCGCGATGCCGTAGGCGCTCGCGAGTCGCACCAGGTCGGGCGTGGGCGCGTCGTCGGTCATGTCGATCCTCCCTCAGCGCCGCGCGGGCGTCTGCGCCCATCCTGGCACCCCGCCCCGGCCCCTGTCGTCCAGACCCGGCGCAGCCGGCTGCCCGAGCCCGGGTACCCCGCCGCCGGAACCCGGCGCGGCCGCGTGCACAACTCCGCCTCAACCCACGACCTCGCGCCCCCAGCCCGCCACCACCCCGGTTCAGGCGGAGTTACGCACGCCGGCACCGCGCACCCGGCACCGGGCACCGGCGCCGCTCAGCGCTCGAGCTTCTCCAGCCGCGCGACGAGGCCGGCCCGTCGCGGCGAGCGCGCCGGCAGCATCTCGAGCGCAAGGCGCAGCACCTCGGCGTCGTCGGCGCCGTCGTCGGTGTCGGCGTAGGCGAGCAGCACGTCGACGGAGGCCTCCGTGAGCAGGGCCTCGCGCAGGGCGAGGCGCACCGACTCGCGGAACTCCTCCACGCCGGGGGCGACCGAGTCGGGCAGCACACGTCCGCGGTAGGCCGCGAGCGCGACGCGGTGCGCACCGCGTCCGAGCAGCGCGACCACCTGATGGGCGTCGGTGTGCAGCTCTGCCGTGAGGCGGTAGGGGCGGGATGCCGGCACCAGCTGCGGCGCCACCCGCTCCAGCACCTTACGCAGGCGCACCAGTTCGGGTCGCAGCGTTCCCTCCGCGTCGTCCTCGCCGTAGACGAGCTGTCCGAGCCGCTCGGCGGAGAGTCCTTCGCGGTGCACGGCCAGCATGAGAAGGATCTCGGCGTGCCGAGCCGACAGCTCGGTCACCGTGGCACTGTCGGGTCCGGCGACATCGAGGAGCGCCCGGTCGCGTCCGAGCACGCGCAGCATCGTCGTCGCGGTCACCGTCGCCGCGGGTCGGCGCGCCCGCCGCGGCGCGGGAGGCTGGGCACGGGCGCGCAGCCGCCCCACGAGCAGCTCGGACTCGACGGCGCGGGCCGTCGCGTCGACGAGCAACTGCGCCTGCGGGGTGGCGGCATCGCTGTCGCCCGTGACGTCGATGACGCCGAGAACCCGGCGCGTCTCCGGATCGTAGACCGGCGCCGCCGTGCACGACCACGGTTGCACGAGGCGGTTGAAGTGCTCCGCCCCATGGATCTGCACCGAGCGCCCGAGGGCCAGGGCGGTGCCGGGCGCCGAGGTGCCCACCGTCTCCTCCGACCAGTTCGCGCCGGCGACGAAGCCCATGTCTCCGGTGAGGCTTCGCACCCGCCGGTCGCCTTCCACCCACAACAGCCGGCCGACGGCATCCCCCACGGCGACCACGACTCCCGAGTCGCTCTCGCCGCCCGGCAGCAGCAGGGCGCGGATCATGTCCATGGCTGCCGAGAGCGGATGCGCCTGCCGGTACGCCTCGAGCTCTTCGTCGCCGAGATCGAGTGGCGGGAGCCCTTCGGCACCCACGAGGTGCGCGAGCGAGCGGCGCCAGGAGTCCTGCACGAGCGGGCGGATCTGACCCAGGCGCGGATCTCCGATGTTGCCGCCGACCAGCTCTTCGTGCGCGCGCTCGATCAGCAGACGCGACGTCTCTGGCGAGACCTCGCGGCGCGATGACCACGGCGAGGGCACGGCAACTCCGTTCGACGGTGAGGAGGTGCCGTCAGTCTAGATCGCGAGCCGCCAAGATTGCCCCGAGCCGCCAAGATTCGACGCGCGGGAGCATGTCGGCTCGGCATGAACGTGGCGGCTCGGCGGGGGGAGAGAGGGGTCAGCGGGCGGACCACCAGGCGCGCAGGCGCTGCTCGGCGGCATCCGCGCCGATCGGGCCCTCGTCCAGGCGCACCTCGAGCAGGAAGCGATACGCCTCACCGACCTCGCGCCCCGGCGGGATGCCGAGGATCTCCTGGATCCGGTTGCCGTCGATCTCGGGGCGGATGGCGGCGAGCTCCTCCTGCGACGCGAGCTCGTCGATGCGCCACTCGATGTCGTCGTATGCGCGTCGCAGGCGCGTCGCCTTCTTCGCGTTTCGGGTGGTCACGTCGGCGCGGGTGAGGATGTGGAGCCGTTCGAGCTGGTCGCCGGCATCGCGCACGTAGCGCCGCACCGCCGAATCAGTCCACGCGCCCTCGGCATAGCCGAAGAAGCGCAGGTGCTGCTCGATGAGCTGCGTGACCGCGGCGATGGTGTCGCCGTCGAAGCGCAGCGCCTGCAGGCGCTTGCGGGCCAGGCGTGCGCCCTTGACGTCGTGGTGGTGGAAGCTCACCCCGCCGCCGGGCTCCAGCCGACGGGTGGCGGGCTTGCCGATGTCGTGCAGCAGGGCGGCCAGGCGCAGCGTGGTGTCGGGGGCGGCGCCGGGATGGCGCGCGTGCTCGAGCTCGATGGCCTGGCGCAGCACGGTGAGGGAGTGCTCGTAGACGTCTTTGTGATGGTGGTGCTCGTCCACCTCGAGGCGCAGCGCGGGTACCTCGGGCAGGATCTCGCCCATCAGTCCCGTCTCGACGAGGATGCGGATGCCGCGCACGGGATCGTCGGTGGCGAGGAGCTTCACGAGTTCGGCCTGCACACGCTCGGGGCTCACGATCGCGATCGTCGAGCGCAGGCGCTCCATCGCCTCGAGAGTGGCCGGCGCGACCTCGAACTCGAGCTGGCTCGCGAACCGGGCGGCGCGCAGCATACGGAGGGGATCGTCGCCGAAGCTGACGTCGGGGTCGCCCGGAGTGCGCAGCACGCCGGCGAGGAGATCTTCGACGCCGCCGGTCGGGTCGACCAGGGCGGGAACAGGCAGACGCAGCGCCATGGCGCCGACGGTGAAGTCGCGCCGGGCGAGATCGTCCTCGAGGCGGTCACCGAACGCGACGGTGGGCTTGCGGGTGAGCCCGTCGTAGCTGTCGGCACGGTAGGTGGTGATCTCGACCTGCTCGGAGGTGCCGGAGGGGCCGGGAATCTTCGCACCGATGGTGCCGAACGCCCGTCCGATGTCCCACGTCGCGGTCGCGAGGGGCTTGACGATCCGCAGGATGTCGTCGGGGCGGGCGTTGGTCGTGAGATCGAGATCGTGGGTCGGACGTCCCAGCAGCGCGTCGCGCACCGGACCGCCGACGATCGCCAGTTCGAACCCGGCCTGGGCGAAGGCGGCACCGAGGGTCGCCATGATCGGCGAGGTCGCGAGCGACCCGAGCCGGTCGAGGCCTTCGGCCATGTTGAGCATGGTTTCCAGCCTACCGGCGCACCCTCGTCGCCTCCGGGTTCACGCCAGGCGCAGCATCCCGATGAAGACGAGTTCGCGCACCCGCGGCAGCAGGTCGGCACGAAGCGCCGCGGCATCCACCTCGAGCAGTTGCGCGATCGCGTCGGAGAGCTGACCGACCGTGAGCTCGCCGTCCGCGGCGCCGACGAGAGCGGCGAGGGCGGGGTCGACCTCGACGGTGCGCGCGAGGCCGCCGCCCTGTCGCAGCTCGATGACGCTCGGGGCTTCGGCGCCGGGCAGGTGATGACGCGCCTCGGTGACGTCCTCGGCCACGATCGGGCGCGCGGCGGCCAGCGCCGCGTCATCGAGCTGCTCGAGCGCGTCGAAGGCGGCGAGCGCCGCTCCCAGGTGCACGCCGAGGGCGCGATCGTCGGGCAACGGGTGCGTGACGCGCTCGTATCGGGCGAGCGCCGCGATGGCGGATGCCGGGCGCCGGAGCACCAGGTAGCCGAAACCGACCGCGTCGACCTCCCGTGCGGCGAAGTCGGCGAGCCACGCATCGACCAGCGCCGCGTAGCCGGTCGTCCCCGGTGCCGTGCCGCCGTCGCGAACCCACAGCTCGGCGTACGCCAGGGGGTCGAGACGTTCCCGCTCGATCACCCAGGCCTCCAGCGGCACCGGCGAGGCGGCGACCCATTCGCGGACGCGCTGCAGACCGTCCTTCCCCGCGCGGTACTCCCAGTTGCCCAGCAGCTGCGCGGTGCCGCCCGGCGCGAGCACCGCGCCGACCTCCGACACGAAGGCTGCGACGAGGTCGTCGCCGGCGTACCCGGCGTCGCGGTACTCGTATTCCGGCACGCCCGCGACGCGCGGGGTGATGACGAACGGCGGGTTCGAGACGACACGGTCGAACTGCTCACCTGCGACGGGCTCGAAGAGGCTGCCGCGACGGGTGTCGATGCCCTCCACCTCGTTGAGCAGGGCATTGATGCGGGTGAACTCCAGGGCGCGCGGCGAGACGTCCGTGGCGACGATCGTCGGCGGGGCGGGCTGAGTGCGCAGGGCGAGGTGGGCGCGCAGGGCCTGGATGCCGCAGCCCGTGCCGACGTCGAGAACCCGCCCGGCGGGCGTGGTCAGCTGCAGACCGGCGAGTGTGAGGGAGGCACCCCCGACGCCGAGGACGTGGCCCGTGGGCAGCGGCCCCCCGAGCGCGGCCTCGTCGAGGTCGCTGGCGATCCACCATTCGGCGTCGTCGGGAGGGCCCGCGACGTCCTGGGGACGCACGAGAACGGCGGGCACGACGACGTCCCCGTCGATCCGCGCGAAGCCGAGGTCGACCAGCCCCTGTGCTCCGAGCATCGGCAGGGCGCGCGCGACGGCAGCACGGTCGGTCGCCACCCCGAGGTACAGCAGGCGCACGAGGGCGGCGAGCGCGTCACTGCGGGGTGCCAGGGCCGCCAGAGCCGGTCCGCGCAGCCCGTGGCCGACAGCGGTGTCGGCGACCGGGCCCCACAGCGATCTGACGGCGTCGGCGCGGTAGCCGGCGGCGGCGAGGTCGCGGCGCAAGGCGCTGATGAGCGCGGGGTCGGGGTTCAAGGTGGGCTCCACAGCATCCCATCCTCACGCACGCCGGTGCGGGACGCCGCACTCGGCGAGGCGACGGATCGCGGCGATCGCGGCCGGTCACGGGCTGCCCACAGCACGAGGACCCTAGAATCACAGCTGATCGTGCGGTCAGGCATCGCACAGGAGCCGATTCCCGCTATGACTGTGTCTTTCCCCGCCGCCGCGCGCCGACCTCCCGACGGAGTGCGCGGCCGTCGTCGTCGCACGATCATCGGCGCGGCGCGGCGAGGGCTGCGAGCAGCCGTGCTGCTCGCGGCGTCGGCCGGGATGGCGCTCGCGATCGTCGCCGCCCCCGCGCCGGCTCCCGCGGATGCCGCGACCGGTGCCCCGGAGCCCTCCGCAACTCCGAGCGCCACCGACGCCGCGGATGCCGCAAACCTGTCGGTCGTCGTCGCCCCGGCCGGCAACGGCGTGGTCAGCACGACGGTCGTCTCCGTCGCGGTCGCCGTCTCCAACACCGGCGACGCCCCGGCGGCGAGCGGAACGGTGACCATCGCGCTGAGCCGATCGCCGCTGGCCACCAGCGCCGAGGTGACGAGCTGGCTCGACGCCCAGACGGTCGCCGACTCGACCGTCGCCTCCGTACCGGTCACCGCCGTCGTCGCGCGCGGGACCGCGACGGCGACAGCGGCGGTCGATCTCGGCGCGCTGGGCACGCTCGCCCCCGGGGTCTACCCGCTGAGCGCCGCGTACTCCTCCCCGACCACCGGCACACAGCCGCTCGTCGCGCACAGCGTGCTGACCGTGCCCGATGCCGCGTCCGCCGCGAGCGGTGTCGGCGTCGTCGTGCCGATCACCGCTCCGCCGACCACCACCGGCCTGCTCAGCGCGGACGACCTGAAAGCGCTCACGGCCGACGACGGAGCCCTGCGCACGCAACTGAACGCCGTGACCGGTACGCCGGCGATCCTCGCCGTCGACCCTGCGATCCCCGCGGCCATCCGCGTCCTGGGCTCGTCCGCACCGGCATCGGCGCGGCAATGGCTCGCCGACCTGCTGGCTCTGCCCAACTCCCGCTTCGCTCTGCAGTTCGGTGATGCCGACCTCGCCACGCAGATCGCCGCCGGTCTTCCCGCGCCCCTGCGTGTCTCCAGCCTCGATCCCTTCATGTCGGCGCGGAACTTCACCTCCCCCGCCGTGGCCGCCGGCGCAAGCCCCGCAGCGACCCCCGCGCCCGACGGGCGCACGCTGCCCACCCTCGACCAACTGCTCGACATCGGCACGGCGCGCGCCAACGTTTTCTGGCCCGCGACGGGCTCGGCCACCGCGGGTGTCGTCGCCGCACTCCAGAGCGCGCCGGGCGCCTCCGGCTCGACCGAGCCCGCTGCGGTCACGCTCGTGGGCACGAGTGGTCTCAGCGGTGCCGTCGGGGCACGAGCGGATGCCGCGGGCGCCGGCATCCTCGCCTACGACGACGGTGCCTCCCGCGCGCTGCGCACCGCCTCGCTCGCCTCCGACCCTGTACACCAGGGTGCCGGTCTCGCGGCCGCCTCCGCCTACGCGAGCGTCGCCACACGGGGTGCCGCCTCCTCCGCGCCGCTGCTCGTCGTCGTCGACCGGGCGACCGGACGGTCGGCGACGGGCCTGCGGGCCGCGATCGCCGCGGCATCCTCCCTGGCCGGGCGCACAGCCTGGGATCTGGATGCGCTGCTGGCGCCTTCGGCGACGGCGGTCTCCGTCACCGGAGGCGACGCGGCGGATCCGACGCGCGTCGATGCCCTCCGCAATCTGCTCGACCAGGAGAACCGCGTCGCCGCGTTCGCCACCGTGCTCGCCGATCCGACGCTTCTGACCGCGCCCGACCGGGCGGAGATCCTGCAGCTCCTGGGCAACGTGTGGCGTGCGGCACCCGATCAGTTCGCCAGCGCACTGTCGGATCATCGCGATGCGACGAGCACGACCCTGGGGTCCGTGGCGATCGTGCCCCCGAGCGACATCACGCTGCTGGCCTCGTCGGCGCCGCTCACCTTCTCGGTGCGCAACGACCTGCCGTGGCCGGTCACACTGACCCTGACCGCCGCCCCCAACGACCCGCGCCTGATCGTGCAGAAGACCGCTGACGTGTCCGTGGGTGCCGCCCAGAGCACCCGCGTGCAGGTTCCCGTGCAGGCGCGCGTGGGCAGCGGCGAGTCGACTCTCGACCTGCAGCTGCGCAGCTCGGCCGGTGTGGAGATCGGCGCCCGGGTGCGCGTCGCGGTGTCGGTGCGCGCCGAGTGGGAATCGGTCGGCATCACCGTCATGTCGGTGCTCATCGGCGCGATGCTCGTGCTCGGCGTCGTCCGCACGGTGCGGAAGATGCGCCGCCGGCGCACCGCCACCGCCGCGGCGGCGCAGACCCCCAGAACAGAGGACGTCGATGGCTAATCTCGGTCGCGCGAGCGCCATCATCGGAGCGGGAACGCTGTTCTCCCGGGTCACCGGACTGGTGCGCTCTCTCGTGCTCGTCGCCGTGATCGGCTCGTACGGCAGTAAGGCCGCCGACGCTTTCAGCATCGCGGCGCAGCTGCCGACGAACGTGTACGAGCTCCTCGCCGCCGGTGTGATCACCGGCATCCTCGTCCCGCAGATCGTGAAGGCCGCCGCGCACAGCGACGGCGGCTCGCGGTACGTGTCGAAGCTGCTGACCCTCGGTAGCGTTGTGCTGGTCGCGGCAACGGCCCTCATGATGGCGCTGGCGCCCGCGCTGATCTGGCTCTATACGGATGGATGGAACGGCACCCAGAAGGGTCTCGCCGTCGCCTTCGCCTACTGGCTGCTTCCGCAGCTGCTGTTCTACGGGCTGTTCGCCCTCCTCGGCGAAGTCCTCAACGCGCGAAAGGTCTTCGGCCCCTACAGCTGGGCTCCGACCGTGAACAACCTGATCTCGATCGTCGGATTCGGGGTGTTCCTCCTGGTGTTCGGAGGTCCCTTCACCGCCGTCGCGGACTGGGATGCCGGAATGATCGCGCTTCTCGGCGGAACCGCCACGCTGGGCATCGCGATGCAGACGTTCGTGCTCCTGCTGTTCTGGAAGCGCACGCGGCTGCACATCCGACCCGACTTCGGATGGCGTGGCATCGGCCTCCGACACGTCGGCACGCTCGCATGGTGGACGTTCCTCGCCGTGGTCGTCGGCCAGCTCGCGGGAATCGTGCAATCCCGCGTCGTCACACAGGCGTCCGGCGAGGCGAGCGTCACCGTCATGGTCTACGCGTGGCTCATCTTCATGCTCCCGCACTCGATCGTCGCGATGTCGATCTCGACCACGTACTTCACGCGGCTCGCCGAGGAGGTCGCCGCAGGGCGGCTCGATCGCGTCGCTCCCAACCTCGACGAGTCCATCCGCGCCATCGCGCTGTTCGGGTTCGGATTCACGGCCGCGATCGGCGCGGCATCCGTCCCACTCTCCCGCGTGTTCACGACCGACTCCGACGGTGCGGTCCCGATGGCGTGGGTGCTCTGCGGATACCTCATCGCGCTGGTGCCGTTCGGTGTGCTGCTGATCATCCGCCGCGCGTTCTTCGCCTTCCAGGACACCCGCACGCCGTTCGTCTTCTCCTTCGTGCAGGCCGCTCTCGCCGCCCTCGGCGCCGCAGTCGCGGCGGTCGCGGTCGCAGCGGGACTGCTGCCGTTGGCCTTCCTCGCCGCCACCGTCGCCTTCACGCAGTCGCTCTCGACGTACGTGCAGCTGCCGGTCGCGCTGCGCCTGCTGCGCCGACACACCGACACGACCGCTCTGCGCACGACGTGGAGGGCGCTCGGCCGCTTCGCCGTCGCCGCCGTTCCCGCGTTCGGCGCGGGATGGGCCGTGTTCCTGCTGGTGGGTGGACCTGCGGGCTGGACCGTGTCTGACCGCCTGCTCGGGGCGATCGGCGGCGGCCTCGTGGGCGCGGCGTCGCTGGTCGTCTACATCGCCGCTCTGGCGCTGCTGCGCACCCCTGAGCTCGCGATCGCGGGCCGACTCGTGCGACGCCTCACCGGCCGCTGACCGGCCGCGCGGAATGCCGCGCGGTTAGCATGGGTTGCACGCACTGGAGCCCGAGAGGGGCTCGTGCGGAAAGGGAAGAGCACGTGCGACAGGTCATCATCATCGGTTCCGGCCCGGCCGGATTCACCGCCGCCATCTACGCGGCGCGGGCGAACCTCTCCCCCCTGCTGATCGCGAGCTCGGTCGAGGCCGGCGGCGAGCTGATGAACACCACCGAGGTGGAGAATTTCCCCGGATTCCCCGAGGGCATCATGGGTCCTGACCTCATGGCGAAGATGCAGGAGCAGGCGGAGAAGTTCGGCACCGAGGTCGTCTACGACGATGTCGTGAAGCTCGAGCTGACCGGCGACGTCAAGAAGATCGTGCTCGGCAGCGGCGCCGAGCACGAGGCCGAGAGCGTCATCTTCGCGACGGGTTCCGCCCCGCGAAAGATCGGTATCGAGGGCGAGTCCCGACTGTCCGGTCACGGAGTGTCGTACTGCGCGACCTGCGACGGCTTCTTCTTCCGCGAGCAGGCCATCGCCGTCGTCGGCGGCGGCGACTCCGCGATGGAGGAAGCGACCTTCCTCACCAAGTTCGCCTCGAAGGTGTACGTCATCCACCGTCGCTCGGAGCTGCGAGCCTCCAAGATCATGCAGGAGCGAGCCTTCGCGAACGAGAAGATCGAGTTCGTGTGGAACAGCGAGGTCGTCGACGTCCTCGGTGGCGATGCGGTCTCGGGACTGCTGCTGCGCGACACGGTCGACGGCACTGAGCGCGAACTGGCGGTGACCGGTGTCTTCGTCGCGATCGGCAACGACCCGCGCACCCATCTCGTGCACGACTCCCTGCGACTGACCGAGCACGGCACCATCTGGGTCGACGGTCGCTCCTCCCGCACGTCCGTGCCCGGAGTGTTCGCCGCCGGCGACGTCGTCGACCCGATCTATCGCCAGGCGGTCACCGCCGCCGGCAGCGGCACCGCCGCGGCCCTCGACGTCGAGCACTACCTCGCCGCCCGCGGCGATGCCGGAGCTCCCGAGACGGATGCCGCCGAAATCGACGGCCTCGAGCAGGTCGCCTGACCGACGCCCCGCGGGCCGGGTCGGGAACATCCCGGCATCCTCACGTGTTGGACACACCGGAGTCGAAAGAACCGCGGCTCACAACGAAGGAGACAGACATGACCGCCAAGGCCACGAGCGAGAGCACCTGGCAGCAGGACGTCATCGACGCTGAGGGACCCGTGCTGGTCGACTTCTGGGCCGCCTGGTGCGGTCCGTGCCGCATGGTCGGACCGATCCTCGACGAGATCCAGTCGGAGAACGGTGAGAAGATCACGGTCCTCAAGCTCAACGTCGACGAGAACCCCAACCTCGCCATGGAGTACCAGATCACCTCGATCCCCGCGATGAAGGTGTTCAACAAGGGCCAGGTCGAGAAGACGATCATCGGCGCCAAGCCGAAGTTCGCCCTCGAGCAGGACCTCGCCGCCTACCTCGGCTGAGCGATCCTCATCCCGCGTCCGCCCAGGGCGGCACGCCACCTCTGAACCGCACCGTCGTTCAGGATGCCTCGGCTCGCACCGACGCATCCCAGCGGCGGTGCGGTTCGCTTCCCAGCAGGCGCCAGACCGCGCGCGTCAGCGGCGGATACTGCAACGCGATCTGTCGCAGCACCCGGTAGTTGCGCGACGCCGTCGGCTTGTTGCCGCCGTCGGAGGCGATGTTCTCCGCCCGCAGGGTGAGCACGACGAGCTCGTCGACCGAGGGCAGGTCTTCCATGAAGTCCCACGGGTCTTCCCCCTCGCGGATGCGCTCCTCCACGAGCACCGACAACTCGTCCGCCGCCTCCGCGCGCAGCAACTCCAGGCTGGCGCGGCGCGGGAGGGAGGGGTCGTCGGTCACCCCTCCAGCCTACGCGCCGCTTCCGACGCCGTAGCCGTCCTCACCCAGTTCGCCGAGAATGCGGTTGAGATCCTGCACGGTGGCGAAATCAATGTTGATCTGGCCTTTTCGTGCCGTCAGCGTGATCTTCACCTTGGTGTTGAGACGGTCACCGAGGCGCTCGGCGACGTCGTCGAGATGCGCGCGACGTGCCCCCGCCTTGGGTGCGATCCGTCGTGAGCCAGCATCCGCGACACCCTTTGCGGCGGCCTCCGCGGCCCGCACGGAGAGATCCTCGTTGATGATCTTGTCGGCCAGGCGCTGCATGGCGTCGGTGTCGTCCAGCGACAGGATCGCGCGGGCGTGACCCGCGCTGATGACGCCCGCCGCAACCCGCTGCTGCACCGGCATGGGCAGTTTGAGGAGTCGGATCGTGTTGCTGATCTGCGGCCGCGACCGACCGATGCGCGTCGCCAGCTGCTCCTGCGTGATGCCGAAGTCCTCGAGCAGCTGAAGATACGCCGAGGCCTCTTCGAGCGGGTTCAGCTGCGAGCGATGCAGGTTCTCGAGGAGCGCGTCGCGCAGCAGGTCCTCGTCGGCGGTCTCCCGCACGATCGCGGGAATCGATGTCAGACCGGCTTCCCGGGAGGCGCGCGTGCGGCGCTCCCCCATGATCAGCTCATACTTGCCCTCGTCGTTGAGGCGGACGACGACCGGCTGCAGCACCCCGAACTCACGGACGCTGTGGACCAGCTCGGCAAGATCATCGGGATCGAAGTTCGTGCGCGGCTGCCGCGGGTTGGGAACGATGTGGTTCGGGTCGATCGTGATCAGTCGGGCTCCCGGCACCGCGACCAGTTCCGTGTCTCCACCGCCCAGTGCCGCGGCATCCGTGACGTCCGCGCCGACATCGGCACGATCCGCGGACTCGACGGTCGCCGCGGCCACGGCAGACGAAGCCCCGGGGAAGAAGACGTCGACGGGACGAGCCTCCGCGCTGTCTCCGGTCGGGATCAGTGCGCCGATTCCGCGGCCGAGACCGGTACGTTTCGCCATCAGGAGTTCTCCTCGTTCGCGGGGGTGCGCTGAGCGCGTTGGACCAATTCGACCGCCGCTTCGCGATACGACACAGCGCCCGCCGACTGGCCGTCGTACGCAATGACGGTCTGCCCGAAGCTCGGTGCCTCCGAGACGCGCACCGAGCGTGGGATCACCGTTCGCAGCACCTCCTGCGGAAAATGCTGGCGCACCTCGTCGGCCACCTGCTGAGCAAGACGCGTGCGGCCGTCGTACATCGTGAGAAGGATCGTCGACAGATGCAGACGCGGATTCAGGTGCTTCTGGATCATGCGGACGCTGCCCAGGAGCTGGCTCAGACCCTCGAGCGCGTAGTACTCGCACTGAATGGGGATCAGCAGTTCGCTCGCCGCCGTGAAGGCGTTGATCGTGAGAAGCCCCAGAGACGGGGGACAGTCGATGAGGACGATGTCCACACGTTCGGAGGTCGTCGAGAGGAAGTCATCGAGCGCCGTACGGAGGCGGTGTTCACGCGCCACCTGCGACACGAGTTCGATCTCTGCGCCGGCGAGATGAATGGTGCTGGGTGCGCAGAGGAGATTGGAGGACTCCGGGCTCACCTGGATGATGTCAGCGAGGGGGAACTCGTCGATGAGCACGTCGTAGACGCTGGGGACATCCGCGGAATGCGGCACACCCAGTGCGGTGGATGCGTTTCCCTGGGGATCGAGATCGATCACCAGCACACGCGCGCCGAGCGACGCCAGAGCGGCCGCGAGGTTCACGGTGGTCGTGGTCTTTCCCACGCCGCCCTTCTGGTTCGACACGGTGAAGACGCGGGTATCGCCCGTGAACGTCACATCGACGGCATCCAGCGCCTTGCGGCGGGACGTCAGGTCGGCCAGCTCTCGAGCGATCGGGCTGTCATCGATGGAGAAGGGTGCGGGTGCGGTCGCATTCTCCGATTCCGGCACCATCAACTCCTGTCTTCGCGGGACTTCTCTACTGTAGTCGAGGCGTCCGACGTGAACCGACGTCGAACCCGTTCCTCGCCGCCGTTTCACGTGAAACCACGAGACGCGCCTCGAGATCCAATTGCTCCGTCTCGACTCGCTCCGCTCGCTCAACGACCGGTAGTTGCGGCTCCCGCACCATACGCACCGCGCCAAACGCCCGCCGCGCGGCGTCGTAGCGCTCCTACCAGCGTTCCACGTGAAACCACGCGCGGCCTTCCGAGAGCTGAGCGCTCGGTTTCGACTCGCCACGCCAACTCAACGACCGATCGTTGTGACACCCGGTCGTTGGTGAGGTGCGTAGCGCTGAGTCGAAACGCCACAGGTGACGTTTCACGTGAAACGGTGAGCGCTATCCAGACAGCGAACGCACCACCCAGATCATCACCGGGAATGTTTCACGTGAAACAAGCAGGCTTTGCGCGCGCGCAACGACCGACGATTGCGGCGCTGGTCGTTGACTACGAGCGCGCCACCCAGTCGGTACGTCACGGCCGACATCCGCGTGGAGCGACCCGCGGGGTCGAGGGAATTGAACACCGCGTATCGACTCGCCGCACACACTCAACGGCCCATCCTTGCGAGGACCGCGTCACCTCTGGTTGTCAATCTCCCCAGCGTGGAGGCGGAGAGACAACGAGGGTGTTTCACGTGAAACGGCCACAAGCCCGCACGTAGACCACGCTGGATGCTCCGCGACGGACTCGAGGAATCAGGCAGCGCGTGTCGCGCGGATAACACGCGTCGGCTCGTCGATGACACCTTCGCCGACGGTCTCGACACGCACATCCGTGAGCTTATAGCGACGGATCGCCTTCTCCGCAGCAGTGATCTCATTCTCCGCGTTGGCGCCCTTGAGCAGCACCAGTTCCCCACCCGGGCGCAGCAGGGGAGCGGTCACCGGGATCAGCGTGCGCAAGGCGCTCACGGCACGCGCGGTGACGGCATCCAGAACCGGACCTCCGGTCCACTCTTCGCCGCGTGCGCGTACCACCTCGACGTTGTCGAGACCGAGGTCAGCCGTCTGCTCCTCGAGCCACGCGACACGGCGCTCCATCGGTTCGATGAGGACCCATTGCACATCCGGCCGGGCGATGGCGAGCACGAGCCCCGGAAGGCCGGCGCCGGATCCGACGTCCGCCACGCGGCAGCCAGTGGGGAAGAGCGGGGCCGCGATGGCGGAGTTGAGGATATGCCGGTTCCACAACCGAGGAGGTTCGAGTGGGCCGATCAGGCCGCGCTCCTCCCCGTGCGCGCCAAGAGCGGCGGTGAACCGGCGCGCAAGCGGCAGGCGGTCTCCGAAGACGACGAGCGCCGAGGCCGGCTCCGACTCCATCGCAACTGTTTCACGTGAAACATCGTCCATGGGCGTCAGGCGCGACGAATCACCGTGTGACGATCGGCGCCATCGCCGTACGACTCCGAGATCAAGCCGCGGTCGGCGACGATGTCGTGCACGAGCTTGCGTTCATAGCTCGTCATCGCGGGAAGCGACGCCTGCGACGCACCCTCTTCCAGTCGGGCGATCGCACGATCGACGAGCTTCTCCAGCTGACGCTGACGCGCGTCGCGGGATCCACCGACGTCGAGGATCAGGCGCGAGAACCGGCCGGTCTTCGTCTGCACGGCGATGCGCACGAGCTCCTGCAGTGCCTGTACCGTGTCGGGCTCGGAGAGCAGCCGAAGGCTCTCGGCATCGTCGTTCTCGACCGACACGTAGGCACGGCCTCCGCGCACGTCGAGAGCAAGGTCGCCATCGATATCGGCGATGTCGAGGAGTACCTCGAGGTAGTCGGCCGCGATGTCACCTTCCTGCTCGAGCTGCTCGGTGGTCGCAACGGGACGCTCGGTCGCGTCGCTCTCGGAAATCGTGCTCATGAGGGTCCTCGGAGAATCGTCGATCCGGTCAGGAATCGGTGGTGGGCTTGTTCTTCGGCGCCTGCGACTGCTTCTTCGCGCGCTGCTTGCTCACCGGCTGCTGACGCTTGGGAGCTGCGGCCTTCGCCTTCTGGGCCTCTTCGTAGAGACGCTGCTGCTCGGCCTGGTACTTCTCCAAGGGCACGATCTTCCCCTGAGCATCGATCGCCTTGCCCTTGCGCGCGAGCCGCTCTTCGCGCGCCTTGGCCGCCTCGGAGCCGGGCGTCGGCAGGTTTCGGATCACGAGGAACTGCTGAACCATGGTCCAGATGTTCGACGTGAACCAGTACAGGACCACGCCCAGGGGGAAGAAGATGCCGGAGAAGATGAAGGCCAACGGCAGGATGTAGAGCATGATGCGCTGCATCTGGTAGGCCTGGCCGGTCTTGGCCTCGGGGGAGAGGTTCTTCGAGATGATCTGCAGCTGAGTGATGAACTGCGAGGCGATCATCAGCACCACGAGCACGATCAGGATCGCGACGGTCGCTTCCCAGCCGTCCGGCTTCTGATTGATGGCCTCGACGAGGCTGGTGTGCAGGGGGGCGACACCGAACAGCTTCGCCTCGTAGAACTGCCAGGTGAGGTCCTTGCTCAGCAGACCCACACCGCCCACACCCCACTCGGCGTGCTTCTTCACATCACTGAGCGTGTAGAACATGCCGAGCAGGATCGGCATCTGCACCAGCAGCGGCAGACAGCTCGAGACCGGCGTCGTGCCGTGCTTCTTGTACAGAGCCATCGTCTCGCGGCTCATCGCCTCGCGGGAGAGCTGATCCTTCTTGCCTCGGTACTTCTCCTGAACTTTTCGCAGTTCAGGGGCGATTTCCATCATCTTGCGCTGACTCTTGATCTGACGCACGAAGAGAGGGATGAGGGCACTGCGGACGACGATCACGAGGCCCATGATCGAGAGCACCCACGTGAGTCCGGCGTCGGCCTGGAGACCGAGCGAGGTGAAGATCCAGTGCCAGAACACCAGGATCGCCTCGACGATCCACTTGAACGGCCACATGATGGTGCTGAAGAAGTCGAGGCTCGACGACGGCGCCGGCGTGGTCGGCGTCGGCACGACGGGGGTCGGTGTCGCCGCGGCGGCGGCGTACAGAAGATCCAGCACGGATCAGTCCTTTCTCGGCGACGCGTCGGGCGACGCCTCACCTGTGGATGGCACGACGAAACCGAACCGGGTCAGCTCGTGTCGAAAGTTCTCGTGCAAGGGCACATCATCGATTCCACCACGCGCCCAGGGATGGCAGCGCGCAAGGCGGGCAGCGGTGAGCGCTGATCCCTTGACGAGGCCATGCTGCTGAACCGCTCCGACCGCGTAGGCAGAGCATGACGGATAGTACTTGCAGACGTCGCCGTACAGATGCGAGATCGTCGCGCGATAGCCGTGGAGCACGAGAAGCCCGGCGTTGCGCGGCAGGAGAGGGATGGACGAGAGCACACCGGATGCCGTGAGGTGGCCCGTGCCGAGAGAGTACGAGGGGAGGGTGGTCGTACTCACGCGGCGGCCCGTCGCGTCAGACATCTCGTGACCTCGTCGCGCAGCTGCGCGAAGTCGGCGGAGGCAGCGCTCGGCAGCGCGCGGATGACGATGTCCGCTCCCGGGCGGACATCGTCGATGGCCTGCGCGCAGACGGCCTTCAGCCGTCGACGAACGGTGTTGCGAACGACCGCACCGCCCACCTGCTTGCTGACGATGAAGCCGAAACGCGGTGGCCGTTGCTCGGTCGAGGTCGTGACGTACGTCACGGTGTGCGACGCGGCACAGCGGACACCCCTGCGGACGACGGTCTTGTACTCCGCCCCGCGGGTGATGCGGTTCCCGCGCGCCAGCACTTTCGTCGGATCAGGCGGACAGCTCGGTGCGACCCTTGGCGCGGCGCGCCGACAGGATCGAACGGCCGGCACGCGTGCGCATGCGGGCACGGAAGCCGTGCTTCTTGGCGCGGCGGCGGTTGTTGGGCTGGAACGTGCGCTTGCTCATGAGGATCACTCCGGATCGGCGGTCACCCGAACGCTCTAGACCGGGGACACGGGGTACAGGGACTGTCCAGGAGCGTCCGAAGGCGCCCCAGGGCATAAGTCAACCGACTAAGGCTACGTCGAGAACCACAAGAACTCAAACCGAAGCACCCGGACGGGTCATTATCCACCGACTGTGGATAGCGTGTGGTGAAGACACGCGGGGCGGATCTACAGTGGATTTTGCTCTTCGCGGGGTCGCTGACTACCGTGACTGCGGTAGTTATCCACAGGTTCGATCATCGTCGATGTCGCCCTGCCCCGCACCGATCCCACCCCCGGAGGGGACATGTCACAGCACGAAACTCCAGATGTCCCCGTCTGGACCGCCGTGCTGGAAGAGCTCTCCGGAGACGAGCGCGTCACTCCGCAGTTGCAGGGCTTCATCAATCTCGCCGTCGCCCAGGGCGTCATGAGCGGCACGTTGTACCTCGATGTCCCCAACGACCTCACCGCGGCTCAGCTCAACAAGCGTCTGCGGGCACCCATCATGGAGGCTCTGGCCCGCGTCGACGCCGAGCCGGCGGCATCGTCGTTCCGTGTGGTGGTGAACCCCGAGCTCGCCGACGCGCATCTGACGGTTCCGGTTCCCGTGCAATCCGCGTCCGCGCCGGTCCCGATCGCCCGGCCGGCCGCCGAAGACTACGCGGAGACAGCGGCATCACCCTCGCGCAATGACACACGCCTGAATCCGAAGTACAGCTTCGACAACTTCGTGATCGGTCAGTCCAACCGCTTCGCACACGCGGCGGCCGTCGCCGTCGCCGAAGCGCCCGCGAAGGCCTACAACCCCCTCTTCATCTACGGCGACTCGGGGCTGGGCAAGACCCACCTCCTGCACGCGATCGGCGACTACGCGCTCAGTCTCTACACCGGCATCCGCGTGCGATACGTCTCCAGCGAAGAGTTCACCAACGACTTCATCAACTCCATCGCCAACAACCGCGGCTCCGCGTTCCAGGCTCGCTACCGCGATGTCGACATCCTGCTGATCGACGACATCCAATTCCTTCAGGGAAAGGCAGAGACGCAGGAGGCGTTCTTCCACACCTTCAACACGCTCCACGATCACGACAAGCAGGTCGTCATCACCAGCGATGTGCCACCGCGCCACCTCACCGGCTTCGAAGACCGCATGCGCAGCCGCTTCGAGTGGGGCCTCATCACCGACGTCCAGGCCCCGGACCTCGAGACCCGCATCGCGATCCTGCGTAAGAAAGCGCAGTCCGAGCGCCTCCTCGTTCCCGACGACGTCCTCGAGTACATCGCCACCAAGGTGTCGAGCAACATCCGCGAACTGGAGGGCGCACTGATCCGTGTGTCCGCCTTCGCGAGCTTGAACCGCTCGACGCTGGACATCTCGCTCGCCCAGACGGTCTTGCGCGACATCGTCGACACCGACGACGCGAACGTCATCTCACCGACCGACATCATCACGGCCACCGCCCAGTACTTCCGACTGTCGGTGGACGACCTGTACGGGTCGAGTCGGTCCCAGTCCATCGCGACCGCACGTCAGATCGCCATGTACCTGTGCCGGGAGCGCACGAGCCTTTCCCTCCCGAAGATCGGCCAGCTGTTCGGCAACCGAGATCACACCACGGTGATGTACGCGTACAAGAAGATCAGCGAGCTGATGAAGGAGCGGCGCTCGATCTACAACCAGGTCTCCGAGATCACGACGCAGCTCGGCCGCGTCGGACGTTGAGCACCCGCCCCGTCGGGGCCTCAAAGACCCTCGGTGTCGTCACCGGGGGTCTTTTCGCGCAGATCGTGCTTGACAGCCTCACACAGGCGGCGCCAATATACGCGTTCTGCACAGTGTGGACAGACTGTGGATAACTCGGCATCCCCGTGGAGTCTTGTGAGTCGATGACGGTGGGCTGTGGATGACGATCGGACGACGGGGCCGACATCGTCGACCTCGCCCACCGACTCTCCGCAGGGTGCCCACAAGTTACACGCGTGTGGTTTCCCTGTCGCGACAGGGATCGGTCGAGTTCTCCACAGTTTCCACAGCCGTTAACACCATGACAGAGAACTTCATCAAGGAATCCGATTCGATCACCTCACGGTGTCGAGGGCTGAGGGACGGCGAAAGGATGCCGGGTCAATCCGTTCGGATCGTGGCACTAGCATGGGAGGGCCCTACTCGACGTCAAGGGAGCGCCAGTGAAGTTCCACGTGAATCGCGATGTGTTCAGCGAGGCCGTGTCGTTCGTCGTCAAGCTCCTGCCGCAGCGCAACCCGCAGCCGATCCTGGCGGGTGTGCTGATCGAGGCATCCGAGGACGGCCTGTCGCTGGCGGCCTTCGACTACGAGGCGTCGGCGCGCACGACGATCGAGGCGACGGTCGACGATCCGGGCACCATCCTCGTCCACGGACGGCTGCTGTCCGAGATCGCGAGCCGACTGCCCAACGCGCCCATCCAGATCGAGGTCGGCGAGGACAACGGCATCCTGCTCACCTGCGGGTCCGCACGCTTCACCCTCGCGTCGATGCCGGTGCAGGAATACCCCGCGATCCCCGAGGTCTCGGGCGAGTCGGGACTCGTGCCGGCGGAGGACTTCGCCACCGCGATCGCTCAGGTGGCCTTCGCTGCCTCCCGTGACGACGTCACCCCCGTGCTCACCGGTGTCCAGCTGGAGGTGGCGGGCACCGAGCTCAGCCTCGTCGCGACAGACCGCTACCGCGTGGCCCTGCGCGACGTGAAGTTCGACGGCGGGGGTGTCGCCAGCGACGAGTCGACGACCGCACTCGTGCCCGCGCGTACGCTCACCGAGGTCGGAAAGACCTTCGCGCACTCCGGCGACATCCAGATCTCGTTCTCCGGATCCGGCGATCGCGAGATCATCGCCTTCACCGCGGGCAACAAGACGGTGACCTCGCTGCTGATCAAGGGAAACTTCCCTCCGGTGCGTCGCCTCTTCCCCGAGCAGACCGATCACTACGCCGTCGTCAACACGGCGGAGCTGGCCGAAGCGGTCCGTCGCGTCGCCCTCGTTCTCGACCGCTCCGCGCCGCTGCGATTCACGTTCACCGCGGACGGCGTCTCGATGGATGCCTCGGGCACCGAGCAGGCCCGGGCGACCGAGTCGGTCGATGCGACCCTCACCGGCGAGGACGTGACGCTGGGACTGAACCCGCAGTACCTCCTCGAGGCCCTCGGCGCCGTCAAGAGCGAGTTCGCGCGGATCACCTTCACCTCCAGCGACAACGCCAACAAGCTCAGCCCCGTGCTGATCACGCCGCAGACGTCCGGGACGCCCGAGAGCTTCAAGTACCTGTTGCAGCCCAACCTGCTGCTGCGCTGACGTCTTCTGCGCTCTCCCGGCGCACCGTCGGGAGTCGGCACCGCCGAATAGGCTGGGTCGGTGATCGTGGAGCAGCTCAGCCTCGTCGACTTCCGCAACTATGCGGCCGCCGACGTCACGCTGGATGCCGGCGCCAACGTCTTCGTCGGCCGCAACGGCCAGGGCAAGACGAACCTCGCCGAAGCCATCGGCTTCTTCGCCACACTCGGGTCGCATCGCGTGTCGCAGGACGCTCCGATGGTGCGCGACGGCGCGGATGCCGCCATCGTGCGCATGCGTCTCGCGTACGGTGAACGTCGCGTGATGCTCGAGGCACAGGTGAACCGGACGGGCAGCAACAAGGCGCGCGTCAACGGCTCACCGGTGAAGACGTCGGAGCTGCCGCGTTACGCCCAGGTCGTCCTGTTCGCGCCGGAAGATCTGCAGATCGTCCGGTCCGATCCCTCCGCGCGCCGCCGCTTCGCCGACCAGCTCCTCATCCAGCGCTCACCGCGGATGGCGGGAGTGCTCTCCGATTACGACCGCGTCCTCAAGCAGCGCACCGCTCTGCTGAAGTCGGCGCGTGCGCGTGGCGTGCGTGGTGATGCACTGTCCACCTTGGACGTCTGGGACGACAAGCTCGTCCAGCTCGGCACCGACGTGATCCGCGCGCGACTCGCCCTCGTCGACGATCTCGCCGGTCCCGTCGCGCGGGCCTACACCGCGATCGCCGGCGCCGACCATCGGCCCGAGATGGAGTGGATGCTCTCCATCGGCGGCCTCGACCTCGACGATGACGACATCGCGCCCGTCGACGGCTCGCCGGCGACCGTGAGGGGGCTGGGTGCCGGGGACATCCAGCGCATCTTCCGCGAGCAGCTCGTCGCTGTGCGCGCGTCGGAGCTGGAACGAGGGCTGACGTTGGTCGGTCCACATCGCGATGATCTCCTGCTGCGGGTGCGCGGCCTGCCGGTGAAGGGCTACGCATCGCACGGTGAATCCTGGTCGGTCGCCCTCGCCCTGCGTCTCGCGTCGGCAGAGCTTCTGCGTGCGCAGTCGCAGCTGGGCGATCCGGTGCTGATCCTCGATGATGTCTTCGCCGAGCTCGACGCCGATCGCCGTTCGCGCCTGGCGGCACTCGTCGAGGGCTACGAGCAGGTGGTCGTCACGGCCGCCGTCGAGGAGGATGTGCCTGCCGCACTGCGCGCGCGGACGGTGCGCGTGGTCGCGGGAACGATCGTGGCCGCCGACACGGACGAGGATGCGAAGGTCGACGATGAGTGACGAGATCCCGGAGACGATCGGCACGTACCTGCGCCTGCGCGGCCTGGAGCCGTCTGCGCGCACGGCGCGCCGGCGCAAGAAGCGCTCTGTCGACGACGATGACAAACAGCCGTTCGCTCCCGGCCGCGATCCGAAGGGGGTTGCCGACGTTCTCTCGGACCTCACACGCCAGTCGGGCTGGGACGCGCAGCTGGCGCGTGAGGACCTCGTCCTCCAGTGGACGGATGTCGCCGGTGAGGAGACGGCCCGCCACGCGCACCCCGTCGCCCTCGCCGACGGACTTCTGACCGTGCAGTGCGATTCGACGGCGTGGGCGAAGAACCTGCAGCTGATGCGCGCGGAGATCGTGACGCAGCTGATGCGGCGCTTCCCGGATGCCGGGGTGCAGAATGTCCGATTCGTGGGACCGGACGTCCCCTCATGGAAATGGGGCCCCAGAGCCGTTCCAGGGCGGGGTCCTCGCGATACCTACGGCTGAAGAGGGTCCGAGGGCATCTGGAACGATTTCAGGGCGCCACAGGGGCCTTCTCCGGGCTTTCGAGGGTCGTGTGGGGGTAGGATGAGACGTCTCTGATCGACCATCCAGGAGCGCTCGAAACCTATGACGTCCGATACCCCCGACAGCGTTCCTCAGGAACTTCCTCCGAAGCAGTCACAGAAGGTCGAGAACGATTACGGGGCCGACGCCATCCAGGTGCTCGAAGGCCTCGAGGCGGTGCGCAAGCGCCCCGGCATGTACATCGGCTCGACCGGTGAGCGCGGTCTCCACCACCTCGTGTACGAGATCGTCGACAACTCCGTCGACGAGGCACTCGCCGGCTACTGCGACACCATCACGGTCACGATTCTCGAAGACGGCGCGATCCGCGTGGTCGACAACGGTCGTGGCATTCCGGTCGACATGCACAAGACCGAGGGCAAGTCGACCGTGGAGGTCGTGCTGACCGTGCTCCACGCCGGCGGCAAGTTCGGCGGCGGCGGGTATGCGGTCTCCGGTGGACTGCACGGCGTCGGCTCGTCGGTGGTCAATGCGCTGTCGACCCGGCTGGATGTCGAAGTACGTCGGCAGGGACACGTGTGGCGGCAGTCGTTCCGCGACGGCGGTGTGCCGCAGGCCCCGCTGAGCCAGGACGAGGCGACCGAGGAGACCGGCACGACCATCACGTTCTGGCCGGACGCGTCGATCTTCGAGACGATCGACTTCGACTACGACACCCTGCGCACGCGCTTCCAGCAGACGGCGTTCCTCAACAAGGGGCTGCGCATCACGCTGAGTGATCTGCGTCCCTCGTCGGCCTACCTCGTCGACGGTGAGGACGGCCAGGCCGTCGAGAAGCAGCCCTTCGACGACTTCCACTACGAGCGCGGACTGGTGGACTACGTCGAGTACCTCAACAAGATCCGCAAGGCCGAGGTCGTCAACGACGAGATCATCGAGGTCGAATCCGAGGACACGGAGCGCCACATCTCGCTCGAGCTCGCCATGCAGTGGACCACGAGCTACACAGAGAACGTCTTCACCTTCGCGAACACGATCAACACGCACGAGGGCGGCACCCATGAAGAGGGCTTCCGCGCGGCGATGACCACGTACATCAACAAGTACGCGCGTGAGAAGGGCCTGCTCAAGGAGAAGGACGACAACCTCACGGGCGAGGACATCCGCGAGGGCCTCACCGCCGTCATCTCCGTGAAGCTGTCGGAACCGCAGTTCGAGGGACAGACCAAGACGAAGCTCGGCAACACCGAGGCGAAGGCGTTCGTGCAGAAGGTCGTCGGCGATCAGCTCACCGACTGGCTCGACCGCAACCCCGCCCAGGCGAAGCGCGTCATCATGAAGGCCATCGATGCCGCCACGGCACGGCTGGCCGCACGCAAGGCGCGCGAGACCGCGCGCCGCAAGAGCGTGTTCGAGTCGGCATCCATGCCCGACAAGCTCAAGGACTGCACGAGCAAAGACCCGTCGATCAGTGAGATCTTCCTCGTCGAGGGCGACTCGGCCGGCGGCTCGGCCGTCCGCGGTCGCGACCCCGAGACGCAGGCGATCCTCTCGCTGCGCGGCAAGGTGCTCAATGTCGAGAAGGCGCGATTGGACCGTGCGCTCGGCAACAACGAGATCCAGGCGATCATCTCGGCGTTCGGCTGCGGCATCGGCGAGGACTTCGACGTCGCCAAGGCGCGGTATCACAAGATCGTGCTGATGGCCGATGCCGACGTCGACGGCCAGCACATCACGACGCTGCTGCTGACGTTGCTGTTCCGCTACATGCGCGGACTCATCGAGGCCGGCTTTGTCTATCTCGCCATGCCGCCGCTGTATCGCCTGAAGTGGACCAATGCCGAGCACGAGTACGTGTTCAGCGACCGCGAGCGCGATGCGCTCCTTGCCGACGGTCTGGCCGGGGGCAAGCGCATTCCCAAGGAGTCGGGCATCCAGCGCTACAAGGGTCTCGGAGAGATGAACCCGAAGGAGTTGTGGGAGACGACCATGGACCACAACACGCGAACGCTCCGTCAGGTGACGATCGATGACGCGGCCGCAGCGGACGAGATCTTCTCGGTGCTCATGGGTGAGGACGTCGAGTCGCGACGCAGCTTCATCCAGCGCAACGCCAAGGACGTCCGCTTCCTCGACATCTGATGCCTTTCGACTCGTCGAGCGAGGAGCGCAGCGACGAGTCGAAACGCGAAACACGCACCCCGGCCCCGTGAGAACGAGAAGACATGACTGACGAAGAACGCCCCGACCCGAACGCCGGCCACAACCACGGCAACATCGACCAGGTCGACCTCCAGGTCGAGATGCAGCGTAGCTATCTCGACTACGCGATGAGCGTCATCGTCGGCCGCGCCCTGCCCGACGTCCGTGACGGTCTGAAGCCCGTGCACCGCCGTGTCATCTACGGCATGTACGACGGGGGCTACCGCCCTGACAAGAGCTTCAACAAGTGCGCGCGCGTCGTCGGCGAGGTGATGGGTCAGTATCACCCGCACGGTGACAGTGCGATCTACGACGCGCTCGTGCGCCTCGTGCAGCCGTGGTCGCTGCGCTACCCGCTGGCCGACGGTCAGGGAAACTTCGGATCCCCGGGCAACCAGGGTGCGGCCGCGCCGCGGTACACCGAAACGAAGATGGCTGCGCTCGCCATGGAGATGGTGCGCGACATCGACGAGGACACCGTCGACTTCGAGCCGAACTACGACGGCAAGACGCAGGAGCCGACGGTGCTGCCGTCGCGCTTCCCGAACCTGCTGGTCAACGGCTCGGTCGGCATCGCGGTCGGCATGGCGACCAACATCCCGCCACACAACCTCCGCGAGGTCGCGGAAGGTGCCCTGTGGGCGCTGGAGAACCCGGACGCGCCGCGCGAGGAGCTGCTCGAGGCGCTCATGAGCCGCATCCACGGGCCGGACTTCCCCACCGGGGCGCAGATCCTCGGAACCAAGGGCATCCGCGAAGCGCAGCGCACCGGTCGGGGTTCGATCACGATGCGCGCCGTCGTGAACGTCGAGGAGATCCAGGGCCGTACGTGCCTCGTGATCACCGAGCTGCCCTACCAGGTCAACCCCGACAACGTCGCGCTGAAGATCCGCGATCTCGCGCGCGATGGTCGCATCACCGGCATCGCTGACATCCGCGATGAGACGAGCGATCGCACGGGTCAGCGTCTCGTCATCGTCCTCAAGCGGGATGCCGTCGCCAAGGTCGTGCTGAACAACCTCTACAAGCACACCCAGCTGCAGGAGAACTTCGGCGCCAACATGCTGGCGATCGTCGACGGGGTGCCGCGCACGCTCGCCCTCGACGGGTTCATCACGTACTGGATCGAGCACCAGGTCGAGGTGATCGTCCGTCGCACGGCCTTCCGACTCCGCAAGGCCGAGGAGCGCATGCACATCCTGCGTGCGTACCTGAAGGCACTCGACGCGCTCGACGAGGTCATCGCGCTCATCCGTCGCTCGCCGACGGTCGAGGAGGCCCGCGAAGGACTCAAGGCGCTCCTGGAGATCGACGACATCCAGGCCGACGCGATCCTGGCCATGCAGCTGCGTCGCCTCGCCGCGCTGGAGCGGCAGAAGATCATCGACGAGGCGACGGAGCTCGAGGCGCAGATCGCCGATCTCAACGACATCCTCGTCTCGCCGGCGCGCCAGCGGACGATCATCGCCGAGGAGCTCACCGGCATCGTCGACAAGTTCGGTGACGACCGTCGCACGCACATCCTGCACGGCTTCGACGGCGACATGTCGATGGAAGACCTCATCCCCGAAGAGGAGATGGTCATCACCGTCACCCGCGACGGGTACATCAAGCGCACGCGCAGTGACAACTATCGTTCCCAGCATCGCGGCGGCAAGGGCGTCAAGGGCGCCCAGCTGCGGGCCGACGATGTCGTCGAACACTTCTTCGTGACGACCACACATCATTGGCTGCTCTTCTTCACCACCAAGGGCCGCGTCTACCGGTCGAAGGCGTACGAGGTTCCCGAGGCCGGCCGCGACGCGAAGGGTCAGCACGTCGCGAACCTGCTGGCACTGCAGCCGGGTGAGGAGATCGCGCAGATCCTGGACATCCGCGACTACAAGGTCGCCCAGTACCTCGTGCTCGCGACCCGCGACGGCAAGATCAAGAAGACCTTCCTCAGCGAGTACGACACCAATCGTCAGGGTGGCATCATCGCGATCCGCCTGCGTGGGCAGGATGAGGAGGACGGCGACGAGGTCGTCAGCGCGCTGCTCGTCGACGACACCGACGACATCCTCCTCATCTCCCGTCAGGGCATGTCGCTGCGCTTCACCGCGACCGACGAGTCGCTGCGTCCCATGGGCCGCTCGACCGAGGGTGTGAAGGGGATGTCGTTCCGCGAGGGTGACACGCTGCTGTCGGCATCCGTCGCGAAGGACGATGCCTACGTCTTCGTCGTGACCGAAGGCGGGTACGCCAAGCGCACCGCTGTCGACCAGTACCGCCTCCAGGGACGTGGCGGACTGGGCATCAAGGTCGCCAAGCTGAACGAGGACCGGGGCGATCTCGCCGGCGGTCTGATCGTCGGTGAGGACGACGAGGTCTTGGTGGTTCTTGCCAGCGGCAAGGTGGTACGCTCTGCCGTGGCCGAGGTGCCTGCGAAGGGTCGCGACACCATGGGAGTGGTCTTCGCCCGTCCCGACGACGACGATCGCATCCTCGCAATCGCACGGAACTCGGAGCGAGCGCTCCGAGCGGAGCAGGACCCGGCCGAGACCACCGACGCCGAAGACTCCCCCGCTTCGCGCCCCGAAGGAAGTGACACCGACGCATGAGCACGGTAGCCGACAAGCTCGCCAAGAAGTCATCCAGTAAGACCAGCGCCAAGCAGGTGCGTCTGCGCCTCGTGTACGTGGACTTCTGGTCCGCCGTGAAGCTGTCCTTCCTCGCCGCGGTGGCCGTCGCGATCGTCACGGTGGTGGCGAGCTTCCTGATCTACACGGTGCTCAGCACGACGGGACTGATCGGCAAGCTCGACGACCTCTTCAAGGCCTTCGACGACAACTTCAAGTTGAGCGATGTGATCAACCTGGCGCAGGTCATGGCGTTCTCCTCCGTGGTGGCCATCCTGAACCTGATCGTGATCACGGTGCTGGGCGCCGTCGTCGCCGGGATCTACAACCTGATGGTCAAGGTGACCGGCGGACTGCTCGTCGGCTTCACGTCCAACTGACCGATTTTTTGTTTGCCCGCTCGTCGGGTAAAGTCTTGGAGGTTGACGGCGGCAACGCCGCCTCCGGACGGGGCTATAGCTCAGGCGGTTAGAGCGCTTCACTGATAATGAAGAGGTCCCAGGTTCAAGTCCTGGTAGCCCCACCACTACCCGTCCGGGGCCTTAGCTCAGTTGGTAGAGCGCCTGCTTTGCAAGCAGGATGTCAGGAGTTCGAATCTCCTAGGCTCCACAGTTTTTCTCCCCTCGGCTTCGCACGCTGACATACTCGCAGCATGCGGTTCGAAACGACGCTCTTCCAGCAGGGAAACAACACGGGCATCGTGGTTCCCCCAGAGGTGGTCGAGGCCCTCGGCGGCGGCAGCCGTGCAGCGGTCACGGTCACCGTGAACGGCTTCACCTACCCGAGCACGCTCGCGGTGATGGGTGGACGCCACCTCATCCCGTTCTCGTCCGACAAGCGCGCGGCGACCGGCCTCGCCGGCGGTGACGCGATCGAGGTCACCCTCGAGCTCGACACGGCACCGCGGACGGTCGAGGTCCCGGACGATCTCGCCGTCGCCTTGGACGATGCCGGGATCCGCGCGCGCTTCGACGCGCTCGCTCCCAGCGCGCGCAAGGCGCACGTCACGAACGTCGTCTCGGCCAAGACGGATGAGACCCGCACGCGACGCATCGCCGCGATCGTCGCGAAGCTCGCCTGACCGGCGGCGCAGCCTCAGTCCGTCGTGCGCGCGAAGCGCCGTCGGGTCTCGGCATCCGCGACGTAGACCACGAGTTGCACGTCGGTGTGATCCGACGGTCGCAGCTGGTGGTGCTCGAACACCAGCCGCCCCCGTTCGGGATGGCGGAACACGCGCTCGCGCGAGACGAAGCCCCCCACGCCGTGCTCGTTCCACCGGGTGCGGAAGTCGTCGCTGGCCGCGATCAGTCGCGCAACCAGATCGCGGTAGCGCGGATCTCCCAGACGAGGTCCGGCCTCGGCGCGGAACTCGGCGAGGAATCGCCGGCTCGTGTCGTCCCAGTCGTCCAGCAGCGAGCGCACCGAGGGGTCGGTGAAGACCAGCCACAGAAGGTTGCGATCTTCCGACGAGGTCGTGGCCACGCCGGGGTACAGGCGCTCGTACGCGCTGTTCCACCCGGCGATCCCCCAGTCGGGGGCGAGTGCATAGGCCGGATGCTCGTCGAGGGCGTCGAGAAAGCGCTGCACGTGGGCGGGCGCGACGTCTACGGCATCCGCGCGCACGGCCGGCCGCGGTGCGAGACCGACGAGACTGAGGACGTAGTCGTGTTCGGCGTCGGTGAGGCGAAGCGCCGCCGCGACGGCGTCCAGGACTTGGCGCGAGGGGTGGATGTCGCGCCCCTGCTCGAGCCACGTGTACCAGGTGACGCTCACCCCCGACAGGTACGAGACCTCCTCACGTCGGAGGCCCACGGCGCGACCACGGCCGGCCGGCGGCAGCCCGTAGGCGGCCCGCTCCAGGCGCTCGCGTTGGCGTCGCAGGAACGAGCCCAGCTCCTGCCGCCGCTGACGGCCGTCGTCGCGGGTGCTCTCGTCAGTCACCCCACAAACCTAGTACTGCCACTACTAGGAGCAGCGCAGACTTCCGACCGCGCGCCGCGGCATCCAGAGTGGAACCATGCCCACCCCTCTGCGCTCTCGCACCGTCACTCACGGCCGCAACGCTGCTGGCGCCCGTGCCCTGTTCCGCGCCGCCGGCGTGAACGCGGCCGACTTCGGCAAGCCGATGATCGCCGTCGCGAACAGCTTCACCGAGTTCGTCCCCGGCCACACGCACCTGCAGCCGGTGGGCCGCATCGTCTCCGACGCGATCACCGCGGCCGGCGGCATCCCGCGCGAGTTCAACACCATCGCCGTCGACGACGGCATCGCCATGGGGCACGGTGGCATGCTGTACTCGCTGCCCTCACGCGATCTGATCGCCGACTCGGTGGAATACATGGTCAACGCGCACCAGGCCGACGCGCTCGTGTGCATCTCCAACTGCGACAAGATCACGCCCGGAATGCTGATGGCGGCCCTCCGCCTCAACATTCCGACCGTCTTCGTCTCGGGCGGCCCGATGGAGTCGGGCCGGGCGACTCTGGTCGACGGGACCGTCCGCACCCTCGACCTGGTCGACGCGATCTCCGAGGCGGCGAACGACACGGTGTCGGATGCCGACATCCAGCGCATCGAGGAGAACGCCTGCCCGACGTGCGGATCGTGCTCGGGCATGTTCACAGCGAACTCGATGAACTGTCTCGTCGAGGCGCTCGGCCTCGCCCTCCCCGGCAACGGCTCGGTACTGGCGACCCACACCGCCCGCCGGGCACTGTACGAGAAGGCCGGGGAGGTCGCGGTCCAGATCACCCGCGCCTTCTACGACGAAGACGACGCGTCGGTGCTCCCGCGCGCCGTCGCGAGCCCGGCGGCCTTCGCCAACGCGATGGCGCTCGACATCGCGATGGGCGGATCGACGAACACGATCCTGCACTTGCTGGCCGCGGCGCACGAGGCCGGCATCGACTTCGGTCTCGACGAGATCGACGCCATCTCCCGTCGCGTGCCGTGCCTCGCGAAGATCGCACCCAACCCGGCCTACGGCCGCATGTACTACATGGAGGACGTGCACCGCGCCGGCGGCATCCCCACCATCCTCGGCGAGCTGCACCGCGCGGGGCTGCTCAACGCCGATGTCTCGTCGATCCACGCGGCCTCGCTGGACGCGTGGCTGGGCGAGTGGGACGTGCGCGGGGGCACGGCTTCCGACGCGGCGCGTGAGCTCTGGCACGCGGCACCCGGAGGCGTGCGCTCCTCGAGCGCGTTCTCGCAGTCGGAGCGCTGGGCGACCCTGGACGAGGATGCCGAGAACGGCTGCATCCGCTCCGTCGCGCACGCCTACTCCGCCGACGGTGGTCTCGCGGTGCTGCGCGGCAACCTCGCGGTGGACGGCGCCGTGGTCAAGACCGCGGGCGTGGACCCCTCGATCCTGGTGTTCTCGGGTCCTGCGGTGGTCTGCGAGTCGCAAGAGGAGGCGGTGGCGAAGATCCTCGGCAAGAAGGTGCAGCCGGGTGACGTCGTCGTGATCCGGTACGAGGGTCCCAAGGGCGGCCCGGGTATGCAGGAGATGCTGCATCCCACCTCGTTCCTCAAGGGCCGGGGCCTGGGCAAGGTGTGCGCCCTGGTGACCGACGGTCGTTTCTCGGGCGGCACGTCGGGTCTGTCCATCGGTCACGTCTCGCCGGAAGCAGCCAGCGGCGGGATCATCGCCCTCGTCGAAGACGGTGACATCGTCGACATCGACATCCCGTCGCGGTCGATGAGCCTGCGTGTGGACGACGACGAGCTCGAGCGACGTCGCGCCCGACTGCTGGACGAGGGCGGATACGCGCCGCGCGATCGTCAGCGACCGGTGTCGCTGGCGCTGCGGGCGTATGCGGCGATGGCGACGTCGGCCGATCGTGGAGCCGTCCGCGATGTCGGATCCGTCGAACGTGCGCTGCGTGAACGCGAGCTGCGGACGGCTTCGGCCTGACCCTCGGATCTGCCGATCGCGACCGCTAGGCTCTCGGCATGGACTTGCGGGTCGCCGCCTACGCCGTCGTCGTCGACGAGTCCGACCGCGTGCTGCTCGCCCACTGGCACCAGGGGCGCCGGGGAGCTTGGACCATGCCCGGCGGCGGCCTGGAAGAGGGCGAGGATCCCGTGGATGCCGCGCGCCGAGAGGTGTGGGAGGAGACCGGGTACCGCGTGCGGATCGGCACGCTCCTCGGCATCCACTCCCGCGTGATCCCGGCGAACCGCCGGGTCTTCGCTGCCGACACCGAGCCCCTGCATACGCTGCGCATCGTCTACCGCGCGCAGGTGACGGGAGGTCAGCTGCGCCACGAGAAGAACGGATCGACCGATCGGGCGGAATGGTTCGACCTCACGGCGCTGCCGCCGCAACGGGTGAAGCTCGTCGACATCGCGCTCGGGATGGCCGGGGTGGCCGTCACCGGCGCGGTCTGAGCGCGCAGCGCGATGCGCTCAGGACGCCGCCGGCTGCGAGATGTCGGCGACCGTCGCATCGTATGCACGGATGAGGTCGTCGGCGTCGACGAACAGGCTGTAGCCGTGAGCCCCGGCACCCATCGCGATACGTCTGCCCACGATCGACGCGTCCGCGTACACCGGCCAGTCGTTCGTGCTGCCGATCGGCACGATGGTTCCCCGCTCGTAGCCGGTCGCGGCCAGAGCGAGCTCCGGCTCGGGGAGTCTCAGCTTGTTCACCCCGACCAGCGCGCGCAGTTTCGGCCAGGAGATCGCCAGATCTCCCGGGATCAACGCGAACAGATACGTGTCGTCGGACTTCTTGACCACGAGTGTCTTGACGATGTCAGCAGGCTGCAGACCGAGCAGGCCGGCCGCCTCCGCAAGGCTGGATGCCGCGGGCCGCTCACGAAGCTCGATGGCCAGGTCGCGCGCGGCGGCCGCATCTCGGACGCGGTCGAGGGGATCAGGCATCCGGGGCGCGCAGCGGGTCGTCCGCCACCCACAACTCGTCGTCCGCGCGAAGGGTCTGCCACGCCGCGTAGACCACGCCGGCCGCCGCCGCGATGCCGAGGAGGATCGCGATGACGCCCCCGGCGCCGATCCCCTTCTTCGCAGCGGGGACGCTCAGCTGCTTCGTCGCCTTCTTGCCGTACTTGTCGGCCTTCTTCTGCAGGGCGGCGAGGTCGATCGATCCGAAACCGCGACCGGCGGCCAGATCCTGGCGCTTCTCGTTCGCGGCATCCCACACCGAGAGCGCCGAACCGATCAGGGCACCCGCCGTCGGGACGACCTTGTCGTTGTAGACCTTCTTGGAGGTCGCGACGCCCTGCTCGACATAGGGGGCGGCGTACTTCTCGTAGGTGTGCTGCACGGTCGGCACGACCTGCTCGCGGTTGTAGTTGCCGAGCTGGCGGCCGGCTTCGCGGGCGACCTCGCCCGCCTGTCCGATCAGGACCTGCTGCGACTCCCACAGCGTGTTCGCCTGGTGCTGGAGCTTGCGGAGTTCCTTCTTGCGCTTGCGGCTGAGGCTCACGGTGCCCTCCCTGGGTTCCGGCTGGGTTTCATCCCATCTTGCCAGACCTCCCGGGCCTCGCGAGGGGTTGACAGGTGAGAGAATGCTAGGCATGCCGATCCACACCGCCGTCGCGACCATCCACACCAACCACGGCGACATCGTCGTCAACCTCTTCGGAGACCACGCACCGCGCACCGTGCAGAACTTCACGGGTCTGGCCGACGGCTCGCAGGCCTGGACGCACCCGGCGACCGGCAAGCCCGGCGAGGGTCCGCTGTACAAGGACGTCATCTTCCACCGCATCATCCCGAACTTCATGATCCAGGGCGGCGACCCGCTCGGTCAGGGCGTCGGGGGCCCGGGCTACAACTTCAACGACGAGATCCATCCCGAGCTCACCTTCGGTGCGCCCTACCTGCTCGCGATGGCCAACGCCGGACTGCGCCGCAACGCCATCACGGGCAAGGCCGAGGGCACCAACGGCTCGCAGTTCTTTATCACGACCGATCCGACGCCGTGGCTCAACGGCAAGCACACGATCTTCGGCGAGGTCGCCGACGACGCCTCGCGTGCCGTCGTCGACGCGATCTCGGCCGTTCCCACCGCCGCGGGCGACCGCCCGATCGAGCCCGTCGTGATCAGCTCGATCGACGTCGTCCCCGCCTGAAGAGAGCGGAACCGGCCCGCGTGACCGACTCCGACATCCGCACCAA
The DNA here is from genome assembly GCF_028550675.1 of Sphingomonas sp. BLCC-B65. Classification (NCBI taxonomy): domain Bacteria; kingdom Pseudomonadati; phylum Pseudomonadota; class Alphaproteobacteria; order Sphingomonadales; family Sphingomonadaceae; genus Sphingomonas; species Sphingomonas sp. BLCC-B65. Next base: position 1,823,716 of record NZ_JAQQGL010000001.1, on the reverse strand, counting down.
TCCGGACAACTTCTGCTACCGGCATCCTGACCGCCAGAGCTTCGTGCTCTGCCAGCGGTGTCTGCGCACGATCTGCGGAGAGTGCCAGACGCCGCTGCCGGTGGGCGTGATCTGTCCGGAGTGCCTCGCCGAGCAGCGCCAGGCCGCCAAGGCGAATGTCACGCGGATGCCGCGACGGCGTCCGTCCGGCATCGACGGCAAACCGGTCGTGACGTACACGTTGGTCATCGTCACCACCGTGTTCTACCTGATCGGACTGATCCCGGGCATCGGCCCGCTGGTTCAGAGTCTTTTTGCGTTCGCACCGTGGCTGGCCTACACGCAGCCTTGGCGATTGTTGACCGTGACGCTCGTGCACGCGAGCCCTTTCCACATCGCCTTCAACATGCTGGCGCTGTGGGCGCTGGGACGCAGTCTCGAACCGCTGCTCGGGCGGTGGCGTTTCTTGGCGCTCTACCTCCTGAGCGCGTTGGGTGGATCCGTGCTGGGCGCCTTCGTCGCGCCGACGACATGGGTCGTCGGCGCTTCCGGTGCGGTCTGGGGTCTTCTGGGCGCGATGTTCGTCATCGGTCGTCACCTCGGCGCCAACGTCACCGCGATCGCCGTGCTTCTCGGGATCAACCTCGTGATCACGTTCCTGCCCGGATCGGGCATCGCGTGGCCGGCTCACATCGGCGGCGGGCTCGTGGGTGCGCTGATCGGCGTGATCTTCGCCCGAACGCGCAAGATCCGACAACGGGGGCTGCAAGTATGGTTGCTCGTCGCGGTCGGGGCGGGTCTGCTGGGCCTCCTCGCGGTGCCCTTGTTCATCTACGCCTAGGCCGTCAGCGGAGACTTATCCACAGGTTCATCCACAGATGGGGATGAATTACACCCGTGTAACTCACAGGCACTGACACCTGTGGAGAGGCCGAGGGGTGGTGGTCAGCGCCAGCGCGTCGTCATCAAGAACCCGATGAAGGCGATCCCGAAGCCGATGACGAGGTTCCATCCGGCGATGCCGGGAATCGGCAGCGCCTGGTTGCTCAGGTAGAACACGATCACCCACAGCAGCCCCAGGATCATGAGCCCGAGCATGATGGGCTTGAACCACACCGGGTTGGGTGCGGACTCGCCTTCGCCGTACTCCGCGACCTGCTCGTCGTGCTTTCCTGAACGCGCCATGGCCAAGATTCTACCTGGCAGGTCTCCCCCAGCCACGCTGTGCGACAATCACAGCGTGAAGGACGGCACCGGCGACAACGCAGCCGAGGGCATCGACCCCCTCGAGCACACGTCTCGACGTGCGCGGCGTCTTGCCGCGCAGTCGGAGGGGTCCGGGCCGACGATCCCGGCGCAGACGAACTCGCAGGAGCCGGAGGGCACGTCCCCGGCGGCGCGCCCGGTCAAGCCGGTGAAGCCGCGGCGACGAGCCTCTTTCCTCGGCGTGCTCGGCGAGTTGCTGATCACGGCCGGCGTCGTCGCACTGCTCTACGTCGCCTGGCAGATGTGGATCGGTGACTGGATCATCGGGTCTCAGAAGCACACCGAGGCCAGTGCGCTGTCGCAGAGCTGGCTGCAGCAGGCATCGCAGAGCCCGACGGCATCCGACACTCCGTCTCCGTCTCCGAGCGCGAGCTCATCTCAGGAGGCTGCCGCACCGGTCGTTCCGGTGATGGCGCAGAAGGACTACGGTCAGCAGTTCGGGGTCATGTTCATCCCGCGTTTCGGGCCGAACTGGCAGTTCACCGTGGCCGCGGGCACCGGCCGTCACGACATCCTCGACGCGGGCGAGATCGGTCACTACACCGACACCGCCATGCCCGGAGAGGTCGGCAACACCGTGTACGCCGCCCATCGGTGGACCTCGGGCGCACCCTTCGACCCGATCGACAAGCTCGTGATCGGCGACGCCATCGTCATCCAGACCCCGGACGGCTGGTACACCTATCGCTTCCGTACTCTCGAGTACGTCCAGGCGACGCAGGTCGAGGTCTTGCTGCCCGTTCCGCAGCAGGTGGGCATGGCGGCCAACGGCCGCTACCTCACCCTGACCAGCTGTGCCCCGAAGCTCAACATGCTCGAGCGCATCATCGCATACGCCGTGTTCGAGAGCTTCACTCCGACCTCGGCGGGACCGCCCGCCTCGCTGACCCAGGGAGTGTCTGCCTGATGTATGCCGCCCTCTGGCGCGTTCTGCCCGGCCCGGCCTGGGTGCGCATCGTGATTCTGCTGGTCCTGCTCGCCGCGGTGCTCTACGGGCTGTTCTGGTACGTGTTCCCGTGGGTCGGCCAGTTCATCAATCCGCAGGATGCCACGGTCGGCGGCTGACGGGCGTCGCGTCCTCGTCGTCGACAACCACGACAGCTTCGTCCACACGCTCACCGGCTATCTGCAGGAGCTGGGTGCGACGACCGACATGGTCGAAGCGGATGCCGTCGACGACCCGGGAGCGTTGATCGCGCCGTATGCCGGAGTGCTGATCTCGCCGGGGCCCGGCGCCCCCGCGGATGCCGGGGCGTCGATCGACATCGTGCGCGCGGCGGGGGGTCAGGGGATCCCTCTGCTCGGGGTGTGCTTGGGCCACCAGGTGCTCGCGGCGGCGTTCGGCGCGACGGTCGCCGAAGCCCCCCGACTGCGCCACGGCACGACGTCGCAGGTGTGGCACGACGGCGCGTTTCCCTTCACGGGACTGCCCTCACCTTTCGCCGCGACGCGATACCACTCCCTCGCCGTCGTTCCGGACTCCCTGCCCGCCGAACTCCAGGTGACAGCGCAGACGTCGTCCGGAGTCATCATGGGACTCGCCCACCGTGACCTGCCGCTCTGGGGGGTGCAGTTTCATCCCGAGTCGGTGCTCACCGAGGGGGGCCATCTGCTGCTGGGCGCATGGCTCGAGCGCCTCGGAGTCACCGGCGCCGAGGCGCGGGGCCGTGAGCTGCGGCCCCTGCGCGGACTACTTTCCGGTGCAGACGCGGAGCTCGACCGTGGAGTGGATCGGCACGTCGCCCGGGGGCAGTGACTGCCCGGCGACGATCGGTGTCGATCCCACGGCGGGGCACGACGGGTCTTCGACGACGCTCGCGGTGAGCTTGAGGTCATCGGACGTGAGGTCGCGGGTCGCCGCGTCGACGGTGTAACCGACGAGATTCACCAGAGCGACCTTGCCGCTGGCGACCGTGAGGTTCACGCGCGTTCCGACCGGGATCTGCGTGCCGGCGGTCTGGTCGGCGGAGATCACGATGCCCTGCGCGAGGTCGGGATCGCTGCGCGTTGTCACGGCGCCGAGCTGCAATCCGACGGCCTTCAGAGCCGCTTCGGCATCTGTCGAGGACTTTCCGGCGATATCGGGCATGGCGCTGGTCTGCTGTCCCGTGGAGACGTAGACCGTGATCGTCTGGCCGGGCGCGACGATCGTGCCCGCGGCGGGATCGGTGCGGATGACGTTGCCGGCGACGATCCCGTCGTCGCTCTGGTCCACGCGCTTCGCCTCGAGATCCTGCCCCGACAGCTTCTCGCTGGCGCGGTCCCACGACATGTCGACGACGTCCTCGACGACGCGCGAGTTCTGGGGAACCGCGCTGCCGGGACGTATCGTGATCACCCAGATCAGCACGGAGATCAGCACGACGGCGAGCAGCGCTACGCCGGCCCAGATCCAGGCGGCCGGGGGTCCGGCCTGCGTCCGTCGCATCGTGGTGTCGGCGGTGAGCTGTCGCAGCGACCGGGCCGTCTCGGCAGCCTGTCGCGGATTCGCACCGTACAGCTCGCTCGCCAGCGCGCCGACCTGCTTCTTCGTGGGGGCGTGACCGTCCACGGTGGCGTCGAGCGCCTGGCGGAACGACGCCGCGTCCTGGTATCGCTGGAACGGGTCCTTGGCGAGAGCGCGCAGCGCCACGGCGTCGATCGAGCGCGGGATCGCATCGACCAGTTCGGACGGCGGCAGGGGCGTCTCGCTCACGTGCTGATAGGCGACGGCGACCGGTGACTCGCCGCGGAAGGGCTGGCGACCGGTGAGCAGCTCGTACAGCACGATGCCGGCGGAGTAGAGGTCGGCGCGCGCATCGACCGGCTCGCCCTTGGCCTGCTCCGGCGACAGGTAGGCCGCGGTGCCGATGATCGCGGTGGTCTCGGCGACGGTGGAGGAAGAGTCGGACACGGCGCGCGCGATGCCGAAGTCCATCACCTTCACCTGGCCGCCGGCGGTGATCATGACGTTTCCGGGCTTGATGTCGCGGTGGACGACGCCGGCGCGATGGGAGTACTCGAGTGCTTCGAGGATGCCGTCCACGTAGCGGATGGCGTCGCCGACGGGCACGCCGCCATCGCTGACGACATCCTTGAGAAGGGTGCCCTCCACGAGTTCCATCACGATGTATGGCACGGGATGCGTCGAGCCGTCCGGGTCGGTCTCGGCATCTTCACCGGCGTCGTAGACGCGGACGATCGCGGGGTGCGACATCCTCGATGCCGACTGCGCCTCGAGCCGGAACCGAGTGCGGAACGCGCTGTCTTCGGCGAGCTCCCGCTTGAGGATCTTGATGGCCACCTGACGCCCGAGGGTCAGGTCCTGCCCGCGATACACGCTGGCCATGCCTCCGCGGCCGATGAGTTCATCGACCCGATACCGCTCGGACAGCACACGCGGATCTGCAGACACTTCTCTCCCCTGGGCTGACTCATAGCCAGCCTAATAGAACCCTCCTGTGCGACCCCTGGACCCGTCAGTCCGCGCCCCCCACCCCGGGGGCGCGACGCCGCTCAGGGAGCCGGCGTGCCCGTGGGCGTCGTCGTCGTCGGGATCGGAGCCTGACCCTCCTGCGAGTCCGGGCTCGTGCGATCGCCGCACTGCGCGCTGTACTTCACGAGGATCAACGAGCCCGGCTGCACGTTCTTGTCCGCCGTCACCTGAAGGCTCCGCGGAGCCGTGGGTGACTGGTAAGTCGTGCTGTTGTTGGCGTTGAAGGTGCCGTTGATCACGGTGAAGTTGTACGCGGTCACCGAGGACCCGGCCGGGCATCCGCTGAACGCATCCCACGTCACGGTGAAGGTCTGCGACCCCTTCGGGTCGTTCGTCACCGTCGGCGCGTTCGGCGTTCCGATCGGGCTCATCTCGTCGTAGAAGGTCAGCGTCACCGGGCTGCTGAGCTTGACGTTGCCCGTGGTCGGGTTGGTCTGGTACACCTTGCCGACCTCGTCCTGCGTCGTTGCCGCGGATCCCCGCTCGCAGGAGACGTTGGTGAAACCGGCCTTCTCAGCGATGGCCTTTGCGGCGTCACACGTCTGCCCGATCAGTCCAAGGCTGTCGATGGCCACCGTCGTGGGACTCGCCGAGGGTGACGGGGGCGTCGCGGAGCGGCTGGGTGTCTGCGATGTCGAGCTCGACGTCGGAGCGGGCTGCGCGCCCTGATTCGCGAAAAGGGCGAACAGCGTGCCGCCCAGCACGATGAGCAGCAACGCGATGAGCGCGACCAGCGGCCACGTCCACGGGCTGCGCTTCTTCTTCTGCGGCTCGTCCGCGGCGTCGGCGGCCGCGACGGCGCCCACCGCGCCCGCCGTCGGCAGCAGACGTGTAGCCTCCTGGGTCGCGACGCCCGGCGTGAGGAGCTTGGTCGCCTCGTCCATGGCCATGCCGCCGGCGATCGCCGGGACGATGGCCGCCGCGCCGGCGACATCGCCGCGACGAAGTGCGGTCGCCGCGCGGGCGACCGCCGAGGCGGTCGCGGGACGGTCCTCGGGCTTCTTCGCGATCATGCTCATCACGAAGTTGCGCACCGGTTCGGCGATGGTGGCGGCCAGCGGCGGCGGGGTGTCGTTGATCTGCGCCATCGCGATCGCCACCTGCGACTCCCCGGTGAAGGGACGCTTGCCAGCGAGGCACTCGTAGGCGACGATGCCCAGCGAGTAGATGTCGGTCGCGGGGGATGCCGCATGGCCCGACGCCTGCTCCGGCGACAGGTACTGCACGGTTCCCATCACCTGACCGGTGGCCGTGAGCGGTACCTGATCGGCGATACGGGCGATGCCGAAGTCTGTGATCTTCACCCGTCCGTCGGGTGTGATGAGCAGGTTCCCCGGCTTGATGTCGCGGTGCACGAGGCCGGCGGCGTGCGCGGCCTGCAGGGCGGCCGCGGTCTGAGCGACGATGTCGAGGGTCTTGTCGGTGGACAGCGAGCCCTCGCGCTCGAGGATGGTCGACAGGGCTTCCCCGGGGACGAGCTCCATCACGAGGAAGGCGGAGCCGTTCTCCTCGCCGTAGTCGAAGACGCTCGCGATCCCCTCGTGGTTGACGAGCGCCGCGTGGCGGGCCTCGGCACGGAAGCGCTCCAGGAAGCCCGGGTCTCCCATGTACTCGTCTTTGAGGATCTTGATCGCGACGGTGCGTCCGATCACATGGTCGGTGGCCTCCCAGACCTCACCCATGCCGCCGATTGCGATCCGCGAATCCAGCTCGTAGCGTCCACCGAAGCTCACACCCTGTGTCGGTCTCATCTGCTCAGCACCGCCTCCATGACTTTCTTCGCGATTGGAGCCGCGATCCCGTTGCTCGTGCCGGACTGCCCGAGACCTCCGCCGTTTTCCACCATCACGGCGACGACCACTTTCGGGTCGTTGGCCGGGGCGAAGCCCGTGAACCAGAGAGTGTACGGATCCGAGGGTCCGTGCTCCGCGGTACCGGTCTTCCCGGCCACGTCGACCCCGTCTATTGTTGCACCGCTGGCCGCGCCGTCACGGACATTGGAGATCATCAGCGAGGTCATCGTCGCGGCATCCGTCGTGCTGAGCGCACGGCCCAGCTCGGTGTCGGTGAACGTCTCCTGCACGGTCAGATCGGGCGCCACGACGCGGTCGACCATGCGCGGCTTCATGACCATGCCGCCGTTGGCGATGCCGGCGGCCACCATCGCCATCTGCAGCGGGGTGGCGGTGACGCTGCCCTGCCCGAACCCCGTCAGGGCGACCTTGTCGGCCGAGAGGGCGCCCGTCGGGTATGCCGAGGTGACGACGCCGAGCGGGATGTCGATGCTCGCGTTGTTGAAGCCGTACTTCTCGGCTTCGGCGCGCAGCGCGTCCTGACCGAGGGCGACGGCGAGCTGGGCCATCGGGATGTTGCAGCTCAGGCGCAGGGCGGTCGCGATGGTGACCTGATCGCCCGGGCCGCATGTGTTGCCGTCGAAGTTGCGGATCGAGGTCGACGTGCCCGGCAGCGTGTAGGTCGCGGGGTTCGGGAAGGTCGAGTCGGGCGTGAACTTGCCCGATGCCAGCGCTGCCGAGACGACGACGAGCTTGAAGGTCGACCCGGGTGGGTTCAGCGTGCCGATGGCGCGGTTGTCGAGCGGGTTGACCGCGGCGTTCATCAGCTGGTCGTAGGTCGTGTTGACCTGCTGCGCGTTGTGCACGGCCATCGCGTTGGTGTCGTAGCTCGGGCTCGTGACCATCGCGAGAACGCGCCCGGTCTTGGGCTCGAGGGCGACGACGGCGCCCTGATAGGTGCCGAGCGCGTCGAAGGCGGCCTTCTGGATGGCCGGGTCGAGGGTGAGCAGCACGTTGGAGCCGCGCGCGGGCTGACCCGTGATGATCTGATCGACGCGCGAGAGGAACTGCGAGTTGGCGGTGCCCGAGAGCTCCTTGTTCATCGCCTGCTCGAGTCCGGTCACCGAGTTCAGCAGCGGGTTCATGTAGCCGGTCACCGGCGCCCACATCTGGGGGTCGGCGTACTGGCGCTGCCAGGCGTACACGTCGTCGCTGGGCACGGAGTCGGCGATGACGGTGTCGCCGGCGATGATCGACCCGCGCTGCACCTCGAACGAGTCGTAGAGCGCGCGCTTGTTGAGCGGGTTCTCGCTGAGATCGCCGGCCTGGACGACCTGGATCCAGCTGGTCGCGCCGAACAGGGCCACGAACATGGCGAGCATGATCAGCGACAGCCGTCGCAGTTCGCGGGTCATCCGATCACCACCCGGGGGCGCGAGCGCACGGCATCCGAGATGCGCAGCAGCAACGCGACGACGATCCAGTTGGCCACCAGCGACGATCCGCCCGCCGCGAGGAACGGGGTCGTCAGCCCCGTCAGGGGGATGAGTCGGGTGACGCCCCCGACCATGATGAACACCTGGAGCGCGATGGTGAACGACAGGCCGGTGGCCAGCAGCTTTCCGAAGTCGTCCTGGCCGGCGATGCCGATGCGGATGCCGCGACTGGTGAACACCATGTACAGGCAGAGGATCGCGAAGACGCCGATGAGCCCCAGCTCTTCGCCGATGCTAGGGAAGATGTAGTCGCTCTGCGACAGGGGGGTCAGCCCCGGCCGTCCACGCCCGAGACCGGTTCCGAGCAGGCCGCCCTCGGACAGGCCGAAGATGCCGCTCACGAGCTGATAGCTGCCGCCCGCGCTGTCGATGACGGCGGGGTTGAAGGCGTCCAGCCAGTTCTGGAAGCGCCCACCCACGTAGCTGAGCACCTGCGAGGCGATGAGGGCGCCGCCGACGGCGAGGAGCAGGCCGAGCACCGCCCAGCTCGTCTTGCCCGTGGCCACGTAGATCATCGCGATGAACATCCCGAACATGAGCAGACCCGTGCCCAGGTCGCGCTGGAAGATGATGATCGCCATCGAGGCGAGCCAGATGAGCAGAAGGGGACCGAGCTCGCGGGCGCGCGGCCACGTCATGCCGAGGAAACGCGTTCCCACCGAGGTGAGGGCCTCGCGCGTGCGCACGAGATAGCCGGCGAAGAAGATGGCCAGCGCGATCTTCGCCAGCTCGCCCGGCTGGAAGGAGAAGAGACCGCCGATGGAGATCCACACATCGGCGTTGGCGTCGGTGCCCAGTCCCGGGACGAAGGGGAGCACGAGCAGCAGGATGCCGACGAAGCCGAACACGTACGTGTAGCGGAAGAGCACGCGGTAGTTCTTCAGGAAGATCACGATGGCGACCGCCGCGGCGCTCGCGATGGCGAGCCACACCAGTTGACGCGTCGAGAGGGCGTCCCACCCGGTGCTCTGGTCTTCGATGTCGATGCGGTAGATCATCGCGAGGCCCAGACCCGACAACACGGTCGCGATGGGAACAACGAACGGGTCGGCTTGAGAGGCCTTGAAGCGCAGCACGATGTGCAGGGCGAGCACGAGCACCGTCAGCGCGCCGCAGTAGTAGAGGAACGTCCAGTCGATGTGGCCGAGCGCGCCCAACTGCACGAGGGCGATCGCGGCGCCGTTGATCACGAAGGCGAACAGCAGCAGCCCGAGTTCACGGTTGCGCTGCGTCTGCGGCATCCGGAGCTTTCTCAGCGCCTTGACGACCGTGGTGTCGGCCTGGACGGTGTCGGTCGCCGAGCTCATCGTTCACCCTCCAGAGTGGTGCGCAGGGTGTCGACGATCTGCTCGGCATCGGAGAGCGACCGGGCCGAGATCGTCGAGGTGACCGCGAGACGTTGATAGAACGGCAGATCGTTCAGGGAGATGCCGGTGTCCTCGTAGACGGACGAGAGGGAGATCGGTCCGATGTCCTGCTGGATGCCGCGGTAGATGACGACGGTGTCGGTGTCGGCGCCGACGAAGTACCGCGTCTGAGTCCAGGCGTAGGCGCCGAGCGCTGCCGCCGAGAGGGCGGCGAGGATCGCGATCAGGCCGACGACCCACCAGATGCGCCGACGGCGGGCGCGTCGGCGGTCTTCCTCGATGAGCTCCTCGAGGAACTCCGCGGCGGGCTCGAAGTGCGTCGGTTCGTTGGCTGCCTGGCGGGCGGTGTGCAGCCAGCTGGTGCGCCCGGGGCGGGCGGCCGGCACGTCGACGCCCTGCGGGTTGGATGCCGAGCCGACGATCGTCGCGGTACCGCTGAACATCGGGTGGCTGCCGCCCACATCGACGATGACGACGGTCACGTTGTCGGGGGCGCCGCCGTCGAGCGCCTGCTTGAGCAGGAGATCGGCGGTGCGACCCGGCGGGTAGTGGTGGCCGAGCACCTTGCTGGTGTGGGCGTCATCGACGACGCCGGACAGGCCGTCGGAGCAGAGCAGCCAGCGATCACCGGGCTGCGTCGGCATGATGAACGTGTCGACCTCGGGGTCGGGGTCCATGTCGCCGAGTACGCGCATGAGCACGGACCGGCGCGGGTGGTAGCGGGCTTCTTCGGGAGTGATGCGACCCGAGTCGACGAGGCGCTGCACGAAGGTGTGATCGGTCGTGATCTGGGTGAGCGCATCGTCGCGGTAGAGGTAGATGCGCGAGTCGCCGATGTGGGCGATCACGGCGTAGTCGTCGACCATGATCAGGCCGCTGACGGTGGTGCCCATGCCCGCGAGCTCGGGCCGTCGTGCGACGGTGCCGATCAGCACGCCGGCGGTCGAGGAGATGGCTTCCTGCAGCGCCTGTTCGGCCTCGGCGGTCGACGTGTACGGGCGGTCGAGGTCTTTGAGGCGGTGGACGGCGATGCTCGAGGCGACGTCGCCTCCGGCGTGGCCACCCATCCCGTCGGCGACGACGAAGAGATTCGAGCCCGCGTAGCCCGAATCCTGGTTGTTGGAGCGCACCTTCCCCGTGTGGGAGATGGCGACGCTCGATCCCTCGAAGACCATGGGAGGCGGGCTACTTCCTCAGCTCGAACGTCGTCGCGCCGACCTTGATCGGTGCGCCCACGCGGATGGGCACCGGGGTGCTCACGCGAGCACCGTCGTGCCAGGTTCCGTTGGTGGAGTCGAGGTCCTGGATCATCCACTGGTCGCCCCAGAGCAGCAGGCGCGCGTGGTGGCTGGAGGTGTAGTCGTCGCGGATCACGAGCCCCGACTCGCTGGAGCGGCCGATCGTCAGCGCGTCAGAACCGAGCGGCAGCTCGAGGCCGGCCTTCGGGCCGCTCGTGATCACGATGCGCGACACGGCGTCGCGGGTCGCCTTCTGCGGTCCGCTCGGGCTCGCAGCGGCGGCAGGAGCGGCCGGGGCGATGGGTGCCGTTGCCGCCTGAGCGGGGGCGGGAGCGGATGCCGCGGGGGCGACACCGGCGGCCGCGGGTTCGGGCAGCTTTCGCACCTTCACCCCGAAGAGGTCGGCGCGCAGCGAGTAGACGACGGCGAAGACGAAGAACCACAGCAGGATCAGGAATCCGATCTGCAGCAGCAGGAGAGTCAACTCGCTCACGCGGATCCTCCGATTCCAAAGGCGCGGGTCGCGTCGGCGGCAGAGGTCGAGGGTCGAGGGGGCGCGGCCTGTGCGATGACGCGGAAGACGATCTCGGTGCGGCCGATCGTGACCACGGAGTCGGGGAGCAGCGGCGCTTCGGTGATCTTCGTACCGTTCAGCTGCGTGCCGTTGGTCGATCCCATGTCGCGCACCATGGCGCGCTCGCCGTCCCAGAGGATCTCGACGTGGCGACGGCTGGTCCCGGCATCCGGGATCGTGATGTCGGCGTCGCTGCCGCGTCCGATCACGGTGCGTCCCTTCGCCAGCGTGTGCTGCGCTCCGGCGATCTCGACGATGCCGCGCCAGGCGACCTGGCCCGCCGCAGTCTGCGAGGCGACCCGCAGCGTGCCCGTCGACAGTGTGGGATCGCCCGCGAGGGCGATCGTGACGGGGCCGGCGAAGGTGAATCCCTGCGCCTTCGCGTGAGCGTCGACGAGGGTGTGCAGTTCGGAGTCCAGCGCGCTGCCCAGGCCGAGCATGCGCTCGGCATCGGCCGGCGACATGCGCACCTCGAAGGTGTTCGGGGCGAGGATGCGGTCGCGGCTGACGACGGCAGCCTTCGCATCGAGCTCGCTGCGCAGGGCGGCCGCGATCTCGACGGGCTGAATGCCGCTACGGAAGGACTTCGCGAACGCGCTGTTGACTGCGCGCTCGAGTCCCTTCTCGAAGCTGTCCAGTAGTCCCACAGGGCTCCTCAGGATCGCCGACCGGTGCGTACATGCTAGTTGCACAGGCTGAGCAGACGCGGAACGCGCCGATCTGGCGCGCGGGGGAATGGGGGTTTCGACTCCTGCCGCTCGCTCAACGAGCGGCAGATGGCCAGCCCGCTCGTTGAGCGAGACGGGCACCGCCGAGTCGAAACGGGTCTCGGAGCGTGATATCCTCGGGAAGTTGAGTCCGTGAGATCTTCGGAGATCGCGGCTCGCGCGAGTGGCGGAATAGGCAGACGCGCTGGCTTCAGGTGCCAGTGCCCGAAAGGGCGTGGGGGTTCAACTCCCCCCTCGCGCACAGCGACGAAGAGACCGACCGGTGATCGAACCGGGCGGTCTCTTTTCTTTTGTGCGCGCGTGCGGAACTCACATGCATCTCTTCGAAGATGGCGTGGTCCCGGTCGGGGCGGACAGGGCATTCTGGGACGCATGGACAGTCCCCGACCCACGCTCACTCGCATCGACGGCAGTCCCGTTCGCGCGCTCGTCGTGGACGACGAGCTCAACCTTGGGGAATTGCTGCGGATGGCGATGGCGAAGGAAGGATGGGACGCGCGTGCGGTCACCGACAGTCGCCACGCCCTCGAGGTGATCGCCGACTTCGACCCCGACCTCCTGGTGCTCGACGTCATGATGCCCGACCTCGACGGTGTAGAACTGCTGTCGCGGATCCGGGCGAGCGGAAACGACGTTCCCGTCCTGTTCCTGACCGCGAAAGACGCCGTCGAGGACCGTATCGCGGGGATGGCCGCCGGCGGTGACGACTACGTCACGAAGCCGTTCAACCTCGAAGAAGTCATCCTGCGGCTGCGCGCGATGGCGCGTCGTCACGTCGCTGCGGCTGCGGCCGTGGACGACCTGCTCCGGGTCGGCGATCTGACCCTCGACGAAGACGCTTACGAGGTCAAGCGGGCGGGAACGCCCATCACCCTGACGGCAAAGGAGTTCGAGTTGCTGCGCTACCTCATGCACAACGCTCTGCGCGTCGTGAGCAAGTCGCAGATCCTCGACGCCGTGTGGGGCTACGACTTCGGCGGCGACAGCGGTGTCGTGGAGATCTACATCTCCTACCTGCGGCGCAAGATCGACTCCGGTTCCGATTCGATGATCCACACCGTGCGCGGGGTGGGTTACATGATCAAACCGTGAACCTGCGCCGGCCTCTGACGCTGCAGCGCGCCCTCGTCCTCGGCACGGGTGTTCTGGTGGCGCTCGCGATCGTCGTCATGAGCGTCGCGACGGTGTTCGCGCTGCGCGCCTTCGTCTACGACCGGCTCGATGAGCAGGTCGTCGGGGGTCTGGCGGTTGCGGGGGGCGACGGGCATGCCCAGGGCGGGGGTGCAGATCACGGCAACGGATCGTCCGCCGCGAAAGAGCCGGATCCACGCGTCGGCTCTCTCCAGGTCGTGCTCGATGCCGCCGGCACGCAGGTGTCGGCGTCGTATACGCGTGCGGACGGCACCGAGGTCACTCTGTCCGCCGACCAGGTGGCCTCGCTGTCGGCATCCGTGCCCACCGATCGCCAGCCGGTGACCGTCGATCTTGGCTCTGATCTGGGTTCTTTCCGTGTTGCGGCGCAGTCCGTCGGCGGACGAACGGTGATGTCCGGGATGTCGTTGGCGGATGCCGCGGCGACCACGACCGCGCTGACGACGATCCTGGTCGCCGTCGGCGGAGTGACACTCGTCGTCACGATCGGAGCTCTTTCCCTTCTCGTTCGCCAGCGCCTGCGACCCCTGGAGCGTGTGGCCGCGGTCGCGCAGCGGGTATCGGCGCTGCCGCTGGGTCGCGGGGACGTCGAGATCCCTGATCGCGTCGCCGACGCCGACACCGATGTGCGCACGGAGGTCGGGCGCGTCGGTGCCTCGCTGAACGATCTGCTCGGACACGTGCAGGCGGCACTGGCCGCCCGCCAGCACAGCGAGAGCGAGCTGCGGCGATTCATCGCCGACGCCAGTCATGAGCTGCGTACGCCTTTGGCCAGCGTGCGTGGCTACGCGCAACTGTCGCTGACCGGGCCGGAGGCGATGTCGGATTCGCAGCGGCGATCGCTCGAACGCATCGAGTCGGAGGCGCGTCGGATGGCATCTTTGGTGGACGATCTGCTGCTGCTGGCGAGACTCGACGCCGGACAGCGCCTTCGTGACGACGACGTCGAATTACCGCTTCTCGCCATCGATGCGGTCGATGACGCCCGCACGGTCGATCCCACCCGCCACTGGCGCCTGCAGATACCGGGGGACGCCCCGATCACCGTGCGCGGTGACGAGGATCGCTTGCGTCAGGTCCTGGCGAATCTTCTGCGCAACGCCCAGATGCACACCCCGCCGGGGACGACCGTCACGACGTCGCTGGCACGAGACGGTGACGAGGTGGTTCTGGGTGTGCGCGACACGGGCCCCGGCATCGACCCGGCGGTGCGCGACGGTCTCTTCCAGCGATTCACCCGCGGAGATCGCGCGCGTAACCGCAACGCGGGAAGCACGGGCCTCGGCCTCTCCATCGCGGAGGCGATCGTCGCCGCCCACGGCGGCACCATCACGGTCGACAGCACTGTCTCCGGGGCCAGCTTCAGCGTCCGCCTGCCACTCAACCGACCCCGGCCCTCATAGGTCAAACATAGGCTTGCATAGCCGATACCGAAACTTCGGCAGGGTTCGATTAGTCCGCGCTCCGTAGACCTGTGGGTATGGACAACGCCCACCGAAATCGCGACACCGCCAGCACGGACACGGCGCCCGCTCCCGACAGGTCGCGGCGTCGCATCCGGCGTCGCACTCTGCTGATCGGCGCCCTCAGCCTGACTCTCGTCCTCGGCGGCACCGCCTGGTGGGCCGCCGATCGCTACCTCATTCCGCATGTCGAGGTCGCCGACGTCGCCGCCTACGAGGCGGCCCATGCAAGCGTCATCGCCACGGCGTCCGCCACGGCATCCGTCTCCGCATCAGACGCGACCGCAGAGAAGACCCTGACGGACACCTCCTACCGCGACGGTTCCACCTCCGTCACGGTGTCGACCGTGACCACGGGGTCAGGCTCCGACATCGTCACCTACTACGTCGCGGATGTGACCTTGGGCACCGCGACCGAACTCCGTTCGGCCTTCGCCAACAACCAATTCGGCGAGAACATCGTGCAGACCACGAGCGAGATCGCCGCGGCTCACGATGCGGTCTTCGCGATCAACGGCGACTACTACGGGTTCCGCTCCACCGGCATCGAGATCCGCAACGGCGTGATCTACCGCGATGAGCCAGCGCGCCAGGGTCTCGCGTTCTACCTGGACGGCCACGTCGAGGTGTACGACGAGGCGCAGACCTCCGCCGATGCGCTGCTGGCGGCAGGTGTCTGGAACACCCTGAGCTTCGGGCCGGCGATCGTCGAGGGCGGGCAGGTCGTCTCGGGCATCGACGACGTCGAGGTCGACACCAACGTCGGAAACCACTCGATCCAGGGTGACCAGCCGCGCACGGCCGTCGGCGTCATCGACGACAACCATCTCGTCTTCGTCGTCGTCGACGGACGCCAAAGCGGCTACAGCGAAGGCGTGACGCTTCCCGAACTCGCGGACATCATGATCTCGCTCGGTGCGACCACCGCTTACAACCTCGACGGTGGCGGCAGCTCCACGATGTACTTCAACGGCACGGTGATCAACTCACCCTCCAACGGCGGTGAGCGCGGCACCAGCGACATCCTGTACCTGGCGGGCTGAGCGATGCACGTGCTGATTCCCGCTTACCAGCCCGGGCCGCAACTCGCGCCTCTCGTGGCCGATCTGCGCGCGGCCGCTCCGGAGCTCGACGTGCTCGTGGTCGACGACGGCAGCGGTGACGACTTCGCCGGTGTCTTCGCCGCCGTGCGTGCCGCGGGTGCGCGCGTCATCGCCCACGACGTCAATCGGGGAAAGGGCGCCGCCCTGAAGACCGGGTTCGCTGAGCTCGCCGCGAGCGCGCGCGGTGCCGGCGTCGTCACCGCGGATGCCGATGGGCAACACACCGTGCACGACATCGTCGCCGTCGCCGCCGGTGTGCAGTCGACCGTCGATGGGGGCGTCGACGCGCTCGTGCTCGGAGTGCGGACGTTCGGGCGGGCCGTTCCCGCGCGCAGCCGCTTCGGCAACGTCGCCTCCCGCCTCCTCTTCCAGCTCGCTACGGGGCGACGGATCTCCGACACCCAGACGGGACTGCGCGGCCTTCCCGGCAGCCGCCTTACCTGGGCGCTCAGCATCCCCGGCGACGGCTTCGAGTACGAGCAGCGGATGCTGCTGCGCGCAGCGCCCGATGCGGTCGATCTGTACGAAGTCCCCATCGACACGGTGTATCTCGGACGCAACGAGTCGAGTCACTTCCGGCCGGTGCGGGACTCGCTCAAGGTGCTGCTGCCGGTGCTGCTGTTCGCCGGCTCGTCCCTTGCCGCCTTCGTCGTGGACACGCTCGCGCTGCTGCTGCTGACCGCGGTGACGGGCTCGCTGATCGCGTCGATCATCACCGCGCGCGCCGTCTCGGCATCCGTCAACTTCGTCGTCAACAGACGGATGGTGTTCCGTGCGCGGGGAAGCAGCGTCGGCGCCCAGGCGTCGCGGTACGCGGTGCTCGCCCTGGCGCTGCTGGCATCGAACATCGCCTGGATGTCCTTCCTGACCGACGCGGGGCTGGCACTCCTGCCCGCGAAGGTCATCACCGAAGGCGTGCTGTTCATCCTCAGCTACGGAGTTCAGCGCTCCCTTGTCTTCCCTCCATCACTCGCGCCCGCGCCGGGCGCCGCGCCGCCTCGCGCCCTCCTCCAGCCCGTCCCCACCACCTCATCTCACACAGGGAGAAACCGATGACCGTCACTGCCCTCCTCCTCGCCGCCGTCGACCTCGCCGCCGCCGTCGCTCTCAGCGCGATCTACTTCCACCGCCACCGCCGACGTGACCTCGTCGTGGCCTTCCTCGGCGTCAACGTCGGCGTTCTCGCCGTCGCGTCGGTGCTGGGCACGGCGGAGGTGGCGCTAGGGCTTGGTCTCGGCCTGTTCGGAGTGCTCTCGATCATCCGGCTGCGCTCGAGCGAGATCACGCAACGCGAAGTCGCCTACTATTTCGCGGCGCTCGCGATCGGACTCATCTGCGGTCTCCCGCACACCGATCTCGTGCCGCCTTCCGTTCTCGTCGCGCTCATCCTGCTGGTCCTCGCCGTCGCCGACCACCCGCGCCTGCTCTCCCGCAGCCGCCACCAGAGCGTTCATCTCGACCGCGCCATCGCCGATGAGGATGAACTGCGCGCCGAGCTCGCTCGGCTGCTCGGCGGCGAGGTGACCGCTCTCACCGTTCAGCGGCTCGATCTCGTCGACGACACCACGCTCGTCGACGTGCGCTATCGCATCGACCCGCCGACGCGGCAGAGTGCGACTCGCGCTGCGATCGGAGAAGGCCTTCTGACCGCGGCGCCGCAAGTCGGCGACACCCGTTTCGCCGACCTCGTCGGAGGCGCACGATGAGCGCACGCTCCCGCATCCACACCACGCTCGGTGCGATGCCGCCGGTGACGCTCGACGAGGCGACGGCGGATGCGGCGCTGCTGACGCGGATCGACCGCAAGTACGTCGTTCCCCTCGACGAGGCCGCCGATCTCCTCGCCGACCTGGCATCGCAGCCCTGCGCTCCGCGGGTGCTCGAGATCGACGGGCGCCGGCAGATGGCCTATCGGTCGGTGTACTTCGACACGCCGGATCTGCTCAGCTTCCGCCTCGCCGCGCACGGGCGCCGGCGACGCTTCAAGCTCCGCACGCGCTCGTACATGGACACGGGGTCCACCTATCTCGAGTTGAAGACGCGCGGGGCCCGGGGGCTCACGCAGAAGGACCGAGACGACTACAGCGCACAGACGCCCGACGAACTGAGCGCCGATGCCCGCGGCGAGGTGGCGCTCGCTCTCGACGCCATCGGGATCGACGCGGCGCGCGCCGACGATCTCGACGCGCGTCTGCAGACCCTCTACCACCGCTCGAGCCTCGTCTGGTCCGCTTCGCCGGATGCCGGGGCATCCCGCGCCACCGTCGATCTCGACCTCGAGTGGGTCGACGCCTCGGGTGCCGGCTTCCTCGTCCCGCGCTTCGCGATCATCGAGACCAAATCCCCCGGAAGCGCCGGCACGCTCGACCGCGCGCTGTGGCGCGCAGGTCATCGCCCGCAGCGCGTCAGCAAGTACGCCACGGGCATGGCGGCGCTGCGCGGCGACCTCCCCCGAAACCGGTGGACGCGTGTGCTCGCAGGTCCGTTCTCCTCCGCCGTCCACACCTCTCACCCCTCTTCCTGAAAGGACGCATCATGCGCCGCCGAATCCTTCCCTTCGCCCTTCCCCTGGCCATCGCGGCCGTCGTTCTCACCGGCTGCAGCGTCACCGCCACGCCCACGGCATCGTCCTCGGCGAGTGTCGCGGCGACGTCCGCCGCCGCACAGACCGTCGCGGACATCGATGCTGCGGTACCGGCCGCCGCAGCCGCGGTGCTCGCCGAGAACGCGGACGGCACCGTCGTGAACGACGACGAGTGGGACGCTGCGGACGCCGTCGGGATCACGCTGTCCGGATCGACAGCGACCAGCGACGCGGCAGGCGTGGAGGTCTCCGGCTCGACCGTGACCGTCACCGCCGCCGGTGTCTACCGTGTCAGCGGCAGCCTCGACGGTCAGCTGGTGGTCGCGGCTCCCGATGACGCCCTCGTCGTTCTCATCCTGGACGGTGCGAGCGTGACCGCCTCGACGGGTGCGGCGATCCAGGTCGTCTCGGCGGATGACGTGGCGATCAATCTCGCTGAGGGCTCCACCAACACGATCACCGGAGCCAGCTCCGCGGATGCCGATGCGAGTGCCGCCGTCTACGCCGACACCGATCTGACGATCTCCGGCTCGGGCGCGCTCGCCGTCACGGACTCGGGCAACGACGGCATCTCGGCCACGGACGACCTCGCGATCATCGGCGGAACGATCACCGTGAACGCCGCCGACGACGGCCTGCGAGGCAAGGACTCGCTCATCATCTCCGGAGGAACCGTCTCGATCACCGCCGGCGGCGACGCTCTCAAGAGCGACCAGACCGACGATGCGACGAAGGGGTACGTGTGGATCGGCGGAGGCACGGTCGATGCCACCGCAGGAGATGACGGCATCGACGCCCAGACCGACGCCGTTATCAGTGCCGGAACGTTCACCGTGGCCAGCGATAACGACGGCATCCACTCGGAGACCATTCTGGTGATCGCGGGTGGCGACGTCACCGTCACGCGCTCCAACGAGGGCATCGAGTCGGCTGACATCCGCATCGCGGGCGGCACCACGCGGGTGACCTCGACCGACGACGGGGTGAACGCGTCGGGCAACTCCTCCGGTGGCGGGATGGGCGGCGGCATGCAGGACACCGGTGAGAAGCTGACCATCTCTGGTGGGACCCTCCTGGTCGACGCCCTGGGCGACGGCCTGGACTCGAACGGGACGATCGAGATGACCGGGGGAGAGGTCACCGTGTTCGGCCCGACCGCCAACGACAACGGCGCCCTCGACTCCAACGGCGGCATCACCATCTCGGGCGGAACGCTCGTCGCCATCGGCAGCAGCGGAATGGCGGAGACGCCGGAGGCGTCCTCACCACAGGGATGGCTCGCCGCGTCCGTCAGCGGAGCGGCGGGATCGACGGTGCAGATCACCGACGGGTCCGGCGCCGTCATCTCCTCCTATACGGCGACGAAGACCTTCGCCTCGGTGGTGTTCTCCTCGGCAGAGATCACGAGCGGCCAGACCTACACCGTGACCGTCGACGGGGCCGCGACATCCGTCACCGCCGGTGTGGCGGCCGCCGGTGGCATGGGCGGAGGCGGTCGGGGGCGCTGAGCTCCCGTCGCGGAGCCGCACGGGCGCACAACGGCGGCTCCGCGACGCGTCTCAGCGGGCGGGCGGGACAGCGCCCGGCGTGACGCCGTAGAGGCGTCGGATGCTGTCCTCGGCCCCGCCGGCATCGCGCGTCGCGATCCGATCACGCAGCAGCTGCCAGTTATCGCGGCGGGGGGCGGCCTCGGCGCGGACCCCTGACCATCCGCGCAGGTTGCGTTCGACGACGATGGACGTCTCGTGGATGATCGTGTCGAAAACGCTGTTGCCAGTCGCCCGCGCAGCGACGATGCCCAGGCGGGATGCCGCGGAGAACACCGCGGCCGCGTCGCCCGTGTCGATGCCCGCCAGTGCCGCATCGACCGTGGCGACGAGGTCAGCGAGATCTTCGTCGGAACAACGCGACACCGCGAGGCTGAGCGCATTGCCGAGGAAGTAGGCGGCGAACTCGCCGGTGTCGCGGCGCAGTGCGTCGCTCGGTGCCGTGACACGCGTGTAGCGACCGACCGCGATCTCGACGAGCCCGAAGCGCTCCAGTCGCTGCAGTGCTTCGCGGACCGGTGTTCTCGAGACGCCCAGCTGCTGAGCGAGCTCGACATCGCGGAGGCGATGCCCGGGAGGGAACGTGCCGTCGGCGATCGCCGCGCCGATGCGCGCGTAGATCTCGTCACTCAGGATCATCCCGCTGACGAGTTCGATCGGGGCGAGCGTCGCACTCATTTGAACGAATGGTACGGCCCCCTGTCGTGCCGCGACAGGGGGCCGTGTCCATGATTGCCATTAGATGAGATGTATGATGTACTAGCTCTCGCCGTCGCCCGACGGCCCTGTCGTCAACGACGCCGACCAGAAAAGGACGCGCAATGGCATCACAGCATCGACGCTCACGTCTTGTCCCTCGCATCATCGCTCTCGCCACGGGCCTCGCCGCCGTGGCCGCCCTCACCGCCTGCTCGGGTGGCTCGGGTGGCGGCGGAAACTCACAGTACGGCTTCGATGCCGCCGAGCAGGACGCAAAGGCGCCCATCACGGTGTGGGTCGACTCCTCCCGTGAGCCCATCGCCAACGCCTTCAAGGCGGCGAACCCCGACCTCACCGTCAACGTCGAGACCTACGACGGCAACTCCGGCGGCAGCGACTCGTTCAAGACGAAGATCGCCCTGTTCGACCAGTCCGGCTCGGGCTGGCCCGACGTCGTGTTCTCGACGCAGCAGAACGACACGTCGTGGGCCAGCAAGTCGACCAACGGCGGTCAGCCGTTCGCGGCCGTGCTCAACAAGGGGCTTCTTTCGGACGACTTCCTCAACGGCTTCACCAAGGGCGCGCTCGACCCGATGACCGTCGACGGCAACGTCTACGGCGTGCGCAACGACCTCGCTCCGGTCGTGTACTGGTACAACGACGCGCTGATGAAGCAGTTCGGCTACGACGTGCCCAAGACGTGGGAGGACTACCAGGCGCTCAGCGACAAGGTCGCAGCCGAGCACCCGGGCTACATCCTCGGCTCCGTCGGTGACTCGTTCGAGGGTCCGTACATCTACTACTGGGGCGCGCAGGCTCCGGTCTTCCAGGTGAATGGTGACACGTTCACGAGCAACTTCTCCGACCCGAACGCGGTGAAGGCCACGAAGCTCATCGACCACATGCTCGCCAACAAGACGCTCGTCAACGACAGCGTGTTCGGTGCGGACTTCGTGTCGAAGTACAGCGGCAAGGTGCTCGGTATGCCCGGCCCGGCGTGGTACTCCGGAGCGCTCTTCCAGAACAAGGACAGCCTGAACGCGCCCACCGGTACCGTCGGCGCCTCCGCCCCGCTGTATTGGAGCGGCTCGGACAAGGTCACCGGCAACGTCGGTGGTGGCGTCTGGTACGGCTCCAGCCACTCGAAGAACCTCGCCGCCGTGGCGAAGTTCCTGCAGTACGCAACGAGCTCCGACGACGCGGTCAAGCTGGCTTCGGGTCTTCCGGCCTACCAATCGGCGGCAGACAAGTGGCTCACGCAGCAGGCCAGCTCCGGCTACTACGTCGGCGACTTCAAGTCGGCGCTCACGACGGCGGCGAGCAGCGTGTGGAGCGGTTGGGGATACCCTTCCTTCAGCCCCGAGGTCGCCTACGCCTCGATCGTCATCCCCGGTATCTCGGCCGGAAAGACCCAAGCCGACCTGGTCACGCAGCTCCAGAAGGAGTACGACAACCAGGCCCAGGTGCAGGGCTACACGGTCAAGTAATTCCCGTTCCACGCGGATGCCTCGGCATCCGCCGCGAGCAAAGGAAACTCTCATCACCACTTCGCTCACGGCTCCCGCCGCCGCCGTGGCCTCTTCGGAGGCCCGGCGGGGGCGGGAGCCTCGCTCCTCCGCCCGACGTCGCCCGGATCGCTCGCAGAGCAGGATCGGATACATCTTCGTCTCCGGCTACGCGATTCTGCTGCTCGCGTTCGGCATCATCCCGACGCTCTATGCCGTCTTCCTCTCGTTCACGAAGAACGGCTCCTTCGCCGGCTTCGACAACTTCGTCAAGGTCTTCACCGACTATCGTTTTCTCCCCGCGGTGATGCACGTCGCGATCTACCTGGTCTTCTACCTCGTCTCGCTCCTCGTCTTCGTCGTGCTCCTTGCTCTTCTCGTGCACGGTGTGGGGCGCCGGTGGCTGTCGACGAGCTACCGCTTCGTCTACTACATCCCCGGAGCCCTCGCCGGCGCGTCGAGCGTCATGCTGTGGCTGTTCCTTCTCGACCCGACGGTCAGCCCGGTCGCCTTCCTGCTTCGTGCTTTCGGCTTCGAGAACTTCGTGCAGACGGTCTCGGTGGACAACTTGCCGATCATCTTCACGATCATCGCCTTCTGGACCGGCGCCGGCGGCTGGATCGTCATCATGTACGGTGCCCTCAACAACATCTCCGCCGATGTGCTGGAGGCGGCCCGCATCGACGGCGCCGGGGCAGTGCAGACCGCGATCCACATCCAGATCCCGCTCATGCGCAAGTGGATCTCATACATGGCCGTGATGTCGCTCGCGGCGGGCACGCAGCTGTTCGTCGAGCCTCGTGTGCTCTCCCAGGCCTCCAAGGGGGTCGTTCCGCCCGACTACTCCATCAACCAGCTCGCGTACCTGTACGCGTTCCGCCAAGGCGACTTCAACGGCTCCGCCGCGATCTCGCTGCTGCTCCTGCTCGTCGCAGGCGCCCTGTCGGCGATCTTCGTCTTCCGAGGAGGACTCTTTGAGCGCGATTGATCTCCACGTGCGCGCGCGCCGTCGAAACGGTGCGGCGATGTCACCCGCCCGGTGGATGGGCCGGGCCCTCGTCACCGTCGTTCTGGTCTTCTTCACCCTCTTCTTCGTCGTGCCGATCGTCTGGCTGCTGCTCGCGCCGACGAAGACACCGCGCCAGCTCCTACTGGACGGACCCTTCACCTTCGGAGGATTCGACACCCTGGCGAGCAACTGGAACGAGCTGATCCAGTTCCAGGGCGGCATCGTGTGGACCTGGATCGGCAACTCGGTGCTGTACACCGGTGTGGCCCTGCTCGTCACTCTCGTCGTGACAATCCCTGCGGGCTACGCGCTCGCGCTCACCGAGTTTCGTCTACGCAAGACGTTGCTGGTCGTCACCCTGGTCGTCATGCTCATTCCGAGCACGGCGCTCGTGCTGCCGGTGTTCCTCGAGATGTCGGCGCTGAAGCTCGTCGGCAACCCGCTCGCGGTGATCCTGCCGTTCTCCTTCTTTCCCTTCGGCGTCTACCTGACCTACATCTACTTCTCGACGAGTGTGTCCAAAGATCTGTTGGATGCCGCGCGCATCGATGGGGCCGGCGAGTGGCGCGTGTTCGGGCGCATCGCGATGCCGCTGGCCACGCCCGTCATCGCGCTCGTGGGCTTCTTCAACCTGGTCGGAAACTGGAACAACTACTTCCTGCCGTTCGTGATGGCCCCGGGGCGCAAATCGCCGATCCAGGTTGGGCTGGCGGAGCTGCTGTCGAACGTTCCGCTGTTCAACCCGACAAGTGGCGCATCGATCACGATCTCGTTGCCGGTCCTGGCGCTCGCCACGCTCGTCTCGGTCGGTCCCGTGCTCGTGATCTTCCTCTTCTCGCAACGCTTCCTCGTGACCGGCATGACCGCGGGCGGGACGAAGGAATGAGGATGTCGTCGACCCCGGTGCGTCGGTTCGGCATGGCCGCCCGACTCGTCCCGGAGAAGCGGGCGGAGTACCTCGAGCTGCACGCAGCCGTCTGGCCGCACGTCGAGGAGATGAACACGCGCTGCGGCATCCGCAATTTCACGATCTTCGTCCTCGACGACGTGATCCTCGGGTACTACGAGTACGTCGGCGACGACTACGAATCCGACCAGGCGATCATGGCGCAGGATCCGATCTGTCAGCAGTGGTGGTCGTACACCGCGCCCTGCCAGCTGCCGCTGCGCAGCGGTTCATCGAGCCCGAACTGGGAGCAGTTCGCGGAGGTCTGGCACCAGGACTGACGTCAGGGCTTGCGGGCGGTGGGCTGACGCCGGCGCTGCCACGCGTCGAGGATGTGTGCGCGCATCGCGCTCTCGGCGGCCGCGGCATCCCCCGCCTCGATCGCCTCGAGAACGCGGCGGTGCTCCTCGAGGGTCAGATGGAAGACATCCTTGGACGGGTTCGTCGTGAAGCGGGCCGACTCGCGCGCGCGTGAGTACAACGTGCGGGTGATGCTCTCGGCGAGCGGGATCTGCGACTGCCGCATCACTTCGAGGTGAAAGAGCATGTCGGCGTCGTTGTACTCGTCCTCGTGATCGATGGTGTGCTCCATGCGCTCGTAGGCTGCGCGCAGGGCATCGAGCTCGGCATCCGATCGACGACCCGCCGTCGCGGCGGCCATCGCGCCTTCCAGCGCGCCGCGCACGACCGCGAGATCGTCCAGTACGCCCAGCGACGCGTCGTTCTCGAGCATGACCTGCAGAACCACCGGATCGAGGACGTTCCAGGACTCGCGCGTGCGCACGGTCGTCCCGCTGCCCTGCACGACGGCCACGAGGCCCTTCTCCTCGATGCGCTTGATGGATTCACGCACGACCGTGCGGCTGACGCCGAAATGCGCGCTCAGCTCCGTCTCGATCGGCAGCATGGTGCCTTCGGGGATCTCCTCGGTGATGATCGCCGTCACGAGGTCGTGGACAACCGCGACGCCGAGCCGCGACACCGGGGTGCGCGCCGCCTTGCGATCGAACACGCGCGGCGGTGCGGCCTCCGGCCGAAGATCATTCATCGCAACATTCTATGCGTCGCGGTGCGTGGCGGGAGAAGACCCGGCTCGTCTCTCGGCAGCAAGGCTGAGCCCCGCGCGCAGGGGTCGCACGTGCGGTCCCGCGGACTGCAACCAGTCCCCGTCGTGGACCGCGGCACCGATCGCCTGCTCGTCCACGGTCAGTCCTGCGCCTGGGGCATCGCCGAGGATGATCCCTCCCTCGTCCACGTGCTCGTCGACGCGGACGCCGAAGGGCATGCCGAGGTCCTGGACCTCCGCGGTGAGGTGGTTGGGCACCGCCGCGGCGGCGTGACTCACTGCGGGATTGCTGGTCAGGCCGACCGGGCTGATCGGCAGATCGCGTGCATGGGCGGCGTAAGCCAGTCGCAGGAAATGCGTGATCCCCCACACGGCGCCGGTCTGCACGACGTCGACGGCGCCGAGGTCGAAGAGCGCGCGGAACTGCTCGAGGCCGGTCAGGTTCTCGCCGGTGGCGACGGCGGCGCGCACCGACTGCGAGAGCCGCGCGTGGCCGTGGGCGTCCCAGCGGCGCAGCGGCTCCTCGATCCACGTGAGATCGATCTCCGCCTCCACGGCGCTCACGTAGCGCACGGCCTGCTTCAGGTTCCATGACTCGTTGGCGTCGAGCATGAGCGCGGGATGCTGCGTGTTGCGCGCCAACTGCTCCTGAACGATACGCAGGCGGCGCAGGTCGGTCTCGACATCGCGTCCGCCCTTGAGCTTGCCACTCGTGAAGCCGCGCTCCGCCATCGCCGCGTAGAAGTCCGCCAGTCGATCGTCGCTGAGAGCGATGTCGAGGCCCGACGCGTACCCCGGGACGAAGCGGTCCCGACCGCCGAGTAGACGCCACAGCGGCTCGCCGAGGGCCTTGGCCTTGATGTCCCAGAGAGCGGCGTCGAGCGTGGCGATCCCCCCGAACGTGGCCCCGTTGTGACCCGCCTTGAAGACGTGGGCGAGCATGCGGTCGTACAGGCCGGAGACGCCGCGGGGATCCTGGCCTTCGAGGGCGGGGAAGATGCGGGCGATGTCGTGGTCGGAGCCGACGGCCACCCCCTCGATCCCCTCATCGGTCTCCACGATGACGATCGGCACCTCGGTGATGCCGGATGCGATGAAGCCGTTGACGTCGCCCACGGGCCGCCCCCAGTCACGGTGGGTGCGGAGCGTGCGGTAGCCCGTGATCTTCATATCGTCCTTGACACTTTCCGGGGTGAATTCCTGCTATAGAGCATACATCATATGAACGATGAACGGACGCGGAGATGAGTCACACCCCCGTCCACCTCCAGCGCCGTGCCCGTGGTGGATCCCGCGCGGGGACTGGCGAGGTACAAGATCGCGTCGGCGACCTCCTCCGGGGTCACCATCCGCCCCGTCGCCTGTCGCGCATCCAACGCGGCCCGCTCGGCGGTCGGATCGGGGAACTGCTGCAGCATCCGCTCGACGAACGGCGTCGACACCGTTCCCGGGCTCACGCAGTTGACACGCACGCCCTCCGACACGTGGTCCGTCGCCATCGCGTACGTGAGCGCGAGGACGGCGCCCTTCGACGCGTTGTAGACGGCGCGCTGGGGCAACCCGTTGAGAGCGCCGATCGAGCACACGTTGACGATCGCTGCGTGCGCGGATGCGCGCAGATAGGGGAGCGCGGCGGCGCTGACGCGCGCCGTGCCGCGGACGTTGATGTCGAGCACCCGCTCCCAGTCGTCCTCCGTCGCCTCCTCGACGGTACCCACGCAGCTGACCCCGGCGCTGTTGACGACGACATCGACCCCACCCAGACGCTGAGCGATGGCCTCGATGGCCACGTCGACGGAGCGCCGCGAGGTGACGTCGGCCTCACAGCCCATCACCGCGGGCGGCAGTGCGGCGAGGGAGCGGTCGAGCACGGCCACCGTCGCTCCCGACGTGAGGAGTGCGTTGACGCTGGCCAGGCCGATGCCGGACGCACCCCCGGTGACGACGGCGACGATGCCGTCGAAGTCTCCGGCGCTCATGCGTCGACCAGCCGTTGCGCCGCCCGCCCAAGACCGTCGATCTCGAGCTCGACGAGATCACCGGCGCGCAGATACGGATGATCGGCCCGTCCGAGGGCGACCCCCGCGGGAGTCCCGGTGTTCACGAGGTCGCCGGGGCGCAGCACCATGAACTGCGACAGGTACCAGATCACATGGGCGACGGAGAAGATCTGCTGCGCGGTCGACCCGTTCTGTCGTTGCGCGCCGTTCACCCACAGGCGCAGGCCGAGCGCCTGCGGGTCGTCCACCTCGTCGGCGGGAACGAGCACCGGCCCCAGGGGATTGAACGTGTCACAGCTCTTGCCCTTGTCCCACTGCCCGCCGCGCTCGAGCTGGAACTCGCGTTCCGAGACGTCGTGCGAGACGACGTACCCGGCGACGTGTCGGAGGGCCTCGTCGGGCGAGGTGAGATAGCGGGCGGTGCGGCCGATCACCACCCCGAGCTCGACCTCCCAGTCGGTCTTCTGGGATCCGCGCGGGATGAGGATGTCGTCGAACGGGCCGACGATCGTGCGGGGATCCTTCATGAAGACGACCGGTTCGCCGGGAACCGCTGCGCCCGTCTCGGCGGCGTGATCGTGGTAGTTGAGGCCGATGCAGACGATCTTGCTGGGGAAGGCGATCGGCGCGCCGGTGCGGAGGTCCGCGGCATCCGGCAGAACCGTCAGCCGGTCGGCGTGCCACGCTTCCCGCGCGCGCACCAGTCCGTCGTCGGCGAGGAAGGCGCCGTCGATGTCAGCGGTGAGGGGGCGCAGATCCCACGGGACGCCGTCGCGCCACATCGTGGGGATCTCGTGTCCGAGGGGTCCGAGTCGTGCGAAGCTCATGGGCTGTCTCCGAGGGTGTGGGGGTGACGATCAGCGGACAACGGTGATCCCGAAACCCTGATCGAGGTCGGACTGTCGCGCGGCACCTTGCCAGTCGCCGGGGTGCAGGCAGGCGAATGCTCCACACCGGGTCGCGACCCGCAGCCGCTCGTATGCAGGGTGCCCCGCCGCGCGCGCGGCGAGGTAGCCGGCGGCAAAGGCGTCACCGGCGCCGACCGTGTCGACGGGGGAGATCTTGTCGGCGGCGATCCGGTGCGCGGCGCCGTCGATCTCGGCGATCGCGCCTCGATCACCGAGCGTCACGACGGCTTCGCGTGGACCGAGTGCGCCCAGGGCCCGGGCGAGCTCGGCGAGCGGGACGGCACCCGAGGGCCGTGACACCAGCTCGGCCTCCTCATCGCTCGCGAAGACGATGTCGACACGCGGGAGAAGATCGAGATAGGCGGCGCGGGCCCGATCGCGGTCCCACAGCTTCGAGCGGTGGTTGACGGCGAAGGAGACGAGCAGGCCGTGAGCGCGGGCGCGGTCGACGGCCTCGTGCACCGTCGCACGAGCGCTCGCCGAGAGCGCGAGCGTCACGCCCGTGATGTGGATGATGCCGTAAGCGGCGAAATCGAGCCGATCGAGGTCGGCGGGGGTGAGGCGGCTTCCCGCGCTCCCGGCCCGGTAGTACTCGATCACCGTCGTTCCCGCCCTCGGCGTGGACTTCAGCATGAGACCGGTCGGCGCCGCGGGGTCGGTGATCGCGAGCACGTCGACCCCCTCCGCGCGCAGGTCACCGCAGACGCGACGCCCCAGCGCGTCATCGCCCACGCGTCCCAGCCACGTCACGGGCACGCCCAGACGCGCGAGCCCGACGGCGGTATTTCCCTCGGCGCCTCCCGTGTCGATGGATGCCGCGGGCAGGCGCTCGAAGCCGCCGATGCCGTCTCCACGGAGCAGACCCATGCTCTCTCCGAGGGTCAGCACGCGCAGGGGGGCGCTCATACCCGGCCTCGCACCGCGTCGCAGAGCTCGCGGCACGCGCGTGCGAGATCGCGGATCGCCCCGAAGTCACCCGCCGAGATCTGCGCCCGCGGCACCATCCAGCTGCCGCTGCCGGCGAACACGGTCGGGCGACGCAGGTAGTCGCCGAGGTTGTCGACACTCACACCTCCGCTGGGCAGGAGGCGAACGTCGGGAAACGGGCCGGCAAGAGCGTCGAGGTAGGCGGGTCCGCCCAAAGCCGAGGCCGGGAACACCTTGAGATGCGTGTAGCCGTCCTCACGCGCGCGTTGCAGTTCCGTCGCCGTCGCGATGCCCGGGATCATCGTGAGGCCGCGCTCGCGTGCCCTCACGTTGACGCCCGCGGCGTAGCCCGGCGACACCAGGAACCGCGCCCCGGCATCCGCCACGGCATCCACTTGGTCGGCGCTCAGCACCGTGCCCGCGCCCGCGATGAAGCCGTCGACGGCGGCCGCCGCGCGCAGCGCCCCCAGACCCGCTGGCGTACGCAGGGTGAACTCGGCGCAGCCGATACCGCCGTCTCGCAGCGCCTCCGCGAGCGGGGCGCCATGGAGGGGGTCGTCGAGGACGACGACCGGCACGATGCCGATGCGACCGATCGTTTCGAGCGTGTCCACGGTGCCGATCACCGGCCGAGCCAGCCGCCGTCGACGGGGAGGGTGATGCCCGAGACGTAGTCGGAGGCGGGTGCGGCGAGGAAGACGGTGGCGCCCGCGAGGTCGGACGCCTCACCCCAGCGTCCGGCGGGGATGCGCTCGAGGATGGAGCGCGAGCGGTCGATGTCGGCGCGCAGCGCCTCGGTGTTGTCGGTGGCGATGTAGCCGGGGGCGATCGCGTTCACGTTGACGCCGTGCGAGGACCACTCGTTGGAGAGTGCCTTGGTCAGACCGGCGATGCCGGACTTCGCGGCGGCGTACCCGGGAACGTTGATGCCGCCTTGGAAACTCAGCAGCGACGCGGTGAAGATCACCTTGCCGCGTCGGCGCTCGAGCATCTGACGGGCGACGGCCTGGGTGAGTCGGAACTGGCTGGACAGGTTGATCTGGATGACCCGGTCCCACAGTTGCTGCGGGTGCTCGGCGGCGGGGGCTCGTTCGATCGTGCCGGCATTGTTGACGAGGATGTCGACGCGGCGTTCGGCGAGGGTCTGGCCCAGAGCGTCGACGGCATCGACGTCGGCGAAGTCGCACGCGATGCCCTCGAAACGGCGGCCCGTCGCCGTGACGGCGTGCTTGATGTCGCTGCCGGATGCCGGTTGCGAGGCGCTGACGCCGATGATGTCGGCACCGGCCCCGGCGAGGGCCACGGCCATCGCGTATCCGATGCCACGGCGCGCGCCGGTGACGACCGCCGTCGTTCCCGTCAGGTCGAACAGATCGCTCATGACTGACCGGCCACGTCGACGAGGATCTTCATGGCACGGCCGGCTTCGAGGTCGGCGAAGGCTTCCGCGGTGTCGCCGAGCGAGACGATGCGCGTGATGAGTCGGTCGGCGGGGATCACACCCTCGGTGATGAGTTCCACCGCCGTCTCGAAGTCGGCGCGCTGATACACGCGTGCGCCCAGGATGCGAAGTTCCCGCCAGAACACCCGCTGCAGGTCGATCGGACGGGGAGTCGGGTGGATCGCGACCACGACCAGGGTGCCGCGGACCTTGACGAGGTCCGTCGCACCGAGAACGGCGGGTGCGGCGCCGGAGACCTCGAAGACGACGTCGGCGCCCGCGCCCGCTGTCCACTCCTCGACGGCATCCTTCTGGTCGCGCTCGCGCGGATCGAGGGTCGCGAAGCCGAGCTCGGCGATCTGGGCACGTCGCTTCTCGTCGAGTTCGATCACGAGCACGTCGGCCCCGGCATGACGGGCGACGGTCGCGATGAGCAGACCGATCGGGCCGCCACCGATCACGACGGCCTTGTCGCCCGGGACGAGCTCGCTGCGGCGGACATCGTGCACGGCGACGGCGACGGGCTCGATGAGGGCGGCATGGTCGAGCCGTGTGTCCGCGGGCACCCGCACGAGTGCGCGCACGGGCACGTTCCAGCGCTGTTGCAGCGAGCCGGGGGAGTCGATGCCGATGAAGTCGAGGTTCTGGCAGATGTGCTCGTTGCCGGCAACGCACGCGGGGCACGTGCCGTCCCAGTCGAGCGGCATGACGGTGACGGCCTCACCCACGTCCCAGCCCGACACCCCCTCGCCGAGCGCGGCAACGGTGCCGCTCATCTCGTGCCCGAAGACGAGCGGCATGCGGACACGCGCGTCCATGTTCCCGTGGAAGATGTGCAGATCGGTGCCGCAGAGGCCGGTGTAGGCGACCGCGAGCTGTACCTCGCCTGCGGCGGGGGGTGTCGCGGGAGCGTCCACGGCGATGAGTTCGCGGTTGCCGGCGTAGGCGAGACCGTTCACGCTGTCGTCCTCTCGATGGTCGGGGTGGAAGGAAGTCGGTAGAAGGCGCTCGCCGTGCCGCCGAGCGCGGCGTCGCGAT
Organism: Sphingomonas sp. BLCC-B65; assembly: GCF_028550675.1. Classification (NCBI taxonomy): domain Bacteria; kingdom Pseudomonadati; phylum Pseudomonadota; class Alphaproteobacteria; order Sphingomonadales; family Sphingomonadaceae; genus Sphingomonas; species Sphingomonas sp. BLCC-B65. Next base: position 1,792,412 of record NZ_JAQQGL010000001.1, on the reverse strand, counting down.
CGGCGGCATCCCAGCCGCCGATGATCTCGGTGAGCGCGGCGTGGGCGCGGTGATGCCCGCCGGCGCGCACGACGATGGGCCAGTCGCTGCCGTACATCAGCCGTGCCGGGCCCAGGATCTCGACCGCGTCGTCGATGAACGGGCGGATGTCGTCGACCGACCAGGCGGTCGCGTCGCCCTGAGGCGGGTAGAGCCCGGAGAGCTTGGCATGCACGAGCGGGTGCGCGGCGGCATCCCGCAGCAGTCCGCGCCAGCGCAGTCGCTCCTGGGCGGTGCCCCCGATCGGCGGCTTGCCGAGATGGTCGGCGACGATCCGCAGCGAGGGATGGCGCCCGGCGAGGCCGGGGATCTCGCCCAGCGCCTCGGCGGAGGAGGTGACGAAGTCGAGCGCGAGGCCGGCCTGCGCCAGCAGGGCGAGCGCGTGGTTCTGCGCCGAGCCGGACAGCCAGCCCGGCTCGCGGTCGTGGATGAGATTGCGGATGCCGACGATCAACGGATCGCTGGCGAACCCCTCGAGGCCGCGCTCGACCGCAGCGGGGTCGTCCAACGGCAGCCACGCGACGATGCCGGCCACACGGCGTGGGTGTCGCCGCGCCTCGGAGCGCATGAGCTCCGTGTCGGCCGCGTTGTCGGCGGCCTGGACGAGAACGACGCGGTCGACACCGGCGTGGTCGAGGTCTGCGGCGATGTCGTCGATCAAGAGGGTGCGATCGATCGGATCCAGCGCCGACGTGAGCCAGGGGTAGGGAGCTCGGGTCGGGTCCCAGACGTGCAGATGCGCATCGACGATCATGCGGTCTCCAGTTCCGTCCAGGCCTCGTCCGAGATCGGTGTCTCGTACCTGTCGACCGTGCTGTTCACCTGGGTGGCGTTGCGCATGCCCACCACGACCGAGACCACCGCGGGGTCGCGCAGCGGGTACTGCACCGCCGCGTCGGGCAGTGTGATGCCGTGGCGGGTGGTGATGTCGGCGAGGCGCCGTGCGTGGGCGATGACGTCGACGGGCGCGGGCCCGTAATCGTAGGTCGCATCGTCACGGACGATGGGACTGCTGAGCAGGCCCGAGTTGTAGACGGCGGCGGAAACCACGGCGACGCCGCGCTCGTGCGCCAGGGGCAGCATTTCGTCCTGGGCTCGGCGGTCGAGAAGCGTGTGCCGTCCGGCGACCATGACCACGTCGACATCGCAGTGAGCGATGAACTGCGTGAGCATCTCCGCCTGGTTCATTCCGGCGCCGATCGCACGGACCACACCTTGTTCGCGCAGTTCGACGAGCGCATCGATCCCGCTCGTGGACGCCTCGTCCCAGTAGTCGTCCGGATCATGCAGGTAGGCGATGTCGATGCGGTCGAGCCCCAGCCGATCGAGGCTGCCCTCGATGGAGCGGAGCACGCCGTCGCGGGAGAAGTCCCACTTGCGCTGGTGCGTGGCCGGTGCGGCGAAGCCGTTCTCGTCGTCGAGCAGTCCCGCTGCCGCACGGGCGGGGGTGGGGATGAGGGCGCGTCCGACCTTCGTCGAGACGACGAACGCGTCACGCGGCCGGCCCTGCAGCGCCCGTCCGAGGCGCAGCTCCGACAGTCCCACGCCGTAGTGCGGTGCGGTGTCGAAGTAGCGGATGCCGCGGTCCCACGCCGCCTGCACGGCCTCCGCCGCCTCGACGTCGGAGGTCTTGCGATAGAGGTTCCCCAGCTGCGCGGCCCCAAACCCCACTTCGGAGACATCGATACGGCCGCCGATGGCTCGCTGAAGCATGTGACCTCCTTGTTCACAAATGATCATACATCACATGTGAGGTCACATCGAGAAGTGCGAACCCGCCTCCTGCCGGTCGCGGCTCAGACGTGCGGCCTGACCAATGGCGCACCCGCGGTGAACGCGTGCGCCGCGAAGCGAACGCCCATCCGCTCGTAGGCGGCGGCGTTCGGGTGAAGCCCGTCGTCGAGGTCAGCCACCTCGGTATCCGGAAGCAGCTCTCGACCGTCGAGGAAGAAGAGTCGCGCATCGTCCGCGCGCGCCGCGAGCACCCGCGCGAGCGCCTCGCGCACGACGCGGAGGTTCATCGCCCCGCGCTCGATCTCCGCCGGCGTCCCCGCGCTGCGTGCGCGGCCGCGATCGTCGAGAACGGTGGGACCCGGCGCCTCTTCGTGGGCCGGGCAGGGTATCGGCCCGAGCATCAGCACCGGCGCCTGTGGATGCCCTTCGCGCACGGTGTCCAGAAATCCATGCAGCACCGGTTCGAACATACGGCGACGCATGAGGTCGCCGTTGACGACGTTGATGCCGATCTCGATGCTGATCGCATCGGCCGGCTGGTCGCGGATCGTTCGAGCGACGAACGGGTCGCCCACCGCGTTGCCGCTGAAGCCGAGGCTGCGCAGGCTGTAGCCGCCGTGCGCCGCGGCGATCGCCGGCCATGTGCGGGTGGGCGCCGACGCTTCTCCGCACTGGCTGATGGACGACCCGTGGTGCACCCAGACGGGTCGATCGTCGCGCGGCGGCGTCACGGGTGCGTCGGCGCAGAGCGCGACGAGCTCGACGGCCGTGGTGTGCGGAAGCCAGATCTCGATCTCGCGCTCGCGTCGAGTGGCGCCGGTGTGGAACGTCACGGCGACGGGCGGGTGCTCCTGGGTCACCGTGCCGTCCGCAGCGACGAGGGTCTGGGCCGCGCCCGGCACGAAGACACGCTCGCGGTGCGCGCCGTCGACGACCAGATCGAGCACCGCCGGCGCTGCCGGGCGTACGCCGGTGTCGATGCCGATGATCGCGAGCTCCAAGGTCACACGCGTCGCCCCCGTGCGAGCGGCGATGCGCACACCGGATGTCATGCCGACGACGAAGTCGAAGACGGGGTCGGGGATCTGCCGTCGCGTCCAGGCCGGAAGCCGCCGTGGGCGCGAGCCGTAGATGCCCGGCACGCTGTCCAGTGCGCCGACGACGGACACCGCCGTCGAGGGGAAGGCGGTCGTGAACACCGTGTTCATCCGTGGGGCGAGTCCGTGCGCGACGTGCCGATGACGGGAGGTGCGGTGACCGTGCGCAGCAGGGTCTCGACCAGGCGATGACGGCGGTCGTCCCCACCCCGGGTCGTCGCCCCTTCGACGAATCGGGGAACGACGGGAGACGCATCGGCATCCTCATCGTCCAGGCTGCCGATGAGGTGACGGGCGGCGCGCTCGCCGACATCCGTCAGCCGAGGATCGATGGATGCCAGGTAGGGATCGATGTCGTCGCCGTAGCCCGCGACGTGGTCATAGCCGACGATCGCGACGTCCTCGGGAACGCGCAGGCCGGCCGCCTCGAACCCCGCGGCCAACCCGATCGCGATGGCATCGCTGCCGGCGAAGACGGCGTCGACGGTCGGCGTGCGGGCGTGGAGGATCTCGGCGGCGAGATGGCCCCATCCCCGGCTGAACGACCCGTGGAGGACGGCGGCCGGCTCGAGGCCCGCCTCGCCGAGCGCCGCAGCGAAGCCGCGCGACCGCTCGCGGACGGAGGGGAGGTGCTCCTCGGCGGTGACGTGGGCGATGCGCCGCCGCCCGAGTGCGATGAGGCTCTGCGCGGCCAGCGCGCCCCCCGCACGCTCATCGGGGTGGATGCTGCTGGCATTCGTCGCATGGTGCGGTCCGAACGCATGGACCACCGGCCCGGAGAAGGAGACACCGAGGTCGTCGATCGCGACATCCGGACCCTCCCCGATGACGATGATGCCGTCGACTTGGCGATCGATCATGTGCCGGATGTGGTCGCGGCGCAGGTCCGGCTCGTGCTGCGCGTCGTACAGGACGCTGGCGAGGTCGTGCGCGCTGAGCGCCCGGTTGATGCCGATCAGAACGGGCATGCAGAACGCGCCGGCCGCATTCTCCGCGAGGACGCCGATCGTGCGACTGCGGCCCATGGCGACACTGCGGGCGAGAGCGTTGGGCCGATAGTCGAGGTCGCGGGCGGCCGCGAGCACCCGCTCCCGCGTCGCGTCCGCGACGCGACCGGTGTCGTTCATGACCTGCGATGCGGTCGGCACCGACACGCCGGCGGCACGGGCGACATCGACCAGGCGGGCAGAGCGCTGCGGCATCCTCACCATCCCTCGCTCCCGGTAGGGCACCGGGGCCGTGTTTTCGATGAGCAGTCTATGCCAAAGCGGTTCGGCATAGACTGCTCGTGTGTCCAATGATGGTGCCACCGAGATCGCCGTGCACGGCGACGTCCGCTCCGATTTCGCTGCCGTGCGCTCGGCCTTCGCCGATGTCCTCCAGGCCGACCGAGCCGGGGGCGCCCTCTGTGTCGTCCACCGGGGCGAGACCGTCGTCGATCTGTGGGGCGGTGTCGATCCCCTCTCCGGGACGGCGTGGGAGCGCGATTCCACCACGCTCGCGTTCTCGGCAGCCAAGGGCATCGTCGCGATGCTGGTGGCCCAGCAGATCCAGCGGGGAACGATCGATCCCCTGGCGCCCGTCGCGGCCTACTGGCCGGAGTTCGCGGTCGCGGGCAAGGCGTCGATCACGGTCGCCGATGTCCTCACGCACACGGCGGGGATGCCGACGCTTCCGCTCGATGACGCGCGGGATCTTCTCGATCCCGTGCGGTTGGCCGCACGCGCCGCGCAGCGTTCCCCCGACTATCCGCCGGGCAGCGCCCGGGTCTACCACGTGCTCAGTTACGGCCTGCTGGCGGGCGAGATCCTTCGTCGCGTCACCGGTCTCGACGCCGGTGCGCTTCTGCAGCAGGAGATCGCGGCGCCGCTCGGCGCCGACCTCTGGCTGGGTACGCCTCCCGAAGCAGACGGTCGATTCCGGCCGGTGCTGATGGACCCGATCGTGCCGCCTCCCGAGCCGGGCGGCACCGACTCCGCGTCCGGGGCCGCCTGCCGATCCGCCTACACGAGCACCCTGCAGATCGTGCCCCTCTTCGAGCGGGAGGACGGCGTGCAGGGAACGGAGCTCGTGAACGGCAGCGACTTTCGGAGGGCGCTCGTTCCCGGGGGCGGGCTCGTCGCCACGGCGCGCGGCATCGCGCGCGCCTACGGTGCCTGCGTCGCGCCCGTCGACGGCGTCCGACTGCTCGACGACGACACGGTGGCGAGGGTCTCGGCGGACTGGCTGGACGGCGTGGCCGAGCCGGCATGCAACCCCGCCGCGGCGCTGACCACGCGCTGGGGCCTCGGCTTCGAGATCGCTCACGAGCTCTGCCCCATGCTCGGGTCGGGCTCGTTCGGCCACGCCGGCATGGGCGGGCGTCTCGCCTTCGCTCATCCCGGATCACGCACGGGCTTCGCCTTCATCGGTCAGCGGATGCTCTTTCCCGAACCGGGGCGCGACCCACGCTGGCGACGTCTGCTCGACGCGCTGGCGCCGGCGCTCGGCTGAACGGGGGGTGCTCGCGGCATCCGCCGGGGGAGGATGCCGCGAGCAGCTCATCCGTGCGCCGCTGCGCTCCGCGCGGCCTTCTCGCGTTCGAGCTGCGCCAGTCCGCGATAGTCGGGATCGGGATCGCTCGCCGCGTGGGCGGTGCGGACCGCCGCGCGCACGCGCTCGGGCGTGAACACCGCGGGGTGTGCCGTGCGTATCCGCCAGATCTCGTGCTCGCCCGGCAGGAGGGTGATCACGTTGCGGTCGGCGTGCGCCTCGGGGTCGAGAGCATCGACAAGCAGCGTCACGTCGCGCAGGAGCGTGTGCGCGTCGATGCGGATGCCGACACCGTCCGGCGCGACCTCTACGTTCAGCTCGAACGCCGGAACGCGATCGGGAAACTGCCGGTCGGTCCCGCCGAGCAGCGAGCTGCGGGTCGGACCGTCCGGCGCGAGCGCCGTGGCGATCAGGAGTTCGTCGGGCGCGAGCGCGGCGGCGATCACGGAGAGGTCTACGCGGGTCGAGCGATGAGGTTCTGCGACGACACGGAGTGAGCACCGCTCGACCAGATCGTCCGGACGCCAGCGCTGCACCTCGACGTCCACCGACCAGACCGTGCTCGTGCTGTTGCACACGAACAGCGCAGGAACCCCGTCTTCCTGGCGCAGCACCACGATGCGATCGCGATGCGCCTCGCGCACGGCGTAGGCGACGGGCTTGAACCGATCGTTCACGTCGATCATCGACCAGGACAACGCGGGCCAGCAGTCGTTGAGCTGCCACACGATCGTTCCGCGGCAGAAGGGTTCCAGAGAGCGGAACCGTTCCACGCCGTACCGCACCGCCCGCGCCTGATCGAGTTGGGCGAGCCAGTACCACTCGTCGAAAGCACGCGGGACGCCGAAGTGCGCCGCGAGCACGTCGTTGATGCGCTCCGTTCCGCCCTCGGCCTTCTGTCGCTGCACCGTGCCGGGGGAGAACGGAGCGGGATCCGCATCGTGCGTCACGGCGTCGAAGGTCACACGTGCGGGAGGGCCCTGGAAGCCGAACTCCGAGACGAAACGCGGCCTGACGTCGTCGTAGGCGCGATAGTCGTCGGGTATCCACCAGTGCACGACACCCCGTGTCGGATCGTTGGGATCGTCCCACCGCCCGCCCGAGGACGGACTGCCGATGAGGTACGTGCGCCCCGGGTCGAGCTCGGCGGTGAGGGTCGGCAGGAGGTCGGTGTAGAAGCATTCGCCCCAGGTCGCGCCGTCGAGGGCGTGCTCCCAGTCGTGCAGGAACCAGAACCAGAGGTTCTCGTTGTTGCCGTTCCACAACGCCAGGCTCGGATGGGGCATGAGGCGGGTGATGTTCTCGCGCACCTCCGCCTCGACCTCGGTGCGTAGCGGCTCCTCCTCCGGGTAGGCCGCGCACGCGAAGAGGAAGTCCTGCCAGACGAGCATTCCGGCCTCATCGCACGCTCGGTAGAACTCGTCGGACTCGAAGACGCCACCTCCCCAGACCCGCAGGAGGTTCGCCCCCAGGTCTCGGGCCTCCGCGACACGTCGACGCACGTCGTCCTCTGTCACCGCGGCGAGCGACGTGTCGTCGGGAATCCAATTGAACCCGCGGACATACAGCGGCACGTCGTTCACGGTGATGCCGAAGCTGCGCCCGACCTCGTCGTCGACCTGCTCGACGACGAGGTCGCGGAAGCCGACGCGACACGTCTGAGTGTCGAGCACGTCGCCGTCCGAGGTCGTCAGGGTGACGACCAGATCGTGCAGGGTCTGCGGGCCGAGTCCTGCGGGCCACCAGCGCTCTGGCGCGGGAACGTCGAGGCGAGCGTGCGCGTGGACGGCGCCGGGTTCGACGTCCACCTGGACGCCGACGTCCCCGATCCTGGCGATCATGATGAGGGCTGAGTCGGAGCCGACCGCACCCGAGCGCTCCAGTTCGACATCCAGGTCGACGACGCCGTCCGCGCCGTCCAGGCGAATCGTCGGTCGCAGCGCGCTCAGACGGGCGGTCGACCAGGCTTCGATCTCGACGCGGCGCCAGATTCCCGACCCGGGCAGCGCGGGGCCCCAGTCCCAGCCGAACGCGCAGGCGTTCTTGCGGATGAACGGAGACAGATCGCTGAAGACGCTCCATCGTGCGCCGAGACGGTCGCGTTCGGCGGTGGCCATCGCCACGGGCGAGTCGATGTCGATGCGCAGCGCGACGGCATCCGCGGCGAGCTCCGGGACGGGGACGCGCCACGTGCGGTGCATGTTGCTGAGGCGGGCGCGCTCGTCGCCGTCGACCCGCAGCACCGCATGTGTATCCACGCCGTGGAGAACGAGGTCGATGCGTTCCGCGGTGGTGTCGATCTGCTCGAGAGTGGTCTCGTACGACCAGTCGGACTGTCCGATCCACGCCAGCCGGCGCTCGTTGTCGCCCTCGTGGGGGTCGTCGATCGCGCCCGCGCTGCGCAAGGCCATGTGGACGTCGCCGGGAACGGGGGCGGCAAAGCGACGCGGGGTGCCGTCGGGTGCGTGGGCGACCGCATCCGGCACCGGGCCGGACAGGGCGGTGAGCTGCCACGTGGCAGGGGTGGGTAGGCGCAGGAGCACGTGTTTTCATCCTTGAAGTCGGTCGCTCGGAGGCGGATGTGGTGATGCGGTCTTGCATCGTCGGCCCTTCGGGGGCTATCGTGCAAAAGCGCTTTGGCATCCCGATGAGTTCAAAGTACAACACGCACCGAGTGTCGGCAATCCGGCACCAGAAAGAGGAGTTTCGATGAAGAGACCACTCCGCATCCGAGGTTGGGTGGGCGCTGCAGCCCTCCTCGGCCTCGCATCGACCGGGCTCACCGCATGCAGCGGCGGCGCGAGCCCTGACCCGACCGGCCCCGTCGAGATCGTCATCGGCAATCAGCCGGCCGCGACCGAGACGGCGCGACTCGCGCAGTTCAACGCGCTCGTGGAGACCTTTAAGAAGGACCACCCGACGTACGTCGTCACCACGACCGAGGACGGTTGGGACGCTCAGACGTTCTCCGCCCGCCTCGCCGCCGGCGACCTTCCCACCGTCATGGGCGTGCCCTTCACGGAGATCCGCGGCCTCATCGAGCGCAAGCAGGTCGCCGACATCACGGATGCCGTCGACCAGCTCGGTGTCACCGCGAAGCTCAATCCGCAGCTGGTCGATCTGGTCAGCGCCGACGGGCGCTCCTACGGCGTTCCGACGATGGCGTACGCCATGGGGCTGGTGTACAACCGCGCCCTGTTCACGGCCGCGGGCCTCGATCCCGACTCCCCGCCCACGACGTGGGACGAGGTGCGCACGGCAGCCAAGACGATTCACGACAAGACCGGCGCCTACGGTTTCGCACAGGTCACCACCGACAACCAGGGCGGCTGGGTGCTGGGAGCCGAGGCGGCGTCGCGGGGCGGATCCCTCGTGAACGACAAGGGCGATCAAATCACCTTCGATGACAGTGCGACGACCGACGCGCTGCGCCTCATCCACGACATGCGCTGGACCGACGCCAGTATGTCGCCGAACGGGCTCATGGCGGCGCTCGACCTGGCGCAGGCATTCGCCGGCCGCCAGGTGGGGATGTTCGTCCTCCAGTCGGATGCCTATCGTCCGCTGACCGAACAGCTGGGCTTCCCCGGTTCCGACTTCGGCTTCGCGGCGATGCCGACCGCCACCGCCGGCCAGGCACCCGTCACGCTGTCCGGCGGCAACATCGAGGTCGTGCGCCCCGACGCATCTCCGGCACAGGTGAAGGCCGCGGTCGAGTGGGTGCAGCTGTCCGCTCTGGCGAAGTACGAGAGCAAGGATGCGGCACAGGCCGACGCGAAGGCACTGGCCACGCAGGGCTCGGCCGTCGCGATCCCGGGCCTGCCCGTGGTCACCAGCGCGGCGTACGACCAGTACCTGTCCTGGATCTCCGACCTCAACAACGTTCCGCTGGCGAACTTCCGGCCCTACCTCGACAAGGTCGCCGAGCAGAAGGTGCAGTCTGAACCGCCTGTGAAGGGCCAGGACATCTACGCGACGCTCGATCCGGTCGTGCAGGCCGTCATCACCGACCAGAACGCCGACATCGGCACCCTGGTATCCGACGCGGCGAAGAAGGCGCAGGCCGTCTTGTCCCGGTGAGCACCGTGCTCGCCCGCGGTGGGGCGGCGGCGCGCCGCCCCACCGCACCCCTCTCGACACCGACGGAGTCCCGCATGTCCGCCCGCTCTCGACGCCACCGGCGCAGCGATCTGGTCGCCCTCGCGATCGCCGCGCCGACGATCGTCGTCTTCGCCGCCTTCTCCTGGTGGCCCATCGTCCTCGGCGCGCTGATGAGCTTTCAGCGCACGACCTTCATCGGCCCCGTCGACTGGGTCGGGTGGGACAACTTCGTCTATGTGCTCGAGGACCCGCAGCTCGCTCAGGCGGTCGTGAACACGCTCTGGTTCACCGCGCTCGCGATCGTGTTCGGATTTCCGCTGCCCCTGGCGCTCGCCGTCGTGATCTCGACGGTGCGGGCGCGCGCCCGCGGGGCGTATGCGGCGCTCGCCTACTTCCCGGTGATCGTTCCGCCCGTCGTCGCGATTCTGCTGTGGCGGTTCGCGTACGACCCGGCGCCGACGGGCCTGTTCAACAGCGCGTTGCGGCCACTCGGAGTGGGCCCGTTCGCCTGGCTCAACGATGCCGCGCTGGCGATGCCGTCCATCGTGCTTCAGGCGACCTGGGCCGCTGCCGGGACGAGCGTCCTCGTCTACCTCGCGGCGCTGACCGCCGTGCGACCCGAGCTGTACGAAGCCGCCACGCTGGACGGCGCCGGTGTGTGGGGGCGAATCTGGCATGTGACGCTTCCGCAGATGCGCACGATCATCCTGATCATGCTGCTGCTCCAGCTCATCGGGGCCGCACAGGTATTCACCGAACCCTTCCTCATGACCTCCGGCGGACCGCAGAACGCCACGCTGACCGTGCTTCTGCTCATGTACCGCTACGCGTTCGGCGGGTCGGCGGATTACGGCGCGGCGACAGCGCTCGGAGTGCTCCTCGCGCTCGTGCTCGCCGTGCTCTCCACCGTCTACCTCCGACTCACCAGGAGGTGGCAAGAGTGAGCGAGGTCGCGATCCTCACCCCGGCCGAGCGCCGCCGCCGCGGCGTCGCGGTGCCGCTGTTCGTCGTGCATGCGCTCGTTCTCGTCGGGCTCGCGGTCGCCGGACTCGGCCCTCTGCTGTGGCTCGTCGCCGCATCGCTCGGAGAGACGGGTGACGTGCTCGCCGACCCGCTCGGCGTGTTCGCCCGGATGACCGAGTGGCAGCACTACGTCGACGCCTTCCGTGGCGTCGACACGGCGCGTCTGCTCGGTAACACCCTCGTGCTCGCCGCAGGTTCCGCCGCTGTGACGGTGGTGGTCGCCCTGAGCGCCGGATACGTCATCGCGATCATGCGCCCCCGATGGGCTCCGATCTTCTCGGCCGCGGTGCTCGCCACCATCTTCCTCCCGGCGATCGTGTCGTTCGTTCCGCTCTACCTGACCGTCGTCGACCTGTTCGGGACCGGTGTCTCGCTGCAGAACACCTACTGGGCCGTGTGGCTGCCCGCGGCGGCCAACGCGTTCGCGGTGCTGCTGGTCACGGGCTTCCTGCGAGGCCTGCCGCGCGAACTCATCGAGGCCGCGCAGATCGACGGGGCCGGTCCCCTCCGGATCATGTGGAGCGTGGTCCTGCCGCTTGCGCGCCCGATCCTCGGGGTCGTCGCCCTGCTCGCGGCGATCGGAGCCTGGAAGGACTATCTCTGGCCGTCGCTGGTGCTCACCGACCCGAAGCTGCGCCCGATCTCGGTGGCGCTGCCGATGCTCGAGCGGACGAACGAGTTGACGACGTTCTTCGCGATCCTCGTGGTCGCCGCTGTCGTGCCCATCGCACTCTTCCTCGTCTTCCAGCGGCCGCTTCTCGCGAATGCGGGCTTCTCGGCCGGCATGAAGGACTGAGGATCGCACTCCGTCCGCAACGGTGCGGACGGTGCACCTGAAGGAGAACCCATGAAACGACGGATCGTCCCCCTCCGTCTGCGCATCGCGACCGCTCGCCCGCGGCCCCGGACGCTCGGCCGTCTCGCGCTCGCAGCGGCGATCGTCGCCGGCGGCCTGACGGCCGGCGCCGTGTCGGCCCCCGCCGCGATCGCGGCCGGAACGACCTATTACATCGACAGCGCGACCGGCAATGACGCCGCGGCCGGCACCAGCCCGGCGACGGCGTGGAAGTCCCTCGCCGCGGCCACGTCGCGCACGTTCGCGGCGGGTGACAGCATCCTGCTCGCACGCGGTGGTGCGTGGAGCGGTCAGCTCGCGCCCAAGGGCTCCGGTGCGTCGGGGGCGCCGATCACCATCTCGGCCTACGGCACCGGCGCGGCGCCGTCGATCTCGGGTGCACCGCTGGCGACCGGCGGCGCCGTCCAGCTCGAGAACCAGAGCTGGTGGACCATCGAGAATCTCGCCATCACGAACAACTCCGGCACCGACAACTTCGGCGCGACGACGCCGGGCACCGCGCGCGCCGGCATCCAGGTGCGAAACTCCGCGGGCAACACGACCCTGCGGGGGATCGTCATCCGCGGCAACACCGTGAGCGACGTGAACGGGTGCTTCGCATGCAGCGGCCTCGACGCCCATGACAACGGTGGCATCGTCGTCGACACGACCGCCATGGGTGCCAACTTCGACGGCGTGCTCATCGAGAACAACCACGTCGAGAACGTCGGCCGCACGGGCATCGTCGTCTGGGACAACAGCTACTTCACGACCAGCCAGACGGTCGTCGTGCAGTCCGCACTCACGTCGAACGTGCGCGTTCGCGCCAACACCGTCATCGATCCCGACAGCGACGGCATCCTCGCCTTCGGAACCGACGGCGCCGTGCTGGAGAGCAACGTGGTGCGCGGCGCCGGTCAGCGCACCTTCGAGGGCTCCGACATGCCCGCATCCGCCGGCATCTGGCCCACGCGGGGCATGAACACCCTCGTGCAGTTCAACGAAGTGTCCGGCACGCGCCTCCACAAGACGGACGGCCAGGGCTTCGACGTCGACATGGGCAGCACGAACACGCGCGTTCAGTACAACTACTCTCACGACAACGAGGGCGGCTTCCTCCTGCTGATGGGCGGCTTCTCGAGCGATGTCGTCGTGCGCGGCAACCTGTCGATCAACGACGCGTGGGGCGGTCAGAAGGGCGTCATCACGTTCTCGTGGGGTGTGCCGGCGCCGGTGCGCATCTACAACAACACGATCGTGATCCCCCCGGGTTCTCCGGCCAAGCCGATCTACTGCGACGGGGATGCCGGGGCGTGCGCGTCCTCGACGCCCGGCCAGTGGTGGTTCACGAACAACATCGTCGACAACCGCGGCACGGGGGAGTACACCTACCCGGGCCTGGGGACGAACGCGGTCTTCTCGTCGAACCTCTTCTCGGGGAACCATCCGGTGAGTGAGCCGGCGGACGCGGCGAAGATCACCGCCGATCCCGCGTTCGTCGCTCCGGGGACGACGGGTGACGGCTTCGGCGTGGCGAACGCGTACAAGCTGACGGCTGGGTCCCCGGCGATCTCCAGCGGCGCCGTGCAGTCCGCCAACGGGCTGCGCGACTTCTTCGGCAACGCGGTCTCGCCCACCGCGGCACCCTCACGCGGCTTCCATGAAGCCGCACCGCCGTCGCCCGCCCCGGCGCTGTTCGATCCGGCGGCGGACTGGAGCATCAGCACCGCGCGATCGGCGAACATCGTCATCGACACGACGGGGCCGCTGTCGAACATGGCCGGCGATGCGGCACGGTTCAAGCGCACCAACAACGCCGCCGGCTGGATCCGGTGGGATGCGGCACCGGGCAAGGTCGTGACCCTCACGACCTTCCACTTCTCGCAGCCGCCGTCGGCGATCACGATCGTGGCACTGGACGCCTCGGGGGTCGAGACCGCCGTGCCGACGACGGCGACGGCCGCGGTCGCGACGACCAACGGATGGACCACGCGCACCATCACGAGCGGGGCGCTGCCGGCGGCGACCCGAGCCGTCGAGGTGCGCTTCGGACCGGTCTCCGCCTGGGGCATCCAGGTCGGCGACGTCACGATCAATTGATGACCCCTCGGCGGCGGTGGCGGACCCGACCCCGCCGCCGCCGAGGCGACCACGCTCCACCGGAGGCGATGATGATCGAGCACGCTCTGATGCTGCGCGCACCCCGCAGCGACGACCGCGTGGTCATCGATGGTGCGCCGCGATTCACCCGGATCATCGATATTCCTGCGCGACACGGCCCCGTGGTCACCGCTCGGCTCGCCGTCACCGCGGAGGGTCTCGTGGAGCCCGCCATCGACGGCGTCGGTGTGGGCCGCGACGTGCTGAGCCCGGGATGGACCTCCTACCCGTGGCGGCTGCGGGTGGCCACCCACGACGTGACGGCGATGATCGTCGCCGGTGCCCGTCACGAGCTGCGGCTCACCGCGGGCCGGGGATGGTACTGCGGCCGTCTGGGGTGGTGGGGTGCGGAGCGTCTCTACGGTGACGAGCCGGGTGTGGCGGCCGCGCTGGAGATCACCTTCGCGGACGGCTCGACGCTCGGCGTGGTCACGGACGCGACATGGGACGTCACCGCGTCGGCAATCGTCCGTGACGATCTGTACGACGGGCAGACCATCGACCTCACCCGGGACGGCGGCCGCTCGCATCCCCCCGACACGGAACGGATCGACGCGACGCGGCTCGTGCCGCGGATCGGCCCGCCGATCGTGCGACACGAGGTCATCTCACCCGCGGAGATGTCGACCGACGGGTCCGACGCGGTGATCGTCGACTTCGGTCAGAACCTCGTCGGGTGGACGCGACTGCGCGTGCAGGGCCCGCGCGGTCACGTCCTCCGCATCCGTCATGCCGAGGTGCTCGAACACGGAACGCTCGCCACGAGACCGCTGCGTTCGGCCCGCGCCGAAGACATCGTGACGCTGAGCGGCGGCGAGGACGTCATCGAGCCGACGTTCACCTTCCACGGCTTCCGGTACGCCCGCATCGAAGGGTGGGATGCCGTCGAGGGGTCGGTCGAGGCGGTGGTCGTCGGCAGCGACCTCGAACGCACGGGACGCTTCTCCTGCGGTGATGCCCTCCTCGACAGGTTCCACCAGAACGTCGTGTGGAGCCTTCGCGGCAACACCGTCGGCCTCCCCACCGACTGTCCTCAGCGCGATGAACGCCTGGGATGGACCGGCGACATCGCGGTCTTCGCACCCACGGCCTGCTTCCTGTTCGACATGTCGGCCTTCCTGCGCGACTGGCTCGCCGATCTGCGGGCGGAGCAGCGGGCTGCACAGGGTCGCGTGCCGTACGTCGTGCCGGATGTGCTGCGCAGCTGGACGGTCGATCCGGGTGCCGAGCCGGAGTCCGCGGCGATCTGGAGCGACGCCGCCGTGTGGGTGCCGTGGGCGATATGGGAGGCCTACGGCGATGTCGCTGTGCTCGAGGAGAGCTACGAGAGCATGACCGCACACGTCGAGCGTGTGTGCGGACGGCTCTCCGCGCGTGGCGTGTGGGAGGGCGACTTCCAGTTCGGCGACTGGCTCGATCCGACGGCACCACCCGACGATCCGTTCGCCGCGGTCGCCGATCGCGATGTGATCGCCACCGCGGCTCTGTATCGGAGTGTCGCCATCGTGGCGCAGACGGCGCGCGTTCTGGGGAGAGCGGAGGACGCCCGCGACGCCGAGCTGCGGGCCGATCGTCTGCGGCGCGACTTCGCACGGGTCTACGCCACGGCGAACGGGCGCCTGCGCTCGGACGCCCCGGCCGTCTACGCCCTCGCGATCGTCTCCGGTGTGCTGACAGCGGATGCCGCGCGTGCAGCAGGCCGCCGCCTCGCCGAACTGGTTCGCACCGCTGGTCACCGCGTCAACGCCGGCTTCGCGGGCGCGCCGTACCTCTGCGACGCACTCACGCGCACCGGCCACCTCGACGACGCGCACGCGCTGATGCTCAACGTGAACCCGCCGTCCTGGCTCGCCCCCGTGGCGCAGGGCGCGACGACGATCTGGGAGCGGTGGGACTCGCTGCTGCCCGACGGCAGCGTGAACCCCGGGGAGATGACGAGCTTCAACCACTACGCCCTCGGCGCGGTCGCCGACTGGATGCATCGCGTCATCGGCGGTCTCGTCCCGGCGGCGCCGGGGTGGGCTCGGGTGCGCATCGACCCGCGTCCGCCGGCGGGCCTCCCCTGGGCATCGACGAGCATCGACTCTCCGCGCGGGCGCATCGCGCTCTCCTGGTGGCGAGACGGGGAGGGCGCTCTGCGCGCCGAGTACGAGGCTCCGGACGGCGTCGAGGTCGACATCGCGCCGGCAATGGCCGGTCGGGTGAAACGCGTCGACGTCGTCACGAGGGCTGCGCCGCACCGCGTCGACGGGTGAGGCGGCCGGCGCGATCTCAGCCCGCGGCGGCCGACTCCACGATCGACAGTCCGCGCCCGCGCAGGCGCAGGCGGTCCTCGGACAGCGAAGCGAGCAGCCGGTCGCGCGTGCCGCGGGCGTGCGCGACGACGAGCGCCCGTGCGCGCTCGGCATCCCGGGCGGCGACCGCGGTCACGATCTCCCGGTGTTCGGCGGCCGCCTGGGCCCGGGAGGCGGCGCTGCGCACCTCGAGCCACCGCGTGCGGCTGAGGCGCAGAAGCGTGCCGGCGATCGCGTCGACCAGGAACGGGTTGCGCGACAGTCGTGCCAGGGCGACGTGGAAGTCGCTGCCGTCGCGCAGGACCGCGTCGGCATCGTCGTGCTCGCCGCCGGCGCGAACGATCGCATCGAGGCTTTCGAGGTCCGCATCCTCGGCACGGTCCACGGCGAGCGCCACGACCGCGGTCTCGAGGGCCTCGCGGTACTCCATGAGCGCACGGATCTCGCTGAGGTCGATCGGAGTGACCCGCCAGGTGCGGGCGTCGCGAAGCGTCAGGCCTTCGTTCTCGAGGCGCATGAGGGCGGCGCGGATGGGGGTGCGGGATGCGCCCAGCATCGACTCGAGGCCCCGTTCACTCAGCCGCTCACCCGGTAACAGGTCGAGGGACAGGATGGCGGCGCGGAGGCGCTCGTACGGACCGCTCGTCTCGGGGGAGGTGGTCATCATCGCTCCTCTGGTGCACCAAAGTGGTATACCAGAGTGTACCCGACGGAGGATCCGACGATGCCGAGCACGAAAACGACGACGGCCACGCCCACGCGGGCGTGGCTGATGCTGGCCCTGGGTGTGCTGGCACAGGCCGCCGGCACCCTCCTGGTGTCGGCGCCGGCGTATCTGATCCCGCTCCTGCACACCGAGCGCGCCATGCCGCTCGCGCAGGCCGGGCTTCTGGCATCGGCGCCCACCATCGGCATGGTGTGCACGCTCGTCGCGTGGGGGGTCCTCACCGACCGCTACGGCGAGCGGCAGATCATCGCCGGCGGACTCGTCCTCACCGCGGTGTTCTCGCTCGCTGCCGCCGCAGCGAGCGGCGACGGATATCTCGTTCTCGGCGTGCTCCTCGCCTTCGGTGGCGCCGCCTCGGCCAGCACGAACGCCGCCAGCGGCCGCGTCGTGATCGGCTGGTTCCCCGTGGAGCGCCGCGGACTCGCGATGGGCATCCGCCAGATGTCCCAGCCGCTCGGCGTCGCCACCGCTGCGCTGATCGTTCCACCGCTGGCCGACGGCGGGCTCGCCGCGCCCTTCGTCGTGGTCGCCGTCGTGACGGCGGCGCTCGCCGTGCTCTGCGCGTGGGGCATCCGCAATCCTCCGCGACCTGCGCGCCGCGCCGGTGGAGCGGATGCCGCGGCCAACCCCTATCGCGCCGGCGCGTTCCTGGTCCGCATCCACGTGGCCTCGGCTCTGCTCGTCGTCCCGCAGTTCGCGCTCTCGATCTTCGGCCTGGTGTGGCTGGTGACGGCGATGGGATGGAGTGCGGCGGCGGCCGGCGTCCTCGTGGCGGCGTCGCAGTTCGTGGGCGCGCTGGGCCGGATCGTCGTGGGCCACCTCAGCGACCGCGTCGGCACGCGCGTCGGCGTGCTGCGGTGGGTGGCCGGCGCCGGTGTCGTGGCGATGGCGGCGCTCGCGGTCGCCGGCGCCGTGCACGCCGACGCGCTCGTCGGCGTGCTGTATCTCGTCGCGTCCACGATCGCGGTCGCCGACAACGGCCTCGCGTACACGTCGGTGGCCGAAGCGGCCGGACCCTTCTGGTCGGGTCGCGCCCTCGGCATCCAGAACACCGGGCAGTTCGTCGCGGCGTCGGCGGTCGGCCCGCTGGTCGGGTCGCTCGTCACCCTGGTCGGCTACCCCCTCGCCTTCGCGCTGGTCGGCGCGACGCCGCTCGCCGCGCTCGCGATCACTCCCCGCCGAGACCGCGGCATGCACGGTTAGCGTGGTGTCATGAACGACCCGCATCGCTCCACCGTCGTCGTCTCCGGTGCCGGCACCGGTATCGGCCGTGCCGCCGCCCTCCGCCTCGCCGCATCCGGTCGCCACGTCACCCTCGTCGGCCGCCGGCGGGCACCGCTCGAGGAGGTCGCCGCCCACGATCCGTCGTCGTTCCTCGTCGTGGATGCCGACGTCAGCACCCCCGACGGCGCGCGCCGTGTGGCGGATGCCGTGCGCGACGCGGGGCTGGGCTGTGTCGGTGTGGTCGCCTCCGCCGGCGGGAACGCCCCCGCGGCGTCCGACGACAGCCTCGAAGCAGTCCGCGATCACTGGCGTGCGGGATTCGACCTCAACGTCGTGACCGCGGTCCTGCTGGTCGAAGCGCTGCGACCCGCGCTGGAAGCCGACGGGGGGCGCGTCGTGCTGCTGTCGTCGGTCTCGGCCCTGCGTGGCTCGCGGACCGGTTCGTACGGTGCGTCCAAGGCTGCCCTGCACGCGTGGATGTTCGATCTCGCCGCGCAGCTGGGCCGCTTCGGCGGCACAGCCAACGTCGTCGCACCGGGATTCGTGCCCGGGACCGAGTTCTGGGCGGGGGTCTCGGACGACGTCGTGCAGAACCGCATCGCGCAGACCCTCGTCGGCCGGGTGGGCACGGCCGAGGAGATCGGCGGGATCATCGCCTGGCTGCTCGGTCCGGATGCCGGGTGGGTGACCGGCCAGATCATCTCGGCGAACGGCGGCATGGTGCTCGGACGCTGAACGCCGCCGGTCACTCGGCATCCGCCGACTCGCATCGGCGCGGAATCAGTGCAGATCGTGGAGCCGTCGCAGCGTCTCCTCGGCGCCGCGACCGTCGCGCTCGGCGAGCTGGCGTCGCAGCGCGTCGAAGAGGTCGACGCGACCGGCCGCTGCCGTGAGGAACGGGTCCCAACCGCGCAGATTCCGCTCGATCGTCAGCGCCACCTCGCGAACGACGCCGATGAACACCGTGTTGTGGGTGGCGCGGGTCATGAGCTCGAACATCTGCGTACAGCGGGAGAACAGCGACGCGATGTCGCGGTGCGCCGCGCTGTCGACGACGGTGCCGGCCACCGCGACGATGCCGTCGAGCTCGGCGTCGGTGGCGTTGGCGAGCGCGAGACGGATCGCGTTGCCCATGAGGTAGGCGGTGAACACTCCGGTTTCGCGTCGCACGCGCTCGTCGGGCACGGACACGCGGGTGTAGCGTCCGACGGCGATCTCGACGAGGCCGAAACGCTCCAGGCGCTGCAGAGCCTCTCGCACGGGAGTGCGCGAGATGCCCAACTGCGCCGCGATGTCGCCGTCGCGCAGACGTTCTCCGGGCGCGAGGGAGCCATCAACGATGGCCGCGCCGATGCGCGCGTAGACCTCGTCGCTCAGGCTCACGCCCGTGGTCAGATCGTTGTGATCGATCGGTCGAAGAAAAGTAGACATCTTGCTGAGACGGTTCGGGTCATCTCAGTGACGAGTGTACGGCTGCCGGCCGCCGGCGGGCGAGCGTGTCGGGGTTGCCACCTTTGGCTGTGTTCTTGCAACGTTTGTGTCACCTTGTCTCATCTGATACTGCGCGAGGCCATGCCGACCGTTAGCGTGGAGCCCGTCGGCGCACTCGCGTCGTCATCGCACGTCAGTAAGGCAGTTCATGAGCACCAGCGGTACCGTCAAGTGGTTCAACTCGGAGAAGGGCTTCGGGTTCATCGCTCCCGATGAGGGCGGCGCTGACGTCTTCGCCCACTACTCCGCCATTCAGTCGGGCGGCTACCGCTCGCTCGAGGAGAACCAGCGCGTCGAGTTCGAGATCGCCCAGGGCCCCAAGGGCCTGCAGGCGGAGAACATCCGACCCCTGTGAGTTCGACGGCCCGCTTTCGAGCGGGCCGTTTTCACGTCGGAGCGAGCCGTCGTCCACACTGTGTGGGACGACGGCTCGTTCGTCGTGAGCGAGGATCACTCCAGATCGAGCCGCACGATCTGCTCGGCGCCGACGGCGGCAGCGGCGACGGCGGCCACGAGGTCGGGGTAGGCCGGCAGGATCTCCGGCGTGCGCTTCGATGATCCCGGCAGCCCGAGCAGCCAGCGGCGGGTGGTTCCCGTCGGATCGACGACGACGAGTCGGCGGCGGGGATAGGCGGGCGGGCTGAGACGCACGGCGCGCTGCTGTGCGAGGAAGAAGGTCTGCCCGTCGACCGTGACGGCACCCGCCGACACATCGACGCGTCCGGGTACCGAGCGAGCCCGCGCGGCGGTGACGAGCGCGACGACGCCCAGGATCACCGCGAGCACGAGCAGCAGTGGCACGACCACGACCGACACGATCTCGCGATCGTCGCGCACCAGCACGCCCGACATCGCCACGGCGATCGTGACGACGGCGATGGCGACGACAACGGCGGCCGCGACGCCGGCGCGACGTGCGCTGCGCCGCACTGCCGTGGCATCGGGGCTGAAGCTCCGCGTGCCGACGAGAGACGCAGCGGTGTGGATGCCGTCGGCCTCTCGGACGGCGACGTGTTCCGTGAGCGGCGAGAGCAGGGCCACCAGCTCGGTGAACGCCTCGCGTGACAGCGGGACGTTCACTTCGTCGCGGCGGCCGGGCGACTCCACGATCAGCGTCCGATCGACACCGGACGGGATGCCGTTGGTGTAGCGCTTGGTGATGCGACTGGTGAACGCCGCGTTCGAGCGCTCCCATCGATGCAGCAGCTGTCCGGGACGGCGGATCTCGACGGCGTCGCGGTCGACGATCACGCGCGTGTTCGCGTACCAGAGCGCGCTGCCCCACACGAGCGCGACGACGATGACCGCGGCCGTGATGGCGAGAGTGGCCCGCGTCGACCTGCTCGTGGTGACGGGCAGGAACGAGGGCAGGGCGAACAGTGCCAGGGCGCCGAGGACCGCCGACAGGACGAGGGCGCCGAGCGCCCGTCGGGCGAGAGAGCCGCGGAAGACGACCTGCTCGCCCGACGGCGTGCTCATCGGGCGGCGCCGGCGAGGCTGCCGGTCACCTTGCCGGACCGGTCGTAGACGATGCACGAGATCAGGCGGTCGTCGGCGCCCTCCCAGCTGTCCTTCGTCGGGAACAGGTAGCTGAACTCGAGCGTCGACTCTTCGTACGGCACGCCGACGAACGTCGAGAAGGCGTCTCCGCATCCCTTCTCGGCGGCGTCGGTCACCGCGCTGTCGCCGGGGTAGTCACCGGCCGGCATCGTCAGGTCGTAGTACACCTCGTTGTCGTGCGGGTCGGTGCAGGGCACGGCGGGAACATCGCTGATCTGCTCGCCACTCTGGTCGTTGAAGCAGTCGCCGACCTTGATGGTGAACGCGTCGGCCTTGCCGGATTCCGTCACCTGTCCGGTGTCGGCGTCGCGGACGGCCTGATCACCCCCGATCAGGTTCGTGATCGTGGAGCAGCCTCCGAGGAGGATCACGCTCGACACGAGGGCGGCGGCGGGGATGATGCGGTGCAGGCGCATGGGGCACTCTTTCCGGTTACGTATGTCGACTCACACTGGCCGCACGCTCCCACGCTCCGCGTGAGAGGAACAGGGGCACGTCACCGACTCCCGGCCGTGCCCCGGCCGTGCAGCGCCCCCAATATATCGGTAGAGCTCAGCCGGCGTGAGACGCCGTCTCATCATCGATGAGCAGCAGTGCCCGCAGCTGCGCCGCGTTCTCCACGGCGGCCGACGCACCATCGGCCTCGTGGGGCCAGCTGAAGCCCCACCGCACGAAGACCACCGGCACCCCTTGCGCGGCGCCGCCCTCGACGTCGTGGTGGCGGTCGCCGATGAGCACCGGACGGCTCGTGTCGACGCCCGCCGCACGCAGCCGCCGCAGGGCCTCGGCGACGATGTCGGACTTCGATGCGAGCGTCTTCTCGTCGGGGGTGGAGCCGACCATCGCCGTCATGTGCGGCGCCAGATCGAAGTGCTCCATGAGTGCGACGACCTGCACCTCCGGCTTCGAGCTCGCCGTCGCCTGGGAGATTCCCGCAGCGTCGAGGTCGGCGATGATCTCGGCCACCCCCGGGTACAGTCGCGCTCCCGTGGTGTAACCGTCGGCCTTGCCCAGGGTGCGGTAGTACGCGACGGCCTCGGTGGCCTGCTCCGGGGTCATGCCGACGTTGTCCTGGAACGAGTTGAACATCGGCGGGCCGATCCAGTGCTCGAGCTCGTCACGCGTCGGTGCGGGCTTGCCGAAGTGCTCGAGGGCGGTCGTGAGGCGCCGGAGGATGCCGTCGGAAGCGTCGACGAGGGTCCCGTCGACGTCCCAGAGCACGCACGTGAAAGGGGATCGCATCGTCATGGGTCCAGCCTAGGGTGCCGTCAGAACAGTCGCGGCGCGCCCGATTCGACGCCCTTCATGCCTTCGTAGTCGAGGGTCACGCAACGGATGCCGCGGTCGCCGGCGAGCGTCTTGGCTTGCGGTTTGATCTCTTGGGCGGCGAACACTCCCGCCACCGGTGCGAGGTGCGGGTCGCGGTTGAGCAGCTCCAGGTACCGAGTGAGCTGCTCGACGCCGTCGATGTCGCCACGGCGCTTGACCTCGACCGCGATGGTGCCGCCCGCGGGATTGCGCAGCAGCAGGTCCACGGGGCCGATCGCCGTCGGGAACTCCCGGCGCACGAGAGTGAGGCCGTCCCCGATCACATCGACCTGCTCGGCGAGCAGGCGCTGCAGGTCGGCCTCGACGCCGTCCTTCTGCAGGCCGGGATCGACACCGAGCTCGTGCGACGAGTCGTGCAGAACCTCGTAGATCCGAACGAGAAGCGCATCGCCGGTCTTCGCGTGGGTGACGCGCCAGTGTTCGATCACACCGGCCGACGCAGACTCGGCATCCGGTGCCTCGACGGTCAGGGTGCACGGAGGGCTCATCCAGTTGAGCGGGGCGTGCTGAATGTCCCGATGGAACGCGACGGTGCCGTCGGCCTTGATCATGATCAGGCGGGTCGCCAGCGGAAGATGGGTGTTCAGCCGTCCGGAGTAGTCGACGGAGCAGCGGGCGATGATGAGACGCACTCGTCCAGTCTCGCAGGGCGCGCGGGGAGAACCCGCGCGGTCGCTCAGAAGGGTGGCACGGATTCCGCGGGTGGATGCGGTGGTGGGTCGACCGTGAACGCCACGAGGGGGACGGGGGCGTCTTCTCGGTAGACCCGTCCGGTGGGTGAGGTCCATTCGAGGATGCCGCCGGGGTGTTGTCGCACTCTCCACGCGGTGAACTGCTTCATCGAGTGGTGCCGCTGACACAGGTGGGCGAGGTTCCAGAGGGCAGTGGGGCCGCCCTGCGCGTGGTCGACGGTGTGGTCGATCTCGCAGCGGATCGCTGCCCGTCGGCATCCGGGGAACCGGCAGTGCTGGTCGCGCGCGCGGAGAAATCGACGCTGCGACTGTGCGGTGCGGTACCGATCGACGGCGATCACGGTCCCGTCGACGGGGTCGGTGAGGATCCGGGTGAGCGTGGGCGCGTTTGCGGCGAGAGCGCGGGCGGTATCGGCGTCGACCGGGGTACGTCCGACGAGGTCGGCGGGTCCGTCGTCGGCGTCGAGCAGGGTGAGTGCGGGGACGATGACCTGAACCTGCGCGCGGATCGCGCCCAGGGCCCCGGGCCGGTCGCCGACCGCGCTGGGGTCGAGGGTCGGGCTGCCGGTGAGCAGCATGTCGCAGAGCACGTCGGCGCGAATCTGATCCATCGTCCGCGTATCGCCATCGCCAACGCCGTCGCCCTCGTGATGGCGGCTGTCGGCGATCACCATCGCCTGCTGCGTAAGACGGTCGAGGATGCCGTGGGCGATGACCGTCGGCACTGTCGCGACGAGGTCGGACATGCCATCAGCCCCGGGGATCACCCGGACCCGGCGGCACGCGCTCGCCGTGCGGTGGCGCTCGGTGAAGGAACGCTCCGCGGTGCGTTCGGCGAGAATCTCCACCGCCGCCCGCACCCGGTTGGGCGTATCCCCCTCACAGAGCCGGATCGCCTCCGCTTCGAACTCCGCCCGCCGCTCGGCGGGAACGAGCCCGCCGGCATCCACGATCACCCGCACATGACCACGCGTGATCCGCTCCGCCTCCCACGCGTCGAGGGTCGCGGGGTAGCTTTCGACGAGTTCACGCGCCTCACCGATCCGCTGCTGCACCGTCCGATCGGTCACCCGCAGCACCCCACCCAGCTCCGCCGCGATCGAGCGCAACACCATGTCATGCTCCCGCACCGACCCCCGCTGTGCCGCCGCCTCCCGCTCCGCGAGCTGACCCGCCCGCGCCAGCACCCGCACCTCCGCGACCTGCGCCGCCGTTACAGCGCGAGCCACCGCCTCAGCGTCCGCAACGAGACCCGACAGTACAGCCACGAACCGGCCGCCGCTCTCGATGACGCCCCCCGGCGCGATCTCCGTCATACCCCGAGTGTACGGCGACATTCGGACATTTGTTCGATATATCCACAGGTGACCGTCGCGGCATCCCGGGGAGAGCGACCGCCTCAGTGGTGTCCCGCGCCCACCTTCGACCCCGCGATCGGCTTGGCGGCGCCGGATGCCAAGCCGCTCATGGCGATGAGCCCGACGATGATCCAGAGGGTGTTCAGGATGCCGATCTGGTGGCTGACCCAGCCGAGGACGGGCGGTCCGCAGAGGAAGGCGACGTACCCGATCGTCGCCGCTGCGGAGACGGATGCCGCGGCCTTGCGGGGATCGTCGGCCGCAGCCGACATGCCGAGGGGGAAGCCCAGCGACGCGCCCGCCCCCCACAGGGCGACGCCGATGAAGGCGACCGGAAGGTTCGGCGCGAGAATGAAGACGACCAGACCCACCCCGGCGGCCACCGACAGGGCTCGCAGGGTCCACACGCGACCGATGCGGTCGACGAGCGGGCCGCCCACCGCGCGGAACACCGTCATCGCGACGGAGAAGACCGTGAGGAAGACCGCTCCGGTGGCCTCCGACTCGTTGTGACCGTCGACGACCGCGATCGTCAGCCAGTCGTTCGCACTGCCTTCGGCGAAGGCCATGCCGAGGATGATGGCGCCGATCGCGTAGGTGCGCGGATCGCGCCAGACCTCGAGCGCGGCATGCAGACGCTCGCGACGCCCCGGAGACGCGGCGTCGGGGTTGACCGAGACCTGCTCCTGCAGGGGGATGGATCGCAGCGCGTTGGCCGTGATCACGAGCCAGACGACGGCCACGGTGCCGAGGTGCCACGATGCACCGACGCCCCAGGCCGTCATCGCGACGCCGATACCGGCGCCCGCGACGGTGCCGAGGCTGAAGAACGCGTGGAAAAGCGGCATGAGAGTGCGCTCGAACGCCTGCTCGACCTCGGCCGCCTCGACGTTCATCATGACGTCCGTGGCGCCGAAGCACAGGCCGAGGGTCGCCAATCCGATCACCGTCAGGGGATAGGACGACAGCGCGTCCACTCCCAGCGCGGCCAGGAACAGGCCGATGGCGATGCCCACGATCGTGACGGACAGCCCGCGCTTGGCGCCCCAGCGAACGACCACGACGTTGGCCGACATCACGCCGATGAGCGAGCCGGCACCCATGGCGAACAGCAGGATGCCGACCTCGAAGTCGTCGATCGCGAGGTTCTGCTTGACGGCCGGCAGCCGCGACGCCCAGGACGCGAAGGTCACGCCGCACAGGAGGAACAGCGTGAAGATCGAGGTGCGCCAGCGGACGAGCTGGCGGCGGTCGAGGTGGGAGCGGGAGATCACCCCCTCACTGTATCCACATTTCTCGAATCGATTCGATCCTTCGACGACGAGCGCGCCACGTCCCCGATCTCCGGCCCGAAACGATTCGACGCGGGTTAGCATCGGGGAGTGACGAACCGCCGGGCCACCATCGCCGACGTCGCCCGCGTCGCGGGCGTCTCGCCGTCGACGGCGTCCGTCGTCTTCAGCGGCAAGACCCCGGTCTCCGACACCACGCGACTGCGGGTCATCGAGGCCGCCGACTCCCTCGGCTACACCGGGCCCGACCCCCGCGCCGCCTCGCTGCGTCTGGGCCGCAGCGGCATCGTCGCCGTGGTCGTCGGTTCATCCTTGAACTTCATGTTCGTCGACCCCGTCCAGCGTCTCCTGATGGACGGGCTCGCCGAAGCCGTCGCCCCCCTCGGTGCGGGCCTCCTCCTCCTTCGCCGCGACGCCGAGCTCGACATCGAGAACGCCCCCACCCTGACGACGGCGTCCATCGACGCCGCGGTGCTCATCGGCTGCGATGGGTCGCTCCGCGCGTCGCTGCCGATCGTCCAGGCCCGCGGCATCCCCGTCGTGGTGGTCGAAGGAGACGCCGGCGAGGGCATTCCCCGCATCGCTCTGGACAACCGTGACGCGCAGCGGCGGGCGGCGCAGCACGTCCGCGATCTCGGCCACACCCGCGTCGCGATCGTCACGCTGTGGCAGGACGCCGCCGGCACGGTCGGGTGGATCGCGCCGGATGCCGAGATCGCGGTCGACGTGACGCGCGATCGTCTTCAGGGAGCTCGTGACGTCTTCCCCGACGCGCCGGCCTTCGCGTGCGCGGGCAGCTCCATCGACGACGGATTCGCCGCGGGGCGCGTGCTGTTCGCCGACCCGCGCACCCGGCCCACCGCCGTCATCGCGCAGAGCGACCTTCTGGCCGCCGGTGTCATCCGCGCCGCCGAGGATGCCGGTCTGCGCGTGCCCCAGGACGTCAGCGTCACCGGGTTCGACGGCGTTCCCGTCGACGGGCTCGCCCCCTACGAGCTGACCACGCTCGTCCAGCCCGCGACGGCCAAGGGCCGCGCGGCAGGCGCCGCGATCGCTGCGATGCTCGACGGGCGTGAACCGGAGTCGGTCGACCTCACTTCTACATTCCGCATCGGTAATACGACCTCGCGCGCCGGGTGACACCGGGCGCCCGGTAGACTGGCCTTCCGACCCCCGCGACCCGTCAGGAGGCCAGATTGCTCGTGCTCCTGGCTGCGTTCGCGGTGATTCCGCTGGCGCTGCCGTGGCTGGTCGGGCGAATCGGCTCGCGAGCATTCTTCGTCGCAGCGCTGCTGCCGGTCGTGGCCTTCGTCCACGCCGCCATGGCCACGCCCGAGGTCATCGCCGGTCGGGTGCCGGCCGAGTCCCTTCCTTGGATCCCCCAACTCGGCATCGATCTCTCGATGCGCATGGACACCCTCAGCTGGGTCCTCACGCTCATCGTCACGGGGGTGGGAGCGCTCGTCCTGCTGTATTGCCGCTGGTATTTCGACGGCAAGACGCAGGGCGTCGGCCTGTTCGCCGCGGTGCTCCTCGGGTTCGCAGGGGCGATGTACGGACTCGTCCTGACGGACGACATCATCGTGCTCGTGATGTTCTGGGAGATCACCAGCATCCTGTCCTACCTGCTCATCGGCTTCTACCACGCGCGCGGCGCGAGCCGACGAGCCGCCCTCCAGGCGCTGCTCGTCACGACACTCGGCGGACTCGTGATGTTCGTCGGCGCGGTCATGCTCTCGGTGATCTACGGCACGAACAGCATCACCGCGATCGTGAGCGGTGCGGCGGCCCTGCGGCCGGGAAGTGACGGACTGCTCGCCACCGCGATCGTTCTCCTGCTGGTCGGTGCGCTCAGCAAATCGGCCATCTTCCCCTTCCACTTCTGGCTCCCCGGTGCGATGGCCGCGCCCACGCCCGTGAGCGCGTATCTGCATGCGGCCGCGATGGTCAAGGCCGGCATCTATCTGATCGCCCGGCTCGCGCCGGCGTTCGCCGAGAACGAGCTGTGGCGACCGATCGTCATCGGTCTGGGCATCTTCACGATGCTGCTGGGCGGCTTCCAGGCGCTGCGCGAATCCGATCTCAAGCGCATCCTCGCGTTCGGCACGGTGAGCCAGCTCGGCATGCTCACCGTCGTGTTGGGCTACGGAGAGCGCAACTCCGCGCTCGCGGGCCTCGCGCTGCTGATCGGCCACGCGCTCTTCAAATCGGCGCTCTTCCTCGTGGTCGGCGTCATCGACCGTCAGCTGTCGACCCGTGACATCGGCGAGCTGTCCGGTGTCGGTCGCCAGGCACCCACGCTCGCGGTGGTGTCGATCATCGCCATCGCGTCGATGGTGGGGTTCGCCCCCACCGTCGGTTTCGTTGCGAAAGAGGCGGTGCTCAGCTCGCTGCTCGAAGGCGGCACGCGCCCTGATGCGCTCATCCCTCTGCTCGGCATCCTTCTCGGCTCGATCCTCACGACCGCGTACGGTCTGCGTTTCGTGTGGGGCGCCTTCTGGACGAAGAAGGATGCCGCCGGCGCGGCCCGCCCTGCCACGCAATGGCCCGATCCACCGCTGGGCTTCCTCGCGGCGCCGATCCTGTTGGCCGTCCTGACTCTCGCCGCCGGCTTCGCGGCACCGTTGCTCGATCACGCCTTCTCCGGCTACGCCGACACGCTCCCCACCGCCGGCGGATATCCGTATCACCTGGCGCTCTGGCACGGATGGGAGCCGGCCCTGTTCCTGTCGCTGGCCAGCATCGCTGTGGGCGCGCTGGTGTTCACGATCGCGCAGCGCACGGGCCGCATGCCGCGTCGCGTGCTGCCGTTCACGGCCGCCGACGTCTACAACCTGGTGCTGCGCATGATCGCGCGCATCGCCGTGTGGACCACGACCTTCACCCAGCGGGGTTCGCTTCCGGTGTACGTCGGCACGATCTTCGTCGTCTTCGTGGCGGCCGAGGGCACGGCGCTGTTCGCGGGCGGCGACTGGCAGATCTCGCTCGACGCCTGGCAGACGCCGATGCAGCTGGTCGTCGCGCCGATCATGATCGTCGCGGGCATCTTCGCGGTACGGGCTCGGAAGCGCTACACCGGCGTCGTCCTCGTCTCGGCGACCGGACTCGGCATGATCGCCCTGTTCGCGACGAGCGGGGCACCCGACCTCGCACTGACGCAGATCCTCGTCGAGACGGTCACGCTCGTGGCGTTCGCGCTGGTGCTGCGACGGATCCCCGCGCGCCTGGGCGAGCACAACGCCTCGGTCAAGCCGATCCTGCGGGCGATCCTCGCCGTCGCCGTCGGCGCCACGATGGCGATGGTCGCGATGGTCGCGACCGGTGCGCGCGTCGCGACGCCGATCTCCGATCGCTTCCCCGACCTCGCCTATGAGCTCGGGCACGGCAAGAACGTCGTGAACGTCGCCCTCGTCGACCTGCGCGGCTGGGACACGATGGGCGAGCTGTCGGTCCTGATCCTCGCCGCCACCGGGGTGGCCTCGCTGGTGTTCGTCACCCACCGCTCCGATCTCATCTCGCGATCGATCTCGGCGCTGCCGACGGGGGTCACCCGCACGCGGCGGCCCCTCATCGAGACCGCGGAGGGGCCGCGTCCCCGCGGAAGCGATCCCGACAGCACGCGTCAGACATGGCTCGTGGGTGGACAGAAGGTACGCCCGGAGAATCGGTCGATCCTGCTCGAAGTCATCGTTCGGATCCTCTTCCACACGATCATCGTCGTGTCGATCTACCTGCTCTTCGCCGGTCACAACCTTCCCGGCGGCGGCTTTGCGGGTGGCCTGGTCGCCGGTATGGCGCTGGTCATGCGCTACGTCGCCGGTGGTCGGTACGAGCTCGGGGCGGCCGCCCCCACGGATGCCGGGCGCCTTCTCGGTGCGGGGATGACGCTCGCCGTGGCCTCCGCGGTGGTGCCGCTGCTGCTGTTCGGCCTGCCGCCCCTGAAGAGCGTGTTCTGGGAGGCGGAGATCCCGGTCGTCGGTCACATCGAGTTCGTGACGTCGACGCTCTTCGACATCGGTGTCTACCTCGTCGTGATCGGTCTCGTGCTCGACGTGCTGCGTTCGCTCGGTGGCGAGGTCGACCGGCAGACGCAGGAGCTTCGCGAGAGGGGGGTGCTCGTCTCGTGACCGTCTCGGCCGTTCTCATCGTCATCATGGCCGCCCTCTTCGCGTGCGGCGTCTACGCCATGCTCGAGCGCAGCCTCACCCGCGTGCTCATCGGCTTCCTGCTGCTGGGCAACGCCACCAACCTGTTCCTGCTCGTCGTCATGGGCCGCCCCGGCATCGCCCCGTTCTTCGGTGCGGGCGGCGTCGACGAGATGAGTGACCCGCTGCCGCAGGCGCTGACGTTGACGGCGATCGTCATCACCTTCGCCGTCTCGGCCTTCCTGCTCGCGCTCATCTACCGCTCGTGGCAGCTCGGCCAGGCCGACACGGTGGTCGACGACGAGGAAGACATCGCCGTGCGTGATCGCGGTGCCGTCGAAGAGGACGAGATGGACGACGAGACGTCCATCGAGGACGAGGATGAGGACGCGACGACCGACTTCATCGGCACCGAGACCGCCCCGATCACGGTGCTGCACCATCGCGATCTCGACGGCATCCGCGACGACGCCCCCGTCGACCGTCCGGGTCGAGACGGCCGAGACGGCGGTGATGCGCGATGAGCGCTCTGGTTCCCCTTCTCGTCGCCCTGCCGCTGCTCGGCGCCGGCATCGCGCTCGTCTTCGGTCGCCAGCGCCGCGTTCAGGTCGGTGTGTCGGTCGTCACGCTCACCCTCGTGCTGGCGATCGCCGCCGTGCTGCTGTACACCGTCGACTCGTCGGGGCAGGCGATCGCCGTGTCGGTGGGCGGCTGGCCGATCCCGTTCGGGATCGTGCTGTACGTCGATCGTCTCGCGGCGCTGCTCGTGGTGATCTCGAGCATCGTGCTGCTTGCCGTTCTGCTCTTCTCCGTCGGGCAGGGCGCCGCCGACGGCGACGACGACACCCCCGTGACGATCTTCCACCCCTCGTACCTCATCCTGTCGGCGGGCATCTTCAACGCGTTCATCGCGGGCGACCTCTTCAACCTGTACGTCGGCTTCGAGATCCTGCTGGTCGCCTCGTACGTGCTCATCACCCTCGGTTCCACGGAGTCGCGCATCCGCGCCGGGGTCGTCTACATCGTCGTATCGCTCGTCTCCTCGATCCTCTTCCTCGCCGCCATCGCTGCCATCTACGGCGCCCTGGGCACCGTCAACATCGCGCAGCTGGCCGAGCGGATGACGGAGCTTCCCGATTCGACGCAGCTCGTCCTGCATCTGATGCTGCTGCTCGCCTTCAGCATCAAGGCGGCCGTGTTCCCGCTGTCGTTCTGGCTGCCCGACTCGTATCCGACGGCGCCGGCACCCGTCACGGCGGTCTTCGCAGGCCTGCTGACGAAAGTCGGCGTCTACGCGATGATCCGCACCGAGACGCAGATCTTCCGGGACAACGACGTCAACACGCTGCTGCTGATCGTCGCGTTGGCGACCATGATCGTCGGCGTCCTCGGTGCGCTGGCCCAAGCCGAGCTCAAGCGCATCCTGTCGTTCACACTCGTCAGCCACGTCGGCTACCTCGTGTTCGGGCTCGCGATCGCGACGCCCCTCGCCCTCGGCGCGACCATCTACTACATGGTCCACCACATCATCGTGCAGACCACGCTCTTCCTCGCGGTCGGTCTCGTCGAGCGTCGTGCCGGCTCGACATCGATCCTGAAGGTCAAGGGGCTGATGCGCGCCGCACCCCTGCTCGCGGTGCTGTTCTTCATCCCGGCGATCAACCTCGGCGGGCTGCCGCCGTTCTCGGGATTCATCGGCAAGCTCGCGCTGTTCGACGCGGCGGCCGAGGTCGGCACGCCACTCATGTACCTCCTGATCATCGGCGGCATCGTCACGTCGCTGTTGACCCTGTACACCCTCATGCGCGCGTGGAACCTCGCCTTCTGGCGCGAGGACGACGACCATTCGGAGGAGACCGGCGTCGTCGAGCGCATCTCGTACCTCGGTGACGCCCCGGCCGCCGACGACGAGGGCGCGCGCCGCGTCATTCCGCGCATCATGACCGCGACGACGGCGGGGATGGTCGCGGTCACGGTCGCCCTCACGGTCTTCGCCGGTCCCCTCTACGCGCTGTGCGCGAGCATCGGCGACGCGCTGCTCACGCCCGTGACACTGGTGCAGCTCGACGACGGGGGCGGATCATGAGTCCGACGTCGTCGGTGGCGGCTGCCGTCTGGCGCCAGCTTCCCTTCTTCGTGTGGCTGGTCGCCCTGTGGATGCTGCTGTGGGGTCAGTTCACGGTGCTCGCCGCCGTGACCGGCGTCGTCGTGGCGCTCGTGGTCACCCGCGTGTTCCGACTGCCGGCGGTCGAGCTGTCGGGACGGGTGAACCTCTGGTACGGCCTCGTCTTCGTGGTGATGTTCTTCCTCGCTCTGATCCGTGGATCCTTGCTCGTCGCGTGGCAGACCCTCAATCCGCGGCGCTATCCGGGCACCGCGGTGATCGCAGTGCCGCTGCGCACCGACGACGACCTGATCATGGCCCACGTCGGCGTGACGGCGTCGCTCATCCCGGGCTCGCTGATCGTCGACGTCGACCGTGACCGGCGCATTCTCTTCCTGCACGTCATCGGCGTCTCCTCCGCCGAGGATGTGGAGAAGCAGCGCCGCGCCGTGCAGGGCTGGGAGGCGCGCATCGTGCGCGCGGTGGGATCGCGCGCCCAGCTGCGGGCCATTCAGCAGATCGGTGCGCGCTCGCCGCGGGAAGGCGGCGCACCTCGATGACCGTTCTCATCATCGCCATCTACGTCGTCTTCGCGGCGGCGGGCCTTCTCACGCTGTGGCGCATCATCGTGGGGCCGTCGATCCTCGACCGCGCCGTGGCATCGGACGTG
The DNA here is from genome assembly GCF_028550675.1 of Sphingomonas sp. BLCC-B65. NCBI lineage: Bacteria > Pseudomonadati > Pseudomonadota > Alphaproteobacteria > Sphingomonadales > Sphingomonadaceae > Sphingomonas > Sphingomonas sp. BLCC-B65. The sequence goes on along the minus strand of NZ_JAQQGL010000001.1, from coordinate 1,760,005 downwards.
CTGCTGACGCTCGTCATGTGCGCCCTGGGCGCGGACATGGTGATCAACCACCACACCCGGTCGCTGCCGGCGCTGCTCATCATCGCTGCCGTCGGTGTCTTCGGCTCCATCGCGGTGGCGCGCTTCGTCGCACGGAGGGACAACACCGACCGATGAACGATCTCCTCGACATCGCGGCCCTCGTGCTCGTGCTCATCGGCGGTTTGCTGTGCGTCACGGCGGCGATCGGGCTGCTGCGCTTTCGCGATGTGCCGACGCGGCTGCATGCCGCGACGAAGCCGCAGGTGCTCGGGCTCATTCTCATCTGCCTCGCGATCGCGCTGTCGCTGCGCAGCTGGCCGGTGGTCGCCTTCCTCGTCCCCGTGGTGATGATGCAGCTGGCCACCGCGCCGCTGTCGGCGCACATGGTCGGACGCCAGGCCTATCGCAACGGCACGATCGACGAACGCTCGCTGTACGTCGACGAGCTCGACGAGGCCCGTCGCACGCCCCCTGCGGCGGGCGGCTGAGCGCGAGAACTCCTCCCCATCGGCGGATGTGCGGGCGCTGCCGGCGGCACTTGTGGACAACGGCGCACTCGTCCGGCATCGCCGCCACACTGGACGAGTCGGGGGCCGGACCGTCAACTGGGGGGTCACAGGTCCGGCCCCGGCATCCCTCCGCTCGGTCCGCGGCCGCGTCCCCCGATCGGCGGGAAAGTCCGGACGCTCGGGCGATGCGGCCGACGCGGCGCGCTGGTGGACTGGAAGAACCGCGTGAGAGAGGCACGAATCATGACAACCGCGAGCACGCCACCCCTGACGCTCGAGCCGGCGATCCGCGACGACCTCGCCGACGTCGGTCGGCGCATTCAGGCGGCTTTCGCCCCCGCCGTGGAGAAGGAGACGGGGCAGCCCAGCACGGAACCCATTCCCAGCGATCGTGAGCTCGCAGAGTCGTTCGATGCTCCCGATGCCGAGGTGCTGCACCTGCTCGAGAACGGCGAACGCGTGGGAGGGGCGGTCGTCGTTCCGGGCCGGGAGGCGGGCCGCCGCGCGCTGGAGCTGTTCTTCATCGATGTCGGTCGCGAGGGCAAGGGACTCGGTCGGCGGGCGTGGCGCGCGATCGAGGAGCGCTACCCCGACACCCGCGTCTGGGAGACCTTCACGCCGCACTTCGAGGTGCGCAACATCCACTTCTACATCAACGTCTGCGGCTTTCACGCGGTCGAGTTCTTCCACGAGGGCCACCCGCATCCCGGCCCGCCCGAGGAGCCGGATGCAGCGGATCGACCGGGTGAGAGCTTCGACGGCGAGGATCGCGGCTTCCGCTTCGAGAAGGTCATGCTGCCGCTGCGGTGACGCGCCTCGCGCAGCGACCTCAGGGTGCGAGTGACGGCGTGCGGGCCATCCCGAACTCGTGTCGCAGCACGCTCCGCGCGGCGAACCATCCCGACTGCCCGTGCACCCCCGGCCCAGGGCTCGTCGCCGCGCCGCAGAGGTAGACGCCCGGCAGGGGTGTGCGCCACGGCTCGGCACTGAGCACGGGCCGTGCGAGCAGCTGGCGCAGGGTCGCGGCGCCGGCCGCGATGTCGCCGCCGATGTAGTTCGGGTTGTCGGCCTCGAGCTGCGCGGCCGACGTGCTGCGCGACGTGATGATGACATCGCGGAATCCGGGTGCGACGTTCTCGATCGCGCGGGTGACGGCCTCGGTCTGGTCGAGCGTCGAACCGGCCGGAACGTGCGTGTACGCCCAGAGGGCGTGGTGGCCGTGCGGCGCCCGTGTCGCGTCGAAGACCGATGGCTGGGAGACGAGCACATAGGGGGATGCCGCGTGTCGCCCGGCGAGCACCTCGCGTTCGGCCGCAGCGATGCGGGCGCGTGTGCCGCCGATGTGCACCGTGCCGGCCTCGGCGATCCGCTCGTCGGCCCAGGGGACCGGACCCGAGAGAGCGAACTGCACCTTGGCCGAGCCGCTGCCGTAGCGGAACTGCTCCAGGCGCCGCCGGTAGCCGCTCGGCATCCGCTCGCCGGCGAGCCGCACGAGCGCGCGCGGGGTGACGTCCAGCACCACCGCGCGAGCGTTCAGCTCGTCGAGCGAGGCGATCTCGTGGTCGAGCACGATCTCGCCGCCGTGTGCGCGGAGATCGTCGGCGAGGGCGTCGGAGATCGCCTGGGAGCCGCCCATCGGGATCGGCCAACCGGCCGCGTGCGCGTGCGTCTGCAGGGCGAGGCCGGCGGCCGCGGCGATCAGACTCGGCTGCGGCGCGATCGCATGGGCGGCGACGCCGGTGATCATCGCCGGAGCGACGGCGCCGCTGAAGGGCGCATTCCAGGCGGCGCTGCCCTGCAGAACCGCTCGCGCGCCGAAGCGGGCGCTGACGAGAGGATGCGGAGGCACGCGCAGCAGCGGGGAACCCGTGAACCGGGCGATCTCGCGCGAACGCGCGGCGAGCGGCGCGATCAGGCGGCGGTAGGCGGCGCCGTCGCGGCCCAGGCTCTCGACCGTGCGCTCCAGATCGCGATAGGCGATGCCGGAGCCGCCGTCGGCGGCGCTCAAGGGATGTGCGAACGAGATCTCCGGTGTGACGAACTGCACGCGACGCGCGAGCCCGAAGGCGCGGAAGAAGGGTGAGGCCAGCGCCAACGGGTGCACGGCCGAGCACGTGTCGTGGTGGAATCCGGGCGCGACCGTCTCGGCGGTGCGGGCTCCGCCGCCGAGGTGCGACATCCGCTCGAAGACGCGCACTGACAGGCCCGCGCGTGCGAGGGTGACGGCGGCGGCCAGTGCGTTGGGGCCTGAGCCGACGACCTCGACGTCGGTCATCGGCCATGCGCTGGTCGCCATGGAGCCTCCTCCGGGGTCCCTTCCCATCGTAGAGGCGGCCCGCCCGCCGTCGTCGGGCGGGCCGCCCGCCGTCGCCGGGCGGGCAGCCGACGGGACGATGCCCCGGCGCCCTATCCGATGAGACTCGGCTGCAGGTCGCGGAGCGTTCGGCGGTGGGTCATCCGGGTCACCCCCACCGCCGCCAGCGCCAGCGCCCCGCCGAGCCACAGCAGCAGCACGCCGATGTCCGTGCCCACGCGGGCGAGGTCGCCGCCGTACATCAGCTGGCGCATCGCGTCGACGACGTAGCCCATCGGCAGCACGTGATGCAGTGCTGCCAGCGGTGCCGGCAGCGTCTGCCAGGGGAAGGTGCCTCCCGCCGTCACGAGCTGCAGCACCATCAGCACGAGACCGACGAACTGGCCCACCGAGCCCAGCCAGACGTTCAACGCCAGGATGATCGCCGCGTAGGTGAAGGAGGCGAGCATCAGGATGCCGAGAGTGCCGAGTGGGTTCGCGAACCGGAAGCCGAGGGCGAACGAGAGCACGCCGAACAGCGCGACCATGCCGACGCTGCCCAGGAAAGCCGGGGTGAGCCAGCCCGCGATGGTGACCCGGACGGGCGAGCGCAGCGCCGTGACGGCTCGGCGCGAGATCGGCTTGACGATGAGGAAGAGGGCGTAGATGCCGATCCAGCCGGCGAGGGCAGCGAAGAACGGCGCGAGCCCGGCACCGTAATCGCCCGCGGAGGTCTGCGCACTCGAGCTCACCGCGACCGGATCGGAGATGGTCTTGGCCTGGGCGTCGCGGGTCGCGGCATCCGTGTCGGGAATCGCCTGCACCCCCGAAGCCAGACCGTCGCGCAGCTGTGCCGCGCCGCCGGCGACCTGACCAGCACCGGACGCGAGGGTCGCCGCGCCGGCCGCGGCCTGGTCGGCGCCGTCGCGGAGCGAGCCGGCGCCGCCGGCGACCTGCGTCGCCCCGGCGGAGACCTGCGCGGCGCCGGATGCGACCTGCGCTGCCCCGGACGCCAGCTGATCGACCTGTGACACCGCCGCCTGAAGACGGTTGTTGCCGGTCACCGCGGCGTCTCCGATGGGATCCAGCGCGGCGAGCACCCGGTCGATCGTGGCCTGGTCGACGCCGCGGTCGGCCAGCAGCGTCGCGATGTCGGCGCGGGCTTGCGGGAGGGCGGCGACCACCTGCTGCCCCGCGGATGCCGCGCGATCCGCGTATCCGTCGAGCGTCGCCGTCCCCGCCGAGACGCGGTCGGCGCCGTCGGCGACCTGCGCGGCGCCCGAGGCGACCTGGTTGGCGCCGTCGGTGAGCGTTCCCGCGCCCTGCGCCAGCGCGGCGGTGCCCTGCGCCAGTGTCGTGCTGCCTCCGGCGACCTGGGCGGCCCCGTCGGCGAGGGTCGTGGCGCCGTCGGACGCCTGCACGAGCTGGGCGCGGATGTCGGCGAGCCCTCCCAACAAGCGCGAAGCCGCCTCCTGGCCGACGAGCTCGGCGACCGAGCGGCGGATCTTCTCGACGGCCTGGGTGCCGATGGTCGATGCGAGGTAGTTGTTGGCGTCGTTGGTCTGCAGGCCGATGGTCGCCTGGCGCGGTGCGGAGCCGCCGGAGGAGACGAGGGCCGCGGAGAAGTCCGAGGGGATCGTGACGATGAAGTCGACCGTCCCCTCGTGCAGAGAGGTTGCGGCATCGGCCGCGCTCATCGCGCGCCAGTCGAAGGCGTGGCCGTCGATCAGCTGCTGCGAGACCTGGCTGCCGTACTGCGCCGCATCGCTGCCGGTCCCCGACCCCTCGTCGAGATCGACCAGGGCGACGGGAACCTCGGAGAAGTGCCCATACGGGTCCTGGTTGGCCCACAGGTACAGCCCGCCGTAGAGGACGGGCACGAGCATGAGGGCGACGAGAGCGATGACCGACATGCGCGTCGCCGTCAGGCGCCGCAGCTCGGCGGCGATCATGGCGGGGATCTTCATCGGTGGCCTCCGGCGAGGGGAGCGGTGGTGCGCAGGCGCACCCGACTGGGCTTGAGGACGCGGGCGCTGGAGGGATGCGGCGCCAGGGATGCCGAAGTGTCGATCAGGGCCGACGCGGCGGCCTCGCCGGCGATGACGAGCACGGCGTAGCCTCGCTCGCCGAACTCCTCGGCGAGCTCCCACCACTGCACGGGGTCGCCCCCGTGGCGGTCGGGGGAGACGAGGACGAGGCCGTCGACCCCGGGGCGCGCAGAGGCGAGTTCGAGAAGGATGCGCAGTCGGTGCGCCGGTGCGAGGTCGGCGATCGGCAGTCGCGCCGACGAGCGCAGGTCGTGCTCGTCGAGCCACCGTCGAGCCGACAGAGGATCGGAGGCGAGGCCTGCGAACATGAGCTCCTCGGCGACGACACCGGCCACCGCGATGTTCGGGGCGGGCTCGCTGACGTCGGGAGCATCGACCAGGGCAACCCGGCGGCGCAGCGCGTTGTGCGCGCGGCGGTCGGTGGCGTCATCGAGTGCGACGGTGCCGGCGTCGGGGCGCATACGCCCCGACGCGATGAGACCCAGCACGGTGGGGCGCTGTTCGGTCTCGGCGACCGCGAGCGTGGCGCGCCCGCTGCGGTAGGTGAGGCTCGTCGCCCCCAGGGCCTCGCCGCGGCGCCCCTTCTGCACCTCATCCAGACGTACGCGCATCACTTCGTCTCCAGCACATCGGGGTGGGCGTTCAGCAGGGCTTCGGACTCCCGCCAGGACAGCCCGGCGATGCTGAGGACGGCCCGCACGGCCAGCGAGGTCGCGATGGGCGACGATGCATCGATGCGGCTGACCGCCGCGCGCGCCGTCTCCTCGATGAGGCGGGCGAGAGTCGGGGCGGCCATGTCGACGCGGAGGGTGCCGTCGTCCTGGCCGGCGCGGACGACCTGGACGAGGGTGCGCCGCAGGGGGGCGAGTGCGGCGGCGGTCTGCTCGAGGCGGGTGTCGTCGAGCGCGAGCGCGGCGGCCACCTGCACGTGGGCGGCCTCCGCCCACAGGGCCGCCGTCAAGCGTGCGAGAGCGAGCGGGGGATGCGGCTCGTGGAGCGACGAGGCGATCGCATTGAAGCGCTGGGCGCCGGCGGCGATGAGCTCGGTGAGCAGTGCCTGACGGTCGTCGAAGTGTCCGTACAGCGCACGCCGTGACAAACCCGCCGCGCGCGCGATCTGATCGATCGAGGCGGACGGATCGAGCGCCAGGGTGGTCGCGGCCGCCTGCAGGATGCCGGCACGATTGGCAGCGGCATCCTTTCGGGGGCGTCGAAGGGGTGCGGTGGTGGTCACCCGATCAGTGTATTAACGTGCACAGCAGTGTGCAAGTTTCCTGAGCGAGGAGCGCAGCGACGGGTCGAAACGCGGACGAGTCGGAGCGCAGGCTCAGTCGGCGCCGAAGTCGAACGACGCCGACTCGGATGCCTCGTCGACCGCCTCGGCGAGCTGTTCGCGCGCCTCGTCGAACGGAGCCGCATGCCCGGTGATCTCCGCCGACGCGCCCGATGCGAGCTCGCCCACCAGTTCGGCGGTCGCACCGCCGATGAGCCCGAGACCCGCGTACTGCTCGAGACGGGCCCGCGAGTCGGCGATGTCGAGGTTGCGCATCGTGAGCTGGCCGATGCGGTCGGTCGGACCGAACGCGGCGTCTCCGACGCGCTCCATCGAGAGCTTCTCCGGCGAGTACGACAGGTTCGGCGACACGGTGTCGAGGATCGTGTAGTCCTCGCCGCGGCGAAGACGCAGGGTGACCGTGCCGCTGATGGCGGAGCCCACCCACCGCTGGATCGACTCGCGCAGCATGAACGACTGCGGCTCCAGCCAGCGTCCCTCGTACATGAGGCGGCCGAGCCGGCGACCCTGCTCGTGATAGGTCGCCAGCGTGTCTTCGTTCAGGATGCCGTTGACCAGGCGCTCGTACGCGATGAACAGCAGCGCCATGCCCGGCGCCTCGTAGATGCCGCGGGACTTCGCCTCGATGATGCGGTTCTCGATCTGGTCGCTCATGCCCAGTCCGTGACGGCCGCCGATGGCGTTGGCCTCCTTCACGAGCGCGACGGTGTCGGTGAACTCGGCGCCGTTGATGGCGACGGGACGACCGGCCTCGAAGGTGATCGACACGTCTTCGGTCGCGATCTCGACCGCCGGATCCCAGAAGCGCACGCCCATGATCGGGTCGACGATCTCGAGTGAGACGTCGAGGTGCTCGAGGGTCTTCGCCTCGTGTGTGGCGCCCCAGATGTTGGCATCGGTGGAATAGGCCTTCTCGACCGAATCGCGGTACGGGAAGTCATGGGCGACGAGCCACTCGCTCATCTCCTTGCGACCACCCAGCTCGGTGACGAAATCGGCGTCCAGCCAGGGCTTGTAGATGCGCAGGGCGGGATTGGCGAGCAGGCCGTAGCGGTAGAAGCGCTCGATGTCGTTGCCCTTGTAGGTGGATCCGTCGCCCCAGATGTCGACGCCGTCCTCCTTCATCGCGCGCACGAGCAGCGTGCCGGTGACGGCGCGGCCGATCGGTGTCGTGTTGAAGTAGGTACGGCCGCCGGAGCGGATGTGGAACGCGCCGCACGAGAGGGCGACGAGCCCCTCTTCGACCATCAGCGGCTTGCAGTCGATGAGGCGCGACTTCTCGGCGCCGTACTGCAGCGCGCGACCGGGGATCGATGCGATGTCGTCTTCGTCGTACTGCCCCAGGTCGCCGGTGTACGTGTACGGAACGGCGCCCCTGTCGCGCATCCACGCGACCGCGACCGACGTATCGAGCCCCCCGGAGAAGGCGATGCCGACGCGCTCGCCGACGGGCAGGGACTGAAGGACCTTCGACATGGAACCTCAGTCTACTGAGCGGCGGCGGTGCAACCTGCGGAGGCGGCCCCCCCACTCGCGGGGGTCACCGGATTCGCATAGCTGTGCATGTATGCCCTATGGTCGGACCCACGTGCGCCCTCCGATGTGGGATCGGGGCTGCCGACGTGGGGTCGGTGGCAGGGGCGCTCTACCTTGGGGGTAGTTGGCATGCGCGCTGCGCGCTCTTCTGTCGTGTCCGCGAAGCGTCCGTTCGTCGCGGGGCTTCTCGTCGTTCTTCTGGCGCTGGGCGGAGTCGTCGGCGGCATCGCGCCGGCAGCGACCGCCGCCGGCGGTCCCGGCGACTACCTGCAGATCGACAAGAGCGTCGACAAGCCGACGCCGCTCCCGGGTGACACGTTCACGTACACGGTCAAGGTCACGTGTTCGGAGCAGGACTGCCTGGGCGCTCAGCTCACCGATGCCTTCCCCGCCGCGCTCGTGGGCTTCGACATCGAGAGCGTGCGATTCGCTCCCGACACCACCCCGTACGCCGTGACCTGGACCGGGGGAGCGAGCACCCCGCCGGCGAAGGTCGCCGCCGGCACCGCCGTGACGGTCGACATCAAGGAAACGACCGACACCCCCGTCGGCGTCGGTATGTCGGCGGGCACCACCTTCTCGATGCTGGTCAGCCTCCGCGTGCCCGACAACTACCCGCCCGGCCAGAGCGGCGACATCGTCAACACCGCGAAGGTCACGGCGACCAACGCGAACCCGGTCGACAGCTCGGCGACGATCAACATCAACGTTCCCGAGAACATCGCTGTCGGCGTGACGAAGACATGGTCGCCGAACCGTCTGTCCTACGCGCCCGGAGCCGCGTCGGCCATCGCCCTCGGCGTCTCCAACGCCTCGAACGTCAACGTCGACAAGCTCGTCATCCAGGAGCCCAAGACCGCCGTCGACGGAGCGTCCACGCTCGACGCGAGCAACCCCTTCACGATCACCGACTTCACGGGGTTGCAGAACGTCTCGCTGCCGGCGTCGTGCACGTCCGTCCAGGTCGACGCGTATGTCTTCCAGGGCGGTACCTGGACGTGGAAGACGGGCCCGCCCGCCGCCACCCCGACCCTGCCGAACGGCGTCACGAATGCGCAGGTCGGCGGCATCCGCCTCACCTGCGTCGGCACCATCGCGCCCGGTGACACCGTCGCACTGGGGCTCGGCCTCGCCCAGCGCTCCACCCAGCGCGACACCGGAGCCGATCTGTCCACTGCCGAGCACCGCGTCGACAACGTGGCCAACGGCATCGCGGCCGTCGGTACGCGCACGGCCACGAAGGATGCCACGGCCAGCTACACGGTCGCACCCTCGATGCCGACGGTGCAGACCGCGAAGAACATCGCTCCCGGTCAGATCACCGCCGGCCAGAAGGCGTCGTCGACGCTCTCCGCCACCAACGGCGCGGTCCCCGTCAGCGAGCTGCGCGTGGCCGACCTCGACTTCTTCTCGACCGACGTGGCCTTCGGCGGGTTCACCGCCGCGCCCGTGTGGCCGGCCGGCGCCAGCGCGGCGAAGGTCGTCTACCACCTCGCCGCCGGCGGAACCCAGGATGTCTCCTTCGCGAATGGCGCCGTGCCGGCCGCGCCCGGAGGGCCCGTGACCGGCTTCGAGCTCGTCTTCACCGGCTCGCTGATCCAGGCGAACGCGACCGCCAACGCCGCCTTCACGATCGCCACCACCGAGAACGCGACCGGCGCAAAGCCGAGCGTCACGCTGACCAACACCGTCGCCTCGACGGTGACCGCCCCCAACGGTCTGACCGCGAAAGCGACCGACGATGCCACGCTGACGGTCATCGACCCGTCGGTCTCCGTCACGATCGACAAGACGGTGCGCCCGGGTGCCCCCGTCGCCCCCGGTGACAGCGTCATCGCCTCCCTGCGCACCGTGGCCTCGGCCACCGGTGACGGAGCCCGCATCAATGACATCGTCGTGGAGGACGCCTGGAACGGCGCGCAGGACGCGTTCTGGAACGCCTTCAGCTTCACCTCCGTCGCGCCCACACAGGTGCCGGCCAACACGACGCTGACCGTGCAGGTGCGTCGTCACGACGGAACGTGGGTGACGCTGGCGACCGCGCCCGCGCAGGCGCAGGCGTTCGTCTTCCAGATGGATGCCGCGGCCACCGCGGCCGCCCTCGCGCCGCTGGCTGCCGCCGACGTGGAAGGCATCCGTTTCACCTTCCACAGCGACGCGGGGTTCGCCGATACCACCAACGTCACGCCGAACCTCGTCTTCGACGCCCGCGCCGATCGTCGCACGGGCGGCGCGACGACTCCCGGCCCCGACAAGCCCACGACCTACACGAACACCGCGGTCTCGAGCGTCACCGGCAAGAGCGACGGCGGCAAGACGCTGATCGACGATGCGACCGACACGGCACCGGGAACGATCCAGACCGAGCAGAACCCGCCGGGCCCCGGACCCGACATCCAGAAGCGGTGGACGCGTGACTTCCTCGATGCCCAGTCCGGGCAGCGTGCCGACACGACGCTGCGCTGGAACGTCTCCTCGGGCTTCGCGCCGGTGACCATCACCGACCCCGCCACCGACGCCGGCACACCGTCGTCGACGGCCTATGACGCGTTCGACCTCGTCTCGGTGGCGGCGATCGCCCCGAGCGCCGACCCGTACAGCAACGGTTGGTACCTCAAGTACGACACCGTGACCGCGGTCGAACTCTTCTTCGACGGCACGTGGCACACCGTCGCCGCGCCCGGTGGCAGCTGGATGACGGCAGGCCGCGGCTTCGTCGGATACACCCTCACCGCGGAGGAGTCGGCGAAGACCACCGGCGTCCGCCTGGTGATCGATGAGACGGCGGCCGACACCGCGGCCCGTCAGGCCGCGCGCCAGACCGGTCCCGCTTTCGATCCGTTCGCGCCCGCCCCGGGCTCGGGAGTCGGCTCCGGCAGCGTGCAGCGAGAGTTCGACCTCACCTGGCAGCTGCGTGACGTCACGCGCTCCTCGGGAACCCCGATCACGGCGGACTCGCTGCTGAACACCTCCACCAAGGGCATCGTCGACAACGCCGTCCAGATCAGCTCGCACCCTCTCGCGGGCGGCGCGGACATCACCGACGGCGACCACGACACGATCCAGATCCTCAACCAGCCGCCGGGAGTGAAGGTCACCAAGTCGGCCACGCCGACGAGCCAGATCTTCACGCCCGTCACCGGCACGCCCGCGCAGAGCTATCCGACGGCGCAGTGGACGATGACCGCGCACAACGACGCCACGGCCAAGGCGAGCGCGTTGCGGATGACCGATCCGGCCACCTGCAGCCAGACCGCACTGGCCGGGTGTCAGTCCGATGTCTCCGCGGCCTTCGCCGACCCGTTCGACACGTCGAAGAACTACCTCACGGACAGCGGCACTCCGACGCCCTTCGATCGCTTCGACGCGACCAAGATCACGATTGCCTCGAGCATTCCTGCCCAGATCGACGCGTCGGGCTCCACGGTATGGCTCCTGCATCACTCCGGCGGCACGTACACGACGACCTCGCACACCATCGCTCAGGTGAACGCGTTCACCGCCGAACAGCTCTCCGACGTCGTGGGCGTCAGCGTCACGTTCCGCGGCGTGAGCGCGGCGAACACGGGCACGATCGACCAGAGCAACGTCTTCACGGTCACGATCGACAGCCGACTGCGACCCACGCTGCGATCCAGCGGCGATGCGCAGGTGCTGCCGGCAGGAAAGACGGTCGACGTCTCGAACCGCGTCTTCGCCCAGTCGTACGACCCGGTGCTGGCGCCGACCACGAAGACGGGTGACGTCGCCGACGCGAAGGTCGTCCTCACCGGCGGTGTCGTCAACATCACCCCGACGAAGTCGGTGAGCGCGGCCTCCATCGCCGAGCCGGCGAAGAGCACGCCCGTCACGGTGACCCTGGGTGCGAACCAGGGATCGAACCCGCGCAGCACCCTCTCTCCGAACGTCGTCGTCGTCGAGGACTTCGCCGACGCGACCGCCTTCTGGAACACGTTCGACCTCGTCGGGCTCGGCACGGTGACCCTGCCGGCAGGCGCCGACCGCGTGCGGGTGGATGTGCACACCGGGGGACGCTGGATCCAGGGAACCGCCGCGGCCACCGCCGCGCTGCCCGCGGGCACCGACGTCACCGCTGTCGACGGCATCCGCTTCACCTTCACGCGCGCCGACGGTGCTCTGTTCTCCAACACGCTCCCGGCGGCCAACTGGTCGGCATCGGCGGCCTTCACCGTGAAGGTGCGCGACGCCTACCGCGACGCCAGCGGTCCGGTGAGCTTCGACCACACCGTGACCAACACGCAGTCCTCGCAGTCGACGCGCGTCGACGGCAACGACTCCGCCCTGAAGCAGGCGTCCGCCCAGATCGCGCTCACGCAGGGCACGCACCAGATCGCGGTGAACAAGCTGAGCAACAACGGCGACCGCCTCGTGTCGGTCGGCTCGCCCGTGCCGTTCGATCTCACCTTCCAGAACACCGGCACCGGCTTCCTGACCGTGTCGGAGCTGACCGACACGCTGCCGGTGCAGCTGGACTACCTGACGACACCGGCGCCCGTGTTCACCAAGCAGGCCGACGGCCTCCTGTCGGACAAAGTCACGGTGGGCCTCAGCCCCGACGGTCGCACGGTCACGTTCACGTGGCCGTCGGACGGCAACCGCATGAAGCCCGGTGAAGTGTTCAAGGTGCGGCTGTTCCTCGAGCTGCAGCCCGGACTGTCGCAGGGCGACCGCGCGACCAACACGATGACGGTGAAGACGGCGCAGCAGCTCACCGCGTGCCGCAACACCGTACCCGGCGGATCGACGACCAGCGCGTTCGCGAACGACCCCACGACGTGCGGCACCACCGACTACGTCGGCGTGGTCGCCGGCTCGAACCTGTACACCGTCAAGGGTGTTTCGGGCGCGCTGCCCGGTGCGTACCAGCCGGGCGCCTCGGATGCGATCTGCCAGCAGAATCTCGTCGTCGGCGACAAGGGCTACTTCCGGTCGCCGTGTGTCGCGAACTCCGAGGTGGGCGGCACGGACGACTGGGTGCTGCACAACGTCAACGCGGGGACCGTCCCGGTCGCCGAGATGACAGTGTTCGACCAGCTGCCGACGCCGGGTGACACGCTGCTCATCTCGGGCACGGGTCGCGGCTCGACGCTGCGCCCCGAGCTCCTGGCGGGCTCGCTCAAGGTCGCCGCTCCGGCCGGCACGACGCAGACCGTCGAGGTCACCACCAGCACGGGAGTGTGCGTCAACACGTGGTCGACGCTCACGACCGCGCCGGTCTGCGAGCAGAACGGTGAGAAGTGGACCGTCGCGTCCGACGGCACCGATTGGTCGAAGGTCACCGGCATCCGCGTGCACCTCGACTTCCGCACGACGCCGGCCAAGGCGCTCACGCCGGGTCAGGCTGCCGACGTCACGTTCTCCACCGTGAACAAGCCGGCCGCCGCTGACCGTCCCGACGGCGCGTCGACGAGCGTCCCCGCGAGCGATCAGTTCGCCTGGAACCAGTACGGCGTCAAGTACGAGCTGACCACCGAGAGCACGTTCCGCAAGATCGCTCCGGCCGTCGTCGGCAGCCACCTGCGCTTCGGCTCGATCGCGGTCACCAAGAAGATCACGGGACCGGCGGCGCAGTACGCGCCGACGAGCTTCCTCGCCGATGTCGTCTGCTCCGCCGGCGGGTCACCGCTCGACCTCGGAGCGGCGTCGACCGTCACCCTCAGTGCGGCCAACGACTACACGGCGCGCATCGACGGCATCCCGCTCAGCGCCGAGGGCACGACGTGCACCGTCACCGAACAGGGCGCCGTCGGCGCGTTCGGTGAGACCTCCCGCAGCGGATCGCCCACGACGATCGCCGTCACCGAGCCGGCCCCGCAGGACGGCGATGCGGGCGACGTGCCCGCGCTGCAGGTCGCGACGCTGACGAACGACTACCAGTACAGCGGCCTGTCGGTCACGAAGCAGGTGCAGACCGAGGCGACGGCCGGCGAGTTCGGACCGTTCACGTTCTCGCTGACGTGCACGAGTGCGACGGGAATGCCGGTGGCGTTCGACGATCAGGGTTCCCACGAGCTCACCTTCACGCTCGAGGCGGGCCAGACCTGGACCGCTCCGGCCGACCGCATCCCCGCCCGGGCACGCTGCACGGTGACCGAGACGGACTCGTTCTTCGCGAACCACATCGTGTTCACGGGCACGAACGTCGTCGACGCCGGTGACGGCTCGGCCACGGTCACGCCCGGGGTGGATGCCGCCGCGGTCACCGTGACCAACGGGTACGACGCGGGTCGACTCACGGTCGGCAAGGTCGTGACCGGTGCGGGCGCCGACCTCTACGGCACGGGTTCGTTCGACTTCTCCGCCGTCTGCACGTACCAGGGTCAGAGCCTGCTCGACCAGCGCTTCTCGCTGCGCCACGGCGACACCGAGACGTTCGGTGTGTACCCGACCGGCACCGTGTGCGACGTGAAGGAGCTGACGACGGGCGGTGCGACCGCGGCGACGCTCGACCCGGCCGACGGCCAGGTCACGATCGTGGCGCCGACCGACCCGGTCGCGATCGGCGACGTCAAGGTCACGGCCACCAACCGCTTCGACCTGGCCTCGTTCGACGTGGTCAAGGAGCGCCAGGGCAACATGCTCAATCCCGGTGCGGCGGGACCGTTCACGGTCAGCGCGGTCTGCACGTACGTCGTGGACGGCACCGTCACCGACATCGCCGTGCCCGGGGGAGCGGAGCGCCAGCTCACCGCCGCGAACGACTACCGGGCGGCCTACACCGACCTTCCCGTCGGCGCGACGTGTGAGGTCACCGAGACCGTCACCGGTCACGCGGCCTCCACGAGCATCACGGTGGACGACGCCGACCCCGTGACCGGGACGAGCGCGACGATCGACCTTCACGGGGGCGACGAGCCGCAGCTCATGACCATCGCCAACACCTTCACCGCCGGTCAGATCTCGGTGACGAAGACGGTCAGCGGCACCGCGGCATCCGCCCACACCGGCGACACCTTCGGTGTGACGCTCGTGTGCACCTGGTACGGCGAGAACCTGCCGATCCCGGGCGGCGCCGTCCGCGATCTCACCGTGGGAACGCCCGTCGTCTACACCGATCTGCCGACGGATGCCGCGTGCGTGCTCACCGAGACGCGCACCGGCGAGGCGAAGCAGGTCACCATGACCGTCGACGGCGGCCACTCCGCCAACCCGGCGAGCGTCGTCATCACCGCCGACAGGACGATCGCGGTCGGCGTCGACAACCGCTTCGACAAGCCGTTGCCGGCCACCGGTGGCAGCTCGGCGCTCGTGCTCGGGGTGTCCGGCTTCGGGATCGCAGGTCTGATCGTCGGCATCGTGCTGTTGACGCGCCGCCGCCGTCGCGAGATCTGACGGATGCGCTGAGCGGACGGGCGAGGTGACCCTCGCCCGTCCGCTCAGCGGTGTCGGAGCGCAGGACGGGCCGCTCGATAGGATGGGGTGTACCGGCATTCCCGGTGCAACCGTCCGATATGCGCCAGAAGGCCGAAAACGGGGGAGCAGTCCATGCCAGGAATCGTGATCGTCGGCGTCCAGTGGGGAGACGAGGGCAAGGGCAAGGCCACCGATCTGCTCGGTGAGCGCACCGACTGGGTCGTCAAGTTCAACGGCGGAAACAACGCCGGTCACACCGTCGTCATCGGCGATGAGAAGTATGCACTGCACCTCTTGCCCTCCGGCATCCTGTCCCCCGGCGTCAACGCCGTCATCGGCAACGGCGTCGTCGTCGACCTCGAAGTGCTCTTCGCCGAGCTCGAGGCGCTCAACGCCCGCGGCCTCGACACGTCGCGCTTGAAGATCAGCGCGAACGCGCACGTCATCACCCAGTACCACCGCACGCTCGACAAGGTCACCGAGCGCTTCCTCGGCAAGCGCATGATCGGCACGACCGGTCGCGGCATCGGCCCGACGTACGCGGACAAGATCAACCGCGTCGGCATCCGCATCCAGGACCTCTTCGACGAGAACATCCTCCGCCAGAAGGTCGAAGGCGCGCTCGATCAGAAGAACCACCTGCTGGTGAAGGTCTTCAACCGCCGCGCGATCACCGTCGACGAGGTCGTCGACGATCTGCTCTCCTACGTCGAGCGCCTGCGCCCGATGGTCTGCGACACGGGGCTGCTGCTCAGCCGTGCCCTGGATGCCGGCGACGTCGTCGTCTTCGAGGGCGGCCAGGCCACCATGCTCGACGTGGACCACGGTACCTACCCGTTCGTGACCTCCTCCTCTGCCACCGCCGGTGGTGCGTCGACCGGGTCGGGGGTCGGTCCCAACCGCCTCGATCGCATCGTCGGCATCGTCAAGGCCTATACGACGCGCGTCGGTTCCGGACCCTTCCCGACCGAGCTGTTCGACGACAAGGGCGAGTGGCTCCGCAAGCGCGGCTTCGAGTTCGGCACGACGACGGGTCGGCCCCGCCGCGTGGGCTGGTACGACGCGCCGATCACGCGCTACGCGACCCGCATCAACGGCATCACCGACCTCGTGCTCACCAAGCTCGACATCCTCACCGGGCTCGAGCAGATCCCCGTGTGCGTCGCGTACGACGTCGACGGCGAGCGGTTCGACGAGGTGCCGGTCAACCAGAGCGACTTCCACCACGCGACACCGATCTTCGAGTACTTCCCGGGCTGGCAGGACGACATCTCCGGCGCGCGGAGCTTCGAGGATCTGCCCGTCGCGGCGCAGGAGTACGTGCTCGCTCTGGAAGCGATGAGCGGCACGCGCATCTCGGTGATCGGTGTGGGTCCCGCCCGGGACGCGGTCATCGTGCGCCACGATCTCGTCGACTGAGGTGCGCTTCTTCCTCGGCGGGTATTCCGCCGACATGGGCGGTCGCGCGGAGGGCATCAGCACGCTCCTGGCTGGAGACCCCGACGATGGATCGGCCGGGGGAGAGCTCGCCCGGCGCGCGGAGGTCGCCGTCGGCGCCGAGTCGCCGTCATGGATCGCGTGGCATCCGACGCGTGCGGTCGTCTACGCCGCGCTGGAGGGGCGCGGCGTCGTGCAGGCATATCGCCGCACCGGCGAGGAGGGCTTCATCGCCTTCGGCGCCCCCGTGGAGGCCGGCGATGCCGTCTGCCATCTCGCCGTCGCCCCCGCCGCCGACGCATTGATCGCGGCCTGCTGGGGGGATGGGCGCCTCGTGCGCATGTCGCTGGATGCCGAGGGACGCCCGTCCCAGCCGAGCGTGCTCGCCCCCGCGTCCGATCCGTATGCCCTGGTCGGCATGTCGCAGGAGCCGCGGCCGTCGCGCGCGCACCACGTGCGGTTTCTGCCGCGCGACACGATGGCGACGACCGATCTCGGGCTCGATCTCGTGCGTTTCTGGCGGGGCACGGGGACGCAGGGCTCGCGCGACGTCGCGCTTCCGCGGCAGACCGGGCCGCGCCACAGTCGATGGCATCCGTCGGAGCACCTCTTCGTGGTGACCGAGCTGTCGAACGAGCTCTATGCGCTGGCGCCCGACGCGAGCGGGCAGTGGCGCGTCGCCGCCGGCGTGGCGTTGTCGCCGGGCGCGCTCGCCGGAGACGCCGCGGCCGAGCTCGCCTTCTCGCGTGACGGCCGCTTCGTCTACGCGGGGCTGCGCGGTTCGAACACGATCGCCGTCGTGGAGGTGCGCGGTGACGGGGCGCAGCTGCGTCCCGTCGCGCTCGTCGACGCGGGCGTGGACGGGCCCCGGCATCACGTCGTCGTGCGCGACACCCTCCTCGTCGCCGGTCAGCACTCCGACGAGATCGCCGCGCTCACGCTGAACGAGCGCACCGGGGTGCCGGGGCGAGCGCGACGCCGTGTCGACGCCCCCTCGCCGACCTGTCTGCTCCCGGCATCCTGAGGCGTGGGGCTCAGACGGCGAACAGTTCGCTGCGGGGAGTGTCGATCAGTGCCGTGATGGGCATCAGCGCCGATCCGAGCGCGACCGTGTCGCCGCCGAAGGACGCCGGGACGATCTCGAACTGGGTGCCCAGGCGCGTCAGGCAGTTGCGCCGCACCGCATCGGCGATCCGTGCGGATCCGTGCTCCATCAAGCGCATCCCGACCCATCCGCCGACGACGATGCGTTCGGGGTTGGTCAGGTTGACGACGCTTCCCAGCGCCGCGCCGAGCGCCTCCACAACCCCGTCGACGACGGCGCGCGCGTCCGTGTCGCTGTCCGCCGCGGCCAGCAGCGCGCCGATCGCCTGCCACCCCGAGCCCTCGAAGGAGCCGCCCCGCGTCTGCCATTCGGCGAGGATCGCATCGGCGCCGAGGTAGGCCTCGACGCAGCCGTTCTGTCCGCACCGGCAGCGCGCGCCGCCGACCACGATCTTCGTGTGACCCCACTCGCCGGCGCTGCTGAACGCGCCGTGCGCGAGGGCTCCGTCGCTGATGACGCCGAGCCCGACGCCGCGACCGAGGAGGGCCACGACGGCATGGTCGATTCCGCGTGCGGCGCCGTACCAGAGCTCGGCCCGCGCCTGCGTCTTGGCACCGTTCTCCGCGAAGACGGGCAGATCCGCATCCAGGTCGCGCGGGATCGGCCACGGCTCCCAACCGAGACTCTGGGCGTAGAGCACCTGGGCACCGTCGGGTCCGGTCTCCACCACACCCGGAAGCCCGAGCCCGATGCCGAGGACACGCGGCCACCGCTCCTGATTGCGCATGCGCAACGCGGCGATGGCTTCGACGAGATCGCGGTGGATGTCCGGCGGGGTCTCGTCGTGGCCTCCGCCGCGGAATTCGCGGTCGACCATCGTCAACGACAGGTCGAAGAGCTCGACGGCGACGCCGCGCTCGCCGACATCGACGCCGATCGCGTAGGCACCTTCGGCGCGGGGCGCGATGAGTGAGATCGGTCGTCCGCCGCGCGAGGAGACCGAGCCGACCTCGGCCAGCAACCCGTCATCGATGAGCTCGGAGGTGATGTTCGCGGCGGATGCCGAAGAGAATCCGCAACGCCGCGCGAGATCGGCCCGGGTCGTCTCGCCCTGCTGCAGCACGAAGCGCAGAGCGGCCGCACGATTCTGCTGACGCAGCGTCGTGACGGTCGCCGAGGCGGGCGCCGCGGAGGCGGCGCCCCGCGCCTGTGCACTCATGGTTCGACGATAGCCCGTCACATGCTCACCTCGAGCCGTCGCACCCGCACGCGCTCCGAGGCGCTGAGTCGGAGGCTGCCCTCGTGCCAGTCCGCCGTCACGGCGTGGGATCGGTCGGCGTCGACCCGCCAGGATGCCGGGCGGGACGAGAACGCGAACGCGAGGCGGTCTCCGGGGGCGATCTCCACCGGAACGTACTCGGCGGCAGCGTAGGCCGCCCCCGCCGTGTGATGCCAGAGGCCCTCCGGCAGCGGGGCGGCCACCTGCTCGGAGATCGAAGTCTCCGCCTCGCCGCCCACCCCGGCCCACGCCGGCAGCTGCAGAGCGGGGCGCGCGAACAGTGCATCGAGAACGGCCGTGCGCACGTCGCAGCGCTCGACGGGGACGGCCGCCAGGAACTCCCGCAGAATCCGCCACGCGTGGTCGGGGTCGAGCTGCACCGTCGGGTCGGCGATCAGCTCCCAGCCTTCGGGGGTGCGCGCGGACAGCGGCGAGGTGAGAGTGTCGAGCTTCTTCCAGGGCCAGAAGTTCCATCCGATCCCGTGGCGCTCGTACAGGCGCGTCGCCGCGTAGATCCACCCGGGCGTGTTCTCGCCACCTTCGCCCATGTAGATCGGCAGTCCCGCGTCGCGACGCAGCTGGAGGAAGTCGGCGATGCTCGTCTCGTCGGGGGCGCACCAGTAGCGGTGGAACTGCACGGCCTGGTTCTCGTCGAAGCGCACCCGCACCGGGTCGGGGTTGGTCGCCCAGTGGCTGCCTTCGTACATGAGCAGGTGATTCGGGTCGATCTCGCGGATCGCCGCGGTCAGCTCGCGGTAGAGATCGACGAGCTCGTCCTGGTAGCGGTGCTGCCACTCGTTCGGCAGCGGTTCGTTGAGGAGGTCGTAGCCGAGCACGGTCTCGCTGTCGCGGAAGCGACGGGCGATCTCGCGCCATAGCGCCACCGTCTGCGCGCGGTAGTGCTCCGCCATGAACAGTTCCGGGATGCCGTGCGGCGAATCGTCGATGTTCGTTCCGGTCTGCCCGCCGGGAGCGCCGTGCAGATCGATCAGTACCCGCAGACCGTGGCGCTCCGCCCACTCGACCGCCCGGGCGATCAGTGCGAAGCCGTCCTCTTGGAAGCTCCCGTCATCGGCGATCACGCCGCGCGCGTTGAGAGGCAGGCGGACGTGATCGAACCCCAGCTGCGCGATGAGCGCGAAGTCCCTCTCGGTGACGAACTCGTCCCGGAACCGGCGCCAGAACTCGGCCGCCCGCGCGGTGCCGACCAGCTCGGCGATCCGCGCTTCGATCTGGCGCGGAGAGGCCAGCTCGTCGCCGAAACGCCACATGTACCCTTCCGCGAGCAGCCAATTGCCGAGTCCCACGCCGCGAAGGAGCAGCGGTCCCTCGTCGTCGACGAGCTCTGTGCCGACGGCGCGGACGAAACCGCGGGGGCGACGGGGTGGTGTCATGGTGTTCCTCACGGGACGGATGCTCATTTCAGACCGGACAGGGCGAAGCCTTGGACGACGTAGCGCTGGAAGACGACGAAGACGATGAGGATGGGCACGACCATCAGCGTCGACGCCGCCATCTGCAGCGACGGGTTGGTGGAGATCTGCTGATTGAGCAGCGAGATTCCCACCGAGAGGGTGTAGAGCCCCTGGTCATTGGCGATGATCAGCGGCCACAGGAAGCTGTTCCATCCCGCGATGAAGGTGAGCACCACCTGCACGGCCAGGATCGGTCCCGACATGGGCAGGATGATCCGGAAGAAGATGCGCCACTCTCCCGCGCCGTCCATCCGTGCGGCCTCGAGGATCTCTGTCGGGATCGTCGCCATGAACTGCCGGAACAGGAACACGGCGAATCCCGACACCAGCATCGGCAGGGCGATGCCGATGAGCGTGTTCGTGAGCTTCATCCCGTTGAGGATGAGGTAGCTCGGGATCATCGTGACCTGGCCGGGGATCATCATCGTCACCAGCACCAGGAAGAACAGGGCATCTCTGCCGGGAAAGGCGAACTTGGCGAAGCCGTAGCCGGCCGCCGCCATCAGCAGCAGGCCCACCATGCAGATGACGACGATCAGCAGGGTGTTCAGGAGGTAGCGCCCGAAGTCCAGCTCGGTGAAGAGCTGGATGAAGTACTCGAGCGTCGGATTGCGCGGCAGCAGCTGCGGGGGGAACGCGACGGACTCGCTGCGCGGCTTGACGGAGGCGAAGATCATCCACAGGAACGGGAACGCGGTGATCAGCGCGCCGACGGTCAGCAGCGCGCCGATCACGATGGTGCCGGTGCGGCCGCGGCGCCGTCCGGCTCGGGTGCCCCGTCGTGCGTCCGACGTCTTTGCGAGGCCCCGTCCGCCGCGGGTGATGAGCTCAGTGGTCGACATCGGACCTCCTCAGGCGCAGCTGGACGATGGTGATCGTCGCGATGATCGCGACGAGGACGACCGAGCCCGCACTGGCGTAGCCGAACTGACTCGACGAGAAGCCCTTCTGATAGAGAAAGAGCGCGATCGACGTCGACGAACCCAGCGGTCCGCCCTTGGTGAGCACGAAGGGTTCGTCGAAGAACTGCAGCCATGCGATGACGGTGGTGATGGTGACGAAGAAGATGGCGAAGCGCAGCAGGGGGAGCACGATCGAGACGATGCGGCGCAGCCCCGAGGCGCCGTCGATCGCCGCCGCCTCCAGGTACTCCTTCGGCACGCCTTGCAGGGCCGCGAGGAAGATGATGACGTTCAGCCCGAGGCCGCGCCATACGGCGACCAGCCCGACGGAGAACTTCACGACCGTGGGGTCGGAGAGCCAGGGAACCGGCGGCAGCCCGACGAGCGAGAGCAGATAGTTGAACAGGCCGAACTGCGTGTTGTAGAGGTAGCCCCATACGAGAGCCACGGCCACGATCGCGGTGATGGCCGGGACGAAGTAGAACGAGCGCAGCGCGCGGAAGAAGCGGCCCTGCGAGCTGTTGAGCGCGAGCGCGATCGCCAGGGAGAGGACGATCACGCTGGGTACCCCGACGACCGCGAACAGAGCGGTGTTGCCGAGGGCCTGCCAGAAGTCGGGGTCGGCGAACAGCGCCGTGTAGTTGTCGCCGCCGATGAACTGGATCCGCGACCAGTTTCCCAGGCCTGCGAGATTCATGTCGGTGAAGCTCACGAGGAGCGCCACGGCGATGGGCAGGATGCCGAAGACGATGAGCAGGAGCATCGCCGGGGCGATGAACGTATAGGGGACGATGCGGTTCTTCATGGCCTCGTGGCCGGGGGTGCGCGGTGATCGGGTCACCGCGCACCCCCGGAGCTCAGTTCGCGGGGGTCCCCGCGGTGGTCGTGAACAGCGTCTTCAGTGCGTCGTCGCGGTTCGCGCCGGTGAGCACGATCGAGTTGAGCGCGTCGAGCAGCGCCTTGCCCGTCTCGCCGTCCCAGTTCGGCACGAGCGGCAGCAGGCGGGAGGACGCGAGCTGCTTCGTGTAGACCGACACCATGGGGTCGCCCGTCAGCGCGCTGTCGGCGAGCGCCTTCTTCACTGTCGGCAGCTGCCCGTCGGACTGGTACCAGCTCACCTGCACGTCGGGCTGCGAGAGGTAATCGAGCAGCTGAAGTGCGCCGTCCTTGTTCTTCGTGGAGCCCCAGACTCCGAGGTTCGACCCGGCGAGCAGCGACGTGTCCTTCGCTCCGGACGGCACGGTGGTCACGTTCCACTTCCCAGCCAGCTCCGGCGCCGACTGCGAGATGGCGGCCGCAAGGTAGGGACCGCTGACGAGCATCGGCGTGCTTCCCGTGATGAAGCCCTGCGTCTGGTCGAAGTCGCTGTTGGTGGGCACGCTCTTGTCGGCGTAGAGGCCGGTGTACAGGTCGACCGCCTTACCGAACGCGGGCGTATCGAAGTCGATCTTGCCCTGGCTGTCGACGATGTCGCCGCCCTGGTCCCACGTCATGATCACGGGCAGTGCGCTGTCCCATTGGGGGATGTAGTAACCGTACGAGCCGTCACCGCGGCCGCCCAGTGTCTTCGCGTCGGCGCGCAGCTGATCCCAGGTCGCCGGCGGAGTGCTGATACCCGCTGCCTGGAGGATGTCGCTGCGGTAGAAGAGAACGCGCGTGTCCGACACCCACGGCACGGAGACGACCTTGCCCCCGATGGCGGTCGCATCTCCGGCGACGCCGTCGACGAAGTTGGATGCCGCGAGGTTCTCGTGACCCGACAGTGCCGCGTCGTCGAGGGTGAGCAGTGCGCCGCTGTCGGCATAGGTGCGCAGCTTGGAGAGTCCGATCTGCAGCACGTCGGGGCCGTCGCCCGAAGCGACCGCTGTCGTGAACTTCTGGTCGACGCTGTCCCAGGGGATGGCGACGGTCTTCACGTCGATTCCCGTCTTTTCTTCGAACGGCTTGACCAGCGCATTGAAGTGGGCAGAGCTGTCGCCCATGACCCAGACGGTCAGTTCCTTGGCGGCGGTGCCGCCGTCGGCGGGTGCGGATGACGAGCATCCGGCGAGGGTGGCGGCCGTCAGGGCGGCGGTGCCCAGCGCGAGCCAGCGCATTCTCTTCATCGAGAGGTCCTTTCGGGGTGCAGGAGGTGCGGTGTCGAATCGGGATTCGGCGGCGAGAGGACGGGAAGAGACTCCCTCGTCCTTTCTCTACGACTTAGATTAAGGCATGTCCCATTGTCTGGCAAGAGGCGGAGCGGCGAAACGAGCGCAGGGGGCCGCCACGTCGCGACCCCCTGCGCCGATCGTTGTCAGTACGACGAGTAGACCGTCACCTCGTCGATAGACCACCACTGCGGCGCCACGCCCGTCTGGGTGATGCGGATGTACCGCGCGCTGACCGGTGCGATCGAGATCGGACGCTTCCATCCGTAGGCGATGCCCGTGGCGGCTGTCGTCCACGACGAGCCGTCGAGGGAGGTCTCGACGGTGAATCCGCGCGGATAGTCCCACGTCGACGAGCTGTCGGTCTGCACCGTGACCATCGCGACCGTGCGGGTCGAGCCCATGTCGATGCGGTACCACTCCCCGCCCGCCATGGCCTGGCCGCTCTTCCACGATGTGCCGTTGGCGCCATCGATGCCCGCACTCGGCGAGCTGCCCGCCGCGGTCGTGGACGCCGTCGCGGTCCAGCCGGTGTGGCTCACCGCGGACGGGGCGAACGTCGACAAGCCGCCGGCGTACTTGGCGATGGTGGCGACGAACCGCGCGTTCTGCGTGAAGTTGGCGGTTGCGAACTGCGACAGCTTCGACTGGAAGGTCGCCGCATCGTCACTGTTGATGACCGGCACCGGCTTGCGGTCGTCGTAGTACATGCCCCAGTAGGCGAAGCCGTCCTCGGCCGAGCCCTTGACCTTGTATGACCAGTTCGACCACGACACCTGCGAGGCGTTGAGTCCCGCCATGAACCGTGCCCAGACGTCGTCGTTGTAGTACAGGGAGTATTCGCCGTAGAGGATCGGCACCCCCGGATTCGAGAGCTTCGCAGCCAGTCCGCCCAGTTCGTTCGTGACGAGTTGGTTCTGGGCCGTCCAGTCCTTCGAGTTCGGCATGTCGTACGGGTGGTATTCGTAGACGACGTTCGTCCACCCGTAGGTCGACGGCGGTGCGATCTTGTCCAGGCCGAAGAACGCGCCGAGGAAGATCGCGTGATCCGCATCGATGGCACGTACGGCGGTGTACAGCCGGTTGTAGTAGTCGCTCTTCTGGGCCACATCGTCGCTGTCTTCGTTGTAGTCGATCAGCGGCTCGTTGATGAGGTCGTAGCCGGCCACCGCGGGGTTGCCGTTGTAGCGCGTCGCGATCTTCTTCCAGATGTCCTCCACCCAGTTCTGATAGGTCGCGCTGCCCCAGAACCCGTTGGGGTTGGGTCCGATGCGACCGCACGACCCCCACGGGCAGCCGCCGCCCGGCACCGTGTGGAGGTCGATGAGGACATAGATTCCGCGCGCCGCGGCTTCGTTCACGACCCAGTCGATCTTCGACCACGGATTCGACTTCCAGGTGCCGTCGAGATTGAGGAACACGTTCCACCCGATCGGCACACGGATGAAGTTCATTCCCGTGGCCTGGATCGCGTCGAGGTCGTTCGCCGTGAACCATGTGTCCTGATGCGTGCCGACGACCGAGGCGGTCGTCGTCGCGCCGAAGCGCGCGGTCATCGTGTTCGTCAGCGAGTAGTCGTCGTTGTAGAGCCCGGCGGTGAGCTCGCCGATCGACCACCAGTTGCCTGCGGAGCCGGTCTGAGTGAGGCGGAAGTACCGTGCTGCCTGAGCCGTGAACCCGATGGTCGACGCCTTCTTGGTTCCCGCCCCGGTTGCGACAGTGCTCCAGGAGGACCCGTCGCGTGAGAGCTGGAGCGTGTACCCGCGCGGCCAGTCGTCCTCGTCGGTGGTGTTCTTCGCGGTGTCGGTCGTGACGTTGTTCAGCGTGATGAGCGCGCCCATGTCCACGGTGACGGCCTGACCCGGCGCCTGGGCCGCACCGGTGGTCCACCGCGTCGAGGTGGTGCCGTCGATCATGTTCGACGGGGAGGCGCCCAGCGAGGAGGTGACGACCCATCCGCCGCGATCGAGGGAGGTTCCGCTCGAGATCGCGACCTCGGCCACCGACCACCACTGCGACGAGGTGCCGTTCGAGGTGATCCGAAGATAGCGACCGTTCTTGGTCCCTTGGAAGTCGGCCTGCACGACGCGATTCGCGCCGTAGCCGCTCGCGACCTTCGTCCAGTTCGCGTTGTCGTAGGACGTGAAGACGTCGTAGACCCGCGGGTAGTCGTTCGCGGTGGTCGCGCCCGCATCGAACAGGACTTTGTCCATGTCCACGTTGCGCCCGAGATCGATCGTCAACGACTGCCCGGGCGCCTGCGGGGCACCGCTCTGCCACACCGTGGAGACGTTGCCGTCGAGCGTCATCTGGGCGTTCGTGCCGGGGGCGTTGGAGGTCGCCGTCGCGGTATGCGTGCCGTTGAACAGGACCGGGTCGCTGTAGAGGTTGATCTCACCGACCGACCACGCAGCGGCCGCGGCGCCGGTCTGTGTCACCCGCACGTAACGCGCGACCTGCGGGGCGAACTTCACCGTCGTGAGACCGTCCGTGCCGGGCTGGGCCGCCACGCTGGTCCAGGTCGAGCCGTTGGACGATGTCTCGATGTTGAGTGCTCGCGGCCACTGGCCCGCGTTGGCGGTGTTGTCGATGGTGAGCCGGTTGAAGAGAGTGGGCGCCCCCAGGTCGAGACGAATCCACTCCCCGCCGGCCTGATTCGCGCCGGTCGTCCACCGGCTGGTTCCCGATCCGTCGAGGGCGTTGGCCGGTGCTCCCGCGGACGCGGTTGCACTCCAGCCGGTGCGGTCGGCGGCGAACTCGCCGAGGGGCGACATCCAGTCCTCCTGGGTGAGCCATCCGCCGATGTTCGTGCCGCGGAGGTTCACCGCGGCGCCGGTCCCCGACGATTTCTTCAGGACGTTGCCGCTGGCTTTGAGGAAGTCGGCGGAGGTGAGGGCGGCGGCATGCGCCGCCGTCACGGGTAGGACGGCAATGGCCGCCACGGCCGCAGCTGTCACCAGCGCGGCGAGAACACGTCGTTTCACGATCCTCCTTGATCAGTGCGGAGCATGGCTGCGCTCCGTCGCTGGTCAGCATCGCGAGACGACGTCTACTTTGTCAAGGACTTAAAATAAGCCCAGCACTTACTGGGGCTCAGAGTGCGGCGTCCTGCTTGGGGATGAAGACCTTCTTGATGATCAGCAGGATGGAGGCGGTCACGGGAATCGCGACGAGCGCGCCGAGCAGGCCCATGAGCGTCCCCCCGACGAGCGCGCCGATCACGACGAGGGCTCCCGGCACCGCGATGGCCTTGTTCATCACCTTCGGCGTGAGCACGTATGCCTCGAGCTGCATGTAGACCAGATACGCGACGGCGAAGATGAGCGCCGACAGGGGGCTGGCGAAGAGCGCGACCACCGAGGCGATGCCCCAGAACAGCACGGTTCCGACGAGCGGAATGATCGTGAGGCAGAAGGCGACCACCGCCATCAGTGCGGGGAAGGGGAGGCCGAGAACCGTGTACAGGATGAAGCTCACGACCGCGTTGAAGAAGGCGAGCACGACCATGCCGCCCAGGTAGCCGCCGACCGACTCCGTGATCTGTTCGGTCAGATCGGCCGTGAGTGCGCGACTGCGGGCGGGCACCATGCGGTAGAACGCCTGCTTGATCTCCGGCAATGACGCGAGGAAGTACAGGCTCAGCACGATGATGATGATCATCCCGGAGATCGTCGTGCCGATGGAGATGCCGATCTGCAGCACGCCCCCGCCGATCGCCGCCAGATGGCCCGGATCGGTGAGGAACTTCTGCACCTCGGCGACGATCGCGGGCACCTGGTCGCCGAACTGATCACGTGCCCAGTGGTAGAGGTCGGTCTGCTGGAACGACGTCACGAGAGTCGGGACGTCCGTGATGAACTGGGCGATCTGGCGCACCACCGTGGGCACGATGAGCCACAGCACGGCCACGAGCAGCAGCGCCAGGGCGAAGTACACGATCACGATCGCCCAGGCTCTGCCGACGCCGTGCCGCTGCAGGCGCTGCACGACGGGGTTGAGTCCGAGAGCGACGAACAGGGCGAAGGCGACGTAGATCCACACCGTGACCAAGCTGGTGACGGCCATGCCCAGCAGGATCGCCACCAGGCCGCCGAGCGTCAGGAAGAAGCCCACGACGAAGGGGCGGTTCAGGGTCGTCCACACCGCGCGTCCCGTGTGCGGGCGATGCGCAGCAGCCTCGGACGACACCGCACCGTCGGTCGTTCTCGCCCGGTCGGAGTCCGCCGCGGTCTTCGCCCCACGCCGGAGGGAACGCGGGCGGGGCTCGTTGGATGCTGCTGCCATGGTCACACTCTAGGGCTGTCAGCGGATGCCGCTGGGAGAGGCGGTAATGTCGGCGAGGACGAGAGGAAGCCCATGACCGACGCCGCCGTTCACCTGCAGCGCCTGCGTGCCAGCATCGACAACATCGACGCGGCGCTGATCTTCATGCTCGCCGAACGCTTCCGCTGCACGCAGCAGGTCGGGGTGCTCAAAGCGGAGCATCGGATGCCGGCATCCGACCCCGCTCGCGAAGAGCAGCAGATCGCGCGTCTGCGTCGCCTCGCTCTCGAGGCCGACCTCGATCCCGAGTTCGCCGAGAAGTGGTTCAACTTCGTCGTCGCCGAGGTCATCCGCCATCACACCGCCGCGGCGGCCGCCGACTGATTCCGGCGCCCGTCCGGCGGCCCCGATGCGTCAGGGGATGGCGCGGCGCAGCGTGAGGAACGACGCGGCACCGAGGATGCACGTCAGCACGGCCAGCACCGCGGTCAGCCCCATCGGCCCCAGGTCGGCGAGCCACGTCCACACCGTCGCCCAGGCATCCATCCGCCCGACGAGCCACAGGGCGGCGATCAGCAGCACCCCCACGCCCAACAGCGTGAGCGTCAGCCCGAGAGCGCCGAAGCGGCGGTAGAGCGTCGCGCCCCAGAACCCGGCCACGAAGAGCACCATCGCCACTACGGCGAAGAAGAGCCCGGCGCCCCCGGGGCCGGCGGTCCACACCCAGTCCAGCGAGAAGAAGTAGCCGTTGACACCCCAGCCGCCCGTGGCGCGTTCGATCGCGCCGCCGACGGCGAAGACGGCGCCCAGCAGGACGGCCGTCACCAGTGCCGCGAGCATCGTGCCGAAGAAGAACTCCCGGCGCGTGATGCTGAGGGCCTGCGAGAACGGGAAGGTGTAGCTCAGCGACATGATGCCCAGGCCGAAGAAATACCAGATCGGAGCCTGGCTTCCGCCGCCGTACTTCGCCCCGCCGTAGGGGATGAGCGCGAAGATCGCGATCGAGAGCACGAGGCTGACGACGAGGATGAGCAGCGGCAGCCACACGAACGTGTACTTGTTGACGAACTGCATCCGGGTGACGGTGAAGACCCGATTCATCGGCGTGCTCCTTCGGCGGTGGTGGCCGCGGCGGCGTTCGCCGTGGCCGAGGATTCGGCATCGTGCTGGGTCAGGCGGACGATCAGCTGCTGCAGAGAGACCGCACCCACCTCGAGCCCGGATGCCGCGAGCTGCGCCCGGTCCTGGATGCCGAGTTCGCCGAGAACCGTCGCGCTGGCCACGCGGCCGAGGCTCTCGCGGTGGAGTACCTCGCGTCCCGCGGTGAAGGCGTCGACGGCGACGGCGTCGCCGATGATCGTCGAGGCCCGGCCGCGGACGGCATCGGTCTCCTCGTCGAGGATGATGCGCCCGCGATCGATGACGATCACCCGTTCGATGAGGTCGGCGACCTCGTCGATGAGGTGACTGGACAGCACGATGGTGCGGGGATGTTCGGCGTAGTCGGCCAGGAGGCGGTCGTAGAAGATCTGGCGGGCGACGGCATCCAGTCCGAGGTAGGGCTCGTCGAAGAACGTCAGCTCGGCGCGCGAGGCGAGTCCGATGATGACACCGACCGCCGACAGCTGCCCGCGGGAGAGCTTCTTGATCCGCGTCTTCATGGGCAGCTGGAACGCATCGATGAGCTCGTCCGCGAGATCCTGGTTCCAGTGCGGGAAGAACATCGCCGCCATCCGGAAGGCGTGGACGGGTCGGGCGTCGTCGGGATAGCGCTGACTCTCGCGGACGAAGCAGATCCGGCCCAGCACGCGGCTGTTCTCGTACGGGTTCTCGCCGAAGACGCTGACCTCGCCGCTCGTCGCGAAGTTCTGGGCGGTCAGGATCGACATCAGGGTTGTCTTGCCGGCGCCGTTGCGGCCCAGCAGGCCGTAGATGACGTTGGCTTCGAGCGTCAGCGACACCCCATCCAGGGCGGCGGCGTTCCTATAGCGCTTGACGAGATCGGTCACCTGGACGACGGTCATCGGGCGCCTCCTTCCGTGGTCGATGTGATGTGGGCGGCCGCGTGGTCGCGGACCATCGTGGCGAGTTCGTCGGCACTGAGGCCGAGCGTGTGAGCTTCTGCGAGCAGAGGCTCGATGAACCGGGCGGCGAAGGCGGCACGCCGCTCGGCCCGCAGGCTCTCGCGGGCGCCGACGGCCACGAACATGCCGATTCCACGGCGCTTGACGAGCACGCCCTTCTCCACGAGCATGTTCACTCCTTTCGCGGCCGTGGCCGGGTTGATGCGGTAGAACGCCGCCAGTTCGTTGGTCGACGGCGCGCGTGTGTCTTCGGGAAGGCTCCCGTCCACGATGGAGTCCTCGACGCTCTCGGCGATCTGCACGAAGAGCGCTCGTCCCTCATCGATCACGTGGCCTCCCGGCATCCAGTGAATTGGTTAGTTACTTGACTAAGTAACCACATAACGCTGGCGACGTCAAGCGCTGCCGGAGCGCCTCCGCCTTCGCGTGCGCGCGATAGCGAGAAGTCGGCGTCGCGTCCAATTTGCGTGCGCATTCACCCGGATGAAACGGTGGTGGCGGCCCCCACGCGGGGTCGACCCCCAGACCAGTCCGCGACCGCTGTCGTGCCCGTTGGCACCGGCGGACGTAAGGTCGGCGGCCTGTGCCCGGATCCGATGTCCGGTGCCGAGCGCTCTGCCCGAGCGCGAGTGGCCGTCACCCGGGCGTGACCGATGCAGCCTGTGCACCGGGCTGCCGAGGTGTTCTGTGACCGACGCTGTTTCTGCTGCGCCCCTGTTGGAGGCGCGGCATCTGTTCAAAGTCTTCGGGCGTGATCCGAAGGATGCCGTGGCGCGCCTGCGCGCGGGTCACTCCCGCGCCGACGTGGCCGATGCCGGCACCGCGGCCGTGGTGGACGCGAGCTTCACGGTGAACCGCGGCGAGATCTTCGTCATCATGGGGTTGTCCGGGTCGGGCAAGTCCACGATCATCCGCATGCTCAACGGCCTGCTGACCCCCACCGCCGGCGAGGTGACCATCGCCGGCCGCAACGTCACCACGGCCTCGCCGGCACAGCTGCGCACCATCCGCCGCGAGTCGGTGTCGATGGTCTTCCAGCACTTCGCCCTGCTGCCGCACCTGAGCGTGCTCGACAACGCGGCGTACGCGCTGGAGATCCAGGGCGTCGGCAAGACCGAGCGCCGCGAACGTGCGCGTGACATCCTCGAGCGCGTGGGCCTCGGCGATCGCGCCGATGCGCTTCCCGACCAGCTCTCCGGCGGCATGCGTCAGCGGGTCGGCATCGCGCGCGCCCTGACGGCCGGCACCGACATCCTGCTGATGGACGAGGCCTTCTCGGCGCTCGACCCGCTCATCCGCCGCGAGATGCAGGAGCAGCTGGTGGAGCTGCAGCGCGAGCTCGGCCGCACGATCGTGTTCATCACGCACGACCTCAACGAGGCGATGTTCCTCGGCGACCGCATCGCCGTGATGCGTGACGGTCGCATCGTGCAGAACGGCACACCGGAAGAGATCCTGACCGACCCCGCCAACGACTACGTGGCGCAGTTCGTTCAGGACGTCGACCGGGCGCGCGTGCTCACGGCATCCGCCGTCATGGAGCCGCCATCGCTGTCGACGCCGATCACGGCGGGCGTGCGCGGGGCACTGCGCACGATGCGTGAGAACCAGGCCGGTGCCGTGTTCGCGACCGAGAACCGCCGCCTCGTGGGCGTGGTCACCGACCGGGCGGTGATCCGAGCGGTGAAGTCGGGCGAGAGCGACCTGCGGCGCATCGTCGACACCCACGTGCCGACGGTCGGTCCCGACGACCTGCTCACCGACATCGTCGAGACCGCCGTGGAGGCGTCCGTTCCCCTGGCCGTCGTCGACGATCAGGGACGTCTGCGTGGAGTGATCCCGCGCATCACACTGCTCGCCGCTCTCGGCAACGTTCCGGCGACGACGCGCGAGATGGCGGTCGTGCAGACCCCGCTGGAGATGGTGGCCGAGTTCACGCCGCTGGTGGATGCCGCGACGGAGGGAGAGCGCTGATGGACGGGTTCCGCATTCCGGTGGGCCAGTGGGCCGAGACGGTCGTCGATGTCGTCGGCGACGCGCTGCGCGGACTGTTCGACGCGGTGGCGCTCGTTCTGGGCGTCGTCTACGACGCGGTGGACGCCGTGCTCATGGCGCCGCCGTTCTGGCTGCTGATCGTCGTGCTCGCCGCGGCGGCGTTCGCCGTGAGCGGCTGGCGCCTGGCGCTGGGCACCACCCTCGGCCTGCTCGTGATCGTGGGCGTCGATCAGTGGGACAACGCGATGGACACCCTCGCCTTGGTCATCGTCGCGGCGCTCGTCGCGATCGTGATCGCGATCCCCGTCGGCATCTGGGCCGCCCGCAGCGACGCCGTCTCGCGCATCGTGCGCCCCGTGCTCGACTTCCTGCAGACGATGCCCGCCTTCGTCTACCTCATTCCCGCGATCATCTTCTTCGGCGTCGGGGCGGTGCCGGGCATGATCGCGACGATCCTCTTCGCGATCGCCCCCGGCGTGCGGCTGACCGAACTCGGCATCCGCGGAGTCGACAGCGAGGTCGTGGAGGCGGGGTACGCGTTCGGGGCTTCGCCGGCGCGTGTGCTGCGGCAGATTCAGATCCCGCTGGCGCTGCCGTCGATCATGGCCGGCGTCAACCAGGTGATCATGCTCAGTCTCTCGATGGTCGTCATCGCGGGCATGGTCGGCGCCGGCGGACTCGGCGGCGAGATCGTTCGCGCCATCGGGCGCATCAACGTGGGCCTGGGCTTCGAAGCCGGCCTGTCGGTCGTCATGATCGCGATGATCCTCGACCGTCTGACTTCGGCGCTGGGCCGACCTCGTGCCCCGCGCCGGGCGGGTGCGGCGCGCCGCACCCGCAACGGCGGGTCGACGGCCCGCCCCAGCCGCGGAGAGTCCGCGGCTGACACCGACCGATCCGCGGACAGCACGCGGATGGAGAGGACGTCAGCATGAACAAGACCAAGAGCATCCTGGGCGGTATCGCCCTGAGCGCCGCCGCAGCGCTCACCCTGAGCGGCTGCGCCGGCGGCACGGGAGGCGCGGGCGGTTCCGACGCGAAGTCGATCGAGATCGCCGTGTTCAACGGGTGGGACGAGGGCATCGCTGCGTCGTACCTGTGGCAGTCGATCCTCGAGGACAAGGGCTATGACGTGACGCTCACGTTCGCCGACGTCGCGCCCGTCTACCAGGGCCTCGCTCGCGGCGACTTCGACCTCGTGCTGGACACCTGGCTGCCCACCACGCACGCCGACTACATGGAGCGCTACGGCGACAAGGTCGACGACCTCGGGGCCTGGAACGACGACGCGCGACTCACCGTCGCCGTCAACGCCGACGCGCCGATCGACTCGCTCGATCAGCTGGCCGCGGCATCCGACCAGTTCGGCGGTCGCATCGTCGGTATCGAACCGGGCTCGGGGCTCATGCGCATCACCGGCGACGATGTCGTTCCCGGCTACGGGCTCGAGGGGATGGAACTCGTGGAGTCGTCCACGCCGGCCATGCTCGCCGAGCTCAAGAAGGCGACGGATGCCGGGCAGAACATCGCGGTGACGCTGTGGCGGCCGCACTGGGCGTACAACGCGTTCCCGGTGAAGGACCTCGCCGACCCGAAGGGTCTGCTGGGGGATGCCGAGAGCATCCACTCGGTGGCGGCGAGCTCGTTCGCGAAGGACCATCCCGAGGTGCACGGCTGGATCTCGAACTTCACGATGCCCACCGACACGCTCGCCTCGCTCGAGAACGCGATGTTCAACGAGTACAGCGGTGACGACTACGCGCCGGTGATCAAGAAGTGGATCGCCGAGAATCAGGAGTGGGTCGACAGCCTCACGTCCTGACGATCGCGGTCAGGAACGGGGTCCGGCGTCCGCCGGGCCCCGTTCGTCGTCGGGGGTCGGGCGCGGACGCTCGAGCTGCAGGGCGACCTTGGT
Source organism: Sphingomonas sp. BLCC-B65 (assembly GCF_028550675.1). NCBI lineage: Bacteria > Pseudomonadati > Pseudomonadota > Alphaproteobacteria > Sphingomonadales > Sphingomonadaceae > Sphingomonas > Sphingomonas sp. BLCC-B65. The sequence continues at coordinate 1,726,388 of NZ_JAQQGL010000001.1, read as the reverse complement.
CTCGAGACGCTCGACGGCCTCGTCGGAGAGGGCCAGCAGGCCGTCGACCTCCTCCCGCACCCGGCGATAGGCGACCTGACGCTCCGCCGGGGTCGCGGACTGGTCGAGCGCGACGGCCAGCAGCTGTTGCGCCGTGGCCAGACGCTTGCGCTCGGCATCGCTGAACTGGGAGTCACGCACGCGCCGGGCGTCACGCTCTGCGAGATCGAACGCGACCTCGTAATCGGTGACGGCGCCGCGGTACTCGGCGACCTGTTCCGCGCTGACCCGCGCATCCGCCGACGCCGGGCGCAGCCGGTCGGCGATCTTCTTGGCGCGCAGGAACGCGGCGGTCAGGGGCTGCCGCCCGTCGCTCATGGTGGGAAAGGCGATCATGCGAGCGACGTCGAGCTCGTACTCCAGCCAGCGCGCGGTGACGTCGTCGTGCACCGCGAACAGTTTCTCGAGCTGATCGGGCAGCGGTGACGGCTTCGTGATCGGTTGTGGTTCGCCGGCGCTGCTGACCCGTGTGGACGCGGTGACGGACTTCAGTTCGGCCTTCGCCCGCATGACCTCAAGCCGGCGCGCGTGACGGCGCTGCGCCAGCACGTCCCAGCGACGCACGACGCCGCCGGCCACGCCGAGAAGGGGGAACACCAGCCACCAGTAGCTGCCGGCGAAGGTCCAGAAGTGATCCACGGGCTTACCTTACGCGCGCGGGCGCCCGGGGACGGGCCACACGCGACGCCCGTCATCACCGTCGGCATCCGGACCTCCCGCGGCGCCGGCTCCGGTCGCCGTGCCCGAGGATGCCGTGGGGCGCGTCGCCGGCGACGTGCGCGCCGCCACCACCCGGGCCAGCGCTTCGGTGCCGCGCGCGAGCGCGGTCTGCGTCAGGCTCTGCGCGATGATCGTCCACTGCTCGCGCACCGGGGCACCGCCGCGCGCGGCATCCGGATCTCCGGTTTGGGGGCGTGCGGGTGCGTCACCCGCCGCGCGCGCCTGCCGCCAGGCCTCGGCCTCGGCCACGGCGAAGGCGCGCCCGGCTGCCGCCACCGCGTCGCGGTACGCGGTGAAGCGAGCGGGTGCGACACGGGCGTGCGCCGTGGCGGGGCGGTGCTGTCGCGCCACCTGATCGGCGGCGAGGAAGGCGGCGGTGGCGGGCTGGCGCGCGTCGGTCATCGCGGGGAAGGCGATGAGCCGCGCCGGGTCGGTCTCATAGGTCATCCACCGCGCGATGATCTCGTCGTGTGCGGCCATCACGCGCGCGAGCGGCAGGTGCGCGTCGTCTCCCGCCGGCGGCAGTGCCGCACGAGCGGCCGACACGTGTGCACGCCGCGAGCGGGCCGTCGCGGCCGCCACGCGGACCTCGTCGGTGGCGCGATCCAGCTCCCGACGGGCCGCGGCGACCTCTGCCGCGCTCGCCCGACCGGTGGTGCGCTCAGCCTGCAGCCGATCGAGCTCTGCGCGCGCCACCCGCACCGCGGCACGGGCTGTCGCCGCATCGCGCTTCGCGGTGCGCAGCTCGAGTCGGGCCGCGTCCAGCTCGATGCGCCGGCGGCGCTCGCGCCGTTCGCGGCGCAGGCCGAGCCAGCCGAGGGTGCCGGTACCGATCGTCGCCGGTCCGATCCACCAGAACTCGGCGATCGTCGCCCAGAGCGGATCCACGCCCTCAGCCTAGCCAGCCCGCCTGGGAGCGCTCGCAGAGAGGGATGCCGCGGCATCCGCCCGGGTGAGCCGTGACGAACTCCGCAGATTGTGACGAACTCCGCACGTGCGCAGGCGTTGCGCCGCGGAGTACGTGCGTTCCTGCGGAGGTGGTGGCGTGGCTCAGCCGAAGAGCAACGCGAGCACGGTCGCGCCGCCGCCCACGAGGATGAGGGCGACGATCGTGACCCAGGCGATGATGCGGGTACGGCGCGTGCGCGCCTCGTTCATGCCCTCGTACTCGTCCTGCTCGCTCATGCGGCTCAGCCTACGGGCTCGACCACCGTCGGCCCGAACGCGGCCGGCAGTGTCGCCTGCGACCGCGCGCGCAGCTCGGAGACGGTCAGGGTGAACACGTCCTGCACCTCCAGGGCGTTCTCGGCCGCGTCCGTCGCGGCGTCGGTGACGCCGATGCGCAGCACCGGGTAGCCCCGACCCTCGCACAGCCCGCGGAACTTCACGTCCTCCTCGCGCGGCACCGAGACGATGACGCGGCCGGTGGACTCGCTGAACAGGGCGGTCGCGGCATCCACACCGTCGCGCTCCATGATCTCGCGCAGCCAGACGCGGGCGCCGACGCCGAAGCGCGTCACCGCCTCAGCCAGGGCCTGGGCGAGCCCGCCCGACGAGAGGTCGTGGGCGCTGGAGACCAGCTCCTGCTGGGATGCCGCGTGGATGAGCTCCGCGAGACGCTTCTCCTGGGCGAGGTCGACCGCCGGCGGGCGTCCGCCGAGGTGGCCGTGCACGGTCTCTGCCCACGCCGAGCCGCTCAGCTCGGTGGCCGTGACGCCCAGCAGGTAGATGTTCTCGCCGGCATCCTGCCAGCCGCTCGGAATGCGACGGGCGACGTCGTCGATGATGCCCAGAACGCCGACGACGGGTGTCGGGAAGATCGGGGTGTCGCCGGTCTGGTTGTAGAAGCTGACGTTGCCGCCGGTGACCGGCACGCCGAGCTCGAGGCACGCGTCGGCGAGACCGTCGACCGCCTGACCGAACTGCCACATCACCTCGGGGTTCTCCGGGCTGCCGAAGTTGAGGCAGTCGGTGACGGCGGTGGGCACCGCACCGGTGACGGCGACGTTGCGGTATGCCTCGGCGAGGGCCAGCTGCGCGCCCGCGTAGGGGTCGAGCTGGCAGAAGCGTCCGTTGCAGTCGGTGGCGATGGCGAAGCCGAGGCCGCTCTCCTCGTCGACGCGGATCATGCCGGCGTCGTCGGGGAAGCTGAGGGCGGTGTTTCCCATGACGTAGTAGTCGTACTGGTTGGTCACCCAGCTGGTGTCGGCGAGGTTCGGGCTGCCGAGCAGGTCGAGGAACTGCGCCTTCAGCGTCGCGGCGTCATCGGTACGGGGCAGGGCGGATGCCGAGTCGTCTCGCAGGGCGTCGATCCATGTCGGGTAGGCGACGGGGCGCTCGTAGACGGGGCCGTCGACGGCCACGGTCGAGGGGTCGACGTCGACGATCTGCTCGCCGTGCCAGAAGATCTGCAGCCGGCCGTCGCCGGTCACCTCGCCGAGGACGCTCGTCTCGACATCCCACTTGCCCGTGACGGCGAGGAACGCGTCGAGCTTCTCGGGCGCGACGATCGCCATCATGCGCTCCTGGCTCTCGCTCATGAGGATCTCCTCCGGCGTGAGCGTGGGGTCGCGCAGCAGCACGTTCTCGAGGTCGACGCGCATGCCCGAGCCGCCGTTGGCGGCCAGCTCGCTCGTCGCGCAGGAGATGCCCGCGGCGCCGAGGTCCTGGATCGCCTCGACGAGTTCGTCGCGGTACAGCTCCAGGCAGCACTCGATGAGCACCTTCTCGGCGAACGGGTCGCCCACCTGCACCGCGGGACGCTTGGTGGGGCCGCCGTCGGCGAAGGTGTCGGAGGCGAGGATCGACGCGCCGCCGATGCCGTCGCCGCCGGTGCGGGCGCCGAAGAGCACCACCTTGTTGCCGGCGCCGGTGGCGTTGGCGAGTTTGATGTCTTCGTGGCGCATGACGCCCACCGCGAGGGCGTTGACCAGCGGGTTGCCCTGGTAGACGGAGTCGAACACCGTCTCGCCGCCGATGTTCGGCAGGCCCAGGCAGTTCGCGTAGAAGCTGATCCCGCTGACCACGCCGTGCACGACGCGGGCGGTGTCGGGATTGTCGATGGCGCCGAAGCGCAGCTGGTCCATGACGGCCACCGGGCGCGCACCCATCGAGATGATGTCGCGGACGATGCCGCCCACGCCGGTCGCCGCGCCCTGGAAGGGCTCGATGTAGCTGGGGTGGTTGTGGCTCTCGACCTTGAAGGTGACGGCCCAGCCCTCGCCGACGTCCACGACGCCCGCATTCTGGCCCATGCCGACCATGAGGCGGGCCTTCATCTCCTCCGAGACCTTCTGGCCGAAGCGGCGCAGATAGATCTTCGACGACTTGTAGGAGCAGTGCTCGCTCCACATCACCGAGTACATCGCCAGCTCGCCGCTGGTGGGACGGCGGCCGAGGATCTGCTTGATCTGGTCGTACTCGTCGCTCTTGAGTCCGAGTGCCGCGTACGGCTGCTCCTTCTCCGGCGTCTGGACGGCGTTCTCGACAGTGTCTGCGACCTTGCTGTCGGATGCGGGGGTGCTCACGCGGCGGGACTCCAAGACTCGGGTGCCGGGGACGGCCTCAGTCTAGCCGGGCCGCCGTCGGCCGGGCGGCCCCGAGCTCCGCCACCCGCGGTGAGATGGAGGAGGCCGGGGCGGGCCCGGTCAGGCCTCGTCGTCGATCACGCCGATGCCCACGGCGTGATGGCTGGGTTCTTCTGCCTGCGGCAGCGTGGGTTCGATCGGGTTCGGGGCCAGCGGCTCGTCGGGGTTCGGGGCGAGCGGCTCGTCCGGGTGCGGCGCCAACGGCTCTTCGCCGGGATCCTTCTCCGTGCTCGGCTCGGTCAGCTCCTCGGTATCGGGCTCGGTCGCGGCGGGGGCGTCTTCGGTCCCGACGCCAGGCGTCGTGTCGGGGGATGTCTGCGGGGTGGTCATGTCGTCCTCCTTCGTCATGAGCTCCACTGTTCGCTGCCGTCGGCGGCGACGCACGGGGGTTGACAGGAGGGGTCGTGGATGTCGTCGCCGCGACGTATCCTCGCCCTCATGACCGGACTCACTCCGTACCTCTCCTTCGACGGCACCGCACGCGACGCCCTCGAGTTCTACCGCGGGGTGTTCGGCGGCGAGCTCGTCCTCGCGACGTTCGGCGAGTTCGGGCGCGACGACGGGCCCGCCGACCGCATCGCGCACGGCATGCTGCAGGGGGTCGTCGAGCTCTTCGCCTCGGATGCCGCGGCCGGCCAGCCCACGCTTGCGCTCAGCGGCATCCTGTTCTCCCTGCTGGGGACGGCCGAGCCGGCCGTCTTGGAGGAGTGGTTCGCGGCGCTCGCCGACGGGGGCGACGTGCTCGACCCGCTCGCCTTGCGACCCTGGGGTGACCACGACGGTCAGGTGCGCGACCGGTTCGGGGTGACCTGGCTCATCGGCTACCAAGGATGACCGACCCGGTCGACCGGCTTCGCGCCCACGCGGCGGAGCTCGACGCGTTGTGGGCCCGGCTGGACGCCGACGAGGCGTCGGTGCTCTCCGACCGTGCCGACGCGACCGCCGACGACGAGCACGATCCGGAGGGGTCGACCCTCTCCGGCGAGTGGCAGCGCATCGACGCACTGCGTCGTTCGGTGCAGGACGAGCGGGCCGAGGTCGCGGCCGCGCTTTCCCGCGTGGATGCCGGGACCTACGGCATCTGCGTCGTCTGCGGCGGGCCCATCGCCGCGGGCCGGCTCGAGGCCCGGCCGATGGCCACGACCTGCATCGCTTGCGCCGCCTGAACGGAGCCGTGCGGACCCGCGAGGCGGAGCGATGTCAGGCCTGACGCTGCTCCCGGCCGTCCAGCAACCGCGTGTGGGTCTCATCGCCCGGACGTGCCATCACGGCGTTCACAACTCCGGAACCGTAGCCAGAGAACCCCGCGACGCGCCGAGGTCTCGCCGTCATGGCCGCGAATCTCCGGAGTTGTGGACGGCATGACAGTCGGCGCCTTCCCGACGCTCGACGACGAGGGTGTTGACACTCGGCATCCGCGGTTCTAACCTACAACCAAATGGTTGTACAAACTGAGTTGAGCGACGATGAGACCGACCGGCTGTTCCACGCCCTGGCGGCGGCGACGCGGCGCGACATCCTGCGCCGCACCATCGTCGACGAGCAGTCGGTGTCGGCACTCGCCGCGGACTACGACATGTCGTTCGCCGCGGTGCAGAAGCACGTCGCCGTGCTGGAAGCGGCCGGCCTCGTCATCAAGCGCGCCGAGGGACGCGAGCGCCTCGTGCGCGCCGATCCGCGCATGATCGCGCGTGCCCGAGCGCTGCTTGCCCGCTACGAAGAACTCTGGCGCTCGCGGATCGACCGCCTCGACGCCCTGCTCGCTGAACCCCACGATCCCCGTCCCACGCAAGGAGACTGACATGCCCGTCACCGACATCACCACCGATCCCGAGAACCTCACGATGACCCTCGTCGCGGATGCCGCGGCACCCGTGTCCCGCCTTTGGGAGGCCTTCACGAACCCGCGTCAGCTGGAGCGGTTCTGGGGCCCTCCCGGGTGGCCCGCCACCTTCACGGCGTTCGACCTCCGCCCCGGCGGCCGCGTCGACTACCGGATGACGAGCCCGCAGGGCCAGCGCTCCGCCGGATCGTGGGAGGTGCTGAACGTCGACCCCGGACGCAGCTTCGAAGTCCTCGACTCCTTCGTCGGCGACGACGGCGAGAAGCTCGACGGCTTCCCCTCGATGCGCATGGTCTTCTCGTTCGAGGCGACCGCCGACGGCTCGCGACTCACCAACACCACCTACTTCACCTCGCTCGAGGCGCTCGAGCAGGTCGTCGCGATGGGGGCGATCGAGGGTTCGCGTCTGGCGATGAGCCAGCTCGACGCCGTGCTGCAGGACCTCCGGGCGTACGCGCAGGGCAAGGGCACTCGCACCGAGCTGCTGACCGATCAGCACGTGCGCATCACGCGGCTCATCGAGGGTTCGCGCGAGCTCGTCTGGCGTGCCCACCACGAGCCGGAGCTGCTGCGTCAGTGGCTGCTCGGCCCCGACGGCTGGCAGATGGTCGAGTGCGAGGTCGGCGAGACCACCCGCTTCGTGTGGCAGCAGGGTGACGACGAGTCGACCCGCTTCGGCTTCGAGAGCGAGCGGCTGCTCAGCGAGCCGATCTGGCGCGAGGTGTCGACGGAGCGCATGATCGGCACCCCGGGGCCGTCGACGGTCAACGACCTGCAGTTCTACGAGGAGGACGGCGCGACCCTGCTCACGCTGCTGATCGAGTACCCCGACAAGGAGACCCGCGACATGATCCTCGCGACGGGGATGACCGACGGCATGGAGGCGTCGTACGCGCGCCTCGAGGCGGTCGTCGCGGGCTGACCCGTCTGCGGCGCGGGTCAGTCGCCGAGCACGAGTCGGTAGCCCATGCCCTGCTCGGTGAGCAGATGCTGGGGATGCGCCGGATCGCGCTCGAGCTTCTTGCGCAGCTGCGACATGTAGAGGCGCAGATACCCCGAGTCGGCCACCTGATCGGTTCCCCAGATGTCTCTCAGCAGGTTCTGCCGGGTCACGAGCGTGCCGGGGTTGCGGGCGAGGAACTCGAGCATCCGCCATTCCGTGGGCGTCAGGTGCACGACCTCGCCGCCGCGGACTACCCGGGTTGCGGCGAGGTCGACCTCCACATCGCCGAAGCGCACGACAGGCGTGTCCACGGATGCCGCCGCTGCCACGCCCCGCCGACGTACGAGGGCGCGCAGGCGTGCGAGCAGCTCGTCGATCTGGAACGGCTTCGTGACGTAGTCGTCGGCGCCGGCATCCAGAGCTTCGACCTTGTCGGCCGAGCCCGTCCGTCCGGACACGACGAGGATCGGCACGTCGGTCCACCCGCGCAGCGCGTGGATCACCTCGATGCCGTCCAGGCGCGGCATGCCGAGATCGAGCATGACGACATCGGGGCGCGCCTGCGCCGCCGTGGCGATCGCGGCGGCGCCGTCGGGCGCGGCGATGACGTCGTAGCCGTGCGCGGCGAGGGTGATCCGCAGCGCCCGCACGAGCTGCGGATCGTCGTCGGCGACCAGGATCTTCACGACCTCATCCTCCCGCTTCGGCGACCGAGGGCGCGGCGAGAGTGGATGCCGCGGCATCCACCGGCAGCGAGACCACCATCGTCAGCCCCCCGCCGGGCGTGGTCTCGGGCGTCAGCGTGCCGCCCATGCCCTCGGTGAAGCCCTTCGACAGGGCGAGCCCGAGCCCCAGCCCCGTGGTGTTGTCGGTGTCGCCGAGCCGCTGGAAGGGAGCGAAGATGTCGTCCTGGCGGTCGGCGCTGACGCCCGGGCCGTGGTCGACGATCCGCAGCTCGACGGTCGAGCCGAGCCGGCTGGATGCGATGCGTACGCGCGTGCCGGGCGGCGCGTAGCGGCGCGCATTGGCGAGGACGTTGACGATGACCCGCTGCAGCAGCACGGGGTCGGCGCGCACCGCAGGAACGGTCGGATCGAGCGCGAGTTCGACGACGTCGGGTCCGATGCCCAGCTCGTCGAGGGCTTCGAGAACTGCCCCCGCGAGATCGACGGGGGAGAGCGAGACGGCGAGCACCCCCGCTTGCACGCGGCTCACATCGAGGAGGTCGGTGACCAGCGCCGCGAGCGCGGCGAGCGACTCGTCCGCGGTTTCGACGAGTTCGTCGCGGTCGGCTGCGGTGAGCGAGGGCCCCGCGGCACGCAGGCCGCCGACGGCGGCGATGGCGGCCGCGAGCGGCCGGCGCAGATCGTGGCTGACCGCCGACAGCAACGCCGTGCGCACCTGGTCGGTCGCGGCCAGGGCGTCGGCGGTGCGGGCCGTCTGCGTGAGCTCGCTGTGCTCCAGGGCCGCAGCGAGTTGCGCGGTGATGACGTCGAGGAGGCGTCGTTCGGGGCCGCCGACATCGCCGCCGTGCAGCTCCAGCGTGGCCCGAGGGCCGCCCGCGGCATCCGTGCCGACGGGCACCACGACCGCCCGGCCGTCGCGCACCGGCTCGCCGTCGGTCGCCAGCACCTGCTGCGTCGATCCGTCTCCGGCCAGCAGGCGCGCCCCGCTCACGCCGAACGCTTCCCGCGTGCGACTGACCAAGGCCGGAACGGCGCTCTCGCCCCGCAGCACGCTGCCCGACACCGTCGCCAGCAACTCCGACTCCGCAGCGGCGCGCCGTGCCCGGCGGGTACGCCGCGCGGCCTGGTCGACGATCCAGCTCACCAGGATCGCGATCACGACGTACAGCACGAGCGCCAGCGCGTGCAGCGGGTTGTCGATCGTGACCGTGAAACGCGGATGGATGAAGAGGAAGTCCAGCGTCAACCCCGACAGCACCGCCGCGAACAGCGCCGGCCAGATCCCGCCGATCAACGCGACGACGACCACGAGCAGTTGGTAGGAGAGCACGTCGGAGGTGATCGTCTCTTCGTTCGCGGTCGCGAACAGCAGCCACGACAGCAGCGGCCCGCCGGTGAGAGCGACCACCAGCCCCAGGATGCGCCGCCGCCAGCCCAGCGCCCCTCCGGTCAGCCGCGGCAGGTGCAGGTTTCCGCCTGCGGCGGCGTGGGTCACGATGTGCACGTCGATGTCGCCCGACTCGCGGATGACCGTGGCCCCGATGCCCGGACCGGTGAAGGCCGCGCCGAGCCGGCTGCGACGACTGGCGCCCAGCACGAGCTGGGTCGCGTTGACCGACCGGGCGAACTCGACCAGCGTCCGCGGCACGTCCTCGCCGATCACCTGGTGGTAGCTGCCGCCGAGCGACTCGACGAGTGCGCGCTGGGCCGCGAGGGCACCGGGGGCGGCCGCACGCAGCCCCTCCTGCGTCGTCACGTGCACCGCGAGCAGCTCGCCCCCGGCGGCACGCGCGGCGATGCGCGCTCCGCGCTGCAGGAGCGTGTCGCCCTCCGGGCCGCCGGTGAGGGCGACGACGACCCGCTCGCGCGCCTGCCACGCCCCGCGGATGCCGTGCTCCTCGCGGTAGCTCTGCAGCGCGCTGTCGACCTCGTCGGCGAGCCAGAGGAGGGCGAGTTCGCGCAGGGCCGTGAGGTTTCCGAGGCGGAAGTAGTTCGACAGGGCCGCGTCGATGCGCTCGGCGGGATAGACGGCGCCGGCGGCGAGCCGGTCGCGCAGCGACTGCGGCGCGAGGTCGACGACCTCGATCTGGTCGGCGGCGCGCACCACGGCATCCGGCACCGTCTCGCGCTGAGTGACCCCGGTGATCTGCGCGACCACGCCGCCCAGCGAGGCGATGTGCTGGACGTTGACGGTCGTGATCACGTCGATGCCGGCGGCCAGCAGCTCCTCGACGTCCTGCCAGCGCTTCTCGTTGCGGGAGCCCGGTGCGTTGGTGTGGGCGAGCTCGTCGACGAGCGCGATCTCGGGATGCCGATCCAGCAGGCCGTCGAGGTCGAGTTCGTCGAGGTCGACCTCGCGATGGCGCAGACGCCGGCGTGCGAGCGTGGGCAGGCCCTCCGCCCGGGCCGAGGTGGCCGCGCGGCCGTGGGTCTCGACGATGCCGACGACCACGTCGCGCCCGTCGGCGAGCAGACGGTGTCCCTCGGACAGCATCTCGTAGGTCTTGCCGACGCCCGGCGCCGCTCCGAGCAGCACGCGCAGTCTGCCCCGCTTCATGCGTTCACCCTAGTTCTCCCGCCGCCGCGCAGCCGCCCCGACCGACGTGCAAGCGATGTCGGCGGACGCGCCGCGTCGCACGTCACCGCAGCCATCGTCATCGCGTGGCGGCGTCGAGGGCGAGGTTCAGCTCGAGCACGTCGACGCGGGGCTCGCCCAGGAAGCCGAGGTCGCGCGAGCTCGTGTGCTGATCGACGAGCGCCGAGACCACCGCCGGGTCGAGGCCGCGCGCCGCGGCGACCCGGGCCACCTGCAGTTCGGCGTACGCCGGCGAGATATGCGGGTCGAGTCCCGACCCGGATGCCGTGACGGCGTCGGCCGGGATGTCGCCCACCGCCACGCCGTCCGCCGCGGCGATCGCGGCCTGGCGCTCGCCGATCGCGGCCACGAGGTCGCTGTTCTCGGGTCCGAGGTTCGACCCGCTCGAGGCGGTGCCGTCGTAGCCGGTGCCGGCGGCGGACGGGCGCGACTGGAAGTACTGGGGGAGGGCGGCGCCGTCGGCATCCGTGAAGGACTGGCCGATCAGCGCGCTGCCGACGACCTGACCGCCGGCGTCGCGCACGAGGGAACCGTTGGCCTGCGCGGGCAGGACCACCTGGCCGATGCCCGTGATGACGGCGGTGTAGGCGATGCCGAGGACGACCGTGGCGAGGAGCATCGCGCGGGCGGCGACGCCGAGATGGCGGAGGGAAGTGCGGGTGGACATGACGATGCCTTTCGAAGAGACCGGTCAGAAGCCCGGGAGAAGGCTCACGACGAGGTCGATGAGCTTGATGCCGACGAAGGGGGCGATGACTCCGCCCAGTCCGTAGACGAGGAGGTTGCGCCCGAGGATCTGCGAGGCGCTCGCCGGCCGGTAGGCGACGCCCTTCAGCGCCAGCGGGATCAGCACCACGATGATGATCGCGTTGAAGATGATGGCGCTCGTGACCGCCGACGCGGGCGAGTGCAGCTGCATGAGGTTCAGCGCGGCGAGTCCCGGGAAGACGCCCATGAACATCGCCGGGATGATCGCGAAGTACTTCGCGATGTCGTTGGCGAGGGAGAACGTCGTCAGTGCTCCTCGGGTGATGAGCAGCTGCTTGCCGATGCGGACGATGTCGATGAGCTTGGTCGGGTCGCTGTCGAGGTCGACCATGTTGCCGGCCTCTTTCGCGGCCGACGTGCCCGTGTTCATTGCGACGCCGACGTCGGCCTGCGCGAGCGCGGGGGCGTCGTTGGTGCCGTCGCCGGTCATCGCAACGAGGGCACCACCGGCCTGTTCGCGCTGGATGAGCGCCAGCTTGTCCTCCGGGGTGGCCTCGGCGAGGAAGTCGTCGACGCCCGCCTCGGCGGCGATCGCCCGCGCCGTCAGGGGGTTGTCGCCCGTGATCATCACGGTGCGGATGCCCATCGCCCGCAGCTGCGTGAACCGCTCGGCGAGGCCCTCCTTGACGACGTCCTTCAGGTGCACAACGCCGAGCACGCGCGCCCCTACGGCATCCTGAACGGCCACCACCAGCGGCGTGCCGCCCGACTGCGACACGGACTCGATGTCCGAGGTCAGCTGCGTGCGCACGGAGGCCGACACCGGACCGGTCTGCTCCATCCAGGCGAGCACGGCGCTGCCGGCGCCCTTGCGGATGACGGTGCCGTCGGCGAGATCCAGACCGCTCATGCGGGTCTGGGCGGTGAACGGGACGGCGACGGCATCCGCCGGGGCGGAGACCTCGACGCCGCGCGCGCTGGCGAGCTCGACGATCGACACCCCTTCGGGGGTGGGGTCGGCCAGCGACGACAAGGCGGCGGTGCGGGCGAGTTCGGTCTCCTCCACCCCGGTCAGCGGCAGGAAGGCGCTCGCGCGACGGTTGCCGTAGGTGATCGTGCCGGTCTTGTCGAGCAGCAGCGTCGTGACGTCGCCGGCGGCTTCGACCGCGCGGCCCGACATGGCCAGCACGTTGTGCTGCACGAGACGGTCCATGCCGGCGATGCCGATCGCCGACAGCAGCGCACCGATCGTCGTGGGGATGAGGCAGACGAGCAGCGCCACGAGCACGGGGATGCTGACCGGGCTCGCCGCGTACGAGGCGATCGGGTTGAGGGTCAGCACGACGACGACGAACACGATCGACAGGCTTGCCAGCAGGATGCCGAGGGCGATCTCGTTGGGGGTGCGCTGACGGTTCGCGCCCTCGACGAGAGCGATCATGCGGTCGACGAAGGTCTGACCGGGCGTGGACGTGATGCGGACGACCACGCGGTCGCTGAGCACCCGCGTGCCGCCGGTGACGGCGCTGCGGTCGCCGCCGGATTCGCGCACGACGGGGGCCGATTCGCCGGTGATGGCCGATTCGTCGACCGTCGCGATGCCCCAGATGACGTCGCCGTCGCCGGGGATGAGCTCGCCGGCCGACACGACCACGACGTCGTCCAGGGTCAGCTCCGACGAAGCCACGTCTTCGGTCGCGGCGGTGGTGGCCGCGGCATCCGCGGCGGCGTCGTAGCCGCGCACTCGGTGCGCGACCGTGGCCGTGCGGGTCGTGCGCAGGGCCTGCGCCTGCGCCTTGCCGCGGCCTTCGGCGACCGACTCGGCGAGGTTCGCGAACAGCACCGTCAGCCAGAGCCACACGGCGATTCCCCACGTGAAGCCGCCCGGCACCGGGGTGCCGCCCGAGCTCTGCGGACCGCCGAGGAAGGGCTCGGCGATCGCGATCGCGGTGGTGAGGGCCGCGCCCACCCACACGAGGAACATGACGGGGCTGCGCCAGAGCTCCGCGGGGTTGAGCTTGCGCAGCGCCCCCGGAAGCGCCTCGATCAGCTGGCTCCAGCCGAAGGCGCGGCGGGTCGGAGCGGGCGAGGACGCACGGTCGTCACCGGTGGGTTGCGGACGGTCGAGGACCGGAGCGGACGTGTTCATTTCAGGAAAGACCTTCTGCCAGGGGACCCAGCGCGAGAACGGGGAAATACGTCAGTGCGGTGATGACCACGGTCACGACCGCGAGGAGCCCGACGAACTGCGGGCGGTGCGTCGGCAGCGTGCCGGCGGTGGCGGGCACGCGCTCCTGCGCGGCGAGCGAGCCGGCCAGGGCGAGCACGAGCACGATCGGGACGAACCGTCCGAGCAGCATCACCACACCCAGCGCCGTGTTGAACCAGGGCGTGTTCGCGGTGAGTCCGGCGAACGCCGAGCCATTGTTGTTCGCGGCCGACGTGAACGCGTACAGCACCTCCGTCATCCCGTGGATGCCGGGATTGAGGATCGAGGTCGCCTCGACGTCGGCGCGCACGGCGGGGATGCCGAAGCTCAACGCCGTTCCCGCCAGCACCAGGGTCGGAGTCACCAGGATGTACAGGCTCGCGAGCTTGATCTGGGTCGGGCCGATCTTCTTGCCGAGGTATTCGGGGGTGCGACCGACGAGCAGACCTCCGACGAACACGGCGATGATCGCGAGAACGAGCATGCCGTACAGGCCCGAGCCCACTCCGCCGGGGGCGACTTCGCCGAGCATCATGTTCAGCAGCGGAATCATGCCGCCCGTCGCGGTGTACGAGTCGTGCATCGAGTTCACGGCGCCGGTCGAGGTGAGCGTCGTGACGGCCGCGTACAGCGCCGAGCCGACGATGCCGAACCGCTGCTCCTTGCCCTCCATCGCGCCGCCGGCCAGCTGCGGGGCGGTGCCGTGTCCGGCGACCTCGAGCGCGCTCACCGCGGCGATCGACGCGATCGCGAGGGTCGACATGACCGCGAGGATCGCGTAGCCCTGGCGGTTGTCGCCGACCATGCGACCGAACGTGCGCGGCAGCGAGATCGGGATGACGAGGATCAGCAGCAGCTGGAACAGGTTCGTCCACGGCGTCGGGTTCTCGAAGGGGTGCGCGGAGTTCGCGTTGAAGAACCCACCGCCGTTGGTGCCGAGCATCTTGATCGCCTCCTGCGAGGCGACCGGTCCGCCCGGGATCGACTGGGTGGCGCCCGCGAGGGTGTGCGCATCGACGAAGCCGTTGAGGTTCTGGATGACGCCGCCCGCCAGCAGCACGACCGCAGCGACGAGCGCGATCGGCAGCAGCAGTCGGCCGAGGCCACGCGTGAGATCGACCCAGAAGTTGCCGATCGTGCTCTGCCCGCGCCGCGCGAACCCGCGCACGAGCGCGACGGCGACGGCGATGCCGACGGCGGCCGACACGAAGTTCTGCACCGTGAGGCCGGCGAGCTGCACGAGGTAGCCCATCGTCGCCTCGGGGGAGTACGACTGCCAGTTCGTGTTGGTGACGAAGGATGCCGCGGTGTTGAACGCCAGGCCCTCGGGCACGGCCGGCAGCCCGAGCGAGGCCGGCAGGAACGCCTGCAGGCGCTGGAGCGCGTAGACGAAGAGCACACCCATGAGTGAGAAGGCGAGGACGCCCCGGGTATAGGCCTGCCAGGTCTGTTCGCTGCGCGGATCGACCCCGATGAGGCGGTAGACGAACCGCTCTGCGGCGGCATCCTTCTCGCCCGTGAAGATGCGGAACATGAGGTCGCCGCCCGGGCGGTACAGCAGTGCGAGCAGCAGGACGAGGGTGGCGATCTGGAGCACACCGAACCAGATGTCGGCGGAATCGACGCCCATCAGAAGCGTTCCGGTTTCACGAGGGCGACGACGAGGTAGACGACGCTGGCGACGCCCAACACGGCGCCGATGATCGAGAAGACGTCCATCAGAGTCGCTCCGCCCCCTTCGCGACGAGGGCGACGATCGCGAACACCGCGACCGTCACGACGACGTAGATCACATCGAGCACAGCAACTCCCGGACACTGACCACGCTCCGACGTCGGCGCGGGCGCCCACGGTGGGCACGGCATCCGATCCAACTCCTGCGCGGCGGCCGCTCCCGGCGTCCTTACGGTTTCCCTACGGCTCGGCGGGCGGTCCTCACGGCACGCTCACGTCGCCGGCGGGGGTGGGGCGTTTCGACTCGCTGCGCTCGCTCGACGACCGGGGACTGCGCTCGCTCAACGACCGGGAGCTTCCCCGCTGTGGTGCGGTCGAATGTGACGGTCGTGTAAAGCTTCGCCGAATATCTGAAAAAAAACTTCATAACGTGGTTCACTGGGCGACGTCACCTTCCGCACCGTCTCGTGAGGACACCATGAAGCGAAATCTTGCGATCGTCGGCGCCGCTGTGGTCGCTCTCGTCGTCATCGGCGGCGTCTCCGCCGCCGCGCAGGCGCCCAGCGCATCGGCGCCGACTGCCACCACCGCCGTCGCCGTCGCGACGGCCGACGCCGCTGCCGCCGAGGCCGACGGCTGGACTGTCGCCTCCAGCGAGGGGAGCGCGGTGCCGCAGGGCGGTCGTGTCGTGGCCGCCGCGCCACACGACGTCGCGCCGATCCAGGTCTCGCTCGACCAGACCTCCATCGAGCAGTACTGGATGTGGGCGTCGGGTGTCGAGGTGACCGCTCACGGCATGACCCCGGGTGCGACGGCGACGATCTCCATCACGTTCGCCTCGGGCCTGCAGAAGCACTGGGCACCGGTCACCGCGGATGCCGACGGCTCGATCGTGACCCGGGTGCGAACCCTCGACGTCGACCCCGAGAACACCCAGCCGGAGCCCGGCGTCGCCCGCATCACCGTCGAAACCTCCACGGGAGAAGCAGGGTCCGCTCTCCTGGACATCACCGTCCCCGCCGGCGAGCGCCTGAAGGTGTGGAGCGACCCCGCATCGATCACCCAGGACGAGTTCCTGGACAAAACCGTCGTCGTTCACGCGAGCGGCTTCGCCCCGATGACCCACGTCTTCTTCAACCTCGGCATGCCCGACACCACGATGGTGGCGATCGGCGAGAACGAGGGGCTGCACTCGGATGAGAACGGCGATTTCTCTTACGAGATGCAGATGATCTCCGTCAACGCGCTCGTCGGCGAATGGCTCATCAGCCTGCAGTCCGCGGACGGCACCCAGCAGGGCTCCGGCACGTTCTTGGTCACCCCGGGGGCACCGCGCACGCAGAACAAGACGCTCACACCGTCCACACCACAGATCTCGGCCGCCGCGTTCGCGACCGCGCCCGGCATGGCCTTCGACGTGACCGGCTTCATCCCCTTCGATACGTACGAGCTCACCCTGGTGACCTCACGCGGCATTCGAATCCCGCTGGGCATCTCGCGGACGAATGGCGAGGGACGTCACCACAACAGCGTCAAGGCGCCCGACGGTGTGCCCGAGGGCGTCTACACTCTGGAGGCGCGCTCCACGATCACCGGTGACTACGCCATCGGGACGTTCACCGTCACCGGAAATCCCGACGGTCCCACGTCCTCGTTCGCGTTGACGCCGTCGACGGTCGCGGCCAGCGTGCTCAGCGATCCTGCCGGAGGGATCGTCGTGACCGGCGCGGGAATCCCGTCGGGAACATCGCTGCGGGTGTCTCTCCGGGACGCGCAATGGAAGCGGATGCCGCTGACCGCCGGCGCCGATGCCTACGTCGATGCCGGGGAGGACGGCACCATCCGGATGCCGCTGGTCACCCTCGACCCGATCGCCGCGGGCTCCTACACCGTGTGGATCACCGCCGGCAGCGCGCCGTTCGGGTACAGCATCCAGCTGCCGCTGATGGTCACCGCAGAAAGCTCCGCCGCGCCCAGTGCGGACAGCGCTCCGCGCTCCGGCGCCTCCAGCAGTGCTGTGGCTCCCGCTCCGAGCTCGCCGCTGGCTGCCATCACGCCGTCCACGACGATGCCGCGCGTCGACCGACCCGCTCCACCCGCGCCGAGCCCGTCGCCGTCGCCAGATGTCGATCCGCTCGAGGGCGACATCGCACCCTCGGCGCTTCCCGTTCCCACCTCGCCCGCTCGTTGAACCCAGGAAAGCACACGATGCCCCGCACACCCCTTCGCGCTCGGGCGGCCGCGGCCGCCCTGATCGCCAGCTGCCTCGTCGCCGCCGGCGCCGCGCCTGCCTTCGCTGACACCGGCTCGCTGGACGAGATCCCCATTGCCCCGGCATCCGCCGGCGGGCGCACGGCAGTACTGCCCGACAGCATCGCCTCCGCCGCCGGCCCCGTGGACGTCTTCATCCAGACGGACGGCGAAGGTGCGCTGGCCGCGAGTACTGACCAGCGGCGGCAGGGCGCATCCTCCGCCACGGCGAGTTCGGTGGCCGAGGACGTCGCGGCGAAGAACGAGGAGAAGACGAAGGACGTCGCGGCTGATGTCACCGCCGTCGACAGCGACGCGCGCATCCTCTACACCTCGACGTATTCCGTCCCGGGTGTCGCCGTGACCGCTGACGCTGCGACGCTGGCTCAGATCGCCGAGCGCCCCGACGTGGTCAAGATCTCGCGCATCGTGCCGCAGTCGATCGAGGTCCCCGCTGTAGATGGGGCCACGCCGAGCAACGGCGCCTCGGATGCGTTGACGCGAGCCGTCGACACGTGGCAGCAGACGGGGCACACGGGCACGGGCGTCACGGTGGCCGTCATCGACACCGGCGTCGACTACACGCACGCCGATTTCGGAGGCCCGGGCACGTCTGCCGCCTACGCCGCGGCGCTGGCGTCCACGGACGCGCCTCAGCCCGGTTCGTACGATCCGAGCGTGTATCTCGGCGGGTGGGACTTCGCCGGTCCCACCTACAACGGCGCCATCGGTCAGCCCGGCTACGATCCCATCCCGGTGCCCGACGCCAACCCCATCGACGGCCCGGGCGGAAACCACGGCACGCACGTTGCCGGAACGGTCCTGGGGCGCGGCGTCAGCAACGACCTCACCACCTTCCGCGGCGACTACCGCAGTCTGTCGTCGGAGAGCGTGCAGAAGGACTTCTCGATCAGCCCCGGGGCTGCGCCGCAGGCCGGCCTCATCGCGCTGAAGGTCTTCGGCGACGGCGGCGGCAGCACGTCGCTCACCGGAGCGGCACTGGAGTGGATCGCGCAGAAGGTCGCGTCCGGAACCGAGATCGATGTCGTCAACCTCTCCCTCGGCACGAACTACGGCGCCATCGACGACCCCGACAACGCGAAGCTCGATCAGATCGTCAAAGCAGGAGTGCTGCCCGTCGTCGCGGCGGGCAACTCCGGCGATGTGACGGACGTGGCCGGCAGCCCGGGCACCACCGAGAGCGCCTTGACCGTCGCGGCATCCGCGAGCGGTCACGGTCTCGCCGACGCGGCGCTGGCGACGATCGGCGATCCGGCTCAGAACGCCGCGGAGCAGATCCGGGTGCAGTACGGCCAGTCCTACGTGTGGGACTTCGACGTCACCGCCTCGGTCATCGGGCTCACCGACACGAGCAACCTGGACGGATGCCGGCCGTTCAGCGCGGCGGACGCGCAACGAGCGAGCGGCAAGATCGTGTGGCTGGAGTGGGACGACAGCAACGTGGCGTGCGGTTCGGCGACGCGTTTCGACAACGCTCGCGACGCGGGGGCCGTCGGCGTCGTCCTCACCAGCCAGTCCGACAGCTTCGAGAACGGCATCGCCGGCAACGCGGACATTCCCGGTGCGCAGCTCACCGGCGGAGAGTCGCAGAGTCTGCGCTCCGCGATGACGTCCGGCACACTCGTGATCGAACTGCGCAGCGACCTGCGGCACGTCATCGATCACACCGACCCGTCGCGCATCGATACGATCGCCTCGTTCACCTCCCGTGGAACGCACGGCTCGATCGACAACGTGCTCAAGCCCGATGTGGCCGCCCCCGGCGTGACGATCACGTCGGCCGGGAACGGCAGCGGCGCAGGGCGCGAGGTCATGAGCGGTACTTCGATGGCCACCCCGCATGTTGCGGGCATCGCCGCGCTCGTGAAGGAAGCGCATCCGGATTGGGCGCCCGAGCGGGTGAGGCAGCAGATCATGAACACCGCGGCTCACGACGTGCTCACCGTCGGCAGCAACCCGATCGCATACGGCCCGGCGCGCGTCGGCACGGGACGGATCGACGCGCTCGCCGCTGTCGGCGGGACGATCAGCCTGCTGTCGGAAGAGAACGGGGATCTGCTGAGCGCGTCCTTCGGCGTCGTCAACGTCGGCACCCAGCCGGTCGTCCAGACCCGGACCATTCGGGTCGGCAACGATGGACCGACCGCCCAGACCGTCGCGTTGCGCTACGCGCCGCGCACGGAGACACCGGGCGTCAGCTACGACGTCTCGCCGGCCTCCGTGACCGTTCCGGCGAAGGGGTCCGTGGCGGTGACGCTGACCTTGCGCATCGACGATCCGACCGCACTTCGGCACACGATCGATCCGACCATGTCGAAGATCGTCGACACGGCGCCGCGGCAGTTCGTGACCGACGCTTCCGGTGTTCTCGAAGCGATCGGGCCGGTCGGCACCTTCCCGGTGCGCCTGTCCGTGTACGCTGCACCGCGTCCGTACTCCGAGACGCATGTCGACGGTGTCGCATTCCAGGGCGCCACCGGCTCGCTCGCCATGTCGGGCCGCGGGCTCGACCAGGGCGCCGGCAGCGAGCGCTACCGGTCGATGATGGTTCCGCTCATCCTCGGCGCGACCTCCCCTGCACTGTCGTTCCCGGCCGGATCGGCGCAGCACACGCTGAAGAGCGCCGACATCCTCGCCGTCGGAGCGTCGTCGACGGCGCCGCTGCTGAGCGACCCCACGCAGGGCGTGCTGACGTTCGGCGTGCAGATGGCCGGCGAATGGGCGCGGATGTCGCCGCTGACGTGGCCGATGGTGCAGTTGGATGTCAACGGCGACAGCCGCCCCGACTTCATCGTGCAGCTGCAGCCCGGGCAGGACGCCGACGGGGACATCCCGGTCGCGATGACGATCGACGCGGTGACCGGAGACGTCATCGAACAGCGTCCCGTGAATGTCCTCTTCGGCGACCAGGGCACCAACGTCTTCGACAACACGGTGGTGACCCTGTCGACCTCCCTGTCGGCGCTGGGCTACACCGCGAAGACCACCGCGACGACGGTGCGCTACATCGTGCAGACCCGTTCGTTCTACAACCCGGCCTTCGACGGCGGCATCCGCAGTGCGCTCGTCGATCAGACGGCGCCGGCGACCATCGACGCCTACCGGCCCTCACTGCAGTTCGGCACGACCGGAACGCCGATCTTCGCCGACCAGCCCGGTTCGCTGACGGTGACCCGTCGTGGCGACGCCTTGCCGCAGATGCTCGTGCTGCACCTGCACGGCGACGGTGCGGCGCGCGCGGAGGTCGTGACGCCCACCGCGACGGATGCCGGTGGGTCGACCCCGACCCCCGTAACGCCCGCGCCGGGAGGCTCCACCCCCGGCGATCCGACGGGATCGGGCGGCTCGGTGAGCAGCGCGCCGCGGGGTGGGTCACTGGCCACATCCGGGCAGGACGGGACCGGAGTGCTCCTCCTGGCGGCGTTCGCCGGCATGCTCGTCGCGGGCGGCTCGGTGCTCGTGTGGCGTCGTCGCCGCCGGTCCTGACCGCCGTCGTCGCAGGCGCCCCGCATCCCGAAGGGTGCGGGGCGCCCGCGGGCGCGGCAGACTGGGCAGGGATGTCCTCGCATACCCTCCTGATCTCCGACCCCCGCGCGGTCCGAGCCATGGCGAACCCCTTGCGCCAGGTGGCTGTCGACGAGCTGTATCGCCGCCAGGGGCCGGCCACGGCCACCGAGCTGGCGGAGCTGGTCGGGTTGTCGCCGAGTGCGATGAGCTACCACCTGCGCGCGGTCGAGGCGACCGGGCTCATCCGCCGCGGGGAGTCCACCGACGGCCGGGAACGGCCGTGGCTTCCCGCCGCCCCGGACTACTCGCTCGTCGCGAGCGCCGACGCCGACGCCGTGCACCGCACCATCTTGATCGACTCGCGACTGACCCCGATGCGTCAGCGCATGGAAGAGGTCCTGGCGGCGCGGTCGGTACGACCTCCGGATGCCGATATCGCCTACATGGTGCTGGCCACGGGCCAGATGCTCCTCGCTCCCGATGAGGTGGCCCGTCTGCAGGAGCGCGTGCAGGAGATCTTCGACGAGTACGAGGCATTGAGCGCCGACCGTCGTGAAACCGGGGATCTGCGCCGCTCGCGCTACATGTGGTCGGTACTTCCGGAACGCGTCGAACCGGAGGACTAGACCGTTCCTGCTTCCGAGACGCCTCCGCGGAAGTGGGCGATCTTGTCGTCCATGACCGCGATCGCGCGAGACAGCACCCGCCGGCGCTCTTCGAGGGCGGCACGCCGCTCCCGGAGGAAGTCCACGGGGTTCACCGCCCCGCGCGACCCGTGCAGCAGATCGGCGAACGTGCGCAGGTCGTCGATGCCGAGTCCGGCATCCTTCATACACGTGACCACGCCGATCCAGGCGAGATCGCTGTCGCTGAACACCCGATGATTGCGGTGATCGCGCTCGAGCGGGCCGATGATCCTCTCGTCCTCGTAGTAGCGGAGGGTGTCGGCCGAAAGGCCGCTCGCCGCGACGGCCTCGCCCATCGTGAGCATCGTGGTCATTGCGCATCCCTTCCGTCGAGCGTGGCGCGCGCCTCGGAATCCAGCTGCAAGGCGAGCGCGTCCATCGCCTCATCCAACTGTGCGATGTCGGACACGCCGACGATGGGCGTGACCGCCGGCGTGCCGCCGATCAGCCACGCGAGCACCACCTGGCTGCGCGTGGCGTCGAGGCGTTGCGCGACGCGGTCCAGCGCAGCCAGGCGCCGCTCGGTGTCGGGATGCCGGTACGCGTGCGGTAGCCGCTCCGGTCGTGCGTACGCGCCCGAGAGCAGCGTCGTGTAGGCCCACATGCCGAGCCCCTCGGCGGCGGCGTAGTCGAGGGATTCGGCGGTGGCGGCCATGTGGCCCGACGGCAGCGGCACGAAGGGGATCGCCTGGAGGTAGCTGTGCCGCAGTTGGATGGCGTCGTAGGAGGCCCGTCCGCGCGTGCGAGCGAGGGCACGGGCACGCTCGACGCGCCAGGTCGCGTGGTTCGACGCACCCAGTCGGCGGACGCGCCCCTCGGCGACGAGCGATCCGAACGCCTCGACTTGCTCCTCGAGGGGAGCCGCGCGGTCCTCGATGTGCGCCCAGAGCAGATCGATGACGTCCACACCGAGACGGGCCATCGACGATGCGAGCGCCTCCTCGACGGCGCGCGGGCCCAGACCCTCCATCGGTGCGTCCCACGTGCCGGGCACCGTCGGGTTCGCGCCGACCTTGGTCGAGATCGAGATGTGCTCGCGGATGCCGGGGTTCCGGCGCAGCCATCGTCCGATCACGGTCTCGCTCGCGCCGCCGTGCCCTGTGGGTGACTCCCAGAAGGCGTAGTTGTCGGAGGTGTCGAGCCAGCGGCCGCCCCGCGCCACGTAGTGGTCGAGCAGCGCGAACGCGGTGTCCTCATCCTGTCGCGTTCCGAACCAGATCGTGCCGAGAGCCAGCTCGTTGCGGTGAGTGGTGTCCATGGCTCCACAGCACACCACCTGGAGCGCGCTCCATGTCAAACGCAGAACGGGAGCTCAGCCACGCGACCCAGCCGTGTACCTTAGGTAAGGCAATCCTTATCCAAGATCGGCCCCGGTCGTCGTCCCACAGGAGCTCCCGTGCGCCCTGCCCCGTTTGCGCGTTCCGCCGCGATCGCCCTGCTCGCGGTCGTTGCGGCCGTCTCTCCCGCAGACCCCGCCGCCGCGACGGGAGAGGCCGATCCCGCCGACTGCACGGTGACGTCCGCATCGCTGACGTGGGGGTTCAAGGAGTCGTTCCGCTCCTACATCTCGGGCTCGATCGCCCGCGGTGGGTGGGAGACGGTCGATGGTGCGACATACACCACGCCCGCCTTCCACTGGTCCGCCGGCACCGGCACCGTCGCCCCGGACGGCACCGTCGGCGCGGTCTCCTTCCCCGGCGGCATCCGGTTCACGGGGCACGACGGACTGCTCGACACGACCGTCGCCCACCCCACGCTCGAGCTGTCGGCGGATGGGGCTCGGCTGCTCCTCGACGTCGCGGGCGTCTCGATGGAGAACGCAATGGCCGGCGACGGCACCGTCGACACGGTCACTCAGACGCCGTTCGTCACGGTCGACGCGGCCGCGATCGAGTACATGCGTGCCGGTGACGTCGTCACGGTCTCCGCGACGGATGCCGCGACCGCCGTGACCGAGGAGGGCTTCGCCGCCTTCGGCAGCTATCCGGCCGGAACGGCGTTCGACCCGTTCACGTTCTCGGTCACGGCCTGGTGCCCGGCATCCACCCCGACCGCCGAGGTGGCGCCCGGCGCCCCTGCGGAATCCGGGACGGACGACGCCGCACTCGCCGCGAGCCGTGAGCCCTCGGCGCCGGTCGGGGCGGTCGCCGGAGCGGCCGCCGTTGTCGTCGCGGCCGCAGCGGCCGCGCTGCTCTTCGTCCGTCGGCGTCACAACCGCGCCGGCGCGGAAGGGGAGGGCTCGTGATCCTCCGCCGCGTCGCGGCGACGGCGCTGAGCCTCGTCGTCGTGCTCCTGGCCGGCTGCTCCGCCGCGGCGGCGCCCGCCGAGCCCATGGCGTCCGCTCCGCGCGTCGCGTTGTCGGAAGTCAGCCCGCTCGCCGACCCCAAGGCGTACGTCGGCCCCTCGACCGCGACGCTCGACGACGCCGCGATCGAGCCCGTCCTCGCCTCGCCGTCGTCGCAGCTGCCGGTCACCGTGACCTCCCACGACCTGTCGGGCGATGTGGAGGTCACCGTCACCGACGCCTCCCGGGTCATCGCCATGGACCTCTCCGGTTCCCTCGCGGCGACCGTCGCGGGGCTCGGCTTCGCGGATCGACTGGTCGGCCGCGACATCTCGACCACCTTCGCGGGCGTGAGCGACCTGCCCGTGATCACCTCCAGCGGCCACTCCGTCAACGCCGAGGCGATCATCGGGCTCGCGCCGACGCTCGTCATCACGGACGGGAGCATCGGTCCGGCCGACGTCGTCCAGCAGCTGCGCGACGTCGGCATCACGGTGGTGTTCGTCGAGCGCTCGTCCTCGTTCGCGGGCGCCGTCGCGCAGGCGCGCGCCGTCGCCGCGATCTTCGGTGCCGCCGACGCCGGAGACCTGCTGGCAGGCCGCATCGAGGGCGAACTGCAGACCGTCACCGCGCAGATCTCCCGGATCGCGCCCGCCGCCGAGTCCGACCGACTGCGCATGGTCTTCCTCTATCTGCGCGGGACGTCGGGCATCTTCTACCTGTTCGGCAGCGAGTCCGGCGCCGACGACCTCATCGGCGCCCTCGGCGGCATCGACGTCGCCGGCCAGCTGGGCTGGCGCGGCATGCAGCCGCTGACCGACGAGGCGATGGTCGCCGCCGATCCCGACCTGATCCTCGTCATGACCTCCGGCATCGCCTCGGTCGGCGGCATCGACGGGCTGCTCGCCGAGAAGCCCGCGATCGCGCTCACCGCCGCGGGCCAGCACCGACGCTTCGTCGACATGGCGGACGGACAGATCCTCTCGTTCGGCCCGCGGTCGGCGGAGGTGCTGGACGCGCTCGCGCGGGCGGTCTATGCGCCCGACGATCCGTCGGATGCCGCGTCGCGGGCCGTGCCGGGGGAGCCGGGCCCGTGACCCGGGTCGCCCCCGCCATCTACGCGGTGACGGCGGCCCTGCTCGTTGTCGGGGTCATCCTCTCGGCGGGGATCGGTCAGTTGCCCATCGGCCCGGCGGAGGTCGTCGGCTCCCTGCTGCGCTCCCTCGGCATCCCGAACGCCTGGGCACCGTCGACGCCGTTGATCGAGCAGACGCTGTGGCAGATCCGGTTTCCCCGCGTGGTCATGTCGGTGCTGGTGGGAGCGTTGCTGGCGCTTGCCGGCGCCGTCATGCAGGCCATCTTCGCCAACCCCCTGGCCGAGCCCGGCGTCGTCGGGGTGTCGTCGGGCGCCGCCGTCGGGGCCGCCGCCGCGATCACTCTCGGCCTCACCCCCCTCGGCGGCTGGGCGACCGCCGCGTTCGCCTTCGTCGGAGGGCTGGCGGCGACCCTCGTCGTCTACGCGACGTCGCGGTCGCAGGGGCGTACCGAATCGGTCACGCTGATCCTCACCGGCATCGCGGTCAATGCCTTCACGGGAGCCGCGCTCGCCGTGCTGATGTTCGCGGGCGACACGGCTTCTCGCGAGCAGATCGTGTTCTGGCAGCTCGGCTCGATGAACGGCTCCCGGTGGACCGAGGTCGGGCTCGTCGCCCTGGTCGGGCTGGCCGCGGCATCCGCCACGGTCGGTCTCGCCCGCCGGCTCGACCTGCTGGCCCTCGGCGACCGGACGGCGGCGCACCTGGGGGTGCGGGTCGAACGGCTGCGCGTGGTCGCGATCGTGCTGGTCGCCCTGCTCACGGGGGTCGCCGTGGCCTTCGTGGGCATCATCGCCTTCGTGGGGCTGGTGGTGCCGCACGTGATGCGGATGCTGCTGGGTCCCTCCAACCGCGCGCTGCTTCCCGCCTCGCTGCTCGGCGGGGCGGTGGTGCTGGTCTACGCCGACCTTCTCGCCCGCACCGTGATCCCGTCCGCGGACCTCCCCATCGGCGTGCTGACGTCGCTCGTCGGCGGGCCGTTCTTCTACGTGCTCATCCGCCGCACCCGTCGCCGCGCCGGAGGCTGGGCATGAGCGGGCTCGCCTATGCGCTCCGCGACGTGTCCTATCGGGTCGGGGCGCCCGGGGGAGGCGTCGAGATCCTCGCGGGCGTCACCCTCGACATCGCGTACGGACGGGTGCTGGCGCTCGTCGGCCCCAACGGCGCCGGGAAATCTACTCTCCTGAGCGTGCTGACCGGGGATGCCCCGCCTTCCGCCGGCACGGTGGAGCTCGACGGGCGTCCGCTCGCCCAGTGGCGGGCGCGGGAGCTCGCACGCGCACGGTCGGTCCTTCTGCAGTCGCATCAGGTCGCATTCTCGTTCACGGCGGCCGACGTCGTGGAGATGGGCCGAGCGCCCTGGATCAACACGGCGCGGGCCGACGACGACGATCGCCTCATCGCCGAGGCGCTGAGGCGGGCGGACGTGTCGCACCTGCGTGAGCGGGAGTTCCCGTCGTTGTCGGGCGGCGAGAGGGCGCGAGTGTCGCTGGCCCGCGTGCTGGCGCAGGACACGCCCGTCGTGCTGCTCGACGAGCCCACGGCCGCCCTCGACCTCCGTCACCAGGAGGACGTGCTGCGGATCGCGCGAGAGCTGGCGGCGGAGGGGCGCGCGGTGGTCGTGGTGCTCCACGACCTGTCGCTCGCCGGCGCCTACGCAGACGAGATCGCGGTCATCGATCGCGGACGACTCGTCGCGCACGGCCAGCCCGCGGACGTCTTGGCGGAGGAGCGGATCGCCGAGGTCTACGGCATCCCCGTGCGCGTGCTGGCCGACCCCGACACCGGCCGGCCGATCGTCCTCGTCCGGCGCGGTCCATCGCGATGAATGGACTAAATAAGGTTAGGCTAAGCTAAGTTAAAGCTGAGCGTTTGCCCTGCGGCATGCGCATCCTTTCGCCACACTCCTGGAGGTTCTCCCGTGCACAGAACAAGGAGGCCGTCGCTCAGACGCGCCCTCGCAAGCGGGCTGGCCGCCGTGCTCGTCACCGCCGGCGCGCTCGTCGGCGTCGCCGCGCCCGCGCAGGCCGCGTCCGATCCCGCGCTGACGGCCACCGTGACCGTCAACCCGGGGAGCGGCATCGAGATCGCGGTCGCAGGCACCGGGTTCCAGGACGTGCAGGCCCAGCCGGGTCAGACGGCACCGAGCGTCTACCTCGCGCTGGTGACGCGCGACGGCTACGACGTCGACCAGGCGAGCACTCCGAACACGGACGCGGTCGTGGGTGCCGACGGGAGCATCGCCGGAACCCTCACGCAGACCGCCGCGAAGCTGGACCGCGCGACGTCGTACGACGTGATCGCGTGGCCGTCGCGATCGTTCCCGTCGGCGTCGAATCTGCTCGCGCGCGCCGCGGTCACCATCGACGGGGAGGCGCTGTACCCGCCCGCCTCGACCACGACGACCCTCGCCGTGTCGCCGAGCGGGACCGCCGCGTCGGGCACGAGCGTGGGACTGACCGCGACCGTGACGCCCGCGGCATCCGGCGCCGTGGAGTTCTTCGACGGCTCCGCGTCGCTGGGCTCCGTCACCGTCGCCTCCGGCTCGGCGCGGGTGAGCACCTCGACATTGAGCGTCGGTGGCCACACGCTGACGGCCGTGTTCACCCCGACCGACACCGCCTCCACCGGCTCGACGTCGGATGCCGTCGCCTACGACATCACCGCGGCCGTCGAGCCCGAGAAGCCGACACCCGCCGTCTCGGTGTTCCTCGCCGACGGCGTCACGGCGTACACGGGTCAGCCGCTGTACGACGGCGACACCGTCGTCGTGAAGGGCAGCGGCTTCGTGCCGAACGCACCGGCGACGGACGGGACGCGTCCGCCTCTCGCGGGTGCCTTCGGCGGCGCGTACGTGGGCTTCGGCTCGTACGCCGGCGACGTCTGGACCTCGGCGGGCCGCACCGCGGAGTACACCAAGTGGGCCGTCTCCGAGGGCGATGTCGCCAAGATCGGCGGTGCGACGGCGGGTGCCGTGGCCATCGCCGCCGACGGCACCTTCTCCACGACGCTGAGCGTCGTGCGCAGCGCGACGGCACCCGACGGCGCCCGCTTCGGCGTGCGCACGTGGGCTGCCGGCGGTGCGGTCTACGCGCCGTTCTCGACGTTCACCGTCGTCGACGCGTCGGGGCCGGCACCGGAACCCACCCCGACCCCGAAGGTCACCGTGTCGAAGACCGCGGATCTCGACCCGAACGGCGAGACCGTGACGGTCACCGGCTCCGGCTTCCTCCCCCACGCGCCCGACACCGACGGCACCCGGCCGCCGCTGCAGGGCTCGTTCACCGGGGCCTACATCGTGTTCGGGTCGTTCGCCGCCGACTGGCGACCGAGCACCGGCGCGATCTCCTCCGCGCGCAAGGGCTTCGACACGAAGTGGGGCCTGCTCGCTTCTGACATGGCGAAGGTCGGGGGCGCCGCCGCCGGCGCCGTCGAGATCGCCGCCGACGGCAGCTTCTCGACCACGCTGCACGTCTCGAAGGCCGACGGCGCTCTCGCGGACGGCACGTGGGGGGTGTACACCTACGCCGCCGGCGGTGCGACGTACGCGCCGTTCGAGACCGCCACGCCGCTCTCGTTCGCGGCCGAGGTTCCCCCGGCCGATGGTCCGAAGGTCACCGTGACCCCGGCATCCGAGGTGGACCCCGCCGTCGAGAACGTCCTGACCGTCTCGGGCACCGGCTTCAGCGGACCCGGTGCGGCCAACGGCGTCTACGTGCTGTTCGGCGAGACCTCGCTGTGGTCGGGGCAGTCCGCCCTCCCCGCCGGCGGGTGGATCGCGCAGGCCTGGGTCCCGACGATCCTCGACGGCGCGTTCACCACGACGCTGACGATCCCGGCCGGCACCCTCGAGCCGGGCACGAGCTACCAGGTCGCGACGTCCGCGGCCCACGGACTGTCGTTGACGGACCGCACCCTCGACACCTTCACGCCGGTCGCGGTGGCGACGCCGACCACTACGACACCCACCGTGTTCCTCAGCGCGCCCAGCGTCGTCCAGGGCGGCTCGCTCACGGTGCGCGGCAGCGGCTTCCCCGCCGGGGTCGCCGTCACCGTCGAGGTGCACTCCGACGTGGTCACCCTCGGCACCACGACCGTCGGCGACGGCGGCCTCTTCTCGGTCACCGGCGTCATCCCGGCCACCCTGCCCGCGGGCGCGCACACGGTCGTCGTCCGTGCGGGCGACATCACCGTGGAGCAGCCGATCGCGGTCGAGGCCGCATCGGCATCCCCCGCACCCGAGGCGGTCGCCGCGCCGGTCGCGGTCTGCACGGCGCGTGCGATCGACGGGGCCGCCCTCACGTGGGGTGTGAAGCAGAGCTTCGTGTCTTACGTGAACGGCCCGATCGCGAAGGGCTCCGCGTCGATCGCGTGGCGCAGCGGGTCGGGGGCCTTCAACACCGAGGAGGGCATCGGCCGGGTGGCCTTCGGCGGAGCGGCGAGCTTCACCGGACACGGAGGACTGCTCGACCTGACGATCTCGAACCCCGTGATCCAGGTCACCGGCGCGCGCACCGCGACGCTCAGCGCCTACGTGCAGTCGAAGGGATACGGCGGCAGCCCGTCGGTCGACGGCCGCGTCGTGCTCGCGAACCTGACGCTCCCGGCGGCGATGACCCGCGGCGGCGCGCTCGCGTGGGCGGATGCCGCGGCGACCCTGACCGCGGCCGGAGCGGAGGCCTTCGGAGGCTTCTACTCGGCGGGCGAGAGCCTCGACCCCGTGTCGTTCACCTTCCCGCTGGGTGCGGAGGTGCCGTGCGACACGGCGACGTCGGGAGCACTCGCGGCCACGGGTGGAACGATGCCGGACGGAACCGTCTGGGTGGGGCTCGGAACGCTCCTGCTCGGTGCGGGCCTGGTCGCACTCCGCCGACGCGCTGTCGCAGGTCGCTCGGCCTGAGCCCTCGAACCCGCAGCGCCCGCCTGGCTTCGGCGGGGCGCTGCGGCGTTCCGGCCCGCCGCGGCTCGACGCCACGCGGGTCGGTGAGGTCAGGCGAGGGGCGAATCAGTCGCCATCGACTCCGGCGCTCACGCCGGCGTCGGCATCCGCGGCCGCGCGCTGCTCGGGCGTGAGCCGGCGGCGCTGCGCCTTCGACGGTCGGATCGCCGGCACGTCGCCGACGATCGGCACCGGCGTCCGGTACAGGTGCACGCCGTAGCGCGCGACCAGACCGATGAGCACCATCAGCTTGTTGCGCGGACCGAGCAGGCTCGTGATGTGGACGAAGAGCCACGTCAGCCAGCCGAACGAGCCGGTGAGGGCGACCGTCTTGCGCAGGAGCGGAATCTTCGAGAGGAAGCGCAGACGGTGCAGTCCCGGGAGGTTGGCGATGCCGGGCAGCTCGCCGATGGCGGCGCGTCGGCCGATGATCGCCAGCTGCCCCTTGTCGTAGTACGAGAACGGCTCCGTGGGCTGTCCCGCGATGAGCCGCACGATCTGGCGGGCGACGTGCTCGCCGCCCTGGATCGCGGGCTGGGCGAGCTGGGGGAGGTCCTGTGGAGCGACGGCGACGTCGCCGGCGGCGAACACTCCGTGCAGTCCCTCCACCTGCAGGTCCGCGCCCACGCGGATGCGGTCGCCCGTGTCGAGCGGCAGGCTCCAGTCGCGCACCTCCTCGTGGGGCGCGACGCCGGTCGCCCAGACGGTGAGATCGGAGGGCAGCACGGTGCCGTCCGAGAGCACGACGGCATCCGGTCGCACCTCGTCGACGCCCGCGCCGAGGCGCAGCTCCACGTCGCGGCGCCGCAGCTGCGCCGCCGCGTAGTCGCGCAGCTTCGGCAGGAACGGCTTCAGGATCTCGCTGCGCTGCACCAACGTGATGCGGAACGCGTCACCGTCGAGTTCGGGGTAGGCCGGCTCCAGGCCTTGGTCGCGCAGCTCGGCGAGAGCTCCCGCCATCTCGATGCCCGTGGGGCCTCCGCCGATCACCACGACCGACAGTCCCTTGGTGCGCCCGTCCCGCACGGCCGCTCGCTCGAGCCGGGTGAAGAGGGAGTCGCGGATGGCGATCGCCTGCGAGCGCGAGTACACCGCGAACGAGTTCTCCTTCGCGCCGGGCGTGCCGTGATAGGCCGTGGTGACGCCGTTGGCGACGAGGAGGTAGTCGTACGACATCTCCTGGCCGTCGAGCAGTCGCACCGTGCGGCCTTCGGGATCGATCTCCATGAGGTGCTCGTGCACGACATCGAGGTTGGGCTGGCGCACCCGCAGGCTCCGGAGGAAATGGGTCACGTCGCCGGGGTTCAACCCGCCCGTGGCGACTTGGTACAGCAGGGGCTGGAACGTGTTGTACACGCGGCGATCGATGAGCGTCACCCGCACGTCGGCGTGCCGCAGGGCTCGCGCGGCGCTGATCCCGGCGAAACCGCCACCGACGATGACCACGTGCGGCCGCGTGTCGTGCGTCGTGTTCGTCGAGCCGTCGGAAGCCTGGGATGCGGATGCCGTCATAGCCGCAGATTACCGCGACCGCGTGAACCGCCCCTGTCGCACCCCCATGCTTGACACGGTGGGACAATGGGTGCATGAGCTCCTCCGCCGCGCACCGCATCGAGACCGCGCAGGTGCGCCGCAGCCCGCGATACACGGTGTTCCTGCTGGCGGGCGCGGTCCTCGGCATCCTGGCCGCCCTCGTGCTCACGTTCGCCTTCGGAGGCGGCGAGAACGAGAGCGCGACCACCGGCGTCTCGTACTCGACGACGCAGGTCTTCGGGTTCATCTGCCTCTTCGCGATCCCGGTCGGCGTCGCCGTCGGCGGTGTGGTCGCGCTCGTTCTCGACCGCTCGCTGGCCCGTCGCGCCCGTGAGGTGCGCGTCGAGCGCGAGGTCATCACGATCGCCGACGCGGAGTAGTCGCGCCGCGCCAGAGCGCCCGTGCTCGGCCGCGCGGCGGACGCCGCGACCGGCGGACGCCGTCAGGCGATGTCGGCGATGATCGGCGCGACCGCGGCGTCGAAGGCGGCGATGTCGCCGCGCAGGCCGTCGGTCACCGCGATCGTGAGCGCCCCGATCCACCAGACGCCGCGCTGCGTGAACGGCAGCACTTGGACGTTGAGTTCGAACGAGTGCGCGCGCCGTCCCACGACGCGTTCGTGTTCGGCGATCGCGCTGGCATAGGCGCGGTACGACGCACCCGTACCCAGACGCGACCGATAGCGCTGATGCTCGGCGCGGGCGTAGGCCACGGCATCCGTCCCGTGCGGGGCGATCGCATCGGCGAGCTCGTCGAAGCCCTCGACTGGGAGCGCCACCACCGTCTCGAACCCGTCGATGAGCTCGAGGGGCACGGGAGAGGGATTGGCCTGCGGCTCGACCGTCAGATCCCAGTACGCGCGCCACTGCCGCTCGATCGCCGAACGGTCGTCGTACTCGCTGATCGGTGCGCTCAGGGGAGGGATTCCGCGCAGGTGCGGAAGCTCCTCCGGAAAGCGGATGCCGAGGACCTGGCGCAGATACAGCGCGACGAGCACCGGAAGCGTGGCGTCCTCGCGGACGATCCACTCCGGTGCTTCCGCGGCTGCCATGTCGCCATCCTAGGGACAGCGCTCGGCGCGGCGACAGGGTGCGATCGGCTCCTCTGCGCCGACGGTCCGCGCGTCCCGCCCCTGCCGGTAGGCTGTTCGCGTGGCAGAAGCCCCACAGAATCCCTATTCCGAAGCCGGCGTCGACACCGCGGCGGGAGATCTCGCCGTCGAACTGATGAAGTCGGCTGTTCGTCGCACCCACGGGCCCGAGGTGCTGGGCGGTGTCGGCGGGTTCGCCGGCCTGTTCGACGCCTCGGCGCTGCAGTCCTACGAGAAGCCCCTGCTGGCCACCTCGACCGACGGCGTGGGCACCAAGGTCGCGATCGCGCAGGCGATCGACAAGCACGACACGATCGGCCAGGACCTGGTCGGCATGGTGGTCGACGACATCGTGGTGGTGGGCGCGAAGCCCCTGTTCATGACGGACTACATCGCGTGCGGCAAGGTCTTCCCCGAGCGCATCGCCGACATCGTCCGCGGCATCGCCTCCGGCTGCGAGCAGACAGGCACGGCGCTCGTCGGCGGCGAGACCGCAGAGCACCCGGGCCTGCTCGGCGTCAACGACTACGACGTCGCCGGAGCGGCCACCGGCGTCGTGGATGCCGGCGACGTGCTCGGCGCCGACCGCGTGCGCGCCGGCGACGTCGTGCTGGCCCTGGCCTCCAGCGGAGCGCACTCAAACGGCTACTCGCTCATCCGCCACATCGTCGCGGGCAAGGGCATCAGCTACGGCGCCCCGGCCGCCGACTTCGGTCGCACGTGGGGTGAGGAGCTCCTCGAGCCCACGCGCCTGTACACGCTGCCGCTGCTGAACGTGCTCACCGCGCTGCCCGGCGCCGTGCACGCGCTCAGCCACGTGACCGGTGGCGGTATCGCCGCGAACCTCGCTCGCGTGCTGCCGCCGCAGGCGTGGGTCGAGGTCGACCGTTCGACGTGGTCGCCCAGCCCCGTGTTCCGCGTGCTCGCCGATCTCGGCGGGCTGCGTCTGGAAGACACCGAGGGCACGTGGAACCTCGGCATCGGTTTCGTCGCTGTCGTCGCGCCCGAGAAGGCGGATGCCGCGGCATCCCTCCTGTCGGACGCCGGTATCGCGACCTGGCAGGTGGGCGTCGTCCAGGAGGGCGCGCGTCCCGAGGGCCATTTCGAGCAGGGCGCCAAGGGCGTGGACGGCGGCGCCGTGCGCCTCGTCGGCGCGTATTCATCAGCCGTCTAGGTTCATCGGCCGCCGAGGTGCATCACCGTCTCGGCGCAGAAACGGATTGAGCAACACCACATGTGCGGAATCGTCGGCGTTGTCGGACAGGGCCCGGTCAATCAGGACATCTACGACTCGCTGCTGCTGCTGCAGCATCGCGGTCAGGACTCGACGGGTATCGCGACGGCCGAGACCAGCGGCGTCTTCCATCTGTTCAAGGCCAAGGGTCAGGTGCGCGAGGCGTTTCGCACCCGCGACATGCGCGCCCTCCTGGGCAACATCGGCCTCGGCCACGTCCGCTACGCCACGAAGGGCACCGCGTCGAGCGAGGAAGAGGCCCAGCCCTTCTACGTCAACGCGCCCTACGGCATCGTGCTGGTGCACAACGGCAACCTCACCAACACGCGTGAGCTGACCCAGGAGCTCTTCAGCAAAGACCGCCGTCACCTCAACACGAGCTCCGACACCGAGCTGCTCGTCAACGTGCTCGCCAACGAGCTGCAGTCCTCCATCTCCGGCCTCGAACTCGACCCGGCGCAGGTGTTCCAGGCGGTCACCCGGGTGCACGAGCGCGTCGAAGGCTCGTACGCGACCATCGCGCTCATCGCCGGTTACGGCCTGCTCGCATTCCGCGACCCCTTCGGCATCCGCCCCCTCATCCTCGGCACGCGTCCCGCGGTGGATGCCGAGGGCAACGCCACCGGTCGCTACGAGTGGATCGTCGCCTCCGAATCGCTGGTGCTGGAAAACGGCGGCTTCGAGGTCGTCCGTGACGTCGAGCCGGGCGAGGCCGTCTTCATCGACGTGGACGGCCGCCTACACACGCAGCAGTGCGCGACGAACCCGCAGCTGGTCCCGTGCTCGTTCGAATACGTCTACCTGGCGCGACCGGACTCGATCATGAACGGCATCTCGGTGTACGAGGCGCGCCTGCGGATGGGTGAGCGCCTGGCCGACACGATCGCCAAGTACACCCCCGCCGGCACGATCGACGTCGTCATGCCGATCCCCGACAGCTCGCGCCCGGCGGCCATGCAGGTGGCGCGCAAGCTCGGCATCGAGTACCGCGAGGGCTTCTACAAGAACCGCTACGTCGGCCGCACGTTCATCATGCCCGGCCAGGCGGTGCGCAAGAAGAGCGTGCGTCAGAAGCTGAATGCCATGTCGAGCGAGTTCAAGGGCAAGAACGTGCTGCTCATCGACGACTCGATCGTGCGCGGGACGACCTCCAAGGAGATCATCCAGATGGCTCGGGATGCCGGCGCCAAGACGGTGACGTTCGCCTCGGCCGCCCCGCCCGTGCGCTTCCCGCACGTGTACGGCATCAACATGCCCTCGCGTCACGAGCTCGTCGCGCACGGCCGCACGATCCCCGAGATCGCCGAAGAGCTCGGTGCGGACTACATGGTCTATCAGGAGATCGACGACCTCAAGGCCGCGATCCTCGAAGGTTCGCCCGACGTCGACGACCTCGACATGAGCTGCTTCGACGGGCGCTACATCACCGGCACCGTGTCAGAGGAGTACCTCGCCTGGGTCGAAGGCACGCAGGAGAGCTGACCCTTCCCCGCGCGCCCTAGGCTGGATCGGGTGACCGATCCCCGCCCGCGCTCCCTCTGGCGGGGACGCCTCCTCGCGCTGGTGGGCGTCGTGCTCGTCGCGTTCTCCCTGCGTTCGGCCGTCGCCGCGCTGTCGCCGATCATCTCGGAGGTGCAGGCCGACTTCGCCGTGCCGACGTGGGTGGTGGGTCTCATCGGCACCGCGCCGCCGGTCTGCTTCGCCGTCTTCGGCATCGTGACCCCGATGCTCGAACGCCGGTTCGGGCTGGAGCGGCTCGCGGCGGCATCCATGCTCATCGTCACGGCCGCCCTCCTCGCGCGCGCTCTCGCGACGGACGCGGCCACGCTGCTGCTGGCGACGACGGTCCTGTTCGCGGCGGTGGGCGTGGGCAACGTCGTGCTGCCGCCACTGATCAAGACGTACTTCCCCGACCGCGTGGGCACGATGACCGCGCTGTACTCCGCCCTTCTCGCGATGGCCGCGTTCGTGCCGCCGTTGGTGGCGGTGCCCGTCGCGGATGCCGCGGGGTGGCGGTTCTCGCTGGGCATGTGGGCGATCCTCGCACTTCTGGCGGTCGTGCCCTGGGTGACGCTCGTGGTGCGCGCGAACGTCGCCCGCACCCAGGCGCCCGCCGCGGTGGATCTCGACGCCCCGGCGCCCGGCGTGTTGGGACGCCTGCCGCGGCTGTCGCTCGCGTGGGCGCTGGCCGGGACCTTCGGCATCTCTGCGGCGAGCGTGTATGCGTGCTTCGCCTGGCTGCCGGTGGTGCTCGTCGACGTCGCGGGCGTCTCGCACGCCGAGGCCGGCGCGCTGCTATCGCTGTTCGGCGCGATGGGCCTGCCGTGGTCGATCATCGTGCCGATCCTGATCACACGCTTGCGCAGGGTCGGCGTCGTGTACGCCGCCGCCCTGATCGCGGGGCTTTCGGGCGTGGCGGGAATGCTGATCGCGCCCGGGACGGCCACGGTCCTCTGGGTCGTGCTGCTGGGAACGCCGCAGGCGTTGTTCCCGGCGGTGCTGGTGCTCATCCAGCTGCGCTCGCGCACCCACGAGGGCGCCGTCGCGCTCAGCGGCTTCGCGCAGAGCGTCGGGTACGGCATCGCCGCGCTGTTCCCGCTGATGTTCGCGGTCGTCCACGAGGCGACCGGACAGTGGCAGCCGGTGCTCGTGGTCTTCGGCCTGCTGTTCCTCGCGACGATTCCGACCGGCCTCGTCGTCACGCGGCCGCGCACGATCGAGGACGAGTGGGAACGTCGCCACGGCGCGTGGTGAGTGGACGTGCGTGAGGGCGACCTTTCCGCCACGATGGTCGCGTGGATGAGCATGACGCGTCACCGAAGGGACGTGCCCCCGCCGAGCGACGGGCGCTGAGGGCGCACCCGGCGCTCGTGCTGGCGACGGTCTGCGGCGCGCTCGCGCTGGTGTCGATCGACGTGACCATCCTCCACGTCGTCGCGCCGACCATCGCCCGCGAACTGGGCGCCACCGACACCGAGCTGCTGTGGATCATCGACATCTTCCCGTTCGTCATCTCGCCCCTGCTGCTGTCGGCGGGCGTCATGAGCGATCGGTACGGGCGGCGCGCGTTCCTGGTCGGCGGGCTCGTCGTCTTCGCGCTCGCGTCGGCGGCCGCGGCCTTCGCCTCCAGCCCGCAGTTGCTCATCGCGGCGAGGGCCGCGATGGCCGTCGGCGCCGCAGGGGTTCTCCCGTCGACGATGTCGCTGCTGCGCGTCGCCTACCCCGATCGGGACAAGCGCGTGCGCGCCGTCGCGATCTGGTCGATGTCGTCCGCCGCCGCGGCGGCGGCGGGACCCGTGATCGGCGGCTTCGTCGTCGAGCACAGCACGTGGGGTGCGGTGTTCCTCATCAACCTGCCGCTGTGCGCGCTCGTCATCATCGCGGCGGCGGCGTTCGTTCCGGAGTCGCGCTCCACGCGGCCGGGCAGCACCGACCTCGTCAGCCAGGGGCTCGCGATCGGAGCGGTGCTGGCGGCGGCCGTGGCGATCAACAGTCTGGCCGAACACCATGTCGAACTCGTCCTCGGCGGACTGGTCGTCGCGGCCGGGTTGGGCACGCTCTTCGTCCGGCGACAGCGCGCGACGGTGCGTGAGCGACGGACGCCGATGCTCGATGTCGCACTCTTTCGCAATCGCGCGTTCTCCAGTGCGCTGATCGCGGTCGCGCTGGCGATGTTCGCCATCGTCGGCCTGGAACTGCAGTTCGCGAGATACCTACAGCTGGGGCGCGGCTTCGAACCCCTGGATGCCGCGATCGCGCTGATCCCGCTCGCGTTGGCCACCCTGGTGGGCGCCTTCCTCTCACCGTGGTTCCTGCGGCGCCTCGGTCATCGCGCGGCGATCTCGGGCGCCCTCATCGCCGCGGGGGCGGCGCTGGCGGCGGTCGCGTTCGCGCCCGACCCCGTGCACCTGGCCGTCTTCGCCGTCGCGACTGGACTGGCAGGACTGACGATCGAGATCGCCGCCGTCGGGGCGAACGATCTGATCGTGTCGTCGGCCGGCCTGCACGAAGTGGGCGGAGCGGCCGCGCTGGAGGAGATCTCCTACGACCTGGGCGGCGGCTTCGGCACCGCCGTGCTCGGCGCGATCGCCGTGTCGGCGGCGTCGGTGACCGAGGGCTTCCACGCCGCCGTCATCGCCTCGGCGGTGATCCTCGCGGTCGCCGGGGTCGCGATGATCCTCACCCTGCGTCCCGCGCGAGCGGCCGCAGCGGCGCCGCGGCACTGATCACGGCGCCGACGGATCACATCACCCACACGACGGCGCCGGCCGAGGCCGCCGGAAGAGCGTCAGGCTGTCTCCAGCTCGTCCTCGTCGTCGGCGTACTGGTCGGCCCACTTGTCGACGTACGGGTCTTCCTCGTGGTGTCCGAGCTCCTTTTCGAGCGCGGAGTAGTTCACGTTGTAGGTGTCGTACTTCAGCTCGCGAGCGATCTTGGTGTGCTTCGCTTTCTGACGGCCACGCCCCATGCGAGACCCCCTCATTTCTGAGTCACGGACGATGCGGGTTTTCCGCATTTCGTCCGGCGCATTCACGATGCGATTGACGATCCGGCTTCCTGCCGGGAAGAGTAGCATTCAGAATAACACGGTGCCCCCGGCGCCTCGCGGTGCGGGGGAGGACGGGGAAGGTCGCATGGCCGAAACAGACGAGAGTCCGGTTCCTCAGCGGGCGGTGATCGTCGGCGTCATTCCCGACCAGCCGGCTCGCGTGCTCAAAGAAGCAGCCCGGTACGCGAAGCTCTTCTCGGCGCCCTTGATCGTCGCCCACGTCGACGTCACGCGCTTCGTCACGTACGAGGATCCGGACGGCTATATGCACACCGCGCCGATCGACATCGACCTCGCCATCGGGGAGGCGCAGCTGAGCGCGGTCGAGGGCGTCGCGGCATCCGCGCTGGACGGCTCGGGTGTCGAGTGGAGCGTCACCCAGCTCGTCGGCGACCCGGCTCTGGCGATCAAGCACCTCGCCGAGAAGGCGCAGGCGCGCCTGATCGTCGTCGGTACCCGCCGCCGCGGGTTCGGAGAGTCGATCCGCGAGTTCTTCACGGGCTCGGTCGCCGCCCGTCTGGCGCACCGTCAGTCGCGCCCCATCCTCGTCGTCCCCCTGGAAGACCCCGTCGGCGACGACGAGGACCTCTGGCCCGCGTCGTAGCCCCCTCCCCCTATCTCCCCCTTCCCCTCCCCGCGAGCCGCTACGAACTCGCCGAGCCGCCATCTTTTGACACGCCGGAGTGTGGCGGATCGGCGGAAAGATAGCGGCTCGGCGGAGAAGGCGAGAGCGGACGGGGCCGTGCGTCAGCGGAGTGCGCGGGTCAGGGCGGCCAGGGCGTCGTCCAGCGCGCGCGACAGGTCGTCGACGGCGTCGGCCGCGAGTTGTCCGCCGTGCGCCAGATGCGTGCGCAGATCCGCGCGCACGGTGGCGCGGAATTCGCTCACGATCGCCTCGGCCCGCCTCATCTGCTCTCGCGACGACTGGCGCGCCTCTTCCCCCGCCGACGCGGATGCCGAGGCGCGTGCGCCGGTGCGGTCACGGTCGGCGTTGTCTCGTTCCGACTGCGCCGAAGCGGCGAGATCGGCGCGGAGGCTCTTCATCGCCTCGCGGACGCTGCCGCGGACCTCGTCGGCGATCAGCCGCACGCTGTCGGCAAGCCCTGCCTCGATCCCCTCGAGCTCGCGGGCGCGAGCGGCCACCTCGGCGCGCCCCGCCTCGGTGATCGCGTAGACGGTCTTGCGGCCGTCCACGGTCTTGGTGACCAGGCCCTCCTCCTCGAGCTTCGACAGCCGGGGATAGATGGTGCCGGCGCTGGGCGTATAGGTTCCGCCGGTGCGATCGGACAGCGCCTGCATCAAGTCGTAACCGTGGCGCGGCGACTCGTCGAGCAGGTTCAGCAGGTAGAGGCGCAGGTCGCCGTGCGAGAAGACGGGAGGCATGCTCAGTTCTCCTCGGCGGTCGCGGATGCCGCGGCATCCGGAGCGGCCGGCGAGCGGCGCAGCACCGTGACGTCGCCCGAGACCGAATTGGCGCGCACGTCGGCGAAGCTGCCGCTGAGCTCCCCGACGGAGTCGACGTAGTTCGAGGGCCCAGAGCTCGAGCGCTTGACGCCGTCGACCATGAGCCGCCCGCTGACGCTGCGGAGCACGAAGTTGGCCGGGTGGCCCTCGTCGAGACGCACGGTCGCGTCGCCCGACACGGTGTTGAGGCTGACCAGGTCGACCCGATCGGTCGAGTCGACGAGCATGCCGCCCGAGACGGTGTCGATCGTCGCCTTGCGGATGCTGCCGGTGGCTGCCACATCACCGGACACCGAGTTGGCGCTGAGTGCGCCGTCGAGGCCGCGGATCTGCACGTCGCCCGAGACGGCGTTGACCGACAGGTCGCCGGTGAGGCCGTCGACGATGATGTCGCCGGAGACGGTGTTCAGGCGCGCGCCCGAGGCGAGGCCCGACACGAGCGCGCTCGCGGAGACGACACCGAGGGTCAGCAGGATGCCGCGGGGGACCGCGACGCTGATCTCCGCCTTGGGGCCGCCGGAGCCGAAGTTGCGGAAGACTTCGAGGAAGTTGTCCCAGCGCAGCTGCGGATGGTCGATCTCCACCACGTCGCCGGAGGCCTCGATGCGGAGGTCCTTGATGGTGACGGCGTGCACTTCGATGCGCACGCCGGGCTCGTCGTGCGCGACGACGTCGATCTGGCCGCCGACGAGGCCCACCTTCAGCTTGCGGATGTCTTCGAGGTCGATCACCCGGGTCTCGCCCGGCTTGATGAGCCACTTCTCCAGAGTCATCTGTTTCTCCTGACGTGAGGCGATTCGAGATATATCGCGTTATTCGAGAGTAACACGATATATCTCGATTTGCCAGCGTGTTCGTCCGACTTCCCGGTTGATCCGTCCCTTCTTGCCGGCGGCGGGCGGCGTCAGCGACGAGACGGACCGGACGAACGGAGCGGGACGAGGTCGCCACAACGCGGACGCGCCGGCCCACCGTGAGGTGAGCCGGCGCGTTGTCCGGTTGTGCGACGTCGCTACGCGCGACCGCCGCGAACGAGTCGCAGCAGGAACGCGATGATCGCGATCACGGCGACGATCAGGGCGACCCACAGCAGCCAGTTCAGGGCGGCGTTCATGCCGCCGACGATGGCGAGCACGATCGCGACGACGATGATGATGATCAGAGCGAGATTCATGTGATTGCTCCATTCTCGGGGGACTCCATGACCCCCTGAAACTAGTCCCGTTCCGCGGGGGAGGCACCCCCCTTGCCGCGGCCTTCGCACCTGCGGTAGGGCGGGTATATGCCACAGAACAGCACACCTCCTTCATTGAAGGATCCAGAGCTCTACGAGGAGCTGCGCAAGGACGGCGCGTCGAAGCAGAAGGCGGCGCGCATCTCCAACGCCGCCGCGCGGGACGGCCGGAAGGCCGTCGGGCGACGAGGTGGCGAGTCCGGCTCGTACGAGGACTGGACGGTGGCCGAGTTGCGCGCTCGCGCGAAGGAACTCGGCATCCGCGGGTACTCCGGTGCGCGCAAGGCGGAGCTCATCGACATGCTTCGAGACTCCTGACGTGCCGCGCCTGCGCCGCGTCCGCCCCGGACGCGACCTCGGCTACCGGCGCCTGCGCTCCGGTTCGGGATTCCGCTACGTGGATGCCGACGGCGCCGCCCTCCCTGCCGCGGAGCGCGAACGCGTGGTCGCGCTCGTCATCCCCCCGGCGTGGGACGACGTGTGGATCTGCGCCGCCGCGAACGGCCACATCCAGGCCACCGGCGTGGATGAGGCCGGACGGATGCAGTACCTCTACCACCCGGACTGGTCGACCACCCGCGACAAGGGCA
This sequence comes from Sphingomonas sp. BLCC-B65, assembly GCF_028550675.1. Lineage (NCBI taxonomy): Bacteria > Pseudomonadati > Pseudomonadota > Alphaproteobacteria > Sphingomonadales > Sphingomonadaceae > Sphingomonas > Sphingomonas sp. BLCC-B65. Next base: position 1,684,908 of record NZ_JAQQGL010000001.1, on the reverse strand, counting down.
AGTACGCGCGGGCGCTGCAGCTCGCCGAGAGCCTGCCGCGCGCCCGCGGGCGCATCACCGCGTCGCTGCGCCGCGACGACCTCGACCGCGAGCGGGTGCTCGCGACCGCGTTTCGCCTGCTCGACCAGGCGGCCCCGCGAGTGGGCAGCGAGCGGTACTTCACCGCGCACGGCAGTCGGGGGCTCACCACGCTGCAGCGGCGGGATGCCGCGGTCAGCGGTACCGTCACGAGCCTGCGTTTTCCGGGCAAGAGCGGCAAGCGGCAGAGCCTCGACGTGGACGACGAAGACCTCGCCGTCGTCGTCGAGATGCTCGCTGCGGGTCGGCCGGCTGCACCTCTTCTGGCGTACGCGCGCGGTCGCCGGCGCGTTGCCCTGACCCCGCGGGACGTCAATGTGTACGTCCGCACCATGACCGGCGGCAGCTTCACCGCGAAGGATTTCCGCACGCTGCGCGGCACCATCCTCGCGGCCGACGCGCTGGCGCGCATCGGGACCACCACCACGAAAGCCGATCGCAAACGCGCCGAGGTGCTCGCCGTCAAGGCGGCGGCCGCAGCCCTCGGCAACACGCCGACGGTGGCCAAGAGCTCGTACATCGATCCCCGCGTGTTCGCGCGGTATCGACGCGGTGAACTGCTGGACACGACGGTTTCGCCGGAATCGGCGATCCGTGCGCTGCTGGGTCCGTGAGGCGACGCTAGTCTGCGGACGTGACTCGTCCCCGCTGGTTCTCGCCGGTCGCCCTCGTGCTGGTGATCCTGGGCGGCATGATCGGCGTCGCGATCCGCGCGGCCGTGGTGGTGCCCCTGGGGGCGGTGAACCCGCATCCGCTTGTCGTGCCGGCCGTCACGCTCGTCATCAACCTGCTGGGTTCGCTGCTGCTGGGCGTCATCGTGGGCTGGTTCGCCGATCGGCATCCGCGCGCTCGACTCTTCCTCGGCACGGGAGTCATGGGCGGGTTCACGACGTACAGCGCGTTCGCCGTGCAGACCCTCTCGACCTCGAGCGCGTCGCCCTACGTCGGCATCATCCTCGTCGTGGTCTCGCTGTTCGGCGGCGTCTTCGCCGCCGTGGTGGGACTGGCGGCCGGGCGGCGCATCGCCGACCGTCCCGGCGAGGTCGAGCGTCCGGAGGATGCCGAGTGAACCCGGTCGAGATGGCGGCACTCGTCGTCGGCGGGGGATTGGGCGCCGGTGCGCGCTACCTGATGGACGCCGCGATCATGCGCGGGCGATCGGGCGCGTTCCCGATCGGCATCCTTCTCGTGAACGTGCTCGGCTCCTTCCTGCTGGGGCTCGTCACCGGTCTCGGGCCGAACGTGGCGCCGGCATGGGCGAGCATTCTCGGCGTGGGCGTACTGGGGGGCTTCACGACCTTCAGCACGGTGTCCACGGAGACGGCGCTGCTGGCCGAGCGGGGTCGCCGTGACTGGGCCTGGATCAACCTCATCGGCACGCTCGTGCTCGCCCTCATCGCCGCCGCCGCCGGCCTCGTCATCGGCGAGCTCTTCCCGCGCTGAGCGTCGACGCCCGTGGGCTCCGAGCGTCCGGATTCTCGGGTTATCCCCCGGCTTCCGTCGCCGCCCGCCGTCTGTCCGCGTGCGAGAATGAGGCGGATACACGCGTGTATCGGTTTTTCGTCCGCGCCTTCCGACAGCAAGGGTTTTCCGTGTCGCATCTCGCCGTCCTGAGCTTGAAGAACCGGGCGCTGATCGCCCTGATCACGATCGTCGCTGCGATCTTCGGTGGCCTCGCCCTCACGAGCCTCAAGCAGGAGCTCATCCCCTCGGTCGAGTTCCCCCAGCTGTCGATCCTGTCGACGTACCCCGGCGCGTCGCCCGATGTGGTCAACAACGACGTATCGACGCCCATCGAGACGGCGATCCAGGGCATTCCGGGACTCGAGTCCACGACGGCGACGAGCACCACGAACGCCTCGATCATCCAGGCGTCCTTCACCTACGGAACCGACCTGGCGACCGCGGAGCAGAAGATCCTGCAGGCGATCAACCGCATCAAGTCGACGCTGCCCACCGGTGTCGAACCCAACGTGGTCTCCTTCTCGATCGACGATCTGCCCGTCATCGCCCTCGCCGTCACCGGATATGGCGATGAGAAGACGATCCAGGCCCAACTGCAGGCCAGCACGATCCCCGACCTCGAAGACGTCAAGGGCGTCAGCGCCGCCACGATCGTGGGCGGCCAGGGCCAGCGGGTCACGATCACCCCTGATCAGGCGAAGCTCGCTGCCGCCGGCTTCACCCAGACGGCACTGACCGACGCCCTCAAGCAGAACGGCGTGCTCTTCCCGGGTGGCACGGTCACCGAAGGCGACCAGACGCTCACGGTGCAGACCGGCAGCAAGCTCACCTCGGTCGATCAGATCTCGGCGCTGCCGCTCGTGCCCACCTCGGCGGCCCAGTTCGAGGGGGCGGCTAAGAACGGTCCCCTGAAGATCGGCGATGTGGCCACCGTGGCGCTCGCGCAAGACCCCGTGACCTCGATCTCGCGCGTGAACGGCGAGCCCGCGCTCACCATCTCCATCACCAAGCTGCCCTCCGCCAACACCGTCGACGTCAGCCGAGCGGTCACGGCCCTGCTGCCGAAGCTGCAGAGCGACATCGGCGGCGACGCGAGCTTCAGCGTCGTCTTCGACCAGGCGCCCTACATCGAGCAGTCGATCGAGTCGCTGGCACAGGAGGGTCTGCTGGGCCTCGTCTTCGCGGTGCTCGTGATCCTCGTCTTCCTGCTGTCGGTGCGCTCGACGCTGGTGACCGCGATCTCCATTCCGACGAGCGTCCTCATCACCTTCGTCGGCATCCAGGCCTTCGGCTACTCGCTGAACATCCTGACGCTGGGCGCCCTCACGATCGCGATCGGCCGCGTCGTCGACGACTCCATCGTCGTCATCGAGAACATCAAACGCCATTACGTCGAGGGTGCCGAAAAGCTCTCGTCGATCCTGCTGGCGGTTCGCGAGGTCGCCGCCGCGATCACGGCGTCGACCATCACCACCGTCGCGGTGTTCCTGCCGATCGCGTTCGTGGGCGACGTCACCGGCGAGCTGTTCCGGCCCTTCGCCATGACCGTGACGATCGCGATGGCGGCGTCGCTGTTCGTCGCGCTGACGATCGTTCCCGTGCTCGCCTACTGGTTCCTGCGCCCCGGAAAGCCCGTGCGCGATGCCGAGGGCGACCCGATCGACCCGGAAGACCCCGCCGCGCCCCCGTCCAGGCTGCAGCGTGCGTACCTGCCGATTCTCGGCTGGACCCTGAAGCACTCGTGGGTGACCCTGTTGGTCGCCGTGCTCGTGCTCGGCGGCACGATCGCCGCGGCCCCGTTCATGAAGACCAACTTCCTCGGCGACAGCGGACAGAACACCTTCACCGTCACGCAGCAGGTCGGCCAGGCCCCCAGCCTCGACGCCGAGGATGCCGCCGCGAAGAAGGTCGAGACCGCTCTGAAGGGCGTCGCCGGCATCACCACGGTGCAGACCTCGATCGGATCGAGCGGTTCCGCCGTGCGCGATGCGTTCCGCGGGGGCAGCACCGGCATCACCTACTCGGTGACCACCGACACGTCAGCCGATCAGGTGACCGTGCGCAACGACGTGGAGAAGGCGCTCGCCGACCTCACCGACGTCGGCACCGTCACCGTCTCGTCCGGCCAGGGCGGCTTCGGCTCCACGGACGTCGAGGTCGACGTGACCGCGCCGTCGGGCGACGCGCTGCAGAAGGCGACCGATGCCGTGGTGGCGGCGCTGCAGGGTAAGGCCGGCATCGGACAGATCACGTCCAACCTGTCGGCATCCCTGCCCTACATCGCGGTGACGGTCGATCGCGCGAAAGCCGCGCAGCTCGGGCTGTCGGAGGTCGCCGTCGGCGGCCTCGTCTCGAACACGATGCAGCCGAGCCAGATCGGCTCCGTCGAGATCGACGGCACCGCCCTCACCGTCTACCTGCAGGCGGCGTCCGTGCCGAAGACGATCGACGAACTCAAGGGGCTGCAGGTCGCCTCGGCGAGCGGGCTCGTGCGCCTCGATCAGGTCGCGACGGTCGAGCAGAGCCAGGGGCCGACCTCCATCACGACCCAGCGCGGTCAGCGGACGGCGACGGTCACCGTGTCGCCCTCGACCGACGACCTGAACACCGCCTCCGCAAGCGTCCGCACGGCGCTGACCGGCCTGGACCTTCCGACCGGTGCGGCCGCGAAGGTCGGCGGTGTGGTGACCCAGCAGTCCGATGCGTTCGGCCAGTTGGGCCTCGCGATGCTCGCGGCCATCCTCATCGTCTACATCGTGATGGTCGCGACGTTCAAGTCGCTGCGTCAGCCGCTGCTGCTGCTGGTGTCGGTGCCGTTCGCCGCCACCGGCGCGATCCTCCTGCAGATCGCGACCGGCGTGCCGCTCGGCGTCGCGTCGCTGATCGGCGTGCTGATGCTCATCGGCATCGTCGTCACGAATGCGATCGTGCTCGTCGACCTCGTCAATCAATACCGCGCCAAGGGTCTGAGTGCGCACGATGCGACCGTCGCCGGTGGATCGCGACGTCTTCGTCCGATCTTGATGACGGCGCTGGCGACGATCTTCGCGCTCACGCCGATGGCGCTCGGCATCACCGGCCACGGCGGCTTCATCTCGCAGCCGCTCGCGATCGTCGTCATCGGCGGTCTCATCTCCTCGACCGTGCTGACCCTGCTCGTCCTGCCCACGCTCTACAACCTGGTGGAGGGTGCGCGCGAGCGACGGGCAGCCCGGCGGGCCGGTGGCGGCGACGACGGGACGGACGTGGATGCCGCGGCCTCCGCGGACGGGTCCGCCGCTCTGCACCCCCGGCGGTCGCGTCGTCGATAGGCTCGGCCGCATGCGACGAAACGTTCTGTCGGCAACGATCGCGGCGCTGGCTCTCGCGGGTGCACTCAGCGGTTGCGCCGCCGGCGTTGCGCCCGATGCCGTTGCCATGACCGCTTCGCCAGACTCAACCTCCAGCGCGAGCGCCGTGCCTCCATCGCCCTCGGGGTCGGGGTCGGGGTCGGGGTCGGGGTCGGGGCCGTCGTCGCCGCCGGCGAGCGCGGTGCTCGTCTTTCCGCGGTGCGAGGACTTCATCCCGATCTCTGTCCTGCAGAAGTACTTCTCGGCCGACGCCGTCGCGTACGCGGATCCTGGCTGGACCCTTGAACAGCGGCTTCCCGGCCCGCTGGCGCGCGCTGCCGTCACGAAGGCGGAGCGAGCCAGCCAGTGCGCCTGGGGCGTGCGAGGGGGTTCGGACGGTGGCGTCCAGGCGGGTCTGCTCGAGCTTCCGACCGACGTGCGTGACGAGCTGATCACCGCGTTGCGCAGCAGTGCGGACTACACCGAAGCGGCGATCGACGGTGCCACTGTCTTCACCGCTCACGTGGCGGGTGAGATCGCTGATGGCGCGGTCGGCTACGCCTTCGAGGGGAACACGTGGATCGCGGTCGTCGGCAACAGCAAGGAAGCGGCCATGCTTTCCGGGTACCTTCCCGCCGCCCTTGCGGCCCTTCACGCCGCGAACGCGCGATGAGGCAGAGACCGTCGGGGTAGGCGCTTCCTGACCGGCACTCTCACAGGTGGACCGGGTACAGTGGTGGGGTCGGCTCTGGACACCGCGCTGCGGCGCGGGTGGGTTTGTGAGTCCAAGGGGCCGATGGTGAGCGTCGATCGACGCGCATGACCATCACTGTTGAATGGCCCCCGGACCACCGGGTTGCCCGCCGCCCCGATCCGCCCGGCCTCCTGGTCGCTCCGGCTCTCGCTGCGCGGCGGCGCTGTTCTCGCGCGAGAAAACCCAGGAAGAACACCATGCCCAAGAGCAAGAAGCCGGCCGGCGGCCGCGCCCAGAACTTCGAGCCGCGTTACGGCGCGAAGACCAGCTACCAGGACGCCAAGCGTCGCCCCGGACAGTCCTCCGCGGGTAAGCCCGGCAGCAAGAGCCCGAACCACCGCGGCTACCGTCCGGCCGAGGCCGCGGAGTCGGGTACTGCGCCGAAGCAGCGCTGGAGCGCCCAGGAGCGGGCCGGACGCGACGAGGCTCGCGGCATCCGCTCGCGCGCCAACGGCGAGCGCCCGCGTCGTGATGACCGCGACGGCTTCCGCCCCGCGCGCGACGATCGTCCGGCTCGTTCCTTCGAGGATCGCCCGCGTCGTGACGACCGTCCGGCTCGTTCGTTCGAGGATCGCCCGCGCCGTGACGACCGTCCGGCTCGTTCGTTCGACGACCGCCCGCGCCGCGACGAGCGCGGTGGCTATGGCCGCAACTCCGCAGATTCGACGCGCGGCAGTCGCGATGGCGCGCGTGCGCCGCGCGAAGGCCGCGACTTCCGAGACGCGGAACGTCCGCGTCGCGACGACCGTCCGGCTCGTTCGTTCGACGACCGTCCGGCTCGTTCGTTCGACGACCGCGGACGCCACTCCTCCACCTCGCGCTCGGATCGACGCGAGCGCCCTGATTTCGCTGCGCGAGATGCGGATCGGAGGAGTTACGACCGTCCGCGCCGCGACGACCGCCCGGTTCGCACCGGCGGCAACCGTTCCGACTGGAACTCGGACGCAAAGGATGCCGCGGCGCGCAAGGCCTATGAGGAGCACGCCGATGTCGTGCACGAGAAGCTGCAGGCGCAGGCCGTGCAGGCCGAAGAGGTCGCGGATGTGAGCTTCGCGAGCCTCGGTCTCGGTGACAACATCGTGCGGACCCTCGCCGAGCTCGGCGCCGCGGCCCCGTTCCCGATCCAGGCCGCCACGATCGCGCCGATTCTCGCGGGCAAGGACGTGCTCGCCCGCGGCCGCACCGGTTCGGGCAAGACCATCGCGTTCGGCGCGCCGCTCGTCGAGGCGGTGCTGCGCAGCCAGGCCGGCAAGCGTCGCGCGTTCGGCCGCAGCCCGAGGGCGCTGATCCTCGCCCCGACACGCGAGCTCGCGCTGCAGATCGACCGCACCATCCAGCCGATCGCCCGCAGCGTCGGCCTCTTCACCACGCAGATCTACGGCGGCGTGCCCGCCGGGCGCCAGGTCGGGGCGCTGAAGAAGGGCGTCGACATCATCATCGGCACTCCCGGACGCATCGAAGACCTGCAGAACCAGGGCAAGCTCGACCTCTCCGAGGTCGGCATCGTCGTGCTCGACGAAGCCGATCACATGAGCGAGCTCGGCTTCCTCGAGCCGATGCAGCGGATCCTCCGGCTCGTCGACCCCGACGCGCAGAAGCTGCTCTTCTCGGCGACCCTCGACCGGGAGGTCGCAGCCCTCGTCGATGAGTTCCTCGTCGACCCCGCCGTCTACGAGGTCGCCGGCGAAGACCAGGACTCCGGCACGATCGACCACCGCGTGCTCGTCATCGACCACCGCGACAAGGCGGAGATCCTCACCTCGCTCGTCGACCGCGCCGGCAAGACCCTCGTGTTCGCCCGCACCCGGGCCTACGCCGAGATGCTCGCCGAGCAGTTCGACGACGCCGGCATCCACGCCGTCGCCCTCCACGGCGACCTGAACCAGGCCAAGCGCACGCGCAACCTCGAGCGCCTCACGTCCGGTCGGGTCAGCGTGCTCGTCGCCACCGATGTCGCCGCGCGCGGCATCCACGTCGACGACATCGACCTCGTCGTCCAGGCCGACGCCCCCGACGAGTACAAGACGTACCTGCACCGGTCGGGTCGAACGGGCCGTGCCGGTCGTGTCGGAACGGTCGTGACTCTCGTCCCTCGCCAGCGCCGCCGTCGCATGACGGAGATGCTCGAGCGCGCCGAGATCGACGCGCCGTTCGAGGACGCCCGTCCGGGCGACGACGTGCTCGAGGAGATCTCAGGGCGTCAGGCAGCGCACGTCGACCGCTGAGTTCGACGCGCTCTCGAGGCGGAGGGGCCGCGGTGTTCGCGCCGCGGCCCCCGCCGACTCCCTGTCAGAACAGCATCGCGGGGGCGGATGCCGCGACCGACGATGATGCCGCTGCCCGCGCGGTCGTCCGCACCGGACCCGGTCGCGCCGGCCGCGCCTCGACCTCGTCCTCCGGACCACCGGTGAGACGGTGCCGTCGCAGCAGCGGACGCACGCGGGCCGCCAGCCACTTCCGGTACCCGACCGGCGCGTAGACCGTCGCGCCGGGGTAGAGCCCTCGATAAGCGGGCACGAGCTCCGGATGCTCGCGTTCCAGCCACTGCCAGAACCACTCCCGGGCGCCGGGACGCAGGTGCAGTGCCCCGAAGACGACGCGCACGGCGCCGGATGCCGCGATGCGCGCAAGCGTGTCGTCGAGCACCGCCACGGAGTCGGTCAGGTGCGGCACGATCGGCATCAGGAACACCGTCACGGCGAATCCGGCTTCGGTCGCCGCACGCACGGTGTCCAGGCGTGCCTGGAACGTCGGTGCACCGGCCTCGAGTGTCTGCCGCAGCCGCTCGTCGGGCATGGCGATCGACATCGCGAGGTGGACGGGCACGCGACGCCGCGCCTGCGCGAGCACCGGCAGGTCGCGGCGCAACAGCGTGCCCTTGGTGAGCACCGAGAACGGCGTTCGGCTCGCCGCGAGGGCATCGATGATCTCGGGCATGAGCCGATAACGCCCCTCGGCGCGCTGATACGGGTCGGTGTTGGTGCCGAGCGCCACCGGCTGCCGCTGCCACGACGGCGCGGCCAGTTCGCGGCGTAGGACCTCGGCCACGTTGACCTTCACGACGATCTGCTCGTCGAAATCGCGCCCGGCGTCGAGATCGAGGTAGGTGTGGGTGCCCCGCGCGAAACAGTACGAGCAGGCGTGGCTGCAGCCACGGTACGGGTTCACCGTCCAGTCGAACGGCATCGCGGATGCCGAGGGCACATGATTCAACGCCGACTTGGCCGCCACCTCGTGGAAGGTCATCCCGGCGAACTCCGGGGTCGTGACGGTGCGGACCAGGCCGTCGAGGCGCTCCATGCCGGGCAAGGCAGCGGCATCCGCTGCATCGATACTCTGTCCACACCACCGCATGCCGTACATTCGAACAGAGATACGACAAATGTGCAACGGGCAGGTGTCACACGGGCTCGGCGTGCAGAATAGGCGGGTGCCGCACCCCGAGCAGCCGACCAGTCGCCGCGCCGCGCGCGCCGCTGCCCCGCGCCCGCGAGCGCGCCGAGAGTGGCTCTCGAACGTGCCGCTGCGCGTGCGATGGACGGCGTTCGCGATCGTGTTCTGGGCCGTTGCGGCCGTCGTCGGCATCTCGGCCTTCTCGCTCAGCGGCGCGCGCGGCCCGAGTGGCGCCGCGACCACAGCGATCGCGGCGGCCGCCGTCGCTCTGCCGAGCGGAGCCGACGCGACGGCGCCGCCGGCCACGGGTCTGCCGGTACCCGCACAGACCGGCGCTGCGGCGCTGTGCGACGACCCCGCCGTGGTCGCAGCGCTCGCCGCGGGGCAGGACGAGGACGTCATCGCCGCCTTCGGTGGCGGTGCGGCTTTCCGCAACGCCGTCGTCGCCGGCTCCGCACCCTGCATCGATCTCGGCGACCCGCATCGGCTCTGGATCGTCGTCGACAAGAAGCGGCCCCTGAACCCGCTGGATGTCGAGCCCACGGAGCTGGTCGCGCCCGCCGACATGCAGCGCACGGTCGACGGCAGACTGCAGCCCGCGGCGGCGCAGGCGCTGACGGCTCTCGTCGCCGCCGCCGCTCAGGAGGGCGTCGGGGCGATCGGCCTCAACAGCGCCTACCGATCGTTCGCGTCCCAGACGCGCACCTACAACGGGTACGTGAACTCGCTCGGTCGCGACGTCGCCGATCAGCAGAGCGCCCGCCCCGGCTTCAGCGAGCACCAGACGGGACTCGCCACCGACGTCGCAGCCTGCGACGGCGGCTGCGGTGCCATCGAAGCGTTCGGCGGTACGCGCCAAGGCGCCTGGGTCGCCGCGAACGCCTGGCGATTCGGTTTCGTCGTCCGTTACGAAGAGGGCTACACCTCCATCACCGGTTACGAGGCCGAGCCCTGGCACCTGCGCTACATCGGGCCCGCGCTGGCGAAGGCCTACCGCGACGGCGGTTTCCACACTCTCGAGGACTTCTTCGGCCTGCCGGCGGCGCCGGACTACTGATTGTCGAGCGCCACGCCCGGGGTGAAACCCAGTACCATGGATGCTGGGATGCGATGCCACCGGCATCCGGGATTCCTCCCGCGGCATCCGGCAGATTCCACACTCGACGACGAGAGGACGGGCGCACCATGGAGCGCGAGATCTACGACGAGGACCACGAGGCGTTCCGCGACGTCGTGAAGGAGTTCCTCAAGCGCTTCGCCACCGAAGAGAAGCGCAAGCAGTGGGAGGCGGACGGTGAGATCGACCGCGCGACCATGCTCGCTGCCGGCGAAGCCGGCATCATCGGTTTGAGCGTGCCCGAGGAGTTCGGTGGCGCCGGCATGCTGCAGGACTATCGATTCCGCTCGATCGTCCTGGAGGAGACCATCGGAGCCGGGCAGGGCTCGCTCGCCGGTGCCTTCGGCATCCAGGACGACCTCGCCGTGCCGTACATCGTGCACATGGGAACGCAGGAGCAGAAGGAGAAGTGGCTGCCCGGCATGGCGACGGGCGAGATCCTCGGCGCGCTCGCGATGACGGAGCCCGGCGCCGGAAGCGACCTGCGCGGCATCAAGACGACCGCGAAGAAGGTCGACGGCGGCTATCTCGTCAACGGCGCGAAGACGTTCATCTCCTCGGGGAAGACCGCCGACATGGTGGTCACGTTCGTGAAGACCGGCGAGGGCAACCGGCCGGATGCCTTCAGCCTGCTCATCCTCGAAGACGGCATGGAGGGTTTCGACCACAGCAAGAAGCTCGAGAAGATGGGCTTCCACGGGTGGGACACCGCGGAGCTCAGCTTCACCGACGTGTTCGTCCCGGAAGCGAACCTCATCGGCGGCAAGGAGGGCATGGGGTTCATCCAGCTCATGATGAACCTGCCGCTCGAGCGTCTGTCGATCGGTGTCGCGGCTGCGGCCGCGGGCGAGGCCGCGTTCGTGTGGACCCGCGACTACGTGCTCAGCCGGGAGGCGTTCGGTGAGCGGATCGCCGACTTCCAGAACACCCGGTTCCTGCTCGCCGACATGGCGACCACGGTCGACGTCATGTGGACCTACAACGATCGCGCGATGATGCTCTACAAGGACAAGAAGCTCACGGCCGAAGAGGCGGCGAAGGTCAAGTTCTGGTCGACCGATCGTGAAGCGGAGCTGCTCGACATCGGCGTGCAGCTGCACGGAGGCTACGGCTACATCACCGAGTACCCGATCGCGCGCGCCTACCTCGACGCCCGCGTGCACCGCATCTACGGCGGCACGAACGAGATCATGCGCGACATCGTGTCGCGACAGATCGTCGGCAAGCGCTGATCCGCCCCCGCGCGCTGATCTGCCCGCGCGCGCTGATCTGCCCGCGCGCGCTCCCGCGGCATCCCTCCTCGTCCGCGAGACACCGGTTCTGCACCGAGACACCTGGCCACAACCGGTGTTTCGGTGCGTAGACGGTGTCTCGCGGTCGGAGGGCGATCGGGTCGCGGTCGGGGGCGGCGGCCGCGGGTGTCGGCGGGGCGCGGTAGCGTGCGGGGGTGTCGCGGCGGGAGGAGTGCGTGCTGTGCGGGCTCGCACGGCCAGAGGCGGATGCCGACGGCATCCTGACCTGTCCGGTGTGCGGGTGGCGGCTCGGCGACAGCCCCGATCCCGATCTGCCGCGCCCGCGCGTCGAGGTCGTCTACTACCTGCGGTGGGAAGAGCGCATCAAGATCGGCACCAGTCGCGAGCCACGCCAGCGCCTCGCCGCGATCTGGCATCAGGAGCTGCTGGCGTTCGAGCGCGGCGGCCGCGCGGTCGAGCGCGCGCGTCATGAGCAGTTCGCGCCCCTGCGCGAGGGCGGCGAGTGGTTCCGTGCCGCGCCCGAACTGCGCGCGCATGCGGCGGCGCTCGCCGACGGCATCCCGCCCTGGCACAGCTATGCCCGCTGGGTCGCCGACGCCCTCCGTCGTTCGGTCAGCTGACGCGCGTTCAGACCACCGCGCGGTGGCGGGCCAGGCGTGCGACTCCCGCGGCGCGCAGCCGGTCGGCGATCAGAATGGCCAGAGCCGTCCCGCCGACGCAGGATGCCGCGCACAGCGCGATGAATCCGACGAGCACGGGCATGGCCATCGACCAGAGGTCGAACGACTGCGCCGCGAGGATCGGATACGCCACGCCGATGAGAGCGGCTCCGGCGTAGTGCAGCCACGTCGCCCACCGTCGGTACAGCGTCACCATGAACGGGAGTTCGGGGAAGAAGGCCCAGAACAGCGTCGTCGCGACGGCCGAGATCGTATAGAACGGGGCGAGAACGAGCCCCGAGATGAGCCCCACCAGCAGGCCGGCGAACGGACGCTGCAGCAGGCGCAGTGCCACGACCGGCGGAATCACCCACAGGCCGGCGATCGCCACCGTTGCGAACGGCACTGTCGCGAACAGGGCGAGCGAGAGCCACCAGCCCGCCGCGAGCACGACGCCCCCGGCCACGCCGATCGCGGCGCACGTCAGCAGGTACGCGGTCGACGCCCTGCCCATCAGTGCACCTCCGAAGCGGCGTGCGCTGTCGCGGTGGCCGCGCCCCGCCGCCAGTACCCGACGAAGCTGATGCGATCCTTCGAATGCCCGAGGCCGACGAGGTGACGCCGTGCCGCCACCGGGAGGGACTGCTCGCCGGCGACGAACACGTGGGTATCGGCCGTGGGGGCGCCCAGCGCGCGCAGGGCCTCGAGCGCCGGGGTGCCGGGGGATGCCGCGGCATCCCGCACCAGCCACGTCACGTCGACCCCCACGGGCGCCTCGAACGTCAGAACATCGTCCGCGGACGGCGCTTCCACGACGACCGTCCCCGTCGCCGCGGCGGGAAGCGATGCGCAGATGCCGGCGAGGGCCGGGGCGGCCGTCTCGTCGCCGACCAGCAGCACCCGGTCGACACCGCGCTCGGGCGCGAAGCCGATGCCTTCGTCGATGATCACGACCGATTCGCCCACCGCCGCCGTCTCCGCCCAGCGCGAGGCGGGACCCGCCGTCGGGCCCGACCCGTGGAGGACGAAGTCGACGTCCAGTTCCGCACCGCCGCTCGGACCCGAGGCGCGATAGGCCCGCACCGAGTAGTTGCGCATGACCGGACGGATGCCCTCCGGGATGCGCAGGTAGCTCAGATAGCCGAGGATGCTGTTCGCCTTCGCCGGGATCCGCTCGAGCCCCGTGCCCGCGCTGTCGCTGCGGTGGGGAAGGAACAGGCGAAACCACTGGTCGTAGCCCATCGGCGAGAAGCGGGCGATGTCGCCGCCGCCGAGGGTGATGCGCATCCAGTGCGGCGCGAGGCGTTCGGTGCGGACGACCTCGAGGCGCAGGAGCGGCTGTGCCGACGGCTTCGTGAGGCGGGACGAGCGGGCCAAGGGAGCCCCTTTCGTGTGTGTGGACAGGGATGCGCAGTGCGGCGTCAGAGGGTCCAGGGGAAGAGGGCGATCAGGATGGCGCCGCTCACCAGCCAGAAGACGACCACGAAGACGGTGTCGCGCCGGCGCCACGGGACGAGGTGACGCTCGGTGCGGTCGGGGTGGGCGCCGAAGGCGCGGGCATCCATCGACAGCGCGACGCGCTCGGCGTGGCGGATCGCGCCCGCGAGAAGCGGCACGAGATAGCCCCACCAGCGCGCGATCGCGGCGAACGGTCCGGGGCCGCCGTGCGACCCACGCACCCGGTGGGCCTGGCGGATCACGTCGAGCTCGTGCCCGAACCGCGGCACGAAGCGGAAGGCGGCCAGTGCGGTGTAGCCGACCCGGTACGGCACGCGCAGCTGCTGCACGCTCGCCCGGACGAGGTCGGGGCCCGTGGTCGTCAGGCCTGCGATCAGCGCGAGCGCGACGATCGCGGCCAGGCGCAGTCCTGTCGCGAACCCGACTGCCAGGGCTCCACTGGTCAACGTCCACGAGCCGACGTGCGCGAGAACGGCGCCGCCGACGCGGGCGGGATCGGTCCACAGGCTCATCGACGCTCCGATGACGAGGGCCGCGGCGGGCAGCGCGACGAACAGCAGCAGGGCCACCCGGGCGGTCAGCCGCGCGCCGAGGAGCACGACGACATAGGCGACGGCGATGAACGCGAGCGGGGTGGCGAGGTCGCGCACGAACACCAGCAGGATCATCGCGGGCAGGGGCGCCGCGAGCTTCGCCAGGGGGTTGATGCCCTCCAGCGTGCGAACGCTCTCGCTGTCGGTGCGCGCCCACGGATCGGTGACGGCGGCGCTCACGGGGCCGTCACCCCCACCGGCAGATCGGTGAGGCGGGTGACCTCGGCAAGAGAAGGATGCCGCGTCATCCCTGCGAACGCGCGTCGCAGCGGCGGCTGACGGAGACCCGCCGCGCGCACCAGATCGTCGTCTGCGAAGATCGCGGCGGTCGCGGCATCCGCGATCACGCGCCCCTCGGAGACGACGACCGTGCGATGCGCGTGCTCGGTGACCAGCTGCATGTCGTGGGTGACGACGAGGATCGTGGTGCCGTCGGCGCTCAGGCCCTCCAGCAGATCCATGAGCTCGTCGGCCCGCGCCCGATCCTGACCGAACGTGGGTTCGTCGAGGGCGAGCACGGGCGCACCGGCGACGAGAGCGGTGCCCACCGACAGGCGCCGCTTCTGCCCGCCGGAGAGCAGGAAGGGGTGCACGTCGGCCTTGCCGTCGAGGTCGAACCGGCGCAGCACATCGAAGGCCCGCTCGCGCACCTCGTTCTCGGCGAGCCGCTGCCGCCGCAGGCCGTGCGCCAGTTCGTCGAACACCGTGTGCGCGATGAACTGGTGCTCCGGATTCTGGAACACGAAGCCGATTCGCCGCGCCAGCTCGCGCGGATCGCTGCGCGCGACGTCGATGCCGTCGAGCACCACCTGCCCCCGCGGCACCGGGACGACTCCCGCGAGCGACTGCAGCAGCGTGGTCTTTCCCGCGCCGTTCGCGCCGACGATGGCGACGAACTCGCCCGCCGCCACATCCAGGTCGATGCCGTGCAGGATCTCGCGACGACCCCGCACAGTGCGCAGCCCGCGGACGCGTATCAACGGCTCTGCGGAGGCGACCGGCGCCGCATCGGCTGCGGATAGGACGGATGCCGCGGGCGAGCCGGCCGGTGCGTCCGCCGCGTCGAGGGCGGTGCGCAGTTCGGTCGGGTCGAGCGGCAGAGGATCGAGCGTCCATCCCGCGGCGCGCAGACGCAGTGCGGCGAGGGTCGAGACGGGCAGCCAGACCCCCATCTCATGCAGCTCGGCGGCGCGGGCGCGCAGCACCTCGTCGACCGTGCCGTCGGCCACGGTGCGCCCGGTGCGGTCGAGCACGACGACCCGGTCGACGATGCCGACGACGGCGTCGAGGTTGTGCTCCACGAGCACGATCGCGCGATCGCCGGCGGCGACGAGCGCGCCGAGCGTCGCGTAGACCTCTTCGACGCCCTGCGGGTCGAGGTTCGCCGTCGGCTCGTCGAGCACCAGAAGCGGTGAGCCCATCGCGAGCGCGCACGCGATCGCGAGGCGCTGGCGGCCGCCTCCGCTCAGGCGGTCGGGGTTCTCGTGCCGCCGGTCCCACAGGCCGACCCGGCGCAGGGCTTCCTTTGCGCGCTCCAGCACGTCCGTCACGGGAAGACGCAGGTTCTCGGGGCCGAAGGCCACTTCGTCGAGGAGGGTTCCGGTCACCAGCTGCGCGTCGGGATCCTGGAACACCATGCCCACTCGCGTGCTCAGCACCGACACCGGGGTCTCGGCGGTGTCGAGACCGTCGACCTCCACCCGTCCGCGCACCGTCGCCGGCACCGCGTGGGGGATGAGCCCGTTGAGCGCGAGTGCCAGCGTCGACTTCCCGGCCCCGCTCGGACCGAGAAGCAGCACCACTTCGCCGCGGTTGACGACGAACGAGGCGCCGGCGGGAGCCTCGGCATCCGCGCCGTCGTGACGGATACCGAGGTCGCGCACGCTCAGCAGAGCACCGGACGCGCGGGTATCGGGCACCGCGGCATCCGCTCCAGGCTCAGCAGTGGTCACGGTTCGTCCCAGGGTCGGTCGGGCGTCTCCCCTCAGGTTAGCCGAACCTAACTTCTCCCACCTAGCTCCTGTCCGGAACCCCGTATCAGCGCCGAACGATCTGCCGCGCGACGCCGGCCCGCCGCAGCGACGCGCCGACGCCGAGTCCGATCGCCGTCCAGGCCACCGGTCCGCACACCGACAGGGCGAGATAGGCGATCTGGGCCCAGAGCGGGTAGGCGCTCAGATGCGCGGCGAAGAAGACCACGACCGCCACGAGCACACCGATCACGACCGCGGAGATGAAGAACCGCCACGCACCCCACGCGCGGTAGCGGGTGAGCGCGGCCACACCCTCCTGAATCGCACCGAACAGCAGTGCCGTGCCGAGGAAACGCGCGCTCCAGATCGGCGCGAACGCGCTGGCGACCAGCGCTGCCAGGACATGCGTCAGCACGGCCACCAGCGGCAGGCGCAGCACCTCCTGCGCGATGATGCCGGGAAGCACGTGCGCGCCCAGCACGAGGCCGTAGACGATGGCCAGACCGGGTACGGAGAGGACGATCGGCGTCACGAGCCCGGCGATGCCGCCCAGGATGCCGGTGGCCACGCCGATTGCCGCGCACACCAGCAGGACGCGCGTCGACAGGACGGTGTTTCGGGCCACGCCTCCAGCGTAGCTGCGCGCTCGCGGAGCCCGGGCCGGGAAAAACCCTCAGACCGTGCGGCGTCGAGGAGTCAGTCGCACCGCCGGAAGGGGAGGCGCCGGCACCCGCTCACGGTCGTGTCCGATGACGTGCCCGAAGCGCGCCGCGGCGGGATCGCCGCCGTCGGCCTCGCTCTCCCATGCTTCGCGCGCGGCCACGATCTCATCGTGCGAGCGCCCCACGAAGTTCCACCACATGACGATGTCCGACTCGAACGGTTCGCCGCCGATCAGGAACAGCGTCGTGTCCTCTTGCGCCGTCACCTCGACCCCGTCGCGATGGATGCCGAGGTACAGCAGCCCCTGGTCGGGGAGGGCGGTCGCGGCATCCTCCGCGGTGCGCACCTCGGGCACCCCGGCGACACCGACGAGGGCGTACTCCCAGGCCGGATCGAGCGGAAGGCGCACCCGCGCCCCCGCCGGCAGGCGGATCTCGGCGCCGACGATCGGCGTGTGTATCGTCGCGGGCGACGGCACGCCGGCGAAGACCCCGACCACGACCGTCGCCGTGGCCCCGGCGCCGTGCTCCCCGTCGTCGAGGGTGACGATCGGCAGGTTCTCGTGCCGTTCGAAGTCCGCCGCGCCGTGGCGCCGCGACTCCGGGAGGGCGACCCACAGCTGCAGTGCATCCAGTGGCACGGCGTCTTCGCCCAGGGAGTACTCGGAGTGTGCGATGCCGGCGCCGCTGGTCATGAGGTTGAGGACGCCGCGCCTGACCACCACGTCGTTGCCGAGCGTGTCGCGGTGGCGCACCTCGCCCACGAGCGGCCAGGTCACGGTCTGCAGGCCGATGTGGGGGTGCGGCTCCACCCGCATGCGCGCGGTCTGCGGCCCGAACCTGTCGAGGAAGCACCAGGCGCCGACCATCGGCAGTGTGCGCTGGGGCAGACTGCGGTGCACCTCCATCGCCCGCACGCCGCCGAGCGGGACCTCGCGGGCCTCCAGCAGCAGCGAGCGGGGACCGTCGCAGGCGGCCGGTCCGGCCAGGTCGGGGGCCGCGTCGTCGAGCCTGGTCATCCTCGGGACGACCCCACCCCTTCGTCGCCCGGCGTCGGTTCGGCGGTCGACGCGGCGCTCGCCGCTTCGACGTCGCCCTCGCGCCAGGCCACGGCGAGGCCGGGCACCTCGTTCTTCTGCAGGTAGCTCACGACGAACGGGCACACGGGCACCACGGGAACCCCGCGCGCGGACTCGCCCTCCATCGCCGCCGCGACGAGCTTCGTGCCGAGTCCGCGTCCGCCGTAGGCGGGGTCGATCTCCGTGTGCGGGAAGACGTGCCGGCCCTCGGCATCCGCTTCGTACTCGGTGAAACCGGCGACCCGTCCGTCGACGAGGATCTCGTAGCGGTCGGCGTCGTCGTTGCGGGCGATGCGGATGTCGTCGCTCATGACGTCCCTTTCGTGTGCAGGTGTCCTCCCACCGTAGGCCGGTTCTCGGTCAGGGCACCAGGCCTGTCGCGGCGGCGGGCGAACCGGGAGGATGGCGGGGTGACGTCTTCTTCCGGCCTCCGTTCGCGACGGCTCTCGCGCGCGCTGCGTTCCGCCGCGGCCGCCGCGGTGATCGCCCTCGGCCTGGCGGGTTGCGGTGCCTACGGTCCGTCCCCGTCCCCGTCGACCTCCGCTCCGTCACCCGCCCCGACGACGACTCCCACCCCGAAGCCCACCGTCGACCCGCTCGCCGGTCTGGACCTGCGCCAGCGCGTCGGACAGCTCTTCATCGTGGGCACGCAGATCGATGCCGCGACGCCGGCCACGATGGCGGCGGTCACCGACCGGCACGCGGGCGGGATCTTCCTGCACGGGCGTTCGCAGGCGGGGGCGGCGGCGGTCGCGGCGCTCGTGGGCTCGTTCACGAGCGCGGATGCCGACGGCATCCCCCTCTGGGTCTCCACCGACCAGGAGGGAGGCGAGGTCCAGGTGCTCACGGGGCCGGGTTTCGATGACATCCCGTACGCGATCCGGCAGGCGGACCTGCCCGACGACCAGCTGCGCGCCTCCGCGACGACGTGGGGGCAGCAGCTCGCCGCCGCCGGCGTCACCCTCAACCTCGCGCCCGTCGCCGACATCGTCACGAGCGAAGCGACGCGCTTCGACAATCCGCCGATCGGTGCGCTCGGCCGTCAGTACGGCTACGACGAGGCGACGGTGGTCGCCAAGGCCGGCGCGTTCGCCGACGGGATGCGGGCCTCGCGTGTCATGCCGGTGTTCAAGCACTTCCCGGGGCTCGGTCACGTCACCGCCAACACCGACACCACCGCCGACGTCGTCGACACGACCGTCACCGCGGACGGCCCCGACGTCGCCGTCTACCGCCGTCTGCTGCAGGGCGGCCCCGCCGCCGTGATGGTCTCGAGCGCGATCTACCAGAACATCGACCCCTCTGCACCGGCGGTGTTCTCACCGACGGTGGTGGGCCTCGCCCGGTCGCTCGTGGGGCCCGACGCGATGATCGTCACCGACGACCTCTCCGCGGCACAGGCGGTGCAGGCGTGGAGCCCGGCCGATCGCGCGGTGCTCGCCGTGAGCGCCGGGGTCGACGTCGTGCTCGCATCGACGGACCCCAGCGTCTTCGCGGCCATGTACGACGCGGTGCTCGCCAAGGCGCAGGCCGAACCCGCGTTCGCACAGCGTGTGGACGACGCCGCACGACACGTGCTCGCCGCCAAGGCCGCGCGCCCCTGATCCCGCCGCGGCGGCACCGTGCGGCGGTGGCACCGCGGCGCCTGGCAGACTCGGGGAATGACCTCGCCCGCGGCACTGAACGATCTCGTGCCCGTCGGCGCGTCGGCGGATGCCGCCTATCAGGGCTTCGTCGATTGGGCCGCCGGGCGCGGGCTGGCGCTCTATCCCGCACAGGACGAAGCCGTCATCGAGCTGGTGTCGGGCGCCAACGTGATCCTGTCGACGCCGACCGGCACCGGCAAGTCGCTCGTCGCGATCGCCGCGCACGCGGCCTGCCTGGCCGCGGGCGGCCGCTCGTATTACACGGCCCCGATCAAGGCGCTGGTCAGCGAGAAGTTCTTCGCGCTGGTCGAGGTGTTCGGCGCCGAGAACGTCGGCATGGTCACCGGCGACTCGTCGGTGAATCCGGATGCCGCGATCGTCTGCTGCACCGCGGAGATCCTCGCCAACATCGCCCTCCGCCACGGCGCGGATGCGGAGATCGCCCAGGTCGTCATGGACGAGTTCCACTACTACGGCGATCCCGATCGGGGATGGGCGTGGCAGGTGCCGCTCCTGCTGCTGCCGCAGGCGCAGTTCCTGCTGATGTCCGCCACTCTCGGCGACGTCACACCGATCGCCGACGATCTGGAGCGCCGCACGTCCCGTCCGGTGGCGCTCGTCACCGGCGTCGAGCGCCCGGTCCCGCTGCACTTCTCGTACGAGCGCCGGCCGGTGCACGAGGTGCTGACGATGCTCGTCGACGAGCGCGAGGTGCCGGTCTACATCGTGCACTTCGCACAGGCAGCGGCCCTCGAGCGTGCGCGGGCCCTGGCATCCGTCACCCTCACCACCCGCGCCCAGCGCGACGAGATCGCCGACGCCATCGGCGGCTTCCGCTTCACGACCGGCTTCGGCAAGACGCTGTCGCGCCTCGTCAGGGCCGGCATCGGCGTGCACCACGCGGGTATGCTGCCGCGCTACCGACGCCTCGTCGAGACGCTCGCCCAGCGCGGGCTGCTGCGGGTGATCTGCGGCACCGACACCCTCGGGGTCGGCATCAATGTGCCCATCCGCACCGTCATGATCACCGCGCTCAGCAAATACGACGGCACGAAGATGCGCCAGCTCACCGCGCGCGAGTTCCACCAGGTCGCCGGGCGCGCGGGACGTGCCGGCTATGACACCCACGGCAACGTCGTGGTCATGGCGCCCGAGTGGGAGATCGAGAACGCGGTCGCGCTCGCCAAGGCCGGCGACGATCCGGCAAAACGCAAGAAGATCGTCCGCAAGAAGGCCCCCACCGGTGTCGTCAACTGGGGCGAGGGATCATACGAGCGGCTCATCGCCGCCGCTCCCGAGCCGCTCGTGCCGCAGCTGAAGCTCACCGCCGCGATGCTGATCAACGTCATCGGTCGCGGGGGAGACGTGTTCGGCCACGTTCGCGCGCTCGTGTT
Source organism: Sphingomonas sp. BLCC-B65 (assembly GCF_028550675.1). Classification (NCBI taxonomy): domain Bacteria; kingdom Pseudomonadati; phylum Pseudomonadota; class Alphaproteobacteria; order Sphingomonadales; family Sphingomonadaceae; genus Sphingomonas; species Sphingomonas sp. BLCC-B65. Next base: position 1,664,056 of record NZ_JAQQGL010000001.1, on the reverse strand, counting down.
CGACAACCACGAGCCGATCGCGCGTCGGTTCGCCCTCGCCCGACGCGCGATCGCGATCTTCCGCACGCTCGTGGATGCCGGGATCGTCGAGATCGACCGCTCCCCGGCATCCGGCCCGCGCATCGCGCTCACCGTCGACCTGCAGCCGAACTTCGCGCTCAACCAGCCGTTGTCGCCCTTCGCGCTCGCCGCCATCGAGCTGCTGACGCCGGACGACGACGTCCTGCCGGGCGGAGCCCCCGCGCAGGGTGGTGTCGGCACCGGCCACTACGCCCTCGACGTGCTGAGCGTCATCGAGTCGACCCTCGATGACCCGCGCGCCATCCTCGCCCAGCAGGAGTACCGCGCCCGGGGCGAGGCGGTCGCCGCCATGAAGCGCGACGGCATCGAGTACGACGAGCGCATGGCGCTGCTCGAGGAGATCACCTACCCGAAACCGCTCGCCGACCTGCTGACGCAGTCCTTCGAGGTGTTCGCCTCGTCGCAGCCCTGGGTGCGCGACTTCGAACTGAGCCCCAAATCGGTGGTCCGCGACATGTTCGAGCGGGCCATGTCGTTTGCGGAATACGTCTCCTTCTATCAGCTGTCCCGCAGTGAAGGGCTGGTGCTGCGCTACCTGTCCGACGCCGACCGTGCGATTCGCCAGACCGTTCCCGCCGATGCGAGAACCGATGAGCTGCGCGACATCATCGAGTGGCTCGGCGAACTCGTGCGCCAGGTCGATTCGAGTCTCGTCGACGAGTGGTCGGCGCTCATCGACCCGACGGCGGTGCTGCCTGAGGACGGCGCTCCGGTCGTGCCGCCGGCGCCGCCCTCCATCCTCACGAACGAGCGCGCGTTCACGGTGCTCGTGCGCAACGAGCTGTTCCGGCGGGTGCAGCTCGCGGCTCGGCAGGACGACGACGCGCTGGTCGCCCTCGATCCCGACGTCGACTGGCCGCAAGCCCTCGACCGCTATTACGACGAGCACGACGAGATCCTCACCGGCGGCCCCGCGCGCTCACCGCGGCTGTGTGCGATCGACACGGCGGATGCCGCGGCATCCGGTCTCTGGCGCGTCGAGCAGACGATCGACGATCCGGCCGGAGACCACGACTGGAGTATCCGGGCCGAGGTCGATCTCGCCGCCTCCGTCGAGGAGGGAGCCGCCGTCGTCCGCGTCACCGAGGTCGTGCGGCTCTAACCCGCCGCGCCCGCCCGCGAGCACCCCGGCGACCCGGGGATCGCCGAACCGCCATGTTCTGCGCGAGCCGCCATGATCTGTCGTGGCGGCTCGGCGGGATCGTGGCGGCTCGGCGGGGTGTGGGTGGGGTGTGTGGGCGGTGCGGGTGTGGGTGTCGGATGCCGCGGCTAGCCTGGACGGGTGAGTGCAGCCACCGATCGGTACGACGACCCCTACGCGGACGTGCCGTGGGATGTGGATGAGCTGACTCCGCCCGACGACGCCGACGCCCCGCCGCCGCCGGAGTACGACGGGTATGCCGGTGCGCTCGCTCGCGCGACACGGGACGCGGCACCGGCCGCCAACCCGGTCGCCACCGCACCCGCCCGCCCGGCCGCGCCGCGCGCCGCGTCTGCGTCCGACCCGAAGGCCGTCCTGAAGGAGGTCTTCGGCTACGACGAGTTCCGCGGCGATCAGGGCGACATCGTGGCGCACGTCGTCGCCGGCGGCGACGCCGTGGTGCTCATGCCCACCGGCGGCGGCAAATCGATCACGTATCAGGTTCCCGCGCTCGTCCGTCCCGGCACGGGGCTGGTCATCAGTCCGCTCATCGCACTGATGCACGACCAGGTCGACGCCCTGCGCGCCAACGGTGTGCGGGCGGCGTATCTGAACTCCACCCAGAGCCCGCCCGAACGCGCCGGTGTCGAGCGCGACTTCCTCGCCGGTGAGCTCGACCTGCTCTACGTCGCGCCCGAACGCCTCAGCGCTCCCGCGACGAGTGCCCTGCTGCAGCGGGGCACACTCAGTGTGATCGCCATCGACGAGGCGCACTGCGTCAGTCAGTGGGGTCACGACTTCCGTCCCGACTACCTCGCGCTTGGAGATCTGAGCGCGCGCTTCCCCGGGGTGCCGCGCATGGCGCTCACGGCGACGGCCACGCGCGCGACCCATCAGGAGATCACCGAGCGGCTGCGCCTGCCCGACGCACGGCATTTCGTCGCGAGCTTCGATCGTCCCAACATCCAGTACCGCATCGAGCCGAAGGTCGATCCGCGCCGTCAGCTGCTGCAGTTCGTGCGCGCCCAGCCGGTCGGCGCCGCCGGAATCGTCTACGCCCTCAGCCGTAAGTCGGTGGAGCAGACGGCCGAGTATCTGCGCACGCAAGGGGTCGACGCCCTGCCGTACCACGCGGGATTGGATGCCGCGGTGCGTGCTCACCACCAGCAGCGCTTCCTCCGCGAAGACGGCGTGGTGATGGTCGCCACGATCGCTTTCGGAATGGGCATCGACAAGCCGGACGTACGCTTCGTCGCCCACATCGACCTGCCGAAAGCGGTGGAGGGCTACTACCAGGAGACGGGCCGGGCCGGCCGCGACGGCGAGCCTGCCATCGCCTGGATGGCCTACGGCCTCGGCGACGTGGTGCAGCAGCGGCGCCTCATCGATCAGTCGCCGGGCGAGCGGTCGTACAAGATGCGGCTCGGTCAACACCTCGACGCGATGCTCGCCCTCTGCGAGACGGTCTCGTGCCGCCGGCAGAACCTTCTTGCCTACTTCGGGCAGAGTTCCGAGCCGTGCGGCAACTGCGACACCTGTCTCGACGGGCCCGACACCTGGGACGGGTTGGTCCCCGCCCAGAAGCTGCTGTCGACGATCGTGCGGCTGCAGCGCGAGCGCAATCAGGCGTTCGGTGCCGGGCACCTGGTCGACATCCTCCGCGGAGCGTCGACCGAGCGCATCCGTCAGCAAGGTCACGACACGCTCGCCACGTACGGGCTGGGAGCGGACCTCAGCGATCAGGACTGGCGCAGCGTCATCCGACAACTGCTCGCTCGCGGCGTCATCGTCGCGCGCGGCGAGTACGGCGTGCTCGCGGTCGGCGACGAAGGCGCGGCGGTGCTGCGCGGTGAGACGCCGGTGCCGCTGCGCCGCGACGTCCTCGGGCGCGGCGGGGGTGCGGCGCGCGTCCGCAAGGCCGCGGCGTCCGACGCCGTGGCCGACGGTGACCGCGACCTCTTCGAAGCCCTTCGCGCCTGGCGTGCCGGGGTCGCGAAAGAACAGGGCGTGCCCGCGTACATCGTCTTCGGCGATGCGACGCTGCGGGCGCTGGCCGAGCAGCGCCCGGCATCCATCGCGGCGCTCGACGGCATCACGGGCATCGGCGCGAAGAAGCGCGAGGCCTACGGCGAGGGCGTCCTCGCGGTCATCGCCGCGCACTGACGCGCGTGCGCGAGTTGCGGGCTCAGCGGGGTGCCCGTCCATGCAGCGACGACCGGATCCGATGCGAGCCGTAGGCCGCAGGCCACCCGCCGCCGACGGTGGCCGATCAGCGTCGGGGGAGGATGTCGTCGAGGTGGGCGGCGAGCTCTGCGGCCACGTCCACGCTCTCGCGGTCGTACAGCCACTGGTACTGCAAGCCGTCCCACAGTGCGACGAGCCGGATCGCCTCACGGGCGGGATCGCGGTGGGCCGGCAGGTCGCCGTCCTGCTGCGCCGCGCGGAGGACGGCGGTGAAATGGTCGATCGTGGCGGCGAAGCGCTGCGTGAAGTAGTCGTGCGCCGGATGGTCGGGCGGCAGTGCCTCGCACGAGAGCACCGCGTACACCTCGATGAGTCCGGGCGCGGACGCCGCATTGATCGCAGCGTTGCGCGGCAGATCCCGCAGCGCATCGGCAGCGCGCTGGGCGTGCGCGGGCGGTGACACCGAAATGGCACGATCGCGCTCGGCCAGCACGGCGCGCAGCAGCGCATCCTTCGACGGGTAGTGGTGCAGCAGGGCCGACTTCGAGACCCCCACGCGCTCGGCGATCTCTCGCAGGCTGGTGTCGGCGTACCCATCCCGGGCGAACAGCGCCGTCGCGTCGCGCACGATCCGAGATCGCCGCTCGCGCCCGACGCGGTAGCCCTCCGTCGTCTCGGGCTCTTCGTCGACGAGATCGAGCGTCGGCCAGGGCGCGGGACGGGCGGATGCCGCGGCATCCTCACCCCCGTCGCGTTGCGCCGGACCGGGCGCGCCGGGGGCTGCGACCAGCATCTCCTGCATGTCGGCGAGCAGCGACACGAGATCCACGCGCCGGGGCAGATAGAGCTGGAGCAGCTGCAGGCCGTCCCAGACCGCCGCGATGCGGACGGCCTCGCCGCCCACGTCGCGGCCGGGATGCACCGCGCCGACGGTGCGGGCCGCGGACAGCTGCGCGACGAACACCTCGCGCAGTCGACGGTAGCGCTCGCGCATCGCCGCGTGCGCGGGGTGTCCGCGGGTGGAGCCCTCGCCGACGAGCGCCGCATACAGCGCGAGATAGCCCTCGATCGTCGCGTTCCTCGCCGCGACCGACGAGAAGAGCAGCGCGCCGGCCTCGCGCGCGCCGTCGTGGTCGGCGAGAGCCGTCTCGGTCGATCGGTCGAACCCGGCGACGACGGCGGCGAGGAGCATGTCCTTCGTCGCGAAGTGCTTCAGAAGCCCCGGGTGGCTGATGCCCGCCGCGGTCGCGACATCGCGCAGCGACGCCGCACGATACCCGCGAGAGATGAAGACCTCACGCGCGGCCTCGACGATGCGCGCGCGCGTCGCCGCAGCATTGCGTGTTCGCGCCACTGCCGTCGTCATCCTGCCTCCCCGCTCACCCTAACCCCGGCCTGCGGCGCCCGCCGGAAAGAGTTACCAATCGGTCGGGTTTCGTGTACGGTCGGCACAGAGGCGCACCGGATCCGTGCGTCGCCGTGAAAGGACCCCTCCATGACAGAGCTGTCATCCGCCCCGACCCTCCCCGACGTCGGCGCCCGCCCCTGGCTCGACGCGACGCTCTCCGTCGACGAGCGCGTGGACCTGCTGCTGGCCGAGATGACGGTGGAGGAGAAGGCGGGCCTGTTCTTCCAGACGATGATCACGATCGGCCCCGACGGAGAGCTCTCCGGCGGCGACCCCGCGTTCGGGCTCCCGTCCACCGAGGAGTACGTGCGCGAGCGTCACATGACGCATTTCAACCTCCTGGGCGCCGCGCCCTCGGCGGGCGACATCGCACGCTGGCACAACCGGCTGCAGGAGCTCGCAGCCTCGACCCGGCTCGGCATCCCGGTGTCGCTGTCCACCGACCCCCGCCACTCGTTCACCGACAACCCCGGCGCGGCGATGCACGCCGGTCCGTTCTCGCAGTGGCCTGACGCGCTGGGGCTCGCCGCGACCCGCGACGAGGATCTCGTGCGCAGCTTCGGCGACATCGCCCGGCAGGAGTACACCGCCGTCGGCATCCGTGTCGCCCTGCACCCGCAGGTCGATCTGGCGACCGAGCCGCGTTGGGCGCGCCAGCTGCAGACGTTCGGAGAGGACGCCGAGCTGTCGGCGCGCCTCGGCGCCGCCTACATCCGCGGATTCCAGGGCGAGACGTTCGGGCCCGGCTCGGTGTCGACCATGGTCAAGCACTTCCCCGGCGGCGGGCCGCAGAAGGACGGCGAGGACCCCCACTTCGCGTACGGCCGTGAGCAGGTCTACCCCGGTGATGCGTTCGAGCTGCACCTGACGCCCTTCGCGGCCGCCTTCGACGCCGGCGTGCGCCAGGTCATGCCGTACTACGGCATGCCGATCGGCACCCCCTACGAAGAGGTCGGCTTCGGTTTCAACAAGAGCGTGCTCACGGGCCTGCTCCGCCAGCGCTTCGGTTTCGACGGCGTCGTCTGCACCGATTGGGGCCTCATCACCGACAGCGACATCATGGGCACGCCCTTCCCGGCCCGCGCGTGGGGGGTGGAGCACCTCACGCCCGCCGAGCGCATGGCGAAGATCCTGGATGCCGGGGCCGACCAGTTCGGCGGTGAGCGCTGCACCGAGATCCTGGTGCAGCTCGTGGCCGACGGTGTCGTGTCCGACGCGCGCCTCGATGTGTCGGCGCGACGCCTGCTGCGCGAGAAGTTCGTCCTGGGGCTCTTCGACGACCCGTTCGTGGATGCCGAGGCGGCCGACGCGATCGTCGGCTCCGCCGCATTCCGTGCCGCGGGCGAGGCTGCGCAGCGCGCCTCGATCGCGGTGCTGTCCGCGACGGCATCCGTGCCCTTCGCCGGCGGCGTCAAGCTCTACGTCGAGGGGGTGGATGCAGCCGTCGCGGCCGCCTATGGCGAGCTCGTCGCAACCCCCGCGGAGGCCGACGTCGCGGTGCTGCGGCTTCAGGCGCCCTACGAACAGCGAGGATCGGCGTTCGAGAACTTCTTCCACGCCGGTTCGCTCGACTTCCCTGCCGAGGTGGTCGCGCACGTCGCCGAGGTCGCGGCAGTGGTGCCCACCGTGGTCGACGTCTTCCTCGATCGTCCCGCGATCCTCACGCCCTTCGCCGAGCTCGGCGTGAGCCTCACCGCGAACTGGGGCGCCGGTGCCGCGGCCCTGTTCGACGTGCTGTCGGGCCGCGCGTCGGCGCGCGGAAAGCTCCCGTTCGATCTCCCTCGTTCGATGGCCGCGGTCGAGGCCTCACGTCCCGACGTCCCGTTCGACACCGCCGACCCCCTCTTCCGCTTCGGTCACGGCCTCGAGCTCTGACCCCGGATCCCACCCGGGCTCTGACCCCGGATCCTGACCCCGTTCCCACATCGGATTCGGGCCCGCGCAACAGAATCGGATGCCGCCGCGCACGGCATCCGATTCTGTGCGCGTGATCCGCATCCGCTGCGGCGCCGCGGCCCTCCGCGCGCCCGCCGGGCGGCTGCCACGCTCACGCGCGTTACCCCCGCGATCGCCCCGCGTCAAGCGGAGGCGCCGACGGTGCACGCAGGAGTAGAACTGTGCCCGACGTACGCGAGGTCGCGCGTCGGAGAGGAACGGCGATGGCGTCGTCGAAGATGCAGGTCAAAGAGGTGCGTTCGCTCGTGCCCGCGCGGATGGACCGGCTGCCCTGGGCCCGTTTCCACTGGATGATCGTCGTGGGCCTCGGCTTCTCGTGGGTGCTCGACGGCCTCGAGGTGCAGATCGTCGCAGCCAACGGGTACGCCCAGACCCTCGGGATGGACTCGTTCCAGGTCGGCCTTGCGGGCACGTTCTACCTGCTCGGCCAGGTCACCGGCGCCCTCGTCTTCGGCCGGCTGACCGACCGGCTCGGGCGCAAGAAACTGTTCATCCTCTCGCTCGCGATCTACCTCGTCGGCAGCGCCATGGCCGGGCTCGCCTTCGCGCCGTGGTTCTTCTACGTCTTCCGCTTCATCGCGGGAGCAGGCATCGGCGGTGAGTACGCGGCGATCAACTCGGCGATCGACGAGATCATCCCGTCGAAGTACCGTGGCCGGGTCGACATCGCGATCAACGGCACCTACTGGGGTGGGGCGGCCCTCGGCGCCGTCGCGAACGTGTTCTTCCTCAACACCGACATCCTTCCGCAGGACATCGGCTGGCGGCTCAGCTTCTTCCTCGGACCGCTCCTGGGCCTCTTGATCATCTGGCTGCGTCGCCACATCCCCGAGAGCCCCCGCTGGCAGATGACGCACGGGCAGGAGGATGCCGCGGAGCGCACGGTCGACGGCATCGAGGAGCGCATCCGCCGCGAGGGCAAGGACCTGCCTCCCGTCGACGAGTCCAAGGCGATCGTCGTCAAGGAGTACGGCCGGGTGCCGTTCCTCACGATCGCGAAGGTGCTCTTCCAGAAGTACCCGCGTCGCACGCTGGTGGGCGTGACGATGATGGTCACGCAGTCGTTCCTCTACAACGCGATCTTCTTCACCTACGCGCTCGTGCTCGAGAACTTCTACGACACGCCTCCCGCCGCGGCATCCACGTACTTCATCGTCTTCGCCGTCGGCAACCTGTCGGGCGCACTGCTGCTCGGCCACTTCTTCGACACCTGGGGGCGGCGCCGGATGCTGTTCGGCACGTACGTGCTCGCCGGCCTCATCCTGCTGGTGAGCGCCTTCCTCTTCAACGCGGGGGTCCTCAACGCGGCCACGCACACCGCGTTCTGGTGCGCCTCGTTCTTCTTCGCGTCGGCGGGTGCCTCCGCGGCCTACCTCACGGTGAGCGAGATCTTCCCGCTGGAGCTTCGCAGCCAGGTGATCTCGTACGTCTTCTCGATCGGGCAGCTGGTCGGCGCGGTCGCCCCCGCGCTCTACGGCGCGATGGTCGGCGACGGCACCGATCGCGGACCGCTGTTCTGGGGGTACGTGCTGGGCGCCGCGGTGATGATGTTCGGCGGTGTGATCGCGGGTGTGTTCGGCATCAGCGCGGCCGGCAAGTCGCTCGAGGACATCGCCGACCCCCTGTCGCTCGTCGAGGGTCCCGACGGTGCGGTCCGTGCGGGCGACGGAGGGCCGACGCGGTGAAACCCGGTGGAACTCAGTCTCACCAAACGTGGGTGTGGGTCTCATACAGGTGAGGATGCCGCTGAGGCGCGCCGCTTTGTGGGCAGCGCGCAAGCGTTTTGCGAGGCGCCCGGCGCGCTCCTAGCGTCGAGCGTGAGTCTTCCTGTCCGCTGTCGAAAGGTACGCCGATGACCGACGCCGCCGTCCGTCCGAAGAAGCCCGCCACGAACACGCGAACGCCCGCCGGCGGAGCCCCGACCGCTGCGCACACCGCCGCAGAGGCCCACGAGCCGCGCATCCACGTCGACACCGTCACCGATCTGCTGCTGGGAACGTGGGCGCAGACCCGACGCGAGGCCCGCGAGATGATCAAGGATCCGGCGCTCTGGAAGATCGAGGGGCTGTCGGTCGCCGACCACCGCGAACGCGTGTTCGGCCAGCTGCAGACCCTCGTCGACAACAACGGGTCGCGGCGCGCGTTCCCGAAGAAGTACGGCGGCCTCGAGGACAACGGCGCGAACCTCGCCGGATTCATGGAGCTCGTTCTGGCCGACCCGTCGCTGCAGATCAAGTCGGGTGTGCAGTGGGGCCTGTTCGGCTCCGCGATCTACCAGCTCGGAACCGAGAAGCACCACGATGCGTGGCTGCGCGATGTCATCGAACTGACGCTGCCGGGGGCGTTCGCGATGACCGAGATCGGACACGGCTCCGACGTCGCCGCCATCGGCACGACCGCCACCTACGACCCGGAGACCGAGGAGTTCGTCATCAACACGCCGTTCCGCGGCGCGTGGAAGGACTACCTCGGCAACGCCGCCGTGCACGGTCGGGCCGCGACCGTGTTCGCCCAGCTCATCACCGGGGGCGTCAACTACGGCGTGCACTGCTTCTTCGTCCCCATCCGCGACGACGAGGGCAACATGCTGCCGGGCGTGCAGAGCGAGGACGACGGCGTCAAGGGCGGGCTCAACGGCATCGACAACGGACGGCTGGCGTTCGACCACGTTCGCGTCCCGAGATTCAACCTCCTGAACCGCTACGGCGACGTCGCCGCCGACGGCACCTACAGCTCCGACATTCCGAGCCCCGGGCGCCGCTTCTTCACCATGCTCGGCGCGCTCGTGCAGGGCCGGGTCTCGCTCGACGGCGCGGCGACGACCGCGACCGCGCTCGCGCTGCACATCGCGATCACCTACGCCGGTCAGCGTCGCCAGTTCGACTCGGGGTCGGGCAGCGACGAGGTGGTGCTGCTGGATTACGGCAAGCACCAGCGGCGCCTGCTGCCCCGACTGGCGCAGGTGTACGCGCAGTTCTTCGCGAACGACGAGCTGCTGCGCACCTTCGACGGCGTCTTCAGCGGACGCACCGACACCCCCGACGAGCGCGAGAACCTCGAGACCCTCGCCGCCGCGCTGAAGCCGCTGTCCACGTGGAACGCTCTCGACACCATCCAGGAATGCCGCGAGGCCTGCGGAGGCTCGGGCTTCATGGCCGACAACCGTCTCGTCGGCCTCCACCACGACCTCGACGTCTACGTCACCTTCGAGGGCGACAACAACGTCCTGCTCCAGCTGGTCGGCAAGCGCCTGCTCAACGACTTCGCGAAGCAGTTCAAGGGCGCGGATGCCGCGAAGCTCGCGTCCTTCGCCGCGAAGCAGACCGCCGGCAAGGTGTTCCACGGGGCGGGGCTGCGCCAGCTCGGTCAGGCCGTCACCGACTTCGGCTCCACCGCGCGCTCGGTCGAGCTCGGGCTGCGGGCCGAGCAGCAGCACGAGCTGCTCGCGGAGCGCGTGCGGCAGATGATCGAAGACATCGCCGGGCGGCTGCGCCCGGCATCCAAGGCGTCGCCCGCCGAGGCAGCGGCGATCTTCAATGCCAATCAGGCCGAGCTGATCGAGGCGGCGCGGGCACACGGCGAGCTGCTGCAGTGGGAGGCATTCAGCGACGGCATCGCCGGCATCTCCGATCCCGGCACGGCGCAGGTGCTGGGGTGGCTGCGCGACCTGTTCGGTCTGCACCTCATCGAGAAGCACCTCGCCTGGTACCTCATCAACGGCCGACTGTCGGCACAGCGCGCGGCATCCGTCTCGAAGTACATCGACCGCCTGCTGCTGCGGCTGCGTCCGCACGCGCAGGATCTCGTCGACGCGTTCGCCTTCGAGCCTGAGCACGTCCGCGCGCCCATCGCCTCCGGTGCCGAGCAGGAGCGCCAGCGCGAGGCGCGGGCCTACTACGCCGATCTCGCCGCCGCCGGCGAGGCGCCCGTCTCGGAGAAGTCGCTCAAGAAGAAGTAGGTAGCGCCGCGGAGGGTGCGCTCCTCACCGGAGTTCGTAGGTGAAGCTGCCGCGGTAGCGGAACGCCGTGCCGATTCCGCGCAGGCGCACGACGGCATCCACTCGCTGCAGGCCGTCGGTGATCCGTTCATCGACGACGATTTGGGCGAACGGCGGCAGGGGGATGCGCCGGCCGGCGATCCGCCAGGCGAGCCGATCCGAGCGCAGCCGAAGGCCGCCATCGATCACGGCGGCAGCGAGGCGCACCTCCAACCCTCCCCGTCGCCCGAGCCGGTCGACGATCGCGCCCTCGACGGCCTGCATGCTGTCGAGCATGACGCGCTCGCGTCTGCGAAACCGGAAGGTGCGGACGGCGCGCAGGGTCCCGTCGGGCCCGCGCTCGTTGCGTACCGAGAACGGCACCTCCTGCTCGTTCTCGGGAAACAGCACGCGTCGCCATGCCAGGGCGACGAAGACGGGGCGCAGGAGAGCGATCCTCGCTCCGGCGACCTCGAAGGTGCCCTCGCCGGCGCCGACCGCGCCCGGGGGGATCGGTCCGAAGTAGACGCGTAGGCGTGGGTCGAGGTCGGCGAAGCGCAGACCGAGCACCTTCTGATAGACCGACGTGTCACTGGACGCGCTCATGCCTCCGAGGGTATCTTGTTTTGAACACGTTCAGAAAGGGGATGCCGGTGCACGAGCAGACACGGCGGCGCGTCGTCGTCGCCGGGGCGTCGGGCTTCATCGGGAGGGCCGTCGTCGCGTCGTTGCGCGCTCGTGGCGACGAGGTCACGGTCGTCGGTCGCACCACCGGCGTGGCCTGGAACGACGCCGCCGCACTCGTCAGAGCCGTCGAGGGAGCCGAGGTCGTCGTGAACTTGGCGGGGAAGTCGGTCAACTGCCGCTACACCGACCGCAACCGCGACGAGATCCTGCGCTCACGCATCGAGACGACGCGCGCCCTGCGGACGGCGATCGCGGCGGCGTCGTCGCCTCCGGCCGTGTGGCTGAACGCGTCCACCGCCACGATCTACCGGCACCGCACCGATGCCCCGCACACCGAGCATGCCGGTGAGCTCGGCACGGGATTCTCCGTCGACGTGGCGCGGGCGTGGGAGCACGAGCTTTTCGCGGGAGAGCTTCCGCAGACGCGCCGTGTCGCGATGCGGATGGCGATCGTGCTGGGCGACGGCCCCGCCACCCGGATGCTGACGACGCTCGCCCGTCTCGGCCTCGGCGGATCTCAGCGCGACGGCTGGTGGCTGCAGCACCGCCGCTACCGCGGCATCGGGCCGCATCCGAGCGGCGATGGTCGCGCGCCGCACCACCGCACCCGCGGACGCCAGCGCTTCAGCTGGGTGCACATCGACGACGTCGTGGCCGCGATGCACTTTCTGATCGAGCGTGACGAGCTGGCCGGCGTCGTCAACGTCGTCGCGCCGCAGGCCTCCGACAACCGCACGCTCATGCGCACACTGCGGCGCATCGTCGGCGCTCCCTTCGGGGTGCCCGCCTTCCGCTGGATGCTGGAGCCGGCGATGTGGCTGCTGCGCACCGAGCCGGAGCTCGTGCTGAAGAGCCGCTGGGTCGTCCCCGAGCGGCTGACCGCGGCCGGGTTCGTCTTCGCGCACCGTGACCTGGAGGAGGCGCTGCGAGCGAGTCTCGCATCAGCCGCCCCGCGCGGCGCCCGCGCCGGCGTCGCCGGGGATGTCGGCGCCCGCGGTTAGCCTGACCGGGTGGATGATCTGCGCGAAGGCCCGGACGGCCTGCTCCGGTGTGGCTGGGTGGGCGACGACCCGGAGTACCGGCGCTATCACGACGAGGAGTGGGGTCGTCCCCTGCACGGCGACCGCGCCCTCTTCGAGAAGATGAGCCTCGAGGGCTTCCAGGCGGGGCTGTCGTGGATCACGATCCTGCGGAAGCGCCCCCGATTCCGCGAGGTGTTCGCAAACTTCCAGCCCGCCGTGGTCGCGGAGTTCGACGAGGACGATGTCGAGCGGCTGATGGCGGATGCCGGGATCGTGCGCAACCGCGCGAAGATCCTCGCGACCATCGGCAACGCCCGCCTGGTGCGGGAGATGGAGCCGGGTGCGCTCGACGATCTCATGTGGTCGTTCGCGCCGCCGGTGCGGGCCGAGGGCGAGCGTCCGGTCGCGTTCGCCGACGTGCCGGCCGTGACCGCGGCATCCGATGCGCTCTCGAAGGCGCTGCGTGGCGCCGGCTTCCGCTTCGTGGGATCGACGACGATGTACGCACTCATGCAGTCGGCCGGGATGGTCGACGATCACCTCGCGGGGTGTCACCGCGCGGTGTGAACGCGCGAGCGGGTCGACGCGGGACTGTGCGACGTCGCACCCTCGCGGCAGACTGTCGCCATGACACCGGCATCCGAACACGTCGCCGACTCCCACGGCCTCATTCGCGTCGTGGGCGCACGCGAGAACAACCTGCAGGGCGTCGACGTGGAGATCCCGAAGCGTCGGCTCACGGTCTTCACCGGCGTCAGCGGCTCGGGCAAGTCGAGTCTCGTCTTCGGGACCATCGCGGCCGAGTCGCAGCGGCTGATCAACGAGACCTATCCGACGTTCGTGCAGCAGTTCATGGGCCAGGTCAACCGTCCCGAGGTCGACGCGCTCGAGAACATCAGTCCGGCGATCGTCGTCGACCAGGAGCGCATGGGCGCGAACGCACGCTCGACCGTCGGGACGGCGACCGATGTCCACGCGATGCTGCGTGTGCTGTACAGCCGCATCGGCCATCCGCACATCGGTTCGCCGCAGGCGTTCTCCTTCAACGTGCCATCCGCGTCCGGATCGGGATCCCTCACGGTCGCGGCGGGCGCGTCCACGACGCAGCACCGCCGATTCGAGATCACGGGCGGGATGTGCCCGGCGTGCGAGGGCCTGGGGCAGGCGAGCGAGATCGACATCGACGAGGTGCTCGACCGCTCGCTGTCTCTGCGTGACGGAGCCATTCGCGTGCCCGGCTACACGCCCGACGGTTGGATGGTGAAGGGGTACAGCGAGTCCGGTTTCTTCCCGCCCGACGAGCCCATCGCGCAGTTCACCGCGACGCAGCTGAACGACCTGCTCTACAAGGAGCAGACGAAGGTCAAGGTCGCCGGCATCAACATGACCTACGAAGGACTCATCCTCAAGATCACGAAGTCGATCCTGCAGAAGGATCGCGACAGTCTCCAGCCGCACGTGCGCAGTTTCGTCGACCGCGCGGTGAAGTTCATGCCGTGCACCGCCTGCGGCGGTACGCGCCTCAATGACGGAGCCCGGTCGTCGACCATCGCCGGGGTCAGCATCGCGGACGCGGCGGCCATGCAGATCACCGAGCTCGCGGAGTGGGTCGCCTCCATCACCGATGCTTCGGTGGCCCCGCTCGTCGCGGGCCTGCGTCAGACGCTCGACTCCTTCGTCGCGATCGGCCTCGGCTACCTGTCGCTCGATCGCGCCAGCGGCACACTGTCGGGAGGCGAGGCCCAGCGGACCAAGATGATCCGCCACCTCGGCTCGAGTCTCACCGATGTCACGTACGTCTTCGACGAACCCACCACGGGCCTGCACCCGCACGACATCCAGCGGATGAACGACCTGCTCCTGCTCCTGCGTGACAAGGGCAACACGGTTCTCGTCGTCGAGCACAAGCCCGAGGTCGTCGCCATCGCCGACCACGTCGTCGACCTCGGACCCGGTGCGGGCCGCGCCGGTGGACGCATCGTGTACGAGGGCGACGTCGCGGGGCTTCGTGCCTCGGGAACGCTCACCGGCACCCACCTCGATCACCGTGCGCGACTCAAGCCCGCGACGCGCGCGGCGCGCGGCGCACTCCAGATCCGCGGCGCAAATCTGCACAACCTGCGTTCCGTGGACGTCGACGTGCCTCTCGGCATCCTCACCGTCGTCACGGGAGTCGCGGGATCGGGCAAGTCGTCGCTCATCCACGGCAGCCTGCCGGCGTTCGACGACGTCGTCGTCGTCGACCAGACCGCCATCAAAGGCTCGCGCCGTTCGAGTCCGGCGACCTACACCGGTGTGCTGGATGCGATCCGCACCGCGTTCGCGAAGGCGAACGGCGTCAAGCCCGGATTGTTCAGCGCCAATTCCGAAGGCGCCTGCCCCGCGTGTCGAGGCCTCGGTGTCATCATCACCAATCTCGGGTTCACACAGAGTGTCGAGACCCGCTGCGAGCTGTGCGGCGGCAGCGGGTTCAGCGCCACCGTGCTCGAGTACCGGTGGCAGGGCAAGACGATCGCGGAGGTGCTGGCGATGTCGGCCGACGAGGCTGCCCCGTTCGTCGGCACGGGGCCGGCCCACGCGGTCCTGCGACGGATGATCGACGTCGGGCTGGGCTACACGACGCTGGGCCAGTCGCTCTCCTCGCTGTCAGGCGGCGAGCGGCAGCGTCTGAAGCTCGCGATCGCGATGGCCAAGCCCGGTGCCGTGTACGTTCTCGACGAGCCGACGACCGGCCTGCACCTCGCCGACGTCGACAACCTGCTCGCGTTGCTGGATCGTCTCGTGGATGCCGGCAACTCGGTGATCGCGATCGAGCACCACCAGGCGGTCATGGCGCACGCCGATTGGATCATCGACGTCGGTCCGGGCGCCGGTCGCGAGGGTGGTCGAGTCGTGTTCGCGGGAACACCTGAGGACCTGATCGCCTCGGGTGAGACGCTCACGGCTCGTCATCTGGCTACCTACGTCGGAGCATGACGATCCAATAGTGGGTAGTTCTCCCCATGTGCAAGGGCACGCAGCCGTTGATTTCGTGACGTAGGCTATCCGGGTCTGCACGACGTGTGCGCCTGCTTCAGCAACAGGTCCCGACGCCACGCAAATGAATACGAGCCCGGAGGGGAGCCGAGCCCACAATGAAGTCCTTTGCGTGGCTTCGCGCGCGTCCGCGTACGCTGATTTCGACCGCCGCGGTCACCGCGGCCGCTCTCGTGGTCGGCTTTTTCGCGGTGTCGTACGAGGGCAAGCCGACCACCGAGGTCGACCTCAATGACGGCGGTGTGTGGGTCACGAAGCAGTCCAGCCTGCTGATCGGCCACTTCAACCACTCCTCGCGCGTGCTCGACGGGGGCCTGCGTGCCGGTACGTCCGACTACGACATCCTGCAGAGCGGCACCCGTGTGCTCGTCGTCGACTCGACGGCGTCGTCGATCGCTGCCGTCGATCCCGCCCGCGTCATCATGTCGGACTCCGCCGAGCTCAAGCCCGGGGCCGCCGTCGCGATGGGCGCGGACACCGTCGCGGTCATCGAGCCCACGGGAGCACTCTGGACCAGCCCGTTCACGGCCATCAGCGGTATCGGCGCCCAGGGCACCGAACCCGTCGCCGACGAGGGCAAGAACGCGAAGGTCGCCGTCGGCGTCGACGGCACGGTGTACGCTGCCTCAGCGTCGGAGGCCGCCGTCCGTTCGTACGGACAGGGAGACGACGGCACGACGGTGCAGAAGTCGTCGCGCGATCTTCCCGGTGTGACGGCCGACCACAAGCTTTCCTTGACCGTCGTCGGCACCACGCCGTATGTGCTCGACCACGACACCGACACGCTCTACGGCGGCGACGGGCTGCGCGTGCAGGTGCCGGGCGACGCCGTGCTCCAGCAACCGTCGGGCACGGCCGACGCCGTCACCCTCGCAACGCCGACGTCGCTGGTGCGCATCCCCACGGGGGGCGGCGATCCCCAGACGATCGAGGCCGGCGGCTCGAAGGGCACGCCCGCCGAGCCGGTCTCTGTGGCCGGCTGCGCGTACGGCGCCTGGTCGGGCAGCGGACGGTTCGTCCGCGACTGTCCCGGCGACGCCGACGACGCCGCGCGGGACGTTCCCGGCGTCGAGGCGACGAGCGTGCTGCGCTTCCGGGTCAATCGCGACGTCGTCGTGCTCAACGACGTCTTCGGCGGCGCCGCGTGGATGGCCTCGGACTCGATGCAGCGCGTCGACAACTGGCAGGACATCACGCCGCCCGAGGGCGACGGCGACGATGAGGAGAAGACGACCGAGGAGACCGTGCAGACCACGCTCCCCGAGCGCACCGACCAGAACACCCCGCCGATCGCACAGGACGATCAGTACGGGGTGCGCCCCGGCCGCACGACGGTGCTGCCCGTCCTCGACAACGACACCGATGCCGACGGCGACGTCCTCGTCGCCGCACCCGCTTCGACCCCCGCGTTCGGCAGTGTCGAGCCGATCAACAACGGCGCGGCGCTGCAGTTCACCGCTCCCGAGGGAGCGACCGGCTCCACGAGTTTCCGCTACACCGTGGAAGACGGTCGTGGCGGCGAAGCCACCGCGACGGTCACGGTGACGGTGCACCCGTTCGATGTGAACGCGGCGCCGGTGCAGAAACGCACCACGCCGATCACCGTCGAGTCGGGTGGCACGGCCTCGTACAACGTGTTGTCGGACTGGATCGACCCCGACGGCGATGACATCTTCCTCAAGGACGTCGCCGCCGACGGCGGCGACGAGGCGGACTTCACGCCGGATGGGCAGATCACGTACCGTGCGATCGGCGGCGTCCAGGGGCGCAAGGACGTGCCGATCGTCGTGTCGGACGGCACGGCGGACGGCGCCGGCATCGCGCGCTACGACATCCGCCCGCTCGGCACGACCGTGCCGGTGACCAACTCCGACCACGTCGTCACACAGGTCGGACGCACGGTGACGGTCTCTCCGCTCACGAACGACACGAGCTCCGGCAGTGAGCCCTTGCGCCTCACCCGCGTCGACGAGGTGCCCGGCGCGACGATCGTCCCCGACTTCGCGAACAAGACCTTCACGTTCACGGCCTCCAGCCCCGGCACGTACTATCCGCAGTACCTCGTATCGGCCGGCCCCAACTCCGTTCCGGGTCTCGTCCGCATCGATGTGCTCCCGGCATCCAACGAGGACCTGCCACCCGTCGCGGTGCGCGACGTGGCTCTGCTGCCCGTCGGCGGCGACGTGCTCGTCAACGTGCTGTCCAACGACACCGATCCCGCCGGGGGCATCCTCGTGGTGCAGTCGGTCAGCTCCGTCCCCGGCTCCGGCGTCGCCGCTGCGGTGCTGGGCCACGAGACCGTGCGCATCAGCGACATCGGCTCACTCAGCAAGCAGGTGCGCGTCGGGTACACGATCTCCAACGGCTCGCGCACGGCCGAGGGCGAGATCGTCGTGATCCCAGTGCCGCCGCCCGCGAAGCTGCGCCCGCCGGTCGCCAACGACGACCAGGCCGTCGTACGCGTCGGCGACACCGTCACCATCCCCGTGCTGGCGAACGACTACCACCCCAACGGCGACACCATGCACGTCGCCCCCGATCTCGTGCCGCCGCTGGTCGACCCCGCCGACGGCGAGGCCTTCGTCTCCGAGGACAAGGTCCGCTTCCGTGCCGGCAACACCCCGAAGACCGTCTACGTCACGTATGAAGCCGTCGACTCGACCGGTCAGCGCGACGCGGGGTACGTCACGATCCAGATCCTGCCGCGCAACGACGAGGCCAACTCCGCGCCGAAGCCGCGCGATCTCACCGCGCGCACGCTGAGCGGTTCGACCGTCACGATCCCCGTGCCGCTGGACGGCATCGACCAGGACGGTGACTCGGTCGAGCTGGTCGGCATCGCCGACGCGCCGAAGAAGGGGCGCATCGTCGAGACCGGGGCGAACTCGTTCACCTACGAGGCGTTCGGCGACTCCGCGGGCGTCGACCGGTTCTCCTACCGGGTGCGCGACAGCCTCGGCAAGGACGCCACGGCCACCGTGCAGGTCGGAATCGCACCCGCGGCATCCGTGAACCAGGCGCCTTACGCGGTGCGCGACACGGTGACGATCCGCCCGGGACGCGAGGTCGCGGTGCCGGTCCTCGCCAACGACTCCGACCCCGACGGCGACGAGTTCGGTTTCGCCCAGGACGACCCGGTGACGCTGCCGCCGAACGTCCCCGGCCTGAAGGCGCGCGTCAGCGGGAAGTATCTGCTCATCACGGCTCCGAACGAGCAGATGAACACGTCGCTGCAGTACGCGATCACCGACTCGCGCGGCGCGCGGGCCTCGACCAGCGTGCAGATCACCGTCGACCCGAACGTTCCGCTCGAGCGTCCCATCGCCCGCGACGACCGCGTGCGCGCCGAAGACGTCAAGGACGGCACCACGGCCGATGTGGCGGTGCTCGAGAACGACGACGATCCCGACGGCACGAAGAGCGATCTCACGGTGACCCTCGGTGCGGGCGGGGACAACGCCCGCGTCGGCGCGGACGGCACCGTGCGGGTGCAGGTCACCGACCAGCGCCAGCTCATCACGTACACGGTCACCGACCCCGACGGTCTCACCGACTCTGCGTTCATCCGGGTGCCGGCGCTGTCGGAGCTGCCGCCGAGTCTCATCTCCACCAAACCCGTCGAGGTCAAGAGCGGCGAGACCATCGATCTTCCGCTGTCGCAGTACGTACGCGCGGCCGGTGGCAAGAGCGTCGTGATCACCGAGGCCGCCAAGGTGTCGGCGGTGCACGCCAACGGCGCGAACCTCATCAAGGATCAGCAGACGCTCGTCTACACGTCGGCCGACCGCTACTTCGGCTCCGACGCACTGACCTTCGAGGTCACCGACGGCGACGGTCCCGACGACCCGACCGGGCGCAAGGCCACGCTCACGATCCCGATCACGGTTCTGCCGCCCGACAACCAGTCGCCGACGATGCTCGGCGCCTCCATGAACGTCGCGCCCGGCGAGGATGCCACCGTGCTCGACCTCGCGGCGCTGGCGACCGATCCCGACCCCGGCGATCAGGGCAAGCTGAAATTCGCGATCAAGGGCTCCACGCCCGACGGACTCACCGCCTCGGTCGACGGCACACAGCTGAAGGTGTCGGCCGCGGCATCCACGAAGAAGGGCACGCGCGCCGACCTGACGGTCACCGCCGACGACGGCACCACGACGCCGGCGGAAGCGACGATCTCGATCACCGTCACCGCGTCGACGCGGCCGCTGGCCAGCGCCAACGACGACGTCATCGCCGAGTCGGCCCAGGGTTCGACCGAATCGGTGCCCGTGCTCGCCAACGACGTCAACCCGTTCCCCGACACCCCGCTCAAGATCGAGAACGCGGTGCTGGAGACCGGGCAGGCCCAGGTCGCCGTCAAGGGCGACCGGGTGGAGGTCACCAGCGACAAATCGTTCGTCGGCACCGTCATCGCGCGCTACCGCGTGATGGACGCGACCGGAGACCCCGACCGCGCGGTCGAGGGACGCATCCGCATCACGGTGCAGGGAAAGCCGGATGCCCCGGGTCGCCCCGTCGTCTCCAGCATCCAGAGCCGCACGGTCGTGCTCTCGTGGACCCCGCCGACCGACAACGGGTCGCCGATCACCGGGTACACCGTGACCTCGACGGCGAACAACTACATGAAGCAGTGCGCGTCGACCACGTGCACCCTGGATGGGCTGACCAACAACGTCGAGTACAACTTCGTGGTCACCGCCAGCAACAAGGTCGGCACGTCCGACCCGTCGCTGCCGTCGGAGACCGCACGCCCCGACGTGCGCCCCGACACCCCCGCGCCGCCGACGCTGCAGTTCGGCGACCGCAGCCTCACCGTGTCGTGGGTTCCGCCGCGCTCGGAGGGCTCGCCGGTGACGTCGTACACGCTGGAGATCTCGCCGGCGCCGCCATCGGGCATCGTGCAGAAGACGGGCGTCACCGGAACCTCGATCGTCTGGGACGGCCTCGAGAACGGGGCGTCGTACCAGGTGCGCGTGCGCGCCCACAACAAGGCGCCGGATCCGAGCGAGTTCAGCCCCTGGTCGGCGTCGATGGTGCCGGCCGGAAAGCCTGACGCGCCCGCCGCGCCCACGACGACGCTCCTGTCGCCGGTGGGCTCGCAAGCCCAGATCCAGGTCGACTGGAAGGCGCCCGCCAACAACGGCGACGCGATCTCCGGGTACGAGCTGCGCGTCCTGCGCGGCGGTTCCGTGGTGAACACCATCCCGGTCTCGGGCAGCCAGACGAGCCAGGCCGTCAAGGTCGACACCTCGACGACGGACTACACGTTCGACGTCCGCGCTCAGAACAAGGCCGGCTGGGGCGACCGCAGCCCGCAGTCCGCCCCGCGCCGCGGTGTCACCGCTCCGGCGGCACCGACGGGCGTCGCCGCCACGGAGGGCAACAACACGGTGAGCGTGACGTGGCAGGCCGGTTCCGGCAACGGCGCGAACGCGAACGAGATCCAGTACCAGTACTCCGTGAACGGCGGCGGCTGG
Source organism: Sphingomonas sp. BLCC-B65 (assembly GCF_028550675.1). Taxonomy (NCBI): domain Bacteria; kingdom Pseudomonadati; phylum Pseudomonadota; class Alphaproteobacteria; order Sphingomonadales; family Sphingomonadaceae; genus Sphingomonas; species Sphingomonas sp. BLCC-B65. Next base: position 1,643,088 of record NZ_JAQQGL010000001.1, on the reverse strand, counting down.
CGCGGCGACTGGGTCGGCGGCGGCACCAACGGCGCCGGCACGATCGGCAACGGCCAGGTCAACAACAACGGCACGTACACGATCCGCGTGCGCGCCGTCTCGACCGTCGACGGCAGCACCTACGCCAGTGGGGCCTCCAACGACTCGAACGCCGTGTCGCCGTACGGCCCGATCGGCAATCCGTCGGCGAACGCCTCGGCATCCGGGACGAACATCACGTACTCGTGGTCGTCGCCGTCCCGCAACGGGCGCGACATCGGCACCGAGGTGTACATCGACGGCGGCCTCGTCAGCCGTGACGCGAGCGGCTCGATCACGCGCGGCTACGGCTACAGCGAGACGCACAGCATCGAGGTCCGCACGAGCGCGGCCGGCCAGACCACCACGGCGTCCGACTCGGCACGCACGGTCGATGCCCCGCCGCCTCCGCAGCCTCGGGTGTGGGTCACGCGCGGCAACTTCGAAGCGGCGGGCTGTGTCAACGGGTGCTACCACTTCGTCGTCAACACGCGGAACTTCGATGCCGGCAACTACCGCATCGAGTGCTGGAACGACTCCGGTGGGGCGCACAAGTTCGGCACCACCTACGCGTTCGACCTTCCCCGCGATGGTGCGGTCGAGCTCTACTGCTACAGCGGCGCCGACGGCTACAACGTGTGGGTCGACATCCTCGGATGGGGTGGCTCCGTCGATACGGAGAAGCAGTGGTGGCCCCGAAATTGACCTCGACAACGACAGTCCGACAGCAAGGAACGAACGAATGAGCATGACCCCCGAACAGGCCGCGTGGTTCCGCGACACCTTCACGCGTCTCGTCGACAATGTCGATCAGGCGCTGCTGGGAAAGCGGGAGGTGGTGGGCCTGGTGCTCTCCGCGATGCTCGCCGAGGGACACGTGCTCCTCGAGGACGCCCCGGGCACCGGCAAGACGAGCCTCGCGAAGGCGATCGCCGCCTCCGTCCAGGGCACGAGCACGCGCATCCAGTTCACGCCCGACCTGCTGCCCTCCGACGTCACGGGCGTCACGATCTACGACCAGCAGAACCACCGGTTCGAGTTCCACCGCGGTCCGGTCTTCTCCTCGATCGTGCTGGCCGACGAGATCAACCGTGCCTCGCCCAAGACGCAGTCGGCGCTGCTGGAGGTCATGGAGGAGTCGCGCGTCACGGTGGACGGCGTGGCCCACGAGGTGGGTCGACCGTTCCTCGTGATCGCGACGCAGAACCCCATCGAGCAGTCGGGAACGTACAAACTGCCCGAAGCGCAGCTCGACCGCTTCATGCTGAAGACCTCGATCGGCTACCCGACGCTCGCCGTCACCGAGCGGATCCTCGCGGGGGCGGTCGACCGCAACCCGTCGGCATCCCTCGGCGCCATCATCACCACGAGCGCGGTTGCCGACATGGCGGACCTTGCCGCCACCGTGCACGTCGACCCCGTGGTCGCGCGGTATGCCGCGCAGCTCGTCGAGCACACGCGCGCGTCCGACGCGACCCGCCTCGGCGTCTCGGTGCGCGGAGCGATCTCGATGATGCGCGTCGCCAAGGTCTACGCGGCCGCGCAGGGTCGCCACTTCGTGGTGCCCGACGACGTGAAGACCCTCGCCGTGCCGGTGTGGGCGCACCGCCTCGTGCTCGACCCCGAGGCGGAGTTCTCCGGAACGACCGCCGAGAGCATCGTCCAGCGGGCGGTCTCCGCCGTGGAGGCCCCCCTGGCGCGGGCCGCCAGCTGATGTCGCCGGCACCGGACACTCTCACCCCGTCGCGCCGCGCGCGGCGACGGGGTGATGATTCCGGCGTGCCCGCGGACGCCGCCGCGCCCGTCGCCCCGACGCCGCCGACGTCGGATGCCGAGGGCGAAGCCGACGCGCCCCTCGTCGCTCCCCGGGAGGCCACCGCGGCCGAACGCCGGCGGGAGCGCATCGACGCGGTGCGCCGCCGCGTCGTCCGCGTGCTGCGGGCGATCGGCGACGTCGTGCAGCCACTGGGGTGGGTGCTGATCGCGACCGCCGTGCTCGTCTGGTGGCTGGCCTTCGCCTACGGCTGGCGCGAGTTCCTCGTCATCGCGGCCGTCATCACGGTGACCCTGATCATCAGCCTCGGCTTCCTCTTCGGCCGCACGACGTACGAGATCGGGCTCGACCTCACGCGCACTCGCGTCGTCGTGGGCGAACGCGCCGTCGGTGGGCTCATGCTCGCCAACCGCACGCCGCGAACGCTGCTGCCCTCCGAAGTCATCCTTCCCGTCGGCGCCGGTCGCGGCGTCTTCCAGGTGCCGCGCCTCGCGCCCGACGAGGAGCACGAAGAGGTCTTCGCGATTCCGACGACGACACGCGGTGTGCTCTCGGTCGGACCGGTGAGCGTTCGCCGCGGCGACCCGCTGGGGCTGTTCGAACGGGCGCACGACCGCCGCCAGGCCGTCGATCTGTACGTGCACCCGCAGACGACGGCGCTGGAGGGCCTGTCGCTCGGCCACCTCCGCGATCTGGAGGGTCTGCCGGTGCAGCACCTCGCGCGCGACGACGTGTCCTTCCACGCGCTGCGGGAGTACCAGCCCGGCGACGACCTGCGCCACGTGCACTGGAAGTCGACCGCGCGGGTCGGCGAGGTGATGGTGCGCCAGTACGAAGAGACGCGCCGCTCGCACTTCGTCGTGGGCCTGTCCACGCTTCCCGACGAGTATCGCGAGGCGGCGGAGTTCGAACTCGCCATCTCGGTCGCCGGGTCGATCGGCCTGCGCGCCCTGCGAGATTCCCGCGTCCTCGATGCGCGCACTCAGCAGGGGCCGCTGCGCTCGCTCAGCTCCCGTCGCTTCCTCGACGAGCTCTCGATGCTCGGGCACTCGCGCGCCCGGCTCGGCGGCATCGTCGCGCTCGCCGGCGGCATCGCAGCCCATGCACCGGATGCCGCGGTCGTCGTGCTCGTCACGGGCTCGCGCACCGACGCGGCCGAACTCCGCCTCGCCTGCTCACGATTGCCGCTCGGCGTGCGCGCACTCGCGGTCGTCGCCGACACCCGGGTGGACGCACCGGCACTGCAGCGCATCGGCGAGGCCGACGTCGTCACCGTCGGTGCGCTCGACCAGCTGCCGCGGGCCGTCCGGAAGGTGCTCTCGTGAGCGCGCGCCCGCGGCTGCCGCGTCGCGCCCCGCGCCCCGCTGCACAGGCGGCGACGATCGAGCCGCGCGTTCTCGCTCTCGACCTGACCGCCGCCGCCGTGCTGCTCGCGGTGTCGATCGTCGGGTTCGCCCCCACCTTCGATTCGCCGCAGTACCTCGTCGCCGGCGTCGGCGGGCTCGCTCTCGGGCTGGCGCTGGCCTGGGCGGGAGCCCGGTGGCGCCTCGGGGTGCTGAGCCTGGCCGGCGCGACGATCGGCGCCTACGTCGTCTTCGGCGGTGCGCTCGCGCTGCCGCACACGGCGCTGCTCGGCGTCGTCCCGACGCTGGAGACCCTGCAGCAGCTCGCCCTCGGGACGATCACGTCGTGGAAGCAGCTGCTGACCACGGTGCCGCCGGTCGCGGCATCCGACGGCCATCTCGTGGTCCCCTTCATCCTCACTCTCGTCGGCGCCGTCCTCACCGGATCGCTGGCTCTCCGGGCACGCCACGGCGCTTGGGCTCTGCTGCCCGCGCTCGCGGTGCTGGTCGCGACGATCCTGCTGGGTGTCGCGCAGCCCGCGGCCCCGCTCGTCCAGGGCATCGTCTTCGCCGTCGTCGCGACGGTCTGGCTCGCGCTGCGCCGCGCGTGGGACCACGACCGCGCCGCGTTGCGGATCGAGGCGGCGGGGGCCTCGGATGCCGGGGCGGTGCGCAGTTCGCGCACGCGCCGACTCGTCGCCGGTGGGATCGTGCTCGCCGTCGCCTCGGCCGCGGGAATCGCCACCGCCGCGGTTGCCACCCCGCCGCGGTACATCCTGCGCGACTTCATCGTGCCGCCGTTCGACATCACCGACTATCCGAGTCCGCTGCAGTCCTTCCGCGGCTACGTGCGCGACGACGCCGACAAGACCCTGTTCACCGTGACGGGACTGCCCAAGGACGGCCGCGTGCGGCTGGCGACGATGGACGCGTACGACGGCATCGTCTACAACGTGTCCGACGACGGGGCCGGCTCCTCCAGCGCGTTCACCCCGATCCGCTCCAACATGTCTCCCGCGGCGACCGGCACCGCAGCCACGCTGCGGGTGGAGATCGGCGACCTGAGCGGAGTGTGGGTGCCCGATGTGGGCGCCGTCCGCGACTTCACCTTCGACGGCCCGCGGGCATCGGAGCTTGCCCGCACGACGCACTTCAACGACGCCACCGGCACCGCCGTCGCCCCTGCGGGGCTTGCATCCGGCGACGCGTACACGATCGACACCGTCATCCCCGACCTCCCGAGCGACACGGCGCTGGCCGACGTGCCGTTCGCGGCTCTCAAGATGCCGAAGCAGACGGGCATTCCGGAGAAGATCGCCGACATCGCCTCCAAGGCCACCGCCAGCGCTGACACCCCGATCGAGCGCGCGCGGGCACTGGAGAGCTACCTGCACACGCAGGGCTTCTTCAGCCACGGCCTGGGCGACGACGTCGTCTCGCTGTCGGGACACGGGGCCAACCGCATCACGTCGCTCTTCGGCGGCGACCAGATGGTCGGCGACGACGAGCAGTATGCCGTCGCGATGGCTCTGATGGCGACGCAGCTGGGCATGCCTGCACGCGTCGTGATGGGCTGGCACGCCGACGAGAAGCACCCGCAGGACGGTCCGACGCTCACGGCCACCGGCGGCAACCTGCACGCGTGGGTGGAGATCGCCTTCCAGGGCTACGGCTGGGTTCCGTTCGATCCCACCCCCGACGAGGACAACAAGCCCAACGACCAGTCGACCAAGCCGAAGGCCAACCCGAAGCCGCAGGTGCTCCAGCCGCCGCCGCCCGCCCAGCAGCCCGCCGACCTGCCCCCGGCGATCGCGGAGAACCGTGACCAGGACGAGGAGCAGGCCGCAGACCTCAGCTGGCTCGGACCCGTGCTGCTGTACGGCGGCCTCACCCTCGGCATCCTCCTGCTGCTGGCGGCGCCGTTCATCGTGATGGGCGTGATCAAGGGCGTGCGCCGTGCGCGCCGCCGCAACGCCGAGCGCACCGCGGACCGCATCTCGGGAGGCTGGGACGAACTGGTCGATTCGGCCGTCGATCTGCGGGCTCCGGTGGCGATCGGGGCGACCCGTGCCGAGAGCGCGCTCGTCGTCGGCTCGACTTTCGACGACCCGCGCGTCACGCAGCTCGCCACCCGCGCCGATGTGGATGTCTTCGGTCCGGGCGACCCCGCACCCGAGGATGTCGACGCCTTCTGGCGCGAAGTCGATGACATCGTCGGCCAGATGCGCGGATCGACGACCGTCTGGCAGCGCCTTCGCGCACGGTTGAGCGTGCGGTCGCTGCGCCGCAGCGGCTGGTCGTGGCACGCCCTCGGCCAGGCGATCGCCGGCACCGGTGGCGCCGTCGTCGCGCGCGTGCGCCGCGGCATCCGCCCTCGTGGAACGGAGTCCTCCGATGACTGATCTGGATCTCGTGCGGCGCCCGGCACAGGTGGGCCGGCGGGTGGGCGCCTACCTGATCGACGCGGCGATCGGGATGGTCGTCCTGCTGATCGCGGTGGGCGTGTTCGCCGGTATCTCCTTCGGCACCGGAGGGGCACTGCCCCTGCCGCTGGCCGTGGCCCTGGCGTACGTGATCGGTCTCGGTTGGTTCGTCGTCTACACCCTGATGCAGGCCGGCGCCGGCTCGCTCGGCATGCGCGCGCTCGGGCTGCGACTCGTGCGGGAGGGTGGGGCGGTCGATGCGTCGGCCCCGGCATCGCGCCTCGGCTTCGGCCGCGCGCTCGGCCGCAACCTCGTCTGGGCGTTGGGCGGCGCGATCGTCGTCGGGTACTTCTCCCCGCTCTTCGACTCGTCGCCGTGGCACCGGGGATGGCACGACCGCGCCGTGGGGGCCGTCATGACCGATGTGGCCGGCCGCTCGCCGGTGCCGGCAGCAGATTCCCGCGCCGAGGCGGCGCCCCCGTCGCCCCCGTCGAGTCTGGCGCCGACGGTGCTGCCAGCTGCCCCGATTCTGCCGGAGGCGCCGGCGCCCGAACTCGGCGGCTGGTCGCCTGCCGAGCCTCCCGCGCCGGTGCGGAGCACTCCGCTCGCGAGCGGCGTCATCTCCTTCGTCCCCGGGGTGAGTGACGCCGACCGACTCGATCAGCCCGCGCCCGCGCCCGCACCCGGCCTGCCGACGGTGGAGGTGTCCGACGCGACGCCGCCGGTCTCCGGCGCGCCGGCCGCCGATCGCGGGCCCGTATCCGGTGCCGGCGTGGTCATCGAGAGCATCGACGAGACCCGGATCTCCACCGGAGAGCGTCCTTTCGCGCGCCTCGTGTGGGACGACGGAACGCGGCAGGCGCTCTACGGTCGCACGCTCTTCGGCCGTAATCCCGCACCCGAGACGGGCGCGATGGTCTCACCCGTGCGCGATGAGACGCTGTCGCTGTCGAAGACGCATTTCGAGATGATCCCCGACGACGATCGCGCGGTGTGGGTGGTCGATCGGCACTCCACCAACGGGGTCGCGGTGCGCCGCGGTGACGACCTCCTCCCGCTGGAGCCGGGCGAGCGCACTCGCGTCCGGGCCGGAGACGTGCTCGTCTTCGGCGACCGGCAGGTGACCGTCGAGGTGACCTCGTGACCGACGCCACGCCGGCGGAGCCCCCGATCGCCGTCCGCGTCGGTGCGGCGTCGCACACGGGTCTTCGCCGCCGCGTGAACGAAGACGCCTACCTCGCGCAGGCGCCCCTCTTCCTCGTCGCCGACGGGATGGGCGGACACGACGCGGGCGACCGCGCCAGTGCTGCGGTCGTGGCCGAGTTCGCCCACCTGGTCGGCGGTGCGAGTCTCGCCATCGACCAGGTGCGCGCGGCGCTGCGGCGCGCCCGGTCGCGTGTGGAGGCGATCGCCAGCGACGGACGCGCGGCGGGCACGACGTTGTCGGGCGTCGTCGTCGCCGACGTCGGTGGGGTCGGATACTGGCTGACCGTGAACGTCGGCGACTCCCGCACGTACCGCTTCGCGCAGGGCGTGCTCGAGCAGATCAGCGTCGATCACTCGGTCGTGCAGGAACTGCTCGACGCCGGCGTGCTGTCCGGCGCCGACGCCGCGACCGACAGCCGCCGCAATGAGATCACGAGGGCGATCGGCGCCGGAAGCGAAGGGCAGGCCGACTACTGGATGGTGCCGGCCGAGCCGGGCGATCGCATCCTGGTCTGCTCCGACGGCCTGTCCGGCGAGGTGCCGGCCGATCGTCTGCGCGACATCCTCGCCGAGGAGAGCGATCCCGAAGCCGCGGCGACGCGACTGATCCATGAGGCGTTGCTGCACGGCGGACGCGACAACGTCACCGCGGTGGTCGTGGATGCCGTGCACGTCGCCGGCTTCGACGACGTGTACGACACGGCACCCGCAGGGGCGCGCCGAGCCGAAGCGGACGGCGACACCCGACCGCGCGCGGGCACGAGAGGTGATGTGTGATGACGGATGCGATGACGAAGACGCGGATCGACTACCGGCCGGCGACGACGACCGACGCCTGGTGGCTCGCGGCCGACGGCGACGCCGTCGTGCTGCTGTCTCCGGCCGTGTCGGCCGCGACGGCCGCCGGCGTGTGGCGCGGGCTGGGTGCGGGGGGCATCGGTGCCGTTCTCGAGGCGCTCACGGGTGCGTTCGGTACGTCCCTCACGGCGATCCCGCCGTTCGCACTCGCGATCGCGGAGGCGGGCGGTGCGCGCGTGGCCGTGCGCGGTGACGTCGAGGTCGTCGTGGAGGGCGACCACCCCGAGGCCGTGTCGGGACGGGGAGTGGCGACCTGGGCAGAACGCTTCGTCCCGGGAGCCGTGCGTGTGAGTGTCGCCCCGCACCCGGGCACGCACGCACCCGCGGCCGACGTGCCGCTGCAGTCCGGAGTGGTGCGCGCCGATCTCGTCGAGGTCGTCCTCGCCGCCGCATCCGTTGCTTCCGCTCCCTCTGTTTCTCCCGTTCCGCCGGCAGCCTCCGCGCCGGCCGTGGCTCCGGCCCCGGCGGTGGCTCCGGCCCCCGCGGTGGCTCCGGCCGAGGCCCCGGCCGACGCGCCGTCTGACGCCGAGGAATCGTCGGATGCCGAGGAAGAACCGGCCGTCGGCGTCACCTCGGCATCCGCCGTCTCCTCGGAATCGCTCATCGATTCGGTGCCGCCAGGGCTGTTCGGCAGCGCCCCCGTATCGCAGCCCGCGCCGGACGCCGAGCCGCAGCCCGCGGCGCCGGCTGCCGACACCTCGGCCGATACGCTGATCCCCGAGGCGACCGACGTTCAGGATGCCGCCGCGCCCCCGGTCGACGAATACGACCTCCTCTGGGGCGAGACGGTCGCACGCCCGGTCTCGGCCGCCGCCATCGTCGTCGCGGACCCCGAGGACGCGCACCTCGACGACGTCGAAACCGCCTCCGCCGAGCCCGCGTCGCCGGAGCGCGAGCCCGCGCCACGCGATGATCACGGCGACCTCGGCGACCACGACGGTGCGACGATCGCCGTCGCCGAGATGCGGGCGCTGCGCGCCGAGCGACCCGCGTTCGATTCGACCGACAACGTTCCCGCCCGCCGGCCGGCTCGCGGGCGCATTCGGCTGTCGACCGGTCGGGTCGTCGAGCTCGAACGCCCGGTGATCATCGGCCGTCGCCCGAAATCGACGCGCACCACGGGAGCCGACCTGCCGACGTTGGTCGCGGTCGACAGCCCCGATCAGGACATCTCGCGCAGCCACGTCGAGATCCGTGCGGAAGGCGAGCACGTGCTCGTCACCGACCTCGACACGACGAACGGCACCGTGCTGCTGCGCGGCGGCAGCGAACCGGTGCGGCTGCACCCGAACGAGCCGACGATGGTCGTCACCGGTGACGTCCTCGATCTCGGCGATGACGTGACCGTGACCTTCGAGGACCTCCCGTGAGCGCCGCCAAGCGTCCGCCGGCACCGCCGCCCGCCCTGCCCGGATTCACCTACGTCGACGTGCTCGGCTCGGGTGGGTTCGCGGACGTCTATCTCTATGAGCAGCAGCTTCCCCGCCGCCGCGTCGCGGTGAAGGTCATGCTGCCCGACCGCTTGGCCTCGGGCTCGGCCGAGCAGTTCACCGCCGAGGCGAACGTCATGGCCCTGCTGTCGACACACCCGGCGATCGTGACGATCTACCAGGCCGGCGTGTCCGACGACGGCCGGCCCTACCTGGTCATGGAGTACTGCTCGCGGCCCAACCTGCAGGTGCGCTCCCGTACGGCGGCGTTCTCCGTCGCCGAGGCGCTGCGGGTGGGTGTGCAGGTCGCGGCCGCCGTCGAGACCGCGCATCGCGCCGGCATCCTGCATCGCGACATCAAGCCGGCCAACATCCTCGTCACCGAGTACAACCGCCCCGCGCTCACCGATTTCGGCATCGCGACGACGGCGGAGTCGGAGGAGTCGTCGGGGGGCATGTCGATTCCGTGGTCGCCGCCGGAGGCGTTCAGCGACGCCCCGGGATCCGGGGTCGCCACCGACGTCTATGCGCTGGGCGCGACCGTCTACACGCTGCTGGCCGGGCGCTCGCCGTTCGAGCAGCCCGGCGGCCGCAACGGCGGCGCCGATCTCATCCAGCGCATCGAGTCCCAGCCGGTGCCGCCGCTGACGCGGGCCGACGCCCCTGCCTCGCTGCAACTGGTGCTCGAGCGCGCGATGGCCAAACGTCCGGGCGATCGGTACGAATCCGCCCTCGCCTTCGCCCGTGCCCTGCAGCGCGTGCAGATCGAACTCGCCCACTCGGTCACCCCGATCGACATCCTCGACGATGCCCCGCACGAGGATGCCGACGACGACGCCGACGGCGAGCTCACCCGGGTCCGCGGCATCGTCAGCATCGAACCGAACACGAACCCCGCCGCCGGCCCCACCCGCCGCCGTGACAGGGACAACCCGTGGGCGCCCGAGACGACGGGCACCCTGCCCGCGGCATCCACCTCCGCCGCCCCGGCCGACACGGCCGAGCCGACGCTGTTGCGCGGTCCGGTCTCGATCGCTCCGCAGGTTGACATCGATACGTCCTCGACGATCCGCCGCCCCGCCGCCGGGGCGCCGGTGACGGCGCACACGCTCGATCCCGCGGCCGCACGCACGGCGACCGCACCGGAGGCCGACGCCGTCGCGGGCGGGGACGAGCCGGTGGTACCGCGGTCCCGCCGCGGTCTGTGGATCGGTCTCGGCATCGCCGCGGCCGTCGTCGCCGTCGTGGGGGCCGTCGCCGTCGGTGCGAGCCTGTTGGCGCCCGCCGTCGAGCCCCAGGCGTCTCCGACGCCGTCGACGACCGCCGTCGCGCAGGACCCGTTCGAAGACGTCGTTCCCGCGGTGACGCAGCTCGCCGGCCGGATCGAGGGCGGCAACGTCGTCTTCACCTGGACCAACCCCGACCCGAAGGACGGCGACGGCTACCTCTGGTACGCGTACACGCTGGCCGGCAACGGCGACGTCCGCAAGGTCACCGAGCCCACGGTGTCCCTTCCCGTGGATGCCGCGGGCACCACCTGCGTCGCGGTCACTCTTGTCCGCAAGAGCGGCGTGGCGAGCACCGAGATGCGGAAGTGCGTCCCATGACCGACATTCACGACACGGTTCCGCCCCTCGACGAGGCCGCAGCGGATGCCGCGAGCAGCGACATCACGGTGGAGTTCGCGGGCGAGTACATCACGGTGCCGTCGGGCACACGGTTCACGATCGGCCGGGAGGGCGATCTCGCGATCGACGACAACCGGTTCCTGCACCGCCACTTCCTCTCGATCGAGCAGTCCGCCGGGCTGTGGTGGCTGGTCAACATCGGTTCGCGCCTGTCGGCCACCGTCACCGACACGGAGGGGCGGGTGCAGGCCCAACTCGCCCCGGGCGCCCGCCTGCCGATCGTGTTCGGAGTGACCACGGTCGTCTTCAGCGCCGGTCCCACCACCTACGAGCTGTCCGTGCACACGGCGCAGCCGGCTTTCCGCGAGACGGCGCCCGAGAGCGTCTTCGACGGGGAGTCGACGATCGGCGCCGTTCCCCTCACACCGAGCCAGAAGCTGTTGATCCTCGCTCTGGCCGAGCCGGTGCTGCGGCGCGAGGGCACCGGGATGAGTGAGCTGCCCAGCTCGGCCGCTGCGGCGCAGCGCCTGGGCTGGAGCATCACCCGCTTCAATCGCAAGCTCGACAACGTCTGCGACAAGCTCGACCGTCAGGGCGTGCCGGGCCTGCGCGGCGGCGTGACCAGTTCGGCCACGAACCGCCGCGTGCGCCTGGTGGAGCACGCCGTCGCCTCGCGACTGGTGGTGCGAGAGGACCTCGCCATGCTGGACGACCCGGCGGCGTACGATCGCGACGCCGCCGATGACGCACCGCGCAGGAAGGAACAGGGATGAAGCTGCGCACCACGCTGGTCCGCCCCGGAGGCGAGCCGGAAGACCTCGTCATCAACGCCGATGCCGATGCGACCGTCGGCGACCTCGCACGCACCATCGCCGAGCTCGATCCGCGCGGCGGCGGCGCGGCGGCGGGCGACGAGGTGACGCTCGAGGCGTTCGGCACGATCGCTCCGGGCCCGGGAGAGGTGCTGGATGCCGCGGCATCCGTCTCGCACGTCCAGCTGGGTGCGGGCTCGGCCGTGCGCATCGTGCCGACCGGCTATCAGCCTCCGCAGAAGCTCGGCGACGTCGAGATCGCCTCGGGTGCCGGTGCCGGCACCACGATCCCGCTGCAGCGCGGGGTGGTCATCATCGGACGAGACCCCCAGTGCGACATCGTGCTCGACGACCCGCTCGTCTCCAAGCGGCACGCGCGGCTGGAGGTCGGACAGGGCCGGGCCGAACTCGTCGACCTGAACTCCGCCAACGGCATCCTCGTCGACGGGGCGCCGGTCACCTACCTGACGGCCGCCGACGGCCAGATCGACGCCGTGCTGGGCGACACGCGCCTGCGCATCACGGCGGCCCCCGCCGACGCCACGGCGGCGCCCTCGACGTGGCGGCAGGTGCCGTTCGTGCGCTCGCCGCGGGTGGAGGCGCGCTATCTCGGCGAGGAGCTGCCCGGCACCGACCTGCCGGCACCGCCCGCTCCGCAGATGTTCCCGTGGCTGGCGATGATCGCCCCGGTGATCATGGGCGTCGTGCTCTTCTTCGTCATGAAGAATCCGATGGCGCTCGTGTTCGTCGCGGCATCCCCGCTTCTGATGCTCGGCACCTGGCTGACGACGCGCCTGCAGGGCCGCGCGCAGCTGCAGCGCGACAAGGACCGCTTCGAGCAGCAGCTCACCCGCCTGTCCAGCCGCCTCGAGCAGGAGCGCGAGACCGAGCGCCGCGTCCGCCGCGGCGAGGTGCCCGAGCTCGATCCCATCTGCGCCGACGCGCTCGCCGCCGGGCCCCTGGTGTGGACGCGCCGGCCCGAGCACTGGTCGTTCCTGCACGTCCGTCTCGGCGACGGCACCGCCCCGAGCCGCAACTCCGTCGCCGAGTCGACGAAGCGCGACGCGGCGATCCCGTCGTACGTCGACCGCCTCGACGAGGTCGTCGACGCGTTCCGCGAGGTCGACGACGTGCCGATCCTCGAGTCGCTGGCCGAGGCCGGCGCGATCGGCATCGCCGGCTCGACGGCGCGCGTCGGCGACACGGCGCGGGCGCTGCTGGCCCAGACGGCGGGGCTGCACGCGCCGTCCGACGTCCACATCGTCGCCTTCGTCGGCCCGGCCACCCGTGCGGCGCTTGCCGACCTCAAGTGGCTGCCCCACACGTGGGCCGCCGAGGACGCCCTCGGCACGGCCCCCATCGCCGACAACGCGGCGACCGCGTCGCGCCTGCTGGCCGAGCTGGAGGAGTTGGTCGACACCCGCACGAAGCAGCTGCGGCGTCTGCGGGCGCTCAAGGCGACGGATGCCGCGACCGCCGCCGGCGCCGAGGTCGGCGAGTCGCGGGGGCGCGAGGAAGAGATGCCGCTTCCGGCATACGTCGTGATCATCACGCCCGACGCGCCCGTCGACCGGGGGCGACTCATCCAGCTGAGTGAGCGTGCCGCCGGCAGCGGTGTCATCCCGGTGTGGGCGACGTCGCGCGTGTCCGACCTGCCCGCCGCCTGCCGCACGTGGGTCGAGCTTCCCGCCGACGGGGAGGCGAGCGCCAACTTCGTGCGCCTCGGCACCGTCATCGCGCCGCTGCGCGTGGAGGCGTTGGATGCCGCGCGCTTCGGCGTCGTGGCCCGGGCGCTCGCCCGCATCACCGACATCGGCGATGTCGCGGAGGACGCCGGGGACGTGCCGCGCACCATCCCCCTGCTGCAGCTGCTGGGGTCGGACATGGCGACGAGCGCCGACGCCGTCATCGACCGGTGGACGCAGAATGCGTCGATCCGTGCGACGCGCTCCGGCGCCGGCTACCAGCCCAAGCTTCGTGCCCTCGTCGGACAGGGCGCGCAGGGCGCTCTGCACCTCGATCTGCGCCAGCAGGGTCCGCACGCCCTCGTCGGCGGCACGACCGGCTCGGGCAAGAGCGAGTTCCTGCAGGCCTGGGTGCTCGGCATGGCCGCCGAGTACAGCCCCGAGCGCGTGACGTTCCTGTTCGTCGACTACAAGGGCGGCTCGGCCTTCGCCGACTGCGTCAGCCTGCCCCACTGCGTGGGCCTCGTGACCGACCTCAGCCCCCATCTGGTCCGCCGGGCGCTGACCAGCCTCCGCGCCGAACTGCATCACCGCGAGCACCTGTTCAACCGCAAGAAGGCGAAAGACCTCCTCGAGCTCGAGAAGGCCGCCGACCCCGACGCTCCCCCCGCACTCGTCCTCGTCATCGACGAGTTCGCCGCACTCGCCAAGGAGGTGCCCGAGTTCGTCGACGGCGTCGTCGACATCGCCCAACGTGGGCGCTCGCTCGGCATCCACCTCATCATGGCGACGCAGCGCCCCGCCGGTGTCATCAAGGACAACCTGCGCGCCAACACCAACCTCCGCGTCGCGCTGCGCATGGCCGACGAGACCGACTCCGACGACGTCATCGGCTCGAAGGAGGCGGCACTGTTCGATCCCGGCATCCCGGGACGCGGCATCGCAAAGACCGGTCCGGGCCGCATGAACCTCTTCCAGTCGGCCTACTCGGGCGGGTGGAGCCTCCGGGCCGAAGCCGAACCCGCCGTCGAGGTGCGTCCGTTCCTGCTCGGCGACGCGCCGGTGTGGGAGAAGGCCGCCGTCGAGGCGCCCGCCGAGACCGAGGATCTCGGCCCCAACGATCAGCAGCTGCTCGTGGCGCGCTTCGGCGACGCCGCGCAGCTCGCCCGCATCGCGCCGCCGCGTCGGCCGTGGCTCGACGAGCTGGCCACCACTTTCGACCAGACCAAGCTGCACCAGCGCACCGACGCCCGGCTGGTGCTCGGCGTCGTGGATGTGCCCGAGCGGCAGGACCAGGTGCCCTTCTTCTTCGAGCCCGACACCGAGGGCCACCTTGCGATCTTCGGCACCGGCGGCTCGGGAAAGTCCGTGACCCTGCGCACGCTCGCCGTGTCGGCGGGGATCACCCCGCGCGGCGGCCCCGTCCACGTCTACGGATTGGATGCCGCGACCGGGGGCCTGCGCATGCTCGAGTCGCTGCCGCACGTGGGCGCCGTCATCTCCGGCGACGACACGGAACGCATCGATCGCCTGTTCGCCACGCTCCGCAGCGAGCTCGACCGTCGCGGTGACGCGTATGCGGCGGCGGGCGCCTCCACGCTCACCGAGTACCGTGCTCTCGCCGGCCGCCCCGACGAGCCGCGCATCCTCCTGCTCGTCGACGGCTTCCCCGCGTTCCGTTCCGCGTTCGAGGGTGTGCCCGGTCGCGCCGAGGCCTACCGCGCGTTCCAGCAGGTGCTCACCGACGGTCGCGGGCTCGGCATCCACGTGGCCCTCACCGCCGACCGCGGCCAGAGCGTGCCCACCTCTTTGCAGGCGATGATCCAACGCCGCATCGTGCTGCGGATGGCCGACGAAGACGGCTATGCGCTCCTCGGGATGCCGCGCGACATCCTCGGCCCCGACGCGGCGCCCGGTCGGGCCATCGTCGACGACCACGAGGCGCAGATCGCCGTGATCGGCGGCACGTCGAGCACGAAGGACCAGTCGCTCGCGATCGATCGGATGGCCGAAGCGATGACGCGACGCGGCACGACGCCCGCTCCCGGCATCCGCGCACTGCCCGTCGAGTACGGTGCGGACGACCTGCCGGCGACGACCGCCGCGGGCGTCGCCATCGGTCTGTCCGATCTCGACCTCGGCCCGTACGGGATCGAGGCGAGCGGGACGTTCATCGTCGCCGGCTCGCCCGGCGCGGGCCGCTCCACCGCCGCCGCCGCGATCGCGCGGCAGACGCTGCGCGCGCGGCCCGACACGCCCGCGTTCTACATCGGCGACCGTCGATCGCCCGTGCAGGACGTCGTCGCGTGGACCGCGACCGCTGAGTCTCCCTCGGCGGCCATGGCGGTGCTCGGCGCCGTCGATGAGGCGGCCGACCGCGCCCAGGCGGGCGGACCCGTGCCGCTGGTCGTGCTGGAGGGCATCGGAGAGTTCGCCACGTCGATCATCGAGATGAATCTCTCCACGCTCGTCAAACGCGCCGGTCGCGGTGAGGTGTTCTTCGTCGTGGTTGGGGAGATGAGCGAGTGGACGACGAATTTCGGGCTGCTCGGCGAGATCAAGGCCGCGCGGCGCGGCGTCGTGCTGCAGCCGGAGACGATCGACGGCGAGGTCGTCCTCAAGACGCCGTTCCCCCGGTTGGTGCGGGGCGAGCTCCCGGTGGGACGCGGAATCCTGGCTCATCGCGGCAAGACCGTGCGCATCCAGTTCCCGCTGGTGGCTGGGGACGTCCCGGTCGGCGTCGAGTCGGGCGCCCTCGCCTCCTCGGCGGCGCAGACATGACCGCGGTGGGCCGGACGCGTGGGCGCTCATGGGGAGTTCTCCCCATGGTCACGGGCCGCGACGCCGCCTATCTTCGAAACAACAAGACCTCCCGGCACACCGGCCGGGCCAGATGAAAGGGGCCCTCATGGCCAATCTGAATGTCACCTACGACCAGATGAACTCGGCCGCCTCGCGCCTGCGTGACGGACAGAACGAGCTCGAGGCGAACCTGCAGCGCCTGCGTCAGCTGGTCGCTCAGCTCGTCCAGGACGGCTTCACCACGAGCCGCGCCTCGGGCGCTTTCGACGCCTCGTACACCGAGTTCACCACCGGTGCGACCAAGACGGTCCAGGGCATCGAGGGCATGGCTTCCTTCCTCGAGAAGGCCGCCCAGGCCCTGCAGTCCACCGACGAGCAGCTCGCCAGCCAGCTCGGTCAGTGATGTCGACCTGCGGGGCGCTCGCGCGCCCCGCAGGTTCACGAGGCCTTCCACCCGCTTCCGTCACCCGGACACCGCGGGTGGCGGGCCTCGCGAACCTCGGGAGAAGAAGATGACTGACCTTCAGCTCGACTTCGATGCGTTGCGCACGGCGCGCACCCGCGTCGACGACGCGCTGTCGACCTTCGAGTCGGCCGGCACCGTCGGCGGCGACCTCGCCGGACTCACCGGTGAGGACCGGTTGGCCGGAAAGGTCCGCGACTTCGCGGACAACTGGGACTACAACCGGGGAAAGCTCACCGAGAAGCTCCAGTTCCTGCGCGACGGCATCGATGCGATCGTCGACAGCATGACCGAGGTCGATGCCGAACTCGCGCGTCAGGCTCAGGAGGCCGCGCCCGAGACCCAGAACGACGGAGAGGGGGAGGGCTGATGAGCGCCATCTCCGTCGAATTCGAAGACATCCTCCTCGGCAAGCCCGATCAGCTCGACCCGCGCGCCGCCGACCTCGTGACGGCCGCCGCCGCGATCGAGAAGGCCACCGCGTCCCTGCGCGGACTCATCGAGGGGCAGGCCTCGCGATCCACCGAGGCCCTCGCCGAGACGGCATCCGAGGTCGCCCGCTCCCTCAGCCGGGCGCGAACCCGCTATCGCAACACGGGTCAGGCGTTGCAGACGTACGCGGCCGACCTGCGCCCCATCCAGCAGGATGCGACAGCCGCGATCGCCACCGCGGAGTACTACGAGCAGAAGTCCGCGACGATCCCGAACGACATCTCCCGCCGCGAAGGCGACCTGCTGCGTGCCGAGGCGGTCGAGGCCCCGCAACCCCAGATCGACGAGATCGAAGCCGACCTGCGCCGGATGCGGCAGGCGCAGTCGAACGCGGCCTCGCAGGTACAGGACGCCCGCCAGCAGCTGTACCGGGCGCGCGAGCGCCTGCGCGCCATCGCCGACGTCGCCATCAGCCACATCGAGACCGCCATCGAGGGCGACAGCGATTCGGCGTTCGACAACTGGAACCAGTTCTGGGACGGTGCCGCCGGATGGATCGGCGAGTGGGCGGCGAACGTGCTCAAGGGCATCCTCGAAGTCCTCGGGGAGTTGCTCGCGATCCTCGTCGCCATCGTCGTCATCATCGTCGTCATCATCATCGTGATCGCGGTGCTCTCGGCGATCGCCGCCATCATCGGGTGGGTGGCCCTCGGCATCCTCGCCGCCCTCCTCGTCGGCGCCATGCTGCTCACCTTCCTCATCCGCGATGGCCTCGGCACGCCGATTCGCCGCAGCCCCGCGCCCGGCGAGGAGCTGAAGCCGAAGAAGAAGTACCCCTCCGATGCGGACGACGCCACCACGACCGACCAGTACACGTCCCAGGACTACGGCGACCTCTTCGAGGAGGTCGGCCGTCAGGATGTCGCCGGTGGTGACCAGCGCACGGTCATCCGTGTCGTCGCCATCACGGATGCCGCGGGCAACGTCATCGGCTACCGCGTGCAGCTGCCGAGTACCCAGAACTGGTCGCCGATGAACCGCGACGGCGCTCTCAACGACCTCTCCGCAGACGCCATGCTCGCCCTGTTCCCCGGCCTGGAGACGCAGTACAAGAAGGCCGTGTGGGACGCACTCGAGTCGTCGGGCGCGCTCGACAGCGACGCGCCGATCATGCTCACCGGGTGGAGCCTGGGCGGCATGATGGCGGGCGACCTGGCCACCGATCCGCGCCTGTCCGGCCGCGTGCAGTCGGTCGTGACGGCCGGCTCTGCCATCGACAAGCACGCCGGCGAGATCGACCCGTCGGTGCGGGTGACGCAGGTCAACAACCGTTGGGACCCCGTGCATACGCTGGAGTTCGTCGGCTACGGACCCAACGACGTGCCGGGGCCGAACTGGCAGACCTACCACCCCGTCGACATCCGCATCCACGATGCGAACATGTACGGTGAGCTGGCCGACGACCTGGTTCCCGAGGTGCGGCCGGGCGACGAGATCTTCTTCGCCGACGATCTGAAGAACACGCACGAAGAGGTGTATGAGATGGTCTACAGCCGTGGCTGAGCTGCGCCGCGCCGGAGTCGGGGCGACCATCGCCCTGGCCATGATCTTGACACTGACGGGATGTAGCGGGATGAATGAGAACGCGGTTTCCGAGCGGCTGACGCAGGCGTCGGGCATCAACGGCGCGATGGTCGAGGTGCAGCATCCCGGTGCCCCCTGGGTCAACAAGATCGTCATCCGACTGTTCGTCCGCGACGCCTCGGCCGCCGCGGTCGCCGACGACGTGCGCGCCGTCGCCGCGTTCGCCGTCGATGATCGCGACCTGGGCGGTCAGCCCCTCACGCTCCTCGCCGTGCAGGGTTCGCCGGGCGACTTCTCCGATCCCCTGACGGCGACCATCACCGACAGTGCCTACGTCATGGGCAGCGTCTCCGAGATCCTCGGGGCGGGCAAAGGCGTCGAGAATATCCTCGACCTCAGCGCCGCGGACGTCAGCCGCATCGCACAGCGGTGAGCGTCGACACGACGCCGCAGCTGCGCTTCCGGCTGCCCGGCGAGTGGATCGCGGTCGACCCGCGCGACGAACAGGCGGCACGCGAGCACAGTGCGGTGATCGCGCGCGAACTGGTGGGAGCCGCCGACGACGCGGTGCTCACCCGCCGCCGCGTGCAGCGAGGTTTCGACGAGGCGGCTGCTGCCGCGCGGGAGGCCTCGGCCCATCTGTTGCTGATGTGCCGCGAGATCGCGCCGGGCATCCCCACGCCCGTCACGATCACCGTGCACACGCCGATCACGATCACGCCGTCGGTGGGCACCGCGGCCGAGGCCGTGATGCGCGCGTTCGAGCTGAGCCTTCCGCACACCGGCGAGCCCGATCTGCAGACGGCGACTCGAGTGGATGCCGCAGGCTCGGCCGTGCTGCGTCTGCACGCCGTGAGCACCCAGCTCATCGAGGAAGACGGCGCCTCCGCCGAGCAGAAGCGCCTCGTCGCCCGATACTGGTACACGGTGCCCGGCCACAAACAGGTCGCCCTCGTGCAGATGTCGACGCCGCTGGGTGACATCCCGCACGCCATGCTGGGCCTCTTCGACGCGATCGTCGCCGCATCGTCGTGGGGCGCGGCTGACGCGACCTGACGCTCAGCTGCGGGAGTGGCCCAGCACCTTCACGATGATGCCGCGGCGCCGCAGCTCGGCGATGGCGTGCGTCTCTTCATCGACCGTGCGCCCCAGTGCATGCTTGTCGGCGACGACGACGACATCGCCCGACACGAGGCGGCCGAACAGGCGGTTGAGGCGCTCGGCCCAACTCTCCCCGGTCTCGGGGGCGGGGTGGCGGAAGCCCTCGATCGGCACCCCGAAGTCTGCGAGGGCGTCACGCTGCGCGATCACCGACGGCAGATCGTCGCGCGCGACGACGAGTCCTACGAGGCGTGAGCCGGCGGGACGGGCCGCCCACCAGTCCGTGCCGGACACCACGACCGGCACGGCCGACGTGACGGCGGGCAGGGCGACCGACTCGGCGTAGTCGGCGGGGGCGCGCTGGTCGTCCGGCTGATCGGTGCTCACGGCATCCATTGTGTCCTACCGCGCCGACACGCGAGCCGATCCGCGGCGTGATCCGGTTCAGTCGTCGGGATCGCGTCGCAGCTGGATGCTGAGCTGGTCGGCGTCGAGCTGCGCGAGCGCGTGGCGGAGCGTCGCCGAGGAGTACGACCCCTCGCTCGATACATCGACGAGACGCTCGCGCATGGCCTCGATCAGGGAGATCCGCAGGTCGATCACACTCGCGGTGCTGATCTCGGGCGCCTCGATCGGCGGGCTGCTCATGCGCTCGGCGAGTTTGGAGAGCACCTCCGGGGGAAACGGCTCGCCGGAGGAGTCGGCGAGCCCGGGTGTGCGCAGGTGCGCCAGCGCCGCCGCGCGCAGTTCGTCGGCGAGGCGGTCGGCCTCCTCGCTGCTGCTGCCGTCGCCGGTGGCCGACGGAATACGCAGCATGCGGATCACCCACGGCAGGCTCAGCCCCTGCACCATCAGGCTCACCAGCGCGACGACGAACGCGATGAGGATCAGCAGTTCGCGGGCGGGCGTCGTGTCCGGATCGAGCGTCTGCGCCGCGGCGAGGGTGACGACACCCCGCATCCCGGCCCAGACGATGACGACGCCCTCCTTCCAGCCGAGCGGAGAGGCCTGGTAGTAGTCCATGTCGTTGAGGACGCGCCCGACGCGGGCGCGCACGCCCTCGACCCGACGCTGGGCGGAGGCGGCATCCGGCGTGCGCCGCGCCCACCGCCGCGCGACGCGCCGGGCCGCACGCCCGGTCGTGCGCCGGACGAGTCCGCCGCGACGCGGAGCGGGGTTCGGGTTCTCGCCGGGCTGCGGACGCAGATCGCGCAGGTCGCCCTTCTCGACGTCGAAAGCGTCCAGCCGATCGCTGAAGGCCTGCAATCGGTCACGCTGCATCCGGCGGGCGCGACGACCGATGAGTGTCACCAGACCCGACACGTAGAGCGCCCGCACCGCGAGCACGATCGCCAGGGCGGCGAGGGCGAGACCGATGCCGACGCCCACGCCGCTGTGCTTCTCGATGTTGGCGCTGACGATGTCGCGCAGCTCCAACCCCATGATGAGGAAGACCGCGCCCTCCAGCAGCAGCTCGAGCGTGTGCCAGTTCAGTTCGTCCGACACGCGCTGCTCGGGAGTCGACCAGCGGGCCGCGCCCTGGCCGGCGGTGATGCCGGCGGCGACCGCGGCGACGAGCCCCGACCCGCCGAGGTGCTCCGTCGGCAGGTAGGCGACGAAGGGCACGATGAAGCCGACGGCGGTGTTCGCCACCGGCTCGCCGATCCACCGCCGCACCCGCAGGGTCAGCAGGCCCACCGCGACGCCGATCACGACGGCGACGAGCACGCCCCAGGCGAAGGCGCCGATCGTGCTGCCCAGCGAGAACCCCGCCGCGGATGCCGCGACGGCGCTGCGCAGCAGCACGAGCGCCGTCGCGTCGTTGAGCAGGCTCTCGCCCTCCAGCATCGTGATGACGCGCGGGGAGATGCCCAGCTTCTTCGCGATCGAGGTGGCCACGGCATCCGTCGGGCTGACGATCGCCCCGAGGGCCACGGCGAGGGCGAAGTCGAGTCCCGGAATGGCGACGTAGAAGAGCGTCCCCAGAGCGAGCGCGCTGATGACGACGAGCACGACGGCCAGGCCCGCGATCGGCACGGCGTCGCGGCGGAACTCGATCGCCGGCAGGCGCACCGCCGACGCGTACAGCAAGGGCGGGAGGATGCCGACGAGGATCAGCTCCGGGGGCACCGAGAACTTCGGCATCAGGAGCGAGGCGACGAGCCCGATCGCGACGAGGATGAGCGGGCCGGCGACGCCCAGTCGTCGGGCGAGCACCGTCGAGACGCCGATCACCGCGATGCCGGCGATCAGCCACGTGAGATCGGTCACCGCCGACTCAGATCACGCCGAGGGCCTGCACCGCGTCGCGCTCGGCGACCAGCTCGGCGACGGAGGCGTCCAGGCGCGCGCGTCCACGGGGATCGAGATCAAGCCCGTCCACCACGCGGTAGGCGGTGCCGTCGCTGGTGACCGGCGCCGAGGAATACAGTCCTTCCGGCACGCCGTATTCGCCGTGCGACAGCACCGCCGCCGAGGTCCATCCGTTCGCCGTGCCGTGGACCAGGTCGTGCACGTGCGAGATCGCGGCGTTGGCGGCGGAGGCCGCCGAGGACGAGCCGCGCACCGAGATGATCTCCGCGCCGCGTTTCGCGACGCGGGGCACGAAGACGTCGTCGAGCCAGGACGCCGCGGCATCCGCCCCGCCGAGCTTGTCGGCCAGCGCATCGAGCACGGGGCGGCCGTTCACGCTCGCGTGCGCCACGTCCGGGAACTGTGTCGCGGAATGGTTGCCCCAGATGGCGACGCCCTGCACCGCCGCCACGGGCGCCTCCAGAGCGGCGGCGAGCTGGGCGAGGGCCCGATCGTGATCCAGCCGGGTCAGTGCGGCGAAGCGTTCGCCCGGGATGTCGGGCGCGGCCGCCGCGGCGATCAGCGCGTTCGTGTTGGCGGGGTTTCCCACCACCACGACGCGGATGTCGCCGGCGGCGACCTCGTTGAGCGCCGCGCCCTGCGGTCCGAAGATGCCCGCGTTGGCCGCGAGCAGGTCGGCGCGCTCCATGCCGGCGCCGCGCGGGCGCGCCCCGACGAGCATCGCGAGGTTCGCTCCGTCGAAGGCGACGCGCGGGTCGTCGGTGATCTCGACGTCCGCGAGCAGCGGGAAGGCGCAGTCCTGCAGCTCGAGCGCCGCGCCCTCGGCGCTCTTGAGCCCCTGGGGGATCTCCAGCAGGCGCAGTCGCACCGGGCGGCCGGCTCCCAGCATGTCGCCGGCGGCGATGCGGAACAGCAGCGCGTAGCCGATCTGTCCGCCGGCCCCGGTCACGGTGACTGTCGTGGCATCCATGTCTCGAGCCTACGGCGACGCGTCACGGGACGATACGGTGGGGCATGACCTTCAACAGCAATGCAGAGCTGGGAGGCACGACCGCACGGCGACGAGGCCGCGGGGGAGGCACCGCAGCCGTCGCCGGCGGCGGTCTCGCCGGGCTCGGCGGCATCGCCGTGCTGCTGCTCATCCTCTTCACCGGCGGCGACGTCACGAGCCTGCTGGGCGGCGCCGGCGGCAGCGCCCAGGACTCGGCGATCCAGGGCTGCGACACCGGAGCGGACGCCAACGCGAACGACGACTGCCGCCTCGTGTTCGGCCAGAAGGCGCTCGACGGGTACTGGTCCACGCACGTGCAGGGCTATCGCGCGCCGCAGCTGATCATCGTCGACGGCGCGGCCTCGACCCGCTGCGGCACCGCCTCGAATGCGACCGGCCCGTTCTACTGCCCGCCGGAGGAGACCATCTACGTCGACCCGACCTTCTTCGGCGTGCTGCGCAGCCAGTTCGGCGCGCAGGCGGGCAGCCTCGCCCAGCTGTACGTGCTCGCTCACGAGTACGGCCACCACATCCAGCAGTTGACCGGCATCATGGACCGGCACCCGAACGATGGGACCGGCCCGGACAGCAACGGGGTGCGCACCGAACTGCAGGCCGACTGCTACGCCGGCGCGTGGATCGCCGACGCGACGGGAACGAAGGACGCCAACGGCGTCGCCTACCTCCAGCGGCCCACCGACGCCGAGCTGCGCGATGCGCTGGATGCCGCGGCCACCGTCGGCGACGACAACATCCAGGCCCAGTCGGGCCGCGTCAACCCGGAGACCTGGACCCACGGCTCGAGCGCCCAGCGGCAGCGCTGGTTCACGGCGGGCTATCAGAACGGGCTCGGCGCCTGTGACACCTTCTCGGTGTCGGGAGGAGAACTGTGAACGGCCCCGCCCACCTCGACGAGATCCTCTACCCCGACATCGAGCCGTACGAGACCGGATACCTGCTGGCCGGCGACGGTCAGCGCGTCTACTGGGAGCAGTCCGGCAATCCCGACGGCAAACCGGTCGTGTTCCTGCACGGGGGCCCCGGTTCGGGCACCTCCCCGTGGCACCGGCGGTTCTTCGACCCCGCGAAGTACCGGATCGTGCTGTTCGACCAGCGCGGCTGCGGAAAGTCCACGCCCCACATGAGCGCGCCCGTCGCCGACCCGCGCTTCAACACCACCTGGCACCTGGTCGCCGATATCGAGCTGCTGCGGCGCAACCTCGGCATCGAGAAGTGGCAGGTCTTCGGCGGATCGTGGGGGTCGGCGCTCGCGCTGGCCTACGCCCAGTGCCATCCGGATGCCGTGAGCGAGATCGTCCTGCGCGGCGTCTTCACCCTGCGACGCCACGAGCTGGAGTGGTTCTACGAGGGCGGCGCCGCGGCGATCTTCCCCGACCGGTGGGAGAGCTATCTGGCGCCGATCCCCGTGCTCGAGCGCTCGCGGCTGATCGAGGCCTACCATCGCCGGCTCACGAACCCAGACCCGGCGGTCCACGAGCCGGCCGCGATCGCGTGGACCACGTGGGAGATGTCGACGCTCACGCTCCACCCCGACCCCGACCTCGTCGCGTCGATGACCGATGCGGCCACCGCGGTCGCGTTCGCCCGCATCGAGAACCACTACTTCATGCACGGCGGATGGCTGCGCGAAGGACAGCTCATCGACGACGTCGGCGCGATCCGCGGCATCCCGGCGGTCATCGTGCAGGGCCGCTACGACATCTGCACGCCGATCATGACGGCGTGGGACCTGCACCGGGCCTGGCCGGAAGCCGAGTTCGTCGTCGTCGACGACGCGGGACACGCGGCATCCGAGCCCGGCATCGCCCGCGCCCTCCGCGCAGCCACCGACCGTTTCGCCACCTGACCCCGCACCCGCGCACGCCGTGTCCCACTTTCGGCGGAGGGTGTCCCACTTTCTG
This sequence comes from Sphingomonas sp. BLCC-B65, assembly GCF_028550675.1. NCBI lineage: Bacteria > Pseudomonadati > Pseudomonadota > Alphaproteobacteria > Sphingomonadales > Sphingomonadaceae > Sphingomonas > Sphingomonas sp. BLCC-B65. The sequence continues at coordinate 1,618,303 of NZ_JAQQGL010000001.1, read as the reverse complement.
TCGCCTGAGCGGGGTGCGGGCGACAGAAAGTGGGACACCGGCGGGGTGGATGCCGTGGCCTCCGCCGCCGGAGAACCGGCGGCGCTGGTAGGCTGGAACCACTTGCGGCACCACTCGGGTGCCTCTCGCGTCGTAGAACGCTTCCCTCGCCGCCCGGTTCTGACCGGATGATCGGCTGACATTCTTCGTACGGCGACCCTGTGCGCATCCGCGCAGAGGCCACCGATCCGGGCCCCCGTGCCCAGAAACACCACCATGTCTGACATCACCTTCGGCGCGCTCGGCGTGCCCGCCCCCCTCCTCGACGTCCTCGCGAAGGACGGCAAGACCACCGCGTTCCCCATCCAGGTCGACACCCTGCCCGACACACTCGCCGGTCGTGACGTGCTCGGCCGCGGCAAGACCGGTTCGGGTAAGACGCTCGCCTTCTCCATCCCGCTCGCCGCGCGCCTCGGCGGTCCCCTCGCCGGCGGCACCCGCCGCTCCGGCCGCGTGCTCGGTCTGGTGCTCGCGCCCACCCGTGAGCTCGCGACGCAGATCAATGCGACCCTCGAGCCCCTCGCCGCCGCGTACGGAATGACGACGACGACCATCTTCGGCGGCGTCAACCAGAACCGCCAGGTGGCCGCGCTCAAGGCCGGCGTCGACATCATCGTCGCGTGCCCCGGCCGTCTCGAAGACCTCATCTCGCAGGGCTTCGTCAAGCTGGATGCCGTGGAGATCACCGTCATCGACGAGGCCGACCACATGGCCGACCTCGGGTTCCTGCCGTCGGTGACCCGCATTCTCGACAAGACCCCGCGAGACGGTCAGCGACTGCTGTTCAGCGCGACGCTGGACAACGGCGTCGACAAGCTGGTCACGCGCTTCCTGCAGAACGAGGTGCTCCACTCCGTCGACGAGGCCCACTCGCCGGTCGCCGCGATGACCCACCACGTGTTCCACGTCGGCGGCGTCGACGAGAAGAAGGAGCTCGTGCGCACCCTCGCGTCGGGGATGGGTCGTCGCATCCTCTTCATGCGCACGAAGCATCACGCCAAGAAGCTCGCCCAGCAGCTGACCGCGCAGGGCATTCCGGCGGTCGATCTGCACGGCAACCTGTCGCAGCCGGCGCGCGACCGCAACCTCGCCGCCTTCAGCTCCGGCGCTGCCAAGGTGCTCGTCGCGACCGACGTGGCGGCGCGCGGCGTGCACGTGGACGACGTCGAACTCGTCATCCACGTCGACCCGCCCATGGAGCACAAGGCCTACCTGCACCGTTCGGGCCGTACCGCCCGCGCCGGCGCCGAAGGGTCGGTCGTCACCCTCGTGCTTCCCGGTCAGGAGAAGGACGTCAAGGATCTGCTGCGCAAGGCCGCGATCTCCGCGACGCCCGTGCCCGTGACCGCGGCGTCGCCGCAGGTGACCGCGCTGGTCGGCGAGGTCGCCCCCTACGTCGCACCCGCACCGAAGTCTGAGCAGCCCGGTCGTGGCCAGGGCGGCGGCGGTCGCAGCCAGGGAGCGAACGCGCAGCGCAAGCGCGCCGCGCGCGAAGGCGCCCAGAATCAGGGCGGCGCTCGTGGTCAGGGCGGTCGTGGTGGCCGCGGCGCCGGTCAGGGAGCGCAGGCGGGTCAGCCCCGCACCGACCGTTCCGGTCGTCCGGCCGCCGAGCGCTCCGCCGCCGGGCGCGAGCAGCGTCCTGCTCGCGACCACCGCCCTGCCGAGCGGTCGGCGCAGCCCGCGGCATCCGGAAACGCCCGCACCACCGGCCGTCGCGCCTCGCACGGCGGTGGCGCCGGCGGCGGAAAGCTCATGGTCGGCTCCGTCGTCCGCCAGAACGGTGGACCGCGCCGCTCCGGACGCTGATCGCGACCGGAGACCGATCCGATCCGTGCGCTCAGATGCCGCGGATCAGATCGGCGGCGCGCTCGCCGATGACGATGGCGGGGGCGTTGGTGTGCCCGCGGATGACCGTCGGCATGACCGACGCATCCGCGACCCGCAGGCCGTCGACACCGCGCACTCGCAGCTCGGCGTCCACGACGGATGCCGCGTCGAGCCCCATCCGCGCCGTCCCGACCGGATGGTAGAGCGTGTGCGAGTAGCGCCGCAGCGACAGCTCGATCCGCTCGGCCGCGCTCATGCGCTCGCCCCCGATCGGCTGCACCCAGCCTCCGGTCGTCACAGCACGCAGAGCCGGAGCCGCGATCAGGCGCTCGCACTCCGCGAGGCCGGCGCGCAGGGTCTCAGCGTCGATGCCCTCCGGGTCGGTCAGATACGCGGGGTCGATGATCGCGGCATCCGTCGGATCGCCGGAGGCGAGGCGGATGGTACCGCGACTGCGCGGCTGCAGCAGGATCGCGCCCACCGTGATGCCCTCCGCGGGCGGCGGTACCAGGCCTTCGCCGACGTACGGCGCCGTCGCGAAGATGATCTCGATGTCGGGTAGGTCGGCGGGCGCGCCCGTGCGATCGGCCACGGCGGTGCGGACGAAGCCGTAGGCTTCGGCGACGTTGGAGCTCAGCATGCCGCGCCGCGCGCTCACATAGCGCGCGAGCTGAGCGGGCCGCCGCGCTCCGTAGAGCGTTCCGCCGCGCGCCGCGGGCGCGAGACCGGCGACGAGATGATCCTGGAGATTCTGGCCGACCTGCGGTGCGTCCACGCGCACGGGGATGCCGTGGGAGGCGAGGTGATCCTCGGGCCCGATGCCGCTCAGCATCAACAGCTGCGGGGTGTTGATCGCGCCCCCGCAGAGGATGACCTCGCGCCGAGCGCGGGCGTGGCGGGTGATGCCGCCGAGATCGACGTAGACGCCCGTGGCCCGCGGCGCCGCACCGGCATCGCGCTCGGCGAAGGTGACCCGCCGCACCAGCGCGTCGGTGAGCACGCGGAGGTTCCGGCGTCGACGCGCCGGACGCAGGTAGGCGTCGGCGGTCGAGGCCCGTGCGCCGCGATGCTGCGTGACCATCGTCTGCGAGAAGCCCTGCCTCGTCGGGAGGTTCGCCGGCGTCACGGGATGCCGCAGCTCGCGCGCCGCCTGGAGGAAGGCGGCCGTGTGCGGACGGGGGTCGCGCTGGTGTTCGACGGACTGCGGGCCTCGGGTGCCCTGCGTGGCATCGGCGGCATCCTGAGTGGCCTCCGCGCGCACGAAGGAGGGTGCGAGCGCATCCCACGACCACGTCTCGCCCGCGGCCTCGGCCCAGGCGTCGTAGTCGGCCGCGAACCCGCGGATCCACATCATGGCGTTCAGCGATGACGACCCGCCCAGGGTCTTGCCGCGCGGCCAGTAGATGGTGCGCCCTTCCAGCTCGCGCTGGGGGACCGTGTCGTAGTTCCAGTCGTAGCGACCGCGGAACAGCGTCGAGAACGCCGCCGGAACGTGCAGTTCGAGGGCCGCATCCGTGGGGCCGGCTTCGAGCAGCAGCACGCTGACGGCGGGATCTTCCGTGAGCCGGGCAGCCAGCGCAGCGCCGGCCGAACCGGCCCCGACGATCACATAGTCGGCTTCGAGGGTGCCGCCCGTCGCCGCCGGCCGCGGGCTCATGCGCCGAAAGCCTTGACGAGGGTGAGCGCCATCTTCGCCGGGTTGCCGTCGATGCGGAAGCGGGTGAAGCCCTCGCACACCGCCGCTCCGGTTCGCGAGGTGACGAACCACGGGGGCTTCGGCAGCACCGAAAGCCCGTAGCCTCGGACGGCCGACGACGCCGAGCGCGGGAAAGGCCGGAACGGCCCCCGCACGACCGTGCGTTCGACGTGGTCGAGCAGCAGGGCGTTGTGCACGACGCCCATGCCGCTCGGGGCGTCGTCGAGGGTGCCGCCGGGGAAGGCGCCCCAGGTGGCGGTCGGGGTGAGGAAGCCGAAGGCCGTCCACGCATTGACCGCGACCGTTCCGTAGCGGAGGTCGGCGAGAGCCCTCTCGAACCCGTCGCCCAGAGCCCGCTGCGTCTCGGGATCGATCAGCACGTTGGCACCGAGAGTGCCCACGAGTCGTTCGTTGGCGTGGGCGACGGCGTTGTCGAGGAACTCCTGGCCCGTCCCGCGCAGGGCCACCACCCCGAGAACCGGCGAGAAGTACTCCGTCGTCTCGAGGGTCTGCGCGTCGGACGGGGTCGTCTCGATGAGGGCGCGTGTGCCGCCGCCGCACCACGCGGCATCCGGGTACGACGTGCGGGCAGCGTCGAGCTTGCCCTGACTCTGCGGATACCAGACGGGGCGGGACGGCGCGCGGTCGTACGCCGTGCGCAACGCGTCGAGGAACGCGTCGCGCTGCGCCCAGTCGTCCGAGAGCAGCACGACCTGGCCGGCGATGCAGTTGTGGCCGCTGTTGTGCAGGCGCATGGTGACGACGTGCTCGGCCTGGAAGCGCAGGTCGGCGTCCGACCACCGGCCCGGCACGACGATGATCGGCGAGACTCCGCCCAGTTCCGCCGTGATCGGCTTCTTCAGCAGCGGCCTGCCTTCGCGGCGGCGGCGTGTGGCGGCGCCCGCAGCGGCGGGGGTGTGCGAGGGACCCCACACGATGGAGCGGAACGTCGCCTCCGATCCGGTGATGTGGACGTGGTCGATCTCCGGATGCTGGGTGAGGTAGGCGCCCACATCGCCGCCGCCGCGGACGATCCGCAGGAACCCGGGCTCGATGAGCGGTGCCAGCGCGCGCTCGAAGACGGACACCAGCGCGTCCTGCGTCGGATTGACCTTGAGCAGAGCGACCCGGTTCGACGCCAGCAGCTCGTACAGCACGTCGAGGTAGGGGATGGAGGTGATGTTGCCGGCGCCCAGCACGAGCCCGACGCCGCCCGCGCTCGCCGGATCGAGCTGTGCGAGCCCCGCCTCTCGTCGCGCCGTCGCGGCATCCACTCCCGGCTGCAGCCAGACCTCGGTGGTGTAGCCCGACAGCAGCAGGGCGTCGGTGGCCGACAGCGGCGAGGTGTGCACCACGGTGCGGTCGCCGGGCGCCGCGCCGAGGCGGACACCGTCCACCGGCGAGCGTCCGATGGAGAGGGCGCGGAGGGTGTCGGCGTAGGCGTCGAGGGCGACGATGGCTGCGTACGGCCCCGACAGCCACTCTTCGCCCCGAAGCGGGTGCCCGGGCGGCAGGCCCTTCGACACGGATGCCGCGTCGGCCCATTCGGCCGCGACCGCGGACGTCGCGACGCGGACGCGCTGCAGCAGCGTGCGACGTTGCGCGAGAGTGAGAGCGCTCCAGGCGCGCTGTCCGGCGCGAAGGGCCGTGATCGCGGCATCCAGCTGGTCGCGCACGTCCTCGGCCAGCGCGGGCGCGGCGGTGGATCGTTTCGCTGTGCTCGGAGCTTCTGCGGTCACGGCGTTCTCCTTCGAAGCGGTGGTCGCGCTCGCGCGCGGGCCTCCAGCTTACGACCGGATGAGACGCGGTTCCCGGAAACGTGCGACGCGATGCCGCGCCCTGTCGCCGCCGAGCGTCAGATCAGGGAGAGCTCGCGCAGCTTCGACTCGACGTCGGCGTTCGACGGCTCGACGTGGTGAGACGCGTCCGGGTACACGACGACGGGGATGTTCGTGCGGCCGGAGATCTCGCGGGCGACGTCCGCGGCGGCGGGGTCGGCCACCAGGTCGACGTACGTGTATTCGACACCCAGCTCGTCGAGCTGCTTCTTCGTGCGGATGCAGTCGCGGCACCAGTCGGCGCCGAACATCGTGATCGGAGTCTTCTCGGAGGTCATGATTCCAGGGTACGCTCGCCGGCGCGGGCCACGGCCGGGGTGACGATACGCGCGGTCGCCTTGCGCTTGGGCGCGTAGACCCAGAGCGCGTGATAGACGAAGCGCACGACGAACGCCGCCGCAAGGGTGATGGCCGCGGCCAGCACGCTCGGGATGTGGGCGCCCTGCACGAGCAGGGGGATGATCGGGATGCGTACGACCGCTTCGACGTTGTTGAACGCGAACGACTTGAGGAATCGCATCCACATCGCTCCGGACTCGGAGCGCATGTCGGCGAAGACGAGGTACTCCAGCAGCAGGAAGTTGCCGATGATCGTCACCTCGCTGGCGATGATCGCCGCGGAGACGTAGTTCATCCCCAGGTGGACGAGACCCCACATGATGATGAGGTTCGCGATCGCACCGACGCCGCCGACGAGCGCGAACGCCGACATGCGGCCGAAGCGGAGCATGGCCAGCTGCGTGAGGAAGCGCATGCCCTGACTGAAGGTGGCCTTGGATTCGCCGGCGAAGCGCGTCGCGAACGCGAACGGGATCTCACCGATGCGCATCTGGCGGCGCGCGAGGATCTCGAGCAGGATCTTGAAGCCGCGGGGGCGCAGGTCGTCGAGGTCGACGGTGTCGCGGTCGACCAGGAAGAAGCCGGTCATCGGGTCGGTGCAACCGTGGAGCTTCCGCGGGAACATCGCCTTCGTGAGCAGCGTCGAGGTGCGCGAGACCGCGGTGCGCGTCGCTCCGGCGAGGCCGCCGGCCGTGCCGCCCGCGACGTAGCGCGAGGCGACGACGATGTCGACGTCGCCGAGGGCGGCGCGGTCCAGCATGCGCGGGATGTCCTCAGGCGGATGCTGCAGGTCGCCGTCCATGACCAGGCACCAGCGGGCCTGGGCGTTGCGGAAGCCCTCGAGGACCGCACCGCTCAATCCGCCCTCGGGCTCATCGCGATGGATCAGTCGCACCGGGAACTCCGTCGCTGCGGCGACGGCCTGGATGGTCGCGGGCGTGTCGTCGGTGGAGTCGTCAACGAAGACGACCTCGAAGTCGACGTCGTGGAGAGCCGCACCGATGCGGCGGACCAGCTCTGCGACGTTCCCGCCTTCGTTGAAGGTGGGAACGATGACGGAAAGATCCATGGGGATGCGCTCGCGATCGGTCAGGGACAGAACCGTCTCAGCCTACCGAGGCGGAGTTGGGCAACTCCTGTGCGTGCTCTGTCAGTTCTTTCTGGTCTCTGCGGCTCTCGCGCCGGCGTCAGCCGATCTGCTTCTTGAGAGCGGCGACACCCATGCCGTAGTTGATGCGCACGCAGGGGAGGGTGAGCTTGTCGCTGCCCACCGAGACGTAGCCCTGCTCGATCGTGCGGGCCATCTCGAAGCCCGCCTGGCGCAGGCCCTCGTGCGAGGTCTCGTTGTTGTGCCCGTAGGGGTACGCCATCACTTCCTTGACGCCGCCCAGCGCGGCCGCCGAGGCGGTCATGTCTGCGGCGATCTCGGGAGCGGTCAGGTTCACCATCTGGCCCTTGCCGTTGGCTCCCGCATGATGCATGTCGTGGGTGTGGGACCGCTGCAGGATGAAGCGGTTCTGCGTGGGGACGCCCGATCCCGTGATCACGAAGGAGGTCGCCATGAGCTGCAGCTGCTCGTTGATCGGCGAGGCCATCGTGAGCCAGCTCGGGTCGGCGTCGTCGTCGGTGATGATCACCGCGTGGTCGGGCAGGTAGAGCGCGCCGTCGATGAACGCGCTCAGCTCGTCCCAGGTGGGCAGATAGAAGGACTGATCCTTGATGTACTGCATCTGGGCGCGGTAGTCCTCGATGTACGCGTAGTTGCCGCGCAGCCAGCCGGACTCGCCCTCGGGCTTCGCGGTGAACTGGTGGTACATGAGGATCGGCACGCGGGCCTTGGCGGCGGCCACGGCATCCGTCGTCGTCCACGCGCCGTAGAGCGTCTGCTGGTGGGCGGTGCAGGCGACCGGCCTCGAGCCGTTGATCCGCGTCGCGGGACTGCCGGCATGTGCAGCGGGATCGGCGGATGCCGCGGCCGCCGTCGCCGCGTCGGCGTACCAGCCTGCGAACACGCGGCCGGCCGCCCGCGGGATCGGCAGGTGGTCGTAGAGGCGGTCCTGCACTTGCAGCTGCGGCTCGAGCGTCGTGCCGTCGATGCTGAAGCTGACCGCGCACGCTCCCGGGACATCGGCATGCGCCGCCAGGAGCGCTTGAGCCGGGGTGAGCGGCGTGGGGGTCGGGGAAGGCGTGTGCGTGGTCGGTCGCGGTGACGACGTCGCGGCATCCGTGTTCTCCGTGGCGCAGCCGGCGAAGCTCGCCGCCGCCGTCAGGACCACGCCGATGGTGAGCGCGCGGATGAGGCCGCGGTGGCGGTGCACGAAACCCATGAAAACAACCCCCAAGGTCGACGGCGCGCCCCCGCGCCGCGCTCATCCTAGGAGGACAGGGTGTCGTGAACCGGAAATCACCGGGTGCGCGGATGTTTTCTTCGACTTTCGTCGCAGATTCCCTCCGCTCGGGGGGTGCTTACCCGACGTCCGAGCGGATGCCGCGACGTTCGTCCTTCGCCACGATGGCCGCGTCCAGCGCGCGTCGCAGCTGCGAGCTCGACGTGTGCGCAGTGTAGGGAAAGTAGACGACCTGCACGCCGACGGCCGCGAACTCGCGCTCCAGGCGCAGACCCTTCTCCGTGCCGCGCCAGTCGTCACCTTTGAAGAAGTGCGTGAAGCCGACCTCGCGCCACACCTCGAGCTTGTCCGGCACCGTCTCGATGTGGACATGGTCGACATAGCGGATGTCGCGCACGATCTGCGCGCGCTCCACGGTCGGGACGAACGGTTCCACGCCCTTGACCTGGCGCAGCATCTCGTCGCTGACGACACCCGCGATCAGAAGGTCGCACTGCTCCTTGGCATGGCGAAGGATGTTCAGATGCCCGATGTGAAAAAGATCGAACGCCCCGGCGGCGTAGCCGATCGACACAGCCATAGCGAGCTCCCCCAGCTCTCGATGTGATCCGAGCTCGACGACGAGCGTCGTCCCGGTTCGAGCCCCCGGCTCGATGCGGGCCCCCCGGCCCACGTCTGCACACTACCGCAGGTGCGCGCGAGACGACAGTGCCGTGCACCTCGACGACGGGGTGAAGCGGGGCGAGGCTGCCGCCCGGGCGCGCCGTCGGGCAAGATGGGCGCGGGGGAAGGGGCTCGCGTGAAGCGGAAGGCGCTGGGAGCGATCGCCGCGCAAGCGGCTCAGGCTGCGGTGAGCCTGGCGCTGCAGATCCTCGTCGCACGGCTGCTCGGAATCGCCGATTACGGACGCTTCGCGATCCTCTACGGCGTGATCGTGCTGGCGTCCGGCATCGTCACGGGACTCGTCGGAGACGCGCTCGTCGTGCTCGATCGTGCGGACCGACGCATTCGCGCCGGACTCGAGGTCTGGCTCGCGATCGCGGCGGCGACCAGCGCTGTGATCGCCGCCGTCGTGGCCGCGGTCACCGGCTTCGCGAGCCCTGCCGAAGCGGGACTGTTCGCCCTCGCGATGGTCGCCTTCGTCGTCGAGGAGATCGTCCGACGCCTCCTCATGGCCGGGTACGCCTTCTCGCGGGTGATCGCCGCCGATCTGACCGGCTTCGTCATCAGCCTCGCCCTGCTGGCCGCGGCAGCGGCCCTGCAGGCGCTGTCGCTCGGAGCCTTCCTCGGTGTCATCGCCGCAGGCCAGACCGTCGGCGCGATCGTCGGGTGGCGTCTGGTTCCCCGATCGGAGCGCGTCCTCGTCGGCTGGCGACGCGCGGACCTGCGCACCGTCTGGAGCTATGGAGCGTGGCGAGGGCTGCAGCAGACGTTGCGGCCGGCGATGCTGACGGCGGTACGGGTGGTCGTGCTGGCGGCCGCCGGGGCCGCCGCGGTCGGCATGCTCGAAGCGGCGCGCACCTACACCTCACCGCTCCTGCTCGTCGTCGGCGGGCTGTCGTCGTTCCTCTTCGTCCGCTTCGCCGACCACCGGCGCGAGGGCCGCTCCGGTTCGCTGCGAGAGGCCGACCGTGTCGTGCTCGTCCTCGTCGGCGCGACGGTGCTGATGAGCGCGGTGGCGCTCGGCGCCGGGCCCTGGCTGGGGCCGTTGGCGTTCGGTGTCGCCTTCGATCCGACGATGCTCGTGGCGTGGCTCGTGTACGGGCTCTCCGTGGCGGTGGTCACGCCCTACGGTGCGCTCAGCGCCGTCGCCGGGCGTCAGCGGGTGGTGTTCTTGGTTCGCCTCAGCGACACCCTTCTCGGCCTGGTGCTGACGGTCGTGATCGTGCTCGTCGGCGGCAGTCCGGCCCTCATTCCGTTCGCGCTCGCCGTGGCATCCGCGCTCGGCGGCGTCGCGCTGCGCTGGATCGCCGCGCACACGCCGGCGGAGCCTTGATCCTCTCAACCGGCTGAGAAGGGTCGGCAGGCCACGTCGACTGGTGGTAGGTTCAGCCCAGCACGAAGGCGTCGGACGAGGGAAACAGGGGTACGTCCGGCGCTCGGGCTCATCTTGGGGGGTGGGGAGCATGGAGGACGTCCCGTACGCGCGGATACTCCGCGAAGGGTGGTTGCTGGTCCTGATCGTCGCGCTGCTGGGAGCAGGCGGCGCCTACGGCATCGCGAAGCTGTTGCCGGAGACATACGCGTCGACGTCGACGCTGATGCTGCAGGTCGATTCGAAGGAAGCGTCGCTGTTCGAGCGCAACCAGTTCAGCCTCGCGCGCATCCGCTCGTATCCGGAGCTCGTCGACAGTCCGGAGGTCATCGCCGGCATCCGCAGCGATCTGCACCTCTCCGCTGCCGACTACAGCGATCGCGACCTGCGAAAGATGGTGTCGGCGGACAACACGACCGACACCGTGCTGCTCGTCGTGCGCGCCGAGGCGCCCACTGCGCAGCTCAGCGCGGCGATCGCGAATGCGGCCGCAGCGCACCTGTCGAAACTCATCCAGTCGACGGAGAACTCCGACGCCGATGAGCGCTACCAGGTGAACCTCACCGTGGTGCTGCCGGCGGTCGAACCGCTCGCGCCGGTGTCTCCGCAGACGCTCGCGATCGTCGGGCTCGGACTGATCGTCGGGCTGGCCGTCGGCGGGATCGTCGCCGTCTATCGCACGGTGACCAACCGCAACGTCATCACCATCTCCGACGTGCGCCGCCTCGTGGGCATCCGTGTCGTCGGGCGCATCCCCCGCCGTCGCCGCTGGAGGCGTTCGGACGACGAGGACGAGTCCGTCGCCTTCGACGAGACCGTCGCCAATCTCGGGGTGCTGGGCGGCAGCGACCTCTCGTCCGTGCTCGTTCTGACCGCTTCGGACGATGCCATCGGGCAGGCGGAGCGCAGTGGTCTGGCTGCTGCCTTCGCTGCTGCGGGTCGTACCGTCACGATCCTGGAGACGCGCGCCACATCCGACGCCGCGGCCGAGACGCGCTCGCTCGCCGAGGTGCTCGACGGGGAGGACGTCGACGCCGCTGTGGGTGAGGCCGCGGGCCGGCAGTTCGCCGATCCTCTGCCGGTCGCGGCGGCAGCGCTGCAGGACGCACTGCCCGCTCTCCGCTCGAGCCTGCGGGCGCATGTCGACGTCGTCGTGGTGGTGGTGGATGCCGCATCCGTCGCCGTGGTGCGAGAACTCGTCGACGACGCCACAGGAGTCGTGGTCGCGGTGCGGAGCGGATCGACGGCGGCATCGGCGCTGTCGGCCCTGATCACCAAGCTCTCCTTCGTGGACGTGCATCCGTTGGGTGTCGTCCTCACCGGGACCGCCCGGCATGCGTCCGGCGTCGTGACCGAGACGTGGCGCGATGCGGTGCCCGTGGGGGCCGCCGGAACGGGCGCGGCCGCACGGCCATGACGGCCGCAGGGCTCGCGATGCGCGGGCAACGGGTGCACGGGGGCGTCCACGCGGATGCCTCGCGGCCGACGCGTCGACGCTTCGCGGCTCTCGTCGCGCTGTTCCTCCTGGTGATCGTCAGCGTCATTCCGTGGCGGCCGCAGTCGTTCTACGCGGGCGGGCTCGACCCTGTGGTCGTGGCCAAGGCGGCGATCGCCCTGGTCGCGCTGGGCGGCGCCGTCGGCCTGACCCTTTTCACGCGCCGACGGATGCCGGTGGGGCTCGGTCCCGCGGCGGTGATCGCCGTCACCCTCATGATCAGCCTGCTCGGCGGGGTCGTCGCGGGCAACGGGTCGGCGACCACCGTGCTGGTCATGAGGGTCTTCATCGTCATGGCCACCCTGCTGCTTCTGCTGACGAACGCCCCGTGGGATCGGGCCGTCGCCGCCCTGTTGACGGCGATGGGGATTCTCGCCGTGGTCGCCGCCACGACGGGCGCGCGCACGCTGGTCAAGGGCCGGCTGGGCGGCGGCATCCCGGAGATCCATCCGAACGAGCTCGCCGGACTCGCCGCCCTTCCGCTGATCGCCCTCGTCGTTCTGATCCTGCGCCGCGGTGTGCGCGTGTCGGCCGTGATCGCGAGCGTCGTCCTGTTCGGGATCGTGGTCGCCACAGGATCGCGCATCGCCCTCGTCGGCATCCTCTTCGGCGCGATCGTGGCGCTGGTGACCAACGGCGTGCGTCGGCGCGGCGTCCTCTACGCCCTTCTCGTCTTCGTCCCCGTCATCTACGGTGTCATCGTCTTCACCGGCGTCGTCGACGGCCTCGCCAGCCGCGGCGGCACGTCGGCGGAGAGCACGGCGTTGGATTCCCGTCTCACGGGCTGGCAGGTGGTCCTCGGCTGGGATTGGGCCTCGTGGCAGCGTTGGCTGGGCGTCGGTCTGTCGGTCAAAGAGGTCGCGGTCCAGGAGAAGTGGCGATCGTCGCAGGTGCTCGACAGCAGCTGGGTCTCACTTCTGGCGCAGGCGGGACTGCTCGGAGTGCTGCTGATCGGTCTGCTGGTGGCGTGGTGCGTGATCACCGCCGTCACAGCGGCGTCGCGTCGCGGACTGCTGTTGCCGCTGCTCACGATGTTCGTCATCCGCACGTTCACCGAGAGCGGCATGGTCGACAGCGCGATGCCGTTCGTCCTGTTCGTGACGCTGTCGGCGTTGCTGACCAGAAGGTCGCGACAGGCGTCCGGGCCGCCGGGTCACGAGAACCAAACTCGTGCTCGCTCTGTGACGATGCCGGGCGTACGCTGAGGGAGCGCACGCGGGGAACTGGGGCCCGCCGCGGCGCGGGGCACATGGGGGAGGTGCTTTTCGCATGGCACAAGACATGCCGACAGCCGGACGCGGACGCGCTCCGTGGATCGTTTTCGTGGTCGTGGCGGCGCTGCTGGTCGGCGGCGTGGTGTGGGCGGTGGTCGGCCGGGGCCAGCCGGACGCATCCGCGGCCGCGTCTCCGAGCCCGTCGTGGGCGACGCCGACGCCGCAGCCGACGGCGTTCGAGACACCCGCGGCGGGTTCGACGACCGAGATCACCAAGCCGCCGACGGATGCCGAGGTGCCTCTCGACCAGCCTGCACCGCCGGTGGCCGGCGCGACGGTGCAGCTCGTCGCGGTGACGAAGGGCACGTTCACGGGCGATGTGCCCGGCGAGCCGAGCGGCGACGCCATCACCGTGTCGGTGCGCGTCGTCAACAACGGCTCGGCACCCATCGACACCGGCGCGGCGGGCGTCAACCTGACCTACGGGGGAGACGATCGCACGCCGGGCATCGCCGTGACCGACAAGAAGGCGCGCGTGTTCCCGGCATCGGTTGCGCCGGGCGCCGAGGCCACCGCGGATTTCACCTTCGTCGCACCCCTTGCGGCGGAGGGGGATATCCGTGTTACCGTCGACCTGCTGGCGTCTGAGCCAGACATCGTCTTCGTCGGCCCGCGGCCGTAGAAGACCTGGGGGATTATCGCCTTCGCGGCATCAACGGATGGGGATCCGGCTGCGAGGGGTGACTGGGGGAGTCATGGTGCGCATTCGTACCGGCGTCAGCGGACAGCAGACGCGGATCATCGCGACGGTTCTTGCGGCAGCCGCCGCCGTCATCGTCAGCAGTCTCGTCGTCGTCGCGCCCGCGCGTGCCGATGTCAGTCCGCCGGAGGGCACGCCGTCGACCGTCACGGCCGATGCGCTGCCGACCGTCCAGATCAACGGCATCGTCTGGGACCAGGCCGTCGTCGGCAATGTGGTCTACGCGGCGGGCAAGTTCACCTCGGCCCGCCCGGCGGGGGCGGCGGCCGGAACGAACGAGACGCCGCGCAGCAACCTCCTGGCGTACGACATCACGACGGGCAACCTCATCACGTCGTTCGCGCCGTCGATCAACGCGCAGGTGCGCCAGGTCGAGGCGTCGCCCGACGGCACCCGCCTCTACATCGTCGGCGACTTCACGACCGTCAACGGTCAGACGCGCAACCGCGTCGCCGCCTTCGATCTGCCCAGCGGGACCCTTTCGACCTTCAATCCGAACTCCAACGGAGTGACCTCCGGCGTCGCGGCGACGAACGACACGGTGTATCTCACCGGCACCTTCGGCCGCATGTCGGGAAACGACCGCGCCGGCGCCGCCGCGGTCACACGCGCCGGGGCGCTCCTGCCGTGGGCCCCCGTGCTCGAGGGACGCCAGGGTCGCGTCGTGGTCGTCTCGCCCGACGGCACCAAGGTGGTCCTCGGCGGCAACTTCCAGACGCTCAACGGCAGCAGCAACCCCGGGTACGGCCTCGCGATGGTGAGTGCCGGGGATGCCTCGTTGCTGCCGTTCCAGACCAACAATGTGATCCGCAACGCCGGGCTCGACGCGTCGATCATGTCGCTCAAATCCGACGGTGCCGGATCGTTCTACGGCACCGGCTACGTGTTCGGCGACGGCGGCAATCTGGAGGGCAGCTTCCGATCCTCCTGGGCCACCGGCGACCTCATCTGGGTCAACGACTGCCACGGCGATGAATACGACGTGCAGCCCATGGGCGACGCCGTGTACGCCGCCGGTCATCCGCACTACTGCGGCAGCCTGGAGGACGGTTTCCCCCAGAGCGACCCCTGGACCTTCTACCGCGGCATCGCGGTGACGAACGAGCCCGCCCGGATCACGCCGTCTGGGCTCAACAACGGCTACTTCGACTTCGGCGGCAACCCGGCACCTCGGCTGCTGCACTGGTTCCCCAGCTTCAACGCCGGCTCGGTCAGCGGCGCCTCGCAGGGACCCTGGACGGTCAACGGCAACTCCCAGTACCTCGTCTACGGCGGCGAGTTCACCCGCGTCAACAACACGGGGCAACAGGGTCTGGTGCGCTTCGCGGTCCCGTCGAAGTCGACCAACGCGCAGGGGCCCCTGCTGTGGAACACGGCCTGGCCGGCGACGGCGATCGCGCTGTCCGGGGGATCCGTCCGCGTCAGCTGGCCGCTCAACTACGACCGTGACAGCGAGTTCCTGACGTACGAGGTGCTGCGCAACAACGTCGTCGTGAAGACCTTTGAGAACGTCCGATCGAAGTCGCCCGACTGGGGTCTGCCGGCGATGGCCTACATCGACAACTCGGTGTCCAACGGGACGACGTACACCTATCGGGTGCGGGCGACCGATGCGCAGGGTCATTCCATCCTGGGTGGGACGGCGACGGTGACCGCTACGGGGACCTCGACCGCGAGTGCGTATCGCGACGCCGTGCTGGCCGACACCCCCCTGGACTACTGGCCGCTCGACGACGACTCCTCCACCCTGTCCTACGACTGGGCCGGCGCCGCCGACCTCACGGTCAACAGCGGAGTCACCAGAGGGAGCGCCGGCGCGATGCTCAATGACACGCGCCCGTCGTCCACCTTCGACGGATCGAGCGCCGGATTCGCATCCACGACGCAGCAGATCGCAGGTCCCGACACCTTCGGCATCGAGGCCTGGATCAAGACGACCACGACGGCAGGCGGCAAGATCGTCGGGTTCGGAAACAGCTCGACCGGAACGTCGGGCAGTTACGACCGGCATGTGTACATGGAGCCGGACGGGCGCATCACCTTCGGTGTCTACCCCGGTTCGGTCCAGACGATCACGTCCTCGGCGTCGTACAACGACGGTCAGTGGCATCAGATCTCGGCCGGCCTGAGCTCGGGCGGCATGGTCCTGTACGTGGACGGCGTGCGCGTCGCGATGCGCACCGACGTCACCTCCGCTCAGCCCTACAGCGGCTACTGGCGGGTCGGCGGCGACAGCCCGTGGTCCGGTGCCGCGTTCTTCGCCGGGGCGATCGACGACGTCGCGATCTACGGCGCGCCCCTGACCCGCCAGCAGGTGGCCGCCCACTACGTCGCCTCGGGGCGCACGCTCGCCGCCGCCACGGCGCCCGCCGATGCGTACGGCGCCGCCGTCTACGCGCTCGAGCCGTCGCTGTACTGGCGGCTCGGAGAGAGCTCCGGAAACGTCGCCGCTGACGCCTCCGGCTTCGGCCAACCCGGCACCTACGTCGGCGCGGTCGCACAAGGCGCGGCCGGAGCGCTGAGTGGAGTGAGCGACACGGCGGCGACGTTCTCCGGTGGGCAGGTGATCAGCAAGAACACGTTCTCCAACCCGCGTTCGTATTCGCTCGAGGCCTGGTTCAAGACGTCGACGACGACCGGCGGAAAGATCATCGGGTTCGGCAACAGCCCCGACGGAAACTCCAACAACTACGATCGGCACGTCTACATGACGCCGGACGGCAGCCTGATCTACGGCGTATGGGTCGGCTTCAGTGAGACGCTCCAGACGGCGCCGGGCTATAACGACGGTGCGTGGCACCACGTCGTCGCCACGCAGGGCGCCGAGGGCATGAGGCTCTATGTCGACGGCGCGTTGAAGGGGTCGAACGGTCAGGCCAACGCGCAGGACTACACCGGCTACTGGCACGTCGGCGGCGACGTCACCTGGGGCCCCGGTGACTGGGAGTTCGACGGACAGATCGACGAGGTCGCGGTCTATCCCATGCCGCTCGCGGCGAGCGACGTCGTGCAGCACTACGCGCTCGGCGCGACGGGGACGCCGGCGAACGTTCCGCCGACCGCGTCGTTCACCTCGGCGGTCACCAAGCTCGCCGTGGCGGTCGACGGTACGGGCTCGAGCGACAGCGACGGGACGGTCGCCGGGTACAGCTGGTCGTGGGGCGACGGGTCGCCGGACGGCACCGGTGCAACGGCAACGCACACCTACGCGGCGGCCGGCACGTACACCGTGACGCTCACGGTGACCGACGACAAGGGGGCAACGGGTGTGTCCTCGACGCCCGTCACCGCGGTCGCCAACCAGGCGCCCGCCGCGTCCTTCACCTCGACGGCGGCGGACCTGACCATTTCCGTGGACGGCGGTGGATCGACCGACAGTGACGGTCAGGTCACCTCCTACGCGTGGGCTTGGGGCGACGGAACCCCCGCGGGCGCCGGAGCGACGGCATCCCACACCTACGCCGCTGCCGGCTCGTACACCGTCACGCTCACCGTGACGGACAACGACGGCGCCACGGCGACGCAGGCGATCCCCGTGACCGTCACGGCGCCGGTGGTGGGGTCGACGTACGCCAACGACTCGTTCAACCGTACGGTGGCATCCGGACTCGGCACGGCCGACAACGGCGGTGCATGGACACTGTCGAACACGGCGTCCAACTACCGGGTCGATGGGACGAAGGCCGTCTTCATCCAGCCCTCCGCCACGGCGCAGCGCTACGCGTACCTGACGGGTGTGTCTTCGACCGACACTGCGGTGAACGTCGACATCAGCTTCGCTCAGCGGCCGGTGGGCGCCAGCGCGTATGCGACGGTGCACGCACGGCGCGTCGGCGCCGTCGACTACCGTGCGCGCGTGATCGTCGCCCCGTCGGGCGGGGTGACCGTGCAGCTCTTGCAGACGACGACCACGCTCACCAATGTGGGCACGGCGCTGAACGTCGCTGCGGGCGATGCGCTGCACGTCCGTGTCGAGGCGGTCGGCACGGCACCGACGGCGCTGCGCGTCAAGGTCTGGAAGGTGGGCACCGCCGAACCGGCGGCATGGACCGCGACGGCGAGCGACGCCACCGCCGCACTGCAGGCGGCCGGCTCGGTCGGGCTGGGCGTCTACCTCGGCGGGGGAGCGACGAACGTTCCGTTCGAGACCGGGTTCGACAACTTCTGGACGGGATCGTCCGCGGGGACAGCCCCCGCGAACCAGCCGCCCGTCGCCGCGGTGACGGCGACCCCCTCGGGACTGTCGGTCGCCGTCGACGGGTCCGCGTCCTCCGATGCGGACGGGACCGTGTCGGCATATGCCTGGGACTTCGGCGACGGGGGATCGGGCACGGGAGCGACCGCCTCGCACACCTACGCCACCGCGGGCACCTATACGGTGAAACTCACCGTCACGGACGACAAGGGTGCGACGGGGAGCGCGTCGACATCGGTGACGGTCACCGCGCCGGCCGGACCGCCGAACCAGGCACCGACCGCGGCCTTCACGGCGACGCCTTCGGGAGTGTCGATCGCCGTCGACGGGTCCGCGTCGACGGATGCCGACGGCACCGTATCCGCTTACGCGTGGGACTTCGGCGACGGGACGAGCGGCACAGGGGTCACGGCCACGCACGCCTACGCGGCATCGGGAACGTACACGGTGAAGCTCACCGTGACCGACGACAAGGGGGCGACAGGCACGACGACGAGGGCCGTCACCGTCGCCGCCCCCGCGGCTGCGCCGTTTGCGGCCGACGACTTCGGTCGAGCCTCCGGCACTGCGCTGGGCGCGGCGGTCGTGGGCGGCACCTGGACCCAGACCTCGGGCACCGCCAACGTCGCGATCGACGCAGGAAGGGCGAAGCTCACCTCGCAGGCCGCGGGACAGACGCGCTCGGCGACGCTGAACGCGACGACCTCGGCGAGCACCGATCTCACCTTCGGATTCGCACTGCCGGCGCTGCCGACCGGAGCGCGCATGTACGTTTCCGCCCTCGGCCGCGTCGTGGGGTCGGACGACTACCGCGCGCGGTGGGTCATCGCGCCGGGTGGTGGCGTGCAGGCGCAGCTCGCGCGCGGCGGCACGGTGCTGTCCTCGCTCGATCTTCCCGGATTCACCCTCGCGGCCAACACCGTGTACACCGTGCGCGTGCAGGTGGATGGTACGGGGACGACCGCTCTGCGCAGCAAGATCTGGCCCGCGGGCACCGCGGAGCCCTCGGCATGGCAGCTGAGCACCACCGACACCACGGCGGCGCTGCAGTCGGCGGGCTTCACCGGCTTCACCACCTACGCGGGCACGGGCTTCACAGGCCTGCCGTTCGTCGTGCTCGTGGATGACTTCCAGGCGAAGGTCGTGGTGCCGTGACCGTCGCAGCGGCCTACGCGCAGCTCGGCGCCGCGCAGAAGGGTCGGGGACGCGGAGCTCCGGCGTACTCGCTCTACGTCAACCGTCCGGTCGGCCGGGTCATCGCGGCCGGCGCGTACGCGGTCGGGCTGACACCCAATCAGGTGACCGCCGTCAGTGCCGGGCTGACCTTCACGGGGATCGTCCTTCTCGCGACGGTACCTCCGTCGTTCCTCCTCGGCGTCGTCGTCTGGCTGCTGCTCGCCGCCGGCTACGCCTGGGACAGCGCAGACGGGCAGGTCGCCCGGCTGCGCGGCGGAGGGTCTCTGGCCGGCGAGTGGCTCGATCACGTGGTCGATGCGGCCAAGCTGGTCAGTCTGCACGTGGCGGTCGCCGTCGGGGCGTTCCGCTTCTTCGATGCGCCGGTGGCGTGGATCCTGGTACCGCTGGGCTTCGCGATCGTTGCGACGGTCGCGTTCTTCGGGATGATCCTGAACGATCTGCTGCGCGCCCGCGCTGGCGTGGCCCAGGCGGCGGAGGCGGGAGGATCGTCGCCGCTGCGATCGATCCTCGGGCTCCCTGTCGATTACGGGGTCTGGTGTCTCTCGTTCGTGCTGTGGGGAGCGCCGCCGGTGTTCGTCGTGGTGTACTCCATGCTCGCGTTGACGGCTCTCGTGCACCTCGTTGCGGCGCTGCCGGTGTGGTTTCGCCGCATGAAGCACCTCGGATGAGCGCGCGGTGCGCCGCGCTCGCGGTGAGAAGAGTCTCATAGTCGGCAAGGGCGCTCTCCGCACTTGCTACGCTCGACACACCCCGCGTGCGATCGTTGCCGCGTGGTGGACTCTTGGGGAGAAAGAGACTCCTCATGCGTTCCACGGCGTCTGCCGTCCTTCTCGTCAGCGCGCTCCTCGTCGGCAGCGTTCCCACCGCCGCCTTCGCCGTCGAGCGTGACATCGCCTCCTCGCCGACGGTTGTGACCGCTGCGGCACCCGCCGTGGTCTTCGCGGATGACATGCAGCGCAGCGTCGCGACGGGACTCGGCGGGGCCTCGGGCGCGGCCACGTACCGAATGTCCGACCCGCGCGCCTTCTCCGTCTCGGGCGGAGCGGCGCGTGCGGTCATCCGCGTTCCCGGAACGTCGGTGGCCGCATCGCCGTCCGGGCTCACAGCGCTGGACACGACGCAATCGGTCGCATTCACGGTGCCGAGCCTTCCCGCGTTCGGACGCGGGGTGTATCTGAATCTGCAGGCGCGCAAGACCGCCTCCGGGTTCTACCACGTGCAGGTGGTCGTCGATCCGAAGGGCTCCGCGGTGCTCGAGGCGCTCCGAGTCACCGGATCGCGCCAAGTCGTGCTCGCTCGCACCACCCTCTCGACCCGGCTCCGCGCCCACACCTCCATCGTCCTCGAAGCGAGTGTGAGGGGCACCACTTCCGTGGCGGTCGACGCCGTCGTGACGGTCGGTGGTGTCACCACCCGGCTCGCCGCCACGGACGCGAGCTCGGCCCGTCTCGCCGCCGCCGGCGCGGTCAGCGTGGGCGGCTACCTCTCGAGCAGCTCGTCTGCTCAGCAGTTCGCCTTCGACGACTACCGTGTCGCCGTCGCGCCGACGGGGGCCGGTCCCGGCAGCAACAGCCCTCAGCCCACGCCGTCGCAGCCGTCGACGCCGCGCCCCTCTCCGACGCCGTCCCCGACACTCACGCCGTCCCCGACACCCGCGCCGACGCCGTCCCCCGCGCCGACTCCGTCTCCGTCCGTGCAGCCCGACCCGTCGTCGAGCTCCACGCTCACCTGGGACGAGTCCGGCACACGGCGCCACCGTGGTGCCCCGTCGCCGGGCGTGTCCAGCGCGCCGATTCCGGTCGGCGCCGTCATCGTCGACGGTTCCGCACGCGCCGGGGGCACCGGGTCGGCCTCCGCACCCTTCTCCACCATCCAGAGCGCTGTCGACCGCGCCAGCACCGGTGCCGTCATCGTCGTCCGCAGCGGCACCTACAACGAGAACGTCACCGTACCGGCCGGTAAGCGCGTGACGATCCAATCCGCGCCCGGTGCGCAGGTCTGGCTCGACGGCGCTCGCCCCGTCACCGGGTGGCGCAGCGCCGGAACGACGTGGGTCGTCGACGGGTGGACGGCGCAGTTCGATTCCAGCCCCACGTTCACCCGCGGCGCTCCCGACGGCATGACCAGCGGATGGCAGTGGATCAACCCGGAGCATCCGATGGCCGCGCATCCGGACCAGCTGTGGATCGACGGCGCGGCGCTGGCACAGGTCGGCAGTCGCGATCAGGTGCGTCCCGGCACCTTCTTCGTGGATACCGCCGCCGATCGCCTGTACATCGGTTCCTCACCGGAGGGCCATCAGGTGCGCGCGTCATCGGAGACCAAGGCGCTCTCGATCCGAGGCGCCGGCACGGTCATCCGTGACATCGGCATCCGGGGATATGCGACATCGGTCTGGATGATGGGCACCGTGACGATCGAGGCGCCGGATGTCACCCTTCAGGGGGTGACCGTCGCCGACAACGCGACGACGGGAGTGTTCGTGGGGGCCGCGCGCGCGACTCTGCGCGACGTGACCCTCGCTCGCAACGGTCTGCTGGGCATCGGGGCGAACCTGGCGGACGATCTGCGTCTCGAGAACGTCCTGGCCCTCGAGAACAACGCGGAGCACTTCAACCAGGCTCCGGTGTCGGGGGGCGTGAAGATCGCCAAGTCGCGCGGTGTTCGCGTCGTCGATTCCGCCTTCCTCCGCAACGACGGCCCGGGGATCTGGACGGACCAGTCCGTCTTCGATCTCACGATCGCCAGGAGCGACCTGATCGGCAATCTCGGGCACGGCGCCTTCATCGAGCTGACTCAGAAGGTCGACATCGTCGACGATCTCATCGTCGGGAACGGCGGCAATGCGCTGAAGATCAACAACACCGGCGACGTGCAGATCTGGAACAACACGATCGTCGGCGGAAACCGGACGATCAACATCGTCCAAGACTCTCGCAGCCAGGCGGACGCGTCCGTCCCTGGCCACGATCCGCGGCGTCCGTTCCCCGACCCCGACATGCCGTGGACGATCCGAGACATCGCCCTCGGCAACAATGTGGTGGGAGGCAGCAGCGGCGCGTGCACCCTGTGTGTCGAGGACTACTCGCACCGCTTCGCCGCGAGTGAGCTGAACATCCGATCGGACGGCAACATCTTCCAGCGCACGGGAGCATCGCAGCCCGCGTGGCTCGTCGTATGGTCCCGGGGCGCCGCGAACGTGAATCCCTTCGTCTTCACGACGCTCGACAGCTACCGTGCGATCACGGGCCAGGACCTGCACTCGATCTCCATCGACGGTCGCCCGGTGACCACCCCCACCGGTTCTCTGCTGGGCGATGTGTCGCACCCAGGTGTCGCGCAACCCCGCCCTCCGCGCGCAGCGGCGTGGTGGACGGGATCGGTCGACGGGGTCGGGGCGCGGATGCCGTGATCGGCGCCCGACCCCGTCGGAACTACTTCGCGGGTCCGGCCCAGAAGCCGTCGTAGGAGTACTGCACGGGAACGGCGGTGGCGCTGGCGGACAGGTAGCTGTTGATGCCGACGACGCCGGGCACTTGGAGGGCCGGAGTGGCGTCGGACGATGTCAGGGTCCACGATGCGGGCTCCGCCGTCGCGGTGCGCCACACCTTGGCCTTGAGGCTCGTCGCGTTGGCCCCGCTCACCTGGAAGCGGATGCTGAGTGCATCGCCGGCGGTCACCGTCGTGTTCGGGATGGTCAGGCTCGTCAGCACGGTCTCGGTGCCTGCCACCGTGCGGGTGAGCCACACGGCCACGGCTCCCGTCGAGGCCACACGCACCTTCGCCCGATAGTCGTTCGCGGCATCGACCTGTCGACCGATCGCGGAGAAGTAGTACCCGCCCCCGGTCGACGGCTGGCTGAACGTCACGGTGAACCGCTCCTCGGTGTCGGTCGACGCGGTCGCCGCGGGCAGCGACGCCGTGTACGAGTTGCCCGCCGACAGCGTGACCTTCCCTGTTCCGCCGGAGACGGAGAACTTGCCGACCGCCGTCGCCGTGTTCGGCGTGATCGCCCAGGCTCCGCCCACATCGGAAGCGCCCCAACCGCTGGCGACGGTGCGCTCGAAGTCGTCGCGCGCCCACACCCGCGGGGCCGTGACCGTCACGGGAGCGGTCTGTGCGGATGTCGCACCGTGATCGTCGGCCACGGTCAGCGAGATCGTGTAGGACCCGGCCGCCGCGTAGTCATGCACGGCGGTGGCGCCTGTCGCGCTCGTCCCGTCTCCGAAATCCCAGGTATACGAGGCGATGCTGCCGTCCGGGTCCGTCGAGCCGGTGGCATCGACGGCAACACGAAGGTCGGTCACCCCTGTGACGAACGCGGCTACCGGCGGCTGATCGGCCACCACCGTGATCGCGTGGGACGCGGTGGTGGTGGCCCCCTTGTCGTCTGTCGTCACCAGCGAGACGGTGTAGGTGCCGGCCGATGTGTAGACGTGCGAGGCCGTCGCTCCCGCGCCCGTGGATCCGTCGCCGAAGTCCCACGCGAACGAAGCGATGGAGCCATCGGGGTCGGTGGAGGCGCTGGCGTCCACGCTCACGGAGAGGAAGTCCGTCGTCTCCGTGAAGGCCGCTGTCGGCGGTTGGTTCGGAACGGCGCTCGCCGTCACCACGCGCGTCACCGTGCCCGTCATCTCGTCGTTGTCGGTCACCGTGAGCCGCACCGTGTAGTCGCCTGGAGCGGCGTAGGTGTGCGCGGCGTTCGTCCCGGAGGCTGAGGTTCCGTCGCCGAAGTCCCACGCAAAGGCGGCGATGGAGCCGTCGCTGTCGTGCGATGCGCTGCCGTCCACGCTGAGGGCGAGATGGTCGATGGTGGGGGAGAAGGCCGCGGTGGGCGCTTGGTTCGGCGCCACGGTCACGGTCTTCGACAGTGCGCCGGTGAGAAGCGTCGCGTCCGTGGCGGTGAGCGTGATCGTGTACGTGCCGGCGGCGGCGTAGGTGTGCGTCGCCGTCGGTCCTGACGCGCTCGTGCCGTCGCCGAAGTTCCATGCGTAGGTGGCGAGGTTGCCGTCGGCATCCGTCGTCGCGGAGCCGTCGACCGTCGTCGTGAGATAGGTCGAAGCGACCGTGAACGAAGGCACCGGTGCGCGTTCGCTCGGTACGCGGCCCGCCGCGGCGAAGTGCGCGCGCACACGACTCTCGCTGAGGACGCTCGGATATACGGCGACCTCGTCGAGGGTGCCGGCGATGTAGTTGCTCGACGTGTTGCCCCAGGTCTTGTCACCGCCGATCCGCCAGAAGCCGCGGTAGACCTGTGCGGTGGTCACCGGAGAACTCGCCACGAGCTGGGTGTCGATCCACAGTTTCATCCCGTCGGCTCCCTGCGAGGCGACGATGTGGTGCCACTGGCCGTCGTTGTAGGCGTTCGTGCTCGTGATGGTGTTCTGCGTGCCGTTGTACGTGCCGAAGTTCACGCGCCCATTGCTCTGCATCACGACGTGCCGGTCGTAGCTGCTGCTCAGCCCGGAGGACGTGTTGCCGAACCCGATGAGCTTGCCACCCTTCGTGCTCGTGGTCTTGACCCACAGTTCGGCGCTGAACGCCTGCGGCGCGTCCCACGCTTCTTGAGCAACTCCGAGCGCCGTGCTGCCGTTGAAGGTGGTGGCGCTACTGCCGGGGGTGATCCCGCTGACGGCGCGTGTGACGGTACCCGACAGTGCTCCGACCGGACCGCCGCCGGCGGCGTCGGTGAGTGCGGTGCCCGTGGCTTCGTCGAGACGCCAGTAGAGATCGGGTCGATCGGCCGACACCGTTGTGCCGTACGCGTCCGAACCGGCGGTGCCCCATGCGCCCGTGCGACCGCTCACGGTGTAGTGCGACTGCACATCCGTCTGCGAGAGCGCCTTCGGGTAGACGGCGACATCGTCGATGCTGCCGGCGAGCCCGGCGTCGGTGGGACGATTCGTGAAGCCCGACGTCTGGTCGGCCCCGATACGCCAGTAGCCCGTGTAGGTCTTCGGAGTCGTCGCCGCCTGGGACCGTCCGACGCGTACGCCGTCGACGAAGAGCTGCATCCCCGTGCCGTCGACCGTGCCGACGAGGTGGTGCCATTGACCGTCGTTCACGCTGCCGCGGCTGTACACCGTGCGATAGGCCCCGTCGTTGATCGCGAAGTTCACGCGCCCCGCGGTGTCGAGATACAGCACGCGGTCGGTGCCGCCGGAAGACGAGGTTCCGGTGGCGGAGTCCCCGAAGCCGACGATGCGGCCTCCCCGTGTGCTCGTGGTGTTCACCCACGCCTCGACCGACACCGCCGTGTCGCTCGGCAGCGGATCCACCGTGGTCATGCGTGGTGTGCTCCCGCCGGCGGAGGTGATCGCGGCATCCGTGTCGCCCTGCAGGGCGCCGGGCGCTCCGAGCAAGAGTCCGGTGGGGATGCCGGGAGCGTCGCCCACGTCATCGAACAGTCGCGTGGCCCCGCTCGGCTCTCCGAGTCGCCAGTAGTGCGAGGCTCCGCCGGCGCGGACGGCGGCGCGGTACGCGGAGGTGGCCGCGTCGGAGACGGTGATCCAGGGTGACCACGCGCTCCACTGGATGTTGCCGTCGGCATCCTTTGCTCTCACCTGGTAGCGCACTTGGCTGCCGGGAGTCTGTCCGCTGTCGACGATGCTGAGACTCGGCAGCGACCAGAAGCGACCGTCGGTGCGGCTGAACGTGGCGATCTTGGTCGCAGGGCTGCGGAAGACGTCATAGGTGACGGTCGCCCCGTCGCGGTCCCACGCGCTGCTGAACGGCACACGCACCAGCCCGCGCTCGTTCGAGTACGGTGTGGGCGTCATCGCGGCGGTGTAGATCGGACCGCTCAGATGCGGTGACACGGTGCGCTTGCCGAATCGGGCCAGACCTTGCTGGGCGATGCCGTTCACCTTGGGGAACTCACCGCCGAGGACGACGTAGTTGTTGTTGCCGGTGACGCTCCACGCGGCCTGGCGTGCGGAGGTATAGGACCCGAAGTCGAGGTCGGGGTACCAGTTCAGCAGGCCCGCGTACGGCAGGCCGGTGAAGTCCCACCCGTAGGCGTCCTTGCGCGTGATCGTGCCCACGGGGGTCGTCGGCTCCGCCGTCGCCTTCATCCACCGCGAGCGCGGGTTCGTGTCGGGGAACCCGCCGACGACGCTGCAGTCGTGGTGGTGGCTCGCCACGTAGAGCACGCCGTTCTGCGGGAAGGTCGAGTACGTGTCGCCGAGGCAGTCGTTGACCCAGTTCAGTGCTCCGGTGTACGGATCGGCGGCGAACGTGCCCTCGAACGAGGCGCCCGCGCCGAACGCGTAGCCCGAGCCGTAGACCTGCGTGCCGTCGGTACTCAGGCTGGAGATGGCGCCGTTGAGGCCGGCGCTGCGGATGCGGTCGACGGCGGCCCAGGGCAGGCTGGCGCCGGTCGCGGCATCCAGAGCTCCCATTCCGTACGCGGTCGCGCCGTTGAGCACGGTGAAGGATCCGGCCACGATCAGCCGCGATGCGTCGGGGCTGGTGACCATGTCCCAGACGAGCCCGTCGCCCGATGCCGTCGGTGCCCACGACGTCAGCGCGCCGGTCGTCGCGCTCCACGCCGCCAGTTCGGTGCGCGGCTGGCCGTTGCTGGAGCGGAAGTTCCCGCCCGCGTATACGGTGTCGCCGATGAACGAGAAGGCGCGCACCTGTCCATCGGTGCGCGGTGCCCACGGCGTCAGCGCACCCGTCGCGACGTCGAAGGCGGCCACGTGTGCACGCGCCTGGCCGTCGACGGTGGTGAAGTCGCCGCCGAAGTAGACGGTTCTCCCGTCGGGAGCGGCGCGGACGACGAGTCCCTGGGCGTCGAACGAGTGCGAGAATCCCGCGACGGGGTTGCCGGTGGTGATGTCGAAGGCGAACACGTTGTTCGCGTCGATCTCACCGGCTCCGCCCGCCGCGACCCCCGGCGGCCGCGCTTTCGTGAAGCTGCCGGTCACGTAGACCGTGGTGCCGACGACGGCCTGACTCCAGACGACGCCGTTGATCTGCCAGGTCGGCAGGAGATCCACGGTCACCGTCTCCGGCGCCGCCGGCGTAGGATCGGCCGCCGCGGCGGGTGCGGCGGCAACGAGACCGCCGGCGATGACCGTCGCGGCTACGAGGACGGGCGCGAGCAGGCGGGTGAGACGCGACGACTGCGCGGCGAGTCGGGTCATGATGCTCCTCGGGCGGAGTGGGCAACGGATGCCGGGCGGAACACGGCGGGGTCAGGTCAGCGCGCCGCGGAACACCGCGGACGTGTGGAGCGCGTCGAAGTCGACGACGATCGTGAGCGGGGCGGAGTGGTCGGTCGGCGCCGCGACCGCGTAGACCGCGGTCGTCATCTGCCGCGGGTCGACGGTGCCGCTGAAGTCACGCGCCCCGGACTCCGGGGTGTAGACGGGGGTGAGTCGGTTGCCCTCGGCATCCAGCACCGTCACGACCGACGTCGAGACGTCGATCGGTGCGGTCGACCCGTTGGTGAGTTCGACGGTGAGTCGGGCGAACTCGCGTCCGGTCGCGGCGCCGGGGCCCTGGGACGTCTCGGTGGCGTACGAGACATCCGTGATCCGCAGCGTGACACCGTCCGCATACACCACCGGTGCATCGGGAGCTGATGCCGCCGCGCTCACGGTGGCGGTGCCGTCGCCTCGTCCGACTTTCGCGACGGGAGCGGGTGACGCTGTGGGGGCTTCGCTGACAGCCTCTCCCGTGGACACTGGTGCGCTGGAGGCCGGAGCCGCCGGTGTCGCTGCCGGGGCGGATGCCCCCTCCGGGAGCGGGGCGGAGCAGGCCGTGGTGGTCAGAACGAGGGTCAGGCTGAGCGCTGCCGCTGCCGCACCGATCGTGGCGGCGCGGGGGCGGGGACGTGCGGACGTCGCGACCGTGCGCCTCATCGCCCTCTCCCCTCGAGCACGAGGGGTTCCGACTCGCTCATCACCGTCGACGCCGCCGTCCGACCGGGCGCTCGCGCGCCGAGATCTCCGATGCGCTCGGCGAGTGCGTCGGACAGAGCGCGATGGTAGGCGTCCGGCGAGTGGCGCCGTCGCACCGTCTCGGCGTCTCGCCACGCCCGGTCGCGCATTGCGGCCCAGTCGTCTCGCACTCCGGTGAGACCTCTCGCGAGGCCATCGGCGCTGTCGGTCGGAACGAGGACGGCTGCTTCGAGCCCCCCGGAGGCCTCGCGCAGCCCCGAATGATCGGCGGCGACCACCGGGCGTGCGCACATCAAGGCCTCGATCAGGACGTTGCCGAACGATTCGTCCCCGCGGGAGGGAACGACCGCCACGTCGGCAGCGGACACGATGTCCCACACCATCCGTTGGAAGCCGACGATGCGAACACGGTCCTCGAGTGCAAGGCGCGAGATCTGTTCTCGGAGCTGTCGCTCGTACCACTCGTAACCGCGGAAGACGTCGCCCACGATGTCGAGTTCCGCGTCGATCCCCGCGGCCCGGAGACGATCGATCGCATCGATGGCGAGATCCACTCCCTTTCTCGGCGACAGACGTCCGACGTACACGACCCGCAGGGGTCCATCGAGGTGGATGCGGGCCGGCGACGGTCGGTCGGGGCCGGCGATACCGTTCAGGACGACCCGGGCACGATCGCGCCGCTCGAGCCATGCAGACCCTGACACGCGACGACTGGTCTGGGAGTTGAAGACGACGCCGCTCGCCCACCGCAAGGGTCGGGTCAGAAGTGCGCGCGCGGGCGCCGACAGCGTGGATTCGGCTTCGTGCACGTGCACGACGCTGGCGGCTCCCGCCCGCCGTGCGGCGCGCAGCCAGAACGGGATGGTCACCGTGTTCACCATCACCACGTCGGCTTCGAGATCGGCGACCAAGCGACGCATGCGCGGCGTCTGCGTGGCGATCTCGCGGATGAGTCGCACGAGTCCGCCGGGCCGCAGGGCGCTCTTGCGGATCACCGGCGCGTCCAGGAACACGACGTCGGCGCCGGCGGCTCGCAGCAGCGGAATGAGGGGTCCGTCATCCGAACTGGTCACGACCACATGCCACCCCAGTTCGACGAGGCCGCGAACGCCTTCGAGCATCATCCGGTCCGATCCGTAGAGGTCGGCGGAAGGGTTCGCGATCAGGACGGTGCGACCGTGGGCGGTGGAGGCCATGTCAGTGCTCGGGCCAGTACTCGTCGACGAGACTCACCGTCGAGGCGATGTTGGCTCGGCTCGACGCGCCGAACACGATCGATTCGAGGTTCGGCAGCGCGGTGACCCATTCGATCGCTTCGCGCGGCGAGATCGCGCCGCTGGCGAACACCGACATCGCGACAGTGCGGAACGGTCGCTTCTGCATCGCGTCGAGGTAGCTGTCCACGCCGCCGGACATGCGGAAGCCGAGCTTGTTGATGTTGGAGCACACGATCGGGTTCTCCACGCCGGCGCGGTCGAGATCGTCGAGCAGTCGCGGCAGGTTCATGGTGATGAAGCCCGGCTCGGCGTTGTAGCGCTTTCGGACATGGTCCGCGAAGATGCGGAAGGCATCGGTGAAGCCCAGGCCCGACAGCAGATCGACGATCACGTTCTGCAGCCAGATCACGGGCGTCGACAGGCCCGAGAACATCTTGAGCTCGGCGTCGATCAGCAGCGTGGCGACGCCCTCGATGTCCTTGCGCGCGAACGACGACGCGCCCCGCGCGATGGAATCGAGCAGGCCCTCTTCCGGGAGGAAGCGGCGCACCGCGCCGAGGAACCCGTCGTCGGTGACCGCATTGGCGTACTTGTGTGCGTACGGCATGCAGGGGAAGAACGTCATCTGGTCGTACCGGTCAGGATCTGCGCGCACCCGGTCGGCGATCTCACCGATGCGGTCGTGGGTCGTGCACATGAACGTGTGGACGCCCTCGTCGTAGGCGGCATCCAGCACCGACATGATCGCGTCGGTGTCCTGGAAGCGCATCTGCTGGGCGCGCGCCTTCTCCTCGGACATGTGGTTGACGCCGAAGAACTGGTTGTCGCCGAACAGCAGGCGGTCCATCGTCCGGGTGGACGGGGTGATGAGAGTCATCGTGCTCCTCCTCGCAGGGCGCGCAGTGCCGTGCCGAATCGGCTCGCGCGGCGCGGCGCGAGCGGGGTGATGGTCGCGGTGTGGCCGGATGCCGCGAGTCGCGCATCGACGCGGGTGGCGTCTTCGCTGATCATCGCGATGACGCGGTCGGTCGCCGCGGCGGAACCGAAGTCGTTCTGGCCGTGGACGGCACGAGAGCGCACACGCCAGACGAAGGCGTCAAGTTGCGCACTGTACTCCTCGCCGCGCAGGTAGAACCACGGCGCTTCGGTGAGGTCGGTGGTGTAGCGGACGTTCCAGCCCGCGCGATAGCCCTCCGGGATCTCCGCGGTGTCGCGCAGGTACACCTGGATCTCCTGCCGGTCCGCGTGGATGCGCCCGTGCTCACCCCACAGGGTGATCTTGGTCGTCATCTTGCGCTGCGACTCGTCCGACCAGTTCGCGATGATCTGCGCGGTGCCCTGCGGGTAGTGCAGCGTCGCCGCGACGGCATCGTCGATCTGCGCCGAGAAGATGCTCGTCAGCTGGCTGCCGCTGACCGACTCCGGCTCGCCCAGGTACCACGTGAGCAGGTTGAGCGGGTGCGCCGCGTAATCGTAGAGGCAGCCCCCGCCGGTGGCACGCTGGCTGCGCCAGGTGCGTCCGGCCGGCTTCAGCACCACCGGCCCGTACGCTTCGGCGAGCGCGGTCTCGACCGTGCCGATCGCACCGAGTTCGAGCAGCCGCTGCACTTCGCGGAACGCGCCGACGAAGCGGTTGTGGTAGCCGACCTGCGTGACGATGCCTCTCTCCTCGGCGAGGGCGGCGAGTTCGACGCTCTCGGCGGGATCGATGACCAACGGCTTCTCGCAGAACACGTGGATGCCGCGGCGGAACGCCTCCCGGATCATTCCCGCATGCAGGTGGGTGGGCGTCGCCACGATGATCGCTTCGGGCCTGGCCTCGTCGAGCATCTTGCCGAGGTCTTTGTAGGTCGCTACTCCGGTGTACTTCGACAGGATGTCGAGAAGATAGCCGGTGGCGTCGCACACACCGACGAGATTGACCTCCGGGTGCGCCTTGATCATGGACAGGTGAGAGAGCCCCATTTTGCCGAGGCCCACGACGGCGACATCGATCACACCAGCACCTCCGTTCGTTGTGAAACATGGCCGTGGCGCGCGAGCGCCGTGAGCAGTGCGTGCTCGTACTGGGCGCCGATGTGCTCCCAGGTGAACTCTTCGCGGTACCGGGTTCGACTGGCTTCGCCCATCCGATGCAGCCGCCCGGCGTTCGGCAGGAGCTCGTCGAGCAGGACTGCGAGATCGTCGGCGTCGCGGAAGTACGCGTTGTCGGATCCGGCGACCCAGCTGTTGTAGCGGTTGTCGTGGGCGATGACCGCGTTGCCCGCGCCCATCGCCTCCACCAGTGACGGGTTCGTCCCGCCGACGGTGTGTCCGTGCACGTACACGGCCGCGTGCAGGCGCAACGCGGCGAGCCGATCCGCGTCGAAGATCGCACCGGGGAAGCGCACCTCGTCCGAGGCGGCGGAGCGGACGGCGAGGTGGTACGGGTCGGTGTCGGTGTACGGCCCGACCACGACGAGCGGCATCCCGCGGTGGCGTGCCGACCAGGCGGTCACGATCTCGAGCACGGAGTTCTCCGGAATCGGCCGGCAGACGACGATGCCGTACGCGTCGGGGGCGAGAGCGAGGTCGGAGACCGGTGCGACGGGTGCGCTGATGACCTCCGGTGCGCCGTAGGTGATGGTCTGCACGCGCCGTGCGCCGAAGTGACGCCGCAGATACGCGGAGATGACGGGGTGATCGCCGATGAGCACGTCACCGACGAGACCGGCGAGACGCTCGTTGCCCAGGAGGATGGCCTGTTTGGCGAGCCCCCAGCGCCGGCGGGTCCACTCCATCCCGTCCATGTTGATCACGTTCGGGATGCCGCGAAGGCGCGGCATGACATCGAGGACGCCGGTGTTGTATCCGAAGGTCAACCACACATCACCCTCGCGGTGGTGTGCGGTGGCGTGGCGGATCGAGACGAGGTCGAAGTGGGACGTGCCCTTCCAGCCTTCGCGCGGTTCCGGAACGAGCACCCGCTCGATCCCGTTCCAGCGATCCGAGGTGATGTCGCCGTCGCCGTCGAGCTGGCAGTACACCACGACGTTCCAGCCCCGATCGCGCAGGTACATCGCGACATGCTGTGCGGCAGTCTCGAACCCGCCGTAGGCGGCGGGGACGCCGTGCGTGCCGAGAATGCGGACCGTGCGTGTCATCAGTACGCTCCGTCCGGTCGCAGCATGACGCGCACCGTCCGCCACATGAGGACGATGTCCGTCATCACCGTCCAGTTCTCCACGTACCGCAGGTCGAGCCGCACGCTCTCCTCCCAGCTGAGGTCGCTGCGTCCTCCGACCTGCCAGGGGCCGGTGATGCCCGGCTTGATGTAGAGGCGACGGAAGACGTCGTCGTCGTAGGTGGCGACTTCGCTCGGAAGGGGAGGGCGCGGGCCAACGACACTCATGTCGCCGACCAGCACGTTCCAGAACTGGGGAACCTCGTCGAGCGAGTACTTCCGCAGGATCCGGCCCACGCGGGTGACCCGAGGGTCGTCGTGCATCTTGAACAGCGGGCCCGCGCCCTCATTGGCCGCGAGCAGCGCGGCGCGCCGCTCCTCGGCATCCACGGCCATCGAGCGGAATTTGATCATCCGGAACTCGTGGCCGTCACGCCCGACCCGTGCTTGGGGAAAGAACAGCGGACCGGGCGAGTCGAGCTTGATCGCGATGGCGATGACCGCCGCGATCGGCGCGAAGAAGAGGAGTGCGATCGAAGCGACCGCGATGTCGAGTGCGCGCTTGGCGAGGTAGGCGCGGCCGGTGAACGAGGCGATCTCGACGTGGATGAGTGGCAGCCCCTCGACGGGCCGCAGCGACATGCGCGGCCCGGCGACATCGGAGACGCGGCTGGAGATCACCAGTTCTGCGGCCGTGTTCTCCAGCTGCCAGGCGAGGTGCTTGATCTCGTCGGCGCCTTCGTCTCCGCGGCTGGCGATGATGATCGTGTCGGCGTCGAGCGCTGCGGCGGCTTCGGCCACGCTGTGCGTGCGCATCGCCGGGTAGATGGCGTCGCCGACGCGCAGGCTGTCGAGGTCGTCCCCGCGCAGCGAGGCGCCGACCACCTGGTAGCCCAGGCCGGGGTCGGCGATCGAGCGGATCACGTACTCGACGTCTGCGCGCTCGCCGACCACGATCGCGCGCGTCGTGTACGCGCCCGCGAGTCGACGGCGGATGAGCCAACGGCGCCAGAGCCAGCGCTCGAACAGCAGGACGCCGATGCCCAGCGGCAGCGCGACGAAGAGCTGCGCGCGGATGCCGTCGACGTCGATGGCCACATCGATCATCGCGAGAAGACCGAACGCGAACCCGGTCGCGTGGATCATGCGGGTGTACTCGGCGGCGCCCGAGCCGATGAGCTTGACGTCTCGCGTTGCGAAGGCGGAGAGCATCAGGAGCCAGATCACGGCCGTCGCGGTGGCGATCTGGAAGACGAGGCCAGGATCGGCGACGGCGAGCGGACCGCTCACCGCGCCGATCGAGACCACCGAGGCCACTGCACACGTGAAGGCGACCGCGGCGGCGTCGCTCGTGCGCAGGATCCAGCGGTAGCGGCGTTCCCACGACTGCCGGCGCTCGAGAGCGCGCGACGGTGGTGCGGCCGCGGACGCCCGGGACGCGATGGTCGGGAACGGGGAAACGAACCCGGTCGTCGCGATGCCCGTGGCGTCGTGAAGCGCGCTCATCGTGTGATCCCCAGCACGGACGAACGCAGCAATGCAGTCGGCATTTTGCCCCCCAGCAAACCGACGGACGAATCGAAATCCGTCCACCCCCAGTAAGACGACGCGAAGACCCCCGTCTCCTGCGGACCAACCCCCCGGCTGTCACGCGTGCGTCGTGAGCGACTCTACCCCGCGAATCGCGTCGAGCGCCACCGCGAGTATTCAGTCTGTGGACAGATGCCGTTCTTCCGGTGTTCTCCGGCCGCCGCGCGGGCATCCCGCAGACGGACTCTTAACCATGATTGTCTAAGCGACAATCATGGTCTACTGTGGGCTGCGCCCCGTCGTCAGCTTCGAAGGAGAAGCAATGCCCGCACGTCCGCTTCGTGAGCGCCCCTGGTGGGTCGCCGTCGTCTCCGGCATGGCGTCGTACATCGACTCCGCCGCCATCACCGGCTTCAGCACCTCGCTCGTGATCCTCCAGAAGGACCTCACCCTCGCGCCGTGGGAAGTCGGCGTCGCCGCCGGTGCTCTCACGCTCTCCATCGCGATCGGAGCACTGATCGGCGGCCGTCTCGGCGATCGATTCGGGCGCCGTCCCGTGTTCACTGCGACGATGGTGTTGGTGATCGTCGCGGTCGCGTCTCTGATCGCGGCGCCGTCGTTCACGATCGTCACGATCGGTGCCGTGCTTCTCGGGCTCGGCACGGGTGCCGACCTGCCCGTCTCGCTCGCGACGATCGCCGAGGCGGCGACCGACCGCAATCGGGGGCGGCTGCTGGGGCTGTCCAACCTCCTGTGGATCGTCGGGATCGTCGTCAACACCGTCCTTGCGAGCATCGTCGGCGACCTGGGACGCCCGGGTGCGCAGGTCATCTTCGCGCACATCGGCATCGTGGCCGCTCTCGTGCTCGTGGGGCGTCTGACCATTCCCGAGTCGGCGGCGTGGACGGTGGCGCGCGACGAGCGGCGCGCCGGCGTCGCCACGGTGCGCGCCGACCGGGCGCGTGTACGCGACCTGCTGCGCCCGCCGTACGCCGTGCCGTTCCTGGCGTTGATGGCCTTCTATGCCCTGACGAACCTCGTTGCGAACACGAGCGGCCAGTTCGGCACCTACATCGTCGTGACCTACGGCGGTGCGACGGTCGGTCAAGCCGCGCTCATCGCGCTGCCGATGGTGCCGGTCGCGGTGCTCGGCTACCTGTGGTTCATGAAGATCGCAGACGGTCCGCGGCGGTTCCTCTACTTTCAGGTCGGGGCCGCGCTCATGATCGTCTCCAAGCTGGTGATCGTGGTGGCCGGACTCTCTCTCGTCACCTACGCCGTCAGTGCTCTGCTGGCGGCAGTGGGCGGGGCATTCGCCTTCGAGGGGATCATGAAGGTCTGGACGCAGGAATCGTTCCCCACCCTGCTGCGCTCGACGGCGCAAGGCGCGATCATCTCGGTCGGGCGCTTCGCCGCCGCCGGACTCGCGGTGGTCACCCCCCTCATCCTGGACGCCGGGGTGACAACGCTGTACGTGCTCCTCACGGTCTTCAACGTCCTCGGGCTCGCGTGCGCGTGGGCGGTATTCCGGCGAGCGGTACCGCACGTCTTCGACGAGGAGGCGGCGCCCGATCCCGAGGCCGCCTCTACGACGGGTGCGGCATGACCGATCGGTCGGCCGTGCGCGTGGTTCGTGTCGACATTGAGGCCCCAGCGCCCGGTCTCCCGGTCGCATCGCCTCGTCCGCGGATGGGCTGGCGCGTCGAGGCGCGCGAGCCTGCGTGGCGGCAGGAGCACGCCGACGTACGCTGGGTCGTCGCCGGTCGAACGCAATACGCGCGAATCGCGGGGGAGAGTCGGTTCCGCACCGCCTGGCCGTTCGCCGCGCTGGAGCCGCGCGAGACGGGCGCGCTGTCGGTGCGGGTCGTGGGTGTCGACGGGAGCATCAGCGCGTGGAGCGACCCGGTGCGTGTCGTCGCCGGATTCCTCGCCGATGACGAATGGGATGCCGAGTGGATCGGCCACCCCGCGCCGCAGGCTCACGCCCAGCCGGCGCTGTTGCGGTGCGAGTTCGACCTCCCGGACCTCGGAAGCGACGCCCCCGCGGTGGTGCGCGCAAGGCTCTACGCGAGCGCCGTGGGCGGGTACCGGGCCGCCCTCAACGGGCGCGACGTCGACGATCACCTGCTCGCGCCGGGGTGGACGCCCTACTCGTCGCGCACGGTGCATGACACCGTCGAGGTCACCTCCCTCGTCCGTGCCGGCCGCAACTGTCTGAGCCTGCGCGCGGCCGGGCTGTGGGCGACCGAGCACTTCGGCTTCCGTCAGAACGCCCGCCCCCGTTACGGAGACCAGCCGCGGGTCGCCGCGCAGTTGCTTCTCGAATTCGCCGATGGATCTCTTCGGTGGGTGCGCACGGATGCGTCGTGGACGGCATCCACCGGCGCCCTCCTTGCCAGCGGGCTCTACGCCGGCGAGACCTACGACGCCCGAGCGCAGCCCGTCGACGCGGCCGGCAGGGCATGGGACGAACCGGGGTTCGACGACGGCTCGTGGGCGCCGGCGCGCGTGTATCCACGTGAGACGATGCCCGGTCCGCGGGTGTCGCCCCCCGTGCGGCGGATCGAGCAGCGGTACCCGGTCGCGCGGATCGCGACCGACGACGGCGCGACGATCCTCGACTTCGGTCAGAATCTCGTGGGCCGGCTGCGCCTGCGCGTCGTGGGCCCCCGGGGTACGCGGATCACGCTCCGTCACGCCGAAGTGCTCGAGCAGGGTCGCCTCGGTACGCGTCCGCTTCGCCGTGCCGCGGCCACCGACCGCTACACGCTCGCGGGCACCGGCACGGAGGTGTGGGAGCCGGAGTTCACGTTCCACGGCTTCCGGTACGCGGAGGTCTCCGGGTGGCCGGGTGAGATTCCGGAGGGCGCCGTCACCGCGATCGTCGTTCACAGCGATCTCGAACGCAC
Organism: Sphingomonas sp. BLCC-B65; assembly: GCF_028550675.1. Lineage (NCBI taxonomy): Bacteria > Pseudomonadati > Pseudomonadota > Alphaproteobacteria > Sphingomonadales > Sphingomonadaceae > Sphingomonas > Sphingomonas sp. BLCC-B65. The sequence goes on along the minus strand of NZ_JAQQGL010000001.1, from coordinate 1,581,595 downwards.
CGGTTCATTCCGCACATCGCATCCGCTGCTGCAGCGCCTGCACGACAACGTCGTGTGGAGTCTTCGCGGCAACTTCGTCTCGATTCCGACGGACTGCCCGCAACGGGACGAGCGTTTGGGCTGGACCGGCGACATCCAGGTCTTCGCGCCGACGGCGGCCTTCCTGTACGACGTCCGAGGGTTCCTCGACTCGTGGCTGCGCGATCTCGCGCTCGAGCAGGCCGCTGACGGGACGGTGCCGTTCGTGGTGCCCGACGTCATCGGCATCGCACGGCCGGCGGCAGCGTGGGGCGACGCCGCCGTGATCGTCCCCGACGTCCTCGAGCATCTCCTCGGCGACACCGACACCCTGAGCCGGCAGTACCCGAGCGCGAAGGCGTGGGTCGATCGCTGCCTGGAGCTGGCCGGACCGACACGCGTCTGGGAGGGGGGCTTCCAGTTCGGCGATTGGCTCGACCCCACCGCGCCGCCGGATCGACCGGCGCAGGCGATGACCTCCACGGGGCTCGTGGCCACCGCTCAGCTCGCGCGCTCGGCCCGCCTGCTCGCCCGCGCGGCCGCTCTGTGCGGCGAGTCCGCGGATGCCGTGGCCTATGCGGCCGTGGCGGAGGAGGTGACCGCGGCGTTCGTCCGCGAGTTCGTGACCCCCGCCGGGCGGCTGATGTCGGATACCCCGACCGCGTACGCGCTCGCTCTCGTCTTCGAGCTGCTGCCGGAGAAGCTTCGAAAGGCCGCCGGTGACCGCCTCGCCGATCTCGTCCGCGAGAACGGCTACCGCATCGCCACCGGCTTCGTGGGCACTCCGCTCGTGCTCGATGCGCTCACCATGACCGGTCACGACGCCCAGGCCGCGCGGCTGCTGCTGCAGACGCGGTGCCCGTCGTGGCTGTACCCCGTCACCATGGGCGCGACGACGATCTGGGAGCGCTGGGATTCCATGCTCCCCGACGGGTCGATCAACCCCGGCGACATGACGAGCTTCAACCATTACGCGCTCGGAGCGGTCGCCGACTGGATGCATCGCGTCCTCGCCGGGATGACGGCGCTCGAGCCCGGATACCGCCGCATCCGGATCGCGCCGCACCCGCTGGTCGGCATCGACGATGCGGCGGTGACGTACGCGTCGCCGTTCGGGCAGATCGAGGTCGGTTGGCGCCGTGACGGCGCGCGTGTCGTCGTGGAGGCGGTGCTGCCGACCGGCGTCGAGGCGTTGGTTCGTCTGCCGGGGGCGAGCGCGGACGTCGTGGTCGGTACCGGAACGTATCGCTGGGAGGTCGTCGTGGCGGAGCCTCCGGTTCCGGCTTCGGTGAGCCTGGACAGCGCGCTGGCGGAGATCATCGATGATGCGGACGCCCTGGCGGTGGTTGTCGACGCGCTCGATGCGCATCGACCGGGAGCGGCCGACGCCATGTTCGCGGCGACGCGGTGGACGCGGCAGCAGACGCTCGCCGAGGTGGTGTTCCAGTATGCGTCGCCCGCCGTGCAGGCTCAGATCGGCGCGCGTCTGGTCTCCCTCTCGGCGAGTCGGCAGAGCGTCGCCCCGACGAGTGGCGGTTAGGCCAGCGCGTCGACCACCGCGGCTCGGCGAAGGGGCGCGATGCGCGGGGCGTCGTCCCAGATCTGCGTGAGTCGTCTCGCGTCGAAGGCGGGCCAACCCGGGTCGCCCGTGGCGATGAACGACACCCAGGCGGCGTGCATCGCGTGTGCGAGCTCGGCGGGTGCAGCGGGGCCCGCCATGCGGATCGCCTCCTCCTCGTCGAGTCGGTCGAACGTGAAGCCCAGCTCCAGCGCGTGGGCGGCGCGGAGACCCCGCACCGGGCTCTCCCAGGCGAACTCGTACACATAGGTCGGTGCCGGGCGCGCCGTCGCCGCCCGCACCAGCGGGGCGCGCAGCATGCGATCGGTCAGCAGCTGTCCCAGCACCTCACCGGGGGAAGCGTCCGGCAGGGCGCCCCGCACCGCGCGGGCGGCGCGTTCGGGCGTACGCGTCGCGCGGCGCGCGAGCCAGGACTTCACCGGTCCGATGCTCGCGAGCGCGTCCGGGGTCAGCCAGAGCCGATACTCGTCGGTGTTGGTTCCGATCAGCAGCGGGAACTCGGCATCCGCGAGCACGTCGAGGGGTGAGGCCGGAAGAGTCTCCGGATCGATCGCGGGCTGGAAGCCGGGGGCGCCGCGCACCGGTGAAGATCCAGCGGAGATCTCCGCGCGGGCCTGCAGGAGCTCGGCGGTGGTGCGGGCGGCGAACGCGTCGCGAGTCGCGGGGATTCCGAGGTGGCGCGCGATCGCGTCGGAGGCACGGCGGGCGTGCTCTTCCGGCTGCGCTTCGAGCGGTCCGGACTGAATGATCGCGCCGGCCACGAGGCTGCGGGAAGCCGGCCGGGCGATCAGTGCGGCCACGAGTGCGCCCCCGGCGGACTCGCCCATCAGCGTGATCCGCGCAGGATCACCCCCGAAGGCGGCGATCTCGGAGTGCACCCATTCCAGGGCCAGGGCCACGTCGAGGATGCCGATGTTGCGCGGCGCGCCCTCGAGCACGCTGAACCCTTCGGCGCCCAGTCGGTAGTTCGCCGAGACGAAGACGATCCCGTCGCGGGCGAACGCGGTGCCGTCGTAGACGGGTTGAGCCGAGGCGCCCCGCTCGAGCGCGCCGCCGTGCAGCCACAGGACGACGGGCCGGGGGCCGCCGGCGCGGGTCGCGGGCGTCCAGACGTTCACGGTCAGGATGTTCTCGCCCTCGATCACGGGGCAGCTGAGCAGTTCGCCGATGTCGCCGGGGTAGGGCGACTGTGGCGCCGTGGCGCCGAAGCTGTCGGCGGCGCGCTCGTGCGTCCAGGCCCGGGCGGGGACGGGGGCCGCGAAGCGGTGCGCGCCGACCGGAGGCTCGGCGTACGGGATGCCGAGGTAGCGGTCGATCCCGCTCTCCCGAGGCCCGCGGAGTGCGCCGGTCGACACATCGATTCGCACGGTCTCCGTCATGGCATCTCCGCTCTCGACGTGGTGATCACGTCGTCAATCATTGTCGCTTGGACAATGATATCGGATCTCACGGCGCATCGCCGGGGCGCCACGGTGTCGCGGCATCCTCCCAGGTGCCGCCGGCGATGCGGTGTACGTCACCATCGACCTGGCGGTCCAGGTCGCGCACGAGCCGCACGAGCAGCGCTTCGAAGCGCACGCGATCGTCCTCGCTCCAGTCCGCCAGAGCGCCGGCGAGGTCCATATCGCTGGCCGCCACGATGCGGCGCGCGACCTCACGTCCCTCGGACGTCATGCCGATCATGGTCTCGCGGCCATCGGCGGGGTTGGCCATGCGGCCCACGAGACCGGCCGCTTCGAGGCGCCGGACCACCTTGCTGAGGTTCGAGCGCCCCGTGTGGGCGACGTCCGCGAGCTCGGTCGGCCTCGCCACACCGCGGTAGGCCAGCTGATTCATGACGAGGAACGCGAGCATGTCGCCGGCAAGGGGGAACTCGCTGCGGTCGAGGAGGTCTTCGCGCCTCGTCGCCGACGAGGCCCACGTCACGACGGCCTGCATCGCCGCTCGGGCGTTCAGACCCCCATCGCCGACGACCGCGCGCATCGTTGCGGGCGTCGCATCGAGCTGGACGGGCGTGACGGCGGGGCGGGGCACGCTCTCATTGTCGCCATTGTCACGTGATGGTGCCAGCCGGGTGGGGCGAGCTGGTGCCGCGCTGGAGCCTTTCGAGCTCGGCGATCTGCGCGTCGATCTCCGCGGATAGTAGCGGGTGGTGGATGTGCGTGGTGGGATCACGGGTGTCGAGCCCGAGGTCGTCGGTCATCACCACGTCGATGACGTCTATCGGGCACTGCGCGCATGCCACGGCGAACGCGGTGCCACCGTTCTCGCTCAGCACGAGCGCGTCCTCGAGGCACTCCAGCAGCTTCAGCGCGCCGGTACCGGCGCTGGTGACCGTGTCGATCTCGTCGACGTCGATCGTCTCCAGGCGCAGCAGGACGGCGTCGATGGATGCCGCTTCGTCCCTGTTCGCGGCGGCGCGACGCTCGACGAAGGTCAGCGCCTCCGCGGCCGCGGCGCGTGCTGCGGCATCCGGCAGATCATCCGTGTGCGCCGCGAACAGCCGTCGCGCGCACCAGGCGCCGAACGCGAGGCGCGCCGAGGGCGTGAGGCGCTCGATCGCGCTCTCCAGCGCGGCGAGGTATGCGGGGAACGAGTCGATCGTCATGACCGGTGGATGCGGCGGTCGGCGCTGGTCAGCGCTGCTTGCGCCTCGAGGTCGGCGATGACGGCGGCTTGCGCGGCGAGCTCGTCGGCGAAGAACGCGTCGTCGAGCGGGTCGGTCTCGGGGCGCAGCGCCCCGCCGTGCTTGATCGTGTTCAGCACATCCACCGGCGCCCAGAGCGCGGTGAGCACGTCGTCGGGATCGGGGTCTGATGTCACGGCGATGCTGAGCGCAGCCTCGGTCGCTTCCATCAGCTTGAGAACGCCGCTGCCGGAAGGCCTTGCGAAGTCGAGGTCGTCGATGTCGATGTCGCGCACGGCGGTGAGGTGGACAGACAGCTCGTCGCGGAAGCGGGCGTCGAGGGTGCCGGTGTCGACCGCCGCCCATGCGGCGTCGATCGCGTCGCGCAGCACGCGGCGTGCGTCGCCGTGCTCGAGCTCGTCGAGATAGGCGCCGTAGGTGTCGTCGAGGTGGGTGGCGCTCCACGCCGCGAGAAAGAGGAACTCGGCGGCGCCGAGCGGCTTCAGCTTCGCGCGCGTGCGTCTGCTGAAGGAGGCGTAGGTCACGGCCATCGGCTCTCGCCTTTCGTCGCGTCAGTGCTGTCCGACGTTCAGGCTACCCGTCGTCATGCCGTCGCTGCGGGCGCGACGGACTATCCGATCTGCGCCTTCGCCGGGTTGAGCCTCTCATCGGCGCCGCGGACCACGAAGGCGACGCTGATCAGGGCGATCACGATCGCGACGATCTCGAGAATGCCGGAGAAGACATAGAAGGGACCCGGTGTTCCGTGACCGACGGCGAAGGTGGAGAAGTCCCAGAAGCCGTGCAGCACCATGGCCCAGATGAGGCTGCCCGTCACACGGCGAAGGACGTAGAAGATGGTCCCCGCCCCGAACGCCAGTGCGACCTGCTGCAGCGTCGGTGCAAGAGGCTGGCCGGTGAGCGCATTGACGAGGTGCATCAGTCCGAACAGTGCAGAAGTGAGGAACCAGACCCAGACCTCGGAGAGTCGGCTGCGCAGCGCCACAAGAAGCACACCGCGGGTCGTGAGCTCCTCCGTGAACCCCACGAGGAGGAGGACGATGGATGCCGCGAAGAACGCACCATCGTACGAACCCCAATCCGTCGAGGCCAGATTGAGCACCAGTGCGAGCACCATGATCGCGGGGGCGATGATGGGCCACGTGTGGGCGGCGCGGTGCCGGTCGAGCAGCGCCGGGCGCCACCAGCCGAGCAGCGTGGTCGTGATGGCGAGGAGGATCGCGCCGACGATCAGGGACAGACCGGCACCGAGGAAGAGGTTGCTGCCGCTCTTGCCGAAGTCGGTGTAGGCGATTCCGGTGATCTGCTGGACGCCGAACACCACGGCGACGTAGGCGAGGTAGATGACGAGGCCGATCCATACGCGGGGACGCACGCGGAGGGAAGAGGGCGGTGCACTGCTCACGGATGGTCTCCTTGAAATCTCGCCGAGGAAGGTCTTCGGGTTCCAGACTGTCGACGTTCTGATGAACCTGGGCCTGACGCTAGCGGAAATTGGGACAAAACTGAACAACCCGCGGTGGCCTTGACATCGGGCGCGCGGGCCATTCCTGATTGGATAGCGAGGGGGTGCATAGGGGTGGATCCGACGGAGCAGGGGCGAGCGATGGAGCTCTTGGGGAGCTTCAACGACGCCCTCACCCGCATGTTCGACGCCGTCTTCGAGACGCAGTGGGCGGAGATCGAGGAGATCCTCGTGGTGTCAGCGATCGCGTGCCGGCCCGCCGTGACGACGCGTGACCTCACGGGCATGGCGCAGATGAATCGGCGTGCGATGTCGCGCCTGGTCGCCCGCCTCGCCTCACGGGGACTCGTGGAGACACGACGAGCGCCGTCCGACGGGCGAGCGACGATGGTCGTGTTCACCCGCGCGGGGCACAAGGCGGCGCGGAGGTTCCGTGTCGCCGCCGACGACTTCCTCCGCATCAGCTCGGACACCGCGCGTGAGATCTGCGAGGGGTTGGGGAGCGGCGTGCAGACCTCGCCCGAGCCTTCACTCGACGTGATGGATCTGCTCGTCCGTGTGTGCCAAGCGGGCATTGCGCTCGTCCGCGCCATGCCGGCGGCTGCGTCGGAGGGGCGGCTCGCCGCGCGGCAACGCGCGGCGCTCGTCCTCGTCGCCAGCCACGGTGCTTCCCGCCCGCGCGAGCTCCCGGCCGCCCTCGGGGTTTCTCGCGCCGGCGCCGCGTACATCGTCGACCAGCTCTGCGAGAAGGGGTTCGTGGTGCGGCGGCGCGGCTCGGTCCCCGAGGATCGTCGGGCGGTGGTGCTTGAGGTGACGGCTGACGGCGCGGGAGCGGTTCACGATGTGATGGCGGCCATCGACGCCCAGCGGGATCGGGTTGCAGCCGTCTTCGGCGAGATCGCGGTACGGCAACACGCGACTCGGTCCACGGCCTAGCGGATGCCGGAGTGAGCCCGTCGGCTTATCGTCACCCGCGCCGTTCGCCGAGGATGGCGCCGACCGGCCGGCGACCCCGCTCCGAGCGTCGATGGGTTTCGATGACGTCGAAGCCGGCCTCGTCGAGCCGCGCCTGCAGCTCCGATGTCGGCCAGCGGTAGGCGCGCGTGACCGCGTGGTCGAAGGGCTCGACCTCTTCGCCGTCGAAGTAGCCGATCAGCAGCGTGCCCCCGGGCCGGAGCACGCGGGCGAACTCGATCAGCGGCACGGCGATGCGCTCGGGCTCGTGGTGGATCGTCGAGAACCACGACAGGATGCCGCCCACAGCACCGTCGTTCTCGTCGATCGCATCGATGCTGCCGAGGTCGAACCCGACACCAGGGTAGGTCGTGCGAGCGCCCTCGATGAACGCGGGCACGAGATCGAAGCCGCGAATGTCGACGCCTCGCCGGTGGAGGTGGTGGGTCCAGTGCCCCGGTCCGCATCCCGCATCCAGAACGGGGCCGGATGCCCCGGCTGCCCAGGTCTCGACGAGCTGTCTGTCGCTGGGGTGCACGGCGGTCATCGATCCGACGGCCTCGACATACTCGGCCGCTCGTGCAGCGTAGGCGGCGGCGACATCGGTCACACCACGAGGGTAGAACGGATGCCGGGGGTGGGGCCGTTCTCCTAGAGTGAGCCCGTGAGGCCGACAATGCGTTTCGTGGGGGTCGCGGCTCTTCTTGCCGCGGGGGTCACGCTGGCCGGATGCTCCTACGTCAACCGCGTCGCCGCGCGGATCAACGCGGATGGCTCGCTCGATTTCGCGACGTGCGATGCGCGCAATGCGGACTACTTCGAGGTGACGTGGTCGGTCGGTGAATCAGTGGAGCAATCCGCGAGGTCGGTGACCCGGATCATCGGAGACGTCCAGACGGGTGACGTGTTCCACCTGGATGCCGTCGCCCCGAGCGGCTGGACGAGCGTGACGGTGGCAAGCCTCGGCGGACCCAGACCCGGCATCTCCGCCTCCTTCCCGGCGGAGGATTTCGAGTCGGGCTCGTGGGCGTGGAATCAGACCGGCGTCTTCATCGGCAAGGTTGATGTCGAGCACTGCGACCTCGACGAGGCGAACATCCGCTGACCGGCGACGTCGCTCTATGCTCGGCTCATGATTCGCGCCGGTCGAGCGTCGCTGGTGGTGACGTCCGTCGAGACGGATCCCGATCTGGTGACGCAGCATCTCGGGCTTTCGCCGATGACCGTCATTCGTAAAGGGCAGGCGAGCCGTTCGGGTCGCGTCCGTCAGCACCACACCTGGGCGGTGGATGCCGGGCCCCTCTTGAGTGACGAGGAAGACCGGACCGGCACCGCGGCATTGACGGCTCTTCTGGGGCAGTGCCGCGCCGCCTGCGGACGCGTGGGGAGTCTGCCAGCGGACTGTCACGCCCGGATCGTGTGGTCCGCGGATTCGGACTCTGCACACGGCGGGTTCGTCCTGACTGCCGAGCTCGCCGCGCAGATCGCCGCGCTGGGTGTCGACCTCTACGGGACGGTGTACCTCGGCGACGGCGCGGAGCGAGACCAGTAGTCGGACTAATCATCGAGGCCCGTAGCCGGGGCAAAGCAAAACCCCCGCCATGGAGAAGCTAGGCGAGGGTTTCTGGAACCGTTGTAACGACGGTTCGTGTGGCTCCGACGGGCGTCGATCCCGTGACCTCACGATTTTCAGTCGTGTGACACGGGTTCGTGGGTGCCAGTTGGTGCTCGATCGCCGCGTGATTCCGCGGAGGTTGTTCTGGTTGGTGGTGGCCGATTCTCAATGGTGTCAATTGAGTTCCCGGCCCGGGACCGGGCCGGACTCGCATCTGCGGGCGAGGCGCCGAAAATGTCGGTGGGCTCGGGCCAATCTGGCTGCGTGGAGGCTGTCGATCAGGGGGGGTAGTTGCGCTCGCGCGGCCGCTCTGCGCGCGTGGATCTCGATCCGTCGTCGGTTCTGCTGACCCTTCAGCCGAACTTACTCCCGTCGCCGCCGCAGTCTTGACGGAGACCGGCGTGGTGGTCCGCTCGGGCTTCTCGTGCTGGCCTCGTTGGTCGCTGGCTTGATGTTCACTCCGCCCTGGAAGCCACTCCGCCTCTGGTGCTGTCAGATGCACCGCCGCTTGAGCGTGACTGGGGGTCGTTGGCCGCAGAAGAGGTGGGTGCGGCGTACGTCGAAGCGCTCTCGCCGTCGACCCGCGCGCGTCACGGACGGCACTACACATTGCGCGGAACCGGGCTGAGTCCACGCTCGTTTGCATCGATCGCGGGCTCAGTGACCGAGGCACTTTGCAGATTCCTACACCGGCCACGCTAAATCGCAATACGTGTATATACTCGTAAATATGAAGACGGACTGCTATTGCACGAGCCTTCGCGTGGCGGCGCGTCGCGCGTCGGCGATCTACGACCGCGCGCTGGAACCGGTAGGTATCAATGTGGCGCAGTGGGGGTTGCTGCGCCGACTGCCGTTCCCGGGCTCGGAGCCGATCACGATCCAGGACCTGGCCGACCGTGCGGAGTTGGAGCGTTCGACGGTGGCGCGCAACCTCCGGGTGCTGGTGAAGCTCGGTCTCGTCGAGATGACCGCCTCGCCGGCTGATCGGCGAGCGACTGCGCTTGTGCTCACTGAGAAGGCGGTCGCGGTCACGGTCGAAGCGTTACCGCTGTGGGAGAGTGCGCAGACCGAGATCGAGCAGATGCTCACCGCGGATTCCGCCGCGCAGCTGCGCCAACTGGCGCTCTCCATCTGAACGACATTCCCTACCGCGCTGAACTCTGAAGGAGCGTCATGCCTCTCGTCAAAGTCAACCTGCTCGAAGGCCGCAGCACGTCGGAGAAATACGCGATCGCGGCGGCCGTGCAAGCCGCTCTCGTCACGAACCTCGGCGTTCCCGACGCGGACCGCTACCAGATCTTCAACGAGTTTCCGGCGGACAACTTCCGTCACACCGATAGCTATCTCGGTCTGAACTACACGGAGCAGTTGCTGATCATCGAGATCACCGTCCTGGTCGGCCGTACGGATGAGATCAAGAAGGCCTTGCTGGCCGACATCAACCGAAACCTGGTCGCGGCGGGTGTCGTCAGTTCCGACGACGTGTTCGTCACGATCACCGAGATCGGACTGGCGAACATCTCGTTCGGCGGTGGCCTCGCCCAGCGCGCGCCGGCTGACGCCTGACAAACGGGCCGGAGGAGCAGCAACATGAGACTTGCCGTGATCGCAGCCCGGACCAGCATCGTGCGCGATGGGTTGGCGTTCGACGTCGCGACCAACAGCGACGGCCGGTTCGGCCCGAGCCCGGGCGCGGTCTACGAGGACTGGTCCGCGTTCCGGTCGTGGGCCGATTCCGCGCCGCTTGCTGGCGGGGTCCCGTTCGTCGCTGCGGAGGCGGATGCGCCGTCTCCCGCCCCACGTCAGCTGTTCGCGATCGGTTTGAATTACCGTCCGCACCAGATCGAGTCCGGGTTCGAGGAACCACCAGAGCCGATGGTGTTCACCAAGTTTGCGTCCTCCATTACGGGACCTGTCGCGGATCTAACGTTGTTCACCGATCAGGTCGACTGGGAGGCTGAAGCGGCCGTCGTCATCGGCGTCACCACCTATCAGGTTGCTGCGGAGGATGCGTGGGCGCATGTTGCCGGCGTCACGGCTGCGCAGGACTTCTCGGCGAGGGACGTGCAGATGCGGCCCGCGGGGACCCCGCAGTTCAGCCTCGGCAAATCGTTCCCCGGCTTCACTCCGATGGGCCCGGCCCTGGTCACTCCCGACGAGTTCGACGACTGTGACGACATCGCGGTGCGGTGTGTGATCAACGGCGTCACCGTGCAGGAGAGCAGCACCGCTGACCTGATCTTCCCTGTCCCGGAGCTGGTCGCATACCTGTCCGCGGTCCTGCCATTGCTGCCCGGCGACGTCATTCTCACCGGCACCCCGGCCGGCGTCGGACTCGGCCGCAACCCGCCGAGCTACCTCGTACCCGGAGACGACGTCGTGACGATCGTCGGCGACCAGACCCTGCAGCACACCGCCATCGCGAACCCCACCCAGGAGCCATCATGAGCATCACCCGCACCCTCTCCGGCCCCGGTCGGCCCTCGGGGTTCCCGTTTAGCCTGGCCGCCACCGCGAATGACACCTGTTTCATCAGCGGGATGCCGGCGCTCGGCGAGGACGGGAAGTATCAGCCCGGCACCTTCGAGGACGAAGTGACCCTCGCGTGGCACAACATCACCCAGATCGCCTCCGCCGCCGGGTTCACCCAGGACGAGATCGTGTACGTGCAGTGCGTGGTCGCTGATATCGACGACTACGCCACCCTCAACGAGTGGTGGCGACGCCAGTTCCCCGACGTCCAGGTGGCACCGGCACGGTTCACGTTCCAGGCCGGGGCGCTGCCGTTCGGCTGCAAGATCGAAGTGCAGGCCGTCGCCGCTCATGGCCGCTGACACGCCCCGTCGCATCCACCTCACCCGAGACGACATCGACGCGGCTGCCCACCGGCTCGAGGGCCGTATCCGCCGCACTCCCGTCATCTGGGTGGGAGAGAATCAGCTCAGCCCGTCGCATCCCAGCTTCTGGCTGAAGCTCGAATCGCTCCAGATCACCGGGGCGTTCAAAGCACGCGGCGCGCTGAACAGCCTCCTCGCGACACCCATCCCTAACGCGGGCGTGTGCGCTGCCAGCGGGGGAAACCATGGCCAGGCGGTCGCGTGGGCTGCCCGATTGCTCGGCGTGCCCGCCGCAGTGTTCGTGCCGACGACCTGCCCGGAGGTGAAACTGCGGCGACTCGCCGGGTACGGCGCTCAGGTCACGGTCATCGGCGACGTGTACGACGAGAGCCTGGTCAGCGCGCAGGCGTACGCGAACGAGACCGGTGCCCGGCTCATCCACCCTTTCGACCAGCCCTTGACCGTCGCCGGCGCCGGCACCGTCGCCACAGAGTTCCTCAAGCAAGTGCCCGAACTGGACAACGTCCTGATGTCGGTCGGTGGCGGCGGACTGTTCGCGGGCGCCCTCACGGCACTGGAGGACAGCCCGACGACTGCTGTCGGCGTCGAGCCGACCACTGCCCGCTGCCTCGGCGCCGCGCTCGACGCCGGCGCACCCGTCGATGTGACCGTATCGGGCGCGGCCGTCGACAGCCTCGGACCTGTTCGCGTCGGGCAGATCGCCTTCGATACCGTCACCGCCCACCGCGCCGGTCGTGTTGAAATCACCGACGACGCGATCCGCGCCGCGCAACGCGCAGCCTGGAACGAGCTCCGGATCGGTCTGGAAGGCGGTGGAGCGGCCGCCCTCGCCGCGATCCTCAACGGCGCCTACCAACCCGCCCCCGGCGAGATCGTGGGCATCATCGTAAGCGGCGGCAACGTCGACCTCACCACCCTGAGTCAGCTATGACGCGCACCGAATCGACCCCGGACCACACGGAGCAGCCACGACGGCCGCGGATTCACCCAGCCTGGTGGGTGGCCGCGGTCGCGTTCATCGCCCTCTTGGCCGCGGCCGGCTTCCGTGCCGCACCGGGCGCGCTGATGGTGCCGCTGAACGAGGAGTTCGGCTGGTCCACGAGCGTCATGTCGCTCGCGGTCAGCGTGAATATGCTCCTCTACGGACTGACCGCACCGTTCGCCGCGGCCCTCATGGACCGGTTCGGGGTGCGACAGGTCGTCGCGACCGCCCTCACCCTCGTCGCGCTCGGCGCCGGCGGAAGCGTCCTGATGACCGCGTCCTGGCAGCTGCTCATTTTCTGGGGACTGCTCATCGGACTGGGCACCGGATCGATGGCGCTGGTATTCGCCGCCACCATCTCCAACCGCTGGTTTGTGCACCGCCGCGGGCTCGTGATGGGCATCCTGACCGCCGGATCCGCCACCGGGCAGCTCATCTTCCTGCCCCCGGTCGCCCTGCTGGCCGAGACCACCGGCTGGCGTTCAGCATCGCTCGTCGTCGCGGCTGCGGCGCTGCTGGCGGTACCGCTGGTGTGGTTCGTGATGCGCGACTACCCCGCGGACCGCGATGTCCTTCCCTACGGCGCCGACCCCGACAGCTTCGTAGCGCAAACCCCGGCAACCGGCGGCGCCGCCCGGCGCGCATTTGAGGGGCTCGCGTTCGCGGCGAAGACCCGCGCATTCTGGGCACTGGCGATCGCGTTCGCCATCTGCGGAGCGACCACCAACGGCCTCATCGGCATCCACTTCATCCCCTCCGCACACGACCACGGCATGGCGACCACGACCGCCGCGGGCCTGCTCGCCGTCGTCGGTGTCTTCGACATCGTCGGAACCGTCGCCTCGGGTTGGCTCACCGACAAGTTCGACCCCCGCAAACTCCTCATCATCTACTACGTGTTCCGTGGCGTCGGCCTGTTGCTCCTGCCTTGGCTGCTCGCCGAGACGATCCACCCCAGCATCGTGCTATTCGTCGTCATTTACGGCCTGGACTGGGTCGCCACCGTCCCGCCGACGGCAGCGCTTTGCCGCGAGATCTTCGGCGACCGCGGCACCATCGTCTTCGGATGGGTCTTCGCCGCCCACCAGACCGGCGCCGCCGTCGCCGCGCTCGGCGCAGGCATCATCCGAGACACGTTCGGCGAATACACCTACGCCTGGTGGGGAGGCGCCGCCCTCTGCACCATCGCGGCCATCCTCTCGCTCGCGGTCAAGCGATCAAGGGTCGGGAGTGCCCGCTGAGGGCCGACAGTTCGACCGATCCCTCCGAGCCGCTCTGAACGCGAACACGCTACTTTGAGGATTTGCAAAGTAGCGTCGCTTACGCAGTAGTCAACGGGATCCGACACCCGACTCACTCGATCCCACGGTGCGTCGCGTCAGGGGCTCCGCCGGCACGTTCGGTTTCGAGACCCTGACTGCGATCGCCAGTTTGGAGCCACCAGCCTCACTTCACGGGTTGCAGCAGAGCGCAAGATCGAGAGCGCGCGTGCGGCCGGCTTCGACATCGGCGAGGTCGGCGAGCGGCACTACTGAGCGAGGCAGGACTGTACGGATGGGCCCGGGTGCGCGTGCATTCTTCGGCCTTACCGGCCCAAGCTCCGTGCCGGGGTGTCTCGTCTCGCCGCGCTCGGTCAATGGGTGGGAGCTTACTCGCTCAGTGATCGGCCGGAGCGGCCCCGGGGACGACGCCGAAACCGCCCCTCACCGGGGCAAAGCAAAACCCCCGCCATGTAGAAGCTAGGCGAGGGTTTCTGGAACCGTTGTAACGACGGTTCGTGTGGCTCCGACGGGCGTCGATCCCGTGACCTCACGATTTTCAGTCGTGCGCTCTACCAACTGAGCTACAGAGCCGCGCGGCATCCGCTCGAAAGAACCTGCCGCGTCCTACACGAAGGGCCCTCGATCTCGAAAGAAAAGGGCCCGTCGCTCGGAGCGACCCTGACGGGACTTGAACCCGCGACCTCCGCCGTGACAGGGCGGCACGCTAACCAACTGCGCTACAGGGCCATACGTATTCAGTTGTGTGTCGGAGAGTGACCCCAACGGGATTCGAACCCGTGCTACCGCCGTGAAAGGGCGGCGTCCTAGGCCGCTAAACGATGGGGCCGAGCGAACCCGGAGGCTCATTCTTACCGACGCTCAAGCATAAGAGATCATCCAGCAAATCGGAAATCGAGCGCGTGGGATGCCGTGCCCCGCGGTCTCCGCAGGGGAGGATGGCCGCGGGCGCGGCACGTGCTGGCCTCCGAATTGCCCCGGTCTCCCAGCGGTTTCATCACCAGAAACCCCTGGGCGAATGTGACGAATGTTGTTAGTGTGACGTGTGTTGCCATCGTCGGATGGCGGGGGTCGACGCGCGTGAAAGACGGAGGTTCGAGGTGAAGACCGAGAAGGCCGCTTCGGCGGAAGACTGCGGCTGCGCGCCGACCGCCACAGAAATCGCGGGACTGCGTGGCCCGATGAGTCGCCGATCCGCCCTGGGACTCGCCGGGCTCGGCGTGCTCAGCCTCGGCGCCGTCAGCGCCTTCGGCCTGCGGTTCAGCCCGTCCGCGTTCGCCGCCGACTATCCCTCGTGGGACGACGTGCAGAACGCCAAGAGCAACGAAGCGGCCAAGGCCAACGAAGTCACCCGCATCCAGGGCCTCATCGCCGCCCTGCAGGCCGACGTCGCCGCGAAGCAGGCCGACGCCGAGCGCCTCGCCAACGAATACGTGCAGGCGCAGATCGACTTCGAGACCGCGTCCGACAACGCGGACGCTCTGCAGAAGCAGGCCGACGACGAGTCGGCGCGCGCGACCGCGTCGGCCAAGAAGCTCGGCCGTCTCGCCGCCCAGCAGTACCGTGCCGGCGGCAGCGACCCGTCCATGGAGCTCTTCTTCTCCGGCTCCGCCGCCAGCGCCGACGACCTGCTCGCCAAGCTCGGCACGATGGACCGCCTCGTCGAGGCCAACCGTGGCGTCTACGCCGACGCCGTCAGCGCCCGCAACAACGCCCAGAGCCTGAGCGACAAGGCGAAGGTGGCTCGCGACGAACGCGACCGCCTGCAGCAGGAAGCCCAGCAGAAGATGCAGGCCGCGCAGGATGCCGCCGCCGCAGCCCAGGCCGCCCTCGCCGAGCAGGACAAGAACCTCGGCACCCTGCAGGCGCAGCTCGCCGCCCTCCAGGACCAGACCGCGAAGACCGTCGCCGACTACCAGGCCGGCGTCGAAGCCGCGCGCAAGGCCGAAGAAGCCCGCCAGGCTGCGGCCGCCGAGGCCGCCCGGAAAGCTGCCGAAGAGGCCGCCGCCAATGCCGGAAACGGCGGCGGTGGCGGTGGCGGCGGCGGAGGAGGCGGCGGCGGCGGAACGCCCGGCACCGACGGGTGGGTACGCCCGGCATCCGGCTACATCAGCTCGTGGTTCGGAAACCGCGGCTCGGTCTGCGGCAACGGCGTGTGCACCAGCGGCGGTCACCGCGGCATCGACTTCGCCACCTCCTGCTGGTCGCCCATCTACGCCGCAGCCTCCGGCCGCGTCGTCTGGGCCCAGTACACCGGCGACTGGGGAAACTACGTCAAGGTCGACCACGGCGGCGGCGTCGTCACCGGCTACGCCCACATCGTCACCGGCGGCTACAACGTCGACGTCGGTCAGTGGGTCAACGCGGGCGACCTCATCGCCCACGTCGGCAACACCGGCGCCTCCACCGGCTGCCACCTGCACTTCGAGGTGTACTGGCAGGGCGTGCGCATCGACCCGGCACCCGTGCTCTACGACCACGGCATCAACGTCTACTGACGAGTGCTGCAACGCAGAAGAGCGGATGCCGACCGGCATCCGCTCTTCTGCGTGTGAGACCAGGTCTCAGATGGTCTTGGGGGCGTGACCCTCACCCTGGGTGGCGGTCTGCGCGTCCTCGTCCTGGAAGCGCTGGAACGCCTCGGCGACCAGACGCTCGGCCTCTTCGGCGCCGGCCCACTGGTCGACCTTGACCCACTTGCCGGGCTCGAGGTCCTTGTAGTGCTCGAAGAAGTGGCCGATCTCGCCCTTGGTCCACTCGTCGAGGTCGTCGACGTCCTGGATGTGCGCCCAGCGCGGGTCCTTCGCGAGCACCGCCACGACCTTGTCGTCGCCGCCGGCCTCGTCGAGCATCTTCAGCACGGCGACCGGGCGCACCTTGGCCATGACGCCCGGGTACAGGTCACGGTCGAGCAGCAGCAGCACGTCGAGCGGGTCGCCGTCCTCGCCGAGGGTGTCCTCGAAGAAGCCGTAGTTCGCGGGGTAGCCCATCGGCGTGAACAGCACGCGGTCCAGGAACACGCGGCCGGTGCCGTGGTCGACCTCGTACTTCACGCGGCTGCCGCGCGGAATCTCGATGACGGCGTCGTATGCGCCCATGCTGGTTCTCCTTCGGAGGGTCTGGTGGATGCCGGCATCCAGCCTAGTCGGCAGGCCCGGTGGCCGTTCCGCCGTCGTCGCGTGCACAACTCCGCCTCAGAGGCCCCGATCCGCCCTCCGGGGGGCCTCTACCCCCATTGAGGCGGAGTCGTGAACGCGGCCAGTCGCTAGCGTGGATGCCGTGGACCACCGCCCCAGCCTCGACCCCGCCGTCGCCGAGATCCGCCGGGCTGTGCGCGCGGCCCTCGCCACGGTCACCGGCCCCGTGCTGGTGGGTCTGTCCGGCGGCGCGGACTCGCTCGCGCTCGCCGACGCGGTCGCGTTCGAAGCGCCGAAAGCCGGGGTCGCGGCATCCGCGGCGATCATCGACCACGGACTGCAGCCCGGATCCGACCGCGTCGCCGCCCGCGCGGCCGCCGTCGCCGAAGAGCGGGGGCTGGCCGCCCGGGTGATCCGCGTCGAGGTCGGCGCCGAGGGCGGGCCCGAAGCCGCTGCCCGCGATGCCCGCCGCGCCGCCCTGCTCGCCGCCGCGAAGGATGCCGGGGCCGAAGCCATCCTGCTCGCCCACACCCTCGACGACCAGGCCGAGACCGTCCTCATCGGCCTCGCTCGCGGCTCCGGTGCCGCGAGCCTCGGAGGCATGTCGCCCGACCGGGTCGAAGACGGCATCCGCATCCTCCGCCCCCTGCTCGACGTGCGCCGCACCACCACCCGCGCCGCGTGCAACGCCGCAGGCCTGCCGCCGTGGGAGGACCCGCACAACCTCGACCGCCGGTTCCTCCGCGTGCGGGTACGACAGGACGTCATGCCGGTGCTCGAAGCGGAGCTCGGCCCGGGCGTCGCCGAGGCGCTCGCCCGCACGAGCGATCAGCTGCGCGAGGATGCCGCGGCCTTCGCCGAGATGATCGACGAGACGATCGAAGACATCGTCGAGCACGCCGAAGCCGGCATCGCCGTGTCGGTGCCGGCTCTCGCGGCCAACCCGCCCGCGCTGCGCCACCGCATCATCCGCCACGTCGTCGCGAGCGAGTTCGGCGTGAGCCTCACCCGCGTGCAGACGCTCGAGGTCGCCCGGCTCGTCACCGATTGGCGCGGCCAGGGCCCGATCGACCTGCCCGGATGCCGCGCCCAGCGCAGCGGCACCCGTCTGGTCTTCACGGCGTCCGACTGAGGTGCCGCGGCATCCGTGCCTAAGATCGAGGAATGCGCGCAGCCGACATCGCTGACCAGCTGTCCACCGTCCTCGTCACCGAGGAGCAGATCCACGACAAGCTCGGTGAGCTCGCCGCGCGCGTCGAGGCCGATTACGAGGGCAAGGACCTGCTGCTGATCGGTGTGCTGAAGGGCGCCGTCATGGTGATGGCCGACTTCTCGCGGAAGCTTCGCCGCGACGTCGTCATCGACTGGATGGCCGTGTCGTCCTACGGCGCCGGCACGAAGTCCAGCGGTGTCGTGCAGATCCGCAAGGACCTCGACACCGACCTCACCGGCAAGCACGTGCTGATCGTCGAGGACATCATCGACTCGGGCCTGACCCTCAGCTGGCTGCTGGAGAACTTCGCGTCGCGCGGCGCCGCCTCGATCGAGATCCTCGCCCTGCTGCGCAAGCCCGAGGCGGCCAAGGTCGAGATCGACTGCCGCTACGTCGGCTTCGACATCCCCACCGACTTCGTCGTCGGCTACGGCCTCGACTACGACGAGCGCTTCCGCAACCTCCGTGACGTCGCGGTGCTCGCGCCGCACGTCTACAGCTGAACGCAGCGCGGGGAGTTTCGACTCGCTGCGCTCGCTCAACGACCGGGGGTGCGCGGCCGCTCCCGGTTCGCCTGTGGCGAATGCACAGACGCCCCATAGTCGCCGCGCGGTAGCCTGAGCGGATCATGGACTTCAAGAAGCTCAGCCGCAACCCGTTCGTCTACGTGTTGCTCATCGGCGCCCTGTTGCTGATCGGCATGTCGCTGATCTCGACGCTCACGGGCGCGAAGCAGATCACGACGCAGGAGGGCCTGACGCTCCTGAAGGGCGGCACCGTCACCCAGGTGACGAACACCGACGGCGACCAGCGCGTCGACATGACCCTGTCCGCGCCGTTCCAAGGCGCCACGCAGGTGCAGTTCTACTACGTCGGCGCGCGCGCCAACGAGGTCGTCTCGGCCGTGGATGCCGCGACCCCGAAGGACGGCTACAACGACGTCGTCCCGCGCACCACCTTCTTCGAGAGCCTGCTGTCGCTGCTCATCCCCATCCTGTTGCTGGGTCTGCTCTTCTGGTTCTTCTTCTCCGCGGCCCAGGGCGGCAACAGCAAGGTCATGCAGTTCGGCAAGTCGCGCGCGAAACTCGTGACGAAGGAGACCCCGACGGTCACCTTCGCCGATGTCGCCGGTGCCGACGAGGCCATCGAGGAGATGCAGGAGATCAAGGACTTCCTGAAGGACCCGGCGAAGTTCCAGGCGGTCGGCGCCCGCATCCCGAAGGGCGTGCTGCTGTACGGCCCTCCCGGAACCGGTAAGACCCTGCTCGCGCGCGCCGTCGCCGGCGAGGCCGGCGTACCGTTCTACTCCATCTCCGGCTCCGACTTCGTCGAGATGTTCGTGGGCGTCGGCGCGAGCCGCGTGCGCGACCTGTTCAACCAGGCCAAGGAGAACGCGCCGGCGATCATCTTCATCGACGAGATCGACGCCGTCGGCCGCCACCGCGGTGCCGGCATGGGCGGCGGTCACGACGAGCGCGAGCAGACGCTCAACCAGATGCTCGTCGAGATGGACGGCTTCGACCCGAAGGCCTCGGTGCTGGTCATCGCCGCCACGAACCGTCCCGACATCCTCGACCCGGCGCTGCTGCGCCCGGGCCGCTTCGACCGTCAGATCGGTGTGGATGCCCCCGACCTCAAGGGTCGCCAGCGCATCCTCGAGGTGCACGGCCGCGGCAAGCCGCTCTCGCCCTCGGTCGACCTCGCCGTCATCGCGCGCAAGACGCCCGGCTTCACCGGTGCCGACCTCGCGAACGTGCTGAACGAGGCCGCGCTGCTCACGGCGCGCTCCAACGCGCAGCTCATCGACATGCGCGCACTCGACGAGGCCATCGACCGCGTCATCGCCGGTCCGCAGCGTCGCACGCGCATCATGAAGGACAAGGAGAAGCTCATCACCGCGTACCACGAGGGTGGTCACGCCCTCGCGGCGGCGGCGATGAACAACACCGACCCGGTCACGAAGGTCACCATCCTCCCGCGAGGCAAGGCCCTCGGCTACACGATGGTGCTGCCGCTGGAGGACAAGTACTCGGTCACCCGCAACGAGCTGCAGGACCAGCTCACCTACGCCATGGGCGGCCGTGTCGCGGAGGAGATCGTCTTCCACGACCCGACCACCGGTGCGAGCAACGACATCGAGAAGGCCACCGGCATCGCCCGCAAGATGGTCACCGAGTACGGCATGACCACCGATGTCGGACCCGTCAAGCTCGGCTCGTCGTCCGGCGAGGTCTTCATGGGCCGCGACATGGGTCACGGCCGCGACTTCTCCGAGCGCATCGCCGAGCGCGTCGACAAGCAGGTGCGCGATCTCATCGAGCAGGCCCACAACGAGGCCTACGAGGTGATCAACGCCAACCGCGACATCCTCGACAAGCTCGCCCTCGCCCTCTTGGAGAAGGAGACGCTCGACCACCTCGAGCTCGCCGAGATCTTCCGCGACGTCAAGAAGCTGCCGCCGCGCCCGCAGTGGCTCTCCAGCGACGACCGCCCCGTCTCGATGCTGCCGCCGGTGGACGTGCCCCGTCGTCAGGACGAGGCCGGGCTGGCTGCGGCATCCGTCGCGGAGGAGCAGCCCGCGGCGCAGACCGCGGCGCAGCGGCGTCCGAGCGGGCAGGCGCGCCCCGCCACCGCCTAGGCTCGTGACGTGCCCGTCGATCGAGACCGCGTCGCCGCCGCCGTGCGCGACATCCTCGTCGCGATCGGGGAGGACCCCGATCGCCCGGGGCTGAAGGCGACCCCGCAGCGAGTCGCCGACGCCTACGCCGACTTCTTCTCCGGGGTGGGGCAGGATGCCGCCGAGCCGCTGGCCCACACCATCAGCGTCTCGCGCGGGCCGGCGCCCGACACGCTGCCCTCCGGTGCGGTGCTGCTGCGCGACATCCGCTTCCGCTCCGTCTGCGAGCATCACCTGCTGCCCTTCGCGGGGCGCGCGCACATCGCGTACCTGCCGGGCGAGCAGGTGGTGGGCCTCGGTGCGCTCCCCAAGGTCGTCGACGTGCTCGCGGCCCGCCCGCAGGTGCAGGAACGGCTGGGAGAGCAGATCGCCGACACCATCGCCGCGGCCCTCGATGCGCGCGGCGTGCTCGTCGTGCTCGCCGCGCGCCACGAGTGCGTCACGATGCGCGGAGGACGCCAGCCGGATGCCGCGACCGTCACCATCGCCGCGCGTGGCGAGCTGGCCGAGCCGTCTGCACGCGCCGAGATCATGATGCTCGTGACGGGGACGCCCGCATGACCGCGATCATGGGCATCGTCAACGTCACGCCCGACTCGTTCAGCGACGGCGGGCGCTTCCTCGCGGCCGACGCCGCCATCGCACACGGCGTGGCGCTGCGCATCGACGGCGCCCACATCCTCGACGTCGGCGGAGAGTCGACGCGGCCGGGCGCCGAGCGGGTGGCCCCGGCCGAGGAGCAGGCGCGCGTGCTGCCCGTGGTGGCGGCGCTCGCGGCGGAGGGCGCCCTCGTCAGCATCGACACGATGAACGCGAGCACCGCGCAGGCGGCGATCGATGCCGGCGCGCGCATCGTCAACGACGTCTCGGGCGGGCTGGCAGATGCCGACATGCTCGGGGTGGTCGCGGCATCCGACGTCGACGTCGTCCTGCAGCACTGGCGCGGCCACTCCGCCGACATGTACGCCCATGCGGCCTACGCCGACCTCGCCCGTGACCTCGTCGCCGAGCTCGAGGGACGCCTCGCCGCGGCTGTCGCGGCGGGGATCTCGCCCGAGCGGGTCATCCTCGATCCGGGAATCGGCTTCGGCAAGCGCGGCCCGCAGAACTGGGAGGCGCTGCGCGCCCTCGAGCGCATCGTCGCGATCGGGCCGCGGGTGCTCGTCGGCACCAGCCGCAAGCGCTTCCTCGCGGAGGCGCTGGCGCCTGCCGACGGCGCAGAGGTCTCGACCCCGCGACGCGACCTCGCGACCGCTGTCACGAGCGTGCTCGCGGCGCAGACCGGCGTGTGGGCGGTGCGCGTGCACGACGCCGCAGCCACCCGCGACGCGCTGACGGTGTGGGCGCACTGGAGCGGCGAGAACGACGGAGGAGGCGCATGAGCGACCGGATCACCCTCACCGGCATCCGGGCGACCGGCTACCACGGGGTCTATGAGCACGAGCGTCGCGAGGGCCAGGTCTTCATCGCCGACGTCGTGCTGGAGCTCTCGCTCGCCGACGCCGCCCGCAGCGACGACGTGGCCGACACCGTGCACTACGGCGAGTTCGCCGACCAGGTCGCTGCGGTGCTCGCCGGCGACCCGGCCGACCTCCTCGAGACCGTCGCGCAGCGCATCGCCGATCGGGCCCTCGCGTACCCCCGAGTGGATGTCGTCGAGGTCACGATCCACAAACCGCAGGCGCCCATCGCGGTGCCGTTCGACGACGTGAGCGTGACGATCCGTCGCGCCCGTGAAGGAGTGCCCGCATGAACCGCCGCCTCGCGCAGGGCTTCTCCGACGACATGCCTGCCCCGAGCTCCGCCGAGACGGTCGCGGTGATCGCGATCGGCGCCAACCTGGGCGACCGGCAGGCCACCATGACGGCGGCCCTCGAAGAGCTCGCGCGTCTGCCACTGACGACGCGTGTCGTCGCCTCGGCGCCCATCGAGACCGTGGCGCTGACGCTGGACGGTCCAGATGAGGACGCGCCCGCCTACCTCAACGCCGTCGCGCTCGTGACGACCCGCCTCGCCCCCTCCGTGCTGCTCGGGTACCTCCACGCGATCGAAGAGGCGCACGGGCGGCCGCCGCGCCGCGTCGACGACCTCCGCTGGCAGAGCCGCACCCTCGATCTCGACCTCATCGCCTACGGCGACGTGCGCTCCGCCGACCCGACGCTCACCCTCCCGCACCCGCGCGCGGGGGAGCGGACCTTCGTGCTCGAGCCGTGGCTGCAGGTCGACCCCGAGGCCGTGCTGCCCGGCGTCGGGCGCGTGCGCGATCTGCTCGCAGCGCTGCGGGAGGCCGAAGCGGAGGCGGATGCAGACGGCACCTCGGCAACGGAGGGGGGCGCGGCGTGAAGCGCACCAAAGCGGGCACGATCGTCGCCGCCATCGCCATCGGCGTGTTCCTGGGTTTCGCGGTCGACCAGGTGCTGACGGTGACAGGGCGCCCCACTTTCACACCGTCGTTCCTGCTGCCCATCCTGCTCGTCCTGCTCGGCATCGCCCTCGTGCTGTTCGCGTTGCCGATTCGGCGAGCGACCGCCGGCGCCCAGACCGCCCCGGTCGATCCCTTCCGCGCCGTCCGCATCGCGATGCTGGCGAAGGCGTCGACGCTCGTCGGTGCCGGTGTCGCCGGTGTCGCGGCGGGACTTCTGGCCTTCCTGCTCACCCGACCCGTCGCGCCCTCGTTAGGCTCGACAGGACCGGTGATCGCCGCGATCGTCGGCGGCCTCGTGCTGGTCGCGGCGGGACTCGTCGCCGAGCACCTCTGCACCATCCGGAAGGACGACGATGACGAACACCCCGGACCTCCCGAACCCGGACTCGGACTCTCCCACCACGACTGACGTCGTTTCGCTGGCGGACGGCGTTTCGACTCCCGTCGCTCGCTCAACGACCGGGGGTGAAGGCGTGCTCGACGAGGGCACCTACGACCGCATCCTCGAGCCGCGCAGCACGAAGCGGCTGCCGCTGGGCGACGGCACCTGGCATCAGCTCTCGCGCAACTACGTCTGGGTGCGGCTGATCTCGACGATCGCCTTCCTCGCGCTCGTCATCGCCGCGGCGCTCGTCGGTGCGCTCCTGCTGCGGCTCGGCTGGGTGTGGATTCCGGCGGGCGTCGTCACCGTCGTGACGGTCTGGACGCTCGTGATCCTCCCGCGCCAGGCCCGCGCCTACGGCTACCAGCTGCGCGAGGACGACCTCGTGTTCCGCCGCGGCATCCTCTGGCAGCGCATGGTCGCCGTCCCCTACGGGCGCATGCAGCTCGTCGACATCACCCACGGGCCGCTCGACCGCGTGTTCGGCATCGCTCAGCTCAAGCTCGTGACCGCCGCGGCGACCACGGGCGTCGTGATCCCGGGTCTTCGGCAGTCCGCCGCCGAGTTGCTGCGCGACACCCTGATCGCGGTGGCAGAGACACGGCGGACCGGCCTGTGACCGATCCCGCCGCCGTCGCCGACGTGCGCTCGCCGCTCAGCGACGGCGAGTGGCATCGACTGCACCCCCTCACCCCCGTGCTGCGCGGCGGGCTGTTCCTCGTGGTCGTGCTCGGCATCGTCATCACGAACCTGCGCGACCGCATCATCGGCTGGCTCTTCCCCGCCGTCGCCGACCTGGAACGCTACGAGGCCGACCCCGTCGACTACGTCGTCAGCAACAACCTCATCCTGCTCGCGCTGCTGGCGGTGCTGGCCGTGCTGCTGCTCCTGCTGGGCGGCTTCTGGCTGTCGTGGCGTTTCCACACGTTCCGCATCACCGGCGACGACGTGGAGGTGCGCAGCGGCATCTTCTTCCGCACCCATCGGCGTGCGCCGCTCGATCGGGTGCAGGGCGTCAACCTGACCCGTCCGATGGTCGCGCGCCTCCTGGGCGCGGCCAAGCTCGAGGTCGTCGGCGCGGGACTCGACAGCAACGTCAAGCTCGAATACCTCTCGACCACCAACGCCGAGGCCGTGCGCGCCGACATCCTTCGCCTCGCCTCCGGCCGCCAACTCGCGCGGGCATCGGATGCCGCGGGATCCATACCCCGCGGGCGGGCGGCCGTCGCCACCGTCAGCGCGGCGCTCACCGGGCTGATCGACGGAGCCGAACAGCCCGTCGCCGAACCGGCATCCGTCGTGCACATCCCGCCGGGGAGGCTCATCGGCTCACGGCTGCTGTCGGGGTCGACGCTGTGGCTGCTGGTGCTGGCCGCCGCCATCATCGTCGGCGCCGTCGTGGGCACGCCCTGGGTGCTGTTCACCCTGGTACCGGCCGTGCTGGGTTTCGCGGCCTACTGGTTTCGCACCATCACCCGCGCCCTGCGCTACTCGATCGCTCCCATGCCCTCCGGGGTGCGCATCACCTTCGGACTGTTCACGACCATCACCGAGACGCTGCCGCCGGGCCGCGTGCACGCGTTCGAGATCCGCCAGCCGCTGCTCTGGCGCGGGTGCGGCTGGTGGTCGATTCGGGTCAACCGACTCTCGGGGCGTTCGGCCAGCGACGCGCAGTCGCAGCAGTTCGCGGATGTGCTGCCGGTCGGCACCCGCGACGACGTCGAGCGGGTGATGCGCCTGTTCCTTCCCGGGATCTCGGCCGCGCAGTGGCAGGAGCTGGTCGTGCACGGTCTGCTCGGCCCGCACGACGCGAGCGACCCGTACGTGACGACGCCGCGGCGCGCGTGGTGGTTGCGCCCGCTGTCGTGGCGGCGCAACGGGGTGCTGCTCACCGAGGACGCGATTCTGCTTCGTCACGGTCTCATCTGGCGCTCGCTGGTGATCCTGCCGCTCGCGCGCCTGCAGTCGGTGGCGTTGTCGCAGGGGCCGCTCGGGCGTTCGCAGAAGGCGGCGACACTCACCGGGCACACCGTCGCCGGGCAGGTGTCGGGCGCCGTCGGGGCACTCGACCGCGACGACGCCGTCGCGGTGTGGCAGCGGGCCGCGAGAGCGGTGATCACGGCCGCCGCGAGCGACCGTTCGCACCGGTGGGATGCCGCGCCCCCGGCGTCGCCGGCGCCGATCGCGATCGCGACCACCGACCAAGAGGAAGGACGCGCATGAGCGGCGCGAGCAGACTGGGAGTGGGGATCATCGGCGCCGGACGCGTCGGTCCCGTCATCGGGGCGGCCCTGGCCGGCGCCGGACACGCCCTCGTCGGCATCACGGCCGGCTCCGACCGCGACCGCGTCGAAGCGATTCTGCCCGGGGTTCCCGTGCTCGATGCCGACGAGATCGTGCGTCGCAGCGAGCTCGTGGTGATCGCCGTTCCGCACGACGAGCTGCCGAGCCTGGTCGCCGGTCTGGCCGAACTCGATCGCTGGCAGATTGGGCAACTCGTCCTGCACACCGATCCCGCGTGGGGGACCGATGTGCTCGCCCCGGCGGCACACCGCGGGGCGATTCCGCTCGCGGTGCACCCGGCGGTCACCTTCACCGGCAGCTCGATGGATCTGCGCCAGCTGCAGGACGCGTTCGCGGCGGTGACGGCGCCGGCCGCGGTGCTGCCGATCGCGCAGGCGCTCGCCGTCGAGCTGGGCTGCGAGCCCGTCGTCGTCGCCGAAGCCGACCGCGCCGCCTACGGCGAGGCCATCGCGACAGCGACGGCGTTCTCGGCATCCGTCGTCCGCCAATCGACGTCGCTGCTGCGCTCGGCGGGCATCGAGGAACCCGGACGCTACCTGTCGGCGCTCGTGCATTCCGCCGTCGACCGGGCGCTGCAGGACGGGTCGCCGCTGATCGACGACGTCCTCGGCGGCTGACCGCGCGGGTCGCGGTGCGCCGGAAGGCGCGCGGGCGCGCCTCGATAGACTGGAACGTCGATTCCGAGGAGCCCCGCACCATGACTCAGACGCCGAACGCCGCGTCCACGCCCGTCCCGGCCGCCCCTGACGCCGAGGGAGCGGACCTCGCCGACGTGCACGAGCAGAAGGCGGTACGCCTCGCCAAGCGCGAGCGGCTGCTTGCCGAGCGGACGGATGCCGCGGGCGGCGCCTACCCGGTGACCGTCCCGGTCTCCGACACCATCGCCGCTCTGCGTGCGCGCTACGCCGATCTCGAGGCCGGCGCGGAGACCGGTGTGACCGCGTCGGTCGCCGGACGCGTCGTGTTCAGTCGCAATACGGGCAAACTGTGCTTCGCGTCGCTGCAGGCCGGCGACGGCAGCCGCATCCAGGCGATGGTGTCGCTCGCCGAGGTGGGCGAGGAGTCGCTGCAGGCCTGGAAGGACCTCGTCGACCTCGGCGACCACGTCTCGGTGACCGGTCAGGTCATCTCCAGCCGCCGCGGCGAGCTGTCGATCATGGTCACCGACTGGGTGATCGCGGCGAAGGCGCTGCTGCCGCTGCCGAACCTGTACAGCGAGCTGAGCGAGGAGAGCCGGGTGCGCTCGCGCTTCCTCGATCTCATCGCCCGCGATCAGGCGCGGGAGACGGTCATCGCGCGCGCCAAGGTGAATGCGTCGCTGCGCCAGACCTTCACCGATCACGGGTTCCTCGAGGTGGAGACTCCCATGCTGCAGGTGCAGCACGGCGGGGCGGCGGCGCGGCCCTTCGTGACGCACTCGAACGCGTTCGACGCCGAGCTGTACCTTCGCATCGCTCCCGAGCTCTTCCTCAAGCGCGCCGTCGTCGGCGGCATCGACCGGGTGTTCGAGATCAACCGCAACTTCCGCAACGAGGGTGCCGATTCGACCCACAGCCCCGAGTTCGCGATGCTCGAGGCCTATCAGTCCTACACCGACTACAACGGCATCGCCGACCTCACGCAGGAGCTCATCCAGAACGCGGCGATCGCCGTGGCCGGCTCGACGACGGTCACGTGGGCCGATGGGACGGAGTTCGATCTCGGCGGACAGTGGGATCGCATTTCGATGTACGCGTCCCTCTCGGATGCCGCGGGCACTCCGATCACGCCCGAGACCCCGCTGGACGAGCTGAAGGCGCTCGCCGCGTCGGTGGGCGTGGAGGTGCCCGAGAAGGTCGCGACCCACGGCAAGTACGTCGAAGAGCTGTGGGAGCATTTCGTGAAGGGCGGCCTGGAGCGGCCGACCTTCGTCATGGACTTTCCCCTGGACACCTCGCCGCTCGTCCGCGAGCACCGCACCGTCGCGGGAGTCGTCGAGAAGTGGGACCTGTACGTGCGCGGCTTCGAGCTGGCGACGGGGTACTCCGAGCTCGTCGACCCCGTCATCCAGCGTGAGCGCTTCGTCGAGCAGGCGAAGCTCGCGGCCCGTGGTGACGATGAGGCGATGCGCGTCGACGAGGAGTTCCTGCGCGCGCTCGAGCACGGCATGCCCCCGACGGGTGGCATGGGAATGGGCATCGACCGTCTGCTCATGGCGATCACCGGACTCGGCATCCGCGAGACGATCCTCTTCCCGCTGGTGAAGTAGCCCGCGGGGCGCGTCGACGCGCTGCGCGCGCTCAACGGCCCGTGGCGCTGATCAGACCGCCGCGCCCGCTCGGGGCGGCCAGCTCGGAGCTCCCAGGTCGCGGGAGATCGCCTGTGCCGCGTCGCGCAGTTCCTTGAGGACTGCGGCATCCAGCTCCGATGCCGGCGCGGGGAAGACGACCCCGAGCGCAGCGATCACCGTGCCGTCCTCGCCCGCGACCGGAACGGCGACGGAGGCGTCGCCGATGACGGCCTCTTCGTTCTCGGTCGCCAGCGCACCGTCCCGCACGACGATCAGCTGCTCCTGCAGCGCAGCCGCGTCGGTGACCGTGTCGCCGGTCAGGTCGGCCAGGGGGTGGGCGAGCACCTCCGTGCGGAAGTCGTCGTCGTAGGCGAGCAGCACCTTTCCGAGGGCGGAGGCGTGGGCCGGGAGGGTGATCCCCGTCTCGGGCATCTGCTCCGTGCCGTCTGGTCGGCGATCGTGGTGGATGACGAGGACGTCCGTGTTGTGCGCGACACCCAGCCGACAGGCGAGTCCGGTGCGATGCGACAGGTCGTGCATGCGCCGCAGCGACCGTGCGCGCACGTCGAGGGTGTCGAGGTACACGCTCGAGAGGGTGAGCAGCGCCGGGCCGAGGGCGTAGCGACTGCCGCGCGCCTCCTGAATCACCAGACCGTGTTCCTGCAGCGACTTCACGAGGCCGTGCACCGTCGACGGCGGCAGGTCGAGGGCGGCGGCGAGCTCGCTGATGCCGAGGCGCCGCGCACCCTGCAGCAGGGAGAGGATGCGCGCGGCGCGGTCGATGGACTGGATCATCCCGAGACCTTTCGCGCGCGGACGGTTGACGTCACACTACCTCTTGACACCGGTGCAAATGGGGCAGATATTCGACATAGACGAATCGCAGTCGATGATGTCGAAAAGCCACCCCCGCGACGAGGCCGTCGAAGAACGCCGGCGAGAACCACCTGCGACAACTCAGTGAAGAGGAGATCCGCGCATGAAGAAGCTCATCAACTCGGCCGAATCGGTGCTCGCCGATGCCCTGCGCGGCGTCGCGGCCGCCCACCCCGAGCTCACCGTCGACCATGAGAACCGCGTGGTCATCAGCAACGCCCCCCGCGAGGGTCGCGTCGCGCTGATCTCGGGCGGCGGTTCGGGCCACGAACCCCTGCACAGCGGCTTCGTCGGCGCGGGCATGCTCGATGCCGCGTGCGCGGGCGAGGTGTTCACCTCGCCGACGCCCGATCAGATGCTGGCCGCGGCCCAGGCCGTCGATTCCGGTGCGGGCGTGCTCTTCATCGTCAAGAACTACACGGGTGACGTGCTCAACTTCGAGATGGCGGCCGAACTGGCCGCCGACGAGGGCATCGCCTCGGAGTCGGTGATCGTCGCCGACGACGTCGCGGTGAAGGACTCGACGTGGACGGCCGGGCGTCGCGGTGTCGGCACGACCCTGCTCGTCGAGAAGATCGCCGGGGCGGCGGCAGCCGAGGGCAAGAGCCTGGCGGAGGTCAAGGCCGTCGCCGAGCACGTCGCCGCGCACGGGCGCTCGATGGGCGTCGCGCTCACTAGCTGCACCGTGCCCGCGGTCGGTCACCCGAGCTTCGATCTGCCGGATGACGAGATGGAGATGGGTGTCGGCATCCACGGCGAGCCAGGGCGCACGCGCGTGCCCCTGGCCCCTGCGCACGACATCGCCGCCGAGCTCGTCGAAGCGATCACCGCCGACCTGGACTTCACCGGCGCTCCGGTGATCGCTCTGCTGACCGGGCTTGGTGGCACGCCGCTCATCGAGCTGTACGTGATGTACGCCGACATCGCCGACGCCCTCGCGGCGAAGGGCGTCACGGTCGCCCGCAGCCTCGTCGGCGACTACGTCACGAGCCTCGACATGGCGGGCTGCTCCCTCACCCTTCTGCGCGCCGACGACGAGCTGCTGCGCCTGTGGGATGCTCCCGTCGAGACGAGCGCCCTGCGGTGGGGACGTTGAGATGACGGATGCCGCGACGACGGACACCGTGACCCTCGATGTTCTCGACCGGTGGGTGCGGCTCAGCGACGCCCGCCTGACGACGGAGGCCGACCATCTGACCGCGCTCGACTCTGCGATCGGCGACGCCGATCACGGCACCAACATGCTCCGCGGCTTCACCGCGATCGTCGCAAAGCTGGATGCCACGCCGCCGCAGAGCGTTCCGGAGTTCTTCAAAGCCGTCGGCATGACCCTCGTCAGCAAGGTCGGTGGAGCGAGCGGCTCGCTCTACGGCACCCTCTTCCTCGACATGGGCAAGAACGCGCCCGCCGGAGCATCGATGTCGGCCGTGGAGTGGGCGCACGCGCTGTCGGCCGGCGTCGCTGCGGTCGTCGCGAGAGGTCACGCGCAGCCGGGCGACAAGACGATGATCGACGCGTTCGGTCCGGCGCTGACCGCACTCGAGGCCGCCCTGTCGGGAGGAGCGACACTCGCCGCTGCCGCGGCGGCCGCAGCCGACGCGGCCGAGCAGGGCAGCGCCGACACCGAGCCGCTCGTTGCCCGGAAGGGCCGCGCCTCGTACCTGGGTGAACGCAGTGCCGGTCACGTCGATCCGGGGTCGGCGTCGACAGCCCTGCTGCTGAGAGCATTCGCGGACGCCGCCGCGGGGGAAGCCGCGTGATCGGCTTCGTCATCGTCTCGCACAGTGAAGCTCTGGCCCGGGCCGCCGTCGATCTCGGGATGCAGATGATCCACGGCGAGGCCCCGGCGGTGCGGATCGCCTCGGGAGCAGACGGGGGCTTCGGCACGGACGCGGCGGCCATCGCAGACGCCATCGATGCGCTCGCCGACGCCGACGGTGTGCTGATCATCACCGATCTCGGCTCAGCGGTGCTCAGCTCGGAGCTCGCTCTGGATCTGCGGACGAGCACCGTTGCGGTGCGTATCAGCGACGGGCCGTTCGTGGAGGGGATCACCGCGGGGCTCGTGCGAGCGGCGGCGGGCGGAGGCCTCGACGACGTTGCGAACGAGGTGTCGACAGCGCTCGCGGCGAAGCAGGCGCACGCCCCTGCGGCATCCGCGGACGCGCCGATGCCCCCCGCGTCCTCCGACGCGCCCGTCGGCGCCGTCGGATCCGACGCGTCCGCCGAGGCGGTGCTGCGCAATCCGATGGGCTTGCACTCGCGGCCGGCGGCCCTCGTCGTCAAGGCCGTCGGCGCCTTCGATGCGGACGTCTCGATCGCGAACCTCACGACCGGTGCCGGCCCGGCATCCGCCCTCAGCATGATCGGGCTGCTCGCGCTGGGAGCCGGGGGCGGCGCCACCGTGCGCATCAGCGCGAGCGGACCGGACGCCGCTGCCGCCGTCGAAACGGTGCGTCGGCTCGTCGACGACGGTTTCGGTGAGCTCGACCAGGCGCCGGCCTGATCTCTACCGCGCACGGAACGCCCAGTCGGGCAGGTGTCCGGCGGCGACGAACGACCCGACGATCTCGGCCAGGCCGTGCCGGGGGTCGGCGTGGAGTGCCTGGCGGACGTAGGCGTCGGCGTGGGTGGAGCGCCCACGCGCCCAGGCAATCCAACCGCACACCGCCAGAGCGCCCGCCCGGCGCTTCTTCGGCATGAGGGCGGCGACGTTGCGCGCCAGGCGCAGCGCCGCGTCGAGACGCTCGGCATCGGGTCGCGGGCCGTCTCCCCACATCACCTCGGCGAGATCGCTCGGATACAGCTCGCCGTCCTCCCACCGCCGCTGGGCCTCCATGGCCGCATCTCCGCCGTCGACGTCACTGGCCCACTGCACGAGCGCGACGTCGCGCAGTCCTGCGCGGGCGAGGCACCAGCCGATCGACGCGGCATCCATCGGAGCCAGATCATCCGGGTTCCACGACAGAGCGCGCTCGAACAGCGCCGGGAGGTCGTCGAGCGCGCACGCGGCCTCGAGTGCCGCCGGGTCGATGCGAGCGGGCGTGGCCCCACTCACCCGCGGGATGCCGCAGATGGTCTCGAGTGCCGCGTCCAGCGACCGCAGCGCCTGTCCGACGGCCCGCCGACGCGCAGCGCCGGGTATCGGCAACTGTGCGCCGGCCGCCTGGTCCACCGCGGGTGGGCCGTCCACGGCTTCGGGCGGCAGATCGTCGCGCGGGGCGATGCGTGCGCGGTCGTGGCCGCCGGGCGGCAGCCGATTCGACAGTGCCGATCCCCAGCCGTTCGCCGCGACGACGAAGACCTCCGCGACCGGTAGCCCGCACTCGTCGGCGCGCGTCCGGAGGGCGGCGATGACCGCGGGGTGGGGGAGACGTGGCGACGGATCGTCGCTGATCTCGGCATCCGTGTAGACGACCAGTACCACCGCCTCGACGTCGACGATTCGGCAGGCCATGCCGATGATGCTGGCGGCGGCGCCGGCCGCCGCGGTCTCGGACGGAAGGTCGACCCGCATCACGCCGAGCGTGCGTCCCTGCGACAAGGGCACGACCACGACGCTGTCGCGCGGCGTGCAGCCGAGCAGGTGCGGAAGAACGGAGAGGAACTGTGCCGCATCGGCGGCGCGGACGATCGTGGACATGCCGAGAGTCTGGGCGTGCGGGCGCGGGAGCTGCGCGTCGGCGGCGCCGTCGTGGACAACCCGCGACCCACTCGCTTCTGGGGAGGAGCCCGCACGCTGGGGAGGAGCCCGCACGCAGCGGCGTAGCATGGAGCCATGGACTCGTACTGGACCGCCGTCGCCTGGTCGCTCCTGCCGACCGTCGTCGTGCTGGGACTGTTCGTGTTCGTGCTGCGCGCCATCATCCGGATGGATCGCTCGGAGCGTCGGGTCTACGCGCGCATCGAGAACGAAGAACGCGCCAAGCGCGGCTTGCCGCCCGTGGGCGCTGCCGACACGGCGGGCCCCGACGCGCCTCGCGCGACCTGAGTCGCCCGTTGTCGATACGCTGAGCGGAGTCCGACAGCGGGGAGAGCGACGTGGATCAGACCGGATGGGCGCTCGCCTGGGTGATCCTGGTCTTCGTCACCGACGTCACCGTGCGCATCCTGGCGATCATCATCGTGCCTCGCAACCGCCGCCCGACGGCCGCGATGGCCTGGCTGCTGGCGATCTACTTCATCCCGATCATCGGTGTGCTGCTGTTCCTGCTGATCGGCAATCCTCGGCTGCCTCGCAAGCGCCGCAAGAAGCAGCAGCAGATCAACGATTACATCCGCACGACGAGTCACGGGCTCGACCTGGGCACCCTGCGCCCCGATCCACCGCAGTGGTTCGCACAGCTCGTCCGCCTCAACCGCAACCTCGGGGCGATGCCGCTGTCGGGCGAGAACGCCGCGACCATCATCTCCGGCTATCAAGACAGCATCGACGAGATGGCGGCGGCGATCCGTCAGGCGACCACGTACGTGCACGCCGAGTTCTACATCCTGCAGTGCGATGACACCACGGCCGGATTCTTCGATGCCCTAGAGGATGCCGTGAAGCGCGGCGTCGTCGTGCGGGTGCTGCTGGATCACTGGGCCAACCGCGGCAAGCCGTTCTACGCGCAGACCTGCCGGCGACTCGATGCGATGGGAGCGACGTGGCAGCTGATGCTGCCGGTGCAGCCGCTGCGCGGGAAGTACCAGCGTCCCGATCTGCGCAACCACCGCAAGCTGCTCGTCGTCGACGGCCACACCGCGTTCATGGGTTCGCAGAACGTGACCGACTCCACGTACAACCTGCGCAAGAACATCAAGCGGGGACTTCATTGGGTGGACATGATGGCGCGTCTGGAGGGGCCGGTCGTGGCGTCGGTCAACGCCGTCTTCCTCAGCGACTGGTACAGCGAGACCGACGAGATCGTCGAGGGCATCGAGCTGTTCCAGGTGCACACCGGCAGCGGTGACCTCGACTGCCAGGTGATCCCCTCCGGCCCCGGGTTCGAGTTCCAGAACAACCTGAAGCTGTTCATGACGCTGCTGTTCTCCGCGCGCGAGAAGATCATCATCGTCTCGCCGTACTTCGTCCCCGACGAGGGGCTGCTGCTCGCCATCCAGACCGCCTGCCAGCGCGGCGTGCACGTCGAACTGTTCGTGTCCGAAGAGGGCGATCAGGCGATGGTGTACCACGCGCAGCGCAGCTACTACGAGGCGCTGCTGCGCGGCGGGGTGAAGATCTGGATGTACAAGAAGCCGTTCATCCTGCACTCCAAGTCGATGTCGATCGACGACGAGGTCGCGGTGGTCGGCTCGAGCAACATGGACATGCGCAGTTTCGGTCTGAACCTCGAGATCTCCCTCCTCGTGCGGGGCGAGGACTTCGTCTCGCAGCTGCGCGCCGTCGAAGACGAGTATCGGGCGCTGAGCCGCGAGCTGACGCTCGAAGAGTGGCAGCAGCAACCGCTGCGCTCCACGGTGCTCGACAACCTCGCCCGACTCACCTCCGCACTGCAGTAAGCGGCACCACGCTGGCGCCCCGGTCGTTACCGGGACGTGATCGCGTTCACGGGACGGCTTCAGAGGTCTCGGTCATGATGGGCGCATGACGATCCGCCGTACGCTCTCCCTGTCCGCCCTCGTCACAGCGACTACCCTCGTTCTGGTGGGATGCGCCGCGGGCAGCGCCTCCCCGGCGGGATCTCCGTCCGCGACGGGCGGCACCCAGGTCGTGGACGTCAGCGCCGGCTGGCTCGACGGGGGCCGCGCGGTGGCCGTGGTCACGCACGGCTCCTCGAGCTGCGTCCCCTCGGCATCCGAGGTCTCTGTACAAGCCGACGGGAGCGTCGCCGTCACGCTGGTCGACCCGACGGGCGAAGCGGTGTGCACCGCAGACCTGGCTCCGCGTGCCAGCCTCGTGAGCCTGCCGAACGGTGTGGATGCCGCCGCGAAGCTCTCCCTCACGGTCTCTCTGGGCACCGCGCGCGGTCAGGTCACGCTGGAGCCTTACGCGGGACCGGCGGTGGCGGAGTACGCGCCGTCCGCGGGCTGGATCGACGGCAATGTCCTCGCGATCCTCACGTGGGGCTCGTCATCGTGCGCGCTGCGTGTGCAGAGCGCCGTCAGCACCGGCACCGATGTCGCGGTCACGTTCGTCGACCCGCCCGCCGATCGGGCCTGCACGATGGACATGGCTCCGCGCATCGCCCTCGCCGTCGTGGATGGCGGCGGCGCGGCATCCGGGGCGACCGCGACGCTCTCCGGCGGCGACGCGCAGTTCGCCACTCCCGTCACGATCCCCATCGCGGGCTGAGTCCCGCCGGGCGCGCCTCGGACGCCGCCACGCGAAGTCCGCAGAAAGCGACGTCCTCCGCATCCGTTTCGGCGGATGCGTGCGGAGTGCGCGAGATTCTGCGGAGTTCGTGAGCCGGTGCGCCGACGGCGAACACGGGCATACCGGCATCCGCTGGTCGTTACCCTCGACGTAAGCGCACCAGAGAACCGTGCGCCTGAGGAGTGTCGACGAATGTTCGAGAGATTCACGGACCGTGCCCGTCGTGTGGTCGTCCTCGCCCAAGAAGAGGCGAAGATGCTCAACCACAACTACATCGGCACCGAGCACATCCTGCTCGGTCTCATCCACGAGGGCGAGGGCGTCGCCGCCAAGGCGCTCGAGAGCCTGGGGATCTCGCTGGACGCCGTCCGCGAGCAGGTCCAGGACATCATCGGCCAGGGCCAGCAGCAGCCGACCGGCCACATCCCCTTCACGCCGCGCGCGAAGAAGGTGCTGGAGCTGAGCCTGCGCGAGGCGCTGCAGCTCGGCCACAACTACATCGGCACCGAGCACATCCTGCTCGGCCTCATCCGCGAGGGCGAGGGCGTCGCCGCACAGGTGCTGGTCAAGCTCGGCGCCGACCTCAACAAGGTGCGCCAGCAGGTCATCCAGCTGCTCAGCGGCTACCAGGGCAAGGAGCCCGCGGGTGTCGCCGCCGGCGCGGGCGAGCAGAACCAGCAGGCCGCCCAGGGCGGTTCGGCCGTGCTCGACCAGTTCGGTCGCAACCTCACGCAGGCCGCGCGCGACAACAAGCTCGACCCCGTCATCGGGCGCGAGAAGGAGATCGAGCGCGTCATGCAGATCCTGTCGCGCCGCTCGAAGAACAACCCGGTGCTCATCGGCGAGCCCGGCGTCGGCAAGACCGCCGTCGTCGAGGGTCTCGCCCAGGCGATCGTGAAGAACGACGTCCCCGAGACGCTGAAGGACAAGCAGGTCTACTCGCTCGACCTCGGCTCGCTCATCGCCGGGTCCCGCTACCGCGGTGACTTCGAGGAGCGCCTGAAGAAGGTCACCAAGGAGATCCGCACGCGCGGCGACATCATCGTCTTCATCGACGAGATCCACACCCTCGTGGGTGCGGGCGCCGCCGAGGGCGCGATCGACGCGGCATCCATCTTGAAGCCGCTCCTCGCCCGCGGCGAGCTGCAGACGATCGGCGCCACGACCCTCGACGAGTACCGCAAGCACTTCGAGAAGGACGCCGCGCTCGAGCGCCGCTTCCAGCCGATTCAGGTCGCCGAGCCGAGCCTGCCCCACGCGATCAACATCCTGAAGGGGCTGCGCGACCGCTACGAGGCGCACCACAAGGTGCAGATCACCGACGGCGCCATCGTCGCGGCGGCGAACCTCGCCGACCGCTACATCAGCGACCGTTTCCTGCCCGACAAGGCGATCGACCTGATCGACGAGGCCGGCGCGCGCCTGCGTCTGTCGATCCTGTCGAGCCCGCCCGAGCTGCGCGAGTTCGACGAGAAGATCGCCAAGGTCCGTGAGGACAAGGAGGCCGCCAGCGAGGAGCAGGACTTCGAGAAGGCCGCCGCTCTCCGCGACGAGGAGAAGTCGCTGCTCGCCGAGCGCCTGCGCCTCGAGAAGCAGTGGCGCAGCGGTGACGTCGCCAGCCACGCGGTGGTCGACGAGGGTCTGATCGCCGAGGTGCTCGCACAGGCCACCGGCATCCCGGTCTTCAAGCTCACGGAGGAGGAGACCAGCCGTCTCGTCTTCATGGAGAAGGCGCTGCACCAGCGGGTCATCGGCCAGGAGGAGGCGATCGCCGCGCTCAGCCGCACGATCCGTCGTCAGCGCGCTGGCCTCAAGGACCCGAAGCGTCCCAGCGGCTCGTTCATCTTCGCCGGCCCCACGGGCGTCGGAAAGACGGAGCTGGCCAAGGCGCTCGCCGAGTTCCTGTTCGACGACGAGGGTGCGCTGATCTCGCTCGACATGAGCGAGTTCGGCGAGAAGCACACCGTCTCGCGGCTGTTCGGTGCCCCTCCGGGGTTCGTCGGCTTCGAAGAGGGCGGCCAGCTCACCGAGAAGGTGCGGCGCAAGCCGTTCTCTGTGGTGCTCTTCGACGAGATCGAGAAGGCTCACCCGGACATCTTCAACTCGCTGCTGCAGATCCTCGAAGAGGGTCGCCTGACCGACGGTCAGGGCCGCGTCGTCGACTTCAAGAACACGGTCATCATCATGACCACCAACCTCGGATCCTCCGCCATCGCCGGTGGCCCGGTCGGGTTCCAGGTCGAGGGCAACTCGCAGACGACCTACGAGCGGATGAAGGGCAAGGTCGACGAGGAGCTGAAGCGTCACTTCAAGCCGGAGTTCCTCAACCGCGTCGATGACGTCATCGTCTTCCCGCAGCTCAACAAGGCCGAGCTCCGCCAGATCGTCGGACTGTTCACGAAGCGACTGAGCGAGCGTCTGCTCGATCGCGACATGACGGTCGAGCTGACGGACGCCGCCAAGGACCGGCTCATCGAGATCGGGTTCGACCCGACCCTCGGTGCCCGCCCCCTGCGCCGCGCCATGCAGCGCGAGGTCGAGGACCAGCTGTCCGAGCGGATCCTGCACGGCGAGCTCAACCCCGGTGACCACGTCAAGGTGGATGCCGAGAACGGCACCTTCCTGTTCGAGCACGGTCCTCGCGGCGAGAAGGTCGCGGTCGGTGTCGGCGCAGTCGGCGCGATCGAGGCCACGCCGGACATCGTCGCCGGAAGCTGACCCGGTTCGATCACTGTACGACGGGGCGGATGCTGCGGCATCCGCCCCTTCGGCGTGTGAACGCGGCGGGGGCGTGAGTCGAAACGTCTAGCGGGCGGCGCGGAAGCGTCGGGCCGCGGCGACGAGCGCGGCGAACAGGCGCCGGTCGGCGGCATCCTCTTCGGGGTGCCATTGCACCGCGACGAACCACGGACCTTCGATCGTCTCGATCGCCTGCGGGAGACCGTCGTCGCTGCGGGCGCTGACGACGAGACCGCCGCCGACCCGGTCGATGCCCTGATGATGGTAGCTGCGCACCGAGAGGTCGCCGACGCCGACGATGTCCGCCAGTCGTGTGCCGTCTTCGACCGTCGCCGTGTTCGTCGCGAACACGCCGCCGCCGAGCTGATAGCGGCCCGTGCCGAGCGCCTCCGGCAGATGTTGGTGCAGTGTGCCACCCGCGGCGACGTTGGCCAGCTGCAGACCTCGGCAGATGCCGAGAACGGGCATCCCGCGACGACGTGCGCCGGCCAGCAGCGCCAACTCCCACGCATCGCGATCGGTGCGGGGCTCGTCGGTCTCGGGGTGGGGCGCGGCGCCGTAGAGAGCGGGATCGACGTCGAGGCCGCCGGTGAGGACCAGCCCGTCCAGACCGTCGAGCACCGCGTCGGCGGCAGCATCCGGGTCGGGCTGCGGTGGCAGCAGCACCCCTGCGCCGCCGACCGCGGTGGTCGCGTCGAGGTAGACCTGGGGCAGAAAGGCCGCGCGCACGTCCCACACACCTTGCTGGGCGCGCTCGAGGTAGGTCGTGAGGCCGATGACGGGTCGTAGGTCTCTGGCGGGGGCGCTCATGCGGTTCCTGTCGCCGCGGGAGGAAGTGACGCAGCGGTCGCCGCCGCATCGAGCGGAGCCACGTCGACCGAGACGCGCAGCGTCGAGTTCTTCGCCTTGGTGAAGATGATGCCGCGCACCGGCGCGACGTCTCCGTAGTCGCGACCCCACGCCACCGTCACGTAGCGGTCGTTCGCCCACTGGTCGTTCGTCGGGTCGATCGCCAGCCACTGGTCGGTGCCGGGCAGCCACACGGCGAGCCACGCATGCGACGCGTCGGCGCCGAACACCCGCTCCTTGCCGGGCGGCGGCTGCGTCGCCAGGTAGCCCGAGACGTAGCGGGCGGCGACCCCGTGCGAGCGCAGGCACGCGAGCGCCACGTGCGCGAAGTCCTGACAGACCCCCGCCCGCGCGCGCATCGCATCGCCCACGGTGCTGGTGACGGTGGTCGCCGTCTTGTCGTAGTCGAAGTCGCGGTAGATCCGCTGCATGAGATCCGTCGCGGCCTCACCGATGGGTCGACCGGGCGTGAGCGACACGGCACCGTACGCCGCGGCCTCCGGCTCGTGGCGCACCCGCGGCGACTCCAGGGCGTACTCGACGGCCCGCCACGCCTCGGGTAGATGAGTGTTCAGCAACGGCCGAGCCTGCTCCCACGGGAGTGCGAGCGCGTCGGCGTCGTATGTGGGCGTCTCGACGGCGACGACACTCGAGGCGGTGATCGTCAGCGCCTCGTGCGGGTCGGTGAGGTGGAAGTAGGTGGCCGAGTTGCCGAACGCGTCGGTGTCGGGCGCGATGTCGCCCGGAGCCGGGTCGACCTGGACGCTCGCCTCGGTGACCTCCTGCCAGGGCAGGTCGCGGGGTACGAGATGGAACTGGCCGACGCTGTCCTGCACGGGCTTGCCGTACGTGTAGGCGGTGCGGTGCCAGACGCGGTAACGCATCACGCGCGGGCCTCCATCAACTCGACGAGGGACAGGTCGGTCATCGCGACGGCGGGCGGCCCGCTCTCGAAGTGGAGATGGGTGACGGCATCTGAGAGCTGTTCGAGCTGCGCCGTCACATCGGCCATGAAGGCGACGAGCGTGGCGCGTCGACCGTTATCGACGACGTCCAGCGCGGCGACGTCGATGGCGGCGAGTTCCGTTTCGAGATGATCGAGCAGGCGCTCCGCCCGGGTCGACCCCGTGGATGCCGGCATGGCGGCCAGATGCTCGCGCAGACGCGCGAGCGCGAACGCGAGCGAGCGCGGGTTGCTGTGATCGAGCAGCAGCAGATCGAGCACGTCGGCGGCCCGCATCGATCCGCGGTAGCGACGGCGGTGGGTCACGACGCTCTCGGCCGCCAGGAGGACGGCCTCCAAGACGCTGCGCTCGGCGCGGGGCGCGTGGCGTTCAGCCAGACCCGTCGACAGCAGTTCGGACAGCTGCAGTCCGCGCTCCAGGAAGCGGCCGGCTTCGATCATGTGCCAGCCGGTGTCGCGGATCATGTTCGCCGTGATGCCGTACAGCGACAGCATCGCCGAGAGCATGCGCCCTCCCGACTCCGCCGTGCGGTGCGGGTGGGACGAGCCGCGCAGCGCGCGGGTGGCGCGATCGATCGTCGCGAAGACCCGCCACGTGTCACCGGAGAGCTGGTCGCGGACGCCTTCCATCGCCTCGCGAAGCCGCGCGATCGAATGCGCGGCGGAGCCGGGACGGCGAACGTCCAGCAGCAGCGAGCGGAACTCCGCCTCGGGATCGAGCGAGCGCATTCCGGCCAGACGCCCGAGCACATCCAGCAGGACGCGGGGGCTCTCGGCCAGCCGGCCCGCCACGTAGGCACGAGGCTGGTCGAGCTCGGTCTGCGCCGTCAGCAGCAGCCGCAGAAGGTCTTCCGCGCGCTCCGCGTAGCGGCCGGTCCAGAACATGTCGGCGTGCGCGCGGGGAGCCAGCGGCGGGACGCTGCGCGCCGTCGGTGCAGGCGCGATCTCGGTCAGGTTCTGGTCGGGGTCGTCCTCCGAGGCTTTCAGCACCCACACGTCTTTCGTCCGCGGGAGCGCATCGGGGCTCTCTCGCACGGTCGCCAGACCTCCGACGAGCGGACGGTACGCCGACCCGTAGCGCAACGCGAACGCGCGGAGCGTCAACGGCAGCGCGTCGATACGCGCACCGAGATCGTCGGTGTTCGACCAGACCGGGGTTTGCGAGAGCGGCAGCAGGTCCTGCCCGACGAACCGGTGCGGAGCCGACTGGATTCGCGCGATCAGGTCGTCGGCCGACATCTCGCTGAACGCCTTGCGCGGTTCGTCGATCGTGCGCACGATCAGGCCCCGATCTCCCGCGCGCACGCGCGACAGTACCCGGTCCCTCGCCTCCGGATCGCCGCACCACACCGTCGGCACCGACGGAATGCGCAACTGCTCGCCGAGGAGGTATTCGCACGCCGCGGGCAGATAGGGGAGCAGCCCCGGGTTCTCCAGCACGCCGGCTCCGAGGCCGTTCACCAGGCGCACATGGCCGCGGCGTACGGCCTCACTCAGCCCGGCGACGCCCAGCCGTGAGTCGCCGCGAAGTTCCAAGGGGTCGCACCATGCGGCATCCACCCTGCGGATGATCACGTCGATGCGGTCGGTGGGGCGCGTGCGGGGCCAGCCGGCGGGCTTCATCCAGACGAACCCGTCGCGCACGACCAGATCGCTGCCCTGCACGAGCGGGAAACCGAGCGCGCTCGCCAGGAACGCCTGGTCGAACGCCGTCTCGCTCAGTGTGCCGGGAGAGAGGATGACGACCCGCGGGTCATCGATCTCGGCGGCCACCGACGACAGCAGCGCGGCGCGCAGCGCCGAGAAATACGGGTCGATGCGGTGGAGGTTCTCCTCCTGGAACAGGTCGGGCAGCACCTGCGAGATCACCCGGCGATTCTCCGCGGCGAAGCCCAGACCCGACGGTGCCTGCACGCGATCGGCGAGGACGTGCCATTCGCCCTCGGCGTCGCGCCCGAGATCGGTCGCCGCCAGCAGCAGCGGGTGAGGGTCGACGGCGCTCGCGCGGGCCAACGGGCGAGTGAAACCGGAGTGGCCGAAGACGACGGCCGACGGCACAATCCCTTCGCGCATCAGATTCTGCGGTCCGTACAGGTCGACGAGCAGCGCGTTCAGCAGCTCGGCCCGCTGCGCGAGCCCGACCTCCAACGGCGACCAGCCGGCCGCGTCGAACACGAACGGCACCGGGTCGAGCTGCCATGGCTGCGGTCCGGAGTCGCCGCGCAGGTACGAGACGCCGTCGTCCGCGAGAAAACGCGCGATCTCGCCGTCGACGCGCTGCAGATCCTCGCCCGTGAGGCTCAAGGCGTGCGCCGCCAGCGCCTTCCATCCGGGGCGGAGCGCCCCGTCTGCATCCACGAACTCGTCGTAGCGAACCGCCTCGGCCGACGGCGACAAGGGCAGCGCCGGCTGCGACACCGTCGCGGCATAGTCGCGCAACACACTCACGGCGAAGTCCTTCCCGGCTCCAGCGTAGGGGGCAATACAGTGGGTCGGTGACCCTTGCCGACCCCACCGAAGGCACCAGCCCGGCCCGCCCCGTCGTCCGGCCCGCGCGGACCTCGGATGTCCGCGGCATCCTCGCCCTTCTCGAGCCGTGGGTGCAGCGGCGGATCCTGCTCGGCAAGGAGATCGTCACCCTGTACGAATCGGTGCAGGAGTTCGTCGTCGCCGAGCAGGACGGCGAGCTCATCGGCTGCGGCGCCCTGCACGTGATGTGGGAGGACCTGGGCGAGATCCGCACGCTCATCGTCGCGGAGGACTGGCTGCATCACGGTGTCGGCGGGGCGATCGTGACGCAGCTGGAGGACCGCGCGATCGACCTCGGTCTGTCGCGGCTGTTCTGTCTCACCTTCGAGGTCGACTTCTTCCGTCGTCGCGGTTTCGCGCCCATCGGGGAACAGGTCGTCGACCCCGACGTGTACTCGCAGCTGCTGCGCAGCCCCGACGAGGGTGTCGCGGAGTTCCTCGACCTCG
This sequence comes from Sphingomonas sp. BLCC-B65, assembly GCF_028550675.1. Lineage (NCBI taxonomy): Bacteria > Pseudomonadati > Pseudomonadota > Alphaproteobacteria > Sphingomonadales > Sphingomonadaceae > Sphingomonas > Sphingomonas sp. BLCC-B65. The sequence continues at coordinate 1,539,067 of NZ_JAQQGL010000001.1, read as the reverse complement.
CGCACGTCAAACCGAACACGCTCGGCAATACGCGCATGCTGAAGAACCTCTGAGCCCCGCGCGCCCCGGCAGGTGACGGGGATGCCGCGGCCTAGCCTGGAGGAGTGAGCACCCCGACGCGCCGTTCGCGACGCCCCAGCCCCGCCGTCTACCGGCGGCGCCGGCTCGTCGCCGTGCTGATCGTCCTCGTCATCATCGCGGCGATCGTCCTCGCGATCTGGCAGCCGTGGCGTGCGTCTCAGCCCGCCGTGCCCGCATCGAGCCCGTCGGCCACGACGCCCCTCGCCTCGGCATCCACTCCGACCGCATCCGTCGCCCCCGCCGATGCCTCAGCGCCGCCGGCAGCGCCCGAGCCCACCCCCGACACCTCGGGGACGACGCCCGCGGTCGCGGCCTGCTCGACGGCAGCCATCTCGGTGCAGGCGGTCACGGATCAGGACGTGTACAGCGCGGGCGAGCTGCCCAAGCTGTCGATCACGCTCTCGAACACGTCGGGCGCGGCGTGCCTGATCAACGTGGGGACCGCGACGCAGTCATTCGTGATCACCAGCGGCACCGACACGTGGTGGCGTTCGACCGATTGCCAGTCGGAGTCCAGCGATCAGGTCGTTCAACTGGCAGCGGGTCAGACCGTCTCCAGCGTGACGCCGCTGCAGTGGGACCGTACGCGATCATCGGTCGACACGTGCGGGTCGTCGCGGCCGCAGGCCTCGCCGGGCTACTACCACCTCTCGGTGTCGATCGGCGGCATCCAGGCGGCGGATACGAAGGTGTTCGAACTGCGCTGAGCCCGCGATCATCGCCATTCGGGATATCTAGGCAGTGATATATCTCTAACTCTGAGAGATTTCTCATCTGAGAACCAGCCGCCGCCTCACGGGCACGGTTAGCCTTGTTCGTAGCTCTCGTGGCGAGCCACCGTCGCCCCCAACGGCGGTCGTCGTGTCACCCCCAAGACCGGCATTCGGCAGATCGCCCGATGAGCCCAGGCCCTCTCGATTCTCCCAGCCCCCAATGTGGGGATCGAGAGGGCCCCCCTTTTCTGCGCGGGGTCCGTCACGCCGGGTGCGGTCAGCGCGTCGACGCGGTGCGGGAGGCGCCTCGTATGCTGGAGGGATGGCCGGAAAGAAGCGCGCGAAGCCCCCGCTCGAGTTCCGCAACACGCAGCTCGCCGACGCCCTGCAGACGCAGGACATGGCAGCTCTGGCCTTCGCCCTGCGTCACGGCCCGACGGTGGTGCCGCTCATGCGCCCCGGTCAGCGCGACGACCCTCGTGACACCGGCGAGGTCTGGACGTACCGCGACCCGAACACCGGCGATGTCGCGCTGCTGCTGTTCAGCGATGCGGCGAACAAGCCCGCCGCTCTTCCCCCCGCGGTGGCGCTGCACTCGCCCGCGTGGCTACGCAGCTTCCTCACCGCTCACGAATCCGAGATCACCACCGTCTTCTTCGACATCGCCGGACCGCACGCGATGCAGGCCTCGCCGGCGGATCTGCTGGCCGCGCTCGCTCTCGAAGCCTGACCGGCGGCGTGCTCAGAAGTCGGGGCGGTCGCTCGGCTCGCTCGGATGGTGTCGTGCGAGGTCGCGCAGGGCGCCGCGCAGGTCGCGGGATGCCGTGTCGATGACGGACCGATAGCCGACCCGGTTCGCCTCGTTGCGGCGCTGCTCGTGAGCAGTGACGGCTCGCACTTCGCCGGCCAGACTCAGCTCACCGATGGCGACCAGACCCTTCGGGGTGGCCCGCCCCGTGACCGCGCTCGCGACGGCGAGGGCGATGGCGAGGTCGGCGGCCGGCTCGATGAGACGCACGCCGCCCACGGTGGAGACGTAGACGTCCTGGTCGGATACCCGGATTCCGGCGCGCTTCTCGAGCACCGCAAGCACCATCGCCACGCGTGCGCCGTCGACGCCGCTGACGATGCGCCGTGGGTTGGGGCCCGAACCGGGCAGCGTGAGCGCCTGCACCTCGACCGGAAGTGCACGTCGTCCCTCCATCGCGATGGTCACGCAGGTGCCCGGTTCGCGTGATCCGTGGCCGAGGAAGAGGGCGCTGGGGTCGGGCACCTCGGCGATGCCGCGACTCGTCTGCTCGAAGCAGCCGACCTCATCGGTGGCACCGAACCGGTTCTTGAGGGCGCGGACGAAGCGCAGCGCGGTCTGCCGGTCACCCTCGAAGTGGCAGACGACGTCGACCAGGTGCTCCAGCACGCGCGGCCCCGCGACCTGCCCGTCCTTCGTGACATGGCCGACGATGATGACCGGAAGATCACGCTCCTTCGCCACGCGGATGAGCGTCGACGCGACCTCGCGCACCTGGCTGGGATGCCCCGGCGCTCCGTCGACGAGGCTGGAGCCGACCGTCTGGACGGAGTCGACGATCAGCAGCTCGGGACGAGTGTCGTCGACATGGCCCAGGATCGTGGCGAGGTCGGTTTCGCTCGCGAGGTAGAGCTCGTCGTGGAGGGCGCTGGTGCGCTCGGCGCGCAGGCGCACCTGTCCGAGCGACTCCTCGGCGCTCACGTACAGCACGCGCCGACCGGCGCGGGCGGTCTGTGCGGCGACCTCGAGCAACAATGTCGACTTCCCGACGCCGGGCTCGCCGGACAGCAGGATGGCCGCACCGGGCACGAGGCCCCCGCCCAGCACGCGGTCGAACTCGCCGACGCCGGTGGTCCGCCGCGGCGTCTCACGCGTGTCGATCGAGGTGATGGGGCGCGCCGCACGCGTCGGCGCGAGCGGCGTCACCGCATGCATCGGTGTCGACGACACGGCCTCGACCACCGTTCCCCACTGCTGGCACTCCCCGCATCGCCCGACCCACTTCGCGCTCGTCCAGCCGCACTCGGTGCAGCGGTACGCGCTCGTGGTCGCGGTGCGCTTTGATGCCATGCGTTCAGGCTAGTCGCGGCATCCGACAGTAGCGCCGGCCACCGCGTGGACGGCGAGAGATCAGCGCAGCGAGTCGGCGACCTCGCGGAGGGCGTCGGCCGAGCGACGGAACAGACCGAGCTCGTGGTCGGAGAACGACGTCTCGCGGATCGGCACTGCGCCGGCCGCCGAGACGACCGCCGGGACGGACAGGGCGACACCGCTCACGCCGTGGAAGTCGTCGAGCACGGCCGAGACCGGCATGACGGCGTGTTCATCGTCGAGGATCGCCTCGACGATGCGGGCGCTGGACAGGCCGATCGCGTAGTTCGTCGCACCCTTGCCCTGGATGACCTTGTAGGCGGCGTCGCGCACGTCGACGGCGATCTGGTCGAGCTCCTCGACCGTGAACGGCGGCTGACCGTCGAGGGGCTGCCACTCCAGGATCGGGACGGTGCCGATGGTCGCGTGCGACCACAGCGGGAACTCGGTGTCGCCGTGCTCGCCCACGATGTAGGCGTGCACGCTGGAGATGGAGACGCCCGCACGCTGCGCGATCTTCCAGCGCAGTCGCGAGGTGTCGAGCACGGTGCCCGACGCGAAGATGCGCTCATAGGGCAGGCCGGTGGTCTCCTGCGCGAGCACCGTCAGCACATCGCACGGATTGGTGACGATGACGAACGTCGCGTCGGGAGCGACGTCGAGCAGCTGCGGCATCATCGACTTCAGGATGTTGGCGTTGACGCCGGCCAGCTCGATACGGGTCTGCCCCGGTCGCTGCTTGGCGCCCGCCGTGATCACCACGACGTGCGAGCCCTTCGCGACCGAGATGTCGGCACCGCCGATGATGTCGCTCGACCCGGTGAACTGGGCGCCGTGTGCCAGATCGAGAACCTCGGCCTCGGTCTTCTCCGCGGCGATGTCGTAGAGGGCGACGTGGCGGGCCGAGCCGCGGATGAGGGCCGCGTAGGCCACGGAGGATCCGACCGCTCCCGCGCCGACGACGGTCAGTTTCGAGTTCTCGATCACGCTCATGGCCCCAGTCTGACAGGCCGGGGGATGCCGCGGCCACCGCGGGCCGCAGCCGTGCGAAACGGCGGCGTGCAGGGGGGTCTTGCGGACGGCGTCCGAGGGGCGAAGGATGCCGGCATGACGGACGATGCCCCTACCCTGCCTCCGGTGGTCGACCTCGACACCTGGCGGCGCGAGTTGGCCGCTCTGCGCGTGCGCGAGAAGGCGGCGACCCGAGAGCTCGACGCGATCGCCGCGCAGCGGCGACGTCTGCCGATGGTCGAGCTGCCCGACTATGTGCTTGAGGGTCCCGACGGTCCCGTGCGCCTCGTCGACATCTTCGGCGACAGGCGACAGTTGATCGTCTACAGCCACATGTGGACGGACGGGAAGCCGTGGCAGTGCCCGGGCTGCACGAGCTGGACGGCCCAATTCACACGGCTGGAGTTCCTCGACGACTACGACGCACGGTTCGTCATCGTGACGCAGGGTCCGATCGACGAGGCGCTCGCCTACCGGGAGCGTGTGGGCAACCGCATGGACTGGTATTCGACGGCGCACAGTCCGTTCGGTGCCGACATGGGGGCGCCGCCGGACGCGGGGTTCGCGGTCAACGTGTTCCTGCGCGACGGCGAGAAGGTGTACCGCACGTGGCACACCGACGGGCGCGGCACCGAGCAGCTCGGACACCTTCACGGCCTGATCGACGTGCTGCCGTTCGGGCGGCAGGAGGCGTGGGAGGATTCGCCGCCCGGGTGGCCGCAGCATCCGACCTACGAGGGCGGCATCGGGTCGCCCGGCATCGCGGCGCTCTACGGACCCGGAGGCTCCGCCGCCGGGTGAGCGACTCCCTCGGCGTCTCCTCCCGACGCATCCGAGCTGGATCGGCGTGGGTTGCGGATGCCGAGAAGCGAGACCAGTCCGCCGACGATGAGAAGCGCGGCCGTGGTGACCGCCGCCCGGTGGAAGCCGGCCAGATCGAGTGCGCCACCGGTGATCGCGGCAAGGGCTGCGATCGGCAGCAGCCCCGCCACGCGGGCGACGGCGTTGTTGACCGCGGAGGCGATGCCGGATCGCTCCGGGTCGGCGGCCCCGAGGATCGTCGAGGTGAGCGGAGACACGGTGAGGGCGAGTCCGAGCCCGAACACGACCATGCCCGGGAGCACCTGCCACCAGTAGTCGAAGTCGTCGGCGACGAGCAGCAGCAACAGCGCGCCGACCGACATGATGAGCGGCCCGGCGGTCATGAACAGACGCGGTCCCCATCGTCCGACCAGGGTGCCGATGCGTGAGCTGAGCGCGATCATGAGCAGGGTCGAGGGCAGACTGGCGAGGCCCGCGAGGGTCGCGCTGAGGCCGGCCCCCTGCTGCAGGTAGACGGCCAGGACGAACCCGTTGAGGGCGAGGGCCGCGTAGATGAACAGCGTCGACAGGTTGCCGGCGGAGAAGTTGCGGCTGCGGAAGAGATCGAGCGGCAGGATCGGGTCGGCGACCTGGCGTTGTCGCCAGACGAATCCGGCGAGCAGCACGAGGCCGGCGAGCCCCGGCATCCAGATCGCCGGGGACCCCCAGCCGAGGTTCGGCTGCTCGATGAGGGCGAAGACGGCCGCGCCGAGGCCGAGGGTGCACATGATCGCCCCGAGCACGTCGACCCGGGCGCCCGCGCGGCGTTCGTCACGGTGCTCGAGCCGTGTCAGCAGCCACAGCGCGATGCCGATCGGCAGCAGGTTGATCCCGAACGCCCATCGCCACGAAGAGTTGTCGACGATGAGTCCGCCCACCAGGGGGCCGATGATCATGGCGCCCGTCGTGGATGCCGTCCAGATGCCGATGGCGCGAGAGCGCAGCGGTTCGTGCATCGTCGCGGTGATGAGGGCGAGAGAGCTCGGCACGAGGAAAGCCCCGGCGGCACCCTGGACCGCACGTGCGGCGACGAGGAGTTCAGGGGTGGGGGAGAGGGCGACGCCCACCGAGGCGATGCCGAAGCCGATGAGGCCGATGCGCAGCACGAGAACCCGGCCGAACGCATCGCTCACCGCGCCGGCCACCAGGATGAGGGCACCCAGTGTCACGAGGTAGGCGTCGACCGTCCACTGCTGGGTGGACAGGCCGCCGCCGAGGTCGCGGGCGATGGCGGGGAGGGCGACGTTGACGATGGTGCCGTCGAGGAAAGCGACGAACGACCCCAGGATGGCGATCACGAGGACGAGTCGCTGCTGTGGTGTCATCTGCCGCGTCATCGCCCGAGCTCTCCCATGCCCTCACGCTAGGGCGCCCCGGCGACATCGTGAAGGGGGTGGGCAGGGCCACCCTCGCTGCAGCCGGTTCGCGGCATCCCGCGGAGTGTCGTAAGCTAGTCGGCGGTGACGTGTCCGAGCGGCCGAAGGTGCAACTCTCGAAAAGTTGTGTAGGGTAACCCCCTACCGTGGGTTCAAATCCCACCGTCACCGCCAGATCAAAGCCCCGCGATCCCTTGAAAACACTGGGATCGCGGGGCTTATGCTTTGCATGCGTGAGGAGCTGCGGTAACGCAGCGGTAACGGAATTCTGCCGACGCACCAGCGATGCCGATCAGCTCGATGTCGCTGCCTCGGACATACTGAGAACATGGCTGGGACGGCGAGCGGGAGCACGATGACGGAACCGCGGCATATCAAGTCTCGCGAGCGCGTACGCGACCTCGGCGAGGTGTATACCCAGCCGCGGGAGGTGAACGCGATGCTCGACCTCATCTCGGATGCTTTCACCGACATCGACTCACGCTTCCTCGAGCCGGCCGCCGGCGACGGAAACTTTCTTGTCGCGATTCTGGAGCGCAAGATCAGCGCGATCGACGAGTCGAGGCACGGCGGAAGCGAACACTGGTACGAGTTCGCACTGCTGCGCTGCCTCGCCTCGACCTACGGCATCGACATCAGTGAAGAGAATGTCGAAGAGGCGCGCGAGCGAATGATGGCGGTGATCGACGCGGCTCATGTGTTCCGGGGTGAGCCAGCGACTGAGGAGTTCGCGCGCGCAGCCGAAGCGATCATCGCAACCAACGTTGTCGTCGGTGATTCGCTGAACGCGGCGGATCAGATCGTGTTCGTCGAGTACACGCCGCTGGAGGGAGAACGGTTCCAGCGCGTGCCTTCGGAGCTGGAAGCTCCGACGATGGATTTGTTCTACGAGCCTCCAGCGGCGCTACGGACGGTGCACTATTCGGAGATCGGGAGTTGACCGCTGAAGCGGTCGCCGCAGTGGCGAAGCAACTGCCCGCCGAGCATGTTCCGGATGTACTCGAAACGCTCGCCCAGCTGCCGAACGACGACGTCTATACGCCGCCGAAGGTCGTCGCGGCAATGCTCGACATTCTCCCCGAGCATGTCTGGTCGGAGCCGAATTACACATGGCTCGACCCCGCGACGAAGTCGGGCGTCTACCTGCGTGAGGTCTTAAAACGACTCATGGTCGGCCTCGCCGAGTGGGAGCCGGACGGTCAGAAACGCCGCGAGCACATCCTCACCAACATGCTGTTCGGTGCCGCAACGACTCAGATCAACGGCGAGGTTGCCCGTCGATCGCTCTACCAGACGAAGAATGCGACTGGCGTGGAGGTGAAGGACCCGGGGCTTGCTGGTCTGGTCGTGCCCCTCGACTCGCCTCAAGGCAATATCCCGTTTGTCGAGACCGAGCACACCCTGACACGAAAGGGCGACAAATGTGCTCTCTGTAGGGCGTCGTCGAAACTCATTCGGGAGCAACGAGAGTCATACGCCTATTCGTTCATACACAACACCTATCCGACGAAGGAGATGGGCAAGATGAAGTTTGACGTGATCATCGGCAACCCGCCCTACCAGATGGGTACGGAGGGACACGGCAAGACCGCTTCGAGCATCTATCACCTCTTCGTTGAGCGCGCGATCGCCATGGATCCCAAGTACGTCGTGATGATCACGCCGTCACGCTGGTTCGCAGGCGGGAAGGGCCTTGATGGATTTCGTGACAGCATGATCCGAGACCGGCGTCTCCGCGTCCTTGTGGACAACCCGAAGATCTTCGACGTGTTCCCCCAGGTGAAGATCCGAGGCGGAGTCTCCTACTTTCTATGGGACCGCGAGTACGACGGCGATTGCGAGTTCTCGACGCGGATCAATGGCCAGGTCAAGTCCACACTCGTTCGCGATCTCCGCGAGGGCGACGGAGTGTTGATCCGGGATAACCGAGCGATGAACATCGTGCGGAAGGTCAAGGCGGCCCGCGACCCCCAACGCGTCGAGGACGTGTCCAGCGTCACAAAGCCGTTCGGTCTGACGATGCGGTCAAACTATCCGGGCAGTGTTCCGGAACGATTCCCCGGCGCTGTGCCACTGATCTATGCTACGCGCATCGGCTACAGCAGACTCGATCAGATCGAACGGAATCACGAGTGGATTGATCGCTGGAAGGTGCTGTTGCCTATGGTGTCGTCGGGCGACACGCCTAGCGACGACGAGGGAAACATCATTGATGTAGTTCTTGGTGAGCCGATCGCACTGGCGCCTGGCTCCGCGTGCACACAGACCTACTTCATCCCAGGCTTGTTCGAGACCCGTGAAGAGACTGAGAACTTTGCCTACTACCTCTCCACAAAGTTCGTTCGATTCCTGGTCCTGCAGCGCAAGATCACACAGCACGTAACACCTGATCGATTCCGCTTTGTGCCGATGCTGGACATGACGCGACGGTGGACGGACGAGGACCTCTACGAACGATATGGGTTCTCGCAGCAAGAGGTCGCCTACATTGAGGCATCCATCAAGCCGCGCTCTGTGAATCTCTCCCTCGACTCCCCGATTCCCGAAACGCACCTGCCAGGTGGGCGAAAATACCGGGCTGGTGACGTCGCTATCGAGTCCGACGATGAAGAAGACGACGAATGAAGACCGATGTCGTCAAGCCGAAGGATGTCTTCTACAACCCGACGCGCCTTGTTGTCCCGCTGTTCCAACGCCCCTACGTGTGGTCGAAAGAGACCCAGTGGGCCCCGCTATGGCAAGACATCGTTCGCCTCATCGAAGTCATCTCGCAGCACAATCAGACCGCGACGCACTTCCTCGGCGCCATCGTGATCCAACAGGTGCCGACCACCCTCGGCGCGTTGCCTACGTGGAACGTGATCGACGGTCAGCAGCGGCTCACGACCCTGCAGCTTCTGCTCGATTCGTTGCACGCTGAGCTCGAGCGGCGAGGGTGGGCGCAACTTGCCGGTCAGATTCTGCCGCTGGTGGAGAACCCGTCCGACTATCGCGGCGATGAGAACGATCGCTACAAGCTTTGGCCGACCAATCGCGACCGTGACGGTTTCGCCTCGGTAATGTCAGCACCGACGCCCGTCGACTATTCGACGGTCGTGAAGTCACGGTTGGGCGATGCACACGAGTACTTCGCCGGGTCGATCGCCGCCTGGCTCGGTGACGACGAATCTGCTGAGCGTCGTGCTCGGATGCTCGTGGCCACTGTTATGGATCGGCTGGAGATCGCCAGCATCCGCCTCGATGCGAATGAAGACGCGCAGGCGATCTTCGAGACGCTCAACGCACGCGGCACGCCCTTGTCTGCGGCCGACCTCATCAAGAATTTCGTCTTTCAGAACCTCGCGGGCACACCGCAGGATGCCGAGAAGGCGTACCTGAACTATTGGGCCGAGTTCGAGACGCCATGGTGGGAGAAGGAGATCACCACAGGTCGCATCAAGAACTCCCGGGCCTCGCTGTTCCTGTGGCAATGGCTTACCGCCAGAACAGTCGTCGACTTCCCGATTCGCGAGGTATTCACGCAGTTCAAGCACTATGTGAACACCGTCGCGAAGGACATCGGTGTGCTGCTTCCGAAGATCAAGGTAGCTGCCGATCGTTACCGGTCGATCATCGAAGGGTCTGAGAACGCGAACGGCCCACTCAGCAGGGTCGAGCTCTTCAGCTACCGTGTCGGCACACTCGACTCCGAAATCGCGCGCCCCCTGCTGATCTGGCTTGAGGAGCCGGAACAGTCGGCGGTCCCGGACGCGGACCGGGCACGAGTACTGCAGGTCCTCGAGAGCTGGTTTGTGCGCCGGGCTTTGGTGAAGGCCCCGTCGCAGGGCTCGAACCGATTCATCATTGACCTGATGCAGCACCTCAGCACACAGCCGAAGGACATGCTCGCCGACCGGACCCAGACCTTCCTCGTCGCCAACCATACGGCCGTCGGGTATCTCCCTGGCGACAAAGAGGTCAGAGAAGTGCTGACTGGCGCCACCGCGTACTGGAAGTACCTGCGCGGTCGCCTGCGGATGGTGCTGGAAGCGTTGGAAGATGCGAAGCGTGGCTACCCGGATGGCAAGCAGCTCGCGATGGGCCCGGTCGTTCGAGGCAAGGGCACGATCGAGCACCTGATGCCTCAGGGCTGGCGAAAGCACTGGCCTGCTGAACTGACGGATGAGCAGGAGGCGCTGCGGGACCGCACCGTGCAGCAGCTCGGAAATCTCACGCTGGTCACGCAGAAACTCAACAGCAAGGTCAACAACGGACCTTGGTCGACCAAGCGAGAGCACTTCCTCAACCACGACGACGTGCTGATCACCAAGGATGCGATGAACCTCGCCCCCGAGCGCTGGGGTGAGTCGGCAATCGAACAGCGCACGGCGCTCCTGATCGATCAGATTCTCGCGATCTGGCAGGCGCCCGCCGGTCACATCGGACTGACCGGAGCCGCGGCCACGCCGTCGGCCGCCGTCAGCGTTGATGTCGCGCAACTCGTTTCGTCGGGTTGGCTCGAGGTCGGGACTGAGCTCACGACCCGGCACCCGACTTCGAAGCACGCGGGGGTGCGCGCATCCGTCGCGCAGGACGGACGCATCTTCATCGGTGACGCCCCGTACGACAGCCCGTCAGCGGCCGCCATGGCCGTCACGGGCACGGACACCAACGGATGGTGGTGGTGGGTCATCGCCGGCTCGGGAAAGTCTCTGCAGGATCTTCGAGCGGATTACCTCGCAAGTCTTGGCGAAGCCGATGCGAACGTCGTTGACGAAGTCTCCAATGGTATCGATGAGCCAGAGGTGGATGATCCTGGGTCGGAGGACGACGCCGCGTGACGAACCACATCTACGCCTACACGCACGCTGGGCACGCGAAGCCGTGGCGGCGTGCGAGCGGGCAGAAGGGCGAGTCCTGGATCAAGGTCGGTCAGACCGTCAATCCGGGAATCGATCGAGTAAGACAACAGGTCGGTACGGCCTTCCCTGGACTGCACGGCGTCGACATCCTTTTCCACTCCGAGCCCGCGGTCGGGCCAAACGGCGCCGACTTCAGCGACCACGACGTCCACCGTGTCCTGCGAAACGCGGGAATCGTCAACCCGGGCGGCGAATGGTTCGAAGCGACCGAGGCCGAAGTATGGGCCGCGTTGCGATCGTTGCAGCGCGGGCTTCCGTTTGACCCGACACGCATCCAGGATTTCGAGCCGCGCCCGGAGCAGAAGCGGGCCGTCAAGCAAACTGCCAAGTTCTTCCGCACCCACGCTGCGTCGGGGCCCGACACGGCCGTGAAGTTCCTTTGGAACGCGAAGATGCGCTTCGGGAAGACCTTCACTACATACCAGCTCGCGAAGGAGATGGGCTGGACCAAGCTCCTCATCCTCACGTACAAGCCAGCCGTGCGGAGCGCGTGGCGCGACGACCTGCTGAGCCACGTCGACTTCATCGACTGGCAGTACGTCGACCGCGACACGCCACCGCGCGACGCGGACGCCCTGATGGACAGCGGACGACCGACCGCCTGGTTCGCCTCGTTTCAGGACGTGATCGGCCGTGACCCGGAGGGCAGGCCGAAGGAGCGCAACGAGACTCTGCACCTCGTCGACTGGGATTGCATCGTGATCGATGAGTTCCACTTCGGAGCGTCGACCAGTGCCGCTCGCGAGGTCTACGACCCGCAGGACAAGGCCGAGGCGGCGTTGGCGCAGCTGTTCCTGAAGGCCGCGGACGAGTCGAGCGACACCGACGCAGAGGTCGTTCCGGAGCTCGACTACGGGTTGAAGACCAAGTATCACTTGCACCTCTCGGGCACCCCTTTCAAGGCGATCACGAACGGCGACTACGCTGAGTCCGAGGTATTCAACTGGACCTATATCGACGAGCAGCGCGAGAAGGCCGAGTGGGACATTGCGAAGGGACGCAATCCCTACGAAGAGCTCCCGCAGATGCGCATGTACACGTACGCGATGGGCGCGCCCGGCGGTGAGTGGGCAGAGGACGGGGAGTTCGACGGATTCGACCTGAACACCTACTTCAAGGCGAAGAAGGCCGACGCGGGCTACGTCTTCGAGAAGCCGGACTACGTCGCATCATTCCTTGACCTCATTCGCGGGAAGAAGGCTCTGCCGGAGAAGATCGTTGAAACCGGCGAGGCCAACGCTCAATTCCCGTACGAGGCCGCTGAGTTCAAGGAGGCGGTGCGGCATTCCGTCTGGTATCTCCAGGACGTTGCCGCCTGCGAGGCGATGGGCGATCTGTTGCGAAGCGACCCGTTCTTCTCCACCTACGAGATCTACGTCGCGGCGGGCACGAAGGCGAAGATCGGCGCGCAAGCGCTCCCGCCGCTCCAGGCAGCGATTCGTCGCGCGGAGGAACAGGGTAAGTCAGGGTCCATCACTCTGTCGTGCGGAAAGTTGATGACCGGGGTGACCGTCCCTGAGTGGTCGTCGATCTTCATGCTCCGCTCTTTGAAAGCTCCGGAGTCGTACTTCCAGGCAGCGTTCCGTGTGCAGTCGCCGTGGAAGATCGACGGTGAGATTCAGAAGCACACGGCCTACGTGTTCGAGTTCGATCCGAACCGTGCTCTCTCGCTCATGGCCCTGTATGGCACAGAGCTGGCCAACAACTCCGCCGATCGGAACGCCACGCAGGCGTCGGTTCTGGGTGAGCTGATCAATTTTCTTCCGATCTTCGCGATCGACGGCGGCCGCATGGAGCAGCTCGACGTCAACGCTATCCTCCAATGGGCACACGGGGGTATCAGCGCGAACGCGCTCGCACGTCGATGGCGCTCCGTGGACCTGTACAACCTCAACGGCGTCACGATGGACCGGTTGCTCCAAGACGCTGACCTCATCGCCGAGCTCGAGCAGATCGAAGACTTCCGCACGATCCGCGAGGAGGCCGAGAAGATCGTCACTGCTTCGAGGAAGCTCTCGGCTGTGAAGCGCTCCGGCGGTGGAGCGAGCGAACAGCGCAAACCGAAGAAGGAGATTGCTGAGAAGCGGAAGAACATCCGCGAGAAGCTCAAGAAAGTATCCGCCAAGGTGCTGATCTTCATGTACCTGACAGACTTCCGCGAAGAGCGGCTGGCGCACGTCATCGAGTCGCTTGACACCGAGCTCTTCTTGCGCTCGACGGGTCTCTCGCTGGGTTCGTACGCGAAGCTGACCGAGATCGGCGTGATCGACGTCGGCAACATGACCGACGCGATTCAGAAGTTCCGCTACTTCGAGAAGAAGAGCATCGAAGCCCTGGTCGGCTCGTGACCCCATAACGGACGCGACCTCATCGAGACCGACGTTCGCGTATACGACGACGCCCGGCGAACAGGAACCGGTGTGTTGGTCGCCTCCGGGAAGCGATCCCCGGCACGATAGCTATGTCAGTGCCCGGGTATACCGTTCCTGACGCTGATCTGGAGAGGAGGGCCCATGGCGCTGAAGACGTCGTTGGCAGGTCGGGTGCGGAACACGACGCTGCCGAAGACCCATGCGCTCCTCCCGCTTCACGAGGCGGTCGTCAATGGCATACAGGCAATCGATGCTCGGTTCCCCAACGATGTCGCGGGTCGAGGTCGCCTCACCGTTCGGATCCTTCGCGAGGCTCAGGCAGAACTCGACCTCGACGCTGGCGCTCCCGGTCGCGCACCGCTCAAGGTCATCACCGGCTTCAGCGTCGAAGATAACGGCATCGGGTTCACTTCGGACAACATGACTTCCTTCGAGACGCTGGATAGCGACTTCAAGGCGAGTATTGGCTGTCGAGGGGTGGGGCGCCTCCTCTGGCTGGTTGCATTCGACAACGTCCAGGTCAGCAGCGCCTACTATGACGGCGAGTCGCTCTCCGGCCGCCAGTTCAGGTTCTCGATTAGCCAAGACGTCGTACAGGAGGCCGTTCCTGGCGGACTGAGTGATGCCGGCACTATCGTGCATCTCCACGGCTTCAAGAAGCCATTCCAACAGAGCGCGGCGAAGACGGCCGAGGCGATCGCACGCGAGATCTTCGAGCACTGCATCTGGTACTTCCTCCGCGACGGTGGCGCGCCCGATGTCTTCGTGTCAGATGACGACGAGACGCTTTCATTGAAGGACTACGTCGAGGAGCTCGGGCACACGGAGACCACGGCGTCGTTCGAGGTCAAGGGCCAAGCGTTCGAAATGCTCAACCTTCGGCTGAAGACCTCAGCTCGCAACGCGACGCCTCGGCTGCACTGGTGCGCCGCAAACCGCGTCGTCAAGGGCGAGAGCATTGCGGGGAAGCTTCCGGGGCTCTATGCCCGCATGAAGGAGGACAACTCTGCCGAGTTCACGTATGTCTGCTACTTGTCCGCTCCCTTCCTCGATGACCACGTAAGGGCCGACCGCACGGACTTCGATCTGCCGGAGCGTCTGCCGGGCGACGCCCTGATTGACGAGCCGACGCTCGACGACAATCCGTGGAGGTGTCCTGACGGAGGTTTCGAAGTCGCTGGCCGAGCCACTGGCCTCGGCGCAGGTCGTGAGCAAAGAGCGGATCAACCAATATGTGCGCACGAAGGCGCAGAAGTTCCGTCCACTCATGAAGCGAATCGAGTCTGTGGGGATCGTCGTGGACCCGTCGATACAGGACGCCGAGCTCGAGCTGGAGCTGCACAAACACGCCCAGAAGATCGAGACCGAGCTGCTGGCCGAGGGTCATGCCGTCTTCGCGGCATCGAGCGGCACGAAGCCTGAAGACTACGATGAGCGCCTCGCGGAGTATCTCGAGACGGTGAAGGACTTCAACCAGTCGGACCTGGCAAACTACGTTGCCCGGCGCCGCACGACCCTCGACATCCTCGCAAAACTCATCGAGTCGGACGGCGATGGCAAGTATGCTCGCGAAGACCGCGTCCACGAGTACGTACGCGGAGCTCTTCGAGGACGATCTCGACGGCGTTGCCAGCGCCCTTGAGGCGCACCGAGCAGCCGCGCTCTCTGATCTCGAGTTGGATAGCGGGCATATCACGCGACGTATCGTGGCGAGCCCTCAGTCATGTGTGCGAGAATCGCACACATGACTGAGATGACATCGGCTGAGCTTGGCGTGCGTATTCGCGAGGCTAGGGAGCGTCGGGGGCTGAACCAGGCCGATCTCGGTGAGCGTCTTCAGTTGGATCGAACGATGGTGAACAAGATCGAGAACGGCACCCGCAAGGTGTCGGCTCTAGAGCTGTCGCAGATCGCCGATGCGCTCCGGGTCCGGATGGCATCGTTCTTCGCCACCCCAGTTCCCGCGATTGTCTCGCATCGATCCCCGCAGGGGCTGGAAGTCGTGGATTCCCAAATCGACGCGACGCTGGAAGAACTCGTCACGGACGTGGAACTTGTCCAGGATTTGGGTGCACTGAACCGCCGCGAAGCCCAGGAAGCTCAAATCGAGGTGCCGCAGAATCGGTCGGACGCCGAGGCGATGGCAGAGCGGGCCCGGACTTCTGTTGGCCTCGACGGGAACTCGCCGGCGTACGAACTGCAACGGCTTTTCGGCGATGCGGGGCTGTTCGTGTTTACCCGCGATCTCGGCACGGATACTGCCGATGCGGGAACGGTCCTGTTGCGCGACGCAACAGGCGTATCACTTGTCAACAGCTCGCAGAAGGTAGGGCGTCGCCGGCTCGCCGCTGCGCATGAGTTCGGGCATTTCCTCGTCTGCGACGACTACTCGGTCGATTGGGACGTCACCGCAGGTGGTCAGCAGACGGAAACGCTGCTGGATCATTTCGCCCGCGCCTTTCTCCTGCCAGGCCAGGGACTACGTGATCTGTGGTCGCGCGCGATCACAGATGGTCTGCGTGGCGCCGCGGTCGTCGTCGCCAGCACCTTCCGAGTGGACATGGCAACGCTGGCGCGCCGGCTTACCGATCTCGATCTGGTGACCGGTGCTGAGGCCGGTCAGATCCGCCAGTTCCGGACGACCAGCGCGGACATGATCGAGCACGATCTCTATTCGCACGACGAGATGGCGGGCACGACGCAGCCTCGGCTCTACCAACAGGCCGTACTCCGGCTGGTACGGGATGAGCTGATCTCAGGCGCCCGCGCACTCGACCTGCTGTGGGGAACCGTCGACGAGAACGACCTGCCCGCGCCGCACATCTCAACCGACGCCGACATCTGGCAGTTTGTCTCGTGACCGATCTCCGGCCGGGGCTCGTGTTCGACACCGGCCCCCTGCGGCACTTCGCGTTACAGGGGTGGCTCGGTGTGCTGAAGTACCTGGGCCGGGACTGTCAAGTGATAATTCCCGAAAGCGTAGAGGCCGAGCTCAAGGCCCAGAGCCAGACCGGCCCAGAGCTGCGACAGGTGCTCGAAGCCGATTGGATCACCGTCGACCGCAGCACCGACCTGACCTACGTGCAGGCGTTCGCCGGCTTCGAGCGTCTGCTCGCCGCAGGTGGCAGGAACCTGGGTGAGTGTGGTGTCCTGGCTCTGGGGCAGGCTCGCGGGCACCAGCTCATCATCGACGACAGGGTGGCGAGCAATATTGCTCGACGGGCGGGGCTCGACTCCCGCGGCACACTCGCTTTGCTCTGCGACGCGATCCGTGAGCAAAAGCTCACCGTGGCCATGGTCTCTGACCTTGCCGACGACCTTCTCATCGGCGAGTACCGCCTGCCGTTCGCGAAGGGCAGATTCGCGCAGTGGGCCGACGAGAACGGCCTCATCTAGGGCGAGAGCCCCGCTTGCGCTGTGACATTTGATGGAATATCCTCAGAGTCATGGTCGCACTTTCTTCGGATCTCGTTGATCTCCTCGGTGGCGTTGCGCTGGACATCCGGGAGGAGTTCGAGGCGAGCGCAGGCCTTGTCACTGCAGCGCTTGAGCTTCATCCTGCGTTCACCGACAATAACGTCCCGCGATCTGCGTTGGTGCGGTCGATCATCGCGCGAGAGTTCCGTGCCGCTGCCGGGCGGCGAGGACTTAATCCCCGTTCGGGCCTGGGCGGCGCCGTCGAGCTGCACGAGCTCAACGGCGACGAGTACGCCATCATCCGGTTGCGTGGCGCTGAGCTTGTAGGCGAAGAACTGCGCGTCATCGCCAACAGCGGATCCACGTGGGGAGGCCAGTCAGATGATGGCTTCTGGCGGGAGGTGCCCTACGTGTTCGGGTGCACGTTCGGGGAAAACGACTCGATGAGCTTCTTCGTCGCGGAAGTCATCGGTCAGTCCGAGGGTGCCGTCGCCTATCTTGAGTTCGGCTGGACTCATCGCTTCGATGAGCCCGCTCCGCGCGGAGAGGCGTCGTTCACTCCAGATAGCGGTGACTCGCTTGACGGCTGGGACTTGCCGGATGCCGGTGACGTCGACAAGCAGGCCTAAGGAGCATTGTGATTGACTCCATGCCGCTCGGCGCGGCTGTCGTCGGCGCGCGTGTTCGTCAGCTTCGACTTGCGTTGGGCCTGACTCAGACTGAACTGGCGATGCGAACCGGAATCGCGTCTGGATCGATCTCGATGATCGAGAACGGTCACCAAGAAGCGGATGACGAGATGCTGAGCGCGCTCGCGGAGGTTCTCGATTGCCAACCGAGCTATCTGACTGCTTCAGCGAACGCTGAGTTCGACCGTCCGAAACTGCGAGCCTACGCGGACGCCCCCCAGCGAGCAGTCGATCGCACCATGTTCGACTCGATCAGCGCCATTGAGGCAATTCGCTCGGCAGGGCTGCGTGCGCTCGCGGTCAAACTCCCCATCTACGACGGTGACCTGAACGATGACGACGAAATTGACCGCATCGCAGCGGATGTCCGAACAGCCGCGGGTCTCAACGCTGAGGAAGTCATCCCCAACGTCATCCGGGCTGTGGAGCGACTCGGATGTGTCGTTCTGCCCCTCGACCGTGAGCTAGGCCGCCACTGGGGAATGTCACTTACTGTCGACGGGATACCGGTCATCCGTGTGGCTCGCCCCTCATACGACGCGGACCATGACATCCCTGGCGATCGGCAACGGTTCACCGTCGCGCACGAATTGGGGCATCTCGTCCTTCACGCAGGATCTGCGCAACCGGCGGCGCCGTCGGAAGCAGCCCGGATGGAACAGCAGGCGAACAGATTCGCGGCTTCATTCCTCGTGCCAGGCGATTCGGCCCTAGAGGATCTCGAGGCATTGGGCGGGCGAGTCACTCTGCGCACCTTGGCGTCGCTCAAGCAGAAGTGGGGATACTCGATCAAGGCCTTTGTGTTCAGGTTCCGCGAGCTGGGCGTGATCGACGACGCACAAGCTCGGTCTCTCTACAAGCAGATCTCGGCCCGCAGATGGAACAAGGAGGAGCCCCATCGTCCCGGAACCGAGTCCGCTGTCTGGCTCGGCAAAGCGCTCCGGGAGGCCTTCCCTGCAGGAGACGTTGTGGACGGCGCCTCGCGTGCGTCGGGGCTTGGGGCGAACTACATTGCGCGCTGGCTGGACTGGAGTCCCTCGGGGGTATCTAGGCCGCCGGCCGACGTGACGGTGCTTCAGCCGCGTGAACGTCCAGATGCCTCCTCGCGTTCCACGGGGCGGATCTCGCGGCTGCCCAGCAGGCCATGATCCCTCCAGCGGTAACGCAGCGGTAACGGAATTTCTGCGGGACACCGTTTTCGACCGTGCGCACATGTGCCCAACTTCCGCGGAATCACGCGGATCTCGCCGGTCGGCCCTGCATCCGCTGACCTGCGATAGGGGTTCAAATCCCACCGTCACCGCCATCACGAAGGCCCCGACTCCCGCAAAATCGCGCGGATGTCGGGGCCTTCGTCATCGGTGCTTTCGCTGTCGGTCAACCGCCATAGCGGACGGAGAAGGAGCCGGGGCCGCAGGTGTAGGTCGCGGGTCCCGCGGTGAGCACGCCTTCTCCGAGGCGAGCACAGGTCTGCCCGGCATCCACCAGGGTGGCGCCGAGCACGAACACGATCACCAGTGTCACGGCGACGCCGGCGCCTGCGATGACGACGCCCGCGAGCGCGAGTCCGTTGCGGTGCCCCTGCCGACGAGAGCCGACCAACGCGATGATGCTGATCGCGAGTCCGGCGAGATTGAGGATGACGAAGAACGACAGCACGAATCCGACGATTCCGAACGTTCGGTAGGCATCGGGTGTCGGCGAAGGTGCCGTGGCGAGGGGGCTGTCAGCGGGGATCGACATGAGGTGACCATATCGGTGCCGGCGCTCGTTGATCACGAGCACCGGGCAGGCCCGAATGTCACGGCACTTGACATCCGCATAGTAAGCGCGCATATTAAATCCATGATCGAACTCGCTGCCGCCGTCCGCACCTCCTCCGCCGCGCCCGCAGACTACTTCGCGCGATGGATCGACCACGCGTCATGGCCGGAGTGGTCGCCCGACACCGAGTGGGTGCGTGTGGAGGGCCCCGTGCGCGCCGGCACACGGGGCGTATTGAAGCCGGTGGGCGGCCCGAAGACCCGGTTCACGATCTCCGAGTGCGAGCAGGACCGCGTGTACACCGACGTCAGCAGCGTGCCGGGGGCACGCCTCACGTTCCGACACACGGTCGAGTCCGCGCCCAATGGGTCCACGCTCACCGTCCGCGTGTGGATGACCGGTCCCCTCGCGCGGGTGTGGGCGCGGACGGCCTTCAAGGGGTTCTCGGTCTCGGTCCCGGAGGATCTCGATCGTCTCATCGCACTCGTCGAGACCCCGTGACAGAGTGGCTCTCGGTGCCGATCGAGGAGGCGAAGAACGACTCATGACAGCGGGGTTGCACACGCGATTCGAGTCCGATGACGCCAGCCCGGGATTCATGCTCTGGCGTGTCACCAATCGGTGGCAGGCGGTGATGCGCCGCACGCTCGCACCGTTCGACCTGACGCACGTGCAGTTCGTGCTGCTCGCCGCCCTCACCTGGCGAGCCGATCCTGAAGGAACCACCCAGGTCGACCTCGCCCACACCGTGCGCACGGACCCCATGATGGTCTCGCAGGTGCTCCGCGCGCTGGAAGCAAAGGGGCTCGTCGAACGGCGCGTCGACCCCGCTGACGCCAGGGCGCGGCGCGTGCTGGCCACCGCTGCAGGGGAGCGCCTGGCGAGGGCGGCCAACAGTGCGGTCGAAGCCGCAGACGACGACTTCTTCGGTGCGGATTCCGGCCTGCCGATGCGGCTCATCGAGCACCTCTCGCGCCTGGATCGGTAAGGCGGCTTTCGTCGAGTGCCGCGGGAAACCACCGATTCCGGTGGTCGAAACGGCCGCGCCGAGGCGGCCGCTGCGGGCACGATGGCGCTTAACGTGACCGACCTGGGACTTGTCGGCCGCGTCGCCGCGGCGACTCCCCGACGCCTCGGCCCCCCGTCGAAGGAACGTCGACCATGACCTCAGACACTGCCGTCACCCGCGCCCGTCGCCGACAGCGCGGCACCGATCGCGACGCGACCCCGCAGCCCGCCACGCACGCGCGCCCTTCCACAGCCCGCATCGCGCGGTCTCGGGTCGCACTGATCTCCTGCGTGGTGCTGTGGATGCTCTACCTCGCCACGGTGATCGTCGCCCTCTCGCGCGGCGGTGCGCTCGTCGACGCCACCCAGCTGCTGGCCACAACCGTGTTCCTCGTCTCGGTGACCGCACTCACTTTCTCGGCCTGCATGTACCTGCTCGCGCGGGCGGGCGCGCTCCCGCGTCTCGCGGCGCATCGCCACCCCCGCCGCATCGCGATCGATGAGCACTACTCCGACCACGAGCCCCTGCTGACGGCGTTGTTGCCGTCGCGGCGCGAGGATCCCGACCTCGTGCGGATGGCGCTCTGGTCCGTGGCGCTGCAGGAGTTCCCGCGGCTGAACGTCGTGTTGCTGCTCGACGACGACCCCGAGCCGATCGACGATGCGGCGCGCGCGGGGTTGGAGGGATGCCGCGCCCTGACGACGGAGCTGGATGCCGCGCTGCGCCCGGTCTTCGAGCGCGTGGATGCCGCCGCCGCCCGCATTCGCTCGGGCGCGCTCTCCCCCGCCGAGGCGACGGAGGTCGTGATGCGCGAGCACGCAGCGTGCGCGCGGTGGCTGCACGCACGTGCCGACGAGGCGCCGACGCGGACGCACGTGGAGGTCTTCTTCGTCGAGCAGGTGCTGCGACGGCTGGCATCCGATCTCGACGCGACCGCCGCGGCGCTGCTCGAGGCCGCGGAAAGCGGTGCAGCGCCCCTGACGCTCGCCCGTGCTCATCAACTCGCCAGCCGTCTCGTGCGGATCTTCGGAGCCGAGACCTCCACGTTCGAGCGCCGGCGCTATGCGTCGTTCTCGCACGTGCCCAACAAGGCCATGAACCTGAACTCCTACCTCGGCCTCATCGGCGGTTGCTACCGGGAACGGGTGGTGGATGGGCACCGTGTGCTCGAGGATGCCGGGACAGGACGCGGCACGCTCGAGGTGGCCGAGCCCGACTTCGTGCTGACGCTGGACGCCGACTCGATGCTGCTGCCGGGATACTGCGCGACACTGGTGCACGCCCTCGAGCAGCCGGAGAACGCGCGCGTGGCGGTGGCTCAGACCCCCTACTCGGCCTACCGCGGGGCTCCGACGCGGCTCGAACGCATCGCCGGGGCGACCACCGACCTGCAGCACATCGTGCACCAGGGCCTCACGGCATTCGGGGCCACATTCTGGGTGGGCGCGAACGCCGTGCTGCGCTGGCAGGCTCTGGCATCGCTGCGGCGTGAGACGGTGGAAGACGGCACGCGCATCGTGCGATACATCTCCGACCGGACGGCCATCGAGGACACCGAGTCGAGCATCGAGATCGCCGAACACGGCTGGACGCTCATGAACTACCCGGAGCGCCTCAGCTACAGCGCCACACCGCCCGACTTCGGCTCCCTCGTCATCCAGCGCCGCCGCTGGGCGGACGGCGGACTGCTGATCATCCCTGCCCTGCGCGCCCTCGCGGCTCGCCGCCGCCGGGACGGCGAGCCGATGCGCGTCGCCGAGCGGCTGCTCCGGTTGAACTACCTCGGTTCGATCTCGTGGGTCACCCTGGGCCTGCTCGCCGTGCTCACGCTCTACCCGATGGACGGGCAACTGGTCACCCTCCTGCTCATGCTCATCGCACTGCCGTATTTCGTCGAGATGGCCTCGGATCTGCGCCTCCTCGGCTACCACCGGCGGGACATCGTCGCCATCTACGGACTCAATCTCCTTCTGCTGCCCGTCAACCTCGCCGGCAGTGCGGCGTCGGTGCTGCAGATCCTCACCGGGCGCAAGGCACGGTTCGCGCGGACGCCGAAAGTGTCGTCGCGCACCCGCGTGCCGGCGTTCTTCGTCCTGGCGCCCATGGCGATGGTGCTCGTCGCCGGCGCCGTCGGCGTGCGCGCGGGCACGGCCGGGGCATGGGGGACCGCGGTGTTCGCGGGCTTCACCGCGGTCGCGACCCTGTGGGCGATCGTGCGCCTCATCGGGGTGCGTGCCGCGGCATCCGATCTCTGGTTCGCGTGGATGGACTGGATCTGGGTGGAGAAGAAGGATGCCGCCGTGCCCGCCCTCGTCACCTCGCCGCGGTGGGCCGTGGTGCTCGACGACGGTCCGCGCGAGGCGATCGGGGCGCTCTCATGAGCCCGGTGCACGCGCCCCGGCGCTCGCGATTCGCCGGACGAGAGCTGTCGTTCGGGCGGCTCGCTCTCAGCGTGGCCGTCGTCGTCGCGCTCGGGCTCGGCGCGACCGCGGCCGCCGTCGTGCCGACGCTGCCCCCGACGGTGACGGGCGCCGATGCCGCCCACCGCTGGTTCGCGCCGTACTACGACGTCACGCTCGAAGCCGGTGATGAGCTGTCGCGCAGCACAATGGATGCCGCACCCGGCGGACTGGTGCTCGCCTTCGTCGTCGCGGCGAGCGACGACGACTGCACGCCCACGTGGGGGCGGACGTACACCCTCGACGACGCCGCCCAGCGCTTCCAGCTCGATCGTCGCATCGAGCGGATGCACCGAGAGGGGCGCCCGCTCGCGGTGTCGTTCGGCGGCGCCCTGAACACCGAGCTGGCCTCCGCGTGCACGACGGTCGACGCCCTGGCAACGGCGTACGGCACCGTGCTCGACCGGTACGGCATCGACACGGTCGACCTCGATATCGAACGCGACGCCCTCGACGACGCGGCGGCGACGACCCGCCGCGCCGCTGCGATCGCGCTGCTGCAGAAGCAGCGCAGTGCCGAAGGCAGGGCGTTGCGGGTGTGGCTCACCCTGCCGGTCGCCCCCGACGGTCTCACCCCCCAGGGATCCGCCCAGGTCTCGTCGATGCTCGACGGCGGCGTCGAGGTCGCCGGCGTCAACGCCATGACGATGGACTTCAACGCCGACGATCGCACAGCCTCGACCTCCGCGCTCGCGATCAGCGCGCTGAACGCCACCGCGCGCCAGATCACCGACCTGTGGGGCGCCCACGGGCGTGCGCTGCCGCCGGGCGGGGCCTGGGCGCTGCTGGGTGCGACCCCGATGATCGGCCAGAGCGACATCGAGCGCGAGGTCTTCACCCTCGATGACGCCCGGGCGCTCGCCGCCTTCGCCTCCGCGCAGGGCGTCGCGCGGATGTCGATGTGGTCGCTCAACCGCGACCGCACCTGCGGATCGAACTACCCGCTCGTGCATCGGGTCTCGCCCCTGTGCAGCGGCATCGATCAGGCCGGCGTGAGCTTCGCCGGCATCCTCGCCGACGGGCACACCGGCACGCCGTCGGGGGAGCCCGTCACCCCGCACGACGGCCCGGTCGTCCCCGACGACGCCGCTACCAGTCCCTTCCCGTTGTGGACGTCGCAGTCGTTCTACTCGGCGGGGGTGTTCGTGGTCTGGCGCGGCTCGGTCTACGTGTCGAAGTGGTGGAACGAAGACGGCCCCCAGCCCGACGACCCCTCCCTGGATGCCGCGGCCTCGGCCTGGACCTACGTGGGCCCCGTGCTCTCGTCCGACCGCCCGTTCACCCTTCCTCAGCTGCCGGAGGGCACCTACCCGGAATGGTCCGCCGCCGCCTTGTACAACCAGGGCGACCGCGTCATGTACGACGGCAGCGGATACGAGGCACGGTGGTGGTCGCGCGGACAGCGCCCGGATCGATCGGTGCTCGACCACGACTACTCGCCGTGGAAGCTCCTCGACGGGTCGTGACCGCTGACGGCGTCGAACACGTGTGGGCGGCCGTCGACGGCGATGGTCGCCCGCACCGCTCTTCCGTCCGGATGCAGGCGCCCGACGACGTGCCGGCGCGCCTCGGCGACGCTCTCGGCCATCCAGCCCACGGCCGCTTCGATACCGTCGTCCGCGCCCCCGCCGCTGTCATCGAGCAGAACGACGTCGACTCCGCGCGCACGCGCCGCGGCGACGGCGCTGCGCAGAGGTTCACGTGCCAGCCCGCCGGCTCGGAGGTCATCACGCAGCCGGCCCTCCTGCGCCGCGTACGCGCGGCGCTCTTCGGGTGAGGGAGGGCGCCCTTCGGCGATGCGGTTCAACAGCGGGACCACGGAGGCGGCGAGATCGTCGGCGCGTTCGCGCAGTTCGGCACGAGCCGACATCGACCAGCTCTGCCTCTCCGCCGCGGCGACGGCCTCGTGATGCAGCACGACGATGCGGCGCTGCATGCGCGCGATGACGTACAGCATCAGCGCGGCGACCCCGACGACGAGCCCCGGGCGGGTGACCAGCTGGAGGATCTGACCGGCGGCGACGCCCTGCGCGGCTCCCGCCGCGATCAGGACGCCGACGACGAGCGCGGCGCCGACCAGTGCCGTGCCGGTGCGTCCTCGCAGGGCCAGCGGCACGAGCAGGAACGACAGCGCCATCACCGGCCACAGGGTGCCGTAGGTGAGCGGGGCGACGACGACCGTCGCGATCGTCGTGCCGACCACCAGGGCGATGACGCCGAACGACCGCGGCCATGACGGCGCCGCGGGCAGCGACCGGCGCAGCAGCTCGGCGGTCGTCAGGATCAGCACCAAGGCCGCCAGCTGCAGGGCCCACGTGTGCGGTGCCATGACCGTCGCGGCGGCTGCGCACAGCCCCTGCAGAACGACGTAGCCCACGCCGATACGGGTCACGCCGCGCCGCAGCGCCGCGGAGTCGGTGACCGCCGCCATCTCGACGCCGACGGCGGGTTTCGCGTACCGCAGTGTGACGCGGGTGCCGACGCCGGGCGCGGAGACGATCTCGGCGGCGCCGCCCGAGAGGCGTTCGATGCGCCCGACGATGCTCTGGCGGATGCCGAGCCGATCATCGCCGATCCGGGCCATCTCGAAGCCGGGACCATCGTCGACGATGTCGATGCGCACGTCGTTCTCCCGTGCGCGCAGATGCACCTGTCGCCGCGCGAGCGGGGCATGCCGGGCGGCGTTGGTCAGCGCCTGTCGTGTCGCCCCCAGCATCGCCGTGGTCACCCCGTCATCGAGCAGGAGGGGGCCGTCGATGTCGCAGGTCAGCTCTGCACCGTGCCGACGGGCTTCCATGACGAGCTCGGCATCCAGGGGGAGAGGCTCGCGTGCGCCGTCGTCGACGAGAGATGTGACCATCGCCGCCGCGCGCCGCGCCTGGACGGCGAGCCGATCCAGCGGAACGGGCAGCTCGGAGGCGGCCAGCACGAGCGTCGCCAGCACCTCGTCGTGGACGAGGGCGGCCGCGTGCGTCCGCGCCGCCAGGCGGCCCCGCTCGGACGACTCGCGGGCGGCGGCGGCACGCCGCTCGGCCGCGGCGGCGTCCAGCCCGGCGCCCACCGACAGCACATGCCCGCCCAGCACGCAGACCACGGCCGCGGTCAGCAGGGCGTGCGAGTCGTTGACGATTCCATCCAGATCGAAGCCTCCGAACGTGAGACGGTAGGCGACTCCCGCGAGGGTCCCGATCGCCAGGGTGGCCCACGCCGCACGCGGACCGAAGGCGACGAGAGCGCAGGCCGTCGCGGCGCTGGAGGCGGTCAGCACCCATGGCATGCGCTCCACCTCCGACATCGCCGCCGCCGGGGCGAACAGGATGACCGTCGCCCAGAACAGCACCGTCGCCGCCCCCGCCGTACGGCGCAGCATCCGGGTGCTCAGCAGGGGAGAGGCCGCCCCGCCCACGATGGTGGTGGCCGCCGCGGCGATCACGACGATCAGATACCAGAGGGGGAGGACGGGGTGTTCGCGGGCCACGACGGTGACGTTGAACGTGCCGACGGCGGCGACCATCGCCCCGCTGGTGGCCAGCAGCACCCGCCGAGCCGCCCGCTCCGCGGCATCCGTGTCACTCACGCCGTGGCACCGGCACGTAGCCGTCTTCGAGGCCCCGCTGATACAGCTCGACCTTCGTCGCGGCCGGGCGCCCCAGCTGGTGGTAGACCGAGCGGATGCGACGGAGGTGATCGTTGACCGTGTTCTCGGAGATGAACAGCCGCGTCGCGACGTCCCGCGCCCCCAGCCCCGAGGCGTACAACGCCAGGACCTCGCGTTCGCGTGCGGTGAGGGGGGCGCCCTCCAGCAGGGGATCGGTGTCGAGCGCCGAGGCCCATTCCGCCGTCGAGACGTGTTCGCCGCGCGACGCTGACACGATCGCGGTCAACAGGCCCGCCGACGGCGCCGACTTCCTCACGACGCCGCGGATGTCGGCGCGTGAGGCGGCGCGCACGAGGTAGGGGTCCTCGCCCGAGGTCAGCACGAGGACCTGGGCGCCCCACCGGCGCAGCGCCGCGACGTTGTCCGCGGGATGAGTTCCGTCGCGCAGGCTCAGATCGAGCAGCACCAGACCGGCGCGCGGCGAACGACGCACCAGCTCGTCGACCGTGCGGGCGTGACCGACGAAGACGACCTCGGATGTCGCGGCGAGGAGGTTCTGCACCGCCATCGCGACGAGCTCGTGGTCGTCGACGACGGCGACGGATGCCGCATCCACCATCCCCAGGACACCTCTCTTCGAGCCGACCCCCCGGCGGTGGATGTGCCGCACCTCGCGCCGCTCCAGAATAGGGGCACGACGCGAGGCGCGCGCCGTCGATTCCGCATTATTACCGGTGGGCTCGCGGCGGCGTCCCCTCACGCCAGCAGCGTCTCGCCGATGTACCCGCCCGGCTGGCATCCCGGAGGGATGGCGAACACCGCCGACCCGATCGGCGTCGTCCACTCGTTGAGCAGGTCGAGCTCGTCGAGCCGCCGCTGGATGGGCACGAACTGAGCGTCGACGTCGGCCTGGAACGACACGAAGATCAGTCCGGAATCGGAGACGTCTCCCCCTGCCGGTCGCTCGTCGTAGTTGTAGCCACGACGGAAGATCCGCTGTCTCGCATCATCGGGCCGCGAGCGACGCATGTGAGAGAACTCGGGGATCACGGGGAAGCCGATCGGGTTCTTCGCGTCGAAGTCGGGCTCGTCGTGCTCGGCCGTGCCGGTGAGCGGCGCGCCGTTGGACAGGGTGCGGCCGACGGAGTCCTCTCGACCCGGGCGGTCCAGCTTGTCCCACTTGTCGAGGTCCATGTGGATGCGGCGGACGACCGCGCCGGTGCCGCCGGCCAGCCAGCCGGCATCCGACCAGACGACCTCGTCGAAGTGCGTCGTGCCGGGTTGCGGGTTGGCGGTGCCGTCGACCTGACCGAACAGGTTGCGCATGGTGGTGCCGGGAGCGACCGTGCCGTACGCGCGACGGAACCCCTGCTGCGTCCAGCGGACCTGGGCGAAGCTGCGCGCGTCCTTCAGCAGCATGCGCGTCGCATGGGCGACGGTCAGCGGGTCGTCGCCGGCGATCTGCAGCAGCAGGTCACCGTGGCTGAACTCGTCGCGCAGGCGGTCGATCCCGAACAGCGGCAGCGGCCTCAGCCATGCGGGCCCCGTGCCCTGGGCGCGAGCGACGAGGCCCGGCCCGAAGCCGAAGGTCACGGTGAGGCGCGCCGGTGCTGCGGCGAGTTCCGGTTCGGAGTCGGCGAGGGCGGGTGAGCCCTGGGTGAGCCGCCCGGCGTCGTCGGACAGGACGCGCAACAGGCGCCGCAGCCCCTCGCGGTCGACGTCGGCACGAAGATCGAGCGCGACGAAGCTGGCGTGCGCCTGGGCGTCGGTGTCGATCCCGGCCTGATGCACGCCGTGGAACGGCACGACATCCGCGCCGTTGAGCGGGACGGATGCCGCCGCCGGCGGGCCCGCGGGTGCCGTGGAGGTGAGGGCGAGGTCGACGCCGATCGCAGCGGCGGCGCCGACACCGGCGACAGCCCCTCCGAGGAGGAACTGCCGCCGGGTCGACGACGGTCGACGCGCGCCCTGTTCGGGCGCCGCCATCAGTGGCTCGGCGTCGTCGAGGGGGTGGGGCTCATCTGCATGTCCCCGCCCTGATAGTTCTCGTTCGCGCCGGAGTAGTCCTTCACCGGCGCCGAGAACTCCGTGGTCGAGCCGTCGGAGAACGTCAGAGTGAAGGTGGTGTCCTCCCCGGCTTTCAGAGGAGCGGTCAGGTCCATCAGCATGATGTGATTGCCGCCCGGCTGGAGCACGAAATCGCCCCCGGCCGGAATGACGAACCCGCCGCTCTTCTCCTTCATGACCATGGCGCCCGACGCATCGGCGACGGTCTCGTGCAGCTGCAGCATGGACGATGCCGGCGAGGTCGCCGACACGAGAGTGATGTCCGTCTTCGAGTCGTTGTGGAGAGTGCCGAAGGCGGCGGACATGCCGGAGTCGGCCGCCTTGACCCACGCGTCGGAGATCGTCACGGCGGCGCCGCTGACGTCGGCGGCGCTCGCCGACGTCGAGGGGGTCGATCCCGCCGACGGGGTCGTGGTGGCGCACCCGGCGAGCGCCAGCAGGCCGACGCTCAGCAGAGCGCCGGCGCGCGCGGCGACGGTCAGGCGGGTGCGGGTGGTGGTGTGGATGCTCACTGTGAAGTGCCTTTCTTACGGCGGAGGAGATGGAAGGCGGCGTAGGCGGCGACGGCGATGATCGCCCCGCCCGCGCCGACCAGGAGGATGCGGATGATCCCCTGGTCCTCTCGTGCGCTCTGGTTCTGTGGGGTGGTGTCCGCGGTGGAGGCGGCGTCCGATGCTGTGCGCGTCGCCGGCGTGGCGACGGGTGTCCGCGTCAGCGGCGCCGCGCCTCCGATCGTGAACGGGATGACCCCGCTGATCGGATGCCCGTCCTGCGAGACGACGCGCCAGCGGATCTCGTATCCGCCGGCGGGAAGCGCCGGAACGAGCGGCACCGACACCACGCCGTTGTCGACGGCGGGTGCGGCCGCTGCCCAGTCCTTCCCCGCGCCGTCGGCGACGATGACGGCCGCACCGATCGTCAGCACGTCGGCCGAGAAAGTGAGCGTCACCTCCGTCGGCGCGCTGTCGAGTGCCGCGCCGGGGCTCGGACTACTCGCCAGCAGCTCGTCGTGAGCCGCGGCCGGCGCAGCGGGCACGAGCACTGCCGCGGCCGTCAGGGCCGCGGCGAGAAGGGCAGCTCGCAGATGAAAACGGGACGACGACACAGCACACCACCGATCGATCGCACGCCGATGTAGAGACGTCCGGGTGGACGACGCGTCGGCGCGCACGCGGATCCCCGCCCGGACTTCGCGTCACGGGCGGGACAGGGATCAGAGCGCGAGAGTCAGGGGCGGGCCGCGGCGCCGATCATCCCCGACATGCGCCGCGGGGCGGACGATCCAGCCGATCGTCTCGGCCAGGAGGGGGACCGGAAGAGCGGTCGGGGGCAGCGCGGCGGCGCGCGCAGCGATGCGTCGCGCCCAGGCGCGGATGTCGGCCGCGAGCGTCAGCAGCGCCCGGGCGGCACGTTCGCCGCGGTAGAGCAGCGCCACGGTGACGATCGCAGCGATCGCGTGCAGCGCCCACATGGCCGGGTCGGCGCACAAGGCGGAGAGGAACCCCGCGGCCGGCGCGGTGGTCGCGGCATCCATCCCGAGGCTCATCGCGCCGTGATCGTGATGCGACATCGCGGGCATCGCTGCCGTGGGCGCGACCGCGCCCATGACGAACAGCGTGTGGAACAGCGTCTGGCTCAGCACCACACTCGCGCCGAGCCGCGCGAAGGAGAGGGAGCGGCCGGCGAGCAGCGTCGATGCCATGAGTGCGAGCAGCCACGGGGCGAGGATGCCGAGCGGCCCCGGAACCGCGCCGCCCGCGACGACGTGCGACAGCAGCGCCGTGAACGTCGCGACGGAGGAGACGATCGCACCCCGCGCGACGCGCGGAGTCCGGGAGCGACGCATGCGCCCAGTCTGCCAGGTCGGCGCCGCGTGCCCCTCCTCGATCAACGGCGCCGCTTGGCCGCCTCTGTCGCCGGGCGCTCGGCGATCACCGGGTAGGTGCCCGTGTAGCCCTCCCGTGCCGCGACGGCGGCCTGGATCTTGCCGCGCGCGGCGAACCAGCCGACGATGAGCGCGGGGATCAGCACGATGAGCGAGGCGAGCACCCATCGGCCGGTCTCCGAGAAGCCCATCGTGACGAGCACGAACGCGAGGAACGCGAGCGTCAGGTATGAGGTGAACGGGGCGCCGAAGAGGCGGAACGAGGGCCGTTGCAGCGTGCCCTGCTTCGCCCACTTCACGAGCTTGAGCTGGCAGAGGATGATGGTCGCCCAGCCGCCGATGATGCCGAGAGCCGATACCTCGAGCACGATCTCGAACGCCTGCGACGGCCACAGCGCGTTGATGCCGACGCCCGCGAGGGTGATGGCGGCCGTCAGCAGGATGCCGCCGTAGGGGACGCCGTTCTTGCTCATCTTCGCGGTGAAGGCGGGCGCCGAGCCGTTCACCGACATCGAGCGGAGGATGCGACCGGTGGAGTACAGGCCCGCGTTGAGGCTCGACAGGGCTGCGGTCAGCACGACGAAGTTCATGACCGAACCTGCGATCGCGCCGGTCTCGGGCGAGCCGATGTGCGAGAAGAACGTCACGAAGGGCGACTGCCCGGCCTCGTAGGTGCTGAACGGCAGCAGCAGGGACAGCAGCAGGATCGAGCCGACGTAGAAGATCGCGATGCGGAAGACCACCGTGTTGATCGCCTTCGGCATGACCTTCTCCGGGTTGGCGGTCTCACCGGCGGCGGTGCCGACGAGCTCGATCGCGGCGTAGGCGAACACGACGCCGGAGATCGCGAGGAGCGGCGCGACGAAGCCCATAGGGAAGAGGCCGCCGTTCTCGGCGATGACGCTGAAGCCCGTGGCGCCGACATCGGTCGCGCCGTTGAAGATCAGGAAGCAGGTGCCGACGATCAAGAAGATGACGAGCGCGGCGACCTTGATGAGCGCGAACCAGAACTCCATCTCGCCGAACAGCTTGACGCTCACGAGGTTGAGTGAGAGCACGACCACCAGGGCGATCAAGGCGATCGTCCACTGCGGCACCTGCTGCAACGGCTGCCAGTACTGCGCCCAGAACTTCACGTACAGGGCCGCGGCGGTGACGTCCACGATGGAGGTCATGGCCCAGTTGAGGAAGTACATCCACCCCGCGCCGTACGCGAGCTTCTCGCCGTAGAACTCGCGGGCGTACGAGACGAAGGAGCCCGACGAGGGGCGGTGCAGCACCAGCTCGCCGAGCGCGCGCAGGATGAGGAAGGCGAAGAAGCCGCACACGGCGTAGACGAGGATCAGCGAGGGGCCGCTGGAGGCGAGGCGGCCGCCGGCGCCCATGAACAGACCCGTTCCGATGGCGCCGCCGATGGCGATCATCTGAATCTGTCGTGGGCGCAGCGTCTTGTGGTACCCGGCGTCCTCGCTGGAGAAGTCCTGCGCGGCCTCGGTGCGATCTCCCGTCAGCTCGCGCGCGTTCTCGCGGGCATCCTCGAGATCCATGCGCGAGAGCGCCTCGTTGTCCGTCATCCCGCAATCATGGAGGCGGCGTGTTTCGCTCCCGTGGCACGCGCGCACGCGTGTCGTGAAAAATCAGCCGATGGTCGGGGCCGGTGCCGGCCCCTGGAGGCCCGCGAGGATCTGGCGCGCGAGCTCCATGAACGCCGCGGTGGCCGGCGAGATCGATCCCGCGCGCCGGGTGACGAACGCGTAGTGCTCCTCCACCGCGGGCGTCAGCGGGGCCATGTACAGCCCGCGCTCCGCGATCACCGATCGCCCCACGTGATACGACACGAGGGAGTCGCCGACCCCTTGGGCCGCGAGCTCGAGGGCGTGCGTCTGGAACTCGACTTCGATGATCGGGTCGAGTCGAACTCCCGCCGCTTGCGCCCGCTCGAGCAGTGAGACCCGGAGGGGATCGTCGAGCGACCATCGGGCCTCGGAGAGGATGAGGGGCCGCGTCGACAGGGTCGCGATGTCGATCGGAGCGCGGGTGTGCTCCGGACTGCGCGACACGTACACCACGTGGTCGACGAAGATTCCGGGGATCAGACGCAGTTGCCGGTCATCGATCGGCAACTGGACGATGCCGGCTTCGAGGTCGCCGTTTCGCACCGACTCGGCGACCTCGGAGGAGTTGAGCCCGGTCACCTTCACCTTGACCGCCGGATGCCGGGAATGGAACTCGCGGATGAGGTCGGTGAGCAGATACAGGTGCGCGCTGTTGAAGGTGCCGAAGAGCACCGTGCCCTCTTCGAGTGAGCCGACACGCCTGCCGAAGTCGGCGATCTCGTCCACATCGGCCAGGGTCTTCTCGGCGAGGGGCACGAGCTGCTTGCCCACATCGGTGAGCAGCAGTCGTCGCGTGGTGCGGGTGAACAGACGCACGCCCAGGCTCGCTTCGAGCACCGAGATCTGCTCCGACAGGCTGGGCTGCGCGATGTGGTGCTCGGCGGCCGCCGCCGAGAACGTTCCCAACCGAGCGGCGGTGAGGAAGTACTGCAGCTGGCGCACGGTGGGAGTGGCCACGGAGCCTCCTTTTCATAGGTTTCTCCTCTGCTGACTATAAAGGTTTGAGGATTGTCCTTGGTAGTGCGTCGATGGTCCACTGGTTTTACACGGCCCGACCGACCCGAGGAGACCACCCCATGCAGACCACGACACCGCCGGTCGCCCTTGTCACCGGGGCAGCGAGCGGAATGGGCGCGAGCACGGTCACGCTGTTCCTGGAGCGCGGCTACACCGTGGTCGCCCTCGACGTCGCGTGGCCCGACACCGACGTCGAGCCCGGCGGAGCCCTCCGGCGCATCGTGGCCGACGTCCGCTCCCGCGACGCGGTCGTTGCGGCCATCGATGGGGTGCTGACGGGCGGCGAGGGCATCGATGTGGTCGCCAACATCGCGGGCGTCTACCCGCCGACCACCCTCGCGACGTACGACGAGGAGACCTACCGGCGCATCTTCGACATCAACGTGCTCGGCGTGCTCAACGTCATCGCCGCGGCCCGGCCACGCCTGCGTCGCGGCGCCTCCGTCGTGAACTTCGCGTCGGTCGATGCGTTCACGGTTTCACGCGGCCAACTGCTCTACGGTGCGTCGAAGGCTGCCGTCGTCATGCTCACGAAGGCTCTCGCGCTCGAACTGGCGCCCGACGGCATCCGCGTCAACGGCATCGCGCCGGGCTGGGTCGCGACCCCCGGCAACGCGGCGACCGGACGCATGGAGGCCGCCGCGGCGTCGATTCCGCTCGGTCGCGTCGCGACGCCGGAGGAGATCGCCGCCTGGGTCTGGCTCGTGTCCCAGCCCGAATACGGCGCCTTCCTCGACGGGGAGACGATCGTGCTCTCAGGCGCGGACGTGATGCGGTGAGCACCGTCGTCATCACCGGGGCCGCGCGTGGTCAGGGCGCCGCCCACGCCGCCGCCCTCGCCGACGCGGGCTACGCGCTGGTGCTGGCCGACCGCATGGACGACGCCGGGCAGAGGGTCGCCGCGGGCCTGCGCGAGCGCGGAGCCGACGCGCGGTACTACTCGCTGGACGTCGGCGACGAGGGCGGGTGGTCCGCGCTGGCCGCTCAGCTCGAGGACGAGGCGCAACCCGTCGTCGGTCTTGTGAACAACGCCGGCATCCTCCGCTACGGCAGGATCGCCGACACCGACTCCGCGACCTGGCTGCTGCACGACAGGGTGAACGCGCTCGGCGCCTTTCTCGGCATCCGCGCACTGGCACCCCTCATGCGCGAGGGAGGCTCCATCGTCAACGTCTCCTCCACCGCGGCGCTGGTCGGGACCGCGGGCTACGCGGCCTACTCCGCATCGAAGGCCGCCGTCATCGCGCTCACTCGCGTCGCGGCCATCGAATACGCGCCGCGCGTCCGCGTCAACGCGATCTGCCCCGGCGGCGTCGACACGCCGATGAACGACGACGAGCCCGTCGGAGGCAGTTCGACCGGTGCCCCCCTGGGACGACGGGCTCGACCGGAGGAGATCTCGCCCCTCGTGCGCTACCTCGTCTCCGATGCCTCGTCGTTCGTCACCGGATCCGTCCTCACGATCGACGGCGGCCTGACCGCCGTCTGACCACAGCCCACCCGAAAACCCACCCAGCACCACTCCAGAAAGCAGGAAGCCATGCCCCGCATCACCCGCGCTCGCGCCGCCACGGCGCTCGTGTCCATCGCCTCCGTCGCCGTGCTGCTCACCGGCTGCGCCGGCGCCGCCGCACCCGCCTCCACCGTCGCCTCGGACTGCACACCGAAGCACGCGGGACTGAAGACCTTCACCGCCGGAACGCTCACGGTGGGCGTTCCCGAGAACCTGCCCTACACCCAGACGAAGGGCACCGACGCGTCGGGCCTCGAGATCGACGTCGTCCGCAAGCTCGCGGATGCCGAGTGCCTCGCGCTCGCCTTCGTGCCGATCACCTACGCCAACGGCATCCCGATGATCAGCGAGCAGCACAAGACCGACATGATCACCGGCGGATGGTACGTCACCGCTGCCAGGGCCGAGAAGGTGGGCTTCACCAGCCCGACCTTCTACGACTCGATGGGCATCATCTCCAAGGACGGCATCGACACGGTCACGGGACTGGAGAGCGTCGGCGCCGTCGGCTCGGGCGCCGGCTTCTCGTGGGAGGGCGACATGTCCGGCATCCTCGGCGACAAGTTCAAGACCTACCCCGGTACGGCGGAGATGAAGCAGGATCTGCTCAACGGTCGCATCCAGGCGGCCCTCGACGGCTACGCGGTCGCGACGGTGGCCTACAAGGACACCGGCTTCCAGGTGAAGCCGGCGAAGGAGGACGACCGCGTCGCGATCACCACGTCGCAGCCGATGATCGCCTTCCCCATCGACAAGGACAACAAGGCGCTCTCCGATGCGTTCAGCGAGCTCATCGACGGCTTCCGCGCCGACGGCACGCTCGCGAAGCTCAACGCGAGCTACGACCTGCCCGACTCGCTCATCGTCCCCGCCGACAAGGCGGCGGGCTCCATCCGCTGATCACCGCGGCGGCGGGGGCGCGACCCCGGACGCCCCCGCC
This sequence comes from Sphingomonas sp. BLCC-B65, assembly GCF_028550675.1. Classification (NCBI taxonomy): domain Bacteria; kingdom Pseudomonadati; phylum Pseudomonadota; class Alphaproteobacteria; order Sphingomonadales; family Sphingomonadaceae; genus Sphingomonas; species Sphingomonas sp. BLCC-B65. The sequence goes on along the minus strand of NZ_JAQQGL010000001.1, from coordinate 1,503,659 downwards.
GCCCCGATCGACCCCGCCCGCCCGTCCTCCCTCGGACCTGAGGAGACCCCGTGTCCCGACCCCTGATCACGCAGGCCAACGAGCTCGCGATCGCCGGCGTGAGCATCGCCCACCTGTCCAAGAGCTTCGGTGATCACCTCGTGCTCGACGACATCTCGATGACGGTGAGCCCGGGCAGTGTGACCGCGCTCATCGGTCCGTCCGGCTCGGGAAAGAGCACGCTGCTGCGCTGTGTGAACCTCCTCGAGACCCCGGATGCCGGCACCATCACCGTCGGCACGCAGACCGTGACCGCGGGCCGCCGCGTGCCGGATCGTGACCTGCTGGCACTTCGTCGCCAGGTCGGGATGGTGTTCCAGTCGTTCAATCTCTTCCCGCACATGAGTGTGCTGCGCAACGTCGCCTTTCCCCAGGAGAAGATCCTCGGGCGCTCCCGCGATGAGGCCGAGGCCCGCGCGCTGACACTGCTCGATCGGGTCGGCCTCAAGGACAAGGCACACCAGCACCCCGGGCGTTGCTCCGGCGGTCAGCAGCAGCGCATCGCGATCGTGCGCGCCCTCGCGCTGAACCCCCGCGCCATGCTGTTCGACGAGCCGACGAGCGCCCTCGACCCCGAGGTCGGCGTCGAGGTGCTCGCGGTGATGCGCGAACTCGCCGAGTCGGGCATGACGATGATCGTCGTCACCCACGAGATGCAGTTCGCCCGCGACGTCGGCGACCACCTGGTCGTCATGGCCGACGGGCGCATCATCGAGGAGGGCGTGCCGAACGAGGTGATGGCCGATCCGCGCGAAGAGCGCACCCGGCGCTTCCTGAGCGCCGTGCTGGAGCGTTGAGATGGGCGGCGTCGACATCTCGGCGGCGATGCTCCTCGTGCTCGCCGGCCTCCCGATGACCCTTCTCGTCACGGCGCTCGCGTATGCGGTCGGGCTCGTCCTCGGCATCCCGCTCATGCTCGGCCTGCGTTCGCGTGTCGCGCCGCTGCGTCTGGCGCTGCGACTGGTCGTGGACATCGTCCGTGGAGTCCCTCCGATCGTGTGGCTCTTTCTCATCTACTTCGGCGTGCAGCTGGGCACGATCCGCTTCGACTCGCTGTCGGCCGCCGTCGTCGGCCTCGGCGTCATCTCCAGCGCCTACCTCGCGGAGATCTACCGCGGCGCATTCGCCACGGTCGCCCGCGGGCAGGGCGAGGCGGCCGCCGCGCTCGGCCTCGGGCGCACGACGACCTTCGTCCGGGTGCTCGCACCCCAGGCGTTCCGCACGGCGCTGCCCTCGATGGCGACCTTCCTGCTGTCGCTGCTGAAGGACTCGTCGATCGCCTCGACGATCGGTGTCGCCGACATGGTCTTCCAGGCCACGATGTTCGCCCGCCAGAATCCCGCCGTCGCGGGCATCGTTCCCTTCTTCCTGGCCGCGGCCGTGTACCTGGTGGTCTCGATCCCGATCGCGATCAGTGCACGTCGCCTCGACACGCGCCTGCGCGCGGGGGTCGTCGCATGATCGATCTCGCCGTCTACCTGCCACGGCTGGGCCAGGGCCTCATCGTCAGCCTGCAGTTGACCGCGCTGTCGGTCGTGCTCGGCTACTTCATCGGGCTGCTCTTCGCGCTCGGCGTCTCGGCCCGACGCGGGTGGGTGCGCTGGCCGTGTCTCGTGCTCGTCGAGGTGGGCCGCGGCATCCCCGCACTGGTGGTCCTCTACATCGTCTACTTCGGCCTGCCCGCCCTCGGAGTGCTCTTCGAGAACTTCTGGGCCGCGGTCATCGGTCTCACGTTCACCGCCGCCGCCTACTCGTCGGAGATGATCCGCTCGGGCATCCAGTCGGTGCCGACCGGCCAGCGCGAGGCGTCGGCAGCGCTCGGACTGTCGCGCACGACGACCTTCGTGCGGGTCGTGCTTCCGCAGGGCATGCGCGCGTCCATCCCGGCACTGATGGGACTGGCCATCATGTCGTTCCAGGGCACGTCGCTCGCGTACTCGATCTCGGTCAACGAGTTGATGAGCCAGGCCTACCAGGTGAGCACCATCACCTTCCAGTACCTGTGGGTGTATGCCCTCACCGGTCTCATCTACGCGGCGATCGCCGTGCCCGCGACCTGGCTGTCGGTCTGGGTCGAGCGCCGCCTGAACCGGGGGTACGCGTGAAGACGCTGGTCTGGCTCGAAGCCACTGTCGGCGACGGCGCGCTGGACGAGTTGTGGAGCTTTCTCGCCGACTACGTCGACGCCCTCGCGGCCGGGCGAGTGCGCACCCGCCTCGTGCACGCCGGTGTGGACGCCGGCGGCATCCGCACCGCGCCCAATCGTCTGCTCAGCGACGCCGTCGTGCTCGCTCGCGCCGTGGAGGAGGAGAGCGCCGGCGACATGGACGCGATCGTCATCGGATGCTGGGGTGCGCCGACGCCGTCGGTTCGCGCGGCCGTGTCGGTGCCGGTCACCGGCCTCGCCGAGGCGAGCGTGCGGGCGCTCTCCACCCTCAGTCGCCGCGCGGCCGTCGTCACCGTCGCCGAGAGCCTGACCCCGGTGTTCGCCGACGAGATCCGCGAGCTCGGGGGCGCTCCCGCTTTCCTTGCGCGCCCGGTGCGCGCTTACGCGCCGGATTCCACGCACCGTGACGTGGTGCGCGCCGTCACCGACCCCACCGATCTCATCGGACGCTTCGACGCCGTCGCGCGCCGCGCCGTCGATGACGGCGCGGACGCCGTCGTGGTCGGCTGCGGATACCTCGGCGCGATCTTCGCCGCGCACGGCTACACCTGCGTGGGCGGTGCGAGCGATGTCCCCGTCATCGACCCGAACCGGCTCGCTCTCGAACACGTGCTGCAGCTGCGGCGGCTCGCCGATGCCGGCGTCACCCCCACCGCGCGCGGCTATGTGCGTCCGACCGGACCCCGGAACCACGCCCTTCGAACGGTGGCACGGAGCCTGCTCGGCGCCGATGCGACATCCCCCTCCCAGGAAGGAACACCCGAATGACCCGATACTGCGTGATCGGCGCCGGAGCGGCCGGCATGTCGGCCGTCGTCCAGCTCACCCGTGCCGGATACGACGTCGACTGCTTCGAGAAGTCCGAGCGTGTCGGTGGACATTGGAACACCGACTACGACGCGCTCCACCTCATCACCTCGCGCGACATGACCGGGTTCGAGGGCTTCCCCATGCCGGCGGACTATCCCCACTTCCCACGGCGTGATCAGGTGCGCGACTACCTCGGCGCCTATGCGAGCGCGCACGGCCTGTACGAGAAGGTGGTCTTCGGCGTCGCCGTCGTGGCGGTCGAGCCCCGCCCGGCGGACGGACCCGTGGGATCGGCGGGGTGGCGCGTCACGCTCTCCACCGGAGAGAGCCGCGACTACGACGGCGTCTTCGTCGCGAACGGGCATCTGTGGGACCAGAAGGTGCCCGCGATCAGCCGTGACTTCTCCGGCACGCAGGTGCACTCGGGGTCGTACCGCAACACCTCCGACATCACCGGCACCCGCGTTCTCGTCGTCGGTGCCGGCAACTCCGGGTGCGATCTCGCGGTCGACGCCGCCCAGCACCGGCTCGAGGTCGACATCGTCATGCGAGAGGGCATGTTCTTCCAGCCCAAGTCGTACTTCGGCGTGCCCCGGCAGGAAGTCGCGTGGATGGCGCAGTTCTCCCCGACCGAGCAGGACTTCATCGCCCGCATGCTCGCCCGGATCTCGATCGGCGAGGCCAAGGACTACCCCGGTATGCCCGCCCCCGCCGCGACCACGCTCGCCGAGGGCCGGGCCGTCGTCAACGACCTGCTGCTGTACTGGGTGCAGCACGGCCGGGTGCACATCCGACCCGGCATCGAGCGCATCGAGGACACCACGGTGCACTTCGCGGATGGCACGCAGGGGGAGTACGACACGATCCTCTGGGCAACCGGTTTCCACGTCTCCCTGCCGTTCCTCGACGAGGCGCTGCTGGAACGGCGCTCCGCGGTACCGCTGCGCTACGCCGGCGGCATCGTGCCGAAGGGTCTCGAGAAGCTCTACTTCATCGGACTGACGGCACCGCGCGGGCCGCAGCTTCCGATCTACGGCGAGCAGACGAAGCTGGCGATGAAGATGCTGGAGCTGCACGAGAGCGCCCCTGCGGGCTTCGCCCCGGTGGCGGAGTACCTCGGCCGCCTGCAGGAAGCCGACGACCGCGTCGACATCGTGCGGGTCACGTGGTTGGAGCAGCTCGCCGACACGGAGCGGCTGCTTGACGCGTTCGCGTTCTCGCGGAGCGAGTCCGTGGCCGCGGCGGGCTGAGGCGCTCCGGCGCGGGCGTCAGACCTCCAGCCCGACCGCGGCGGTGCAGCGCGCCAGCTCGTCCGCGTCGAGCACGAGGTCGGCGGCCCGCGCGGAGTCGGTGATGGATGCCGCGCGTCGCGCCCCCGGAATCGGCACGACGCGCGGGCTCAGGGAGAGCTCCCACGCGAGCACGACCTGCTGCGCGCTCACGGAGTGGGCCTCGCCGATCTCACGGAAGACGCCGAACCGGTCGCCGACCGAGCGCCCGCCCCCGCCGGTGCCGCCGAGCGGGCTCCACGGCAGGAAGGCGATGCCGTGCGCGTCGCAGTACTGCAGCTCGCCGAAACTGCCCGGATACCGCGGCGAGAACTGGTTCTGCACACTCACGAGGTTGCCCGCGCCGAGCACCTGCTCGGCGATCGCGATCTCTTCGACGCTCGCATTGGAGATGCCCAGTGCCCGCACGAGGCCTTCGTCCTGCAAGGTCTTCAGGTTCTGCATGATCTCGCCGTACACCATCCACCGGTCGGGGCGGTGGTACTGGTAGAAGTCGATGACCTCGACACCGAGGTTCTCCATCGAGCGCTGCACCGCCGAGCGCAGGTAGCCGAGCGATCCGTCGCGGCCGAAGTCCTTCTCGGCGGTGCGCGTGATGCCGCCCTTCGTTCCGACCAGGATGCCGCTCGTGTCGCCGTCCCACGAGGCCAGCGCGTCACGCACGATGCGCTCGTTGTGACCCATCTGATCCCACGAGGGCGCGTAGATGTCGGCGGTGTCGATGAAGGTGACCCCGGCGTCCAGCGCGGCGTGCACCGTCGCGATCGCATCGGCGCGATCGGGCAGCTCGTTGTCGTTGTTCATCGAGACGGGCATGGCGCCCAGCCCGATCGCGGAGACGGTGAACGGTCCGATCGTGCGCTGCTGCATGGGGTTCCTTCCGGTCGGTCGTACGACGACGTACGTGCTCCACTCTGCCGCATGCCTGCGCCCCCGGGGCCGCCCGGACGGTCCGGACGGTCCGCAGGTGGTCAGTCCGAGGGGAGGCTCACCCGCAGGCGTGCGCCCCCGAGTGCCGCGTCCTCGATGCCGATGCGCCCGCCGTGCGCCTGCACGATGCGCCGGGAGGTGGCAAGGCCCAGCCCGAGTCCGGGCACGTCGGCGGCGTCGCCGCGCTCCATGATGTCGAACACGCGGTCGCGCAGCTGCGCCGCCACACCCGGCCCGTTGTCGTCGACGGTGATCGCCCACCCCGTCGGCCCGCGCTGCGCGTCCAGCTCGACGACGGGCGCGACGCCGGCGGCTGCCGCGAACTTGAGGGCGTTGGCGAGGAGGTTCTGCAGCAGCACCGCGATCAGCGCCGGGTCGCAGACGATGGCGTCGTCCGGATCGATGCGCACGGTGATGCGGGCATCGAACGCGGCGACGGCTCGTTCGAGGTCGGCGATCACGCCCTCCACGAGCGGTTCCAGCGCGACGCGTTCGCGGTGGGCCTCCGCGCCGCCCACCCGCGCATAGGCGAGCAGCTCGGTGATCATGACGTTCATCCGCGCCGCCGCGGCATCCGCCCGACGCAGCGCGTGGGTCGCGCGCGACCCGTCGCCGTCGTCCACGCCGTCCAGGGCGAGATCGATCTGGCCCATGAGAGCCGTGAGCGGGTTGCGCAGATCGTGGCTGATCTGACCGGCGAAGTGCGCGAGTTGATCGTTGGAGCGCTCCAGCTCGTGCGTCAGCCGGCGCAGCTCCAGCACCTCCACGGCCTGCCCGGCCAGCAGATCCAGGGCGGAGCTCTGCTCCGCGGTGAGAGTGCCGGCATTGTCGTCGAAGACGCAGAGTGTTCCGATCGCGACGCCCGCCGGAGTGATGAGCGGGCTGGAGGCGTAGAAGCGGACACGGCCGCGCGCGCCGGTCACAAAGGGGTTCTCGGCGAAGCGGTCGTCGACGCTGGCGTCGGCGACCCAGACGTGGCGGGCGTCGGGCAGCACGACGGCGCACATCGAGTCGTCGCGGTCGCAGATCGCCGCCTCCACCCCCGCCGTCGCCACCTGGTACTGGTATCGGTCGTCGATGATGTTGACCGCGGCGCCGCTGACGTGGCAGAGCGTCGTCGCCAGCGCGGCCAGGCCTTCGAGGTTGGGCTCCGCCGGGGCGCCGACGATGCGGTAATCGGCGATCGCCTCGCGACGGGCAGCGGCGTCGGTGATCGGCATGCGCGTTCTTCTCCTGTCGGCTGCGACCAGGATAATGGGCGGGTCCGCCCCGGCGGGCGCCGTAGGCTGGAGCCATGGCGACGGGCGCGGTGATGCACACCTTCGACGTGCAGGTGGCCGACGTCGATCGTGGCGTCTACGAGAGCCTGTCGCTGCGGATGGCGCAGCATCCGTCCGAGACCAGCGCCTTCATGCTCACGCGCCTGCTCGCCTACTGCCTCGAGTACGCGGAGGGCATCGTCTTCACCGAGGGGGTATCGGCCACCGACGAACCCGCGGTGCTGGTGCGGGATGCGACCGGGGCGATCACGACATGGATCGAAGTCGGGGCTCCCGACGCCGAGCGACTGCACCGTGGAAGCAAGCTCGCCGACCGCACCGTCGTCTACAGCCACCGAGACGCGGCCAAGCTGCTGCCGCTCTGGGCGGGCAAGAAGATCCATCGCGCAGACGACATCGTGCTGCGGACGTTCGATGCGGGATTCGTGGATGCCGCCGCAGACGCCGTCGAGCGGCGCAACGCCGTCACCCTGTCGGTGACGGAGGCCCAGCTCTACCTCGACGTCAACGGACCGAGTTTGTCGTCGGCGCTGCACGAGCACCGGCTCAGCTGACGGGCGCGCCGCCCCGCCCAAGTCCGCAGAATCGTGCGTACTCCGCATCCATCGCCGCTGCGCGGTGCGGAGTCCGTCGCTTTCTGCGGAGTTCGTGACCGCGGTGTCGGCGTTCCGGCTCGCTGCGCGCGCGATGACCGGCGGGCGCGCGGGGATGCGGGGTTCGCTTGGGCTTGCCTTGCTGGCGCGGCCGCGGTGGGCGGCATACGGTGACGGGATGACCGACACGGAATCCTCGCATCCTGATGAGCCGCACCGCGGCGGCGTGGCGCAGCGACTGAACTGGTTGCGCGCCGGCGTGCTCGGAGCGAACGACGGCATCGTCTCCACGGCGGCGGTCGTCGTCGGCGTGGCCGGCGCGACGGCCGAGGTCATGCCGGTTCTGCTCGCCGGGTCCGCCGCTCTCGTCGGCGGGGCGATCTCCATGGCGCTGGGGGAGTACGTGTCGGTCTCCAGCCAGCGCGACAGCGAGCACGCCCTCATCGAGAAGGAGCGCAGGGAGCTCGCCGACGATCCGGAGGCCGAGTTCGTCGAACTGGTCGGTCTCTACCGCGAGCAGGGGCTCAGCGAGGAGACGGCCACGCGCGTCGCGACCGAGCTGACCGAGCGCGACGCGCTCGCCGCGCACCTGTCGGCCGAGCTGAACATCGACCAGGACGACGTGGTCAGCCCGTGGCACGCCGCGTTCGCCTCGGCGGTCGCCTTCTTCGTCGGTGCTCTTCTGCCGATGGCGACGATCCTCCTCCTGCCGCATCCTGCGCGCCTCGTCTGGACGTTCGTGTCCGTGCTGCTCGCCCTCGCCGTCACCGGCTACCTCGCCGCCTGGCTGGGCGGCGCCAACCGCGGCCGCGCCATCATGCGGACGGTCATCGGCGGCGCGCTCGCGTTGGGTGCCACCTTCCTCGTCGGCACCCTCTTCGGCACCGCCGTCGGCTGAGTCCCGCCGTGCGCTCCGCGCGCGGCGTAGGGTGAGCCGCATGCGGACTCCGATGGCGTATCTGCGCGGGGCGCGGCATCCCGAGGCCTTCCACGGCCGCGGCGCCGGACGGCCGTTCTTCGAGGGCTGGTACGTCAAGCTCGTCTCGGCCGACCGCGCGCACCGGTGGGCGGTGATCCCGGGAGTGTTCCGTGGCGACGGGCGTGGCGACATGCCGGCCGACGAGGCGTTCGTCCAGGTGCTCGACGGTGTCGCGGGGCGTTCGTGGTATCACCGCTTCGACCCCGAGGAGTTCGCGGCATCCGACCGGCGTTTCGAGGTGCGCGTCGGCGGCAACATCTTCGACTCCGACGGGGCGACGCTCGATCTGCCGCAGCTGCGGGGACGGATCTCGTACGCCACTGCTCTGCAACCGTGGCCGGTGACGTTGCGCGAGCCGGGGATCATGGGCTGGTACGGGCTCGTGCCGTTCATGGAGTGCTTCCACGGTGTCGTCTCGTTCGGGCACGACCTCGGCGGCGCCCTGCAGGTCGAGGGCCGAGAAGTCGAGTTCGGCGGCGGCCGCGGCTACATCGAGAAGGACTGGGGTCAGGCCTTTCCCGCGGGATACGTCTGGCTCGCGTCGAACCACATCGATGCCGTCGGCGTCGGCGGTGGCGAGACGGACGCGTCGCTCGTGGCATCGGTCGCCATCATCCCGTGGCTGCGCGGCTCGTTCCGCGGGTCGATCGTGGGACTTCGCCACGGCGGACGTCTGTACCGCTGGACCACCTACAACCGCTCTCGCGAGCGCCGCCTCACCATCGACGACGACCGGGTGCGGTGGAGCATGGCGGGTCCCGACGGCAGGCTCGACCTCGAAGCCGAGCGCGTGCGCGGGGGGGCTGCTGCACGCCCCGTTGCGCACCGCGATGCACCAACGCGTGGAAGAGACGCTCGATGCCCGCGTGGTGATCCGGCACACGGATGCCGCGGGGCGCGTGCTGTGGGAAGGCGTCGGCACGTGCGCGGGCCTGGAGGTCTTCGGCGACACGACGCGTCTGCTCGCACTGCGCTGACCCGGTCCGCTCATCCGCGCCGCCCGGACACGCGAATCGGGGTCGCGTCCGGTCGGACCGGCCCCAGCCGGCGACCACACGCGACCCCGATCATCGTGCGGGTGTGCGGGTGTGCGGGTGTGCGGGTGTGCGGGTGTGCAGCGCGATCAGACGCGCACGAGCATCTTCCCCGTGTTGGCGCCGCGCATCATCGACAGGAAGGCGTCGACGGTGTTCTCGATGCCGTCAACGATCGTCTCGTCGTAGACGATGCCGCCCTCGGCGAACCAGCCCGACATCTTCTGCTGGAACTCGGGGGCCAGGTGCAGGTAGGCGGCGAGGGTGAAGCCCTGCATCGTGAGGGCACGCGTGATCATGTTCGACATGTTGTCGGGACCGGGCGTGCGCTCCGTGGTGTTGTAGCCGGTGATGGCGCCGCAGAGGGCGGCGCGGCCGCCGTCGTTGAAGGCGTCCAGCGCCGCTTCCAGGTGGTCGCCGCCGACGTTGTCGAAGAAGACGTCGATGCCCTCGGGTGCCGCCTCGGCCAGCAGGGTGCGGACGTCTCCGGACTTGTAGTTGAACGCCGCGTCGTAACCGTACTTCTCGGTCAGGAGGGCGACCTTCTCCGGCGTTCCGGCCGAGCCGATGACCCGTCCTGCGCCCAGGCGCTTGGCGATCTGGCCCACGGCGGTGCCGACGGCGCCGGCCGCGCCGGAGACGAAGACGGTGTCGCCGGGCGTGAGGTGCGCGATGGCGGTGAGTCCGACGTACGCGGTGAGCCCCGTCATACCGAGGATGTGCAGGTTCAGCGAGAGCGGCACCCCGGGAATCTCCGGGATGGCGCGGAAGGTCGCGGCATCGGCCTGGACGACGTCCGACCAGCCGTGCTGATGCAGCACGACCGTGCCGACCGGCAGGTCGTCGGATGCCGAGGCCACCACGCGCCCGACCGCGCCGCCGGAGATGGTCTCGCCGAGCGCGTAGGGGGCGACATAGCTGCGGGTGTCGTTCATGCGACCGCGCATGTAGGGGTCGACGGAGACGAACTCGTTGCGTACGCGCACTTCGCCGGCCTGCGGGGCACCGTAGGTGACCGTCGCGACGCGGAAGTCGTCGTGCGTGGGCCACCCGACGGGGCGGGCGGCGAGCTGGATCTGAGTGCTGGTGGCGTCTGTCATTCGTTCTCCTTGTGGGATGCGGATGGGGATGGGGATGGGGTCGGGTGTGCGACGGGGGCGGGTCAGATCAGCAGGCCGATGGCGAGAGCCACCACCCCCAGGGTGGGGATGACGCCCTGCTTCAGAGCGGCGGAGGCCTTGTCGGGACTGGACAGCAGCAGCACCAACGAGGCCGCGGTCATCGAGCCGGCGCCCGCGAAGACGAGAGCCGCACCCGCCGCGGTGGCGCCGGTGGCGAAGAGGACGACGCCGATGGCGACCAGCACGGCGAGGAACAGGTTGTAGAAGCCCTGGTTGAAGGCCATCTCGCGCGTGGCCTGAGCTTCTTCGGCGCTGGTGCCGAACGTGGCGCGGGCGCGCGGCGTGGTCCAGGCGATGGACTCGAGCCAGAAGATGAAGACGTGGATGAGCGCCGCGACGGAGGCGAGCACGAGACCGACGATGACCATGGGGATCCTCCTGTTTCTGAACTGACTGTTTCAATATATACTGAAACGACCGGTTTAGAAAGTGGGGCGGATGCCGTGGCGAGGAGTCGAGAGTTCGATCGCGTCGCCGTCGTGCGATCCGCCCGGCAGTTCTTCTGGGAGCACGGCTACGAGGACGCCTCGATCGCGGGCCTCGAGAGCGCGACCGGCCTGAACCGTTCGAGCATCTACAACGCGTTCGATTCGAAGCGCGGCTTGTTCGACGCCGCCGTGCAGAGCTACCTCGACGAGGTCGTGCGACCCCGCCTGGCGCCGCTGCAAGGCGACGAGGTCGCGCCCGGCGCGCTCGCCGACTACCTCGACGGCCTCGCGGCGGCGTTCGCCCGCGTCGGATCGATGCCGGCCGCGCACGGCTGCCTTCTCATCAATGCCGCCGGTGCGCCGGTCGCCCGCGACGCCGACGTCGCCCGCGTGATCGACGACTACCGCGCCGAACTGCACGACGCGATCGCGCGCGGGATCGCGGCGGCGGTGCCTTCGGCATCCGTCGACCGGCGCGCGCGCCTCGCCGATGCCGTCACCGGCCTCGTGGTCGCGGCCTTCGCGCTCGTGCGCCCGTCGCCGCACGAGGCGGTGCGCGCGCTCGAGACGGCGGCGGCACTCGTGGATGCCGAGGCCGTGCGCCCCTGACGGCGGCGTTTCGACTCGCTGCGCTCTGCGTTTCGACTCGCTGCGCTCGCTCAACGACCGGGAAGGGCGAGGGAGGGGGATAGACGCGGCGGCGAGAGGTCGCAGCGAGATTCGCCATCATGTCGCATCCGCTGGTGCGCCCGCGCGTTCTAGTCTTCCCTCACCGCGTCACTGGGGACGACGGTGCACCCATGACCTTGCGAGGGCGGAGAAGAGCGATGAGCGACTTCGGCAGCACCACACCGATTCATCTGGAACGCGGCGACGGCAAGGGCCTCGCCGCCGGCACCCTGGGGCTGTGGGGGTCGACCGTCATCGGCTTGGCCTCGACGGCTCCCGTCTACTCCCTGGTCGCGACGCTCGGTTTCGTCGTCCTCGCCGTGGGGGCGCAGGCGCCGATCGCCTTCATCATCGCGTTCGTCCCGATGCTGTTCACGGCGTTCGCGTATCGCGAGCTGAACAACAAGATCCCCGACTGCGGCACGACCTTCACGTGGGGGACGAAGGCCTTCGGGCCGTGGGTGGGCTGGATGGGCGGCTGGGGCGTCGCGATCGCGGGCATGGTCGTGCTCGCCAACCTCGCGCAGATCGGCTCGATCTACTTCTGGGCGCTGTTCGGCATGGAACTCGAGAACAACGACTGGCGCATCATCCTCGTGGCCGTGCTGTTCATCGCATCGATGACGTGGGTGAGTTGGCGCGGTGTCGAGATCGGCGAGCGCATCCAGAACGTGCTGCTCGGCGTGCAGTACCTGGCCCTCGCGATCTTCGTCGTCGCGGCGCTCTGGGAGTTCTTCGCGGGCAACGCCCCCGCTCCCACCCCCTTCGACTGGAACTGGCTGAATCCGTTCGCGTTCACCGACTACCACGGTTTCACCGAGGCCGTGCTGCTCGCCCTGTTCATCTACTGGGGCTGGGACTCGTGCCTCGCCCTCAACGAGGAGACCAAGGACCCCAAGCGCATCCCGGGGCGCGCGGCGCTGCTGACCACCGTCATCCTGCTGTTCACCTACGTTTCGGTCACGATCGCCGCCATGATGTACGCCGGGCTCGGCGAGGACGGGCCGGGTCTGGCCAACCCCGACAACGCCGACGACTTCTTCCTCGCGATCAAGGACGGCCTGCTCGGCCCGTGGGGCTGGCTGCTCGTGGTCGCCGTGCTGATCTCGGCCGTGTCCTCGACGCAGACGACCATCCTGCCCACCGCGCGCGGCACGCTCGCGATGGGCGTCTACCGCGCACTGCCCGCACGGTTCAAGAACGTGCACCCGGTGTACAAGACGCCGTCGTTCTCGACGATCGTCGGTGGCACCGTGGCCATCTGCTACTACCTCGGCATGACGCTGATCAGCGACAACATCCTGCAGGACTCGATCTCCTCGCTCGGCCTCGCGATCGCGTTCTACTACGCCATCACCGGCTACGCCTGCGTCTGGTACTTCCGCCGCGACCTGCGCAACTCGACGCGTGAGCTGTGGGTGAAGGGCATCTTCCCTCTGCTCGGGGCGCTGATGCTGACCTTCGCCTTCGTGCAGTCCGCCATCGACATGTTCGACGTGAACTACGGCAACACGGTGCTGCTCGGCATCGGCGGCACCTTCGTCGTGGGCATCGGAGCGCTGCTCGTCGGCGTCGTGCTGATGTTCGTCTGGTACCTCTTCCCGCGCTCGAAGCCGTTCTTCCAGGGGCGCTCTCTGAACCGCGAGACCCCGGTGCTCGTTCCCGAGGAGCCCGGCGACATCATCCGCTCCATCGACGGCGGCATCTGACGACCGCGCCTGTCGGCATCCCCTTCCTCTCAACGACAAGGAATCTCATGCGTATCCTCATCGTCGGCGCCGGAGGCGTCGGCTCGGCCGCCGTCCGCATCGCCGTCCGCCGCGACTTCTTCGAGAAGCTCGTCGTCGCCGACTACGACCCGGCGCGCCCGCAGGCGCTCGTCGACGAGGTCGCCGACCCGCGCGTCGAGGCGGCCCAGGTCGACGCCTCGCGTGCCGATGCGGTGGCGGGGCTCATCGAGGCGCACGGCATCACCCACGTGCTCAACGCCGTCGACCCGCGCTTCGTCATGCCGATCTTCGACGGCGCGCTCGCCGCCGGCGCGATCTACCTCGACATGGCGATGAGCCTGTCGACGCCGCATCCCGAGCAGCCGCACGCGCTGCCGGGCGTCAAGCTCGGCGACGAGCAGTTCGCCAAGGACGGCCAGTGGAAGGATGCCGGTCGGCTCGCCCTGGTCGGCATCGGGGTCGAGCCGGGGCTGTCGGACGTCTTCGCCCGCTATGCCGAAGACCATCTGTTCAGCGAGATCGACGAGCTCGGCGTGCGCGACGGAGCGAACCTCGTGGTGGCCGGCTACGACTTCGCACCGTCGTTCTCGATCTGGACGACGATCGAGGAGTGTCTCAATCCGCCGGTCATCTACGAGAAGGACCGCGGCTGGTACACGACGGAGCCGTTCAGCGAGCCCGAGGTGTTCGACTTTCCCGACGGCATCGGTCCGGTGGAATGCGTCAACGTCGAGCACGAGGAGGTGCTGCTGATGCCGCGCTGGACGAAGGCGAAGCGCGTCACCTTCAAGTACGGCCTGGGCGACGAGTTCATCGGCGTGCTGAAGACCCTCCACAAGCTCGGCCTGGACAGCACCGCGAAGGTCAACGTCAAGGGCGTGGAGGTTTCGCCGCGCGACGTGGTCGCCGCGTGCCTTCCCGACCCGGCGACCATCGGCGACAAGATGAGCGGCAAGACCTGCGCCGGCGTGTGGGTCACGGGAACCGGCGTCGACGGCCGCCCGCGCTCGACGTACCTGTACCACGTGGCCGACAACGAGGAGACGATGCGCGAGTACGGTTCGCAGGCGGTCGTCTGGCAGACCGCCATCAACCCGGTCATCGCGCTCGAGCTGCTCGCCACGGGGGTGTGGACCGGTACCGGCGTGCTCGGCCCCGAGGCGTTCGACGCGAAGCCGTTCCTCGACCTGCTCGCCGCGCCCGCGCCGACCGGTTACGGCTCGCCGTGGGGCATGGAGGACAGGGCGGTCTGAACCACCGCGGTGCGAGGATGGTCAGATGACCACCCACGTGATCACCGGAGCGGGCTCCGGCATCGGAAACCTCATCGCCGAGCGGCTCGCGGCGCGCGGCGATCGCCTCGTGCTCATCGTCCGCGACGCCGCCCGGGCCGACGATCTGTCGCGCGCGTTCCCGGGCAGCGTCACCATCGTCGCCGACCTTGCGCACCCGGCTGCGATCGCCGACGCGATGCAGCACGCCGATGCCGTCCCGGAGCGGATCGACAGCGTCATCCACGCCGCGGGCATCGTCGAACTCGGCCGCGTGGGCGATCTGCCGGTATCGGCGTGGGAGAGCCAGCTGGCCGTGAACCTGACCGCGCCCGCCGAGCTGACCCGGCTGCTGCTGCCGCGGGTGCGCGCTGCCCGTGGCCAGGTGGTGTTCGTCAACTCGGGCGCGGGTCTCACCGCGCATCCGCAGTGGGCGGCGTACGCGGCATCCAAGCACGGGCTCAAGGCCCTCGCCGATGCCCTCCGAGGCGAAGAGGCCGAGCACGGCGTGCGTGTCACGACCGTGTACCCCGGTCGCACCGCCACGCCCATGCAGGCGGAGGTCCACGCGCAGGAGGGGGCCGCGTACGACCCCGATCGGTGGATCGACCCGGCGTCGGTGGTCACCGCCGTGCTCACGGCCCTCGATCTTCCGCGGGACGCGGTCATCAGCGACCTGACCGTGCGCCCCGGTCCGCGATGAGCGACGAGCCCGCCGCCGGCGCCGACCTGCTCGGCGCCGTGCTCTCCGACGCCCGCCGGCGTCTGGCGGGATCCTCACGCGAGCGCCTGGGTGACTGGGCCCATACGCGGCGCCTGCTCGGCTTCGGCCGCGCTCCCCGGATCGTGCCGGTCGGCGAGGCATGGCACGTCGGCGTGCTCCTCATCGCGGATGCCGAGGTCTATGCCACCGGTGAGATCCTCCGCGCCCGCGCCGAGGCCGTCCGCGGGTACACGGCGGAGGCGCAGCGTGCCCGCTCCGAGCGTGCAGCCGCGGCGGCGCGGGGCGGGTTCGCCGACGGCGAGGTGCTGCACCTGGGTGCGACGCAGATCGACCTCGACGCCGTGCGCCGGGGTGAGCGCTCCGGGCCGTTGGCGCTCGTCGACGGCATCCCGCTCGTGACGTGGACGGCGGCCGGCGCGCGTCGGCCCCTGGCCGACTACCTCGACGACCAGCTCTCGCTGCGCTGACGCGGCCACGCTGACGCGGCTGTGCTGCCGCACGGTGCGCCGCTGGTTCTCGCCCGTCGCGGCGCGATCGGTGCCGCGGGTCCATATTTGTTGTCATGTGAAACATATTGGTGCGAGGATGGGAGGGCGGCGGAGCAGCCGCAGAACGGGAGCCGTCATGACCATCGCTCGCGCCGCCGTCGACCTCGACGTCACGGGTCCGCAGATCAGCCGTCACCTCTATGGACACTTCGCCGAACACCTCGGACGATGCATCTACGGGGGCTTCTGGGTGGGGGAGGACTCGCCGATCCCGAACGAGCGCGGCATCCGACTCGACGTGGTCGAGGCCCTCCGCCGACTGCACGTTCCGAACCTCCGCTGGCCCGGCGGGTGCTTCGCCGACGAGTACCACTGGCGCGACGGCGTCGGTCCGCGCGAGACCCGACCGACGATGGTCAACACCAACTGGGGGGATGTCGTCGAGAACAACGCCTTCGGCACGCACGAGTTCATGGACCTCTGCGACATGCTCGGCGCCGAGCCCTACGTCAACGGCAACGTCGGCAGCGGCACCGTGCAGGAGATGAGCGAGTGGGTCGAATATCTCACCCGTTCCGGCGACAGCCCCATGGCGCGCCTGCGCCGTGCGAACGGTCGCGACGAGCCGTGGCGGGTGCCGTTCTGGGGTCTCGGCAACGAGGCCTGGGGATGCGGGGGCCACATGACGCCGGAGTACTACACCTCGCTCGCCCGGCGCTACGCGACCTTCTGCAGGGAACACGACGGCAACACCCTCACCCGCATCGCGGCCGGCGCCGCCGACGACGACGTGCGCTGGACGCACGCGCTCATGGCGTCGGCGATGTCGACGAACGCCCCCGACCCGCAGCGCTCGCCGTTTCAGGCGATCTCGTTCCACTACTACACGCACGCCGGCACCGGCATCCAGAAGGAGTCGGCGACGGCGTTCTCGCGCGACGAATACGTACGCACGATCGGCAAGGCCTACGAGATCGAGCGCGTGATCCGCGCGCACGAAGCCGTCATGGACGCCTACGACCCCGAGCGCACCATCGACCTCGTCTGCGATGAATGGGGCACCTGGTGGAGCGTGGAGCCGGGGACCAACCCCGGCTTCCTCTTCCAGCAGAACACGGTGCGCGATGCGCTGGTCGCCGGCATCCACTTCGACGTGTTCCACCGCCACGCCGCGCGCCTGCGCATGGCGAACATCGCGCAGACGCTCAATGTGCTGCAGGCGATGATCCTGACCGACGACGATGGCGGCCTCGTGCTGACTCCGACCTACCACGTGTACGAGATGAACGTGGGGCACCATGACGCGATGGCGCTGCCGGCGCACGTCGTGAGCACGCCCGCCGTCGGTGTCGACGATGCGCAGCTGCCGGCGCTGTCGCTCTCGGCATCCACGAAGGACGGCGCCGTGCTCGTCTCGCTCACGCACGTCGGCGTCGACGACGCGCTTCCCGTCGAGATCGACCTCCGCGGTCGCAACGCCAGGGTCGTGCGCGCCCGCGTGCTGACCGGACCGGATGCCGCGGCGCACAACACCCCGCAGGCGCCCGACACGGTGCGCCCGGTGCCGTTGGAGGCCACGGTGGAGGCGGGTGTCCTGCGCGTCGATCTGCCGTCGCACGCCTTCGCGACCGTCGAGCTCGCTCTCGACTGACCGCACGGAAGAACGGCCCGCCCCGGGAAAGGGGCGGGCCGTCTGATCGAGTGGCGGAAGAGGCGAAAGACCGCTACTCGACGTGTGTCCCCACGATGCGGGCATCGGCGGCCGTGACCGGGTGCACGTCTCCGGTGAGGGTGACGGTTGCGACGCTCTCGCGGTCGGCCACCGACTCCCCGATCCAGAGATCGACGCGGCCGGGCTCGACGATGCGGATGCCGCGCCGGTCGGTGAACGCCAGGCGTGCGGTCGGAACCTCGAAGTGCACGCGCGCGCTCGCTCCCGCCGCGAGCGTGACCCGGGCGTATCCGAGCAGCTGGGCGACCGGTCGGACGACGCTGGCGTGCACGTCGTGCGCGTACAGCTGCACGATCTCGGTGCCGGGGCGGGAGCCGGTGTTGGTCACCGTGACGCTCACCGGCAGAACGCCGCCGGCATCGACCTCGGCCGGCGCCGACAGGTCGGTACGGGTGAACGTCGTGTAGCCGAGCCCGAACCCGAACGGACGCACCGGCGCGCTGTCGGCGCTGGTCACATCGCTGTTGCCGCCCAGGATCGGATGCAGGTAGGAGAACGGCTGTGCGCCGGCCGAACGCGGCAGCGAGACGGGCAGTCGGCCCGAGGGTGAGACCGCTCCGGACAGCATCCGCGCGATCGCCACTCCGCCCTCCTCGCCCGGGAAGAACGCCTGCACCACCGCTCGTGGCCGCGCGTCGGCGTCTGCATCCAGAGCCCACGCGAGAGCGTAGGGCCGCCCGGTCACGACGACCAGGACGACCGGCGTGCCCGTGGCGACCACGGCGTCGACGAGCTCTCGCTGCACGCCCGGCAGCTCCAGGCTCTCTGCGTCGTTGCCCTCGCCCACGGTGCCGCGTCCGAACAGCCCGGCGCGATCGCCGACGACGACGATCGCCGCGTCGGCGGATGCCGCGGCATCCACCGCCGCGCCGAAGCCCGAGCGGTCGTCGCCCTCGACCTCGCAGCCCGCGACAGAGACGATCGCGGCGTCGGGCAGCTCTGCGCGCAGCGCCTCGGCGACCGTCGGGATCGCGAAGCCGTACGGTGTTCCCGGGTGATGGGCCAGCACGTGGTTGGCGAACGAGTAGCAGCCCATCAACGCCGAGGCGTCGTGGCCGTTCGGGCCGATCACCGCGATGCGTGCCGGACCGGCCGTGCCGGTGGCCAGCGGCAGCGTGCCGTCGTTCGACAGCAGCACGAGCGAGCGCTCCGCGAGCTCGCGCGCGACCTCACGGTGCGCCGGCGAGTCGAGGTCGATCGCGGTCGGAGGTTCGCTCTCGTCGGGATCGAGCAGACCCAGCTCCTCCTTCTGCGCGAGCACGCGGGCAAGCGCGCGATCGACGAGCGCCTCGTCGATGCGGCCGTCGCGCAGCCCGGCGAGCAAGGGAGCGGCGTAGGCGTCGCCGCTGGGCAGCTCGACGTCGATGCCGGCGGTCAGCGCCAGGCGTGCCGCCTCGGTGCGGTCGGCGGCGACGGCGTGCATCGTCTCGAGGAAGGCGATCGCGAAGTAGTCCGAGACGACCACGCCGTCGAAGCCCCACGTTCCGCGCAGCAGGTCGGTCAGCAGCCGCGGGTCCGAGGCCACCGGAACGCCGTCGATGTCGGTGTAGGAGTTCATCACCGAGCGTGCGCCGCCGTCGCGCACCGCCATCTCGAACGGCGGCAGGAACACGTCGGCCAGCTCTCGCGGACCGGCGTGGACGGGCGCGTGGTTGCGGCCCGCCTGCGAGGCCGAGTAGCCGACGAAGTGCTTCAGGGTCGCGTGCACCCCGGCATCCTGGATGCCGCGCACGTAGGCCGTGGCGATCGTCGCCACCGCGTAGGGATCCTCCGAGATGCACTCGTCGACACGCCCCCAGCGGGGATCGCGGATGACATCGAGCACGGGGGCGAGGGTCTGGTGCGCGCCGAGTTCTCGCATCGATTCGCCGATGAGACGTCCCATCCTCTCGACGATCTCGGGGTCGAACGCCGCGCCCCACGCCAGGGGCGTCGGAAACGTCGCCGCTCTCCAGGCCGCGAGCCCCGTCAGCGACTCCTCGTGAACGATCGCGCGAATGCCGTGACCGGATGCCGCGGCGAGACGGCGCTGCTCGTTCCACAGCCAGGCCGCGCGTTCCGCGGCATCCACGGGTCTCGTGCCGTAGACGCGCGTGAGGTGGCCGAGGCCGTGTGCCGACGCCTGCTCGTAGCGGTCGGAGGGCGTCGCTTCGCCGGCCAGCATCTCGCCGGCCATCGGCGCGACCACCTCGTCGCCCTGGTCGACCCAGAAACCGGTCAGCTGCGCCACCTTCTGCTCGACGGTCATCGCGGCCATGAGCGCGGCAACCCGGGGGGAGACCGGCTCGGCGAGCGGCTGGTGGAGGGGGGAATCGGAGATCGTCATACGGATCAGCCCTTCACGGCGCCCGTGAGGCCGCCGACGATGCGACGCTCGAACAGGCTGAAGAACAGCAGTGCCGGGAGCATCGACAGTGAGGTGAAAGCCAGCACCTTGGCGGTGTCGACCGAGTACTGGGAGGAGAAGGCCTGCACGCCCAGAGGCAGCGTGAAGCTCGCCTCGTTGTTGAGGATGAACAGGGGGAGCAGGTAGCTGTTCCAGCTGCCGATGAAAGCGAGGATGCCGACCGTGATGACGCCGGGCACCGACAAGGGCAGCACCATCCGCCAGAAGAAGCCCAATCGACTGCAGCCGTCGATGAACGCGGCTTCCTGGATCTCGTCCGGGATCGCCCGCAGGAACGGCACGAGGATGATGATCGTCGTCGGCAGCGCGAACGCGATCTGCGGAAGGATGATCCCGGCGAGCGAGTTCATCAGGCCGAGGTCACGGATGACGATGTACAACGGCGTGATGGCGACCGTGATCGGGAACATGAGACCCGCCGCGAACAGCGCATAGAGCGCGCCGCGCCCGCGGAACGGATACCGCGCGATGACGTAGCTGGCCATGAGCCCGAGTGCGACCACTCCGGCGGTGGTCGCACCGGCCGCGATGATCGAGTTGATCACCTGACGCCAGAACTGCGGCCCGGTGAGGACGTTCAGGTAGTTCTGGGCGTTCCACGGATCGGGCCAGCCGGCGGGGTCGACCGTGATCTGCGAGTTGCTGCGGAACCCGCCGATGATGATGTACAGCACCGGCGCCAGCATGAGGGCGATCACGACGAGAGCGATGAAGTACACGAGCGGACTGCCCCAGGGCAGCCGCTCCTTCGTGCGGCGCGGACCCCGTCCGCGGTGTCCTGCGGTGGCCACCGTGGCGGTGGAGACGGGGGTGTCGACGGTGAGCGCGCTCATCGGGTCTTCTTCCCTTCGGTGATGGCGCCGGCCGTGTCGCGACGCAGCACGAAGCGCTGGTAGATGAGGGCGACGACGAGCGAGATGACGAAGATGACGACGGCGACGGCGTTGCCGAAGCCGAAGTTGCCGGCGTTGCGGCCGTTGACCACCATGTAGGTGGCCATCGTGGATGTGCCTGCCGTCGAGGCGACGTACTGGCCCCAGATGATGTAGACGAGGTCGAACAGCTGCAGGGCCCCGATGATCGAGAGGAACGCCCAGATGCGCAGCGTGGGGGCCAGCAGCGGCAGCGTGATGCGCCAGTGGGTCTGCCAGTAGCCGGCACCGTCGAGCGCCGCCGCCTCGTAGAGCTCCTCGGGGATGCCCTGCAGTCCCGCGAGGAAGAGGATGACGGCGAAGCCGACGTACTTCCACGTGAGGATGGCCATCAGCGTCCAGATGGCGATCGCCGGGTCCGAGATCCAATCGTGGGCGAGGGCGCCCAGCCCCCAGTTCTCCAACAGGCCGTTCACGGCGCCCTGCGTCTGCAGCATGAGGCCGAAGCCGGTGCCGACGACGACCTCTGCGATGACGTAGGGCACGAAGATCAGCACGCGGATGAGGGACTGCCCCCGCATCCGACGGTTGAGCAGCAGAGCCAGCAGCACCGCGACCGGACCCTGCAGCACGATCGAGGCGATCACGATGAAGCCGTTGTGCCCGAGCGCCTCGAGGAAGGTCGGGTCGGTGAGGATCGTGACGTAGTTCTGCAGGCCGACGAAGTCGGTGGGCGTGCCGTAGCCCTGCCAGCGGAAGAAGCCGTAGTAGGCCGCCATCGCCACCGGGAAGATGACGAAGCCGAGGAACATGATCAGCGCCGGCCCGACCAGCAGCGCGATCTCGAATCTCCCGGCCCAGCCCAGTCCACGGGGACGGCGGCGCGGCGTGGGCGGGGGCGGCGTCACGCCGCCCCCGCCGTGCTGCGCGAGATCCGTCTCCGGGTCGGTGACGGCCACGGAGGTCTCGCGAAGGGACACGATCCGATCAGCCCTTCTTGGCCGCGTCGGTGACCGACTGGATCATCTGCTGCGGGTTGCTCTTGCCCGCCAG
Source organism: Sphingomonas sp. BLCC-B65 (assembly GCF_028550675.1). Lineage (NCBI taxonomy): Bacteria > Pseudomonadati > Pseudomonadota > Alphaproteobacteria > Sphingomonadales > Sphingomonadaceae > Sphingomonas > Sphingomonas sp. BLCC-B65. The sequence continues at coordinate 1,481,983 of NZ_JAQQGL010000001.1, read as the reverse complement.
CAGATCGACCACGGCGACGTTCAGCGCGTTGCCGACGTTCTGGCCGAGGACGGTGTCGAGCCACTGCGACACGAAGGGAGCCTTGTTGTAGGCGGCGAGGACCTCCTGCAGGTAGGGCTCCTTGACCGCCGCCTGCGCCGTCTTGTTGACGGGCGGGGCGCTGAAGGCCGCGTAGTAGGCCTTCTGCTGGTCGGCCGACGCGATGAAGTTGAGGAAGTCGGCGCACTCCTTCGGAGCCTTGACCGAGCACGAGTACCCGTCGACGCCGCCCATCATCGAGCCCGGCTCGCCCTGGCCGCCGGACAGCTCGGGGAACGGGAACCAGGCCAGGTCGGGCAGCGGCTTCTCGTCGGGGGTGAGGGAGGCGATCACGCCCGGGTCCCACGCGCCCATGAGCTCCATCGCGGCCTGGTGGTTGGCGACGAGACCGGCGGAGCTGCCGGCGCCCTGCTGGGCGCTCGTGGTCAGGAAGCCGTCGTTGAACGGCTGGGTCGCGGCGAAGTCGTTCAGGTCTTCCGCGGCCTTCAGCCAGCAGCCGTCGCTGAAGTCCTTGGTGTCGCCGGTCTTCTCGATGGTCTGGGCGCTGCACTCGCGGAGGGCGAAGTTGTAGTACCAGTGGGCGGCCGGCCAGGCGTCCTTCGCGCCGAGTGCGATGGGTGCGACGCCCGCGGACTTGAGCTTGCCGACGGCAGACTCCAGGTCGGTGATGGTGGTCGGCGGCGTCGTGATGCCCGCCTTGGTGAACAGGTCGGAGCTGTACCAGAAGCCGCTCGGCAGCACCGCCAGCGGCATGGCCCACACCTTGTCCTGGTAGGTCTCGGCCTTGAAGGAGCCCTCGGAGATCTCCGACTTGGCGGTGTCGCCGATCTTGTCGGTGAGGTCCATCAGCTGGCCCGCCTGCACCATCGCCGCGAGCTTGCCGCCGCCGCGCTGCAGGAAGATGTCGGGAGCGTCGCCCGCGTTCAGCGCGGTCTGCAGCTTGCCGTCCATGTCTTCGTTCTGCACGGACTGCATCGTGATGGTGACGTTCGGGTTCTCCTTCTCGAAGGCCGCGATGGCGTCCTTCCAGAACTGCTGTCCGGGACCGGTGGTCGAGTTCTGCCAGAGCGTCATCTCGACCTTGCCGTCGGCGTTGGTTCCGCCCGATCCGCCGCTGCAGGCGCTCAGACCGAGCGTGCCCGCGACCAGGAGCGCCGCTCCGGTCAGGATCTTGTTCGCCTTCATGTGATTCCTGTCCTCCTCATTGAGCCTCACCCCGGTCATTCGGGGCACGGAGCATTCCGGTGAACGGGTTCGGGCCGGAATGTGCACCAGTGTGTCCATTTGTTGTCAACAACGTCAAACGTTTTCAAAAACCTTTTCAATAACGTTTCCGTCCCCATAGGATCGCCCCGTGAGTCGCAGAGCCACCATCCATGACGTCGCCGCCGCCGCCGGAGTGTCGGTCGCCACGGTGTCCAAAGCGGTCAACGGGCGGTATGGCGTCGCCAGTGCGACGGTGTCGCGCGTACTGGATGCCGTGGCCGAGCTCGGCTACGAGTCGAGCCTCGTCGCGAGCAGCATGCGCTCCCGCCGAACGGGGGTCGTCGGCGTGCTCGTCTCGGACTTCGAGCCGTTCAGCGCGGAGGTGCTGAAGGGCGTCGGTGCGGCGCTCAGCAGCCACCGCTACGATCTGCTCGCGTACGCGGGTGCGCGCGACAGCGATCCGCAGGGGTGGGAACGTCGCTCGCTCAGTCGGCTCAGCGGCACACTCATCGATGCCGCCATCATGGTCACCCCCACGGTCGTCGGCGTCAACGCCGACGTGCCGATCGTCGCGGTCGACCCGCACGCCGGTCGCGTCGACATTCCCTCGGTCGAGTCCGACAGCCTCGCCGGAGGCTTCGAGGCGACGACGCACCTCCTCGAACTCGGGCATCGGCGCATCGGGTTCCTCGCGGGGCGTCCCGAGCTGCGCTCGTCGGAGATGCGCGAGGCGGGCTACCGCCGCGCGCTGCGCCATGCCGGCATCCGCTTCGACCCCGCCCTCGTGGCCGTGGGGATGTACGACCCCGACACGGTCCGGGTCGTCGGGCGTGCGCTGTTGCAGCAGTCTGACCGGCCCACGGCCGTCTTCGCCGCGAACGACCGCACGGCGCTCGGGCTCATCGAAGTGGCGGGGGAGCTGGGACTGGACGTGCCGGGCGATCTGTCGGTCATCGGCTTCGACGACATCCCCGAGGCCTTCCTCACGGCGCGTCCGCTCAGCACGGTGCGCCAGCCCATCCAGCGCCTCGGCGCCGAAGCCGCGCGGATGCTGGTCACGATGCTCGGCGGGGGCGCGCCCGAGGCCACACACCTCGTTCTTCCCACGCGGCTCATCCCGCGCGCCACCACCGCGCCGCTGCGCTGAGCGCGCGGATGCCGGGGGTCAGCCCGCGTCGGGCAGTGCGCCGGGCAGTGCGTCGAGGGGGTCGGTGAGCAGCGCGTCGAAGGCGATCTCGGCCGCGCCCACGAGCAGGCGGTCGGGGCCCAGGTCGGCCGCACGCAGGTGCAGGTCTTCGACGTTCATGGCCATGGCCTGCTCGCGGACGGCGCTCTGGAGGGCCTCGGCATCCTGGTCGAGGATCGTCGCCAGGAAGCCGCCGAGGATGACGGTCGACGGGTTGAGCACGTTCACGGCGTTCGCCAACGCCGTCGCGAGAATGCGGCGCTGGCGTTCGACCTCCGCCGCGACCTCCACGCTCCCCGAGGTGCGGATCGCCTCCTCGAGTGTGGGTTCGTCCGCGCTGTGCAGCCCCACGACGGCGAGCAGGCGCGAGCGACTCACCTCGTCTTCCAGGGTGCCCTGCGCGCCCGAGCGACGATCCGCCGGCTGTGCGATGCCCGGCCTGTTCTGGCCGAGCTCGCCGGCGTAGCCGCCCGCGCCGCGCACGAGGTGGCCGCCGATCACCAGGCCGCCGCCGATGCCGCTCGCGCCGCCGTTGACGTAGATCAGATCGGCGACGCCGCGACCGGCTCCGTAGCGGCTCTCGGCGAGGGCGCCGAGCGTCGCGTCGTTGTCGATCGCCGTCGGCAGGCCTGTGGCCTGCGCGAGCTCGTCGCGCAGCGGGGCGTCGGTCCAGTCGAGGTGCGGGGCGCGGCGCACGAGCCCATCGGCGGAGCGCACCAGCCCGGGCACCGCGATGCCGATGCCGACGATGCGGTGCGAGGCGAGCACCCCCGTGCGCCAGCGTTCGACCACCTCGGCGGTGAGCGCGGTGGCCTCGTGGGGGGTGAGCAGTCCGGCGAGCTCGATGCGCTCGCGGCACACGATCGCGCGATCGAGTCCGATGGCGGCCACGGTGAGGGCGTCGACCTCGGGATTGACCGCGATGGCGACCACGTCCGCGGCGGCCGCGACCGACGGTGAGGGCCGTCCCACCCGCCGGTGCATCTCGGGGGCGCCCTCGGTGGCGAGGCCCGCGCTGACGAGGTCGGCGACCAGCGCGCCGACCGTGGACCGGTTCAGACCCGTCGTCTCGGTGAGTGCCGCGCGCGAGAGGGGGCCGTCTTCGTGAACGAGCCGCAGCACGCGGGAGAGGTTGGCGCGCCGAACGCCCTCGACGGTTCCTTCTGCGCGTGCCACGCGTCCACCCTAGAGGCGCGGGTGCCGGGCGTCGCGGTAGACGACGGGTGCGTCGTGGTATAGGTTGCTGTCAACAACAAACCTCCCACCCGGGAGACCGCGAAGGAGCGTCATGACCACCCCGACCCCCGCCGACAAGTTCACCTTCGGTCTCTGGACCATCGGCTACAACGGCACCGACCCGTTCGGAGGCCCGACCCGTCCGCCGCTCGACGTCGTGCACGCGGTCGAGAAGCTCGCCGAGCTGGGGGCGTATGGGCTGACCTTCCACGACGACGATCTCTTCCCCTTCGGCTCCAGCGACGCCGACCGTCAGCACCAGATCGACCGTCTCAAGGGCGCGCTGGACGCGACGGGACTGAAGGTGCCGATGGTCACGACCAACCTCTTCAGCGCCCCCGTCTTCAAGGACGGCGGCTTCACCTCGAACGACCGCGACGTACGCCGCTTCGCCATCCGCAAGGTGCTGCGCCAGATCGACCTCGGAGCCGAGCTCGGCGCGCAGACGTTCGTCATGTGGGGCGGTCGCGAAGGCGCCGAGTACGACTCCGCGAAGGACATCCGCCAGGCGCTGGAGCGCTACCGCGAAGCCGTCAACTTCCTCGGCGATTACGTCGTCAGCAAGGGCTATGACATCCGCTTCGCGATCGAGCCCAAGCCGAACGAGCCGCGCGGCGACATCCTCCTGCCGACGGTCGGGCACGCCCTCGCCTTCATCGACTCGCTCGAGCGTCCCGAGCTCGTGGGCCTGAACCCCGAGGTCGGTCATGAGCAGATGGCGGGGCTGAACTTCGCGGCCGGCATCGCCCAGGCGCTGTACCACGGCAAGCTCTTCCACATCGACCTCAACGGCCAGCGCGGCATCAAGTACGACCAGGACCTCGTGTTCGGCCACGGCGACCTGCACAATGCGTTCGCGCTGGTCGACCTGCTCGAAAACGGGGGTCCGAACGGCGGCCCGGCCTACGAGGGACCGCGCCACTTCGATTACAAGCCCTCGCGCACCGAGGACGAGACCGGCGTCTGGGACTCGGCAGCCGCAAACATGCGCACGTACCTGCTGCTGAAGGAGCGGGCGGCCGCTTTCCGCGCCGATCCGGAGGTGCAGGAGGCACTCGCCGCTGCGCGCGTGGCCGAGCTCGCTCAGCCGACGTTCGCCGAGGGCGAGAGCTACGACGACTTCGTGGCCGACCGCTCCGCCTACGAGGACTTCGACACCGACGCCTACCTCGGTGGCAAGGGCTTCGGTTTCGTCCGCCTGCAGCAGCTGGCCACCGAGCACCTGCTCGGCGCCCGCTGACCCCGGCATCCGCCCGACCGCCCCGCCCGCGAGACACCACGTCCGCACCGAGACACCCGCCGCACGCCGGTGTCTCGGTGCGGATCCGGTGTCTCGGCGGGTGGTGGCGGTCCACCGAGAGAGGATGCCGAGATGGCACTCGTGATGGGCGTCGACAGCTCGACGCAGTCCTGCAAGGTCGTCATCGTCGATGCGGAGACGGGAGCCGTGGTCCGTTCGGGGCGCGCGTCGCATCCCGACGGGACGAGCGTCGACCCCGAGGCGTGGTGGAGCGCGCTCCAGGCCGCGATCGCGGATGCCGGCGGCATGACGGACGTCGAGGCATGGGCGATCGGCGGCCAGCAGCACGGCATGGTCGCGCTCGATGCGACCGGTGCGGTCGTCCGCGACGCGCTGCTGTGGAACGACACCCGGTCGGCGCCGGCCGCCGCCGACCTCGTCGCCGAGTTCGGCGGCGAGGCGCTGGCCACGCGCACGGGTCTCGTGCCCGTGGCCTCCTTCACGATCACGAAGCTGCGATGGCTGCGTGACGTCGAGCCCGACAACGCCGCCGCCGTCGCCGCCGTCGCGCTGCCGCACGACTGGCTGACCTGGCGTCTGCGCGGCTTCGGTCCGGTGGTCGAGGGTGCGGTGGCATTCGACGAGCTGACCACCGACCGGTCGGACGCCTCGGGGACGGGCTACTGGAACCCCGCGACAGGTGCCTACGATCGCGATCTGCTCGTCGCCGCGCTCGGTCACGACGCCGCCCTGCCGCGGGTGCTCGGCCCGGACGAGTGGGTGTTGGATGCCGCGGGCCGTCGGGTCGGCCCCGGCGCGGGCGACAACGCGGCCGCCGCCCTGGGCGTCGGTGCCGACGTCGGCGACGTCGTCGTGTCGATCGGCACGAGCGGCACGGTGTTCGCGGTCAGTGCGCAGCGCACGATCGACCCGACCGGCACCGTCGCCGGCTTCGCCGACGCCGCCGGTCACTTCCTTCCGCTCGTCGCCACGCTCAACGCGGCGCGGGTGCTCGATGTGACGGCACGGCTCCTCGCTGTCGATCACGATGAGCTGAGCGCGCTCGCTCTCGCCGCTCCCGCCGGAGCCGCCGGTCTGCGGTTGCTGCCGTACTTCGAGGGGGAGCGCACGCCCAACCTGCCGGACGCCACAGCGGAGCTGACGGGCATGACGCTCGCCTCCACGACGCGCGAGAACCTCGCCCGCGCGGCGGTGGAGGGCATGCTGCGAGGACTCGCGGCCGGCCTGGATGCCATCCGCGGGCTCGGTGTGCCGATCGAACGGGCGCTGCTGGTCGGCGGCGGCGCGCAGTCCGAGGCGGTGCGGCGCATCGCCCCCGACGTGCTCGGCGTGCCGGTGGACGTGCCCGCGGCGGGCGAGTACGTCGCGCTCGGGGCCGCTCGTCAGGCCGCCCGCATCCTCGCCGCCTGACGGCATCCCGCACCGCCGGCGTCCTGCAGCCAGCGAGAAACCATCCCCGCTGCGAGACATCACGTCTGCACGTGTTTCTCGCTCCGAGGCTGGTTTCTCGCGGGATGCCGCGGCGCATAGCAACTCCGCGCGCCCGCGTCCAGACCCACCGTCCCACACCCCGACGAGAGGGTCCGAGGCCTAGGCTGAACTCGTCACGGGATGGTCTCGTCACGGTTCGAGCGTGTGGCAACGGTGTCACCGAACGATGTCATCGCACAGGGAGTCGCACATGCAGGCATGGCCAGGATCCGCGTACCCGCTCGGGGCGACGTTCGACGGCAGTGGAACGAACTTCGCGCTGTTCAGTGAGGGTGCCGAGCGTGTCGAGCTGTGTCTGTTCGGCGACCGCGGCAAAGAGACGCGCATCGAGATGCGCGACGTCGATGCGTTCGTGTGGCACGTGTATCTGCCCACGGTGCAGCCGGGCCAGCGATATGGCTATCGCGTGCACGGGCCGAATGATCCCGCCAACGGGCATCGGTTCAACCCCAACAAGCTGCTGCTCGACCCCTACGCCAAGGCGGTCGAAGGGCAGGTCCACTGGGGGCAGTCGGTGTTCGGCTACGACTTCGGCGACCCCGACTCCCGCAACGACGAGGACTCGGCCGCCGCCATGATGAAGGGCGTCGTCGTCAACCCCTTCTTCGACTGGGCGGGCGACCGGCTGCCGAAGACCCCGTATGCCGAGACCGTCATCTATGAGGCCCACGTCAAGGGGCTGACGCAGCTGCATCCCGAGATCCCCGAGGAGATCCGCGGCACGTACAGCGCGATCGCGCATCCCGCCGTCATCGAGCACCTCAAGCACATCGGCGTGACCGCGATCGAGCTCATGCCGGTGCACCAGTTCGTCAACGACTCCACCCTGCAGGAGAAGGGTCTCAGCAACTACTGGGGCTACAACACGATCGCCTTCCTCGCGCCGCAGAACACCTACTCCTCGACCGGTCAGCGCGGTCAGCAGGTGCAGGAGTTCAAGAGCATGGTGAAAGCCCTGCACGCCGCGGGCATCGAGGTCATCCTCGACGTGGTCTACAACCACACCGCGGAGGGCAACCACATGGGCCCGACGTTGTCGATGCGCGGCATCGACAACGAGGCGTACTACCGGCTCGAAGCCGACGACAAGCGGTACTACACCGACTACACCGGCACCGGCAACAGCATGAACGTCGGCAACCCGCACACCCTCCAGCTGATCATGGACTCCCTCCGCTACTGGGTGCTGGAGATGCACGTCGACGGCTTCCGGTTCGATCTGGCGGCGACCCTCGCCCGCGAGTTCTATGAGGTCGATCGACTCGCGGCCTTCTTCGAGATCGTGCAGCAGGATCCGGTGATCTCGCAGGTCAAGCTCATCGCCGAACCCTGGGACATCGGCCCCGGCGGCTACCAAGTGGGCAACTTCCCGCCGCAGTGGACGGAGTGGAACGGCAAGTACCGCGACACCGTCCGCGACCTGTGGCGCGGCGAGCCGGCGACACTGGGCGAGTTCGCGTCGCGGCTGACGGGCTCGGCAGACCTGTACGAGAACTCGGGGCGTCGACCGGTCGCCTCCATCAACTTCGTCACCGCGCACGACGGCTTCACGCTCCGCGACCTCGTCTCGTACAACGAGAAGCACAACGAGGCCAACGGCGAGGACAACAACGACGGCGAATCGCACAACCGATCGTGGAACTGCGGTGTGGAAGGCCCCACCGACGACCAGGGCGTCCTGATGCTGCGCGCGCGCCAGCAGCGCAACTTCCTTGCCACGCTGCTGCTCAGCCAGGGCGTGCCGATGATCTCGCACGGCGATGAGCTGGGCCGCACGCAGGGCGGCAACAACAACGGGTACGCGCAGGACAACGACATCACCTGGATCGACTGGAATCACGTCGATCAGCCGCTCGTGGAGTTCACGGCCGCCCTCGCCCGGTTGCGCCGCGAGCATCCGACGTTCCGGCGCAGCCGCTTCTTCGACGGCCGGCCCGTCCGCCGCGAGGAGGGTGCGCCGCTGCCCGACATCGCGTGGCTGCGCCCCGACGGCACCGAGATGCAGCCCGAGGACTGGGAGTCCGGCTTCGGCCGGGCGGTCGGGGTGTTCCTCAACGGCGACGGCATCCGTGAGCGCGATCGGCGCGGCGAGCAGATCGAGGATCGCCACTTCTTCATCCTGTTCAACGCGGGCGACGAAGGGCTCTCGTTCACGATCCCGCGCGCCGAGTTCAGTCCGCAGTGGGAGATCGTCGTCGACACCACGGGACAGCTCACCGACACCGAGCCGCGCCGCGGGGGAGAGGCCGTGGAGCTCGCGGGCCGCTCGCTCATCGTCCTGCGCGACTATCAGGAGGACAAGCCCGACGTCGACCACTCCGTCGCCGCGTCGCTGGCGGCGCTGACGGTGCCGATCGACATCGTCCGCTCCCCGGCCCCGCAGACCGAGCTGCCGCACTGACCGTGATCGCCGACAGCCGCGGTCTTCCCGCGTCCACCTACCGTCTGCAGGTGCGTGCGTCGTTTGATCTGGATGCCGCCGCCGCCGTCACCGACTACCTGCGCGATCTCGGCGTCGACTGGGCCTACCTGTCGCCGATCCTGCAGGCGGCCTCCGGCTCCGATCACGGCTACGACGTCGTCGACCCGACGAGAGTGGACGACGATCGGGGCGGCCGGGCTGGCCTCGAGCGCTTCGTCTGCGCCGCGCGGGCGGCCGGTCTCGGCATCCTCGTCGACATCGTGCCGAACCATCAGGGCGTTGCCGATCCGACCGAGAACCCGTGGTGGTGGGACGTCCTGACCCACGGGCGCGCTTCCCGATTCGCGCAGGGCTTCGACATCGATTGGGCGCACGGTGCCGAACGCGTCGTGCTGCCGGTGCTGGGCGGCGACCTCGACGAGGTGCTCGGCGCCGGCGAGATCGAGGTACGGCCTGCGACCACCGACGACGAGACCGGGACGGCCCGCTACTACGACCTCGTCCTCCCCCTCGCACCCGGCACGGCGCCGCTGCACGCGACGACCGACCGCACGGCCGTTCGCGACGTGCTCGAACGCCAGCACTGGCGGCTCACGTCGTGGCGGCGGGATGCCGCGGAGCTCAACTACCGCCGCTTCTTCACGGTGACCTCGCTCGCGGGGGTGCGCGTGGAGCTGCCCGACGTGTTCGCGGCGTCGCACGTCGAGATCCTCCGATGGGTGCGAGAGGGGCTCGTCGACGGCCTGCGCATCGACCACCCCGACGGCCTCGCCGATCCAGGCGGCTATCTCGACGCGCTCGCCGCGGCGGTCGCACAGGCGCGCGGCCCCGCGTCGACTCGCAGCTTCCCCGTCTACGTGGAGAAGATCCTCGAGCCCGGCGAGCAGCTGCCGGGCTGGTGGGCGACGACGGGCACCACCGGCTACGACGCGCTCGGGGAGATCGACCGCGTGCTCGTCGACCCGGCCGGTGAGGCGGCTCTCACCGCAGAGGACGAGCGGCTGCGCGGCGCCCGGCTGAGTTGGGCCGACATGATCGCCGGGACCAAGCGGGAGATCGCCGACACGTCTCAGGCGGCGGAGGTGGGGCGGCTCATCCGCTGCCTGCCGCCGTCCCTGCGGGCCGGTCTGGGCGACGATCGCGCGCGCGACGCATTCGCGGAGCTGCTGGCAGCCTTCCCCGTCTACCGCGCGTATCTTCCCGCCGGCGCCGACGTGCTCGCGGATGCCGTGGCTGCGGCATCCCTTCGGCGTCCTGACCTGGCGGATGCGCTCGCCCAGGTCGCCGATGCCGTCGCGGACGCCTCGTCCGAGCTGTCGCGTCGTTTCATGCAGACGACCGGGCCGGTGATGGCCAAAGGTGTCGAAGATCGCGCCTTCTACCGATACACGCGCCTCACCTCGCTCACCGAGGTGGGCGGCGATCCGTCGCAGTTCGCTCTGCCGGTCGAGGGTCTGCACGCCGCCTTCGCGCGTCGGCAGGCGTCGTGGCCGGCTGCGCTGACGACCCTGACGACGCACGACACGAAACGCTCCGCCGATGTCCGCGCACGCCTGTCGGTGCTCGCGGAGATGCCCGATCGCTGGGCGACGGCGCTCGACGCGCTGCGTGCGGAGGGCTCCACCGGCGATGGTCCGCTCGACGCGCTGCTGTGGCAGGCGGTCGTGGGCGCATGGTCGGACGATCCCGCCCTCCCCGAGCGGCTGCACGCATACGCCGAGAAGGCGGCGCGCGAGGGCGACGTCGGCACCAGCTGGACCGATCCCGATGAGGCGTTCGAGGCGCGCGTGCACGCGCTGATCGACGCCGCTTTCGGTGCGGCGCGCCCGATCGTGGAGAGCGTCGTGCGCGACCTCGTCGCGCCGGGCCGATCCAACGCGCTCGCCGCCGCGCTGCTGCACCTGGCCGGTCCCGGCGTGCCGGACGTGTACCAGGGCACCGAGCTGTGGGACCTCTCGCTGGTCGACCCCGACAACCGGCGCCCGGTGGACATCGAGCGCCGCCGCGAACTGCTCGCCCGCCTGGACGGCGGATGGATGCCGGGTATCGACGATTCCGGCGCGGCCAAGCTGCTGGTGGTCTCGCGGACGCTGCGCCTGCGGCGCGAGCGCCCCGAACTGTTCTCCCGTTACGTCGCGCTCCCGGTCGTGGGCGCGGCCGACGCGCACGCCCTGGCGTTCGATCGCGGAGGCGCGGTCGCCGTCGCGACGAGGCTGCCGGTCGGTCTCGCTGACCGCGGCGGCTGGGGCGGGACGGCCGTGATGCTTCCGGCGGGTCGGTGGCGCGACGCATTCACCGGGCGTGAGATCGACGGCGGGGCCGCGAGCCTCGGCATCCTGCTCGCCGACCTGCCGGTCGCCCTGCTGACGCGGGCCTGAGCGTCGGCGCGGCGCGTTTCGACTCGTCGCTGCGCTCCTCGCTCAACGACCGGGGGTGCCCCCACTCCGGTCGTTGAGCGAGCGCAGCGAGCCGAAACGCAGAGCGCAGCGAGCCGAAACGCCTCGCGTGTGACGTTTCGTGACGTTCGCTTACGTCACGTGACCGGCGGCTGGTCGCGATGGCCAGCGCCGTGGTGGGGTGGATCATCCCGCACACCGCAGCGCCGCCCGGCGCACACCAGGAGACCACCATGTCCCGACTCACCCGTACGACTCTCGCGGCGGCATCCACCCTCGCCGCCGTCGCCCTGCTCGCCGGCTGCGCGTCCGGCGCCGCCGCCCCGTCCGCCTCGGCCGGGGGCGAGCCCCAGACGGGCGGCACCCTCACCTATCTCGAGCCGCAGACCTGGACGACGCTGTATCCGCCGTCCGCGGGCTTCTACCCCAACGGCGGCATCGTCAACAACGTGACCGACCGCCTCCTCTACCAGAACCCCGAGACGCTCGAGCTCGAGCCGTGGATCGCCACCGACTACAAGGTCAACGACGACGCCACCGAGTACACGTTCGACCTGCGCACCGATGTCACCTACTCCGACGGCACGCCGCTGACCGCCGCGAACGTCGTGAAGAACATCGACCTCTACGGCAAGGGTGACAAGGCTCGGGCGCTTCCGGTGTCGGAGGCGATCAACAACTACGACCACGGCGAGGTGACCGGCGACCACACGGTCGTGTTCCACTTCACCGCGCCGTCGCCCGGCTTCGCGCAGGCCGTCTCGACCATCAACTCGGGTCTGCTGTCGGATGCGACGCTCGACCGCACCAGCGAGCAGTTCGGCCCGGGTAACGCCACCAAGATCATCGGCAGCGGTCCGTTCGTCATCTCCGACGAGCAGATCGGCACGCAGACCAGTGTCACCGCGCGCAAGGATTACAACTGGGCGCCGCCGTCCCTGAAGCACCAGGGCGCCGCCTACCTCGCGGGCGTCAATTACGTCGTCGCGGCGGAGAACAGTGTGCGCGTCGGCACCGTCGTCGCCGGCCAGGCCGACATCGCCCGCAACATCCCGGCCCCCGACGAGGCGCAGTTCGCCGCCGGCGGCCTGTCACTGCACGCCGCTGCCACCAACGGCGTGAACAACGGCCTGAGCTTCCGCTTCCGCGAGCCGCGTCTGGCCGACGTGCGCGTGCGTCAGGCGATCATCGCCGGCATCGATCGTCAGAAGATCGTCGACACCCTGTTCACGAAGAACTATCCGCTGGCCACCGGGGCGCTCGCCAAGACGGCGCTCGGCTACGTCGACACGTCCTCTTACTACACGTACGACCCCGCCAAGGCCGCGTCGCTGCTGGATGCCGCGGGCTGGACCCTCGGATCCGACGGCATCCGTGCCAAGGACGGCCAGAAGCTGACGCTGAGCTTCAACGAGGCGCTGCCGCAGCCGCGCTCGAAGGAGGTCGTGACCCTCATCCAGGAGCAGCTGGGCAAGCTCGGCATCCAGGTGAACCTGTTCGCCGGCGACATGGCCGCGCAGACCAAGGCGTCGACCGACCAGAGCGTCATCCAGGTGTACCACTCCATGGTCGGCCGCGCGGACTTCGATGTGCTGAAGTCGCAGTACTTCTCGAAGAACCGCAACACGCTGCTCAACCTGAACCCGGCTGACGGCAGCATCGGCGACCCGCAGCTCGACACGCTTCTGCAGGCCATCGCCTCCGAGCCGACCACGGCCCAGCGTCAGGCGGCATCCGAGGCGGCGCAGACCTACCTCGCCGAGAACGCGTACATCCTGCCGATCTTCGAGGAACCGCAGGTCTTCGGCCTGACGGCCAAGGTCCAGGGCTTCGAGACCGAGTCGGTCGGACGCCCGACCTTCTACTCGACCTGGCTCGCGGGCTGAGTCGGGAGATCCGGGAATCCATGACGTACGTCCTTCGTCGTGTGGGCCAGGCGGTGCTCGTGCTCGCTCTGGCCTACACGGCGGCCTACCTGCTGCTGGCCGCGCTCCCCGGTGACGCCGTCATCGCCCGGTACGGGAGCCCCGAGCTGGGGCTCACCCCCGAGCAGATCGAGGCGATCCGCCAGTCGCTGGGTGCCGATCAGCCGCTCGTCGTCCAGTACGTCCGCTCGATCGCGGGCTTCTTGACGGGAGACTTCGGCTACTCGGTGGCCAGCGGTGCCGCCGTCTCCGATCTCATCGCGACGGCGCTGCCGCCCACGCTGACCCTCGCGGTGCTCGGACTCGCGCTGGCGGTGTTCCTCGCGGTGACGATCGCCTTCACCGCGACCTACGGTGGGGGTCGCCTGCTGCGCCGGGTGTTTCGCGGCATCCCGCCGCTGTTCGTGTCGCTGCCGGTGTTCTGGATCGGCATCATCCTGATCCAGGTGTTCTCCTTCCGCCTGGGTCTGGTCCCGGTGATCGGGGCGAACCCGGTGCAGGCACTGATCCTGCCCGTGATCACGCTGGCGATCCCGATCGCGGCCCCCCTCTCCCAGGTGCTGATGCGTTCGATCGACGAGGTCCGCGAGCAGCCGTTCGTGGCGGTGGTCCGTGCGCGCGGGGCCAGCACGCCGTGGCTGCTGTGGCGAAACGTCGCCCGCAACGCGCTGCTGCCGACCCTCACGATGGCCGGCCTGCTGTTCGGCGAGCTGGTGGGCGGCGCGGTCGTGACCGAGACGGTCTTCGCCCGCGCCGGCATCGGTCAGCTGACGGCGCAGGCCGTCGCCAACCGCGACACCCCGGTGCTGCTCGCCGTCGTCGTGATCTCCACGGTCGCCTTCGTCGTCATCAACCTGATCGTCGACCTGCTGTATCCCGTGCTCGACGCGCGACTGCGCACCGCCGGCCGTGTCCGCGGGTCGGCCGCGGCACCGCGCGAGGAGGCCGCCGACCGTGCCGTCGACGAGCTCGTGGATGCCGAGGTCGGCACCCCCATCGCGGCCACCACTTCCTCCCGAGGAGAAAACCGATGACCGCTCTGGCCACCACCGCCGGACTCGACGGCGCCGCCGCCACGGGTCCGGGCGCGGGTCCGTCCGCCGACCGGGGCATTCGATGGGCGGCGCTCCTCGCGCGCGTCGGGTTCGTCCTGCCCGCGCTCGTCATCCTCGTCGCGCTGCTCTGGGCGCTGTTTCCGGGACTGTTCACGGGGCAGAACCCCACCGAGACCGTCGCGCCCGCGCTGCAGGCGCCCAGCCCCGAGCACTGGTTCGGCACCGACGCGACCGGCCGCGATCTCTACACCCGCGTCGTCTACGGGGCGTCGCAGTCGATCATCGGCGCTCTCATCGCGGTGCTCGTCGGTCTCGTCGTCGGCACCGCCGTCGGCCTCGCCGCCGGCGCGCTCGGCGGCGCCGTCGACGAAACGCTCATGCGTCTCGTCGACGTGCTGCTCGCGATCCCCGGTCTGCTGCTGTCGCTCAGCGTCGTCATCCTGCTCGGCTTCGGCACCACGAGCGCGGCCGTCGCGGTCGGAGTCACCTCGATCGCCGTGTTCGCCCGGCTGGCGCGCTCGCGAGTCGTCAGTGTGCGCGTGTCGGACTTCGTCGAGGCGGCCTACGGCTCGGGCGGCACGTTCCTCGGCGTGCTGTGGCGCCACATCCTGCCCAACTCGTTGACTCCGGTGATCGCGCTGGCGGCGCTGCAGTTCGGCTCGGCGATCCTGCAGATCTCGATCCTCGGCTTCCTCGGCTACGGCGCGCCGCCGCCCACGCCCGAGTGGGGCCTGCTGATCGCCGAGGGGCGCAACTACGTCGCCACCGCCTGGTGGCTCACGGTCTTGCCCGGGCTGATCGTCGTCGTCGTCGTGCTGGCGACCAACCGCCTCAGCCAGGCCCTTCGAGGAGGGGATGCCGCATGAGCGCGCAGCCGCTGCTGTCCATCCGCGACCTCGCCGTCGAGTACCGCACGCGGCGCGGAACGGTCGACGCCGTCCGCGGGGTCTCGTTCGACGTCGAGGCGGGGGCGGTCACGGCTCTGGTCGGCGAGTCCGGTTCGGGCAAGACGACCGTCGCCCAGTCGGTCATCGGCCTGCTCGCCGCCAACGGCCGCGTGTCGGGCGGAAGCATCCGCCTCTCCGAGCGCACCGACGGCCTGACCGATCTCGTCGGGTTGTCCGAGCGGCGGTGGCGCCACCTGCGCGGTCGGTGCATCGCCCTGATCCCGCAAGACCCCGGCAACTCGCTCAACCCGGTCGCAACCATCGAGTGGAGCGTCGCCGAGGCGCTGCGCATCCACGGGTGGAAGGATCGCGTCAAGATCCGCGCGCGCGTCATCGATCTGCTGGAACGCGTCGGCATCGACGACCCCGAATCCCGCGCGCGCCAGTACCCGCACGAGCTGTCGGGCGGTATGCGCCAGCGCGTGCTCATCGCCGCCGCGCTCGCGCTCGAGCCCGAGCTGATCATCGCCGACGAGCCGACGAGCGCGCTCGATGTCACCGTGCAGCGCACGGTCCTCGACCTGCTCGACGAGCTGCGGACCGAGACCGGCACCGGCATCCTCTTCATCACGCACGACCTCGCCGTCGCCGCCGACCGCTCCGACGCGCTCGTCGTCATGCAGGCAGGTCGGGTGCAGGAGGCCGGACCGACCGCTCAGGTGCTCGCCGCGCCGACGTCGCCCTACACCCGCACGCTTCTGGCCGACGCCCCCTCGCTCGCGCGCGTCGTCGAGCGGGCGGCGCCGCCGGCCGCGGCATCCGCACCCCTGGTCGAGGTCACCGGGCTCACGCAGGAGTTCCGCCGCGCCGGGCGTTCACCGTTGGTCGCCGTCGACGACGTGTCGTTCACGGTGGCGCGCGGGACGACGCACGCGCTGGTCGGCGAGTCGGGCTCGGGCAAGACCACGACGGGACGCTCGATCGCGGGCTTCAACGACCCGACGCGCGGCACCATCCGCGTCGGCGGCACCGAGGTCACCGCGCTCGCCGGCGGACGTGCTCGCCGCGCGTTCCACCGCACCACCCAGCTGGTCTACCAGAACCCCTACGCCTCACTCGATCCGCGTCAGAGCATCGGCGACATCCTCGCCGAGCCGCTGCGCAACTTCGGCATCGGCAGCGGCGGCGAGCGGGCCGAGCGGGTGGCCCATCACCTCGAGCTGGTCGCTCTCGCGCCCGAGATCGCGTCGCGGCATCCGCGGGAGCTTTCCGGCGGGCAGCGTCAGCGTGTCGCCATCGCGCGCGCCCTGATCGTCGAACCCGAGCTGGTCGTGCTCGACGAGGCCGTCTCGGCGCTGGACGTCACCGTGCAGGCCCAGATCCTGCGGCTGCTCGCCCGGCTGCAGAGCGACCTGGGCCTCACCTACGTGTTCATCTCCCACGACCTCGCCGTCGTGCGTCAGATCGCCGACACGGTCTCGGTACTGCGTCGGGGGCGTCAGGTCGAGCATGGCCCGGCCGCCGAGGTCTTCGCCGGTCCTCAGCACGCCTACACGCGCGAGCTCCTCGCGGCGATCCCCGGGGCATCGCTGCGCTCAGAGTCCGCATCCACGCCGGCGGCCCTGACCGCCCCCGACTCCGCCGCCCCTCATCAGGAAGAGGTATCCGCATGAGCGGTCCCCGTCTCGGCTTCTTCAGCCGCGTGCTCGAAGAGGCCTCCGCCGCCGATCGTTACCGGTTCGCGATCGAACAGATCGCCCACGCGGAACAGGCCGGCTTCGCTTCGGCCTGGCTCGCGCAGCACCATTTCGGCGAGCACGAGGGCGGCCTGCCGTCGCCGTTCGTGCTGCTGGCCGCCGCCGCGGAGCGCACGAGCCGCATCGCGCTGGCCACCGGCGTCGTCACTCTTCCGCTGGATGACCCGCTGCGCGTCGCCGAGGATGCGACGGTGCTCGATCAGATCAGCGGCGGACGCGTGCAGCTGGGGCTGGCCACCGGGGGGACGCCCTCCTCGTTCGCGGCGTTCGGCCGCGAGTCCGACCGTCGCCGCGAGATCTTCGCCGATCACCTCGACGTGCTCCTCGACGCCCTCGAAGGGCGCGGCGTGCGCGGCACCGACTCGCGCATCTATCCCGCCGCGGGCGATCTGTCGGCGCGCATCTGGCAGGCGACGTTCTCGATCGACGGCGGCCGCCGGGCAGGGGAGCGCGGTGACGGCCTGCTGCTCTCGCGCACGCAGCCGCGCACGCCCGACGCACCCGACGCGCCGCTGCACGAGCTGCAGCTGCCGATCATCGAGGCCTACCGGGCCGCTCTTCCCGACGGCGCCCCCGTCCGCGTCCTCGCCTCCCGGACGGCGCTCGTCGTCGACCCGGAGAACCGTACGCGCGCGCTCGAGTTGGCCGGTGACGGCCTGCGTCACCTCGCGCGCACCATGTTCGGCCTCGACACCGACGGCGTCTCCCTCGACGAGCTCGTCCGCCTCACCGATACCCACGTCGGCACCGTCGACGAGGTGGTCGCATCGCTGTCGGCCGATCGCACACTGCCCGAGGCCAGCGACGTCTCGTTCCAGGTGCACTCGATCGCGGCGACCCACGAGCTGACCCTCCGCTCCCTCGAGCTGCTGGCCGGCGAGGTCGCC
Organism: Sphingomonas sp. BLCC-B65; assembly: GCF_028550675.1. Classification (NCBI taxonomy): domain Bacteria; kingdom Pseudomonadati; phylum Pseudomonadota; class Alphaproteobacteria; order Sphingomonadales; family Sphingomonadaceae; genus Sphingomonas; species Sphingomonas sp. BLCC-B65. The sequence continues at coordinate 1,464,235 of NZ_JAQQGL010000001.1, read as the reverse complement.
CCGCGCCTCGGCTTCGCCGTCGGAGCGGACGCCGCCGCCGCGCTCCACCACGCCCATCGTCCGCTCGCCCTCGTCGCCTCCTCGGAAGGACTCGCATGACCACCCCCAGCGCCGACATCATCGACCTGCTCGCCGGCATCGCGCCGAGCGATCCGCTCGCCGCGGTGCGCGAGAAGCGCGCGCAGGCCCGCGAGAACGCCCAGCGCAGCTTCGAGGCGCTGCTCGAGCCTGCCGAGCCGGGCACGTTCGCACTGGCGGAGCGGTACGCGGTCGCCTCGTTCGTCTCGCAGCTGCACGGTTTCGACGCGGCGACCGCGTTCTACGGCGACCTCCTGGGCGACGAGACCCCCGCGTTGACCTCCGTCGTCGCGTCCGCCGCGGCCTCCGCCGCCGCGACCGGGCCGTTCGGCGCCTATCGCGAGCCGCGCCTGCAGGCGGAGTCCACCGACGGCGTGCGCTGGACTCCGGATGCCGCGACCGCCTCCGACCTGGGCCCGCGACTGTCCGGCGCGTTCGCGCACGCACATCTGCTCGTCTTCCGTCCGCGCGAGGCGCGCGCCGAGGCGCTTCAGGACCTCGTGGATGCCGGGTGGAGCCCCGACGACATCGTCTCGCTGTCGCAGCTCATCGCCTTCCTGAGCTTCCAGCTGCGTGTGGCCTGGGGGCTGCGCGCGCTGGCCGCGGCATCCGCACCGGTCGCCGCCTCCGCCGCCTCCGCCACCGTTTCCGAAGGAGCCTGAGATGACCGACGTCGTCACCACCTACGCCGACCTGGCTCGACCCGACGCGTTCACCCAGGAAGGACTCGGCTGGGTCCCGTGGCTGCTTCCCGTGGCCGAGGACGAGCTCACCGACGCCCAACGCGATGCGCTCATCGAACCGGCTCGCGCCAAGATGCCGTACTTCCGACTGCTCGCCCGCGACCCCGAGGCGCTCCGCGCCCGCACGCTGACCGACCTCGACATCTTCTACAACGTCACCGGCGGCATCGGTCGTGCCGAGCGAGAGCTCGCCGCCGCCGCGACCTCGCGCCACAACGGCTGCGTCTTCTGCGCGTCGGTGCACGCCGCCGCCGCGACCCGCGAGTCCGGCCGCGAGGCCGACGTGCAGCGGCTGCTCGACGAGGGCGTGGACGCCGACCTCGGCGACGAGACGTGGAACGCGGTGGTCGCGGCATCCGTCGCCCTCGCCGACACCCCGTTGGCGTTCGGTGAACCAGACATCGCGCGCCTGCGGGCAGCGGGGCTCGACGATGCCGAGATCGTCGACGTCATCGGCGGCGCCGCGTTCTTCAACTGGGCGAACCGGCTCATGCTGTCGCTCGGCGAGCCCGAGGTTCCCGCCCGCCGCGCCTCCACCCGATAACCCGACACCACGAGGACATCATGAGCATCCCCACCCTTCTCGACCACGTCGTCATCGCCGGTCCCGACCTCGCCGCGCTGGTCGACTGGTTCGCCGAGCGCACCGGCGTCGTCGCCGCACCCGGCGGCGCCCACCCGACCGGCACCGCCAACGCCCTCGTCGCGCTCACCGTCGACGGCCGCCGCGGACCGCAGTACATCGAGCTGATCGGTCCCAACCCAGCCCGCCCCGAGCCGGAGCTGCCGGAGACCTTCGGCATCTCGACGCTCACCGCGCCGAGCGTGCAGGCGTACGCGGTGCATCCCGCCGACATCGAGGCCACCGTGGCCACGGCGCGCGCGGGCGGCTACGACCCGGGAGACGTCAGCGACCTCTCCCGCCGCACGCCCGACGGCACCCTGCTGGAGTGGCGGCTCACGCGCGGCGAGAACCGTCGTATCGACGTCCCCTTCCTCATCGACTGGGGCACCACCGCGCAGCCCGGACTCAGCGACATCCCCACGATCGAGCTGATCTCGCTCGTTCGCACCGAGCCCGACCCCGCGCCGCTGCAGGCGATCCTGGCCGCCTACGGGCTGGGCGACGGCGTCGCGGAGGTCGTGGCGGGTGCGGAGTCGGGCTTCCGGCTGACGCTCCGCCGCGCCGACGGCGAGCTCGTCGAGCTGTGAGCGTCGACGCCGAGATCGCGGCGGCGGTCGAGCAGCTGCGCCCCGAGCTGGAGCGGCTCGCGCGCGAGCTGTACGACCAGCCCGAGATCGGCTTCGAGGAGCACGCGTCGGTCGCCCGCATCGCGGCGCTGCTGGCGGCGCACGGGGTGGATGCCGAGGTCGGAGCCTTCGGACTCGACACCGCCCTGCGGGCGAGCACGGCCGCGGCGGGCGCGGCATCCGGCCCGCACTTCGCGATCATCGCCGAGTACGACGCCCTGCCCGGCATCGGCCACGCCTGCGGGCACAACGTGATCGCGGCCGTCGCCGTGGGCGCATACCTCGCGGCCGCGCCGGTGGTCGCCGGCCTCGGTGGGCGGTTGTCGCTCATCGGCACCCCCGCTGAGGAGAACGGCGGCGGCAAGGAGCTCATCATCCGCGCCGGCGGCTTCGACGACGTGGATGCCGCGGGCATGGTGCACCCCTCGAGCGGATCGGGCACGAGCTCCGTGCTCGGCCAGCGCACGACGGGTGTGCGCCGCATTGCGGTGACCTACCACGGGCGGGCCGCGCACGCCGCGGGGGCGCCGTGGCTCGGCCGCAACGCGCTCGACGCCGTCGTGACGGCGTACCAGAGCATCGCGCAACTTCGCCAGCACATCCTGCCGACCGATCGCCTCCACGGCATCATCACCGACGGTGGCGCCGCGCCCAACATCGTGCCCGAGCGCGCCTCGGCGCTGTTCTACGTGCGCTCCGCCGACGTCGATCAGCTGCGGGAGCTCACCGATCGCGTCCTCGCCGTGCTCGAAGGCGCCGCTCTCGCCACCGGCACGCGTGCCGAGATCGACGTCGATCCCGTGCCTCCCTACCTGCCGCTGCAGACGAACACCGCGCTGACCTCGCGCTGGGTGGATGCGTTCGCCGCACGCGGGCACGAGGTTCCGCCGCCGGCCGCCCCGCCGCAGGGCGGGCCGTCGACCGACATGGGAAACGTCAGCCGGCTCGTTCCCTCGATCCATCCCTCGCTGGGGCTCGGCGGCCCCGACGACGTCTTCCCCCACAACGCGGCGTTCGCCGAGCTCACGGTGCTGCCCGCCGCCACGGACGCGCTCGTGGATGCCGCCGTCGCCCTCGCCGCCACGGCCGTGGCCTACGCGGCAGACCCCGAGCTGCGTGCCGCAGCGGCGGCGGAGTTCGCGGCATCCGGCGGCCCCTCCCGCTGGGAGGACTGAGCGTCGTAGCTCCATCGCGTCAAGGGGTCCGACGCGCGAGCCCGTGACGGGCAGGATGGTCGCATGACGATCGAGGTGTGGGCGCCGCGTGCGGCGCGGGTACGACTGCGGCGGCCGGGGCTCGACGACGTCGAGCTGACCGCGGGGGATGCCGGGTGGTGGGCGACTCCGCTCGCGCTGGCGCCCGGCGACGAGTACGGGTTCGTGCTCGACGACGGCGACGTGCGACCCGACCCGCGCTCCCGCCGCCAGCCGCGGGGCGTGCACGATCTGTCGGCGTGGGACGACCCGGCATCCTTCGCGTGGAGCGATCACGCCTGGACCGGACGTCAGCTCGCCGGGGGCGTGATCTACGAACTCCACGTCGGCACGTTCACGCCCGAGGGCACTTTGGATGCCGCGATCGGCCGCCTGCCGCACCTGGTCGAGTTGGGGGTCACGCACGTCGAGCTGCTGCCGGTCAACGGCTTCAACGGCACCCACAACTGGGGCTACGACGGCGTGCTCTGGTACACCGTGCAGGAGGACTACGGCGGCCCGGAGGCGTATCGTCGCTTCGTCGATGCGGCGCACGCCGCGGGGCTCGCGGTCGTGCAGGACGTGGTCTACAACCACCTCGGGCCCTCCGGCAACTACCTGCCCGAGTTCGGGCCCTACCTCCGCGACGGGCAGAGCAACGCGTGGGGCTCGAGCATCGACCTCGACCAGCGGGCGGTGCGCGACTACATCATCGACAATGCGCTGATGTGGCTCGGTGAGATGCACGTCGACGGTCTGCGCCTCGATGCCGTGCACGCGCTGCACGAGTCCGCATCGAGCCCGGTGCACATCCTGCAGGAGATCGCCGAGCGCGTCGACGCGCTGTCGGCGCACGTGGGGCGCCCGCTGAGCCTCATCGCGGAGAGCGATCTGAACGATCCGATCATGATCCTGCCGCGCGAGGCCGGAGGCTACGGACTGACCGCGCAGTGGGTGGACGATTGGCACCACGCCGTGCACGTCGCCCTCACCGGTGAGACGGAGGGCTACTACGCCGACTTCGCGGATCCGCAGGCGCTGCCCAAGACGTGGACGGGCGGCTTCTACCACGACGGCACGTTCTCCTCGTTCCGCGACCGCGACTGGGGCGCGCCGATTCCCGCGGCCGTGCCGTCGTGGCGCCTCGTCACCTTCGCCCAGGACCACGACCAGATCGGCAACCGGGCAGCCGGGGACCGCCTGAGCCAGTCGCTGACGTCGGCACGTCTGGACGTCGCGGCTGTGCTGACGATGACGGCGCCCGGCACCCCCATGCTGTTCATGGGCGAGGAGTGGGGGGCGTCCACGCCGTGGCAGTTCTTCACCTCGCACCCCGAGCCCGAGCTCGCCGCCGCGACCCGTGAGGGACGCAAAGCCGAGTTCGCCCGGATGGGGTGGGACGAGGCGCTCGTGCCCGACCCGAACGATCCGGCGACGTTCGAGCGGTCGAAGCTCGACTGGTCCGAACTCGACCAGCCGGCGCACGCGCGCCTGCTGTCGCTGTACCGCGCGCTGGCGCGACTGCGGGCGCGTCGGCCGGAGCTGACCGATCCCGACCACCGGGGCCATGCGGCCGAGAGCGTCGGCGACGGACGATGGATCCTTCACCGCGACACCGCGTCGGTGTACGTGAACCTCTCGCCCGAGCCGTGGACCGTCGAGCTCGCGGGCCGCGAGATCTGGCTCGCGACGACGGCCCACGAACAGCGCACGGATGCCGGACCCCTCGTGCTCTCGGCCGATTCCGCCGCCGTCGTCGGTGCGCGGGAGCAGGCGCCGTCGCTCTGATCCCGACGGCGCCGCACGTGTCAAGGGTCTGGCGCGCGACGGCATCCGTGCATACCTTCGATGGCATGGACGACTCGCGCCCGACCGGAACCGATCTTCTGCGCCAGATCGTGGTCATCTCCACGGTGGTCTTCATGATCATCGCCGCGATGGTGGGCACGGGGCTGTTCGGCGGCACCAATGTGCGTGAGCTGCAGGGCGGGGCGTTGGATGCCGATGCCACCGTGCTCGCGCCCGCGACGCCCGCCTTCTCGATCTGGTCGCTCGTCTACGTGCTGATCATCGCGTACACGATCTGGCAGGCGCTGCCGGGCCAGCGCGCGCGAGAGCGCCAGCGCCGGGCCGGCTGGTGGATCGCCGTCACCGCCGTGCTGAACGGCGCGTGGCTGTTGACGGCACAGTTCCTCACCCTTCCGCTGACCGTGCTCGCGATCGTGCTGCTCCTGGTGGCCTTGGGGGCGACGCTGCGCGTCCTCGTCCACACGCCGGCCGAGACGTGGAGCGATCGCCTGTTCATGGACGCGACCGTCGGCATCCATCTCGGGTGGGTGAGCCTGGCCACCGTCGCGAACATCACGGCGTGGCTGGCCGCTGAGGTCGTCGCGCCGATGGACGCCGACGCTCAGCAGCTCTGGGGGGTGATCGTGCTCGTGGTGGTCGCCCTCGTCGGCATCGCGATCGCGTTCGGCACCGGCGGGCGCATCACTCCGGCGCTCGCGATGTCGTGGGGGCTCGCGTGGATCGGTGTGGCGCGCAGCAGCGGTGAGCCGCACGCGCCGGCGGTCGCCACGGCCGCCTTCATCGTGGCCGCCGTCATCCTGATCGCCGCCGTCGCCGCTGCCCTGCGGCGTCGGGCGGTGGCCGCGACGATCGGCGACTGAACGGTGCGGGCGCGGCCCGCTCAGAACGTCTGTGAGAAGGCGCGGAGGATCCGCACCGGCTCGGTGAGAGACGCGGCGAGCACCCGCGCGGCGACGCGATCGAAGTCGTTCGCTGCGAAGTAGCCGTCGTCGCGGTAGACGGCCATGCGCTCGGTGAACGCCCGGCCGGTGGGTTCGGGGTGGAACTGGGTCGCGTAGAGCGTTTCGCCGAGCCGATAGGCCTGAACGGGGCAGGCGTCGTTGGTCGCCAGCAGCACGGCGCCCTCGGGGAGGCGCCCGATGCCTTCCTTGTGCGCCGTCAGTGCCGCGAACGTCGACGCGAGACCCCCGAAGAGGCGATCCTGCTGGGCGTCCGCGGTCAGTGTGACCGTGGTCGTTCCGGTGTCCTCCGGGTACGCCCGGGTCACCTCGCCGCCGAGCGCGCGCGTCGCGACGCCGATGCCGTAGCACGTGAACAGTGCGGCGGTCTCGCCGGATGCCGCGGCCTGCGCCAGGTGGGCGAGGTCGCCCTCCAGGCGCCGCTGCGCATCGGTCTTGGCCGACTCGGGATCGGTCACGTTGAAGGGACTGCCGCCCACGACGGCACCGCGCCAGCGTCGGGCCGCGTCGGCGGGCCACGGGTCGCGCACGAGATCCCAGCGTTCCAACTCGTTCTCGTCCAGGCGCATCGCCTGACGGAATGATTCGTACTCGGCCGCTGCCGCACCCTGCTGCGGGCGGGCGCACACGTAGACGAGGGGAGACATGTCGAGAGTCTAGGCGGGCGTGCTTCGAGGGGGCAGGTGTGTGACGTCGCTCACCGCGACGAGTTGGCGGTCCGCCCGCGGACGATGCCGATGAAGGTCTCGACGAACGCAGCGGCCGTGGCGTCCGGTCCCGTCGCCGGAGCGGCCGCCCACGCCAGAGCGATGTTCGAGGTCGGTCCGTCGGTGAGCGGGCGGTGCGCGGCATCCTTCCGGTGGTGCAGCCGCGCCAGCGACATGGGGACGATCACGATTCCCGCGCCGGATGCTGCGATCGCGATGGCGTCGGCGACGGTGTCCGGCGCAGCGAAGCGAGGGGTCTCGCCGCCTGGCACCTCGAGCTCCAGGGGCGGATGCTGCGGAACGATGATCACCTCTCCGCTCAGATCGGCGAGGGTCAGCTCGTCCGCGGCGGTGAGATGGGAGTCGGCCGCGCAGACGACGACGGGCACTTCGTCGTACAGACGGATGACGTGCAGGTCGGTGCGATCGATCGGCAGACGCACGAGAGCCGCGTCGACCGTGGCCGTCGTCAGTGCCTGCCGTTGGTCGGCGATGCTCAACGGCGCGAGCTCGAGGGCTACGTGCGGCATCCGCTCACGCCAGGTGCCGATCCATTTTCCCGGAGTGGCGCCTTCGATCGCGCCGAGGCGGAAGCGGCCGCGCGTAGGTTCGGGCGCCGTCGACGTTGCCGGTTTCGGGCTCGCGCCCTTCGGCGCCTCACCGGTGCCGGCAGCGCCCTTCTTCGTCCCATTCTTCTGCGGCGAGCGGCGAGCGGATGCCGAGGGGCGCGCGGGCCTGCCGGGTCGCCCGCCCGTTCCTCCCGTTCCGCGTCCGGCCATGCAGGCCAGCGTATCCCGACGAGGGTGAGAGAGCTCAGGCGGCCAGGCGAAGGCCTCGGCGATCCGTGGCGACGCGCTCGCCGTCGGCGATCTGCTCATCGTCGCCGATGAGCGATCCGCCCGCCACGCGCGCGTGCGCGCCGACCACGGTGCGAACGCCGATCTTGGCGCGAGGGCCGATCGCGGCGCCCGATCCGATGTGCGCGTGCGGGGCGATCTCCACGTCCGGCCCGATCACGGCATCCGGTTCGATCCACGCGCCGCGGCCGATGTGAGCACCCGCGGCGATCTGCGCGCCCGGTTCGACATACGCGCCCGCTTCGACCAGCGCCGAGGCGTGCACCTTCGCGCCGTTGGCGATCAGGCCGCGGCCGTTGACGTGCTTGCGATAGCGCAGCGTCTGCCCACGCTCGTCTTCGATGTCGATGTAGTTCTTACCCACGAATCCCTCCTGGTATCCGCAACGGTGGCGACCGTCGGATCATTCCCACGGCCGGTCCGATGACGCCGAGTCGCACGCGGCTTGCGAAGATGGATGCCGTGACCATCCCCGCGGACCCCGACCCGACGACCGGTCCCACCCTTGTCTTCGAAGCCAAGACCCAAGATCACTCGGTCGCGGAGGACATTCTCGGCATCCTCACAGGAACGTTCCTGGTCTCCCTGGGGCTGCACCTGCTGCACGCGGCCGGGGCGGTCACGGGCGGCACCGCCGGTCTCTCGCTGCTACTGGGGTATGCCACGGGGTGGCCCTTCTGGATCCTGTTCGCCGCCGTCAACCTGCCGTTCGCGCTGCTCGCCGTGTGGCGGCGCGGCTGGGACTTCACGATCCGCACGATCGTCTGCATCGCACTGGTCTCCGGGCTCGCCCCGCTGCACGACGCGCTCTTCCCGATCAGCGGTCTCCAGCCGCTGTACGGCACCCTCGCGGGCAACCTGCTCGCCGGTGTCGGGGTACTGATCCTCTTCCGTCACCGCGGCAGCGTCGGCGGCATCAACATCGTCGGCCTCGAGATCCAGGACCGCACCGGTTTCCGCGCGGGGTGGACCATGATGATCTTCGACGTGCTGATCGTGGCGCTGGCGCTGCTGGTGGTCCCCTGGCCGAACGTGGTGATGAGCGCCGTCGGCGCGATCCTCCTCAACCTCGTGCTCGCCCTCAACCACCGTCCGGGCCGCTACCTCGGCCGCTGACACCGCGACATCTTCCGTCGCCGCCGGGCCGGCGTGCGCCGCGTGGCTGGTGGCCCGCGCCGCACCGGATGCGGAGTCTGGCAACGGATGCGGAGGAGCGGATGCCGCGGCATCCGATTCTGTTGCGCTGATCCGATTCTGTTGCGGCGCGCTGGCAGGCGCCGACGTGGTGGCCGTGCCGCCGGGCTGGCGGCGCGAGGCGAGTGGTCGCGGTCAGCTCTGGCAGCGGGGGCACCAGAACACGATGCGCTCGCTGGTCTGCGTGGCACCCAGCTCGGTGCGGCGGATCGGCGTGCCGCAGCGCAGGCACGGCTTGCGCTCTCGGCGGTAGACCCAGTTCTGCCGACCGGGACGGGTGTCACCGGTGAACGTCCGCGACGCGCGATCGCGGTTGGCGCGGATCATCCGCGCGGCCGTCTCGACGAGCCCGGCTGCATCCACGGCGGCGGCCGGCGTGGTGGGAAGGATGCCGCGGACGAACAGCAGCTCGTTGGCGTACTCGTTTCCCAATCCGGCAAGGTTGCGCTGATCGAGGATCGCGACGTGAACGGCCCGCTCGTCGGCGAGGATGCGCCGTGCCGCCTCCTCGGCGTCCCAATCCGGGCCGAGCAGATCGGGACCGAGGTGGCCGACCAGCTGGTCCTCGTCGGCGGTGGCGACGAGGTCGACCATCGCGATCTCGAAGCCCACGGCATCGACGGCCGCGGTGCCGACGATCGCGCGGGCCTGGTAGGCCGGAGCCCGCCAGCGTTCGCCGCGCCCGAACACCATCCAGCGCCCTTCCATCTTCAGATGCGAGTGCAGGGTGAACCCGCCGATGCGCATCAGCAGATGCTTGCCCCGCGGCACGACCTCGTGCACCACCTCGCCGGTCAGATCGGCCGTGGCGTGGCGTGGCACGCGCAGGTCGAACCGGACGACCTCGGCACCGGCGAGCGCCTCGTGCAACCGTCGCGCCGTGCGGAAGACGGTGTCGCCCTCAGGCATGAGCGGCTCCCGACGAGCGCGCGGGCAGCCGCCTCATCGCTGCCGTCGCAGGGTGAGGCCACGGCTGGACTCGACGAAGCCTGCGCTCTGCAGGGCGCGCCCGGACGCGGTGCCGTAGACGAACGCTCCGGACACCTGCTCGACCGTGAGCGTGTCGAGGCGATGGGTGCGCGCCGTGGCCACCAGGCTCGCGGCAGCGGCGGCCAGCACCTCGTCGCCGTCGCTGAACACGAGCGCCGACCGGCCGCCGCGTTCGAGGTAGAACACCAGCTCGCCGTCGACCAGCGTGACGAGTCCGCCGGCTTTGCGCCCGGGACGATGCGAGACGCCGTCGAGCGCCGGCCAGGCCAGTGCGGCGCCGTACGGGTTCGCCGGGTCGGTCGCCGCGAGCGTGACGGCGCGACGCGGCGGCGGGTCGGCGAGAGCGGCGTACTCACGGAGGCGATCGACGGTGGCGGATGCCGCGAACTGCGCAGCCCCGAGCTTCTCGATGAAGTAGCCGCGGCGGCAGTGCCCGGCATCCTCGAATCCGGCGAGCACGCGGTAGGCCTGCGCAAACCCTCCGGGGACGCCCTCGGCCTGCACGCTGCCGCGCGTCACGACGCCGTAGCGCTCCAGGAGCAGGCTCGCCGAGGCCGTCGCCCGCAGCGCACCATCGGCAGACGGCTCGGGCAGCAGCGACCATCGTCCGCCGGCCATCGGCGCGCGCGGTGCGGTGGTGCGCGTGGCGGCCAGGGTCGTGGGGATGGAGGTCCCCCGGAACATGCGGGCGCGGGGAGCACGTCTCGCGGTGCGATGCGCCTGCGAGCCTCCGGCGAGCAGACCGCGAACGGGCGCGAAGGTGTCGTTGGTCACCCGTCCCGTCCAGGCGAGGTTCCAGAGCGCATCGATGACCGCCTGCTCGCTGGTCGCCTGCGTCATCGCTGCCAGCTGGCTGGCGAAGAACGCGCCGCCGGCGCGGAGGGCGTCGATGATGCGCTGCTCCGTGTCGGAGGGTGCCTCCGGGTCTTCCGCCGGGGTGAGGGTGAGGGCCACGGTGTCGGCGGGGTGAAGGGCGATCCACCCGTCGCGGCCGGGCAACGAGCCGTGACCCGACCAGACGACGTCGCCGGTCGAGGTGAGCTCGTCGAGCATCGCCGGTGTGTAGTCGCTCACCCGCAGCGGCAGGATCAACGACTCCCACGCGCTGCCGGGAAGCGGTACGCCCGCGAGCTGCTCGATGACGGCGAGGACGCCGTCGACACCCTCGAGCGGGCGTCCGCCGGCCGCGCCGGCGATGTGCTGCCAGGCGGGGAGGAAGCGGGCGTACGAGGCCGGCGTCACGGGTTCGACGGTGCCGCGGATCGCGGCGAGCGAGCGCAGGCGCAGACGTCGCAGCACCTCGCTGTCGCACCATTCCAGGTCGTCGATGCCGGCGCGGGAACCGCCCTCGTCGTCGGTCATCGATCGCGGGGCGGCCCCCTCGGGCAGGAAGAAGCCGCTCGCCACGCGCCCTTGCGACTCCAGTCGTTGCAGCGTCTGGCGGGCGACGGCGCCGCCGACGCCGAGCCGCCGTGCGACATCGGCCGTGCGGAACGGGCCGTGGGTGCGCGCGTAGCGCGCGACGAGGTCGGCGAGGGGGTCGGCGACGGGCTCGAGGAAGGCGAGCGGAATGCCGACGGGCAGCGCGGCGCCCAGAGCATCGCGGAGCCGCCCGGCGTCCTCGATGGCCGCGACCCGCTCGACACCGCCGACACTCACACGGATCGCCCGACGTGCCGCGACGAGCTGATCGAGGAAAGCGGATGCCGCGCCGTGCGCGCCCGCGTCGCTCTCGGCATCCGTCGGGGACGGTGCCACACCCGCAGACGCGTCCTGCGACTGCGCAGCCGGTGGGGCCAGTCGCGCCGCGACCTCGATCGCGTCGAGCGGTCCGAGAAGGCGCAGCAGGTCGGCGACGCCCTCCAGCCCGCGCACGCGCCGCGACGGGTCCAGCCGCTGTGCCTCGCGTTCGAACTGCGCGATCACGGCCGGGTCGAGCAACTCGCGCATCTCGACCTTGCCGAGCAGCTCGCCGAGCAGGGCGGGGTCGACCGACAGAGCGGCCGCGCGACGCTCGGCGAGGGGCGAGTCGCCCTCGTACATGAAGGCGCCGACGTAGCCGAACAGCAGATCGCGGGCGAACGGCGAGGGGGTGCTCGTGGTGGTCTCGACCAGCCGGATCCGGCGGTCGCCGATGGAGCGGGCGATGCGCAGCAGCGCAGGGAGGTCGTAGACGTCCTGGAGGACTTCGCGCAGCGTCTCGAGGATGATCGGGAACGTCGGGTGGTTCTTGGCCACCTCCAGCAGCTGGGCCGACTTCTGGCGCTGCTGCCACAGCGGCGACCTCTTGTTCGGGTTCAGACGGGGCAGCAGCAGCGCGCGTGCGGCGCACTCGCGGAACCGGGAGGCGAACAGCGCCGAGCCGCCGACCTCGTCGGTGACGAGTTGTTCGAGCTCGTCCGGCTCGAAGACGAACAGCTCTGCGCCGGGCGGCTCGCTCTCGGCATCCGGCACCCGCGCGATGATGCCGTCGTCGCTGGCGACCGCCGAGCCCTCGACGCCCAGCCGCTCCCGGATGCGCGCATTGACGGCCAGCGCCCACGGGGCGTGGACATGCATGCCGTACGGGGAATGCAAGATGATCCGCCAGTCGCCGACCTCGTCGCGCGAGCGCTCGACGGTCAGCGTGCGGTCGGTCGGGAGGCTTCCGGTGGCCTCCTTCTGCTCGTCGAGATAGGCCAGCAGGTTGCCGATCGCGTTGTCGTCGAGGCCCGATTCCCGCAGACGCGCCGTCGCCTTCTCGGCATCCGCTCCCGCCACCTCACGCGAGAAACGGCCGAGGGCTTCGCCCAGCTCGGCGGGCCGGCCGAGCCCGTCGCCGTGCCAGAACGGCAGCTTTCCCGACTGACCGAACGCGGGCAGGACGTTGACGCGGTCGTGCGTGATCTCCACGATGCGCCAGCTCGTCGTGCCGAGCGTGAACACGTCGTTCACGCGCGACTCGTAGACCATCTCCTCGTCGAGCTCGCCCACCCGGGCGTTTCGCGTCTCGCCGGCGACGAAGACGCCGAACAGGCCGCGGTCGGGGATCGTGCCGCCACTCGTCACGGCCACGCGCTGGGCACCGGGGCGAGCCGTGAGCGTGCCGTGATCGCGGTCCCAGACGACGCGGGGACGCAGTTCGGCGAACTCGTCGGACGGGTACTTGCCGGCCAGCAGGTCGAGCGTCGCTTCGTAGGCCGAGCGGGGCAGCGTGCGAAAGGGCGCCGAGCGCCGCACCGTCTCGAACCAGCCCTCGACGTCCACCGGCCCGACGGCGCACGCGGCGATCGTCTGCTGCGCGAGGATGTCGAGCGGATTCTGCGGCACGCTGATCGCCTCGATCTGGCCCGCGAGCATGCGTTCGGTCACCACCGCGGTGTGGAGGACATCGCCGCGGTGCTTGGGGAACAGTGCGGCCCGGCTCACCTCGCCCACCTGATGGCCCGCCCGTCCGACACGCTGGAGTCCCGAGGCGGCGGACGGCGGAGCCTCGACCTGGATCACCAGATCGACGTCGCCCATGTCGATGCCGAGCTCCAGCGAACTCGTCGCGACGACGCAGCGCAGGATGCCGCGCTTCAGTTCGTCTTCGACCTGGGCGCGCTGCTCCTTCGACACCGAGCCGTGGTGGGCCTTCGCCAGCTCCGGCGGGGCTCCGGCGCTCGCTCCCGCCTGGGCCATCGTGGCGGCCGGAACCGTCTGCCCGGGCAGATCGAGCCCGAGCCGCTCCGCGTAGATCTCGTTGAGGCGCCCCGTGAGGCGCTCGGCGAGACGCCGCGAGTTCGCGAACACGATCGTCGAGCGATGCGCCAGGACGCGGTCGACGATGGCCTCCTCCACGTGCGGCCAGACCGAGCCGGTGACCTCGGACGGCTGCGACGGCGTGAACCAGTCGCCGTCGCCCTCGGCATCCGCCGCCGCCTCCGCGTCGGGATCGGTCCGCTCCGGCGGTGGGGGAGGGTTGAGCATGTCGCTCATCGGCACCACGACGCGCAGATCGAACGCCTTCGTCGCACGCGGGGCGACGATCTCGACCGGCGCGGAGCCACCGAGGAAGCGCGCCACCTCGTCAATGGGGCGCACGGTGGCCGAGAGCCCCACGCGTTGCGCGGGCGCGCGCTCGGGGTCGTCGCCGCGACGCAGCGCGTCGAGTCGTTCGAGGCTGACGGCCAAGTGAGCGCCGCGCTTGGTCGCCGCGACCGCGTGCACTTCGTCGACGATCACCGTGTGCACGTCGCGCAAGGTCGCCGCCGCCTGCGACGTGAGCATCAGATACAGCGACTCGGGCGTGGTGATGAGGATGTCGGGCGGGTCAGTGACGAGTCGGCGGCGATCGGCGGCCGGAGTGTCTCCCGAGCGCACGCCGACGGTGACCTCGGGGAGCGGGATGCCGAGGCGCCTCGCCGCCTGCCCGATTCCCACCAACGGCGAGCGGAGGTTGCGCTCGACGTCGACGCCGAGCGCCTTGAGCGGAGAGATGTAGAGGATGCGCGTGCCGGCGGCATCCTTCTTCCTCGCCGCCTTCTTCCGGGAGCCAGGGGGCTGCTGTGCGGCAGCGGGCTTCTTGGGCGCAGCGGGGTCTTCCGCCGCCTCGGACGCTCGCGGCGCCGGAGCCTTCTCACGGAAGACGCGGTCGATGGCCCAGAGGAACGCCGAGAGGGTCTTGCCCGAGCCGGTGGGAGCCACGACGAGGGCGTGCTTGCCGGCGGAGATCGCCTCCCACGCCCCCGCCTGAGCGCTCGTGGGCTGGGCGAAGGCGCCGCGGAACCAGTCCTGGGTCGCAGGACCGAACCGCTCGAGCACATCGGCCATCGCTCCATCATCGCGCGGACCTCCGACACGCGGGGTCGCGCTCGCGCGCGGCGAACACCGACGCGTCGGGGCGGCGGAGCGCGCCCGCCGCCCCGAGGGCCGGATCAGCCGGACGCGACCTCGGTCAGCACCCCATCTCGCAGCTCGAGCACGAGGTCGGGATCGATCCTCCCGAGGAAGCCGTCGTCGTGGCTGACCACGACGACGGCGCCGCGGAACGCCGACAGCGCGGCGACGAGCTGGTCGACCGTGTCGAGATCGAGGTTGTTCGTCGGCTCGTCGAGCACCAGCAGCTGCGGTGCCGGCTCGGCCATCACGAGGCATGCCAGCGCGAGGCGGAAGCGCTCACCGCCCGACAGCGCCGACACCGGGCGCAGCACCGTGGCCCCGCGGAGCAGGAACCGTGCGAGACGGTTGCGCAGCTCGACGTCGCCGACGCCGGGTGCGGCGCGGCGCAGGTTCTCCAGCGGCGTCGCCTCCTCATCCAGTCGGTCGATCCGCTGCGACAGGTATCCGACGCGGTCGGTGTGGGCGGTCGCGTGTGCAGGACTCCGCCTGGGCGGGCCCTCCGGGCCGCCGACACCGCCGCCGGCAGCATTTGAGGCGGAGTTGTGCACGTCGTCGGGCTCCGACGACACCGAGCCACTCGAGACGAGCCGTTCGAGGAGGGTCGTCTTGCCTGCTCCGTTCGGACCGATCAGCGCGACCCGCTCCGGGCCCTGGATGACCCACGACCGCTCGCCGTCACCGATCGTCGCGATCCGCCGGCCCGCGGCGACGCCGGGGTCGGGGAGGTCGATGTGCACCGACTCGTCGTCGCGCACGCGACGTTCGGCGGCGTCGAGCACGGCTCTCGCCTCCATCTCCTTGTCGCGCGCCTCGATGCGAAGCCGCCCGGCGGACACCTGTGCCGAGCGCTTGCGGGCTCCCATGATGATCTTCGGCACGCGCTTCTCTGCGTACGCCTTGTTGCCCACCGCCGTCCGGGTGGCCAGCACCTGGTCCTGGTGGATGCGGTCGCGCTTCTCGCGTCGTACCTGTTGGCGAGCGGCGGACTCGGCCTGCCGTGCGGCGGCCTGTTCCTCCTCATGGGCTGCGCGCCACGCGGAGTACGGACCGCCGAACGTCGTCAGCGCACTGCCGTAGAGCTCGGTCGTCTCGTCCATCTGCTCGAGCAGTGCCGTGTCGTGGCTCACGACGATGAGCGTGCCCCGCCAGCTCCGTACGAGCTCGTGTACCCGCGCCCGCGCATCGCGGTCGAGATTGTTGGTGGGCTCGTCCAGCAGCGCGATGGGCGCACCGCGTAGCCGCACTCCGACCAGCGCCGCGAGCACGGCTTCGCCGCCGGAGAGGGCGTGGACGCGTCTGTCGAGCGCGTCGGCGGGCAGGCCCGCTTCGGCGAGCGCGGCCTGGGCCCGCGCTTCCACGTCCCAGTCGTCGCCGACGGCATCGAAGTGACGCTGGTCGACGTCGCCGGAGGCGATGGCGCGCACGGCATCCAGGGACGTGTCGACGCCCAGCAGAGCGGCGACGCGGGTGTCTTCGGGGACTCGCTGGGGCATCACATCGACGGTGCCGCTGCGAAAGACGGTGCCGGATGCCGGGACGCGGGTGCCCGCGATGAGGCCGAGCAGCGTGGACTTGCCGGCGCCGTTGCGTCCGATGAGTCCGGTGCGCACATCGGAGAAGGCTCCGGAGACGCTGTCGAGAGCGACGGTGCCGTCCGGCCAGGTGAAGGTGACGCGGTCGAGCACGACCGCGGGAGAAGCGTGGGGCATGGGTGCCTCCTGTCGGTGACGGGAACAGTGTCGGAGCGCGGGCGCGCACGACACCGTTCCCGGGACGGCGGGAGGGGGTCGACGGCCGGCGCGGATAAGGATGCGCCGACGCGTCGAAGAACCCGGGTTCCGAAGAGGGACGGAGGGATCGACGGCTCAGCGCGCAATCACAGCGCGGCGTCGAAACCCTTCAACGGTCTTCCTCACGGTCGGGACAGGAACGCCGACAGCCTAACGCACCCGCCCTCCGAAGGCCACAGCCGGCTCAGCCCTCGGCGGCGGCGAGCTGCTTCTCGAGGAAGACGCGGACGTCGTCGAGCTCCTCCTGCGACACGCTGTGGGTCAGCCCGGCATAGACGCGACCGCTCAAGGTCGCGTGCTCCGGCAGCCACTGCACCGTGTGGGCCACCGCGGCCGGCGGAATGACCTCGTCGCGGGCGCCCCGTCCCCAGAAGACCGGCGGGCGGCGTTCGGCGAGCGTCCCGTCGCCCGGAAGGGGGGTCGGGTCCGCATAGCCGGCGAGGTTCACGACGAACGCGAACCGTTCGGGGCGCAGGCGCAGGGCCTGCAGAGCGACCGCGGCGCCCTGGGAGAAACCGAGGATGCCGATCGTCTCGGCATCCGTCGTCCGATCGAGCCACGCGATCAGGGCGTCGGCGGCGTCCGTCACTGCGGTGCTCGAGCGTCCGTCGAGTCCCTCGATCGGGTACCACGACCAGCCGGGGGCGGGAAACGGCGGAGCCAACGGCGCGCGGACGGCGGCCAGCACGAACGCGTCGGGCAGGAACGGAGCGAGCCCGAACAGGTCGCGCTCGTCCGAGCCGTAGCCGTGCAGGAGCAGCAGCACGGGTCTGCCGCTGCGCGCCTCGGGGCCTTCGGACCAGAGGACGGCCCCGTCGTCGATCGCGATCGCGCTCATCACCCCATCCTCGCAGGATGTGTCGACGCTCGCGTCGTCGCCCGGCCGACGCCGCGGACGCGCCATGGGCGGCGGTGCGGGTATACATGGAGGCATGGCCGTTCGCACCCCCGACCCCGATCCGAACGAACGCGACGACGACGGGACCCCTCGCGACCCGCTGCGCGGCTTCGGGGCAGGGGGCGGTCGTCCCGGGCACCCCCTCGGCGACGGCACGTTCGGCTCGCCGGCTCCGGAAAGCGCCGGAAACCCCGGCTGGTTGAGCGACGTCGAGCTCGCCGAGGCCCGTCGACGGCTGCCGATCCTCTACGTCGAGGCGGTGCCGGTGCGCACGGACGGCGTGGGTGCGGTGACGCAGGTCGGCGTGCTGCTGAGGGCGACGCCGCTGGGGGAGATCACCCGGTCGATCGTGTCGGGGCGGGTGCGCTATGGCGAGACGGTGCGCGACGCCCTCTTCCGTCATCTCGAGAACGACCTCGGTCCGATGGCGTTCCCGCAGCTCCCGCCGCAACCGGTGCCGTTCACGGTGGCCGAGTACTTCCCCCTGCCCGGGGTCAGCGCCTTCCACGACGACCGTCAGCATGCGGTGTCGCTGGCGTTCGTCATCCCGGTCACCGGGACGTGCGAGCCGCGCCAGGATGCCCTGGAGGTCACGTGGATGACCCCCGAGGAGGCGTCGTCCGACGCCCTGGCCGCCGAGATGGAGGGCGGGCGCTCGACGCTCATCCGTCTGGCTCTCGCCAGCGTCGGCGCGCTGCGCTGACCGCCCCGCCGCCGAACCGACTCTCGAACCCAGGTGATCACCGTGCCCCGCAGTGAGATGCTCGTCGAGGTCGCCGGCGCGCTGCCGCTGGCGCTGCTGCTGTCGTTCGTGATCGCCTGGGTGCTGCGTCGCCTGTTCGGTGCCCGGCTCTCCCTGCCGCTGTCGGTCATGACGATCGTGTCGCTGCTGGGAGTGAGCCTGGGGCTCTTCCTGGCGGGGTGGTTCTTCGTCGGGCTGAGGCTGTGGATGCCGACCGCACTGCTGCTGGCGGTCGGCAGCAGCCTCGGGCTGTCGTTCCTCGTCGCCGGCGTGGCGGCGCTGCTGCGCCGCGACGGGGCCATCGACGTCGCCGCGCTCCTGGAGAAGGGCGAGAGCGACCGTGTCGAGTTCAAGGAGACCGCGCGCTGGAACGTCCGTGACGACAAGAAGGACGCGCGGATGGAGCAGGTGGTCGCGAAGACCGTCGCCGCCTTCCTCAACAGTTCCGGGGGAACACTGCTCATCGGCGTCGACGACGACGGCCGCGTGCATGGTCTCGATCGCGACTTCGCGACCCTCCGCACCCCCGACGCCGACCGGTTCGAGCTCTGGCTGCGCGACATGCTGACGGCGAGT
Source organism: Sphingomonas sp. BLCC-B65 (assembly GCF_028550675.1). Taxonomy (NCBI): domain Bacteria; kingdom Pseudomonadati; phylum Pseudomonadota; class Alphaproteobacteria; order Sphingomonadales; family Sphingomonadaceae; genus Sphingomonas; species Sphingomonas sp. BLCC-B65. Next base: position 1,445,585 of record NZ_JAQQGL010000001.1, on the reverse strand, counting down.
CTCGGAAAGAACGCCGCCGCCATGCCTCGTATCCGTTTCGCCGAGGTCGACGGCGCCACGGTCTGCGCCGTACGCTGCCCGCGAGCGCCCGAGCCCGTCTTCGTCGCCCAGGGCGGCGGCACCGAGTTGTGGGTGCGGGTCGGCAACTCGACCCGCGCGTTCGGCGTCGACGAAGCCGTGACCTACGTCGCCCGGCACTTCCGGCCCACCCTCACCGATCTTCTCCTCGGACGTCGCTGACGACGACACCGTGACGATCGGCTTCTCCGATATCATTCGCGTGCCGGCACGCCCGAGTCGGTGACATGCCGCCGCGCCCGCCGGGGCGGGCGCCGCTTCGGAGTGTTGCCATGACCGACCGCCACGAATCCGACCAGTCCGCCTTCGACGACCTCATGTCGGGGTCGCACGAGTCCCGATCCGACGGGGACGCGGCGTCGTTTCCCACCGTCTTCCGCGGCTACGACCGCGCCGCCGTGGATGCCGCGCTCGTGGCGTTGATGGCCGACGCCGACGCCCGCCGCGCCGACGCCGACGCGCTCACCCGTCAGCTCGAGACCGCGCAGCAGCAGGAGCACGAGCGCACCGACGAGCTCGCGCGGCTCCAGGCGCGCGTCGCGCAGCTGGAGAGCGACCTCGCGGTGCAGTCCGCGCGTGCCGACAACGCAGAGGACAAGGTGCAGACCCTCTCGGCGGAGTTCGTGAGCTCCGCCGCGGAGTCCTCCCACGAACGCGAGCGGTTCGAGGACGTGCTGCGGGTCGCGGAGGACCAGGCATCCGTCATCATCAAGAACGCGAGCGTGCAGGCGGAGCGTCTTCTCCAGGCCGCCCGCGAGGAGATCGCCGCGCAGCGCGCAGCGGCTCACGCCGATATCGAGACGGTGCGCGCCCAGGCGGCGACGGATGCCGCACAGGCGAGACTGACGATCGATACCGAGCTGACGGCGCACACCGCCCAGCTCGAGCGCGAAGCGGCGCACGCCGCCGAAAAGGTCGCCCAGGCGGAACAGGAGGCCGCCGCCATCCGCACCGAAGCCGAGAAGGGCGCCGCGGCCCTGCGTGCTCTCGTCTCGCGCGAGACGGAGCAGCTCCGCGCGGAGGCGGAGGACGCGGTGCGCGAGCAGCGCCTGCGCGCACTCGAGTTCGAGGAGGCCCTGAGCCGCCGGCAGGACGATGCCCAGCAGGAGTTCCTGATGCTGCACAACCAGGCCGTCGCGCACGCCGAGCGCATCACGCAGGACGCCAACGACCAGGTCGCCGCATCGCTGGAGCACGCGCAGCGCATCACGGCGAAGGCCGACGACTTCGACAAGCTCATGCGCGCTCAGGCTCAGCAGCACGAGGCCGACGCCCGGCTGCGGTCGCGCGAGATCCTGGATCGCGCGAGCGTCAAGGCGCAGAAGATCATCGACACCGTCACCGGGCATTCGCAGAGCGTGCTGCGCGACGCCGAAGACCGCGCGCGGGCGCTGCGCTGGCAGCAGCAGCAGTTGACGAGCTTCATGTCCGAGGTCAAGGAGCTGCTGCGCACCGAGGTGGCGGCGGCCGACGGCGCCGAGGCCGCGTCGGTACCCGGTGCCGAGGAGATCGACGACGATCACGCGCCGCAGTGATCGCCGATCGGTGACGTCGCGGGTCCGACGTAGGCTCGGAGCATGACCTCGATCGAGCCCCTCGTCTTCCCGACCGACGCCGACGGTTGGGCGGCATTCGCGTCCGGACGCCCCGCCGCCGCTGTCGCCCTCGTCGCCGATGTCGACGCCCGCCTCGTCGGCGCGGCGGACGAGATGGATGCCGCGACGCGCCTGGATCTGTGGAGCGACGCCGACCTGGCGCTGCGTCAGGCCACGTGCGAGGCCTATCTTCTGAGTGAGGCGCACCCGGATGCCGAGGTGCGCCGCGTCGCGGAAGCCCAGGTGCAGGCGCTCGAGGCGCTCTCGGCATCCCGGCTTCTCGACGCGAAGCTCTTCGCTGCGTTCGAGGCGCTGACCGATGAGGATCTCGACGCCGACCAGGTGCGCCTGCTCGCCGAGGTGCGCCGCGACTTCCTCCGCGGGGGCGTCGCCCTTCCTCCGGACGACCGCGATCGCGTGCGCGTGCTCACCGACCGCGACACGGAGCTGAGCCTCGAGTTCTCGCGCAACATCCGCGACGGGCGGCGGGAGGTCCGTGTCGCGCCCGAGGCGCTGGCGGGTCTGCCGCAGGACTTCATCGACGCGCATCCCGTGGACGACGACGGACTGATCGTGCTCACCACCGAGTACACCGACCTCATGCCGGTGCGGGAGTACGCGACCGACCGTGCGACCCGCGCGGCGCTCGTCGCGGCCTACAACGACCTCGCGTGGCCGGCGAACGACGCGGTGCTCGCCGAACTGCTGGCGGTCCGCGCCGAGCGGGCGCAGCTGCTCGGCTACCGAGACTGGGCCGACTACGAAACCGAGACCCGCATGATCGGCGCCGGACGCCCCGACGGCGGCAGCGCGGCGATCGCGGAGTTCCTCGCGCGTCTCGACGATGCGTCGGCCGCCGCCGCCGCGGGTGAGTACCCCGTGCTGCTCGAACGGCTGCGACAGGATGACCCGTCGGCCACCGAGGTCACCATCGCCGACTTCTTCTACCTTCTCAGCACGCTGCGCCGTGAGCGTCACGACGTCGACGCCCAGCTGGTGCGCTCGTATTTCTCGTTCGACCGCGTGCTGCCGGGCGTGCTCGACACGACCGCGCGACTGCTGGACGTCGAGTACGTTCCCGTCGAGATTTCCGCCTGGCATGACGACGTGCGCTCCTACGACGTGATCCGCCGCGGCGAGCGGCTCGGACGCATCCACCTCGACCTGCATCCGCGCGACGGCAAGTACAACCACGCCGCGTGCTTCCCCCTCGCGCCCGGCGTGACGGGACGCGTGCTGCCCGAGGCGGTGCTGCTGTGCAACTTCGCGCGCGGGCTGATGACCCACGACGAGGTCGTCACGTTCTTCCACGAGTTCGGTCACCTCGTGCACGACATCCTCGGCGGCGCCCAGCGCTTCGTGCGCTTCTCGGGGGTCGCCACGGAGTGGGACTTCGTCGAGGCACCGAGTCAGCTGTTGGAGGAGTGGGCGTGGGATGCCGAGGTCCTCGCATCCTTCACGGCGAACGCCGACGGCGAGCCGATCCCGGCCGACCTCGTCGCCAAGATGCGCGTCGCCGACGGGTTCGGCCGGGCACTGGAGGTGCGCCGTCAGCTCGGTCACGCCAACGTCTCCTACCACCTGCACGTCGACCGTCCGGCCGACCTGCAGGCGGCCACCGAGCACTGGTACGCCTCGACGAGCCCCGTGCAGCCGCTGCGCGGGCTGCACTCGTACGCCGGATTCGGGCATCTCACGGGGTACGGCGCCTGCTACTACACGTACCAGTGGAGCCTCGTGATCGCGCGCGACCTGCTCTCGGGCTTCGGCGGCGACCTCATGGATGCCGAGGCGGCGACCCGCTACCGTCGTGAGATCCTCGAGCCCGGCGGCAGCCGGGACGCGACCGCGCTCGTCGAGGCTTTCCTGGGGCGGCCCTCCTCGTTCGACGCCTACCGCGAATGGCTCGCGGGCGCCTGACCGGCGGCAAGAGCGCGGGTCTCAGGTGAGGCGGGCGAGCTCCGCGATGAACGCGTCGACGTCGTCCTCGGACGTGTCGAAGGAGCACATCCAGCGGACTTCGTTCTTCGCCGCGTCCCAGTCGTAGAAGCGGAAGCTCTCACGGAGGGTGTCGGCGACACCGTCCGGCAGCACCGCGAACACGCCGTTGGCCTGCGTCGGCTGGCTGAACGACACCCCCGTGATCGACCCGTCGGCGATGCCCGCCTCGACGCCGGCACGAAGCCGCTGGGCCATCGCGTTGGCGTGGCGGGCATTGCGCAGGTACAGGTCTCCCTCGAGCAGTGCCACCAGCTGCGCGGAGATGAAGCGCATCTTCGACGCCAGCTGCATGTTGAGCTTGCGCAGGAACAGAAGTCCTTCCGCGGCATCCGGGTTCAGGACAACGACGGCCTCCCCGCCGAGCGCGCCGTTCTTCGTCCCACCGAAGCTCAGCACGTCGACGCCGACATCGGTCGTGAAGGCCCGCAGCGGCAGGTCGAGCGCCGCAGCCGCGTTGGAGATCCGGGCGCCGTCGAGGTGCAGGCGCATACCGCGCGCGTGCGCGTGGTCGGCGAGGGCTGCGATCTCGTCGGGGTTGTAGAGGGTTCCGAGTTCGGACGACTGTGTGATTGAGACGACGAGCGGCTGCGCGCGGTGCTCGTCACCCCACCCCCAGGCCTCGCGATCGACGAGCTCGGGGGTGAGCTTGCCGTCGTCGGTGGGGACGTTCAGGATCTTGATCCCCGCCACGCGCTCCGGAGCACCGCCTTCGTCGACGTTGATGTGCGCGGTGGATGCCGCGATCACCGCACCCCAGCGCGGGAGCATCGACTGCAGCCCGACGACGTTCGCGCCCGTTCCGTTGAAGACGGGGAACGCCTCGACGCCCGCACCGAAGTGGTGACGGAACACCTCCTGCAGTCGGGCCGTGTACGCGTCCTCGCCGTACGCGATCTGGTGTCCGTGATTGGCGGCGGCGATGGCCTGGAGGATCTCGGGGTGGACGCCCGAGTAGTTGTCGCTGGCGAAGCCGCGCACGGCGGTGTCGTGGAGAGTCGTCACGGACATCCAATCTAGTTCGACGCGCCGAGAGCGACGATCGTGTCGTTGACGGTGGCGGCGTCGAGGTCCCACAGACCGACGAACGCACGGGCCAGCTCGTCCTCGAGACCCTCGAGCGCGCGGACGCGGAAGATGACGGATGCCGCGCTCTGCGGCATCGAGCGATCGCGCGCGTCCTTGGCGAACCCCTGCGCCATCGCCCGCGCCCACGTCTCCTCGGCCGCTTTGACGGCCGCGTAGTTCGCGCCGCCGGCCAGGGGACGCGCGACCGCCGTGGACGACACGATCGCCGTGCGTGCAGCGGCGGAGGCACGCAGATCGTCCCACCATGCTCTCGTGACGTGCCGCAGGGCGCTCAGTCCGCTCTCGAGATCTCGGTAATCGGCCTCGGTCTGGCCGCGCAGCCCTCCACCGCCGCGCCAGCCGCCGACGAGGTGCAGCAGTCCATCGAGGCGCACGCCGTCCGCCGCGAGCGTCGCCGCGAAGCGCGCGACCTCCGCTTCGTCGGCGAGGTCGCACACGACGGTTCGGGCGCCCAGTTCTCGGAGGGGGATCAGAGCGTCCGCCCGTCGCCCCACCGCGATGACGTTCGCCCCCGCTGCCACGAGCGCGCGTGCGGCGGCGTGCCCGCTCGCGCTCGTCGCACCCGCGATCATGACCGAGCGCCCGCGCACGCCGTCACCCATCGCGGCCCGTGATGCCCGTGGTCGAGGAGATGACGCTCTGCATCTTCTTGTCGAGCGCCTCGAAGAACATCGACAGCGGGAACTCGTCGTCCAGCACGGCGTCGGTGTAGCCCTTCGGGGCTCCGGCCAGCACGTCGTCGGGCAGACCGCGCGCCCAGAGCGACGCCGGGTGAGGGGTCACGACGCTGCTCACGAGCTCGTAGGCGGCGAGCCAGTGCGCGACCTTCGGTCGGTCGATTGACTCCCAGTACAGCCGGTCGATCGCATCGCTGAGGGCGATGACCGCCGCCGGCACCTCGTCCCAGTCAAGGGCGAGAGCGGTGTCGGTCCAGTGCAGCACGCCGCGCTGGTGCAGCCAGGCGAAGAGCAGCTGCCCGCCGAGACCGTCGTAGTTGCGCACCCGCGACCCGGTGATGGCGAATCGGAAGATCCGGTCGAAGAGCACCGCGTACGGGACGAGTCGCGCGTGATCGAGCATCTCCCGCTCGGCATCCGTCAGTTCGTCGCCCTCATCGACGCGCGCGCTCAGCCGCGCGGCGATGCCGACGCACTCCCGGTACGCCGTCAGATCGCATCGCAGTTCCTCCAGCGTGTACAAGAAGTACGGCATGCGCTGCTTGATCATGAACGGGTCGAACGGCAGATCCCCGCGCATATGGCTGCGGTCGTGGATCAGGTCCCACATCACGAAGGTCTGCTCGGTCAAGCGCTGGTCGGCGAGCAGGCGCGTGACGCCCTCCGGCACATCGAGCTTCGTGATCTCGGATGCCGCGGCGACCACGCGTCGGAAACGCGCCGCTTCACGGTCCTGGAAGATCGCGCCCCAGGTGAACGCCGGGATCTCGCGCATGGCGACCGTCTCCGGGAACAGCACCGCCGAGTTCGTGTCGTAGCCGGACGTGAAGTCCAGCAGGCGGAGGGAGACGAACAGGCCGTTGGTGTAGGTCTGTTCGAGCTCGGCGATGAACCCCGGCCAGATCACCTCGCAGAGCACCGCCTCCAGGTGGCGGTCGCGGGAGCCGTTCTGCGTGTACATCGGAAAGACGACGAGATGGCGCAGGCCATCGACCCGATCGCGCTGCGGCTGGAAGGCGACCAAGGAGTCGAGGAAGTCGGGTGCGCCGAAACCGGAGTCCGCCCAGCGGTGCAGGTCGATCACGCACGCCGACAGATAATCGGCGTCGTGCGGGAACAGGGGCGCGAGAGTCTCGATCGCCTTCGCAACGACGGCGACCAGCGACGTCGCATGATCACGGTGAGCGGGGTCGGGCACCGCGCCGTCGGGTGCTTGCAGCGGCTGCAGTCGTGAGACGGCGTCCTTCAGGGCCAGCCAGGCCGGCTGCTGGGTGATCGGCCGGTCGTCTTCGACGATCTGGGTGATCGGTCGGTCGTCTTCGACGACCTCGGGCTCTCCGATGACGGACTTCGCGGGAGTGAGAAGGGACATGGTGGGCACCTCCGATCGTTTGGCAGGAATATTTACGGCCTGAGTGGCTCGCATCGGATATTCTTCCATGTGTGGAAGATGATGTCGACCGTCGAATCGTTGCCGAGGTCTCCCGTGACGGGCGGATGACCCTGGCTGACCTGTCCGCCGCCGTCGGATTGTCGGTCTCGGCGGTGCAGGCGCGGCTCAAGCGCCTCGAGTCCCGCGAGGTCATCACCGGCTACCGCGCCCTCGTCGATGCCGATGCGGCCGGACGCCCCCTGGCCGCGTTCATCGAGATCACCCCGCTCGATCCCGCCCAGCCCGACAACGCGCCCGAGCTGCTCGAGCACCTCGACGCCATCGAGGCCTGCCACTCGATCGCCGGCGACGCCAGCTACATGCTCTTCGCCCGCGTCGCCTCGCCGCGCGCACTCGAAGAGCTCGTGCGCGACATCCGCCTCGCGGCCTCCGTCCGCACTCGCACCACCGTCGTCCTCCAGACGTTCTACGAGCACCGGCCCATCGTCCCGCTCGGCGCGTCCTAGCGCCGCCGGGCGCCGCCGACTGCAATACATCCCGCGATGGATGCCGCGACACGCGCCGTCGCGTAGCGTCGAAGCGTGTTCCGCACGCTCACCCGCACGCAGCTGACGGTCGACATCGTCGCCGCCGGCGTCTTCGCGATGTTCGCCGTGCTGGCCACCCTCGTCCCCTGGGACTCGGTGAGCTCGGGCGTGCTGCCGCCGCGCGTGGCGCTCGCCGTCGCGCTGGTTCTCACCGTGGTCTTCTCGGCCGCCGGCGCGATCCGCCGCCTCGCGCCGGAGCTGGCGCTCGCGGTCTGCTGGGTGGCCGCGATCATGCAGATGGCCAGCGGCCTGCCGCCCCTGCCGGCGAACGTCGTGATCTTCGGTGTGCTCTACACCACCGCGGCATACGGCGCCCGACGCACGTTCTGGTTCGGGCTCGCCTCATCCCTGGTCGGTGCGTTCGCGATCGCCGCGTACATCGTCGTGGTGCCGCTCCTGCTCGGAGCGGGCACGCCGAACGGCATCGGCACGTACGTGTTCGCCAGCGTCGCCACCTTCGCCTCCGCCGCGTTCGCTCTGCTGCTGTCGTGGACGACCGGCGCGCTGGTGCGCACCACGCTGCGTGCGCGCGAGAACCGCCGCGCGCAAGAACTCGCCGAGGCGACGGCGGTCGCCGAGGCCGAGCGCACCCGCATCGCCCGCGACATGCACGACGTCGTCGCCCACTCGCTCGCGGTCGTGATCGCTCAGGCCGACGGCGCGCGCTACGCGGCGGCATCCGACCCGGCCGTCGCCGCAGCGACGCTCGGCACCATCTCGGCCACGGCCCGCGCCGCACTGTCCGACGTCCGGATGCTGCTGACGCAGCTGCGGCACACGCAGGCCGAAGGACCACAGCCGACGCTCGCCGACCTGGAACAGCTCTACGCGCAGGTGCGCGCGGCGGGGGTCGCACTGCGCGTCGATGTCGACCCGATGCCGGCCGCCGAGGTGCCCTCGGCCGTTCAGCTCGCCGTCTTCCGCATCCTGCAGGAGGCGCTCACCAATGCGCTGCGCCACGGCGCACGCTCCGAGGTGAGCGTGCGGCTGGCGTGGCACCCTGGACGAGTGGAGCTGACCGTGAGCAATCCCATCGATCCGCCGTCGCCGCTTGCCGGCGCGCACGGCGACCGCGCAGACGGCGAGGCGCGCGGGCACGGGCTCATCGGCATGCGTGAGCGTGCACAACTCGTCGGCGGGAACCTCGAGGCGGCTCCCCGCGGGCGGGACTTCGTGGTGAGTGCCTCGCTGCCGATCGCCGCCGAAGCGATGACGCCGGGATCCCGCGTGCCCGGGCCGACGCTGCCGGGTTCGCACGTCCCGGAGGCGGCGCGGTGAGCGCGCCGATCCGTGTCGTCCTCGTCGACGACCAGGCCCTCTTTCGCGCCGGCATCCGCATGGTCATCGATTCGCAGCCGGACCTGACCGTCGTCGGTGAAGCCGGAGACGGGGCGGAAGGCGTGCGGGTCGTCCGACAGACGCGCCCCGACGTCGTGCTCATGGACATCCGGATGCCGGTGATGGACGGCCTCGCTGCGACCGCGGAGCTGCTGTCCGATACGACGCTGGCGAGCGCACCCCCGCGGATCGTCATGCTCACGACCTTCGATCTCGACGAGGCGGCCGCGCGAGCCATTCGTCAGGGGGCGAGCGGCTTTCTCCTGAAGGACGCCGATCCGGAGTTCCTCCTCGCGGCCATCCGCACGGTGCAGTCGGGCTCGGCGGTCATCGCTGCCGCGGCCACGCGTGAGCTGTTCGCCCAGTTCTCGGCCCCTCTGCGTGCCGCACCGCCGGCGTTCGCCGAGCTCACCGACCGGGAGCGGGAGATCTTCGCCCTCGCCGCCCGCGGCCTCTCCAACGCCGAGATCGCCCAGCGCGAGTTCCTGTCCGAGGCCACGGTGAAGACACACATCAGCCGCGTGCTGGGAAAGCTCGGACTCCGTGACCGCGTGCAGCTGGTCGTCTTCGCGTTCGAGCACGGCTTGGCCTGAGAGCGCGTCGTCGCCGCATCATCCTTGCGATGTACGTCTCCGCGACGCGAGGCCGACGCGGGGCTGCAGACGCCTTCCGTAGCGTCGAGATCATGCAGATCACCACGACCGAACTCGGGCTCGCCGCTCGCGTGCAGAGCCTCACCAAGACCTACGGCGGCGGGGAGAGCGCGGTGCGCGCCCTCGACGGCGTCACCGTCGGCATCCGCCGCGGAGAGTTCACCGCCATCATGGGCCCCTCGGGCTCGGGCAAGTCGACGCTCATGCACATCATGGCCGGGCTGGACAGCGCCACCAGCGGTCGGGCGTGGATCGGCGACACCGAGATCACGGGTCTGTCCGACCTCGAGCTGACGATTCTTCGCCGGCGTCGGATCGGCTTCGTCTTCCAGGCGTTCAACCTCGTGCCGACCCTCGACGCGATCGGCAACATCATGCTGCCCTTCGACCTCGACGGACGGCGCCCGACGGCGCTGGAACGGGCTCGCATCGATGCCCTCATCGACACCCTGGGGCTGCGGGCACGCCTGCAGCACCGGCCGCACGAGCTGTCCGGCGGCCAACAGCAGCGCGTCGCCATCGCCCGCGCCCTCGCGACGGCGCCCGACCTCGTCTTCGCCGACGAACCGACCGGCAACCTCGACTCGCGCTCGAGCCGTGAGGTGCTCTCCCTTCTCGCCGCCGCCAGCCGGGATCACGGACAGTCCATCGCGATGGTGACGCACGACCCCGTGGCCGCCGCGCATGCCGATCGCGTGCTGTTCCTCGGTGACGGCCGTGTCGTCGCCGACAAGCCCGCTCAGACCGCTGAGCAGGTCGCGGCGTTCATGCTGGCCGCGGAGGTGAGGGCGTGAGCGCCCTGGTCGCCGATCGCGCCGCGCCGCCGACGATCTCCTCCCGACGTGACGCGGCCAGAGGCGGGTGGCTGCGCGAGCGCGGCATGGGGGCGAGCATTCTCGTCGCCGCCATCTCCTCCGCGTTCGGTGTGCTGCTGCTGACCGCCACCGGCTACATCGCGACCTGGGCGCGCAGCGACCCGTACCTGGGCGACAGTGAGACGGTCGCGATCGTCCTCGGCATCCTGAGCGTCCTGCTGGTCGGCGTCGCCGTGTACGTCGCTGCGATCGTGACGGCCAACACCTTCGCGACCATCGTCGCCGGTCGCACCCGTCAGATCGCCCTGATGCGGCTGATCGGTGCGTCAGCGCGGGCGCAGCGCCGCGCGGTCGGCCGTCAGGGCTGGGGCGTCGGCGTCATCGGAGCCACCACGGGACTCGTCCTGGGAGCCGCCGTCGCTGCGGTTCTCGTCCGCGCCGCCGATGCCGTGCTGCACGTCACCGTCGGCTACGCCGTGCTGCAGCCGGTGCTGCTGGTCCCCGCCGCCGTCGTGGCGATCACCACCTGGGCCGGCGCCTGGAGCGGGTCGCGCCGCGTGCTGGCCGTGACGCCGCTGCAGGCGCTCGGGGGAGCCACACCGCGCACGCGCGACGAGACCCGTTCGCGCGGGCGTACGGCGGTCGCGGCCGCCCTCGGGGCCTTCGGCGCAGCCCTGCTCGCCACCGGCGTGGTCGTCGGGACCGCATCGCCGCTGGGCGTCATCGTCGCCTTCTTCGGGGGCGTGCTGTCCTTCACCGCTCTCGCGCTGGGCGCCGTGCTCGTCATGCCGCCGCTGCTGCGTCTCAGCGGCCGTGCCTTCGGGCGGTCCGCGCCCGCGCGCTTGGCGGCCGAGAATGCGCTGCGCTACCCCGAGCGCGCCAGCCGGATGGCCATCGGCGTCGTGATGGGGGTGACGCTCGTCGTGATGTTCGCGGTCGCGAGCGCGTCGGTGAAGTCCCTGCTGACCGCGGCCGCCGACGGCGTTCCGCCTGCTGAGCTGAGCCGCGTGCTCGACACCTTCGCGGCGATCATGATGGGTCTCGTGGCGGTATCCGCGGTGATCGCCGCCGTCGGGCTCGTCAATCTTCTGACGATCGGCGTCGTCCAGCGCCGACGCGAGCTCGGTCTGCTGCGTGCGCTGGGGTTGTCGTCGGCGCAGGTGCGCACCGTGGTACTGCTGGAGGCCGTGCACGTGACGGTCACGGCACTCGCGTTCGGTCTGGTGCTCGGCGTCGCCTACGGCTGGGTGGCGGCGCAGTCGCTGCTCGGATCGGTCGCGCTGCCACCGTCGTTCTCGTCGCCGACGATCGTGGCTCCCGCCGTGCCGTGGATGCCGGTGCTCATCGTCGTGGCGGCGACGGCACTGCTGACTGCCGTCGCGACGGTCGTACCGACGCGGCTGGCGACACGGGTGAGCGCCGTGGAGGCCCTCGCCGAATGAGTCTCCGGGCGCATCGGGAGCGCCCGGACACCGGCCGCCGCGGTCATGGCTTCGACCGTGGCGGCCGGCTTTTCCGAAGGGTGGCGGTCAGCGCGTCGACGCGTCGACGGGGACGTTCTGCACGGTGTCGGGGTCGTACGCCCAGGTCGGCGCCAGCGCCTTCAGCCGCGCGCCGCGCCACTGCCACGTCGCCCACAGCACGGGCCAGAGCGCGGCCGCCGCCGCACCGCCGATGACGAGTCGGTCGCGCCAAAGGGTTCGCGACGGATCGCCCGGTGCGGGGGAGACGGCCATCTGGTGGTCCCAGACATCGAGGGCCGCGAGAGGGCCGGTGAGCGGGATGCCGCTGTCGCGGAAGATGCGGACGGGACCGTTCGCATCGTCCACGTGACGCTCACTCACGTGGATCAGCTGCTGTCCGAGCGTGATCTGCCCGGCGACGCTCATGCGAACGGGAACGTCGGCGCCCGCCTCCAACCGCGACGGCAGCCCCTCTGCCGCCATCGGCACCAGCTGCACGAAGGGGCCGTACAGATCGGCCACCGCCCGCGGCGAGTGCAGCGCTCGCCACGCGGCATCCGCATCGCAGTCGAGGACGAGCTTCAGCATGATCCGCATGTGCCCAGTCTCGCATCCGCCTGCCCGTAGCCTGGAGACATGTCCTCCCCGTTCGATCAGTCCCGCTATCAGGTGCGCATGGAATGGGGAGTGTCGGGGCTCGAGCGCGCTGCGGCATCCGACATCGTGGTCGTCGTCGACGTGCTCCGATTCTCGAGTACGGTCGCGCGGCGTATCGCGGCGGGCGACCCCGTCGCCCTGGATGCCGACGCCCACGCCGTGTCGCTGAACGGCGCGGCCGTCGCAGCCCGTGCCGCCGACAGCGCAGCGGTGGTGTTTCTGGGGGCGCTCGTCAGCGCACGTGCGGTGGCCGCCGCCGTCATGGCCGAGCAGCAGCGCCGCGCCGCGAGGACGAGCATTCTCGTCATCGCCGCCGGCGAGCTCTCATCCCGTGAGCCCGGCGCCGCTCTCCGCGTCGCGGTGGAAGACTTTCTCGGCGCCGGCGCGATCGTCGACGCCCTCGGAGCGCTCGGCATCGACCACACCTCTCCCGAAGCCGCGGCCGCCGGCGAAGCGTTCCGAGGCCTTCGTCCCGCGCTGCGGCACCTGCTCACCGCCAGCGGTTCGGGGCAGGAGCTCATCGACCGGGGCCTTCGCGACGACGTGCTCGCCGCCGCCCAGGTCGATACCGTGTCGTCGGCGCCGGTGCTGCGCGACGGCGTCTTCGTGCCGTACGCCTGAGGGTTCTCGCTGCACGCACGAGCCGGGCTCAGAGCGACGCGCCCACGGTCTCCCGCGGCGTCATCGCCGCCCGACGTGTGGCCGGCGAGATCTCGCGTCTCGTCCAGACGAAGAGGTAGCGGTCGTCGAAGGACGCCGAGCAGCGCGCGCACGAGGTCGGCCGGGTGGCGCGGCGATGGCGATAGGCGATGTGGCCGCGGGGGCAGACGCCGACCCAGGGCGCCAGCTCGGTGGCCGTCTCGCCGTGGTGGGTCGTGCCGCCGGTGTAGCCCAGCAGGCGCGCCGTGCGCTTCCACGCGCTGCCGTGCCCGGCTCGCGGACCGGCGAGCGCGTGCGCGACCTCGTGCAACAGCGTCTGCCGGTTGGTCTCGTCGTCGTAGCGGGCGGCGAGATACCGCGAGACGGTGATGCGCTGGCGCGTGTAGTCGCAGGCCCCCGCGCGCCGCTTCGCGTTGTCGAACGCGAACGTCCACGACGCGTCGAGATGCGTGCGGATGAGAGCCTCGGCCTCGCGCCGGACGACGTCCAGATCGGTCATGCGCACACGCTAGAAGGGATGTCCGACACTCAGCTCGCGACGGCCGTGCTGCGACGACGGTCGGCGGCTTCGATCGCCAGCAGCGTCGATTCGAGCTGCTCCTCGGGGGCACCCGCCTGCTGGCGCAGGAACAGCGCGCGCTTGAAGTCGGCGCGGGCGTCGGCGAACTCCTCGGCGTCGTAGCTCACCTTGCCGCGATGCTGGAAAGCGAACGCCGCCAGGGCGGCCCAGCCCTGGCCTTCGGCCTCTTCGGCGCACGTGGTGAGCTCCTGATGGGCCGCGGCGTAGGCTCCCCGCACCTGCAGCACGCTCGCGTGCAGGATGCGTGCGCGCAGGAGATCCTTGCGGGTTCCGCCCATCCGCGCCACCCGCACCGATTGCTCCGACACGACGAGGGACTCGTCCCACCGGCCGAGCACCTTCAGCAGCCACACCCGCTCGAGCAGAGCCGGAAGGCTGCGCTGGTCGCCCAGCTCGTCGAGGCGCTCCTGGCATTCGCGCGGGTCCACGATCTCGCGCAGCGTCTGCGGGTCGTATCCCTTGATGTAGCTCACGGGCAGGCCCCCTTCGTCGTGCGAACGCGCCCGGGTGAGGCGCACCCCTCCAGTGTGACCCGCGGCCGTCGGAGGGACGGCCTGTACACGCCGCCGGTGCCGATTCTCAGCGTTCGAACACGGATGCCGCGGGCTTCGGCGAGGCCGTCGCGTCGGCATCCGTCGCCACGCGGGCGCCGCGCACGAACTCGTCGAGCTCTGCGCCCTGTGCGACCTTCGCCGGGTACGGGCCCGCGGCCATGAGTCGCGGCAGCCACGCGACCGGCAGGGGAGAGGGGGATGCCGCGATGACGAGGTTGCCGAAGCGGCGCCCCTTCAGTGTCTGCACCTCCGCGAGCACGATGACCTCGGGCAGCACCTCCCGGACCGTGGCCACCTCGCGGCGGGCGAAGGCGAGTCCCGCCCCGTCGGCGACGTTGACGAGGAGCACGCCGTCGGGAGCGAGGAGCCCGGCGAGGATGCGGAAGTACTCGACGGTGGTGAGGTGGGCGGGAGTCTGTGCCCCGGCGAACACGTCGGAGACCACGAGGTCGGCGGCGCCCTGCAGCCCCGCGGGAAGGCGACCGGCGACCTCGCGGGCGTCGCCGATGCGCACGCGCACCTGCGCGCCGCGCGGCAGCGGCAGCTGGGAGCGCACGAGGTCCACGAGTGGCTGTTCGAGCTCGATCACCTGCTGTCGCGAGCCGGGGCGCGTGTGCTCGACGTACCGGGGAAGGGTGAGCGCTCCCGCGCCGAGGTGGATCGCGGTGAGCGGCTGCCCCGGCATCCGGAGCCGGTCGATGACCGCGCCCATCCGCGCCACGTACTCGAAGTGCAGGTGCGCCGGGTCGTCGAGATCGACGTGCGACTGGGGTGTGCCGTCGACATCCAGTTCGAAGCCGCCCGCGTAGCGGCTCGGCACGACCCGTGCGATCGTGCCGTCCGACAGGCGCGCCTGCGGTTCGTCGTCCTCCACGTGCGCGCGAGCCATGCCTCCCACGGTACCCGCGCGCCCGCACCCGGCTCGTGGCGTGCGTAACTCCGCCTGGATCGGCGTTGCCGGGTATGGGGGCCGCGATCGGCGCGTGTGAGGCGGAGTTGTGCACGCCGCAGTCAGGTGACCGCAGGGTGACCGGCCGACCCCACCGACGGAGGCCGGCCGCCGGTACGCTCGGATCGTGGCGGTCATCGATATCAACGCCGATCTCGGCGAGACGGTCGGCGGGCTGCCCACGGCGGACGACGACGCCATGTTCGCGCTGATCTCGAGCGCGTCGATCGCGTGCGGGGGCCACGCCGGCGACATGGCCTCGATGCACGCCGCGGTCGAGCGCGCCGCCCGCACCGGCGTCGCGATCGGAGCGCACCCTTCCTACCCCGATCGCGCCGGCTTCGGACGGACGCCCCTCGCGATGAGCGCAGCCGATCTCCGCCGGAGCCTGGACGACCAGCTCGGCACCCTCGCCGCCGTCGGCGCCGACATCCGCTACGTCAAGCCCCACGGGGCGCTCTATCACGCCGTCCGCGCCGACGCCGCGCACGCCCGCGCGGTGGTGGATGCCGTGGCGGCGCTGGCCGCGGCGCTCGGCCGTGCCCTTCCGATCCTGGGTCTGGACGGCGTCATCGCCGACGAGGCCTCGCGGGCCGGTGTCCCGTTCGTGCGCGAGGCGTTCCTCGATCGCGGCTACCTGCCCGACGGTGGGCTCGTGCCGCGGAGCGACCCCGGGGCGCTCCTGCACGACCCCGACGAGGTGGCTGCACGCGCGCTGCGACTGGCGCGCGACGGGGTCGTCGAAGCCGTCGACGGCAGCCTCGTCGCCACCGGTGCGGCATCGCTGTGCGTCCACGGCGACTCACCGGGCGCCGTCGCCATGGCCCGTGCCGTGCGCGCGGCGCTGGATGCCGCGGGTGTCGACGTCGCCGCGCCATGGTGACGCACGGCGACGCGGTGATCGGCGGCGGCATCCGGGTGCGGCCCTTCGGCGAGCGCGCGCTGCTCGCGGAGGTGGACGACCTCGAGGCGGTTCTCGCGCTGCACGCCCGACTCGTGGCGACGCGGCGGCCCGGGATCGTCGATCTCGTGCCGGCGGCGCAGACGGTGCTCGTCGTCATCGACCCGACGGTGATGCCGCTCGCGTCGGCGCGGACGTGGGTGCTCTCGGCCCGCACGGCCGTCGCGCAGGGCGCACTCCCGCCGGCTCGCACCGTCGAGGTCCCCGTCGTCTACGACGGCGAGGACCTCCATGCGCTCGCCGCCGAGCTCGGCATCGGCGTCGCGAAGCTGACCGCGCGCCACGCGGCGGCCGACTGGACGGTCGCCTTCACGGGGTTCGCGCCCGGTTTCGGCTACCTCGTGAGCGCCGACTGGCCTTTCGACGTGCCGCGGAGGGCGCGTCCGCGGCCACGGGTGCCGGCCGGCGCCGTCGCGCTCGCGGGACGTTTCTCGGGGGCGTATCCGCGCTCGACGCCCGGCGGTTGGCAGCTGATCGGCACGACACCCGCGGTGCTGTTCGACCCCGATGCCGCATCCCCCGCGCTCCTTCGGCCCGGCGACCATGTGCGCTTCGTTCCGACGGCGCCGTCGGCGGCGGGGCGCCCGGTCGCCGTCGACATCCCGGCCGGTGCCGCCTCTCGCGCCGTGTCGCCGTCGTCGCGCGCCCGCGACGGCATCGTGGTGCGCGCGCCGGGGCCTGCGGCGACGGTACAGGACCAGGGCCGGCGCGGCGTGCTCGCCGACGGCGTCGCGCTGTCCGGGGCGGCCGACCGGGCGGCGCTGCGGGTCGCCAACCGGCTCGTCGGCACCGCGGCCACCGCGGCCGGCGTCGAGATCACGATGGGCGGGTTCCGTGCGGTGCGGGATGCCGCGGCATCCGCGGAGGACCTCTGGTTCGCCCTCGCGGGTGCGTGGGGCACGATGCGTCTCGACGGCCGGCCGCTCGACCCCTACGTCGCCCACCCCTGGCCGGCGGGCGCGGAGCTGGAGATCGACACCTTCACGCACGGTGTGCGCGCCTACCTCGCGGTCCGCGGCGGCGTGGCCGCGCGCTCACTTCTCGGCTCGAGGGCGACGGACACCCTCGCGGGGCTCGGCCCGGCGCCGCTCGCGGCGGGCGATGTGCTCGGCGTGGGAGGCGACGTCGCCGGGCCGGTTCCCGCCGTCGATCTGCGGCCCTGGAGTCCGCCCGCCGCCGAACTCGACATCGCGCTGGCGCCGGGCCCGCGCGCCGACCGGTTCGCCACGGTGGAGCCGTTGTTCGCGGAGGTCTGGACGGTGTCCACACAGGCCGATCGGGTGGGCATCCGCCTGGAGGGCCCGCCGCTGGAGCGCGCCGATGTCTCGGAGCTGGCGAGCGAGGGCATGCTGCCCGGTGCGATCCAGGTGCCGCCGGACGGACATCCCGTCATCCTCGGCCCGGACGGCCCGGTCACCGGCGGCTACCCGGTCGTCGCCGTGGTCACGGATGCCGATCGCGATCTCCTCGGTCAGGCGCGGCCGGGCACGCGCCTGCGCTTCCGCCGCGTCGGCGCGGCGTCGTCCGGTCCTTCCTGAGAGCGCGTCCGCGCGTTTATACCGCAGCCGGGGAAGCTCGTCAAGAATCGACTGGACATGGCGCGTCGTGCGGACTATAGTGGGTAGTTGCGCTCCCTTCCCCCATGCCCTCATATGGTGGTCGGCTTGTGCCTGCGTTGACAATGTGCCCCGGATCATGGGGGCGCTCGCGCAGGAGTGGAACGGAGCACTCCACCTGACGACAAGGAAACCAGCCCCTGCCCGGGCTCATGGAGGTAATCCCCTTGGCTGCTGCGCGCAACGCAACCAATTCCACCACCACCCCCAAGAACGGCCGCGGCGCTTCGCGCCTGTCGTTCGCCAAGATCTCCGACACGCTGACGGTCCCCGACCTTCTCGCGCTGCAGACGGAGTCCTTCGACTGGCTCGTCGGCAACGACGCCTGGAAGGCCCGTGTCGCAGAGGCGAAGGCCGCCGGTCGCACCGATGTGCCCGAGACCAGCGGCCTCGAGGAGATCTTCGAGGAGATCTCGCCCATCGAGGACCTCGGCGAGACGATGCAGCTGAGCTTCACGAACCCCTACCTCGAGCCGGAGAAGTACTCGATCGAGGAGTGCAAGGAGCGCGGCAAGACCTACGCCGCCCCGCTGTACGTCGAGGCCGAGTTCATGAACCACCTCACGGGTGAGATCAAGACGCAGACGGTCTTCATGGGCGACTTCCCCCTGCAGACCGGCAAGGGCACGTTCATCATCAACGGCACCGAGCGCGTCGTCGTCTCGCAGCTGGTGCGCAGCCCTGGTGTCTACTTCGACAAGACGCCCGACAAGACCAGCGACAAGGACATCGTCTCGGCCCGCGTCATCCCCAGCCGCGGCGCCTGGCTCGAGTTCGAGATCGACAAGCGCGACCAGGTCGGCGTGCGCATCGACCGCAAGCGCAAGCAGTCCGTCACCGTGTTTCTGAAGGCGCTCGGTCTGTCCAGCGAGGACATCCTCGCCGAGTTCGCCGGCTACGAGTCGATCGCCGACACGCTGAGCAAGGACACGATCCTCACCAAGGAGGACGCGCTCCGCGACATCTACCGCAAGCTCCGTCCGGGCGAGCAGGTCGCCGCCGAGGCCGCCCGCGCGCTGCTGGACAACTTCTACTTCAACCCGAAGCGCTACGACCTCGCGAAGGTCGGCCGGTACAAGATCAACCAGAAGCTGGGCCTCGACAAGCCGCTGAGCGACTCGGTGCTCACCGTCGACGACATCGTGGCCACGATCAAGTACCTGGTCGCCCTGCACAACGGCGACGCGACCATCCCGGGCGTGCGAGCAGGCCAGCCCGCGGAGATCCGCCTGGACGTCGACGACATCGACAACTTCGGCAACCGCCGCATCCGCGCCGTCGGCGAGCTCATCCAGAACCAGGTCCGCACCGGTCTGTCGCGCATGGAGCGCGTCGTCCGTGAGCGCATGACCACGCAGGACATCGAGGCGATCACGCCGCAGACCCTGATCAACGTCCGTCCCGTCGTGGCGGCGATCAAGGAGTTCTTCGGCACGTCGCAGCTGTCGCAGTTCATGGACCAGAACAACCCGCTCGCGGGCCTGACCCACAAGCGCCGCCTGTCGGCCCTGGGCCCCGGCGGTCTGTCGCGTGAGCGCGCGGGCGTCGAGGTCCGCGACGTCCACCCGTCGCACTACGGCCGCATGTGCCCGATCGAGACGCCGGAAGGCCCGAACATCGGTCTGATCGGCTCGCTCGCCTCCTTCGCCCGCATCAACGCGTTCGGCTTCATCGAGACGCCGTACCGCCGCGTGGTCGACGGCAAGGTCACCGACGAGATCGACTACCTCACGGCATCCGAGGAGAACGACTACATCGTCGCTCAGGCCGGTGTCGAGCTGACCGCCGACGGCAAGTTCGCCAACGAGCGCGTGCTCGCCCGCCGCGGCCAGGGCGGCGAGGTCGACCTGTTCCACGCCGACGAGATCGGCTACATGGACGTCTCGCCGCGCCAGATGGTGTCGGTCGGCACCTCCCTCATCCCGTTCCTCGAGCACGACGACGCCAACCGCGCCCTCATGGGTGCGAACATGCAGCGTCAGGCCGTGCCGCTGCTGCGCAGCGACTCGCCGTTCGTCGGAACCGGCATGGAGGGCTACGCCGCCATCGACGCCGGTGACGTCATCACCGCCGACAAGGCCGGTGTCGTCATGGAGGTCTCCGCCGACGTCGTCACCGTGCAGCTGGACGAAGGCGGCACGAAGGACTACTTCCTGCGCAAGTTCGACCGCTCCAACCAGGGCAACTCCTACAACCAGCGCGTCATCGTCTCGGCGGGCGACCGGGTCGAGGTCGGCGAGGTCATCGCCGACGGCCCCGCCACCGAGAACGGCGAGCTGGCGATCGGAAAGAACCTGCTCGTCGCGTTCATGACGTGGGAGGGCCACAACTTCGAGGACGCCATCATCCTCAGCCAGGACCTCGTCAAGAACGACACCCTCTCCTCGATCCACATCGAGGAGTACGAGGTGGATGCCCGCGACACGAAGCTCGGCAAGGAGGAGATCACCCGCGACCTCCCCAACGTCAGCCCCGACCTGCTGAAGGACCTCGACGAGCGCGGCATCGTCCGCATCGGCGCCGAGGTGCGCCCCGGCGACATCCTCGTCGGCAAGGTCACGCCCAAGGGTGAGACCGAGCTGAGCGCCGAGGAGCGCCTGCTGCGCGCGATCTTCAACGAGAAGAGCCGCGAAGTCCGTGACACCTCGCTGAAGGTGCCCCACGGCGAGCAGGGCACGATCATCGCCGTCAAGGAGTTCAACGCCGAGGACGGCGACGACGAGCTCGGCTCGGGCGTCAACCGCCGCGTCGTGGTCTACATCGCCCAGAAGCGCAAGATCACCGAGGGTGACAAGCTCGCCGGCCGCCACGGCAACAAGGGCGTCATCGCGAAGATCCTCCCCGTCGAGGACATGCCGTTCCTCGCGGACGGCACGCCGGTCGACGTCGTGCTCAACCCGCTCGGCATCCCGGGTCGAATGAACTTCGGCCAGGTGCTGGAGACCCACCTCGGGTGGATCGCCAAGCAGGGCTGGAAGGTCGAGGGCACCCCGGAGTGGGCCGTGCACCTGCCGGAGGAGGCCCGCGAGGCCGCTCCCGGCACGAAGGTCGCGACTCCGGTGTTCGACGGTGCGCACGAGGCGGAGATCGCAGGTCTGCTCGACTCGACGCTGCCCAACCGCGACGGCGAGCGTCTCATCGACAGCTCGGGCAAGACGACGCTGTTCGACGGTCGCTCCGGCGAGCCGTTCCCGGCGCCCATCTCGGTCGGCTACATGTACATCCTGAAGCTGCACCACCTCGTGGACGACAAGATCCACGCGCGTTCGACCGGCCCCTACTCGATGATCACCCAGCAGCCGCTCGGTGGTAAGGCGCAGTTCGGCGGCCAGCGCTTCGGTGAGATGGAGGTGTGGGCCCTCGAGGCCTACGGTGCCGCGTACGCGCTCCAGGAGCTCCTGACGATCAAGTCCGACGACATCGTCGGCCGCGTGAAGGTCTACGAGGCCATCGTCAAGGGCGAGAACATCCAGGAGCCCGGCATCCCCGAGTCGTTCAAGGTGCTCATGAAGGAGATGCAGTCGCTCTGCCTGAACGTCGAGGTGCTCTCGGCCGATGGCACGCCCGTCAACCTCCGAGACACGGATGACGAGGCCTTCCGCGCAGCGGAGGAGCTCGGCATCAACATCTCCAGCCGCTTCGAGTCCTCGTCGATCGACGAGATCTGACCCGCGGCCTGATTTCGAAACTTTTCTGAGACACAGGAGAACCAGTGCTCGAGTCCACCACTTTCGATCAGCTTCGTATCGGCCTGGCCACCGCTGACGACATCCGTCGTTGGTCGTTCGGCGAGGTCAAGAAGCCCGAGACCATCAACTACCGCACGCTCAAGCCCGAGAAGGACGGTCTGTTCGGCGAGCAGATCTTCGGCCCCTCGCGCGACTGGGAGTGCGCCTGCGGCAAGTACAAGCGCGTCCGCTTCAAGGGCATCGTCTGCGAGCGCTGCGGCGTCGAGGTCACCAAGAGCTCGGTGCGCCGTGAGCGCATGGGCCACATCGAGCTCGCCGCCCCCGTCACCCACATCTGGTACTTCAAGGGCGTGCCCTCGCGCCTCGGCTACCTGCTCGACATGGCGCCGAAGGACCTCGAGAAGGTCATCTACTTCGCCGCGTACATGGTGATCTCGGTCGACGAGGACGCCCGCCACCGCGACATGCCGACCCACGAGGCGAACCTGCGCCTGGAGATCAAGAACCTCGGCGACCGCCGCGACGCCCGTGTGGCGGCGCGTCTGGCCAAGCTGGAGGAGGAGCTCGCGGCCCTCGAGGCCGAGGGTGCCAAGGCCGACCAGAAGAAGAAGGTCAAGGACGCCGCCGAGAAGGAGATGGCGTCCATCCGCAAGAACGCGGACGACCAGGTCGCCAAGCTCGAGCGCATGTGGGACGAGTTCCGCGGTCTCGAGGTCGGTCAGCTCAAGCAGGAGGACGACGTCTTCCACGAGCTGCAGGACCGCTTCGGTCAGTACTTCGAGGCCTACATGGGCGCGGAGTCGATCCAGCGTCGTCTGCAGGCCTTCGACCTGGCCGCCGAGGCCGAGTCGCTGCACCTGCAGATCTCCGAGGGCAAGGGCCAGCGCAAGATCCGCGCGATCAAGCGCCTCAAGGTCGTCAACTCGTTCCTGCAGACGGGCATGAGCCCGGCATCCATGGTCCTCGACGTCGTCCCGGTGATCCCGCCGGAGCTGCGCCCGATGGTCCAGCTCGACGGTGGCCGTTTCGCCACCAGCGACCTGAACGACCTCTACCGTCGCGTGATCAACCGCAACAACCGTCTTCGTCGCCTGATCGACCTCGGCGCCCCCGAGATCATCGTCAACAACGAGAAGCGGATGCTGCAGGAGGCCGTCGACGCGCTGTTCGACAACGGTCGCCGCGGTCGTCCCGTCACCGGTACCGGCAACCGTGCTCTGAAGTCGCTGTCCGACATGCTCAAGGGCAAGCAGGGCCGCTTCCGTCAGAACCTGCTCGGTAAGCGCGTGGACTACTCGGGCCGTTCGGTCATCATCGTCGGACCGCAGCTCAAGCTCCACCAGTGCGGTCTGCCCAAGCAGATGGCCCTCGAGCTGTTCAAGCCGTTCGTGATCAAGCGCCTGATCGACCTCGGTCACTCGCAGAACATCAAGGCCGCCAAGCGCGCCGTCGAGCGCACCCGTCCCGAGGTCTGGGACGTGCTCGAGGAGATCATCCGCGAGCGTCCGGTGCTGCTCAACCGCGCCCCCACGCTGCACCGCCTCGGCATCCAGGCCTTCGAGCCTCAGCTCGTCGAGGGCAAGGCCATCCAGCTGCACCCGCTCGTGTGCGCGGCGTTCAACGCCGACTTCGACGGTGACCAGATGGCCGTGCACCTGCCGCTGTCGGTCGAGGCTCAGGCCGAGGCCCGCGTGCTCATGCTCGCGTCGAACAACATCCTCAAGCCCTCCGACGGCCGTCCGGTCACCCTGCCTTCGCAGGACATGATCATCGGCCTGCACCACCTGACCACGGTCATCGAGGGCGCCAAGGGCGAGGGCCGGGTGTTCGGCTCGGTCGGCGAGGCCATCCTGGCCAAGGACGAGGGGACCCTCGACCTGCAGGCGAAGGTGCGCATCCGCATCCCCGGTCTGACCTTCCTCGAGGGCGAAGCGCCCGAGGGCTACGAGCGCCACGGTCTCGTGGACGCCTCGCTCGGCCAGGCGATCTTCAACGACACGCTCCCTAAGGGCTACCCGTTCGTTCGCGAGCAGGCCGACAAGGGCAAGCTGTCGCAGATCGTCAACAAGCTGGCCGAGGAGTACCCCAAGGTCGAGGTCGCGGCGTCGCTGGACCGCATCAAGGATGCCGGCTTCTACTGGGCCACGCGTTCGGGTGTCACGGTCGCGCTCAGCGACATCCTGACCCCGCCGAACAAGGGCGAGATCATCGCCAAGTACGAGAAGCAGGCGCAGAAGGTCCAGGGCCAGTTCGAGAAGGGTCTCGTGACCGACGCCGAGCGTCGTCAGGAGCAGATCAAGATCTGGACCGAGGCCACCGACGAGGTGCAGGCCGCGATGAAGGCCAACTTCCCGGCCGACAACACCATCAACCGCATGGTGAGCTCGGGCGCCCGTGGTAACTGGCTGCAGATCCGTAACATCGCCGGTATCCGAGGCCTGGTCAACAACACCAAGGGTGAGATCATGCCCCGCCCGATCATCTCCTCGTACCGCGAGGGGCTGTCGGTCGCGGAGTACTTCACCGCGACGCACGGTGCCCGTAAGGGTCTGGCCGACACGGCTCTGCGTACCGCAGACTCGGGTTACCTGACGCGCCGCCTCGTGGACGTCTCGCAGGACGTCATCATCCGTGAGGACGACTGCGGCACCTCCAAGGGCCTCGAGTTCACGATCGCCGCTCCCGGTGCCGACGGCACCCTCGTGCGCGACGCGAACGTGGAGAACTCCGTGTTCGCCCGCACGCTCGCGGCCGAGGTGGTCGCACCGTCCGGCGAGATCGTCGCCGAGGCCGGAGACGACGTGGGTGACGTGCTCATCGACAAGCTCGTGGCCGCCGGTGTCGAGACCATCAAGGTGCGCTCCGTGCTCACGTGTGACTCGGCCGTCGGTGTCTGCGCAAAGTGCTACGGCCGTTCGCTCGCGACCGGCAAGCTGGTCGACATCGGTGAGGCCGTCGGCATCATCGCCGCCCAGTCGATCGGTGAGCCCGGCACGCAGCTGACGATGCGTACCTTCCACACCGGTGGTTCCGCGTCGGCCGACGACATCACGCAGGGTCTGCCCCGCGTGCAGGAGCTGTTCGAGGCGCGTACCCCCAAGGGTGCGTCCCCGATCGCCGAAGCCGACGGTGTCATCAAGATCGACGAGACCGACAAGGCCAAGAAGGTCATCCTGACGCCCGACAACGGCGACGAGCCGCACGTCTACCCCGTCCTGAAGCGCGCGACGCTCCTGGTCGAGGACGGCCAGCGCGTCACGGTCGGCCAGCCGATCCTGGTGGGCACGCTCGACCCCAAGGAGGTCATGCGCGTCATGGGCGCCCGTGAGGTGCAGAAGTACCTCGTCAACGGCGTGCAGGGCGTCTACCGCTCGCAGGGTGTGCCGATCCACGACAAGCACATCGAGGTCATCGTGCGCCAGATGCTGCGGAAGGTCACCGTGGTCGACCACGCCGACACGACGCTGCTTCCGGGTGAGCTGGTCGACTTCAAGCGCTACCAGCAGATCAACCGCGAGGCCGTCGCCGAGGGCAAGCGCCCGGCGTCGGGTCGTCCGGAGCTGATGGGTATCACGAAGGCGTCGCTCGCGACGGAGTCGTGGCTGTCGGCGGCATCGTTCCAGGAGACCACCCGCGTCCTGACGCAGGCGGCCATGGAGGGTAAGAGCGACCCGCTCGTCGGCCTCAAGGAGAACGTCATCATCGGAAAGCTCATCCCCGCCGGCACCGGCCTTGCGAAGTACCGCAACGTCGTGGTCGAGGCGACGGAGGAGGCCAAGAGCGAGCGGTACCCCAACCGCATCTTCGCCTCGGACGGCGCGTACAGCGACGCCGACCTGAGCTACGTCGACTTCGACAGCTTCTCGACGGACGACTTCACGCCCGGCACCTACAACTGATCGAGGCCAAAGGGCCCCGGGGACACGCGTCCCCGGGGCCCTTTCCCATTCCCGCGGGCCGCTACGTTCCGCGCGAGCCGCCATGATCTGGCGCGCCGGAACATGGCGGCTCGGGCAGATCTTGGCGGCTCGCGGGAGGGCGCGGCGGGTGCGTGGGGGCGCGGAGATAGCCTGAGCGCATGGCTCGGGTCGGAGGAAGAAACGCGGCGTTCGCGTGGGTCGTCGGTGTCGCGTGTGCGGCGACCGTCGGCGTGCTGGCGTTCCTCGCGATTCCGATGATCCCGGCATCCGTGTCGTGGCTCGGCGACGCGGTCGGACGCCCGTCGACCTCGACACCGGCCGCGGACGCGACGGGCGAGGCGGGGCAGGGTGGGGGCGCGGCGCCGACCCGCTGCGCCGATCTGTACGACGCGGCTCTCGACGCGACGCTGACCTTCGCCCCCGGGGCGGCCGGGCTGACCGCCTCCGCCGACGCTCCCATGACCACCGCGACGCAGCTGGTCGACGCCCTGCGGCCGCAGGTCGTGTTCACCTGTGCATGGCGCGCCGACGCCGGCACCGTCACCACGACGCTCGCGAACGTCCCCGCGGATGCCGGGCCCATCGCCGCGGCGGCGCTGCCGGCGGCCGGGTTCACGTGCTCCTCGCAGGCCGAGCGCACGCGGTGTACCCGCACCGACGGCGAACTCACGGAGACGATCGAGGCCGGTGGGGGCCGGTGGCTGTCGACGAGCGAGACGGGCTGGCACCCGACGGACTACGTCACCCGCATCGCCAAGCGCGTCTGGGGCTGAGCGCGACTATCGCGAGGTCTGCGGCCTCGCGAGCCAGGTCGGCAGCAGGTCCACCATGAGTCGCACGATGCGCTCGTCGTCGACGTCGCCGTGAACCACGATGTCGACGAGGAGCGCGACGAGGCCGCCGGCGATGAAACTGCTGGCCGTGCGTATCGTCGCGTCGTCGTCGGCGGGGCGTTCCGCGCGCACCGCGTCGCGCACCGACGTCGCGAGCGCGGCGAACACATGTTCGCGCAGCCGGAGTGTCGAGGGGCCGGCCAGGACGTAGAGGAAGAACTCGCGTTTCTCGCGGAGCGCGGCCAACAGGTCACGCGTCGCCAGCTCTGCGATGACGTCGCCGGGAAGCTCGTGTTCGTGGCGGCGACGGGCGTCACGGGGGCCCAGCTCCGCGAAGACCTCGTCGACCACGAGCTCGGCGACGTCGTCGACCGATCCGAAGTGCGCATAGAACGTCGAGCGGCCGACGCCGCCCCGCGTGCAGATCGCGGCGACCGACACGCTCTCACCGCTGCGAAGCAACTCTCCGAGCGCCTGCACGATGCGGCCGCGCGTGCGCGCTGGGCGCGGATCCTTGGAAGCCTTCGGCGTCGAGCGGGGGGTGTGCGATTCGAGCGCAGCCACCGCCCCATCATGACAGATGAGTTTCGAGACAGATGTTCAGAATCGCGAGTAGTCTGACGGAGTCCGCACTGACGCGGACGACCTACCGCGACGCTGATGTCACGGGTGACGGGCCGCGGGGCTGCGGCAGAAGAAGGAGAACAGAGATGAAGGCATCGGTCGTGCGCGAGTTCGGCGGAGGATTCCACACAGAAGAGGTGGCGATCGCCGAGCCACGAGGTCGCGAGGTACTGGTCCAGGTCAAGGCCTCGGGGCTGTGCCATAGCGATGAACTCGCGGCCAACACCCCGCTCGGCTACGAAGTGCCGATGGTCCTCGGGCACGAGGTATCCGGCGTCGTCACAGCGGTGGGCCCCGACGTCGTCGACCTCGCGGTGGGTGACCACGTCGTCGCCTGCCTGGTCCAGTACTGCGGATCGTGCGCGAAATGCCTCATCGGACGCGTTCATCTCTGCGAGCACCCGGAGTTCACGGTGCGCGCCGGGCGTCTGGCCGATGCGGACGGCAAAGAGCTCGCGCAAGGCATGGGACTCGGGGGCTTTGCGGAGTTCGCACTCATCCACGAGAACCAGCTCGCCAAGATTCCGGATGCCGTTCCGTTTCCGCAGGCGGCGCTGCTCGGCTGCGGGGTTGTGACGGGGGCCGGCGCGGTGATGAACACCGCCGACGTCCAACCCGGTGAGACCGTCGCGATCATCGGCACCGGCGGGGTCGGCACCAACGCCATCAGCGGCGCAGTGATCGCCGGAGCAGGTCGTATCATCGCCATCGATGTCGCCGACGACAAGCTCGACAATGCGCGGCATTTCGGCGCGACCGACGTCATCAACTCCCGCGAGGTCGACGCCGTCGCCGCGGTCAAGGAGCTCACCGGCGGTCTCGGGGCGGACTACGTCTTCGACTTCGTGGGGATTCCCGCAGTGACGCAGTCGGGGCTCTCGATGCTGGCGCCCGGTGGCGGGCTCTACCTCATCGGAATTCTCGACCCGGCCAACCATATCGACGTGTCCGCGCTCCAGCTGCTCGGCGCACGTAACCGGGTCGAGGGCGTCTACATGGGCTCGACAAATCCGAAGCGTGACATCCCGATGATCGCCGAACTCTATCTGCAGGGCCGGTACAAGCTCGACGAGCTCGTGTCGAGGGAGATCTCGATCGACGAGGTGCAGCAGGGCTACGAGTCTCTTCGTGACCCGAAGATCAACCGCGTCGTCGTGACCTCGTTCTGACGTCTCGGAAAGGCCCCAGACCCGGCCCGTCCGCCGCTATCGCGTCGCGGACGGGCTGGGTGTCGGCGCCGGCGTTCTCGGCACCGACCCGGCGGGCGGCCAGAGCGCGTCGATGATGGCGTCGGTGTAGCCGGCGGGGGCGAGATTCGAGTACTGGGTGTCGACGATGACACCGTCGCGGTAGAAGAGGGTGCGCCCCTCCTGCACCGGGAGGGTCGCGGACTGCCAGGTCTTCTCGCAGCGGATGCCGCCGTGCGGCTCGTAGCACGTGTAGCCGTCGTTGCCGAGGGCGTAGAGCGCGTCGCGGGCCGGCTGGTCGGGGGCGTACCCGATGAGGGTCACCAGTCGGGTGCCGACCGCGCCCGGCTCGCCCCAGACGCACACGCGCGTGCTGTCGCTGCGGATGCCGCCGCCCATCCCCTCGGCGTTCAGCGGCACACCGTCGAGCTCCTGCAGGACGCTCGCCGTCAGGATGTCGCGGCACCCCTGCGGCAGGTTCGAGGGCAGCGGCGTCGTCGAGGTGGCCGGGCCCATCGGGAACGGCGCGAGCGTCATCACCGGTGTCGGCGCCGCAGACGACGCCCCCGACATCGCGCTCGTCGTGTCACCGTCGGGAGTGCCGGCGCAGGCGCTCAGCGCGAGAACCGCGAGCAGGCTGATGCCGAGGGCGGCGAGTCGGCGTGAGGTCATGGCCTCACGATAAGCGGCGCGCGCGGCACGGGCGTCGAGACACGTCGGCATGGCTCCCCGTCGGCGCGCCGGCCCGGCGTTACGCTCGCTGTGCGGCGGCACACGTCCCGCGTGAGGAGCACACGCCATGAGCGACCCCAAGTACGGCGAACCGATCGAGGAGCACCCTCCGGTCGAGACCACGTCGGTCGACGAGGCCGTCGCGAGTGCCCATGCGGGGCTCGCCGACGCCGAAGCCGCCTCTCGCGAGGCCGCCGTCGATGCGCCCTCGACGGCGGATGCCGAGGCCGCCGACGCTGTCCACACGTCCGCGTCGGCCGCGTCCGAGCAGGCGCCGCAGCCCGTGGTCGCCGAGCCGGCCCGCGCGGAGTCGACGCCCGCCACGCACACGGAACCGGTCTACGGATCCTCCTTCGCCGACGATCCGGTCGACGAGACGTACGTTCCGGGCGCCTATTCGTCTTCTGCGGAGACCGTCGTCGTCGCGGAGCCGGTCGTGCCGGTCGTCCCGGCCGCGGCCCCCGCCCCGCAGCCGATCTTCGTGCAGGCTCCCGAGCCGCCGCGTCTGCGCGGCAACCGCGGCGCCGCGGGCGCGATCGGCCTGCTGGCGACGCTGGCCTTCAGCATCCTGTACCTGGGCGCCGCGCTCGGCCTGCAGGCCATCCGGGGCGAGGTGACGGGTGCCAACGTGGGCACCGCCGCGCTGGCTGCGGTGCAGTCGTGGTGGCTGTGGGTGCCGGTCGTCGTCTTCTTCATCGGCTTCTGGCTGCTCGGCGCCATCATCAACCGCGGACGCTGGGGACACTGGGTCATCTTCGGCCTGCTCGTCGGCGTCGTCGCCTACGCGGGTCACCTCCTCGGCCAGCTCTTCCAGGCGCCGTTCTGGACGCTCACCGCGCGGCAGGGTGCCGACCTCGTTCAGGGGCAGCTGCTCGCCCCGCTCGCGATCGTGGCCTTCGTGCTCGGCCGTGAGCTCACGATCTGGTTCGGCGCGTGGGTGGCGGCACGCGGCAAGCGCGTCACCGAGCTGAACGACGAGGCGCAGCGCGAGTACGAGCGCACGCTCGAGGCGGGCCCGAGGCTGCACCAGAGCTGATGACCGATCCGCGCGGACGCGGTGGCGCAGGCGGACTCGCTCCGCCGGTGGCCACCGCGTTCGCCGTTGCGGGATTCTTCGCCCTGGTCATCGCGGGATTCGGCATGCTCAGCCTGTTCACGGGGGCGGAGGTGCTGGCGGTCTCCGGGCTCGGGCAGCTTCCCGGCATCGTCGGGGGCGCATTCGCCGTCGGCGCGTTCGGGGTGTCGACGTGGTTCGCCCTGCGAGCCGAGCGCACACGCTACGGCAGTGCGCTGATCGTGACGGTCGCGACGTTCCTCGCCTACCTCGTCGGTGTACCGGTCGGCGGCGTGCTCTCGGGAGTGGACGCCGCGCGCGTCGTGGCCGCGGCGGGTGGCTTCGCGACCTCGTGGTTCGCCGTCGTGCTGGCCGCCGCAGCTCTGGTGGCGGGATGGGCCGCGATCGCGCTCGTGCGGACCGCCGCCGAGCGGCCGCGCTGGCCGTGGGAGCGCGACGAGGACTGAGCCGTGCGCGCAAATCCGCGCCGATCGGCGCGGATGCCGCCACAATGGAGCCGTGGAGCGGTCGATCGAGACCCAGGTCAGCCAGGCGGTGGACGCCTGGCTGCGCTGGCTGCCGCGCTGGGAGCCCGCCACCCATCGCGGGCGCGTCGCTCCGTGCCGCCGTTGTTTCGGCTCGCCGGTGCTGTCGGCCGCGGGCCTGGGAGCGGATGTTCCGCACGGTGTGCAGCACGGACTCTCCACCCGCATCAAGACGATCGTCGATCACGCGGTGGCCGAGTACACGTCGCGCAATCTCCCCATGCTGCAGGCCGAACTCGAGCAGCAGGCCGCCCGCAACCGGGCGCGCAGCTATCGGCCCGCCGAGGGCCTCGATCCCGAGTTCGAGGGGCTTCCGCTCGACCCGGATCCGGTGCCGGGGGCGCCGTTCCTCTTCACGATCGGCGGGCTCGCGGAGCAGGAGGATGCCGACATCCCCGCGCTGCCACCGCTCAGCGACGATGCGAAGGCGGCCCTGCGCCAAGAGGTCGGCCTCGCCGATGACTACGCGAACATGGTGGGCCGCGAGGTCTGCGCCGTGCTGCTGCACCATCGCCTCCGCATCCAGGCCGCCATCGCGCAGTACGTCGAGCCGCAGATCGCCGCCATGCTCGAGGAGCTCACCCGTTCGCTGGATGCGCCGTTCGAGCCGAACGGCGACCCCGGACTTCCCGAGCTCTGACCCGCCCCGGCTCGCCCCGAGGCGAAGCGGGGCGGAGCGGGCGCCGCGGTGCGGCGAGGTGGCTTTGTTAGCATGGCCGGGTTCCCGACGTCGTCGGGAATGGGGTCGCGAGATGACTGAGGGGTGCCATGACGCGCAGGCTCCCGTCTGCGCCGCCGCAGCTGCCGGGGCTCGATTACGTGCGTCCGCTGGGATCCGGCGGCTTCGCCGACGTGTTCCTGTATCAACAGGACATGCCGCGACGCGCGGTCGCCGTGAAGGTGCTGCCGGCCGGCGAGCGTGACCCCGACCTGCTGCGCATGTTCAACGCCGAGGCGGACGTGCTGGCGCATCTGTCGGCGCACCCGGCGATCGTCACGGTCTACCAGGCCGGAATCTCCGCCGACGGACGGCCGTACATCGTGATGGAGTACTGTCCGGGCTCGCTCGCGCAGCGCTACCGGATCGAGCGGATGCCGGTGGACGAGGTGATGGCCGTCGCCGTGCGTCTGGCCGGTGCGCTCGAGTCGGCGCACCGCGCCGGTCTCATCCACCGCGACATCAAGCCGAGCAACATCCTGGTGACCACTTTCGGGTCGGCGGTGCTGGCCGACTTCGGCATCTCCGCGTCGTTGCAGCGCAGCGCGGCATCCGACGTCCTGGCGATGTCGATTCCGTGGAGCGCGCCGGAAGTCGTCGCCGAGCACAGTGGCGGCACCATCGCGAGCGAGGTGTGGAGCCTGGGCGCGACCGTGTACTCGCTGCTGGCCGGGCACAGCCCGTTCGAGCGGCGCGAGAAGGATCAGAACACCCGCGAGCTGATGCGTCGCCGCATCGCGCGGGCGACGTTCGTGCCGATCACCCGCCCGGATGTTCCCGACGCGCTGCAGCAGGTTCTCGCGACGGCGATGACCCGAGACCCCGACCGTCGCTACGCCTCGGCGCGGGAGTTCGGCGAGGCCGTCCGCGAGGTGCAGCGCGCGGCCGGGATCGCGCCCACGGCGCTGGAGGTGCCGACGGAGGAGTGGATGCCGGCATCCGACGCGATCGACTTCACCGACGTGTCGGCACGAGGACCGGCGCGCAGCCGCGTCGCGGAGGGGCGTCGGCGCGCCACGGCGGATCCCACGGCCCGACGCACCCCCAGCGGGGATGAGGACGCGACGGGGCTGAGCGCCTCCGCGCCGCGTGCGCTGTGGTCACCGCGGGTCATCGCGCTCTCGATCGTCGGCGCCCTCGTCGTGGGCGGCGGACTGCTGGCCGCGGCCGCGGCGCTGTGGACGGTGATGCGCTGATGAGGCGGGGCAGCATCGTCGGTCTCGCCGCCGCGGGCGCGATGGCGGCGCTGATCGCCGGTGTCAGCGTGGTGTGGCCGGGCCTGGACGCGCAGCGCACCCCGCCGTCGCAGAGCTCCGCGTGGGTTCTGCAGGCCGACACGCTGCGCTACGCGCGCGTGAACACCGCGATCGGAGAGATCGACACGGTGCGCGCCGTCAGCAATCCGAGTCGAATCGTGACCTCCGCCGACGGTGCGTACATGTTCACCGACAACGACGCCAAGGTCGAGCGCATCGACGACGCCGCACCGGTCGATCTCGACGCCGAGGGGCTGCGCACCGCGACGCCCGCGCCCGCCGGGACGGCCGACATCGACGCCTCCGGTGACGTCGTGGCCTACCGCACCGATGCGGGGGCGGTCTTCGCGGGGCGGCTCTCGGCCGGACCCGCCGCGCCGATCGATGTTCCGGCCGCCGCCGCCGTCGCGGCCGCATCGTCGGGCGTGGTCTTCAGCTATTCGGCGTCGGCCGGCACGGTTTCGCGGATCGACCTCGCCTCGGGAAGGGTCGCCGCCGCCGACAAGGTGGCGGCCACGGTGGAGCGCCCCGTCCTCACTGCCGCCGGCGATGACTGGGTGCTCCTGGACACTGCCGGCAGCGGTGCGGGACGGTTCTGGACAAGCCGTGGGACGGGCACGATCTCGCTGACGGGCACCATCGCGGTCAGCCGACCGGCGGTGGACGGCGATGCCGTCTACGTCGCCGACGACACGGGTCTGGTGCGCATTCCCGTCTCCGCGGTCGCGGCCGAGCGCATCTTCGGTGACAGCACGACCTCGCGAGGCACCCCCGCCCGTCCGGTCAGTCGTGGCGGCGTCATCAGCGCCGCGTGGCTCGCCGAGGGCACGCGCGGGGGCACCCTGTGGACCTCCACCGGAGGGGATGTGCCACTGGACTACGGCGGGCAGGGTCTGGGCTCCCAGCGTCGCCCCGTCTTCGTGGATGCCGGCGACAGCGTGATCCTCAACGATGCGCGATCAGGGTGGGTCTGGTCCGTCCCGGAAGGGCGCCTGCTGCCCTCCAGCCAGAACTGGGACATCGAGGACGAGGTGAAGACGGCGCCGAAGACGTCGGACCAGAAGCCGCCGCCCATCATCGACCCGCGCCCTCCGGTCGCCGAGAACGATGCGTTCGGCGTGCGGCCGGGTGCCCTCGTGAGCCTTCCGGTCCTGCTGAACGACCACGATCCCAACGATGACGTCCTCGCCGTCGACCCGGCATCGGTCACCGGCCTCGACCCCGCCTTCGGCACCGTGACCACCACCGACGACCGCCAGCGCCTTGCGGTGCGGGTCGCCCCCGGAGCGACGGGATCGGCGACGTTCAGCTATGCGGTCACCGACGGCACGACGGCGGACGGGCTCGTTTCGCCGCCGGCGACGGTGACGCTGCGCGTCGCAGTGGAGGACGAGAACTCCGCCCCGGTGTGGTGCGGCGTCGAGGGGTGCCGCCAGGACTGGCCGAGCCCCGAGGTGGCTCCCGGGGGCACGGTGACCGTTCCCGTGCTCGGCGACTGGGTGGACCCGGAAGGCGACCCCGTTCTGCTCCTGTCGGCGAGCGACGACTCCGGTCTCGGCGAGGTCGCCACCACCCCGGAGGGCGACGTCGTGTTCCAGCACCGCGACGCCGGGGTGGCCGGCGAGCAGGCCGAGTCGATCACGGTGACCGTCGCCGACGTCCGCGGCGCGACCGCGACCCGGCAGCTCGTCGTGCGGATCCGGGGCGACGCGCAGCCGGCCCTGCAGTCGTTCGCGGTGGTCGATGTGGCGGGCTCGCGCGTGTCGGTCGACGTCGCCCCGCACGTCACGGGGACCGCCGGCGACCTGACGCTCACCGCGGCGCGCGTGCTCGACGATGCGGCGGCCACCGCGACCGTCGTCGGCGGCTCGACCACGTTCGACGTCGTCGCGGCGTCGCCGGGCGCCTACCGCGTCGCCGTCACGGTGTCTTCGGGAGGGCACGAGGCCACCGGCACCGTCCGACTCACGCTGCTCGACCCCGGCGGGCCCGCCGACCTGTCCACCTCGCCGGTCGTCGCCTTCGTGCGTCCGCAGGCCGATGCCACCGTCGACGTCCTGGCCGCGGTCACCAACCCCACCCGGCGGGTGCTGCTGCTGAGCGATCTGGTCATCCGCCCGGTCACCGGTGCGTCCCTGTCGGCCGACGTCGTGGCCCAGAGCCAGCTGCGGGTGTCGGGCTCGACGGCATCCGGCGCGTCGGGTCTGCTGGGAACCGTCTCGTACCGGGTCGGCGACGGCACGACCGACGAGGGTTCGGCCATCACCGGTGAAGCGACGGTGTACCTGCTGCCGCCCGCCGCCGAGCAGGCGCCGATCGCCGTCGACGATCGTGCCGTCGTGCGCGCGGGCGCGCAGATCGACATCCCGGTGCTGGACAACGACGTCGCGGCGGTCGGCACCCGCCCTCGCCTGGACCCGGAGTCGATCGTCGCCTCGCGCCCCGACGTCCTCGCCTTCGCCGCCGGCGATGTGCTGCGGGTGCTGGCTCCCAGGACGCCGGGGGACGTCACGATCTCCTATCGGGCGTTCACGACCGGCGCACCGGCGCTCGGCGACACCGCCACGGTGCACCTGAGCGTGGTCGGCGACGGAGCGAACCGCGACCCCCTGCCGCGGACGCTCTCGGGGCGGGTGCTCAGCGGACTGTCCACGGTCATCGCGTTCGACGGCTTCGGGATGGATCCGGACGGCGACGTCGTGCGTCTGGATCGCATCGTCGATCAGCCCGCGCACGGCTCGGCCGTCATCTCCGCCGACGGTGCGTCCATCGTCTACTCCAGCGATGCCGGGAGTTCGGGGCAGGACACGTTCACCTACCGGGTGGTGGACCCGTCCGGCGCCGCGGGCGTCGGAACCGTCCGCGTCGGGGTGCTGAGCGGCGATGCCAGTCCTGCCCCCATCACCTACACCGATTACGTGCAGGTGCAAGCCGGTGACGGCAACGTGCTGCGCGTGCATCCCCTCGCCAATGACATCGACCCCCTGCAGGGCACGCTGACCCTGCAGCGGGTGCGCCCCGACGTGCCTCAGTTCGCGTTGGACGGGTCGCCGACGGCGGAGTTCACCCGTCTGCAACAGCGACTCGTGTCGCAGAGCGACGACACGGTCACGATCGCGGCGGGACCGACACCCGGGACGATGTCGTTCCTCTACGACGTGGTCTCCTCGGCCGGAAACACCGCCCGCGGCCTCATCGTCGTGCGGGTGGTCGCCCAGCGCGTCGCCGACTTCCCGGTCGTCTCCGACACCGTGCTCGACGCCGACGGACGCGCCGATCTCGCGCGAGGCATCGACGTGCTCTCCGGCAAGGTGCTGTGGTCCGGAGGCGACACGGGCGACCTGTCGGTCGGGCTCTGGGCACCGGTGGACGGCATCACCGTCGAGGGGACGCGCCTGGTGGGCACCGTCGACGACCGCGCCCACGTGATCCCCTTCTCGGTCACGGGGCAGCCGTCCGCCGGACCCGTGACGACGTACGCGTTCCTGAGGATCCCGGCCGCCGCCGATACGCCGTTGGCGCTGCGTGCCGGGGCGCCTCCGCTCACCGTCGGCGAGAACGCGCAGGCCGATGTCGACCTCGCCGCGCTCATCACAGTGCCACGCGGTCGCGCCCTGGAGCTGTCCGGCGAGACCCGCGCCTCGGGCGCGCGGCCCGGGGCATCGTGCACCGCCGTCGGCGGAACCACCCTGCGTTACGCGGCCGGCGCGGACGCGCCGTGGACGGACACCTGCCGGGTGCTCGTACGCCTGGCCGGTCAGCCGGCCTGGACCGTCCTGGCCATCCCGGTCGTGGTGACCCCGATCGCCCCGCAGCCGCGGCTGTCACCGGCCGCGCTCGAGGTCGCTCCGGGCGACACCCAGGTCTTCGACCTC
Organism: Sphingomonas sp. BLCC-B65; assembly: GCF_028550675.1. Classification (NCBI taxonomy): domain Bacteria; kingdom Pseudomonadati; phylum Pseudomonadota; class Alphaproteobacteria; order Sphingomonadales; family Sphingomonadaceae; genus Sphingomonas; species Sphingomonas sp. BLCC-B65. Next base: position 1,409,489 of record NZ_JAQQGL010000001.1, on the reverse strand, counting down.
GGCGCGATGACCACCTGGCAAGGGCGCCCCGAGGCGATCGTCTACCGGGTCGACGGGACCCCGGCATCCTTCGACCTCGCGCTGCAGGGCGCGCAGCTGAGCGTTCGAGGCCGCGATGCGGCCGCGCCCGGCACGATCGAGAGCGTCATCGTCCAGGTGACGTCGCACCCGGGTGTCGCTCCGGCGCGGATCTCCCTGCGGGTCGGCGCCGCCCCGTCCACGTTGCCCCAGGGCGGTTCGGTGCAGCAGCAGTGCAGCCAGGCATCGGGCTCGTCGTGCACGATCGACGTCATCGGTGCGGCCGGCGAGGTCAACCCGCTGCCGGGTACGCCGCTGCAGGTCGTCTCGGTCGCCCCGGCCGGCGTCTGCACCGGAGTGAGCTTCGCGGTGGTCTCGCCCAGCCGCGTCTCGGCATCGTGGACCTCGGATGCGCCGGGTGCGACGTGCGCGGCGAGCTTCACCGTCCGCGACGCCCAGGGCCGCCAGAGCGCGAGCGCCCGGGACGGGCGGATCCTCCTCGACCTGCAGGGCTATCCGAAGGCGCCGGCGAGCGTGGCCCAGTCCGCCTACGCCGACGGCTCTCTCACGCTCCGCGTCGATCCCGGACCGGCGCAGGCCGCCTACCCGGTGCTCACCGGGTTCGAGGTCCGTCAGGGCGGCCAGCGCGTGGCGGTGTGCACCCCGCAGGGCATCTGCCCGCCGATCAGCGCCCCGAACGGCGAGCAGCGCTCCTACGAGGCCGTCGCGGTGAATGCGGTGGGGTCATCGCTCACCGCGGTGCGCACGACCGCGTGGGCCTACGACCCGCCGTCCGCTCCCACGGGTGCGACCGCGGCTCCCGTCGTCGCGGGCGCCGACGGCGGCGTCGCGTCGCTGGCGATCTCCGGCGTGGATGCCGCGAACACCGGATCTCTGCAGATCACCAGTCCGGTCGGCGAGACGCAGACGATCGCCGTCGGCTCGTCGCAGACCACCGTCACGGTGCCCGCGTTCCGCGTGGGCGCGAACACGGCGACCGACGTGACGATCACACCGCTGTCGCGGTACACGGCCCCACCGGGCCTGCCCGGCCCCGCCATCGGCTCCACGACGGTGTCGGCGCACGGCATCGGTGCGCCGACGCAGGGCACCCTGACCCTCACGGCCGTCAACGTCGGCGGCGGCCGCGTCGACATCACGGCGGTGGGAACGGCGACGCCGGGCGGCGACGGCGCCCGCGTGCGTTATGGCATCGTGCGTCTCGACGGCCCCGTCGCCCAGGACGGCGCCCCGGTCTCCGTCGACAGCTGTCGCACGAGCGACGACGGCGGACAACGCGTCTTCCGCGGTCTCCCGGACGGGCGCCTGTACACCTTCGCCCTCTGCGCGGAGTCGTGGTTCGATTCCCGCTCCTTCGGTCGGGCCACCGTCACCAACACGGTGCGCGCGGTGCAGAGCGGAGCCGCGCCGACCGGGTACACCTTCGTCGTCGGCCCCACCGCCCACGTCGCCGGCGACGGCACCCCATCGGGCCGCGCCACGTGGACGATCGATCAGACGCCCACGTCGCCCGAGACGCCGCCGAACGACAACAACGTCGTCTTCCGAGCACTGCCGAGCAGCGTGTTCGACAAAGACCCCGGGATCGAGGTGCGCTACGAGCACAAGGACGGGTGGTGGCAGTCGGACTGGGGCGATGTCGTCCCCGCCGCCGGCAGCGCTCCCTACCAGGTGCAGGCGTCCTGGTCGCTCGGCACGTGCACCGGCGGCACGACCCTCACGCGCACCGCCGGATCGAGCGGCTCGGATGCCGCGGTGACATTCGATGCCGCCGGCATCCGCTACTACGACAAGAACGATGCGGTGCTGGTTCCCGGCACGGACCCGTGGACGGTGCCCGCGGAGGCCGTGCGCGTCACCGGCATCCGTGTCGTCGTCGACTGGTCCGGGCAAGGCTGGAACCTCGCCCCCGCGAGCGCAGAACTCGCGACACGCTGTACGCCCTCCACCGCGCCGAACCCGGCCGGCTGACCCGACGGAGTCCTCATGACGATCACCACCGAGCAGGCGACCTGGTTCGCCCAGACCTTCGCGCAACTGGCCGACAACGTCGAGCGCGCCGTGCTCGGCAAGCGTCACGTCGTCGAGCTCATCCTGACCGCCATGCTCAGCGAAGGACACGTGCTCATCGAGGACGTGCCGGGCACGGGCAAGACGTCCCTCGCTCGCGCCGTGGCCCAGTCGGTGCAGGGGACGACGACCCGCATCCAGTTCACCCCCGACCTGCTTCCGGGCGACATCACCGGAATCACCGTCTACGACCAGAAGACCGGCGCGTTCGAGTTCCACCCCGGCCCCATCTTCGCCAACATCGTCCTCGCCGACGAGATCAACCGCGCGAGTCCGAAGACGCAGGCAGCGCTGCTCGAAGTGATGGAGGAGGGGAGCGTGACCATCGACGGCGTCACGCGCGCCGTCGGCGCCCCCTTCCTCGTGCTCGCCACGCAGAACCCGGTCGAGCAAGCCGGCACCTACCGACTGCCCGAGGCCCAGCTCGACCGCTTCCTGCTGCGCACGGCGCTCGGCTACCCCGATCATGCGGCCACCGTCCGCATCCTCGACCGCGCCGCGGTCGCGACCGCGGACCTGGCGCCCGTGCTCACTCCGGGCGCGCTGGTCGGTATGAGCGAACTGGCCGCTGACGTCTACGTGGACGCGCTCGTGCTCGACTACATCGCGCGGCTCGTCGATGCGACACGAGCCGCTGACGAGGTGCGCCTCGGCGTCAGCATCCGCGGGGCTCTCGCCCTGACGCGTGCCGCACGTACCACCGCCGCCGCCCACGGTCGCACCTACGTCACTCCCGACGACGTCAAGCGTCTCGCCGTCCCGGTTCTCGCCCACCGCCTGATCCTGCATGCGGAGGCCGAGTTCGACGGTGTGGCCCCCGAGGCGGTCATCGGCCAGGTCCTTCTCGACGTGCCGCCGCCCACCCGCCGGGACAGCGCGTGAGCAGCGTCGAGAGCCGCTCGTCCGTGACCGACACCCGGCTCACGCGCACCTCGGCCACCGGGCTCACCGGCGAGCGGACCGAGGTGACGGCTCGCCGTGGACGTCGCCTCGTGGGAGCGGCCGTCCGCGCCTCGCGAGCCTGGGCGAGCGGACGTTCGGCCGTGCGCGCCGCCATCGCCTGGTGTCGTGCCACGATCCGGCCCGCCGGGGCCCTGGTCGTGCTCACGTCGACCGTGGGCCTCGCCGCCGGTCTCGTGTTCGGATGGGTCGAGGCGCTCGTCGCCGGGGCGGCGGCCGGGGCACTGCTCGTGATGGCCCTGCCCTTCTTGCTCGGAGCCCGCGCGTACGAGGTGCGGCTGGTGCTCGAGCGGGAGCGCGTCGTCGCCGGGGCGGCGGCGCGGGCGAGCATCGCCGTGCGCAACATCGGGCGCACCACGGCGCTGCCGGGCCGCATCGACATCCCGATCGGACCCGGTCTGGTCGAGGTCGGCGTCCCGCTCCTCGCCGCCGACGAGGTCTCCCGGCACGCGGTGGATCTGCCGCCGCAGCGGCGCGGCATCGTGCGCATCGGCCCCGCGACGACGATCCGCTCCGACCCGCTCGGTCTGCTGCGGCGCGAGCACGCCTTCGACGAGGTGCAGGAGCTGTTCGTCCACCCGCGTACGGTCACCGTGCCGTCCACGAGCGCGGGACTCATCCGCGATCTCGACGGCAGCGCGACCCGGCGACTGGTCGATGCGGACATGTCCTTCCACGCGATCCGCGAGTACGCGCCCGGTGATGCGCGCCGACAGATCCACTGGAAGTCGACCGCGAAGACGGGCCGGCTGATGGTCCGGCAGTACGAGGAGTCGCGCCGCTCGCGGATGGCGGTCGTGCTGGGACTCTCGAGCGCGGAATACGCGTCCGACGACGAGTTCGAACTCGCCGTCAGTGCGGCGTCCTCCCTGGCGCTGCGGGCTGTGCACGACGCGCGCGACCTCGACATCGTCGTCGGTGCCGAGATCCCGCGCGTCGTGCGGGGTCGCTTGCGCGCCATCCGACACATCGCCGCGAGCGCTCCGCGCGCCGTGCTCGACGGCTTCAGCGGTGTCGATCGTCTCGTCGAGACGATGCCGTTCCCCGAGGTGTGCCGGCTGACGGCCGAGGCGAACGAGCGGCTCTCGGTCGCCGTTCTGGTCGCCGGCTCGGGCGTGCCTCTCACGTCTCTGCGCCTGGCGGCGCTGGCCTTTCCGGCGGATGCCGCGATCATCGCCGTCCGCTGCGACGAGCGCGCGCATCCGCGCGCCCAGACCGTCGGTCCCCTCACCGTCGTCACGATCGGTGCGCTCGAGGACCTCGCCGGACTCCTCCTGCGCGGAGCACGCTCGTGAGGGTCGCGGCCGGGGCGCTGTACGCTCTCGCAGCCGTGGGGCTGGCGGCCGTGGCGGCGTGGCCGGTCTACCGCTCCGTGTCGTTTGTGCTGCTGGTGGCCGCGGCATCCGTTCTCGCGGGAGCCATCGCCGCCCTCGTCGCCTGGCGGCGATGGAACGGCTGGGCTGCCGCCGGGCTGCTCGCCGGTGCACTCCTCGTGGTCGGCGTGCCCGTGGCCGTCCCCTCGCGCGCCGGAGCACCGGCGCCGTTCCTCCAGGGACTGGGTGAGCTCGTCGCGGGGCTGCTGTGGGGCTGGAAGGACCTGCTCACCGTCGACCTGCCGGTCGGGTCGTATCGCAACCTGCTGGTGCCGGCGCTCGTCGTGTTCCTCGTCGGTACCGCCAGCGTCCTGCTGCTGAGCTGGCGCACAGACGCGCTCGCCGTGCTCGCTGTGCCCGTGGCGATCGCGATGGCCGGCTTCGGGCTGCTGTTCGGCAGCACGGAGCTCAGCGCACCGCTGGTCGTCGGACCCGTCGTGCTTCCCGCTCCGGTCGAAACGGCTGTCGGCGCCGGGGTGCTGCTCAGTGGGGTGCTGTGGTTGTCGTGGCGCACCCGCGCCGCGCGGGTGCAGGCACTTCGTCGGGCGTCGGGCGCGGCCAGCGTGCGGGTGGCCGGCGCCGCCGCGCGGGGAGCGGGTGCGCGACTGCGCCGGCTCGGGCTCGGCGTCGGCATGGTCGCCGTCGCCGCGGCCGTCGCCGTCTCGGTGCCGGCGGTGGCGGTGCCGTCGCAGCGCGACGTCCTGCGCGAGGCGACGGGACCGCGTCAGGAGATCTCCCGCGCGGTCAGCCCGTTGAGTGCGTATCGGACGCTGTTCGCCGATGCGCGCGTCGACGAGGAGCTGTTCCGGGTCACCGGCGATGCACTGCCCGATCGCGTGCGACTGGCCGTCCTGGACGATTACGACGGCGCGATCTTCCGCACCGATCCGGCGGGCGAGCCGTTCGTGCGGCTCGCGGCGGCGCGCGTCCTCGGCGCGGGTGCTCCCATCGACGCCGAGGTGACGATCGGTGCGCTGGACGGCATCTGGATGCCGACGGCCGGAGCCGTGGCCTCCATCGACTTCGCCGGGCCGCGCGCCGCCGCGCTCGCCGACGGGTTCTACGTGAGCGGTGCCCGGGAGGCGGCGGTCGAGACGACACCGTGGAGCGCCGGTGACACCTATCGCCTCCGCGCCGCGGCACCGGCGGTGAGCGCCCTCACCTCGGCGGCTGCTCCCGGGGGGCAGGCGGGGGTGTCGGTGACCGCGGCCGACGGCGGCGAACTCGTCGCGCCGGCGAGCCTGCGCACCTGGGTGCAGCAGCATGCCGTCGGCACGGGCGGTGCAGCCCTGGACGGACTCGTCGCTCTGCTGCGCTCGCGCGGCTACCTGAGCCACGCGCTGCGCGCTCCGGCTGGCGGCGCCGCCTGGATGCAGCAGCTCGGGACGGGCTACACCTTCGCGCCGAGCGCATCGGGACACTCGCTGGCACGCATCGACAGCATGTTCACGGCATTGCTCGCCCGCGAGGCCGACCCCGCCGCCGTGGCTGCGGACGACCTCGTGGCCGCCGTCGGCGACGACGAGCAGTTCTCGACCGCCGTCGCCCTCATCGCCCGCGAGCTGGGCTTTCCGGCGCGGATCGTCGTCGGCACGCGGCTCGTGTCGAGCGACCCGGACGCGGCGACGTGCGTCGACGGAGTGTGCCGCGCCGGCGACGTCTCGGCCTGGGTGGAGGTGCGCTCGGCATCCGGGGAGTGGATCCCGGTCGACGTCACCCCCCAGCACACGCGCCCGCCGCGCACCGAGCGCACCGAGCAGCCCGACCCGCAGATCGCCACGTCGGTGCGCCCCGACGGGGTCGACGAGGTCCAGCCCCAGCGTCCCGCGCAGGAGGACAGTGCCGCGCCGACCGACCGACCCGACCCTCTCGACCTGCGCTGGCTGTGGACGACGCTGGGTATCACCGGCGGCGTCCTCGCGGTTCTGCTCGTGCTCGCCGGCCCGTTCGCGGCGATCATGATCGCCAAGGCCCTGCGCCGCCGACGGCGACGGCGCCAGGACCGACCCGCCGACGCGATCGCCGGGGGGTGGGACGAGTACCTCGACGCCGCCGCCGACGCCGGCCGTCGCGCACCGCCCGCGGCCACGCGCTCCGAGATCGCACGGGCGCTGGCTCGTCCTGCGGCGGGAACCCTCGCGCGGACGGCCGATGAAGCGGTCTTCTCCGCCCGCCCGATGTCCTCCGACGAGGCCGAGGAATTCTGGCGGATCGTCGAGGACGAGCGGGCCGCGCTCGCGACGAACAGGTGGCGCCGGCTGCGTGCAGCCGTATCGTTGAGATCGTTCGTCCCGCGATCGTTCCGGTCACACTTCGAGAGGGGGAGCCGTGCGGCCTCGCGCCCGCGGCGCACCGCATGAACGCACCCATCGGCGACTCCGTCGGCGCTCTGCTGGGCCTCGTCGCCCTGGCGGTGGGCCTCGCTCTCTATGTCTGGACCGCGCTGGCGCTGGCCGCGATGTTCCGCAAGATGGGAGAGGCCCCCTACAAGGGGTGGGTTCCCGTGTGGAACGTCGCCACCGTCCTCCGGTGGGGAGGCTTCAGCCCGTGGCTCGTTCTGATCGCGCTCTTCCCGGTGCTGGGGCCGATCGTGCTGTGGGTGCTGGTCGTCGTCGCGGCGCACCGGATCAATCCGGGCTTCGGCTACGGGGGCGGCATGACCGCCCTCGCGGCGGTGCTGTTCGTCGTGTGGGCGAGCATTCTCGGTTTCGGGCCCGCGCGATGGCTCGGCGCGCGCGCGGGCGGCATGTCGGCGCACCGCCGCGAACAGCCTCGCGCGAGCCTCGGCGGTGTGTTCGCCGAACCCGCCCCGATGACGCCGGAAGCCGCGGTCGTCTCTGCATTGCCGCCGGCCGTGGCGGCGGAGCCGGCAGCACCGACCGACGACGTGCGCGAGGACGACGACGACCTGGCGCGGCTCTTCGCTCCTCCCGCTCCCGCCGCCGCACCGGCCTGGACCCCGCCGGAGACGACGGTGCCGCCCGCCTCGCCGTCGACGGCCGCCCCGGCGCCCGCGGAACCTGCCCCCGCGGAACCTGCCCCCGCACGGCCCGAGGCGGGAACCGTCGCCGTCGAGGCGCTCGACGAGCCCGTCGCGACGTCGTCGCCGTCCCCGGCCGCCGTGGTCCGTCCGCCCGCTCCGGCGCCCGTATCGGCATCCGCCGCGGTCCGCGCCGGGGAAGCCGCCGCTGACGACGACGCGGCGTGGCCGTCGGAGATCGATGATGTCTCGGCGATCGCGCCCTCCCCGTTCCCGCCCAGCTCCGGTGCCGGATGGCGCCACGCGATGCCGCCGGTCACCGATGATGCCCCCATCGACTTCGTGCCGGGCCGTCGCAGCACCGCGCTGCCGTCGCCGCACGACGTCGGCGAGGCGGCGGATGCACCGGCACCGGCGCCCCGGGTCTCCGCTGCCGCGGCAGCCGCCCGAGCCGCCCACGGCGTACCGGCCGAACCCGCCGCGGATGCGTCCGACTCCGCGGTCGACGGCTCCCAGGCGGGCTCCTCGGACGCGCCAGCCGCGGGGGAGCGTGGGCTCGCGCCGGAGGCGGCGGAGCCGCCGCTGCGTCGCGCACGACCGTGGCCGGCGTTCGCGGTCGCCCCGAACGAACCCGATGGCTTCCCGGAGCTGTCGGGCGAGGTCTCGGCGGTCATCGGATCGCCCGCCGCCGGGTCGCCCCGCTCCGCCGCGGGCGCCGTCGCTGCCCAGCATCGCCGCGACCAGAGCGTCGACGACGACATCGACCAGACGGTGATCACGCGGCGGGTCCGCGCGGCCGTGTGGCAGTTGGTCCCCGCCGCCGGCGCACCGGTGGCGATCACGGCGGACGTCGTCATCCTCGGGCGTCGCCCGGCAGCCGACACGGCCTTCCCGAAAGCGCAGCTCATCGCCGTTGCGGGCGAGGCTCTCACCGTGTCCAAGACCCACGCCCGCCTCGAACGGCACGACGACGTCTGGACGATCACCGATCTGGCCTCGACGAACGGGGTGCTCGTTCGCACCTTCATGGGCGAGGAGATCGAGGTGGAGCCGGGCTCGAAGATCGACGCGGGGGAGCGGTTCTTCCTCGGCGACGAGGAGTTCCACCTCGCGCGCATCGAACGCTGAGGCGAGCGCGGCGGGAGCAGGGCGCGACTCACCGGGCGCGTTTGCCCGCGTTCGTCATACGGCGTAGTATTGACCGGGTGTGCGTATACGCGCGCCGTCCGCCGTGCCACGGCATCCGGACGGGGTTCGGCACACGATCGGGACTGGTCTGCGAACAGGCCGCCCCCACGGCATATCCACCACCCATGCTCGGCATCCGCCGTGTCGGTGGATCTGTGGTGAAACCACCATCGCTGTCACCGTGCAGCACCTGTGCAGGCGAGAGCCCGCACAGCTTTACAAGGAGAGAACGTGCCAACCATTCAGCAGTTGGTTCGCAAGGGACGTACGCCCAAGGTCACCAAGACCAAGGCGCCCGCCCTGAAGTCGAACCCGCAGCAGGCGGGTGTCTGCACCCGCGTGTACACGACCACGCCCAAGAAGCCGAACTCGGCGATGCGCAAGGTCGCCCGTGTCAAGCTTCGCAACGGCACCGAGGTCACGGCCTACATCCCGGGTGAGGGCCACAACCTGCAGGAGCACTCGCTCGTGCTTGTCCGTGGAGGCCGTGTCAAGGACCTCCCCGGTGTCCGCTACAAGATCGTTCGCGGCGCCCTGGACACCCAGGCCGTCAAGAACCGCAAGCAGGCCCGTAGCCGCTACGGCGCCAAGAAGGGCTGAGTCCGATGCCTCGCAAGGGACCCGCACCTCGCCGCGTCGTCGTCAACGACCCGGTCTACGGTGCTCCGATCGTCACCCAGCTGGTGAACAAGATCCTCGTCGACGGCAAGAAGTCGCTCGCCGAGTCGATCGTCTACAACGCCCTGAAGGGCGTCGAGGCGAAGAACGGCCAGGATGCCGTCGCGACCCTCAAGAAGGCGCTCGACAACGTCCGCCCCACCCTCGAGGTCAAGAGCCGCCGCGTCGGTGGCTCGACCTACCAGGTGCCGGTCGAGGTCAAGCCGCACCGCGCGAACACGCTCGCGCTGCGCTGGCTCGTCAGCTACGCGAAGGGTCGTCGTGAGAAGACGATGACCGAGCGTCTGCAGAACGAGATCCTCGACGCCTCGAACGGCCTGGGTGCCGCGGTCAAGCGCCGCGAAGACACCCACAAGATGGCCGAGTCGAACCGCGCCTTCGCTCACTACCGCTGGTAACGCGTTTCGACGCGCTGCGCTCGCTCAACGACCGGCGGTCACTCCCCGGTCGTTGAGCGAGGCCCGCAGGGCCGCGTCGAAGCGTCCGCAACCCGAACACACACGTAAGGACACCCCGTGGCACAAGAAGTGCTCACCGACCTCAACAAGGTCCGCAACATCGGCATCATGGCGCACATCGATGCCGGCAAGACGACGACGACCGAGCGCATCCTGTTCTACACGGGTGTCAACCACAAGCTGGGCGAGACCCACGACGGCGCCTCGACCACCGACTGGATGGAGCAGGAGAAGGAGCGCGGCATCACGATCACGTCCGCCGCCGTGACCTGCTTCTGGAACAAGCACCAGATCAACATCATCGACACCCCCGGACACGTGGACTTCACGGTCGAGGTCGAGCGGTCGCTGCGCGTCCTCGACGGTGCGGTCGCCGTCTTCGATGGCAAGGAGGGCGTCGAGCCCCAGTCCGAGACGGTCTGGCGCCAGGCCGACAAGTACGACGTGCCCCGCATCTGCTTCGTCAACAAGATGGACAAGCTGGGCGCCGACTTCTACTTCACCGTCGACACGATCGTGAACCGTCTGGGCGCCAAGCCCCTCGTGCTGCAGCTGCCGATCGGTGCCGAGAACGACTTCGTGGGCGTCGTCGACCTCGTCGAGATGCGCGCACTGGTCTGGCCCGGCGACGCCAAGGGTGATGTCACCATGGGCGCCAAGTACGAGGTCCAGGAGATTCCGGCCGACCTCGCCGACCGTGCGGCCGAGTACCGCGAGAAGCTGCTCGAGACGGTCGCCGAGTCCGACGAGGCGCTGCTGGAGAAGTACTTCGGCGGCGAAGAGCTCACGCTCGCCGAGATCAAGGGCGCCATCCGCAAGCTCACCGTCGCCGGTGACCTGTACCCGGTGCTCTGTGGTTCGGCCTTCAAGAACCGCGGCGTGCAGCCGATGCTCGACGCGGTCGTGGACTACCTGCCCTCGCCCCTGGACGTGCCCGCCATCGAGGCGCACGACCCGAAGGACGAGGAGAAGGTCATCGAGCGTCACCCCGACGCCAATGACCCCTTCGCCGCGCTCGCGTTCAAGGTCGCGGTGCACCCCTTCTTCGGCCGTCTGACCTACATCCGCGTCTACTCGGGTCACCTCGACTCGGGTGCGCAGGTCATCAACTCGACCAAGGGCAAGAAGGAGCGCATCGGGAAGATCTTCCAGATGCACGCCAACAAGGAGAACCCCGTCGACGCGGTCACCGCGGGCAACATCTACGCCGTGATCGGCCTGAAGGACACCACCACCGGTGACACCCTCGCCGACCCGAACGAGCCCGTCGTCCTCGAGTCGATGACCTTCCCCGAGCCCGTCATCGAGGTCGCCATCGAGCCGAAGACCAAGGCCGACCAGGAGAAGCTGGGCACCGCGATCCAGAAGCTCGCCGAAGAGGACCCGACCTTCCGCACCGAGCTCAACCCCGAGACCGGCCAGACGGTCATCAAGGGAATGGGCGAGCTGCACCTCGACATCCTCGTCGACCGCATGAAGCGCGAGTTCAAGGTCGAGGCCAACGTCGGAAAGCCGCAGGTGGCGTACCGCGAGACGATCAAGAAGGCCGTCGAGCGTCACGACTACACCCACAAGAAGCAGACCGGTGGTTCGGGTCAGTTCGCGAAGATCCAGTTCGCGATCGAGCCGCTCGAGGTCACGGCCGACAAGACGTACGAGTTCGAGAACAAGGTCACCGGTGGCCGCATCCCGCGCGAGTACATCGAGCCGACCAACCAGGGCTTCCAGGACGCGATGAACGTCGGTGTCCTCGCCGGCTACCCCGTCGTGGGCGTCAAGGCGATCCTGCTCGACGGCGCGTCGCACGACGTCGACTCGTCCGAGATGGCGTTCAAGATCGCCGGCTCCATGGGCTTCAAGGAGGCCATCCGCAAGGCGAACCCCGCCATCCTCGAGCCGCTCATGGCGGTCGAGGTGCGCACGCCCGAGGAGTACATGGGCGACGTCATCGGCGACCTGAACTCGCGTCGTGGCCAGATCCAGTCGATGGAGGACGGGTCGGGCATCAAGATCGTGCGCGCCCTCGTCCCGCTGTCGGAGATGTTCGGCTACATCGGCGACCTGCGCTCGAAGACCTCGGGCCGGGCCGTGTACTCGATGGAGTTCGACTCGTACGCGGAGGTCCCCAAGGCCGTCGCCGACGAGATCGTCCAGAAGAACAAGGGCGAGTAACCCTCTGGGATGCTGTGCGCCGAGCCTTCTGCGTAGACCGCTTCGCGCACAGCATCCGCACAAACTGAATACAGACCCAGTCGTCTAGACTGACACCCATCCCCGTAGAGCACCGGTCGCAATCCAGCGCCCGGAACCTCTACATGAATGTCCTGAGGAGGACCCAGTGGCCAAGGCCAAGTTCGAGCGGACCAAGCCGCACGTCAACATCGGAACGATCGGTCACGTCGACCACGGCAAGACCACGCTCACCGCTGCGATCTCGAAGGTGCTCGCCGACAAGTACCCGTCGGCGACCAACGTGCAGCGTGACTTCGCGTCGATCGACTCGGCTCCCGAAGAGCGTCAGCGTGGTATCACGATCAACATCTCGCACGTCGAGTACGAGACCCCGAAGCGCCACTACGCGCACGTCGACGCGCCCGGCCACGCCGACTACATCAAGAACATGATCACCGGTGCCGCTCAGATGGACGGCGCGATCCTGGTGGTCGCCGCCACCGACGGTCCGATGGCTCAGACGCGTGAGCACGTTCTGCTCGCCAAGCAGGTCGGCGTTCCCTACCTGCTGGTCGCGCTCAACAAGAGCGACATGGTCGACGACGAGGAGATCCTGGAGCTCGTCGAGCTCGAGGTTCGTGAGCTGCTCAGCTCGCAGGACTTCGACGGCGACAACGCTCCCGTCGTCCGCGTCTCGGGCCTGAAGGCTCTCGAGGGCGACGAGAAGTGGGTCGAGTCGATCGTCGAGCTCATGAACGCCGTCGACGAGTCCATCCCGGACCCGGTGCGCGACAAGGACAAGCCGTTCCTCATGCCCATCGAGGACGTCTTCACGATCACCGGTCGTGGCACCGTCGTCACGGGCCGCGCCGAGCGTGGCACGCTGGCCATCAACTCCGAGGTCGAGATCGTCGGCATCCGCCCGACGCAGAAGACGATCGTCACCGGTATCGAGATGTTCCACAAGCAGCTCGACGAGGCCTGGGCCGGCGAGAACTGTGGTCTGCTCCTGCGCGGCACCAAGCGTGACGACGTCGAGCGTGGTCAGGTCGTCGTCAAGCCGGGTTCGGTCACGCCGCACACAGACTTCGAGGGCACCGCGTACATCCTCTCCAAGGAGGAGGGTGGCCGTCACAACCCGTTCTTCACGAACTACCGCCCGCAGTTCTACTTCCGCACCACCGACGTCACCGGCGTCATCACGCTGCCCGAGGGCACCGAGATGGTCATGCCCGGCGACACCACGGAGATGACGGTCGAGCTGATCCAGCCGATCGCCATGGAAGAGGGCCTCGGCTTCGCGATCCGTGAGGGTGGCCGCACCGTCGGTGCCGGTACCGTCACCAAGATCCTGAAGTAAGCACTTCACACCGACGATGCCCCCGGGAGCCACCTGCTCCCGGGGGCATCGTCGTCTCTGCGCGACCATCCCCCTAGGCAGCCGGCTCCCGCGACGCCAGAATGTCCTCAGCGCGCTCCCGCGCGGTATCGATCGACCAGGAGGGGATGGCCATGGGGCTGGACGACATCGTGAATCAGGGTAAGCAGTTCCTCGAGCAGAACAAGGACAAGATCGACGAGGTGATCCACTCCGACAAGGCGGAGGAGGTCAGCGACGGCGTGCTGGACGCTGCGGCCGACTTCGTCAAGAAGATCGCCCCCGATCAGTTCGACGGCAAGGTCGACGAGGTGCGCGATCAGGTGGACGGCGCCATCGGCAACTGACCGGCGATCAGCGCCGACGTGGTCGGACGAGGGGGTGGATGCCGCGGCATCCACCCCCTCATCGCACCGTGTCGAAAACGAGATCAAACCCGACTTGACGCGGGGTCGCGCACCATCTAGCGTCAGCAGTGGTCAGTACGACGCCGGGGGGCTGAAAACCGACTGAACGAACTGTGGGGGTTCGTTCCGCCGCATCGCGCAGAAGCTGCGTGTGTGCACGGTGACAGGTTGTGGGGGCATGAGCGCTGCTCGTGGATGTATGGGGGATGCTGTTCGGGGGACCCGAGCGCACTCGTCGCGGTTCGGCGTTTCCGACCGCGTGTCCCTGGCTCCTGCCGGCGATGGACTCTTCGCCGTCGATGTGGATGCCGGGGGGCGTCCTCATCGCGGTCGTCCGCGTCTGCACGTCGTTCTGGACGCCGCGCCATCGCGTCGGGGGGACGCGGCGCGCTGAGACCCGGGACGCGCGGTCGGGGGGTCGCGCGTCCCGCGGAGACCGGGAGGGGTGGGCTTTCCCCAAGGGCCCGCCCCTCCCCTTTTTCTGTCTCGCGTGCGCGACGAGATCCCGCGCACGCGTCACTCATGCGGCGGCGACACGCCCGGGTTTGCGACACGCCCGGCGGACACGTAGACTAGTCCAGTTCCACATTCCTGCGTGCGCGCGACTGACAAGACGCGCGGCGTGCGGGATCACTGCCAGGGCAGTGCATAGGCGGCGCATCCTCTTCGGAATCGCGCACTGACCTAGGCCGCGGGCAGCAGAACAACACAATCCGATCTCTCCTGGTCACAGGATTCGTGCGCGTGCGCGCGAACGATCGGAACTGACATCAGAACAGCGGTGCGCAAGTGCCCGGCACAATCCTGTGCCATGTGCGTCCAATGCCCCCTGAGCGATCAGGGCAGGTACGACGCGAGAAAGAGAGTGAGCAGACAATGGCGGGACAGAAGATCCGCATTCGCCTGAAGTCGTATGACCACGAGGTCATCGACACGTCGGCGCGCAAGATCGTCGACACGGTGACCCGCGCAGGCGCCACCGTCGTGGGCCCCGTGCCCCTTCCGACCGAGAAGAACGTCGTGTGCGTCATCCGGTCGCCCCACAAGTACAAGGACAGCCGCGAGCACTTCGAGATGCGCACCCACAAGCGCCTCATCGACATCATCGACCCGACGCCCAAGGCCGTCGACTCGCTGATGCGCCTCGACCTCCCGGCCGACGTCAACATCGAGATCAAGCTCTGAGGTCCCGGTCATGGCACACATCAACGAAAAGGTTTCCAAGGGCCTGCTCGGCACGAAGCTCGGCATGACCCAGGTCTGGGACGAGAACGGCAAGCTCGTTCCCGTCACCGTCATCGAGGTGGCCCCCAACGTGGTCACCCAGGTGCGCACGCCGGAGCGCGATGGCTACAACGCCGTCCAGATCGCCTACGGCCAGATCGACCCCCGCAAGGTCAACAAGCCCCAGACGGCCCACTTCGAGGCCGCGGGCGTGACCCCCCGCCGCCACCTCACCGAGGTGCGCACCGCGGATGCCGCTGACTACTCACTCGGTCAGGAGCTCACCGTGGACGCCACCTTCGAGGCCGGCCAGCTGGTCGACGTCGTCGGCACCAGCAAGGGCAAGGGCACCGCGGGTGTCATGAAGCGCCACAACTTCAAGGGTGTCTCCGCCTCGCACGGTGCGCACCGCAACCACCGCAAGCCCGGCTCGATCGGCGCCTCGTCGACGCCGAGCCGCGTCTTCAAGGGCATGCGCATGGCCGGCCGTATGGGTGGCGAGCGCGTGACCGTCCTCAACCTCACGGTGCACGCCGTCGACGCCGAGAAGGGTCTGCTGCTCGTCAAGGGCGCCGTCCCCGGTGCGCGCGGCCGCATCGTCTACGTCCGCAACGCAGTGAAGGGTGCCTGATCATGGCTGACTCGACTCTCGCGCTCGACGTCCACAGCCCCAGCGGCAAGAAGGCCGGCTCGGTCGCTCTTCCCGCTGCGCTGTTCGACGTCAAGACGAACATCCCGCTGATCCACCAGGTCGTCGTCGCGCAGCTCGCGGCGGCTCGCCAGGGAACGCACTCGACCAAGCGTCGTGGCGAGGTCTCCGGTGCCGGCCGCAAGCCCTTCAAGCAGAAGGGCACGGGTAACGCCCGTCAGGGCTCCATCCGCGCGCCGCACATGACCGGTGGTGGCATCGTCCACGGCCCGAAGCCGCGCGACTACTCGCAGCGCACCCCCAAGAAGATGATCGCCGCCGCCCTTCTGGGCGCGCTGAGCGACCGTGCTCGCGGTGGCCGTCTGCACGTCGTCGACTCCTTCGGCATCGAGGGCGCCCCGTCGACCAAGGCCGCTGCGGCCGTCCTCGCCGAGCTCGCTCCGACCAAGAACGTCCTGGTCGTCATCGAGCGTGGCGACGAGCTGTCGGTCAAGAGCGTTCGCAACCTCGCGTACGTCCACGTCCTCAGCTTCGACCAGCTGAACGCCTACGACGTGCTCGTCTCCGACGACATCGTCTTCACCAAGGCCGCCTACGACGCGTTCGTCGCGTCCAAGAGCGCCACCACCGAGGAGGTCTCGGCATGAACGTCTCCCTCAACAAGGACCCGCGCGACATCATCCTGAAGCCGGTCGTCTCGGAGAAGAGCTACGGGCTCATCGACGAGGGCAAGTACACCTTCCTGGTGGACCCGCGCTCCTCGAAGACCGAGATCAAGCTCGCGATCGAGAAGATCTTCGGCGTCAAGGTCGCCGCGGTCAACACGCTCAACCGCGCGGGCAAGTCCCGCCGCACCCGCTTCGGCACCGGTAAGCGCAAGGACACCAAGCGCGCCATCGTCACGCTCAAGTCGGGCACCATCGACATCTTCACGGCCGTCGGCTGACAGCTGGGATAGAGGACAACCAACATGGCTATTCGCAAGTACAAGCCCACGACCCCGGGTCGCCGCGGTTCGTCGGTGGCCGACTTCGCCGAGATCACGCGATCGACGCCCGAGAAGTCGCTGCTCCGTCCGCTGTCGAAGACCGGTGGTCGCAACAACCAGGGGCGCATCACCACGCGTCACATCGGTGGCGGTCACAAGCGTCAGTACCGCGTCATCGACTTCCGTCGCAATGACAAGGACGGCGTCAACGCCAAGGTCGCACACATCGAGTACGACCCCAACCGCACCGCGCGCATCGCGCTGCTGCACTACGTGGACGGCGAGAAGCGCTACATCCTCGCGCCGAACAAGCTGCAGCAGGGCGACATCGTCGAGTCCGGTCCGGGCGCCGACATCAAGCCGGGCAACAACCTGCCGCTGAAGAACATCCCCACCGGTACCGTCATCCACGCGATCGAGCTCCGCCCCGGCGGCGGCGCGAAGATGGCGCGTTCGGCCGGTGCGTCGGTTCGCCTGGTCGCCAAGGACGGCCCCTACGCGCAGCTTCGTCTGCCGTCGGGCGAGATCCGCAACGTCGACGCGCGCTGCCGCGCCACGATCGGCGAGGTCGGCAACGCCGAGCAGTCGAACATCAACTGGGGCAAGGCCGGCCGTAACCGCTGGAAGGGCATCCGCCCGACCGTCCGCGGTGTCGCGATGAACCCGGTCGACCACCCGCACGGTGGTGGTGAGGGCAAGACGTCCGGTGGACGTCACCCCGTCTCTCCTTGGGGCCAGGCTGAGGGTCGCACCCGCCACGCCAACAAGGAAAGCGACAAGTACATCGTCCGTCGTCGCAACGCCGGCAAGAAGCGCAAGTAGGAGTAGAGGAAGATGCCTCGCAGCCTGAAGAAGGGCCCCTTCGTCGACGAGCACCTGCTTCGCAAGGTCGTCTCGCAGAACGATGCCGGCACCAAGAACGTCATCAAGACCTGGTCGCGCCGTTCGATGATCATCCCCGCCATGCTGGGACACACCATCGCCGTGCACGACGGACGCAAGCACATCCCCGTGTTCGTGTCCGAGACCATGGTCGGTCACAAGCTGGGCGAGTTCGCGCCCACCCGCACCTTCCGCGGCCACGAGAAGGACGACAAGAAGGGTCGCCGCCGCTGACGCGGTGGCGTTCCTAGAGAGGACTAGAGGAGGAGAGAAATGGTGGATTCCATCGCACGCGTGAAGCACATCCGCGTGACCCCTCAGAAGGCTCGTCGTGTCGTCGCGCTGATCAAGGGCAAGCAGGCTCAGGAGGCCCTGGCCATCCTGAAGTTCGCGCCCCAGAGTGCCAGCGAGCCGATCTACAAGCTCGTCGCCGCTGCGGTCGCCAACGCCCGTGTGAAGGCTGACAAGGACGGCGAGTTCCTGGACGAGCAGGACCTGTACGTGCGCAACGCGTACGTCGACGAGGGCACGACGCTCAAGCGTTTCCAGCCCCGCGCACAGGGCCGCGCCTTCCAGATCAAGAAGCGCACGAGCCACATCACCGTCGAGCTCGCGACCCCCGAGGTCGATGAGGCCGCGGCCGGCTCCACGAACAAGAAGGCGAGCAAGTAATGGGACAGAAGGTCAACCCGTACGGCTTCCGCCTCGGCATCACCACGGACCACGTGTCGCGTTGGTTCTCCGACTCCACGAAGCCGGGACAGCGTTACGCCGACTACGTGGCCGAGGACGTCAAGATCCGCAAGCTCCTGCAGACGCAGCTGGACCGCGCCGGCGTGAGCGGCATCGAGATCGAGCGCACGCGTGACCGCGTCCGCGTCGACATCCACACCGCCCGCCCCGGCATCGTCATCGGTCGCCGCGGCGCCGAGGCCGAGCGCATCCGCGCCGACCTCGAGAAGCTCACCGGCAAGCAGATCCAGCTGAACATCCTCGAGGTCAAGAACCCCGAGGCCGACGCTCAGCTGGTCGCCCAGGGCATCGCCGAGCAGCTCTCCGCCCGCGTGGCCTTCCGCCGCGCGATGCGCAAGGGTCTGCAGGGCGCACAGCGCGCCGGCGCCAAGGGCATCCGCATCCAGGTCTCGGGTCGTCTCGGCGGCGCCGAGATGAGCCGTTCGGAGTTCTACCGCGAGGGTCGTGTGCCGCTGCACACGCTGCGCGCGAACATCGACTACGGCTTCTACGAGGCCAAGACCACCTTCGGCCGCATCGGTGTGAAGGTCTGGATCTACAAGGGCGACCTCACCAACAAGGAGCTCGCTCGCGAGCAGGCCAACGCGCCGAAGGCACCCCGCGGTCGTGACGACCGTGGTGGCGACCGTCGTCGCGCGCCCCGCAACGAGGCGCCCGTCGCAGAAGGAGCATCGGCATAATGCTTATTCCCCGTAAGGTCAAGTACCGCAAGCAGCACCACCCGGGTCGCGCGGGCCAGGCCACCGGCGGCACGAAGGTCTCCTTCGGCGAGTTCGGCATCCAGGCCCTCACCCCCGCGTATGTGACCAACCGTCAGATCGAGTCCGCTCGTATCGCGATGACGCGTCACATCAAGCGTGGCGGCAAGGTGTGGATCAACATCTACCCCGACCGTCCCCTCACCAAGAAGCCGGCCGAGACCCGCATGGGTTCCGGTAAGGGTTCGCCGGAGTGGTGGGTCGCCAACGTCAAGCCGGGTCGCGTCCTGTTCGAGGTCGCGGGCGTCAACGAGCAGCTCGCTCGCGAGGCGCTCACCCGTGCAATTCACAAGCTGCCCCTGAAGGCACGCATCATCAAGCGCGAGGAGGGCGACGCGTAATGGCTGTCGGAACCAAGACGCTCGCTCCGAGCGAGCTGGACACGTTCGAGGACCAGCGCCTCGTCGAAGAGCTGCGCAAGGCCAAGGAAGAGCTGTTCAACCTGCGCTTCCAGTCGGCCACCGGCCAGCTCGAGAGCCACGGCCGCATTCGCGCCGTCAAGCGCGACATCGCGCGGCTCTACACCGTGATCCGCGAGCGCGAGCTCGGCATCCGTGCCACGCCCGCCCCCGTCGAGGTCGCGTCCAAGGCGAAGAAGACCAAGGCCAAGAAGGCGGATGACGCTGCCGAGGCCACGAAGGAAGAGGCCGAGTGATGGCTGAGACCACCGAGAAGAAGGCCGCCAAGAAGGCGCCGGCCGCCGAGGCCGTCGTCGAGGCGCCCGCTGCCGGTCACGAGTCGGCTGCCCACGACGTGCGCGATGCGGACGCCCGTGGCTACCGCAAGTCGCGTCGTGGCTACGTCGTCAGCGACAAGATGGACAAGACGATCGTCGTCGAGGTCGAGGACCGCGTGAAGCACCCGCTCTACGGCAAGGTCATCCGTCGCACGTCGAAGGTCAAGGCCCACGACGAGCAGAACAGCGCCGGCATCGGCGACCTCGTGCTGATCAACGAGACCCGGCCGCTCAGCGCCACCAAGCGGTGGCGCCTGGTCGAGATCCTCGAGAAGGCGAAGTAAGAAATGATCCAGACTGAGTCCCGCCTCAAGGTCGCCGACAACACCGGCGCCAAGGAGCTGCTCACGATCCGTGTGCTCGGCGGCTCCAACCGCCGTTACGCCGGTCTCGGCGACATCATCGTCGCGACCGTCAAGGACGCGATCCCCGGCGGCAACGTCAAGAAGGGCGATGTGGTCAAGGCCGTCATCGTCCGCACCAAGAAGGAGGTCCGTCGTCCCGACGGCTCCTACATCAAGTTCGACGAGAACGCCGCCGTCATCCTGAAGAACGACGGGGAGCCCCGCGGCACCCGCATCTTCGGACCGGTCGGTCGTGAGCTTCGTGACAAGAAGTTCATGAAGATCGTGTCGCTCGCACCGGAGGTGATCTGACCCTCATGGCCAAGATCAAGAAGGGTGACCTCGTTCAGGTCATCACTGGCAAGAAGCAGGACAAGGGCGGCGACCGCGGCAAGCAGGGCAAGGTCCTCGACGTTCTCGTCGAGCAGAACCGCGTCATCGTCGAGGGCGTCAACTACGTCACGAAGCACAACCGCGTGGGCCAGTCCCAGCGCGGCACCAAGACGGGCGGCATCGAGACGATGGAAGCCCCGATCCACATCTCCAACGTCGCCCTCGTCGACCCCTCGACCAAGAAGCCGACCAAGGTCGGTCACCGTGTCGAGGAGCAGACGAAGGATGGCGTGAAGCGCACCGTTCGCGTGCGCTACGCGAAGAAGAGCGGCAAGGACCTCTGAACATGAGCAGCACCACTGCCGCGGCGGCTGGCAAGATCCAGCCCCGCCTGAAGCAGAAGTACCAGGACGAGATCAAGAAGGCCCTGCAGGACGAGTTCGGCTACGCCAACGTCATGCAGATCCCCGGGATCGTCAAGGTCGTCGTGAACACCGGCGTCGGCGAGGCGGCTCGCGACTCCAAGGTGATCGATGGTGCGGTCGACGACCTCACCAAGATCACGGGTCAGAAGCCCGTCGTCACCAAGGCTCGCAAGTCCATCGCGCAGTTCAAGCTGCGTGAGGGCCAGGCCATCGGTGCGCACGTCACCCTTCGCGGTGACCGCGCATGGGAGTTCCTGGACCGCCTCGTGAACCTCGCTCTGCCGCGCATCCGCGACTTCCGCGGCCTGTCGCCCAAGCAGTTCGACGGTCACGGCAACTACACGTTCGGTCTGCAGGAGCAGTCGGTCTTCCACGAGATCAACCAGGACAAGATCGACCGCGTCCGCGGCTTCGACATCACGATCGTCACCACGGCGAAGACGGATGACGAGGGCCGGTCGCTGCTGCGCCAGCTGGGCTTCCCGTTCAAGACGGACGAGAACCAGGCCTGACACCCTCCGACCTCTCCGGTCGGTCCATCAAGAAGGTCGGCTGTCGTGTAACGGCATCCGAAACCGCTGAACAAAGGAAACCAAGAAATGACGATGACAGACCCGGTCGCTGACATGCTGACCCGTCTGCGCAACGCGAACTCGGCGCACCACGACTCCGTGTCGCTGCCGAGCTCGAAGCTCAAGACCCACATCGCCGAGATCCTCCAGCAGGAGGGCTACATCTCCGGCTGGGAGGTCTCCGACGCTCGTGTCGGCCAGACCCTCACGCTCACGCTGAAGTACGGCCCGAACCGCGAGCGGTCGATCGCCGGCATCAAGCGCGTCTCGAAGCCCGGCCTGCGCGTGTACGCACGCTCGACCGAGATCCCCAAGGTCCTCGGCGGCCTGGGCGTCGCGATCCTGTCCACCTCCTCCGGTCTTCTCACCGACCGCCAGGCAGAGCAGAAGGGCGTGGGTGGGGAAGTCCTCGCCTACGTGTGGTGATCTGACATGTCGCGTATTGGACGTCTTCCCATCGACATCCCCGCCGGCGTGACCGTTTCGGTCGACGGCCAGGATGTCACGGTCAAGGGCCCGAAGGGCGAGCTCGCGCTCTCCGTCTCCAAGCCCATCGAGGTCAAGGTCGAGGAGAACCAGGTTCTGGTCTCCCGTCCCGACGACGAGCGCGAGTCGCGTTCGCTGCACGGACTGACCCGCACCCTGATCAACAACAACATCATCGGCGTCACCCAGGGCTACACCAAGGGCCTCGAGGTCGTCGGCACCGGTTACCGCGTCGCGCAGAAGGGGACGGCGGTCGAGTTCGCGCTCGGCTTCTCGCACCCCGTGCTGGTCGAAGCGCCGGCCGGCATCACGCTGACCGTCGAGGGCAACAACAAGCTCACCGTCAGCGGCATCTCGAAGCAGGCCGTCGGTGAGGCCGCCGCGAACATCCGCAAGATCCGCAAGCCCGAGCCCTACAAGGGCAAGGGTGTGCGTTACGCGGGCGAGGTCGTTCGCCGCAAGGCCGGAAAGGCTGGTAAGTAATCATGGCTGTCAAGTCGAAGAGCGACGCGCGTTCGCGTCGTCACCTGCGCCTTCGCAAGAAGGTCGTGGGCACCGAGGCCCGTCCGCGCCTTGTCGTCACCCGTTCGGCCCGCCACGTCTTCGTCCAGCTCGTGGACGACAGCAAGGGCGTGACCGTCGCGTCGGCCTCGACTCTCGAGTCGGACCTGCGCACGTTCGACGGTGACAAGACCGCCAAGGCCCGCAAGGTCGGCGAGCTCGTCGCCGAGCGCGCCAAGGCGGCCGGCTTCTCGGACGTCGTGTTCGACCGCGGTGGCAACCGCTACGCGGGCCGTGTCGCAGCGATCGCCGAGGGCGCCCGCGAGGGAGGTCTGAACCTGTGAGCGATGCAACTACTCAGAATGTGGAGAACGAAGTGACCGAGCAGGCTGCGGCCACCGCTCCCGTCGAGCGCGAGGCCCGCGAGCCCCGTCGTGGCGGTCGCGAGCGCAACCCCAACCGCGACCGTGGTTCGCGCGACGCCGAGAAGAGCCAGTTCCTCGAGCGCGTCGTGACGATCAACCGCGTGTCGAAGGTCGTCAAGGGCGGTCGCCGCTTCAGCTTCACGGCGCTCGTCGTCGTGGGCGATGGCAACGGTCTCGTCGGCGTCGGCTACGGCAAGGCGCGTGAGGTTCCCCTCGCCATCTCCAAGGGTGTCGAAGAGGCCAAGCGCAACTTCTTCCGTGTGCCGCGCACCGGCTCGTCCATCCCGCACCCGGTGCAGGGTGAGGCCGCTGCCGGTGTCGTGCTCCTGCGTCCGGCTGCCGCCGGTACCGGTGTTATCGCCGGTGGTCCGGTGCGCGCCGTGCTCGAGTGCGCCGGCATCCACGACGTGCTCTCCAAGTCGCTCGGTTCGTCGAACACGATCAACATCGTGCACGCGACCGTCGAGGCGCTGAAGCAGCTCGAGGAGCCCCGCGCGGTCGCCGCTCGTCGCGGTCTCGACTTCGACCAGGTGGCTCCCGCCCGTCTGATCCGTGCCGAGGCCGACGCCGCGGCCGCTGCGAAGGTAGGTGCCTGATGGCCGCGCGTCTCAAGGTGACCCAGGTCAAGTCCAAGGTGAGCGAGAAGCAGAACCAGCGCGACACGCTGCGTTCGCTCGGTCTGAAGCGGATCGGCGACTCGGTCGTCCGTCCCGACGACGCGCAGACGCGCGGCTACGTCAAGACTGTCGCCCACCTCGTCAAGGTTGAGGAGATCGACTGATGGCCGAGAAGGCTGAGAAGGCGACCGAAGAGGTCGCTGTCAAGAACACCGAGAAGAAGGCTGCCGCCAAGCCGGCTGCCAAGAAGACCGCCGAGAAGCCGGCCGCGAAGAAGGCTCCCGCCAAGAAGGCGGATGCCGAGGTGTCGCGCCCCGGTGTGCTCAAGGTCCACCACCTGCGTCCGGTTCCCGGCTCCAACACCGCGAAGACCCGTGTCGGTCGCGGTGAGGGCTCGAAGGGTAAGACCGCCGGTCGTGGCACCAAGGGCACGAAGGCCCGCTACCAGGTGAAGGTCGGCTTCGAGGGCGGTCAGATGCCGCTGCACATGCGTACGCCGAAGCTGCGCGGGTTCAAGAACCCGTTCCGCGTCGAGTACCAGGTGGTCAACCTCGACAAGCTGGCCGAGCTGTACCCGGCCGGTGGCGACGTCACCGTCAGCGACCTCGTCGCCAAGGGTGCGGTGCGCAAGAACGAGAAGGTCAAGGTGCTCGGCACCGGCGACATCTCGGTCAAGCTCACCGTCGCCGTCGACAAGGTCTCGGGTTCGGCCGAGCAGAAGATCGTCGCCGCGGGCGGTTCGGTCAAGTAATTCCACGGCAGGGGCCGGAGGCGAGCCTCCGGCCCCTGTTGCCGTACTCTGGAAGCGGTGTCCTCGGACCCGCATCGAGACACCGGTCAGCTCTCTGGAGGAAATCCCCTTGTTCAGCGCCGTCAGCGCCATCGCGCGGGTCTTCCGCACCCCGGATCTCCGGCGGAAGATCTTCTTCACCCTCGCGATCATCGCCATCTATCGCCTTGGTGCGCACGTTCCGGCGCCCTTCGTGAGCTTCCCGAACGTGCAGTCCTGCCTCCAGCAGACCGGTTCTGCGAGTGAGGGTCTGCTCTCGCTCGTCAACCTGTTCTCCGGCGGCGCGCTCCTGCAGCTGTCGATCTTCGCGCTCGGCGTCATGCCCTACATCACCGCGACGATCATCGTGCAGCTGCTGCGTGTCGTGATTCCGCACTTCGAGGCGCTGTACAAGGAGGGGCAGGCCGGTCAGGCCAAGCTCACGCAGTACACCCGCTACCTGACGATCGCGCTGGCGCTCCTGCAGTCCACCACCCTGGTGACGGTGGCACGCTCGGGTCAGCTCTTCGGCACGACCGGCATCGCCGAGTGCAACGCGCTGCTCACCAACGACGTGTGGTGGGCCCAGCTGCTGATGATCATCACGCTGACCGCCGGCACCGGCCTCATCATGTGGTTCGCCGAGCTCGTCACCGAGCGTGGCGTGGGCAACGGCATGTCCATCCTCATCTTCACCTCGATCGCGGCGCAGTTCCCGGCGGCCATGTGGGCCATCGCCACGTCGCGCGGTTTCGAGGTCTTCCTCCTCGTGCTGGCCGTCGGCATCGTCGTCGTCGCCCTCGTCGTCTTCGTCGAGCAGTCGCAGCGGCGCATCCCCGTGCAGTACGCGAAGCGCATGGTCGGGCGTCGCACCCTCGGCGGCACGAACACGTACATCCCGATCAAGGTGAACATGGCGGGCGTCGTGCCGGTCATCTTCGCCTCGTCGCTGCTGTACATCCCGGCACTGATCGCCCAGTTCAATCAGACGCCGGACGCCAACGGCAACATCCCCGGCTGGGTGACGTGGATCCAGCAGTATCTGACGAAGGGTGATCACCCGCTCTACATGCTGCTGTACTTCCTGCTCATCGTCGGGTTCACCTACTTCTACGTCGCGATCACGTTCAACCCCGTCGAGGTCGCCGACAACATGAAGAAGTACGGCGGATTCATCCCCGGCATCCGTGCCGGTCGGCCCACGGCGGAGTACCTCGACTACGTGCTGACCCGCATCACGCTGCCGGGCTCGATCTACCTCGGGCTCATCGCGCTGCTGCCGTTGGTGGCGCTCGCGACGGTCAGCGCCAACCAGAACTTCCCGTTCGGTGGCGCCTCGATCCTCATCATCGTCGGTGTCGGTCTGGAGACGGTCAAGCAGATCGACGCGCAGCTGCAGCAGCGTCACTACGAAGGGCTGCTGCGATGACCGCCGCGCGCCTTCTCATCATCGGACCGCAGGGTTCCGGCAAGGGCACGCAGGGCGTGCGCATCGCCGACGCCCTCGGCATCCCCGCCGTGTCGACGGGGGACGTGTTCCGCGCCAACGTGAAAGAGGGCACGGAGCTCGGTCTGAAGGTCAAGGCGATCATCGACGCGGGCGACCTCGTCCCCGACGCGCTCACCGGGGAGATCGTGCGCGATCGCCTGGCCCAGCCGGATGCCGCCGGTGGTTTTCTCCTGGACGGCTACCCGCGCAACCTCGGACAGGTGGGCGACCTCGACGGTTTCCTGGACGAGAGGGGCGAGCCCCTCACCGCGGTCATCGAGTTGGTGGTGCCGCGCGACGAGTCCATCCAGCGGCTGTCGCTGCGGGCGGCCGAGCAGGGTCGCGCCGATGACAACGCCGAGTCGATCGCGAAGCGTCTGGCCATCTACGAATCCGAGACGGCGCCCATTCTGGACGTCTACCGCGAGCGCGGCATCGTCGACCAGATCGACGGTGTCGGCTCCCTGGACGAGGTGTACGCGCGCATCCAGGACGCCCTGGCAGCTCGCGGCATCGCCGCTTCCTGATGGGACTTCGGCGCTCCCTGTACAAGACCCCGGCGCAGCTGCGTGCGATGGTCGAGCCGGGGCTGATCACGGCGGCCGCGCTGGATGCGGTGCGCGCACTGATCGCCCCGGGCGTGACCACGGCTGAGCTGGATGCCGCGGCATCCGAGGTTATCCTCGCCCGCGGGGCCGAGTCGAACTTCCAGCTCGTGCGCGGCTACCGCCACACGACCTGCATCTCGGTGAACGACCAGGTCGTCCACGGCATCCCCGGGGAGCGCGTGCTCGAGCCGGGCGATATCGTGTCGATCGATGCCGGTGCGCAGTTCAAGGGCTGGAACGGCGACTCGGCCATCACGGTGGTCGTCCCCGGCGGGGATCCGGCTGTGCAGGCGTCGCGCGAGCGGCTTTCGCAGGTGACCGAGGGCTCGCTCTGGGCGGGCGTGGCCGCGCTCGCGTCGGCGTCGCGCGTCGGAGAGATCGGTGACGCGGTGCAGGGCTACATCGAGCGCTCGGGGGAGAGCTACGGCATCCTTCGCGACTACGTCGGCCACGGCATCGGCCGCCGGATGCACGAGGGTCCGACGATCTTCAACTACCGGGTGTCCGACCTGGGCCCCGCGGTGCGTCCCGGCCTGTGTGTCGCGATCGAACCGATGATCACCGCCGGCTCCGAGGAGACCTTCGTCGAGGACGACGACTGGACGGTCACGACCGTCGACGGCAGCGACGGA
Source organism: Sphingomonas sp. BLCC-B65 (assembly GCF_028550675.1). NCBI lineage: Bacteria > Pseudomonadati > Pseudomonadota > Alphaproteobacteria > Sphingomonadales > Sphingomonadaceae > Sphingomonas > Sphingomonas sp. BLCC-B65. The sequence goes on along the minus strand of NZ_JAQQGL010000001.1, from coordinate 1,382,595 downwards.
AGTCACTGGGAGCACAGCGTCGCCGTTCACGAGAACGGCGTATGGGTGCTGACCGCCGCCGACGGCGGCGCCGCCGGTCTCGCCCCCTTCGGCGTCACCCCCACGCCCATCGCCTGACCCGCGCTGCGCGCACTCTGCTCCCCGCGAGCCGCCATCCTCGGCGCGAGCCGACATCATCGGCCGCGCCGCAGGATGTCGGCTCGGCGCCGCAAGAGCGGCTCGCGTGGTGCACGGAGGTTCCTCCCCCGGGCACCCCGCGGGCGGCTGTTGTCCACCGCGGGCGAGGAGGGAGATCCGGACGTCGCTGCGGCGGTGCGGCACGGATCCCTCATCCGTGTGGATCCCGGGTGCTACGCCGACGCGGAACGGTGGCGCCGTGCCCACAGTGAAGGGCGTCATCTGATGCGTGTCGTCGCCGCTGAACGTCGTCGCACGGGGAACTGAGCTCGTCTACTCCCATGCCTCGGCGGCCGTCCTCTGGGAGTTGCCGCTGTTTCGCATCGAACCCCGCCGCGTGCACCTCAGTGGACGCGCAGCGAGCGGGCACGTACGCGCATCCGAGCCGTTGGTCGCACGTCACCAGGTTGCCGTCGCCTCGAGCGACATGACGATGCGCCAGGGCGTGCTCTGCACCGGACTGGCCCGCACGGTCGCGGACGTGCTGCGCTCGGCATCCTTCGAGACAGGACTCTCCCTCGCCGACGCCGCGCTTCGCCGTGCCGCCTGGTCGTGGAACGGGTACGACGTGGAGGCGGCGGAGAGTCTGCGCCGGCAGGTTGCGCAGCGGCTGCCTTCGGGCGGCCGCGGAGTTCGCGCGGCCCGGCGGATGCTGGAACTCGCCGATGGTCGTGCCGCTTCGCCGGGGGAGAGCGTGAGCCGGCTCTACATCGGCGACCTCGGCTTCGCCACGCCGCGTCTGCAGGTCCCGGTCGCCGGTCCGGGCTCGCGCCTGTTCCATGTCGACTTCGCGCTGGATGACGTCGGAGTCTGGGGCGAGTACGACGGCGAGGGAAAGTACCTCGATCCTGCGATGCGGGGCGAGGGCGTCGGGGTGGAGCGGGTGGTCATGGAAGAGAAGCAGCGCGAGGACTGGATCCGCGGGACCACGGGACGGCGACTCGTGCGCTGGGGAACGGCCGACATCGCCACGGCAGCCCACCTGGGTGCACGCCTGCGCGCGTTCGGCATCCATCCGCAACGCTGACCCGTCACGCCGAGCCGCCACGAAGGTGCCGAACCGACGCGAAAGGGCGCGCGAGAACATGGCGGGTCGGGGGAGACGTAGCGGCTCGGCGGGATGGGGGCGGGTGAAGTCACGGCTTTCACGGGCAACGCATAAGAGTGCGTGAGCCACAATGGTAGGACGGCGGCGACAGCCGCACATCGGAGAGGCATCGAGGTTATGGCGCAGGCAGCAGCGGGTAAGAGGAACTGGTTCGCGATCTGGGTGAGCGTGGCGGTCGTCGTCGTGGTCGCGCTGGTCATCGCGCTCGTGGTGTGGATGAACCGGGCAGCCACGGACCCCGGTACGGCACCGGCGGGTGCGGGCATCAACCAGGAGACGGGCGCGATCGCCGTCGGCTCGGGAGAGCAGACCCTCGACACCTACATCGACTTCATGTGCCCCATTTGCAACCAGTTCGAGACCACGTATGGCCCCGAGATCCTCGATCTGGCGAACAAGGGCACGATCACGCTCAACATCCACCCGATCGCGATCCTGGACCGCTACTCGCAGGGAACCAACTACTCGACGCGGTCCGCCAACGCCATGTACTGCGTCGCGCAGGCCGACCCCGACAAGGTCGTCGCGTTCATGCAGGCGATGTACAAGAACCAGCCCCAGGAGAACTCGACGGGCCTGACCGATCAGCAGATCATCGACATCGCGAAGGGCGTCGGCGTCACGGGTATCGACTCGTGCGTGACGGACGGCACCTATTCGAAGTTCGTCACCTCGATGACGCAGAAGACGCCGGTCCAGCCGGGCTCGAGCGGCATCGGCACGCCCACTCTCGCGATCAACGGAACGGTCATCTCGAACCAGACCATTCCGGCGAAGGGCCAGTTCGCCTCCCTCTTCAAGTGACGCGCGTCTGAGACGAGCGAGAGGGCCGTACGGCAGTTTGCCGTGCGGCCCTCTATCACGTACACTGAATCTTTGGTGCCTTGCGCCTTCATTGGCGTGTCGCCGCACCACATCCCACTCACCGCAGACCGACCGGTCTGCACAAGCGTCAGCGAGGCTATGGCTAAGAAAGACGGTGTCATCGAAATCGAGGGCGTCGTGTCTGAAGCGCTGCCCAACGCGATGTTCCGCGTTGAGCTCACCAACGGACACAAGGTACTCGCCACGATCTCCGGCAAGATGCGGCAGAACTACATCCGCATCATCCCCGAAGACCGCGTCGTCGTGGAGCTCTCGCCCTACGACCTCACGCGCGGTCGCATCGTCTACCGCTACCGCTAGACCGGTCGAGAAGTAACGAGCGGGCGGATGCCGCGGCATCCCGTCCGACTCGAAGACAGCGAACAGGAAAATCATGAAGGTCAACCCCTCCGTCAAGCCCATCTGCGACCACTGCAAGGTCATCCGTCGCCACGGTCGCGTCATGGTGATCTGCAAGTCGAACCCGCGTCACAAGCAGCGCCAGGGTTGAGTCGGAGCGCATCACCGCGGCGAAGCCGCGCTGATCCGCTCACGACTCAAGGTTGAGCAAGGCCGCGCAGCGGCCGAGCCGAAACCTCAGCACGAAGACACAACTCCATACCGCGAACGGCGCGTTTCGACTCGCTGCGCTCGCTCAACGACCAGTGGTCCGAGAACGGCGCAACGTTCGCACCGACTGGAAACAGTCAGCACACAGGCAGGATCAGATCCTCTTCGGAGGGGACACCTCGGGGCGGAGGCCCGGGCACCGATCCTGCTCCACACCTCCACTACTCCTAGGAGAACCGCATGGCACGTCTTGCCGGCGTTGACATCCCGCGCGACAAGCGCGTGGTGATCGCCCTCACGTACATCTACGGCATCGGCCGTACCCGTTCGGTCGAGATCCTCAAGGCCACCGAGATCGACGAGTCGATCCGCGTCAAGGACCTCACCGACGACCAGCTGGTCGCGCTGCGCGACCACATCGAAGGCAACTACAAGGTGGAGGGTGACCTGCGCCGTGAGGTCGCCGCCGACATCCGCCGCAAGGTCGAGATCGGCTCGTACGAGGGTCTGCGTCACCGCCGCGGCCTTCCGGTGCGCGGTCAGCGCACCAAGACCAACGCGCGTACCCGCAAGGGCCCGAAGCGCACCGTCGCCGGCAAGAAGAAGGCCGGCCGCAAGTAAGCGCGGCCCCCGGTACAGGTTTAGGAGAACAGACACATGGCACAGGCCAAGACCGCTGCGCGCAAGCCGCGCCGCAAGGAGAAGAAGAACATCGCGCTGGGCCAGGCCCACATCAAGTCGACGTTCAACAACACGATCGTTTCGATCACCGACCCCTCGGGCGCTGTCATCAGCTGGGCGTCCTCGGGTGGAGTGGGCTTCAAGGGCTCGCGTAAGTCGACCCCGTACGCCGCCGGCATGGCCGCCGAGTCGGCCGCCCGCCAGGCCGCCGAGCACGGCGTCAAGAAGGTCGACGTCTTCGTGAAGGGCCCGGGTTCGGGTCGCGAGACCGCGATCCGTTCGCTGCAGGCCGCCGGCCTCGAGGTGGGGTCGATCTCCGACGTCACCCCGCAGGCGCACAACGGCTGCCGCCCGCCGAAGCGTCGCCGCGTCTGACTTCCGGGCCGGGTGCCCCCGCATCGCGGGCGGCACCCGGCATCCGTCGTCTTTGAAAACTCAACACCTCTTGCAATCGCACGTGTCATATAGCGGGCACGTGACGGAAAGGAACACATAGTGCTCATTGCACAGCGTCCCACTCTGACCGAGGAGAAGATCGGCGAGTTCCGCAGCCGCTTCGTCATCGAGCCGCTGGAGCCCGGCTTCGGCTACACGATCGGCAACGCGCTGCGCCGCAGCCTGCTGTCCTCGATCCCCGGCGCGGCTGTCACCAGCATCCGCATCGACGGCGTGCTGCACGAGTTCAGCACCATCCCGGGCGTGAAGGAGGATGTCACCGAGATCATCCTCAACATCAAGCAGCTGGTCGTCTCCTCGGAGCGCGACGAGCCGATCACCGCCTACCTGCGCAAGACCGGCGCCGGCGAGGTCACCGCCGCCGACATCTCCGCTCCGGCGGGTGTCGAGGTGCACAACCCCGAGCTGGTCATCGCGACGCTCAACGACTCGGCGAAGTTCGAGCTCGAGCTCACGATCGAGCGCGGCCGTGGCTACGTGTCGGCCACCCAGAACCGCAACGAGTACGCCGAGGCGGGCCAGATCCCGATCGACTCGATCTACTCGCCCGTTCTGAAGGTCTCGTACCGCGTCGACGCCACGCGTGCCGGTGAGCGCACCGACTTCGACAAGCTCGTCCTGGACGTCGAGGCCAAGCCGTCGATCTCCCCGCGCGACGCCGTCGCGTCGGCCGGGCGCACGCTCACCGAGCTGTTCGGTCTCGCTCGCGAGTTGAACGTCGAAGCCGAGGGCATCGAGATCGGTCCCGCGCCGGTCGCCGAGGTTCTCACCAACGAGCTGTCGATGCCGATCGAGGACCTCGATCTGTCGGTGCGTTCGTACAACTGCCTCAAGCGCGAGGGCATCAACACGGTGTCGGAGCTGGTCGCCCTCTCCGAGACGCAGCTGATGAACATCCGCAACTTCGGTCAGAAGTCGGTCGACGAGGTGCGCGACAAGCTCGTCTCCCTCGGCCTGTCGCTGAAGGACTCGGTCCCCGGGTTCGACGGTGCGCACTTCTACGGCGGCTACGACGACGAGGCCCTCTGAGCCTCCGCGCTCGCAACGGCAAGACCTTCTGCGCGCACCGGCCCCGACCGGTTCGCTGACCTTTTCCCTCTGGAGTAACTGACATGCCCAAGCCCACCAAGGGTCCCCGCCTCGGAGGCGGCCCCGCCCACGAGCGTCTGCTGCTGGCCAACCTGGCCTCGGCGCTGTTCACCCACAAGTCGATCACGACGACCGAGACCAAGGCCAAGCGCCTGCGCCCGCTCGCCGAGCGCATGGTCACGTTCGCCAAGCGTGGCGACCTGCACGCGCGCCGTCGTGTGCTGTCCGTCCTCGGCAACAAGGACGCCGTCCACGAGCTGTTCGCCGAGATCGCGCCGCTGGTCGCCGAGCGTGAGGGCGGCTACACCCGCATCACGAAGATCGGCAACCGCAAGGGCGACAACGCGCCGATGGCCGTGATCGAGCTCGTCCTCGAGCCGGTCAACCCGAAGCCGAAGTCGACCAAGAAGGCGGCCGCTGCCGCTCCGGCCGCCACCCCGGCCAAGGATGAGGATGCCGCCGAGGAGACCGCCACCGACGCGGTCGCCGAGGCCGACGAGGCTCAGGATGCCGCGGACGAGGTCGTCGCCGACGACGCCGCCGCCGCAGGTGCCGAGTCGCCCGAGGAGGGCGCCGCGGCCGAGGCTGCTGCCAAGGACGCCGCGAAGTAAGCACGGCTGTCGTTCGAGAAGGCCCGCACCCATCAGGGGTGCGGGCCTTCTCGTTTCGCGCCTCGGCCGGCTCCGCGCGTGCGCGCCACGCGCGTCCCAACTACAGTGGCCCGAGTGAGTGAGCCATCGCTGAGTGCACGCATCGACCAGTCCCGCCGCCGGTCCGGATCCGAGCTCGGACCGGTGCTGCCACGGCATCCGGAGGTCGCGTCGTGGCGCACCGCGACGGCCGACGACATCGACGCCATCCACGCCGTGATGGTGGCGGCGGAGCGTGTCGACCACCCGACCTGGACCACTCCGCGCGAGGACGTCGCCGACACCTTCGATCTTGCGCACATCGACCACTCCCGCGACACCGTGCTGGCGCTGGATGCCGAGGGTACGGTGATCGCGTTCGGAAGCTCCTTCCTCCACCCTTCGCGCGAGGGCGCCCTGAACGTGCACCTGTCGGGTGCGGTGCTGCCGACGCTGTGGCGCCGCGGGATCGGCAGCGCGGTGTTCGGCTGGCAGTACGCGCGCGGCCTCGAGCAGCTGGCGGAGGCCGCGGGCGCGCTGCCCGACGTGCCGGGCGAAGACTGGAGCGCTCAGCTGCGGGTGTACGCCGAGGAGTCGAACCGCGGCAACCAGAGGCTCGCCGAGTCGGCGGGTCTGGCCGCCGAACGCTGGTTCGCCACGATGCTGCGGGATCTGACCGACGGTGCGCCGGAGGTGTCGCTGCCGGCCGCGGCGCGGGAGGGCGGGCTGCGCATCGTGGCGTACACGCACGATCGTGATGACGACGCCCGTCTGGCGCGCAACGATGCGTTCCGCGATCACTGGGGAAGCCTGCCGAGCCAGCCCGAGTCGTGGGCCAAGTTCGTCGGCGGCGAGTTCTTCCGCCCCGATCTGTCCCGGCTGGTCGTCGAGGCCGACGGCACCATCGCCGCTTTCTGTCTCGCGTCGGTGAACGAGGAGGACTGGGCGAGTCTGGGCGCCTCGAACTCGTACATCGACCTCATCGGTGTCGTGCGGGCGCGCCGTCGGCAGGGACTGGCTCCCGCGGTCGTCGCGGCGACGTTGCGCGCGATCGCCGATGCCGGTCTGCAGAAGGCGGTGCTCGACGTCGACACCGCGAGCCCGACGGGCGCCGACGCCCTCTACGAGGGGCTGGGCTTCGTGGCGGACGAACGGTCGGTCGCCCTGGTCGCGCACATCTGAGGCGCCCGCCGCGCACGCCCGCGGCGCCGCGGGCGGCTCAGGACGACGGTGCGGGGGCGAACGTCCGACTCGTCGCCCAGCGGATCAGCTGCACCTGGTAGCGCGTCTGCGCGCGCTGATTCGCCACGGCATCGACGGCGCGGGTGACGGTGTCGGCGTAGATGCGCCCGCCGGTCTCGCCCGGATGGATGCCGTCGCCGGCGAGCACATCGGCGTGCGGCGCGATCGCGCCGGACCAGTCGGCGATGACGACGCCGGGATGGCTCGCCGCGAACGCGGTCAGCTCGGCATTGACGCCCGGGATCCAATCGCGGGGAGCGAACGCCGTGACCAGAACGAGCGTGCGGTCGCGACCGACGCGGTCGTAGATGTCCTGGAGGGCGTCCGAATCGACGGGGCCGTTGGTGCCGAGGCCCACGACGACGTAGTCACGCAGGGCGCCCTGGTCGGAGAGCCGGTCGATGATCTTGCTGCCCGCCCACATCGAGCGCGAGACTTCGGCGTCGATCTGCACGCCGGGCAGCTCGTCGAGCAGACCGCCGGCCGAGGCCAGCATCACCGAGTCGCCGACGGCCGTCACCCGGTCGCCGCTCACGGTGACCGGTGCAGGGGGCAGCGGCTCGCCGTCGGGGCCCTGCGTCGCCGTGGCGATGGGTGTCGCCGTCGGTGAGGCGGCGCGGCCGCCCGACGGAGTGGGGGCGGCGGATGCCGCGTCGAGCGCACGCTGGCCCGCCTCGACCACCGCCTGGCTGGAGCTGACCGGCGGGGCGGCGGCGACGGCGGCCGTCGTGCCGCCGAGCACGAGCGCCCCGACACCGACGGTCGCGATCGCGCCGAACCGCCGCGACGGCGTGGAGTGCAGGCGCGCCCACAGTGCTCGCCCCGCGCCCCGGAAGCCGAGCCGGCGCACGGGCTGTTCGAGCAGGCGGTACGAGGCCGCGGAGACGCCGAGCGTGAGGGCGGCGGCGCCGAGCCCGACGCTGACCGGCACGGATTCCTCGAGGAAGCCGCCCGTGGTCGCGAGGGCGAGCAGGACGACGATGGGCCAGTGCCACAGGTAGATGCCGTAGGAGCGCTCGCCGATCCAGCGCAGCGGCGCGACGTCGAGGGCGTGCCCGAACCAGGAGCCGGCGTGTGTCGCCGCCGCGATCGCGACCGCGGTCAGTGCACTCGCGATCGCCGGCACGAGCGGATAGCGCTCCGCCCCGGCCGGCAGCGCACCGACGATGATGATGCCGATCACACTCGCCGTGCCGATGACCGCGGTCCAGGCGGGCACGACGCCGCCGATGGACGGGCGCGCGGACGCGCTCCACGCGGTGCGCCCGGCGAGCGCGAAGGCCAGTGCGACGCCGAGCAGCAGGCCGAAGGCGTGCGTATCGGTGCCGTAATACGCGCGCGTCAGGTCGACCGAGCCCGCGCCGATGTCTACGAGCTGCGCTGCCCAGGCCAGGGATACCGCGGCCAGGACCATCGCGACGGCGGCGCGCAGGCCGCGGCGTGGCAGCAGGAGGAACACGGGCAGAAGCAGCGGCCAGAGCACGTAGAACTGCTCCTCCACCGCGAGCGACCACAGGTTTCGCAGCAGCTCGGGCTGCGTCCCGGCGAAGTAGGACGCGCCGGCCGAGATCGACGCCCAGTTGGAGGAGAACGTGATCGCGCCGAGCACCTGTCGACCGAGCCCCAGCAGAACGTCCCCACCGATGAGCCAGGCGACGCTGGCGCTCACGGTGACCACCACGGCGAGGGCCGGCAGCAGCCGGCGGGCGCGGCGCGCCCAGAACGCGCCGAGGGCGATGCGGCCGGTGCGGTCGTGTTCGCGCAGCAGCAGCGACGTGATGAGAAAGCCCGAGATGACGAAGAAGACGTCGACGCCGACGAAGCCGCTCTGCAGGAGCCAGCCGGGGAACAGGTGGTACACGACCACGAGCAGCACGGCGAGCGCGCGCAGGCCGTCGAGGCCGGCGAAACGAGGGGAGGGGGAGGTCATGGCGGGCACTGGGGTTCCGAGGGGGTTCCGGGGCGGTTCCGTGGTGATTCGGAGCGAGTTCCGTGGGCCGTCTCGCCGGCCACGTCGGGTCGGTGCGAGCGGATCATCCAGTGTACGTACCCTCCCTGAACGTCGGGCGTCGTCTACACCGACTGCCGATGACGCGCGCGCCGCGTGCGGTGCGCCAGACTGGTCGTATGGATACGGATGTGCTGGTCATCGGTGAGGCGCTCATCGACATCGTCGAGAGCGCCGAGGGCGACCGCGAGCTCGTCGGCGGCAGTCCTGCCAACGTCGCCGTGGGCCTTGCCCGGCAGGGACACGCGGTGCGTCTGCTGACCCGACTGGGGCGCGACGAGCGCGGCGCGCGGATCGCTGCCCAGATCGCCGAATCCGGCGCCGTCGTCGACGAGGAGTCGTGGACGGATGCCGCGACCTCCACCGCCCGCGCGCGACTGCGTCCGGACGGTTCCGCCGAGTACGAGTTCGCGATCGACTGGGCGGTTCCCGCGGCATCCCTGGACGGAACCCGTGTCGTCCACACCGGTTCGATCGCGCTCTTCCTGGAGCCGGGCGGCAGCGCCGTGCTGGAGGTTCTGCGTCGCGCCGCCGACACGGGTGCGGCGCTGGTGACGCTCGACCCGAACATCCGCCCGGCGCTCGTCGGCGCGCACGAGGTCGCGCTCGCACGCTTCGCCCAGGCCGCGGCATCGGCCGATCTGGTCAAGCTGAGCGACGAGGACGCCGCGTGGCTGTACCCGGGGTTGGACGCCGACGCCGTGCTGCACCAGGTCGCCGCCTACGGGCCGCGCGTGATCGTCATGACCCGAGGCGGCGAGGGCGCCGTCGGGCTGGGGCCCGGTGGTGTGAGCGCCGTCGACGCGCTGGCTGTCACGGTCGTCGACACGATCGGTGCCGGCGACGCGTACATGGCGAGCCTCATCTCCAGCGCGCTGGACGATCCTGCGATCTTCGAGGACGCCGCCTCGTTCGCCGCGGCGCTGCGCCGTGCCGCCGTCACCGCCGGGATCACCGTCTCGCGGGCCGGTGCGAACCCGCCGACCCGTGCCGACGTGGACGAGCGTCTCCGCTGAGCCGGCTGCGCGCGTCCCCACCCACAAGAAAGGTCTCCTGTCATGACTGTTGTCGTCACCGCCGTCTTCCAGCCCGTCGAGGGCCAGCGCCCCGCACTCATCGAGGCGCTCAGCGCCGCCATGCCCGCCGTCCACGCCGAGGAGGGGTGTCTGCTCTATGCCATCCACGCCGCCTCCGACGGGACGGTCGTGATGATCGAGAAATGGGCGGAGCCCGCCGCCCTCGCCGCGCACGCGCAGGGCGACGCCGTGAAGGCCCTGCAAGCCGCCGTCACCGGCCTGGTGACCGGGCCTGCCGAGGTCGTGACGATGACTCCTGTGCCGGCCGGGACGCCGTCCCAAGGCGCTCTGTGACGACAGGCGAGGTCGTTTCCGACTCCGCGGGAGGGGTGCGGCTGCGCCTCGATCTCGCCTACGACGGCACGGACTTCCGCGGGTGGGCCCGTCAACCGGGTCTGCGCACCGTTCAGGGCACGCTGGAGACAGCACTGGCCCGCGTGCTCGGCGGCGATCCGCAGCTGGTTGTGGCGGGGCGAACCGACGCCGGGGTGCACGCGGCCGGGCAGGTCGCCCACCTCGATCTCACCGATCGGCAGCAGCAGCGGCTGTCGTCCAGCCGCGCCGGCACCGCCGAGGCGCTGGCTGCCCGCATCAACGGCGTGCTCGGTGCCTATCCCGACGTCGTGGTGCACCGCACCGCCGTCGCACCGGACGGTTTCGATGCGCGGTTCTCGGCCGTCTGGCGACGCTACGAGTACCGCATCGCCGATCGCATCGCCGGCTACGACCCCCTCGAGCGCGTGCGCACGACCAGCGTGAAGGCCGCGCTGGACGTGGACGCGATGGATGCCGCGGCACGGTCGCTCATCGGTCTGCACGATTTCGCGGCGTACTGCAAATGGCGGGAGGGGGCGACCACGATCCGCACCCTGCTGGAGTTCGGCTGGGGTCGAGACGATCACGGCATCCTGATCGCGCGCGTGAAAGCCGACGCGTTCTGCCACAGCATGGTGCGCGCCCTCGTCGGTGCCTGCGCGGCGGTCGGCGAAGGACGGCTGAAGATCGCCGACGTCGCCGCGATCCGCGACGGCGGGGTGCGCACGAGCGACGTGAAGGTGCTCGCGGCCCGCGGTCTCACCCTCACCGAGGTCGGCTACCCCGCCGATGACCTGCTGGGTTCCCGCGCCGCGCAGACGCGCGCACGCCGCAGCCTCGACGCCGACTGAGCCGGCCGGGTCCCGTTGTCAAGACGGAGCAGATTCCTAGGACCGCCGCTTAGGCTGAGAGCGACGGAAGGCGGGGGATGAAGGTCATCTCGTACAACCTCAACAAGCACAAGGCGATCGGCGAGCTCGGCGAGCTGGTCGAGAGCACGGGGGCCGACGTCCTCTGCCTGCAGGAGGCGGTCTCCAGCGACCTGCCGTCGCAGATCGGCGATCTGCACCTGGCCGAGGCGACGGCACGCAACCGGCTGGGACTTGCGCTGTACTACCGGCGAAGCATCTTCGATGCGCGCGAGGTGCGCGCGCTCGCGCTGAAGAAGTCGCTGCACGACCGTGTGCTCAAGCCCGCGGAGGAGCGCATGCTGGCGGTGCGCCTGCACGACATCGACCTCGGCCGCGAGGTGATCGTCGCGAGCTTCCACGCCGCCCCGCTGACCGCGCTCAATTCGCTGCGGCGCAAGCAGATCCAGGCCGCGCTGGAAGAGCTTTCCAGCCTCGGCCCCGACCTGCCGATCCTCATGGTCGGCGACTACAACTATCCGGTGTTCAAAGAGAACCTCGGCCAGCACGTGCGTGAGTCCGGATATGAGCTCACCCTGAGCGATGCCCGCACGTACACGCGCTACAAGTTCTTCCGCGGCCACTACGACTTCGCGACGAGCGTGGGGTTCGACATCGCGACGATCACGACGCTGCCGCAGGGGCGCAGCGACCACCTGCCCATTCTGATCACTGCCGAGCCGCGCGCCCTGGCCCCGCGCACCCCCTGACCTTCTTTGTCACGGCCCACGATCCTGTGGCCGTGCGGTGCCGCGGCGTAGCGTGGAGGCACCGATCCCAACGGAGGGATGAATCATGGTCGAGAAGATCGTCGTGGCTGTGACGGGGGCACCCGTCTCCGAACGTGCGGTGCGATGGGCGCTGCAGCGGGCGCAGGCCGCTCCGCCCGGCACGCAGGGCATCGAGCTGATGTCGGTGATCGGGGGAGCGCTCGGCGCCGTCGGCGAGGCGGAGCTGATCGCGCAGGCCGTCGCCGACACCGAGACCGTGCTGGAGCGCCTGGCGGCGCCGGTGCGGGATGCCGGCATCACGGTGATGACCCGGGTGGAGACCGGCAACCCCGTGTCCCGCCTCATCGACGCCAGCGTCAACGCCTCACTCCTCGTGCTGGGCAGCGATTACCGCGGACCGGGCGATGGACCGGCGCGCGGCGCCCACGGCATCCGTATCGTCGCCGGGGCCGCCTGCCCGGTCGTGGTGGTGCCCGACACGGCGCTCGTCGGTCGGCGCGGGGTCGTCGTCGGCGTCGACGGGTCGCCGGTGTCCGAGCATGCGCTGCGTTTCGCGGCGCGCGAGGCCGACCGCCTGGGCGAGCCGCTCACCGCGGTCAGTGTCTGGACTCCCATCGAGGCGCCCCGCAACGGACTGGCCGTCTACCCCGAGATGTACCTGTCGAACATGCAGGCCGCCACGGAGGAGATGCAGGCGGTGGCCCTCGCCGGGCTCGCCGTCGACTTCCCGGATCTGGTCGTCGAGCGCGTCGTCGAGCGCGGCTACCCCTCGCGAGCGATCGCCTCGCGGGGTCTGACCGCTCGCCTCGTCGTCGTGGGTACGCACGGTCGCGGGGCCCTCGCCCGCTTCCTGCTCGGCTCGATCAGCCAGGAGGTGCTGTCGCATCTTCCCGCGGTGACCGCGGTGGTGCGCTGACGCCGCGCAGCCCGCGCACAACGAGAGAGCCTTCCCGGCCGTGACCGGGAAGGCTCTCTCGTTGTCGTTCTGGTGTGCGTCAGGCGTTGGTCTCCTGGCGGTTGCGACGCACCGTGGCGGCCACGGCGACGGTCGCACCGGCGAGGACGAGAGCGCCACCGCCGACCCAGATGCCGAGCAGCGACTCGCTGTCGCCACCCGTCGAGGGCAGGGTGCCGCTGCCGCCGCCGGCCTCGGACGAGGCGCGAGCGCCGGTCGCGGCGAGCGTCCACGAGGAGCCCGCCGGCGGGGTGCCGACGACCGTCGCCGTGGCGACGCCCGACGAGTCGGCGGTCTTGGTGACCGTCGTGGAGCTGACCGCGAACTTGACCGCGGCGAGGTTGGCGCCGGTGACGCCTTCGCCCACGAGCGTGAAGGTCACGCTCGCGCCCGGCTGGAAGCCGGTCACGGGGACGGGACCGGGAGCCGTGACCGTCACGGTGACGGTGTCGGGGCCGGTCGGGGTGTAAGCCTGTGCCATTGCCGGGGCGGCGAAAACCAACCCTGCGGCGATCGCGACGGAGGCCGCGACCTTGGTGAAACGGTGCTTCATGAGTGCCTGCTTTCGAATCCGGTCTGGGGGTACCTGATGATCCGCTCGTTCCGTATATCCGGTCTTGATGCAGATGGGGGGATGGAGAGTGAAGCGGTATGGTGGTGCTGATGCTCTCCCGAGTATTCCCTAGGGGTCTGCCGGATTGCAAACTCTTGCGGTTTCCGATATGTAAATGTTTCGCGACGTGAAGGAGACCTGCCGGATGGAACGCCCCGGGAGCCGCCGCCGTGCTCTCAGCGCCGCGCTCGCCGCGCTGGTCGTCGTGATCCCGCTGGTCGGTTGCGGGCCCGCGCCGTGGGCCGCGCAGGCGACGACACCCGCGCCCGCTCCCACGACCGCCGTCCCGGTTCCGACGCCGGTCTCCAACGACCTGTCGGGCGGCTCGACCCAGCGCACGCTCACGGCGGGCGCGGTCTCGGCAGCCGTGAACTACTGGTCGACGTTGCGGATGGACCGCTGGACGCCGGCGGCGATCAAGCCGATCAGTCTGTCGATGGTGACGACGATCACGCCCAATGACGGGCAGAAGGTCTATCTCCAGCGCGCCACGATGACCGCGATCCCCGCGAACGCGTCGCAGACGTTCGCACCGCTGGATGCCCAGGTGGATCAGGCCACGGTCTCTCCCGGATACCTGGTGCTGTCGCCTTACAGCTACTCCAACACCTTCAATGTCGGCACGGTCCCCGCCGAGGCCACTTACGTCACGGTGCAGTTCGAGTACGACTTCCTCGTGCAGACGACGCCCACCTCGACCGAGTTCGCCAAGCAGACCGCGAGTGACACGCTGACGATCGCGATCGCCGCCCAGAACGGCGGCTGAACGCGCCTTCCTCAAGATCGGGTAAAGACCGTGTCGAGGTTTCCCTGATTCGCACGTCCCGCCGGTGGTCCATAGATAACGTGGGGATCATGCTTCCCGCCCCCTCGCGTCCTCCCCGCCTCCGCGCCCTCGGCGCCGCCGCCGCGGGCCTCGTGGTGCTGACGTCCCTGACCGGCTGCACCCAGATCGCCAGCGCCTTCAACGGTCTGCAGCAGAACGCGGTGTCCACGCCTGCCCCGCGCCCGGCGGTCACCCAGGCCGTCAGCATGCCCTACGACTCGAAGTTCACCTACGACGGCTCGGTGTCGCTGTCCACCGACGTCGCCGACGGGCTCGAGGTGCGCCTGGACGTCTGGGCCGCCGATCCGAAGCGCACTCAGGAGTGGGCACCCGACAACGACAAGACCTTCGGTTTCGCGGTCAACGTGGTCGATCACCGCGTCGATGAGAAGGCGGTGCTCACGCAGAAGCGACGTGTGTACCTGTCGATGGTCAGCATCACCTCGCAGGTGTCGCAGTCCACGATCGGTCAGCAGCAGATGATGTCGCCGTTCCAGTTCTCGGCCGACCCGCGCACCCTGGTGCCGTCCGACACGATGCGCTCCGACCGCGGCCTCCTGCTGAACACCTTCCAGGGCGGGCTGCTCGTGCCGACGACGACGATCCACCAGCTGCCGGGCGACACCTACGGGATCACCCTCCAGTTCGCCCTGCAGGTGTGGGTGGAGGGCACGGCCAACACGGATACGAGCTTCCAGCAGCAGACCGTTTATCAGGTTCTTCCGATCGCCATCTTCTCCCCGACCGCCCCCACTCAATAGTCTGTTGTCCACACCGACACGAGGTATACCGTGAGCACGCCCTTCGACACCGGCCGGCAGGCCGCCGAACCGCAGTTCCGTGCGGCACCCTTCGGGGCGCCGCCGGCACCGCCGGCGCAGCCGTACGGGTTCCCCGTGCCGCAGGAGTCCTTCCACCCCGCGGAGCTCGCCATCCCCGAGCTCGACGACTTCTCCTCGGTGCTCGAGCACACGACCGTGCACCGCTCGACCATCGGGTGTGTCGTGCCTGCGTACAACGAGGAGGAGTCGATCGCCGACGTGCTGCGCTCGCTGCTCGGGCAGAGCCGGGTGCCCGACGTGATCCACGTCGTCGTCAACAACACGTCCGACGCGACGGTCAAGATCGCGTCGGAGTTCAGCGGTCCGCACGAGATCACCACCGAGCTGGGCGAGCAGTTCACCGAGGTGTTCGTCCACGACATCGGCAAGAACCCCGACAAGAAGGTCGGAGCGCTCAACTACGGCTACGCGCTGGTCGAGGGGTACGACTACCTGCTCGGTGTGGACGGTGACACGATCGCCGACCGCCGGGCCGTCGAGTTCCTCGAGGGCGAAGCCGTCGGCGACTCCCGCATCGGCGGGATCTCTGCGATCTACTCGATCGATGACCGCCCGATCAAGGGCGTCATCGCGAAGTTCCTCATCGCCGGCCAGCGCACCCAGTTCGCGGCCTTCAACCTGCAGAACCTGTTGCGCGGGCGCAACATGGCGGTGCTCGGCGGGCAGTTCTCGATCTTCTCGACGACGGCGCTGCGCGATGTCATGAAGGCGAACCACCAGAACTCGCCCTGGGTCAAGGACAGCGAGGTCGAGGACTCGCTGCTGTCGCTGCAGATCAAGAGCGCCGGCTACCTCACCAAGATCAGCCCCTTCGCCCGCGCCGACGTGGGCGGAATGACCACGCTCAAGGGTTACGACGCCCAGCAGGTGAAGTGGACCTACGGCGCGATCGAGCTCATGTGGCCGGGTCAGCGCGGCGACACCAAGGGGCAGCCGTTCCACCCGAACCTGCGCCTGCGGTGGTTCGAGAACTTCTCGATGCTCACCAACCTCTTCGTGCGCGTCGCCTTCCTCACCCTGCTGATCGCCTCGCTCTCGATCAACGCGTTCGTCTTCTCACCGTGGTGGCTCATCCCGCCGGTGGTCGCGATGATGCTGAACCTGCGGGTCGCACGGGCGATGGAGACCTGCAACAGTCGCGATCTTCTCTTCGCCGGCCTGATGTTCCCCGCGGAGATCTTCATGTGGGTGCGCATCAGCCACTTCCTGCGGTCGTGGACGCGGTTCCTGTCGCGCAAGAAGGTCGACAACTGGGCGATGCAGGCCAAGGCCGAACGCGGCGGCGGCAGCATCGGCCACTGGGTGCCGTTCATCATGCTCGCCATCGTCGCGATCGCGGTCGCGGTGATCTGGAACATGCTCGACCCGGTGGCGCAGTCGGCGATCCTCTGGGTGGGCTGGCCCATCGTCGGGGTGGTCACGGTCATCCAGACCGTGCTCATGTCGTTCCGGCTGTTCCGTCGCCACCAGGGCTTCAAGGTCTGACGCCCCGCGACGAAGACCCGCGGTGCCCCTCGGCGACGCTCGTCGGCGACGCTCAGGCGGCGTGCTCTGCCGTCAGCCGGTAGCCCACGCCGCGCACGGTCTCGATGTAGCGCGGGTTGGCGGGGTTGTCGCCGAGCTTTCGGCGGAGGTTGGTCATGTGTGCCTCGATCGCGCGCTTGTCGGCCTCGCCCACGAAGTAGCTCGTCACGTACGACTCCCCGCGCAACACCAGGGTCAGATCGGCCTTGCTGCGCACCCGCCGCTTGGACTCCATGAGGGTCGCCAGCAGATCGAACTCGGTGCGAGTGAGCACTAGCTCCTGACCGGCGATCGCGGCAACGCGCTGCTCCGGGTTCACGGTGAGATCGCGGTGCGCGACCCAGCCGGGCCCGGTGTAGGCGACCACCTCACCGGCGGCCCCCGCCGTGGCGAGGGCGCTGCCGGGCGACTGGGGCCCGACGCTCGAGGGCACGACGATCGGCTGCGCCGGCGGCGCCGGTGCGGCGGGTGCCGCCGCGGACGGAACGGGTGCGGCGGATGCCGGGGCCGTCTGCTCCTGCGGCTGCGCAGGCGCTGCGGAGGGCTGCGCGCCGTCGAAGCTGTAGGGCGGGTCGGCCGGCGCGGCGGGCGGCCAGCCGGCGGGCTGGGCCTCGACCGGTGTCGGCCAGCCGGGGGCCTGCGGCGGATACCCGTACCCGGCGGCGGGAGCCTGCGGCATCCCGTAGTCGGGCACGCGCGGCGCGCCCGGACGTGCTCCGGGGAAGGACGGGCCGCCGACCTCCTGGCGCGGCGCGGCCACCTGCGGCGCGCCGCCGGCCGTGGCGCGCGGGCGGCGCAGGAGCGAGTCGATGCGAGCGCGCAGCTCGCGCGGGCGGAACGGCTTCACGATGTAGTCGTCGGCGCCGGAGCCGAGCCCGACGACGACGTCGGCCTCTTCCTCGAGGCCGGTGATCATGATGATGAACGTGTCGCTCTGCGCGCGGATGCGCCGCGCTGCCTCGAATCCGTCGATGCCGGGCATGTTCACGTCGAGAGTGGTGACGAGAGGCTGGTAGGAGAGCACCGCCCGCACGCCGTCGATGCCGTTGCCGACCGACACCGTCGAGAAGCCCGCGGCTTCGAGCACCTCGACGATGAGGTGACGGATGTCGGGATCATCCTCGATGATCACGGCGGTTTTCATCGGTAACGAAGGATCGGTCATGGTCCCGGGACTCTCCAGTAGGGGGGTGTGGAGCACGGTGCTGAGCCACAGTCTAGCCACGCGCCGCCGCGGCGGGATCGAGGCGGCGTCAGCGCACGCCGCTGGTGAGTTCCGCGGCCGCGGCGGGCCACCACAACCCGGCCGCCGGACCGCCGTTGCAGACGCCGTCGCTCTCGCCCGGAGGCTTGATCCAGATGTTGGTGTCCACGACGTCGTCGCCGAAGGTCCCGGTGGCATCGCCGACGCGCTGCCCGGACGGGTTGCACCAGGTCGCACCGGCGGTCGCGACGCCGTTGCGGGAGGTGTCGATGATGGCGTGGGTGCCCCCCAGGCGGTCCGACAGGGCGTGCGCGTAGGCGAACTCGTCGTACGTCGACTGGTAGTTGGAGACGTTGGTGGCCACACCGCGCACCCGGTCGATGATGCCCATCTGGCGAATGAGCTGGGCCATCTCGTCGGGGCTGTGCCAGGCGCTGTGTCCACCGTCGATGTAGATCCACGTCGCCGTCGACGAGAGGGCGTCGACCGCGCCCGAGAGGAAGCCGGCACGCGTCGCGACATCCCCGCACTCGCTGGTCAGGGCGATGCTGTCGGGCTCGAGGATGATGATCTTCTGCTGGTCGGGCGCCGTCTTCAGCGCCTTTCCGATCTCCGCGACCCAGCGGGGGTAGTCGGCGGGCGACAGGCCGCCGGCGGAGTGATTGCCGCAATCGCGATCGGGCAGGCCGTAGACGACCATCGCCGTGGCGCGATTCTGATCGCGGGCCTGGGCGATGAGGTCCAGAACCGTTCCGCCGACGGTTCCGATGGGATCCTGCTCAGGGGTCAGCCAGTAGGCGGTGGGCTGCGCGGCGAGGTAGGTCGTGCCGGCGGTGGCATCGGCATCCATCGGCAGGTTCTCGAGCGCGATCCGTGCCTTCGACTGCTGCGGCGCGATGACGGTCGTTCCGACGGCGGGCGGCTGGGCGAGCATGGCATGCACCCCCTGGGTGACGGCGATCCCCACCGCGGCGATCGCGCCCACCACGATCACGGCGGCGAGGACGATGACGGCGATGACGATTCCGCGTCTTGGCACGCGCCGAGGGGACAGGATGCGCCTGCGGGGGGAGGAGGACACGTCTGAACTGTACCGGTGCGGGGAGCGCGGGCGGCCGTTCAGAGGTCGTTGCGGTCGCGACGACGGCGAACGGCGAGGGCGACGAGCACGACCGCGCCGGCGAGGACGAGCGCTCCGCCGCCCACCCAGACGCCGACGAGCTGACCGCTGTCGCCACCCGTGCGCGGAAGGCCGTCGGCGCCGGTGATCGACGCGCTGGCCGTACCGCCGGCCGAGCTGCGCGAGATCGCAGCGATGTTGTAGACGCCGCTCGCGGTCGCGGGCAGGACGATGCGGACCTCGCCGAGGGCGCCGTTCGCGTCGGAGGTGCGTGTGGTGCTGCCCGTGCTGATGCCGAGGTGCACCATGGCGAACGACGTGTTCGCGCCGTCGTGCCCGGTGACGGTGATGGTGACCGGCTCATCGGCGCCGAACGTGCGCTCTGCGCAGGAGAACGACAGGGTGCCGCCGGCGGTGATGCTGGCCGGAGAGGTCGTGCACGAGTCGACCGGCGGGTAGATCGTGGAGGCGTGGGCCGCGTTCGGGGCGAGCGCGAGAACGACTCCCACCAGGGCCGCCCCCGCGGCGCGCGCCAGACGGTCGGCGGTACGGCGGCGCGAGCGGGTCATGGAGCTTCTCCCTGCGGTGTGCACCAGACCGGGGACGAACCGGCCGAGCGTGCGATGCAGGGAGTCTACCCCGCACCGCAGGTCGCCACGACGACGGGAGCGCGCGCGGCATCCGCCGTCGGCGTGACGACGGCCTGGGCATCGCCGGCGGCGGTGTTCGCCCGGACGGTGACCGTCACGCCCGTGGATGCTCCCGGGGTGAGGTCGATGCCGAAGGTGAGCACCCGGCGTCCCTCGTGCACGCCGCCCGCGAAGCCGGCGCCGTTCGTGGCCGTCGCCGAGACGAGCTCGAAGCCTTGCGGCAGGTAGATGTTGCCGACGACCTCGGCGGCGCCCGGCGCCGTGCCGTAGACGCCGCCGCCGGTGATGTACTCCGGCAGCGTCGTCGCGGCGTCGGCGGGCGCGCGGCTGGTCAGGGTGAGCTGCAGGGTGAGCTGGCGGGGCGCGCTCTGCCCGCCCGGCCGGCACGACGCCCAGGCGAGAGAGACGTCGGGGTCGATGTAGTAGCTCATCTTCGATCCGGTGCCGTCGTTGAGAAACACGCCGAACCGAGCCGTGTGCGCGTCGGTGACCGGAAGCTGACCGGCCACGACGGTGCCGTCGATGATCGCCTGCTCGTCGGCGTGCGCGCTCCACGCGAGCAGGCGATGCTCTTCGCCGGCCCGGGTGAGGGCGGAGATGAGGCCGGATGCCGAGCCCCGCCCGTCGGCGAGGGCCTGGAAGACCGCGCCGGCCGCACCGGCGAAGAACGCGTCCTGATCGGCGGGCTTGGCGTACCGCAGGTACACCTCGTTGAGCAGCAGCGGGATCGCGTTGTCGGCGCTGAGGGCGTCGCCGCTCGGGAGGGCGACCGGACCGGTGGTCTGCAGCAGGTACGACAGCACGACCGGGTCTATGGCGAGCACGCCGTCGACGTCGGTGCCTGTCTTCAGCCGGTACATCTCCCGCGCGATCGGAGCGTCGACCGTGAAGTCGGGGATCTGCGTGAGGTTCTGGAAGTATCGCGCCGGCTTGGTGTCGTAGATCTTCGTGACCTCGTCGGGCAGGGCGACGACCGGGTTCGTGAAGCCGCGCGGCAGATCGCCTGACGAGAGCGCGCCGATCAGTGACAGGCGTCCGTCATCGGCACGCAGCACCACCGCGGCGCCGGCGATGCCGCCCAGCGAGCGCCACTCGGCGTTGTTCTGGACGAGCACCAGGTAGGTCCGCGGTCCGTTCCGACCGAGCATGTCGGGCAGCAGCCGCGACGTGCGCGACAGGGTGTCCACGGCGGTCGACACGCTCGAGAAGAGATCGTCGGCACGGTCGACGGCCGTGCCGACGACGCCGATCAGCGGGGTGCGGTCGATGTCCTGCACGGCGACGGCGGCGTCGGCTGCGCGCGTCGCGGCATCCTGGGCGGGTGTCACGAGACCCGCGAGGACACTCGTGTCGAGGCGTCCGCCGACGGGGCGCAGGCCGTCGATCGACACGTTCTGAGCGGCTGTGGCGAGGGGCAGCAGGCTCTCCCGAAGGAGTTCGTCGGATGCCGCGGCGACGGTGCCGAACGCCGCCAGCTGCGGGCCGATCCACGGCGTGTGGCTGGCGAGCGCCCAGACGGGGTCGGAGGTGAGCTGGTGCGCCTCGGACGCGTCGGCGGCCAGCCGGGCCAGCGTCGGCGCGGCGGATGACGGGTCGGCGGCCAGCGCCGCGGTGCTCTGCGCTGCTCCGGTCTGTATCCGCTGCAGGTGCTGGTAGGCGAGTGCCCCGCGTACACCCACCCACACGGCGATCGCGACCGCCAGCAGCAGCAGACCTGCGACGGTCCACGCGAAGATGCGGCCCGCGGTGCGCGCCGGGCGGGGGAGTGCGCTCACGCCACGATCCTACGGGGAGGCGCTCAGGCGATCACGCTCGCGCGTTCCCAGCGGTCGCCGCCGGCCAGCTGCGCCTCGTCGGCGGCGGCGGCGGCCGCCGTGATGAGGTCGTCGAGGTCGTAGCCGATCCGCGACACGCTCGCCCAGCCGATGCTGGCCGACAGGCGGACGGCGATCGATTGGTCGGTCGAGACGGTCGCCACACGCTCCAGCAATGCGCGCAGGAGGGGGCGGACGGCGGCCTCATGGCGCGGCAGCAGAACGAGCATGCGCGAGGGTTCGAGCCGATCGAGATCGGCCTCGGCGGGAAAGACGGCGGCGACGTCCGACGCGAAGCGCTCGAGGACACGGCTGTACGCCAGCGCGCTGGAGGCTTCGCGCAGCGCGATCGGGTCGTCGAGGCGAACGTCCAGCAGCGACCACCACGCGTCGTCGAATCGCTCCGCGCGGGCGAGTCGGTCACGTGCGATGACTCGGAAGCCGGCGACCGTCGCCGTCACCGAGGTCGGGTTCTCGGCCCGGGCGAGCAGCAGCAGCGTGGTCAAGGCGGTCACGAGCGTGATGGCCATGACCACCGGGGTGAAGTCCTCCGTCGGAGGGAGGTTGTCGACCAGGCGCAGGCGGTCGCCCACGAGGTCGGTGCAGAGCCACACCAGGGAGAACACCGCCACCAGACCCGACGACAGGGCGAGCGGGACGATCACGCCGCGTGCTGCCGTGCGCACACCGACGAGTTCGATCGCCGTGGCTGCGGAGATCGCCGCGAACACGACGAGCTCGACGTTGCCGACCGCGTCTTCGGCGGCGGTGCCCGAGGTGAGCGCGACGGTCACGATGACCACGAGCGTCACACCGATCACCGCCGACAGCAGGATCGGTCGGCGCCCGCGGCGCGCGCGCAGGCCTACCCACACGAGGCCCAGAGCGAGGAGCATGAGTCCGTCGCTGAGGGCGTCGAGCCAGGCATTGTCGAGCAGATTGGCGCTGGTCTGCAGGTAGCTCGCGGCCATGGCGGCGATGAATCCGCTGGACCAGATCGCGGCCTCCCGCGACGGCCGCTGCAAGAACCCCAGCCCGATCATGATCGCGGTGCACAGCGTCGTCAAGGCGACCATGACGGTCGAGATGCTCATGCGCTGACCTCCGTCGTGCTCGGACGGTGAGAGCCCCGCAACGGCAGGCGGACGGTCGCGGTCGTGCCGGTGCCGAGCGTGCTCTCCAGAGCGATCGTGCCCGCGTTCTCCTCGATGATCTGGCGGGCGATCGACATTCCCAGTCCGGTGCCCGCGATGCCGCTCGCGGTGGCGCTGCGCGCGCGGAAGTAGGGGACGAAGACCCGCTCCAGATCGTCGGCCGCGATCCCGATGCCGGTGTCGGACACCCGCAGCACCGCGTCGTCGCCCTCTGCGGTGGTCATGACCTCGACGCTACCGCCGCGCGGGGTGTACTTGATCGCGTTGCTGATGAGGTTGTCGACGACCTGGCGCAGTCGGAAGCCGTCCCCGGTGATCGGCAGGGGGCGGTCGATGTTCGTCTGCAGGTCGATGTCGGAGGCGGCCGCGGCCGGGGCGAATGCGTCGGCCGTGGCCGCGGCGATGACCGACAGGTCGAATTGGTCGCTCATCTCCGGGGCGCGGTGGGAGTCGAGCAGCGATTTCGTGAGGGCCAGCATCCGTTCGGCGGCCCCCTCGATGACCGTCGCGTGCTCGCGCTGGGCCGGCGTGAGGTCTTCGGCGTCGAGCATGAGGTCGGCGTGACCGAGGATGACCGTGAGCGGGTTTCGCAGCTCGTGGGAGACGGCGCTGGTTGTCGCCCGCTGCTCTCGGCGTTCGCGCTCGGTGTCGGTGACGTCGTCGAGCTGGATGATGGAGACCTCCGTGTCGTCGTCGGTCTCGGTGCGCACCGTACGTCCGCGGATCGACATCGACAATGCGCGCCACTCTCCGCTGGCGTCGTACAGCCAGATCAGCTCGTTCTCGACCCGCTCGCCGCGGGCGGCGCGGGCGATGGAGCTCGCGTCGCGGGGAAGGGCGGTGCCGCGGTAGGCGTCGTACTCGACGGCGCGCGGCGGATGCCGGTAGTCGTCGTTGTCGTAGGCGTAGAGATGCCGGTAGGCGGCGTTGGCCAGGTCGATGTTCCCACGGTCGTCCACGCGGGCCAGTGCGGTGCTCACGGTGTCGAACAGTCCGTTGGCGCGGTCTTCGTGCACGCTCATCCGCGCGACGGCACGGTCGAGCTGGCGGGACTGGCGCTGGATGAGCAGGCGGAACGCTCGGGTGCGACGGGCGCCCTGGTTCATGGCGATGCCGAGGAAGCCGAGTCCCAGCAGGACGATCATGATCTCCAGGGGCGACGTGAGCGGTGCCCCGGGAATCCACCAGCGCACGATCTGCAGCGCGAAGATGAGCCCGAGCGCGGCGACCACGGCAGCCATCGAGTAGTAGGTGGCCACCCACGCCATCGGGACGACCCAGAGATATCCGAGCGTGTGGTCCGAGATGGCGAGCAGCCCGATCGCGACGGCATCGGCGAAGGGCAGTGCGAGGACGAGCTCGCGATGGCGGGCCCACGGCATCACCATCGCCCACGACGTGATCGCGCAGATCAGGGCGAGCCCCGTCAGCAGCGAGATGTCGCCGAAGAGCCGCGGATTGAGCAGCGTCACGCCCAGTGCGACCGCGACGGTGCTGAAGCCGACGATGAGCTGCCACTGCCACACGGACCTCACGACGGTGCCGATCAGCTGGCTGTCGGCCCATCGACTCTCGACGCGGGGGGTGGTCATCGGTTCCTCATTCGGCAGTCTATTGATCCGCGTCGGCGGCAGCTGTGCCGCTGCGGGGAAGCAGCAGGGTCGCCTTCGTACCGTGTCCGGGCAGCGACACGATCATGACCTCCCCGCCGTTTCGTCGTGCGAGCATCCGGGCGATGGGCAGGCCCAGACCCGTCCCCGGGGTCGCACGGACCTCGGCCTGCTCGCCGCGGTAGAACGGGTCGAAGACCTGGGCGAGGGCGTCGGGCCCGATGCCCGGACCGGTGTCGCTGACGGTGAACATCACGTCGGCGGCGACACCCGAGATCTCGACACGGACGGCGCCGCCGGCCGGTGTGAACTTGACGGCGTTGGACAGCAGGTTGCCCAGTGCGCGCGCGGCGTCGTCGCGGTCGGCGAAGACCGCCATCTCCTCGGCGGTGTCGATGTCGACCTCGATGGAGCGCGCAGTGGCACTGCCGGTGTGGTGCGCGACGACCTCGTGCACCAGGTCGGATGCCGCGATCTCGAGCGGTCGCGGTCGTTCGGCCTGGGTGCGGCTGAAGGCGAGGAGGTCGTCGAGCATGCCGGCCAACCGTCCGGTGTTGCGATGGATCGCGTCGACCCACGCACCGGCCTCGGCAGGCAGTTCGGCGTCGGAGAGCAGTTCGCTGTAACCGGCGATGATCGTGATGGGCGTGCGCAGCTCATGGCTGGTCGTGGAGAGGAAGTCCTGCCGCTGCCGTTCGAGGTCGTAGCGCACCTGGACGGTGGCGGCGGTGGCACGCGCGGCTTCGGCGCTCTGCTCCGCGGAGTCGACCGCCGTGCGGGCGTTGCGCAGCGACTCGTTGCGTTCGGTGGTCGTCAGAACCGTGAAGATCGCGAGCGCGGCGACGAAGGCCGCGACCGTGATGGCGCGCTCGGTGGGGTCGATGCGGGCCGGGTCGAACACGCCCATGCTCAGCCGGCTGAACAGCATCGTCGTCAGTGCGACGACGAGGGCCTGGATCTGGGCGAACAACGGCGGAAAACGCAGGGATGCCCACGCCAACGGCACGAAGACGAGGAATGCGAGCGGCAGCGGGCTGAGCGGCCCGATGCCCGCCGCGATGACGATGAGCATCACGAGGATCTGCGCCGCCGACTCGCCCGGACGAGAAGGCGGCTGTGGCTGCCCCTCGAAGAGCGCGAGAGGAACGATCAGCAGTACGGCCGACAGGTGGGACGCGCAGGTGATGATCGCCGAAGCGAGGGGTTCGCCCTCGACGAGGGTGATGTTGATGAGCGCGATGAGCAGGGCGAAGACCACGGCGGAGACCGCGGACAGGGCGACGAACTGCACCGCGTCGGTGGTTGTGCGCAGGCGTGCGTCTCGGCCCCCGCGCAGCAGCAGCCAGCCCAGCATCGCCGCTTCGATCGCGTTCGCCAGTCCGTACAGACCGCTGAGCTCGGCGGGTCGCCCCGCCACGAAGTTGCCGGCGGTCGTCGCGACGAGCACGACGCACACCGACACCGCGCGGCGATGCGGCGGCGCGCGCAGGACGAGCACGGCCGAGACGCCGGCCGCGGGCCACCACAGGGCTACCGGCACGCCGGGAACGGCGAAGCCGACCGCCACGATCGACAGCACGAAGATGAGCACTGCTCCGCCCAGCCAGAAGCCCAGGGTGCGCCACGCAGCTGTGGGGCGATCGACGGGGCGATCCACCCCGGAGGCTGTCATACGAGTACGCTAATGGCATTCGGGGGAAATCTAGACAGGCTAGTTATCGAGGGGCTGAGTCGGTGGAGGACGCACCCATGGCGAACGTGCTCGTTGTCGATGACGACGCCGACGTCGCTGAACTGGTGCGCACGGTCTTGAGCATCGCCGGTCATGAGGTCACCGTCGCCACCGACGGCGAGCACGGAATCGCCGCGGCATCGGCAGCGCACCCCGATCTCATCGTTCTCGACTGGATGATGCCGGGGATGACGGGCATCGAGGTCTGTCGCACGCTGCGGCAGGATTCGTCGTTCGATGCCACCCGCATCATCATGCTCACGGCCAAATCGGCGCCGTCCGACATCGATGCGGCGCGCGGAGCGGGTGCCGACGACTACGTCGTGAAGCCCTTCGCGCCGCGCGAGCTGCGTCGCCGCGTCGCCGAGCTGCTCGCCTCGTGACTGCGGCCGGCTCAGCCGGCGATGTCGATGAGGCGTGAGCCCGCCCAGAGGGTGAGCACGGTGCCCGATGCGCTGCTGCTCGCGTCCAGTGCGAGTGGCCCGGCGGCATCGGCGGCGTCGAGCGTCGTGCATCCGAGATCGCTCGCTCCGGTCGCGTCGCTCGAGTGGGCGGTGATGCGGATGCCGCTGCACGCGGCATCCGTCTGCGCGATGTAGACGGTGTCTGCGCTGACGGCGACGGCACGTGCGGTCTGAGCGAGACGCGTCCAGTTCTGCCCGTCCAGGCGGTAGGCGGCGTCGTCGCAGACGATCGCGGTGGTGCTGCCGGCCGAGCGCAGGCCCCAGGGTGTCGCGCAGGGGGCGGCGATGCGTGTGCCGTCGACGATGACGGCGCGCTCGCCGGGAAGTACGTAGGTGTCGACGGCGAAGATGTCGGGATAGGGCTCCCAGAACCGGCCGTCGGTGTAGGTGCGCAGCGTATTCAGGGTGCAGTTCGCGCCGAGCGCGGCGACGGCGGTGGCGTTGCGCCCACCGAACGAGGTGAGGCTGAGCACCTGGACGGCGCCCTTCGCCGTGGGGGTGACGCTCTGCCACGTGGCGCCGTTATCGCCGGAGCGTTCGACGACGGGGGCCGCGCCGCCGCACGCTCCCGCGGTGGCGCGCCACATCGCGTCGGCGCCGACGGACAGGAACCGCTCGGCCGCACCGGGCGCGCCGGCAGGGGTGGGGGAAGCGGATGCCGTGGGTGTCGCCGTCGCTGTCGGGGTGCGGACGGCGTAGGTGAAGGTGGGCGCCGGTCCGACGGTGGCGTCGACGTCGCCGGGGCCGCGGCCCTGCCGGAGCGCGGCGACGCTGAGCCCGACGGCCGCGACGGTGAGCGCGATCAGTCCGATCGCGATGAGCGTCGCGCCGCCGCGGCTCTTGGCGAAGCTGCGCGGGCGGGGCACGACTCAGCTCTCCCTGTCGGCCTCACGCGCGTCGCGGCGGGAGTCGAACCCGAGCTCGTCGAGCGTGGGGGCGGCGGGCACGCTGGCCAGCGGCGTGGTGCGTCCGCGGCGCTTGGCCCCCTTGCGCTCGGCCTTGGAGGTCTTGGCCGGGGTCTCGCGGTAGCCGTACCCGTATCCGTATCCGTACCCGTAGGCGGAGTAGTAGGAGTCGGGCCCGCGGGTGGGGACCATCGACATCACGAAGCCGGCGAGCTTGGCGCCGACGGTGTTGAGGGCTTCGGTGGCCCCCTGGAGCTGGTGCTTGGTTGTGCGGCCGGCCGAGATGATCAGCAGCGCGCCGCTGGTGACGCGCGCGAGGATGGCGGCGTCGGTGACGGGCAGCAGGGGCGGTGCGTCGCAGAGCACGACGTCGAAGTCCTTCTCGAGCATCTCGAGCAGCGTGTTCATCTGGCGGGAGCCGAGCAGCTCGCTGGGGTTCGGCGGGATCTTGCCGGCGGGGAGCACGTAGAGGCTGCGCCCGCCCCAGGGGAGCATGACCTCCCCGACCTTCGCGCGACCGATGAGCACGTCGGTGAGACCGGCCCCGCCTTCCATGCCGAGGTACTCGGCGACCTTGGGCTTGCGAAGGTCGGTGTCGAGCAGGGCGACGCGCTTGCCGGCGTCGGCGAGGGCGATGGCGAGGTTGATCGTGGTGGTCGACTTGCCCTCGCTGGGGATCGAGCTGGTGATGACGAAGCTGGATCGGCCGCCCATGTCGAGGAACTGCAGGTTGGTGCGCAGCGCCCGGAACGACTCGGCCCGGGGGCTGAGCGGATCGGCGTGGACGATGAGCGGGCGCTCCTTGGCCTTCGTGTCGTAGGCGATCGCGCCGATGCCGGGCGAGCCGGTGATCTGCTCGGCCTCGCGGGGCGTGCGCACCCGGTTGTCGAGGGTGGTGCGCAGCACCGCGACGCCGATGCCGAGGGCCAGGCCGACGAGAACACCGAGGGCGAGGTTCAGCGGCACGTTGGGACTCGACGGCTTCAGCGCGGGCTGCGCGTCGCTGACGCGGCTGAGGCGGATGGCGCTGGCCCCGCTGTTGCTCTCGGGCTCGAGCTGCGGCACCGCGGAGGCGAGGCTCGCCGCGATCGCGTTGGCGATCTTGGCCGCCTGCACGGCGTCGGGGTCGGAGACCGTGATGGTGATGAGCGTGGAGTTGAGAGCGGCCGACGCCTTGACGTCTTTCGCGAGATCTTCGGCGGTGCGGGCGAGGCCGAGGTCGGCGATCACCGGGTTCAGCACGACGGGCGTCGTGGTGAGTCCCACGTAGGTGTTGATGCGCGCCTGGGCGAACGACGATCCCTGCTGCAGCTCCTGGGCCGTGTTGCCCGACTGCGTGGAGACGAAGACCGTGCTCGCGGACTCGTAGATCGGGGTCCTCGTGAGGGAGTAGCCCGCTGCCGCGCCGAGTCCCAGCAGGGTCAGCACAACGATCACGAGCCAGTTCTTGCGGAGGATGCGGATGTAGTCGCTGAGCTCCATGGTGCCTCTCGAAGACGCGCTGCCAGCCAGGAGGGGGGTTGCAAGGCCGGGACGATCGGACTCAGTCTGCCATAGCGGATGTTTCGGGCCGGTGTCCGGGCGGCAACACGTGCGTGTGCAGCCTGCACAGGTCGTCGTCGCCGTCGGTGCCGCCGTGTGGATCGGTCATCATCACCCCACATCGCTCAGCGGCTCAGCAGCTCAGCAGCTCAGCAGCTCAGCGGCTCAGCAGCTCAGCGCGTAGCGGGCACCCCCACCGATGCGGGGCGTGCGATCGGCGTCGATCCACGGCGGCGGGATGAACCACACCCGCGCGGCCACTCCGACGCCGTCAACGCTGAGCTCCCACCCGTCGCTGTGGATGCGATGGTGGCAGCCGGTGCACAGCAGCACGCCGTTGTCGAGGTCGGTGGGCCCGGCATCCCGGTTCCACCAGGCGATGTGGTGCCCGTGAGTCCACGCCGGCGGAGCCCCGCAGAACGCGCAGCCGCCGTCGCGTTCGGCGAGGGCGAGCTTCTGTGCGGGTGAGAACAGGCGACGCGTGCGACCCCAGTCGAGAATCTCGCTGTCGCCGCCGAGAACGCACGGAATGACCTGCAGGTCGGCGGCGAGCCGGCGCACTTCCACGGCGGGCAGCGATGCGTCGAACCCGTCGATGCGCGCGACGCCGCACCCCGACTCGAGCTGGTCGAGCGTCATCCGCACGACGACGGTGGTCGTCGCGACCGTGGGGACCTGCTCGCAGCCGAGGGCGTGCGCGCACAGTTCGTGCAGGGCGTCGGCTCTCATCTGCGGCACCGTGCGCTCGTCGCGAAGAGCGCCTGCCTCGGGGTCGTCGCCGCCCCCGCCCCCGTGCCCATGCCCGTGCTCGTGCCGCGGGGCGTGCTCGTTGTTCTGCAGCACGCGGGTGACCATCGCGTCGAGCACCGTCTTGATCGGCGCGGCGGTGGCCACGTCGAATACCCCGGTGAGGTGGAGCATGCCGTCTCGCTCCTGCATCCGCAGCGCGCGGGCCGACCGATGCTCCTCGTGCGCGGCGGCGAGCCCGTCGGGGTCGAGTTCGGCCTCCGCGTGCGCCAGCAGCCGGGTCAGCTCGTCGGCCCGCAGTCCGGGTGCCCGCTGGCAGAGGTCACGCTCGGCGGCATCCCTGCGCGCGGAATCGACGCGGAGCGACAGCTTGTCGAGCAGAGTGATGATCGCCGACGCCGCCGTCATCGACAGAGCGCCCGCCGCCACAGCCGCCGCCACGTGCGGGTGCGCGGCGGGTCGCGACTCGCCGCTGATACTGGTGCGCGGCGCCGTGCTCTCGCCCACCTGCACGAGTCTGATCGCTTCGCCCACGCTCGCGCCGGTGGTGGCTTGGATCAGCGCGACGGGGGAGCGGAAGCCCTGCTTCTTGGCGAGGGAGTCGCCCCCGAGCTGCGGCCGCGACTGACGGGAGATCTCGGCTGCGACGGGCGCGAACGCGGCGTCGACCTGGCGCATGAGCACGCCGAAAGCGCGATTCACCTCGACGAGCGCGCTCGGTGACAGCGCGGCCGGCGCCTGTGCACCGCCCGCCGCCGCGAGCGCGTCGAGCGCTTCGGCGATGCCATCGAGCCTGTTCTCCATGACTTCGACATTAGAACATACCTACGACACTCGTCGGAGTTGTCGACAGAGGTCGCGGCGTTTCGACTCGCTGCGCTCGCTCAACGACCGGCAGCACCCTCCCACCACTCCCGGTCGTTGAGTGAGCGCGAAGCGCGAGTCGAAACGCCGACCGCGTCGAGGTCAGCCGAAGGCGATCCGTACGACGCGTTCGACGGCGACGAGCCCCGGCTCGAGCTCGACTGCGGAGCGTTCGTACGTGGCCGCCGAGCGTCCGTAGGGGTCGATGACGTCGTCGTCCTCGGGGGATGCCGGGGGCAGCGTGATCCCGCGCCGCCCGGCGATCGCGCCCAGCGCGGCGGCGAAGCGCTCCCGCGGGGGTGCGCCCTGCCCGGCGGTCGCTGCGGCCGTCCGCAGGTCGTCGTCGCTCAGATCGGCGGCGAGGCGGGCGAACTCGCGCGCCGTGAAGGCCTGTCGCATGCGCGAGGGGTCGAGCTCGACGACTTCGCGGCGGTGGTCGCGAGCCATGGCGAGCACGAGATCGGCGGTGCGCACGTGCACCGGGGTGAGGTAGCGGGCGCCGTGGGCGGCCACGAGCGCCGGGTCGACGCCGCGGGCGAGGGCGAGGTCTGCGGCTTCGGGAGTCATCGGCATCCCGTCGCGCGCGCGAGCGCCGGCGCTGGAGACGCGCACCGGAAGATCGACGAGGCGGGTGGCCAGCAGCTGCGCGGCCAGGGGGGAGCGGCAGATGTTGCCGGTGCACACGGTGAGGATCTCGAGCACGCTGACTTCCGGTGTCGATAGAGCGGGGGAGGGAGTGTGTGGCTCGCCACGCGACCGGTAGTTTGGCCACGTGCCCGATCAGCTTAGCGACCCCGGTTCGTCCGCCCTCGAGGCGTCGACGCCTGCACGCCGGTCGCCGAGCGAGCGCGGCGCGTCGGAACTGCCCCGCGACACCTCCGCACCCGGGCGCCGTCGTCGCAAGCGCACCGACTGGCGTCTGGGCGGCACGGCGGTGCGCAGGTGGGACCTCTCCGTGCTGTCGGCTGCGCTCATCGGGGTGGGTCTCGGCGTGGTCGGCGGCGGCGCGGTGAGCCGTATCGCCGCGCCGTGGGCGGCGACCGCCTCGACCGTGGTGCTGTGGATCGGTCTCGGTGCCGCCGTCGCGTTCGCGTTCGCGCGGTCACGGCCGGCCGGGCTGCTGCGGTTTCGGCCGATCGATGTGCTGTGGGGCGTCGGGCTAGGGCTCGGCCTGCGTCTGCTGCAGGGTTGGGTGAGCGGTGCGGATGCCGCGGCCTTCCCCTCCGCGATGGCGCTCGACGGCGGCCTGCCCGCGGGGTGGTGGCTGACGGAGGCGATTCCGGCAGGGCTGGTCGCGCCGCTGGTCGAGGAGTTCTTCTTCCGCACGGTCGTTCTGATCGCGGTGTATCAGTTGCTGCGGCGGAGCGTCGGTGGGGTGGCGGCCGGGGTGACGGCGGCGCTGGTGTCGGCGGGCGGGTTCGTGCTGCTGCACGCGACGGCCGGGGCGTTGACGCTGGTCGACGGCATCCAACTCTTCGCGGTCGGGGGCACGTGCGCGCTCGTGGTTCTGCTCACGGGCCGCATCTGGGGGGCCGTGCTGACGCACGTGGTCTACAACGTGTCGTATCTGGTGCTCGTCGTCGTCGGAACGTGGGGTGCCGTCGCGCCCGCGGCGCCGTCGCTCGGATGACGATTGCGCACGCGACACCAAGTTTTCACCAAAAGGATGATGAGAGCCCTCTCATCGTGCTCATAGGCTCGGGTGTCACCGGGAGTCATCAGACCGTCACGCGTCACACACCTGACACATTCGGCTGATAATCTCCCGACAGCCGGGGGGCCGAAACCGAGATCTAGGAGGAAGCCGAAGTGTCGACCGATATTCAGGTCGATGCGACGACGGAGTCGCCTCACGACTCGACAGCACCCCGCGCGGACAGCGGCTCCATCACTGCTCCGGCCGGTGCGTCGACTCAGGCCACCAGCACCATGCGTCCCGCTGCCCCACCCTTCAACGATTGGCGTCGCCGCTTTCAGCGCCGGCTCATCGTCAGCGATTTCCTCGTGCTGACGTGGGCAGTCTTCGGCGCCCAGATCGCGTGGTTCGGGTTCGGCAATGCGCAGATCGCCATGCGCGACGACTCCCGCATCACCGACTTCTCTTATTGGGCGTTCTCCGTGATCCTCGTTGTGTTGTGGATGGGCGCGCTGTCGTGGAGTGACTCACGCAGCTACCGCGTCATCGGCATCGGCACGAGCGAATACGTGCGCATCGCCGTCTCGAGCTTCCGCCTCTTCGGTGTGATCGCGATCGTCGCGTTCCTGACGCGCATCGATGTCGCCCGAGGTTTCCTGCTGCTCAGCCTGCCGGTCGGTGTCGCCGTGCTCCTCTGGACGCGGTGGCTCTGGCGACAGTGGCTGCTGTCGAAGCGCCGTCACGGGCAGTGGTCGGCACGGTTGCTTCTCGTCGGGTCGGAGTCTTCCGTGGCTCAGATCGCACGAGAACTGCAGCGCTCGCCGCGGTCGGGGTACGTCGTCGTCGGGGCCTGCGTGCCGCACGGCAAGATCGCCGACGTCATCGAGGGCACCAACGTGCCGGTGATGGGAAGCGTCAACGCGGTGCCGTCGGCGATGCAGGCGGTCAACGCCGACACCGTCGCCATCACGAGCACCGATGAGCTTCCGGCCGACAAGGTCAAGGAGATATCCTGGGGTCTAGAGGCGGGGCGCCAGCATCTGGTGCTCGCGCCGAGCATCATCGACATCGCGGGTCCGCGTCTGCACACCCGTCCTGTCGCCGGTCTCCCGCTCATCCACGTAGAGACCCCGCGGTTCACGCGCGGCCAGCTCTTCGTCAAGCGGACCTTCGACATCATCGCGGCCGCGATCTTCATCGTGCTGCTCTCGCCGGTGCTGCTGATCGTGACGATCGCGGTGTCGTGGACGAGCATCGGTCCTCTTCTTTATAAGCAGGAACGCATCGGTCGCAATGGCGAGCCATTCAAGATGCTCAAGTTCCGTTCGATGCGCGTGGGCGCCGATAAGGAACTGAAGGCGCTTCTCGAAGCGCAGGGCACGAGCGAGAAGCCGCTGTTCAAGATCAAGGACGACCCGCGCATCACTCCGGTGGGCAAGTTCATCCGCAAGTACTCACTCGACGAGCTGCCGCAACTGTTCAATGTGCTGGGCGGCTCGATGAGCCTAGTCGGCCCTCGTCCGCAGATCGCAGCGGAGGTCGCTCTCTACACGGATGCCGCGCGCCGGCGTCTGCTGGCCCGCCCGGGCCTCACCGGTCTCTGGCAGGTGAGCGGCCGTTCGAGCCTCGATTGGGAGGATGCCGTGCGCCTCGACCTCTACTACGTGGAGAACTGGTCGCTGGTCGGTGACTTGGCCATTCTCATGAAGACTGCGAAGGCTGTTGTTGCACCCGGGGAGTCGGCCCATTGACACGTCCGCTCACTCGTCTTCCCCAAGATTCAGAAACCGGGCATCCTCGGTGACACAGCTATTCATCGTCGTGCCGACTCGTGGTGAGCGCGCGACTCTCGCGCCACTCGTGGATACCCTAAGGACTGCGGTCCCTTCCGCGACTATCCTGCTCGCCGTAAACGGCGGTGCGGCGTCAACCTCGATACCGGGCGACGTTGAGGTCGTGAGTGTACCGGAGGGCTACTCTTCCAGCCGGAATGCAGCCGGAGAAATCGCCTTGCGCCGCGGTGCAGAGGCGATACTCTTCGTAGACGACGATGTCGTCACGAGCGTCCGCGACGTCGAGCGGTTCATTTCTTTCGCCCAGCACGGAGTTCGGTCCGTCTCAGGAATGAAGGTGGAGAAGAGGTTCGATACTGCATACTCGGACCTCGCGAGCCTGGTACTTCTTCCGATGAGGAGGGAGGACGAGGTCAATTCTTTGCCTGCAACATTCCTATATGTGCCCGCGGAGCTTTTCGAACGCACTCGCTTCGCAGTCGCGCTCGATCACACTGGTGCTGAAGACACAGTCTTCACTCGAGATGCGCTCGCCGATGGATACAAGTTACGACTCTGGACTGACGGCGATAGTTTCGAGTATCATCCGGCAGATCGAACGACAGCCGTTAGCCTAATCGGCAGGATGTTGGCGGCAAAGTCCGCCCAATTTGCCCACAAAAGCTCCCGGATTCGTGCCTCTGATTGGCAAGTTCGAGAAACGTGGCTAAGTATCGGTCCAACAATCTCAATGCTGGCCATCCTTTCCAGATTGAACCCGCGGGCCGCGGTGCTGGCTGTGTCCGCTTTGTCCAGAGTTATGGGTCGCTTTGGCTTCACTATTGCGAGAAAAGAGGGAAAATGGTCCTCGGTGATTCGCGTCAGGTAGTGTCTGCTGTGGCTCCCCGCAAAAGAGCCTCCTTCTTCCTCAAGATTGCTGTCCTCGCCTGGGTTGCGGAATCCTTAGCGTCGTTCCTTTTCGGCGGCACGAATGCCATCTCGCAAGCCGCTGTATGGCTCAACATCGGCGGGCTAATTCTTTCTCTCCTTTCGGGGCTGGCAGCGGCGACCCGTCGTTGGAATCTCGCTCCGCTATGGGTTGGTGCGATCCTTGGAATCACGCTGCTGCTCGTCATTGCGAATCTCGATGCGAACTCCCTGACGCTTAGGAGTATGGTGGTGACCGCGCTCACGGTTTCTGTGGCGACGACGGTCGACGCCGACTCGCTCGCCGTGTCTCACTCCGCGTCCAGATTTCTGCTACTCCTTCAATTACTCCTGTTGTGCACGCCGATGTCTTCCTTAATGTATTCAACGGTCGGAGTTCGAGACGGACAGATCGCAATCCTCTCTCTTTCTCGATTTCAGGGCATTCTTGTGAGTCCTAACACGCAGGGCTTCTTCCTAGGTGCGCTCATCGTCGTCGAATTAATTCGATGGCGGAGATCAAAGACGGCAATCTCGAGAGCGCTGCAGACTTCAGTTATAGCAGCATCCACGGTATTGCTCCTGCAAACGGGGTCAACCACCGCAATGGCGGCCACGGTCGCCGCGCTCATTTGCGTTAAAATTCGAAGAATTTGGCTCCAGTGGTCGGTGGTGGTCGCTGCAATTGTTTATGCTGCCAGTCCATACCTGATTATCTTCGCTGCGCAGGCTTCCGGCCAGCTAACGGCGGCCTTTGATCCGCAGTACGCAACTAATCGTGGCGCAGTGTGGCAAAGGGCGTCAGAACTCCTCGAGGCGTGGCAATTGTGGGGTGTGTCGGCAAGGTACTCATTCCCAGGCGAAGTTGAGAATCAGCTGGTCGAATACGGGGGCGGCCATGCGCATAATGTCATAATCCAGGTATGGCTCTGGGGGGGGCTGCCATTGGTTCTCTTTGTTCTCGGCGCAGCAGTCGTGGGCGGCGCCCGTCAAATAGGAACCAAGAATGCATCGATTGCAGTCATTGTCTTTCTTGCTCTTTCGTCGTTTGCTGAAGTGCCGATCGTTGTGTTGCCAGGTAGTGTAAATGGCCTTATAGTCGTCTTGCTCTTCTATGCAGCAAGATCTGGCGGAATGGAATTGACCGATGATAGAAGTAGTGGAACTCCGCGGCGGGTTCGCCAATCAACTTTTCCAGTGGGCCACATTTCTGAGCACCGCTCAGCATTCCAACATTCGTCTGCTTTGGGATGAGAGGTTCGTCACGCGACCGGGAATGCCTGGAAATAGGATCCTTGAGGTGGGTCTAATTCAGCCTGGCGAAGTGATCAGGCATTCCAGGTCCGCGTCACTGGGCTGGACCTTAGCTAGTCGATCCCCACGAAGGATCCGAACCTACCTCGCGGCAACTGTTCCGCCGCCGAGAGTTCCGAAGGTGTCTGGCTTGACCGAGGCGAATGTGGCTGTCAGGCGGGGTTACTTTCAAGATCCCGAAGTGTTTTTCGAATACAGAGACATTTACCGGGAGCAGATCGAACGGTCGCACATTGGCGCGACAAGGAGGGTTGTCCAAAGCAGGCTTCCACACAGATTCTCTGCGATTCATGTTCGGCGTGGTGACTATGTGGCGGTACCTCGAAACTCGATGAGATTGGGTGTTTGCTCCACGGAGTACTTTGCGTCAGCCGCTCGTCACTTGAGTTCCGAACTCCCGATTGTGGTCGTCACAGACGATCCCGAGTGGTGCCGGTCCTACCTGCTCCCCCGGCTCCCGAGAGACGCCCGGATTTTTGACGGCAGTACGGACATTGACGATTTCGCTGCACTGAGTTCAGCGAGCGAGATCGTTACATCCAATAGCACCTTCTCTTGGTGGGCGGCGTTCGGTGGGAACCCCTCCACCGTCGTAGTGCCTGAGCCATGGTTCGACGCGCCGGATGCTGGTGGTGATCGACTCAAGATGCTTGGGACCGTGGTACTCGACAAGGGAACCGGTGTTGAAGCGCGCGTATAGATCGGTTCAAGATTGAGACGCCTTCTCGAATTGGGTCTTTACGCCAGTCCGGCTGTTGTTGCGCTCGTCTCTGCGCCTGTGCTTGCGCGCTCATTGGGCGTCGACGGCCGTGGATACTACGCCGTGGCCATGGCGGTTGCCGCGTTGGCGACCACCTTCGGCGCGCTGGGACAGGCAGAGCTTCACGCCGCCGACTTCCGAGAAGGTTCTGCCAACCGATCCCTCCGAGTCATGACGGCGATCGGAGGGGCATTAGTTACGTCGGTGATCGCCTACTTCCTTCTAGTGGGATGGCTCGCCGTTCCCACCGGTGCCGCGATTGCCGCGGTCGCTCTAGTGCCGGCGGGCGTCACGGTGGGCCTGTGGCGCGCGGAATACATCGCATCCGGCCGTTTGCTGATCCCGAGCGCTGTCAATGCCGGGACGGCGTTCTTGCGCCTAGGCGTTTTGATCTTGCTTTCGTTGCTTAGTCTACTTTCGCTCTCTTCCGCGCTGTGGGCCACTCAAGGTGCGGTCGCAGCCGGCGCGCTAGTTCTCTGGTGTCTCGCAAAGCCTCTGCCTGTTCCTCCATCAATTCCTGGGTCCGCACCGTCTGAAGCGGCAGGTTGGAAAAGGCCCGCACAGATTCTGACATTCGCGGCGTTCACAGCGATACTGTTGCGCAGTGATGTGCTCGTCCTTCAGCTGACCAGTTCACCAGGACAGGTCGGCCTGTACGCTGCTGCTGTAGGTCTGTCTGAAGCCTTCTTGGCTCTCTCCGCAGGATTTAAGGCGCGGCTTCAAGCCTCGATTTACGGGGAAGGGAGCCGGAAGCGGCTAGTGCGGGAAGTGGCCATCCTTCACGCGATATTGTTGCCAATGCTGCTCGGAATCGCGGCGCTCGCCAGTCCGATAGTGGTCGTTCTTTTCGGTAGTGCCTTTGCCCCAGCCGCAGACATTCTTCGCATTCTCATGGTGGCTGCATATTTTCAAGTGCTGATGGATTGCGGTACAGGTGTTCTCGTGGTTCTTGGGAAGCGAAGAGCCCTCGTCCTAGCGAGTCTCACGGGAGCGATTGTGGCTCTGGCGACCTTGCTTCCTCTTACTACCTGGTTCGGGGCCGGCGGAGCGGCATGGTCGAGCGCAGTGGCTTACGCTAGTGTCGCGGCTGTAGCCTGGTGCACAGTCTTCAGAAGCCAGGGATCTGGCGCTAGCAGGTCCATTTGACACTTCGTTGGAGTGCTGTCATAAGGCAGCGGCGCCTCCGCCCGGCAAATCCTAGAACTGGAGCGAAGAGAATGGCGCGTTCGATCAGCGGAAACGGTAGCAGTGGCCGCTTAGCCGTCTTGCTCGTGGCCGTCTTGTTTGTTTCGGTATCGGCGCTTGGCGGCCTCGCTATCTTTGGGCAGCCGTCGACGCCGTCGGCCACGATAGCGGCTTACACGGCTGCGCCTCACCCAGAGCCCCCGCCGGTCGCCTACTTCACTGGGGATTCCGTTGTGCAAGGCTATGGCGCGGAACGCCGTTCGGACGGTTCCTTCCACGGCTTCGATAGTCAGTTGGCCACGTACTTTAACTGGAGACGCATAAATGACGGCCGTGGTGGGACTGGCTATGTCGTCGCTGGCAATGCCGAGCAAGTTGCCGGAGGAAATATGGCACTCTCGGACGTTAGGCGAATCGACCAGATTGTTAGAGCGAGACCATCAATCGTAATTGTCGCTTCCGGGCGCAACGACTACGGCGTCGACCGAGACATCCTTCGGCAGGCCGTCCAGTTCACGCTTGACTCATTAAAGAACCGGCTCCCGACTGCCGAAATATACGTTGTTGGACCATGGTTGTGGACGGCTGTGGGTTCGGAAGCAAAGTACGCAAAACAAGTGCATGAAGTTGACAACCTTATACGCCAAGAAGCAGCGGCGCGAGGGTTGGTTTTTGTGAATGGGATCGATGCGCTTGGCTCCGATGCGAACTCTATGGTCGTAGAGGATGGCTTCCACCCGACGCAGGATGGATACGATGAGATCGCTTCCGTGCTTCGGGCAGAACTCATTGATGCCGGGGTTGCCCGTTAGAGGCCCCTTGTGATCTATGGCTTCATGCGCCGAAGAGCGTCCATGTGGGCGCGAGCCTCATCTGCGTCAAACCGTTGGCGCACATGACGGGCTGGATTACCGGCGACGATCGAGAACTCCCCTACGTCGCGTGTTACCACCGAACCTGCCGCCACGATGGCGCCGTCACCGATCCGAACGCCGCCAAGGATGATCGCCCCAGCGCCTATCCACACGTCGTCGCCGATGAATACCTCGTCGGTGGGTTTCCCCTCTCGGTCTCCCACCCACGTCGAAAGTGCCATCGGGCGGCCCACTTCATCCGTCGCGTGATCATTCCTGCCAATGATTTGAACGTGTCGAGCAATCAAGCAGTAGTCCCCGATGTGGCCGTCTACTTCGATTAGCGACCGCTGGCCGACGGACACGTGCCTTCCCAGAACCAGGCCGTGAGGGCTGGATACGAGGCTCCCCGCACCGAGTCGTAATCCCTTGCCGTAACTTACACGACCTCTCACCTGGCGGAATGCTAGGAGTGCTCGAATGAAAGCCTCGATAGGCGCAGGGATTCGGCTGCGGTTTCGGGGGACGCCATCTGAGTCGGTTCGTCTCTGTGACTTCCTTCTAGTCATTTCGGCCATCCATCGTCTCCAAGGTTCTGGCTTCGGTCTTGTAGTGCCGCAAGAAGCCCTGCGGCCATTGCTTCCGCGGAATATGAGGCCTTTACACTCCTCGACAACTCAACTCGATGCTGATGGAGCCTGTTCGCTACTTCCTCAGCCATCGCTTCTGCGAGGCTGGCCGCACTGTTCGCGGTGAAAAACCTGACTCCACCCAGTCTCACGAGCTCGATCTCCGGGGCGTGCGGTTCATCGTCCGCGACAAGAATGGGAACGCCGAAGCCTACGCTTTGGGTGAGGCTTAGGCCAGCGTAGCCCGGAGACACCGCGGCTACAGAGGACTCGTAAAGCTCGAATAGCCTCCCACTATCAGTTATGCTGCCGTGGAAGTGCACTCGGTCCGAGACGTTTAGGGTGTTTGCGAGCCTCTCGAGAGAATCGCGCTCGGCTCCCTCCCCCACGATATCCAAGCGCGCGTCGACTGCCCGGGCCTGCGGATGTGCGATGGCGCGCACGAGCAGATCGACCTTCTTCTCAGGAACGAGCCGGCCGACATATAGGAACGCGGTTGAGTGTCCTGTGGGAATTGCGGGTCGCATCTCCGATGCTGAATACAAGGAGTTTGGTGCCACCCAAACGGGTTGCGTGGGTAGAGCCTTCCGGGCTGGCTGTACACTCCCGTATCCATAGAGGATCGTGCCAGATGCAACGGATCGCATGAAAGTTCGTAGGCCGCGCGTCCGTGATGCGCTGCCTGCTCGTGGGTCGAGGTGGCCCCATGCCAGTGTGCGCCGCCCGAGCGCCCGACGTACGAGGAGTTGCACCCAGGCGTTCAGTGAACGCGGGTTGAGATCGACGACCAAGTGCTCGGCCGCCATAGCCGTCCGCCAACCTCCAAGTTGCACAAGGCCTCGGCTTGCTAACCGGACGTTCCGCACCTTCGTATATAGCTCTGGCGCGATGCCTGTAGTCACCGTTGCGTCTATGTGCCTAGATCCTGCGAATATTGCCGCCTCCTCGCCCAACTCTTGCTTGACCAAGCGTATGCATTCCTGGCGATAGAACGGGAGGACGGCCAGGTACAAGACATATTTAGGTTTCATCGCGTGCTTCATGCCGTTATATCGCGTTCCTTAACGGTTCCACTGTCGTCCCAAATAACGTCAGCTGAGACATCTACATCTACTCTGGATCCAGCCTTGACGATTGCGTTTCTGCCGACCGTGACCCCGCCGAGCACTATGCATCTGCTTGTTATCCATGCTCCGTCTTCAATGACTATTGGACGAGTAATTAGACCCATATCTGTACGATGTCGGTGACTACCCGTCGTCAGGAAGCTCTCCTGGCTGATTACAACATCATGGCCGACACGAATGGTGTTCTGATTGTGGAACCAAACTCCTTCGCCAATCCACGAATCGTCTCCGATTGATAGCTTCCAAGGAAAGCTCACTCGTGTGCGGGGCCTAATTATGACGCCTTGGCCGATACTTGCTCCGAAAAAGCGCAAGACAGCCACCCGTAGCCTGGAACTGATTTGCCATGAGTTTGTGACTATCAAACGCTCGACAATCGCCCACGCATAAACTACGAAAGGTGAGCGGCCCCAGGCGGCCCTTTCCCCTGGCGCGTCTCGAAGAGGGATAATCCTCGTCGTCACTGAAACCTCCTGGCGATGTTCGTGTTTGTGCGGTCGTTTATCGGTGGATGTGAGGTTGCATGGCACGGACTGCGATGAGCACATCACCGTTCTTTAACGACGTGAGCCTTTACGCCGTCTACTATTGGCAGCGTCTTGCAGTTCAACGATCATTCGTGACCATTCATCTATTGCTTCGTCGGCGTTGAATGCCCGCTCGCGAAATGCTCGTGCATTGTCCCCGAGTCTAGAGAGCTCCCCATTGTTAGAGAGAAGTGCGACGAGGGTATCCAGCAGGGCGCTCGGGCTTCCGGCAGGGACCACGACCCCAGCGTCTGCGAGGTGAACCTCGCTCGCGGTTATTCCGTCCACGTCCGTCGCCGCGACAACCGGGCGTCCTGCATCAAAGTAGGAGGTTAGCTTGCTCGGGACGGCCATGGCAGAAACCCCGACCTTTTCGTTGACCAGAAGCACATCGGCGGCTGCTAGCGCAAAACGAAACTCGTCCTCATCGAGCGGAGGCACAAAATTGAGGCGCTCGACGTCGGCCGCTGCTTCGACCAAGGCTCGACGTTGGTTCCCGTCGCCGACGAGAATGAAGGTTATGTCCTCGTCTCTTTCGACCGCGAGCCGAGCGGCTTCCACAACATTCTCCAGGCCCTGTTTGGCGCCCATATTCCCGGCGTGCAGGACAATGCGTGCGTTCTCGTCCCAGCCCAGCGCGGCCCTCGCGGCCCGCTTGGAGGTTGCGCTTCGTGGTGTGAGGTGGGTCCAGTTTCGTACGACGCGAACCTGCTCGCGGTCGACGCCGAGTTGATCCACTAAGTAGTCTGCGAACCGTGGGTGAATCGCGACAACGCGATCCGCCGTACGGAGCGTCCAGGCCTCGACCTGCCTTACGATCCGGGCTGCCAGGTGACTTCCTTGCCCAGTCTCCGCCAGCCCAAGCGTGTATATGTCTTGCACCCAGACAATGACAGGTGGCCGGTTGGGAGTCAGGAACAGACGCAACGCGGCCACTGCCGTGGCGAACATGGACGGTGATAGCGCAATCACCGTTGAATCCCGGGGAATCCGCGCGGTCAGCAACCGCAGCCCGAACGAGAACTCGGAGATCAAACGGCGAACGCCGCGTGGAGGGTCCGGAATGTAGTGGCGTCTCCGGACGAGGTCGACGCCGTCCGTGCTCTCTCTGGCGGTCCACTGCCCGTAGCCATCCCAAACCTCCCACCCGGGGTAGTGAGGATGCCCCACGTGCGCCTGGACAGTGTGCCCCAGCTTCGCGAGTCCCACAGCCAGGGATCCAGCATAGGGCGCGTTGCCAGTCGGCTCCGGGGGGTAGTGGAGGCTCAGCAGGGTCACCTTCGCGCTGGGGGTCATGGGTCCGAACATACCGATCGAATGTGGCGACAGTGTTAAGGGAAGTGCACGCGTTGGCGTGTTCGCGCAAGGTCAAGCCCGTAACACATCCGATTCATTGATTCGCTATCCTGCAGACGGATCTGATCGCCACCGCCGCTGAGAAGCATCCTGCGTGACCTCCCCCCACCCACGATCAAGATAGGCAGAATCTCTTGACCAAGCGCGCACTCATCACCGGCATCACGGGCCAGGACGGCTCTTACCTCGCGGAGCTGCTGCTCGCGAAGGGCTACGAGGTGCACGGCCTCATTCGCCGAGCCTCGACGTTCAACACGCACCGCATCGACCACCTGTACGTCGACCCGCACGACACCGAAGCGAAGCTCTTCCTTCACTACGGCGATCTTTCCGACGGGGCGCGCATGGTCACCCTGATGTCGGAGATCAACCCCGACGAGGTCTACAACCTGGCCGCGCAGTCACACGTTCGTGTCTCGTTCGACGAGCCTGAGCACACGGCTGACACCACCGGCACGGGAACGATCCGTCTGCTTGAGGCGGTTCGACTCTCCGGCATCACGACCCGCTTCTACCAGGCGTCCACCTCCGAGCTCTACGGCGCGACCCCGCCACCGCAGAACGAGGAGACGCCCTTCTACCCGCGCTCGCCGTATGGGGTCGCGAAGCTCTACTCGTACTGGATCACCAAGAACTACCGCGAGGCATACGACATGTTCGCGGTGAACGGCATCCTCTTCAACCACGAGTCGCCCCGCCGCGGTGAGACGTTCGTGACCCGCAAGATCACGCGCGCCGTCGCCCGCATCAAGGCCGGCGTGCAGAAGGACATCTACCTCGGCAACCTCGAGTCGATTCGTGACTGGGGCTACGCCGCCGAATACGTCGAAGGCATGTGGCGCATGCTGCAGGCCGACGAACCGGAAGATTTCGTGCTGGCGACGGGCGTCGGCTACACGATCAAGGACTTCCTCGAGACGGCGT
Source organism: Sphingomonas sp. BLCC-B65 (assembly GCF_028550675.1). Classification (NCBI taxonomy): domain Bacteria; kingdom Pseudomonadati; phylum Pseudomonadota; class Alphaproteobacteria; order Sphingomonadales; family Sphingomonadaceae; genus Sphingomonas; species Sphingomonas sp. BLCC-B65. Next base: position 1,339,164 of record NZ_JAQQGL010000001.1, on the reverse strand, counting down.
TCGGACACGTGGGCCTCGACTGGCAGGAGTTCGTCAAGTTCGACGAGCGCTACTTGCGCCCCACCGAGGTCGACGCGCTCATCGGCGACCCGGCCAAGGCCGCCGACAAGCTCGGCTGGGTTCCCACGATCGATGGGAAGGAACTGGCCAAGCTCATGGTTGACGCCGACGTGGAAGCACTGGAAAAGGGCGCCGACTGGATCGACACCGTGAAGCTGGCCTCGTGGGGGACTCTGTGAGCGGGGGGCGTTTCGACTCGCTGCGCTCGCACAACGACCGGGGGAGTGGGCTGACGTGGTGACGGCCGTTGACGGCGTCGAGTACACGCCGGGTGAGCTCGACCGCGACGCGACGTTCTACGTCGCCGGTCACCGCGGGCTCGTCGGGTCAGCGATCGTCCGCAGGCTCGAGTCGGCCGGTTTCGAGAACATCGTCGGCAAGACGTCGGCCGAGCTCGATCTCAAGGACCGTGACGCGGTGTTCGCCTACATGGGCGAAGCCAAGCCGAAGTACGTCGTGCTCGCGGCGGCGAAGGTCGGCGGCATCCTCGCCAACTCCACGTACCCAGTCGACTTCCTGAGCGACAACATGCGCATCCAGGTCAACGTCTTGGACGCTGCACTCGCGAACGACGTCGAGCGCGTTCTTTTCCTCGGGTCGTCGTGCATCTACCCGAAGTTCGCCGAGCAGCCGATCCGTGAGGACTCCCTGCTCACCGGGCACCTGGAGCCGACGAACGACGCCTACGCGATCGCGAAGATCGCCGGCATTCTCCAGACGCAGGCCGTGCGCCGCCAGTACGGTCTGCCCTGGATCAGCGCGATGCCGACGAACCTCTACGGCCCCAACGACAACTTCTCGCCGAAGGGTTCGCACGTGCTGCCTGCGCTCATCCGTCGCTACGACGATGCGGCGAAGTCGGGTGCGCCGTCGGTCACCAACTGGGGAACCGGAACGCCGCGCCGCGAGTTCCTGCACGCCGACGACATGGCCGACGCCTGCCTGCACCTGCTGGAGCATTACGACGGCCCTGACCAGGTGAACGTCGGCACCGGCTCAGACGTCACCATCCGCGAGATCGCTGAGACTATCGCGGGTGTGACGGGGTTCACCGGACAGACCGACTGGGATACCTCGAAGCCCGACGGCACGCCGCAGAAGCTGCTCGACGTTTCCAAGCTCGCCGAGGCCGGGTGGACGGCGAAGATCACTCTCGAAGAGGGCATGGAGCGCACAGTCGCGTGGTATCGCGACCACGTCGACAGCATTCGCGAGTAGTCCTGTGTTCCGTCACATCGTGCTCTTTCGTGTGCACGACGATGTCAGCCACGACCGGGTGGAAGAGGCGATCGAGCGTTTGCGATCGCTCGCCTCACTGCCCGGCGTGGTCGACTGGCGCGTGGAGCTCTCGCTCGACGCGCGAAAAGGGCGAGTGATCGTAGAAGATGCCACCTTCGTGGATCAGGGCAGCTTCGAGCGGTTCCGCTTCGATCCACGCCACGTCCACGCAGCAGAAGCGATGTCCCACATCGCCGACTGGTGGAACGGCGATTACGTGATGTGAGCCAGGGGTCACGAATCCGGAGCAATGAGTTTCATCAGCGCGAACAACTCCCGGCATCCGGGCCAGAGGTTTGCGGGCAGTTCGCTGGGCGCGAAGTAGTCGAAGTCGAGACCCTCGTTGCGTGCCTGCGGCGCCCCCTCCGCGACGAGGACGAAGGAGAGACCGATCGCGTGCTTGCGGGGGTCGTCGCCTGACACAGTTCCGTCGGTCGGCGTCAGGTCGGGCGGGAACCACTCGTAGACATAGTCGGGCTGCGGGTTAAGGGGAAGAGTCGGCTCGATGCCGATCGTCTCGCGGCTGTGTCTGCGGATGGCGTCGGCGATCGTCTCCCCGCGCTGGACGCGACCTCCGAGGTGACACCACACCTGGCCGTGAGGCGAGTCGCGGAGGATCAGGCCGAGCTCTCGGCGTCCGCTCTGTTCACGCACCAGCACGAAGTCGACGCAGGCGATCGGCATCGACTCCTCGATGAGGCGATAGGTGTCGGCCGGTAGGAACGTCACGTGACCTCTTTTACGTCCGCCGGTTTACAAGCCGGATACGCATCTCTGATAGGAACAGTCTTGCGTGTTCACCTCCGCTCGCGCACCGTCCCCCCAACTTGGAGCTCCTATGAAGCTGTCCGTCATCGGTTGTGGTTACCTCGGCGCGGTGCATGCTGCGGCGATGGCGTCGATCGGTCATGAGGTCGTCGGCATCGACGTCGACCAGCGCAAGATCGATGCGCTTTCCAAGGGTGAGGCGCCGTTCTTCGAACCAGGACTGCAGGAGATCCTGACGGCGGGTATCGCGGCCGGCAACCTCCGCTTCACGACTGACATGGCCGAGGCCGCGGGCGCCAAGGTGCACTTCGTCGGTGTGGGAACGCCGCAGCAGAAGGACAGCTACGCCGCCGACCTCACGTACGTCAACGGCGCATTCGACGGGCTGTTGCCGTACCTCGCTTCCGGTGACATCGTCGCCGGAAAGTCGACCGTCCCTGTCGGCACCGCGGCAAGCCTTGCTCCCCGGGTGTCGGAGACGGGCGCCACGCTCGTGTGGAACCCCGAGTTCCTCCGCGAGGGCTATGCGGTGCAAGACACCGTGGACCCCGACCGCCTCGTCGCGGGCGTGCCGGCCGGCGAAGAGGGCGAGATCGCGGCATCCGTCCTGCGTGAGGTCTACCACCCCTCCGTCGCTAAGGGCACGCCGTTCATCGTGACCGACTACGCTACCGCCGAACTCGTCAAGGTGTCGGCGAACGCCTTTCTCGCGACCAAGATCAGCTTCATCAACGCCATGGCAGAGATCGCCGAGGTCACCGGCGCCGACGTCACCCAGCTGGCCGACGCCATCGGCCACGACGCCCGCATCGGGCGTCGCTTCCTCGGCGCCGGCATCGGATTCGGCGGCGGATGTCTGCCGAAGGACATCCGCGCGTTCTCCGCCCGTGCGGAGGAGCTCGGACGCGGTGAGTCCGTCGCGTTCCTGCGTCAGGTCGACGAGATCAACCTGCGCCGCCGCGACCGCGCCGTGCAGCTCGTGGTCGACGGTCTCGGCGGCTCGGTCTATGAGAAGAAGGTGACGGTGCTCGGCGCGGCGTTCAAGCCGCACTCCGACGACATCCGCGACTCACCCGCTCTCGACGTCGCCGTGCGTCTGCACGGACTCGGAGCTAACGTCACAGTCACCGACCCGGCGGCGATTGAGAACGCGCGCCGCGTCCACCCCCAGCTCACCTACGTCGAAGACCGTGACGAGGCCATTCGCGATGCCGATGCGCTCGTGCTCGTCACCGAATGGGATGAGTACCGTCGTCAGCTGCCTCCCGAGCACGCGTCGTCGCTCACCGACGGCCGCGTGGTCGTGGACGGGCGTAATGGGCTCGACGCTGCCGCGTGGCGCGCCGCGGGGTGGGCGTATTACGGGATGGGGCGGCCGTAGGGGGTGACCCGGCAGAGGCCGACGTGACTGAGCACACACACGACGACGCCGACCGCGCTGCGACGATCTCTCGCGGGATCGACGCGCGTACGTTCACCTTCTTCGCGGCGGGCGCTGTCGTCATCGCAGTTCTTGCCACCCTCGCCACACGGTTCATTCCGGCCTTTCCAGAGATGTCGGACGTGGTGGCGGCGAGCCCTTCTTCGCGCGCCGATTATGAGCGACTTCGAAGCCTGTACGAGTGGCTCGAGGCTGCGATGACCGGTCTGTTGGCCGGTGCATCTGTGCTTCTGGCGGCGACGATCTGGGCGAAACCGGCCCCGGGCGAAGCGGACGCCTCTTGGCGAAGAAAGCTCACTGCCCTCACGGTTGTATCGCTGATACTCGCCGCGTTTCCGCTCGTCTACTGGGCTATTCGGAGTACGCCATTTGCGGCGTCGGCGGATGTCCTCTGGTGGCTGCTGATCGCTGGGGGAGCGGTTCTCGTTATCGCAGTGTGCGTCGTTGTTCCGTACGCTTTGCTTCGCCCGATCGTTCCTTGAGCGGATGTCGCTTTCTCCGGCCTAGATTGCCTTCTTGATTATTCACGGTACCGCTCCCATTGCCGTGATTACGCGGGTGGGAGTACGTTCTGATCGAGCTGGGGAGAGTCGATGACGAACGCGCAACCGGGGTGGTATCCCGACCCGAACAAGGCGGACACGGTCCGGTGGTGGGACGGCACGGCGTGGACCGCGCACGTCGCCGAGAAGACCGGGGCCGCGGCATCCGCAGACACCGCGGTGTCGACGGCGGCGACACCGAAGGGTCCACGGCGGGGGCTCTCGCGCCGCACGAGCATCATCGTCGGCGCGGCGGCGGTGCTGGGCATCGCGCTCGTCGGGGGAGCGGTCAACGCGGCCACGGTCGCCGCACGCTCGGCGGCCGAACAGAACGCTCCGGTCGCGTTCGTCGCGGCGACCGGCACGGCAGCGGCATCCACCCCCACCGCCACCCGCACGCCCACGCCGACGCACACGCCGGTCGTCACCACCCGCGACGAGGCCGTCACCGAAGCCGTGCCGTTCGAGCGCACGTCGGTGGACGACTCCACGATGGCGCAGGGACAGAGCGCGGTCACGACCGCGGGACAGAACGGTGAACGCACGCGCACCTACCGCGTCACCCTCACCGACGGAAAGGAGACGAAGCGTGAACTCGTCTCCGACACCGTCACCGTGCCGCCCGTCACCGAGGTGACGTCCGTCGGCACCTATGTCGAGCCGGCCGCTCCTCCGCCCGCCGCCGCGCCCGGAGGCTGCGACCCGAACTATGCCGACGCCTGCGTGCCCATCGCCAGCGACGTCGACTGCGCGGGCGGAAAGGGCAACGGTCCCGCCTACTTCGACGGCGTCGCGCGCGTCGTCGGCCGCGACATCTACAAGCTCGACGGCGACGGAGACGGCTGGGCCTGCAACGGCTGAGGCGTAACGGCGGGGGAGACGGCGCTGCGGAAGAAGTCGGGCCACTCGCCACTCATCTCACCCAGGCCCACAACATCGGCCGCATGCGGCTCGAGAGACCGCGCGATCGACCGGACGTCGTTCGGAGTATCGGTCGATCGGCGCAACGCTCCACGGAGAAATGCGCCAAACGACGCGCTGTCGAGCGCGGGCGTCTGCACGTGGCCGCGTGAGTCGCCCGCGGGGCGCGTGCCACTGAACAGTCGCACCTCGGGGTGGCTGTACAGCACGGCGGTCTGAATCCACGACACCTGATCGTGTTCCGCCTTCAGCATCCGCGACAGGTGCGCGGCCTGCGCGCGAGCCTGCGCGCGCGGTGACGGGCGCAGATCGACGCTCAGCGGCGTGTTCCTGCCGCCGCGCAGCTGAATCGCGAACGACGACGGAAGCTCCAGGGATGCCGAGACCGGCGCGAGCGCGGGATGAAGCGTCGCCGGATCGACATCGTCGAAAATCACACCCCGCCAGTGCTTCGCCTCGACCACCACGATCGTCTGCGCCGTCACGAGCAGATGATCGATCTGCGTGACGAACGGCGCACCTCCTTCGTCGGCGGTGAGGAGAAAGATGTTCGTCACCAGCGCCCCATCCACCTGAAGGACCGCCGCCTCGCGGCGGATGAACTCCCGTGATGTCTGCTCCCACTTCATCCCGTGGCTGAGCTGAGCCAGCAGCGCATCGACCTGCTCGCCGCGGAGGATGCGCTCCGCCTCGAGCGCGTTCACGCTCATCGCCTCCTGCTGCTGGAGACGCGCACGAACGGCCGCCGCGGACGCCTCGTGAGCGGCGAGCTCTGCCCGGTGAGCGCGCTCGGCATCGTCCAGCCGGCGCCGCAGACGCGACCGAACGGCGACGGCCGCGCCGGTTGCGGCTGCCACAGCGGTGAGGGCGACGATGAGCAGGATGACGTGCAGCGGCGTCTCTGCGGGCGTGGCGACGGCGGATGTGGCGAGTACGGTGTTCATTCTCTCCCTGACGGATCGTGCGGTGGTGCGCGCGGGCGCCCCGTTCACACAGAGAGATGTCGCGCGCGTCGGTTCATGACGCGACATCGGTGGCGTCGATGTCATTCTCATCATTCGAACAAATGTCCGAGGGTGTCGCTACCCTTGAGGCATGGAAGAGACCACGCCGATGAGCGCAGACAGCGACCAGCTGTCCGCGCTCGCGGCTCTGGTCGCCGAGACCGAGACGGTGCTGGCAGAGGTCTCGGCGGCCCAGGCGGCTGAGGTGCGGCTGCTCGCGCGCGCCGGCCAACTCGCCGAGCGTCAAGCCGCCACCCAGCGGGGCTCCGTGCGCGTGCATGACATGGCCCTGCGTTCGATCGCCGCCGAGCTCGGCGGTGTCATGCGGGTGACTGACCGCACGGTGCAGCAGCGCATCGGAGAGGCGCGCGAACTCGTCGAGAGCTACCCCGCCACCCTTGAGGCGTGGGAGACCGGGCGCCTCACCCGCGCCCACGTGCGGGTGATCCTGGATGCCGGGGCGTGCGTGCCTGCCGATCGCAAGGCTCCGTTCGAGGCGGAGGCGATTCGGCTGTGCGCCGGCGACACCCCCAACCGGGTACGTTCCGCGGTCGAGATCCTCGCCGAGCGTTGCGCCGAACGCTCATTCACCGAACGGCACGCGGAGGCGAGCCGCGGCCGACGGGTACGGGTGGTGCCGGGCGCCCAGGGCATGTCCGACCTCATCGCGACGGTTCCGACCGTCATCGCGGAAGGGGTCATGGACCGCCTCACGCAGCAGGCGACGGTCATCATCGATGCGCGCACTCCCGACGACGACGACCCGCGCACGACCGATCAGGTGCGTGCCGACGTGCTCAGCGACCTGCTGCTGACGGGCGCGCCGGCGCTCGATCCGACCGCCTACGGCGACGGGCCGGGAACGCTCGGTGCGATCCGCGCCCAGGTGCAGGTCATCGTGCCCGCCCTCACCCTCCTCGGCGCCGACGAGGGACCCGTCGACCTGGTCGGGCGCGCACCCATCGACGCCGCCACCGCGCGGTGCCTCGCGGCCGAGACCCACTCGCTCGCGCGCGTGCTCACGGATCCCGTCGACGGCACCGTCATCGCGGTCGACCGGTACCGCACCGCCGTACCGCAGCGGCGATTCCTGCGCGCCCGCGACCAGCACTGCCGTTTTCCCGGATGCCGCCGCGCGGCCATCCGCTGCGAGATCGACCACACCATCGACCATGCCCGGGGTGGACCTACCGCGCTGTGGAACCTCGCCCACCTGTGCCAGCGGCACCATTCGATGAAGCAGTTCACCGCGTGGAGGGTGCGACAACATCCCGGCGGCGTTCTGGAATGGACATCTCCGACCGGCCGCCTCTACCGCGAAGACGCACCCGTGCCGCCGGTCGCGTTCATCATGAGTCCTGCGCCACCGCCGGTACCCACCGACACCGCACCGCCGTTCTGATTCGCACGCTGGCCGTCCGGCATGCCGTGCACCGGCGCGCGGTCGTCAGAACCGCGGCGCGGCGCCGTCACGACAGCGGTGCGGCGGCGTTACGACAGCGGTGCGGCGCCCTCCGACAGGGTCGACGCCGTCACGCCCGGAACGTCCTCGAGGGCGTAGTACACCGGCAGGCCGCGCGCCTCGGCGATCGCGACGTCCTGATCCGCACCGCGCGACGCTCCCGGCAGGCGCAGCACCGCATCGCAGCGCTGCAGCAGGCGCTCCGCCGTCGGGTACATCACCTCCGCGGCCAGCGGGTCGGTCGGGCCCGTCGCCCCCGCGCTGTCGAGCACCGGCAGCGCCACCCATTCGCCGATCATCGGCAGATGACCGGCTCGAAACAGCGGCCACGCCGCAGTCTCGAGCCGTTTCAGGTTCTTCGCCATCAGCGCGGGGTCACCATCGGTGCCGGACGCGTAGGGGCCGGCGATCAAGATCATCAACGACGTACTCATGTCGGCTACACTAAGACACAACGTGCAAAAACAAGAAAGAACGTGAATGCTCGCCGCTGCCCGCAAAGACCTCCTGCTCGACCGCCTCCGCCGCGATGGGCGCATCGTCGCGAAAGAGATCGCCGCCGAACTCGGCCTCTCCGAAGACAGCATCCGTCGCGATCTGCGCGACCTCGATGCCGCCGGCCTCGCCGTGCGCGTCTACGGCGGCGCCCTGCCCGCCTCGCCCGCCGTCGTCGACTACGCCTCCCGCACCGCCGTCGCCCCCGACAGCAAGCGCCGCGTCGCCGCCGTCGCGGCATCCCTCATCGAACCCGGCGCCACCGTCATCCTCGACGGCGGCACGACCAGCCTCGCCCTCGTCGACGCGCTCCCGCGCACCCAGCCCGGCACGGTCATCACCCACAGCCCCACCATCGCCGCCGCCCTCCTCGACCACGTCGTCGACGTCTTCCTCATCGGCGGCCAGCTGTTCAAGCACTCCGCCGTGGCCTGCGGAGCCGCCGCCGTCGAAGCGGCCAGCCGCATCAGCGCCGACCTCTTCTTCGTGGGCGTCACCGGCATCCATCCCACCGCCGGACTCACCACCGGCGATGCCGACGAAGCTGCCATGAAACGCGCGCTCGCCGCCCGCGCCGCCGACACCTATGTCCTCGGCAGCGACGAGAAGATCGGCACCGCCTCTCGGTACGAGGTGCTCGCTCTCGACGCCGTCACCGCGATCATCGCCGACGTCGCCGAAGCCGACCCGACCGCACGCGCACTCGCCGCGCGCGGCGTGACCCTGCTGCACGCACGCTGACTCAGACGGCGATCATCACCAGACTCGCGATCGTGCCGACCGGGTGGTCGGGCCGCACCGACAGCGTTGCCTGATTCGCCCGCACGGCATGGCGCGGCGCGAACGCCGGATCTCGCGTCGCCGTGCGGTGATCGGCAGCGCCCATGAGGTGCGCCAGCTGTCGCCGTCGCTCCTCGTCCGTCGTGTGCCGCCCGTCGTCGGCCACCGTCACCGTCGTGCGGTGATGATCGCGATGTGCGCGCACCACGATCCGGCCCGCCGTGCGGCAGTGCCCGATCGCATACGACAACAGGTCGGCGAGCACCTGACGCAGCTGCGTCTGCTCGAACCGCACGCTGCCGCAGCCCTCATCGATCACCTGCAGCGTCACCCCTCGGGCCCCTGCAACGCCGAGGAACACGGCGCACACGTCCGAAAGGGCCGCCGACACCTCGGTGGCGGGTATCGACCGCGCGACGTCCTCACGAGCCGTGCGGAACAGATCGTCCACCACGTCGACCAGCTGCTCCGTCGCCCGACTCAGCCGCCCGCCGATCTCACCGGCCGGGGAGTGCGATTCGAGCAGCTCGGCATAGCCGGCCACCGTCGTCAGGTGACCACGCAGGCGGTGGGCGGCATCGCGCAGGAAGTCGTCACGGATCCGCGACGCCTCGAACACCGTCGTCATATCGCGCGCCACGATCACCGCGCCCCGCCTGGCGCCGCGCTGATCTCGGAACGGGCGGGCGGTGATCGACATCGCGCGCTGCTCGGCCCCTTCGCCCACCCACGTCGTATACGGAATCGCGTTGCCCGTCGACGCCACGTGGTGCAGGAGCTGCGGCCCCACCGCGATCGGCGTGGTCCGGTCGGCGTGGAAGAGGCGCAGGTCGCGGTACTCCGCGCCGGCGCTCAGGATCTCGGGCAGCCCGGCCCGTGCGAACGCGTCGCGTGCCGGGCCGTTCAGGCGCAGGGGGATGCCGCGCTCATCGGTCACGATCACCGCTTCGCCGACGATCTCGTTCAGGGCCGACAGCACGAGCAGCCCGTCATCGCAGGCGCGGCGCGAGAGGCGGCCGCGTCCGCGCGCCGTCGATCCCGTGCTCCTCCTCGCCATGCTCATGGGTCCTCTTCCGTGCTCGCCACGGTGTGCATCCCCCTCGACGGTTCTAGCAGAGGGCTTCGCCCGGCTCCGAGCGCAGCGGCGGCAGTTGTAGGTGGAATCACCGACGCGTTCTGCGCTGCCGTGCGCGAACTCGCCGTCTTCTTCGTCATTTTCGACGGCGAGCCGCACGAGTGCGTGAAGATGGTCGTCGGCGGGGGGCCACTCGACAGGAGAATGCACATGTCACGCCCGTGCCCCCGATCGCTCCGCCTCCACGTGATCCCGCGATCGTGACGGGGCAGCTCCGCATCCTCGACGTCATGGTCGTCGAGGATCAACCGCTCTTCCGCGAGATGCTCGCCGTGCTGTTGGCCGATCAGAACGGCCTGCGCGTCTCCGCCGTCGCCTCCTCGGCGCAGAGCGCCCGCAACACCGACGTCCGTACGCTCGATGTCGCCCTCATCGACCTGCGCCTGCCCGACGGCGACGGCATCCGGCTGGGCCGGGAACTGCGGCTTCGCCGCCCCGGTCTCGGCATCCTCGTGCTCTCCGCGTCCGACTCGATCAGCACCCTCCTGGAGGTTCCGGGCAGCGAGGCCGCCGGGTGGGGCTTTCTCTCCAAGAACTCCTCGCTGTCGGCATCCGCGCTCGTCTACGCCATCCGCGCCGTCGCCGCCGGGCGCACCGTGCTCGACCCCGCGATCCGCGCTCAACGCGAGATCCGCCGCAACAGCCCGCTCACCCGGCTCAGCCGGCGCCAGCGCGAAGTGGTCGCCCTCGTCGCCGAGGGCTTGACCAACGCGGCGATCGCCGACCGGTTGGGCATCTCGCCCCGCTCCGTCGACGCGCACCTCAACGCGGCCTACGGCCTGCTCGGCATTCCGGCCAGTCGCGAGCGCAACCCGCGTGTCGAGGCGGTGCGCAGTTACCTGCAGCACACGACGTCGCCCTGGACCTCGGCGGGATGACCCGGTCGCGCCCCTCGCGCGACGTGCGTGCGGATGCCGTGACCGACCATCGGATCGTCCTGGTCGCGACGGCGGCGGCCACCCTCGCTGTCACGATCTACACCAGCCTGCAGGGCTGCCTGCTCAGCGGCTGCCCCGCCGTCGCCGGCGGAGGCGTCGCAGTGTGGGCGACGGTGGGCGCGGCCGTGGTCGCACCGGTCGTCATGCTGTCGGCCGTGCACCTTCTGCGGCCCGAGCGCTACGGCTACCTCGCCCGGTGCCTGTCGGTCGTCGCGATCGCGGTCGGAGCGGCCCTCACGCTCGCAGCCGCTCGAGCGGTTCTCGCGGCGACTCTCGCGCCGGATGCCGTCGCGCCGACCAGCATCGGCGAGTACGTCAGCGCCGCGGTGGCGGCGGCATGCGCGGTCGGTCTCGGACTCGTGCAGGTGGACGTCGCCCGCCGCATCCGCCACGCCGAGCGGGAGCAGTCGATCGCGCAGGCACGCGCCGCGGGCCTGGTCGCCGAACTGCAGGAGGAGGAACTGCGCCTGCGTTACGAGCTCGCCGAGACGATCCACGGCAGCGTGCAGGGCACCTTCGTCGTCATGGAGGCGCGGCTGCGGCACCTGGCACTGTCGACCGCACACGCCGATGCGGGAGTGGCCGGCGAGCTGCACGCGGTCGCCGACCAGCTCCAACGGCTGCGCGAGAGAGAACTGCGCGCGCTCAGCGGACGGCTCTACCCCGTCGACCTCGAGCGCGGGCTCGCACCGGCCGTGCGTGCGCTCGTCGTGCGCCTGCCGCCGTCGGTGGCCGTCACAGCGCCCGACGACGCCGTCTTCTCGGCTTTCGAGAGCCGTCTCTCGCACGAAGCCCGCGTTCTGGTGGTGCGGGTCATCGAGGACGCCCTCTCCAACGCGCTTCGCCACGGCTCGGCCGACCACGTCGTCATCTCGGCGCGCGAGAGCGGCGGCATCCTGCTCGTCGTGGTCGGCAACAACGGGTCCGCGCCCCCGGCGACACCGACACTGTCGGGGCTGGCGCGCCTTCGGAGACGAGCGCAGGTGCTCGGCGGAGAGCTCGTGCTCGAAACGCTCCACGGCGGGCGCTCCCGCACCGGCGCCCGCCTGAAGCTCACGCTGCCACTGAGTGCGGAGAGTGCCGGGGATGCCGCGGCATCCGCCTCCGCCACAGCAGCACCGCACACACCGCCCCCTGCACCATGACGACCGCGCTGATCGTCGACGCGATCACCCCCGCAGACTGATCCGCCGCGGTCAGCAGATCGAAGCCGGCGTGCCAGAGCACCACGGGAACGATGCTCCACCGTGCGCCGGCCGTCATCCACGACAGGACGAACGATCCGAGCACCAGAGCCAGCATCCAGCCGACGATGCCGGCGCCCATCGCCTGATACGTCGGGTTGAAGAAGAACGCCGGAGCGTGCCAGACGATCCAGACCACGGCGACCAGCACCGACGCCCAGAACACCGTGACGCGCTCCGCGAGCGCGGGAAGCAGCCATCCGCGCCACCCTGCCTCCTCGCCCAGGCCGAACGTCGCCGCCCACACCAGTGCGACCAGAGGCCAGGGCAGGCCCGGCAGCTTTGCGGTGGTGCCGAAGGCGGCCGGGTCGGGCCAGCCGCCCACGGCGAACGCAGCGGTGAAGAAGCCGATCAGGTAGTACAGCGCCGGCATCCCCAGCGCGGCGAACCACCAGAACCCGCCGAACCGCAGGCGCAGGATGCGTCGCGCCCACCGCGCCACAGCCGCCGGCCCCGCCGCGAACCAGGTCGCCGCCACCGCTCCGACCGCCGGTCCCACCGACGCGATGAAGAACGTGGCCGGTACGGCGTCGAGCGTGCCCGACGGCGCGGTGCGCGCGTCGACGAGAAGCGGCAGCCACAGCCCCCAGGTGACGGCGAAGGTGACGCCCAGGAACACCGCCACGGTGCCGTGCCGCGCGGGCGCCGCGATCCCCGCCGCTGGGTACGCGCTCATGCGTCGAGTCAACTCCGCCCCTTGCGGCGCAGCCAGCGGTCGCGGCCGTGTCAATCCGTCGTCGCGGGAACGCTCCCAGTCCGACCGCGCGATCGCCGGTGTCTGCGCCCCTACGTGCTTCCACGTAAAACTCTCGTGAAATCGCGGATTTCCGTCGATGGGCAGTTTCGCGCTGAGACACAATGATGCTGCGCCTGGTCTTGGGGCCCGGCGCGACCCTTCCGTTTCTGGGAACGGAGCACTTTCTGCAGCGCTGCGCCTCCCTTGCCGGATGCGCCGGGCCTGCGGTCGGCGGGTCGCATCTTGGGGAAATGAGGAGTGACGATGAGTCGAGCCGGCGACGCTCGCATTGTGGAGATCTACGTCAACGCGCACTGGCAGCCCGCGCCCTCGCGCCGTTACCTCGATCCGCCCACGGCTCGCCAGCTGCGCGCCGAGGGCATCACGATGGTGCGGGTCGCCCCCAGCCTCTGGAGTCGCATCACCGGCCGCGCCGCCGGTCTCGCCGGTCGCGACATCTCCGTCGCCCGCTACCTCGCGACCACCACGCACCGCGGCGGCGACGCCACCAGCCGGGCGTGACCGACCGGCCGCGCTCGGTGCGCGTGCTCGTCGTGGAGGGGCAACCCCTCCTTCGCGATCTGCTCGCGCGTCTCATCGATCAGCAACCGGGCATGCGTGCCGTCGCGCTGTGCGACTCGGCCCGCGCGGCGATCGAGGCGACCGAACGCGCGATCGACGTGGCCCTCATCGGCCCGCACGTTCCCGACGGCGGCGGGGTGCCGCTCGGCGAAGCTCTGCGTGCCCGATCGAGCCGCCTCGGCATCGTCGTGCTGGCGGCGCCCGAGACGCGGGATCTTCTGCGCCGCGTGCCGGCGGAAGACGCGGCCGGCTGGGCCGTGCTCTCCAAGAACCTCTCGCTCACGTCCCCGGCTCTCGTGTACGCCCTCACGTCGGTCGCCGCCGGACGCCGCGTGCTCGATCCCGCCATCCGGGCGGAGAGCGTCGAATGGCGCGAGAGCCCGCTGTGCCGCCTCAGCGCCCGCCAGCGCGAGGTGCTCTCCCTCGTCGCCGAGGGTCTCAGCAACACGGCGATCGCCCGGCGACTCGCCCTTTCGCCCCGCTCGGTCGAAGCGCACCTGCGGGCGGCGTACGCCGTGCTCGGCGTGGGGTCCGACCCCGCACGCAATGCCAGAGTCGATGCCGTGCGCGCCTATCTCGCGCACGGGGGAGCCGAGCGCGAGACCGCGATGGGTGAGATTCCTCTCATCTAGCCCCACGAGCCGCCTCGGGTGGTCGATGATGGGCGTGCCCCATCCCCATGCGGTGACGAACCCCAGATGTCACCAATGGAAGGCGGTCGCCCTGCCCCTGCCGGGGGGCTGGCGCAGGGCGACCGCATCCCTCCGCGCTGGGCCGGTGCTCAGGTCGTCGGAGGTTCGGTCCGCGCTCGGGCGAGCGTCTCCGCGAAGACGGCGAGCACGATGCCGAGGCAGGCCCCCGCCGTGTTGGCGACGATGTCGAGCACGCTCGGCGTGCGCGCGGCCAGCGCGATGGCCTGGCCGGTCTCGATCGTGACGGTCGTGAGGAACGCGATCGGCATCACCAGCCACCGATCGCGCGCGAGAATCAGCGTCAGAAGGAAACCCAGCGGCACGAACAGCAGGATGTTCGCGCCGAACTCGATCCGCGCGTAGGTCAGCAGCGGGAAGAGCCGCGTCACCGCTCGCAGCAGTGGCCCGGCCCCGGAGTCGACGGGAACGGGCCAGAATGCGATCAGCGCGAGCGCGATCACGTACGCTGACAACCACGCCCGGGCATTTCGACCCCACCCCGTCAGTCGCGTCTGCCAGGTCGTCGCGAGACGCCCACCGAGTGGGGGAGAACCGGCCTCTTTCGTCATCGGGCTTCCCTTCTACCGGGTCGCCCCGTCGCGACGAGAATACGGGCGAATTATAAGGAATTCCCTCTCCCCTCCATGTAGACGAATGGTTACACTGACTACTACTTGGGGGTAGGAATGGTGGGGTTGAGCTAATGGCCCGGCGGGAGCCGCGCGCGATCAACGTGGTGTCAGCGTACTGGGACACCGCCGGAAGTGGCCGCTTCTTCACGCGCTGGAGCGCGGTCGTGTCGCTGCCCGTTTCGGCGCTTCTGCTCGTCGCCATCGTCGAGGGCACCCGTGACGGCTATGTGCAAGGCATTGCCGCGGCTGTGCTCAGCTGGGTCGTCCTCGCCCTTCCCGTTCTCGCCGTGGCTGCCGCCGAACGCCGAATGCGCGATCACCGCTCTCGTGCGCTCCTGGTCACCGTCACGCTGCTGCTCGTCGCGACCGCGCGTCCGATCCTCAACGAGACGTTCATCCACCTCCTCTACAACGGCCGCTCCGGCGGCGTGTGGGCGGCGCGCATCGGCACCAACGTCATCGTGGCTTTCGGCCTGTTCACCCTCGTCGCGATCATCACCACCCAGTACCAGCAGACCCGTGCGACCGCCGACCGTCTTGCCCACGCTCTGGGCCGCTTGGATGCCGCAACCGAGCAGGTCGTCACCGACGATCGTGACGCACGTCTGGTCATCCGCGGCCTCGTCGCGGAGCTTCGGGCCGAGCGCGACGCCATGCTGGCGCGGGTGATCGACTTCGACGCCGTGCGCGACTTCTCCGAACGCGTGCGCGCCGCGAGCCACCGCCTGGAGGAGATGGCCGCCGCCAGTGCGCCGGTTCCCGCGCTGTGGGCGCCGCGGTCTCGCGCCGCTCGGCACCGTCACGGGCTCGAGCGGCTTCAGCCGACGCCGCTGCTGTGGGTCGGGGCGCTCTACCTGCTCATGGCTGCGCCGTATCTGCTCACGGTGGGAGACGTCTCCGATGTCGTCATCGCCGGCGTCGCCGTCTTCCTGCTCGATCTGGCTGCCGGCGCCGTGCTGCGCGCGGCGCCGATCCACAGCCGACGTGGCCGAGGCGTGATCTTCCTCCTCGTGTGGACGTTGGCGGGAATGACGTCCGCCGTCGTGGGACGTCTCCTGCTCCCGGCGACCGGGGCGCTGATGATCATCCCGGCGTTCGCCATGCCGCTCGCGGCGATCGTGCTCTCCCTCGCGATCGACACGTATCGCTGGGCGCGCACCGACGAGGCCGATGCCACCCGAGAGCTCGCCCGTGCGGCGGGTGACTTCGCCGACCGCGTGCGGCGAGCGCAGGCTCCGTTGCTGCACGCGGCATCCACCCTCCACGGGCGCGTGCAGGGGCGCTGCGTGATCTTCGCCGCTCGCGTCGACGAGAATCCGCCGACGGCCGACGACATCGCCCAGTTCCGTGTCGAGACCGACCGGGCGCTCGACGAGGTGCTCGTGCCCGTGCCGATGTCGGAGATCGAGACGGTGGGCGCCTTGCGGCGGATGCTGGCGGGGTGGGAGCCGATCATGGTGCTGGAGACCCGCATCGACGACGCCGCGGCGTCGGCCGTGGACGGTGCCGAGGCCGCCCCCATCGTCTCGGAAGTCGTCAACGAGGCCCTCGTCAACGCGGTCAAGCACTCCGGTGCGCGCGCGGCGCGGATCGACATCTCCACGGATGCCGGGGGAGACCTCCACGTGCGCGTCGCATCGGCCGGTGAGCTGCCTCGCGCGGTCATGCCCGTGCGGCCCTTCGCGGGACGAACGCTTCTCTATCAGGACGGGCGCGACGTCGTGCTCGAGTCGACCCTGCCGGCGACCCTGATCGCGGCCCCCGCCTGACTCCGCACGTCATCTGGCCGTCGCCCGGCCGACACAGAGCGATCCTCTGCGGGCGCTATGCTCGCCCTACGCGCGCGTCCTCGGACGCCTCGGAGCAGACCCCCCTTCACGCCCCGCAGGAGATCGCATGTCCATTCGTTACAAGGCCGTCATCCCCGCAGCGGGTCTCGGCACGAGGTTCCTTCCCGCCACCAAGGCGATGCCCAAAGAGATGCTGCCCGTCGTCGACAAGCCGGCCATTCAGTACGTCGTCGAAGAGGCGGTGGCCGCCGGCATCCGCGACGTGCTCATCATCGTCGGCCGCAACAAGAACAACATCGCCAACCATTTCGACTCGGTCCCCGAGCTCGAGACGGCGCTGACGACGAAGGGCGACACCGCCAAGCTCGGCAAGGTCGCCCACTCGTCGCAGCTCGCCGACATCCACATCACCCGCCAGGGCGAACCGCGGGGGCTCGGGCACGCCGTGTCGCGAGCGGCCTCGTACGTCGGCGACTCCTCGTTCGTCGTCATGCTCGGCGACGACCTCATCGATGAGCGCGACCCGCTCCTTCCGACCATGCTCGCGGTCCATGAGCGCACCGGCGGTGCCGTCGTCGCGCTCATGGAGGTCGATCCCGAACAGGTCCATCTCTACGGTGTCGCCACCGTCGGAGCTCGCGGCGACGACGGATCGGTCCGCATCCTCGACCTCGTCGAGAAGCCCACCCGCGAGGATGCCCCCTCAAACCTCGCTGTCATCGGCCGCTACGTCCTGGGGCCGGAGGTGTTCGGAGTGCTCGCGCACACCGAGCCCGGCAAGGGCGGCGAGATCCAGCTGACCGATGCCCTCCGTGAACTCGCGGCCGATCCGGACGGGCCCGGCGTGTACGGCGTCGTCTTCAGCGGACGCCGCTACGACACCGGCGACCGGGTCGACTACATCAAGGCGATCCTGCAGCTCGCCTGCGACCGCGACGACCTCGGGCCCGAGCTGCGTCCGTGGATCAAACAGTTCGCCGCCGGCCTCGACGAGACGGCCGTTTCTCCGGCTCCGCCTGCGGTGGAGACGGCCTGATCCCGGTAGTCTGGTACCGACAACACAGGAACGGTGAGCTTCGCCTGCAGAGCCTGTCCCCCCAACCCCCGGTAGTGTCCCCACACGACCGGTTGGCGGTCGCCGACCCCCCGCGTGCGGCCGCCGCGACCGAGGAGCCGGAGTATCCCTTCGGCTCCTCGGTCGCCCTTTTTTCACGGCACGTATCGCGTCGCCGTGCCCGCGTCGTCTCGACGGGTTTGGCGGTGATGACCGCGTAGCGTAGACTTTCCCTTTGGTGCTCGTGCTGCCTGCGGCCGACGCCACGAACGTGAGCCCTCCACTGGCGTGTTCACCTCCGCGGATCTCGTACCCGCGCAGCGAACCACCCCGGAGCGGGATTCACGAACCTCTCCGTTCGAATCAAGAAAGCAGCACTACTGTGACGCGCACCTACACCCCCAAGGCCGGTGAAGTGACCCGCGAGTGGGTCGTCATCGACGCGACCGACGTCGTTCTCGGACGCCTCGCCTCGCACGCCGCCGCCATCCTCCGCGGCAAGCACAAGCCCACCTTCGCGAACCACATGGACACCGGTGACTTCGTCATCGTCGTCAACGCCGAGAAGGTCGCCCTCACGGGTCAGAAGCTCCAGAAGAAGATGGCCTACCGCCACTCGGGCTACCCGGGCGGGCTCACGGCCACCTCGTACGCCGAGCTCCTCGAGAAGAACCCGGTCCGCGCCGTCGAGAAGGCGATCCGCGGCATGCTCCCCAAGAACAGCCTGGGTCGCCAGCAGCTGTCGAAGCTGAAGGTCTACGTGGGCGCCGAGCACCCGCACGCGGCCCAGCAGCCCACCCCGTACACCTTCGGCCAGGTCGCTCAGTAAGCGCGCCGAGAGACATAAGGACAACTCATGGCGAAGATCGCTGACTCCATCGAAGAGAACACCCTCGACAACGCGGAGAGCTACACCACCGAGAGCGCTCCGGTCGAGGCCGCTGCCGCGCCCCGCCCGGTGCTGTCGGTTCCCGGTGCCGCCGTCGGCCGCCGCAAGCAGGCCATCGCGCGCGTCCGCCTCATCCCCGGCTCCGGCACCATCACGGTGAACGGCCGCACGCTCGAGGACTACTTCCCCAACAAGCTGCACCAGCAGCTCATCAACGACCCGTTCACGGTGCTCGACCTCGCGGGTGGCTACGACGTCATCGCGCGCATCTCCGGCGGCGGCCCCTCGGGTCAGGCCGGCGCGCTGCGCCTGGGCATCGCCCGCGCGCTGAACGAGATCGACGCCGAGAACAACCGCCCGACCCTCAAGAAGGCCGGCTTCCTCTCGCGCGACGCCCGCGTCAAGGAGCGCAAGAAGGCCGGTCTCAAGAAGGCCCGCAAGGCTCCGCAGTACTCGAAGCGCTAAAGCTTCATGGCGCTGTTCGGGACGGACGGTGTGCGGGGCCTGGCCAACGGCCCCCTCACCGCCGACCTCGCGCTCACCCTGGCCCAGGCGACTGCCGTCGTCCTGGGCCAGGGCCGTATCGCCGAGGCGCGAAAGGCCGCGGGCAAGCGGCTCACCGCCGTGATCGCGCGCGATCCTCGCGTGTCCGGTCAGTTCCTGTCGGCGGCCGTCGAAGCGGGGCTCGCCTCGTCGGGCGTCGACGTCCTCGACGCGGGAACGCTGCCCACGCCGGCGGCTGCCTACCTCATCGGTGACATCGACGCCGACTTCGGCGTCATGATCTCGGCATCCCACAATCCTGCCCCCGACAACGGCATCAAGATCTTCGCCCGCGGCGGCGTCAAGCTCCCCGACGAGGTCGAGCGACGCATCGAAGAGGCGATGGCGGGGGAGAAGCTGCGTCCCACCGGTGGCGACGTCGGGCGCGTGGTGCGCTTCTCGGATGCCGAAGACCGCTACGCGATCCACCTGCTCGCGTCCCTGCCGCACCGCCTGGATGGGCTGCACGTCGTGCTGGACTGCGCGCACGGCGCGGCATCCGGTGTCTCTCCCGAGACGTTCCGCAACGCCGGGGCGAAGGTGACGGTCATCGGCGCCGATCCCGACGGCGTCAACATCAACGACGGCTACGGATCGACGCACCTCGAGAAGCTGTCGGCCGAGGTCGTGCGCACCGGCGCCGACGTCGGCATCGCGCACGACGGCGACGCCGACCGGTGCCTGGCGGTCGACGCCGACGGGCGCGTGATCGACGGCGACCAGATCATGGCGATCCTCGCCGTCGCGATGAAGCGCGACGGGCGGCTCAAGAACGACACGCTGGTGGCGACCGTCATGAGCAACCTCGGCCTGCACCGCGCGATGGCCGCTCAGGGCATCACCGTCGAGCAGACCGCGGTCGGTGACCGGTACGTGCTCGAGCGGATGAACGAGGGCGGCTTCTCCCTCGGCGGCGAGCAGAGCGGTCACGTCATCATGAGCCGCTACGCCACGACCGGCGACGGCGTGCTCACCGGGCTGCACCTGTGCGCCGAGATGGCGCGGACGGGGCGTTCGCTGGCCGATCTGGCGTCGGTCATGACCGTCTTCCCCCAGGTGCTGATCAACGTGCGCGGGGTCGAGCGTTCCCGCGCGACCGACGCCGACGTCCTCGCCGGCGTGCAGGTCGCCGAAGCGGCGCTCGGCGACAGCGGGCGGGTGCTGCTGCGCCCCTCGGGAACCGAGCCGATGGTGCGCGTCATGGTCGAGGCCGCCTCGCAGGGCGATGCGCAGCGCATCGCCGAAGAGCTCGCCGACATCGTCCGCGGCTGAGGCGGCGATCGGCGCAGATTACGCGCCGGTAAAACGTTGTCGGCGCTCTGGCGCTGTGCTCGCGCGGCGCCCTAGCCTGAGCCTGCACTCACTACCCATCCCCGAGCCCTGACCCGACAGGATCGGGGCTCTGCGGGCATGACGACTGGGGTGCGCGGCCCCTCCGTCAGCGTTCCCCCCGACGCACCCCCCGACGGAGGGGCTGCTCCCCTCGATCCGCCGGCGACGGCGACGCTCAGGCCGGTTCCTGCCAGCTCAGCGACTCGATGTACCGCAGCAGCACGCCTTCGCGCAGCGCCCAGGGGCTCACCTCGAGTTCGTCGACGTCGAGCGCCGTCATGGCCGTGTGCAGCACCACGGCGGCCGCGACGATCTGGAAGGTGCGGTCGGCGGTGATGCCGGGCAGCTCCTGACGGGCGGATGCCGGGATGCGTGCCAGCCGCGGAATCCACGAGCCCAGCGCTCCCCGGGGAAGCAGCATCCGCTCGCTGCCGCTCCACCCCGGAACGGGATAGCCGGCGAGCTTGGCCAGCGACCGGATGGCCTTCGAGGAGCCGACGACGTGGTTCGGTCGCGGCTGACCGGACATGCGCGCGGCGACGGGCGCGAGCACACCCCGCGCGTGCTCGCGCAGCACCTCCACGGCGTCTTCGCCGGGCGGGTCGTGGGGGAGGAACTCCACCGTCGTCCTTCCCGCGCCGAGAGGGACCGATGCGGCCACGTCGGGCAGCTCGTCCGCGCCGGCGGCGATCTCCAGCGATCCGCCGCCGATGTCGAAGAGCAGGATCTGCCCCGCCGACCAGCCGAACCAGCGGCGCACCGCGAGAAACGTGAACCGCGCCTCCGACTCGCCGCCCAGCACCTGCAGTTCCTGGCCGAGGGCCGCCTCGATCCGCGCGATCACGTCGGCGCCGTTCGTGGCCTCGCGCACCGCGCTGGTCGCGGTCGCCAGCAGCTCGACGACGTTCTCCGCCTGGGCGACGGCGCGGGCCTGCGCGACGGCATCCACGAGCGCCTCCACACCCGCCTCGCTGATCGCGCCGTCGGGCTCGAGATAGCGCATGAGACGCAGCACCGTGCGCTGGCTCGTCGTGGCCTGCGGACGCCCGCCGGGATGGACATCGGCGACGAGCAGGTGGACGGTGTTCGAGCCGATATCGAGGACTCCGAGACGCATGGGTTCAGCGTATCCACAGATAGAGTGGGCCCGATGTCCACCGAAGACGAGACGACGATCGACTCGCTGTACCGCGAGATCGGGCGCGCAGACTGGGCACGCCTGGCCGCCGGCATCCCCGCTCCGCTCACCGAGACCGAGGTCGTTCAGCTGCGCGGTATCGGCGATCGGCTGGATCTCACCGAGGTGCGCGAGGTCTATCTGCCGCTGAGCCGGCTGCTGAGCACCTACGCCGAGAACACCCAGCGCCTCGGCGCCGAGACCGCCGCCTTCCTCGGCGAAGCCGACTCGACCACGCCGTTCGTGGTCGCCGTCGCCGGGTCGGTCGCGGTCGGAAAGTCCACCATCGCACGGCTGCTGCGCGAGCTGATGAGCCGGTGGCCGGGAACGCCCCGGGTGGAACTGGTCACCACCGACGGCTTCCTCTACTCGAACGCGGAGCTCGAGCGCCGCGGCCTCATGGAGCGCAAGGGCTTTCCGGAGTCGTACGACCGCCGCGCACTGGTCAGCTTTCTCACCGAGGTCAAATCCGGCGCCGCGGAGGTGCGCGCCCCGTTCTACTCGCACGTCCGCTACGACATCGTCCCCGATGCGCATGTCACGGTCCGTCGCCCCGACGTCGTCATCGTCGAGGGCCTGAACGTGCTCTCGCCCCCGCCGTCGCCCCACGACGTCGCCGTCAGCGACCTCTTCGACTTCTCGATCTACGTGGATGCCGACGAAGCCGACATCGCCCAGTGGTACGTCGACCGCTTCCTCGCCCTGCGCCGCGGGGCGTTCAGCAACCCGAGCTCGTTCTTCAACGTGTTCGCCGACCTCTCCGACGAGGAGGC
This sequence comes from Sphingomonas sp. BLCC-B65, assembly GCF_028550675.1. Taxonomy (NCBI): domain Bacteria; kingdom Pseudomonadati; phylum Pseudomonadota; class Alphaproteobacteria; order Sphingomonadales; family Sphingomonadaceae; genus Sphingomonas; species Sphingomonas sp. BLCC-B65. Next base: position 1,316,896 of record NZ_JAQQGL010000001.1, on the reverse strand, counting down.
CGTCACGACGGCCCTCGGCTACTGGAACGAGATCAACCTGCCCAACCTCCGCGAGAACGTGGCGCCCACGCGTCACCGCGCCACCCTCGTGCTGAAGAAGGCGGCGGCGCACGCGGTGGAGTCGGTGCGCCTGCGCAAGCTCTGACGGCGACATCCGCCGAATTCACGGCGTTTGTCAGGGCTCCGAGCAAATGCCCGCACCTAGCATTGAGCCTATGTGTGGAATCGTCGGTTACGTAGGTCCTCGCGACAGCCAGGCCATCCTGCTGTCCGGGCTCGCCCGCCTCGAGTACCGCGGCTACGACTCGGCCGGCATCGCCGTGATCGACGGCGGCGGTGACCTCGATATGCGCAAGCGCGCGGGCAAGCTGCAGGTGCTGCGCGACGATCTCGCCGCCCACCCGATGCCCGACGGCACGACCGGGATCGGTCACACCCGGTGGGCCACCCACGGGGGGCCGACCGACGCCAACGCGCACCCCCACCTCGCCGACGACGACAAGCTCGCTGTCATCCACAACGGCATCATCGAGAACTTCTCGGAGCTGAAGGCCGAGCTGCTCAGCGACGGGTACACGTTCCGCTCCGAGACCGACACGGAGGTCGCCGCGGTCCTCCTCGGCCGCGAGTATCAGGCCTCCGGCGATCTCGTCGCCGCCTTCCGCACCGTCGTCGCACGTTTGGAAGGCGCTTTCACCCTCCTGGCGATGCACCGCGACCAGCCCGGGCTGGTCGTCGGCGCCCGCCGCAACTCCCCCCTCGTCATCGGTCTCGGTGAGGGAGAGAACTTCCTCGGCTCCGACGTCGCCGCCTTCGTCGAGCACACCCGCCACGCCCTCGCGATCGGTCAGGACGAGATCGTCGCGATCACACCCGCCGGCGTCGAGGTGACCGACTTCACCGGCGCCCCCGTCGAGGTCGAGCCGTTCGAGGTCGTCTGGGACGCGTCGGCGGCCGAGAAGGGCGGCTGGTCCTCGTTCATGGCCAAGGAGGTCTCCGAGGAGCCCGACGCGGTCGCCAACACCATCCGTGGACGCCTGCATGACGGCACCGTGACCATTCCCGAGCTCGAGGGGCTGGACGAGCTGTTCACCGGCATCCGTCGCATCGTCGTGATCGCGTGCGGCACCGCCGCCTACGCCGGGCAGACCGGCAAGTACGCACTCGAGCAGTGGACCCGCATCCCCGTCGATGTGGAGCTCGCGCACGAGTTCCGCTACCGCGACCCGGTCATCGGCGAGGACACGCTGGTCGTCTCGATCAGTCAGTCGGGTGAGACGATGGACACCCTGATGGCCGTCAAGTACGCCCGCGAGCAGGGCGCCAAGACGCTGTCGATCTGCAACACGCAGGGAGCGACCATCCCCCGCGAGTCGGATGCCGTGATCTACACGCACGCCGGGCCCGAGGTGGCCGTCGCCTCCACGAAGGCCTTCGTCGCCCAGATCACCGCGCTGTACCTGCTGGCCCTGCACGTCGCGCGTCTTCGCGGCACGATCTCCGTGGCCGAGCAAGCGACGCACGTGCGCGAGCTCGAGGCGATCCCCGCCAAGATCCAGCGGGTGCTCGCGGAGGAGCAGACGCACATCGAGCAGTTCTCCCACTGGATGGCCGACACCCAGTCGGTGCTGTTCCTGGGGCGCCACGTGGGCTACCCGATCGCTCTGGAGGGTGCGCTCAAGCTCAAGGAGATCAGCTACATCCACGCGGAGGGCTTCGCCGCCGGCGAGCTCAAGCACGGCCCGATCGCCCTGATCGAACCCGGTCAGCCGGTCTTCGTCATCGTGCCCTCTCCGCGCGAATCGGCGGAGCTGCACAAGAAGGTCGTCTCCAACATCCAGGAGATCCGCGCCCGAGGCGCCCGCGTCATCGCCGTCGCCGAAGAGGGCGACGCCGCCGTGCTGCCGTTCGCCGACGAGGTGCTGCGCATCCCGCTGGCCGGCCCCCTGTTCGAGCCGCTCCTGGCCGTCGTGCCGCTGCACATCTTCGCCATGGGCCTCGCCACCGCGAAGGGCCTGGACGTCGACCAGCCGCGCAACCTCGCGAAGTCCGTCACCGTCGAGTAATCGCCGCCGCAGGTAGGCTGGCGGGGGCGCGCGTGCGGAGGGGGTGGATGCCGTGATCATCGGAATCGGCGTCGACCTCGTCGACATCCCGCGCTTCGAGCGGTCGCTGCAGCGCACGCCTCGGCTGCTCGAGCGGCTCTTCGCGCCGACGGAGCGGGCCCTCAGACCGCACTCGCTGGCCGCCCGCTACGCCGCCAAAGAAGCGCTGATCAAGGCTCTCGGCGGCTCGGACGGCGTGCACTGGACCGACATCGAGGTCGCGAGCGAGCCGTCCGGTCGGCCCGTCTTCGCCCTCACCGGCGAGACGGCGGCGACCGTCGCCGCGCGCGGCATCGGCGCCCTCCATCTGTCCCTCAGTCACGACGCGGGCCTGGCGACCGCGTACGTCATCGCCGAGTCGCAGGAGAGCGCATGAGCAGACTCCCCGCGGGCGTGCTGCGCGAAGCCGTCATCGACACCTCCGCGATCACCGCGAACGTGCGGCATCTGCGACAGCTCACGGCATCCGAGATCATCGCCGTCGTCAAGGCAGACGGGTACGGGCACGGCGCCGTGCGGGCGGCCCGCGCGGCACTGGAGGGCGGTGCGCGCCGCATCGGCGTCTCCGACATCGACGAGGCGCTGGCCCTGCGCCGTGCCGGCATCGATGCCCCCCTCGTCGCCTGGCTGCACGCACCCGGAGCCCGTTTCGCCGAAGCCGCCTCCCGCGGCATCGAGCTCGGCGTCTCCAGCCTCGACCAGCTGCAGGCCGCCGCCGCGGCGGCGACGGGGGATCGCCCCGTGGGCGTGCACCTGAAGATCGAGACGGGTCTCGGCCGCAACGGGCTCGCCCCCGCCGACTACGCGGTCGCCTTCGCCGAAGCGGCCCGCCTCGAGCGCATCGGGCGTCTGCGGGTCGTGGGCATCTTCAGTCATCTCTCCAACACGTCCTCCGCCGACGACCGCGCCGCGATCGAACGCTTCACGGACGGGCTCGCGCTCGCGGCATCCCACGGTCTCGCTCCGCAGCTGCGGCACATCGCCGCCTCGCACGCGGCCATCGCCCTGCCCGAGTCGCGCTTCGGGTGCGTGCGGCTCGGCATCGCGATCTACGGGCTGTCGCCGTTCGCCGACCGCACGTCCGCCGAACTGGGCCTGCGGCCGGCGATGACCCTGCGCGCTGCGGTCGCGGCGGTGCGCCGCGTGCCCGCCGGCCAGGGTGTCTCGTACGGCTACGCCTACCGCACGACGCAGCCGACCACGCTCGCGCTGATCCCCGCCGGGTATGCCGACGGTGTGCCGCGCGCGGCCTCCGGCGGCGGCGCCATCCGCATCGGCGGGGAGGTCTTCCCCGTCGCCGGCCGCATCGCGATGGACCAGTTCGTCGTCGACGTCGGCGACCACCCGGTCGCCGTGGGCGAGGAGGCGGTGCTGTTCGGCGACCCGACGCTCGGGGCGCCGCCGGTGGAGGTGTGGGCGGATGCCGCCGGCACCATCAACTACGAGATCGTCACCCGCATCGGTCCGCGCGTGCCGCGGCGCGAGGGGTCGGCGTGAGCTCACCGATGCGCGCGGGGCCCGCGTCCTGCGGGAATCCGCGACCCGTCCGCGGTGTTGCACGCCAGCGGAGAGAAGACGAAACGGTGATCGCATGAGCGGATTGGATGAGTTCGTCGGGCAGCGCGAGATCGCCTCGCCCGCAGAGATGGAAGAACTGGGTCGGGCTTTCGGCCGCGCGCTGGGCGCCGGTGATCTGGTCGTGCTCACGGGGCCGCTGGGCGCGGGTAAGACGACGTTGACGCGCGGTATCGCCGCCGAGCTGGGGGTGCGCGGCCGCGTGCAGAGCCCGACCTTCGTCATCGCCCGCACCCACCCCTCGCTCGCCGACGGTCCCGCGCTCGTGCACGTCGACGCCTACCGGCTCGGCACCGACGGCGAGCTCGACGATCTGGACATCGACTTCGCCCACGCGGTCGTCGTCGCCGAGTGGGCGGCGCCGTTCGCGGACGCCGTGGCCGACCGCTGGTGGGAGGTCGAGATCGACCGGGGCTGGAGCGGCACCGGCGTCGACAACGCCTGCGGCACCGCCGGTCCCCACATGGCCGCGATGGAGGACGCCGCACCACGGCTCGTCCGCATCACCCGCCACGGGTGAGCGCTCCGGCGCGCGCTCACCCCGATTACCCTGGAGGGGTGATCCTCGGCATCGACACCTCGCTCGGCACCGCCGTCGGCGTCGTCGATCCCGACGGCGCGGTCCGCGCCGACCGCACCAGCGACAACCCACTCGGCCACGCCGAAGTCATCGGCGACCTCCTGCGCGACGCGCTCGCCGACGCGGCCCGGGGCCCGATCGGACAGACCGGGGCGGTAGAGCCGGTCAGCCTCACACACGTCGCCGCCGGTATGGGGCCGGGCCCCTTCACGGGGCTGCGGGTGGGTATCGCAGCCGCGCGCGCCTTCGCTCTCGCGCGGAACCTTCCGGTCGTCGCCGTGCCCAGTCACGACGCGGCGGCCCTGGCGATCCTCCTCGACGATGCCCTCGCCGATCCGTACGCCGAGGCGCGCCGGTTCGCCGTCGTCACCGACGCCCGCCGGCGTGAGGTCGCGTACTCGGTCTACGAGGGCATGGATGCCGACGGTCTTCCGATCCGCGCGACGGGACCGGCCCTGGCCCTGCGCGCCGAGATCGACGCGGTGCTGGCGGCGCAGCGGGCGCAGCGTGTCGATGTGACCGCGGTCAGCGCGGCCATGCTCGCCGTCGTCGCGGCGCGCGCCGTCGCCGCGGGACGCGAGCTCGCCGGTGCCGAGCCGTTGTACCTGCGTGCTCCCGACGTGACGCTGCCGAAGAGCGTCATCCGCCCGGGCGTCGAGGGGCGCGCATGACGCTGCGCGACGCCACCGTCGACGACCTCGCGGAGATCATGGACCTCGAACGCGCGTCGTTTCCGACTGACGCGTGGAGCGAGCCGATGATGCGCGAAGAGCTGCTCTCACCCCACGCGCACTACCTGGTCGACGTCGAGGCGGGACGGTTGCTCGCATACGGCGGGGTGCGCGCCGTCGCGCGCGCCGCCGATGCCGACATCCAGACGATCACCGTCGCCGCGTCCGCGCGGGGCCGCGGGCGGGGGCGGACCTTGCTGCGGGCGCTGCTGAAGGCAGCGCGGCAGCGCGGGGCGCGCGAGGTGTTCCTCGAGGTGCGTGCCGACAACCCGACCGCCGCCGCACTGTACGTCTCAGAGGGGTTCCTCGAGATCGCGCGTCGCCCCCGCTACTACCAGCCCGACGACGTGGATGCCGTCGTCATGAAGCTCGATCTCGTCGCCTGGGCCGCCGAGCGGCACGCGCAGACGCAGATCGGGGGAGTGTGCTCATGACCGTTCGTGAACCGCTTGTGCTCGGCATCGAGACCAGTTGCGACGAGACCGGCATCGGCATCGTCCGGGGCCGCACCCTGCTCAGCAACACCATCTCGAGCTCGATGGACGAGCACGCCCGCTTCGGTGGGGTGGTGCCCGAGGTCGCCGCCCGGGCGCACCTCGAAGCTCTGCAGCCGGCGATCGATGCCGCCGTCGCCGAGGCCGGCATCGCCCTCACCGACGTGGATGCCGTCGCCGTCACGAGCGGGCCCGGTCTCGCCGGAGCGCTCATGGTCGGCATCGGCGCCGCCAAAGCGCTCGCCGTCGGCCTCGACAAGCCGCTGTACGCCGTCAACCACCTCGTCGGGCACATCGCCGCCGATCTGCTCACCGGCGAGGACGTCGACTACCCCACCGTCGCGCTGCTGGTCAGCGGCGGACACACCTCGCTGCTGCTCGTCCGCGATCTCGTGAGCGATGTGGAGCTTCTCGGCGAGACCCTCGACGACGCCGCCGGTGAGGCCTTCGACAAGATCGCCCGGATTCTCGGACTGCCCTACCCCGGCGGACCGGAGATCGACCGCGCCGCGGCGGGCGGCGACCCGGCCGCCATCCACTTCCCGCGCGGGCTGTCGCGCGCCTCCGACATGGCGGCGCACCGCTACGACTTCTCCTTCTCCGGTCTGAAGACGGCCGTGGCGCGCTGGGTCGAGCAGGCCGAGGCCTCGGGGCAGCAGGTCGCGGTGGGAGATGTCGCGGCATCCTTCCGCGAAGCCGTCGTCGATGTGCTCGTCACCAAAGCACTCGATGCGTGCGCGCAGCACGGCGTGCCGCGCCTGCTGCTCGGGGGCGGCGTCATCGCCAACCGGCGCCTGCGCGAGGTCGCGCTGGCGCGCGCGGCCGAAGCGGGAGTCGCCGTGCGCATCCCGCCGCTGAGCCTGTGCACCGACAACGGGGCCATGATCGCCGCGCTCGCGTCGGAGCTGATCGCGAGTGGACGCGCTCCCTCGAGCCTCGCCTTCGGTGCCGACTCGACGTTGCCGGTGACCGAGATCCAGGTCGCCGGGGAGGCCACGGGATGAGCGACGACCGCCCCGACACGGCGCCCGACGACGTTCCGCCGCCGCGCATCGACGCCCGTCTGGAGGCGCCATCGGCCGACGTCGCGCCCGCGGGCACGGCGGCCCTGCCCGGAGCGCATCGCGGCGGCTTCCAGCGCGAACTCACCGAGCCGGTGCCGGTTGCGGTCGGCGCGCCGGTGGAGCCGGATGCCGCGACCACGGGGTCGTGGACACCCGAACCTGACGTGCGCTGGGCGCCGACGCCGCCGGTGCTGCCTCGCAGCGCCTCGTGGGCTCTCGCCCTCGCCGTCGTGGCACTGATCGTCTCGCTGGTCGTCGGCTGGGGCGTGCTCATCGGCATCCTGGCCGCGGTGCTCGCCGTGGTCGCGCTGCGCCGTCCCTGGGAGAGTCGGGCCGTCGCGGTCTGGGCGCTGTGCCTGAGCCTGCTGTCGCTCGCCTACAGCGCGGGCTGGCTGTGGTGGGCGTCGACCCAGGGGCCGCTGTTCGGCTGACGGCGCCGCGCCGGCGCGATCGGCGTCAGCGGGTGACGCGCTCGGCGAGCAGCGCGACGCGTGAGGTCCCCGCACGCGTGAGGATGAGCGTCGCGGCGCGCGGACCGGTCAGCTTCAGCTGGGTGCGAAGGATGGCGGGGTCGACGTCGACGCCGCGCTTCTTGATCTCCAGCGTTCCGATCTCCCGCTCGCGCAGGGCGCGCCGGAGCGCCTTCACATCCGAGGGCAGCTCCTCCAGGATGCGGAAGGACTGCACGAAGGGGCTCGTGATCTCGGCATCGGAGGTCAGGTAGGCGATGCCGGGGGCGAGCATTCCGGCGTCGAGGCGGCGAGCCACCTCGCCGATGAGGCGCGCACGGATGACAGCGCCCTCCGGCTCGTGGACGAAGGCGCCGAGCGGCCGTGTCTCGGCATCCTCGGCATCGGACGCAGCGGTCAGCTCGGCGGCGCTGTCGGAGCGGACGACGAGGGCCGAGCGGCGAACACCGTCGCGAGCGAGCGTTCCGGTCCAGACCACGAGCTCGATCGTCGACCCGTCGACGCTGATCCACTGCGCCTCCGCATCCGCGGGGATCTGTGCCCGGTCGAAGGCCGGTCCGAGTTTGATGCCCGCGGGCATCCGCTGCGCCAGCGCGAAGACCCATTCCAGCGGCGGCGACCAGTCGCCCGCGGCGACCCGCACCGTTTCGGTATGGCCGGCCGTGCGTCGGGCCGGATCGAGCCACACCGCCTCGACGCCGTCGAGGGCGACCTCCTCGGCGCGGGCATGGCGCACGGTCGCGGACTCGCCGAACGGGGCGAGGTTGTACGCGGCCAGGGCGGCCGTGGTCTCGTCGGCGTCGACCGCGAGCACGTCGAGGCCGATCCCGGCGAACGCGAGCGCATCCCCGCCGATGCCGCAGCCGAGGTCGGCGACGCGGTGCACTCCGGCGTCGCGGAACCGGCCCGCGTGGCGGGCGCCCACCGACAGCCGTGTGGCCTGTTCGAGACCCGCCCGCGTGAACAGCATGCGGTCGGCGAACGCCCCGAACTTCGCGCGCGCCCGCGTCCGCAGCCGCGCCTGGCCGACGGCGGCCGAGACGAGCTCGGGCGACAGCCCCTGCGCCCGCAGCCGTGACACGGTGCGCGCCACCTCGTCGGCGGAGTCGATGGCACCGAGCTCATCGGCCAGCCGCAGCCCCTCGGGGGTGAGCAGGGCGGTGAGCTCGGCGCGTTCCATCCCGCCAGCCTATGCGGGGCGGCTCAGCACCCGCTCACCTTCGTCCAGCGCGATGCCGACGTCTGCTGCAGACTCGTCACGGTCGCATCCCCCTGCCCCAGGTAGTCCAGGCTGCCCACCGCGTAATACGGGTTGTAGGGATTGACGCCGTAGCTGGTCGCCCGGCCCGCGGCCTTGTGGGCGGCATTGGTCGCGCTCACGCACGTCGCGCCCGGTGCGGTCGGCGTCGGGCTGGGGCTCGCGGTCGGCGTGGCCGTCGGCGTCGGCGTGGGCGTCGGCGTCGGACTCGGTGTCGCCGCGCGGTCGACCCGCCGGTTGTGCGCGAAGAAGAAGCCGGTCACGTACGCGGGGTAGTCGATGCTGTTGGTCGAGACGTACGAGCCGCCCGGCCCGCCGCCGGCCGGCCAGTTGTGACCGAGGCCGGTGTTCTGGATGAGCGAGACGCGCGGACCCGCGGCATCCGCGTACATCGTGCCCGACCCCGCCGTGTTGGTGCCGGCCAGCCCCGCCAGCGAGAACGTCGACGACGACCCGGCGCCGTAGATGCCGGCCATGATCTGCGCGTTGAGAGTGTTGTAGCCCGTCGCGACCGTGGTGTCATTCGATCCGTAGATCACCGAGGTGAGCTGGCTCGAGAACGATGCGGATGCCGAGCCGGCGAAGGTGCGGCACGTGGCCGTGCCCTGAGCCTGCGAGACGGCGACGCTGCCGATCTGTCCCGACGTCGTGCCGACGGTCGGTCCGGCATTGATGCCGATGCCGGCGAACACGTCGGGGGCGAGGCACCCCATCACCATGGTCTCGCCGCCGCCGGAGGACAGGCCCGAGAGGTACACCTGCGCCGGGTCGATGCCGAGCGCCGCGCGGCCGGTGAGCGCCGACACCAGCGCCAACAGGTTGTCGTCATGGCGGGCGGGTGCGGTGCGCGAATGGTTGCCGTCGTAGTAGTCCCAGCATCCGAGCACCACACCCCCGCCCGGGGCGTCGGGAAGGGCGACGACCATGCCGTACTGCTCCGCCGTCGCGACCCAGTTGCCGGCGGTCTGCAGGGTCGACGCCGTCTGCACGCACCCGTGCAGGCTGATCATCAGCGCGCGGCCGTTGCCCAGGGTCGCGGCGCTCGCCGGCGTGTAGAGCCGCACGCTCATGCCCGCGATCGACTCGGTCGTCCACGACCCCGTCGCCGCCGCAGCGGGGCTCGCGGCCGGTGCGGCCAGGAGGGCGCCGACAGCCAGGGCCGCCGCCGTCAGGGCCGCGGCCAGCGCGCGTCGCCGCCGATGAGCGGGGTGATCCGTCGTGAGGTCGGGGGTGGTCATCGGTCGACTCCGATCCCGCTCCCGCCATCGTCCGGGCACCGTTGCCCGGTCGTCCCGGTCGTGGGAGCGCAGGTCCGATGGTAAGTGAAACATGATTCATGTAACAGGGGGGGTGGCGGTCTCGCAGAGTTGGCACTCGCGTTGCACGAGTGCCAGCCGCGCTCTAGACTTCTGTTAGCACTCCACCCCTGTGGGTGCTAACGAGTCTTGAAGCATCACGCCCAGCAAGAAAGAGGTAGACCGTGTCGGTTTCCATCAAGCCGCTCGAGGACCGCATCGTCATCAAGCAGGTCGAGGCTGAGCAGGTCACGTCCAGTGGCCTCGTCATCCCTGACACCGCCAAGGAGAAGCCCCAGGAGGGCGAGGTCGTGGCCGTGGGCCCCGGCCGCATCGACGACAACGGCAACCGCGTGCCGCTCGACGTCGCCGTCGGTGACCGCGTCATCTACAGCAAGTACGGCGGCACCGAGGTGAAGTTCGGCGGCGACGAGTTCCTCGTCCTGTCGGCCCGCGACGTTCTGGCGGTCGTCGTCCGCTGACGATCGCACACGACGATGGCCCCCGGGGTAGCCCGGGGGCCATCGTCGTTAACGCGGATTGGCGGAGGAACGACGACCAACGGCAGGATGCCTCGGCATCCGTCGGTCCGAACATGTCACGACCGTCGTAGGCTTTCTCTCATGACACCCGCCGAGACCGCACGTGAAGAGCGGCGCGGGGAGATCTCCGCCTTCGCGGCGTACTTCCTCTGGGGATTCATGCCCCTCTACTTCCTGCTGCTGGCGCCCATCAGGCCGTGGGAGATCGTCGTCTGGCGCATTCTCTTCTCCCTCGCGTTCTGCGCGATCCTGCTGACGCTCACCCGCACGTGGGGCAAGCTCATCGCGATCCTGCGTGATCGACGGCTCGTGTTCTGGACGATCATCGCGGGCCTGCTGATCTACGTGAACTGGCAGGTGTTCCTGATCGGCATCCTCACCGGGCACGTCATCGAGGGGAGCCTCGGGTACTTCATCAACCCGATCGTGACCGTGCTGCTGGGCGTGATCGTGCTGAAGGAGCGTCTGCGGCTGGCGCAGTGGATCGCGATCGGGTTCGCGGGCCTGGCCGTGATCGTCATCATCGTCGCCTACGGATCCTTCCCCTGGATCGCGCTGACCCTGGCGGCGAGCTTCGGCACCTACGGTCTCGTGAAGAAGCAGATCGGTCCTCGGGTCGATGCGATCAGCGGCCTCACCCTGGAATCTCTCTGGCTCACCCCGATCGCCCTCATCCAGCTGGTCGTGGTCGCCGCCACCACCGGCCTCGTCTTCGGCACCCAGGGCGCCGGGCACACCGTTCTCGTCACCCTTGCCGGCGTCGTCACCGCTGTTCCGCTGCTGCTGTTCGCCGCGGGTGCGCGACGGGCACCGCTCACCGTGATCGGCTTGCTGCAGTTCGTCGCCCCCATCCTGCAGTTCATCACCGGCGCGTGGATCCTGCACGAGCCGATGCCGCTCGAACGCTGGATCGGGTTCGCGCTGGTGTGGGTCGCGCTGGTCGTGCTGAGCGTCGATTCCGTGGTGTCGTCGCGGCGGGCCCGAAACGTCTCGGACGTCGCCGATCTGGTCTGAGAACGTCTCGACGACGTGAGCGGCGCCCGCGCGACGTTCATAACGATTGCGTCGCGGTGCTTCTCTTCGATGCGTGCGCGAAACATCCTGGTGACACAGCAGGTTTAGCGTTCAAGCCAGACCGCGGAGCCCGTGCGCCGCGCGATGTCATCGAAGAAAGGGAAGAACCCATGGTTCATCGCAACAAGGCGCTCATCGCCGCGTTTGCGCTCGCGGGCGCCGCGTCGCTCGCCCTCGCAGGGTGCTCCAGCTCGGGCGGAGGCGGCACCACGTCGGCTCCCACGGCAACCTCGACGGGGTCGGCGGACCCTGCCGCCGCCTGCACGCCCGGCACGCCCTCGACCGGACCGTTCACTCTCGCGACGATCCTGCCGCAGACCGGTTCGCTGGCCTACCTCAACCCGCCCGCCGAGGCCGGCTACGGCCTCGCCGTCGAAGACATCGACGCCGCCGGCGGCGTGCTCGGTCAGCCGATCAAGGTCGGCCCGATCACCGACTCCGGCGCCTCGTCCGACCTGTCGGTCTCCACCGCCTCGGCTGCGCAGATCGCCTCCTCCGACGCGCAGGTCGTGCTCGGTGCCGAGTCCTCGAGCGTCAGCCTCAACTTCGTCGACACCATCGTCTCGAAGTGCAAGGTGCAGATCTCGCCCGCGAACACCGCGACCGAGCTCTCCGGCTACTCCAGCTACTACTTCCGCACCGCCCCGCCGGACACGGTGCAGGGCTCGGCGCTGGGCAACCTCGTCATCGGTGACGGCGTGCAGAAGGTCGCCTTCATCGTCTTCAACGACGCCTACGGCACCGGCCTGCGCGATGTCGTCGAAGAGACCGTCACGAAGGCGGGCGGCGAAGTCGTCTACGGCGCCAAGGGCAAGGGTCAGGAGTTCGCTCCCGGTCAGAAGACGTTCTCGTCCGAGGTGTCGGCGGCTCTGGCGGCCAAGCCCGACGCGATCGTGATCCTCGCCTTCGACGAGACCAAGCAGATCGTCCCCGAGCTCAAGGCTCAGGGCTTCGACCTGTCGAAGACCTACCTCGTCGACGGCAACACGGCCGACTACAGCAAGGACTTCGAGGCGGGCACGCTCACCGGCGCCCAGGGCACCATCCCCGGCGCCCAGCCCGACCCCGAGTTCAAGCAGCGCCTCGTGGACTTCTACAAGAAGACCGCGAACGCCGACCTGAAGGACTTCTCGTACGCTCCCGAGTCCTACGACGCCATCGTGCTCGCGGCACTGGCCGCCGAGAAGGGCAAGGGCACCGACGGTCCGACGATCCAGGCGAACCTCGCCGCGGTCTCGGGCACCACCAACGGTGAGAAGTGCTCCGACTACGCCTCGTGCCTCGCGCTCATCAAGAGCGGCAAGGACATCACCTACACGGGTAAGGCGGGCATCGGTCCGTTCAACTCCCAGAACGACCCGTCGAGCGCCTACATCGGCATCTACAAGTTCGACGCGAACAACACTCCCGTCTTCCAGAAGTCCATCCAGGGCTCCGTGAACTGACACCTGCGCACGACGGAAGGGGCGGATGCCGCGGCATCCGCCCCTTCTTCGTGTCTCGGCGCGCAGCCGGCGGGTGAATACGCTCGCCGCGGCATCCGTTCTCCCGTCGCCAGCGCCGTCAACAGATGCGGATGCGGTCAACGGATGCGGATGCCGCGCCGTTCGGCGTCCGCATCCGTTGCGCATCTCCGTATCCAGCACCGCGCCGCGCGCGCCGCGCACGCAGAAGGGGCCTCGCCGACACGGCGAGGCCCCTTCTGTCCCTGAGCGGTCAGTCCGAGTGCGACGCCTCGACATCCGCGGCGAGCGTGCCGAGGTACAGCTCGATGACCTTCGGGTCTTTCGCGAGTTCGCGTCCCGCGCCCTCGTAGGCGTTGCGGCCCTGGTCGAGGACGTACGCGCGGTCGCAGATCTGCAGGCAGCGACGGGCGTTCTGCTCCACCATGATGATGGTCACACCGGTCTTGTTGATCTCCCGCGTGCGGATGAACGTCTCGTCCTGGCGAACGGGGGACAGGCCCGCGCTGGGCTCGTCCAGCAGCAGCACCTTCGGCTTCATCATGAGGGCGCGCGCCATGGCGACCGACTGGCGCTCGCCGCCGGAGAGCGATCCGGCGCGCTGCTTGCGACGCTCGCCCAGCACGGGAAAGAGCTCCCAGATCTCGGCGACGCGGCTCTGGAACTCCTTGGGTCGCAAGAACATGCCCATCTGCATGTTCTCCTCGATCGTCAGGGAGGGAAAGACGTTGTTCGTCTGGGGAACGAAGCCGATCCCTGCCTGCACCAGCTGGTTGGCCTTCTGGTTGGTGATGTCCTCGCCCTCCAGCGTCACGGCGCCGGAGCGGACGTTGACGAGGCCGAAGAGGGCCTTCAGCAGCGTCGACTTGCCGGCGCCGTTGGGGCCGATGATTCCGACGAGCTCGCCAGGAAACGCCTCCAGGGTGCAGTCGTTGAGGATGTTGACGCCCGGCAGGTAGCCGGCGACGAGGCTGTCGGCCTTGACGACCGGCGTCGCCGTCGGTGCCTCGGGCGCAGCCGCGGCGGATGGCATGCTCATTTGTGGTCGTCCTCCTGCTCGGCCTCGGCTTCGACCTCGGCCTCGATCTGGGTGATGAGGCCCGTGTTCACGGCGGCATCGTCGCCGAGATCGGTGTCGTGATACGCGCCCAAGTAGGCGTCGATCACGGCCGGGTTCTTCATGACGCGCTCCGGATCGCCCTCGGCGACGACCTCGCCCTGGGCCATGACGACCACCCAGTCGGAGATGTGGCGCACCATGTGCATGTCGTGCTCGACGAACAGCACGGTCGTCCCGTCGTTGCGCAGCGCCTGGATGTGCTCGAGCAGGCTCTGCGTCAGCGCGGGGTTGACCCCGGCCATGGGCTCGTCGAGCATGATCATCTTCGGATCGCTCATCAAGGCCCGAGCCATCTCGAGAAGCTTCTTCTGCCCGCCGGAGAGGCTTCCGGCCATGTCGTCGCGCTTGGTGTCGAGCTTGAAGCGCTGCAGCAGCTCCTCGGCTTTGGCGATGTTCGCCTTCTCGGCGCCGCCCCACAGCGGCTTGACGAGGCCGACCGCCAGGTTCTCACCGGGGTTGTCCTTCGCGCCGATCAGCATGTTGTCGAGCACCGTCATGCGCGACAGTGCCTTCGTCAGCTGGAACGTGCGCACCATGCCGGCACGGGCCACCTTGGATGCCGCGGTGTTGCCGAGCGTGCGTCCGTCGAACGACCACTTGGCAGCCTCGGCCGGCGAAGGCCCCCCGAAGAGCTTCTTCGCCGACGACGGCTTGTCGAAGCCGGTGATGAGGTTGAAGAACGTGGTCTTGCCGGCGCCGTTCGGGCCGATCAGCGCCGTGATCGCGCCGCGCTGCACCTCGAGGTGGTCGACGTCGACGGCCGTCATCCCGCCGAAGCGTCGCACGATGTTGTCGACCACGAGGATGGGATCGGGCTTGGCCGAGCCGGGCGTCTCCGCGACGTTCAGCAGCGTGGAGCGGATGGCCTGTGTGATTGCGCCGGGCTCCTGCGAGACCGGAACGGCGCGGTCGGCGGTCTGGTCAGGCATTGAAGCTCAACTCCTTCTTATTGCCGAGGATGCCCTGTGGTCGGAAGATCACCAGCAGCATGAGAGCGATGCCGATCAGCACCCACGACAGCCACTGCGTCTGCTGCGTGTTGAGGATCGACGCCGGGATGTACTCGCCGGCGATCTGCACGATCGCGATGCGCACGACGAAGAAGATGATCGATCCGAGCAGCGGGCCGAAGATCGTGGCGGCGCCGCCCAGCAGCATGATCGTCCACAGGTTGAACGTGAGCGGGCGGCCGAAGCCGTCGGGCTGCACGGAGGCCGGCAGCACCACCAGGATGCCGGCGATGCCGCCGAGCACCCCGCCGATGATGAGCGCCTGCATCTTGTAGGAGTACGAGCTCTTGCCGAGGCTGCGTACGGCGTCCTCGTCCTCGCGGATGCCCTTGAGCACGCGACCCCACGGGCTGCGCATGGCCAGCCAGGTGAACAGCAGGGCGATGGCGACGAGGGTCCACGCGACCAGGCGCGTCCACCAGTCGTTGCCCGACCCCGGGTCGGTGTTGGGGTAGGAGAACCACAGGATCTGCGTGGTGCCCGGAGGCAGGATCGACAGGCTCGTGAACGCCCCGCGGTATTCGGGTCCGACGAGGCCCGTCGACCCGCCGGTCACGTCGGCGAGAGCGGACAGGCGTCCGACCATGCGCACGATCTCGGCCGCACAGATCGTGACGATCGCGAGGTAGTCGCCGCGCAGTCGCAGGGTCGGGATGCCGAGCACGAAGGCGAAGACGACACACGCCACGATCGCGACGAGAACCCCCAACCAGAAGCCGCCGCCGTTGATGACGGTGATCGCGAACCCGTAGGCGCCGAGGAGCATGAAGCCCGCCTGCCCCATGTTCATGAGCCCCGTGTATCCGAAGTGGATGTTGAGGCCGATCGCCGCGATGACGTACGCGGCGGTGATCGGCGCGATCGCGGTCTCGGTGAGCTGCTGCAGCAGCGTGATCCAGAAGTCCATGGCCCTCTCCTTAGCCGACTCGCTCGGCGCGGCCGAAGATGCCCTGCGGCCGGAACAGCAGGATGACGATGAGCAGTGCGAGCGCCGTGGCGTACTTCAGATCGCCCGGCAGCCAGATGTTCGTGAGTTCGACGATGAGGCCGATGACCATCGCACCGGCGAACGCGCCGAACGCGGTGCCGAGCCCGCCGAGGGTGACGGCTGCGAACAGCAGCAGCAGCAGTTGTCCGCCGGTCTCCCAGCCGATGCCGTTGAGGACGAGGCCGAGCAGCACGCCGGCCAAGCCCGCGAGGCCCGAGGCGAGGATCCACACGCCACGGATCACCTTGTCGACGTCGATGCCGGATGCCGAGGCCAGCGCCGGGTTGTCGGAGACCGCGCGCGTGGCGCGACCGAAGCGCGTGTACATCAGGCCGAGCCCGACCGCCGCGATGGCGACGATCGCGATTCCCATCGCGACGTACGACTGGATGGTCAGGGTGACGCCGAGGATCGTCACCGTCGCCGGGTTCGACTTGTCGATGCGCACCGTTCCCGCGCCGATCCACAGCTGCACGACGTACTGCAGGGCGATCGACAGGCCGATCGACACGATCATCATCTGGGTCAGGCTCAGCCGGCGCCGCCGCAACGGCTTCCACAGCGCGGCATCCTGCACCCATCCCAGCGCCGCCATCACGACGACGGCGAGGCCGCCGCCGAGCCAGAGGTTGCCGGTGAGGGAGGTGAGGAACCAGGCGAGCACACCGCCGATGGTGACGAGCTCGCCGTGGGCGAAGTTGCTGAGGCCGGTGGTGCCGAAGATGAGCGACAGCCCCAGCGAGGCGAGTGCCAGAAGCAGGCCCAGGCGGATGCCCTGCACCGCTTGCTGCCAGAACCGCGGCCAGTCGAACGCGCTCGCGCTGGCGGCGGCGCCGTCCGGGCTGTCGGAGAGCTTGAAGATCGCCGAGACGTCGGAGTGCAGCGTCACGCTGACCTCGCGCGAGTCGGCGCCGTCGAGGTACTGGCCCTGGACAAGAGTCGCGGCATCCACCTTCACCGTGTAGGTGCCGTCCTTCGTGACGGCGAACACCCACCGTCCGGCGCTGTCGGTCGTCGTGGTCGGGCTGGCGCCGACGCCGGGGCCGGAGATCGTCAGTCCCACACCCACCGCGGGTGAGCCGTCGCTCTGGCGGATCGTGCCCTGCACGCACGCCGTGGACGCATCGGCGGAGCACGATGCCGCAGCGGCTGCAGCGGGCTGTGCCGGCAGCAGCACCGCCAGCAGCGTGATCGCGGCGAACAGAAGGGAGACGAGGAGGGCGACTCGTCGTCGCGGATGGACCCCGAGTCTCGCTGAGGACACGAGCATGGCACTCCACTCTGAAATCGACGGCGGCCATCCGGACGGTCGCTCGTTGGTGGGTCGAGGCTACGACCCGGATGTGTCGCGCGTGTTTCGCACAAGAACGTCGTCGCTCCGTCGTTGGAGCTTCGTCGGGGTGCGCATCGTCGCGTGGAGAAACGCTCCCTCAGATGCCGCCCCGCGTCAAGAGGCGAAACGTTCACGTGAACGTATCGAGATGTCCGGGGCGAGCCGCGCGCCGGACGGGCCGGGAGTATCCGCGGAATGCGCGGAGGTCGCCGCGACTTACAATCGGTATACCCGCCTTTCGCGCGCGCGATACACACGCGACCCGCGCGCGCCGCACATGCCAGACACAGGAGAGCACGTGGAGCACAACGACCCGTTCGGTTTCGTCGGATTGACCTATGACGACGTGCTCCTGCTGCCGGGGCACACCGACGTCATCCCCTCCGAGGCCGACACGTCGTCGCGGGTCACCCGCCGCATCACGGTCGCCACCCCGCTGCTGTCGGCGGCGATGGACACCGTCAGCGAGGCGCGGATGGCCATCGCCATGGCTCGCGAGGGTGGACTCGGCATCCTGCATCGCAACCTCGCCATCGCCGAGCAGGCCGCGATGGTCGACCAGGTCAAGCGCAGCGAGTCGGGCATGATCACCGACCCGATCACGACCACTCCGGACGCGACGATCGAAGAGGTCGACACGCTCTGCGGCCAGTACCGCATCTCGGGTCTTCCCGTCGTCGACGACGAGGGGCGACTGCTGGGCATCATCACCAACCGCGACATGCGCTTCGTCTCGGGCTTCGAGCGCCAGACGACGAAGGTTCGCGACGTCATGACCAGCGAGGGCCTCGTGACCGGTCGCGTCGGCATCGGCGCCAACGAGGTCATCGCCCTGTTCGCGCAGCACCGCGTCGAGAAGCTGCCGCTCATCGACGATGACGGCAAGCTGGCGGGCCTCATCACGATCAAGGACTTCGACAAGAGCGAGAAGTACCCGCTGGCGACGAAGGACGACCAGGGGCGCCTGCGCGTCGGTGCGGCGATCGGCTTCTTCGGCGACGCGTGGGAGCGCGCCGAGGCCCTGCGCGACGCGGGTGTCGACGTCATCGTCGTCGACACCGCCAACGGGCAGTCTCAGGGTGTCATCGACATGGTCCGTCGCCTCAAGGCGGATGAGTCGTTCGCGCACATCGACGTCATCGGCGGCAACGTCGCGACCCGGGAGGGCGCACAGGCGCTCATCGAGGCGGGCGTGGATGCCGTCAAGGTCGGCGTCGGCCCGGGTTCGATCTGCACCACCCGCATCGTCGCGGGCGTCGGCGTGCCCCAGGTCACCGCGATCTGGGAGGCCTACCAGGCGGCGCGCGAGGCCGACATCCCGGTCATCGCCGACGGCGGTCTGCAGTACTCGGGCGACATCGCGAAGGCGCTCGTCGCCGGTGCCGACACCGTCATGCTGGGATCGCTCCTGGCCGGCACGGACGAGTCGCCGGGTGAGATCGTCTTCCAGGGCGGCAAGCAGTTCAAGCTCTACCGCGGCATGGGATCGCTCGGGGCGATGCAGACCCGCGGCAAGAAGACGTCGTACTCGAAGGACCGCTACTTCCAAGCGGACATCCCCAGCGACGACAAGCTGATCCCCGAGGGCATCGAGGGTCAGGTGGCCTATCGCGGCCCGGTGTCGGCCGTGGCCTACCAGCTCGTCGGCGGCCTGCGGCAGTCGATGTTCTACGTCGGCGCCCGCACCATCGAGGAGCTGAAGGCGCGCGGCAAGTTCGTCCGCATCACCGCGGCCGGGCTCAAGGAGAGCCACCCGCACGACGTGCAGATCGTCGTCGAGGCGCCCAACTACAAGCGCTGAGCGCGGTCCGCGGCATCCGCGGCATCCATGGTGTCACGAACTCCGCAGATTCGCACGAACTCCGCATCCATTCGCGTTATCGGGTGCGGAGTTCGTCACATTCTGCGGGGTTCGTGAACGAGGCTCGCGCCGGACCGGCGTGCCCGGTTCGCGCGGGCGGGCCGCGACCGGTTAGGCTGGTCGGCTCTGCGCCCGCACCGCGGCGAGGGCGGAAGGACCCGCTGTGGGCTACATCGACATCGCCGCCGTCTCCTTCGTGCTGCCGGACGGCCGCCCGCTTCTCGACGAGGTGACGTTCCGGGTGGCCGACGGCAAGACGACGGCCCTCATCGGCCCCAACGGGGCCGGCAAGACCACGCTCCTGCGCCTCATCCGCGGTGAGCTCGCCCCGCAGTCCGGCGTCGTCACGATCGACGGCGGACTGGGCGTCATGGACCAGTTCGTCGGTCACGGCACGGCGGAGCAGTCCATCCACGATCTGCTCGTCTCGGTCGCCCCGGCGCGCGTCGGTGCCGCCGCACGCGAGCTCGAGGATGCCGAGGCCGCCATCATCGACCGCGACGATCTCGACACGCAGATGCGCTACGCGAGCGCTCTGGCGGACTACGCCGAAGCGGGCGGCTACGAGTACGAGACCGTCTGGGACACCTGCACGATCGCGGCTCTCGGCATCCCGTTCGCCCGCGCCCGGTTCCGAGCGCTGACCAGCCTCTCGGGCGGCGAGCAGAAACGTCTCGCACTCGAAGCGCTGCTGCGCGGACCCGACGAGGTGCTGCTGCTCGACGAGCCCGACAACTACCTCGATGTGCCCGGCAAGCGCTGGCTCGAAGAGCGTCTGCGCGAGACCCCGAAGACCGTGCTGCTCGTGTCCCACGACCGCGAGCTGCTGGCGCGTGCCGCCGACCGCATCGTGACGTTGGAGCCGGGCGGCGCGGGCAGCAGTGCCTGGGTGCACGGCGGCGGCTTCGACGGCTACCACGCCGCGCGCGAAGACCGGATGGCTCGACTCGACGAGCTGCGCCGCCGGTGGGATGAGCAGCACCTCAAACTGCAGCGGTTCGTCGCCGACATGAAGGCGAAGGCGGCCGCCAGTGACGAGTTCGCCTCCCGTTACCGTGCCGCCCAGACTCGGCTTCGTCGTTTCGAAGACGCGGGCCCGCCCGAAGAGCGTCCGCCCGCGCAGAACCTCGATCTGCGCCTGCGCGGAGCGCGCACCGGCAAGCGCGCGGTCGTCGCCGAGCAGCTGGAGTTGACGGGCTTGATGAAGCCGTTCGACCTGGAGGTGTGGTTCGGCGATCGCATCGCCGTGCTCGGCTCGAACGGGTCGGGCAAGTCCCACTTCCTGCGGCTGCTGGCTCGCGGCGGCACCGATCCCGACGCTCTCCTCGGCCACGTCACCGAGGTCGGCGTCGCGCTCGAGCCGGTCGCCCACAGCGGGCGCGCCGTGCTCGGCGCCCGTGTGCGGCCCGGGTGGTTCGCCCAGACGCACCGCCATCCCGAGTACGTCGGGCGCTCGCTCCTCGACATCCTCCACCGCGGCGACGACCGCAGATCCGGGATGCCGCGGGATGCCGCAAGCTCGGCGCTCGACCGCTACGGCCTGGTCCGTCAGGCGGAGCAGAGCTTCGACAGCCTGTCGGGCGGGCAGCAGGCGCGCTTCCAGGTGCTGCTGCTGGAGCTGTCGGGCGCGACGCTGCTGCTGCTGGACGAGCCCACCGACAACCTCGACCTCGTGTCGGCGGAGGCGCTCGAAGAGGCGCTCGGCCGGTTCGAGGGCACGGTGCTGGCGGTCACGCACGATCGCTGGTTCGCGCGTTCCTTCGATCGCTTCCTGGTCTTCGGCGCGGACGGTCGGGTCGTCGAGTCCGATGAGCCGGTCTGGGACGAGACCCGGGTGGCGCGGGCGCGATAGGGGCGCGCCCGCGGTCGTCGGTCAGGCGCCCGGCAGACGGAACGGCTCGGCCGCGCGCGCGTCGGCATCGAGCACGAGATCCGCGAGGGTGGCCCCCACCCCCGGCGCGAACTTGAAGCCCTGCCCCGAGAATCCGGCGCCCACCACCACCGGTCCGACCCGGTCGAGCACGAACGCCTCGGTCGGTGTCGTCGTATAGGTGCAGGAGATCGGCACGGCGGTGTCGGCGTCGAGGCCGGGGAACCACTCGCGGACGTAGTCGCGCAGCTCGCGCTGGAGCACCGGCCGGTGCGGGCGCCGGTCGGGATCGACCTCGTCGCCGATGCCGTGGAAGCCGACCTTCACGCCCTCGCCGGGCGTCGGCATGCCGTAGACGTTCGCCGGCTGCGAGCCCGGAGCGACGAAATGGTTGAACGAGGGCCAGGGGCCCGTGGAGGTCGTCGTGAAATGCGCCGGCGTCTCCTCCGTCACCCGCAGCGGCGGGAGGGGGATGCCGAGGTCGGCGAGAAGCCTCGAGGTCCAGGCGCCCACGGTCACGACGAGCACGTCGGCGCGCAGCGTCTCGGCGTCCGTCACCACGGTCGCGCCGTCGGCATCGGCCGCGACCGCGCGCACGCGCGTGTTCCACCGCACCTCGCCGCCGCCGGCGACGATGCGGCGCTCGAGCTCTCGCAGGGTCGCCGCCGCCCGGGCGACGCCGGCGTCGGGCGAGAACAGCACCGTGTCCTCGAAGCGCATCCCCGGCCAGCGCCGGCCGGCCGTCGCGCCGTCGAGGATCTCCGCCGGGATGCCGCGGGAAGCCAGCTCGCTCGCGATCGCCGGCAGATCGCGCGCCGTCGCGCTGCCGAGCGCGAGTCCCGACCCGTGCGAGACGAGCCCGTGCAGTCGTAGCAGCGGTTCGCCCTCCACCGTGCCGAGCGCGTCCCAGCCCTCGCGCGCGCGGACGAGCAGGTCGAGGTAGTGGGCGTCGCCGTACGCATTGTTGAAGTTGCGGGTCTCGCCGTGCGAGGCGCCCTCGTGGTGGCCGCGGGCGAACCGCTCCAGCACGATCGGGCGCTCGCCGCGGCGCACCAGCTGCCACGCGGTCGCCAACCCCATGACTCCGCCGCCCACGACGATGATGCGTTCCGACATGGCATCCCTTCTCCCGGTGCTCCCATCCTGCCGCGCCGACGCCGGAGGGTGAGGGCGGGCTCCGCGAGTAGGCTGAGGGGGTGACCATGGAGATCGAGCTCGGCCGCGCCAAGCGCGCCCGCCGTGCCTACGCGTTCGACGACATCGCGGTCGTGCCTTCGCGGCGCACCCGCAACCCCGAAGACGTCTCGACCGCCTGGTCGATCGATGCCTTCGGCTTCGAGATCCCGGTGCTGGGGGCGCCGATGGACTCCGTCATGAGTCCGCGTACCGCCGTCATGCTCGGCCAGCTCGGCGGACTCGGCGTGCTCGACCTCGAGGGCGTGTGGACCCGCTATGACGACCCCGAACCGCTGCTCGCCGAGATCGCCTCTCTGCCGGCATCGGAGGCGACCCGTCGGATGCAGGAGCTGTACGCCGAGCCCATCAAGCCCGAGCTCGTGCGCGACCGCCTCGCCGAGATCCGCGAGGCGGGGGTCACGGTCGCCGGATCCCTCACGCCTCAGCGCACGCAGGAGCTGTACGAGACCGTCGTCGCCGCCGGTGTCGACCTCTTCGTCATCCGCGGGACCACGGTGTCGGCCGAGCACGTCTCGAGCGTCGACGCGCCGCTGAACCTCAAGAAGTTCATCTACGACCTCGACGTGCCCGTCATCGTCGGCGGCGCCTCCACCTACACCGCGGCGCTGCATCTCATGCGCACCGGCGCGGCCGGCGTGCTCGTCGGCTTCGGCGGCGGGGCGGCCTCGACGACCCGTGCGACCCTCGGCATCCATGCACCGATGGCGACGGCCGTCGCCGACGTCGCCGGCGCACGCCGCGACTACCTCGACGAGTCGGGCGGCCGCTACGTGCACGTCATCGCCGACGGTGGCGTCGGCACGTCGGGCGACATCGTCAAGGCGCTGGCAATGGGCGCGGATGCCGTCATGCTGGGCGTCGCGCTCGCGCGCGCGACCGACGCGCCCGGCCGCGGCTACCACTGGGGCCCCGAGGCGCACCACCCGAAGCTGCCGCGCGGCAAGCGCGTGGAGGTCGGGCAGGTCGCGCCGCTGGAGGAGATCCTCTACGGCCCGGCGCCCGTCGCCGACGGCACCGCGAACCTCATCGGCGCGCTGAAGAAGTCGATGGCCACCACCGGGTACTCCGACCTCAAGGAGTTCCAGCGCGTCGAGGTCGTCGTCGCGCCCTACATGGCAGGTCGATGACCGCGGAGCCGTTCCCGCCGACGCTGCGCGAGGTCATGCTGCGCCCCTGGTGGCTCGGCATGCTCGTGTTCGCCCTCGTCGTCGCGGCGGTGTTCGCCTGGCTCGGCCAGTGGCAGCTGGGCCGCGCCATCGACACCTCGCCGCCGGCGCCCGGCGCCACCGAACAGGTGCGCCCGATCGCCGACGTGACCGCGCCCGGCGCCTACCTGCCCGAGCCGCTGGTCGGTCAGCGTGTCGAGGTCGCCGGATCGTTCGTCCCCGGCGATTTCCTCGTGGTCTCCTCGCGCTTCAACGACGGTCAGCAGGGGTACTGGGTCACCGGGCAGCTGCGCACCGACGCGGCGACGCCGACCTCCCTGGCCGTCGCCGTCGGCTGGAGCGCCGACCGTGCGGTCGCGGATGCCGCGGCATCCACTCTCAACGCCGACCCCGGCGGCGCGCTCACGCTCACCGGTCGGCTGATCGCCGACGAGGGTCCCGTCGCGCCCCCGCGCGGGGCCGCGGACACCGAGATGACGCGGATGTCGCCGGCCGCGCTGCTGAGCTGGTGGCATGACACCGAGGAGCTGTCGGTGTACCGCTCGTACCTCGTCGCCGACGCCGGCGAACCGCTCGTGGGCGGGCTCGTCGCGATCGACTCGCCGGCACCGGCGGAGGGCTCCAGCGTCAACTGGCTGAACATCTTCTACGCCGTCGAATGGGCCATCTTCGCGGGCTTCGCGTTCTACATGTGGTACCGGCTCGCACGCGACGCGTGGGAGAAGGAGGTCGAGGCGCTGGAGGAGGCGCAGGCCGCCGGAGCGGCCGCGCACGCCGACTAGACTTGACGGCATGCCTCAGCCCAAACTCGCCAGTTTTCCGGCGATCCGCGGGGCGCTCAGGTTCTACCAGATCGCCTCGGTGATCACGGGTGTGATGCTCCTGTCGCTGTGCGCCGAGATGATCGTGAAGTACGCGTTCGGCTACGAGCTGTTCGCGGGCGGGTCCGGGGGAGCGCTGTGGCTGCACCCCGTGGCCCTCGACGGCGGCGCCGACCTCACCGGGGGAGCGATCAACCTCTCCACCGGCATCCTCATCGCGCACGGCTGGTTCTACGTCGTCTACCTCTTCGCGTGCTTCCGCGTCTGGAGCCTCATGCGCTGGGGCTTCGTGCGCTTCATCGTGCTCGCGCTCGGCGGCATCGTGCCGCTGCTGTCGTTCTTCATGGAGGCGCGCGTCGCGCGCGAGGTGCGGGCCTACCTCGCCCAGCGCGAAGCCGACGAATCCTCCGCCTCGATCCCCGCCACGGAAGGCAGCCGGTGACCACCCAGACCGAGACCGCTCAGCGTCCCGTCCTCGTCGTCGATTTCGGAGCCCAGTACGCGCAGCTCATCGCGCGTCGGGTGCGTGAGGCCGGTGTGTACAGCGAGCTCGTGCCGCACACCGTCACCGCCGCCGAGGTCGAGGCCAAGAACCCCGTCGCGATCATCCTGTCCGGTGGGCCGTCGTCGGTCTACGAGCCCGGGGCGCCCTCGCTCGATCCCGGCGTGCTGCAGCTCGGCGTGCCGACGCTCGGCATCTGCTACGGCTTCCAGGTGATGGCCCAGCAACTCGGCGGCGAGGTCGCCAACACGGGCCTGCGCGAGTACGGCGCGACGGATGCCGTCGTCGTGAACGACGGCGGAGTGCTCCTCGGCGGTCAGCCGGCCGAGCAGAACGTCTGGATGAGCCACGGCGACCAGGTCGCCACGGCACCGGCCGGCTTCGAGGTGCTCGCCTCGACCGCCGCGACACCGGTGGCTGCCTTCGGCAACGCCGAGAAGTGCTTCTACGGCGTGCAGTGGCACCCCGAGGTCAAGCACTCCGACTACGGCCAGGACGTGTTGGTCAACTTCCTCCACAAGGCGGCTGGTCTCGCGGCCGACTGGAACAGCGGCAACGTCATCGCCGAGCAGGTCGATCGCATCCGCGCACAGGTCGGCACCGGTCGCGTGCTGTCCGCGCTGTCGGGCGGGGTGGACTCGGCCGTGTCGACGGCGCTCGTGCACAAGGCCGTCGGAGACCAGCTCGTTGCCGTGTTCGTCGACCACGGGCTGCTGCGCAAGGGCGAGCGCGAGCAGGTCGAGAACGACTACGTCGCCTCCACCGGCGTGCGCCTGATCACCGTCGACGCGCGCGACACGTTCCTGAACGCGCTGGCCGGTGTCAGCGACCCCGAGCAGAAGCGCAAGATCATCGGCCGCGAGTTCATCCGCGCCTTCGAGAAGGTGCAGGCCGACCTGGTGGCCGAGGCAGCCGCCGAGGGCGAGCCGATCCGCTTCCTCGTGCAGGGCACGCTCTACCCCGACGTGGTCGAATCCGGTGGCGGAGCCGGCACGGCCAACATCAAGAGCCACCACAACGTCGGCGGGCTTCCGGAGGATCTGCAGTTCGAGCTCGTCGAGCCGCTGCGCACCCTCTTCAAGGACGAGGTGCGCGCCATCGGCCGGGAGCTCGGCCTTCCCGAAGCGATCGTCGGGCGTCAGCCCTTTCCGGGGCCCGGCCTCGGCATCCGCATCGTGGGCGAGGTCACCGCTGACCGTCTCGAGATTCTGCGTGACGCCGACGCCATCGCCCGCGAGGAGCTGACGAAGGCGGGCCTCGACGGCGAGATCTGGCAGTGCCCCGTCGTGCTGCTGGCCGATGTGCGCTCCGTCGGTGTGCAGGGCGACGGCCGCACGTACGGGCATCCGATCGTGCTGCGCCCGGTCTCCAGCGAAGACGCCATGACCGCCGACTGGACGCGCCTGCCCTACGACGTGCTGTCCAAGATCAGCAACCGCATCACCAATGAGGTCCGCGAGGTCAACCGGGTCGTGCTCGACGTCACGTCGAAGCCTCCGGGGACCATCGAGTGGGAGTGATCCCCGCATGACGAAGGGCCCGTCCGGCGATCCGGACGGGCCCTTCGTGCGCGGGTGCGCTGTGTGTCAGTTGTTGCCGCGGAGGATCGCGATCATGCGGAGGATCTCGATGTAAAGCCAGACGACCGTCACCATGATGCCGAAGCCGCCGAGCCAGCCGAACTCGCGGGGCGCGCCGTTGCGGACGCCCTGCTGGATCTGGTCGAAGTCCTGCACGAGCGAGTAGGCGGCCATGATGACCACGAGCACACCGATGATCAGGCCGATCGGGATGCCGGCGATCTTGGCGCTGTACAGGCCGAAGGCGCCGGGCGCGATTCCCGTCCACATCAGCACGAGGTTGATGAGACCGAACACCAGGTAGCCGACCATCGCGATCAGGAAGATCTTGTTGGCGCGCGCGCTCGCGCGCACCTTGCCGCTCGCGAACAGGGCGAGAGTCACACCGACGACGGCGAAGGTGGCGATCGTGGCCTGCATGACGATGCCGGGCCAGATGAACTCGAAGTAGGCCGAGATGCCGCCGACGAACAGGCCCTCGAAGGCCGCGTAGCCGAAGATCAGCGCCGGGCGGACCTTCTTGCGGGAGGTGAAGGAGACGACCATCGCGAGGACGAAGCCGCCGAGCATGCCGAGGATCCACGGCACGATCGTGATCTGCGATGTGCGCGCCACGTCGGTGGGCGAGAAGGCGCCGCCGAGTGTCCACACCCAGCCGATGACGGCCGTGACGAGGAGGATCGCGAACAGGCCCACCGTCTTGGCGACGGTGTCCTCGACGGTCATGCGGCCGGTCTGGTGCGACGCGGCGGCAGGGGCGGCGAACGCGCCCTCGAGCTGGGCGTTCACCGCGGCATCCGTCACCTGGTGCGACGTCGCGGCGTAGGCGGTCGGGGCGCCGGGCTGCGGTGCGGCAGGCGGCGTGAGGCCGGGGCGTTGCTCTTGGAACGCCGGGTTGTTGAATGCGAAGTTGCCGGAGGCCATGGTCTCTTTCCACTCCCTAGGGTGCACCGGTCGGGTGCACAGCGAGGTGCTGTGGATAACAGGCTATCGGACGGCTGCGCCGTATCGTCAGGCGCCGGCTGTGCTGCTGCTGTGAAGGCGCTCAGACGGGCCTCGATCGGTAGCCTGGGCCCATGGCTCGTGCCCGTCCCCTGGTGATCGGTCATCGCGGCGCCCCCGGATACCGCCCCGAGCACACCCGCTCGTCGTATGAGCTGGCGCTGGCGATGGGAGTGGATGCCGTCGAGCCCGATGTCGTCTTCACGAAGGATGCGGTGGCCGTCGTCCGGCACGAGAACGAGATCTCGGGGACGACCGATGTCGCCGATCGCCCGGAGTTCGCGGACCGTCGCACGACGAAGCCGGTCGATGGCGTCCCGCAGACGGGCTGGTTCACGGAGGACTTCACCTGGGCGGAGCTGTCGACGCTGCGCTGTCGCGAGCGACTGCCGCACCTGCGCCCCGGCAGTGCGGCCGTCGATGACATGGAACCGCCGCTGCGGTTGCGCGACCTGCTCGATCTCGTCGCGACAGCCTCACGTGAACAGGGGCGCGACATCGGCATCGTGCTGGAGATCAAGCACGCCACCTTCTTCGGGGCGCGGGGCTTCGATGTCGCGGCGCTGGTCGCCGCCGAGCTGCGAGACGCGGGGTGGGTCGAGGGAGCGCACCCGCTGTTCGTGGAGTCGTTCGAATTGACCGTCCTGCGACAGCTGCGTGCGCGCGGCATCCCCGCGACGTACGTCTACCTCGTCGAGGCCGACGGTGCGCCGTTCGATCTCGTCGCGGCCCACGGTGAGGCGGCGACACCGTATCGCGACCAGGTCAGCGCCGCCGGGCTGGCACGGCTGGCGCCGGAGGTGGACGGCATCAGCGTCGACAAGGCGATGCTGCTGAGCGCGTCCCCGCGGGGAGCCGAGCTGGTCGCCGAGGCGCACGCGGCGGGGCTTGCCGTGTTCACCTGGACGTGTCGTCCCGAGAACACCTTCCTGACGCCCGCGTTCCGCCGCGGAGATGACGACGCCGCCTTCGGCGACTACCGTGCGGAGTGGGCTGTCCTCCGGGATGCCGGGATCGACGGCGTCTTCGTCGACCATGCCGACCTCGGGGTGGCGTCCTTCGGCTGACCGGCCCTCCGTTCGGCCGCTGAGTGTTCACCGTGCGCTTCGCAGCTGCGACACAGCTCTCGCATAGGGTGAGGACATGACCCTCCCCGGCATCGTCGTCACCGGAGTGCGCCGCTCGTTCGGACACGTGCAGGCCGTGCGCGATGTCTCGTTGGAGGCGCGGGCGGGTGCCGTCACCGGGCTCGTCGGCCCGAACGGCTCGGGCAAGACCACGCTCATGCTCATGCTGGCCTCGCTGCTCGCGCCGGATGCCGGTTCGATCCGCATCGGCGGCGTCGACCCGCTCGCCGAGCCCGCCGCCGCCCGCGCGCTGCTCGGCTGGATGCCCGACGCCCTCGGCGCGTGGCCGACCCTCACCGCCCGCGAGACGCTCGTCATGACCGGCCGCCTCTACGGTCTGGACGCCGCGGCGGCCCAGGCGGGCGCCGCGCGGCTGCTCGACGAGGTGGGACTCGGGACGCTGTCCGATGCGCCGGCACGCGTGCTGTCGCGCGGACAGAAGCAGCGCCTCGGCCTCGCGCGCGCCCTCGTGCACGATCCCCGCGTGCTGCTGCTGGACGAACCGGCCTCGGGCCTGGACCCGCAAGCACGCATCGACCTGCGCGTGCTGCTGCGCCGCCTCGCCGCCGAGGGGCGCACGATCCTCATCTCCAGCCACATCCTCTCCGAGCTCGAGGAGGTCGTGGACGAGGCGGTGTTCCTCGTCGACGGCGCGACGGTGAGCAGCGAGCGGGTCGCGGCGGCGGCGACGCGTCTGCGCACGTGGCGCATCCGCCTCGCCGACCGTGATGCGACGGCGGCAGTGCTGCCGGTCGCCCAGACGCTGGGCCTGGACGCCGCGCTCGTCCCGATCGACCGCCGCGACCTGCTGGTCTCGTTCGCAAGCGACGACGACGCGGCATCCGCCCTCGCCGCCCTCATCGGGGCGGGTCTGCCGGTCGCGGAGTTCGCGGCGGCGACAGGACTTCTGGAACACACGTTCCTCGACCTCGAGGGGGAGCGCTCATGAACGCCGCGCGGCTGTGGACGATCGCCCGCCTGGAGCTGCTCCAGCGGGTGCGCACCGTGTCGTGGTACGTGCTGCTCGGCGTGTTCGCGCTCCTGCTCATCGGCGTGACCGCGCTGGCCTACCTCGCCTATGGCGGCTGGGGTCAGAGCGGCCCCGGGATCTATTCCGTCGTCGTCTGCGTCACCCTGCTGCTCGTGCTGCTCGTCTCGCCCACCCTCAGCGGCAACAGCATCAACGGCGACCGGGATGCCGCGACGCTCGCTCCCGTGCAGGTGACGCTCGTCACGACGGGGGAGATCCTTCTCGGCAAGTTCATCGCCGGCTGGATCACCGGGCTGGCCTTCGCCGCCGTGGCGGCACCGTTCCTGGTGATCGCCACCTTCACGGGCGGCGTCGACCCGCTCACCGTGGTCGTCTCGCTCGTCGTGCTCGTGGTCGAAACCGGCGTCGTCGCCGCGATCGGCGTGGCACTGTCGGGTCTGCTCGCGCGTCCGCTGTTCTCGGTCGCCACGACCTACCTCGTCGTCGCCGCGCTGACCGTCGGAACGCCGCTCGGGTTCGGGCTGATCGGCGCCGCGGTCTCCAGCGAAGGCACCTCGATCACCCGCTCCTACGAGACCGGTCCCGACGGAGCGCCGCTGTGTCAGGACGGTACCCGCTTCTGCGGCGACACCCCGGAGAAGTTCGTCTGCGGCCCGTGGCAGACCGGCACCTACCGTGTGCCGCGCTTCGACTACGTGTGGTGGCTGCTGTCGGCCAACCCCTTCGTGATCCTCGGCGACGCCACGCCCACACGGTTCACCGAGTACGGCTACCCCGACGACCTCTTCGGCTCGCTGAAGCTGTCGGTGCGGTCGGCGCAGCTGCCCCCGTCGCTCGAACAGCGCTGGGACGATTGTGCGCCGGGCACGTACCTGGACTCGACGCAGCCCACCCCGCGCCAGATCATCGACGAGACCGTGCCGAGCTGGTTCGTGGGCCTCGCCGTCCAGGTGGTGCTGGCGGGCCTGCTGCTGTGGGGTGCCTGGGCTCGTACGCGCACACCGGCGCGTTCGCTGCCGCCGGGAACGCGCATCGCCTAGACCTTCGGATGAACTCGGATGAGGATCCTCTCATCCGTCTTTCGCCTCGTGCAGGGGATGCATAGCCTCCATACAGCCGCGTCCTACCCCGATGTGGCACACCCCCCTGCACGAAAGGCGGTCTTCCCTTGCAACGACCACGGCAACGACGCATCCTCGCCACGGCAGGTGCGATAGCACTGCTGCTCCCCTCCACGGCCGCATTCGCCGCGACCGCCGACGACGCCGACCCGTCGTCGCGGTTTCTGACCGCGGCATCCGCCGGAAAGATCTCGACGTCGTTCACGTCGGCGGCCATCGACGCCAACGGACTCGTGAGCGTCGTCGTCGAGATGACGGGCGATCCCGTCGCCGTGGTGGAAGCCGAGCAGGGCCGCGAGCTCAGCGACGGTGAGCGCGGCGACGTGAAGAACCGCCTCAAGGATGCGCAGGAGCCGGTGAGCTCGGCCATCGAGGACAAGGGCGGCTCGGTGCAGGCCGAGATGCAGTCGGCGTACAACGGCGTGCAGGCGAAGGTGCCGGCGGCCGAACTCGACGCGATCGCGTCTCTGCCGAACGTCGTCGCCATCCATCCCGTGCGCAAGTACACCGTCGACAACGCCGTCTCGGTTCCCTTCCTCGGTGTCCCCCAGGTGTGGGAGAGCACCGGCTACACGGGACAGAACGTCAAGGTCGCCATCATCGACACCGGCATCGACTACACCCACGCGACCTTCGGCGGTCCCGGCACGGTGGCGGCCTTCGACGCCGCGAAGGCGAACTCGGCCCAGCCCGCCGACCCGACGATGTACGGTCCCGACGCCCCGCGCATCAAGGGCGGAATCGACCTCGTCGGCGACGATTACAACGCCGACCCGAACAGCGCCTCCTACCAGCCGGTGCCCCACCCCGACGACAACCCGCTCGACTGCAACGGCCACGGCTCGCACGTCGCCGGCACCGCGGGCGGCTCGGGCGTGCTCGCCGACGGCACCACTTACCGCGGCCCGTACGACTCCACGACCCCCTCGAACCAGTTCCGCGTCGGACCGGGTGTCGCCCCGCAGGTCGACCTGTACGCCGTGCGCGTCTTCGGGTGCGAGGGTTCGACCGATGTGGTCGTGCCCGCCCTCGACTGGGCCGTCGATCACGGCATGGATGTCGTGAACATGTCGCTCGGCTCGTCGTTCGGACGTGCCGACGACCCGGATGCCGTGGCCGCCGCCAACGCGGTCGGTGCCGGTGTCGTCGTGGTCGCCTCCTCCGGTAACGCGGGTCACAACCCGTACCTGACCGGCTCGCCGGGCACCGGTGACGGTGTGATCTCGGTATCGGCCGTCGACAGCGCCGAGGGTTTCCCGGGCGCGACGATCACGGTCGGCGGCACCCCCGTCGAGGCGATCAACGCCAACGGTGCCTCGCTCGACGGCATCGGCGATCTGACGGTCGTGCGCCTCACCGGCGACAACGCGCTCGGATGCTCGCCGGCGGCATTCACCGCCGCGGGAGTCGTCCCGGGTGGAAAGCAGATCGCGGTCGTCGACCGCGGGTCGTGCGCCCGTGTCGCCAAGGCCATCTACGGCCAGCAGGCCGGAGCGGCGGCCGTGGTCATGGTGAACAACACCGACGACCTGCCGCCGTTCGAAGGCGTCGTGACGGCCAATGCCGACACCGGGGAGCCGTTCGACCTGACGATTCCGTTCTTCGGCGTGCGCTCCTCGAGCGGTCCCGCCTTCGTCGCCGGCGCCACGGCGAGCCTCGTCGCCACGCAGATCGC
This sequence comes from Sphingomonas sp. BLCC-B65, assembly GCF_028550675.1. Taxonomy (NCBI): domain Bacteria; kingdom Pseudomonadati; phylum Pseudomonadota; class Alphaproteobacteria; order Sphingomonadales; family Sphingomonadaceae; genus Sphingomonas; species Sphingomonas sp. BLCC-B65. The sequence goes on along the minus strand of NZ_JAQQGL010000001.1, from coordinate 1,284,881 downwards.
CAACCCCGGCTTCCGCGGCTACGCGTCGTTCAGCTCGTCGGGTCCGCGCTCGGGCGACAGCGCCATCAGCCCGGACGTGGCCGCCCCCGGCGTCTCGATCTCGTCGGCCGCGGTCGGCTCGGGCAACGGTGCGGCGATCCTGTCGGGCACCTCGATGGCCGCCCCGCACGTGGCGGGTGTGGCGGCGCTGTCCGCCGAAGCGCACCCGTCGTGGACGGCTCCGCAGATCGCGGCATCCGTGGTGTCCACCGCCGATCCCGACAAGGTCGCCGGCCAGAGCCTGACGCTCGGCGGGGTGGGTCTCGTCGATGCCGCGCAGGCCGTGGCGACGACGGTGACGGCGACGGGTGACGCGTTCCGGACGGAGAGCGGTTGGGCGCGCGAGTCGGCGCTCAGCTTCGGCTTCCAGGAGTCGCCGCTGGGCTTCGGTGGCGTGAAGACCGTGACGGTGCGCAACGACGGGCCGACCGCGGTGCGCTACGACGTCTCGACGACCCCGTCGGCGCAGTCGAAGAAGGCACGCATCCTGCTCTCGAACCGCTCGATCACCGTCCCGGCGCATGGCTCGGCGAAGGTGCTGCTGATCGTCGCCGCCGCCGCGAAGGACGTGCCCAGCTCGGTCGGCGCCGACGACCAGTTCGCGTTCTCCGAGATCTCCGGTGACATCGTGCTCACGTCGTCCGACTCCACGCTGCGCGTGCCCTACCTGCTCGTGCCCCGAGCCGACAGCACGGTGCGCGCGACGACGAACAGCCCGTGGTTCAGCGGCAAGCAGAAGGTCGCCGACGGCACCAAGAAGCTGACGCTGCGCAACCTCGCCGGCGCCCTGCCGGCCGGTGCCGACGTGTACACGTGGGGCCTGTCCGACCCGCAGGACGCCAGCAAGACCCTGGCCGACACCGGGTACGACATCCGCGCGGTCGGGGTGCAGTCCTTCCCCGATGGCGACGACACGCTCATGGTGTTCGCGATGAACATGCACCACCGCTGGTCGAACGCGGCCGCGAACGAGTACGACATCGTGATCGACAGCGACCGCGACGGCACCCCCGACTGGATCGTCCTGTCCGCCGACTCGGGCGGGGTGCGCAACGGCGACACCAACGGTCTGTCCGAGGTCTTCATCGTCAACGCCAAGACGAAGGAGACGGCCGCCGCGGGCTTCCTCACGCAGGCGCCGACCGACAGCAGCACCCTGCTGATGCCGGTGCGGGCGAGCGATCTGGGCATCACGGGGGCGTTCTCGTACACGGCCCAGACCTTCGCGTCCAACGACGCGTCGGACGCCGTGGACGGGTGGGCGACGTATGACCCGACGGCGCCGGCGATCAGCAACGGCCAGTTCGTCACGGTGCCGAAGCGCGGTTCGGTCAGCGTCGACGTCACCTTCAACGCGAAGCAGATCGACGCGCAGAAGCCGCTGGGCTCGATGGTGGTCGTGATGGACAACCAGTCGGGCGCCGATGAGGCGCTGCTGCTGCCGCTGAAGAAGTAGCCCCGGCGAGAAAGAAGAAGGGGTGGATGCCGCGGCATCCACCCCTTCTTCTTTCGTGTGCGCTGTCGCGTCGTCGCGTGTGCTGTCGCGAGGTCAGGCGCAGAGCTTGGGCTCGGCGCCCTGACCGAACCGGTAGTCGTAGGTCTTGCCATCGACCGAGACGACCACGCGCAGGCCGTCGATCTGCGCTTGCGTGTAGGACTGACCCGGAGACGGGCAGCCGAGCGAGCCGTCGTTGAACGTCACCGCTTCGGAGGACACGAGCGCGGGGGTGCCCGTCACGCCCCGCTTCGTGAGGTCGGCGACGAGGGCGTCCCAGCGGCTCTGGGGTACGGCGATCGCCGGCCCGCTCGGGCCGATCGGTCCCGGTGTCGTCGTCTGCAGCGGCGGGCGCGTCGACGGGGAGACGCCCGGCAGCTCCGCAGCGGGATCGGTGCCGCCGGAGCTGCACGAGGTGAGGGCGAGCGCCGCCAGGGCGATCACGGTCAGGATCGGGGTTCTGCGCATGGGGGCCTCCTCGCGCCGACGGATGCGGTGTGCCGGATGAAGTGAGGGTAGGCCCTGCGCCTGCGAATGCGCGGAGAGAACGGGGAAGTCCTGCGTCGACGCGACGGCGGGAGTCGAACCCGCAACGCACCCGGTTATGAGCCGGTGCCCGGGTCCGCCCGGATCGCCGCGATGCCCCGGTGAGGGGACGCCCCCACGCTAACCCGCCGCGACCGCCGGGAACAGGTGTGTGACCTGTGGTTGCGATATGTGTCCGCGCGTGACGCGGGCGATCGTCGGGGTCACAGCGTCCGATCGAACGCGCCCTGGCGCGTGGAGACGATGTCTTTGCCGAGGGGCATGAGAGAGATCGGGATCATCTTGAAGTCCGCGATCGCCATCGGAATACCGATGATCGTGATGCACAGCGCGATGCCGCTGACCAGGTGTCCGAGCGCGAGCCACCACCCGGCGAGGATCACCCAGACGACGTTGCCGAGGAACGAGCCCACGCCCGCCGTCGGCTTCGGCACGATCGTGCGCCCGAACGGCCAGATGACGTAGCCCGCGGTGCGGAACGAGGCGATCGCCCAGGGGATCGTGATGATCGGAATGCACAGCACCACACCGGCGACCACGTAGCCGACGAACAACCAGAATCCGGCGAAGATGATCCAGACGATGTTGAGGATCGTGCGCATGCGTCCATTCTCCCGTCCGCGCGGGGCTACGCGCGACGCCGGGTCGCCGCGCGCTGCGCATGACGCAGCAGTCCTACGAGCCCGGAGATCAGCGCCAGTGCGCCGAGCGCCATGAGCGTGGCGGCCACCAGCGTCGTTCCGGTCAGCTGGGGGACGATCATCGACAGGTTCTCGAGCGCCCGAGGCGTCCAGGTCAGAGCGGCACCGACGGTGGCGAGGGCGGCGAAGACGAGCCCCCAGACGATCCCTGCCCAGCGGATGCGCGGGCGCGGCAGGGCCTCGGGCGCGTCGGGCGCGAGAGCGTCGGCAGCGGATGCCGGGAACACGTCAGAGTCTGGTGTGGAGTCGCTCATCGGGATCCTCCTGTCGTGGTTGCGGGTGATGACTGCATGACGGAGATGAAGCCGCTGTCCTGCGCGATGACGATGCGGTGGTGAGTGCGGGCATCGGCGGCGCCGACGGTCGTGGTGAGGCGGATGCGCCCGTCAGCGAGACGGGTGCTCGTGACGGCGGGGTCGTCGGCGAGGCGCGCGGAGGATCTGCCGTCGGCATCCGCGAGGCGGACCCGATCGACCGCGGCGTCCCGCGTGGTGATCTCGATCTCCATTCGGACGGATCCCTCGAGCGGCTCAGCCATGATCTGCGTGTTACCCGAGGTCTTCTCCACGTAGACCGAACCGTCCACACCGTTGTCTGGAGCGACGATGACGAGGTCGCCCCACGTCTGCACGAACGGGGCTGATGCGGAGGCGCCCGGCTGGGAGCCGTTGCCCACCGAAAGCCAGTAGCTCCCGATGTGGAGGCTCTGTGCGACCGGCGCCACGGTCGCCGCGCCCGCGCCGAGCAGCGTCACGACGGTCGCGAACGCGAGGAAGCCGCTGCGGCGGCGCAGCACACCGGCGACCACCATCGACACGCCGAGCGCGACCGCCGCGACGAACAGTCCGCGTGCGGGGCCGAGAGCATCGCGCTGGGCGATGGCCGTGGCGGTGCCCGCGATCACGGCGATGCCGAGCGCGACCCCGACGAACGCGAGCGGCGTGCGCGGCGAACTCAGGCGCCGCAGTCTCCGGCGCTCGGCGGCTTCGGCGGCGAACGCGGTGGCGCGCTCCTGCCGCTCACGGCGAGCCTGCTCGCGGACGGCGCGATCGACATCCTGCTGCTGCCGGCGCCAGGCGTCGTCCTGCATCTTCCACGCGGCGTGCTGCTCGCGCCACGCGGCGTACGCGTCGTCGTCGGGTGCAGGGCGTGTCGACGCGGCCGTGCCGGCATCGGTCGAGGAGTCGGCGGCGGTGGCCGGGGAGGGGAGGGCAGGGGAGGATGCCGCGAAGCCGGCGGCATCCGTCCCCCGCGGGTCCGCGGGGGCGACCGGACCCGAACCGGTCGCCGCGGCGGACGCATCCGGCGACGCATCCGCAGCGGAAGCCCTCTGCTGCGGGGGTGCCGGGGGCGCGGAGCGCGCGGAGTGACGCGCGGCGCGCACGATGATGAACAGGAGCGCGACGGCGAGAATCAGACCGACGGTCACCAGCAGCGCAGACAGAGCAGACCATCCGCCGAGCCCGGGACTCAGCATCCATCCCGGGATCCTGCCGACGAAGACCACTCCCGGTCCGAGCGGGATGAGACCGAGGATCAGCAGACCGAGGATCCCGACCTGGGCCGGCTCGAACCGGCGACGCAGAGCGTCTCGCAGCACGATCCGGCCGTCGAGGTCGGGCAGCAGTGCCCAGGCGAGCGCGTAGAGGAAGATCACCGGAAAGCCGAACAGGCCGACCACGACGAGGATGCCGCGGACGATCAGCGGATCGATCCGGAGGCGCGCGGCGATGCCCGCGGCCACCCCGCCGATCCAGCCGTCACCGCGGACCATGCCGAGTCCCGAGGTCCACGAGAAGAAGCGGTCGCCGGTGTTGCGGCTTTCGGCGGCGGTGTGGCTTCCGGCGGGAGGGGGCGGCGTCGACGATGTGGTCTGCGGCGGGTCCACGGGTGGAGTGGTCATGCAACGATCTTCGCGGCGCGGCACTCGCGCCGACCATCGGGGGAATCCCTGAGACGGCCCTGATCTCGGCGGCCGCAGCGGTGACGGCCGAGGTCGCGGATGGTTGGATGGCCGTATGACGCCCGCCGCCGCCTCGGACGCCGCGCGCGCCGCGCCCGCGCCGCGCCCGGTGCCGCCGGCCCGGCCCCCGCTCGTGCGCCCTCGCGAGGGCGTCGTCGCCGGCGTCGCCGAAGGACTCGCCCAGCACCTCGGTGCCCCCGTGAGCGCCGTGCGCGCGCTGTTCGTCGTCCTGGCGCTGTGCGCAGGCGCCGGCATCCTGTTCTACGCCTGGTGCTGGGCCTTCGCGCCCCGCGCCGCGGGAGACGCGCCGACCACGAGTTCGGCGCCGGTCGCCTGGATTCTCACGTGCGGCGCCGCGATCGTGCTGCTGCCGCTGACCGCGCTCGCCGTCGTCGGCGCGAGGGCGAGCTCAGACCTCGCCCTCGTCGTCGGCGCGGCATCGGCGACAGCCGCAGCCGCCGGCGCATGGGCGACCCTGGTCGACCGCCGCGACCCCCTCCGCGGACCGGGGCACGCGGTGATCGTGCGCACCGCGGTCGTGATCATCCTGCTCGCCGTGTTCGCACTGACCATCCTCGCCCTCCGCGAGGGTGCGGCGGCGGACGCCCTGCTGATCGTGGTGCCCCTGGCCGCACTCGCCGCGATGCTGTCGTCCACCTTCGTCGGGAAGTGGCGCGAACTCACGGGTGAGCGCGATCGACGCATCCGCGAGGAGCAGCGCGCTGAGATGGCCGCGCACCTGCACGACTCCGTTTTGCAGACCCTCGCCCTCATCCAGAACCGGGGCGGCGCTTCGAGCGACGTGGCGCGGCTCGCCCGCGCACAGGAGCGGGAGCTGCGCGCGTGGCTCTACGACGGCGACCAGCCGGCCGACAGCGACCTCGCAACCGACCTCCGTGATTACGCCGCGGCGCTCGAGCTCGACTACCCGGTGCGCATCGACGTCGTCGTCGCCGGGGTCTCGAGCGAGGGGCCAGCGGCGAGATCGCGGCCGCCGCTCGAGAGGCCATGCTGAATGCGGCACGTCACGCCGGCGGCGACGTCTCGGTGTACATCGAAGGACGCTCCGACGGCGTCGACGTCTTCGTCCGCGACCGAGGGTCGGGGTTCGCCCTCGACGACGTCGCCGCCGACCGGCTCGGTGTGCGGCAGTCGATCATCGGGAGGATGCGGCGTCTCGGGGGCACCGCGACGGTCACCTCGGGACCGGGGGGCACCGACGTGCACCTGCGGTCGGTCGGCGCCGAGGGGAACGGCCGTGGCTGACGGCATCCGCGTGGTCATCGTCGACGACCACTCCATCTTCCGCTCGGGTCTGCGCAGCGACCTCGACGACACCGTCGAGGTCGTGGGAGAGGCCGCCGACGTGCCGACCGCGATCGGCGTCATCGCCCAGACGCGGCCTGACGTGGTTCTGCTCGACGTGCATCTGCCCGGCGGGCACGGCGACGAGGCCACAGGCGGCGAAGAGGTGATCCGCGCTTGCGCCGGAGTGCCGACCCGGTTCCTCGCGCTGAGTGTGTCGGACGCGGCGGAGGACGTCGTGCGCGTGATCCGCGCGGGCGCCCGCGGCTACATCACGAAAGGGTCGTCGGGCGCCGAAGTGAGCCGCGCCGCTCACGCCGTCGCCGGGGGCGATGCCGTGTTCTCGCCTCGTCTGGCGGGGTTCGTGCTCGACGCGTTCGGCGCCGTCGCGGGCGAGACCGCCGCCGTCGACGACGAGCTCGATCGCCTCTCGGCCCGCGAACAGGAGGTGATGCGCCTCATCGCCCGCGGCTACGCGTACAAGGAGGTCGCGAGCGCGCTGTTCATCTCGATCAAGACGGTCGAGACGCACGTCTCGGCGGTGCTGCGAAAGCTCCAGCTCTCGTCGCGCCACGAGCTGACGGCCTGGGCTTCGCAGCGGCGCCTGCTCTGAGACGGTCGCCGCGGCATCCCGTCGGCGGTGTCAGAGCCGCGACCTAGACTTGACGGGTTATGAGCGACCCGATCAAGCCCGTCATCGTCGGCATGCCCACGGACGCCGCGCGCGGCTCGGGAGGCCGGGCCGACGAGGACCTCCTGGTCGGTCTCAACCCGCAGCAGCGAGAAGCCGTCACCTATCGCGGACAGGCGCTGCTGATCGTCGCCGGTGCGGGTTCGGGAAAGACGAGCGTGCTCACGCGCCGCATCGCATCGCTGCTGCGCGCACGCGAGGCATGGCCGAGTCAGATCCTCGCGATCACCTTCACCAACAAGGCCGCCGGCGAGATGCGCGAACGCGTGCAGCAGCTCATCGGCGACACCGCGCAGGGCATGTGGATCTCGACGTTCCACTCGGCGTGCGTGCGCATCCTGCGCCGTGAGGCCGACCAGTTCGGCTTCACCAAGAGCTTCACGATCTACGACTCCGGCGATTCGCGCGCTCTCATCAAACGACTCGTCAAGCAGTACGAGGCCGACGCGTTCGGGTTGACCCCGGCATCCGTCCAGGGGCGCATCTCGAAGCTGAAGAACGAGCTCGCGGATGCCGAGTCGTTCGCGCGCACGGCCAACATGAGCGACCCCGCCGAGCGCCTGTTCGCAGAGATCTTCGCCGACTATCAGCGTTCGCTTCAGCGCGCCAACGCGTTCGACTTCGACGACCTCATCGCGCAGACCGTCTACCTCTTCCGTGCGTTCCCGCACGTCGCCGACACCTACCGCCGACGCTTCCGCCACATCCTCGTCGACGAGTACCAGGACACCAACCACGCCCAGTACGCGCTGATCCACGAACTCACGCGGCCCATCGAAGACGTCGGTGCCCTGCTCGACGAGACCGACGGCGCGTCGCTGACCGTCGTCGGCGACTCCGACCAGTCGATCTACGCCTTCCGCGGCGCGGACATCCGCAACATCACCGAGTTCGAGCGCGACTACCCCGGCGCCAAGGTCGTGCTGCTCGAGCAGAACTACCGCTCGACGCAGAACATCCTGACCGCGGCCAACGCCGTCATCAGCAATAACTTCGACCGCAAGGACAAGAAGCTCTGGACCGACGTCGGCGCCGGAGACAAGATCGTCGGCTTCACCGGGTATTCGCAGCACGACGAAGCCCAGTTCGTCGCCGACGAGGTCGAGGCGCTCCACCGCGCCGGTCTGCCGTACGGCGAGATGGCGGTCTTCTACCGGACCAACTCGCAGTCCCGCGCGCTGGAGGAGATCTTCATCCGCGCCGCCGTGCCGTACAAGATCATGGGCGGCACGAAGTTCTATGAGCGCGCCGAGATCAAGGATGCGATCGCGTATCTCATCGCGGTGGCCAACCCTGCCGACGAACTGAGCGTGCGCCGCATCCTGAACAAGCCCCGCCGCGGCATCGGCGACGTCACCGAGACGTCCATCGCGCGCTACGCCGCCGACCAGGACATCACGTTCCGCGACGCGCTCGCCAACGCGTCGGCGCTGGGCGTGGGACCCAAGATCCAGGCCGCGATCGCCCAGCTCGACGCCGTGCTGGTCGAGGCGACGGCGATCATGCTGCCGGCCTCGGGCGAGGCGCCGCCGTCGACCGCCGTCGCCGAGGGTCTGACGCTGCTGCTGAACAAGAGCGGCTACCTCGATGCCCTCCGCATGTCGAAGGATCCGCAGGACGAGGCGCGCGTCGAGAACCTCGACGAGCTCGTCGCCGTCACCCGCGAGTTCGCCCGGAACAACCCCGACGGCACGATCCTCGACTTCCTCACGGAGGTGGCCCTCGTCTCGGATGCCGATGACCTCGCCGACGCCTCGGGCTCGGTATCTCTGATGACGATGCACACCGCGAAGGGCCTCGAGTACGACGCCGTATTCGTCACCGGTGTCGAAGAGGACCTCATCCCGCATCGCATCTCCGCGGGAGAGCCGGGCGGCCCGCAAGAGGAACGCCGCCTGTTCTACGTCGCGCTCACGCGCGCCCGCAAGCGCCTACACCTCTCGCTCGCCATGACCCGCGCCCAGTTCGGCGAGGTGTCGGTCGCGATGCCGTCGCGGTTCCTGCAGGAGATCCCCCACGAGCTCATCGACTGGCGCCAGTCGCCCGGCGACATCAACTCGCGAGGTCAGGGAGGATCGCGAGCACTGAACGGACGGAGGCCTGGCGGCTTCGGCGGTGGGGGCGCATCGGGCGGCTCGCGTTACGGCGACGACCTCGTTCCCCTGCCGCGGCGGGAGAAGCCCGCGGGTGACCTCGCGAAGTTCGCCAACCGCATCCCCGCGAAGGTGCGCGACAACGGCGACATGGAGCTGGTTCCCGGCGATCGCATCCGCCACGAGGACTTCGGAGAAGGCCGCGTCGATCAGGTGACGGGCGAAGGCGCCAAGCGCGTGGCCCACGTGCGCTTCGACCGCGCCGGGCAGAAGAAGCTGCTCATCAAGATCGCCCCGATCGAGAAGCTGTAGTCCGGCGGTTCGCGCTGTCGAATCCGGCACGCGCGATGCGTGTTTCGGTAGCGCGAGACGGAGGGGAGCGCGCGAGGCGGATGCCGCCCCGCCGCGGGCCGGTGGCGGTCCCAGCTAGGCTCGGACCCATGGCACTCTTCTCGCGTCGCGACCGTTCCGACAAGGGCGACGGCGCCCCGGCATCCGAGGTCGAGTCCGTCGACACCGTTGCGGAGACGGACGAATCCGCCGAAGCGGCATCCGTTGCGGCCGAGGGGGTGCCGCAGGTCGGCATCTCGGTCTCCACCTTCGGCGCCGACCCGACGGCTCCGGCGCCCGCAGCGCCGACGCGCCCCGCGGCGACCGCACCGGCTCCGCGCGAGATCGTGCCCGGTCTGGTCGACAACGCCCTGCTGCAGGCGGCGCTGTCGGCCCTGTCGGCGGAGCCGCAGAACACCGAGATCATGAACGTGATGCGCCAGGCGCTGCAGGGGCAGCTGTTCCTGCGGGCGCAGGGCGACGTTCAGGCGCTGATCGCTGCGGGCCAGCAGATCAACCTCGCGATCGCCTCCGTGGAGGGAAAGCGCTTCCTCCTCGCCTTCAGCGGCGGCGCCGCACTACAGGCCAGCGTCGACTCCGAAGGCGGGGCGGCCACCTCGGTCATCGGGCAGCCCGCCATCGAGGTGCTGCGCAACGCGGTGGCCGGGGGATACGACGGCATCTACCTCGACCACGCCACCGCCGGCGCCCGCGTCATCCTGCCGAAGGAGCTCATCGCCCGCGCCGTCGAGGAGAGCGAGCCCACGTTCGAGATCAAGACGCTGCTGTCGGCGCCGCGCGATGAGAGCACGGCCGCACGCGTCGCCGACGCCCTCTCGCGCCTTCCCGTCTGGGTGGCCGGCAACAGCGACGCCGAGGGGCGCATGGGCCTCGCCGAGGCGCGCACCCCCGACGGTCAGCGCCGCATGGAGGTGTTCTCGCACCCGTTGGAGGTCGTGGCTCTCGGCCGTGGCGACAGCCCCCTGCCGGTGCAGCCCGAGCAGCTCGGCCGCGCCCTGGCATCCGAGCCGGGCCTCACCGGCATCGTCGTCGACCCGGGCGGCCCGTGGATCGAGCTCGACCGAGACGCGCTGGCCGGTGTCATGGCGCTCGCCGGCTGACGCGCGGACCGATACTCGCGGACGGACACGCGCCGCAGGCCCCGCAGATTCGGATGAATGCAGCGGATTCGGATGCCGCGCGGCATCCGGTCCGCATCCGTTGCCGGCCACGGAATCTGTAGCGACCCGCGCGAGCGCGGGATCGCCCCCTGTCGCGACCGGCGCCCGGCCCGTAGGGTCGGGGCATGGCCTCGGAGCGCATCACCCTCGACGTCGACGGGCGGGACGTCTCGCTCTCCAGCCCGCACCGCGTGATCTGGCCGGAGCTCGGCATCACGAAGCAGGAGCTCGCCGAGTACGTGATCGCCGTGTCCGAGCCGTTCCTGCGGGCCAACGGCCACCGCCCCGTCTCGCTCGAGCGCTTCCCCGACACCGTCGACGGCGAGCGCTTCTTCTCCAAGAACCCGCCACGCGGTGCCCCCGACTACGTCCATGAGGTGATGTGCACCTACAACAGCGGGCGCCGTCACCCTCAGGTGGTGCTCGACGAGGCCGCGGCCATCGTCTGGGCAGTGCAGATGAACACCGTCGTGTTCCACCCGTGGGCCTCGCTCGCCGCCGACACCGACAATCCCGTCGAACTGCGCATCGACCTCGACCCGCAGCCCGGCACCGATTTCGCGGATGCCGCCGCCGTCGCTCCGGTGCTGCGCGACGTGTTACGCGAGGCCGGGCTCGAACCGTGGCTGAAGACCAGCGGCAATCGCGGCATCCACGTGTTCTGCCCCATCGAGCCGACGCACGAGTTCCTCGACGTCCGCCATGCCGTGATCGCGGCGGGGCGAGAGCTCGCACGACGGCTGCCGGATGCCGTGACGGTCGAGTGGTGGAAGGAGGAGCGCGGTCGGCGCATCTTCGTCGACTTCAACCAGGCCAACCGCGATCGCACGATGGCCGGCGCCTACAGCCCGCGCGCTCTGCCGTCGGCGACGGTCGCGACGCCCATCACCTGGGCGGAGCTGGCCGAAGGCGTGGATCCGGCCGCGTTCACCGTGCGGACCGTGCCGCAGCGGCTCGCGGCGGTCGGGGATCCCTGGGAGGGACTGCAGGAGAACCCCGGACGCATCGATCTGCTGCTCGAGTGGTGGCAGCGCGACCTCGAAGCGGGTCTGGGCGAGCTGCCATTTCCCCCCGAGTTTCCCAAGATGCCGGGCGAGCCGCCGCGCGTCCAGCCCAGTCGCGCAAAGAAGGACTGATCGGGTTCACCGACCGGTCGCTCGGCGGCATCCCCTCCGTCACCGGCGACGGCTAGCGTCACCCGTGATCGCCGTTCGGGTGGCGGGACAGGAGAGCGCCGGCATGCGAACGAGGATGATCGCACGCGTCGTCGTCGGTGCGTGCCTCGTCGTTGCCGCAGGCCTCGGCCCTATCGACATCGCGCGCGCGGACGACGACTCGTCGGGCACGTCGCCGTCGAACGCGCAGATGGTGATCGCCGTCGTCGTTCCGCCGCATGAGCGCGGGCCTGCGACGCCTGCGCCCACCCCCTCCACCGTTGCGGGCGGCCCGGACGACGGCGCCGTCGACGGGCGTGCGCCCGATGGCCGGCTCGCGCCGACGGGCGACCAGCTCGCCGGAGCGCTCGTGTTCGCCGCCGCCGCTGCCGCGCTGATCGGCGGCGGCGCTCTTCTTCGCCGCCGCGCCGCGCGCGACTGAAGCGCGTACGACGCGCTCCCGCCTCAGGCGCGCTCGTCGGAGACCGTGCGCAGCGTGGTCGTGCTCGGCGTCGCGCCGACGACCACGTCGCCGGCCGTGTCGTCGGGTGCGGGGGGCGGCTGGGCGCTCGCGAGGGCGTCGGCGACGGCGCGGGCGACCCGCTCGTCCTCACGCCGGCGGCGCACCGCGCCCGCGCGACGCCGCCACCACAGCGCGGCCGCGACGAGCGCGATCGCGATCATCGCGATGATCAGCAGCAGCCACGGCACGGCGAAGCCGATCGCCTGCGTCGTGACCGGGGTGAGCCCCGTGGTGGATCCCGACGCATCGACCACGATGGGGGTGATCGTCGCCGAGCCGATCAGGGCGAGCATGCCGGCGACGCCGGGCACCGTGATCTGCACGTCGCGCGTCTCACCGGGAAGGATCTGCACCTCGGGGGCGACGTCGCCGGCATCGGTGGGGAACCAGCCGAAGGGCCCTGCGATCGTCGCGCTCTGCTGCGCGCCCATCGTCGTGTTGCCGGTGTTGTGCAGCGTGTAGCTGAGCGTGGCGGCGCCCGTGCCGAGCGACCACGTGCCACCCCAGGTCACCTGCGGGTTCTCGATCGCGAGCGAGGGGGCGAGTGCGCCCGAGACGCGCAGGGCGATGCGGATGCCGAGGCGGCGGTCGACCGAGATGCCCTGGTCGGCCGAGGAGCCCAGCGAGGTCACGATGCCCCCGACGTAGTCGCCGGGGGTCGCCGTCGTGGGAACGGACACCACGAAGGGCACCGTCGTGGACTCGTTCGGCGCGACGGTGACGGTGGCCGCCGCCGCACGCGTCCAGGCGCCGATGCCGGTGGAGCTCTCCGCGGGCGTCAGCAGGTCGAGCTGCCCGCCCGCTCCGGTGTAGCCGTCGGCGGCGTACACCGCCAGCTGCAGCGCGGCGGCGCCGTGGTTGGCGATCACGAGGGCATCGCTGACGCTCTGACCCGGGTCCACCGCATACGTGTAGGACGTGCGCTCCGCGCCGAATCCGTTCGACTCCGTGCGCACCGACCACGTCACGTCGTCCGCGCTTCCGGCGTCGTCGGCGGCGGCGCGGGCGGATGCCGCGGGAAGCGCGAGGGGCCACAGCAGCGCCACCGCGGCGAGGGCCACGGCGGTCAGCGCGGAGCCGCGACGGAGTCGGAGAGAACGGAGCATCGGATTCCTTCGGAGGACGGGAGACGGGTGAGGCGCGAAAGGGGTGCGTCCCGGGACGCGCCGACCGGGTGGGTCGACGCGTCCCGGGTCGCGGGACGAGCTGTTCAGTTGTCGGTGATCATCAGTTGCTGATCGCGGTGAGGGTGAGGGTGCCGCGGTAGCTGCCCTTGTCGACCTCGACCGGGATCTTCAGATCCAGGTCGGAGCCGAGCACGGCGGTGCCGCGGTCGTGGCCCTGGGCCGCCGAGCCCAGCGCCCGCGAGTCGGACAGGCCGGTGCCGCCGTCGTAGCCCGAGCCGACCGGCGCACCCGCGACCGCGCCGCCGCCGGCGGCGACGATCTTTGGGGTCCAGCCGAGGTACTTTCCGGAGAACGACTTGCTGCCGTCGGTGAAGTCGCCGACCTTCGCTGCGATCGACCAGGGGGCCACGGCGCGGCGGGTGTCGGTCACCGTGATCGGGTTGATCTGACCGGTCGCCTCGAAGTAGCTGTTGTTCTTCTCGGTGGCCGTGCCGAGGTCGACGAGGCCGTTGTGGCCGTTGATGGTCCAGCCGAACTCACCGGGAGCGGCGTCGGGCACGTCGACCTGGATGTCCTGGCCGTCGCCGTGGTTGGGGTGGATGGTCACCTCGTCCTGTACCGATCCGACCGGCAGAGCGGCCTGGGTGCCGTTGGCGGGGCCGCACCACACGACCTTGCGCAGCTCGACGGCGGCGTTCGGCGCGTCGCACGTGCCGGAGCGCACGTTCTGCACGACGAGAGCGTCCTTCTGCACCTGCACCTTGACGAAGGTGCGCACGTGCTCCTGGTTCTGCACCGAGTTGTACCAGTAGTTCGACGGGTTCAGCGGGTCGGCGCCGTTGCCCCGGCCAGAGGTGGCGTCGCCGGGGACGGGCGTGGTGAGGTCGTAATACTTCGAGCCGGATGCCGAGTTCGCCGTGACGTAGACGACGCCCCCGGGGCCTTCGAAGACCTCGTTCTGGCCGGGCTTCTCGTCGGCCTTGGCCTTCTCGCCGTTCTTGATCTCGTACGAGCGCGAGTAGCTGTGGTCGTGGCCCTGGAGCACGAGGTCGACGCCGAGCTTGGAGAACGTGGTCGGGAAGTCGACGCGACGCGTCTTGTTGTCCTCATCCTGCGCGTGGTCGGCGGGGGAGTAGATGGCGTGGTGGTAGACGAGCACCGTGTACTTGGCCTGGGCGCCGTGCGCGTTGATGACGTCGGTCACGTACTGGATGTGCGCCGCGTCGCCGCCGCCTCCCGTGGAGGTCTTGTAGCTGTTCGAGTTGAGGTCGATGAACAGCACGTCCTTGTGGATGAACCAGTAGTCGCCGCCCGACGAGTTGGACGTCGGGTCGCCGTTGACGTAGTACTGACCGGAGCGGTCGGTGTTGGGCGTGAAGAAGTGCTGCTCGTAGGCCTTGCCGCCCACGTCGTGGTTGCCGATCGTCGCGACCCACGGGTAGCTGCGCAGCTGCGCGGGCGCGAGGAAGCCGTCCCACTGCGCCTCGGTGTTGGCCTTGTCGACCTGGTCGCCGCCCGACACGAGCAGCTCGGCGTTCGGGTTGGACTGCAGCGAGACGTTGACGGTGTCCACCCAGCCGGCGGTGTCCTTCGCGACGTCGCCCGACGAACCGATCTGCGGGTCGCCGTAGAACAGGAAGTCGAAGTCGCCCTCGAAGGAGTGCGTCTGGAACGTGGTGGTCGTCGACCACGCGCCCTCGGCGCCGACGCGGTAGGAGTACTGCGTGTTCTCCTGCAGGCCGGTGATCGTCGCGTGGCGGTTGTAGCCGCCGCTGGTCGCGATGTTGGCGGTACCCGTGGCGGCGAAGGTGACGGCGGATGCCGGGAAGGCGTCACCCACGAGCGAGGCGGTGGGCGCGACCTGGACGACCTGGGCGGTGTCGGCGGAGGAGTACCAGCTCACGATGCGCTGGGTCTCGTCGGCGCCGACGCCGAGGATCACGCCGGTGAGCGTGGTCGGCGTGTCGGCGAGAGCGGGAGTCGCGACGACTCCCGCGAAAGCCGTCGCGCACAGCGTGGCGGCGGTGATCCAGGCGATCGTCCGGCGCGCAGGGCGGGGCGCTCGCGGTTCGGCGGAGTGCGGCATGGTCTGTCCGTTCGTGAAGGAGGGATGCGCGGCGAAGGCCGGTCGCAGGCGCCGCGGAGGGCGTCACCTGGACGATCCGCCTTCGCGGTGACAAGGCGGTGAACATCCCGCCCAGAAGCGGTGACGTCCCGGCGAAACTCTGAGGGTTCGCCCAGAGCCGGATCAGTCCCAGCCGAACACGCGCTGGACGAACCAGATGAGGCCGGCGAGGGTCACCGCCACGGCGAGTGCGCCGCTGGCCCACATCGCGACCCGGGGCGCGCGGCGGCGCAGCAGCACCAAGACGGGGAACACGATCGCGATCAGGCCGATCTGCACGGCCTCGATGCCGAGGTTGAACACGAGCAGCGACCACAGCAGCGTCCACGACCAGGGCTCGTCGATCCCGAGGGCGGAGGCGAAGCCGAGGCCGTGGATCAGGCCGAAGCAGAATACGACGAGCAGGCGCAGCCAGCCCGCCCGGTCGAGGCCGAGCGGACCGGAGTCACGGGTCAGCTCCGTGGCTGCCTCGCCCCTGCGCCACAACCGGAACAGGTACCAGGCCGCGACGACCGAGATCGACAGGGCGATCGCCGGCTCGATGATGATGCTCGGAAGGCTCACCAGCTTCGTGGCGGCCAGGATGAAGGTCACCGAATGAGCGAGCGTGAACACGGTCGCCGCGAGGACGATCTCGCGGAGCTTTCGCGAGCCGGCGATGAGGGCGAGGAGGAACAGGATGTGGTCGATGCCGGTCAGGAGATGCTCCGCGCCCAGACGGAAGAACTCCACGAACCGGTCCCAGGTGCTCTGCGCCGTGGAGAACTCGGGCGCGGAGGCGTCGAGCGCGGCGGAGCCCGAGTGCAGGTCGATGTCGTAGGTCAGGATCGTCTTGGTTCCCGTGACGTAGCCCTCCTCGTCGGCGAACAGGGTGCTGCGCACGATGTGCGCCTCTCCGGCCGGGCAGGTGAGGGTGCGGGGGATGACGACGTAGGGAACACCCTCCTGCACCGTCATCGATACGGCATCCAGTGGGCTGAGCGTGCAGCCGGCGGCATCGCCGCCGCTGGTGCGGATCGTGAACCGCTCGTCGAGGTAGCGGGAGACCGTGTCGCGATGATCCGTGACCGCCTGCGCCATCGCGGTGTCGTCCCGGGCGTCGAAGGCGGCGGTGCCCGAACGGAAGAACGCGTCGTCGTGCTGCGTGTCGGCTGCCGAGACCACGAGGAGGTCGTACTCCAGCTGCAGGGTCGCGACGGTTCGTCCCTGCTCGTCGCGGGAGAGGTCGGCGAACACGACCGAGCTGAAGCCGTGCGCGAGGGCGGCGGATGCCGAGGCCAAGGGGGAGAGGGCGGCGATCGCGACGGCGAGCAGGAGCACGGCGCGGAGGGAACGACGGTGAAGGGTCACGGCGTGAGCGTGCGCGTCGTCGGTGAACGGGGATTGACTCGCGCGTCAATCTTCGAGGAACGACGGTCGCCGCGTACCGCCGCCGCGGACCCGCGACGCGATGCTGGAGGAGTGCGTGTCGCCCGTTCCCGTCTCACCGTGGCCGTCGCGGTGTCCGCGGCGGTGATCGCTGCGGCGTCCCTCGCCGGATGCGCTGCCGACTGGACCGCGCCACACCCCGCGCCCAGCCTGATCGCGGCCGCCGATGCCGGCTTCCTTCCGCCGACCCCCCTGGCCCCGGCGGCGACGATGACCCCGAGTCCGGGATCGTGGGTCGGGGCGCGCCCGACGGCGGGACTGCGCGTGGTCCTGCTCACGATGGGGGACGAGGCAGCGACCGTCACGATGACCGACGCGGTGCGCACGTGGGCGCGTGAGGTGGGCGCCGACCTGCGCGAGGTACGGGCCGGGAACGATCCGATTCCCGCGATCACGCAGGCCATCGACATGCACGCCGATGTCGTCATGTCGGCGGGTGACGCCCTCGTGGACCCCCTCGCGATCGTCACCGCGAGCCACCTCGACCAACCGTTTCTCGTCTTGGGCGGCGAACTGGCCGAGCCGACCCAGAACGTGCTGGCCGTCGACTGGGCCGGTGCCGGCTTCCGCGGTGAGGATCTCGGTCAGGCCGCCCACCACGATCCGGCGAGCTTCACGCCCGAGCGCTGCAGCAACGCCGTCGCCGCCGGGGTCGCCGCGCTGCTCAGCGGGCAGAACGGCGTCGTCGTCTGGATTCCCTGACGCCGTCCCTCAGACGCTGGCGATCGCCTCGCGGCGATGCGGGCGGGCCCACCTCGCCGGGGTGTGCGGTCCGTCCCACACCTGAACGATCCCCCACGCGACCGCGGTGATCGGCACGGCGAGCACGGCCCCGACGATGCCGCCCAGCACGGTGCCGGCGGTCAGGGCGATGAGGATGACGAAGGCGTGCAGCTGCATGGAGCGTCCCATGAGCACCGGCTGCAGCAGGTTGCCCTCGAGCTGGTTGACGAGCACGACCACGCCCACCACGAGCAGGGCCACGACCCACCCGTTGGCCACGAGGGCGACCAGAGCGGCGAGGATGCCGGCGAGGGTCGCCCCGACGATCGGGATGAACGCGAGCAGGAACACCAGCACCGCCAGCGGCAGGGCCAGCGGCACCTGCAGGATCAGCAGGCCGATCAGGATGCCGACGGCATCCACGGCGGCCACGGTCGCCGTGCCGCGCACGTACGAGCCGAGCACCGTCACCGTCTTGTCGCCGACGCGCAGGGCCCGCTCGTAGGGCTCACCGCGGAACGGCCGCAGCAGGAACGCCCACATCTGCGGGCCGTCCTTGAGGAAGAAGAAGAGCATCACGATCATCAGCACCAGGCCGGTGATGAAGTTGGCCACGGCGCTGACGCCGGCGAGAGCGCCGCTGCCGAACTGCGCGCTCGTCACGAAATCGGTGAGGGCTTTCAGCCACTCGTCGATCTGGGCGTGATCGATCTGGAAGGGCAGGGTGCCCGCCCAGGCCATCAGATCGGTGAAACCGCCCTGTGCCTGCGTCGCCAGCTCGTCCCACTGGTCGCGCACCGCCCAGACGATCAGCCAGCCCACCGCGGTGAGCACGAGGGCGATGGCGAACAGGGTGATCAGCGTCGCCACGAGGGAGGGGATGCCGCGCCCGCGCAGCCAGGCCATGAGCGGCGCGAACGCCGAGGCCAGGATCAGCGCGATCACGAGCGGGATCGTCACGACGGTCAGCTGGCGGATGCCCCAGATGATCCCCGCGGCGAGGGCCACGACGACGATGATCTGCACCGCCCGGATCGCGAGGGCGCCGAAGGCGTCGGCCCAGAGGCTCCACGGTCTGCCCACGGCGCGCACGTGGACGCCGTCCGTGCCGTGCTGGTCGATGCGGACGGTGCGGTCGCGGAACAGTCCCATGCCTCGACCGTAGACGACGCGTCGCCTCCGCGTCGGTCACCGGGCCGGACGCGACCACTCCCGCTCGGTGAGCACGCGCGCCACGGTCAGGCCGATCGCGAGCGCCACGACGACGAACAGCGCGGTCGTCGCATTCTGGATCGCCGCCACCGTGTCGCCGCCGATGACACCGGC
Organism: Sphingomonas sp. BLCC-B65; assembly: GCF_028550675.1. Classification (NCBI taxonomy): domain Bacteria; kingdom Pseudomonadati; phylum Pseudomonadota; class Alphaproteobacteria; order Sphingomonadales; family Sphingomonadaceae; genus Sphingomonas; species Sphingomonas sp. BLCC-B65. Next base: position 1,266,131 of record NZ_JAQQGL010000001.1, on the reverse strand, counting down.
GATCGAGCGGTACGCGGCCGCCCCCGGAACCATGATGAGAACGGCCGGTACGGTCAGGGTCACGCGCGCGGCGCGCAGCCGATCGCCGAACAGGTAGGCGCCCAGGCCCACGGCGAGGGCAGCGGCAGCGGCGGCGACGGCGGGATTGACGTGGGCGTCGACGAGCGCCAGGCGCCCGACGTTCGCCACGGCGCCCAGGCTCGATGCGGTCAGCGCGATCGCCCACGGCGTGCCGAACAGCAGGGCGAAGCCGAGCACGCCGACGAAGCCCGCGGCGAGTCGGACGAGCGACAGGAGAGGCTCGGCGAACTCGGGCGCGGCGACCTGGGTCACGGTCGCGTCGAAGACGGTCGCGACTCCCCAGACGGCGGTGCCCGTCGCCAGCAGCACCAGGACGGCATAGGTGACCCGGGCGATGCCGGCGTTCAGATCGAGGCGGGCGAGGTCGAGGGCGCCGGTCACGAGCGGGAAGCCGGGAACGAGGTAGAGCACGGCGCTGGTCAGTGCCGCGTCGTGCTGCCCGCCGGGCACGCCGAAGGCGACGAACACCTGCGCGGCGGCGAGGTAGACGAGCAGCGCCGTCATCGCCGAGGCGAACACCAGCAGGAACTCGTTCGTCCGGAGGCGATGGATGAGCATCCGCACCCACTGACCGGCCGCGGCGGCGATCCCGACGGCGACGAACTCCTGCCACCCGCCGTTGTTCAGCAGCGCGAAGGCTGCACACGCCAGCGCCGCCGCGAGCACGCGCGTCAGATCCGAGTAGCGCCGCGGCATGCGCTCGATCTCACGCAGCGCCCCCTGCAGCTGTACCGGGGTCGTCCCCGGTTGCAGACGCGCCGTCAGCCGTTTGAGCGCCGTCATGCGGTCGGCGTCGACGGTCGGACGGGGAACCTCCGCCACGCGCGTGCGAAACATCTGACCGCGCCCGGCCGTGAGCACGATGTCGGTCATGCCCACCCGGCAGTGCACGTCGTCGATGCCGACCGCCTCGGCGGCACGCACCATGCTGTCGCGTACCCGCGCGGACGACGCGCCCGCGCCGAGCATGAGCGAGCCCAGCCGCAGCACCGCGTCGGTACGCGCGATGAACTGCACCGGTTCGAGTGCGAGCTCCTGCGTCACCGTGGGTTCCGAGGGCTCGGACGGCGCAGCGGACGGCTCGTCGGGCGGGGCGGGGACCATGGTCCGATCCTCGCACCGGCGCCGCCGCAGGGCGAGGATCGCGAGCCGGAACAACGGATGCCGATATTCACGGTCGCCGACCGATCAGCGGTCCTTCGCGCGCCCGTAGGCTCGGCATCACGGAGGAGGGGAGAGCGCCCCTCACCATCCGCACCAACGGATCGCATGTCCGGCCGCCGGGACCCGGCGCCGATGCGAGCGTGGGCGGGAGAGCCGGATCCGGCCCGTGCGGTGCTGCGCGGGCCGGATCCGTGCGCCGCGGTTTCAGTCCAGGACCTCCGCCAGGTCGTACGCGCGCACCTGTTCCAGCTGGGCGAAGGTGCACGAGCGTGGGTCGCGGTCGGGCCGCCACCGCTCGAACTGCACCGTGTGGCGAAAGCGCGCGCCTTCGAGCTGGTCGTAGCGCACCTCGAGCACGCGCTCCGGCCGCAGCCGGACGAACGAGGTGTCCTTCGTCGCCGAGAAGCGCGAACGGTCGGTCTGCCCGGTCACCGCGGTGCCGTCGGCATCCGTGACGACGAGAGATGCCAGCTCATCGACGAGCTCACGTCTGCGCACATCGCTGAAGGCCGACGCCCCGCCGACGTTGCGGAGTTCGCCGTTTTCGTCGTACAGCCCCAGCAGCAGCGAGCCGACACCGTGGCCGCTCTTGTGCACGCGGTAGCCGAGCAGCACGACGTCGGCCGTGCGGGCGTGTTTGGTCTTGAACATCGTCCGCTTTCCGGGCGCGTAGGGCAGGGCGAGCGGTTTGGCGATCACCCCGTCCAGCCCGGCGCCTTCGAAGCGGGCGAGCCACTGCGTCGCCAGGTCGTGGTCACCCGTCGTGCGCGTCACGTGCACCGGGGCGGGGACCGTCCGCAGGAGGTCTTCGAGTTCTGCGCGGCGCGTCGAGAACGGCTCCTGCTGGAGATCGCGCTCGCCGCGGGCGAGGAGGTCGAAGGCGATGAACATCGCGGGCGTCTCCCTGCTCAGCAGGGCGATGCGGGAGGCGGCGGGGTGGATGCGCTGTGACAGCGCCTCCCATGACAGCCGCCGACGCCCGTCGGATCCGGCGAGCGCCACGACGATCTCCCCGTCGAGCAGGCACGGCTCGGGCAGCAGGGCGGTGCACGCGGCGACGAGTTCGGGGAAGTAGCGGGTGAGCGGCTTCGCGCCGCGCGAGCCGATCTCGACGTCGGTGCCGTCCCACGACAGCAGGGCGCGAAAGCCGTCCCATTTCGGCTCGTACGCGAGGCCCCCAGGAGTGCGGACCGGGTCGGGAACGGCGCTGACGGCCTTCGCCAGCATCGGTGCGGGGATCTCGTACGGCATGGCTCTCATCATGACGGCGGGCGCGCGCGGGCGACAGGGGGGCGTCCGTAGACTCGCGATGAGACTGAGTATCACTTATGATGGTCCGCAGTCTCATTCGCGATCTCCATCGGGATCGATCACCGAGACGCCGCGAGCATCCGAGGAGTTCCCATGGCCGCTGAGTACCAGGCCCCCACCGCCGACTACGCCTTCCTGTTCGGCGAGGCGTTCGGTCTCGACATCGTCGCCCGGGCGACCGGCGGCGAGCTCACCGCCGCCGACGGCGCCGACGTGATCGCCGGAGCCGGTGAGTTCGCGGCATCCGTCCTCGCGCCGCTGCAGAGCATCGGCGATCGCGAGGGCGCTCGCCTCGTCGACGGCCAGGTGCGTCTGCCCGACGGGTTCGCCGAGGCGTACGCCGCGTTCGTGGAGGCGGGGTGGATCAGCGCCGAAGCGCCGGTCTCGGCCGGCGGCGACGGACTTCCCGGGGCGATTCGGGCCGGCCTCGGCGAGATCTGGAACGCCTCGAACGCCGCGTTCGCGCTGTGCTGGCTGCTCACCGCGGGGCAGATCCACGCGCTGGATGCCGCGGCATCCGATGAGATCCGTGAGACCTACCTGACGAAGCTGGTCTCGGGCCAGTGGACGGGCACGATGAACCTCACCGAACCGGCGGCGGGCACCGACCTCGGCGCCATCCGCACGATCGCCACGCCCCGCGGCGACGGCACCTACGCCATCCGCGGTCAGAAGATCTTCATCACGTGGGGAGACCACGACGTCGCCGAGAACATCGTCCACCTCGTCCTCGCCCGCACTCCCGGTGCACCCGAGGGAGCCAAGGGGCTGTCGCTGTTCGTCGCTCCGAAACACCTCGTCAACGCCGACGGCTCGCTCGGCGAGCGCAACGCCGTCACGACCGTCGCGGTCGAGCACAAGCTCGGCATCCACGGCAGCCCCACCTGCGTGCTCTCCTACGAGGACGCCACCGGGTACCTCGTCGGCGAGGTCGGCGGGGGACTGGCCGGGATGTTCGTGATGATGAACTCCGCCCGCATCGCGATGGGGTTCCAGGCGACCGGAATCGCCGACAGGGCCCTGCAGCAGGCCTCGGCCTATGCCGCCGATCGAGTGCAGGGACGCGTCCTCGGCCGCGAGGGCACCGCGCCGATCGCGGAGCACCCCGACGTGCGCCGGCTGCTGCTGTCGATGCGCAGCGAGGTGTACGCGATGCGGGCGCTGGGCGTCTACGTCGCCGACCTCTTCGACCGTGCCGAGCAGACCGACGATGCCGCGGTGCTCGCGATGGCCGAGTTCTTCGTGCCGATCCTGAAGGGCTGGTCGACGGAGGATGCCGTGGCGTTGACGAGCGACGCCATCCAGGTGCACGGGGGCATGGGCTTCATCGAGGAGACCGGTGCGGCTCAGCACTATCGCGACGCCCGCATCATGCCGATCTACGAAGGCACCACCGCGATCCAGTCCAACGACCTCATCGGTCGCAAGGTCATCCGCAACCAGGGGGCCACCGCCGAGGCGCTCTTCGCCGACATCGAACGCACCGTCGAGGCCCTGCGCTCCGCCGGCGGCGAGGTCGCCGCGCGCACCGCCGACCGTCTCGAGCGAGCCCTGGCCGCCGCCCGCCGCGCCACCGCGGCGATGGTCGCGTTCGGCTCTTCGCCGCGCGACGCCCACGCCGTGAGCGTGCCCTACCTCATGCTCCTCGGCGTCCTGGCCGGTGGCTGGATGCACGCGCTCGCGGTGGTCGCCGTCGCGGCGCACGAGAGTGCGCACGAGGCGGATGCCGCGCGTCTCACGGCCGCCGACTTCTACGGAGCCCACCACCTGCCGCGCGTGCACGCGCTCGCCGAGACGGTGGCCTCCGGCGAGACCGTCTGAGCCGCCACCCGGCGCTTCGCCCTCCGGGCGTCGAGCGATCGCGGCGAGTCAAAACGCCGCGCGCTCAGAGCTCGTCGCGCAGGCGCCGCACGACCTCGGCCATCGGCATCCGACGGGGGAAGGTCGCCACGACGACATCGTCGTTCTGCGCCTGCTCGCCGTCGGGGTGCACACCGAAGCGGTGCATGAGCTCGTCGTAGGCGTCGGTCAGCACCGACTCGGGGATGTCCTCGGTGCCCCGCAGCAGACGGCGCAGCACGTGGTTGTGCACCGCCGTCACGGCGGCAGAGAACGCCACGGCGTCGATCGGATCGAGACCCGGGAGGGCCGAGCGCAGGTAGTCGTCGAACAGCCGCTCGTACTGGAAGACCGTGACGATCTCGCGGTCGCGCAGCGCCGGGACCTGGCGCACCACGGCGTAGCGTCGACGGGCGAGTTCGGGCTCGGCGGCGAAGTGGCGGAACACGTCGACCGAGGCCGCACACGCCGCCGCCCACGGGTTTCGGCCCAGGCCATCGCCGCTCGTCAGCTTCTGGCGCAGGTGCGCGAGCAGCACGTCGTGATCGCTGAAGACGACGTCGTCCTTACCGCCGAACTGACGGAAGAAGGTCGATCGCGACACTCCCGCCGCCTGCGCGATCTGCTCCACCGACGTCGCTTCGAAGCCCTGAGCGGCGAAGAGATCCAGCGCAGCGGCGACGACGGCGTTGCGGGCGGAGGTGGGTGCGGCGTCGGTCATGCCCGTGAGCCTAACGCCCCGCCGAGCGCACGGCACCTCGCCGGCGCGCGGTCGGATCCGCACGGAGGGTCGACTAAGCTGGGGGATCGGTCGATCTCTCGATATCGAGATTGTTTCGGCACTTTTGTTCCGATACCGAGAACCCTTCGGCACGACACCCACTGACGCCCAGCGAAGGATTGCACGTGGATCTGTACGAGTACCAGGCACGAGACCTGTTCGAGAAGTACGAGGTGCCGGTGCTCCCCGGCATCATCGCCGACACTCCTGAGGAGGCGAAGGCGGCGGCCGAGAAGCTCGGCGGCGTCGTGGTCGTCAAGGCTCAGGTCAAGACCGGGGGCCGCGGCAAGGCCGGCGGCGTCAAGGTCGCCAAGACTCCCGAAGACGCGTACGAGGCCGCGAAGGCCATCCTGGGCCTGGACATCAAGGGCCACGTCGTCAAGCGCGTCATGATCGCCGGCGGCGCCCAGATCGAGAAGGAGTTCTACTTCTCGGTGCTGCTGGACCGCGCCAACCGTTCGTACCTGAGCCTGTGCTCGGTCGAGGGCGGCATGGAGATCGAGCAGCTCGCCGTCGAGAAGCCCGAGGCGCTGGCCAAGGTCGAGGTCGACCCGCTGACCGGCATCGACACGGCCAAGGCGCTCGAGATCGCCAAGGCCGGTGGCTTCGACGACGAGCTGGCCCCCAAGGTCGCCGATGTGTTCGTCAAGCTCTACAACGTCTACACCGGTGAGGGCGCGACCCTCGTCGAGGTCAACCCCCTCATCCTGGATGCCGCGGGCAGCATCATCGCCCTCGACGGCAAGGTGTCGCTCGACGACAACGCCACCGAAGTGCGCCACCCCGAGCACGAGGAGCTCGAGGACAAGGACGCGGCCGACCCGCTCGAGGCGAAGGCGAAGGCGTCGGGCCTGAACTACGTCAAGCTCGACGGCCAGGTCGGCATCATCGGCAACGGCGCGGGCCTGGTCATGTCGACCCTCGACGTCGTCGCCTACGCCGGCGAGAACCACGGCGGTGTGAAGCCCGCCAACTTCCTCGACATCGGCGGCGGCGCCTCGGCCACCGTCATGGCGGCGGGCCTGGACGTCATCCTCGGTGACCCGCAGGTGAAGTCGGTGTTCGTCAACGTCTTCGGCGGCATCACCTCGTGCGTCGCCGTGGCGGAGGGCATCGTCAAGGCGCTCGAGATCCTGGGCGACACCGCCACCAAGCCGCTGGTCGTCCGCCTCGACGGCAACCAGGTCGAGGAGGGCCGCGCCATCCTCGCCGCCGCGAACAATCCGCTCGTGACCCTCGCCGCCGGTATGGACGAGGGCGCCGACAAGGCCGCCGAGCTGGCCAACGCCTGAGCCGACGAGAACAGGACTGCAGAGAAATGTCTATCTACCTCAACAAGGACTCCAAGGTCATCGTCCAGGGCATCACCGGCGGTGAGGGCACCAAGCACACCGCGCTGATGCTGAAGGCGGGCACCAACGTCGTCGGCGGCGTCAACGCGCGCAAGGCCGGCACGACGGTCTCTCACGTCGACAAGGACGGCAACCCGGTCGAGCTGCCGGTCTTCGCCTCGGTCGCCGAGGCCATCGCCGCGACCGGCGCGGACGTCTCGATCGCCTTCGTGCCGCCGGCGTTCACGAAGGACGCGATGGTCGAGGCCATCGACACCGAGATCCCGCTCCTGGTCGTCATCACCGAGGGCGTGCCCGTCGGCGACACCGCCGAGGCGTGGGCGTACGCGAAGAGCAAGGGCAACAAGACGCGCATCATCGGTCCGAACTGCCCCGGCATCATCACGCCCGGAGAGGCGCTCGTCGGCATCACGCCCGCGAACATCACCGGCAAGGGCCCCATCGGTCTCGTCTCGAAGTCGGGCACCCTGACGTACCAGATGATGTTCGAGCTGCGCGACCTCGGCTTCTCCACGGCCATCGGCATCGGCGGCGACCCCATCATCGGCACGACGCACATCGACGCGCTCGCCGCCTTCGAAGCCGACCCCGAGACCAAGGCGATCGTCATGATCGGCGAGATCGGCGGCGACGCCGAGGAGCGCGCGGCGGAGTTCATCAAGGCGAACGTCACCAAGCCGGTCGTCGGCTACGTGGCCGGCTTCACCGCCCCCGAGGGCAAGACGATGGGCCACGCCGGCGCGATCGTCTCCGGCTCGGCGGGCACCGCACAGGCCAAGAAGGAGGCCCTCGAGGCCGCCGGCGTCAAGGTCGGCAAGACCCCGTCCGAGACCGCCGCTCTCATGCGGGAGATCATCGAGACGCTCTGACGTCCGACGAGAGAGGGGGTGGATGCCGCGGCATCCACCCCCTCTCTCTGTCTCCGCCCCGTGCCGAGCCGCTACGAATCCACCGAGCCGCCACGAACGGGCGTGACGGCTCGCGCGGAACGTAGCGGCTCGCGGGAGCGGGAGGGGAGGGGGTCAGCCTCCCAGGAGCATCTCGATCGGGCCGCGGGCGAAGTAGATGAGGAAGCCGGCGGCGACCACCCACAGCAGCGGGCTGATCTCCCTCGCCTTGCCGGAGAGCGAACGCACGACCACCCAGCTGATGAAGCCGGCGCCGATGCCGTTGGCGATCGAGTACGTCATCGGCATGACCGACACCGTCAGGAACACCGGCAGCAGCACGCTGAAGTCGCTGAGGTCGATGTGCTTGACCTGCGCCATCATCATGGCGCCGACGATCACGAGCGCCGCCGCGGCGACTTCGGTGGGAACGATCGAGGTGAGCGGTGTGAAGAACATCGCGAGCAGGAAGACCACGCCGGTCACGATGTTGGCCAGGCCCGTGCGGGCGCCCTCACCGATGCCGGAGCCCGATTCGATGAACACGGTCGCCGACGATGAGGACGTCGCGCCTCCCACGACGGCGCCGACGCCCTCCACCACGAGGGCGGATTTGATGCGGGGGAAGTCGCCCTTCTCGTCGGCCAGACCCGCCTCCTTCGCGAGGCCGGTCATCGTGCCCATCGCGTCGAAGAAGTTGGAGAACACGAGCGTGAACACGAGCATGATCAGCGCGACGATGCCGACTTTGCCGATGTCGAAGCCGAAGTCGACGGCGCCGAGCAGGCTCAGGTCGGGGATGCTGACCGGAGAGCCGGTGAGCGCGGGGATCGTGAGCCCCCATCCGCCCGGGTGATCGGTCGCCGAGCCGAGGTGCCAGATGGCCTCCACGATCACCGACACGACGGTGCCGCCGACGAGGCCGATCAGCATGCCGCCTTTCACCTTGCGGGCGACGAGCACTCCGGTCACCAGCAGCGTCAGGACGAACATGAGCGTCGGGATCGACGCGACCGAGCCGCCGATGCCGAGGCCGACCGGCGGTGAGTTCGATCCGGTCGCGGTCACGAAGCCGGAGTTGACGAACCCGATGAAGGCGATGAAGAGGCCGATCGCGACGGTGATGGCGAGCTTCAGCTGCACCGGCACGGCGTCGAAGATGAGCTTGCGCAGCCCGGTCGCCGCCAGCAGCACGATGATGATGCCGTTGATCATCACCAGGGCCATCGCCTCGGGCCAGGTGACCTCGTGGATGACGCTGAAGGCGAGGAACGCGTTGATGCCGAGTCCCGCCGCGAAGGCGAACGGCAGCCGGGTCACCAGGCCGAACAGGATCGTCATGACCCCGGCGGTCAGCGCCGTCGCCGCCCCCACGGCGGAGAACGCCAGCTCGTTGCCGGCGATGTCCGCCTTGCCCGACAGGATGATCGGGTTCAGGATCACGATGTACGCCATCGTGACGAAGGTGACCAATCCGCCGCGGATCTCGCCCCCGATCGTCGAGCCGCGACGGCTGATCTCGAAGAAGCGGTCGAGCGCCCCGAGCGGGGCGTCGGCGGAACGGGTGGCGGACGTGGGTGTAGCGGGCATGGATCCTCCATCCAGAACCGTAGTGGATGCCGCGGCGTCGGCGCCCCGCGCGCCCCGCGCCCGCTCATCATCCGGGTAGGTAGGGTCGAACCCGCATGAACCGCCTGCTCGTCCTCCTCCTCGCCGCCGTCGATGCCCTCATCGCGGCGGCCGTCGGCGTCGCCGTGGTCTTCGCGCCGCTCACCCTCTTCTGGGTGATGGCGCTGGGAGGCACCGCCGACTGGGCCGCGCTGTGGCCCGCGGCCGTGCGCATCTGGCAGCTCGGCCAGTTCGTCCCCCTGCACATCACGCTCGGGGACGACTACCTCGTCGCCGCCGGCATCGCGCCGCAGGCGGCGTCGTTCGTCGTCTCGCTGGCTCCGCTGGCACTCGCCGTCTTCACGGCCCTGTTCGCGGCACGTTCGGGCGCCCGCGCGGCCCGCTCCGGGGCCTGGGCCGTGGGCGTGGCGGCCGGCACGCTCGTGACGCTGCTCATCGCCGCCGCGCTCTGGGCGACCTCGCGCACTCCCGTCGCCGCCGTCTACGGGTGGCAGGCTCTGCTGCTGCCCACCGCGGTCTTCGCGCTCCCCGCCCTGGTGGGCGCCGTCGTCGAGGCGTGGCGCAGCGGAGACGGCGGTCTCATCGACGCTCTTCGCGACCGGATCGACGGCGCAGATCCTCGGCGCGGCCACCCGTGGGTGGGCGCCGTCTCTGCCGCCGCCCGGGGAATCGCCGCCGCCGTCGCCGGCCTGGTCGGCGTCGGCGCGCTCGTCGTCGCGGCGGCCGCTGTGCTGCGCGGCGGGCAGATCGTCGCACTCTTCGAGGCGGCGCACGTCGATGTGCTCGGCGGTGCCGTGCTCTCCCTCGGACAGCTGGTGTACCTGCCGACCCTCATCGCCTGGGGCGCTTCCTTCGCCGCCGGGCCGGGTTTCGCGATCGGCGCCGGCACCGCGGTGTCGCCGGCCGGCACGACTCTCGGGGTCCTTCCCGGCATCCCCGCTCTCGGCCTCATCCCCGATAACCCCTCACCGTGGCTGTTCGCACTCGTACTGGCGATCGTCGCGGTGGGTTTCCTCGCCGGCGCGATCGCCCGCACCCGCCTCGCGTCCGCCGGTGAGATGGATGCCGCGGCGACGTCGACCACGGCGGTGCGCCTCGTCGTCTTCGGCGCGATCGTCGTGCTCGCCGCCGCGGCCGCGGCGCTGCTCGCGGTCTGCGCGTCGGGCGCGGTCGGGCCGGGCCGCCTGGGCGCGGTCGGTCCGGCGCCCGGTCCGTTCGCGTTCTGCGTCGGCGTCGAACTGGCCGTCGGCGCCGCGATCGCGCTGTTCTCTCCGGCGCGCACCAGAGAGCCCGCCGCTGCGCCGGTAGACTGACCGGGTGCTGACGGTCGCCGTTCTCATCTCGGGCACCGGCTCCAATCTCCGAGCCCTCCTCGAGGCCGCCGCCGACCCCGATTTCCCTGCCCGCATCGTCGTCGTCGGCGCGGACCGCCAGGCAGACGGCTTCGCCCATGCCGAAGCGTTCGGCATCCCGACCTTCCTCGTGCCGTTCCGCGAGTTCGAGACCCGCGAGCAGTGGGGCGAGGAGCTCGACCGTCAGCTGCGGGTGTGGAATCCCGACCTCGTGGTGCTGAGCGGTCTCATGCGCCTGCTCCCGGCATCGGTCGTCGACGCCTGGGCGCCCCGCATCATCAACACCCACCCCGCCTATCTGCCCGAGTTCCCCGGCGCGCACGGCGTTCGCGACGCGCTCGCCGCCGGTGCGACCCAGACCGGGGCGAGTGTCATCGTCGTCGACAACGGTGTGGACTCCGGGCCGATCCTGGCCCAGGAGCGCGTCGCCGTGCTGTCCGACGACACCGAGCAGAGCCTGCACGAGCGCATCAAGCCGGTCGAACGGCGCCTGCTCATCGATGTCGTGCGCGCGGTGGCGTCCGGAGAGCTCGAGCTGTCCGCCGCCGCTTCCGACGCACCCGCGTCCTGAAGACCCGATCCACCTCGAACACTGGAGCCCCGCATGGCCGGTCCTGCCGTCGATCCCGCCCTCTACCGATCCCGTGACCTCGTGCCCGTGCGCCGGGCCCTCATCTCCGTGAGCGACAAGACCGACCTACTGCCGCTCGCTCAGGCCCTGGATGCCGCGGGCGTCGAGATCGTGTCGACCGGCGGGTCCGCGGCGCTGTTGCGCGACGCCGGCCTCGCCGTCAAGGACGTCGCCGAGATCACCGGCTTTCCGGAGTCGCTGGGCGGGCGCGTGAAGACGCTGCATCCCAGCGTGCACGCGGGACTGCTGGCCGACCTCCGGCTCGAAGACCACGAGACCCAGCTCGATGCCCTCGGCATCCTGCCCTTCGAGCTCGTGGTGGTGAACCTCTATCCGTTCGTCGAGACCGTGGCCTCCGGCGCGGTGGGAGACGCGGTCGTGGAACAGATCGACATCGGCGGGCCGGCCATGGTGCGCGCCTCGGCCAAGAACTTCGCGAACGTCGCAATCGCCGTCTCGCCCGAGTCCTACCCCGCGATCATCGAGGCGCTCGGTGCCGGGGGCACCTCTCTGGCCCAGCGCCGCGAGCTCGCCGCCCGCGCCTTCGCGCACACGGCCGCCTACGACCGCGCCGTCGCCACCTGGTTCGCGGAGGAGACCCTCGAGGCGGAGGGCGATCTGCCCCAGCACCTGACGATCAAGGCCGAGCGGCTGAGCACGCTGCGCTACGGCGAGAACTCGCACCAGCGCGCCGCGATCTACACGCGCGCCGGCGCGCACGGCATCGCGCAGGCCGAGCAGATCCAGGGCAAGGAGATGTCGTACAACAACTACGTCGACGCCGACGCGGCCCTGCGTGCAGCCTTCGACATGGTCAAGCCGGCGGTGGCGATCATCAAGCACGCCAACCCGTGCGGCATCGCGGTCGCAGCGCCCAACGCGCTCGACCCCATCGCCTCGGCGCACCTGCGCGCGCACGAGTGCGACCCCGTTTCGGCGTTCGGCGGCGTGATCGCGGCCAACCGCACGGTCACCTTGAAGATGGCGGAGAACCTCCGCGACATCTTCACCGAGGTCATCGTCGCCCCCGACTTCGAGCCGGAGGCGCTGGAAGTCTTCGCCCTGAAGAAGAACCTGCGTGTGCTCCGCCTTCCCGCCGACTGGCGGCAGGAGCCGATGGACGTGCGTCTGCTGTCCGGCGGGCTGCTGCTGCAGGACGCCGACCGCTTCCCCGACGACATCGAGTCGGTCGCCAAGAACTGGGAGCTCGTCTCCGGTGAGCGTCCGGACAGCCCCGAGGAGATGGAGAACCTCATCTTCGCGTGGAAGGCCTGCCGCGCCGTCAAGTCCAACGCGATCGTGCTCGCCCAGGGGCTTGCGACCGTCGGCATCGGCATGGGACAGGTCAACCGTGTCGACTCGTGCCGCCTGGCCGTCGAGCGCGCGGCCGAGCGCGCCGCCGGTTCAGTGGCCGCGTCCGACGCGTTCTTCCCCTTCGCCGACGGTCCGCAGGTGTTGATCGACGCCGGCATCCGCACGATCGTCCAGCCCGGAGGATCGGTGCGCGATCAGGAGGTCATCGACGCGGCACGCGCCGCCGGAGTGACGATGTTCTTCACCGGAGAGCGCCACTTCTTCCACTGAGAGGGTCTGCGGCATCCGGCGGACGACCGGCCCCGATAGAGTGAGCGCACTTGGGGAAGGGAAGCGGATGTCGGGTGCGAATGAGGGCACGGCGGGCAGCGTCCAGACGAGGCCGCGCTGGCGGTTGAGCATCCAATCGCGGCTGCTCGTGATGCTCTTGGCCGTCGGCATCGTCTCGGCGGGTGTGGTCGGCACGATCGGCTACGTCAGCGGACAGGAGTCGCTGCGCGACGCGATCGTCGACAAACTGACCGCCGCGCGCGAGCTGCGCACGGGCGAGGTGTCCGCGCTGGTCGGCGAGATCCAGCGCGAAGCCTCGCTCGCCACCGACAACTCCAGCGCACGCGAGGCCTCGGTCGCCTTGAACGCGGGGTGGGACGCGCTCGCCGGCGCGACGCTGTCTCCCGCTCAGAACTCCGCGCTGGAGGGGTTCTACCGCGACGAGTTCCTGCCGAAGCTCGAGAAGCAGACCGGGGAACGGTACGCCGACCGTGCGTTCGTGCCCGACAGCGCGGCGGGCGCGTACCTGCAGTACTGGTACACCCGGCAGAACGGGGGCAGCCCGGCATCCCTCACCCTGACCGATCCGGGTGATGGCAGCGCGTACAGCGCGGCTCACGCTGCGGCCCAGGGCTACTTCGCGAACCTGGTCGAGACCGTCGGCTACCAGGACGTGCTCGTCATGGACCTCGACGCCAACGTCGTCTTCAGCGCCTACAACACCCCGGCGCTCGGCACCAACCTCGACGACGGTCCCTTCCGCGACAGCAAGCTCGCCGACGGCTTCCGCTCGGCGATGACGACCAACTCGATCGACACCGTCGTGACGACCGACATGGAGACCTGGGCACCCTCGGCAGGGGCGGCGACCATGTGGGTCGTGTCGCCCATCGGCGACGCGGGCGGCATCACCGGGGCGATGGCGCTGCAGGTGCCGGTGTCGTGGATCAACGATGTGACGACCGGGTACGGGCAGTGGCAGGCGCAGGGTCTCGGCGACACCGGCGAGATCTACCTCGCCGGCACGGACGGGCTCATGCGGTCGAACTCGCGGCAGCTCATCGAAGACCCCGGCACCTACGCGCAGAGCGTCATCGACAACGGCACGACGGCGGCGGACGCCGACCGGATCGTGGCGGTGGGCGACAGTGCGATTCTGCAGAACGTCGACCAGGAGCCGGTCCGCCGCGCGCTGGCCGGCCAGTCCGGCACGATGACCTCGTCCCAGTACATCGGCAGCGAGAGCATCACGGCGTACGGCCCGGCCAACATCGAGGGCCTGGACTGGGTCGTGGTCGCGCGCATGGAGACGTCGGAGGCTTTCGCGCCGATCACCGATTTCACCCGCACGCTGCTGCTGTCGACCCTGGGGCTGGTGCTCGCGATCAGCGTGCTCTCGCTGCTGCTGTCGCAGGCGTTCACCGGGCCGATCCGCCGGCTGGCCGTGGCCGTGCGGCGGATCGCCGGGGGCGACTACAGCGTGCGCGTCGCAGCGGGCGGCTCCGACGAGATGGGCGAGCTGTCGCGTGATTTCAACGAGATGGCCGCCGGCCTGCAGATCAAGCAGGATCTCATCGACCGCCAGCGGGCCGAGAACGACCGGCTGCTGCGGACGCTCATGCCCGACAGTCTCGCCGCCCGCTATCGCGAGGGCGAGCAGACGATCGCGGAGCAGCACGAGGACGTGGCCGTCGTCTACGCCGAGCTGCTCGGCTTCGACGACTTCAGCCGCGCTCTCGACGGACAGCAGGAGACCCTCGCGCTCAACGAGCTCATGCGCGGCTTCGACGAGGCGGCGGAGCGCGCCGGGGTCGAGTCGGTGCGCACCCTGCGCGGCGGATACCTCGCCAGCTGCGGCCTCACGGTGCCACGCGTGGACAACGCCCGGCGTGCCGTCGACTTCGCACTGGGGATGCGCGCGCACGTGCAGCGCTTCAACGAGCGCACCGGCGCCGCGTTGGATCTGCGCGCGGGCGTGGACACGGGCGCGGTCACGAGCGGGCTGGTCGCCCGCGCGAGTCTCGCCTACGACCTGTGGGGCGACGCGGTCGATCTGGCCAGTCGCGTGCGACGGGCGGCGGATGCCGGGGGCGTCTACGTGAGCGATGCCGTGCACGATCGGGTGCACGGGCTCTGGGAGTTCACCGAGGTCGGCACCGTCGACGCTTCCGGCCACACGAGCACCGTCTGGCGGATCGACGCATGATGTCGGTGCTCGCAGAGGGGTGGGTCTGGTGGGTGGGGGCGCTCGCCATCGGCGTTCCCCTCGTCCTGGTGGTGCTCACGGAGATCATCGGCGCGCTCCGCCGCCGCCGCAGCCCGGCCGTCCGCCCTCTGCTGCTGCTGCGCAACGCGGTGGTTCCCGTTGCGGCACTGGTCGTGCTGCTCGCCTTCGCGACGCGGTCGGACCAGGACCTCGTCTGGGTGCGCATCGTCGGCACGGTGCTCGGGTTCCTGCTCATCCTGCTGGTGCTGAGCGGCGTCAACGTCGCCTTGTTCTCGACGGCGCGTGAGGGCACGTGGCGCGAGCGCGTGCCCACGATCTTCGTGGAGATCGTGCGGTTGCTGCTGGTCGTGGTGGGACTCGCCGTGCTGTTCCAGGTGGTCTGGAACGCCGACATCGAGGGGTTGGTCGCCACCCTCGGTGTGACGTCGATCATCATCGGTCTCGCCCTGCAGAACGCGGCCGGCGGCATCGTCTCGGGCCTGCTGGTGCTGTTCGAGCAGCCCTTCAAGCTCGGTGACTGGCTCGACACGGGCGATGCCGAGGGACGCATCGTCGAGGTCAACTGGCGTGCCGTGCACATCGACACCGGCTCAGGGCTGCAGGTGATTCCCAACGCGACCCTGGCGGGCGCGTCGTTCAGAAACCTCAGCCGGCCGGCGGGCCCGTTCGTCGTCTCGCTGCCGGTGGTGTTCGCGCCCAGTGATCCGCCGCACGAGGTGGCGACGCTCCTTCGCCAGGTGGCCGACGATCTGCCCATGCGTCTTCCCGAGTGCGCCTCCAGCGTCGAGTACGGTGGTGCGGGCGCGTATCAGGTCGGCATCCCCGTCGCCGCCCCCAGCCAGTCGGGCGAGACGACGGCAGCCTTCCTCGGACGCCTCTGGTACGCCGCGCGGCGTCGAGGCCTGTCTCTGGACAAGATCGCGCCGGACGTCGCCGGCGATCGTGAGCAGCGCGAGGTCGTGCTCGATCGGGTGGCGCGGGCGCTCCATCTCGACGGCGAGCTGCGCGCCACCGCGCAGGAACTCTGCCGTGTCGAGCAGTACGCGGTCGGCGAGTACCTCGATCGCGCGGGTGTCGTCCCCTCCGCGGTCGGCTACCTGGTCGACGGCGCGGCCCGCCTCTCCGTGCCCACGGTGCGCGGCGACGTCGCCTGCGGCGACCTGCGTGACGGCGAGTTCGTCGGAAGCGCCGCCGTCACGCGTGAGCCGTCGCTGCTCACCGCCGTGGCCGCGGTGCCCTCGACGGTGCTCATGATTCCGGTCGCCGTGGTCGCGCAGATCATCCGCGCCCATCCGGTGTTCGCGACCGAGCTCGGCGCCGACCTCGAACTTCGACGGGGTCAAGCGGCGCGAGTGCTCGACACCCCCTCTCCGTCCCTCGCGCGCGACTGACCCCGAGGGCGCCGCGGCATCCACGGGCACGGTCGGATGCCGTGCGCTGCCGTGTCCGAATTCCGCGAGCGTGCGCCGCGCAGCCGTGTCAGGCTGGACACATGCCACACGTCGACGCCCCCGCCGCGATGACGTTCGACGAGCGCTACCGCGCCATCGGCGCGCGCGACGTGCGCTTCGACGGCCAGTTCGTCACGGCCGTCCGTTCGACCGGCATCTACTGCCGACCCAGCTGCCCCGCGCGCACCCCGAAGCCTTCCAACGTCACCTTCTACCCCACGTCGGCCGCGGCGCACGAGGCGGGCTACCGCGCCTGCAAGCGGTGCCTGCCCGAAGCCGCACCCGGCTCTCCCGCGTGGGACCTGCGCGGTGACATCGCCGGGCGCGCGATGCGGCTCATCGCGGACGGCATCGTCGAGCGCGAAGGCGTTCCCGGGCTCGCCCGTCGCCTCGGCTACTCCACCCGCCATCTGACGCGTCTGCTCACCGCCGAGCTCGGCGCGGGGCCCCTCGCCCTCGCCCGTGCCCAGCGGGCGCACACCGCGCGGATGCTCCTCGTCTCCACCGACCTGCCGGCCGCCGACGTCGCGTTCTCGGCCGGATTCGCCAGCGTCCGCCAGTTCAACGACACGGTCCGTGAGGTGTTCGGCCTCACGCCGGGCGAGCTGCGTGCCCGCCGGCCGGCGGCGGCGCGCGCGGTGAGCGCCCCGGCCGCCGGGACGATCGATCTCGTCCTGCCCTACCGTGCGCCCTTCGACGCCGCCGGGTTGTTCGCCTGGATGAGTGCGCGCGCCGTCGCGGGCGTCGAAGATGCCGGTGCCGACTCCTTCGCCCGCGTCCTGCGTCTGCCCGGTGGTCCGGTGTGGTTCGCGATCCGGCTCGACGGGGCGGGGAAGCTGCGGCTGAACGCGCGCCTGACCCATCTCGGCGATCTCCCCGTGCTCGTCAGCCGGGCGCGGCGCCTGTTCGACCTCGACGCCGACCCGACGGCGGTGGATGCCGCGTTGTCGGCGCACCCTGCCCTCGCGCCGCTGGTCACGGCGGTCGGCGGCATCCGCGTGCCCGGCGCCGCCGACCCGCACGAGATGCTCATCCGCGCGATGATCGGTCAGCAGATCACGGTCGCCGCAGCACGTACGGCCCTGACCGCCCTGACCGACGCGCTGGGGGAGCGCGTGGCGTCGCACGACGGCCTGGACCGCCTGTTCCCCACGATGGCCGCCATCGCCGCGCACGGCGCCGAGGTGCTGCGCGGCCCTGCCGCGCGCATCCGTGCGGTCACCGGCGCGGCCGCGGCGCTCGCCTCCGGCGAGCTCGACCTGGGGCCGGGTGATGACAGTCTCGCGCAGCGCGCGGCCCTGCTGGCGCTGCCGGGTATCGGCCCCTGGACCGCCGACTACGTGCGCATGCGCGTGCTGGGCGACCCCGACATCACGCTGCCCGGCGACGTCGCCGTCCGCGCGGGAGCGGCAGCCGCCGGCATCCCCGCCGATCCGCGCGGGTACGAGGCCTGGGCCGTCCGCACCGCGCCGTGGCGCAGCTACCTCACCGCTCACCTCTGGCGCGCCGCGCCGTCCACCGTGTCCCGCGCGCCCCGCGGGCACACCGCACCCCGCGAACGGAGCCCCCGATGACCGCGACGATCCAGACGATCCCCACTGCCGACGGCCCCTTCACGCTGCTCACCGATGACCGCGGACGCGTGCTCGCGAGCGGCTGGAGCGCCGACCCCGCCGCCATCCTCGGCCGGATCGCCCTCGCCCCCGCGGACGTCCGCGAGGGGGAGACGGATGCCGCGTCCGCCGTGCACGCCTACTACGCGGGTGACCTGACGGCGATCGACACGGTCGCCGTCGCCCAGACCGGCACCGCGATGCAGCTCGAGGGCTGGGCGACGCTGCGACGCATCGCTGCGGGACATCCCCTCACGTACGCCGAGTTCGCCACGGCGCTGGGCCGGCCCGCGGCCGTGCGGGCCGCGGCATCCATCTGCGCTCGAAACGCCCCGGCGCTGTTCGTGCCGTGCCATCGCGTGCTGCGCACCGGCGGCGCCCTCGGCGGATTCGCCTGGGGGCTCGAGGTCAAGCGCGCCCTGCTCGCGCGGGAGTCGGTCGCGCGCGCCTGACGCGCCACGGTGAAAAAACCGTTGCCCTGCGCGAAGTCAGCGGCATAGGCTGGAGGGCTGTCGCGCCCGTGTGAGAAACCGCGTGGGTCGCAGTCCCCGTTCACCGACTCCTTGGAGGAAGCCATGTCCACGGCCATCGTCATCACGAAGCCCGCCTTCCTCCGTCCGTCGAACGCCGCCCCGGCCGCGTTCGAGGCCGCCCGAATCGGTCGGGGATAACGCGCCGCGCGTCCTCCTTCGGCGGCATCGTCCCGCCGCGCGTTACCTCCGACAGGGCCTCTTCGTCCTGCCGCGCCTTCGTGCGCCCACCCGTCACCTCCGCCGGCCGCGTGACCCCGGCATCCGTTCCACCCCTCCGCAAGGATCATGACCTCCTCCTCAACGCCCTCCGAGCTCACCCCTCCCGTCGAGCGCCTGTCGACGGTGCGCGCGCTCGCGCGTCTCTACCCCTTCGCCCGATCCGTCCTGCCCCGGCTCGTGCTGGGCGCCGTCAGCGCGCTCGTGGCGAGCCTGCTCGCTCTGTCTATCCCGCTCGTGCTCGAAGTGCTCGTGCAGGGCCCGATCGCCGCGGGCGCCAGCGCCGCGGGCGATCGCAGCCAGCTCGTGTGGGGCGCCGCGCTCATCCTCGTGCTCGGGCTTCTCGAAGCCGTCATGGTGTGGCTGCGGCGCTGGTTCGTGCTCGCACCGTCGACCAAGGTCGAATACGACCTGCGCACGAGCTTCTACGAGCGCCTCCAGCGCCTGCCGGTCGCGTTCCACGACCGCTGGCAGTCGGGCCAGCTGCTCTCGCGCATGATGCAGGACATCAGCATGCTGCGACGCTGGATGGCCTTCGGCATCGTGCTGCTCGTCGTCAACCTGCTGACGATCCTCGTCGGCATGGCGCTGCTGTTCCGCTGGCACTGGGCGCTCGGCGTCACCTTCCTGATCGTCTGCGCACCGCTCTGGTACGCCGGCTATCGGTTCGAGAAGACGTACGGCACGCTCGCGCGCCAGAGCCAGGACCAGGCCGGCGACCTCGCGACCAGCGTGGAGGAGAGCGTCCACGGCATCCGTGTGCTGAAGGCGTTCGGGCGCGGAAAGCACGCCCTGCTCAAGTTCACCCGTCAAGCCGAGACGCTCCGCGAGACCGAGCTGAGCAAGGCGCGCGCCGTCGGCTGGATCTGGTTCTGGCTCGTGCTGCTGCCCGAGATCGCGTTCGCCCTGTGTCTCGGTGTCGGCATCGTGCTGCAGCAGCTCGGCCAGCTCGGCATCGCCGAGCTCGTCGCGTTCTTCGCGATGGCCACCGTGCTGCGCTGGCCGATGGAGTCCATCGGCTTCCTCTTCTCGTTCCTGCTGGATGCCCGCACCGCCAGCGACCGCATCTTCGAGGTGTTCGACGAGGAGAACACGATCACCGATCCCGCAGTGCCCGTCGCGCTGGGCAGCTCGCGCGGTGCACTCGCGTTCGAGGGTGTGCACTTCCGCTACCAGGATGCCGGGGACGGCGAACGGGATCTGCTCGACGGCATCGATCTGACGCTCGTCCCGGGCGAGACGATGGCGCTCGTCGGACTCACCGGATCGGGAAAGACGACCCTGACCACTCTGCCCGCACGTCTGTACGACGTCACCGCCGGGCGGGTGACGATCGATGGCGTGGACGTGCGCGATCTCACTCTGAAAGAGCTGCGCACCCACGTCGGCATGGCCTTCGAGGATTCGACGCTGTTCTCCCAGACGGTGCGCGAGAACGTGCTGCTCGGTCGCGAAGACCTGGTGCCGGGCAGCGCGCAGGCCGAGGGCGTGCTGCGTGAAGCGCTCGCCGTCGCACAGGCCGGCTTCGTCGACGACCTGCCCGACGGGGTCGATACGATCATCGGCGAAGAGGGGCTGTCGCTCTCGGGCGGTCAGCGCCAGCGTCTGGCGCTGGCGCGCGCGGTCGCGGCGCGCCCCGCCGTGCTCGTGCTCGACGACCCGCTGTCGGCGCTCGACGTCGACACCGAGGCGCTCGTGGAGGATGCCCTGCGCGAGGTGATGGCTGACACGACGACCCTCGTGATCGCGCACCGGCCCTCGACCGTCACGCTCGCCGACCGGGTGGCGCTGCTCGAAGAGGGGCGCATCACCGCCGTCGGCACCCACGCCGAGCTGCTGCGCACCAGCGAGCACTACCGGCACGTCATCTCGAGCCTCGAGGATGCCGAAGCAGAAGAGAACGCCCGCCTGCGGGAGACGGAGGTGAACCTGTGAGCACGGCATCCGTCGCCGGAACCACCGGTGAAGATCGCTCGGACTACACGCGCGACGAATCGCGCGCCATCCGCCAGCGTTCGCTGCGACTGCTGGGATCGCTCGTCGATCCGCTGCGGTGGCAGCTCGTGCTGGCCCTCGTCGTGCTCGTGGTCTCCACCGCGCTGCGCGTGGCCGGCCCTGCCCTGATCGCCTACGGACTGAACACCGCGTTGCCGCAGGCGATGCAGGACGCCGACTGGATGCCGACCATCGTGATCGTCGTCGTGTACCTCATCGCCGGCGTCGGCGGTGCCGCGCTCATCGGCTGGTACGCGGTGGTCGCCGCGCGCCTGACGCAGGCCGTCATGCTCGATCTGCGCACCCGGATCTTCCTGCACACGCAGCGACTCAGTCTCGAGTTCCACGAGTCGTACACCTCGGGGCGCATCATCTCGCGTCAGACGAGCGACCTCGACTCCATCCGCGAGCTGCTCGACGGGGGCCTGAACGAGCTCGTCTCCGGCGTGCTCTACGGGGCGTTCACCCTGATCGCGCTGCTGCTGCTGGACTGGCAGTCGGGCGTCATCCTCGCGATCGCCGGCATTCCGCTGTACCTGCTGATGCGCTGGTTCTATCGCAACTCGCAGCGCGCATACCGTGAGTCGCGGGTGGTCAGCGCCAAGGTCATCGTCAAGTTCGTCGAGACGATGACCGGCATCCGCGCCGTCAAGGCATTCCGCAAGGAGCCGCGCAACGATGAGGAGTTCGGTGATCTGTCGGGTCAATACCGCGACGTCAACATGCGCTCGCTGCGTCTGTTCGGCACCTTCGAGCCGGGGATGATGGCGGTCTCGGCCTTCGCCGTGGCCGGTGTGCTGCTGTGGGGCGGGCTGCGTGTGGTCGACGGTGCGCTGCTGGTGGGAACGCTCCTCGCCGCCGTGCTGTACGTCCGCAACTTCTTCTCGCCCCTCCAGGAAGTCGCGATGTTCCTGAACTCGTACCAGTCGGCGACCGCCGCGCTGGAGAAGGTCTCGGGTGTGCTCGAGGAGCGGCCCACCGTGCCCGACCCGGCACGCCCGGTCGATCTGTGGAAGGCCGCGGGGCACGTCGAGTTCCGGGACGTCGTCTTCGGCTACTCCGACGAGCGCACGATTCTGCCGCACTTCTCGCTCGACATCCCCGCCGGTCAGACCATCGCCCTGGTGGGAACGACCGGGGCCGGCAAGTCGACGCTCGCCAAGCTCGTGTCACGGTTCTACGACCCGTCGCGAGGCGCCGTGACACTCGATGGCGTCGATCTGCGGGAGCTGCACCCCAAGGACCTCCGCCGCGCCATCGTGATGGTCACGCAGGAGGCGTACCTGTTCAGCGGCACGGTCGCCGACAACATCGCGCTCGGAAAGCCCGACGCGACGTTCGAGGAGATCCGCGCGGCTGCCCGGGCCGTCGGCGCGGACGCCTTCATCGAGCGGCTGCCGGACGGGTACGACACCGACGTGAACAAGCGCGGCGGTCGCGTGTCGGCGGGACAGCGTCAGCTGATCTCCTTCGCCCGTGCCTTCCTCGCCGACCCCGCCGTTCTCATCCTCGATGAGGCGACGGCGTCGCTGGACATCCCCAGCGAGCGGCAGATCCAGGCGGCGCTGCAGACGCTGCTCGCCGACCGCACCGCGATCATCATCGCGCACCGGCTGTCGACCGTGTCGATCGCCGACCGCGTGCTGGTGATGGAGCACGGTCGCATCATCGAGGACGACACCCCCGCAAGCCTCATCGCCGGAACGGGCAAGTTCGCGCAGCTGCACAGTGCGTGGAAGCAGTCGCTCGTCTGACGCTGCCGCGGGCCTTCCCCGCTCGCAGATTCGGAGATGAGCACCAGAATCGGATGCCGCGGCGCGCGGCATCCGATTCTGGTGACGTGCTCCGATTCTGGTGCGGGCTGGTGCGGGCTGGGCTGGAAGGGGCGCGGCTGCGTCAGCGCGCGAGGTGGAGGCACTGCGCGATCGCGCGGAGGATTGCCGCCTCGACGCGCGGCCACTGGTGCACGACCTCGGCGTACGTGAACCGGAGCACCGTGTAGCCGTGGGCGATCAGTTCCCGATCGTGGTGCAGGTCGCTGCCGCGGTCGGCGGCAGCGGAGTGGAAGGCGTAGCCGTCGAGCTGCGTGACGAGACGGTCTCCGATGAGGCCGTCGACGCGGTGTCCGGGCAGCAGCACCTGTTGGCGCACGGGCAGCCCGAACGCGCGGATCCGCGAGACGAACAGCGTCTCGATGCCCGAGTCGCTGAGGCCCGCGAGGTCGCCGACCAGCCGCCGCGCGGCGGGCGTCTTCCAGCGGTAGCGCTGCAGCACCGCCAGCGGCAGCCGCTCGAGTCGCACCGCCGACTCCCACACGACCAGCGCGTCCTCGTACGACAGGCATCCGGCGATGTGCGCGAGGGCATCGGGGACCGACTCGACGAGGGCGTGCGGGTGCGCCGGCACCATCGGTGCATCCCAGTGGAAGACCGGCGGGGCGATGTCACCGCTCGGCGGCGGCCGATGCGCGTGAGCGCGGACGTGCAGATGCGGCCGACCGGTCGTGCCCGGCGGCATCCACCATCCCCGGTGCTGCGCCGCGGAGGCGCAGGCGAGCCGCGCGCTCACCTCGGCGGCGTGCACCAACGCGTCCGGGGCCGCGGACGTCGCGACCCAGTAGCGGCGCACGCGGCGGACCTCCCCGGCCGAGATCGCCGCCCGCAACGTGGCGGGGCGGATGCCGACATCGAGTACCGCCTGTCGATGCACGATGCCGCCACCCGCCTCCACCAACTCCCGGATCCCCACACGTCGAGTCTGCGTCCGCCCGCGCCGCCGAGGCCGGGCACCCCTCTGGAGTGAGGACAACTCGCCCGCACCCGCCACAGGGGAGGAGCCTGCGTCTCATGAACAGACGCGGAGGGTGTGAACGGATGCGGATGCCGCAGCGCGCGGCATCCGCATCCGTTGCTCATCTCCGCATCCGGTGAGGCGACGACGACCGCGGCCGCGCGCAGCGGTCAGTCGGACGGCGTGTCGAGATCGACCTCGAAGACCTCGCTGCGCCCGTCCGGCGTCGTCACGACCACCTCACGGGTGCCGGAGCCGCCGGGGAACACCCGCAGCTCGAGGCCCTCGAGGTAGTCGTAGTCGGGACGGTCGTGGCGGGCGCCCCACGGCAGCACCGCGCCGGGGCGCACGTACAGCGGAAGTGTGTCGAACCCGTGCGTCTCACGACGCCACCGTCCGCCCTCGACGTGCTCGCCGCTCAGCAGCGACGTCCACTCTCCGTCCGGCAGGTAGAACTCCGCCTCTCCGCTCGCGGACATCACCGGCGCGACCAGCAGCGACGGGCCGAGCATGTATTGCCGATCCAGGTAGGCGACGGCCGGGTCGTCCGGGAACTCCAGGGCCATCGGACGCAGCAAGGGGATGCCGGTGCGCGCGGCATCGACGCCGAGCTGATGCAGATAGGGCATGAGTCTCATCTTCAGGTGCGTGAAGCGGCGGGTCACCTCCACCGCCTCCTCGTCGAAGGCCCAGGGCACGCGGTAGGAGTCCGACCCGTGGAAGCGGGAGTGCGAACTGAGCAGCCCGAATGCCGTCCAGCGCTTGAACACCGCGGCATCCGGAGTCCCCTCGAAGCCGCCGATGTCGTGACTCCAGTAGGCGAACCCGCTCATGGCGAGGGACAGGCCGCCGCGCAGTGTCTCGGCCATCGAGGTGAAGGTCGAGGTCGAGTCGCCGCCCCAGTGCACCGGCATGCTCTGGCCGCCCGCGGTCGCCGACCGGGCGAACAGCACGGCGTCGCCCTCGCCGCGGTCCGTGACCAGAACGTCATGGACGGCGCGGTTGTACAGCTCCGTGTAGAGGTTGTGCATGCGCTGCGGGTCGCTGCCGTCGGCCCACACGACGTCGGTGGGGATGCGTTCGCCGAAGTCGGTCTTGAAGCAGTCGACGCCCTGGGCGGTCAGCCCGCGCAGCTTCTCCTGGTACCACGCCGTCGCGTCGGGATTCGTGAAGTCGACCAGACCCATCCCCGCCTGCCACAGATCCCATTGCCAGATGGAGCCGTCAGCGCGCCGCACGAGGTACCCGGCATCCGCCGCCTCGCGAAACAGCGGCGAGCGCTGTGCGATGTACGGGTTGATCCAGACGCACACGCGCAGGTCGCGCTCATGCAGTCTCGCGAGCATCCCGTCGGGATCGGGGAACACGCGCGGATCCCACTCGAAGTCGCACCAGTTGAACTCGCGCATCCAGAAGCAGTCGAAGTGGAACACCGACACCGGCAGCTCTCGGGCCGCCATCTCGTCGATGAACGAGGTGATCGTGGCTTCGTCGTAGGCGGTCGTGAAGCTCGTCGACAGCCACAGACCATACGACCAGGCGGGCACCACGGGCGGGCGTCCCGTCAGCGCCGTGTAGCGGCGCAGCACGTCGGCCGGGGTGGGGCCGGCGATGACGAAGTACTCCAGCACCTCGCCGGGAACGGAGAACTGCACGCGCTCCACGGCTTCCGAGCCGACCTCGAACGAGACATGTCCCGGATCGTTCACCAGCACGCCGTAGCCGCGGTTGGTCAGGTAGAACGGCACGTTCTTGTACGCCTGCTCGCTGGAGGTGCCGCCGTCGGCGTTCCAGATGTCGACGGTCTGGCCGTTCTTCACCAGCGGGCCGAAGCGCTCGCCGAGGCCGTAGACGAGCTCGCCGACACCGAGATCGAGCTGCTCGTGCACGTACGCGGGCGCTGCGCTGGCGCGCTGTCCGGCGCGGGCATTGCCGACGATGCCGGTGTCGACCTGCGCGTCGGCCGAGATGCGCAGGTAGCCCTGCGACTTGTGCCCGCTGCCGGTGACCCGGCGTCCGTCGACCTCGAAGGCGAGATCCCAGGGGGCACCCGCGGCGACCCGCGCCGTGAGCAGGCCGGCGCGAACCATGCCGCCGCTCGGGGTGATCTCGACGCCGTCGGCCGAGCCTCCCGCGCCGGGAAGCGCGAAGCCGCCGTGCCAGGGGGCGCCGGTGTGGTGCGCGATCCGTACGCGGATGACGCCGTCGGCGGGGGAGGAGAGGGTCGTGGTCAGCACGGGCCGGTTGAGCACGTCGCCGCGTCGTGCGATGACGGCCGTGGGGGCGGTGACCATCAGGCCGGGACCGTCGGCGGTGTCGGGGATCTGCCAGATGTCGTACGCCTCCTGTGCGTACAGGGCGGCGACACCGGGTCGCAGCTGCCAGAACCCGTCGGTGAACTTCATTACTTGACTGCTCCTGCCGTGATGCCCCGGGTGAGGGTGCGCTGGAAGATGAGGAAGAAGATGAGCGTCGGGATGATGCCCAGCAGCGCCGACGCGCTGGTCGTGGTGACATCCATGAGGCGGTCGCCCTGCAGGACGCTGATGGCCACCGGCACCGTCTGGTTCGCGTTCGACGCGAGGAACGTCAGCGGAATGAGGAACTCGTTCCACGTCCAGATGAAGAAGAAGATGAGCAGCACCGAGAGTGTCGGGCGGCTGATCGGGAAGACCACGCGCCAGAGGATCTTCCAGCGTCCGGCTCCGTCCAGGGATGCCGCCTCCAGCACTTCCTTGGGGAACGTGCCGTACACCGACGACAACAGGTAGGTGCCGAACGCGGCCTGCACGACGGTGAAGACGATGATCACCGACCACACGTTGTCGTAGAGGCCGACCGATTTGAACATGTAGTACAGCGGGTACAGCAGCGCCTCCTGCGGCAGCAGGTTCGCGAGCAGGAACAGCAGCACGATCCAGGTGCGTCCGCGTACGCGCCCGATGCCGATCGCGAAGGCGTTGAGCATCGAGATCAGCACGGCCAGCACGGCGACGATGCCCGAGATGAACACCGAGTTCCACATCTTCTGCGGAAAGTTGACGCGCTCCCAGAACGTGGTGATGCCGGTGAAGTCGAGGGCCTGCGGCAGAGCGAGTGGGCCGGAGGTGGCGTAGTCGGTGGGAGATTTGAACGAGTTCACCAGGACGAGGTAGAAGGGCGCGATCACGAGGAGCGCGCCGACGATGACGAGGGCGAGCAGGAGCCAGTCGACTCCGCGCTTGGTCACCATGCCGCCGCGCCCGCGTCGCCCGGAGGGCGCGCGGCGGGGGCGCGCCGTCGTGGTGAGTACGGTTCCGGCAGCCATCACAGGCCCGCCCTTTCTTTGCGTTCGAGAGAGTTCTGCACGCGGATGAACACGATCGACACGATGACGACGAGGATCGTGAGCACGGTGGCGATCGTCGCGCCGTAGCCGACGTCGCGCTTCGTGAAGAACTCCTGGTAGGCGTAGTACGAGGGAACGAGGGTCGCTCCGGCGGGTCCCCCGCGGGTGATGACGTAGACCGGGCCGAACACCTTGAGAGCGGCGATCGTGCAGGTGAGGGTCACGACGAAGATCTCCGGACGGATGATGCTGACCGTGATCGAGGCGAACCGCTGGAACCAGTTGGCTCCGTCGAGTTCCGCCGCCTCGTACAGCTCCGGATCGACGCGCTGCAGTGCCGCCATGAAGACCACCACCGGGTACCCGATCTGCACCCAGACCAGCACCACCATGAGCACGAGCAGGGCGGAGGGCATCTGTCCCAGCCAGTCGTAGGGGGCGATGCCGATGCCGCCGAGCAGCTGATTGAGGGCGCCGTCGCTGCCGGGGCGCACGATCCAGCCGATCACGATGCCGGCCACGGCGACCGGGAGGATCTGCGGGAGGTAGTAGGTCGCCCGCAGGAAGCTGCCGACGCGGCCGCCGAACTTGCGTCCGACGACGTCGAACAGGAGAGCGGCGATGAGAAGGCCCACGATCGTGGGCACGATCACCATCGCGATGACCATCCACACCGAGTTGAGGAACGACGTCCAGAAGGCCTCGTCGCCCACGAGCTTGATCCAGTTGGCGGCCCCGATGAACGTGGGTGCGCGCACCCCCTTCCAGCTGGTGAAGGTGAGATAGACGTTCCAGACGAGGGGGACGATGACGATGATCAGCAGCAGGAGGAAGCCCGGCAGCAGGTAGAGCCAGTAGGCTCCGCGCCCACGCCCGCGTTGCGGGATGGCGGGTTCATCGTCGATGACGCGGGTGCGGCGAGCACGTGCGGTGAGCGACATGGGGATGCTTTCCGTTCGGTGGTGGGGGCGGCTGTCAGCCGCCCCCACCGGATCTCACAGGGGCCTCAGCGGTAGTCCGCGGTGCCCTCGTCGTAGGCCTTGCCCAGGTTCGCGTTCGTCGTCGCGGCATCCTGCGTGCCCGTCACGAGGCCCTGCAGCTGCTGCACGATCACGTCGTAGAAGCCGGGCGCGGGCCAGTCCGGGTAGAAGGACAGTCCGTCCTGGCCGAGGATGCCGTTGAACGTCGAGATCAGGTCCTTGCTCTTGGCGTCGGTGATGTCTTTCGGATCGGCCGCAACGGGCAGACCGCCGTTGTTGCCGATGATGGCCTGGATCTCCGGTCGCATCGTGATGTCGATGAACTTGTAGGCGAGATCCTTGTTCTTCGCGTTCTGCGGCACCACCCAGAGGTTGCCCGAGGAGCCGAGCGAGAGCTTGGAGCCGGGGAAGGCCTGCATCGTCCAATCGAAGCCGGTTGCCTGCTCCGTGAAGCGCCCGTACCACCACGAGCCCGACACGAAGATGGGTGCGGTGCCGTTGATGAACGACACTCCCGCGTCCTCGGCCTTGATGGAGGAGACGTCCTTGGCGATGTAGCCCTTGGCGACGTAGTCCTTCAGGGTCTCGCTGGCGTAGCTCGTCTCGGCGCCCTGCCAGTCGACCGGGTTCTTGTAGAGCTGGTAGTCGTTGACCCAATCCCGGCTGCCCTTGGTCAGCGCCAGCTGGTACCAGAGCTGACCGAGCGGGTACTCCGCACCTGCTTCCGCGAGCGGCGTGATGCCCTTCGCCACGAACGCGTCGAGCACCTTGATGAACTCGTCGTAGGTGGTCGGAATCTGCAGGCCCGCCGCAGCGAACGCGTCCTTGTTGTAATAGACGCCGACGAACTCTCCGTAGTTCGGCACGCCGTACCAGGTGTCGCCGCCCATGACGCCCTTGTCGGTGTACTTCGCGGTGGTCTGCAGCGACGGTGCGAGCTTGTCGGCCCAGCCGTACTGTGCGACGGCGTCGGAGATATCGCTGATCAGCCCGGTCGAGGCGAGGAAGCCCGCGGTCGCGTTGCCCTTGTTGAACTCCATGACGTCAGGGGCGGCGTCGGTGTCGAGCACTTGGCTCGCCGTCTTCTGGATCTGTTCGAACGACTTCTCCTCGAACTCGACCTTCGCTCCGGTCTCCTTCTCGAAGACGTTGACGGCCTCGGCCCACGCCTTGCCCATCGCGCTGTCGGCGCCTTCGTAGTGCCAGAGCTTCAGGGTCTGGCCGGCCCCGTCGGTGCTGCCACCGCCGGTGTCGCCGGACGACGAGCAGGCGCTGACGCCCAGTGCGGCGGCGGTGAGAACGGCGGCGGCGGTCAGTACCCGCGCCCGCCCGGTGATTCGTGCCATCGTCGGCACTCCTTTCGGTGGGCCGTCATCGGCCCGGTCTGTGATTGCGGTGTTCAGTTGCGATCTTCAGTTGCGTGTGATGCGGTGAGGTGGCTATCGAAGCGCTTCGATGATGAGCGAACGGAAGGGCTTCCGGTCGGAGGGTTCACACCGAGGGAGGGGCGGTCACCGACCCTGCGTCGCGGTAGACGGGGGCGAGGAGATGAATGCCGGTCGGGCGGTGCGGATCGTCGATCCTCGCCAGAGCGAGGTCGACGGCGAGATCGCACGAGGCCTCGGGGATCAGGGGGATGGTGTCGACCTGGATCGGCAGCTTCGTGGTGTCGAAGGATGCCGCGATCGAGACGATCGAGATGTCGGACCCCACCCGGATCCCGCGCTCGGTCACGGCGTCCAGAACCGCCGCGTGCATGTCGTCGACACCGTGCAGCAGCAGGGCGCTGGCACCGGCGTCGAGAGCGTCGCCGACGGCGGTGCGCACGGCATCCGCCTCGGTCACGACCTCTCCGGTCGTGGCGAACGTGTACGCCAGCCCGCGCTCGTCGGCCCGGTCGGCGACGGCCCGGCGAACGCGCGGGGGGAAGTTGGAGAGCCGGTAGGTGCTCTCGGGCTGACCGATCAGGGCGATCCGGCGGTGCCCGGCATCGGCCACTCGATCGACCGCCAGGCGCGCGGCCGCCTCGAAGTCGAGGTCGACGCAGTCGATGCCCTCGTGATCGTCGGGGATGCCGATGAACACCGTCGGCGTCGTGATCGCCCGGGCGATCGCGACGCGCTCATCGTCGGGAGCGACGTCCAGGACGAGGATCGCGTCGACCAGTCCCGAAGCGGTGACCCGGTGCATTCCTTCAGAAGCCTGCTGATCGGTCAGCAGGAGGATGTCGTAGTCGTGCCGACGTGCGGCCACGGCGGCGGCCAGCACGAAGGACATGTGGGTGGGGGCGTGGGTCTCGCGGCGCAGCGGCTCGGTCAGGGCGAAGATGTGAGTGACGCGTCCGGCCAGCATGCGTGCCCCCGCGTTCGGCGCGTAGCCGAGGCGATGTGCCGCATCGACGACCCGACGGCGCGTGTCGGGAGAGATCGGGCGTTTGCCGCTCAGCGCATAGGAGACGGTGCTGATCGACACGCCGGCGGCCGCGGCCACCTCATCGATGCGTGCCATGCCGACTCCTCTGTCGTATCGAAGCGCTTCGAGCGAAGCTGGTGATCACGATAGAGCGCGCGGCGTCATCGACGCAAGAGTTTTGTGGAGATTGGCAACAAACAGGATCGTCGGGCGGTTCCGTGGCGCCCGGCTCGGCTGCTCCTACAGACGGACTTCGGCGACGACCTCGCCGAACTCGGTCTCCCCGACCGGCGTGAACCCGACCCTGCGGAAGAACGCATCGGGGCCGCCCTGCCCCTCCTCGTAGATCACGTGCACGTGGTCCATGCCGCGGCTGCGGGCCTCTTCCAGGAGCTGCTCGACGGCGAACCGGCCGACCCCGCGGCCCTGGTCGTCGGCGTCGACGTTGATGCGCCAGAGCACGGAGCGGAAGTGCTCGCTCGGCGCCTCGGGATCGAAGTTCGCGCTCACGAAACCGACGACCTCGTCACCGTCGAGCACCACGCGCTGCCACGCGGTGCTGGGGTTTGCCACCGTGCCGGCGACGGCATAGCTGGTGGGGGCGAGATACTGCTCCTGCCCCGGTTTGAGCGACATCGTGTTGACGGCGACGATCGTCGCGGCGGACAGTTCCTCGAGGCGCAGCTCGGTCATGCCCTCAGGCTACCCCGGGCGAAAGCGCGGGGGGCACCCTCCGAATGGTGAGAAAAACCCCAGCGCTGCGCGTGCGCAAGAGGATGCCGAGGAGCGGGGCGAGAATTATCTTGACGTCAAGATAGTTTCCGTCGATGCGATAGCCTGGAGGCGACCCCGCGACGCTCACCACGACGCCCACGACGACGCTCACGACGGAGAGATCACACGTGCCCGAGTCCACCATCATCTACACCCACACCGACGAAGCGCCGGCCCTGGCGACGGCATCGTTCCTGCCGATCGTGAAGGCCTTCGCCGGGCAGGCGGGCGTCGAGATCGACACCCGCGACATCTCGCTGGCCGGCCGCATCCTCGCCGCTTTCCCGCAGCGCCTCGCGCCCGAGCAGCAGGTCGGCGACGCCCTGGCCGAGCTCGGTGGACTCGCCACCCTTCCCGAGGCCAACATCATCAAGCTGCCGAACATCTCGGCATCCATCCCGCAGCTGAAGGCCGCGATCGCGGAACTGCAGTCGCAGGGCTACGACATCCCCGACTATCCGGACGACGCGTCCACGGTCGAGGAGAAGGACATCCGCGCCCGCTACGACCGCATCAAGGGCTCCGCGGTGAACCCCGTGCTGCGCGAGGGCAACAGCGACCGCCGCGCGCCGCTCGCGGTCAAGAACTACGCCAAGAAGCACCCGCACCGCAACAAGCCCTTCGCGGCCGGGTCCAAGACCCGCGTCGCCACCATGGGGCACGACGACTTCAAGAGCAACGAGAAGAGCTGGATCGCCGCGCACGACGACGTCCTGAGCATCCGTCACACCGCCTCGGACGGGACGGTCACGGTTCTCAAGGAAGGGCTGAAGGTACTGCCGCGCGAGGTCGTGGACGCCACGTTCCTCTCCGCGAAGGCTCTCGACGCCTTCCTCGCCGACACGATCGCGCAGGCCAAGGCCGAGAACGTCCTGTACTCCGTGCACCTGAAGGCCACGATGATGAAAGTCAGCGACCCGATCATCTTCGGCCACGTCGTCCGCGCGTTCTTCGCCGACGTCTTCGACGCGTACGGAGAGCAGCTCGCCGCGGCGGGCCTCAACGGCAACAACGGACTCGGCTCGATCCTCGCCGGTCTCGGCGAGCTCGCCGACGGTGAGGCGATCTCGGCCCGCATCGCGCAGGACCTCGAGACCGGCCCGCGGCTCAGCTACGTCAACAGCGACAAGGGCATCACCAACCTGCACGTGCCCTCCGACGTCATCGTCGATGCGTCGATGCCCGCTCTCGTGCGCAACGGCGGCAAGCTGTGGGGCGTCGACGGCGCCGAGGACGACACCATCGCGGTCATTCCCGACTCGTCGTACGCCGGCGTCTACCAGGCCGTGATCGACGACGTCATCGCCAACGGCCCCCTCGACCCGGCGACGATCGGTACCGTGCCGAACGTCGGCCTCATGGCGCAGGCCGCCGAAGAGTACGGCAGCCACGACAAGACCTTCGAGATCCCCGCCGACGGTGTCGTCGAGGTGCTGGACTCCGCCGGCACCGTGCTCATCGAGCACCACGTCGAGAAGGGCGACATCTGGCGCGCGACCCAGGCCAAGCACATCGCGATCATGGACTGGGTGCGCCTGGCCGTCACCCGCGCGCGGGCCACCGGCGTTCCCGCCGTCTTCTGGCTCGACGTCAACCGCGCCCACGACGCGCAGCTCATCGGCAAGGTGCACCAGGCGCTCGCGACGCTGGACACCGGCGACATCACCATCGTGATCCTGCCTCCGGAGGAAGCGACACGCTACACGCTCGCGCGCCTGCGCAAGGGCGAGGACACGATCTCGGTGACCGGCAACGTGCTGCGCGACTACCTCACCGACCTGTTCCCGATCCTCGAGGTCGGCACCTCGGCCAAGATGCTCTCGATCGTCCCGCTGCTGGCGGGCGGCGGCCTGTTCGAGACGGGCGCGGGCGGCTCGGCTCCCAAGCACGTGCAGCAGCTGCTGGAGGAGGACTACCTGCGGTGGGACTCGCTCGGTGAGTTCTTCGCGCTGGCGGCGTCCTTCGAGCATCTCGCCGAGTTCACCGGCAACGCGAAGGCGAAGACCCTCGC
Source organism: Sphingomonas sp. BLCC-B65 (assembly GCF_028550675.1). Classification (NCBI taxonomy): domain Bacteria; kingdom Pseudomonadati; phylum Pseudomonadota; class Alphaproteobacteria; order Sphingomonadales; family Sphingomonadaceae; genus Sphingomonas; species Sphingomonas sp. BLCC-B65. The sequence continues at coordinate 1,233,190 of NZ_JAQQGL010000001.1, read as the reverse complement.
CGACACGCTGGATGCCGCCACCGGCACCTTCCTCGAGGAAGACCGTTCGCCGGGCCGTTCGCTGGGGACGATCGACAACCGCGGCAGCCACTTCTACCTCGGCCTGTACTGGGCTCAGGAGCTGGCCCGTCAGACCGCGGATGCGCAGCTCGCCGCGGCGTTCGCGCCCGTCGCCGAGAAGCTCGCCGCGGCGGAGCAGCAGATCGTTGCCGAGCTGAACGCGGTGCAGGGTCACCCGGTCGACATCGGCGGCTACTACCACCCCGACGAGGCGAAGGTCTCCGCGGTGATGCGCCCCTCCGAGACGCTCAACGCGGTCATCGACGCGCTCTGACCCGCAGGCGGATACGAGAACGGCCCGGGGTGATACCCGGGCCGTTCTCGTTGCGGCGTGCGCGGCGAGCCGAAACGCGTCGCGAGCGTCAGTCGTGGATCCAGACGTCGACTCCCGTCGGCGACCAGTCGTAGATCTGCTTTGCGCGGTAGTTCGGCATGCCCACGCAGCCGTGGCTCTGCGGCGTGCCGAAGTTGTTGTGCCAGTAGACCCCGTGGAACGCCTCATCGCCGTTGAAGTACATGACCCACTCGACGTTGGGCACGTCGTAGTTCCAGTACGGGTTGTTCGGATCGGTGCTCGTCATCGTCTGCGAGCGGATGTGGCTGTTGATGCGGAAATGGCCCGTGTACGTCGGAGACTGCGCGACGCCGCTGGAGATCGGCCACGAGTCGACGACGGCGCCGTTCTCCTTGAGATAGAGCATCTGTTCGCTGAGGTTGACCTCGAGAAGGCGCTGCAGCGTGACGGTGGATGCCGGAGTCAGCGTCACCGGCAGCGCGAAGGCGGCCTTGCCCGCGTCGAGCTGCGCGGCGAACTCCTTCGCCACCGCGCTCGTGTCCCCGAGCGTGCGGCCATCGGCTCCGGGAACGCTGGTTTCCAGCACCGTTCCATCGGAGTTGGTGATCACGGTGCCGTTGGCGGGAGCGCGGTTGACGGCCGCGGGCAGTGCATCGACGGCAGCCTGGATCTTCGCGGCATCCGCCGTGATCGAGAACGCCCCGGACGCGTCGGGAGTGACCGTCAGCCACGACGCCGCGGTTGCGGGGTCGATCGGTACGGTGCGCTCGTCGCCGACGTAGAAGCCGATCGTCTGCAGCATGCCGTTGAGCTGATCGGCTGCCGACTGGGCTCGTTCGCTCGTCGCGGGCGCGGCGACCGGCACGCTCGCGGCCGAGACCGTGACGGTGCTCTTTCCCGCGACGAAGGCGTCGTGCACCGCGGCGGCGATCGCGTCGAGGTCGAGTCCGGTGCCGGCCACCGCCGGCGTCACGGTGTACGCGGTGCCGGTGAACGACACCTGCGCGGGCACGGGGGCGGTGAAGGCCGAGGGCAATGCCGCACGCAGGGCGGCCTCTGCGCGGTCGGCGTCCAGCGTGACGGGGGCGTCGAGCCCGTCGCCGAACCACTGGGTCACGTTCCACATCGGCCGCGCAGCGAACGCGCGGTCCGCGAGGCCGTGGGCATCGACGGTGGCGCCCAGCTGTGCGGCCGTGACGGTCGGTCCTCCTTCGCCGAGAACCACGGTGGTCGCGCCCAGCCGCTGAGAGATCGCGTCGGTGGCCGCTCCCGCCGTGAGGAAGCCGACGGGAACGCCCGCGATCGCGGTGCCGGGGGCGATGAGGACGAGTGAGGCCGTGACGGCGCCTGCGGCGACGACGGCCGCGGGAACGCCGATCCACAGCCAGAGGCGCTTCTTCTTGCGCGGCGGTTCCGCGGGTGCCCACTGCAGCGGCGGGACCTGCGCGGGGGCAACGGCGGCGTCGTCGATCGTCTCGATCGGGCCGTCGAGCACGGCGGTCGCGGCGGTCGGGGGGCTCGCGGAGGAGGCGTCGGGCGAACCCTCTGCCTCTCGTCCCGTTGCAGGATCGGTCACCTAAACACCCCCGTGTTCTGCGCGGCCGCGCCCTCCCATGGTACGGGATGCACCTCGTTCGCCGTCAGAGGCCTCCATCGGGGTGCGCCCGCGCTCCTGTCGAGGATCAGGAAGCGGGACAGGCGGCGGCGAACGCGCTCAGTGCCGACTGTATCTGCGTGGCAGCGCTCTGCAGCGACTCGAGGCGCGAGAGGTCGCCGCCCGCGATGGCGGACAGGTCGGCGGATGCCGACGTGAACCCCGATCGCAGCGGCGGCAGCAGATCGGCGATGCTGCGGTTGCCCACCGCTCGCGCGGCGTCGTCGAGGCGGGCGGCGACCTCGGTGAACGCGCTGACTGCCGCCGACGGGTCGCCGGCGTCGAGGCGCTGCACCTGGTCGGCGGCGTCCTGGACGCTGGCGCGCACCGTCTCGCACGCCTGGCTCGTCGTCTGCGTATCGCCGCCCGAGGGAGTGGGGCCCGCCCCGCCGTCTGGTGCGCACCCGACGAGGCCGGCCATCGCGGTGACGGTCAGCAAGATCGCGGCGATGCGGCCGATCCGTGTCGTGGCGGTCAACAAGCTCTCTCCTCCGGTCGGGGCTCGCGCAATGTAACAGTTTTGTAAATCGTCCTTCCGAATTGGCCTCGGTGCTTGCGGACGACGCATTCGTAAGGTCTACTAACAAACATGTCCGGATCCGATCTCCCGCGTGGCGCCGTCGATGCGGCACCGCCGGCGCGCTCCGTCGTGCCGGGCCGCGCACTGCGCCATGCGGCGAAGGTGCTGCCGGAGCATGCACGGGCGCACAATCGCGCGCTCGTGCTGCAGACCCTCTTCCACCAGGGTGCCATGAGTCGTGCGGACCTTTCCCGTGAGACGGGTCTGACCCGGGTGACGATCTCCGACCTGGTCGCCGAACTCATCGACGACGGCTACGTGGCCGAGCGCGGGATGCGCGAGGTGACGGGGCCCGGAAAGCCCGCGATCCTCGTCGACCTCGATCGGGAGGGGCACCGCATCGTCGGGCTCGATCTCTCGGGCACCGACCGATTCCTCGGCGCGATCCTCACGCTCGACGGAGAGATCGTCGCGCGTCGGGACGTGACGGTACCGGCGGACCCCGCCGACATCCTCGGCGCCGTCATGGAGCTCGCGCGTCGCCTCGTCGCCGACGCTCATGCCCCGGTGCTCGGTGTCGGTGTCGGCAGCCCCGGCATCGTGGACGATCGCGGCGTCGTTCTCACGGCGCCGAACTTCGGATGGCAGGGCGTCGACCTGGAAGGCGCTCTGCGTGCCGACCTGGGGCTGCCGGTGCTCGTCGCCAACGACGCCAATGCGGCCGTGCTGGCGGAGTACACCTTCGGCGGAGCCGCCGACGACGTGCTGCTGGTCCGCGTGGGCCGCGGCGTCGGGTCGGGCCTGCTCGCGGGTGGTCAGCCCATGGCCGGCAGTCGGTTCGCCGCCGGAGAGATCGGTCACGTCACCGTCGGCACGGACGGCGGCCCGCGATGCGTGTGCGGAAAGGTCGGCTGCCTCGAGGCGTGGCTGTCGGTTCCGGCGCTGGAGGCGCGCGTGGCCGAGCCCGGCGCCGACCGCGACGCGGTGCTGCGCGATGCCGGGGCTCGTCTCGGCATCGCCCTCGCCCCGATCGTGGGCGTCCTCGATCTGTCGGAGATCGTCCTCTCCGGCCGGCCCGATCTTCTCGACGGAACTCTCGCGACCGCGACCGTCGAGACCCTGCGCGCCCGGACGCTCGCCTCGTTCCACGACGGCGTCCAGGTGCGGATGACGGCGCAGGGGGAGGACATCGTCCTCCGCGGCGCGGCCGTCATGGTCCTCTCCGGACAACTCGGGGTGTCCTGACCCCATCACCGCGGGGCACAGCGCCCCGACACCACCAAGAGAGACAAAGGAAGACACCATGAACAAGAAGCTCGGCGCCCTCGCGCTCCTCGGCGCTTCGGCTGTCGTTCTCGCCGGCTGCGCGGCCGGAGACACGGGCGGCAACGACGCCTCCGGCACTCCGGCGCCGGCCCAGCTGCGCGTGTGGCTGAACGGCACCGACACGCCGCAGGATGCCCGCGACTATCTCGTGAAGACCTTCGAAGCCCAGAACCCGGGCTCGACGCTCGTCATCGAGGAGCAGCAGTGGACGGGCCTGGTTGACAAGCTCACCACGAGCCTGTCGTCCAACGACACACCCGACATCGTCGAGATGGGCAACACCCAGTCGCCGGCGTTCACCTCGAGCGGGGCGCTGCTGGACATCTCCGACATCAAGGACGCCATCGGCGGTGACGACCTGCTGCCCGGCTTCGTGGAGGCGGGCTCGTGGGACGGCAAGCTCTACGCCGCGCCGTACTACTCCGGGGCCCGCATCGTGTTCTACAACACGGCCCAGTACGCCACCGCCGGCGTGCAGGTGCCCACGACCCTCGACGAGTACGTGGCCAACGGCGAGAAGCTCGCGCAGGCCCTTCCGGGGGTCTCGGGGGTCTACTTCCCGGGCAAGGACTGGTACAACGCGCTGCCCTTCATCTGGGAGAACGGCGGCGAGATCGCCGTGCAGAAGGACGGCAAGTGGGAGGCGCAGATGTCCAGCGATGCCTCGGTGAAGGGCATCGAGCAGGTGCAGCAGCTGATGACCAAGGCATCGCTCGCCCCGAAGGACGGCGATGAGACCGAGGCCTGGGTTCCGTTCCGCACCGAGAAGGCGGCCACCCTCTCGGCGCCCAGCTGGGCGTACTGGTCGATCGTCGCCGACGAGAACAAGGCCGACACGGCGCTCACCAAGACGGTCGGCTACTACGCGCTCCCGGGCAAGAGCGGCGGCGCCGCGCAGGTGTTCGCGGGCGGTTCCAACATCGGCATCTCGGCCAAGTCGGCGCACCCCGAGCTCGCCAAGAGCGCGTTGGAGATCATGCTCAGCGACGACTACCAGACGCTGCTGGCCAAGGCCGGCCTCGTGCCCGCCAAGAAGGCCCTCGGCAGCCAGGTCGCTGCGGCTACTCCGGAGCTCGCGAAGATCATCTCGGATGCCGCTGCGAATGCGAAGCTGACGCCGGCCTCGCCGAAGTGGGCGGACGTGGAGGCGAAGGGCCTGCTGCAGGACTTCTTCGTCCAGGTCGCGGCCGGCGGTGACGTCAAGACGCTCGCCACGGCTCTCGACGAGCAGATCGATTCCATCCTCAACGGCTGAGTCCGTTCGACTCGTCTGCGTTTCGACTCGTCGCTGCGCTCCTCGCTCAACGACCGGCGGTGGTATCGCCTCCCCGGTCGTTGAGCGGGCGCCGCGAGTCGAGATGCCCCCGACACCCACGAAAGGAGAGCCGGCATGACCACCGCTCACGCGCCCGCGGCATCTCCGCGTCGGCGGCGCCGCGACCGCACGCCGCTGGTCCTGTTGCTGCCCGCCCTGGCGATGCTGCTGGTCTTCATCGGCTGGCCTCTGGTGCAGCTGATCGTCATGTCGTTCGAGAAGTACGGGCGCGAGCAGATCTTCGGCAAGCCGCCCACCTTCGTCTGGTTCGACAACTACGTGCGTGTGCTGACCGACTCCGAGTTCTGGGTCGTCCTGGCCCGCAGCTTCGGGCTGATGGTGGTCTGCGCCGCCGCGACGATGGTGCTCGGGATCGCGATAGCCCTGATGATGAAGTCCCTCGGACGCGTGATGCGCACCGTCGTCTCGGTCGGGCTGCTGCTGGCGTGGGCGATGCCCGCGCTCACCGGCACCATCGTGTGGGGCTGGATCTTCGACACCTCCTACGGCCTCGTCAACTACGCGCTGACGCACATCACGGGGCAGAACTGGATCGGCCACAGCTGGCTGTCCGACCCCCTCAGCTTCTTCGGTGTCGCGGCGATCATCATCACCTGGGGTGCGATCCCGTTCGTCGCGTTCTCCACCTATGCCGGGCTCTCGCAGGTGCCTGACGAGGTGCTCGAGGCGGCATCCCTCGACGGCTCGGGCGCGTGGCAGCGGTTCCGCTTCATCGTCGTGCCCTACATCCGTTCGATCCTGGTCGTGCTGCTCATCCTGCAGGTGATCTGGGACCTCCGCGTTTTCGCCCAGATCTATGCGCTGCAGACCGTCGGCGGCATCCGCGCCGACACCAACACCATCGGCGTCTACATCTACAGCGTCTCGATGGCCACCGGCGACCTCGGTTCGGGAGGGGCGATCTCGGTGATCCTCGTCGTCGTGCTGCTCGCCATCTCCGCTTACTACATCCGCACCATGCTGACCTCGGAGGACGACTGATGAGCGCCCGCACGAGACGCGCCACCGGGCGTGTGCTTCTCAACCTCGCCGCCGTCGTCGTCTTCGTCTGCTCGGTCTTCCCGGTCTACTGGATGGTCAATACCTCCTTCCTGCCCGGCTCGGCCGTCAAGAGCGAGACGCCGCACTTCTGGCCCGACCAGTTCACGCTGCAGAGCTTCCGTGCGGCCTGGGACGGCGGGTTCATGCCGGCGCTGTGGATCTCGCTGGCCGTCACCGTGCTCACCGTCGCCGCGGCCCTGGTCTTCGCCTTCCTCGCCGCCATCGCCATCTCGCGGTACCGCTTCCGTTCCCGCAAGAGCTTCATCGTCGCGATCCTCGTGATCCAGATGATCCCGGCCGAGGCGATGATCATCTCGACCTTCCGCGTGCTCGACGGCTGGCACCTGCTGAACACCGTGATCGGACTGTCGGCGGTGTACATCGCCATGGTGCTGCCCTTCACGATCTGGACGCTGCGCGGTTTCGTCGGCGGCATCCCCGCCGATCTCGAGGAGGCGGCCATGATCGACGGGTGCAGCAGGGGACAGGCCTTCTGGCGTGTGACCTTCCCGCTGCTCGCGCCGGGACTGGTCTCCACCGGGATCTTCGCGTTCATCCAAGCGTGGAACGAGTTCATCTTCGCCCTCGTGATCATGACCCGTCCCGAGGCCCAGACGCTGCCCATCTGGCTGCGCAGCTTCGTCCAGGCGACGAAGGCGACCGACTGGGCCGTCGTCATGGCCGGCTCGACCCTCATGGCGATTCCGGTGATCGTCTTCTTCCTGATCGTGCAGGGCAAGATGACCAGCGGCCTCGTGTCGGGAGCGGTGAAGGGCTGATGCGTCTCGGATTCGACGTCGGGGGCACCAAGACCGACGCCGTGGTCGTCGCGCCCTCCGACCGGGGCGGCGCCGACGTGGCGCACCAGCAGATCCTCGCCCGCGTGCGCCGGGCGACCGGGTGGGGTCCGGATGCCGTGCTCACGACGATCCTCGACGCCGTGGACGAGCTGGCGGCCGCCGTCGGCGTGCACCCCTCGGCCTTCACCTCGCTCGGCGTCGGGATGCCGGGGCAGGTCGCTCCGGGAGGCGCGGTGGTCGCTCATGCGGTGAACCTCGGCATCGACGAGCTCGATCTGGCCCTCGCACTCGGGCCGCGCCTGGGCATTCCGGTGCGTGCTGAGAACGACGTGAAGGCTGCCGCCGTCGGTGCCGCCGCCCTGCGTGGCGCGGACGCGCTGCCGTCGATGGCGTATCTCAACCTCGGCACCGGCATCGCCGCCGGGTTCGTGCACCGCGGCCGACTCTGGCGGGGCGCCCGGGGCGCCGCGGGAGAGGTCGGACACATCTCGGTCGACCCGGCGGGACCCGTCTGCCGCTGCGGGCAGCGCGGTTGCATCGAAGCCTTCAGCGGCGGTGCGGCCGTCGCCGAGCGATGGGGCCGGAGCGCGGCGCTGCCCGTGCGCGACGTGTTCGACGCCGCCGACGCCGGCGATCCGCTCGCGGTGGAGCTGCGCCGCGGGCTCGCATACGGCGTCGCGTCGGCGGTCCGGGTGATCGTGCTGTCCACCGATGTCGATGTCGTCGTGCTGGGGGGAGGCGTCACGGCACTGGGCGACCGTATGCTGAGGCCCGTGCTCGCCGAACTGGACTCCAGCGCCGCGGCATCCCCGTTCCTGCGGTCGCTGCGGCTCAGCGAGCGCGTCGATCTGCTGCCGCCGGGATCGCCCGCGGCGGCACTGGGCGCCGCCATCCTCGGCGCCGAATCAGAGCAGGAGGCTGTTTTCCATGGCTGAAGTCGTCATCGTCCCCTCGGCCGCCGACGCCGGGGCGCTCGTCGCCGATGAGATCGTCCGTCTCATCGCGGCACGCCCGGACGCGGTGCTGGGGCTTGCGACCGGATCGACCCCGCTGCCCGTCTACGAGGCGCTGCGGCCCCGGCTCACCGGCGTCGACGTCTCGCGCGTGCGCGGGTTCGCCCTGGACGAGTACGTGGGCATCGACCCGCGGCATCCGCAGAGCTACCGCTCCGTCATCACGACGGAGGTGGTCGAGCCGCTCGGCCTCGATCCCCAGCGCATCCACACGCCGAACGGCGATCTGGCGACCATCGCGCACGCCGGCGACGACTACGAGCGGGCCATCGCCGACGCGGGCGGCATCGACCTGCAGATCCTCGGGATCGGCACCTCCGGTCACATCGGCTTCAACGAGCCCGGGTCCTCCTTCGCGTCGCGGACGCGCGTGAAGACGCTCATCGAGCAGACCCGACGCGACAACGCCCGCTTCTTCGACTCGATCGACGACGTGCCGATGCACTGCATCACGCAGGGGCTCGGAACGATCCTGTCGGCCCGTCACCTGTTCCTCCTCGCCTTCGGCGAAGGCAAGGCCGGGGCCGTCGCGGGCGCCGTCGAAGGCCCCGTGACGTCGTCGCTGCCGGGGTCGGCGATCCAGCTGCACCCCCACGTGACCGTGGTGGTCGACGAGGCCGCGGGGTCGCGCCTGGAGCATGCCGACTACTATCGCTACGCCTACGCCAACAAGCCGGCCTGGCAGGGCCTCTGACGCGTTCGTCCGTCCCCTCCTGTCGCTTCGCCGCGCCGACAGCGACCCGACGGGACGGACGAGCCGGGGTAGGGTCGGGGCCATGACGGATGCCGAGGTCCGAAAGCCCGTTCCCGCATGGATCTGGGGCGGTGCGCTGCTGGCCGCCAGTGCGGTGGTGCCGACGGGGGTGCGGGCCGTGGCGCCGGGCGGTCTCGGTTCGGGTGTCGCGATCGTGGCCATCGTGCTGTTCGCGGCATCCCTTGTCGTCTTCGCCTTCGGGCTGCGAGGGCGGGGGTCGATCGTCGCACGCCGCCCGTCGGGCGTGGCCGCGCTGCTGGTGCTCGCGATCCTCCCCCCGCTCGTGGGCCTCGCGATCCCCGCCCTCTCGAACGAGCAGGACATCCCGCGCCTGCAGATCCTCTCGGCCGTGCACCTCGCCGTCACCGCCGCCGCGGCTCTCGTCGCCGTCGTCGCGATCGGCCGCGCCGCCGTGATTCCTCGACCGTGGCACTGGGCTCCCGCGTGGGGATTCGCGGCCATGGCGGTCACGTTCGCGCTGCCTCAGATCGCGGCGGTCTCCGCGTCGGGCACGGGTCTCGACGATCTGATGGGACTCTTCGTGCTCGGATCGCTCGTGGCCCTGGCGATGCCGCTGGCACTCGGCATCCTCGCGATGGTGCTGGGTGCGCGGGGCCTGACGGTCGCGAGCGCGCAGATCTATCCTCCGGTCGCCTGATCGCGCGGGCTCAGTCGGTGAAGACCTTGCCCGGATTCAGGATGCCGAGGGGGTCGAACACCCGGGTGATCTGGCGCTGCAGCCGCCACTGGTCCTCGCCGAGCTCGTCGACGAGCCAGCGACGTTTGAGGACGCCGACCCCGTGCTCGCCGGTGAGGGTGCCACCGAGCCGCAGGGCCGAGCGGAACAGCTCATCGGCCGCGCGCCAGACGATCTCGGGCACCTCGTCGCCCTCGAAGACGAAGTTGGGGTGCAGGTTGCCGTCGCCCGCATGGCAGACGGTCGGGATCACGAGGCCGTAGGCGCGCTCGATGCGCGCGATCTCGTCGAACATCGCGGGCAGGGCGCTGCGGGGAACCGACACGTCCTCGATCAGCGTGGTTCCCATCGTCTCCATCGCGGGGTGCATCGAGCGGCGTATCGTCCACAGCAGCTCGGCCTCGGCGTCGTCCCGTGCGGCACGCACGGCGCCTCCGGCCGCCTCGAGGACGGCACCGATCGCCTCGGCGTCTCCGGATGCCGAGGGGCCGTCGGTCTGCACGGTGAGCTGCGCCGCGCCGACCGGAGGAGCGGGCAGCTCGAGCAGGCGGTGCACGGCCGCGAGGCACGCGGCATCCATCAGCTCCATGATCGCGGGCTGCGCGCCCGAGGCGGTCACGGCGGCCGCCGCGGCGGCGCCGGCGCGGACATCGGGGAAGAGGGCCGTGAGGGTGCGTGCCTGCCCCGGGACGAGGCGCCGCAGCTTCAGCGTCGCACCGACCACGACGCCCAGCGTGCCCTCCGAGCCGATGACCAGCGCCGTCAGATCGAGACCGGTCACGCCTTTGACGCTGCGGTGTCCGAGGTGCAGCAGCCGGCCGTCGGAGAGGACGAGGTCGATCCCGAGGACGGCGTCGCGGACGACACCGTACTTCGCGCACAGTAGGCCCCCGGCGCCGGTGGCGATGTTGCCGCCGACCGTCGAGATGGCGCGACTGGCGGGGTCGGGCGCCCACCACAGTCCGTGGGCGGCGAGGGCGTCGTTGAGGTCGGCGTTGAGGATGCCGGGCTCGACCACCGCCAGCAGGTCGTCGTCCCGCACCTCCAGGATCCGGTCCATTCCGCGCATCGACAGCACGATCTCGCCGGCACCGGCGTTCGCGCCGCCCGCGAGGCCCGTGCCCGCCCCGCGCACGACGACGGGCGTGCGCGTCGCCGTCGCGATGCGCATCGTCGCCTGGACGTCGGCGACGGATGCCGCGTGCACGATCGCCACTGGACGTCCCGCGGCCGCGTGGCCGGACTTGTCCGCGCGGGCGGCGTCGAGGGCGGCGGGATCCGTGTCGATGCGGTCGGCGAGCTCGGCGGTGAGCAGGTCGAGGACGGCGCTCATGATCGGGCGCGCCTCACGCGGCGAGTCGGCGTCGACCCGAGACCAGTCCGACGGTCACGGCGACCACCGCATACGCCAGGCCGATCCACGCGTTGCCGCTCGTCCACCAGACGATCGTCGCGGAGGCGTAGACGAGCAGTTCGACGAGCGCCCGCACGAACGGGTGCACGACGAACACGGCGCGCGGTGAGACGAACAGAGCCCAGAGCAGGATCGCGATCACCGGGGCACCGATGCCGGCCACGATGTTCCACGGGAACGGCCAGGCGGTGAAGCCCCAGACCGCCAGGGTGACGAAGGCGAACAGTTCGCAGAGGAAGGCGAGGACATCCACCGCATCCAGCGCAGGGCGCACGCCGGCCGGATGTGCGGCGGCACCGTCGGTCGATCGCGGGGCCTCGGGGGCGGCGGGACGGACGTGCGGCAGCTCGGACATTCCGCCAGTTTACGCGGCCGGGCTGTGGCTCACGTTGGCCGTCAGCCGACGAGGCGCCAGATGTCGGTAACGGTGGCCGGGCCTACGGCGGCGCCTGCCATGTACGCAATCGAGATCTTCGTGAACCAGAAGTCGAGGACGGTGCCCTCGATCGTGACCTCTGCGGTGCCTTCGGCGGACAGGGTGACCCGCGCTCGCTCAACGTCGCCGAACTTCACCGTCACCGTGCTGCCGGGTGCGCCGTTGATCGTCGTCGTTAGCGCGCCGAACAGGTCGTCGTCTGTCGAGATACTCGCCGGACCGAAGGCGGGTGAGCCCTCGGGAAGGACCGGTGTGGGTTCCGGAGTCGGTGTCGGCGTGGGCGTCGGTGTCGGTGTCGGGGTGGGCGTGGGAGTCGGCGTCGGAGTGGGAGTCGGCGTCGGAGTGGGAGTGGGTGTCGGCGTCGGGGTGGGAACGAGCGTCGGCTGCGGCGCCGTCGTCGGAGGCGTCACAGGCCGGCGGGTCGGCGCGGGTTGCGGCTTCGTGTCGGGCGTCGCCGTCGCCGACGGCACCGGCAGCGAGCTGGGGGTCGCAGAGGGGATCGTGCTGGGCGTGGGTGTGCTCGCCGGCAGCGCGGCGCCGGCATCGCCGCTCCCGCCCGCGGAGCCTGCTGCGTCGCCACCCGACCCGTCGCTCGGCGCGGATGCGCTGCTGGCGACCACCTGGGGCACGACGATCACTGCCGCCACCGCGGCCCCGGCCACGAGCACTCCGGCGGCGACGAGACCGACGACGGCGCCGGCTCCGGCGAGCGCGCCGCCGCCCGCAGCAGACCCGGCGGCGCCGGCGGCTCCGGCAGAGCCTCCCGTCCCCCCTGCGCCTCCCGCACCCGCGCCAGCGGCGCCGGCCGTGCCGACGACGGGTGCAGAGCCCGCACCGACGGTCACCGCGCCCGGCATCGTCCCGGACGCGCCCGCCGCGAGCGCGACCAGCGGTGCCGCGCCACCCTGGAGGGTGGCGAGATAGGCGGTGGCGGCACCGGCGCCGATCGTCAGCGGCAGCAGGACCAGGGCGAGGCGGTGCGAGACCTCGGTGGCTTCCGAGGCCACGATCGTGCACCGCGCGCAGTCGGCGAGGTGCGCTTCGAGCTTCTTGTGGTCGCGGGTGCCCAGGTTGTCACGGGCATAGGCGCCGAGCCGTTCGATCGTCCATTGACAGTCCGACCCGTCGGCGACGGTCTGCAGATGCGCCTGGATCCACGCCTCGCGCAGTCCCTCGCGCGCGCGGAAGGCCAGCTGGGCCACCGCCGTCGCCTTCATGCCCAGCAGCGGCGCGATCTCCGCCGGCTTCATCTGTTCGATCTCGGTGTACCAGAGCACCTCCTGCCAGCGGGTCGGCAGGCTCCGGAACGCGCGGTGCGTGAGACTCCGATCGAGCGCCTCGTCGGTTGCGTGCGCGTCGGCATCCGGGTCGGGAAGAGCCTCGAGCTCGTCGATCGCCGTCTCACGCCGGGCGCGGCCCCACCCGGCGGCCGTGTTGCGGATGCTGGTGAACAGGTAAGCGCGGAACGAGCCCGTCGGGCCCCCGCCCTTCGCGATCGCCTGATAGATGCGTGAGTACGCCTCTTGGACGAGGTCGTCGGCATCGAAGCTCGAGGTGATCGACGAGGCGACGGTCAGTCCCGACCGATAGTGGCGGCGCCACAGTTCGGCGAACGCCTGGCGGTCGCCGGCGCGCGTGCGCAGCACGAGGTCGGCGTCGGCGATATCGGCGGGATCGCGGCGCGGTTGATCGGGGGTGTCCATGACGAGAGAGTCCTGTCGGAGTGGGCGTCGTTCGTTCTCACCCAAGAGACGGCCACGGCGGCGGATTATGACGCGGGTCGCGTCAACACGTCTCATTTTCGCAGGTCCGGCTGGGGAACGGCCGATGGCGGCGGAGGGATCGCAACGTCATCGGAAAAAGTTCGAGAAAAATCTCAGAACTCGCGTAATGGATCGCGTGGTGCGCGCTCTCTTGGGGTGAAGGACTTCCCGTCGTGTGCTCTCCAGGGGGATTCAGGAGCAGCGCCGACGGGAACGGCCAGGGGAACGGAGCGATCCGTGGCCAGGACCGGAAGCGCGGGATCTCGGGGGAGGACCTGCGCGGTACCGGTGGAGGGGGTAGAGCGGGGCGGACGGCGCGGGGGCGCCCTCCGCCCCGCTTCTCTCGTCCGGTGCCCGCGGTCAGACGCGGACGCCGTCGACCCACACGGTCTGCACCTGCAGGTTCTCGTCGAGCAGCACGATGTCGGCGACACGACCGCTCTCGACGACGCCGAACCGGTCGTCGACGCCGACGGCGCGGGCAGGAATGCGGGTGAGCGCGTCGACGGCGCTCGTCAGCGCGATGCCGTGGCCGACGGCCAGGCGCAGGGCGGCGTCCTGGGTGAGCGTCGAGCCGGCGATGGCGCCCCCCTCATCGAGGCGGGCGGTGCCGTCGGTGACCGTCACGGCGAGCCCGCCGAGTTCGTAGTGCCCGTCGGCGGCACCGGCGGCGGCCATCGCGTCGGTGATGAGCGCGACCCGATCGGGGGCCTGCGCGAACGCGAGTGCCACGACATCCGGGTGCACATGCACGCCGTCGGCGATGATCTCCAACGTCACCCGCTCGTCACGCAGCGCTGCGACGACCGGCCCGGGTTCGCGGTGGTGGATGCCGGGCATGGCGTTGAACGCGTGCGTGAGGATGGTCGCTCCGGCGTCGAAGGCGGCGAAGGCTTCGTCCTCGGTGGCGTTCGTGTGGCCGACCGCCACCGCGACGCCCGCGGCCACCAACTGCGACACCGCCGCCAGCGCGCCCGGCAGCTCGGGAGCCAGGGTCACCTGTCGGACGGTGCCCCGCCCCGCCTCCAGCAGCCGGCCGACCGCGGCGGCATCCGGCGGCCGGAGGAGGCTGAGGGTGTGCGCCCCCTTGTGGCCCGGATCGAGGAAGGGGCCTTCGAGGTGCGAGCCGAGGATCGTCGCGTCGTCATCGACGAGATCGGCGATCACCGCCACGCGGGCGGCGAGATCGTCGAGCGCTGCCGTGACGAGCGAGAGCACCGCGCGGGTGGTTCCGTGCGCACGGTGCATCGCCCGCGCCGTGGCGATCGCCTCGGCGCCGTCGTCGAACGAGGCGCCCCCGCCTCCGTGACCGTGGATGTCGATGAACCCGGGCGTCACCACCCCTCCCGCGGCGTCGATCACGTGGGCCGCCGTCAGGGCGCGCCACGTCGTGCCCGTCCCGCGGCCGTCGATGACGCCATCGGTGAAGGCGATCCAGGCGTCGGGGGTGAGCATTCCCGCAGAGACGAGACGGGCCGAATGGATGACGGTGGTCATGTGGTGTCCCCTCGTGCGGTGATCGCCTCCATCGGCGTCCATTCGATCTCGGGCAGCGCGGTGAAGCGGATGCCGAGTGCCGTCCACAGAGGCCCGAGCCCGCCCACGCGGGACCGGAACGATTCCCATGTTCGCAGAGGGAGGCTTTCCCATGCCGGGGACCACGCCGCTTCCGCGGCGGCGGCGATGCGCGGGAATGCGAGCGCGTCGATGTCGGCAGGCGTCCGAGCGGTCTCGCTCCACAGCGGCGCCTCCACGCCGAGGATCTGCGTCTCGTCGATGCCGTCGATGACGGCGGTCGGCTCCCACTCGTAGGCGCGACGGGCACTCGTGACCCCGCGTGCCCACGTCAGCCCGAGCGGTGAGTCGGGGTCGAACTTCATATCGAGGTAGATCGCATCGGCGGGCGAGAGGATGACCCGCCCGCCGCGACGGACGAAGCCCCGGGTCTTCTCGTCCATGCCGTCCGTCGGCGACACGAAGCCCCAGTACTGACCGACGGTTCCTTCCGCGACCCTGCCCGAGACTCCGGCCTCATGCCAGGCGATGGCGGTCTTGCCGGTCTCGACCACGAGCCGTGAGACGCGCTCGATGTAGTGGTCGTAGTCATCGGCATCCGTCCCCAACGCCTCGTCGCCGCCGATGTGCAGGTACGGACCGGGTGTCAGCGCCGCCAGCTCGGTGAGGACGTCTGCGAGGAAGGTGTACGTCTGCTCGTCGCGGATGCGCAACGACGAGAAACCCACCCCGATGCCTTCATAGGCGACACCGCTGACCGGCAGGTCGGTGCCGTCCTGCTCCGCCTGCTGCTGCAGCTGCGCGCTGATCACCGGCGGCGCGCACAGCTCGGGGTAGGCGAGGGAGACGGCGTGGGTGTGGCTGGGGCCGTCGATCTCGGGCACGACGACCATGTGGCGGCGGCTGGCGTACGCGACGATGGCGCGGTAGTCGTCGTGGGTGTAGAAGCCACCGCCGTCGGCGCCGACCGAGCTCGTGGCTGCCCTCTCCGTGAGCCGGCGGCGGGAGTGCATCTCGATGCGCCATCCCTGGTCGTCGGTGAGGTGCAGATGCAGAACGTTGAACTTCAAGCCCGCAGCGCGGTCGATGTAGCCGCACACCGTCGCGACGTCGAGGAAGTGACGGGCGACGTCGAGCATGACGCCGCGGTACGCGAACCGGGGTGCGTCCTCGATCTCCATCGCCGGAACGCCCCAGCCCGAGGCGTCCGCCGTGATCGCCTGCGCGAGAGTCTGCACGCCGTAGAAGAGGCCCGCGGCATCCGCACCCGCCACGTGCACGGCGTCGACGTCGCTGCGCAGCCGATACGACTCGGCGGGGCCGTCGTGGTCGAGGCTCAGTCGGATCTGTCGCCGCCCGCCGTCCGCGGGTGTCGAGGGAGGCAGATGGATGCCGATGCGCGCAGCGATCAGCCGGCGCAGCTCGGCGGCGGCGTCGGAGAGGGCCTCGGCATCCGTCGCCATCACGAGCGCGACGTCGCCTGCCAGGGCGAACGCGCGGCCGTCGCCGACGGTCAGGTGCGCGGGTGCGGGGACGAGGGAGGGCTGCGACACGGTGGCTCCATTCTGCGTGGCGGCCGGGACCGGGACCAGGGGGTACTCCGGTTGTGTTAGGAGTCTTAACAAATATGGCAACGCCAGCCTAGCCGTGTGCCTGCGGCGTCGCATCCGATATGCTCGCACTGTCGCGACTGGCGTTGAGGTGGGTCACCATCGGGGAGCGGCGAACACGGCAATCGACCGCACGCCTGGGCCGGCCTTCGTTTGATTCATCGGCGTGCGCCCAGCGCACACCGGCATCCACCCGACGAATGGCAGGAGACCGTCATGACCGATCCGTACTTCAACGCCCCGCTCGCCGAGGTCGACCCCGAGATCGCCCAGGTGCTCGAGCGCGAGCTCGAGCGTCAGCGCGACTACCTCGAGATGATCGCCTCGGAGAACTTCGTTCCCGTCTCGGTGCTGCAGTCGCAGGGCTCGGTGCTGACGAACAAGTACGCCGAGGGGTACCCCGGCCGTCGTTACTACGGCGGGTGCGAAGAGGTGGACGTCGCCGAAGAGCTCGCCATCCAGCGCGCCAAGGCGCTGTTCGGCGCCGAGTTCGCGAACGTCCAGCCCCACTCGGGGGCCTCCGCCAACGCTGCCGTGCTGCACGCGATCGCTCGCCCGGGCGACACGCTGCTGGGTCTGTCGCTGGATCACGGCGGGCATCTGACGCACGGCATGAAGATCAACTTCTCCGGCCGGCTGTACAACATCGTCGCCTACGGTGTCGACCCGGAGACGTCGACGATCGACATGGACGAGGTCGAGCGCCTCGCCGTCGAGCACCAGCCGAAGGTCATCATCGCCGGCTGGTCGGCCTATCCGCGCCAGCTCGACTTCGCCCGCTTCCGCGCCATCGCCGACAAGGTCGGCGCGTTGCTGTGGGTCGACATGGCGCACTTCGCCGGTCTCGTCGCCGCGGGCCTGCACCCCTCCCCGGTGCCGCACGCGCACGTGGTGAGCTCCACCGTGCACAAGACCATCGGCGGACCGCGCTCGGGCTTCATCCTGACCAACGACGCCGACATCGCCAAGAAGATCAACTCGGCGGTCTTCCCCGGCCAGCAGGGCGGCCCGCTCATGCACGTGATCGCCGCGAAGGCCACGGCGTTCAAGCTCGCCGCGACCCCCGAGTTCCGCGAGCGTCAGGAGCGCGTCATCCGCGGCGCGGCGATCCTCGCCGACCGGCTCTCGCAGCAGGACGTGAAGGATGCCGGGATCTCCGTGCGTTCGGGCGGCACCGACGTGCACCTCGTGCTCGTCGACCTCCGCGACGCGGCGATCGACGGCAAGCAGGCCGAAGACCTGCTGCACGAGATCCACATCACGGTCAACCGCAACGCGGTGCCCAACGACCCGCGTCCGCCCATGGTGACGTCGGGCCTGCGCATCGGCACCCCGGCGCTCGCGACCCGTGGCTTCGGTGACGCGGAGTTCACCGAGGTCGCCGACATCATCGCGCTCGCGCTGCTGCCAGACGCGGATGTCGAGTCGCTGCGCACGCGCGTGGCCGCGCTGACCGCCGCCTTCCCGCTGTACCCCGGCCTCGCCCAGTAACGGCTCGCCATCCCGGCATCCCCTGTCTGCGAGACACCGCCTTCGCACCGAGAAACCGTCTGGCGACGTGTGTCTCGGGGCGGGAGTGGTGTCTCGCGGGACGATTTCTGAGGAGAGAACATGACGGCACAGAAGCTCGACGGCCGCGCGACGGCCGCGGCCATCAAGGCGGAGCTCGCCGAGCGCGTCGCGAAACTGAAGGCGCACGGCGTCACACCGGGCATCGCCACGGTGCTGGTGGGGGCCGACCCGGCATCGCAGCTGTACGTCGGGATGAAGCACCGTGAGTCCGAGGCGATCGGCATGAACTCGATTCAGGTCGAGCTGCCGGCCGACGCCACGCAAGCCGACGTCGAGGCCGAGATCGACCGCCTCAACGCCGACCCGACCTGCCACGGCTACATCGTGCAGCTGCCGCTGCCGCGTCACCTCGACACGGATCGCATCCTGGAGCGGATCGATCCGGCCAAGGATGCCGACGGCCTGCACCCGACCAACCTCGGCAAGCTCGTGCTGAACGTCAACGACGAGATCACCTCGCCGCTGCCGTGCACGCCGCGCGCCGTGATCGAGCTGCTGGAGCGCAACGGCTTCACCCTCGCGGGCACGCATGTCGTGGTCGTCGGCCGCGGGGTCACGATCGGCCGCTCGATCGGCCTGCTGCTGACCCGTCGCGCCGTCAACGCGACGGTCACCCTCACGCACACCGGCACGCGCGACCTGCCGTCGTACCTGCGCCAGGCCGACGTGATCGTCGGCGCCGCGGGCGTCAAGCACCTCGTGCGCCCGGAGGACGTGAAGCCCGGCGCCGCCGTGCTCGACGTCGGCGTGACCCGCGAGAGCGACCCCGAGACCGGCAAGGCGAAGGTCTACGGCGACATCGCGCCGGGCGTGGAGGAGGTCGCCGGGTGGCTGTCGCCGAACCCGGGCGGCGTCGGGCCGATGACCGTCGCCCTGCTCATGACCAACGTCGTCGAGGCGGCCGAGCGCAGCATTCGGGCCTGATCGCCGGCGGCGCGCGGCTGCCGCGCCATCCGTCCGCGCGGAGCGGGCGCGTCAGCCGCGCGCGCCGCGCAGGTGCTCCTGGACGAGCGCGTCGTGCTCTTCGTCGGTGAGGGCGTCGTAGCCGGCGGCTTCGACGCGGTCGCGGCGTCCCCACCGCACCAGCAGGATGATCAGGATCGGCACGTCGGCGACCTCGGCGATGAACCAGAGCAGATCGCCGGCGAGGTGCTGATCGTGCAGCGGATTCGGCCACCACGCCGCACCCGCGGCGGCTGCCACGCCGTCGACGACCGTGTCGTTCAGGCGCAGGAGGATGCCGGGGATGGAGTCGATGACGAGTTCCACGAAGGCCAGCAGGAACTCGACCGCGAGGAACGTGCTGGTGTGGATGCCGGTGAGTGCCATCAGGGGCACCACGAGCAGCAGCCCGACCACGAGCGAGACGAGCCCGAGCGCCTCGCCGATCACGGGCGAGGTGCGGAGAACTCCCGCGAGCGGCGTGAGGAACACGCAGAAGATCGCCGCGACGAAGATCGTGGCGAACATCGCGTTGCCGAGAACCCGGAACACGCGACCGTCGAGCACGGCGTCCAGGCGCTGGCGACCGGCATCCGACAGGCCCGCGCGCAGCAGATCGAGCGGACGGCCGAGGGAGATGAGACCCGGGACGGCCATGAGCAGCAGCGCGATGCGGGCGACGAACGCCCAGCGGAGCTCGGCCGACCAGGTGCCGAGGAAGCCGAGTTCCACCACGGCGTATGAGCCGAGCCCGAGGGTGAAGAAGAGCACCGTGCGATGGGGCGGCCACGGGGTGCCGCGCTGCCGAGCGCGTCGCAGCCCGAGGGCGTAGAGAAGCGCCGCGCCGGCCAGGGCCGCGAGCGTCACGGGGTCGGCGCGCCAGGTCGTCAGCAGAGCATCGATGGGAGGCGTGGCCTCAGCGTACGACCGGCGGCTATGCGTGCGCGGTGAACGCGTACCACGACAATCTGATTGTGTAACAATGTTCCTGTGAGTCGTCCCCTCTCCATCGCCGCCGTCCTCGTTGCGGCACTCTGCTTCGCCACGACGGGCACATCGCGGGCGCTCGCCGACGTGGACGCCGATGCCCTCTCGATCGGCGCGGCGCGCGTGCTCATCGGGGGTGGGCTGCTGGGCGCCATCGCCCTCGTGGCGCGGTCACGGCGCGCCGCTGCGCCGCACGTGGAGACCCGCCCCGCCCGCCAGACGGTCTCCACGTTCGTCATCGTGCTCGTCGGTGCCGCGGGGGTGCTCGCGTACCAACCGACGTTCTTCTCGGGAACCGGTCTCAACGGCGTCGCCGTCGGCACGGTCGTGGCGCTCGGCTCGGCGCCCATCGTCACCGGCGTTCTCGACAGCGTGCTGCGCCGACGACGGCCGAGCCTGCGGTGGAGCCTGGCGACGACCGTCGCGATCGTCGGTGTCGTGCTGGTGTCGGGCGTGGTCAGCGACGGCTCCGCCGCGCCGGCCAGCGCCCTGGGCGTTGTCGCCTCGGTGGGCGCCGGCGCGTCGTACGCGCTCTACGCGATCGCCAGCAAGATGCTGCTCGACCGCGGGTGGACGGCGCCGGCGTCGATGGGTGCCGTATTCGGAACCGCCGCGGTGCTGAGCCTGCCCGTGTTGCTGTCGACCTCGACCGCGTGGCTCGGGACGGCCAACGGCGCGGCGCTCGCCCTGTGGCTCGGCGTCGTCACGGTCACGATCGCCTATCTCCTGTTCGGCGCGGGGCTTCGCGGCCTGAGCCCGGCGACCGTCTCGACCCTCACGCTCGCCGAGCCGCTCGCGGCCACGGTGCTCGGCCTCGTGGTCTTGCACGAGCAGCTCTCCGCCGTCTCGGTGGCCGGGCTCATCGTCATCGCGGTGGGGCTCGCGCTGGTCGCCGCCCCGGTGCGCGCGCGGAGCGACGGTGTCTCCGCGCCGGCGTGACGGTTCGCCGCGGCCGACGGCGGACGTGCGCGTCGCCGACGCGCTGCGCGGCGAGATCCTGAGCGGAGCGCTGGCACCGGGCGCGCCGCTGCGCGAGGAGGAGATCGCCCGGGCGCACGATGTCTCGCGCCATACCGTGCGGGCGGCTCTGGCGGCGCTCGGCGCCGAGCGCCTCGTCCAGCTCGTCCCCTACGCCGGCGCCCGGGTCTCGGCGCTCGACGACGACGATCTGCGGGGACTCCAGCAGCTGCGGGCGGCGCTGGAGACCGAGGCCGTGCGCCTCATCGCCGAGGCGCAGGGCTCGGTGTGGTCGCCTGCGACGCGCGCGACGATCGAGGCCGCGATCGATGACCTCGCCGATGCCGAGGCCCGCGCCGACTGGCCCGCGACGATCCGCGCGCACGCCGCTGTCCATCGCGCGATCGTCGAGGTCGCCGACAGTCCTCGTATCGCGCAGGCACACGCGGCGCTCGAGTCGGAGGTGCTGCTCCTGCTGACGCATGTCCGTCCCCACTACGCGCCGGGTGCGCTCGCCGCCGAGCATCGCGCCTACCTCGACACGCTGCCCCGCGACGGGGGAGCGGCCGTCCGCGCGCATCTCGACCACTCGACGCAGCTCATCCGCGCCGCCCGCTGAGCGCACCGCCACCGTGCTCCGCAGAGAGTGACGAACTCCGCACGTTTTCTCGGCATCCGTGCGGAGTTCGTGCGATTCTGCGGAGTTCGTGCGCCGCGCTGAGGCGCGCGTGAGGCCCGCCGGCCGTCAGCCGGAGAAGCGTGACAGGAACGCCTGCGTCCGCGGGTGCTGCGGCGCGGCGAACACGGATGCCGCGGCGCCTTCCTCGACGATGACGCCGTCGTCGAGGAAGACGACCCGGTCGGCCACGTCACGGGCGAAGGCCATCTCGTGCGTCGCCATCAGGATCGTCGTTCCCTCCGCGGCCAGAGCGCGTACGAGTTCCAGCACCTCGCCCACGAGCTCGGGGTCGAGCGCGGAGGTGATCTCGTCCAGAAGCAGCACTTCGGGATCGGTCGCGATCGCCCGCACGATCGCCGCCCGCTGCTGCTGGCCGCCGGACAGACGGTCGGGGTGTGCCGCCGCGAACTCCGCGAGGCCCACGCGTGCGAGCAGATCGTGCGCGCGCTCTTCGGCCTGTGCCCGCGGCATCCGATGCACGACGCGCGAGGCGAGCGTGACGTTGTCGAGCACCGACAGGTGGGGGAACAGGTTGTAGCTCTGGAAGACGGCCCCCAGGCGTGCGCGCACGCGGTTGCCGTCGACGCGGGGGTCGGAGATGTCGAGGTCGCCGAGCCAGATGCGCCCGTCGTCGATGGGCTCCAGAAGTCCCAGGCAGCGCAGCAGCGTCGACTTGCCCGATCCGGACGAGCCGATGAGGGCCACCACCTCGTGCGCGGCCAACGAGACGGAGACGCCGCGCAGGACGTCGCGCTCGCCGAACGACTTCCAGAGCTCGTCGGCGCGCAGGACGGAAGTGCCGGATGCCGCGGCGTGCCCGCTCACAGGATCGACCCCTGCTGCTCGCGCTCGCGCAGTCGAGCGGTGTACCAGTCGGTCAGGCGGATCGTCGGGATGGCCAGCAGGATGAACAGGATGCCGGCGACGACGTACGGCGTGAAGTTGTAGCTCAACGACGCCGACGAGCGGGCGGCGGCGATGGCGTCGATCGCGCCGAGGATCGAGATGAGTCCCACGTCCTTCTGCATCGAGATGAAGTCGTTCATGAGGGGCGGCGTCACCTTGCGGACAGCCTGCGGCAGCACGACCCGCCGGAGGGTCTGCACGTAGCCGAGGCCCAGGGCACGGGCCGCCAGCCGCTGCGACGGGTGCACCGCCTCGATGCCCGCGCGCAGCACCTCGGCCACGTACGAGGAGTAGGTGAGCGTGACCGCCACGACGCCGAGCACCACGACGGGGATCCGCGTGTTCATGATCGTCGGCACGCCGAAGCCGATCAGGTAGAGCACGATGATGAACGGCAGTCCGCGGAAGAGATCGGTGTAGGCCGCCGCGAGGACGCGCAGCGGAAACAGCACCGGCCCGCGCGCGGTGCGCAGCACCGCGATCAGAAGGGCAACGGCCGACACGGTGACGAGCGAGAGGCCCAGCACCTGCAGATTGATGAGGAAGCCCTCCCAGATCTTCGGCAGTGACTGCAGTGCGATCTGCGGGTCGAAGAACGCCTGCTGCACGCTCGCCCATCCGGGCGTGTTGATGACGCTTGCCCAGACGATCGCGGCGAACACGAGGCTCGAGGCGATCGCGACGAGCACCGAGCGCCGCTGCCGCCCGCGGCGGAACGCGCGCCGCTCGAGCTCGAGTGCGCTGGGGGAGTGAATGGTCACGGACCGACGTTACCCGAGCGGGTCACTTCAGCTGCGGCACGCCCTCGGTCAGCACCGACAGCCACTGCTTCTTCAGCTCGTCGAGGGTGCCGTTCTGGCGCAGCGTGTCGACGGCGGCGCTGACCTTGGCCGTCAGCGGCGAGTCCTTCGCCAGTAGCAGTCCCCATTGGTCGGGGACGCCGGCGGCGGGCAGTTCACCGACCACGAACGAGTTGTCGATGTAGGGGGCGTTGACCGCGACGTATGCGGTGGGCGTGTCGAGCACGATCGCGTCGATCTGGCCGGCCTTGAGCGCGGCGACGGCGTCTTCGTTGGAGTTGTAGAGCGACGGCGCGGTGGTCGGGGCGATCGCCTTCTCGAGCGTGGCGGCGCTCGTCGAGCCGGTCATCGCTCCGATCGCGAGCCCCTTGAGCCCCGCGATGTCGGTGATGCCCTGGGCCTTTCCGCCCTTGATCGCGACGACCGACTGGCTCGCCTCGTAGTAGGGCGTCGAGAAGTCGACGGCCTGCTTGCGCTCGTCGGTGATCGTGTACTGCTGGATGTTGATGTCGAAGTTCTTCGGTCCGGGCGCGATCGCCGACTCGAACGACGTTCGCACCCAGACCACATCGTCCTTGGCGAAGCCGAGCTGATCGGCAACGGCGTACGCGACCGCTGCTTCGAAGCCCTTCCCGGATGCCGGGTCGTCGCCGTAGACGTACGGCTCGTACGCCGTCTCGCCCGTGGCGAACGTGAGCTTTCCGGGGGTGATGTAGCCGGCATCCGTGCCGGCGGAGTCGGACGCCCCACCCGCCGGAGTCGACGTCCCTCCGGTGCAGCCGGCGAGGACGAGGGCGAGAGCGGCCGCGGTGGCGGCAAGGGCGGTGCGCAGGATAGGGCGCGGCATGGAGACCTCCGGATGGGATGAGCGGCGCGCCGAATCGTGTGCGCGGATGCCGCGACATCCATCTTCCCCGCTGGCGCGGTGCCGGGCCTCGCCGGGCGACGCTTTGTTACAGGGTCTTCACCCGCGCCGCCCGAGCCGGGCGAGAGGTGTCGTCGGTCGAGGGGCGCCGCGCGCGGCGGGGTGATGCGGCGTCGGTGTTGCCGTGCCGCGCCACGCGCTCGATCCAGCCGCGGCGGGCAGTGTCATCGCTGAAGCGCACGGGCGTGAAGCGTGCGATGCCCACCGTGCGCACGCCGCAGTAGCCGAGAGTCGCCCGGGAGAGCGATGCTTCGGCGGCGCCGCGGTAGACGACGCGGTTCCAGAACCGAGGAGAGTCCATCGTCATGACGATGCGTGCCGTGCGACCGGCGAGGAGACGGTCGGACAGGGCAGAGCGTTCGCGATAGCGGAACGTCGCGTTCGAGAGGAAGACACGGTCGATGAACGCCTTCAGAGCTGCCGGTACGGTGCCCCACCACTGCGGATGGAAGATCGCGATGTGATCGGCCCAGAACAGGTCGTCCAGGTACCGGGCGACGTCCGGATCGAGCGGCAGATCGTCGGTGCGGCCGACGCGCGGCGCGCGCAGCTGGTCGCGCGTGCGGGGATGGTCGGGAATGGGGTCGTGGGCGAGATCGATCAGGCGCACCTCGGCGCCGGCGGCGCGGGCACTCGACACGTAGCTCTCCGCGAGCGCGTGGGTGAGGGTATCGGGCAGGGGAGTGCCGACGATGACGAGCAGGCGGCGGTTCATGGCGTGCGACCTTTCGCGAGGACGATGTCGGTGAGCGCCGACAGATGGGCGTTGAGCGCGGCGGGGGTGATGCCGGTGCCGGAGGAGACCGGGTCCAGGCGCGGATCGGCGAGCATCTGGGCGAACTCGGCCTCGAGCTCGCCGCCGGCCACGCGCACCAGCTCGACGCCCTTCGGGGTCAGCTCCAGAAGGATGCGGCGCCCCTCGCCCGCGGTGGTGCGCAGCCACCCGTCGGCGACCAGGGCCGGGACGCGCTTGCTGACCGCGGCCTTCGTCACGCGCAGGCAGCGTGCGAGCCCGGTGATGTCGATCGGCGCCCGCTCGGAGAGGGTCGCCAGGATCTCGAACAGGTTGAAGGTCACGCCGTGTCTGTCTCGCAACCAGGCGTCCGCGAACAGGTCCAGTTCGCCGACGAGCTCGTGGAGGGTGACGGTGAGACGGGCGGCCATAGCCAGAGTCAACCAGTTGACATCTCTGGTGTCAACTGGTTGACTCGCGCGGTCAGGAGATGCTGATCAGCCGATCCAGGTCGTCGTCGGGAAGGGTGTCGGCGGTCGCGGTCACTTGCAGGTCTACGAGGTCGGCACGTCCGCGAAGGATGTTGAGGAAGGCGGTGTCCGCGGCATCCCGGCCCGTCGCGATGCGAACGAGCGTGTCGCGGGGTGCCAGGGTGGTGGCGTCGACGACGCGCCAGGCGCCGTCGACCCATGCTTCGGCGACGGCGTGGAAGTCCATGGGGTCGAGTCCCGGCGCGTACACCGCCACCAGTCGTGCGGGTACGCCGCCCGCGCGCAGAAGGGCGACGCACAGGTGGGCGTAGTCGCGACAGACGCCGCGGCGGGCCAGGAGCGTGCGGACGGCGCCGTCGGTCGGCAGGCTCGAGCCGCTGACGTACGACAGCTCGGTGCCCACCCACGACGACACGCCCGTCAGCAGGTCGCTCGAATCCGTGATGCCGCCGAACTCGGCCGCGGCCGTCGGCGCGAGTGCGTCGGACTCCGCGTAGCGGCTGGGGCGGCCGTAGACGAGCAGTTCCGCCTCGTCCGCATCCAGCGGGGTGGCCGCGCCGTCGATGGTCGCCGCGTAGTCCAGTCGCAGGCGGC
The DNA here is from genome assembly GCF_028550675.1 of Sphingomonas sp. BLCC-B65. Classification (NCBI taxonomy): domain Bacteria; kingdom Pseudomonadati; phylum Pseudomonadota; class Alphaproteobacteria; order Sphingomonadales; family Sphingomonadaceae; genus Sphingomonas; species Sphingomonas sp. BLCC-B65. The sequence goes on along the minus strand of NZ_JAQQGL010000001.1, from coordinate 1,207,370 downwards.
CGATCGGCGCGTCCACCCGGTGGAGGCGACCTCCGTGTGCGTCGGCGAGTTCGCGCACCGGCACGGGTGAGCCGTCGACGCGCACGTCGAGGGACTCGGATGCCGGGGCATACGCCCGGGATGCGGCCACGGCGAACACGAGGTCGGCGGGGTCGGTGACGTCGAGCTCGATGCGGGCGGTGACAATCCTCTGCATGCTCACAGGGTGGCATGGCGCCACGCCGGCCGCGCGGGGGTTGACAGCAGCTCGACGCGTTTCGACGCGCGGTGCCCCGTGTCAGTAGGAGTCGCGCTCGGTGTCGTCGTGCTCCGTCACCCATCGCGCCGCGAGGGCCTCCGACCCGCGGGCCAGCAGCGCCACGTCGGCGCCCACCAGAAGGAAGGCGGCGCCGTCGTCGAGGTAGGACTGCGCGACGTGCGGATCGAACGCGTTCACGCCGACGGGAAGACCCGCCGCGCGCACGGCCGCGAAGGTGCGTCGCACCGCGTCGACCACGTCGGGGTGCGTCTGCTGCCCCAGCAGTCCGAGCGAGGCAGCGAGGTCGCTCGGACCGACGAACACGCCGTCGATGCCCTCGACAGCGGCGATCTCGGCCGCCGCATCGACGCCCTCGGCGTTCTCGATCTGCACGAAGACCGACACGGAGGCGTCGGCGTTCGCCAGGTAGTCCTCGACCCGGTTCCATCGAGCCGAGCGCGCCAACGCCGAGCCCACGCCGCGCCGACCGCGCGGGGGATAACGCGTGGCGGCGACGACGGCGCGCGCCTCGTCGGCGGTGGAGACCATGGGCACGAGGATGTTCTGCGCGCCGAGGTCGAGCACCTGTTTGATCGTGACGGCATCGCCGATCGGCACGCGCACGACCGGGGTCGCGCCGGACCCGTCGATCGCCTGCAGCTGAGCGAGAACCGTGTCGAGCGTGTTGGGGCCGTGTTCCATGTCGACCAGAAGCCAGTCGAGCCCCGATCCCGCCATGATCTCCGCGACCAGCGGTGAGCCGGTGCAGACCCAGCCGCCGACGAGGGGGCGCGATGCCGCCCCCAGCCGGTCGCGAAGGGTCGCCCTCAGACGAAACGACACTCGATCACCCCCATCTGTCCGAAGTCGCAGCGCACCGTGTCGCCGCGCTGCACCCACACGGGCCGTGTGAACGATCCTGCCAGGATGATCTCGCCCACCTCCAGGCGCGCGCCGTGCTGGTGGAACTTGTTGGCGAGCCACGCGACGCCGGTCGCGGGGTGGCCGAGCACGCCGGCGGCGACGCCTGTCTCCTCGATCTCTCCGTTGCGGCTGAGCACGCCCGGCACCCAGCGCAGATCGATCTCTTCGGGGCTCATGTGCACGTCGCCCAGCACCATGGCGCCGTAGGCCGCGTTGTCGCTGATGGTGTCGACGATGGTCCGCCCCTCCAGCTCGATGTGCGAGTTCAGCACCTCGAGGGCGGCGACGGCGTAGTCGATCGCGGCGAGGGCGTCCTCCCGCGTGCAGTCGGGACCCTCCAACGGTGTTTTCAGCACGAAGGCCAGTTCGACCTCGATGCGCACGTTCGAGAAGTGATCCACAGGGATCTCCGCGCCCGAGCGGTAGACGGTGTCGTCGAACATGACCCCGTAGTCCGGCTCACTGATGCCCGTCGCCTGCTGCATCGCCTTCGAGGTGAGACCGATCTTGCGCCCCACGAGGGTGCGCCCCGCGGCGATCTGCGTGTCGCGCCAGCGGCCTTGGATCGCGTAGGAGTCCTCCACCCCGGCATCCGGATACCGCGCGGTGATGCGCGGGATCACGCTGTGGGTGCGGTCTGCCTCGGCGAGTTCCGCCGCGATGGCGTCGATCTGTGCGTCGCTGAGCATGTGTCTGGTCCTCTGAGCTTCTGGGTTCGCGGTCCGTGTCCCACTTCCGCCGGTGTGTGTCCCACTTCCTGCCGGCTGAGGGGTGCTGTGACAGCCGAAAGTGGGACACGGCGGGCGGGACGCAGGAGGGTGCGGGGGGGGGGGGGGGGGATAGGGGATGCCGGGGGCGGCCGGGTGGTCAGAGCTGGTTGCCGAGCTTGAACTCCCCGGCGCCCACCTCTTCGGGGGCACGGGTGTAGCTGAAACCGTCCGCGCCGATCGTGACCGCCATCTCGCTCGCGTCGGTACGGGCGCGCACGGGCTGCGGATTGCCGTCCAGATCGAGCACCACGGATCCGTCGGTGTACCAGGACGGGACGACGGGGTTTCCCCACCAGTCGCGTCGCTGGTTGTCGTGCACGTCCCAGGTGACCACCGGGTTGTCGGGGTCGCCGGTGTAGTAGTCCTGCGTGTAGATCTCGACGCGGTGACCGTCGGGGTCGCGCAGGTACAGGTAGAACGCGTTGGAGACGCCGTGCCGACCGGGGCCGCGCTCGATGGAATCCGAGCGGCGCAGGGCTCCGAGCTTGTCGCAGATGGCCAGGATGTTGTGCTTTTCGTGCGTCGCGAAGCACACGTGATGCATGCGGGGGCCGTCTCCGCCGGTCATGGCGGTGTCGTGCACCGTGGGCTTGCGGCGCATCCAGGCGGCGTAGACGATGCCCTCCTCGTCCTGGATGTCCTCGGTGACGCGGAAGCCGAGGGACTGCATGAAGCCGACCGCGCGCGGCACGTCGGGCGTGATCTGGTTGAAGTGGTCGAGGCGCACGAGCTCGCCGGGAGAGTAGAGGTCGTAGCGCCACGACAGGCGCTCCACGTGCTGGGTCTCGAAGAAGAACTCGTACGGGAAGCCCAGCGGATCCTCCACCCGCACCGAGTCGCCGATGCCCTTCGTGAACCCGTCGGGTCGGCGCTCGACGCGGCATCCGAGCTCCGAATAGAAGGCCACCGCCTTGTCGAGATCCTCCGCCGACCGCACGCGGTACGAGAAGGCGGCGACCGCGGCGATCGGGCCCGTACGCAGGACGAGGTTGTGGTGGATGAACTCCTCGGTCGAACGGAGATAGATCGCCGTGTCGTCCTCCTCGGTGACGTGCAGCCCGAGGATGTCGACGTAGAACTCGCGGGATGCCGCCAGGTCGGTGACGATCAGCTCCATGTAGGCGCAGCGCAGGATGTCGGGAGCCGGGACGGACGGCGTCGGAACCGGGTTGTCCGCGTGGATCGGCGCCTCCGCCGAGACGAAGAATCCCGAGGAGGTTCGGATCATCTGGCTGCGGTCTGTCATCTCAGGCTCCCTTGCCGAAGGTGGGGTTGTGGGCGGGGCCGAGCGTGATGTGCACGGCCTGCTGGTCGGTGTAGAAATCGATGGAGCGGTAGCCGCCCTCGTGGCCGAGGCCCGACGCCTTGACGCCGCCGAAGGGTGTGCGCAGGTCGCGGACGTTGTTGGAGTTCAGCCACACCATGCCGGCCTCGACGCTCTGGGCGAAGTTGTGTGCGCGCTTCAGATCGCTGGTCCACACGTAGGCGGCCAGGCCGTACTTCGTGTTGTTGGCGAGGGACAGGGCCTCCTCGTCGGTGTCGAAGGGGGTGATCGCGACGACGGGGCCGAAGATCTCCTCCTGGAAGATGCGCGCGTCGGGGGCGACGTCGGCGAACACGGTGGGACGCACGAAGTTGCCGTCCTCGAAGCCCGCCGGCCGGCCGCCGCCGGCGACGAGCCGGCCCTCGCTCTTGCCGAGCTCGACGTACGACATCACCTTGGCGAAGTGCTCCGGATGCACGAGCGCGCCCACCTCGGTCGCGGGGTCGTCGGGGTAGCCGACCGTCACGCGGTCGGCCTGCGCCGCATACCGCTCGACGAACTCGTCGTAGATCTCCCGCTGCACGAGGATGCGGCTGCCTGCGGTGCAGCGCTCGCCGTTCAGCGAGAACACGCCGAAGATGGTCGCATCGATCGCCGCCTCCAGGTCGGCGTCGGCGAAGACGATGGCCGGGCTCTTGCCGCCCAGCTCCATCGACAGACCCTTCAGGAACGGGGCCGCGTTCGCGAAGATGAGCTGGCCGGTGCTGCTCTCGCCGGTGAAGGAGATGAGCGGAACGTCCGGGTGCTTCACGAGCGCGTCGCCGGCGTCTTCGCCGAGGCCGTTGACGAGGTTGAACACGCCCTCGGGCAGGCCCGCCTCTTCGAAGATGCCCGCCCACAGCGATGCCGACAGCGGCGTGAACTCCGCGGGCTTGAGCACGACGGTGTTGCCGGTGGCCAGCGCGGGGCCGAGCTTCCACGACTCGAGCATGAACGGCGTGTTCCACGGCGTGATGAGACCGGCGACGCCGATGGGTTTGCGGTTCACGTAGTTGAGCTGACGGCCGGGCACCTTGAAGGCGTCGTCGGTCTGCGCGACGATCAGGTCGGCGAAGAAGCGGAAGTTCTCCGCCGCGCGACGCGCCTGGCCGAGCGCCTGGGTGATCGGCAGGCCCGAGTCGAAGCTCTCCAGCTCGGCGAGGCGCGCGTCACGCGATTCGACGATGTCCGCGATGCGGTGCAGCACGCGCGAGCGCTCGCGGGCCTGCATGCGCGGCCAGGGGCCGTCGGTGAACGCCGTGCGTGCGGCGGCGACCGCGAGGTCGATGTCGGCCTTCTTGCCCGCGGCGGCCTTGAGGTAGGTCTGGTTGGTCACCGGATCGAGCACGTCGAACGTGTCGCCGTCGACCGAGTCGACGAAGCGGCCGCCGATGTAGTGCTGGATGTGTTCCGGCAGATCGGCCGGAACGCGGCGGGCGGTGGTGGGTGCAATGGTCATGGGAGCTCCTTCGTGGGAGGGGGCGGATGCCGCAAGGCGACGAGTCAGAAGGCGGGGAGGCCGAGCGCTTCGTCGGGGTGCTCGTGGATCATGTAGGCGTCGAGGGTCGCCGAGCGGTGGCGGCGCGATGCCTTCTCGATCTCGGCGAGCGGGGCACCGGTCTCGATGAGTACGAGGATGTTCTCGTGCTCGCGCACCGATTCGGCGGCGCGACCGGGGACGAAGCTGAACGTCGAGTCGCGCAGATGCCCGAGTCGCGCCCACTCGGCCTGCACCAGTTCGAGCATTCGTGGGTTGGCGCACTTCTCGAACAGGATCGCGTGGAACTCCTGGTTCAGCGCGGTGAAGGCGCGGGGGTCGAAGTGCTCGAGTGTCTCGACCATCATCTCGTTGACCCGACGTGCACGGCGCACGTCTTCGGCGGTGAGCGCGCGCGCTGAGAGGGCCGTCGCCGCCCCCTCGAGGATGCTGAGCGACTGCATGCTGAAGCGGTAGGCCGTGTCGTCCACCATCGATACCCGCGCGCCGACGTTGCGCTCGAACATCACGAGACCCTCGGCTTCGAGTTGACGGATCGCCTCGCGTACCGGCACCACGCTCATCTCGAGTTCGCCCGCGATCGTGCCGAGCACGAGGCGGTAACCCGGGGTGAACTCCTGCGCCGCGATGCGCTCTTTGATCCAGTGGTAGGCCTGTTGCGACTTGCTCTGCGATGTCGCCGGCGTCGTCGCGGTCATCGGGAGGTCCTCTCGCTCTCATAGCGGGCACGCCACTGGGCGTTCATCGGGAACAGGCCGTCGACGGGGTGACCGGATGCCACCTGTCGGGCGATCCACGCATCCTCCTCCTCCTGGGCGAGGGCAGCGGTCGCAACCTCCTCGGCGAGGGCGGGCGGCAGCACGACGACGCCGTCACCGTCTCCGACGAGGATGTCTCCCGGCTCGACGGTCGTGCCGCCGCAGCCGATCGCGACGTCGGTCTCCCACGGGATGTGGCGACGACCGAGGACGGCGGGGTGGGCACCGGCGGTGAAGACCGGGATGCCGACGGCCGCGACGGCGTCGGCATCGCGCACGCCCCCGTCGGTGACGATGGCGGCGGCGCCGCGCGCGTGGGCGCGGATCGCCAGGATGTCGCCCAGTGTCCCCGATCCGGTTTCGCCGCGGGCCTCGATGACCAGGACCTCACCCTCTGCGACCGCGTCGAACGCGCGCTTCTGGGCGTTGTAGCCGCCGCCGCGTGCGGCGAAGAGGTCTTCGCGGTGGGGGAGGAAGCGCAAGGTCCGGGCGGTGCCGACGAAGCGGCTGCCCGCGGTGAGGGGGTGCACGCCGTCGATCGTGACGTCGTTGAGCCCGCGCTTGCGCAGCTGTCCGCTGAGTGCGGCGACGGGAACGCGGGAGAGTTTCTCGCGCAGCGCGGGCGTGAGAGCCGGGGGGATTCCTGCGGCCTCGGGGGAGCCCCACGCCTCGGCGCGCTGGCGGTCGTCGACGGCGGGGAGCGAGCCGATCGCACCGTCGAGGGTGCGCTCGCCCTGCACCACGGTGGTGCGCAGCCGTCCGCTCGAGAGCGACCCGGCATCCACCTGTACCTCGACGACGTCGCCGGGAACGACCACCGACGAGCCCGCGGGCGTGCCGGTGAGGATGACGTCGCCGGTCTCGAGGGTGAAGTGCTGGGAGAGGTCGGCGACGATCTGGGCGAGCGGGAAGAGAAGCCCGTCGGTGGTGTCGTCCTGCGCGAGCTCGCCGTTGACCCAGGTGCGCAGGCGCAGATTCGCCGGATCGATGCCGACCGCGTCGATCAGCGCCGGGCCGATCGGCGTGTAGCCGTCGCCGCCCTTCGAGCGGACGTTCGAGCCCTTGTCGTTCGCGCGCAGGTCGTAGAGGCCGAAATCGTTCGCCGCGGTGATCGCGGCCACGTGCGACCAGGCGGTCTCGGCCGTCGTCCATCGGGCGGGCGTGCCGATGATGAGTGCGATCTCGCCTTCGAACGCGAGCAACTCGGTGCCGGCGGGGCGCTCGATCGACGCGCCCGAGGCGGCCAGCGAGCTGGAGGGCTTGAAGAAGTACGACGGGGATGCCGGGCGGCGGCCGCGCTGGTCGGCGCGAGAGGCGTAGGCGAGGTGGACGGCGACGATCTTGCCCGGGCGCGCGCCGAGGACGGCGAACCGGCTGTCGGTGTCTGTCATGGATGCTCCCTTGCGTCGTATCCGAAATCGTATATGATCGTCGTCACCGCGGCAAGCACTGCTTCGCCGTCCGACAGAGACGTCACACCGACACTGGAGTCACCCCATGAGCGCTTCCACGAACCACCCCGTCGGGTTCACCCCGACCGGGACGATCGCGACGTCCACCGACCGCCGCCGCGTCGTCTTCGCCACGATCGTCGGCACGACGGTCGAGTGGTACGACTTCTTCATCTACGCATCCGCGGCCGGCCTGGTCTTCGGAAGCCTCTTCTTCGCTCCCGCCGGAGAGGGGTTCGCTCAGGTGCTGTCATTCATCACGGTGGGCATCAGCTTCCTGTTCCGACCGTTCGGCGCTTTCCTCGCGGGTCACTTCGGAGACAAGTACGGGCGCCGCCTGGTGCTCATGGTGACGCTGATCCTGATGGGCGTGGCCACGACGCTGGTCGGCCTCCTGCCGACGTATGCCGCGATCGGCATGGCAGCGCCGATCCTGCTCGTGCTGCTGCGCATCCTTCAGGGGATCTCGGCCGGTGGAGAGTGGGGCGGTGCCGTGCTGATGGCGGTGGAGCACGCCCCCAAGGCGCGCCGCGGCGTCTTCGGCGCGTCCCCTCAGATGGGCGTGCCGCTCGGCCTGCTCCTCGCGTCGGGCATGCTCGCGCTCATGGCCGTGATCGCTCCGGGCGACGCCTTCGTGCAGTGGGGCTGGCGGGTGCCCTTCCTGCTCTCGTTCGTGCTGATCGTGATCGGCTACTACATCCGCCGCCGGGTGGAGGAGAGCCCGGTGTTCGCCGAGCTCGCCGAGCGCAAGGAAGAGACGCGGATGCCGATCGTCGCCCTGTTCCGCAAGCACACGCTGCTTGTGGTGATCGCAGCGCTCGTGTTCGCCGGCAACAACGCCGTCGGATACATGACCACCGGGGGGTACATCCAGCGCTACGCCACCGACCCGAAGGGACCGATCGGACTCGCGACCGCCGATGTGCTGGGCGCGGTCACCCTGTCTGCGATCACCTGGCTGGTGTTCACCTTCCTCTCCGGCTGGATCTCGGATCGCATCGGACGGCGCACGACCTACATCATCGGCTGGCTGGCCCAGCTGGCCGGCGTCTTCCTGCTCTTTCCGCTCGTCAACACCGGCTCGATCGTCCTGCTGACGCTGGGCCTGGTGGTCCTCACGGTCGGGCTCGGTTTCACGTACGGTCCTCAAGCAGCCCTCTACGCCGAGCTGTTCCCCGCGTCCATCCGCTTCTCGGGCGTCTCCATCTCGTACGCGATCGGTGCGATCCTCGGCGGGGCCTTCGCTCCGACGATCGCGCAGGCGATCGTGCAGGCGACGGGTTCCACGACGGGCGTCACCTGGTACCTCGCCGGCATGACCTTGCTGGGACTGATCGCCACGCTGCTGCTGCGCGACCGCAGCGGCATCCCGCTCGGACCCGACCATGAGGCCGAGCAGACGGTCAGCCCCATCCGAGGGCTCTCGCGGGCCTGAGTCGGAAGGACGACGACGATGCAGTTCCATCACCACGGGTATGTCTCCGCCGACCCCCGCGTGCAACCGGCCGCGGGGACGGGAATCGACCGCCCGGCGGAGCTGCCCGACGAGGTCGACGTCCTGATCGTCGGCTCCGGGCCGGCCGGCATGCTCCTGGCCGCGCAGCTGTCGCAGTATCCCGGGGTCCTCACGCGCATCATCGAGCGTCGGGACGGGCGTCTCGCCCTCGGGCAAGCCGACGGCATCCAGCCGCGCAGCGTCGAGACCTTCCAGGCCTTCGGCTTCGCCGAGCGGATCATCGCCGAGGCGTACAACATCGGGTGGATGAACTTCTGGGGCCCCGATCCCGAGAACCCCGCGCGCATCGTGCGCCGCTCCCGCACTGCCGACTACGCGTACGACATCAGCGAGTTCCCGCACCTCATCGTCAACCAGGCGCGCGTGCTCGACTACTTCGCCGAAGCGGCCGCGCACGGCCCGGCGCGCATCGCACCCGACTACGGGATCGAGTTCGTCGGGCTCACCGTGCACGAGGGCGAGGACCGTCCGGTCGAGGTGCGCGTACGCCACGTCGGCGGAGAGCGCGCCGGCGAGGAGCGCGCCGTGCGTGCGGCGTACGTCGTCGGGTGCGACGGGGCGCGAAGCGGCGTACGGGCGGCGATCGGCCGGGTGCACGTCGGCGACATCTCGCAGCACGCCTGGGGCGTGATGGACGTGCTCGTCGAGACGGACTTCCCCGACTGGCGCATCAAGTGCGCGATCAACGCCGAGGCCGGCAACATCCTGCACATTCCGCGCGAAGGCGGATACCTCAGCCGCATCTACGTCGACCTGGGCGCCGTGGCGGACGACGACGACCACCGCGTGCGTCAGACGCCCGTCGAGGAGATCATTCGGCGGGCCAACGAGATCCTGCACCCGTACACGCTCGACGTGAAGAGCGTCGCCTGGCACAGCGTGTACGAGGTCGGCCACCGGGTCACCGACGGCTTCGACGACGCGCTCGACGGCGGACGGGAGCCGCGCGTGTTCCTCACCGGCGACGCCTGCCACACGCACAGCGCGAAGGCGGGGCAGGGCATGAACGTCTCGATGCAGGACGGCTTCAACCTGGGGTGGAAGCTCGGCTCCGTGCTGAGCGGTCTGAGCCCGGCCTCCCTTCTGTCGACCTACACCGCCGAGCGCCGACCGGTCGCTCAGCAGCTCATCGAGTTCGACAAGGAGTGGTCGACGCTGATGGCGCGAAAGCCCGAGGAGATCTCCGATCCTGCCGACCTCGCGACCTACTATCTCGCCACCGCCGAGTTCCCCTCGGGCTTCATGACCACCTACGCCGAGGGGGCGGGAGTCGTCGCCGGCACTGCCCACCAGCATCTGGCAACCGGCTTCCCGGTGGGCAAGCGCTTCAAGAGTGCGCCCGTCACTCTGGCGGCCGACGGCAACGTCGTGCATCTCGGTCATCACGCGAGCGCCGACGGGCGGTGGCGCCTGTACGCCTTCGCTGACCGCGACGGGCTCGCCGACGACTCGCCCCTCGCGCGCTTCGCGGCCTGGCTCGCCGACGACCCGGACTCTCCGGTGCGGCGCCATACCCCCGCGGATGCCGACATCGACGCGGTCTTCGACGCGAAGGTGGTCTACCAGCAGGGGTTCGACGACATCGATGTCACTCGTGCGCCGGCTGTCTTCCGCCCGCATTCGGGTGCGCTGGCGCTCACCGACTGGGAGAAGGTGTTCGCCGCGGCACCCCACAGGTGGAACGAGACCGACATCTTCGAGGCCCGCGGGCTATCGCGTGACGGTGTGGTCGTCGTGGTGCGTCCTGATCAGTACGTCGCGGCCGTGCTGCCGCTGGACGCGACCGATGAGCTGACGGACTTCTTCACCCGGTGGATGCTCCCCGTCGGGTGACGGGCTGAGACGCTGAGTGACGCTCAGTCGAGGTCGTCGTATCCGCTGAGGCGCAGCTCCTCGGCATCCAGGTGCGCTTCCAGTCGGCGGGCGAGAAGGTCGTCGACCGTACCCTCACGCCGAAGACGCAGAAGGACCTCGCGCTTGCGATCCAGCAGGGCCAGCTTCAGTCGCGTCATCTCCTCGAAGCGCACGAGCGGCGATCGCTGGGTGAGGTCGATTCCGGTCGATGCGGCGAGCATCGTCAGCGAGGTCGCGGCGTCGACGCCCGCCGCGGCCTGATTGAGCCCCACGACGGGCCCCGCGCCGTCCACGACTGTCTGCGCACCGGTGTCGGGGGCCGACGGCGCCGCCACCATGCCCTCGAGCTGTGCGATCTGGTCGGCATCCGCGGTGGCCTGGGCACGGGCGAAGGCACGCGCGTTGGCCAGCTCGAGCATGTCGTAGCCATCCTGACGAGCGCGCTCGCGCACCTCATCGCTGATACCGTGCTCGGCCGCGATGTCGTCGAGAGCGGCGATCGCCGCACCCGAGATGGTCCGCTGCGCCAGCTCGATCTCGTCGGCGGCCCAGTCGTCGCTGGGAAGCTTCGCCCACCGGACGATGGCGGGAAGGAGCGGTCCCTGCACGAGAAGACTCAGCACGATCACCCCGGCCGTCACGAAGACCACGGCGTCGCGGCCGACGAGCGGCTGACCGGACGACGTCGTCAGCGGAACCGAGAGCGCGATCGCGAGCGACACGGCACCGCGGAACCCAGCCATCGTGCTCACGATGCGCGCGCGGTTCAGCGATCCCGGGCCGGAACGTGCGGTCAGCGCCGGCGTACGCGGGCGCGAGAAGGGGGCCATCAACAGCTGGAACACATAGCGCACCACCAGCAGCGCCGCCCACGCGGCCACGGTCAGCAGCACGAGGCCCCACACCTCGCTTGGGGAGATCTCGTGCAGGACGAGCTGCACTTCCAACCCGATCAGCACGAACAGCGCTCCGTTGAGCAGGTAGACGCCGAACGGCCACGCCGCCATCGCGGTGCGGCGGGAGGCGGCGGTGGTGATGCGCGGCGAGGCCCAGGCGATGATCAGGCCCGCGAACACCACGGCGAGAACGCCCGAGGCGTTGACCAGTTCGGCGAGCAGGAACGCCGTGAACGGAACCAGCAGCAGCGTCACGTTGATCGACAGGGCATTGCGCATGCGCCGCAGCGCGAGGTACGCGAGAGCCGCGACGACGATGCCGGCGATCGCTCCGCCGAGGTAGGAGACGAGCACGGTGGCGGTGATCGACCAGCCCGTGACGGTGTCGCCGAGTGCGACGGAGATCGCGATGGCATAGAGCACCAATGCGGTGCCGTCGTTGGTCAGACTCTCCGCCTTCAATTTCATGAACGTGCGCTGCGGAAGCAGTCGTCCGAGCGCGGCGACAGCCGTGGCATCGGGGGGCGCGACGGCGGCACCGAGGATCATGGCTGCCGGCCAGGGCAGCCCGAAGAGCGTGGCCACCCACGCGACCGCGAACGCCGAGGCGACCACGAGCAGCGTGCTCATCGGGATGATGTAGCGCAGCGACCGGCGAACGCCCCGCAGCGACGTCGTCAGGCTCTCCCAGAACAGCATCACGGGCAGGAACAACAGCAGCACCGTCTCGGGCGGCAGCTCGATGCGGCGCAGCTCCGGCACGAAGCCGAGCAGCAGGCCGAGGATCAGCAGCACCAGCGGTGTCGCCAGGCGCAGGCGCGGCGCGAGGAGCGTTCCCGCCAGCACCGACAGCCCGAGCAGGACGGTGACTTCCAGACCTTCCATGGCACCCCGATTCCGCGCAGACCTCCCGACGGATTTCCGTCGCAGCCCAGTGTGCGCCACAGACACAGCGTTTCAACAGGTCTGCGCATTCCCGGCCGCGCAGACAGTTCTCTCCGTGCGGGGCTACCGGCCCCGCGTCAGGAGTTCACGCGAATGATCTCCTGCTGATACGGGGCGATGACGTCGCCGGAGATCCGGCAGTCCAGCAGCAGGAAGGGCCGGTCGGATGCCGGGACCTGCACCCACCGCGCGAGCTCGTCGAGGTCGGCGAGCGTGCGCACGACGACACCTCGAGCCCCGACCGCGGAGGCGAGACCCGCGAAGTCGACCTCGGGGATGAGCATGGGCTCCCGGGCGAGGCCCTGCAGGCCGTACAGGTTGATCTCGGCGCCGTACGCGGCGTCGTTCCACACGACGGCCAATCCGCGGCCCGCCGCCACGCGCACCGCGGATTCCAGATCCGACAGTGCCATCAGTCCGCCGCCGTCGCCGGTGGACAGCACGATGGTGGCCTCCGGCCGAGCCCGGGCGGCGCCCGCGACGGAGGGGAATCCCAGGCCGATCGACTGGTACGCGGTGCCGACCATCATCATGCGGTCGGGCGAGGCCACCGACCAGTACATGTTCGCCCAGCCGAGGAAGTGGCCGCCGTCGGTGACGACGACGCGGTCGCGGGTGGAGGGCGCGCTCTCGAGCAGCTCACCGATGCGCTCGGCGACCGACCGTGGGTCGAGACGGCCGTCGGGCGCCAGGGGGTCGCCGCCGTCGCGGGCGCGCAGCGCTGCGATGTCCACGCGCTCGCGCCAGCCGCTGGGCGCGGCATCCCTCGTCGCCAACTCGTCGCAGAGGGCCTCGGCGACGAGGCGTGCATCGCCGCGGATGAAGCCGCCGACGTGCGGGTGCGTCGCCGCGGGGGCGATGTCGACCTGCACGACGCGGGTGCCCGGGGCGAACAGGGCGCCGAAGCGCATCGTGAACTGGTTGAGTCCCGCGCCGAAGACCACCGCGACGTCCGCCGTCGAGATCAGCTCCATGGCGCCGTCGGCGCCGAACCCGCCGGTGACCCCGAGGTCGAACTCCGGCCGAGGGAACATCCCGCGACCCAGCGCCGTGGTCGCCGTGACGGCGCCCGTCGCGTCCGCCAAACGCCCGAGAGCATCCGCGGCGCCCGAGATCCACGCGCCGCGACCCGCGATCAGCACCGGACGCTCCGCGGCGGCCAGTGCGGAGGCCAGGTCGGCGATCGCCGCACGTGCGAACGGGGAGGGGGCGATCGGCGCGGGCAGTGTCGGCTGCGGCGCGGCCGGCACCGAACCCGCCTCGAGCTTGGCGACGTCGTAGGGGATGGCGAGCACCGTCGGCACGCGATAGGCCAGCGCGTGCTCGATCGCGATGACCGTGGTGGCCGCCGCATCGGCCCGTCCGACGGTGTACGTGCGCGCGCCCACCGCCGAGGCCAGGGCGATCTGGTCGACGTCCCACGGACGGGGGCCCGACGTCGGTTCGTCCCCGACGACGAGTACGAGCGGCACGTGGGCCTGCACCGACTCCGCCAGGGCGGTCAGCGTGTTGGTGAAGCCGGCACCGTAGGTGGCGGTCGCGGCGGCGAGGCGTCCGCTCGCCCGATGATAGGCATCCGCTGCGACGACCCCGCCCGCCTCGTGGCGCACGGCGGTGTAGTGCACGTCCGTGGAGCGCTCCAGGGCGTCGAGGAAGTGGGCGTTGCCGTTTCCCATCACGCCGAAGACGTGGTCGATGTGAGCGGCAAGGGTCTGGGCGACGTGCGCAGAGACGGTGGACATGGGGCCTCCGAGAGACGAAACGGTGAAGGGATGCCGTATGTGTCTCGCGTGCCCCTTTTTCGAGCACCGAACGCCGCGTCGCGTCCGGACCAGTCGAGTATAGAAGAACGGATGTCGGCGGCGGCGGGCAGGATGGGCGCATGGACTCCGTCCGTCTGCGCGCCGCGCGTCTGGTGCATCACGCCCTGGTCGTTCCCGAAGCCGGCCTGGGGGCCGCCGCGCGCCGGCTGACCGCCACGCAGGCGCAGGAGTTCTGGGCGGGGCGGTGGGCTCTCGGCATCCGCACGGCGGGGGAGGTCACGCTCACCGACGTCGACGACGCCTTCGCGCGCGGTGTGCTCGTGCGCTCGTGGACGCAGCGTGGAACCCCGCACATCGTCGCCGCCGAGGACCTCGCCTGGATCCTCGAGCTGACGCGCGACCGGCAGCAGCGCCAGGCGGCGGGGGTGCACCGTGCGTTCGGCATCGAGGCCGACGACATCGCGCGCGCCGAGCGGGCCGTCGGGGCCGCGCTCTCGGGCGGCAACCGCCTGACGCGAAACGAGGCGGCGACGGTCATGGCCGCCGCCGGTGCGGATGTCGCGGGCTCCCGCGGAGGTCACCTGATCTCGGCCGTCGCCGTTCGCGGGCGTGTCGTCTTCGGTCCGGTCGTGCCGCGCGACGGCGCGCCCACGCGGGAGCAGTACCTCGTCGCCGCCGACGACTGGCTGCCGGATGCCGCGGCTCCCACCGAGCCCTGGGGCGAGCTGTTCGTCCGGTATCTCGCCGGGCACGCACCGGCCACCCTCGACGACTTCCGCTGGTGGGCCGGCGTTCCCGTCGGTATCGCCCGGTCCGCGCGGGAAGCCGCCGGCGATCGGGTCACGGCGCTCGACGAGGGCCTTTTCCTCGGCGCCGACGCGCCAGCCGGAGACACTGCCGAGGCAGTCTCCGGAGTGCTCGCGCTGCCGCCCTTCGACGAGTACTACCTCTCGTACGCGGACCGCTCCCGAGTCTGTCCGCCGGAGCACCTCGCAACGATCGGTCCGACCCTCAACGGCCTGGTGCGTCCCGTGCTCATCGCCGGGGGAGAGGTGTTCGGCACCTGGCGCCACTCGACGGCCGTCGGCAGACACCATCTGCCACCGATGTCCGACCCCTTCGGTGCCGCGGTCGACGCGGCATCCGTGGAGGCCGCCCTCGGGCGCGTCGCCAGGTTCTTGCGCGTGTAGCGCTGCGCCGCCTCAGGCGAACAGCCCCGCCCCGACGTACGAGCCCTCCTCGGCTCCCGGGGGAATGGCCCACAACCCCGAGCCGATGTGGCGGATGTACTCGCTCAGCAGATCCCTCGACAGCGCACGCTGCAGGGCGATGAACTGCGCGGGAGAGCGTTGGTACGCGAGGAAGAACAGGCCGGCGTCGAGTCGTCCGAGATCGGTGTTGCCGTCGACGTAGTTGTAGCCGCGGCGGAGGATGCGGATGCCCTTGTTGAGGTCGGGATGGGCGAGGCGCACGTGGCTGCGGGCGTCGATCGCGGGCTGGCCCGTGGCGCCGACGGCGGAGAAGTCCGGCGCTGTCTGCTCCTGCCCGCCCGAGAGCGGCGCGCCGTGCGCCTTGTCACGGCCCGTGATGCGCTCCTGCTCGCTCAGACGCACGCGATCCCACGTCTCGATGAGCATCGCGATCTTGCGCGCCACGAGATAGGAGCCGCCCACGAGCCAGGCCGGTTCGTCGCCGTTGCCGACCCAGACGTGCTGATCCAGCGCCGCCTGGTCGTCGGCGAGGATGTTGGCCGTGCCGTCCTTGAACCCGAAGAGGTTGCGGGGCGTGGCCTGATCGGCGGTCGTCTTCGACGTCTTTCCGAAGCCGAGCTGCGACCAGCGCAGCCGTGCTCGGCCGAAGGCGATGCGGCTCAGATTGCGGATCGCGTGCACGGCGACCTGCGGGTCGTCGGCGCAGGCTTGGATGCACAGGTCGCCGCCGGTGTGATCGGGCTCCAGGTCGTCGCCGAGAAATGCCGGCAACGCGGTGAGCAGGGCGGGCCGTCGGTCGGCGAGTCCGTAGCGGTCGGTGCCGTCGACGGCCGTGAACAGGGTCGGTCCGACGCCGAACGTGATCGTCAGCCCGTTCGCGGCAAGGCCCAGCGCCTCACCGGTGTCGTCCGGCGGCGCCTCCGGCGAGCCTCCCACCGCGCCGCTGGCCGACACATCGAGGCCCTGGGTCATCCGCGCCGCCGCGTAGGACCAGTCCTGGAGAAGCTCGATCAGATCCTCGCGGGTGGTCCCCGCCATCATGTCGAACGACGCGAAATGCAGATGGTCCTGCACGGGCGTCGTGATCCCGGCCTGGTGCGCGCCGTAGAACGCGTAGGGCGACGCCGCGCCGGCGGCGCCGCGCGTGCGGCCGACGGCGACGCCGGCCGCCGCTCCGGCTCCGGCGCCGACGGCGAGCCCGGCCGCACCGACACCGGCCGCGAGGCCCAGCAGGCCCCGTCGGCTGAGACCGGCGCGCGGCGCGGGCTCGAGGCGGTCGCCGCCCGCGAGAGGTCCGTCGGTGCTCACTGCAGGATGGTGGACGTCAGCTTGGACAGCGGCTCGGCCAGCGCGTTGATCAGGTCGGTGAGCTCGCGCTTGTCGGCCTCGCTGAGCTGCCGGTAGTTCACGAAACCGGCGCTCAGCGAGCCGTGGCGCGCGAGAGCGGCCTCAAGGGCGGCGTAGCCGCTGTCGATCCGACCGGCGAGCTCCGTTCCGGTCGCGCCGGAGGAGACGGCGAAGTCCTTGACGAGCGAGAACGCCATCTTCGATCCCTCGACATTGGCCGCGAAATCGTACAGGTCGGTGCCGCTCCACCAGTCCTCTTCGCCGCTGATCTTGCCCGTGGCCACTTCGTCCAGCAGAGAGATCGCGCCGTTGGAGATGCCGCCGATGCCCTGCGCGTCGAGCGCCTTCTGGAACTCATCGCCGTGCACGTACGCGTTGAGCTCGCCCACGTCGGCGATCAGCTTCGCCCCGGAGGTCGCGCGCTCGGCGGGCGTCGAGGGCGCCCAGTCCTTCCACGCCGGGGTTGACCCGTCGGAGTTGAGGGCATCCTGCGCCGGAACCCAGAGGTCCTTCTCGATGCGGTGGAAGCCCGTCCAGTCGAGTCCCTCCGCGACGGCATCCACCTCGCGGTAATCGATGCGGGGGTCGAGATCGCCCAGCGACTCCGCCACGGGTTCGATGCGCTCGTAGAACGCACGCGTGGTGGGGAAGAGGCTCCGCGCCTTCTCATCGTCGCCGGCCTCGTAGGCGCTCACGAAGGCCGCCACGGCCGGGACGAGCTGTTCGACCTGATCCTTGACGAACGACGCGTACAGATCGACGGCCTTCTGCTTCTGCGCGGCGTCGTCGCCCGTGGCCGTGACGGCGTCGCCCGTGACCGTGAAGGCGGTGCGTCCGATGCCCTCACCGACCATGCCGGGCTTGCACAGGGTGACGTAGTCACCGGGCTGGGCGACGACGGTGAGGGTGCGTGAGGCGCCGGGGGCGATGTTCTCGACCTCGCCGACGATGCGCAGACCGTCGGAGGCGAGGAGATAGAACTCCGTCACCTGCGAGCTCGCGTTGGTCACCGCGAACGCGAGCGTGCCGCTGGTGGCGGTCGCGGTCGACACCGTGCACGCCGTGTCGGTGGAGGTGACGGTCAGGGCGTCGGACGCGGCGACGTCGGTCTTGGCGACGCAGCCGGCCAGCACGAGGGCGGTCGCGCCGAGCGCGGCGACGGCTCCCCAGGTGCGTGTGCGGGTCATGATGCTCCTTGGTGGTGGGAGAGGTCCGCGTGGTGCGGAACCGACGTGAGGGGTGCGGATGCCGAGGCCCGGGCGGGCCGGCGACCGAGTCCCCGGACGAAGAGGGTGCCGACGACGGCCATGTACAGGGCCCAGGCGATGACCTGCAGCCACGACATCTGCGGCATGAAGCCGACGGTGGCCTGCAGGATCGCGGCGAGGGGGCTTCCCGGCGGGATCGTCGCCGAGAGGTCGAACGCCCAGCCGAAGGGGAAGCCGGCCGCGCCGACGGCGACCGTGCCGCCGACGAGGGGCGCCAGGGCGGAGAACGGACCGGGAAGGGCGCCGGCCTCTTGCAGATCGTGGATCGCGTACGCCAGCACCCCGGCGGCGACGATCACGAGGAATCCGCCGGTCCAGCCGAAGAAGACGCGGAGGTCGAGTCGCACCATTCCCCGGGCGAGGAGCCAGCCGAGCACGACGGCGGTGGCGAGGCCGAGCAGTGCGCCCAGAAGAGCCGACGGCGTGTCGCCGAAGGACTGCACCATCGACCACAGCAGGAGGGTCGTCTCGATGCCTTCGCGGGCGACGGACACGAATCCGATGAGGACGATTCCCCAGAGACCCCCCGTCGCGAGCGCCCGATCGACGCCGCCCTCGAGCGTCTTCTTCATCGTGCGGGCGGTCTTCTGCATCCAGAAGATCATCCAGGTCACCATGCCGACGGCGACCAGCGAGAGAAGCCCCCCGATCAGCTCCTGTGCCTCGAAGGTGAGGGCGTAGGCGCCGAAGGTGAGGATCGCGCCGATGCCCACGGCCAGCGCGATGGCGAGGCCCACGCCGACCCACAGTCGCGGCAGGACGTCGCGACGATCGATACGGCGGAGATAGGCGACGAGGATGCCGACGACGAGAGCGGCTTCGAGGCCTTCGCGGAGGCCGATCAGGAAAGTGGCGAGCACGAGCGCTTCTTCGGAAGAGGGGAAAGTGAGGTTAGGCGAACCTCACAAACAGCGAGCGTACACCCAACCGCGCCACCCCACCACGCGCGTCCGCTGCTGCACGCGCGTGCACGCTCACCGGGCCAGGCGCGGATCGCTCGACGGGTCGGCGTACGTCGGCGGACACCCGTTCCTGCCGGCCTCCCGTCTGCTGGCCGACGCGATCCGCGACGGGCTGCGCCTGGAAGCGATCGCGGCCGACCTCGCGGGCGACGGCGACACCGCGCTGGAACTGCTGTCGTACACCGACTACGACGTGGCCGTGCTCGATCGCGATGTTCCGGGGACATCGGGAGATGCGGTCGCGGCTCCGCATCACGGTGTCCGGTCTGCGTCAACGGCTCGGTGGTCCCGCCGTGATCGCGACGGTCTCCGGCGTCGGCTATCGCGTCGAGGTGCCGGCGTCCGACGCTGAGGCGGAGGGGAGGTGAGTGCGACACCCTCGTCGTCTCCCGGTGCGCGCCGGCGTGCCGCGGGGCTGACCTTCCGGGTGAAGCTCATGCTCAGCTACGCCGGCACGGTTGCGCTCGCCGGCGCTCTGTTGCTGTCCGTCGTGTGGCTGTTCCTCCTGCGATACGTCCCCGACGAGGCGGCGCCGACGACCGGCGGGTTCATGCCGGGTCGCGGCGATCTGCTGCGGGCATTCGTGCCACCCGCGCTCGCCGCGTGGGTCCTGCTGATCGTCGTCGGACTGGTGGGTGGGTGGTTCCTTGCCGGGCACATGCTCGCGCCGCTGGGGCGGATCACCCGTGCGACGCGGCTGGCCGCCGCCGGATCGCTGTCGCATCGGATCGGCGCCCACGGCCCCGACGACGAGGTGCGCGAGCTGCCCGTCGATGTCTCACTCCTGGCCGATCAGGCCGCGGAGACCTTTCTGTCGCTCGCTGAATCGCGGGGAATTGCTCTGCAGCTCGAGACGCTGCCGGGCATCGCGCGGGGATCTCAGTCGCTGCTGCAGCAGCTCGTCGTCAACCTCGTGCACAACGCGATCGTGCACAATTGCGATGATCACGGCTGGGTGCGAATCGGTGTGCGCTCGGCGCAGGGCGGCGTCGGTCTGTGCGTGGAGAACTCCGGGCCCGTCGTCCCGTCGGAGATGCTCCCGACCCTGCTGGAGCCGTTCCAGCGTGGGGCGCAGCGCGCACATCGCGGCGAGCGCGAGGGAGCCGGTTTGGGGCTGGCGATCGTCGCGGCGATCGTTCGTGCGCACGACGGCAGTCTGACCCTGCGGCCGCGCGACGACGGCGGGCTGCTCGTGGAGGTCGTGCTGCCGGCCGCGTAGGCTCCGCTCGGCGCCGTCAGCCCTGGGCGTGCCGATCGAGGAAGGCGTACACCTCTCCGTCGTCGACGCCGGGGAAGGCGCCGCGCGGCAGCGGCGAGAACATCTGCATGTGCACGCGGGCACTCGGCCACGCGCGACCCTCCCAGCGCGCCGTGAGCTCGGCATCCGGACGCCGGCAGCACGACTCGTCGGGGCACGTCGAACTCGCCCGCTTCTGCGTCTCACGTCCGCGGAACCAGCGTGCGTCGTCGAAGGGCACCCCGACGGTGATCGAGAACTCGCCGTCCGAGGTGCGTCCGGTCTGGGACGAGCACCAGAAGGTGCCGGCGGGGGTGTCGGTGTACTGGTAGTGCTCGACCGTGCGGTTCTGCTCCGAGAAGGCGGAGCGGGCGGCGAAGTGGCGGCAGACGACCTGGCCTTCGACCGAACCGGTGACATCCATCGGCAGCGGCAGGTCGTCGTTCTCGTAGGCGCGGGTGATGGCGCCCGAGCCGTCGACCCGCAGGAAGTGCAGGCGGATGCCGATGTGCTGCGTCAGGAGGTTCGTCAGTCGCATGCCCGCGGCCTCGTGGGTCACGCCGAAGGCATCGCGGAAATCCTCGACGGCGAGGTTGCGGTCCTTCTTCGCCTGGGCCAGGAAGGCGACCGAGGCGGTCTCGGGCATGAGGCAGCAGGCGGCGAAGTAGTTGATCTCGAGCCGTTGCTGCAGGAAGTCGGCGTAGTCGCTGGGTGGTGTGTGCCCGAGCAGGCGGTGGGCCATGGCCTGCAGGGCCATCGAGCGCAGGCCGTGTCCGCCGGGGATGGATGCCGGCGGCAGGTAGATCCGGCCGTTCTCCAGGTCGGTGACCGAACGGGCCGAGTGGGGGAGGTCGTCCACGTAGATCAGCTCGAATCCCAATTGGGACGCCATGATGCTCACCGTGCGGTGGGTGAGGGCCCCCGAGACGTGGCCGGCGGCCTTCAGCTGCTTCTCCGCGAGCTTCTCGATGTCGGGGAGGTAGTTGTCCTTGGCGCGCATGCGCAGGCGCAACTCCGTGTTCGCCCGCCGGGCCTCTTCAGGGGTTGCGATGGCTGCGCGCTCGCGACGCTGCAGCTCACGGTGCAGCCCCAGCACCGACTCGATCGTCTCGTCGGAGGTCGCTTTGGTCACCCGCAGAGCCGGGATGCCGAGGCTGCGGAAGACGGGGGACTGCTGTGCACGTTCGAGTTCGAGCTCGAGGGCGGCTCGACGGTTCGGCGGCTCGGCCGACAGCAGATCGGTGACGTCCGTGCCGGTGGCGGCGGCGATGGCCTGCAGCAGCGACAGTTTGGGCTCGCGCTTGCCGTTCTCGATCAGGCTCAGCTGGCTGCCGGCGACACCGACGATCGCGCCGAGCTCGTCGAGCGTGAGTCCGTGCGACACGCGCTGGTGACGGATGCGATGTCCGAGCGTCGACAGCTCCAGGGAGGTGGGCGGCATTCCTTGAGCATAGCGAAAGAATCACGTTTTTTGACGGCATCCTTGTGTGCAAAACCCTCCTCACGCCTTCAATCTGGAAGAGACCCCTCCGGATCGCCCCACCGACGCCACGCTGAAGGAGCCCGACATGGCCATCGCCGACATGTTCACCCGTCCCACCGCCACGCGCACCCCCGCGGCGGTCGACGCGACGGCCGAGCCCCGGAGCGGCTTCGGCATGCGGCCGGTCCTCGCCGGCACGGGCCTGGAGGCCTTGCACGCCTGGGTCGATGAGATCGCTGCCCTGACGCAGCCCGCGCGCATCCACTGGGTCGACGGCTCTCGTGCGGAGAACGACGCCCTTCTTCGCCAGCAGGTCGAGGAGGGCAAGCTCATCAAGCTCAACCCCGAGTGGCGACCGGGCTCGTACCTCGCCCGCTCGCACCCGAGCGACGTCGCCCGCACCGAGGCGCGCACCTTCATCGCCTCGGCGCGAGAGGAGGATGCCGGCCCCACCAACAACTGGGCGCAGCCGGACGAGATCCGGGCGACCATCATGCCGCTGTTCGAGGGGTCGATGCGGGGGAGGACGATGTACGTCGTGCCCTTCTCGATGGGCGCGGTCGGCGGTCCGCTCTCGCACATCGGCGTCCAGATCACCGACAGTGCGTACGCCGTCACCTCCATCGGCATCATGACCCGGGTCGGCACCGCCGTCGTGGAGGAGATCGCCGCGGGCAAGCCGTGGGTCAAGACGGTGCACTCGGTCGGTGCGCCGCTGGCTCCCGGCCAGGCGGACGTGGCGTGGCCCTGCAACGACGAGAAGTACATCGTCCACTTTCCCGACACGCTCGAGGTGTGGTCGTTCGGATCCGGCTACGGCGGCAATGCGATCCTCGCGAAGAAGTGCTTCGCGCTGCGCATCGCCTCGGTCATCGGGCGTGAGGAGGGGTGGCTCGCCGAGCACATGCTGCTGATCCGCGTCATCAGCCCGGAGGGCAAGCGCTTCCACCTCGCCGCCGCCTTCCCCTCCGCGTGCGGCAAGACAAATCTGGCGATGCTGCGCCCCACGATTCCGGGGTGGCGCGTCGAGACCCTCGGCGACGACATCGCGTGGCTTCGCCCCGGCGACGACGGGCGGCTGTGGGCCATCAACCCCGAGGCCGGCTTCTTCGGGGTGGCGCCGGGAACGGGCGCGTCGACCAACGTGGCGGCCGTCGAAACGCTGTGGGGCAACACGATCTTCACGAATGTGGCCCTGCGTCCCGACGGAGACGTGTGGTGGGAGGGTCTCACCGATGACGTCCCGTCGGAGCTGATCGACTGGGAGGGCAAGCCCTGGACGCCGGCGATGGGGCGCCCGGCCGCACACCCCAACTCGCGCTTCACCGTCAGCGCGGGACAGTGCCCGCAGATCGCCCCCGACTGGGAGGCTCCGCAGGGCGTGCCGCTGGACGGCATCCTGTTCGGTGGGCGTCGGGCCACGAACGTCCCCCTCGTGCTGGAGGCCACCGATTGGACGCACGGGGTGTTCCTCGGCTCCAACATCTCCTCCGAGCGCACCGCCGCCGCCGAAGGGACCGTCGGTGAGCTGCGCCGCGACCCCTTCGCGATGCTCCCGTTCTGCGGCTACAACATGGCGGACTACTTCGGTCACTGGCTCAAGGTCGGCCAGCGTCTGCGCTTCGACCGCGCCCCGCGCATCTTCCAGGTCAATTGGTTCCGAAAGGGCGACGACGGCCGCTTCCTCTGGCCGGGTTTCGGTGACAACGCACGCGTGATCAACTGGATCATCCGCCGCATCGAAGGTGTCGTTCCGGCCATCGACAGCCCGATCGGACGACTGCCCCGCACGGAGGATCTGAACCTCGAGGGCATCGAGGTTCCGGACGCCGACCTCGAGGCCCTGTTCGCGATCGACCGCGACCTGTGGCTGCAGGAGGCCGGGCTCACGGAGGAGTTCTACCGCACGTTCGAGGGACGGGTGCCCCCGGCGCTGTACGCCGAGCTCGCGGCTCTTCGCTACCGCCTCAAGCTCGCCGCGTCGCGGTGATGCGGCTGACGCGCACGGTGACGTGTGCGTCAGGTGCGCCCAGCGCCTCGCGCACCCGCAGCGCGACCTCGCTCGCCACCGCGGCGACGCGACCGCCCGTGACGCCGATGCTCACCGTCACTTCCAGCGCCTGCGCGCGCCGCGTCACCACGCTGTACGCGCCGTCGCCGGCGAGCGTCGCCCGCCACAGGCGCGCCGGGAGGGCGGCGGCGTAGTACAGCTCGGCCACGCCGGTGACCGCCCTCGCGGCGGCATCCACGATCAGGGCGAGCTCCGTGGGCGCGTCGCCGCTCGCCGATCGGGTCGCGGTGTCGCTCATCGCTCCTCCTCCCGCAGCCGCAGCGAGTCGATCGTGACGTCGACGACGCCGACGGTCCATCCGCCGTACTCCTCGAGATCGGCGCGCACGCGCTCTCGCACCGAATCTGCGATGCGCGCAAGCCCGCGTCCCGCGCCGAGCACGCTGTCCAGGACGCTGATCGTCAGCCGCACGTCGACGCGTACATCCTCGTGGAGCGTGAGATGCACCCGTTCTACGAGCACGCCCTCCACCGCGTCGCCGGCGTCGCGGACGAGACCGCGCACGGCGCCCTCGGTCACCACGACGCGTACCGGGTCGTCGTCGACGAGAGGCAGGTCGCGCCCCGCGCGAGATTCGCGGGCGACTTCGCCGAGAATCTGTTGGAACCAGGTCTCGGAGACATCGTCACGGGCGTCGGTCTCGATGAGTTCGCGCGACAGTGCCCCGAGGCGGTCCATCGAATCCAGCACGGCTCGGCACTGCGCATCGCCGTCGATCGCGGGGATCGCCGGCGTCCGTCCGCGCTCGTGATAAGCCGCGAGCTCCTCGAGGGTGTGGCCCGAATCGCCGATCTCCTCGCGCGTCATCCCGCTCACCTCCACTCCTTCATCCGGTCGTAGATGGTCGCCCGCGCCCGCGCGAGCCTGCCGCGCACCGCCGTCGCGGACACGCCCAGTTCGCGGGCGATCTCGTCGTAGCCGTATCCGCTCACCTCGCGCAGCAGCCAGGTCGTGCGTTGCTCGACCGGCAGCTCGTCCAGCACGCGCCGCAGCATGTCCAGTTGAGAGGATGCCACGGCAGACTCGTCGGGTGTGGGCTGCAGAGCCTCGGGCTCCGTATCCTCGAGCGGTGCGGTGGGCGCCGCGCTGCGCAGACGGTCGGTGGCCTTGCGTGCCACGATCGTCGACAGCCAGGAACGGACGCGGTCGGGCTCGCGCAGTTCCGGGAGCCGTCGCCACGCGATGATCAGGGCCTCCTGCACGCAGTCGTCGGCGTCGGCGCGTGAGCGCAGCAGCCGGGTGGCGAAGCCGATCAGGTAACCGCTGTGCCGACGCACGAGCACTGCGAACGCGCGCTCGTCGCCGTCGGCGGCGCGTGCGGCCAGAACGCCGTCTTCGACGTGTGTCAGCGTGTCCACACCGCTTCCCCCCTCGCGCCGTCGTCACCCTGCGGGCCGCGCGATGCCCCCTGCATACCTCGACCGTGCCACGCGCAGCTGACGCCGCCAAGGGGTTGCGTCGCCGCCGCGCAGCCATTAGGCGCGCCGACAGCTCCCGCGGCGGCACTCAGCGAACTGCCAGGAAATCCACCGTGACGAAACCCCTGCGGCATCCGTCACACCTGTGAACGCCCTCACCGGAGGGCCGGAAAGGACAAGACATCATGGCTACCACGACCCCCACCACCTCCGCCGTCGCACCTGCTGCGGGCGCCGGCAAGACCGTCATCGTCGACCCGGTCATCGCCAAGATCGCCGGCATCGCCGCCTCTTCCGTGCCCGGCGTGCACGCCCTCGGCGGCGGAGCCGCGCGCGTCATCGGCAGCATCCGTGAGGCCGTGGGCGCCAAGGATCTGGGTCAGGGTGTGAACGTCGAGGTCGGCGAGACGCAGGTCGCCGCCGACATCACGATCGTGGCCGAGTACCCCGAGCAGCTGCAGCGCGTGGCGACCGACGTGCGCACGGCCGTCGCCGATGCCATCACCGAGCTCGCCGGCATGGAGGTCACCGAGGTCAATGTGACCGTCGTCGACGTTCACATCCCGGGTGACGACGAGGCTCCCGCCCCGGAGCGTGTCCAGTGACCGGCGGGGGTCCCACGGTGTGGGGAGCGGTCGCGGGCGCGGTGCTCGCCGTCGCCGCACTGGCGTTCGGCTTCTGGGGCATGGTGCTCGTGGCGGCTCTCGCCGCCATCGGCGGCCTCATCGGCGCCGCGGTGTCGGGTCGCATCGACCTGCGCGCCGCGATCGATGCCGCCCGCGGCCGGCGGGTGGGCTGACCATGGATGCCGCACGGATCCCCGGTCGGGTCACCATCTCCGCACGGGCCTACGAGCGCGTCGCGGCGGCGGTCCTCGCCGATGAGCTGGGCGTTCCCGCCCGCGCGTCCCGCGCCCACGTGCGCGACGCGGGCGGGGCCCTCGCCCTGGATCTCACCAGCGGCATCCGAGCCGACGGCGACCCCATCGCGGCCAGCGCCGCTGCCGCACGCACCCGCACCGGTGAGCGCGTGAGCGCACTCACCGGAGCACTGGTCGGAGACATCCGACTGCGCATCACTCACCTCGTCACGCAGAACAGGAGCAGCTCGTGAACACCACATCGGCACCCGTCGAGGTCGTTCCGGCGGGAGCGCCCGACCGGCTTCAGAGCGCGGCTGCGCGGCGTCTGCAACGACGTTCGCGTGCTGTCTGGGTGAGCTGCGCCCTGGTCGTGATCATCGTCGTCGCCGCGGCGCTGGCCACCGAGCTGGTGCTGTCGGCTCTCGGGCGCCCCGCGCTGCTCGTGGCCCCGGACGCCGTTCGCTCGGCGCTCGCCGAGGGGGGGACGACCGGCACGATCGTCGCTGCGGCGGCCGCACTGTTCGGCATCGTGTGTCTCTGGGGTGCATTGGCGCCCGGGCGCACTCATCGCCGGGCCCTGGCCGCCGGCCGGGTACCCCTGGTGGTCGACGACGCGATCGTGGCCGGCGCCCTCTCGCGCGCCGCCGCCACGGCCGCAGCCGTCACCAACTCCCACGTGTCCACGCAGCTCGACGCTCGTCGTGCGCGCATCTCCCTCACTCCCGCGACCGGCTTTCCGGTCGACCGTGAACAGGTGGAGCGCGCCGCCGATCGGCTGCTCACCGAACTCGGCGCGGCGCCTCGACTGACGGCTCGCGTCGAGGTGACCCCGGAAGGACGGCTGTCATGAGCCCGGCATCCCGCTTCGTCAACCGCACGATCCTCTTCGTGCTGGCCGTGGGCGCCCTCGCCGTCGCCGCGACCGCGGCCTGGCCGCTCTTCGCCGAGGGGCGACCGTCGCCGCTGCTGGCCATGGCCGCCGATGTCGTCCGCGGCACGGGGGTGGCACCGCAGACCCAGGCATGGATCGCTGCGGGCATCCTCGCGCTGGTCGTCGTGATTGCGCTCGTGGTCGTGCTCACCCGCGGTGAGCGGCACGTCCGGGCGGTCCTCGACGAGGGCGGCATCGCCATCGATGACGGCGTCGTCGCCGATCTGCTCCGGCAGTCGCTCGCGGACGTGCCCGACGTGCTGGCGGTCTCGGCGGTGACCTCTCGCCGTCGCCGTCGCCGGCTTCTGCGGGTGCGGGTGCAGGTGCGCCCGCGCGCCGACCTGGGACTCGTCCAGCGTCGCGTCGCCGGTGCGGTCGCCGATACCGACCGCCGGCTGGGGCTCGCGCTACCACTGGTCGTCCAGCTCACGGGCGGTCTGCGTTCCGCCGTCGCCCACGAGCGCCGCGTCGCCTGACGAACGACGCTCCCCGAACTTCCCGGGCCGCCCGGGATCCCGAAAGAAACCGGAACCATCACCAGAGAAAGGAGTCCCTCATGGGCCTCGCAGATGACATCAAGAACACCGCCGAGAACCTGACCGGCAAGGCCAAGGAGGCCATCGGCAACCTCACCGACAACGACAAGCTCGTCGCCGAGGGCAAGGCCGACCAGGTCAAGGCCCACGCGAAGGACGCCGCAGCCGACGTCAAGGATGCGGCGAAGGACGCGAAGGACGCTCTCGGCGGCAAGTGACCAGCGCTGACAGCAGAGGGGCCCGCCGGTGACGGCGGGCCCCTCGTCGTCTGTCGGGGTCGCGGGTCAGACGAGCAGCTGGTGCTTCGCGAGGTCGCGGTACAGCGGCACCGTCTCGACGAGTTCGGAGTGGGTGCCCTGCCCCACGACTCGACCGTGGTCCATCACGACGATGAGGTCGCTGTCGACGACCGTCGACAAGCGGTGCGCGATCACGACGAGCGTCCGCCCCGAGGCGACGGCGTCGATCGCTTCGCGCATGCGCTGTTCGTTGAGGCCGTCGAGCGATGACGTCGACTCATCCAGCAGCAGCACCGGGGGAGCGGCGAGAAGGGCGCGGGCGATCGCCAGTCGTTGCCGTTCGCCGCCCGACAGCATGACGCCGGCCTCGCCCACCGGCGCGTTCAGCCCCAGGCTCGAGCGTTCCAGGACGTCGCCGAGGTTCACGGCGCGCAGCACCCGGGCGCATTCCTCGTCGGATGCCGACGGCGACGCCAGCCGCAGGTTGTCCGCGATCGTCCCGGCGAGCGTCGGCGCGTCCTGCTCGACATAGCCGAGCTGGGCACGCAGCCGCGTGCGGTCGATCCCGCGCAGGTCGACACCGTCGAGCAGGATCGAGCCTGCCGTCGGATCGTAGAACCGCTCGATCAGGGCGAGAGCGGTGGACTTTCCCGCCCCCGACGGCCCGACGAGGGCGACGCGCGCCCCGCGGGGGACGCGGAACGACACCCCGCGCAGCACCTCTCCGGGCGCCTCCGAGACCGCCACCGTCGCGTCGGCGTGGGCTTCGGCGAGCAGAGCCGCCGCCTCGGTCTCCGAGCGGCGGCGCGCGCTGACCACGGCATCCGGGTAGGCGAAATGCACCTCGCGGAACTCGATCGCGGCGGCCGTCTCGTGGCTGTCGTGTGCGGCGGCCGTGGAGATCGGGGAGGTGCCGACGGCGACGGATGCCGCGACCTCCGCATCGCACGCGGTCTCGGTGCGCAGGTCCAGGACCTCCTGGATGCGCCCCAGTGCTCCCAACGCCTGGCCGACCGAGGTGATCGCGCCGAAGAACGAGCCGAGCGGCTGCACGAGGAAGAACAGGAACATCACGAATGTCACCAGCCCGGCGATCGTGATCGCGCCCGAGGCCACGCGGAAGCCGCCGACGCCGAGCACGACGAGCAGCGACAGCTGCAGGGCGACGCCGGCGACCGGAACCACGAAC
Source organism: Sphingomonas sp. BLCC-B65 (assembly GCF_028550675.1). Classification (NCBI taxonomy): domain Bacteria; kingdom Pseudomonadati; phylum Pseudomonadota; class Alphaproteobacteria; order Sphingomonadales; family Sphingomonadaceae; genus Sphingomonas; species Sphingomonas sp. BLCC-B65. Next base: position 1,178,700 of record NZ_JAQQGL010000001.1, on the reverse strand, counting down.
GCCGATGCCTTGGCGACCTGCACCCCGGCCTCGTACGCTCCCCGCGCGGTGTGTTCGATGCTCTCGCGTTCGCGTTCGGACGCGCCCGAGGCGCGGATCGTGCGGATCGATCCGACGGCGCGCTCCACGCCCGAGGCCAGCTCTCCCACCTTCTCCTGCTGAACGGCGGTCGCGCGGCGGATGCGGCCGCTGAGCGCCACCACGACGGCGACCGACGCGCCGACGACGAGCAGGATGAGCACGAGCAGCACCGGGTCGATGATGAACATCGCCACGATCGCGCCGACGAAGATGAGCGCGTTGCCGATCGAGTCCGCCAGACCCTGGGTGAGCACCGCATACAGCAGGGTCGTGTCGGTGCCGACGCGCGAGACGAGGTCGCCGGTGCGCCGCGCGTCGTACTCCTGGACGGGAAGATGCAGCAGCTGGGCGATGAGACGGCGCCGACTCGAGTAGACGACGGCCGTACCGGTGCGCTGCAGGAGGAAGTGCTGGATGCCGCTGATCACCGAGGAAGCGACGACGAGACCCACCAGCACCCACACCAGCAGACCGAGCGGGTCCTGCTTCTGCACCCGGTCGATGACCTGACCCACCACCAGAGGCTGGGCGAGGGTCGCGACGGCGGCGAGCACGCTCAGCACCGCGACGACGACGAGCACGCCCTTCTGCTCGAAGACGAAGGGGAGCAGCTGTCGCAGACTCGCGCGAGGGCCGTCATCGGGCGTGCGGCGTCGGGAGCGGGAAGGGCGGGTGGTGCTGGCAGAGGACATGAGGAGCTTTCCTGCGGTGTTCGGGTCGTTCTATCTTCCCTCTCGACGACGACGAGCGGCGCCGCACGGTGTCGGAGGCACTGGGTAGGGTGGGTCGGTGCCTGCTCCCGTCATCTCCGCGCATCAACTCGTGAAGTCCTACAAGATCAAGGGCAAGGCCGACTTCGTCGCCGTCGACGGCCTCAGCTTCGAGGTCGCGCCCGGCGAGTCGTTCGGTCTTCTCGGACCCAACGGTGCCGGCAAGTCGACGACGATGAAGATGATCGGCGCCGTCTCGACCCGCTCGGGCGGCGACCTGCAGATCCTCGGCCTCGACCCGGATCGCTACGGTCCCGAGATCCGGTCGCGGCTCGGCGTCGTGCCGCAGCAGGACAATCTCGACGGCGAGCTCAACGCCCGCGAGAATCTGTACATCTACGGCCGGTATTTCGGCCTCCCCAGCAAGGTGTGCCACGAGAAGGCCGATGAGCTGCTCGCCTTCGCGCAGCTCGAGGACAAGGCGAAGAACAAAGTCGACCAGCTCTCCGGCGGCATGAAACGGCGCCTCACCATCGCGCGAGGGCTCATCAACGATCCGCGCATCCTGCTGCTCGATGAGCCGACCACGGGCCTCGACCCGCAGGCGCGTCACGTCCTGTGGGACCGCCTGTTCCGCCTCAAGGAGCGCGGCACGACCCTGGTGCTGACCACGCACTACATGGACGAGGCCGAGCAGCTGTGCGATCGCCTCATCGTCGTCGACAAGGGGCGCATCATGGCCGAAGGCACCCCGGCATCCCTCATCCGGGAGCACTCCAGTCGTGAAGTGCTCGAAGTGCGCTTCGGTTCGGATCGCAACGCCCAGGTCGCCGGCCAGCTGGCCGGTATCGGCGACCGCGTCGAGGTGCTTCCCGACCGCATCCTGATCTACGCCGACAACGGTGAGGCCGCCCTCGAGCGCGTCACCTCGCTGGGACTCGAGCCGATCACCTCGCTCGTACGCCGCTCCTCGCTGGAGGACGTCTTCCTCCGCCTCACGGGAAGGTCGCTGATCGAATGAGCACCTCGTCGACGGATGCCGCGGCGCACCCGAGCCTGGAGGCGTTGCGGGCCGAGGCGATGCAGTGGGGTCGCAAGCCTCGCCGTCGTGGCACCTGGTACGTCACCGAGCACATGGTGCGCGCCATGCGCGCCTACGGCTGGACGATCATCGTCGGCGCCGTCGGTCAGCCCATCCTGTACCTGCTGGGGCTCGCCGTGGGCCTGGCGGCCCTCATCCGCGTGCCGATCGTCGATCACGGCCAGGAGGTGAGCTACCTCATGTTCGTCGCTCCGGCGCTGCTGGCGACCGCGACGATCTCGGTGGCCAGCGAGGAGCTCACCTACCCGGTCATGGCGGGCTTCAAGTGGCGCCGTTACTTCTACGGCTTCAACGCGTCGCCGCTGTCGAGCCCGCAGATCGCGAACGGCGTGGTCGCGGGAGCGACCGCGCGTATGGTCGTCGCCTCGGCGGCGTACTACCTGATCGTGTGGCTGCTGCCGTTCGGGGCGGTGCCGCACCCGGCGACCGGATGGCTCGCGGTGTTCGCCGGGGTGCTGGCGGGGCTCGCCTTCGGCATCCCGCTCATGGCCTACGCGGGCTCGATCGAAGACGACAAGGGACAGTTCGCTCTCGTGCAGCGCTTCCTCTTCATGCCGATGTTCCTCTTCTCCGGAACGTTCTATCCGCTGGACTCGCTGCCCCTGTGGCTGCAGTGGATCGGGTGGATTTCGCCGCTGTGGCACGGCGCGGAACTGGGCCGTGTCGCCACCTACGGCGCGGCGGTCGACCCCGTGATGGTCGCCGTCCACCTCGTCTATCTGCTCGCTCTCGCGGTGGTCGGCTATCTGTTCGCCCGCCGCGTCTTCACCGAGAGGCTCGCGAAATGAGCGCGGTCGTCGAGGCGCCGCTGGGGGCCGTCCGTCGCGGAGGCGTGCGCGCCCTGTGGGCGGGCAACCCCGGTGCCGTCGTCCAGCGCGGCCTGATCGCTGCGCGGTCTTCCAGCTGGGCGGTCGTGCTCTCCGGCTTCTTCGAGCCCGTGTTCTACCTCGCCTCGATGGGTATCGGCCTCGGCGCGCTCATCGGCGACGTCGAGACCGCACAGGGCGCCAGTGTCAGCTACGCCGCCTTCATCGCGCCGGCGCTGCTGGCGGTCTCGGCGATGAACGGCGCCATCTACGACTCCACCTGGAACGTCTTCTTCAAGCTCAACTACGGCAAGCTCTACGAGGGCATGCTCGCGACCTCGCTGGGCCCGCTCGATGTCGCGCTGGGTGAGATCCTCTACGCGCTGCTGCGCGGTCTCGCCTACGCGACCGGGTTCATGATCATCATGCAGATCCTCGGGCTCAACCTCGCGTGGACGGCGGTGCTCGCCCTGCCCGCGGTGGTCCTGATCGCGTTCGGCTTCGCGAGCCTCGGCATGGCCGTCACGAGCTACATGAAGACGTTCCAGCAGATGGACTGGATCAACTTCGTCCTCCTGCCGATGTTCCTCTTCTCCGCCACCTTCTACCCGATCACGGTCTACCCCGGCTGGGTTCAGCAGATCGTCATGGCCCTGCCGCTGTGGCACGGCGTGGAGCTGATCCGGGGGCTGACCACCGGCATCCTGAACATCGACATGCTGTGGCACGTCCTCTACTACGCCGTGATGATCGCGATCGGTCTCGTCTTCACGACGAAGCGGCTGCGCGCGCTGTTCCTCGACTGAGCGCTCGTCAGAGCGAGCCGGTCTCGCCGAGGCCGATGTTCGTCTCGTAGTCGATGTCCTTGGTCTCGCGGGAGAGGATCAGTGCGATGAGGGTGAGCACGGCAGAGCCCGACAGGTAGACGCCCACGAGCCACGGCTCGCCGCCGGCGGCGGCCCAGAGTCCCAGGGCGATCGACGGTGCGACAGCGGCGCCCAGGATCGACGAGACGTTGTAGGCGATCGCCGAACCCGTGTAGCGGACGTTGGTCGGGAAGAGCTCCGGCAGCACGGCGCCCATGGGGCCGAAGGTGGCTCCCATCAGCATGAAGCCGAAGACGAGGAAGGCCTGCACCAGTGCGCCTGTGAACTTCGGATCGACGGCGGGGAGCAGGAACACGTTGAACGTGAGGCCGAGCACACCGATCAACGCCGTGACCCAGATGAGCAGCTTCCGCCGGCCGACCGCGTCGGCGATGGGACCCGACAGCAGCGTGAAGACTCCGAAGAACACCACGCCGATGATCTGCATGATCACGAAGTCGGTGTAGCCGAATCCGAGGCCGGCGACCGGCGCATCGGTCGCCTTCGTGCCGTAGGCGAGGGTGAAGCTCGTCATCAGGTAGAAGAGCACATACGTGGCCAGCATGATGAACGTGCCGAGGACCAGGTTCTTCCAGTGTCCGCGGACGACCTCGCCCAGGGGGAAGCGGCGGATGGCGCCCTTCTTCTCGGCGGTCGTGAAGGTCTCGGACTCGACGAGCTTCAGGCGCACCCAGAGGCCGATGATCACCATGACGGCCGAGAAGAGGAAGGGCACACGCCAGCCCCAGGCGAGGAAGGCTTCGGAGCGCTGGGTCGGGCCGTCGGGGTGCGGCAGGGCGAAGTTGATCACGAGGAAGAGCGCGTTGGCGATGATGAAGCCGATCGGAGCGCCCAGCTGGGGAAAGGTGCCGTACCAGGCGCGCTTGCCCTTCGGGGCGTTCTCGGTGGCCACGAGCGCGGCGCCCGACCACTCGCCGCCGAGGGCGAAGCCCTGGAAGAGGCGGAGGATCAGCAGCAGGAGCGCTGCCCACCAGCCGATTGCGGCGAACGTCGGCAGACACCCGATCAGGAAGGTCGCGATGCCCATCGTGAGCAGCGACGCGACGAGCGTGGCCTTTCGACCGAAGCGGTCACCGAAGTGTCCGAAGACCACCGCGCCGATGGGGCGCGCGATCATCGCGGCCCCGAAGACGGCGAACGACGACAGGAGGGCGGTGGTCTCGTTGCCAGTCGGGAAGAAGAGGGCGGGGAAGACGAGCACGGCGGCGGTCGCGTAGACGTAGAAGTCGTAGAACTCGATCGTCGTTCCGACCAGGCTCGCAGTGATCACGCGAGCGCGGGAGTTGACGGGGGCGGCGGGGGCCGCGGTGGCGGTGGACATGCGCAGAGGCTACCTATCGATGAGAGATCGCAGGTCCTCGTGGGACGCACCGGTGGTGGACGTCCGGGGCAGGGGTGTGTGCAGCGGGCGCCGCGACAATGAGGTCACCGGGGCGCCGGCAGGTTCCCGGCGCACGGCTATCGAGTCTACGCCGCGTGGGGCGTCTCGGCCGTGCGCCGGGAATCTCCGCGTGGAGACGCGGGGTCAGCGCCAGAGCACGGCGAGGGCGGCGTTGAGGATGGTCAGGGTGCCGACCAGCCAGAACATCACGAGCGGCACCGCGCCCGTCTTGCGCTGGCGCGCGGTGCCGATCCCGAGCAGCGCGCCGATCGCGAGCAGCACGACGAGCTTGACGCCGAGCTTGGTGTAGTTCAGCGGGTAGTCGATGCCCCACGGGGCGGCCAGAGCGAGGCCGGCGACGGCCGCGATCAGCATGCCCCACGTCATGAGTCGGGTGACGCGGCGCTGGCCCACCGCCTCGACGACCCAGGCGCCGAAGAGGATGGCGAATCCGGTGAGATGGACGAGGACGACGACGTGACGCAGGATCTCCATGCCTTCAGCCTAACTGATAGTCGCCGATTCCGCGCGCCCGACCCCGGGCGCAGCGCAGCGACCGGAAGCGACGTTCCTCCGGTCGTTGAGCGCGCGCAGCGAGTCGAAACGCCGCCGGCGCTGGGGAGCTGTCAGCCGCGAAGGCGCTGGAGGAGCAGCGCGGTGCGCAGCGCGGCATCCGCGGCTTCTGCACCCTTGTCCTCCTTCGAACCGGGCAGGCCCGCCCGGTCGATGCCCTGCTGCTCGTCGTCCAGGGTCAGCACCCCGAAGCCGACCGGCTTGCCGGTGTCGAGGGCGACCCGGGTGAGGCCGTCCGTGGCGGCAGACGAGACGAAGTCGAAGTGCGGCGTGCCGCCGCGGATGATCACACCGAGCGCGACGACGGCATCCGCCCCGGCATCCAGAGCCGCCTTCGCCGAGACGGGCAGCTCGAACGAGCCGGGTACGCGCTCCAGGCTCCACTCGGCGCCGGATGCCGAGAGCACCCGCTCCGCACCGGCGATCAGGCCGTCGGTGATGACGTCGTGCCACAGACCGGCGATGACGACGACGCGCAGTCCGGTGGCGTCGATCGGGGCGGTCTCAGGGGCTCCGTGGCCGCTCATGCGTGCTCCTCCGTGCTGTGCGCGAGAGCCGCATCGAGCTCTTCGGCGGTGATGATGTGGCCCATGCGATCGCGCTTGGTCGCCAGATATTGGTGGTTGTTGGCGCCGACGCCGACCAGCAGCGGCACCTGCTCGACGATATCGAGTCCGAGCTCGCGCAGTTGCTTGACCTTGTCGGAGTTGTTGGTCAGCAGGCGGATGCGATCGACGCCGAGGTCGGCCAGGATGCCGCCGGCCGCCGCATAGTCGCGGGCATCGGCGGGCAGGCCCAGGGCGAGGTTCGCGTCGACGGTGTCCAGACCCCGCTCCTGCAGGCTGTAGGCGCGCAGCTTGTTGATGAGGCCGATGCCGCGGCCCTCGTGACCGCGCATGTAGATGACGACCCCGCCGTCCTTGTCGATACGGTCCAGAGCGGCATCCAGCTGCGGGCCGCACTCGCACTTCTGCGAGCCGAACGCTTCTCCGGTGAGGCACTCGGAGTGCACCCGCACGAGCGGCGCGTCCTCGGTGAGGTCACCCGAGACGACCGCGATGTGATCGGTGCCGGTCACCCGGTCCTTGTACGCGAGGAAGCGGAACGTGCCGTGGGACGTGGGCACGGTCGCTTCGGCGCGCAGGCTCACGCGGCGCTTCTGCGCCGCCGCGACACTCGCCGGAGCTCCCGTCGGCTCGATCTCGTCGAGGTAGGCGATGAGCTGCTCGATCGTGATCACCGGAACGCCCTCGCGCGCGCCGAGCTCTTCCAGGCCCGGCAGGCGCATCATCGATCCGTCCTCGGCGACGACCTCGCCGATCGCGGCGACCGGCTGCAGGCCCGCGAGGCGCATGAGCTCCACACCGGCCTCCGTGTGACCCGCACGCTCGCGCACTCCGCCGTCCACGGCGCGCAACGGCAGGATGTGACCCGGTCGGATCACCGACGACGGAACGGATGCCGGGTCGGCGAGCACGTTGAGCGTGTGCGAGCGGTCGGTCGCGCTGATGCCGGTCGAGACGCGGTCGGCGGCGTCCACGCTCACGGTGTAGGCGGTGCCGCGAGCGTCCTCGTTCACCGCCACCATCGGCGGCAGGTCGAGGCGGTCGGCCCACTCGGCGGGCATGGGCGCGCAGATGAAGCCGCTGGACCAGCGGATCGTCCAGGCGAGCCATTCGGGCGTGGCGAGCTGAGCCGACAGGATGATGTCGCCTTCGTTCTCGCGGCTCTCGTCGTCGGCGACGATGACGGGCCGTCCGGCGCGCAGCGCCTCGAGGGCCTCGGGGATGGTGGAAAGGCTCATCGTGAGCCTCCTTCGGTGAGGGAGTCGGTGGAATCGGACACAGGGGGAGCGAAGGCGAGCAGGCGCTGCACGTGACGCGCGAGGATGTCGGTCTCGAGGTTGACGCGGTCTCCGGCGACGCGGTCGCCGAGGGTCGTCGCCTCCAGGGTCTCGGGAATCAGCGACACCTCGAACCAGGCATCGGCGGCGGCGGCATCCGACGCATTCGAAACCGTGAGAGAGACCCCGTCGACGGCGATCGATCCCTTGTCGACGACGAGCGGAGCGAGGTCCGCGGGCAGTGAGATGCGGATGACCCGCCACTGCGCTCCGGGGCGAACCTCCCGAACCGTGCCGGTCCCGTCGACGTGTCCCTGAACGATGTGTCCGCCCAGGCGGCCGTGCGCGGCCATGGCGCGCTCGAGGTTCACGCGGGTGCCGGGACCGAACGCGCCGAGGGTCGCCATGTCCAGGCTCTGGCGCATCACGTCGGCGGTGAACCAGTCCTCGCCCTGGTCGACGACGGTCAAGCAGACGCCGCTGACCGAGATCGAGTCTCCATGGTGAGCGTCGGAGACGGCCAGCGGTGCACGGACGGTCATCCGCGCACCGTCGCCCGACGGTTCGACGGCGACGATCTCGCCGCGCTCTTCGATGATTCCGGTGAACATCAGTTCTCTTCCTTCGTGGGGGAGGTGGGGGAGGATGTCGCGTTCTCGAACCGCCCGACGACGAGCAGATCGTCGCCGAGGTGTTCGACGGATGCCGCGTGCAGGCGCCGCTGCTCGCCGATCGAGGTCACGCCGATGTCGCCGAGAGCGAGACGCGGGCCGCCGATCAGGGTCGGGGCGACGTAGACGAGCACCTCGTCGGCCAGTCCTTCGCGCAGGAACGACGAGGCCAGTGCCGGACCGCCCTCGACGAAGACACGGTGGGCGCCCAGTTCGCCCAGGCGCTCGAGGAGATCGGGGAGGTCGTCGCCCTCGTCCTGCATGAAGGGGCGCGGATGCCGCCGCACGGCGGCCTCCTGCGGCACGGCGCGAGTTCCCACGACCACGGGGCGCGGCTGGTCGTCGTAGAGCGAGCCGTCGGCACGGCGTGCGGTGAGGGCCGGATCATCGGCGAGCAGCGTGCCGGTGCCGACCACGATGGCGTCGGCGAGGCTGCGACGGCGGTGGACGTCGGCGCGGGCTTCGGGGCCCGTGATCCACTGACTGGTGCCGTCGGCGGCGGCACCGCGGCCGTCGAGTGACTGCGCCCACTTCACGGTGACGTGCGGGCGGCCGAGGCGCTGCACCTCCAGCCAGGACGCCAGCAGGGCGGTGCCCTCGTCTGCGCTCCAGCCGCCGATCACATCGACCCCGGCCTCTCGCAGACGCGCGGCGCCGCCCGACGACGCCTCCCCGGGGTCGGTGACGGCGAACACGACGCGGGCGACGCCGGCGGCGATCAGCGCTTCACTGCAGGGTCCGGTGCGGCCGGTGTGGTTGCACGGCTCGAGGGTGACGACGGCGGTCGCGCCGCGCGCGGCATCCGGCCCCGCCGCGGAGGCGAGGTTCGTCAGCGCGTCGACCTCCGCATGGGCCGTGCCGGCGCCCCGATGCCACCCCTCGGCGAGCACGTCGCCGTCGGGGGAGAGCAGCACGGCGCCGACCTGCGGGTTCACGCCGCGCGGGCCCCGGCGAGCGATCTCCAGGGCGCGCTGCATCGCACGGTCGATCGCCGTGTCGTCGCGGTCTGTCGCGGCCATCCGTCGTCCTTCTGTGAGGCTCCGGGGCACGGCCGACACCGCAGATCCCGCCGCGGCGTGCGCGACGGCATCCGTGCTGCCTCCCATCCGGACTAGCGATCGGGTTCTCGTCGAACCGTCACGCATCACCGTCGGTCCCGGAATTCCACCGGATCAACCCCTCCTGGGAGGAGCTCGCGGACTGTCACCGCCGGTTCGGATTCACACCGACCCCGGAGCACGTTTCTTGCACTTGATCCTAGTCAACGCCCTGCAGAGGATTTCATTCCGTGTCGGTGCAGAGCGCGCTGCCCTATTTCAGCAGTCGCGACAGTCGCCGGTCGGCGAGCAGCTTTCCGCCGGTCTGGCAGGTGGGACAGTACTCCAGCGAGTTGTCCGCGAAGAAGACGCTGCGTACCTCGTCGCCGCACACCGGGCACGCCTCACCCCGCCGGCCGTGCACCGACATTCCGCGACGTTTCGCATCCTTCAGATCTGCCGGGGGCCTGCCGGACGCCGATGCGACGGCATCCGTCAGTGTCGTGCGCATCGCGGAGTAGAGGCCGTCGACATCGGCATCGGTCAGGCTCGCCGCGAGCGCATACGGCGACATCCGCGCCGCGTGCAGGATCTCGTCGGAGTAGGCGTTACCGATACCCGCGATGATCGCCTGGTCGCGCAGCAGCCCCTTGATCTGCGTGCGGCGCCCGGCCAGCAGGGCGGCGAGAGCGTCGCGCGTGAAGTCAGCCGAGAGCGGATCGGGACCCAGTCGTGCGATGCCCGGCACATCCTGCGCAGCGCGAGCGGCGTACACGGCGAGCGACTTCTTGGTGCCGGCCTCGGTCAGGTCGAATCCGGCGCCGTCGTCGAGGCGCACGCGCAGCGCGATCGGCGTCTTGCCCGGTCGGATCACCGTGTCGGGAACCGTCTCGTACCAGCGCAGCCAACCGGCCTTGGCGAGATGGAAGATGAGATGGATGCCGGCATCCGTCGCCAGGTCGACGAACTTGCCGTGGCGCCGGGCTTCACCGATGCGGCCCCCGACGAGGCCGTCGATGGGCGGGTCGTAGGTCTTGAGCGCCGCGATGTTGGCGACCGTCACCTTCGTGATGGTGCGTCCCGTCGCGCGCTCGGCGAGGAAGTCGACGAGACCTTGCACCTCCGGCATCTCGGGCATGGCCTCATCCTGCCACTGCGCCCCGACACCGCGTCAGGGTCAGCCGGCGGCGGGCCATACCTGTGGGGCGCGCTCATCGTCGGCGAGCAAGCCCGCGATGAGGCCGTCGGCGCGCACGCCGGCTCCGTTGACGAGAGCGGAGCGTACCCGGCCCTCGTAGCGGAATCCGAGTCGCTGCGCGACGCGGTGCGATGCGGGATTGTCGACCACGGCGCGCCACTCGATCCGTTGCAATCCCAGTCCGTCCGGAGAAAAGCCCCAGTCGATCACCCTCTGCGCCGCCTCCACGACCAGTCCCCGACCGCGCGCGGCGGGCGTCATCCAGTAGCCCAGTTCGCCGGATCCCTGGCCGAGGCGATGCAGGCCCATCATGCCGGCGAGCATGCCGTCGTGGCGCAGCGCCCAGGTCGCCTCCGTCTCGGCATCCCACCAGCCCGCGACTTTGTCGACGAACCCCTCGGCGTGCGCGCGCTCGTACGGCGACGGCACCGTCGTGAAGCGCTGGATCAGCTCGTCCTGGCAGGCGGCGTAGATCGCGTCGACATCGTTCTCGGTCGGCAGCGAAAGTTCCAGTCGCGTCGTCCGCAGTGTCACCGGTTGCATGCCGCGAGCCTATCCCCGCCCGCCCGCCCGCCCGCCCGACCCGCCCGCCTGCCCGACCCGTCCCGACGGTGCATAACTCCGCCTGAACGGTGCCGCCGCCTCGTTTCGCGACAACCGCAACCTCTTCAGATGGAGTTGTGCACGGCATCCGCGAACCCCTCCCCAGCGCAGCATCCGAGCGTTCTGTCCGCAGATCGACTGACACGCCGGCCCTGCATCCCGGCGCCGGTCGAGCATCGTCGTCGTGGACCAGGTTGAATGCGTGAGTTCCCGAGAACTACGACAGGCGGGCATGAGCCGTCGCCAGATCACCGACGCCGTACGCGCGGGCGCGATCATCCGCGCCCGCCGCGACCACTACCTGGTGGCTGACGCACCCCGGTCGATCGTCGCGGCCGTGCGCGTCGGGGGCCGGTTGACCTGTCTCAGTCTGCTCGCCGCCGAGGGGGTGTTCGTGTTCGCCAACGATGCCCTCCACGTGCATCTTCAGCGCGGGTCGAGCAGACTGCGCGGCGCCGAAGGGGTTCGTACGCCGATTTCACCTCGGCATCGGCGAGACCGGCTGACGCTGCACTGGCTCCCGCTGATGCAGCCGGATCGGGCGAATTCGGTGCGTGTGGGCCTGCTCGATGCTCTCGCGCACTCCGTGCTCTGTCAGCCTCCCCGGCACGCTATCGCGACCCTCGACAGTGCACTGAACCGCGGCGCGATCGTGCGCTCCGATCTCGACCGGATCTTCGATGTGCTGCCGCGGAAGTATGGTGCGCTGAGGCCGCTGGTCGACGGTCGGTCGCAGGCCGGATCGGAGACCCTCGTGCGTCTGATGGTGCGCGCGACGGGGGCGCACGCGGAGCCGCAGGTGTTCTTCCCCGGCGTCGGCTGGGTCGACCTGCTGGTCGAGGGATGGCTGGTCATCGAGTGCGACAGCCGGCAGTTCCATTCGGACTGGAGGCAGCAGGTCAAGGACCGCGACCGGGACCTCGCGCTGGCCGCCCAGGGCTGCGTCGTGCTGCGGGTCACGGCCGCTCAGGTCTTCTTGCGCCCGCAAGACGTGCAGGCCGCGATCCGAGCCCTTCTCCGCGCACACGCCGTTGCCCGGCCTCGGCCGGCACGCTCGCGGCGTGCGTAACTCCGCCTGAGCTCGTCGCCGGGTGGCATTCCGGGGCGGGATGCCGCGATGAGGCGGAGTTGTGCGCGGCCGGCGCCCGCGGCAACAGCAGTTCCCGCGGCAACAGCGCCCCCGAGGGATCAGCCGCGGCGGAGCAGCCCGACCTTCGCGTACACGTCGGCGAGGGTCGCATCGGCGACCTCGGCGGCGCGGTCGGCGTTGGCGGCGAGCACCCGGTCGAGCTCGGCCGGGTCGGACAGCAGGTCGAGCGCCCGGGCACGCACCGGCCCGAACTCGTTCACGACCACCTCCGCGAGACCCTTCTTGAAGTCACCGTAGCCGCGGCCCGCGTACTCGTCCTCGATCGAGGGGATCTGACGTCCCGTCAGGGCCGCGTAGATCACCAGCAGGTTGGACACCCCGGGCTTGTTCTCCTTGTCGTAGCGGACCACGCCCTCGCTGTCGGTGACGGCGCGCATGATCTTCTTGGCCGACACGGCCGGGTCATTCAGCATCCACAGCACGCCGGCATCCGACTCGGCCGACTTGCTCATCTTGGCGGTGGGGTTCTGCAGGTCGTAGATGCGGGCCGTTTCCTGCTGGATCACCGGCATGGGCATGCGGAAGGTCTGGCCGTAGCGGGAGTTGAAGCGCTCTGCGAGGTCGCGGGTGAGTTCGACGTGCTGCTTCTGATCGTCGCCGACCGGGACGATGTCGGTCTGATAGAGCAGGATGTCAGCGGCCATCAGCACCGGGTACGTGAACAGACCGACGTTCGTCTGGTCGGCGCCGTACCGCGCAGACTTGTCCTTGAACTGCGTCATGCGGTTCGCCTCACCGAATCCGGTGATGGTCGAGAGCACCCAGGCGAGCTCGGCGTGGGCGCGCACGTGCGACTGCACGTACAGCGTCGACTTCGACGGTTCGATGCCGGCGGCGATGTACTGCGCCGCCGTGCGCCGGGTCTTCTCCCGCAGCTCCGCCGGATCGTTCGGCTGGGTCAGAGCGTGCAGATCGACGACGGAGAAGAAGGCCTCGTACTCCTCCTGCAGGTCACGCCACTGCAGCAGGGCCCCGATGTAGTTGCCGATCTGGAGGGAGTCGGCGGAGGGCTGCATTCCGGAGTAGAGGCGGGGCCTGGTCATTGTCCAAGTCTAGAGAACGGATGCCGGTGCCCTGCCGTCCGCCGGGGCGACAGCTCCGCCGGACAGTTCAGAACGCGTAGTCGGCCACCACGGGCGCGTGATCGCTCCACCGTGTGTCCCACGAGGGTGCGCGCACGACACGATAGTCGACGACGCGCGCGGCCAACGCCGGCGAGGCGAGGTGGTAGTCGATCCGCCAACCGGTGTCGGTGTCGAACGCCTTGCCGCGGTTCGACCACCACGAGTAGGGGCCGTCGACCTCGCCCGCCCACCGGCGTCCCACGTCGACCCAGCCGAGCCCCGTGCCGGTGGTGCCGTCCGTGCCGACGACCTGTTCGCCTTCGGGGCCCGTGAAGCGGTCGAAGTACGCGCGCTCGCGGGGCAGGAAGCCCGCCTTCTTGACGTTGCCCCGCCAATTGCGGATGTCGAGTTCGCGGTGACCCACGTTGAGGTCGCCCGTGATGAGGGCCAACTCGCCGAGCTTCGGCATCCGGGATTCCATCGCGTCGAGGAACGCGTATTTGGCCACCTGCTTCTCGGTGTCGGCTTCGCCGGTGTGGACATACGCGCTGACGATCGTCACCTTCTCGCCGGCGACGTCGATGTCGGCTTCGACCCAACGTCCGCGGGAATCGAGGGTGTCGTCGCCGAGTTCGATGCGCCAGATGTCGATCGGCTCGCGAGCCGCGATCGCGACACCGGCGCGACCCTTCGCCACCGCTTCGTCGTTGACGATGTGCCACCCGGGCAGAGCGTCGGCGAGGTGCGTCGCCTCGCCGCGCACCTCCTGCAGAGTCAGCACGTCGACGTCGGCCGTCTCGAGCCACGGGAGCATGCCCTTCCGGGCGGCGGCACGGATGCCGTTGACGTTGACGGAGGCGACGCGCAGGTTTCGGGGCACCCGTCAACCCTAACGAGCGCCGCCGACACGCGACGCGGGGTCCGCGGCCCTCAGCCGAGGAGGCCGCGCGGGGGCGGGGGAGCGTCGGCCTCGACCCGCGCGAGGTCGTCTTCGGCGCGCCGGAGCTCACGCGTCTCGTGCCAACGCCGCCACCAGGGTGCGTCGGCGCGCGCGAGGTGGGCGTCGCGCACGCGTACCCGCGCGGCGATCAGCAATGCGGCGTGCTCGCGACGCCGCTGCTCGTCCGCCGACAACTGCTCGATGGGCACGTCCGCGTCCTGCGCCGTGAGGGCGACCCATGACGCCGCGACGAGGATCACGATGCCGACCAAACGGAACCAGAGCAGGAATCCGACGAAGACCGAGAAGGTCGCCAGCAGCGGGTTGGAGGGGGAGTAGGAGAGGAGGATTCCAGCCCCGTACTGGAGGACCACCATCGCGGCGCCGCCGAGTGCGGCGCCGGGGAGGATCAGCCGCCACCGTAACGAGGTTCCGGTGAGGAAGCGGATCAGCGCCCCGATGGCAGCGGTGTTGATCGCGAAGGCGACCGCCCCCGAGGCGATGCGGCCCGTCACCCACACCCAGTTCGAGTAGCCGGGCCACTGGAACAGCTGGAACAGCAGCTCGATCGCACCCGCAGCGACGCTGGCGAGGATCGCGCCGATCACCAGCGCCAGTCCGAACAGGGCGGCCGCGAAGAAGTCCCTGGCCTTCAACAACACGTAACTGCGGGTGTCGAACGGCAACCCGAAGATGTCGCGCACGGCGCGCCGGGTGAACGTGACGAAGCCGATCGCCGTCCACAGCGCGGCGATGAACGCCACGGCACCCGTGACAGCGAGCACACTCGCCGACTCCTGCGCGATCTGCGCGACGTCGGCTTCGCTCACCAGCCCCTGGCCATCCTCGCGCCCGATGAGGCCCGGGATGTAGAGGTTGAGGATATGGATGAGTCCGGCGATGGCCTGAGCGCTGCCCCCGAGCCAGATACCGACGATCGCGAAGCCGAAGTAGATCACGGCGAAGATCGCGAACAGGGACTGGTAGCTGATCGCCGCGGCGAGCAGGAACCCGTTGGCGCGCAGGAAATGACGCCATACGCGGATCGGGAACCACCCGAGCGTCTTGCGCGTGATCTCCGTCGCGCGCTCGATCGGCTCGTCCAGGCGCTCCCGCAGGGGCGACTGCTCCCAGCGCGCACGCCACGCGGCATCCGCGCGTTCCGACGAATCCGTCACCAGATCAGCGTAGCGAGAGCGGATGCCGGGGCCGTTACGGTCCCGGCATCCGCTCTGCTGGTCGGTGGTCGGCGGACTCAGCGACCGCCGCGCATGACGGCCTGCTTGACCTCGGCGATCGCCTTGGTGACCTCGATGCCGCGGGGGCAGGCCTCGGTGCAGTTGAAGGTCGTGCGGCAACGCCACACGCCTTCCTTGTCGTTGAGGATGTCCAGGCGCGTGGTCGCCGCGTCATCGCGCGAGTCGAAGATGAACCGGTGCGCGTTGACGATCGCGGCGGGGCCGAAGTACTGGCCGTCGGTCCAGAACACCGGGCACGACGAGGTGCACGCGGCGCACAGGATGCACTTGGTGGTGTCGTCGAAGATCTCGCGGTCGACGATCGACTGGATGCGCTCCTTGCCGGCCTCGGGCTTGCTGTTGGCGATGAGGAACGGCTGCACCTCGCGGTACGACGCGAAGAACGGCTCCATGTCGACGACGAGGTCCTTCTCCAGCGGCAGACCCTTGATCGCCTCGACGTAGATCGGCTTCGAGATGTCGAGGTCCTTGATCAGCGTCTTGCAGGCCAGGCGGTTGCGGCCGTTGATGCGCATCGCGTCGGAGCCGCAGATGCCGTGGGCGCACGACCGACGGAAGGTCAGGGAGCCGTCGACCTCCCACTTGATCTTGTGCAGGGCGTCCAGCACGCGATCGGTGGGGTACATCTCGACGTCGTAGTCGACCCAGCGCGGCTCGCTGTCGGTCTCGGGGTCGAAACGACGGATGATGAAGGTGACGAGGTACGACTGGATCGGGGCCTCACCGGTCGTCTCGGCGACGACGTCCTGCTCGACGATGGCGGTCGACATCAGTACTTCCTCTCCATCGGTGGGTAGTTGAATTCGCCCTTGTCGTTCTTGGTGAACACGACGGGCTTCCAGTCCAGCTTGATGTGATCCTCGGGGTCGGGCGAGTGCGGGTCGCCGGTGAGGTAGGCCATCGTGTGCTGCATGTACTGCTCGTCGTCGCGGTCGGGGTAGTCCTCGCGCATGTGTCCGCCGCGGCTCTCGCGACGGTTGCGGGCGGCGTACGCGACGATCTCGGCAAGGTCGAGAAGGAAGCCGAGCTCGACGGCCTCGAGCAGATCGGTGTTGAAGCGCTTGCCCTTGTCGTCGATGTGCACGTTCTTGAAGCGCTGGCGCAGGTCGTGGATGGTGCCCATGACGTTGGTCAGGGTCTCCTCGGTGCGGAAGACCTGGGCGTTGGCGTCCATCTCCTCCTGCAGCGTCTTGCGGAGCACCGCGACGCGCTCGGTGCCGGTGTTGCTTCGCAGACCCTCGAGCATCTCGCGGACCTCCTTGGCGGGGTCCTCGGGCAGCGGCACGAAATCAGCGGTCTGCACGTACTGGACGGCGTTGCGACCGCTGCGCTTTCCGAAGACGTTGATGTCCAGCAGCGAGTTGGTGCCGAGGCGGTTCGCGCCGTGCACCGAGACGCACGCGCATTCACCGGCGGCGTAGAGGCCGGGCACGACGGTGTCGTTGTTCTGCAGCACCTCGCCGTTGTTGTTGGTCGGGATGCCGCCCATCGCGTAGTGAGCCGTCGGCATCACCGGCACCGGTTCGGTGACGGGGTCGACGCCGAGGTACGTCCGCGCGAACTCGGTGATGTCGGGGAGCTTGGTCTCCAGGACCTCGGCGCCCAGGTGGGTGCAGTCGAGGTAGACGTAGTCCTTGTGGGGGCCGGCGCCGCGACCTTCCAGCACCTCCTTGACCATGCAGCGGGCGACGATGTCGCGCGGAGCGAGGTCTTTGATGGTGGGGGCGTAGCGCTCCATGAACCGCTCGCCGGAGGCGTTGCGCAGGATTGCTCCCTCACCGCGGGCGCCCTCGGTGAGCAGGATGCCGAGGCCGGCAAGCCCTGTCGGGTGGAACTGGAAGAACTCGATGTCCTCGAGGGGCAGACCCTTGCGCCAGACGATGCCGACACCGTCGCCGGTGAGGGTGTGCGCGTTGGAGGTCGTCTTGTAGATCTTGCCGAAACCGCCCGTGGCGAAGATGACCGCCTTGGAGTGGAAGACGTGCAGATCGCCCGTCGCCAGTTCGTAGGCGACGACACCGGCGACCTGCGTGTTGCCGTCGGCGTCCTTCACGGTGATCAGATCGAGCGCGTAGTACTCGTTGAAGAAGTTGATGCCGAGCTTCACGCAGTTCTGGAACAGCGTCTGCAGGATCATGTGGCCGGTGCGGTCGGCCGCGTAGCACGCACGGCGCACCGGCGTCTTGCCGTGGTCGGCGGTGTGGCCGCCGAAACGGCGCTGATCGATCTTGCCCTCGGGGGTGCGGTTGAAGGGCAGGCCCATGTTCTCGAGGTCGATGACGGCGTCGATCGCCTCGCGGGCGAGGATCTCCGCGGCATCCTGGTCGACGAGGTAGTCGCCGCCCTTGACGGTGTCGAAGGTGTGCCACTCCCAGGAGTCCTCTTCGACGTTCGCGAGCGCCGCCGCCATTCCGCCCTGCGCCGCGCCGGTGTGCGACCGGGTCGGATAGAGCTTCGTGATCACGGCGGTGCGGGCGCCCGGACCCGCCTCGATCGCGGCGCGCATGCCGGCGCCGCCGGCGCCCACGATGACGATGTCGAACTCGTGGTAGTAGACGCCGTCCTTGAGTACGGCCTCGGGATGCTGCTGGGTAGTCACGTCAGGAATGCCTTGTCTTCTGCGTCGTCGTGAGCGTCGTGGTGCGCGCGCTCAGCGCGCGGCGCACATCTGGATGAGCCAGTCCGTCGTCGAGTTCTCCACGCCCAGGCACGGGTCGAAGGTGAAGACGACGAGGGTGCCGAGCACGATCAGGAAGCCTGCGGCGATCCACAGGGCCCACACGAGCACCTTGCGGGTGGTCGCGCCGACGACGTAGTCGTTGACGATCGTGCGCATGCCGTTCGCGCCGTGGATGAGGGCGAGCCAGAGCATCAGCACGTCCCAGACCTGCCAGAACGGGCTCGCGAACTTGCCGGCGACGAAGGCGAAGTCGATGCCGTGGATGCCCTCGCCGAGCATCAGGTTCACGAAGAGGTGCCCGAAGATCAGCACGACCAGCAGCACGCCGGAGGCGCGCATGTAGATCCAGCCGATCTTCTCGAGGTTGGCCCCCTTCTTGCGCACCTGCGGGGCGCGGGGCGCGGGGATGGTCTGGTCGTTGCTCGGGGTGAGGGTGGACATCAGTGACCGCCTCCGATGTTGGACAGCACGATGGGGATGTGGCGTGCGGCGAATCCGCCCACGGTCACGACCCACAGGCCCAGCACGCCCCACCACAGCTGACGCTGGTGGCGGGTCGCCCACGGCCACAGGTCGACCGCGATGATGCGCAGGCCGTTGAAGGCGTGGTAGACGATGGCCGCGACCAGAGCGACCTCGCCGAAGCCCATGATCGGGTTCTTGTACGTGCCGATGACCGCGTCGTACGCCTCGGGGGAGAGGCGGATCAGGGCAGTGTCGAGCACGTGCACGAGCAGGAAGAAGAAGATGGCGACGCCGGTGATGCGGTGCAGCACCCAGGACCACATGCCCTCGTTGCCGCGGTAGAGCGTTCCGCGCGGCGTCTTGGACGTGGTCTGAGCTACCGACGGTGTGACGCGTGCTGGTGCAGACACGGTCGTCCTCCCTTGGTGTGAACGGACACCTCGGTACGGCGGGGGCTGACATCGGCCCCGGGGTTCACAACGGCACTGGACCCTCGGCGTCGCACACGGGCGCAGTCATATCCTAAGTCGGCGTTCGAGAGCAGGGCGACGAAGGCGAGCCTAAGTTCTCTCGATATCGAGAGATTCGGAACGAAACGGCCTTCTTGACGAAATCGGTCCGTCACGTGCGGCCCGGTACCCTGGCGGCATGGCCGATCCGATCGACGACTTCTACGCCGTGATTCCCGCCGGGGGTGTCGGCAGCCGCCTGTGGCCGCTGTCGCGCGCCGACGCACCCAAGTTCCTTCACGACCTCACCGGATCGGGGCACTCCCTCCTGCGCGACACCTGGGACCGCCTCGCGCCGCTGTCCGGGCCCGACCGCATCGCCGTCGTCACAGGACGTGCCCACCGGGCCGCCGTGGAAGAGCAGCTTCCTGGCATCCCCGACCGCAACGTGTTCCTCGAATCCGAGCCGCGCGACTCGGCGGCCGCGATCGGCCTGGCCGCCGCGATCCTGCACCGCCGCGAGCCCGACGTCATCATCGGATCATTCGCGGCCGACCACGTGATCCGCGGCACGCGGGTGTTCGAGTTCGCCGTCCGAGATGCGGTGGAGGTGGCGCGCGAGGGCTACATCTGCACCGTCGGCATCTCGCCGTCTGAGCCCGCGGTCGGTTTCGGCTACATCAAACGCGGCGGCGAGCTCATCGTCGAGGGCGCGCGGGACGCCTCGCTGGTCGAGCGTTTCGTCGAGAAGCCCGACCTCGAGACGGCGAAGCAGTACCTCGCCGATCGCGACTATCTCTGGAACGCCGGCATGTTCATCTCTCGCGCCGACGTGCTGCTCGCGGAGATCGAGGCCAACAATCCTGAACTGCATGCGGGACTGATCGAACTCGCCGAGGCGTGGGACGACCGCGATCGCCGTGGTCCCGCGGTCGACCGTATCTGGCCCAAGCTGCCGAAGATCGCGATCGACTACGTGGTGGCCGAGCCGGCTGCCGAGAAGGGGCGCCTGGCCGTGGTGCCCGGCCACTTCGACTGGGACGACGTCGGTGATTTCGCCAGTCTCGCCAAGCTCAACAGCGGTGGGCGCAAGAACGACCTCGCCATTCTCGGCGAGAACGCCCGCATTCTCTCCGATGCAGCCAGCGGCATCGTCGTCAGCCACACGAAGAGGGTCATCAGCTTGATCGGCGTGAAGGACATCGTGGTCGTGGATACTCCCGACGCGCTTCTGGTCACCACGAGCGAACACGCCCAGCGCGTGAAGGGCGTCGTCGACGCGCTGAAGCTCACCGGCCGCGGCGACGTGCTCTGATCACGAGCCACCGGGCAGGATGCCGCGTTCGTGTCGGCTTGATTGCGTCTTTGTAACCTTTCGCCCGCACCTGGGTGTGCAGCGTGCAAATCCCACGTCACAGTAGGTAACTTCGATCCGTGCGCCCGCGAAATCCGCGGGTCTATCAATGTGGAGGCTGCATTGACCATCTCGACCACCAAGAAGCTCGCCGGCATCACAGCTGCCGCGGGGCTCATCATCGCCCTCGCCGGTTGTGGCTCGGCCCCGACCCCCGCAGGCTCCGGCTCGGCCGCTGCCGGCGGCACCGTCGTGGACGGCTTCAAGCCCTGCCTGGTCTCGGACAACGGCGGCTTCAACGACAAGTCGTTCAACGAGTCGGCTAAGAACGGCATGGACAAGGCTGCCGCAGAGCTGGGCGTGAAGCCCCTCGAGGTGGAGTCGAAGTCCGACAACGACTACAAGCCCAACATGGACGCCCTGCTGTCGGGTGGCTGCACGTTCATCGTGTCGGTCGGCTTCAAGCTCTCCGCCGCGACGGTGGAAGCCGCGAAGGCCAACCCCAACGTCAACTTCGCCATCATCGACGACTCCGCCGACACCGACCAGGACGGCAAGACCGACGCTCCGAACATCAAGCCGCTCCTCTTCGACACGGCTCAGGCTGCGTACCTCGGTGGCTACGCCGCCGCTGCGTGGTCGCAGGCATCCGGCGTGAACAAGGTCGGCACCTTCGGCGGCATGCAGATCCCGCCGGTGACCATCTTCATGGACGGCTTCGTCGAGGGCGTCAAGAAGTACGACGCCGACAAGGGCGCGAACGTCCAGTCGTTCGGCTGGGACGCGGCTGCGCAGAAGGGCTCGTTCACGGGTGACTTCAAGGCGAACGACACGGCCAAGCAGACCGCGCAGGGCATCCTCGACCAGGGTGTCGACGTGATCCTGCCCGTCGGTGGCCCGATCTACCTGTCTGCCAGCGCTGCCATCAAGGACAGCGGCAAGAACACCGTCATGCTCGGTGTCGACTCCGACCTCGCCGTCGCCGACCCCTCGGTCGCCGACCAGATCCTCGTCTCCGTCATGAAGCGCATCGACACCGCGGTGTACACCGCCGTGACGCAGGCGTCGCAGGGCAAGTTCGACGGCACGCCGTACGTCGGCACGCTGGAGAACGACGGCGTCGGCCTCTCGTCGTTCCACGACTACGAGAGCAAGCTGCCGGCCGGTCTGCAGGACGAGCTGAAGGCGCTGCAGGCGAAGATCGTCAGCGGCGAGATCAAGGTCACCTCGCCCAGCTCGCCCAAGTAATCCACGAGCACGAGAGCGGGGCGTTTCGCCGGCCGGCGAAGCGCCCCGCTCTCTTCTCGTGCCCGACCTCTCTGGATAGGGTCACACGTATGAAGCTTGAGTTGCGTGGCATCACGAAGCGGTTCGGATCGCTCGTCGCCAACGACCACATCGACATCGTCGTTGAACCGGGGCAGATCCATGCCCTGCTGGGTGAGAACGGTGCCGGAAAGTCCACCCTGATGAACGTTCTCTACGGTCTCTACCGGGCCGACGAGGGGCAGATCCTGCTCGACGACGTCGTCCAGGATTTCCGCGGTCCGGGAGACGCGATGGCCGCCGGCATCGGCATGGTGCACCAGCACTTCATGCTCATCCCGGTCTTCACGGTCGCCGAGAACGTCATGCTCGGTCATGAGCAGACCGGCGTCATGGGATCCCTCGACCTCGCCGCCGCGCGGGCGCACGTGCGCGCCGTCGCCGCGCGTTTCGGGTTCGATGTCGATCCCGATGCCCTCGTCGGCGATCTACCGGTCGGCGTGCAGCAGCGCGTCGAGATCATCAAGGCGCTCTCGCGCGATGCCAAGGTCCTCGTCTTCGACGAGCCCACTGCAGTGCTCACCCCGCAAGAGACCGATGAGCTCATGTCGATCATGAAGCAGCTGCGGGATGAGGGCACGGCGATCGTGTTCATCACGCACAAGCTGCGCGAGGTGCGCGCCGTCGCCGACCGCATCACCGTCATCCGTCTCGGCAAGGTGGTCGGCGAGGCCGAGCCCACCGCATCCAACACCGAACTCGCCTCGATGATGGTCGGTCGACCGGTCGAGCTGACCGTCCAGAAGAACCCTCCGCAGATCGGCTCGGGCGGCCTCGAGGTCAGGGACCTCCGCGTCATCGGCGCCGATGGCGTCGTCCTCGTCGACGACATCAGCTTCGACGTCCGTCCCGGCGAGGTCCTCGCCGTCGCCGGTGTGCAGGGCAACGGCCAGACCGAGCTCGCCGAGGCGATCATGGGTCTGAGCGCGCACACGACCGGATCGATCCGCCTGGACGGTGCCGAACTGCTCGGCCGCAGCGTCAACCAGGTCCTGGCCAGCGGCGTCGGCTTCGTGCCCGAGGACCGCGGTGAGGATGGCCTCGTCGGAGCCTTCTCGGTCGCCGAGAACCTCATCCTCGACCGCTCCGACGACCCGGACTTCTCCCGCTGGGGGACCATTCGGCGCGGCATCCTCGACGACTTCGCCAAGGAGCGCATCGCCGAGTTCGACATCCGCACGCAAGGCCCCGCCCAGGCGGCGGGTTCGCTCTCCGGCGGTAACCAGCAGAAGGTCGTGATCGCGCGCGAGCTCAGTCGCAGCCTCAAGCTCTTCCTCGCCTCCCAGCCGACGCGCGGTGTGGACGT
Source organism: Sphingomonas sp. BLCC-B65 (assembly GCF_028550675.1). Taxonomy (NCBI): domain Bacteria; kingdom Pseudomonadati; phylum Pseudomonadota; class Alphaproteobacteria; order Sphingomonadales; family Sphingomonadaceae; genus Sphingomonas; species Sphingomonas sp. BLCC-B65. The sequence goes on along the minus strand of NZ_JAQQGL010000001.1, from coordinate 1,155,815 downwards.
GGGCTCGATCGAGTTCATCCACAAGCGCATCGTCGAGACGCGCGATGCGGGCATTCCCGTCGTCGTCGTCTCCACCGAGCTCGATGAGGTCGTTGCGCTCGCCGACCGCATCCTCGTGATGTACCGCGGGCGCATCGTGGGCATCGTGCCGGCGGACACGCCGCGTGATGTCCTCGGCCTGATGATGGCCGGCGAGAACCCGACGGAGGATGCCGCGTGAGCACCACGACCGAACCCGCCCCCCTGGCACCCGGCGCGGCGGTACCCCCTCCGCCGACGGCGAACCGCGTCATGACCGAGATCCTGCGCGGCAATGTCGTGACCACGATCCTGGCCGTCGTGCTGGCGCTGATCGTCGGCGGCGTGCTCATCGCCGTGACCAACCCGGAGGTGCAGGCGGCATCCGGATACTTCTTCGCGCGCCCCGGTGACACGCTCTCGGCCGCCTGGACCGCCGTCGCCGGCGCGTACGCCGCACTGTTCACGGGCTCGGTCATCAACCCCAACGCCCCCGACTTCCTGAGCGCGATCCGCCCGCTCGCGAACACCCTCGGGTTTGCGACACCGCTCATCGCGGCAGCTCTCGGCATCGCCGTCGCCTTCCGGGTGGGACTGTTCAACATCGGTGCCCGCGGCCAGATGCTCATCGCGTGTGCCGCCGCGGCGCTGGTGACCTTCCAGCTGGATCTGCCCGCGATCATCCAGGTGCCGCTCACGCTCGTGGTCGGCATCATCGGCGGTGCGCTGTGGGGCGGGCTGGTGGGTCTGCTCAAAGCGCGCACCGGCGCGCACGAGGTGATCCTGACGATCATGCTCAACTACATCGCGTTCTACCTGGTGTCGTGGATGGTGCGTGTGCCCGAGCTGCTCCAGAAGCCGGACAACATCCAGCCGATCAGCCGGCCCACGCCGGAGAGCGCGCGTTTCCCCCTGCTGTTCGGCGAACAGTTCAACCAGCTCAACTGGGGCTTCGTGATCGTCATCGTCGCGACGCTGTTCGTGTGGTGGCTCGTTGAGCGCTCCAGCCTCGGCTTCCGCATGCGCGCCGTCGGCGAGAACCCGCACGCGGCCCGCGCCGCGGGCATCAGCGTTCCCCGTGTCTACATCTACGCGATGCTGTTCGCCGGCGGCCTGGCCGGTATCGCGGGCATGTGCCAGATCCAGGGCACGGTCACGAGCGGCTTCGACGGCGGTATCGACGCCGGTATCGGCTTCAACGCCATCACCGTCGCCCTCCTCGGACGCAGCCGTGCGTGGGGCACGTTCTGGGCCGGCATCCTGTTCGGCGCGCTCAAGGCGGGCTCGTTCCCGATGCAGGCGCTGCAGCAGATCCCGGTCGACATCGTTCTCGTCGTCCAGTCGCTGATCGTGCTGTTCATCGCCGCTCCGCCTCTGATCCGCACGATCTTCTTCCTTCCCAAGACCGACGCCGAGCGCTCGCCGCGTTCGCGTGCCCGCCTCGCGCGGCGCCGCGCCCGCGGCAACGGATCGGATGCCGGCAACGACCAGAAGGCGGTGGCAGCATGACCGCGCCGGTGATCGCTCCCGAGATCGGTGAGCCGACCGTCGTCCAGGTGCGCGCGATGAAGGTGCCGATCACCCTCCTGGTGCTCGCCGGACTCCTCGGCATCCTGTTCCTTCTCGCTCCCCGCGACGGCGTCACCACGTATCGACTCGCCGAAGCCGGGGCGGCGATCGCTCTGGGCGACGTGAGCATTCCGGCGCTGCCCGTGGTCTGGGCGTCGTGGGCGATCGCGACGGCGCTCGCCGTCGTCTCCTTCGTCGCCGCCCGCCGGTATCGCCCGGTCGGGCTCTGGCTGCCGATCGTCTACGCCGTGCTCGCCATGGTCGCGTTCCTGACGTGGGCCGGTGCCGGCGCGTCCGGCGCCATCACTCTGGTCGGGCTGCTCGGCGGCTCGATCTCGCTCGCGGTGCCGTTGGTCTTCGGCGCCCTCGGCGGTGTCATCGGTGAACGGGTCGGCGTGGTCAACGTCGCGATCGAAGGGCAGTTCCTGCTCGGCGCGTTCACGGCGACCGTCCTTTCCAGCATCACGCAGAACCCGTTCGTCGGGCTCGTCGGTGCGATGCTCGGCGGTGTCGTCGTCGCCTTCGCCCTGGCCGCGTTCTCGATCAAGTACATCGTCGACCAGGTGATCGTCGGCGTCGTGCTGAACGTCTTCGTGTCAGGCCTCACCGGCTTCCTCTACGGCGTCATGCTCGCCCCCAACACGCAGACGCTCAACAGCCCGGCGCGGTTCGACCTCATCAAGATCCCGATCCTCGGCGACATCCCCGTCATCGGTCCGGCCCTGTTCAACCAGACCTTCCTCGTCTACTTCATGATCGTCGTCGTCATCGTCGTGACGTGGGGGCTCTACCGCACGCGCTGGGGCCTGCGTCTGCGGGCGGTCGGCGAGCACCCGCAGGCGGCGGACACCGTCGGCATCAAGGTCAACCCGACACGATTCTGGAACGTGCTGCTGGCCGGCGCGATCGCCGGCATGGGTGGCGCGTACTTCACCCTCGTCTCGGTGCCGCAGTTCACGAAGGACATGACGGCGGGGCTCGGCTATATCGCCCTCGCCGCCGTGATCTTCGGCCGTTGGGATCCGGTGCGGGCGACGCTCGCCGCGCTGCTGTTCGGATTCGCCACCAACCTGCAGAACCTGCTGACCGTGCTGAAGACGCCGATCCCCAGCGAGTTCATGCTCATGCTGCCGTACGTCGTCACGATCCTCGCGGTGGTCGGATTCGCCGGCCAGATCCGGGGACCCGCGGCATCCGGCAAGCCCTATATCAAGGAGTGACCTCTTTCATGACCGACATCGACTGGGACGAGCTGCGCGCCGTCGCCACCGAGGCCATGCAGCGCGCCTACGCGCCGTACTCCCGCTATCAGGTGGGGGCCGCGGCGCTGGTCAGCGATGGACGCATCGTGTCGGGCTGCAACGTCGAGAACGCCTCGTACGGCGTCGGGCTCTGCGCCGAATGCGCCCTCGTGGGCGATCTGCACATGTCCGGCGGTGGGCAGCTCGTCGCCTTCGTCTGCGTCAACAAGGACGGTGAGACGATCATGCCCTGCGGGCGCTGCCGCCAGCTGCTCAACGAGTTCGCTCTGCCGGGAATGCTGTTGGAGACCGTTTCCGGCATCCGCACGATCGATGAGGTGCTGCCGGATGCCTTCGGCCCGCGCGATCTCGAGGAGGTGTCGCGATGAGCGCGGCGCAGAGCGCGGCGGATGCCGCGGTCGAACCGTTCGACGCGGTCGACGTCATCCGTACCAAGCGTGACCGCGGTGCGGTGCCCGAGGACGCCCTGCGCTGGATGATCGACGCCTACACGCGCGAGTATGTCGCCGACTCGCAGATGGCGGCCTTCGCGATGGCCGTGCTCCTCAACGGCATGAACCGCGATGAGATCCGCGTCATGACCGATGCGATGATCGCCTCGGGCGAGCGCATGAGCTTCGCCGGCCTCGGCAAGCGCACCGTCGACAAGCACTCCACCGGCGGTGTGGGTGACAAGATCACGCTGCCGCTCGCGCCGCTCGTCGCGGCGTTCGGTGTCGCGGTGCCACAGCTGTCCGGCCGCGGCCTCGGCCACACCGGCGGCACGCTCGACAAGCTCGAGTCGATCCCCGGCTGGCGCGCCGCCCTGTCGAACGAGGAGATGTTCGCGCAGCTGCGCGACGTCGGACCGGTGATCTGTGCCGCAGGCTCCGGTCTCGCTCCCGCCGACAAGCGTCTGTACGCCCTGCGCGATGTGACCGGGACCGTCGAGGCGATCCCGCTGATCGCGTCCAGCATCATGTCGAAGAAGATCGCCGAGGGTACCGACGCGCTCGTGCTCGACGTGAAGTTCGGTTCCGGCGCGTTCATGCGCGACGTCGAGAAGGCACGTGAGCTGGCGCGCACGATGGTCGCACTCGGCACCGACTCGGGCGTGGCCACGACGGCGCTGCTGACCGACATGAACACGCCGCTCGGTCTCACCATCGGCAACGCCAACGAGGTGCGCGAGTCGGTCGAGGTGCTCGCCGGCGGTGGCCCCGCCGACATCGTCGAGCTGACCGTGGCTCTGGCCCGCGAGATGCTCGCCCTGGCCGGGCAGCCCGACGCCGACGTCGAGGCGGCCCTGCGCGACGGGCGCGCCATGGACGCGTGGCGAGAGATGATCCGCGCCCAGGACGGCGATCCCGACGCGGCGTTGCCGACACCGCGTGAGACGCATACCGTGGTCGCCGCTCGCGACGGCGTGCTGACGCGGATGGAGGCGCTTCCGTTCGGCATCGCCGCGTGGCGTCTGGGCGCGGGACGGGCGCGCGCCCAGGATCCCGTCATCCACGCCGCCGGCATCGACCTGCACGTCAAGCCCGGCGCATCCATCGTCGCCGGACAGCCGTTGTTCACCCTCCTGGCGGATGATGACAAGCGCTTCGAGCGCGCCCTCGACGCCCTCGAGGGTGCCTGGGAGATCGGAACGGATGCCCCGGCATCCACTCCGCTCGTCCTCGAGCGCATCACCGCCTGACCCTTCGCTCCACCCGCACTGCCCACCAGAAGGAAGCCCCATGGCCACCGACCCCTACGCCGACCCGAAGCTCGAGGGCGTCTCCATCCGCTCGCTTCCCAAGGTCTCGCTGCACGATCACCTCGACGGCGCGCTGCGGCCGCAGACGATCATCGAGCTCGCCGATGAGATCGGCCTCGACGTTCCGTCGACGGATGCCGAGGAGCTCGCCGACTGGTTCGAGGACCAGAGCGATTCGGGTTCACTCGTCGAGTACCTGAAGACGTTCGATCTGACGACCGCCGTGATGCAGAGCGCCGACGGCCTGCGCCGCGTCGCGAAGGAGTTCGTCGAGGACCTCGCCGCCGACGGCGTGATCTACGGGGAGGTGCGCTGGGCCCCCGAGCAGCACCTGGGCGGAGGGCTCTCCCTCGAAGAAGCCGTCGAGGCCGTGCAGGAGGGCATCGAGGAGGGCGAGGACGCCGTCGATCGCTCGGGTCGCGACATCCGGGTCGGCCAGCTCATCACGGCGATGCGTCATGCTGACCGCTCGCTGGAGATCGCCCGGCTCGCGGTCGCGTTCCGCGGCCGCGGTGCGGTCGGCTTCGACATCGCCGGAGCCGAGGACGGCTTCCCGCCGTCGCGTCATCGCGCCGCGTTCGACTATCTCGCCTCCGAGTTCTTCCCGGTGACGGTGCACGCGGGGGAGGCGGCGGGACTCGACTCGATCCGCTCCGCGATCCTCGACGGTCGCGCTCTCCGCCTCGGCCACGGTGTGCGCATCGCGGAGGACCTCGAGGTCGTGCAGCAGCAGGGCGACGAGGTGCTGGTGACCTTCGGCGACCTGGCGCGCTGGGTGCGCGATCGCGAGATTCCGCTCGAGCTGTCGCCCTCGTCGAACCTCCAGACCGGTGCGATCGCCGCGTGGGGCAAGAACCTCGAGGATCATCCGTTCGACCTGCTGTACCAGCTCGGCTTCGCCGTGACGGTCAACGTCGACAACCGCACGATGAGCCGCACCTCCCTCACGCGCGAGCTCGCGCTTCTGGCAGAGACGTTCGACTACCGCCTCGAAGATCTGGAGGCGTTCCAGCTGAACGCCGCCGCCGGCGCATTCCTGTCGGTGGAGGAGCGCGAAGAGCTCATCGAGCTCATCGGTGAGGGCTTCGACGCCTGACCGTCACCCCACGGCAGACCCGTCACGGGCGCGCCTCGAGTACGGCGACCGTTCACAACTCCGGAGTTTCCGAGCAGGTTCGGCCCGGTGGGCCACAGATCGGGCCGTCCGTTCACCGTTCTCCGGAGTCGTGAACTCGCACGGTCTGCGGCGTGGCGCGAGGGCCGCGGCTGACCGCCCGCCGGAGCACTTCGATCACCCGTTCCGGACGGAAGAGGATGTCCTCGGCGAGCAGCCGCAGTGTTGTGAAGCCGAGTCCGACCGCGGCGGCATCCCTGCGGCGGTCTCGTTTGTGGTCCTCCCACGTCCCGTGGTGCGAGAGACTGTCGCACTCGATGACAAGCCAGCCGTCGACGAGGAGATCCACCCGGCCGACGCCGTCGAGTCGCACCTGCAGTTCCACGTGGCGTCCCAGATTGCGCAGCATGAGGCGGACGAGGGTCTCGGTGCCCGCCTCCGCACGTCGGTCGAGAAGCGGCCGCAGTGATCGGTAGCGCCGGGGAAGGTGTGCGAAGACGTCAGCGAGACCGTCGTCATCCACTGCTCCGAGATGCCACGCACTGTCGAGCGTGGCGATCGCATCCCGCGGCCTCTGGCAGCGCACTGCTGCACAGAGCGCTTCACGGACAGGTACGAGGACATCATCGGCGGCGCCGGAGCTGGGACGCCAATGTCGCACGATTTGCGTCGACTCCCCCGGTCGCGGCGTGCGCGAGGCGTCCGGAGCGAGCTGGATGTGGAGCCCCGCATGCTCCCGTACGAACACGCCGAGAAGCCGCAACAGTGAGACGCAGTCCAGGCGCCCGCCCCAGTGCACCGCCGCGCACACCTGCGGATCGGTGTCGCGGGGCAGATAGCGATCCCTCCGCAGGCGCAGGAGCTGCCCGTCGCGCACCGCGTCGGTGATCTGTCGGCTGGTGACTCCCGCGGCGCGCAGGTGAGCACGTCGCAGGACAGTGGTCGGGACGTCGCGAGGCAGAACGAGACGGTCGGCAGAAGATCGGAGCATGTCCAGAACTCTGACCGCGACGCCCGTGGGGTGGGGCTCTGTGCGCCGCCTCGGTGGATGACCCGGTTCAGTCGGAGGCGGGGGAGGAGTCGCCGCCGTTCACAACTCCGGAGATGCGCTCGCGACCGTCGGCCACAGCCCTGGCTGGGGGTGGTGTACCGAGAGATCTCCGGAGTTGTGAACGGTGCGCGGCCGGCCGTTCCCGGGGCGCGAGTCGGGTCAGAGCTCGGACTGACGGAGGCGTACGACGGCTTCGACCGCGGCGAACAGCGGGTGGGACGGCTCGAGTCCGGTGACCGCGGCGGTGAAGGTCGCGGCATCCTCTTCGCGGAGGCGGCGCTGCATCTCGACCGACTGCTCGTCGTCGGGCTCGTCGAAATCGAGGGCGGCACCGATCGCATCGACGAGCGCGCCGGTCGCCAGTCCGCGCTCCGCGGCAGCCGCAGCGGGTCCGACGAAACGCTCGTGGCGTGACAGCTTGCGCAGCGGCTGGCGCCCGACGCGGCCCACGGTGTCGGGAAGAGCCGGGTTGGCGAAGCGGCGCAGGATCGTCGACCGGTACTCGGCGAGCTCAGCGGCAGCCCATCCGTGCACCGCGACCAGCAGTGCGGAGGTCTCCTCGAGCGCGGCGGCCACGCGGGCTGCGATGGACGGATCGGCCAGCGCGTCCGAGATCTTCTCGACACCCGCACGGGCACCGAAGTACGCCGTTGCGGCATGACCGGTGTTCACCGTGAAGAGCTTGCGCTCGATGTACGGGGCGAGGTCGTCGACGAAGTGGGCGCCCGGAATGTGCGGCGGAGCATCGCCGAAGGGCGGACGTTCGATGGCCCATTCGAAGAACGGTTCCACGGTGACGTCGATGCCCGCGCCCTCCGGCTGCGCGGGCACGATGCGGTCGACGGCGGTGTTGGCGAACACCGCCCGGTTGCTGATCGCATCCCAGGCATCGCCGGCCTGGGCGCGGATCTCGTCGCGCAGGGTGTCGGTCGCCCCGATCGCGTTCTCGCACGCCATGACCTGCAGCGCGGGTCGCGACGGGTCGCGAAGCGCCAGGCCCGCCAGGATGTGGGGCGCGACGAAGCGCAGGATCGTCGGGCCGACCGCCGTGGTCACCACGTCGGCGGTGGCGATCTCGTCGATCAGCGCCTGCGGATCGCTGGCACTGTTGATCGCGCGGAAGCCCGTGACGACGGTGTCGGTGCCGCCGTCGCCGACCTCGTGGACGGTGTACTCCGAGGCGGCGTTGATCGCGTCGACCAAGGATGCCGCGACATCCGAGAACACCAACTCGTACCCGCCCTGGTGCAGCAGCAGCCCGACGAAGCCGCGACCGATGTTGCCGGCGCCGAAGTGGACGGCCTTCATCAGCCGTTCACCGTCGACAGCAGCGCGAAGAGCTCTTGCGCGGTGGTCGCGGCCTTCAGCCGTGCGACCTCCTCGTCCTCGGAGAACAGCAGAGCGATCTGCGACAGGATGTCGAGGTGCTCGTCGCCCTTGCCGGCGATGCCGACGACGAAGCTCACCTTCTCGCCGTCCCAGTCGACGCCGCCGTCGTAGCGGACGAAGGAGAGTGCCGAGTCGAGAATCGCATCTTTGGTCTCGTTGGTGCCGTGGGGGATCGCGAGCTCGTTGCCCATGTAGGTCGAGACCGTCTGCTCGCGCTGCAGCATCGCGTCGAAGTACGCGGACGTGACCGCCCCCGCGGCTTCGAGGATGTCGGCGGCCTCCCGCATCGCCTCCTGCTTGCTCACCGTCCCCGGGTGGATGCGGACCTGGTCGATCTTCAGCACGTCGCGTGACATGTCATCCTCGTCTCTGTTCGAAGCTCGTCCCGGTCATGGTACGTCCGGGACGTCGGCGTCGGGCCGCGGCCGCGGGGACGGGGCATCGCGCCTCCCGTCCCCGCGGCGTTCGCGGTGGGGCTGGTCGTCAGCCCCGATCCTTGTGCTGGCGGACCACCAGATCCACGACCTCGTCGTACTTCGGCGAGTTCATGAAGTTGTCCACCGATACGTGCGTGGCGTTCGGTGTGCGCCCGCGCGCGCGGTCGGTGAGCTGCTGCTGGGTGATCACGAGGTCCTCGCTGCCGTCGAGGTTCGCGATCGCCTTGTTGGTGACCGAGACGTCGTCGACGCCGGCCTTCTTGATCTTGTTGCGCAGCACGCTCGCACCCATCGCGGACGAGCCCATGCCGGCGTCGCACGCGAACACGATGTTCGTCACGCGCCCGACAGGCGCCAGCGTTCCCGTCGCGACGGCATCGGCGGCGCGGTCGGCCGACAGCGACGACTGGTCGCCCTCCAGCCCGGCGTTCGCGGCGGCGCCGGCACGGAGGCCCGCGAGGGCCTCGGAGCTCTTGCCCTTGTTCGCCTCGGTCTGGGCGATCGCCGCTTCGAACGAGGCGCTGGACTCCGCCTCCGCTGCCAGATCGCGCTTACGAGATGCCCGCAGGATGACCGCGGTGATCAGGAACGTGACGGCGGCGGCGAGGATGACCGACAGGTAGACGACGAACAGGTTGCCGACGCCCGGGCCGATGGCGGCGGCCGTCACGGCGATGATGCTGCCGGGTGCCGCCGGGAAGGCGAGGCCGCCGCCCAGCAGCATGTTGGTCGTGACACCGGTCGCCCCGCCCGCGATGAGGGCGAGGATCGTCATCGGCTTGCTCAGCGCGTACGGGAAGTAGATCTCGTGGATGCCGCCGAAGAACTGGATGATGATCGCGCCCGGAGCGGAGGCGCGCGCGGCGCCCACGCCGAAGAAGGTGAACGCCAGCAGGAGACCCACACCGGGACCGGGGTTGGCCTCGATGAGGAAGAGGATCGACTTGCCGGCCTCGGTCGCCTGCTGGATGCCGAGCGGCGTGAATACGCCGTGGTTGATGGCGTTGTTGAGGAACAGCACCTTCGCCGGCTCGACGATGATCGACAGCAGCGGCAGCAGGTTGACGCTCACGAGCCAGCCGACGATGCCGCCGAGGAACGTCGAGATGCCGAGCATGATCGGACCGAAGGCGAAGAAGCCGACGATCGCGAGGATCATTCCGAGGATGCCGGCGGAGAAGTTGTTCACCAGCATCTCGAAGCCGGGCTTGATCTTGCCGTCCCAGAGCTTGTCCATCTGCTTCGTGATCCACGCGGCCAGCGGACCCATGATCATGGCTCCGAGGAACATCGGGATGTCGGTGCCGACGATGACACCCATCGTCGCGATGGTCGCGACCACGCCGCCTCGGGCGTCGTAGACCATGCGGCCGCCGGTGTTGGCGATCAGCAGCGGGAGCAGGTACGTGACCATCGGTCCGACCAAGCCCACGTAGACGGTGACATCGCCGCTTGCGAGCGCCGTCATCGCGCCGTTCCACCCGATGGTGGCTGCGTTTCCGCCGCCGCCGATGATCTCGGCGACGGGCGACCAGTGCCATCCGAAGGGGCTTTCCGCGCCGAAGAAGCCCTTCGTGATGAAGAGCATCGTGATAAAGCCCCAGGCGATGAAGGCCGCGATGTTCGGCATGATCATGCCGGAGAGGAAGGTGCCGAACCTCTGCACGCCGACGCGTGCGCGGTTCACCCCCGTCGATGTCGTGGACGCCGTTGTCATTGTCTTCCGTTCCCTTCGAATGTGCCGCGCCGTCAGCCGGCGAGGTTCTCAGCGGCGGCCTGAGCCGCCGATCGTGCGGATGCCGCGTCATCGGCGGCGAGGGCTGCCGCGGCGATGCGCTCGGCATCCTCGCGGGTGTACTGCAGAAGCGAGGCGCGCACGTCCGCGAGGGCGGTGGGGGCCATCGAGAGCGTCGTCGCGCCGAGCCCGACGAGCACGACCGCCAGCAGCGGGTCGGCGGCGGCCTCGCCGCAGATGCCGACGGGCTTGCCGTTGGTCTTGCCGCCGTCGGCGGTCATCTTGATCAGCTCGAGGACCGCGGGGTGCCACGGGTCCTGGTACGACGCCACCGAGCCGAGCAGGCGGTCGGCGGCGAGCGTGTACTGCGTGAGGTCGTTCGTGCCGATGGAGGCGAAGTCCGCGATCTGCAGGATGCGCTTCGCCTGGATCGCCGACGAGGGAACCTCGACCATGACACCCGCCGTCTTGATGCCGTACTCCTTCGCGAGCGCCACGAAGTAGTCGGCCTCCTCGACGGTGGCGACCATCGGCGCCATCACCCAGAGGTCGGCATCGGTGGCGGCATCCGCGTTGGCGAGCGCCGTCAGCTGCTCGCGCAGGATGTCCTCGCTGGCGCGCAGGGCCCGCAGGCCCCGCAGGCCCAGTGCGGGGTTGTCCTCGTGCGCGTCGTTGAGGAAGGCGAGGGGCTTGTCGGCGCCGGCGTCGAGCGCGCGGACGACGACCTTCTTGCCGGGGAACGCCTTCAGCAGCTCGGTGTACGACGCGGTCTGCTCGTCGACGGTCGGAGCCTGGGTGGCGGAGAGGAAGAGGAACTCGGTGCGGAACAGGCCGACGCCCTCGGCGCCGAGTTCGACCGCCTCGGCGGCGCCGCCCGGCTTGCCGAGGTTGGCCAGCAGCGGAACCGCCGAGCCGTCCTTGAGCGCGCCCGGGGTGAGCGGAGCGGATGCCGCGGCAGCGCGGGCATCGGCGCGGTTCTGCGCCTGCGCCAGCTCGTCCTCGGTGGGATCGACGGTGACGACGCCCTTCGCGGCGTCCACGATCACGGTCTGCCCGTCGACGAGGTCCTTGGCGGCAGCGGCGCCCACGATGGCGACGATCGACTTCTCGCGCGCGAGGATCGCGGTGTGCGAGGTCGGTCCGCCGTCGGTGGTGACCAGTGCGAGCACCTGGTCGAGGTCGAGCAGCGCGGTGTCGGCGGGCGCCAGGTCCTTGGCGACCAGCACGAAGGGGTGACCCGGGTCGGGAACGCCCGGCGCGGGCAGGCCGCGCAGGCGCGCGATGACGCGCTGGGCGACGTCGTCGAGGTCGGCGGCGCGCTCACCCAGGTAGCCGCCCATCGCGGCCAGGGTGTCGCGGAAGCTCGCGAACGCCTCGTGGACGGCGTACTCACCGGTCTTGCCAGCGTTCACCCGCGTGGAGACCTCGGTGTCGAGCGTCGGGTCCTCGGCCATCATCGCCTGCGCCTCGAGCACGTCGCGGGCGAGGCCTCCGGCCTTCGAACCCCGCTCCTCCAGCTCGCGGGCGACGGCGGCGACCGCCTCGCGGACACGTGCGAGCTCCTCGTCGGGGGTGAGGGTGCTGGGGACGTCCGAGGGGGCGGGCAGGGGATCGGCCATGCGGGCGACCGGGCCCTGTGCGACGCCCAGTCCGATACCCACTCCACGCAGTTCACTCATCTTCGGGTCTCTCCTTCGGTTCAGTTCTCGTCGTGATCGGTCGTCAGCAGCTCGGCGAGCACGTCGAGCACGGCGTTCGCGTTGTCACCCTCGGCGGTGAGGGTGACATAGTCGCCCTTCTCGGCTCCCAGTGAGATGACGCCCAGGATGCTGGCGGCGTTGACCGGTGCACCCGCGCCCTTGGAGATCGTGACCTCCAGGCCGGAGTCCTTCACGCCCTGGGCGAAGAGCTTCGCGGGTCGGGCGTGCAATCCGTTGGACGATCCGATGCGGATCGTGCGGGACACAGAGCTCATGCGGGGTTCCTCTCCGTCGAAGCGGGCATGTCGGGGTCTGCGCTCAGGGTCTCGTCGATCAGCGCGAGGGCGCGCGTACCGTGGAGATCGCTGAAGATGTCGGTCGGAAGGAGGATCACGCGTACCAGACGCGGCGCGGCTTCGCGACGGATGCGGTCCAGGCTGCCGTGCAGGTGGGGGCCCACGAGCACGACGTCTGCGGCGTCGATGTCGATCGGGAGCGACTGTTCGGTGCCGGCGACGGCACTGAGCTCACGCCCGGCCGCCTGCGCCGCGTGACGAACACGCTGCGCGACGAAAGTGCTCGACGCACCCGCGCCGCACACAACGAGGATCCTCATCGATCCGCCTCCTTCTCGGCCATTCTTGTGAAAGGGCTGGGAGGCGACAACCACACCTGTTTCCGCGGGGGCGGAAACACCCCGCGGACGGCGTGGTTGACTGGACGGTGTGAGCAGAGCGCGTCAGGACCGTGTCATCGCGCTGCTCGCGCGGGAGGGCGACTGGCTCACGGCCGCCGAACTCGCCGACATCGTCGGCGTGACCCCTCGCAGCATCCGCAGCTACGTCACCGCGCTCAATGCTCGCGTTCCCCGGGGCGTCGTCGTCGAGTCCGGTCCGCTCGGCTATCGTGCGGGCGCGGATGCGCCCGCTGCGCTGCGAGCCGGAGCGGATGCCGCGACTCCGCGGGAGCGCGTGCACCGGCTCGTGCGCCGGCTGCTGTCGGGACGGGAAGGCATCGACGTCTTCGAGACCGCCGACGATTTCCACGTCAGTCCGGCGACACTCGAAGCAGACCTGGGCCGGGTCCGCGCGCTGCTGGGCGACACGGAGCTCACGCTGGAGCGCAGCGGGTCGCGCGCGCGACTGAAAGGCACGGAGATGGCGCAGCGGCGCCTGCTGAGCCGGCTCGCGCACGACGAGACCGACGACGGCGCGTTCGACCTCGATGCCCTCCGGCGCAGTCTCGGCGCGGGATCGATCGGTGAAGCGGTCTTCGGCCCGTTCAAAGCCGATCTCGTTTCGGGTCTGCGCGAGCTCGGCTACTTCGTCAACGAGTTCGGCATCGGCGACGTGATGATGCACGTCGCCATCACCGCCGACCGCGTCGCGCACGACCGTGCGCTGGAGACGGCCGCGCTCGATGAGACGACGCCCGCTCAGGAGCAGGTCGGGGCTCTGCTCGACACGCTGTGCGAGCGGCATCTGGGGGTGCGGTTGGGCGCGGGCGACCGTCGACACCTCGCCGCCCTCGTCCTCGGCCGCGTCGTGGCGCCCGGTCCCGGTGAGGCGGCGTCGGTCACACGAGCGGGTCTGCAGCCCGAGGTCGAGGCGGCCGTGCGCGACATCGTGCACCGTGCGGCATCCGAGTTCCTCGTCGACATCGAGCACCAGGACTTCGTATTGCGCCTCGCCCTCCACGTGCAGAACCTGCGGCTGCGCGCACAGGAGCAGGCGTGGTCGCGCAACCCCCTCACCCGATCGCTGAAGGCCACCTACCCGATGATCTTCGAGGTCGCGGTCTTCATCGCGGACGGCCTGCGCGGGCTTCTCGGCATCCCCCTGCTCGACGACGAGATCGCCTACATCGCGATGCACGTCGGCGGCCAGCTGGAGCGCAGTCGGCACGCGGGCACCGTGTTGACCGCGACGATCGTGTGCCCTGGGTACTACGAACTGCACGAGTTGCTGCGCTCGAGCGTCGACCGCTCGCTCGGACAGGCGGTCGACGTCGTCGGCGTCGACACGAGGGCCGACCCCGACTGGCGGGCGATCGAGACCGATCTGATCCTCACGACGATCGACCCGCCTTTCACCGGTGACGGCATCGTGCGCATCCAGCCCTTCCTCACGGAGAGCGACATCGAGCGCGTGCAGGCGGCGGCCGGCCGCGTGCGCCGCGCGCGTCGCCTGGCGCGACTGCGGGACGAGCTCGGCCGCTACTTCTCCGCCGATGCCTTCATCGGACGCGTCTCTGCGGATGCCGATGAGGAAAGCGTCATCCGCGATCTGGGAGCCCGGCTCGTCGCGCAGGGCGTCATCGACGAGGGATACGTCGAGCGCACGCTCGAGCGCGAACGGCTGTCCTCGACCGCATTCACGGATGCGCTCGCGGTGCCGCACGCGATCGGGATGACGGCGACGCGCACGGCGATCGCCGTGGGCATCGCCGACCCGTCCATGGCCTGGGGTGAGGGCCGCGTGCAGGTGATCGCGATGGTGGCCTTCTCCGAGAGCGATCGCGAAGCGTTCCAGACGGTGTTCGAGCAGTTGGTCGAGGTTTTCAGCGAACGCGACAGCGTGCAGCGGATCGTCCGCCGCGGCACGTCGTTCGGGCCCTTCCTCGACGAGCTCGTGGCCGTCGTCGACGGTTGAGGCGCGCCCAAGCCGCGTCGCCCGTCGTCGACGCTCAGCGCAGGCGAGCCTGAAGGCCCCGCTTCACCGTCGGCCACTCGTGCGGGAGGATCGAGTAGATCACGGTGTCGCGCAGGGTGCCGTCGGGACCCACTCGATGATTGCGCAGCACGCCGTCCTGCTTCGCGCCGAGGCGCTCGATCGCGGCCCGCGACTGACGGTTGTGCCAGTGCGTGCACAACTGCACGGCGATCACGTGGCACGCCTCGAACGCGTGCTGCAGGAGCAGGAGCTTGGCGGCCGTGTTCACGCCGGTGCGCTGCACTGTCGGCGACAACCAGGTGTAGCCGATCTCCACCCGCGGACTGTCGAGATCGATGGTGCAGAACGTCGTCATCCCCACCGCCACGCAGTCGACCACCACCGCGAACGGGTTCATGCGTCCGCTGTCGCGTTCGGCGAGCCGGTGGGTGATGTCCGCGCTCGCGTCCGAGGGAACGGAGGTGTACCAGGCGTATTCCAGCCCCTCGCGGGCACGCTGGAGCTCGGCCGCGTGATCGGCCCGCAGCGGTTCGAGTCGGACACGCTCGTTCTCGAGGACGACCGGCTCGGTCAGCAGCATGCGCTGAACCTCCCCGGGTCGACCCACCGCCGCACTCACCCCTGCGCCGCGGCGATCAGCGCCCGCGTGCCGGCATCCAGAGCGGCGAGCCGCTCCTGTGCATCGTCCGCCGATGTGCCGCGCACATCCAGGTAGGCCTTCAGCTTGGGCTCGGTGCCGCTCGGTCGCACGATCAGGCGCGACCCGTCCTCCAGCCACAGCCGCAGCACGTCGCTGGCCGGCACGCCGCCGGTGCCCGTCAGCAGGTCGTCGATGCCGGTCACCGCGACATCGCCCACCCGAGCAGGCGGAGCCTGGCGAAGCGCCGACATGATGCGCCCGATCATCGACAGATCGTCGACGCGCAGCGACACCTGCCCCGACGCGAAGAAGCCGAAGGTCTCCTGGAAGCCCCGCAGCAGGTCGGCGAGGCTCTCGCCGCGCTCGCGGGCCTCGGCGATCATGCCGAGAATCGCCACCGCGGCGGAGATGCCGTCTTTGTCGCGTACCGTCTCGGGGTTGACCAGGTATCCGAGGGCCTCTTCGAAACCGTAGAGGATGCCGGGCGCGCGCGAGATCCACTTGAAGCCCGTCAGCGTCGCGTGGAAGTCGAGACCGTAGTGCTCCGCGACGCTCTGCAGGCCGGGGGACGACACCAGCGAGCAGGCCAGCGATCCCGTCTCACCCCGTTCGACGGCGCGGGCCGCGGCACGCCACCCGAGCAGCAGCCCGATCTCGTTCCCGGTCAGGCGGCGCCAGCCCCCAGGCGCGGTCTCGTCGGGCAGGGCGACGGCCAGGCGATCGGCATCGGGATCGTTGGCGATCACGAACTCGGCGCCGACGGCGCGAGCCGTCTCGAACGCGAGGTCCATGGCCCCCGGCTCCTCCGGATTGGGGAAGGCGACGGTCGGAAAGCGCCCGTCGGGCGCGATCTGCGCCTCCACGACGGTGGGTCGGGGATAGCCCGCGAGTTCGAGGATCGCGTGCAGGGTCTCGGAACCGACACCGTGCATGGCCGTGTACACCCAGTTCATGCCGGCCGCACCCGCGGTGGCGGGGGCGACGGCCGCGGTGGCGGCGACGTAGGCGGTGATGACGGACTCGTCCGCGACCTCGTACTCGGCGCGAGCCAGGTCGGGGACCGCCGAGGTCGCCGCGATCCGGTCGATGTGCGCCGCGATCTCGGCGTCGGCGGGGGAGACGATCTGTGAGCCGTGGTCGGCGCCGCCGAGGTACACCTTGTAGCCGTTGTCGTCCGGCGGGTTGTGCGACGCCGTCACCATGACGCCCGCGGCGGCGCCGAGGTGGCGCACCGCGAAGGCCAGCACCGGAGTGGGGAGCATCCGGGGAAGCAGCACCGCCCGCAGGCCGGCCCCCGCGAACAGTTCCGCCGAGTCGCGGGCGAACACGTCCGAATTGCGACGCCCGTCGTAGCCGATGACCACGAGTGGTGTCGTTCCCGGCGCCGCCTTCCCCCGCAGGTAGGCGGCGAATCCCGCGGCGGCCTGAGACACGAGCACCCGGTTCATGCGGTTGCTGCCCGCTCCCAGCCGTCCTCGCAGTCCCGCCGTGCCGAACTGCAGGCGGGAACCGAAACGATCGGCGAGGTCGGCGGATGCCGCCTCGTCGCCGGCCGCTGCGGCATCCACGATGGCACTCAGCTCCGCGCGGGTGACCTCGTCGGGATCCTGCGCGAGCCAGGCGCGCGCCGCATCGAGCACGGTCGTCCCCGCGGCATCCGCGCCGCTCACAGCTGCCCGATCACGCGAGCCAGCAGCGCGGAGATCACGGGCTCGGCGGCCTGGCCGGCCTCGATGACCTCGGCGTGGCTGAGCGGGGTCTTCTGGATGCCGGCGGCGAGGTTGGTGATGAGGGAGAAGCCCAGCACCTCCATCCCGGCCTGACGCGCGGCGATCGCCTCGAGCGCCGTCGACATGCCGACGATGTGGCCGCCGATCGTCTTGGCCATCTGCACCTCCGCGGGGGTCTCGTAGTGCGGGCCGCGGAACTGGCAGTACACGCCTTCGTCGAGGGTCGGATCGACCGTGCGGGCGAGCTCTCGCAGGCGCGACGAATACAGATCGGTGAGGTCGATGAACGTCGCCCCCTCCAGCGGCGAGTCGGCCGTCAGGTTGATGTGGTCGCTGATGAGCACGGGCGTCCCGGGCGTCCACGTCTCCTTGATGCCGCCGGCTCCGTTGGTGAGCACCATCGTCGTCGCTCCGGTCGCGGCGGCCGTGCGGACGCTGTGGACGACCCGGCGGACGCCGTGTCCCTCGTAGTAGTGCGTGCGGGCGCCGATCACGAGCACGCGCTTTCCCTCGGGGGTGACGATGCTGCGGATCGATCCGACATGGCCGGCCAGTGCGGGCGCGCTGAAGCCGGTGACATCGGTCGCGGGAATCGTCGCGGTCGTCTCGCCGACGAGGTCGGCCGCCTTGCCCCAACCGCTGCCGAGCGTGAGCGCGATGTCGTGCCGTTCGACGCCGGTGAGGCGTGCGATGTCGCCGGCGGCGCGCGCGGCCACCTCGAACGGGTCGGCAGAAGGGTCGTCGAGCGGGTTGGTGTTCATGTCGGACATGTTCCCACTCTAGGAACCGCGGCTCCGGCGGGCCACTCGCCTCGTGCGCCGATCGCCGTCATCGCAGCGGCACGGGACGACGCCGGGGGCCTGAGAGAATGGAGCAATGTCCTCGAGCTTCGTCAACACCCAGTCGGTCGCCGTCCTCGGGGGCGGTCCCGGTGGGTACGAGGCGGCGCTCGCCGCCGCGCAGCTCGGTGCGGACGTCACCCTCGTCGAGCGCGCGGGGGTGGGCGGGGCGGCCGTCATCACCGACGTCGTCCCCTCCAAGAGCCTCATCGCCACCGCCGACGCCGCTGTCGCCATCTCGGAGGCCTCCGACCTCGGCGTGCAGTTCTTCGCAAAGGGGGAGAGCGGCGTCGCGCTCAAGCCCGAGGTCGCGATCAACCTCGCCGCCGTCAACAAGCGCCTGCTCTCGCTGGCTCGGCAGCAGTCCGATGACATGCGCGCGCAGCTGGTCGATGCCGGGGTGCGCATCATCTCGGGGCACGGGCGTCTGGACGGCCATCACGCAATCGTCGTGGCCACCGGCCCCGGCGGCACCGATTTCGATCGTGTCGAGGCCGACACCCTGGTCGTCGCCGTCGGCGCGTCGCCGCGCGAGCTTCCCACCGCGCGCCCGGACGGAGAGCGGATCCTCACGTGGACGCAGCTGTACGACATGAAGGCGCTTCCCGAGCACCTCATCGTCGTGGGCTCCGGGGTCACCGGTGCCGAGTTCGCCTCCGCCTACATGAACCTGGGGGCGAAGGTCACGCTGATCTCCAGTCGCGACCAGGTGCTGCCGGGTGAGGACGCCGACGCCGCCGCGGTTCTCGAGAAGGTCTTCACCCGCGGCGGAATGACGGTGCTGTCCACCTCCCGTGCCGACGCGGTCGAACGCACCGCCGACGGCGTGGTCGTCTCGCTCTCCGACGGTCGCACCGTCGAAGGCAGCCACTGCCTGCTCGCCGTCGGCTCGATCCCGAACACCGCCGGCATCGGCCTCGAGGATGCCGGGGTGCAGCTGACGCCGTCCGGTCACATCCGCGTCAACCGTGTCGCGCGCACATCGGTGCCGAACATCTACGCGGCCGGCGACTGCACGACATTCGTTCCCTTGGCCTCGGTGGCCTCCATGCAGGGACGCACCGCGATCTTCCACGCGCTCGGCGACACCGTCATCCCGCTGGAGCGTCGCCGCATCACCGCGAACATCTTCACGGCGCCCGAGATCGCGACCGTCGGTCGTCAGGAGAAGGACCTCGAGACGGGGGCCATCAACGGCTACGTCTACAAGCTGCCGCTGGCGGCGAACGCCCGCGCGAAGATGATGGGCATCACCGACGGGTTCGTCAAGATCATCGCGCGCGAAGGCAGCGGCACCGTCATCGGCGGCGTCATCGTGGCCCCGCGGGCCTCCGAGCTCATCTACCCGATCGCCATCGCCGTCGAGCGGCGGCTGACGGTCGATCAGGTCTCGCGCGTGTTCGCCGTCTTCCCCTCGCTCAGCGCGTCGATCACGGACGCGACCCGCGCCATGCACCTCGTCAACCGCGACGACGACTTCTTCGGCTGAGCGGCGCTAGCGCTGCAGCTGCGCGGTCCAGACGCCCTCGCCGTCCGACGAGGTGGCCGTCACGGTGAACGACGTGAGGTTCTGCATCGCGGTGGGAATGGCGATGGGGGTGCGGAGCGCACCGCCCTGGCAGACGATGTCCTGCTGCGTTCCGACGGTCGAGCTTCCCGCGACGTAGCTGAGCGCGAACTCGGCGCGGGCGGCGCCGATGCAGCGCAGTTCCACCGCGCGGAATGCTGTCGCAGGGGAGAACTGGAGGGTCACGCCGCCCGCAGCCGCGGCCGTGATCGGGCCGGATGCGGCGGTGTCCGACGCCGCGCCGACGATCGAGGTCGACCATGCGCTCCACGCGGCGCGGTCGGCATCCGACGGACCGGTGCTGCAGCCGGCGAGGGCGAGGGCGACCAGACAGGCCGCTCCCGCCGCGCGGATCGGACGTGAGCGGGCCGGGCGCATGATCAGGAGATCGTGAGCAGCTGGTGGCCCGCGGACACGGTGGTGCCGGGGTCGGCGTTGATCGCGCCCACGACACCGTCCTTGTGCGCCGGGATCGGCTGCTCCATCTTCATGGCCTCCAGGACGACCACCAGATCGCCCTTGACGACCGACTGCCCTTCTTCGACCGCGACCTTGACGACCGTCGCCTGCATCGGAGACGTGACCGCGTCGCCGGACGCACCGCTGACCGAGGAGGCCGTGTGTGAGCGGCGCGAGGGCGGCGCCACGACCGGGCGACCGATCTTGGCCGGGGCCAGGGCGATGCGGTCCGGCAGGCTCACCTCGAGGCGCTTGCCGGACACCTCGACGACCACCGTGTGGCGCGGCTCCGCCTCGGCCGGGGCCTCGGCCTCGCCGTCCCACGGCGCGATGTCGTTGACGAACTCGGTCTCGATCCAGCGCGTGAAGACGCCGAAGTGGCCGTCCTCCGCCGTGAACGCGGGATCGCGCACGACCTTGCGGTGGAAGGGCAGGACGGTGGGCATGCCTGCGACCTCGAACTCGTCGAGTGCGCGCCGCGAGCGCTCCAGGGCCTCGGCGCGATCACGTCCGGTGACGATGAGCTTGCCCAGCAGCGAGTCGAACGCGCCGGAGACGCTGTCGCCGGCGGTGACGCCGGAGTCCAGACGGATGCCGGGGCCGCCGAACGTCTTGAACTGGTGGATGCGCCCGGGCTGGGGGAGGAAGCCGCGACCCGGGTCTTCGCCGTTGATGCGGAACTCGATCGAGTGGCCGAGCGGCTCGGGGTCGTCGTAGTCGAGGGTGCCCCCCTCGGCCAGGCGGAACTGCTCGCGCACCAGGTCGATGCCCGTGACCTCCTCGGAGACGGGGTGCTCGACCTGCAGCCGCGTGTTCACCTCGAGGAAGGAGATGGTGCCGTCGGCGCCGATGAGGAACTCGCACGTGCCCGCCCCGACGTAGCCGACCTCGCGGAGGATCGCCTTCGACGACGCGTAGAGCGTCTCCTTCTGCGCCGCTGTCAGGAACGGCGCCGGCGCCTCTTCGACGAGCTTCTGGTGGCGTCGCTGCAGTGAGCAGTCGCGCGTCGAGACGACGACGACGTTGCCCTCGGCATCCGCGAGGCACTGCGTCTCGACGTGGCGCGGCTTGTCGAGGTACTTCTCCACGAAGCACTCGCCGCGGCCGAAGGCGGCCACCGCCTCGCGAGTGGCCGATTCGAACATCTCGGCGACCTCGCCGAGTTCGCGGGCCACCTTGAGACCGCGTCCGCCGCCGCCGTAGGCGGCCTTGATGGCGATCGGCAGACCGACCTGCTCGGCGAAGGCGACGACCTCATCGGCGCCCGCGACCGGCCCGGGCGTCCCGGGAGCGAGCGGAGCTCCCACCTTCTCGGCGACGTGGCGGGCCGTGACCTTGTCGCCGAGAGCTTCGATCGCCTCGGGCGAAGGGCCGATCCAGATCATGCCGGCGGCGGTGACGGCGCGGGCGAACTCCGCGTTCTCCGCGAGGAAGCCGTAGCCGGGGTGCACCGCATCGGCGCCGGAGCGCCGGGCGACCGAGAGGATCTTCTCGATCGACAGGTACGTGTCGGCGCTGGTGGCGCCCTCGAGCGCGTACGCCTCGTCGGCGAGCTTGGCGTGCATGGCGTCGCGGTCCTGGTCGGCGTAGACCGCGACCGACGCCTTCCCCGAGTCGCGAGCGGCGCGGATCACTCGGACCGCGATCTCTCCCCGGTTCGCGACGAGCACTTTTGTGATCTGCGGGCGCGGGGACGTCAGGTCCAGTGAGCGTGGCATGGATGCCAGCCTACCCACGCAAGAGCGTGCTCCTTTGGATCACCCGCACAAGATCGTCGGCGATTCGTGTGCGAGAGCCTACGAAGTCGCGTCCTCCTTCTGTGTGCCGTCGCGGTGGGAGGGGGACGACGTCCACAGATCGGTCCACACGACGCCGAGCGCCTTGCACAGTCGGCGCACCGTCGACAGGGACATGCCGACCACGGTCGACGGGTCGCCGTCGACGCGCTCGATGAACGGCCCGCCCAGGCTGTCGACCGTGAAGGCTCCGGCCACCTGCAACGGTTCGCCGGTTGCGACGTAGGCGGCGATCTCGGCATCCGAGACGTCGGAGACGAAGGTGACGGCGGCGGCGGCGACGGCGTGCTCCTCTCGCGGCGGCATCCCGGGCCGGACGCGGATGACGCTGTGGCCCGAGTGCAGCACACCCGTCCGGCCGCGCATCTGCTCCCACCGTGCCGTGGCGACCTCGGGCCGCAGCGGCTTGCCGAGCACGTCGCCATCGATCTCGAACATCGAGTCGCCGCCCACGACGACGCCGTCGAAGTCGGGGATGTCGTTCACGAGGGATGCCGCGACGTCGGCGGCCTTGCGTCGCGCGAGCAGCAGGACGTGCTCGTCGGGAGGCAGGATGCGCGCCTCGCATGCCTGGATCTCGTCGATGACCGCTTCCTCGTCGACGTCGGGCGCCCGCAGCAGCGGCTCGATGCCGGCCTGGCGCATGAGCATGAGTCGGGCGGGGGAGGTGGAGGCGAGGCACACGCGCATGCCGTCCAGCGTACGTTCCGTCGCGGACGAGGTCGGGGATCCGTGACAGCATCGAAGGATGCAACCCGGAGACCTCCTCGATCTCGACATCACCGACGTGGCCCACGGTGGCGTGTTCATCGCGCGGCACGAAGGGCGGGTCGTCTTCGTCTCCGACGCGATTCCGGGCGAGCGCGTCCGGGTGCGGTTGACCGAGACCGCGAAGTCCTCGTTCTGGCGCGGCGCCGTCGTCGAGGTGCTCGATGCCTCGCCGCATCGACGCCCGCACATCTGGGCGGCCGCCGACGTCCGCATCGACCCCGATCGGCGACCCGGCGGGGCCGACTTCGGCCATATCGAGCTGGGGCACCAGCGGGAGCTGAAACTCCAGGTGCTGCGCGCCGCCCTCGGACGCTTCGGCGGTCTCGAGCAGCCGTCGGCGACGATCAGCGGCGCGCGTGCTCTCCGGTCGGATCGAGGAGAGGTCATCGCCGAGGAGTCCGCTGACGCGACCGGGTGGCGCACCCGTGTCAGCCTCCACGTCGACGGCGACGGTCGGGTGGGCCCGTACGCGGCACGCAGCCACCGGGTGATCGAGGTGGACGAGCTCCCGCTCGCGACGGCCGAGATCCAGCGTGCGGCGCGCACGCTGTCGGCACCCCCGGGGCGGATCGATCTGGTGCAGCCCGCCGACGGGCGGGTGCGCATCGTGCCGCGCCCCGACGCCGCCGCCGGGCGGGCCGGATCGGGCCGTCGTGGCAGCGGCCCGCGGCGCGGCGCGCCGCAACGCGCGGGCGTGGATGCCGCGGCGCACGAGATCATCACCGAACAGGTCGACGGGCGCTCCTTCCAGCTGGATGCCGGGGGGTTCTGGCAGGTGCACCGCCTCGCCGCACATACCCTGACCGGCGCCGTCGTCGATGCGCTCACGGCCGCCGGCGGCGTCGATCCCGAGGCGCAGCACCTCGACCTCTACGGCGGGGTGGGGCTGTTCGCCGCGACGATCGGCACGCTCGGTGGCCCCGCCACGCGCGTCACCACGGTCGAGTCCGATCCGCGCGCGACCGAGCACGCCGGGGAGAATCTCGCCGCGTGGGTGGGAGCGCGCGCGGAGACCTCTCGCGCCGATCGTTTCCTCGCGCGCCTGCACGCTCAGGCGGGCGCCGTCGAGCGCGGGCGCCTCGGTCGCGGGGTCACTCTGCTCGATCCGCCGCGGGCGGGGGCAGGGCGTGAGGTCGTCGGCGCGGTTGCGGCGCTCGCCCCGGCATCCGTCGTCTATGTGGCGTGCGATCCGGTGGCCCTCGCTCGCGACATCGGCGCGTTCCGTGAGCGCGGCTATGGCGTTCGCCGCATCGAAGCGTTCGACCTCTTCCCGCACTCTCATCACGTGGAAGCCGTGGCGCTGCTGCAGCGCGAGCCGTGACGCGGCAAGCGCACGAACCTCACTCCTTCGTCGGATGTGGGCGTTCTCGCGTCGTCGTTAGGCTGACGTCATGACCCGCGTCGCCCTCATCGATGACCACGAGTCCGTGCGCCTCGGGCTCGAGGCGGCGTGCGCGCGAGCCGTGACCAAGGAGGTCGTCTTCTCGGGCAGCAGCGTGCGCGCCTACCTGGAGTGGCGTCAGCGGTCGGGGGCGGCGCCGGTCGACATCGTGGTGCTCGACCTCACGCTCGGCGACGGCACCACGGTCACCGAGAACGTCAGCAGCATCGTCGCCGACGGCTCGCCGGTGCTCATCCACAGTGTCGCCGATCGCCCCGCCGCCGTCCGCGAGGCTCTGGCGGCCGGAGCGGCCGGTGTGATCAGCAAGGCCTCGCGCATCGACGACGTCATCGCCGCCATCCGCACGGTGGCGCGCGGCGAAGCCCTGGACAACGTCGAATGGGCCAGTGCCGTCGACGGCGACCGCGCTTTCGCCGATGCACAGCTGTCCAACCGCGAGCGCGACGTGCTGCGACTGTATGCCGCCGGCCTGCCGTTGAAGGCGGTCGCCGACCGGCTCGGCATCGCCTATTCCACGGCGAAGGAGAACATCACGCGCGTGCGCACGAAGTACGTCGAGGTCGGTCGTCCCGCCCCCACGAAGGTCGATCTGCTCCGCCGTGCGATGGAGGACGGTCTCATGCCCGGCCACGCCGGAGCGACCCGCGGTGACGACTGAGCCCCTGCCGATCGCCGTCGACCCGGCGGTTCGCCGTCCCCTGGGCGACATCGCCGCGGGTGCGGAGCGGTTCACGCAGGCGCGGGTCGAGCGGATCATCCGCACGGTCGTCGCCCTGGGGTGCGCGGTGCTGGGCACGCAGGCCTTCCTCAACGCGCTGGGCTCGCGCCAGGAGGCGCCGCCGACGCATCTGCCGCTTCTGCTGGCCGTCTTCATCCCGCTCGCGATGATGGTCGCGGCATCCGTCGCCGGGGTCGGTGTTCGCACCGCGGCAGGAATCTTCGCCGTCGTCTTCCCGATCGTCCTGCTGTGCTGGCCGCTCGTCACCCACGCACGCGCGGATGCCGCGGACGGCGCGCCCTGGATCTGGTACCTGCTGAACGTGGGCACCTCTGCGGCCGTGCTGGCCTTCGGACTTCCCCTGCAGATCGCGTGGGCGGCGGTCATCCCGATCCTGTACGCGATCGCCCGGCTGACCCAACTCGGTGGCGCCCCCGCGGACGTCGTCGATGTCGTGCGCGATGCGGTGTTCGCCGCGATCCTCGCGGCGGTGGTGATCACCCTCGGGCGTCTGCTGCGGGGTGTGGCGGTCGGCATCGATCAGGCGCGCAGCGAGGCCGTCGCCTCCTACGCCGTCGCCGCCGCCCACAATGCCGCTGAGACCGAGCGGGTCGCCGTCGCCGCGCTCATGCACGACAGCGTGCTGGCGGCGCTGATCGCGGCCGAGCGGGCGCACACCCCGCGGGAGGAGGCGCTGGCGGCCGCGATGGCGAGAGAGGCCTTGACGCGGTTGGCCAACACCGACCAGGACGCGGGCGAGGGGCCTGACGAGCCGGTCGCCGTGGCGGCGATTGCGGCCGCCCTTCGCCGGGTGGTGGCCGATCTCGATGCGGACGTGCCCGTCGCCGCCGACATCGCCGCGGCCGCTCCGCTCGTTCCCGGGCGCGTCGCGCGCGCCGTCGTGCTGGCCGCCACGCAGGCCGTCTCCAACGCCATCGTCCATGCGCACGGAGAAGGCCTGCGCGTGGCTCTGCGAGCCGACGGGCAGCGCCTGCGCGTGCAGGTGGTCGATCGCGGTCCCGGCTTCGATCCGGCGAGCATCCCCGATGATCGCCTGGGAATTCGTGGGTCCATCGTGGCGCGCATGGCGGCCGTCGGCGGCCGCGCGCGCGTGCGCACGGCGGCGGACGGGACTCACGTCGTCCTGGACTGGGAGTTCTCGCGATGAACTTCCGTGTGCACGCCACCCTGTCGGCGTTGGCGATCGCCTTCACGACGTATCTCGCGATCGGCGGTCTCGTCTGGACGGTCGCGCCGCAGATGCCGCTCGTTCTGGTGTGCGCGGTGGCGCTGTATCTGGCGACGACGTGGATCTGCGTGTTCTGGAATTCGGGTGCTCTGCCCACGCGGCGCGATCCCATCACCGGCGACCTCGGGCGCAGCTCGATCCTGCCCGCCTGGGCTGCGGTGCTCGCGCTCGCCGCCGCGGTGCTGGTGCCCAACGCGACGTGGCTCGCCGTCCAGCCCGACGCGCGTGGCGCGGATGTCGGGACCTGGAGCCTGGGTGCGGTCGGTGCGCTCCTGACGATCGTGATGGTGCGCCGCCGCCCGTGGATCGCGTGGAGCGGGGTCGTCGTCCTCGCGGCCGAAGCGGCGTTCTGGATCGGTCCGGCCGCAGCCCTGGCGCTCGGCGTGGTCGGCGCGGTGCTGTGGGTGGGGGTCGCGCAGCTGCTGACGTGGCTCGTCGATCGCGCTGCCCGCGATACCGCGGAGCTCACCGCTCTGCAGCGGGCGGCCTCGGAATGGCTCGCGACTCAAGAGGGAATGCGGCGCGAACGTCGTACGCAGGTGCAGCGTGCCCTCGCGCTGGCCGGGCCGGTGCTCACGCGCACGATCGAGGCGGCGGGGCGTCTGAGCGAGGATGAACGTCGCGCGGCACGCATCGCCGAAGAAGCGTTGCGCGACGAGCTGCGCGGCTCTGCCCTGCTCGACGCGGAGGTGCGGGCGGCGCTCGCAGCGGCGCGGGAACGGGGGACGACGGTGTCCGTGCTCGACGAAGGAGGCCTCGACGGCCTGTCGCCGGCGGAGCGAGCGGCGGTGCGATCGCGTCTGGCGGCGGTGCTGGCCGAGGCCGACTCCGACCGTGTCTACGTGCGTGCCGCGACCCACGAGGACGTGGCCGTCACGGTCGTCGGCCGCTCGGCCGCGGATGACGGCGAAGACGAGGTCGACCTGTGGAGCGAGATTCCCCGGCGGCCCTGAGCCCTGACGCGGCCCTGAATGCACCCGGCCGGTGGTTCCGGCGACGCCGCGAGCCGCAGAACGCCACGAGGACGTGACGAAGAGAACGCGAGGAAGAGGAGGCGAGGGGCGGCGAAGCCGCCCGCCCCTCGCCATGCGAGTGGTTACCCGAAAACCGACTCGCGAAGGGTCGTTCCGCTCATGAAGCGGGCCGACCGAACGCAGAAGCGTTCCAGCGATATCGATTCTTCCCGGTGGAGAAAGCTGTGTCTGTAGGTATTTTGGGGGACAAGCGATCGGAGGCGGATTCAGCCCGCGAACCGTCCCCAGGCGACGTCGCGCCGCAGGGGCGCACGCAGGCCGCGCGCCGAGACCTCCCAGGCCGACCGCAACGGCGCATCCTCGACGACGGCGTCCGCAGCCTCGCGCTCGTAGGCCTCGGTCACCACGGCGATCACGGCGGCGAGCTCTTCCGCGGTGGGGTTTCCGCGACGGATGTCGATGTGCACGGCATCCGCACCGGCCATATCCGCGTCCGACGCGGGCATCGCGGGCGTGCTCATAGCGGGATGTTACCGTGCTTCTTCGGGGGCAGGCTGGCCCGCTTCCCGCGCAGCGACCGCAGCGCCTTCGCGACGGCCACGCGGGTCTGCGCGGGCTCGATGATTCCGTCCAGCTCGCCGCGCTCGGCTGCCAGGAAGGGCGACGCGACGTTGTAGGTGTACTCGTTCGCGAGGCGCTGACGAACGGCGGCCACGTCTTCGCCGGCTTCCTCCGCCTTGCGGATCTCGCCGCGGTAGAGGATGTTGACGGCACCCTGTCCGCCCATCACGGCGATCTCCGCCGTCGGCCAGGCGAGGTTGACGTCGGCGCCCAGCTGCTTGGAGCCCATGACGATGTAAGCGCCTCCGTACGCCTTGCGCAGGATCACGGTGACCAACGGCACGGTCGCCTCGGCGTAGGCGTACAGCAGCTTCGCACCGCGGCGGATCACGCCGGTCCACTCCTGGTCGGTGCCGGGAAGGTAGCCGGGCACGTCGACGAGGGTCAGGATCGGGATGGAGAACGCGTCGCAGAAGCGCACGAAGCGACTGGCCTTCTCGCCGGCTTCGATGTTGAGGGTGCCGGCCATCTGCGACGGCTGGTTCGCGATGATGCCGACCGTGCGGCCCTCGACGCGGCCGAGGCCGATGACGATGTTCGGCGCGAACAGCGGCTGCACCTCGAGGAAGTCGCCGCCGTCGACGATGTGCGAGATCACCTGGTGGATGTCGTACGGCTGGTTGGGGGAGTCGGGGACGACCGCGTTGAGGGTGCGGTCGGCGTCGGTGGTCTCCCACTCGAAGCCGTTCTCGTAGACCGGGATCTCCGCCATGTTGTTGTCGGGCAGGAAGCCCACCATCGAGCGGACGTAGTCGATCGCGTCGTCCTCGTCCTCGGCGAGGTAGTGCGCGACTCCGGAGCGCGTGTTGTGGGTGTACGCGCCGCCGAGCTCCTCCATGCCGACGTCCTCGCCGGTGACCGTCTTGATGACGTCGGGACCGGTGACGAACATCTGACTGGTCTTGTCGACCATGACCACGAAGTCGGTGAGGGCGGGGGAGTACACGGCGCCGCCGGCGGCGGGCCCCATGATGATCGAGATCTGCGGGATCACACCGGAGGCGGCGGTGTTGAGGCGGAAGATCTCGCCGTACTTGCCGAGAGCGACCACGCCCTCCTGGATGCGGGCGCCACCGGAGTCGAGGATGCCGATGATCGGCATGCCGCCGCGCAGGGCGTACTCCATGATCTTGATGATCTTGTCGCCCGCGACCTCGCCCAGCGATCCGCCGAAGGTGGTGAAGTCCTGCGCGTAGACGGCGATCGTGCGGCCGTGGATGGTCCCCACGCCCGTCACGACCGAGTCGCCGTACGGACGCGACCGGTCCATTCCGAAGGCGGTCGTGCGGTGACGCACGTATTCGTCGAACTCCACGAAGGTGCCGGGGTCCACGAGCAGCTCGATGCGCTCGCGGGCGGTCATCTTGCCCTTCGCGTGCTGCTTCTCCTGGGCGCGCACCTCCGCGTCGAGGACCGCCTCCTGATAGCGGGCACGCAGATCGGCGATCTTGCCGGCGGTGGTGGACAGGTCGGGCTGCGCGGACGTCACTGGCTGCACGGAAGGCTCTGACTGCTGAGGCACGCCTTCCACCCTAGCGACCGGGTCCACGACTCTGTTGGGGGACGCTCACAACGAGACGGGGATTCGGTTGTGGGATGCCGCGCCATCGCACACCGCCGCGGTGCGCTCGCCGCGCGTAGGGTGGCGCTATGTCGATTCCCACCGAGGGCTATCCCCTGACCGCCGCGGTCTCGCCGCGGGTGCACGTCATCGAGAGCGTCGACTCGACGAATGCGAAACTCCTCCGTGACGTCGAAGGCGCCCCCGACGCCCACCCGCATCTGTCCCTGCTCGTGACGCGTGATCAGCGCGCCGGACATGGACGTCTCGACCGCACGTGGCTCACACCTCCGGGCTCTGCGGTCGCGATCTCGGTGGTGCTGCGCGTCGGGGCGGTCGCCGTGCACGATCGGGGCTGGATTCCCCTCGTCGCCGGAGCGGCGATGGTCGACGCGGTCGCCGCACAGCTGCCCGGGCACGCCGTCGCGCTGAAGTGGCCGAACGACGTGCTCGTCGATGGCCGCAAGATCTGCGGCATCCTCGCCGAGGTCCTGCCCACCGATCCGCACACCGTCGTTCTCGGCGCCGGGGTGAACACGGCGATGACGGAGGCGGACCTGCCCGTGCCGACGGCGACCTCTTTCGCGGTCTCGGGCGTCGACGTCGACGAAGACCGTCTGCTCGCCGACTACGTCAGCGGCCTGCGGGACCTGATCGCGGAACTGGCGGTCGGCGGAGGCGACGCTGTCTCATCGACGGTCGCCGAGCGGTGTGCGACGATCGGGACTCAGGTGAGTGTGACCGTGCCGGAGGGAACGGCGCTCGTGGGACGCGCGCTCCGCCTCGATCCCGATGGCCGGCTGGTGGTCGCCACCGCCGACGGTGCCGAGCGCATCGTCGGCGCGGGTGACGTCGTACACGTACGCTGAGCGCCGGGCCCGGGTGCCGCCCAACGGCGTGATCGCGTGACGACGGCCCGGTCATGCGCGGTTTCGCCCGGCCACCGGGCACAATGTTCTCGTGACCTCGCCCACCGCCTACCCCGGGCGTCCCGCTGCGCCGGCGCCGGGTGCGCCGGCGCCGGAGCGCCGCGTCGCGCGCGTGCGGGCGCACGCGCGGGGTCTGTTCTGGTCGGCGCTGGTGCTGATCGCCGTGGCCGGGGCCACGGGCTACTTCACGGGAAATCTGCCGGAGCCACTGCAGGACTGGATGCTGTGGGCCGCCGCAGGCCTCGTCGTCGCGCTGCTGGTCGTGATTCCCTACGTCCGATGGTGGACGCACACCTACAACGTGACGACGCGCCGCGTCGTCGAGCAGTCGGGCGTCTTCGGTCGTCGACGCCGGGAAGTGCTGCACGCCCGCGGGTACACCATCGAGGAGCGTCGCGGTCCGCTGCAGCGGCTGTGGGGCGCCGGCACGCTCGTGCTGTCGAACGGTGTCGATGAGCCGCTGCGTATGGTCAACGTCCCCGCGGCGCGCCTGCTGCACGAGGCCCTGTCCGATCAGGTGGAAGTCAGCCAGATCCTCGCGCATCGCGACGGGCACTGGGACGGTGCCACCGCCCCGCTCATCGGCGATCCGCCGCCGCTGCCGCGCTGATCGCGATCCTGACGGCCGGGCGAGATCGACGCTGGGCGCACGCCGGGGTGCGCGTGCCCCGCGAACTGAGAAGATGGATGCGACGAAAAGGAGCACCATGGCACTCACCCTCGGCATCGTGGGCGGCGGGCAGCTCGCCCGGATGATGATCGCTCCGGCGGTGGAGCTCGGCGTCCGCGTGCGCGTGCTCGCCGAAGAAGAGGGGATGTCCGCCGCGCTCGCGGCGACCGCCGTCGGCGACTACCGCGACCTCGACACCGTCCGCGCATTCGCTCGCGACGTCGACGTCGTCACCTTCGACCACGAACACGTCCCGCAGGACGTGCTGCGGGCGCTGGTGGCCGACGGCATCCGCGTGCACCCCGGTCCCGACGCGCTCCAGTTCGCGCAGGACAAGCTCGCGATGCGAGCGCGCCTGGCCGAGCTCGGTATGCCGCAGCCGGAATGGGCGGCCGTCACCGACGCCGCCGAGCTGCAGAGCTTCCTCGACGCCAACGGCGGGCGCGTGGTCGTCAAGACGCCGCGAGGCGGTTACGACGGCAAGGGCGTGCGGGTCGTCAGCGATCCCGCCGAGGTCGCCGACTGGTTCGACGGCGGCGCGCTGCTGGCCGAAGAGCTCGTCGACTTCTCGCGCGAACTGGCGCAGCAGGTCGCGCGCCGTCCCTCCGGTGAGCTGCGCGCGTATCCCGTCGTCGAGACGGTGCAGCGCGGCGGCGTGTGCGCCGAGGTGGTCGCACCGGCGCCGCACGGCGGCGCCCGGCTCACGGAGGTCGCGGCCTCGATCGGCACGAGCATCGCGGAAGGGCTGGGTGTGACCGGGATGCTGGCCGTCGAGCTGTTCGAGACCACGGACGAGCGTCTGCTGGTCAACGAACTCGCCATGCGGCCGCACAACAGCGGCCACTGGAGTCAGGACGGTGCCGTCACCGGACAGTTCGAGCAGCACGTGCGCGCGGTGCTCGACCTGCCGCTGGGTGACCCGACGGCGCGCCAGCCCTGGGCGGTCATGGTGAACATCCTCGGCGGACCCGAGACCGATTCGCTGGAGAGCCGCTTTCCGGCCGTGCTCGCCGCGCACCCCGCGGTGAAGGTGCACACCTACGGCAAGGCGCCGCGGCCCGGGCGCAAGGTCGGCCACGTCAACGCCTTCGGCGACGAGGTGGACGCCGTCGTGTACGAGGCACGCGCCGCGGCCGCGTTCTTCGCCGACTGACCTCCTCGCCCGTCGCGGGCGTTCCGAACTGCACGGGGCGCCGGATGCCACGGGCCGGAGCGCTGTGCACGGCGGGCGGGATGCGTGGCGTTGCGGGGTTCTTCCAGCGTGCCGTCCTAGCCTGGTCGGGTGACTCGCGCTCTGCATTCCTCGGCATCCCCTCTCGTCGGCGTCGTGATGGGATCGGACTCCGACTGGCGCGTCATGAGCGATGCCTCTCAGGTGCTCAGCGAGTTCACGATCGAGCACGAAGTGGAAGTCGTCTCCGCTCATCGCACGCCCGACAAGCTGCTGCGATACGGGCGTGAGGCTCGGGAGCGTGGCCTGCGTGTGATCATCGCGGGTGCGGGTGGTGCGGCTCATCTGCCGGGCATGCTCGCGTCGGTCACCGCATTGCCGGTGATCGGTGTGCCGGTGCAGCTGGCGACGCTCGATGGGCTCGACTCGCTGCTCAGCATCGTGCAGATGCCGGCGGGGATTCCCGTGGCGACCGTGTCGATCAACGGCGCCAAGAACGCCGGTCTGCTGGCGGCGCGGATCCTCGGTGCGTCCGACGCCCGGATCGCCGACCGTGTCGAGCAGTACGCGCGCACCCTCGAGGCGCAGGTCGAGGAGAAGAATCTGCGTCTGAAGGAGTCACTGTGAGCACGGCCGCACCGCCGCGCTCGCCGCGGGCCGCCGCCGAGCCGGTGATCGTCGGCGAGCAGCCGATGCGTCGACCCGACACACGGTCGCCGCGTGTGATGACCCGCCGCGCCTGGTGGCTGCTGGCCCTGAACTTCCTGGTTCCCGGCTCGGCGCAGGTCCTGGCAGGAAGC
The DNA here is from genome assembly GCF_028550675.1 of Sphingomonas sp. BLCC-B65. NCBI lineage: Bacteria > Pseudomonadati > Pseudomonadota > Alphaproteobacteria > Sphingomonadales > Sphingomonadaceae > Sphingomonas > Sphingomonas sp. BLCC-B65. Next base: position 1,123,230 of record NZ_JAQQGL010000001.1, on the reverse strand, counting down.
CGGCGTCTCGGCCGTGTGGGGCTGACGGCGACGCTGATCATGTGGGTGGGCGTGGTCGTCGCGGCCGTAGCGGCTCTGGTGTGGCCGACGCTGCTGTTCACGCTCGGCACCAACGCGGCCGCACTGCTGGCCGTGCAGCTGGTGCTCCTGGCCTACGCCGTGCTGTGGGTCGTGCTGACGATCGACACCCTCCGTCTGATCCGCCTCGTGAATCTGCGAGCGGGAGCGAGGCCGCTGGTGGCGACGCTCGCCATCGTCGGGCTCCTCGTCGGCAGCGGCGGCGCCGTCTACGCCGCCCAGCAGCTGCTGGCGCCCGCGCGCGAGGCGATCGCGTCGATCTTCACGAACAACGCGCCGCCCGTTCCGCCGTCCAACGGCTACTACAACTTCCTCCTGCTCGGAGCCGACAGCGGACTGGGCCGGGACTCCATGCGGTTCGACAGCATCTCCGTGGTGTCGGTCAACGCCGAGACCGGCGCGGTGCACATCACCGGCATCCCGCGCGACCTCGCGTACGCGCCGTTCGCCGACGGACCCATGCACGATCGGTACCCCGACGGTTTCGAGGGGCATCCCTCGCCAACGTGCGGGTGGGGGCCGGGCATCAATCAGCTGATGAACGCGGTGGAGATCTGCCAGCCCGACGAGGGCAAGGACATCTACCCGGATGCCGCGGCGAACAGCTCCACGCCGGCCGTCGAGGCCACGAAGGATGCCGCGGAGGGCATTCTCGGCATCCAGATCCCGTATTACGTCTTCGTCGACATGAAGGGCTTCGCCGACATCGTCGACGCGCTCGGCGGCGTGGACATCACCGTGCAGGAGCGGCTGCCGAAGGGGGGCGGACCCACCTACGAGGGGGAGCCCGCCGAGGACTGGGCGATCGGGTGGATCGAGGCGGGGCCGCAGCACATGGACGGCGACACGGCGCAGTGGTACGCCCGATCGCGGTACACGACGAGCGACTGGGACCGGATGCGGCGGCAGCGTGAGTTGCAGCAGGCGATCCTCGCGCAGGCGAACCCGGCGAACGTGTTGAGCCGTTTCCAGGCGGTCGCCGCGGCGGGTTCGGACCTCGTCAAGACCGACATCCCGGACTCGATGCTCGGATTCCTCGTGCAGTTGGGCGTGAAGGCCAAGGAGCAGCCGGTGCAGACCCTCGAGCTCACCCCCGAGGGCGCCGGCATCGACACCGACAACCCGACCCCCGACCAGTACGCGCACGTGCGCGACCTCATCCAGCAGGCGCTCTATCCGCCGTCTCCGTCTCCGACGAGCGAAGGCTGAGGCATGGTCGCGACTCTGCGCGTGGTGCTCGACCAGCTCGTCGCGCCGACCGACCCCGACCTCGCTCTCGCATCGCGCGAGACGGGGCGTGCCCTCGTCGCGACCACGCCCGGTGGGTGCGAGGTGGCGGCGATCGTTCCCTCGGCGCCCGATGCCGCGGGCGATCTCGAGGGGGCGGTGCCCGGACTCGCCGACGTCACGCGCGCCTCGCTGGCAAGGCGTGAGCTCGCCGCCTCGTGGCAGCTCGGGCTGGCACCGGGGATCGGCGGGGGAATGATCCACTCGCCGACTGCGCTCGCGCCGCTGGTCAAGCACGATCGCGTCCACGACAACGACCAGACCGTCGTGACGATGTGGGATCTTTCGGCCTGGGAGCGGGCGGGAGAGATGCCGCGGACGGCCGTCACGTGGCACCGGGCGATGCTCAAGCGCGCCCTGAAGCACGCGGATGCCGTCGTGGTGCCGAGCCACGCGATGGCGCACCATCTCGCGGAGATCGCGCCCTTCGGCGACCGGATCCGCGTGATAGCGGGAGCCGCGCCGGCCGGCTTCGCCGTTCCCACCGACGAGGTCGGGCGGCGGCGGGCGCTCGATGTGCCCGATGGGTGTCTCGTCGTGCCGGGGTCGTCGGCGGCCTCCGCGGGGCTGTCCACCGCTTTCGCGGCCATCGCCGCGGCGGGAGCGGACCTGCCGGTCGTGGTGATCGGTGCGTCCGAGGGGGACGAGCCGGCCGTTGCTGAGCTGGCGGCGGCATCCGGACTTGCAGAAGGGCGTGTGCATGTGCGCGGCGCCCTGGAGGACGCGGATCGCGCGGCCGTTCTGGGCGGGGCGGTGGCGTTGCTGGCTCCGTCGACGCTGAGCGGTTTTCCGTGGCGGGTCGTGGAGGCGTTGGCCGTCGGTGTTCCCGTCATCGCCGCGGACTCCGAAACGCATCGCGAGGTCGTCTGGGACGGGGGAGTGCTGGCGCCGGCGTCGGAGGACGGTGCGTTCGCGGACGCGCTCGCCGGTCTGCTCGGCTCAGCCGCGGCGGTCGAGCGGCAGGCCGTGCTGGCCGCGGATCGCGGCCGGGCCTTCTCGTGGATGAGTGCCGCCGAGCGGATCTGGCAGCTGCACGCCGACCTGTGAGGACGCGTGATCGGGGCGTGTCTTCGGCGTGTCTGGCCTGCCCCGGTGGTATCAGCACGTCACATCAGTAACAATGGTCACGTGCGTACCCGAGTCCGGTCCCCCCGCCCTGATCGGCACTCACAGCGAGGGATGCTCGCCGGAGCCGTCGCTGCGACAGCGGCGCTGATCGGGTCGCTCGTGCTCGCGGCTCCCGCCGCCGCCGTGCCGACGGCCGCTCCCGCCGCGGTCGACACCGGTATCGTCCAGGCCGCCGCCGTAGCCGGATTCAATCCGGAGAACATCATCTCCGACGCGCTCTTCTACGACGGTAACGCCATGTCGTCGGCGGACATCCAGGCCTTCCTCGATGCGAAGATCGGCAGCTGCAGCAACGGCAAGTGCCTGAACGTCCTCAACGTCAGTATTTCCTCGAGGGACGCTTGGTATTCGGCGGTGACGGGCGATCTCGTCTGCTCCGCACTCCAGGGCGGCACCATGCGCACATCCGAACTGATCTACCGCGTTCAGGTCGCATGTGGGATCTCCGCGAAGGCGATTCTCGTCACGCTACAGAAGGAGCAGGGGCTGACAACGAGCAGCGCACCGTCCGACTGGAACCTGCAGGCGGCGATGGGCGCGTCGTGTCCCGATACGTCGCCGTGTGATCCCGCCTACTCCGGCGTGGGCCCTCAGATCGTACAGGGCGTGCGTCAACTCAAGATCTACAAGGCGGGACGCTTCGGCAAGCAACCGGGCGTCAACTTCATCGGGTACAGCCCGAACGCCGCATGTGGCGGGACGAACCTCAACATCCAGAACTACGCCACCGCGGCACTGTACAACTACACGCCTTACCAGCCCAACGCCGCCTCTCTTGCCGCCGGTTGGGGGCTCGGTGACGGCTGCTCGAGCTACGGAAACCGCAACTTTTTCAACTACTACACGAGTTGGTTCGGGTCTACGCAGTTCGCTGACGGCGGGTTGTACAACGTCGGAGCCGACATCTATCTGATGACCGCGGGCAAGCGCTACCACGTGACGGCAGCGGACTGGCCGGCCTACCAAGCGGCCTTCGGGAACCCCTCGCCGGTCTCCGCGTCGCTGCTCAACGGCGCGACCACGGATGCCGGCGACGCGACGCGGTACCTGCGCAACAACTCCACCCTGGTCGTCGCCTACCTCGACGGCGGGACGACGCATCGCTTCTCCAGCTGCACGCTGGTGTCGGCCTGGGGCGGCGCCTGCGGCTCCGGCCTGACCAACGTCGGCCCCGAGGTGTTCAGCAGGCTCGGCGCGGGAAGCGAGATGACGACGTTCGCTCGACTGACCGCGGGCGGACGCATCCACGCGATCTCGGGCACCTCCCTCGTGCCGTATTTCGACGCGCGCGCCCTGAAGGAGGGCGCCGGGGTCACCGATCCCTACGCCGCCGTCATGTCGGCCGCGACCGTGCGCACGTACAAGATCGACCGTCTGCGCTTCGCGACGGGGCAGCTCGTGCGCATGCGGGGCGACGAACGTGTCTGGGCCGTCGCGGACGGCGGGCGTCTGCTCTACGTGCCGTCCTTCGGCGTGACGTCGGACATCGGGTTGAACGGTGCCGTCGTCGAGGTCTCGTCCGACGACCTTGCCGGATTCACGCAGTCGGGGACGCTCTCGGCCGTCGTCGCCTGCGGAGGCAAGACCTACCTCGCCGCATCGGGGACGTTGTATCCGTTCTCCGACGCTTCCGGGTTCTCGGCTTCGGACCTCGGATCCGCCGTGTGCGGCACGCTGAAGCTGTCGACCGATGCGCCGCAGAAGATCTTCGCGCAGGCATCGGGAACCGCGGAGGTCTACGTTCTCGAAGGCGGCGTGCGCCGCCACGTCACCTCCCGCCAGAAGCTGTCCGAGTTGGCCGGCTCCGCGTCGCCCCGCGTCCTCACCGTCTCGTCGGCGTCCCTCACCCCGATCCCGATCGGGCCGGCGTACCTCTCGGTGGCGGCCGGGGTCCCGATCCAGGGCGTCGGCGAGGCCCCCGTGTGGCTTCCCATCGGCAGTGGCGGACTGCTGCACGTTCCCTCCTTCGGGGTCACCGAAGACCTCGGCATCCCGCGCTCGTCGGTGACGTCCGTACCGGCATCCGTGGTCGCCTCCCTGCCGAAGGCGGGCACGCTCTCGCCGATCGTCTCGTGCGGCGGGGCCGTGTACCTGGCCGCGTCCGGGACGCTGTACCGGTTCTCCAATGCCGCCGGCTTCACCGCATCCGATCTCGGTCCGGCGGTCTGCGGAGTGCTGACGCTCTCCCCGGATACGCCTCAGCGAATCTTCGCGCGCGTGTCGGGAACGGCGGAGGTCTACCTCCTGGAGAACGGCAGCCGCGCGCACGTCACCTCGATGGCCAAGCTCGTCGAGCTGGCGGGGACGTCGTCGCCGCGCGTGCTGAACGTGACAGCCGGCACCCTCGCGCAGTTCCCGCTGGGCGATCCGCAGGCGTCGGTGACGGCGGGGACCCCGATCCAGGCGACCGGTGAGGCGCCGGTGTGGCTGCCCATCGAGGGCGCTCGCATCCTCCACGTCCCGTCCTTCGGCGTGACCGAAGACCTGGGGATCGCCCGATCATCGGTGGTCAGCGTCCCGGCCGCGGTCGTGGCCTCCTTCACGCAGGCGGGCACCCTGTCTCCGATCGTCCGCTGCGGCGGCACCGTCTACGTGGCGGCGTCGGGCACGCTGTTCGCCTTCGCGGATGCGACCGGATTCACGCCGTCCGATCTCGGAGCGGAGGCCTGCGCGAAGCTGACCCTCTCGGCGGACGCGCCGCAGGCCGTGTTCGTTCGCGTGTCGGGCACCGCGGAGGTCTACGTCCTCCAGGGCGGCGAACGGCGTCACGTGACGTCGATGTCGGCGCTCGTGCGTCTGGCCGGCACGGCCTCGCCGCGTGTCCTCACGGTGACGTCCGGGAGCCTCGCGCAGTTGCCCCTCGGCGCGAACGTGACCTGACCCGTCAGGACCGCCCGCTCGCGTGCCCCAGGTACGCTCCCAGGCTGTCCTCGAACGCCGCGGGAGCCCATCCCGCCGCCGCGATCTTCGACAGATCCAGGACGCTGTTGCGCGGCCGAGGCGCGACGGGAGCCGTCGCGGCGGCGAAGTACTCGTCGGTGGTGACTCCCGTCACGCGTGCCGGATCGTGACCGGTGAGCTCGAAGACCCGCCGGGCGATGCCGGCCCAGGTGGTGGGTTCCCCGCCGCCGGTGAGGTTGTACGTGCCGTATTCCGCGCCGGTGGTGAGGAGGTGCTGGATGCCGGCGGCGATGTCCGCGGTGAACGTGAGACGGCCGGTCTGGTCGCTCACCACCTTCGGGTCGACGCCGCGCGCGGCGAGCGCGGCCATCGTGCGCACGAAGTTGTTGCCGTCGCCGATGACCCAGCTGGTGCGGACGATGTAGTGGCGCGGCACGCCGGACACGATCTGATCGCCCGCCGCCTTGGTCTGTCCGTACACGCCCAGGGGGCAGACGGCGTCGTCCTCGGTGTAGGGGCGATCGAGCGTGCCGTCGAAGACGTAGTCGCTGGAGACGTGGACGAGGGTGATGTCGTTCGCGGCCGCCACGCGGGCGAGGGCGGCGACGGCGGTCGCGTTGGCCGCCCATGCGTCGCGGCGTCCCTCGTCGGTTTCGGCGAGATCGACCTTGGTGTACGCGGCGGCGTTGATGATGACGCTGTAGTCCCGCCAGCGGCGTGCGCTCTCCAGGTCGGGGGCGGTGATGTCCAGGGAGCTCCGGTCGGTGTACTCCACGTGCGGTGCGTCGCCGTACTGGGCGCGGAGGGCTTTGCCGAGCTGCCCGTTGGACCCGATGATGAGGATCTTCTTCGGAGGGATCGGTGTCACCTGTGCGAGGCGGGGGTGGTTCTTGTCCTTCTCGCTGATCTCGACCTGGTCCAGGGGGATGGGCCAGTCGATTCCGGCGGTTTCGTCGGCGAGGTTGAGGAAGGAGTACTCCGCGGTCGGTGACCAGTGATCGTTCACGAGGTACGTGTACGCGGTGTCCGCTTCGAGGGTTTGGTAGGAGTTGCCGACGCCGCGGGGAACGAAGATCGCTTTCGACGGGTCCAGCTCGGTCGTGTACACCGCTCCGAACGTGGGGCCTTCGCGCAGGTCCACCCAGGCGCCGAAGATGCGTCCGGTCGCCACCGAGACCCACTTGTCCCACGGTTCGGCGTGGATGCCGCGGGTGGTGCCGACAGCATCGTTGAAGGAGATGTTGTTCTGCACGGGGCCGAAGTCGGGCAGACCGAGTGCGGTCATCTTCTCCCGCTGCCAGTTCTCCTTGAACCAGCCGCGCGCATCCCCATGCACCGGCAGATCGAACACCACCAGCCCCGGAATCGGGGTTTCGGTGACCGTCAGCTGCTTCCCGTACTCGGTCACCGCGTCACTGCCCCTTCGACGCGTAGAACGCTTCGACGCCGTCCTTCGCCGGCGCCCACCACGCCTCGTTCCGCTGGTACCAGTCGATCGTCGCGGCCAGTCCCGCCTCGAAGTCGCGGTACTGCGGCGTCCAGCCCAGCTCGGTGCGCAGCTTCGTGGAGTCGATCGCGTAGCGCAGGTCGTGGCCGGCACGGTCGGTCACGTGGTCGTAGGCGTCGGCGGGCTGACCCATGAGCTCGAGGATCAGCTCGACGACGGTCTTGTTGTCCTTCTCCCCGTCCGCGCCGATGAGGTACGTCTCGCCGATGACACCCTTGTCGAGGATCGTGAGCACGGCGGAGGAGTGGTCGTCGGCGTGGATCCAGTCGCGCACGTTCTCACCCTTGCCGTACAGCTTCGGACGGATCCCACGGATCACGTTCGTGATCTGGCGCGGGATGAACTTCTCGACGTGCTGGTACGGGCCGTAGTTGTTCGAGCAGTTGCTGATGGTCGCCTGCACGCCGAAGGAGCGCACCCACGCGCGCACGAGGAGGTCGGAACCCGCCTTCGTCGACGAGTACGGCGACGAGGGGTTGTAGGGGGTGTTCTCCGTGAACCGTTCCGGATCATCCAGCTCGAGGTCCCCGTACACCTCATCGGTCGAGATGTGATGCATACGCGTCCCGTGCTTACGCGCGGCCTCCAGCAGCGTGTACGTGCCGATGATGTTGGTGTCCAGGAACGGACGTGGATCGTTCAGGCTGTTGTCGTTGTGCGATTCCGCGGCGTAGTGCACCACCGCATCCGCCCCGGCGAACAGCTCGTCGACCAGCGCCGCATCGGCGATGTCGCCCTCGACGAACGCGAGCCGGTCCTCCGGGAGCCCGTCCAGCGAGGTCCGGTTTCCGGCGTACGTCAGCTTGTCGAGCACGGTGACGTGGTCGTCGGTGTGCGCGATGACGTGGTGGACGAAGTTGGAGCCGATGAAGCCGGCGCCGCCGGTGACGAGGAGCTTTCGCATCAGGTCAGAATACCGGGGCGAACCCGGGGGAACCGTGTACGTCGCACCCGCCGAGCGCACCGCGCGCCGTCTGCGGGGCTAGCGTGCGTGCAGGGCGCCGCTGAGTCGCAGAGCCCATCGGACCAGGCGGCTCCGATGCAGGGCCGTGATCTCGTCGCGTCGTTCCTGCTCGGCTCGGCGGCTCTCGTCCCGTTCCTCGCGCAACCTCGCGACGAGCTCGTCCAGCTCCGCGACGTGGGTGTTCTCGAAGGCGAGACGGTCCAGGGCCTCGCGCCGTTCCCGTTCGAGCCCCAGGACACGGCGATCAACCGGCACCATGCGCATAGCCACCTCTCGCTCGAGGTCGATCGTCTCGGGAGAGAAGAGTTCATCGGGCTCCGGGGAGGGCGTCGCGTCGGCGATCCGGCGGTCCTCGATGAACCACCCCTCCCGGATCCCCTCCGCGAGCGCGTCGGCGGAAGGGTGCCGAGCGATGTACGAGGCGAGCAGAAGCCCGTCCTGCAGACGGCGGTAGTCCCTCATGCCGTGGTGGTTGATGCTCGGGCGCAGGTGCGGAGACGCCTCGTAGGCGCGCCCGGCGTTGCTCACCTTGCGCTCGAACTGGGCCCACGAGCGCCAGGGGAAGTGATACACGCGCAGGCCGCGGCCGGGTTCCAGATCGCCCGCCGGCGGCACGTCGACGAAGTGATTGCCCTGCGCGACGGTGACGTCCTCGCGGGGGACGAAGGCCACGTCGGGTGTCGCGTGCGCGTGGATGCCGAGGGCCTGCATGACCTCGTCGGGGCGCTCATCGCGGTACAGCAGTCGCTGCAGGCCGCTGCCGGCGACCGCCGGCGCCCCCGTCATGTCGATGACGGGCACCTCGAAGGCGCCGATCGCCGGGTCGATCAGCGCGAGCTCCTCGGCGACGGTGCGCGATGCATCCTGCGCGCACACCCAGAACTCGTCGGCGTCCGCGTTGAGGACCCACTGTGCACCGCGGCGGGCCGCTTCGCGCGACATCGCGGTCACGACCTCGTGTTGCTGCTTGAGATGACGCGGGTCGTGCGCGAGCTCGATCCGACCGGCGCGAGCGAACTCCTCCAGGATCTCGGTCGTCCCGTCGACCGATCCGTTGTCGGTGACGAGGAAGAGATCGATTCCCTGCGCCAGGTGGTGCTCGATCATCGCACCGACGATGTCCGCTTCATCGCGGACCATCATTGTCATCGCAATCATTCTGGATCTCTCGGGATAGAGGGGGTCGCTGTCCTCCTACTCTATGGGCGCGCTCTGGATGGGCGCGCTCTGGATGGTCGCGCTCCCCGTGGGCGCGCTCCCGGGCTCCGGGCGCGGATGCCGCCGTCAACGGGCATCCAGTCTTCTCACGCGGACCGCCCGTACACTCGAAGCTGCTGTCTGTCCGGCAGTCTCGAACAGAAGCAGGTGACATGCTCAAGCGGATCACTCGGCGCGCCGTGCGCCTGGTCGCGGATACCCTCGAAACCGTCTCGTCGAAGGTCGGCGCCCTCGCCACCCTCGTCCGTCTGGGGCCCCGTGCCTTCGCCGCGCACCGCCGGAGCCTGCGCGCGTACGTCGCACCGCGCGGAGCGACCTACGCGAACGGAGTGACGACCTCGTTGACCCCCGCGCGGGCGGAGTATTGGCGTCGTTCGAGGTGGAAGCCGACGGTCATCGTCGTCCACGGCCCGGCGGGACCCGGACTGGCGAAGTGGCTCACGGACACGCATCGCGCGCTGCGTTCCCACTTCCTGCTGTCGCCGGAGACGGCCGCGGGGCTGACCGTCGTCCCGCCCGGCGTCGACGTCTCCGGGCGATCGGGGGCTCCGGAGATCGAGCTGGCGGCCATCCTCGACTGGATGCACCGCGAGCACCGGCGATGGGACCTCGTCCTCATCGACGCGCGCGAGGGGCTGCTCTCGGTGCCGACGATCTCGCAGCTCCAGCATGCGGCGCACGAGTACCACCGCGATGGGGAGGTGGGCTTCGTCACACCGGCGTTCTCGTCGCCGGCGGGGCTCGCCGCCGGCTACGAGGTCGACCGGCGCGAGGGTGACGTCCTCCCGCGCTGGACCGGCCCGGCCGACCAGGGAAGCGGTGCCATCCCGCGGTACGTGCTGACGGCCGCCGCGCACGGCTTCTACGCGACGTCGGCGGCCATCGACCGCGTCGACATCGCGGGGCGGCACTTGCGCGGACTCGACCTCGACGCACAGGTCGGCATCCTCGTGCGTCGAGGCTGGTCCGGCAACATCCGCACCCTCTGCCTGTCGTCCACGGCGGTCGAGGTGCGCACGGTGCCCGAACTCACGCTGGTGGGGGAGTCCCGCCGGTGGATCCTCCACCGGGAGGTCCGCGGCGAGGACGGACGCCTGCGCGTGATCTTCGTGCTCAACGCGACGAGCATCAGCGGCGGCATCCGCATCGTCTTCGAGCTGGCCAACGGACTGGCCGACCGCGGGTTCGACGTGGAGATCTGGTCCCTCCAGGAGCACCCGGAGTGGTTCGATCTGCGCGTGCGCGTCGCGACCTACCGCTCGTACGACGACCTCCTGCTGTCGCTGCGCAACGAGGATGCGATCAAGGTCGCGACCTGGTGGGAGACCGCGGACATCGTCTGGTTGGCGACGGCCAACCACGGCGTTCCGGTCTACCTGATCCAGGAGTTCGAGACCTGGTTCTACCCGGACGATCCGGTGGCACGGGCGGCGGTCGTCGCCTCCTACCGACGCGAGATGATCGCCGTCACCGAGGCGACCTATCAGCGTGGGGAGCTCGCCGAGGTCGGCGTCACCGCGACGCTCATCCGAAACGGCTACGACCCCTCGGTCTTCCGCGAACTGCCCGGGTGGCCCCGCGAGAGCGACACCGTGGTCGCGCTGGGACGCTCCTTCTTCCAGAAGAACTTCGCGATGACGGCGCGTGCCTGGCGCTCCCTCCCCGCCCCACGCCCGACCCTCCTCCTGTTCGGCACCGAGCCCGACGTGCTCGTCGACGAGGGTGTCGAGTACGTCGAGCGCCCCAGCGACGCCGAGGTCAACGAGCTCTACAACAGCGCGGCCGTCTTCGTGCAGACGTCGCGGCACGAGGGCTTCTGCCTGCCCATCCTGGAGGCCATGGCGGCCGGGACGCCCGTGGTGACCACGGACTCGCACGGCAACCGGGACTTCTGCATCGACGGGGTCAACTGCGTCATGGTGCCGCAGGACGACGATCGCGCCCTGGCGGAGGCGTTGCGCGCGCTGCTCGCGGACCCCGACGAGCGTGCGCGGCTGGCAAGCGCCGGGCTGGAGACCGCGCAGCGGTACCGGTGGCCGCTGGTGCTCGACGACGTCGCCGACTTCTACCAGCGGGTCGCCGAGGCGGCCTCAGCGGGAGAGCCGTTTGCGGAGTGACCGGTAGAGCGCGCCAAGCGGCGAGCGAGAGACCAGCTCCCGCAGGGCGCTGCGCGGCGCCGGTGCCGGTGGCGTGGCGGTGACCTCCGCGAGGGTCCGCTGCGGCAGCCGCGTCTGCCAGTGGGCCACGGCGTCGATCAGGTCGGAGGTCGTCGACTCCCAACGCCACGTCCCGCGGATGGGGGCGATGTTGGCGCGGATCTGCGCCCGTCGCTGCGGGTCGGCGAGCCGGAGGATCGCGGCTCGTGTCTGCTCGACGTCGCCGTAGCCCACGACCTCGCCCAGGTCGAGCTGATCGATGTAGTCGGCGAACCAGTCGCCTTCGGTGACCAGGCTGGGCAGCGACGCCCAGAAGTGGTCGAGGATGCGGGTGCGGAAGGCGTATCGCGTCTCGAAAGACTCCTTGTGCGCAGAGACCGCGACATCCGCATCGAGCAGGTACCCGGCGCGTTCCGCGGCCGGCACCCAGCCGTCGATGAAGTGCACGCCGTCGTCGAGCACGCCCAGCTCGGCGGCCAGGGTCATGGCCCGCTCGACGTTGCGGGGACGGCCGACGAGAGGGTTCGGATGGGTCGTGCCGTAGAAGACGAGTCGCACCTCGGCATGCTCCTCTCGGACCGCGGCGACGGCCCGGATCGGCGTCTCGGCGTCGAACCAGTCCCAGATGCCGCCGGCCCACAAGAGGATGAGGTCGTCCTCGGCGATCGCGCCCTGCCCGCGCAGCGGGTGCGTCGTCGCGGCGGGTTCGCCGCGCTCCATGCCGAACGGCACGAGGCCGACGATCTCGCCCACGTCGCGACCGTCGAGATTGCTGGGGAGCAGTCCGCCCGACGCCAGCATGTAGCCGATCCAGAAGTCGCGCTGACGCTCGTTCGAGGTGACGAAGTAGCTGCCGGCGGTCATGCAGAGGCGGAAGAAGGAGAGAACGTTGCGGAAGACGTCGTCCATCTGGGGCTGGGTGTCGAAGCCGCCGATGCGGTCGGATCCGATGGCCTCCGCCGGGAGCGCGTTGTAGAGGTCGAAGACGAATCGGCAGCCGGCGGCGACGCCGCGCCGCACGACGTTCTCGTCGGTGATCTGGCAGAAGGCGACGTCGCTGGCCTCCACGAGGGGGACGAGGGCATCGGGGTGGTCGTAGGAGACGATCGCGAACGGTTCGTCCGCGAGGGCGCTGAGCTCGCTCTCCGGCGTGCCGACGGCGAGGGTCACGTCGGCGACGCGCGCGAGCTCCCGCGCGATCGAGACGACGCGGATGCCGGGGCCCGCCATCTGCGTGCCGACGACGTCGGCCGCCACCACCACCATCCGTGGCCGTGCGGGCGTCTCGCGTGCGATGGGTACCATGGAAAACTCCGAAATCATCGAAAAAGAACGCGCCGCCTTATGCCTGACATCCTCAAGAGGATCGCACGTCGTGCCGTCGACGCTCTTCCCCGCAGCGCTCAGGAGCGTGTACGGGAGAAGTGGGCCCGGCGATCATATTCTCTCAACACGGCAGGCGCCGAGCCCAATCCCGGCATGCGGTCCTGGTTCGACGCGCACGGCCGGCCGGTCAGCATCGTCATCCCCAGCTACAACGACCTCCCGCTGCTGCGCGAGGCGCTGCGCAGCATCGAGGAGACCTGCGCGCACGTCGAGTACGAGGTCATCATCGTCGACGACTTCATCGATGCGGAGGTGTCGGCGCAGCTGATGACGCTGGAGAGCGACACGGTGCGCGTGGTGCTGAAGGACCGACGGCGAGGCTTCGCGGGCACGGTGAACGTCGGCATGGAGCTCGCCCGGCACGACATCGTCCTGCTCAACAGCGACATCGTGGCGCAGCCGGGATGGCTCGAGGCGCTGCAGTACAGCGCGTACGAGATCGATCCGCACATCGGGATGGTCAGCCCGAAGCTCGTCTACCCGACCGGTCGCATCCAGTACGCCGGCACCTACTACGCGAGGCTTCTCGCGCCCCAGTGGTTCGGGCACCTCCACGTCGGCGCACCGGCGATGAAGCCGACGGCGAACGTCCCGGGCTACAACCGGTCGATCTCGGGCGCCTGCGTCTACATCACGCGCGACGCGTACGAGCGGGTCGGGCTCCTGGACGACGAGTACTGGCTGGGGTTCGAGGACGTCGACCTGGGGTTGCGTGCGTGGGCGCGCGGGGTGCGGTGCTACTACCAGCCGGCGGCCATGCTCATCCACCACGAGTCGGCGTCGCGCGGGTACAGTCAGGGTCCGCGTGAGCTGGCGTCGATGCGCAGGTTCTGGCGCCGCTGGCAGGCGGACTTCCTGGCGCGGGAGATGTCCGACGAGGCTCCCGTCACGTTCTTGGTGGGCGACGCCACGGAACCCATGTGGCGACGGTATGTGGACGGCCTCGCCGAGCACATCCGAGCGGAAGGCCGGCAGTCGCAGGTGATCGACGTGTCGGAGGATCCCGACGAGGACCTCCTGCGCGACCTCGCGGCGACGCCCGGGGTCGTGGTGGTCTGCGACTGGCGTGCGGCGACCACGGGGTGGCTGGCGGGGACGGCGGGATCCCTGCCGATCTACCTGCTCCCCTCGATCGAGAGCATCGCCTACCCGCACGACCCGGCACGCCAGGCCTCGATCATCGCCGGATACCGGCCAGAGTTCGACTACGTCGCACCCAACCGCTGGACCGCGGCGCAGCTCCAGGCCGAGGCGGCCTGGGAGGTGCGCCGCCGCATCGCTCCCGCCGTCGCCCCCGCCGACCTGGCCGACGCGTCGGACGATCTCATCGTGACCCTCGGCGCCGACCCGGCGACGCGCGCCGCGGTGGATGCGATCGGCCGCGCGACCCATCTGCCGGCCGGGGCCCACATCGACGATGTCCGGGCATTGCGGCCCCGCGCCGTGGTCGATCTGCGGGCACACTCCTCGAGCCTCGAGCCGTTCGCCGGGATGTCGATCGGAGCGGCCTACCTCGCCCCTCAGGACGCGCGGCTCAGTCACGAGGTGCTCGACGGGTACAACGCCCTCACCCATCGTCCCGGCGACCTCGCCCAGCTCGCGTCGTCGCTGCGCGATGTCGTGGCGGACGACGACATCTGGCGCGAACTGCGCGCGAACGGGCACGATTCCGCGGCGCGAGCGGCGCGGGCTGCCCAGCACGGATTCGTCGAAGCGGTGCGATCGTATTCGACGAGCCCCGTCTGATCCACCACAATGGGGGACATGCGTGGCATCATTCTCGCCGGCGGCACGGGATCGCGGCTCCATCCGATCACTCTCGGCATCTCGAAGCAACTCGTGCCGGTCTATGACAAGCCGATGATCTACTACCCGCTCTCGACGCTGATCCTTGCGGGCATCCGCGACATCCTCATCATCACGACGCCGCAGGACGCCGGGCAGTTCCAGCGCCTTCTCGGCGACGGATCACGCTTCGGCGTCTCCATCACCTACACGGCCCAGCCGAGCCCCGACGGTCTGGCGCAGGCGTTCATCCTCGGAGAGGAGCACATCGGCTCCGAGTCGGTGGCTCTCGTGCTCGGCGACAACATCTTCTACGGCCCGGGCATGGGAACGCGACTGCGCCAGTACAGCGAGCTGACCGGCGGGGTCGTCTTCGGGTACTGGGTGGACGACCCGACCGCGTACGGGGTGGTCGAGTTCGACGCCGAAGGCAACGTGGTCTCTCTCGAGGAGAAGCCCGTCGCGCCGAAGAGCAACTATGCGGTGCCCGGACTGTACTTCTACGACAACGACGTGATCGAGATCGCGAAGGGCCTCGCTCCGTCGCCGCGCGGCGAGCTGGAGATCACCGACGTGAACAAGGCGTACCTCGAACGGGAGGCCCTGCGCGTCGAGCTGCTGCCGCGCGGCACCGCGTGGCTCGACACGGGCACCTTCGACTCCCTCAGCGAAGCCACCGATTTCATCCGCACCGTCGAGAAGCGTCAGGGGCTGTCCATCGGGTCGCCCGAAGAGGTCGCCTGGCGGATGGGGTTCCTCTCCGACGACGAGCTGCGCGAGCGGGCCGAGCCTCTCGTCAAGAGCGGCTACGGCGCCTATCTGCTGAAGGTGCTCGAGCAGGGAGCGCGCTGAGCCCCGGTGTCTGCCGACACGCGTGACCCCCTGACCGCGACACCGGCGCCGCGCCGCGCCGTCGTGTACGCGACGGCCTGCCGCAAGGGGCGCGTCCACGACTACGCGCTGTACGCGCTGGAACGGCTGAGACACGAGGCGGAGATCCTCGTGGTCGTGCTGGACGGGGCCTCCGACGACCTCTCGCGGGCACGGGTGGCCGCCGTCGCCGATGAGGTGGTGCTCTGCGACGACCCCACGGCGACCGCGTCCGCCTTCGCGGACGGGATCGCGCGCGTGGGGGATCGGCTGGACGACGTCGACGAGCTCGTGCTGACCGACGATTCGTGGTTCGGCCCGGTGACGCCCCTCGCGGACGTGTTCGCGCGGATGGCATCGCGCCCGGCCGACTACTGGACGATGACCGACGTGGATCGAGCCCCCCGCGACCTCGAGGGCGTCCGCCCGCCGGAATGGATCGTCCTGCGTCCGGCGGTGCTGTCCTCGCCGTTCTGGCGGCGGCGGGCGGGCGTGCCGGGCGTCGACGGGGTGTCGGCGACCGCGGCCTGGGCGGACGAGCTCCGTGCCGCCGGCTTCTCGGGCGATGTCGCCTTTCCGTCGGCCCGGCGCCGGGCCGACGGCGAGCAGGAGGGCGTCGTGTTCTCTCCCGCGGCTCGTCTCGCGGCGGGCTGTCCGCTCCTGGCGCGGTCGGTGTTCGGCGCGCCGCCGGAGGACCTGGCGCGCCACGGGGTGATCGGGCGTGAGCTGCTCGTCCAGGCGGCGCGTGCCGGTTACCCGGTCGATCTCGTGTGGCCCGCGCTGGTCACGAGCGTCGCCCCCCGGGTCCTGTCCACCAATGCGGCGCTGTTCGAGGTCCTCGGGCACGGCGGAGAGGGGTACGACGAGACGCGGCCGATGCGCATCCTGGTGGCCATGCACGTGTACTACCCCGACAGGGCCCCCGAGCTGATGGCGTACGCCCAGCGCCTGCCGGCCGGGTTCGACGTCATCGTGACGACACCCGACGAGGAGCGGGCGGGTCGCATCCGTCAGGTGCTGGGAGTCACCGAGGGCGCGGCGCAGGTCGAGGTGCGCGTCGTCGACTCCAACGACGGTCGTGACCAGAGCGCCTTCCTGATCGGATGCCGAGAGGAGCTCCGGGCAGACCGCTACGACCTGGTCGTCAAGCTGCACTCCAAGGCGTCGCCCCAGGACGATCCCGGCGTCGCGCGGCACTTCCGCGATCAGCTGCTCGAGAACCTCCTGCCGTCGCGCGGCTACGCCGCGGAGCTCGTCGCACTCTTCCAGCGCGAGAGGACGCTCGGCATCGTCCACCCCCCGATGGTCCACCTCGGCTACCCGACGATGGGTCATGCGTGGTGGGCGAACCGTGACGGCGCGGCGCGCCTCTGCGCCACGCTCGGCATCGACGTGCCCCTGGACGAGGGGTCCCCGATCGCCCCGTACGGGTCGATGTTCGTCGCACGCCCGGACGCACTGCGTCCGCTCGTGGACCATGCCTGGCACTACGCCGATTTCGGCGGGGCCGAGGCGTACGTCGACGGCGGGCTGGCGCACGTGCTGGAGCGGCTGCCCGTCCTGGCGGCCGCGGAGCGCGGCTACCATGCACGCGCCGTCGCGACGCCGGCATACACGGCGATCAGTCACACCGCGATCGAGTACCGCCTGGACGCGCTCTCGTCGTCGCTGCCGCCGGACGGCGGCGAGGCGATCGCCTACCTGCGGTCGGTCGGCCCCGTGGGCTCGGGACGCTGGCGCGACTTCGCCCGCATGTACCTCCGACGGCATCACCCGCGCGCGGCCGCGCGGCTGCGCCGCTGGGGGATGCCGGTCTGACGCCGTCGCCGTCGCGACCCCGGGCGATCGGTGTCCGGAGCGCGACGGCGGCTCGCGTAGAATCTCAAGGATGTCTCAGTCCTCGGATTCTGCGACCGCGCGATACGACCGCCTGGAGCGGACTCCGATGCGGACGATCGGCGCGGCCTCCGGTTTCGGCCTCCGGCGCACGTGGTCGTCGCTACGCGACCTGCTCGGGCACCGCGAGATGCTGGGCCTGCTGGTGCGCCGTGACCTGAAGTCGCGCTACAAGGACTCCACGCTCGGCTTCTTCTGGTCGCTGGCGCGCCCGCTGCTGCAGCTGGCGATCTACTTCATCGTGGTGGGCCAGTTCCTGCAGGCGGCGCGCGGGATCCCCGATTTCGCCGTGTACATCTTCGCCGGACTCACGGCGATCGGTCTGTTCACCGAGATCACGGTGGGCGCCACGGGCTCGATCCTGGGCAACTCGGGCCTCGTGAAGAAGGTCTACGTGCCGCGCGAGGTGTTCCCGCTCGCAAGCGTGGGATCGGCGCTGTTCAACTTCGGCATCCAGCTCGTGGTGCTGATCGTCGCGACCTTCGTCATCGGCAAGCCGCCGGTGCACCTCCAGCTGCTCTACTTCTTCCCCGCGCTGGCCTTGATCGTGGTGTTCGGCACCGCCCTCGGGCTGCTGTTCAGCGCCCTGAACGTGTACCTGCGAGACGTGCAGTACCTGGTCGAGCTGGGCACGATGCTGCTGTTCTGGGCGAGCCCGGTCGTCTACAGCTGGCAGATGGTGAGCTCGAGCATCCATTCGCCGCTCCTGCTGGATGTCTACACCAGCAACCCGCTGACTCTCGCGGTCATCGGCTTCCAGCACGCCTTTTGGGTCGCGGGGGACGGCGTCCCTCAGCCCGACGGGCTCCTGCTGCGCATGGCGGTCGCGCTGGTGGTCGGGCTGGCCCTGCTCTTCGTCAGCCACCGCGTGTTCCTGCGGTTGCAGGGCAACTTCGCCCAGGAGATGTGAACAAGATGTCGTCAGTCGTCGATACGCCCGTCGTGGTCCGGGTTGCCGGGGTGTCCAAACGCTTCACGGTCCGCAAGGACTCGTCGATCAAGGAGCGCATCGTCACGCTCGGTCGGGCGGGACGGCGTCACCGCGAGGACTTCTGGGCGCTGCGCGATGTCAGTCTCGACATCCACGCCGGGACGACGATCGGTCTCATCGGGCACAACGGTTCGGGCAAGAGCACGCTGCTCAAGGTCATCGGCGGGATTATCGACCCGACGGCGGGCGAGGTGAGCCAGCGGGGACGTCTGGCGGCGCTGCTCGAGCTCGGCGCCGGTTTCCACCCCGATCTGACCGGTAGGGAGAACGTCTACCTCAACGCGTCGGTGCTCGGCCTCAGCAGGGAGGAGACGGACGAGAAGTTCGACGACATCGTCCAGTTCTCCGGCATCGCCGACTTCATCGACACCCAGGTGAAGTTCTACTCGTCCGGCATGTACGTGCGGCTCGCGTTCGCGGTGGCGGTGCACACCGATCCCGACATCCTCCTCGTCGACGAGGTGCTCGCCGTCGGCGACGAGGCCTTCCAGCGCAAGTGCCTCGACAAGATCCGCAGCTTCCAGGAGCAGGGGCGGACCATCATCATCGTCAGCCATTCCCTCGGGCAGATCACGGAGCTGTGCGATCGAGCGGTGCTGCTGAACCGTGGCGAGATCGTCTACGACGGCGACCCGCCGGGTGCCGTGGCCGCGTTCCGCGACATCCTCGAGACCCGCCGCCTCGCGGAGCGCAGCGAGACGGAGGAGCCGGCGACGCCGGAGGGCGTCGTCGTCGGCACCCAGGCCGTCGTCGTGGGTGCGGCCCCCGGCAGCCCGCTGCGATTCGGCGGCGACCTGGAGATCACCGCACACGTGCGTTCGACCGATCGGCTCGAGGACTGGCTGTGCGCCATCCAGATCGACAACACCCTCGGTCAGAAGGTGATGGGCACCGACACGCGCCGGTTGGGCATGGAGCTGCCCCCGCTGCGGGGCGACGCCTCGGTGACCTTCGTCCTGAAGGGGACCACCTTCGGCGAGGGCAAGTACTTCGTCAACACGTCTTTCATGGACTCCGCCAGCCGGCACATCCACGATCTGCCCCAGGCGGCGAGTTTCGACGCGGAACCCTACGCGCGCACCACTGGTGTGCTCCGTGTCGACGACGCGGCCGTGCAGGTGCGATTCAACGCCGACGAGCAGTGATCGCGGCGGCGCGCGCCGCCGCGATCAGCGTGCGGGCGCGCGCATCGAAGGAGTGCCGTTCGCGGACCCGCCGGGTCAGGGCGAGCCGCTCCGACTCCGACGGCCAGCCTTCGCCGCGCAGCAGCGCCTCGAGCTCTTGCCTCGTCGTGTACGACTGAACCAGCCCTCCGAAGACCTCCTCGGCCCCGGGCACGCGGTCGGAGATGATCCGCGCGCCGACGAATGCGGCGTCGAACAGGCGGTTCGAGACGAACCCGTGGGCGCGCATGTCCTCCCAGTGATCGTTGAGCACGATGCCGGCGCTCCGATAGGCGGCCGGCACCCGGGCGAACTCGAGGTGGTCGGCGCGGATATAGAAGGAGTCGACGAACTCCTCCCAGTTGTGCCCGTAGATCGCGACCTTCGCTCCGGCCGCGATCGCATCCCGGATCACCGGCCTTTCCACTCCGCGGGTCGTGCCGACGAACACGACCTCTTCGCGCAGGTCGGGATCGGGCGGTCCGGGCTGGAACCGGCGCGGCGACGACGCCTGGAGGAGGGGCTCGGCCCCCCAGCTCGCGCTGCGCGCATAGGAGTCGCTGGCGACGAAGACGCGGTCCCAGGGGAGGGCGATCTCCTCGTCCGCGACGTCGTCCGGGTGGCTGATGACCCACAGCAGGTTGATCGACGCGGGCTCCGGGGCGATACGGTGGAGGCCGCGGAGCACGAGGGTGACGTCGGCGGGTGCCTGCGCGGGTGCGCCGAGGCGGTCGATGCGCACGTTCTGCCCCGCGGCGCTCAGCGCCTCGGCCAGATCGGCGGCGAACGCCATGTCGCCCCAGCGTGCGGCGCTTGCGTCGTCGGGAGCGCTGATCTTGATGGCCCAGGTCATGGTCCCCGCCTCGAAGCGCCGGAGGCGTGCCGTCCGGGCGCGCCACCGCCGCACCGTGCCGACCGGGTCGGTGACGAGGCGTCTCGCGCGACCGGCGAAGCTCGACGCGCGGGATCGGGCCGGGGGACCGTCCGTACTCATCCCCCGATGATAAGGCGGTCGCTCGCGGCATCCGCCCAGGGTGCGCGTTGATAATGTGGAGGTCTTGGGTCCGGCGGGTCGAGCCGATCGGCGGGGAGGGATCGGCGTGAGTGCACCGGAGTCACGCATCGACGCGGCGCGCCGCGCGGTGACGGATGTCCGCGAGAGGTGGAGCGCCTGGTGCGCGCCCACGCCCGTGGGCCTGCCCGCGACCCATCTCCTGATCGGCGGGCTGGCCATCCTGGCGGTGGTGTTCCTCGCCCTCGTCGCGACATCCATCAACGGGACGTCCTCCGGCGCATTCTTCCCGATGGTGTCCTCGGGCAGCGACCCCGCCCTGCTGTTCGGACACCCCAACACGATCCGCACCGACGAGTGGAACGTCCAGACGGTGTGGGCGATCGCCCAGGTCGAGCAGGGCCTGCCCGCGATCAACGGCACGTTCCCCGGCGGCATGGACACGAGCCTGCCGCAGGACCTGCCGCGGGTCGACTGGAGCGTCGTCTTCCGCCCGCACCTGTGGGGATTCCTCGTGTTCGACGTCGGGCACGCGCAGGCGTGGAAGTGGTGGCTGCCGGTCTTCGGTGTCGCTGCGGCCGCATATGCCTTCGTCCTGACGGTGCTCCCGCGGCGTCCCCTCACCGCGCTGAGCGTCGCGGTCGCCTTCGCGGCCAGCCCGTTCTTCGCCTGGTGGCTGCTGCAGACCACGCTGTGGCCCGTCGCGTGGGGGCTGCTGGTGCTCACCGCCGCCTTCTGGGTGACGAGATCGCGCACGCGGCGGAGCCTGTGGACCTTCGGGATCCTCATCGGGTACCTGACGGTGGTGGTCGCGATGGGGATCTACGTCCCCTTCATCATCCCCGTCGCGCTCGTCGTGGCGGCGGTGGTCGTCGGTGTCGCGATCGAGGCCGCGCCCCGGATCGGCTGGGCCTCCGTGCTGCGCCGCCTCGGGGTCGTCCTCGGTGCGGGCGTCGCCGCGGCGGGCGTGCTCGTCGTCTGGCTTCTCACGCGCTGGGGGACCGTCTCCGCCTTCCTCTCCACGGCCTACCCGGGCGAACGGCTCGAGCAGACCGGCCACGGCGCGAACCCGGAGGCGGTCGCCGCACTGTTCGGCTCCTCCTTCACCAATGCGCTGCGCCGGGCGGGGCGCTTCATCGACCCGAACGCGTCGGAGTCGGCGACCTTCTTCCTGCCCGGCCTTTTCCTGGGCGTGGTCGTGCTCTGGCTCGTCGTCCGCGAGCGACGGAAGGGTCGGTCCACGCCGTGGGCGCTCCTGCTCGGCTACGTCGCGTTGCTGGTGCTGCTCGCGTTCGCCTTCATCCCCGGCTGGGATGCCGTCGCCCACCTGCTCCTACTCGATCGCACCACGCTGGGGCGGATCAGGATCGGGCTGGGGTTCGGCTCGCTCGTCGTCCTCGTCCTGCTGATGGCGCGGGTGACGCCGGCCGCGCGCCCCGGCTGGGTCGTCTCGGCGATCGGCCCCGCCGTGTTCCTCCTGTCGCAGGTCGGGATCGCCGTCGCCGTGGGCCTGCGCGCCCCCGACCTCCTCGCCGCCGCGGGCGTGTGGTGGGCGTATGCCGCGGTCGGCGCGATCGTGATCCTGGCGGTGGCCCTGGGGTGGCGGACGATCGCCGCCGCGGGGATGCTCGTGCTCTCCGTCGTCGCGTCGTACAACATCAACCCCCTCTATCTGGGCGTGTTCGATCTGCGCACGACCGCGCCGGCGCAGGCCATCGAGGAGCTCGACGACGCACACGCCGGCACCTGGGTCGGCGTCGGGGGCAAGGTCGTGACGGCTCTTCTGCTGGAGAGCGGCGCCACCGCGTTCAACGGGTTCCAGGGCGCACCGGGGCGAGAGATGTGGGACGCCATCGATCCCTCGGGCAGCTACGAGTACCAGTGGAACCGCCTCGCCGGCGTGTCGTGGGTGCCGGGCGACGGGGAGCCCGTGGTGAGCAACCCCTACCCCGACCAGATCGAGGTCACCTTCGACGCCTGCTCCACCTTCGCGCAGGAGCACGTCACCTATGTCCTCTCGGATGCCGCGTCCGACGAGTCGAGCGCATGCCTCACGGCGGTGCGTTCCTTCGATCTTCCCGACGGTGCTCTGACCATCTCGAAGGTGGTGCCGCGGCCCTGACGGCGATCAGCGCCCGGCGGCGTACGCCAGGAGTCCGCGGGCACCGTGGAGGTCGCCGGCGCGCAGGGCGGGCAGGAGCTGCGTCGCTGCGTTGATGCGGCTGGACAGATGCCGACGCGCGGCCCGCGCCGCGCGGTGCCATCCCTCGTCGTCGAACGTCTCGGCCTCGCTGAGGAAGAACGCGCGCTCCTCCCGGAAGCGCGTTCCGTCGACGGCTTGCCACGAGGACACGCTGCCGCGGTGGCGGCGGTAGTGGAAGACGACATCGTCGTCGAGGACAAGAGTGCGCCCCACCCGGCAGACGTCGAGCGCCAGCGCGAGGTCCTGCACGATCTGGTAGCCGGGGCGGAACCCCATCCCGCGGACCGTCGGTCCGTGCCACGCCAGCGCAGGGAAGTTCATCCAGTTTCCGCGGGTGATGCTGACCGCCAGCTCTTCGCCGCCGAGCACCCGCGGGCGCGGGCCCCGCGGGCGGTAGAAGGCCTTCGCCGTGTCGACGATCGTGCGCGCCGGGGCGCCGTCGGCGTCGATGACGTCGGTTCCCGGGTGGATGATGCCGGCGTCGGGGAACTGTGCGGTGAGCTCGGCCACGCGGCGGACGTAGTTCGGCTGCATGAGGTCGTCGCAGCCGAACACGCTGACCCAGGTCGCCGTCGACAGATCGAGGCATTCCTGGAACGTGCGGTTGATGCCCTGGTTCACCTCGTGGCGCCGGTACTCCACGCGGGGATCCGAGATCTGGCGCGCCCAGGCCCCCGGAGCGGGGTCGGGATAGGCGTCATCGATGATCACGAGACGCCACTGATCGCTGTCCTGCTGAAGGACGCTCGTCACCGCGGCGCGGAAGTGATCCTCGCGACCGTAGAACGGCAACATGATGTCGAGCACGTGGTGTCCCTCATTCCCCGCGGCGGACGCGCGCGGTCGAACGATAGTATTCCCTCTCATGGGACGACGTGATTCGGCGCTCGTCGACTCGGTGATCTCGACGGTGGGCCTCCTGGCGCAGGGAGTGTCCCGATTCGCGTACACGGCCGTCGTCGGCAGGGTGCTGGGCGCCGACAGCCTGGCCGCCGTCAACGTGGGCTTCGCCGTGGCGATCCTCCTCTCGCTGCTGTGGCCGACGGCGGCGGGAAACGCCGCCGCCGCCTTCGGCCGTGCCGATCGCCCCGGGGTCCTGCGTGCGCTGCGGCGTTCCCTCGCGTTCTCGCTGATCCCGTTGGGGCTGGGGGCCGGGGTCGCGATGCTGCTGCTGGGCGGCGCCGCGGCCGCGGCCGTTCAGGCCGTCGGCCTGACGGCGGCGTGGTCGGCCTACATCTTCGCGCGGGGCATGCTGATCGGTGTCGGCAAGCTCCGATCGGCGGCCGTATGGGACGTCGTGTCCGGCATCGTCGCGCTGCTGGCGCTCGCCGTCTTCCTCTCCGTCGGCTGGCGGGAGTGGGCGCTCGTCCCGGCCGTCCTCGGCTACCTCGTCTTCGCGGTGGCCGCCGTCGTCGCGGTCCGCCCCGGCGAGGCCGCTTCGGGCAGCGACGATCGAACCGCCGTGCCGCTCGTGTCGTTCATCGCGTGGAGCTCTCTGGCGCTGTTGGCGACGAACGGGCTCATGCAGGTGTCGATGGTCGTGGCGACGGCGCTCGACACGCCCGGGGCGGCAGGCCAGTTCGCCGCGGCCCTCGCCCTCGCGACACCCGCGTCGATGGTCGCCCAGGCCGTGACGCAGGCCATGCTTCCGCGCTTCGGGCGGTGGTCCGCGCTCCCTGCCGCCGAGCGGCTGGGCGCGGTGCGTCGGGCCACGGTTGCGTTGTCTGCGGTGATGGCGGCCGGTTGCGCGATCGTCGCCGCGTTGCTGCCCGTGGTGCTGCCCCTCGTCTACGGCTCCGCCTTCGTCCCGGCGGTCCCCCTGGCACAAGGCCTGATGGTCGCGGTCTGGGGGTTCTCGGTGTCGGTCTTCCTCGCCGCCTTCCTCGCCACCGACGGCCGGGCCCGGACAGCGACGGTCTGCAGCGGCGTCGGGTCCGTCGTGGGGCTCCTCACGATGGTCGTCGTGGGAGCTGCCGCCGGCGGAAGCGTCGGGGCGGTCATCGGAACGGGCGGCGGGATGTCGCTGACCGTGCTGCTGCTCGCGATCGTCGCGCTGCGCCCCGCCGGGCACAGCAGATCCTCTGCGGCTTCCGGGTAGACTCCCGTGGTTGCCCCAAACCCGAGAGCGATGATGAACGCGACTGACGACGTCGAGCTGACGATCCTTATGCCCTGCCTCAACGAGGCCGAAACTCTCGCGACGTGCGTCGACAAGGCGAAGGGGTACCTGCAGACCTCCGGCGTCCACGGAGAGGTGCTCATCGCCGACAACGGCAGCACCGACGGATCGCAGCAGATCGCCGTCGATCACGGCGCCCGCGTCGTCGACATCCCGGTCAAGGGCTACGGGGCCGCGCTGATCGGCGGCATGGAGGCGGCCAACGGACGCTACGTCATCATGGGCGACGCGGATGACAGCTACGACTTCACGGCGCTCGACCCCTTCGTGGAGCGCCTGCGCGCCGGCGATGACCTCGTCATGGGAAACAGGTTCCTCGGCGGCATCGAGCCGGGCGCGATGCCCCCGCTGCACAAGTACCTCGGAAACCCGGTCCTGACGTGGATCGGTCGGATGCTGTTCCGTTCGCCGATCCGCGACTTCCACTGCGGTCTGCGCGGCTACAACCGACGCGCGATGCTCGGGCTCGAGCTCAAGACCACCGGCATGGAGTTCGCCAGCGAGATGGTGGTCAAGTCCACTCTGGCCGGACTCCAAGTGAGCGAGGTGCCGACGACGCTGAGCAAGGACGGCCGCAGCCGGCCGCCGCACCTGCGCAGCTGGCGCGACGGATGGCGCCACCTCCGGTTCCTGCTGATCTTCAGCCCCCGCTGGCTGTTCCTCGTGCCGGGGCTGATCGCGCTCGTGCTGGGCGCCGTCGGCTCCCTGCTCCTCCTCTTCGGCCCGACCCGCATCGGCGGTGTCGGGTTCGACGTGGCCAGCCAGGTCTACCTGTCCGCACTGGCCATCGTCGGCTATCAGGGCGTCCTCTTCGCGATCCTGACCAAGCTGTACGCGGAACGCGAAGGGTTCCGGCTTCCCCGCAGCCGCAGCTTCGCCTGGTTCGCTCAACGGGCATCCCTCGAGTCCTTCTCGCTCGTGGGATCGGCCGCGCTGCTCATCGGGATCGTGGTCCTCGTCATCCAGTTCGTCTCGTGGGGGCAGTCCGGTTTCGGCGCCCTCGACCCTCAGGCCACGCTGCGTGTCGCGGTGCCCGCCTCGATGCTGATGGTGCTCGGCGCCCAGACGATCATGACGGGGATGTTCATCGGCATCCTCACCATCCCCACCCGGTCGTGACACGGTGGCCGCGGCTCCCGTAGCACCCGGCGACTCTCGCTCCGTCGCGGGAGTGGTGCTGCTCTTTCTCCCCGACCCGGTGACCGAGGAGAACGTGAGGGCGCTGCGCGCGCAGACGGACCACGTCTACATCGTCGACAACTCACCCGACGACCCGTCGAGCGCCCGCGTGCGCGCGGCGCTCCACGAGGATCCGCGCGTGAGCTGGCTTCCACAGCACGCGAACCGTGGGGTCGCCGCCGGCTTCAACGCCGGCATGCGCGCGGCCATCGCCGCGGGGTACGACGAGGTCGTGGTCTTCGACCAGGACAGCACGATCACCCCGGGGTTCATCGAGACGCTGACGCGCGCGCGGTCGAGGGTGCCGGAGGCCGGAGTGATCGGTCCGTCGCTGCGCTCGGCGGCGACCGGGATCATCTATCGCCCCGAGCGCGGCGTCGGAGTCGAGGAGAAGGACGTCCTCATCAGCTCGGGCTCGTCGTTCAGCCGCGCGCTGCTGGAGCGCATCGGGCTTCACGACGAGCCGCTGTTCATCGACTACGTCGACCACGACATCTGCTTGCGTGCGCGACGAGCGGGCTATCGCAACCTGAAGGTCTACGACGCGGTCCTCGACCACCGGTTCGGCGACTCCGCGCCCACCACGCTGTTCGGTCGCCGCGTGTACCTGGCCAACTACTCGCTCACCCGGATCTTCCATGCGACCCGCAATCGTGTCATCGTCACACGCCGGTACGGGTTCGGGCGATGGTTCTGGGAAGACCTGTGGTTCACGACCAAAGCGTGGGTCAAGCTCCTCCTGCTCGAGGAGCACCGGATGGCCAAGATCCGCGAGGCCGGGCGCGGGGTGATCGCCGGTCTTCGCTACCCGGCGCGCGAGAGGAGATGGTGATGGACCTTCTTGTCGTCGGTTCGGGGTTCTTCGGTCTCACTGTCGCCGAACGCGCCGCGGCCGCGGGGCGGAAGGTGACCGTCATCGACCGCCGCCACCACATCGGCGGGAACGCGTACAGCGAGGACGAGGCGACCACCGGGATCGAGGTGCACCGCTACGGGGCGCATCTCTTCCACACGTCGAACGCGACCGTGTGGGAGTACGTCAACCGTTTCACGACGTTCACCGACTACGTCCACCGCGTGTACACGAACCACCGGGGCGTGGTGTACCCGCTTCCGATCAATCTGGGCACGATCAACCAGTTCTTCCAGGCGGCGTACACGCCCGATCAGGCGCGAGAGCTGGTGCACGAGCTCGCGGGCGAGTTCGATCCGAAGGCCGCGCAGAACCTGGAGGAGCGTGCGATCGGTCTCATCGGACGCCCGCTGTACGAGGCCTTCATCCGCGACTACACGGCCAAACAGTGGCAGACCGACCCGCACGAGCTGCCGGCCGAGATCATCAGTCGTCTGCCGGTCCGGTACACGTACGACAGCCGCTACTTCAACGACACCTGGGAGGGCCTTCCCACCGACGGGTACACGGCCTGGCTCGAGCGGATGGCCGATCACCCCAACATCGATGTGAAGCTGTCGACGGACTACTTCGATGACACGCAGCCGTGGAGCAAGAGGGCCACCGTGGGCCAGCTGCCGGTCGTGTACACGGGACCGGTCGACCGGTACTTCGACGATGCGGAGGGGGCGTTGGCGTGGCGGACGCTTGACTTCGAGGAAGAAGTGCTCGACATCGGCGACTTCCAGGGCACGAGCGTCATGAACTACGCGGATGCCGAGGTGCCCTACACCCGCATCCACGAGTTCAAGCACTTCCACCCGGAGCGCGCGGCCCGGTACCCGACGGACAAGACCGTGATCATGCGGGAGTTCTCGCGATTCGCGACACGTGACGACGAGCCGTACTACCCCGTCAACACGCCCGACGATCGCGCGAGGCTGCTCGCCTATCGCGACCTCGCCAAGGGGGAGAAGAACGTGCACTTCGGGGGCCGTCTCGGAACCTACCAGTACCTCGACATGCACATGGCCATCGGATCGGCCCTGTCTCTGTGGAACAACCATCTCGCGTAGCGGAGACCACGGAGCAGTCAGAGACACGCGGAGCAGAACGACAAGATGACGACGACGGTGGTCTTGGGGACCGTGAGATGGAGTGACCGTCCGTGGTGGCGGGCCGGTGCGGTCGGGGGAGCGGTGTGGCTGGCATCGCGCGTCTTCGTGACCTCGATCGCCATGATCGCGCTGTGGATCGAGACCGACTCCGCGTTCGGCGCCGCCTCGCCCGCGATGCTCCTGCACCGTTGGGACTCGGGATGGTTCCGCACGATCGCGGAGCGGGGCTACGCCGCGGACGGTGCGATCGAGTCCTACGCCTTCTTCCCGGGATATCCGCTCGCGGCCGGAGCCGTCGCCTGGGTGCTGGGACCCTTCTCGGCGAACCCGGTGCCGTGGGCGATGGCCCTCGTGGCTGCTGTGGGCGGCCTGATCGCCTGCATCCTGCTCTGGCGTCTCAGCAGCCGGCTGGGTGGGACCTCGCGCACCGCGACCGCCGCGGTCGTCCTGTTCGCCTTCGGACCCTACGCGCTCTTCCTGCACGCCTCCTACTCGGAGTCCCTGTTCCTGGCCGCCGCGCTCGCGGCCTGGTACGCCGGCAGCACCGAACGCTGGTGGTGGGCGGGCGCCTTCGCCGCGTGCGCCGGCTTCACGCGAGCCAACGGCCTCTTCCTCGTCGCCGCGCTCCTGGTGATGTTCGTCGTCCAGGCTCGCCGCACCGGGCGGAAGGTCCTTCGCCACGACCTCGGCGGCGTCGCGCTGGGCGCGGCGGGCGTCGCCGCCTACCTCGCGTGGCTGTGGCTGCAGACCGGGCACATCGACGCGTGGTGGCGCGCCCAGCGTGCCGGGTGGGATCGCGCCACGCTCTTCCCCTGGGATTCGCTGAGCGCGACAGTCCGTGCCATGCTGGCGCCGTCGGGCACCCAGGCGCAGCCGCAATTCCTGATGGATATCGTCTTCGGGGTTCTCATCCTCATCTTCGCGGCGTGGCTGGCCTGGCGTCGAGACTGGGCGCAGTTCGCTTTCGTCGGTTTCACCGCTGCCTCGCTCATGACGAGCAACTCGTGGCTGTCGCTGGCCCGCAACAGCACGACCCTCTTCCCGATCCCGCTAGTCGTCGGCCGCGGCGCCGATCGACGCGGATGGCGGTTCTGGGTCTTCATCGCGGTGCTTGGGGCTTCGACCGCCCTCCTGTGGTTCAACACGTTCCAGTTCGCCCTCGGGCGCTGGGCCGACTGACCTCGCGGCCCGCTGACCGAGCGTGACCGCTCGGTCAGCGCCGGGCTCGAAGCTAGAATCGTTCCATGCCCTCCGTGCCCGCTCGTGTGCTGGTCGTCGTGCCCGCATACAACGAAGAGGAGGCGGTGGGCGGTGTGATCGCGGAGATCACGGCGGCACTGCCGCAGGCGACGTGCCTCGTCGTCGACGACGGCTCGTCGGACGCGACGGCCGAGGTCGCCGCCGCCGCCGGAGCGTCGGTCGCCCGTCTTCCGTTCAACCTCGGGGTGGGCGGGGCGATGCGCCTCGGCTTCAAGTACGCGCAGGAGCGCGGCTACGCGGCCGTCGTCCAGATCGACGCCGACGGTCAGCACGACCCGCGCGCCGTGCCCGCGCTGCTGGAGCGCCTGGCGGATGCCGACGTCGTGATCGGTGCGCGCTTCGCCGGCGAGGGCGAGTACCAGGTGCACTGGTTGCGGCGGTGGGCGATGCGCTCCATCGCCGCCGTGCTGAGCAGATCGGCCGGCGCGCGCCTGACCGACGCCACCTCGGGATTCAAAGCGTGCGGGCCCCGCGCCATCGCCCTGTTCGCCGAGAACATGCCCGCGGAGTATCTCGGCGACACCGTCGAGGCCCTCGTCATCGCCGCGCGTGCCGGATGCCGCATCACGCAGGTTCCGGTGGTCATGCGCGCGCGCATGGGAGGCAAGCCGTCGCACAACCCGCTGCTCGCCGCGGTCTATCTGCTGCGGGCCTTCGTCGCCCTGGGCTTCGCCTACGTGCGCCCGGCGCCCCGGTTCACACAAGGAGCGGCATGAGCACCACCGCGTATATCCTCGGTGTCGTCGCCGCGGTGATCACCTTCGGCGTCGTCGTCGAGTTGCTCCGCCGACGCCGTCTGCGCGAGAGGCACGCCATCTGGTGGCTGCTCGCGGCCTCTCTGGCGCTCATCGCCGGCCTCTTCCCCGACATCCTCGTGTGGGCCACGTCGCTGGCCGGGGTCGTGCTGCCCACGAACCTCATCTTCTTCGTCAGCATCGCCGTGCTGTTCCTCGTCTGCATCCAGAACAGTGCGGAGCTCACCGGGCTGGAGTCCGAGACGCGCGCGCTCGCCGAACGCGCCGCGCTGCAGGAGCTGCGCATCGTCGAGCTCGAGAAGGCTCAGGCGCGGGGCACCACCGACGAGGCCTGAATCGCCTCTGCGTCCTCACGGGCGCTCCACGCGGCGCGGACGAGGATCCCCGCGAGCACGGCCGTCGCGACGGTACCCAGCGCCCACACGCCCAACGGCGTGATCGGTGCGTTCCACCACCACTCGACCGCGAGGTCGAGGTTGAATCCCGGCACATCCACGCCCGTGACGTAGCGCCGCAGGTTCACGTGCAGCGCCACGCTGTTGGCCACGGTGAGACCGGCCGCGACCACCAGCAGCTGCGTCCGGTTCAGCCCGAGGCCGGGGCGCTGGAAGCCGATGACCACCACGCCCGCGAACAGGATGATGAGGGGGTAGATGTACCGCGGCTGCACGTACTGGCCGACGATGACGCCGTCGTGGAGCAGGATGAACATCGGGACGACCACCAGGCTGGCGGCGACGCCGGTCGTGACGATCCACTTGCGGACGTCGCCTCGGCGCAGCGCCCAGAAGCACACCGCCGAGAACATCGCGATCGTTGTCACCCACACGCTGCCGGGCATCGTCGTGTCCAGCCAGCCGAGACCCCACGTCCCGAACACCCCCGCCCAGAGCTCCGGCAGCAGTTTCAGGTCCAGGAATGCGAGCTGGTGCAGTGCCAGGGGGGCGTCAGTGCTGGCCGTCGATGCCGAGACGATCGCCGACTGTCCGCTCGTGAAGAAGAACGCGACCGCGACCGCGGTGAGCGCCACCGGAAGAATGGCCGACAGCAGGAAGCGGCGGCTGCGCTCGAAGCCGAGCACGGTGCCGACGATCATCGCGAGCACGCCGTAGACGGCCGCATCGCTGCGCGCCCCCGCCCCCATCACCAGGAACGTCACCGCGAGCGCGCCGAGCAGTATCCGGCGCGTGAGCCGCCGTTCGACGAAGTAGCCCCAGGTCGCGACCCAGAGGCCCGTGGCCGACAGGATCGCCCACGTGCTCGGATTGATGCTCGGGATGAGGAACGCGCCGAGCGGGACGATGGTCAGCGCCGCCCCCCAGATCATCGGCGGCCTCAGGCGCCTCGGGAGGAGGAAGAACAGCGCGGTGAGGAGGCCGACGTAGAGGACCGCGTTGAGGCTGCGCAGGATGAGCACGGACAGCCCGACGTCATCGGGGACGATGAACATCCGCATGACGCTGTAGAACACCGGCGGGTAGGCCTCGCCGGCCCAGTTGGCCTGATCCGTCTCGACCATGCGCGCGTCGTCGACGACGCACGCGGCCGACTGGTCCGGATGCCGGCGGAAGCAGAGCGATGCCTCGGCGATGTCGGCGCGCACCGAGCGGTACTGAGGTGCGGAGCCCTGTTCGCACACCCCGGGGACGATGCCGTCCGCACACCAGATGCTCGCGAGATGGTAGTGCTCGTCCGGGCTCGAGCCCTGCGGCGAGGACACGCCCCAGGTCAGCAGTGAGACGAGCAGGGCCAGGGGGGCGACGATCAGTGCGATGGCGCGGCGGCGTTGCGACACGGCGGGTCTCCTCAGGTGTGGTGGCTCGCAGGGCGGAACGCGTTCAGACGGGCGCGGGTATCGTGGAGCCGTGATCCGCGCCGACGACCATGTTATCGCCACGCGATTCGACGAACCCTCCGGTGCGCGCTCCGCGCCCTCCCGAACGACGCCTTCGGCGATGACGGGGGGCACGGGTGAGTGACGCGGACCCGCAGATCAGCGTCGTGATCCCCGCCTATCAATCCGCGCCCTACCTCGCGGACACGCTGACGGCGCTCGGGGTCGCCGTGTCGCGTGCGGGGGTGCGCGCCGAGGTGATCGTGGTCGACGACGGATCGACGGACGACACGGCGGCCGTCGTCGCCGACGCGGCGGAGGGATTCCCCGGAGAGGTGCGTCTGCGAAGGCAGAGCAACCGCGGTCGTTTCCTGGCGCGGTGGCTGGGTCTGTCGACGGCGCGCGCACCTCTGGTGCTGCTTCTCGACTCGCGGGTCCTGATCGGGGCCGATGCGCTGTCCGCCGTCCTGGCGGCGCGTCGTGAGGCGCCGGCAGGCATCGCCTGGAACGCGCACGTGGTCACCGACCCGTCGGTGCCGTTGATCGGCCTGTTCTGGGAGGCTCCGACGTACGCGTTCTGGGGCCGGTATCTGCGGCGGCCACGGCAGTTCGACCTCACGCCCGAGAACTTCGACGCCGCCCCGAAGGGGACCACGATGTTCCTCGCGGAGATCGGCGCACTCCGGGAGGCGTTCGAGTACGCCTGGCCGGAGGCCGATGCGCGGCTGGTGTCGGACGACACCAAGGTGCTGCGCCACCTGGCGGGGACGGCGGGCATCCGCATCGACCCCGCGTTCCGGGCCTTGTACCGGCCGCGCACCACCGTTCGCCGCTTCGTCCGGCACACCTTCGACCGGGGGACCCTGTTCGTCGACAGCTACGCGGGCACGACGCCCGCGCGCAGCATCGTGCTGGTGGCCTTCGCGATCTCACCGGTGGTGGTCGGGGCCCTGCTCGTGCTCTTCGGCGCGGCCGGTGCGGCCGCGCTCGCGGGCATCGCCCTCCTCGGCGTCGGCGGTCTGCTGTCCGTCGCCGCCCGCAACGGCTGTCCGCCCCGTGGACTGCTGGCTTTCGTGTGCTGGCTGCCGGTGTTCGCGCCGACGTTCTGGGCCGGCGTCGTCCGCGGCGTGGTCCTGCATCGGCGGGCGTTCCGCCGGGCGCGCGGCGCGACCCCGGCCGCATCCGACCTCAGCGGGCGTCGAGGGTGATCCAGTCGGGGTCGAGCAGGTCGGCTTTCGCTGTTCCGCCCCGCGTCCACGGGCGCGGCGCGACGACCGGCGTGTCGGCGCCGAAGCGGCGACGCATGAGCTCCGCCCCCCACCAGCTGAAGCTCGAGTTGCTCATGATCATCGCGCGGCCGGCGGACATGGCGCGCAGGCTCGCCCACGTTCCGAGCAGGCCCTCCTCGACGAACTCGAAGTCGCCGGCCACGCCCCGAAGCTCGTCCTTGACGAGCGCGACCGAGTCGGAGAACACCCGCACCGGCAGGTCGACGCCCAGCGCGCGCAGCGTGCGGATGGCCCGGACCGCGTAGGCCACGGAGGCGATGAACTGACGGTCGGGAGACACCGCCAGATAGTCGCCGCGACGCAGGTGGAGGGAGATCGCCGGTTCCGCGAGGATCCGCGCGACCTCGGCCGACTCCCGAGGCTCCTCGTCGATGGCGAGGATGGCATCGCTCAGCTCGTCGCGGATCGAGGGGAAGTAGCGCGGCGACTGGAAGTAGCCGATCAGGGTGGTGCCGGGACGCACCTGCTCGATCGAGGGTGCGTAGGCGTCGCCGTCGCGCTCGAGGAAGACCCGTCCCCACGGCCGGCGGGGCAGGGGGAGCACGCGCTCCCGATTCACGCGGACGGACCGCCAGGGCGACTGCTCCGGCGCCAGCGAGATCGCGGGGTGGGTGAAGGCGTCGAGACCGTAGGCGAATGTGCCGCCGACGGCGTAGTGGGAGCGGTCCAGATAGACCGGCACGTCGAGCCGGCGCGCCTGCTCCCACGCCGCCGCCAGGATGAAGATCTGGTTTCCCAGTCCTCCCATCACGTAACCCGTGATCCCGTCACGACGCACGACCATGGCTGTTCCTTTCGTTGCGCTCGGCCCGCCGGGCCCCGGTGCTGTCGATCACGAGGAAGGCGACGAGGGCCGCGGCGCCGATGGCCCCGAGCCAGGTGAGCATGAGCGGGATGTCGGGTGCGACCACCATGAAGGCGATCGACTGCACGATGACGGCGGCGACGAGGGCGAGCGCGCCTCCCATCGACGCCGTGGACGTCATCTTGATCAGCATCCCCTGAGCAGCCATCCAGGGGAGGTAGGCCAGGCAGACGGGGACGAGGAGGTCTCCGGCGAGGGTGAACTCGGTTCCGTACAGCGTGTGGATGATCCACGGGCCGAGCAGCGCGAAGACGAGCGTCATCGCCAGACTCGTGCCGATCGACAGCGCCAGTGTGACCAGCACGCCGAGACGGGACAGGCGCCGGTCGTCCTGAACGCGGATGAAGCGGGGGAGCAGGTAGAGCGACAGGGTCGACGGGACCAGGAATCCCGCCTTCACGAGCACCGTCGCCGCGGCATACGATCCGGCGACCGCGGTGGCGTCCGCCGCCCGCAGGAAGAGGATGTCCGACGACGTGAGCCACGCGAACGCCACCGTCAGCACCACGATCGCCGCGCCGCTGCGGGAGAACACGCCGAGGGTCGGGCGGGCGATCCCGCGCGCCGACCAGGCGGCGCCGACCACGGAGATCGCCGTCGCGCAGACGACGGCTCCGACCGCACCGCCGAGTCCCCAGCCCAGCAGGACGCCGACGCCGAGGATGGCCAGGCGCAGCAGGAGTGAGGCGGTGGACCACCACACCGCCTGAGAGACCCGCCCCGCGCCTTGGAGCAGGCCGAGCGCGTCGGCGAAGAAGAAGCTCAGCGGGATGGACACGGCCGCGGCGAGGATCATCGCCGAAGAGCTCCCGAGGGATGCCGCCAGCGTCGGCGCCGCGGCCGCGACGGCTGCCCCTGCGGCGATTCCGAGGATGAGGGCGTCGCGGGGGATGCGCCGACGGCTCACGGGGTTCGGGGTCTCCCGCATCAGAGACGCCGTCTGGACGGCGGTGATGTTCTGCAGCGACGAGCTCCCGATCGCCGCCGTCCCGACCACGGCGAGGAACGCCGACAGCAGGCCGAAATCCGTCGGCGCCAGATAGCGGGCGCTCGCCACCTGGAAGACGAACGAGGCGATGACGCCGAAGACGCTGGCGAGAGCGACCTCGGAGAGCCCGCGAGCGTGTGCGCGCACGTGCCCTCGCGACGCCGCCTCGCGGGGGGAGACGCGATCGAGAGGATGCTCTGACATTCGGCGCGCCTCAATGCTCTGATGGTGGGTCTGATGCCTCGCGCGCTCCGGGGAACGTCGCCCTGCGGCGAGCACGTGCACGGCGGGTCAGTCTACCAACCGCGGGCTCGGACCCTCCGCATCCGCGGCCCCGCCGGGCTCTCCCCTAGGATCGATGGCGTGGCCCGTCGTCGCACGGCGCCACTCCTCGCCTACTCCGGAGTGCTCAGATGCGTGACAAGCTGCCCAGCGACGTCGCGCGCCCGAGGCCCCGTCTCAGAGCCGAGGTGTTCGATGAGTGTCGCCCTCCCGGCGGATCCCCGATGACAGTGGAGGCGGTCGCGTGATCATTTTCGTCTACGGCACGACGGCGGAAGCCATCAAGCTCGCTCCGGTCATGCGCCGGCTCCAGGAGCGCGGCGTGCCCTTCGAGCAATGGGTGACGCAGCAGCACACGGAGGCGTTGCGCACCGCGATCCCGCAGCTCGGACTGCCGACGCCCGATCGCGTGATCGCCGACGGCTGGCGTGGCCGGCCGCTGACCTCGCCTCTTCAGATGGTCGGGTGGATGGGGACGGTCGCCGCCTGGACGCTGCGCAATCTGAGGTCCGAACGGCGCCGGCACCGGCGCCACGGCGTGGTCGTCGTGCACGGCGACACGGTGACCACGGTCCTGGGCACCGTCATCGGTCGCCTCCTCGGCCTGCCGGTCGCCCATGTCGAGGCGGGTCTTCGTTCCGGAGACTGGCGGCACCCGTTCCCGGAGGAGCTTGATCGGCGCATCGTGGGGCGGCTCGCGTCGGTCCACTACGCGCCCAGCGACCAGGCGGTCGCGAATCTGCGCGGCCGGAGGAACGTCGTGGCGACGCACGGCAACACGGTTCGCGATGCGGTGCGCGATGCGGCGAGCTCCGCTCCCGCGCCGGAGCTCCGCGACCGAGGACTGGTCCTGCTGCACCGCTACGAGTTCATCTCTCAGCCGACGTTGGTGCTCGACACCCTGCGGCTCCTCGACGCGCACTCGCCCGTGCCCCTCGACATCATCGTCGACTCCTACTCGCGCGAGACGGTGGCGTCGACGATCGCCGACGCCGGGCTTTCGCGCCTGACGGTCGCGCCGAAGCTCGAGCACAGCGCGTTCGTCGCGCTCCTGCAGTCCGCGCGGTTCATCGTCACCGACTCCGGCGGCATCCAGGAGGAGGCGGCCGTGCACGGCGTGCCGACGCTGATCCACCGCAGGGCGACCGAGCGTTCGGACGGCCTCGGTTCCAGCGCCGTGCTGTCGGGCTGGAATCCGGACGTCGTGCGCGCCTTCCTGGGCGATCCCGACAGGTTCCGGGTCGTCGACCCGCCATTCGGGGCGTCGCCGTCGGACATCGTCGTCGCCGACCTCATCGAACGCGGGTTCGGATCGTCGCCGAAGGCGGAGAGCTAGTTCGAGGGTCTCCCCGCGCCGACCAGCGGCGGCATGGGCTTCCACGCGGCATCCCGCGAGATCTTGCGTCCGTCGCGCAGGCCTCGGAACAGGTTCGAGGTACCCCGGACGGTGCGCTCGACCAAGACGAGCCGGATGAGTTCCTTGCCGAACGTCAGGGCCGTGCCGAGGCCGAACAGCACAGGGTTGTAGACCCCGAGGCTGCGGTAATAGCGCTTGATGATCGCCCGATTGCGCATGATGTAGTAGCGGTACGCGTTGCTCGACGCGTTCATGTGCCGGATGCCCATGTCCCACTGCTTGATCTCGCGCGTGCGACGCAGCACGAACTCGTTGACGATGACCGAGCGTGTGATGCGCGATGCGAGCCAGCCGTAGGTCTGGTCGTCCCAGTAGATGAAGAAGCGGGGATCGGGCAGGCCGATCTGCCCGACGATGTCGCGGTGGATGAACATGCCCTCGAAGCAGCCCGAGTTCATCTCCTTGTAGCCCGACTCGTCGAACCCGCTCGGTGCATACGGGATCGGGATCGCGAGGGGCTCCGCGACGCGGTACTGCCAGTAGAACTCGCTGCCGTCGAAGTCGTAGCGTCGCCCCTGAATCGACTTGAACCGCGGCGCCCAGGCGCCCATCTTCGCGAGTCCGTCGGGCAGTACCTCGACGTCGTCGTCCATGAGCCAGATCCACGTCGAGCCGAGCTCATACGCCACCCGCATGCCCTCGCTGAAACCGCCGGAGCCCCCAGTGTTCTCGTCGAGTCGGCGGTAGACCAGCTCGGCGCCCAGCCGCTCGCGGAACGACTCGACGACGGCGGTGGTGTCATCGGTCGACGCGTTGTCGACGATCACCACGTGGCCCGGCTTCGGGTCCATCGCGGTGATGCTCTCGAGCAGCTTCGTCAGAAGGCCGGACCGGTTGTAGGTGACGATCGCGATCGTCGCGCTGGCGGGCGAGAACGTCTCGTTCGAGGCCGCGTCGGGGCGCGCAGAAATAGAGGGCATAGCGCGAGAAGTCTAACCCGGCCCCCTGCGCATCACCCGTGCCCTTCACCCGCGGGTCAGCGCGGCACGCGCTCCGTCTCGCCCTGCTCGCCGACCAGCCGTTCTTCCGAGGCTCCGCGTCCCAGCAGGGGTGCCTGCTTGATCTTGAACGCGAGCATGACGATCAGCAACCACCCGCCGCCGACGATCGGACCGGAGTCAGCCACGCCCTGCACGAGCAGGATCGCTCCGGTCAGCGTCGGCACGAGCGTCACGGGGGAGTAGGGCCGGTCGGCGACGAGGTCCCAGCGGGGGCGGTCGACGGCGAAGAACCAGGAGCGCCACACGTACGCGAAGAAGGTCAGGGCGAGCAGCGCCATCCCGACGATCCCGAGCTGGAGGAGGACGTCGAGCCACACGCTGTGGGCCTGCGTGAGGGCAGAGTCGATGCCGGGGCCCCAGGGCGCGGATGCCGCGTCCTGCGGCGGCCACGGCGTTGCGAAACCCCACCCTTGCACCGGACGCTCGAGCGCCTTCGCCGCGATCAGGGCCCACGTCCCTTCGCGCCCGTCGAGGTCGGTGCTGCGCCCGAGGAGCGAGAAGATCTGACCGCGCCCGAGCCAGACGGCCAGAATGCCGGCCGCGGCGATCACGGCGTAGACGACGTAATACCGGGTGCGCTCGCCGGCACGCTTCGTGGTGCGCATCACCAGCACCGTCGCGAGCACGAGGAGGACCGCCGCCGCTCCGAGCCAGCCGAGGGCGGACCCCGCACGGAAGAAGAGGAAGGCCGACAGCGCGAACCACCCGACCAGCAGCGTGCGCCGTGGCGCACGCGAAGCGAAGCGGACGGCGAAGACGACCATGCCCAGCAGCGCAAGAAAGGCCAGCGCCGTGGCATCCCCGACGATGCCCTCGATGCGCCCACCGCTCATTAGCTGATCGTGTGACCAGACGACGGCCCCGTCGGCGACCACACCGTCGGGCCGTGCGAAGCCCGGAAGCAGTACGCCGTGCCAGACGAGCGACACCCAGAGCTCGAACAGCAGCGACAACCCGAGCACCCACTTGAGCGCCGAGGCCATCGCGCGCACCAGCTCACGCCACGTCAGCACCGCTCCGACGAAGAGGGCCTGCATCGTCGTCACCAGCAGGAGGACGAGCGTCGCGGCCGTCGCCGCGAGATGCGTCGTCCACAGCAGCGAGCACACCGCCCACAGGACATAGGCGAGAGCGAACCACGGCAGTCGACGCCACTGCACCGGGGGACGCGAGAGCGCCCACACCGACGCCGAGACGACCCCGGCGACGACGACCGCGACGGCGGTGGCGGGGATGCCGAGCGCCAGCGGCCACGCGGACCCGGCGAGGGCCGCGGCGAGGACGAAGATGCACCACCCCCGCAGCAGCAGGTGGCCCGACGTCGCGCGGATCGGCGCGGTCGGCGGCGCCGCGACCGGATGCTTCGTGTGGACGGCCATGGTGAGATCAGAGTAGCGCGACGGCGGTCCTAGGCTGGGGGCATGCTGACGCCGATCTCCAACGATCCTCGCGACTACTCCTGGGGTTCCCCGACCCTCATTCCCGCCCTCGAAGGACGCCAGCCGACGGGGGCTCCCGAGGCCGAGATCTGGTACGGCGACCACCCGGGCTGCCCCTCCCGGACGCCCGATGGACGCACGCTCGACGTGGCCCTCGCCGATGCCGGACGTCCGGCTCTGCCGTTCCTGCTCAAGCTTCTCGCCGCGGCATCCTCGCTCTCCATCCAGGCCCACCCGACGCGCGCCCAGGCACAGGAGGGGTTCGCGCGGGAGGAGCGCGCCGGTATCCCGCGCGACGCCGCCGACCGTCTCTATCGCGACGACAACCACAAGCCGGAGATCATCGTCGCCCTCAGCGACCGCTTCCGTGCGCTCGTCGGACTCCGCCCGCTCGCCGAGACCCGTCGCTTCCTGTCCGTGCTCGCCGCCACCGGCGACGACGTCCCCGCCGGTGTGGCCCAGCTGCAGAGCCGCCTCGACGTCGACGACGACGGGCCCGCAGCCGAGCGTGCTCTGCGTGACGTGCTCGCCTGGGCGCTCGACGAGGCGGATGCCGCGACGGTGGCATCCGTGGCCGCGGCTCTCGACGCCGCGGCGGACACCGGCGAGACCGAGTTCGCCGACGAGATCGCGGTGCTGCGCGCCGCGGCATCCGACTTCCCGGGCGACGGCGGACTGATCGTGGCCCTCCTGATGAACCTCGTGACGCTCCATCGCGGTGAGGGGCTGTTCGCTCCGGCCGGGGTGCTCCACGCGTACCAGTCAGGGCTGGGCGTCGAGCTGATGGCCGCGAGCGACAACGTCATGCGCGGAGGCCTCACCCCCAAGCACGTGGACGTGCCGGAGCTGCTGCACGTGCTGGACGCGACACCCTCCCCGGCTCCTGTCATCCGTCCGCGCCCCCTCGCGAGCGGGGTCGACGTCTACGACACCCCGGTGGACGATTTCGCCCTCGAGCGCGTCGCGGTCGCCGGCGAGGCGGTCCGTGTCGCGGTGCACGGACCGGCGATCGCACTCTGCACCGTCGGGGAGGTCGTCGTCGCCGGCGACTCCGACTCTGACTCCGCGACCCTCCGTCCGGGCACGGCCGTGTACATCGCCGACGAGGAGGCCATCGAGGTGTCCGGTGTCGGCGAGCTCTTCGTGGCCCAGCCGGGCTCCTGACCCGCCGGCCCTGACCGACCGGCCCCGACCGCGCGGTCTCGGCCGCGACACGCCGACGGGCGTGCGTGAAGGTTCAATCCCGTGTTGAGGGTTTACGATCTGCGACTTGACCGCGGCGAATGACAAGGGTGTAATTATTCCAACACGCGCATCGGCGCATCGGGAAAACGTGGGGAGAACGATATGACGGGTTACCGCTCCGGCGTCCCCGACAACTGGTTCGTCGACCCGGTCAATCTGGGCGTGCCGGGAGTGCGTCGTCCGTCCGTCGCCGACGAGGACACTGCGCTCGCCTGGCAGGCGGACGCCCTCTGTGCGCAGACCGACCCCGAGGCCTTCTTCCCGGAGAAGGGCGGCTCGACACGCGACGCGAAGCGCATCTGCACCTCGTGCGACGTGCGCGGCGAGTGCCTCGAGTACGCCCTGCAGAACGACGAGCGCTTCGGCATCTGGGGCGGACTCAGCGAGCGCGAGCGCCGCAAGCTCAAGCGTCGCGCCTGATCTCGACGATCGCTGCCGCGGCGGCGTGACCGATCACGAGACTCGCGGGCGACGTCCGCGTTCTGCGCCGGCTCCCGCCTAGGCTGACGACGTCATGCCCGCCCGAGTTCACGCACTGCTGGTCGTGCGCCCTGATGCGCGCGTGGCCACCGACATCCGTCTCGACCGCGTCCTTTCCGCGCTCGCGGCTCAGGCGCGCCCGGTCGAGACGCTCACCATCGTGCTGTGCGGCCCGCACGCGACCGATCGCGAGCTTCAGCGGATCGCGGGGGAATCCGCCGCCGAGGCGGTCATCACCGCCGATCGAGGAACCTCCTTCGCTGAAGCTCTCGCGCTGGCGAGTCGACGGCTCGGCGGGGATGCCGTCTGGGTGCTCGACCAGGACACCACGCCCGCGCCCGACGCCCTCGTCCGTCTCATGGGCGCCCTCGAGACCGCTCCCTCGGTCGCGATCGCTGCACCGAAACTCGTCCGCGCCGACGACAACGACCGCATCGTGTCGCTCGGTGTGTCGATGACGCGAGGCGGCCGCGCCGTCGGCCTCGCCGACGGCGAGCACGATCAAGGCCAGCACGACGCCAGTGAGGACGTGCTCGGTTCGGATGTGCGCGGCATCCTGGTGCGCACCGACGCGTGGCGCGCGCTCGGCGGTCTCGACACGGCGCTCGCCGGCGCCGACGAAGGACTCGACCTCGGTGTGCGCGCGCGTCTGCGAGGGGGGCGCGTCGTCCTCGCCCCCCAGGCTTTCGTCGCCCTCGCCGACCCCGATCGCACAGACCCTCCTGTTCTCGGCGACCGCTTCGAGCCGGTCGGGGTGCGTCGGGCCTACGGCCGCCGCACGGCGCAGCTGCACCGCCGACTCGTGTATGCGCCGCCCGTCGCCGTCCCCCTGCATTGGCTCTCTCTGCTGCCGCTGGCGATCGTCCGCTCCGTGGTGCTGCTGCTCGGCAAGCGTCCCTCGATGATCGGTCCGGAATGGGGCGCCACGCTCACGGTGCTGCTGCGACCGGCTGCCGTCGCTCATGCGCGTCGCGGCATCCGCGCGGGTCGTTCCGTGTCGTGGGCGCAGCTGGCACCGTTGCGGGTCAGCCGGGTCGAGTTGCGCCAGCGCCTCGACGACGACGTGATCATCGACGGCACCGCTCGCGGTGAGCTGCACTTCTTCTCCGGTGGGGGTGCCTGGATCGTTCTCGGAGCTCTGCTCGTGTCGGTCCTCGCCTTCCTGTCGCTGCTCGCGTGGCCGGTGCTCGGCGGCGGCGGGCTCGCGCCGCTGCGCGCAACCGTGGGCCAGCTCTGGGCGGACGCGGCCTCCGGTGCCCGACCTCTCGGCTGGGACACGCAGGGGCCGGCCGATCCGTTCAGCGCGGTCGTCGCCGTGCTCGGCTCGCTCTGGCCCGCGGCGCCCTCGCGCGTCCTCGTCGTGCTGTGGGTTCTCGCGATTCCCCTGTCCGCACTCGGCGGCTGGTTCGCCGCGACGCGCCTGACCGACAACGCCCTCGCCCGCGCCGTCGTCGCGGTGGGCTACGCCCTGGCGCCGAGCCTGCTGGACGCGCTGGCATCGGGACGACCGACGGTCGTCATCGCACATCTGCTGCTTCCCTGGTTGCTGTGGACCGCCGTCGCCGCGCACCGATCGTGGACCGCGGCGGGCATGGGATCGGTGATCGCCGTCGCGGTGCTCGCCAGCGCCCCGTCGCTGGCTCCGGCCCTCGTCGTGTTGTGGCTGGTCGCGATCGTCCTCACGGCAGCGCTCGGCCGCGGTCGAGGACTCGCGCGGGTCGTCTGGCTGCTCGTTCCATCGGTGATCGTCTGGGCGCCGATGATCTGGCGCCGTCTCGGCTCTGGCGAGCCATGGGCCCTGATCGCCGACCCGGGGGTGCCGCTGCCGTCGGGGGAGTCGACCGATCTCGCCCGCCGCGTCGCCCTCGCGCTCGGGTTTCCCACCGCCGGCGGTTCGGAATGGGGTCAGCTCGTCGACGGCGCGGGGCCGTGGCCGTTCCTTCTCGTCGTGCCCCTGATCGTGCTCGCGGCGGCCGCTCCCATTGTCTCGCGCACAGCGTCGTCCGCCGTGGTCCTCCTCATCGCGCTCAGCGGCCTGGCGACGGCGGTCGCGGTCATCGGCATCGTCGTCACGTCGGATGCCGGGACCGGCATCGCGGTCTGGCCGGGCGCCGCCCTGAGCCTGTACTGGCTCGCCCTGCTGGCATCGGCAGCGCTGACGATCGACGCGCTCCCGGCACGGGCCCGGCTTCGCGCACCGCTGGCCGCCCTGGTGATGACCGCTCTCGCGGTCAGTGCGGCCCCCGTGATCACCGCGCTGCCTCGGGGGACCTCGGCCGTCACGAACGGTCCGAGCAGTACCCTGCCGGCCTATGTCGAGGCGGAGGGCAGATCGGGGCTGGACAACGCCACCTTCGTGCTCACCGCCGCGGCTGACGGATCGGTCGTCACGGACGTCGTCTGGGGCGAGACGTCGGCC
This sequence comes from Sphingomonas sp. BLCC-B65, assembly GCF_028550675.1. Taxonomy (NCBI): domain Bacteria; kingdom Pseudomonadati; phylum Pseudomonadota; class Alphaproteobacteria; order Sphingomonadales; family Sphingomonadaceae; genus Sphingomonas; species Sphingomonas sp. BLCC-B65. The sequence continues at coordinate 1,080,043 of NZ_JAQQGL010000001.1, read as the reverse complement.
CTGGGCGGACAGAGCACCCTGCGCTCGGCGCGCTCGTCCACCGACGCCGGTGACGCCGAGGCCGCGGAGCTGACCGCCGAACTGATCTCCGTGCCCTCGGGTGACGCGGTCGCGCGTCTGGGCGCGCACGGGGTCGCATTCGTCCTGCTCGGCGGCACCGCCGACGGCGAGAGCGACGCGGCGCGCGCCGTGCGCATCGCCGCCGAGACCGCGCTCGATCAGCGCCAGGACCTCGAGATCGTCGGCGACACGACAAAGGGCAAGCTGTGGCGGGTCACCGCTGCGGTCACGGATCGCGTTGCCGCATCGGCGGTCGACAATGCTCGCACCGCCGCCGTGCAGATCGGGGTCGTGCTGATCGCATTGCTGCTCGCTCTGCCCACCCGACGCTCGCTGCGGCTGAACCGTCGTCGCCCGCGCATCATCGGCGCGCGACGCGTACCCGGAGGAGGACTCCGATGAGCAACCGCCTGCCCGGCGTTCGTCGCCTCACGACCGTGCGGTTCGCCGTCGGCGGCGTCATCACGGCGGCTGCGGTAGCAGCGGGCGTGGCCCTGGTCGCGTTGCCGCTTCCTTCGCACACCGCCGACTCCACGCTCGCCATCGCTGCGCATCCGCCCGCGACGGCATCGGTAGCGACGTGCGTCGGACCCGTGCTGGCTGCGGGGCGCGACGCGACCCGCGCCGCCCAGCTCACCGACGCCGCTCCGGCGGCACTCACCTCTGCCGCGGTGTCGAAGGCGGCCTCGACGGATGCCGCGACCTCCACGTTGGCTGCCCCCGACGTCACCGGCGGAACGGGGCCGACCACCTTGCGCGCCGCTCCCGTGGACGGGGAGCCCGCCGACATCGCCGCAGCGACCTCGGCGCAGGTGAGCGCGGACGACCTCGCCGGGTTCGCTGCGTCATCCTGCGCGCGGCCCGAAATGGAATCGTGGCTCGTCGGCGGCTCCGGGGCGACCGGCGCCTCGGATCTGGTCGTTCTCGAGAATCCGGGTGTGGTCGCGGCGCGCGTGACGATCACCGTGTACGGCGCCGGCGGCGGCGCCGTCCCCGTCGCGGGCAACGCGATCGTCGTCGCCGCCGGCACTCAGCGGATCATCCCGCTCGCCTCCCTCGCGCTGCGCGAGGACAACCCGGTGCTGCGCGTGACATCGGCGCAGGCCCCGATCCGTGCCGCGCTGCAGACCAGCCTCACGCGCGTGCTCGTGGCTGGAGGTGTCGATCAGGTCGGCGCCACCGCCGTTCCGGACACCGATCTCGTGATCCCGGGTGTCCCGGTCGTGACGACGCAGGGCGGAGCCGGCGAGAGCAACGTCCCGACGTCCCTGCGGCTGCTCTCGCCGGGCGCCGACGCCCAGGCGACCGTCACCGTCGTGCGCGACGGTGCGGCCGTGGGTGCTCCGCAGACGGTACCCCTGCAGGCGGGGGTGCCTCTCAAGCTCGACCTGGGCGCACTCGCCACCGGCACCTACGCGGTGCGGGTGAGCGCGACGGCCCCGGTGACGGGCGCCGTCTGGGCCACCTCCGGGTTCGCGGCCGGCAGCGATTTCGGCTGGTTCGTCGCCGCCGATGCGATCACCGCGCCCGCACTCGTCGCCGTCGCCGCCGGAGCGGCCCCGACCATCACCATCGTGTCGTCGACGGGTGAGCCGCAGACGGTCGTTCTGACGGCGTCATCCGGCGCCGGCGCGAAGACCGACGTCGCGGTGCCGGGGGGCGGTGCGGTCACGATCCCGGTGCGCCCCGGTGAGGTCTACCGTATCGATCCGGGTACGGGCAGCGTCCGGGCCGGCGTGACGTATGCTGCCGCCGGCGCTATCGCGGGCTACCCCGTCGCGCCGAGCGCATCGGCGGCGTCGGCCGTCACCGTCTACCCTCGCTGAGTCCTCGCGGGCCACTCACGCCCACGCGGAACGGTCAGAGGAAGCGGAACCGCTCCGGTCCGAGATCCCAGGGGTCGCGATCGAGGTATTGCGCCGCCGCGCGGAAGACGCAGCCCTCGATGGCCATGCGCCGATGCAGCTCGTCCTCGCGATGCAGGCTGCCCAATCGTTCGATGGGCAGACGGTACAGCACGATGCGCCGCTCCTCGGTCGAGACCGTCCACCGCGGGATGCCGTCCTCGTCGGACGCCGGCGGCATGGCCGCCACCTCGAAGCGCACGTCTCGCAGTTCCGGCCAGGCGCTGCGCAGGAACTCCGCCGCCGTGCCGACGACGAAGTCGAAGCGTTCTTCGCGCGTCTCCTGCGCCGGAAGCGGCGGCCGCACGACGGGACTGCGGTCCTCGCGACCATGCCGTCCATGGCGGGACGGTCGCACCCGCGGGGGAGTGCTCGCGCGCCGCCTCATCATGTTCCGAGTCTAGTCAGCGGTCGTCGTCGCGGTCGGCGATGCGTGCGGCGGCGGCGCGGCATCCCCCGCCCCGGGCTGCGCCGCCGGTAGCGTGAGGGCGATGCGTACCCGACTGTGCTCGAAGGTGGGCTGTGCCCGCGAGGCCGTGACGACCCTGACCTACGACTACGGAGATCAGATGGCCGCCCTCGGCCCGCTCGGCGCGGCGACCGACCCGCACGCGCACGACCTCTGCGCCATCCACACCGACCGCCTCTCGGTGCCCAAGGGCTGGGTCGTCGTCCGGCACGAGACGCTGCGCGTCTGAGTCCCGGCCGGCATCCGGATGAGGATGCGAGAATGGGCGGATGCCGACCACCGCCGCCCCTACCCGCATCCATGACTTCGTCGTCGCCGACCTGAGCCTCGCCGAGGCAGGCCGTCATCAGCTGCGCCTCGCCGAGAACGAGATGCCCGGATTGATGGCGCTGCGCGAGGAGTTCGGTCCGCTCCAGCCGCTCGCCGGAGCCCGCATCGCCGGGTCGCTGCACATGACCGTGCAGACCGCCGTGCTCATCGAGACGCTCGTGGCCCTCGGTGCACAGGTGCGCTGGGCCAGCTGCAACATCTTCTCCACCCAGGACGAGGCCGCCGCCGCGGTCGCGGTGGGTCCGCACGGCACCGTGGACCAGCCGGCCGGCGTTCCGGTCTTCGCCTTCAAGGGCGAGACGCTCGAGGAGTACTGGCAGTTGGCCGATCGCATCTTCGACTGGTCGGCCGAGGGCTTCGACGGGCCCAACCTCATCCTGGACGACGGCGGCGACGCGACGCTCCTCGTGCATAAGGGTGTTGAGTTCGAGGCGGCCGGTGCGGTGCCTGCGGCATCCGAGAACGACTCCCTCGAGTACCGCATCGTGCTCGACACGCTGCGCGCGAGCCTCGCCCGCGACCCGCAGCGCTTCACCCGCATGGCCGCGCAGATCGTCGGCGTCACCGAGGAGACCACGACCGGCGTTCATCGACTGTACGAGCTCGCGGCAGCCGGAAAGCTGCTGTTCCCGGGCATCAACGTCAACGACTCGGTCACCAAGAGCAAGTTCGACAACAAGTACGGCATCCGCCACTCGCTTCCGGACGGTCTCAACCGTGCGACCGACGTGCTCATCGGTGGCAAGGTCGCCTACGTGGTCGGCTACGGCGACGTCGGCAAGGGGGCGGCGGAGGCGCTCCGTGGCCAGGGAGCGCGCGTGATCATCGGCGAGGTCGACCCCATCTGCGCGCTGCAGGCGGCGATGGACGGCTTCCAGGTCGCACGTCTGGAGTCGGTCATCGGCGACGTCGACATCCTCATCACCGGCACGGGGAACACGCGCGTGGTGACGGTCGAGCACCTTCAGAACCTCAAGCACCTCGCCATCGTGGGCAACGTCGGCCACTTCGACGACGAGATCGACATGGCCGGGCTCGAGGCCATCGCGGGTGTCGAGAAGATCGAGATCAAGCCGCAGGTGCACGAGTACCGTCTGCCTGCCGGTGCCGGTCGTGCGCCGCGCAGCATCCTGGTCATGAGCGAGGGGCGGCTCATGAACCTCGGCAACGCGACCGGGCACCCCTCCTTCGTGATGAGCGCGTCCTTCACCAACCAGGTGCTGGCGCAGATCGAGCTGTACACCAAGCGGGAGCAGTATCCCGTGGGCGTCTACGTGCTGCCGAAGATCCTGGATGAGAAGGTGGCGCGACTGCATCTGGCGGCGCTCGGTGTGCAGCTCACCGAGCTCACCCCGGAACAGGCCGCGTACATCGGCGTTCCGGTCGAGGGGCCGTACAAGCTGGACCACTACCGCTACTGACGGACCATTCGCGCGCCCTGCGCGGATCCATAGACCCGTCACAGCGAGTGTTCACCCCGCCTTTGTTTTGAATTCTTCAAAACTGAGTAAGGTGGAGGCATGCCCTCGATCGCGACCCCCGCGCACGGTGCCGACGCCGCCGATGCGGCGACCGCGCTGCGGGCGGCGGGGCTGAAGGTCACCGATTCGCGCACGGCGGTCTACGACACGCTGCGGACGCATCCGCACGCCAGTGCCGAAGACGTCTTCCTCGCGATCGTCGAGCGGATGCCGCGGGCGAGCCGTCAGTCGGTGTACAACGCTCTCGGCGACTTCGCCGACGCGGGGCTCGTGCGCCGCATCGAACCGGCGGGTCGGCCGATGCTCTTCGAGCTGCGCGTCAGCGACAACCACCACCACCTCGTGTGCACGTCGTGCGGCGCGGTCGTCGACGTGGACTGCGCGATCGGCGCGGCGCCCTGTCTCGAACCCTCCGACAGCCACGGCTTCATCCTCACCACGGCGGAAGTGACGTACTGGGGCCTGTGTCCCGCATGCGCGCACGCCGCCACCCCACCCCTCACGGAAGGAACACCATGACAGACCAGGACCCGACCAGCGCCGGCATCGGCGCTGACGCGACCGACATCGACCAGTCCGTCACCGTCACCGACACCGACGAGGCGTATGCCGAGGAAGCCGCGACCTGCCCGGTCATCCATGCACAGCCGCATCCGACGAGTGGATCGGCCAACCGGGTGTGGTGGCCCAACCAGCTCAACCTCAAGATCCTCGCCAAGAACCCCCAGGTGCGTAACCCGCTGGATGCGGACTTCGACTACGCCGCCGCCTTCGAGTCGCTCGACCTGGCGGCCGTCAAGAAGGACATCGAGGAAGTGCTCACCACCAGTCAGGACTGGTGGCCCGCCGACTTCGGCCATTACGGGCCGCTGATGATCCGCATGGCGTGGCACTCGGCCGGCACCTATCGGGTGACCGACGGTCGCGGTGGCGGCGGCGCCGGTCAGCAGCGATTCGCCCCGCTGAACAGCTGGCCCGACAACGTCAACCTCGACAAGGCGCGGCGACTGCTCTGGCCCGTGAAGAAGAAGTACGGCCAGTCGATCTCCTGGGCTGACCTCATGATCCTCGCGGGCAACGTCGCGCTGGAGTCGATGGGCTTCCGCACGTTCGGCTTCGCCGGCGGCCGCGCCGACGTCTGGGAGCCGGACGACGACGTGTACTGGGGTCCCGAGACCACGTGGCTGGGCGACGAGCGCTACTCCGGCGACCGCGAACTCGAAAAGCCCCTCGCGGCCGTGCAGATGGGTCTCATCTACGTCAACCCGGAAGGACCGAACGGCAACCCCGACCCGCTGGCCTCTGCCCGCGACATCCGTGAGACCTTCGCGCGGATGGCGATGAACGACGAGGAGACCGTCGCGTTGATCGCGGGCGGCCACACATTCGGGAAGACGCACGGCGCGGCATCCGACGACAACCTCGAAGACAACCCGGAGGCGGCGGGCCTGGAGGCTCAGGGCCTCGGCTGGAAGAACAACCACGGCACGGGGCGCGGTGACGACACGATCACGTCCGGCCTCGAGGTCACGTGGACCTATCACCCCACGCGCTGGGACAACGAGTTCTTCCACATCCTCTACGCGTACGAGTGGGAGCTCATGAAGAGCCCCGCCGGCGCGCACCAGTGGCGGCCGAAGGGCGGCCAGGGCGCCGACATGGTTCCGCTCGCCCACAGCGACGGCAAGCGTGAGCCGCGCATGCTCACGAGCGACCTCGCCCTGCGTATGGACCCGGAGTACGACAAGATCTCGCGGAAGTTCAAGGACGACCCCGACGCCTTCGCCGACGCGTTCGCGCGTGCATGGTTCAAGCTCACGCACCGCGACATGGGACCCGTCACCCGCTACCTCGGACCGGAGGTGCCGGCGGAGGAGCTGCTCTGGCAGGACCCCGTTCCGGCGCCGAGCGGCGCTCCGCTGGACGCTGCGCAGGTCGCTGACATGAAGGCGCGCGTGCTCGACTCGGGTCTGACGGTCTCCGAACTCGTCGCGACGACGTGGGCGGCGGCATCGTCGTTCCGCGGCAGCGACAAGCGCGGCGGCGTCAACGGCGCCCGCATCCGCCTCGCGCCGCAGAAGGACTGGGAAGTGAACAACCCCGCCCAGTTGCATCGGGTGCTCGGAGTGCTCGGCGGTATCAAGACGGATGCCGCGCAGGCGGGTGTCGACGTGTCGCTCGCCGACCTGATCGTGATCGCGGGAAACGCCGCCGTCGAGAAGGCGGCCGCGGATGCGGGCGTCGAGGTGGAGGTGCCGTTCCACGCCGGACGCACCGACGCTTCCGAGCAGCAGACCGACGCCGAGTCGTTCGCCTACCTGGAGCCCGCGGCCGATGGCTTCCGTAACTACCAGGGTCCGCTGGCACCGATGCCCGCCGAGTACCACCTCATCGACAAGGCGAACCTCCTCACGCTCACGGCGCCGGAGATGACCGTCCTGATCGGAGGCCTGCGGGTGCTGGGCGCGAACTGGGACGGCTCGCCCTACGGTGTGTTCACGGACCGGGTCGGCGTCCTCTCGAACGACTTCTTCGTGAATCTGCTCGACCTCGGCACCACGTGGACGCCGCTGGACCCCGGCTCCCACGCCTTCGCCGGCGTGAAGGACGGTTCGGGAGAGAAGGTCGGCGTAGGCACGCGCGTCGATCTGCTCTTCAGCTCGAACTCCGAGCTGCGCGCGCTCGCCGAGGTGTACGCCTCGGACGACGCTACCGAGAAGTTCGTCCGTGACTTCGTCGCGGCGTGGACCAAGGTGACCGAGCTCGACCGCTTCGATCTTCACCGCTGAGCACGCGTCAGAACGACGCCGGGGCCCCTTCCGAGCGGAAGGGGCCCCGGCGTCGTTCTGCGCGGCACTCGGTCTCAACCCAGACACGTCGGATACTGTGTTCTTGCGCCCTGCCGCCGTCGCGGCATCCGGCCCACCCGAAGGACGAATCAGGCCAAATGACTTCCCGCATCCTCGTTGTCGATGACGACATCGCGCTCGCCGAGATGATCGGCATCGTGCTGCGCACCGAGGGCTTCGAACCGCTGTTCTGCGCCGACGGCACCGCCGCCGTCGAGATGTGGCGCGATGAGCGGCCCGACCTCGTGCTCCTGGATCTCATGCTGCCGGGGATGGACGGCATCGAGATCTGCACGCGCATCCGTTCCGAATCGGGCGTTCCGATCATCATGCTCACCGCACGCACCGATACCGCCGACGTCGTTCGCGGGCTCGAGTCCGGCGCGGACGACTACATCGTCAAGCCCTTCAACCCGAAGGAGCTCGTCGCGCGGATCCGCACGCGGCTGCGACCCGCCGCTGAGGCGACGGGCGGTGATCTTCGCATCGGCGACGTCGTCGTCGATGTCGCCGCCCACGAAGTGCGCCGGGGGAGCGAGGTCATCGCGCTCACCCCGCTGGAGTTCGAGCTGCTGGTGGCCCTCGCCTCGAAGCCGCAGCAGGTGTTCTCGCGCGAAATGCTGCTCGAGCAGGTCTGGGGCTATCACTACAAGGCCGATACCCGTCTCGTGAACGTGCACGTGCAGCGGCTGCGCGCGAAGGTCGAGATCGATCCGGACAACCCGCGGATCGTCATGACGGTGCGCGGCGTCGGCTATCGCGCCGGCGCGGTGGTGTGATCGGCCGCTCATGACGCCGCAGACGGCGACCGTGCCGACGCTGACCGGCTGGCGCGACTGGCGCAGCTGGCCGCGCCGTGTGGCATATGCGTGGGCCCGGTCGCTGAGGTTTCGCACGCTCGTCATCACGATCGGTGCGACGGCTCTGGCCATCCTCATCGCGTTCGTCGCGATGGCGCTCGCGATCCAGAACGACCTCTTCGAGTCCCGTGTCCAGCAGGTGCAGGAGGCCGTGCAGCGCGCTACGCAGTCCACCCAGCAGACGCTCAACGCCGCGCAGATCGACGGCGACGGTGCCGCATTGCAGTCGCTGTGGAACAACGCGACCGATTCGATCGCGCGGCAGGCCGGGACCGACATGATCGCCGCGTTCCGCATCTCGGATGAGCCGTCGACGATCGCGCCGCAGGACTTCCAGCGCGGAGGGTTGACCGCGGGGTTGATCACGCCCGGGCTGCGCGGCGCCGTTCAGGGCGACAGCCAGAAGCGCTGGTGGCAGTCCGTCGGCCTGCCGGCCGCCGACGGCGGCACGGTGCCCGGGATCGTCGTCGGGCAGCAGCTCGAGTTTCCCGAGGTCGGCGCCTACGAGTTCTACTTCGCCTACGACCTCGCCCCGGAGCAGCAGACCCTGCAGTTCGTCCAGATCACCCTGTGGCTCGTGGGCGCCGGGCTCGTGCTGCTGATCGCGGCGATCTCCTCCTTCGTGCTGCGCTCGGTGACCGTTCCGATCGCCGAGGCCGCCGAAACCAGCGCGACCCTCGCCGCCGGCGATCTCGCTGTGCGGCTGCCGGTGCGAGGGGAGGACGAGTTCGCGATCCTCGGCCGCTCGTTCAACGCGATGGCCGACAGCATCGAAGCCCAGATCAAGGAGCTCGCCGAGCTCTCGCTCGTGCAGCAGCGCTTCGTCTCCGACGTCTCCCACGAGCTGCGCACACCACTGACGACCATCCGCCTGGCCAGCGACATGCTCAACGACCAGCGCGACTCCTTCGATCCGACGACCGCCCGCGCCGCGGAGCTGCTGCATGCACAGGTGCAGCGCTTCGAGACGCTCCTGACCGATCTGCTGGAGATCAGCCGCTACGACGCGGGCTCGGTGCAACTGGAGTACGAGCCGACCAGCCTCGCGCATCTCGCCGAGGACGTCATCGCCTCGATGCAACAGCTGGCCGATCAACATGGGACGGACGTGCGCCTGGTCGCCCCCGGAGGCTACTCTCCGGTCGACATGGATCCCCGCCGCGTCCGCAGAATCGTGCGCAACCTGCTCGGCAACGCCATCGAGCACGGCGAGGGTCGCCCCATCGTCGTCACCGTGGACAGCAACCAGCGTGCGGTCGCGATCGGCGTCCGCGACTACGGACTCGGGATGAGCGCCGCCGACGCCGAGCGTGTGTTCGACCGCTTCTGGCGCGCCGACCCGTCGCGCAAGCGCACGATCGGCGGCACGGGACTGGGGCTGTCGATCGCGCTCGGTGACGCGAAGCTGCACGGCGGCACCCTGGCCGTCTGGTCGGATCTCGGACGCGGGACGAACTTCGTGCTGACGCTGCCGCGGCAGGGCCAGCCCATCGACGGCTCTTCGCCGGTTCCGGTCGACCCGGGCGAGGACGGCGTTTCGCTCGACGATCTCGGGCTCACGCAGCCGATCACCGTGTTCGACAAGGGGGGACGCTCATGACTGTTCGGCGTCTGCGCCGGGCGGGCATCACCGTGCTCGCGGGAGCGGTCATGGTGGTGCTCGCCGCTTGCGCGGGTCTGCCGACCTCGGGGCCGGTCAACCCGGGCGTGCGGATCGTGGACGACGGCACCTCCGGCGACATCGCGTTCATCCCGAAGGGCCCGGTCAAGGACGCCACCCCCCAGCAGATCGTCGAGGGGTTCATCGCGGCCGGCACCGGCCCCACGAACAACTGGGAGACCGCCCAGCAGTTCCTCGCCCCCAGCTACAAGGGCACCTGGAAGCCGCAGGCCGGCGTCACGATCTACGCGTCCGGGCAGCGCACCCTTCAGCAGAGCGCATCCGGCGATATCGTGCTGACGGTCTCGCCGGTGGCGACGGTGGATGCCACGGGTGAAATGAGCCCGGCATCCGACAACGGCCCCATCCCGCTGACCTTCAAGCTCGCTCAGCAAGACGATGGGCAGTGGCGGATCACGCAAGCACCCGATGGGATCGTGCTGGACAAGGCGCAGTTCCAGGCGGTGTTCGGCGACTACGCGTTGATGTACTTCGACCCGACGTGGACCTATCTGGTGCCCGACGTGCGGTGGTTCCCGCGTTATTACGCCGCCACCAACATCGCGCAGGGACTGGTCGACGGGGCCCCCGCGCCCTGGCTGCGCGGGGCGGTGGTGAGCGCGTTCACGGATGGTGCACGGCTCGAGTTGACATCCGTTCCGCGTCAGTCCAACGTCGCGCAGGTGACGCTCCAGGACGGTGCGCGCTCGCTCGACCAGATCGCGCTGAACCGCATGCAGACCCAGCTGGAGGCGAGTCTCGACGTCCCCGGGATCACGAGCGTGGACATGCTGCTTCCGGGGGGTCAGCAGCTGACGGCCCAGCGCGTGGACGTCCGCTCCACGGCGGTGGCGGCCAACCCCCTGGTCCGCACCGACGACGCCTTCGGGTTCGTGTCGGGGACGACCATCTCGCCGATCCCCGGACTCTCCGACGCGCTCATGCAGATCTCGGCGACCGACATCGAAGTCAACGCCGATCGCACCGTCGCCGCCGTCCGCGACGCGTCGGGCGCGGTTCTCGAGGTCCCCGCTGACGGCCCCGTCCGCCGCCTCGACCCGCGTCCGGATCTCGTCGCCGCCTCCATCGATCCCGCGGGCTACATCTGGTCGGTGCCGTCGAACGCACCCGGATCGGTGATCCCATATGCACCGGGTGGCACCTCCGTCCCGATGTCCGGAGGATGGTCGGGTGCCTCCGCGGTCATCGCGCAGCGGGTGTCGCGCGACGGGACGAGGCTCGTCGCCGTGGTGCGCGACGGTGATCGCTATGCCATCTGGGGAGCGGGGATCCAGCGGGATCGCAACGGCGCGCCCACCTCGCTCTCCTCGCCGGTGAAGAAGCTCGCGACGCTGTCGGATGCCGCAACGGATCTCACGTGGCTCGATGCGAGCACCCTCGGCGTGCTCGCGGGCGCCGGGCAGGACCAGTACGTCGAGGCGGTGCACGTCGGCGGCTTCTCGGACGCGCCGATCCGTACCCCCGGTGACACCTCGACGCTCTCGGGGCAGACGTCGAACGCGAGCGTGCGTGACACCGACGGCGAGCTCTATGCGCAGCGGGGTGCCAACTGGCAGCAGCTGATCGGGGGCGTCCGGGTACTGGCGGTGCAGCAGGGGATGCCGCGCTGAGGCGGATCCTCCTCCCCGCGTCGCGCTGCGCAGACATCGGTCCACAGGTCCGCGTTCGCGTCCGCGTGCAGGACATGCGTTCGGCAGGCTGGCATCATGCTCGAACCGATGCCACTGCGCGCGTCCGCGTGGCGCCGCGTGGGCGAGGCCGCGGCAGCGGCGCTGTCGCTCGTGCTGCCCGTGTGGTGCGCGGGCTGCGACGAGCCGGACGTCGCCCTGTGTGCGAACTGCCGTGAACTCCTTCGACCGTCCGTGCGCTTCGGTTCACTCCGTCCGGGCCTGCCCGTGTGCTCCGCACTGGATTTCTCGGGCGTGCCGGCACGTGTTCTGCGCGCGTTCAAGGAGGACGGGCGCACAGGACTGGCCCGGCCCCTCGGCGCCGCCCTGGCCGCGGCCGTGGCGCGGCTGGACGGTGACGGCATCGATGTGGCGGTCGTGCCCGTGCCGTCCTCACGCCGCGCGTTCCGCCGGCGCGGATACGACACCGGAACCCTGCTGGCGGGGCGCGGCGGACTGAAGCCGCTCCGGGCGCTGAGCTCACGCGGCGCGGTCGCCGACCAGCGAGGGCTCGGTCGCGAGGCCCGCGCGCGCAACGTCGCGGGAACCCTCCGTGCCCGTGACGTCGCCGGTCTGTCGGTCATCGTCGTCGACGATGTGCTCACCACAGGGGCGACGCTGCGAGAGGCCGTGCGGGCGCTGACGGCGGGCGGTGCGCACGTGATCGGGGCCGCGACCGTCGCTGCCACCGCCCGACACGCCCCGTGAGCGCAGATCCATTGCCGATGCTCAGAGAATCGGTCCGTTACTCCCGGGATTCTCGCGTGACAGCGCCGCCTCGCCCCGATAGCGTGGGAGAGACCAAGGCGAACTCAGGGTCCGCCCTTGACCGGCTGGACCCGGAACAAGGAGGTCAGGATGGAAACCAGCATCGTCGGCGTGGGTGTGAGCATCTCGGATCGTTTTCGCACCGTCACCGAAGAGAAGTCCGTCCGCATCGGAACGTTGTCCCCCCGAGCGCAGCGTCTCGACGTCAAGGTCACCCATCGCGCGTATCACAACGGAAGCCGCGAAGAGGAGACCGTCGAGCTGACCGTCACCGGCAAGGGTCCGCTCGTGCGTGCGGAGGCCACCGACAACGACAAGTTCACGGCACTCGACATGGCTGTGGACAAGCTCGCCGAGCAGCTGCGTCGTGCCAAGGACAAGCGCGTGGACGCCCGAAACCACCCGCGCGGAGCCAAGCTCGACAAGGGCAGCGGGGCGCTGTCCGGCATCGACGTGCAGCCGGCATCGGTGGAGACGCTGCGTGCGGTCGCGACCGGCGAGATCCCGATCGCCGTCGGCGACGAGGGCGAGGACGACTACACGCCGGTCGTGATCCGCACCAAGAACTTCGACGCCGAGTGGATGACGGTCGAAGAGGCCGTCGACCGCATGGAGCTGGTCGGACACGACTTCTTCCTCTTCATCGACGCGCGCACCGACCACCCGAGCGTCGTCTATCGCCGCAAGGGCTGGGACTACGGCGTGATCTCGCTCACCGCCAGTGCTCCGCCCGCCGCGGAGCTCGCGTCCTGAGCCACCCGGCCGAGCCCCGAAACCGGGGCGAGTGAACAGAATCGGATGCCGCGACGCGCGGCATCCGATTCTGTTTCTCCGATCCGATTCCGCTTCTTCGGCGCGGGTCGGCGCATCCGCCCGATCGGGCGGACTCAGTCGAAGATGCCGTCCAGGATGCTGCCGATGACCAGCCCGCCGAGGATGCCGCCGACCATGTCGCCGCCTCCACCGCGGCGACCGCCTCCCCAGCCGCCACCATTTCCCCAACCGCCGTCATTCGGGCGGGAGGAGTCGATGTCGCGCTGGGCCAGCTGCAGAGCCTCCGCCGCCAGCTGCCCGCACCGACGGGCGTCGGCGAGGGCCTGCTCGCGATCGTCCTCGCCGATGGGCTGTGCGCTCAGCGCCGCCAGGTCTAGGCGGATCCGTTCCGCTTCGGCCAGACGGGTGCGCGCATCGGCGCCGATCCATCCCCGGTGGCCGGAGATGACGCTGCGCGCGACGCCGAGCTGGCGGTCCGCGTCGTCGATCGCATGGCGGACGTGGCCCTCCGGCGGTGCGGGGTGGGCCAGACGTGCACGGGCCTTGGCGACCGCGGCATCCAGTGCGGCGTTGGCCTCACGCAGTCGGGTGAGCTCACCGAACGGGTCGGGAAGCTCGCCCGCCGGGGTGAGTGCGGAAAGCTCGTTCTCGAGCGCAGCCATGGCAGCGCTCACGGTGGGGATGCTCTGCAGCTCACGAGCGGCCACGAGGTCGCCGCGCGAATCCTCCACGATGGCGTCGAGCGTGGATTCGGCACGCAACGCCTCCACTTCGAAGGCGTCCACGGCATCCAGCAGGGTGGTCGCGCGGCGCACCGCCTCCATCGCCGTCTCCAGCGCGAGGTTCGCCTGCTCCCGCTGACCACTCTCGCGTCGTGCCGTGGAGACATCGGCGCCGTGCGTGGCGAAGGCGAAGAGCTGGGCAGCTTCGGTGGCGTTCTTCTCGATGCGTCGCACGGCGGCAGGCGCGTACCGGGCGTGCACGCGCGCGAGAGTCGCCTCGGCGCGTTCGAGTCGCTGTGTGCCCCGCTCGACGTCGGCGCGGATGCCGGCGATGATCTCCGGAGCGCGGCGGGCGCGCTCGACGGGCTCGGCGAGAGCTTGGAGGCGATCGTCGAGGAGCTCCTGTGCCCAGTCGCACAGCTGGATGATGCGCGCGTTGCGCGTGCGCAGCTCGTCGGGGGTGTCCGGCATGTGGTCATGATTGAGCTGATTCAGCTGGAACGCCTCGCCCATGTGGCTGCGCACCGCGTTCAGCGCCTCGCGGAGGCTCTGGGTGGGGTCGGTGCCCAGTTCGATCTCGGCGAAGACGAGTTCGTCCTCCGTCGTGCGCAGGCGCTCGTCGATCTCGACGAGCGCCGCGTCCGCCCGGCGGCCGAGCTCGGCGTCCTCGGCCGCCCGCTGCTCGCGTTCCTGCTTGCGTGCGCCCCAAAATCCGGCCATGTCACGATCCTATGCGCGTGTTTTCGAGGTCTCGCGCAGGTAAGCAAAGTCACAGCCAGGTAACATGGCCCCGTATGCCGTGCCCTCGTGCGCGGTCGAGGCGACGTCGCACGTCGCCCGCACCCGATAGATGGAGATGCTCCGTGGCCAACCCTCTCGAGAAACTGCTCCGCGCCGGCGAAGGACGCATCCTGCGGCGGCTTCAGCAGGTCGTGAAGGCGGTCGGCGCCCTGGAAGAGGACTATGCGCAGCTGACCGACGAGGAGCTGCGCGGCGAGACCGCCGAGTTGCGCGCCCGCCACGAGGCGGGGGAGAGCCTCGACAAGCTGATGCCGGAGGCCTTCGCAGCCGTGCGCGAAGCCGCCAAGCGCACCCTCGGCCAGCGTCCCTACGACGTCCAGATCATGGGTGGTGCGGCGCTGCATCTCGGCAACATCGCGGAGATGAAGACCGGTGAGGGAAAGACGCTCACCGCGACCTTCGCCGTCTACCTCAACGCGATCGCCGGCCAGGGCGTGCACGTCATCACCGTGAACGACTTCCTCGCGTCGTATCAGGCCGAGCTCATGGGTCGCGTCTACCGTGCCCTCGGCATGACCACCGGCACCATCGTCGCCGGACAGACCCCCGAGGTGCGCCGCGAGCAGTACAACGCCGACATCACCTACGGCACGAACAACGAGTTCGGCTTCGACTACCTGCGCGACAACATGGCCTGGCAGAAGCAGGATCTGGTTCAGCGCGGTCACTTCTTCGCGATCGTCGACGAGGTCGACTCGATCCTCATCGACGAGGCGCGCACCCCGCTCATCATCTCGGGCCCATCCTCGGGCGAGGCCAACCGCTGGTTCGTCGAGTTCGCGAAGATCGCGAAGACGCTCGAGGCCGGGGTGGACTACGAGGTCGATGAGAAGAAGCGCACCATCGGTGTGCTCGAGCCCGGCATCGAGAAGGTCGAGGACTACCTCGGCATCGACAATCTGTACGAGTCGGCGAACACCCCGCTGATCTCCTTCCTGAACAACTCGATCAAGGCCCTGGCGCTGTTCAAGCGCGACACCGACTACGTGGTGATGAACGACGAAGTCATGATCGTCGACGAGCACACCGGCCGCATCCTGGTCGGGCGTCGCTACAACGAGGGCATCCACCAGGCCATCGAGGCCAAGGAGGGCGTGCCGGTCAAGGCGGAGAACCAGACACTCGCCACGGTCACGCTGCAGAACTACTTCCGCCTCTACGACAAGCTCGCCGGCATGACCGGTACCGCTGAGACCGAAGCGGCCGAGTTCATGTCCACCTACAAGCTCGGCGTCGTTCCGATCCCGACGAACAAGCCGATGATCCGCAAGGACCAGCCCGACCTCGTCTACAAGAACGAGCAGGCGAAGTTCGCGCAGGTGGTCGAGGACATCGCACGCCGTCATGAGACCGGACAGCCGGTCCTCGTCGGCACCGTCAGCGTCGAGAAGAGCGAGTACCTCTCGCGACTGCTCGCCAAGAAGGGCATCAAGCACGAGGTGCTCAACGCCAAGAACCACGCGCGTGAGGCTGAGATCGTCGCTCGTGCCGGCCGGCTCGGCGCCGTCACCGTGGCCACCAACATGGCCGGTCGTGGCACCGACATCATGCTCGGCGGAAACGCCGAGTTCCTGGCCGTGCAGGAGCTCAAGGCGAAGGGGCTCGACCCGGTCGAGACGCCCGATGAGTACGATGCCGCCTGGACCGAGACCTACGCCGCGATGCGCGACACGGTGGCCGAGGAGGCGACCAAGGTCGTCGAGGCCGGCGGACTGTACGTCCTCGGAACCGAACGCCACGAGTCCCGTCGCATCGACAATCAGCTGCGCGGCCGCTCGGGCCGTCAGGGCGACCCGGGCGAGAGCCGCTTCTATCTGTCGCTGACCGACGACCTCATGCGACTGTTCCAGTCCGGCGCCGCCGAGGCGATTCTCGCCCGCACGAACTTCCCGGACGACGTCGCGATCGAATCGACCATGGTCTCGCGCGCGATCAAGAGCGCGCAGTCGCAGGTCGAGGCCCGCAACGCGGAGATCCGCAAGAACGTGCTCAAGTACGACGACGTCCTCAACCGCCAGCGCGAGGCGATCTACGCCGATCGCCGCCAGATGCTCGAGGGTGACGACCTGTCCGACCGCGTGCAGCACTTCATCGAGGACGCCATCGGCGCGATCATCGATGACCACACCGGTACCGGCCACAACGAGAGCTGGGACTTCGACGCGCTGTGGACCGAGCTGAAGACGCTGTACCCGGTGTCGGTGACGATCGACGAGGTCGTCGCCGAAAGCGGCAACAAGGGGCGCGTCACGCCGGAGGTGCTCAAGCGCGAGATCCTCTCGGACGCGAAGATCGCGTACGCGGCGCGTGAGGAGAAGCTCGGCGGGCCCGCCATGCGCGAGCTCGAGCGTCGCGTCGTGCTCCAGGTGCTCGATCGGCGCTGGCGTGATCACCTCTACGAGATGGACTACCTCAAGGACGGCATCGGCCTGCGTGCCATGGCGCAGCGCGACCCGCTGATCGAGTATCAGCGCGAGGGCTACGAGATGTTCCAGACCATGATGGGCCAGATCAAGGAGGAGTCGGTCGGCTTCCTCTACAACCTCGAAGTCGAGGTGCGCCAGAGCGGCGAGGAGGTCGAGGCCAAGGGCCTGCAGGTCGCGCCCTCGGTCGAGAACCAGAAGCTCCAGTACACGGCTGCCAACGACGCCGGCGAGGTCGAGGTCCGCAACGATCGCGGGCAGGTCCAGCAGGCGGCGACGAGCAAGCTCCGCCAGCAGAGCGCGCCCGCCGCGCCGGCCGCACCCGCCGCCGAGGCTCCGCGCGGGGCATTCGGGCAGCGCACGGATGCCGCGGCATCCGCGCCTGCGGCGAACAACCGCGCCGAGCGTCGGGCCGCCGGCAAGAAGAAGTAGTCGCCGGTCGGCGCTGTCCGGGCCACCGGTCGGCGATTGGCCTCGTCGGGGCGGCGATATCCTGATCCGATGAGTCCCCGCATCCTCGACCAGTCATCCAAGCTCAAGGACGTTCTCTACGAGATCCGTGGAGCCGCCCTTGTCGAAGCTGACCGGCTCGAGGCCGACGGCCACCGCATCCTCAAGCTCAACACGGGCAACCCCGCCGTCTTCGGTTTCGAGGCTCCGTACCAGATCGTCCGCGACATGATCGAAGCGGTGCCGCACGCCCACGGCTACAGCGACAGCCGCGGCATCATGTCGGCCCGCCGCGCCGTCGTGTCGCGGTACGAGCAGGTGCCCGGGTTCCCGGCGTTCGATCCGGACGACGTGTACCTCGGCAACGGAGTGTCCGAGCTCATCACCATGACCATGCAGGCGCTGCTGGACAGCGGTGACGAAGTGCTGATCCCCGCGCCGGACTATCCCCTGTGGACGGCCATGACGAGCCTCGCCGGCGGGACGCCGGTGCACTACCGCTGCGACAACGAGAACGGATGGCAGCCCGACCTCGAAGACATCCGGTCGAAGGTGACGCCGGCCACGAAGGCCATCGTCGTCATCAACCCGAACAACCCGACCGGCGCGGTGTACTCGCGCGAGGTGTTGGAGGGGATCGTCGAGATCGCTCGAGAGCACTCGCTGCTGCTGCTCAGCGACGAGATCTACGACCGCATCCTGTTCGACGACGCTGTGCACATCCCGCTGGCCACGCTCGCGCCGGACCTGCTCTGCCTGACGTTCAACGGCCTGTCGAAGACCTATCGCGTGGCGGGGTACCGGTCGGGTTGGATGGTCATCACCGGCCCGAAGAAGCACGCCGCCGGGTTCCTCGAAGGCATCCAACTGCTGGCCTCGACCCGGCTGTGCCCCAACGTTCCCGCCCAGCACGCAGTGCAGGCCGCGCTGTCGGGTGTGCAGTCGATCGACGCCCTGATCGCCCCCACCGGGCGGCTCCACGAGCAGCGGGATGCCGCGTTCGACGCTCTCACCGCGATTCCGGGGGTGCAGTGCCACAAGCCGCGCGGCGCTCTCTACGCGTTCCCGCGACTGGATCCCGAGATCTACGAGATCCACGACGATGCCAAGTTCGTCTACGACTTCCTCGTCGCGGAGCATGTGCTGCTCGTGCAGGGCACGGGATTCAACTGGCCGACGCCGGATCACTTCCGGATCGTGACGTTGCCGGAGGCGCGCGTGCTCACCGAGGCGATCGAACGGCTCGGCAACTTCCTCTCGTCGTACCGGCAGTGAGGCGGGTCGGTCACGCCGGCCGCGTCCCCGGAAGGCTCAGAGAAGTGCGAGGGACGTGGCGCGCCAGCGACCGTCCCAGCCCTCCAGACGGAGGGCGACGGCGCGCGTGCGCGCGGGTCCTGCCACGATGACGACTCCTTCGATGACGCCGTCGGCGGGCGAGGAGTGGCGTGTCGAAAGGATATGGTGCACGGGGCGGGCCGGCGCGACACCGCGCGCACTCCGCGCACGAGCCGACAGATTGGCCCGTGTGATCAGCGCGCGGAACGCGTCCTCGCCGAACCAGCGTGCGAGCTGATCGACTTCGCGCACCCCGGCGAGGGCCTCGAGGACGCCGATGGTCAGGTTCTTCAGCAGCGGCTCGGGAGCGGGCAGCGCATCCGTGCCGGTGCGCTGGGGTGCGAAGTACTCCGCGACCTCCAATGCAGATCCGCGGCGTGGTGTCGACACGCTCCGCGGCGCGGTCGCGCTGCGCGGTGGAGTACCGGCAGCGTCGGGGGATGCGGTGGCCATGCTCCGTCCTCCTCTGTCGTCGTCCGCCCGGTCGGGCGTCTGACGAGTACAACACAGCCCACGCACAGGAAGGATGAGAATCCTCCAACGTGTGGAGAGGCCGCTGTGGACAGAGTCGGCGGGCCGCGGCATCCGTGCTCTAGGGTCGCCGCGTGCGCTGGGACCGCTTCTTCGAGGATCTGGAAGACCAACTCGACTCCGAATGGGAGGCTGAGCGCGCCGCTCTCGATACCGAGGCGGAGCGCCTGCGCCTGGCGCGCATCCCCGTCCGAGATCGGCTCGTGGTGCTCACGGAGGCCGGCGACGTCTCCCTCGGCATCGAGCTCACGGACGGCACGACGCTGTCGGGAGTCGTCACGCGCGTCGGATCCGACTGGCTCGCCGTGTCCGTCGAGGACGGATCGTCGGGGATGGTCTGGATCGTGCCGTTCACCGCCGTGGCGACCATGGTCCTTGGCACGAAAGATCTTCTCGACAGCGTGCGCAGCGCCCACCCCGGCGGCGCACTCGCGCAGCGTATGTCTCTGGGCTTCGTCGTTCGCGATCTCGTCCGTCGGCGCATCCCGGTGACGGTGCGTCTCGTGACGGGACGTGTCCTGTCCGGCACGATCGATCGCGCCGGGGCAGACCATCTCGATCTCGCGCTGCACGAGGTCGGCGCGGTGCGCCGAGCCGATCAGCTGCGCGGCTTCCGGATCGTGCCGTTCCCGGCGGTGGCCGCGATGCGGATGGATGCGGTCGCCGACCTCGTCTGAGGGATGCCGGTGGTGCGACGATCAGTCCGGGTTGCGCACCGCGCCTCGACCCCACAGCTCGGGAAAGCTCGCCGCATTCGACTCGCGCCACAGCGCCATCCGTCGCGCGTCTTCCACTTGGTCGTCGAGATAGGCCGCGACGCTGCCGGCATCGATGCGCCAGCGCGCCGGCGAGCCCGCCTTCATTCCTCGAAGACGGCCATCGATCACGAGAGCGACCACCTCGTCCACGGCGATCTGCAGCATCTCCGCCACCTGGGCGGGTGTCAGCAGGCGTGCGCCGGCTTCGGGTGATTCGGGCATGAGGCCATTATGCGGTCCCGTGGGCTCGCCCTCGCGGGTCCACGCCGCGCTGTGGATAACCAGCCCGGGTCGGCGCGATCCTGAGCCACGATACCGACATGAGCGACTCCGTCACGACCCGACCCCGCCCTCGCGCGTTCTGGGCAGACCTGCGATTCCTGCTCGGAATCGCGCTGATCGTCGTCTCGGTGGGCGGCGTCTGGTTCGTGGTCGCCGCGGCACGTCAGACCGCGCCCGTGTTCGCCGCCGCCACGACGCTGCTCCCGGGTGAGACCGTCGAATCCGCCGACCTGCGCGTGGTCGATGTCGCGCTCGGGCCGATGCACGATTCGTACGCGTCGCCGACGACGCTGCGGCCGGGGGCCGTCGCGACCCGCGTCGTGCGGGCCGGCGAGCTCGTGCCGAACGATGCGCTCGGTGAGGCGGCCGGCGTGCGCAGCACCACGGTCGTCATCACGAGCGCGAGTGATGTGCCCTCCACCGTCGAGACGGGATCATCCGTCGACGTCTGGGCTGCGGCCCCGCGGGAGCGGGGCGCGTACGACACGCCCCGCATCCTCGTCGGCTCCGCGACGGTCGCATCGGTCGATCGTGACCGGTCGATGATGGGCGCCGCCGCCGTCTCGGTCGAGATCGTGATCGACCGCGCCGACGTCGCCGCGACCCTCGCGGCGATCGCCGACGGGTCCAGCCTGTCGATCGTCCCGAGCGGGGGAGCGGGCTCATGAGCCTGCGTGTGGTGCTGGCGTCCGACCGCCTGGGAGCCTCCGTCGTCGACGCTCTCGACGACCACGGCGCCGAGGTGAGTCTCGTCGTGACGGCTGATGCTCCGGCGGACGCCGCCGCCGATGCCGTCACGGGACGGGCTGCGGCCGAGATGCTCGGCGCGCTCGCCGCCGCCGACGTGTTGGCCGTCGATGCCGGCCGAGCCGCACTGACTCCTCAACTCGTGGCCGTGTGCGACCGCTTCGGTGTACGTATCGTCGCGATCTGCGACGGTGCAGCCGACCGTCGACTCGCCGAGATGTTCGGCGTCGCCACGTGCGCGCCGGACGACGTGTGCGCGGCGGTGGTGCACGCGGTGGCCCCTGCGCCGACGGGGCCCGCGCGTGGTCGCATCATCGCTGTCTGGGGACCCGCGGGCGCCCCCGGACGCACCACTCTGGCGATCGAGATCGCGGCGGAGCTCGCGCGGGACGGGCGCCGGGTCGCACTCGCCGACGCGGACACGCATGCTCCGTCGATCGCCATGCTGACCGGACTCGCCGACGAGGGGCCGGGCTTCGCTGCCGCGTGCCGAGCGGCCGAGCGCGGGACCTTGAGCGCCGCCGAGCTCGAACGGATCGCTCTGCCTCTCGGTGATGTCGCCGTCCTGGCGGGAATCAACCGGCCGGGGCGCTGGCCAGAGCTCTCCTCGGCACGCGTCGGCGGTGCTCTCGAGCAGTGTCGCACGTGGGTCGAGGACCTGATCGTCGATGTCGCGGCGCCGCTGGAGCGCGACGAGGAGATCGTCAGCGACATCGAAGGCCCGCGCCGCAACGCGGCCACGCTCGCCGTCCTGGCCGCGGCGGATGTCGTCGTCGCCGTCGTGTCCGCAGACCCTGTCGGCGTGGCACGTTTCGTCCGCGCGTACCCCGATCTGCGCGCGGCGGCCGGAGCCGCCCCCATCCGCGTCCTGGTCAACAAGACACGGTCATCGACGCTCGGGATCGATGCGCGGTCGCAGGTGCGTCGCACGCTCGAGCGCTACGTCGGCGTCGCGGCGTGCTGGTTCGTGCCATGGGATCCGAAGGCTGCCGATGCCGCGGTCCTGCAGGCACAGCCGGTGGGCCGGGTCGCACCTCGATCCGCGCTGTCGGGCGCCGTTCGTCGTTTCGTCGGCGAGGCGATCGAACCGCCTCCGGCGCGCGCCGCGGGAACGCGACCGTCACGCGCGTCCGGCGCCGATGCTCCGAGCCCGGGAAGCGGCGCGCGCGCCCGGACGCGCCGCGCGCTTCGCGGCGCGGCGTGACGGGCGTGACCGCGTCACCGTCGAACGATCTCGCCTAGGCTGGGTGCGTGTCGACGCTCAGCGATCTCGTGTATGCCCAGGGCCGGTCCACGGGGGCGGACATCGAGTGGCTGCACCGCCTCGCCGGCGACGGTCAGCTCCTCGCCGACCTCGCGTTCGCCGACATCGTGATCTGGGTACCGACGGTCGACGATTCGTTCATCGCCGTCGCGCACACCCGGCCGAGCGGTGCGGCGACGCTGTTCTACCGGGACATCGTCGGCGACATGGTGCGCCCGCAATGGCGGACCCAGGTGCGGGACGCGTTCACGCGGGTCGAGATCGTCGATTCGGCATCCCCGGACTGGTTCGAAGAGACCCCCACGCGCGTGCGCGCGGTGCCGATCGTGCGCGCGGCCGGCGCCGGTGAGCAGTCGCCCGTGGTGGTGGGCGTGCTCACGCGGCACACCAACCTCGGCGAGGCGCGCACCCCGTCACGCCAGCAGATCACTTTCAACGACTGCGCCGACGACCTCTTCGGCATGATCTCCAGCGCCGACTTCCCCGACCTCGCCGCACCGACTTCTCCACGACGGGGTGCCCCGCGCGCCTCCGACGGTCTGATCCGCATCGATGTCGACGGCACGACCACGTTTGCCAGCCCCAACGCCCTCTCCGCGTTCAACCGCCTCGGCTTCGACGACGAGCTCGAAGGGGAATCGCTGCTCGAAGTGGCCACCGGCATTCTGCCGAAAGGACGCGATTTCGATGAGTCGCTGCCGATCGTCATGGCCGGTCGGGCGCCCTGGCGCGCCGACCTGGAGGCGCGCGGCGTCACGGTGTCACTTCGGACGATCCCCCTGAAGGACCACGGCACCCGGATCGGCGCCATCGTGCTGTGCCGGGACGTCACGGAGATCCGACATCAGGAGCAGGAGCTGATCACCAAGGATGCGACGATCCGGGAGATCCATCATCGCGTCAAGAACAACCTCCAGACGGTCGCGTCGTTGCTGCGCATTCAGTCGCGGCGCACACACTCGGATGAGGCTCGCGACGCGCTGACGCACGCGATGCGCCGGGTCGCGGCGATCGCAGTGGTCCACGACACGCTGTCGGAGGGCCTCGCCCAGAACGTCGACTTCGACGACGTCTTCGACCGGGTGCTCAAGCTCGTCGCGGAGGTCGCTGCGTCGCCCAACACCCGCGCGCGGACGCGGAAGACCGGCACGTTCGGCACACTGCCCAGCGAGTACGCCACACCTCTCGCTCTGGCTCTCACCGAGCTCGTCACCAACGCCGTCGAACACGGTCTGGTCGATCAGGAGGGCGAGGTCGAGATCATCGCGGAACGCACCGAGGACCGACTCGGCGTGAAGGTGCGCGACACCGGCGTCGGCCTGCCGGAAGGTCAGGTCGGTCGCGGGCTCGGCACACAGATCGTCCGCACCCTCATTCAGGGTGAACTCAGTGGAACGATCGACTGGCACACGCTCGTCGGCTCGGGCACCGAGGTGACGATCGAGATCCCGATGCGCTACCTCGGACGCACGCAGAACTGAGGGAGAACGACCTCGGCGAGCTCGTTCTTCGCGGGGTGGGCGGCCGCGGGTGGCCGCCGTCTCAGCTGGCGCGGCGGGCGCGGGCCGCGCGGCGCTTCAGAGCGCGACGCTCGTCCTCGGACAATCCGCCCCACACGCCCGAGTCCTGACCGGTCTCGAGGGCGTACTGCAGGCAGACTTCCGTGACGGTGCAGCGCGCGCACACGGATTTGGCTTTCTCGATCTGATCGACAGCGGGCCCGGTGTTTCCGACGGGGAAGAACAGCTCGGGGTCGACGGTCAGGCAGGCGGCTTTGTCGCGCCAATCCATAGGGGGTGCTCCTTGATGCGGGATGAGAAGTCGGGTGGGTTGTGACGTCGGGCGTCGATTACCCTGATGGTGTGCGAGCAGACGCTCGCCCCACGCCACTGTGGGAGCACACGGATAGTTCAATGCTCCCATGGTCATTCAGATGAATCAAGGGTGAACTCGGCATTTCCCCCGGCGTGTGCTGTGCACCGGCTGTATCGGAGGGCCCACTCGCATGATGATGACGACGACGACGGCGGAACGGATCGGTTCGGCCATCTTGGCGCTGGAAGCGCTCGCCGTTCTCGTCGTGACGGGCTGGGAGATCGTCGCCCTGATCACCGGTGACACCGACGACCCGGTCAGCTCGGTCGCTCTCATCGTCCTCACGGCGATCGGGGCGGTGGCGCTCGTCGCCTTCGCGGTGGCCGTCTGGCGTGGCCATTCCTGGGGGCGATCCGGGGGAATCGTCAGTCAGCTCCTGATCCTCGCCGTGGCGCTCGGCGCCATCACCGGCCCGAACCCGTCCGTCTCGACGGCCCTGGCGACGGCGATTCCCGCCGCCATCGGAATGGTCGCCCTGTTTTTCGCGGCGCGCACCGCGGCCCGGCGCGGTGACGACCGCCGCTGAGCGGCTCCGAGGGCCGCTCAGCGGATGGTCAGCCGACGCCGAGCAGGGAACGCACGCGGGCGACGTGCCCGGTGGCCTTCACGTTGTACAGGGCGTGCGCGACGCGACCCTCGGCATCCACGACGATGGTCGAGCGGATGACGCCCTCCACGGTCTTTCCGTAGTTCATCTTCTCGCCCCACGCGCCGTAGGCGTCGTGCACGGCGTGATCGGGGTCGCTGAGCAGCGGGTAGGTGAGACCGTCGCGCTCGCGGAAGCGGCGCAGGGTCGCGGTGTCGTCGCGCGAGACGCCCATCACCGCGTAGCCCGCCGCCTGCAGCGGTGCCAAGCTGTCGCGGAAGTCGCAGGCTTCCGTCGTGCACCCGGGCGTCATGGCGGCGGGGTAGAAGAACAGGATGATCGGGGTGCCGCGCAGATCGTGAAGGCTGACCGGTGCGTCGTCCTGATCGACGAGCGTGAAATCGGGGGCGGGGGTACCGGGTTCGAGGCGTGCCATAGCCCCAGCCTACGATCAGGCGAACGTGGAGAGCAGACGTTGCAGCGAATCCAGTCGTGCCGCTCCGCGCTCGCCCAGCCGTCCCTCGGCCACCGCCTCGATCAGTGCGCAATCGGGTGCGTCGGGAAGATGTGTGCAGCCGCGAGGACACTCCTCGGCGATGACCGCCAGATCCGTGAAGGCGCGGAGGATGTTCGCCGGGTCGACGTGTCCGAGCCCGAACGATCGCACGCCAGGGGTGTCGATCACCCAGCCGCGCCCCTCCGCCGTGACGTAGCGCAGCGACACCGTCGAACTCGACGTGTGACGGCCGCGGCCGGTCACCTCGTTGACGTGGCCCGTTGCGCGATCGGCCGTGGGGACGAGGGCGTTGACCAGCGTCGACTTGCCGACACCGGAGTGGCCGACGAAGACGGTCGAGTGGCCGATCAGGCGTCGCCCGATCTCCTCGACCGGCATCTGGCCGCGGCCGCTCGTGAAGATCTCCAGATCGTCCACGCCCTCGAAGTGCGCAAGGAAGGGGGCGGGATCGGCCAGGTCGGTCTTGGTCACGACCAGGAGCGGATGGATGCCGGCGTCCAGAGCCGCGATGAGATAGCGATCGACCAGCCGAGGCCGCGGCTCGGGGTCGGCGGCGGCGACGACGACGAGCATCTGGTCGGCGTTGGCGACCACGACCCTCTCCACCTGGTCGGTGTCGTCGGCGCTGCGCCGCAGGAGCGATGTGCGCTCCTCGAGCCCGACGATGCGCGTCAGAGTGCCCTCATCGCCGCTGGTGTCGCCCACGACGCGCGCACGGTCGCCGGTGACGATCGGCTGCTTGCGCAGTTCGCGCGCGCGGGCGGCGAGCGCGGTGTGCTCGTCGGGACCGTCTTCGTCGATCAACACGGTGTAGCGGCCCCGGTCGACGCCGAGCACCCGACCGATCACCGCATCGGCGTGGGCGGGGCGCCGTTTCGTGCGCGGGCGATTCGCCTTCGGATTGGGGCGTACCCGGATGTCGGCCTCGTCGAACTCGAGCTCGTCGTCATCGTCGCCGAGATCGAGCCAGCTCATCGCACGCCTCGCACCGGCCGGCTCAGTCGTTCGCAGACCCGGACAGCATCCCGCTCCACAGGGCGGGAAACTCCGGCATGGTCTTCGCCGTGGTCTCGATGTGGTCGACCTCGACGCCGGGCACGCGCAAGCCGATGAGGGCGCCGGCGGTCGCGATGCGGTGGTCGTGGTGCGCGCGCCAGAGGCCGCCGTGGAGGTCAGCGGGCACGATGCGGATGCCGTCGGGCAGCTCCTCGGCGTGTCCGCCGAGTGCCTCCAGATTGGCGATGAGGGCCTCGATGCGGTTCGTCTCGTGGCCGCGGATGTGTCCGATGCCGTGGAGGGTCGTCGGGGCGTCGGCGAAGGCGGCCAGCGCGAACAGGGTTGGCGTCAGCTCGCTCGCCGCGCTCAGGTCGAGGTCGACGCCGGCGATGCGGGGACCGCCGGTCACGGTGAGAGCGCCGCCGCGGCGGGTTGCCCGCCCGCCCAGGAGAGTGAGGATCTCGGGCAGGAGCGCGCCGGGCTGTGTCGAACTCGCGGGCCACCCGGGGATCGTCACCGAGCCCTCCGTCAGCATCGCCGCGGCGAGGAACGGCGCCGCGTTCGACAGATCCGGCTCGATCGCGGCGTCGCGTCCGCGCAGGGTGCCAGCGGGAACGACCCACTCGTTGGGCGTGGGGTGTTCGACCTGGATGCCGCGACGCGCAAGCGTCTCGATGGTCATATCGATGTGGGGGACCGACGGAAGGCGCTCGCCGGAGTGGATGAGGTGAAGGCCCACGTCGAAGCGGGGCGCGGCCAGGAGCAGTCCGGAGACGAACTGGCTCGAGCCGCTCGCGTCGATCGTGACCTCGCCGCCACGGATGTGGCCGCGCCCGCGGACCGTGAAGGGCAACGACCAGGTGCCGCCGTCGTCGATGTCGGCACCGATCTCGCGCAGCGCCTTGATCATCTCGCCCATCGGGCGGTGCAAGGCGCTCGGGTGCGCTGTCAAGGTGACGTCACCGTGGGCCAGTCCGGCGAGGGGGGCGATGAAGCGCATGACGGTGCCGGCCTGACCGCAATCGATCTCGACGTCACCGCGGAAGGACGCGGGCGGGGTCACCAGCAGGTCGGGTCCGAACCGACCGGAGCCGGGGACCTCGGAGACCTCCACGCCCAGTGCACGCAGCGCCGCGATCATGCGTTCCGAGTCCTCGGAGTGCAGGGGTGAGGTGAGCGTGCTGGGGCCGTCGGCCAGTGCGGCGAGGACGAGCTTGCGGTTGGTGAGCGACTTCGAGCCGGGCACCGAGACCGTCGCATGCACGGCCTCGTCCGCACGCGGCGCCGGCCAGGGAGAACCTGCCGGCGGAAGAGGGGAATACCCGGTGACTGTCATCGGGTTCTACCCTAACGAACCCGTCCGACAGTGCCGCGTTCGGCGCGACGGGTGCAGCCTGCCGAACGGTGGACGCCGACGAAGAGAGGAGCCCCGTGACCGCGACACTCGCACCCCTGGTGCCGGACATCGCCGACGTAGACTGGGCCCTGATGGAAGAGCACGCGGCCCTCGAGTCGCCCACCCCCGAAACCCCGGCCACAGACCTCGTCCCGGCGGACGAGCTCGACAGCGCCGCGGACGCCCGTACGCAGTTCGAGCAGCAGGCGCTGCCGTTCATGGATCAGCTGTACGCCGCGGGCATGCGGATGACGCGCAACCCGGCGGATGCGGCCGATCTGGTGCAGGAGACGTTCGTCAAGGCCTTCGCATCCTGGTCCTCTTTCACGCAGGGCACGAACCTCAAGGCGTGGCTGTACCGCATCCTGACGAACACGTACATCAACACGTACCGCAAGAAGCAGCGCGAGCCCTATCAGGGCACGATCGACGATCTCGAGGACTGGCAGCTCGGCGGCGCGGAGTCCACGACCGCCACCAGGAGCCGCTCGGCGGAGGCGGAGGCGATCGACCACATGCCGGCATCCGCGGTCAAGGACGCGCTCCAGTCGATTCCGGAGGATTTCCGTCTCGCGGTGTACCTCGCCGACGTCGAGGGCTTCGCATATCAGGAGATCGCGGACATCATGAAGACCCCCATCGGCACGGTCATGAGCCGCCTGCATCGCGGCAGGCGCATGCTGCGTGACCTCCTCGCCGACTACGCGCGCGAGCGCGGCATGGACGTGCCGGTGCCCGCGACTTCATCAGGGAGCAAGAAATGAGTGACTGCGGCTGCGACAAAGCACGCAAGGACCTGGAAGAGTACCTCCGCAACGAGGTCTGCAAGACAGAGCACGCCGACATCCGCGCGCACCTGGAGAACTGCCCGTCCTGCCGCGACGAGGCGCTGGTGGCCACGACGCTGACCGCCGTCGTCGCACGGGCCTGCAAGGAAACGGCTCCCGAGGAGCTGCGCGACCAGGTCTTGGCCCGTTTGCGCGCGGAGCAGGCGAGCCACCACTGACCGCAACCGTCGGATCGGTCCGTGACTCGGCCCGGAAACGGGATCAGCGCGCCGCCGGCGCGAAGACGCGGAGCGCACCGGGAACGACGTCGATCTCCAGTGGCAGCATCCCCACCGCATCGCCGTCGGCGTAGGCGGTGGTCGCGGGGGCGGACAGTCGCACCCGCCGCACGCGTGCGGTGACGACCTCGTCGAGGCCGGTATGCGCGCCGCGGTAGACGCGGGGCAGCAGCCGGAGCAGCCGCGTCCGGCCGAGCGGGCGCACGAGCGTGACGTCGAGCAGGCCGTCGGCGAGGTCGGCATCCGGACAGATGGGGATGCCGCCGCCATAGGTCGGGCCGTTGCCCACCGTCGCCATGAGCAGTTCCTCGCCGCGGCGTTCGATCGTGCCGTCGGCGTGCTCGAGCTCCACCTCGAAGTCGACGCAGCGCAGTCGCAGGAACTCGATGAGGATCGCGAGGTCGTAGCGGACGTGGCCGCGGGGCCAGCGCATGCGGTTGGCGCGGTCGTTCACCCGCGAGTCGAATCCGCTCGCCAGCACGGTCGCGTACAACGACGTCGAGCCGTCCTCGCGACGCACGCGCGCGAGATCGATCGTGCGTGTGGACCCCGCCGCGACGGCTTCGGCGGCTCCGCGCGCATCGCGCTCGCGCAGCCCGAGGGCGGTGGCCACGTCGTTGCCGGTGCCCGTCGGCACGATGCCGAGGGGGATGCCGGTTCCCGCGAGCTCCTGCGCGGCGAGGTTGACCGTGCCGTCCCCGCCCGCGACGAGCACGGCATCGGCGCCCGCCTGGAGGGCGAGGCGCAGCAGGTCGCTGGACTCGACGGCGCTGCCGCCCGCGATCAACGTCGTGCGGATGCCGTGGGCGCGCAGGAGCGCGGCGACGTCCTCCGCGGCGTGGGTGCGCGCGGAGGCGCGGGCCGTCGGATTGACGAGGAGTGCGACGTCCATGTCGTCCTGTCGGAAGGTCGGCCGGTGCGAGCTCGGCGGCGTGCGGGTGTTCGCCTCATCATGCCCTGTCGCAAGATCGCGACACGGTCGCGACGCGGCTGCGACATCCGTTTCGTAACGTTGTCTGCATGAACACGGTACGCCGCCCTCTCGCTCTGTCCTTCGCGCTCCTGATCGCGGGCTGCGCACTCGCCGGCTGCAGCGTCCGGGTGTCGGACGCCGGCGCCGCGACCTCGACGGCCGCAGATACGGCCGCATCCACGTCTCCGACGGCAGCGGCGCCCTCGCCGTCGCCGAGCGACAGCGCGAACGTGCGCGGTGTCGTCGATGACGAGCGCATGGCGAAGCTGCAGCGCAGTCGCTGGAGCGACAAGGTCACGCAGCACGTGGCGTGCGTGGACGGCGCGTACACGGTCGACCGCAACGCCGACGCACTGGTCGTGGAGGTGACAGGCGACTGCCGGGAGGTCACGATCCTGGCCTCGGCGGCCACCGTCCTGCTGCCCGCTGTCGACGAGCTCAGCGTTCAGGGCGACGGGAACATCGTCATCGTCGCCGCGGCCCGCGAGATCGTGCTGGACGCGGGCGCGGACGCGAACCTCGTCGGCTGGGAGAGCGGCACGGCTGTCGTCAAGGATGCCGGCACCCTCAACGGCACGACGCCGATCTCCTGATCGGTACGATCCGTTCATGACCTCCGCGCCGCCGCGTCTGCTCCTCGTCGACGATGAGAGCTCGATCACCGACGGCCTCGCCCCGTTCCTGACGCGCAGCGGGTTCGAGGTGCGCGTTGCGGCTGACGGTCAGCAGGCGTGGGACGTCGTCACGCAGTGGGTACCCGACATCATCGTCAGCGATGTCATGATGCCGGTGCTGGACGGTCGGGAGTTCGTCCGCCGGCTGCGCGCGGCCGGAGACAGCACGCCGGCGATCCTGCTCACGCGAGTCGGAGAGTCGGGCGAGCGTTCGGCTGCGCTCGAAGAAGGCGCCGACGACTACCTCAACAAGCCGTTCGACCCGCAGGAGCTCGTCGCCCGCGCACGCGCGGTGCTGCGCCGCGTCGCCGCGGGAGCCGCCCCGTTGGTGACGTCGCAGACGCTCGTCGCCGACGGCCTGAGACTGGACCGCCCCGGTCGTCGCGTCTGGCGGGGGGATGCCGAGGTGCCGTTGACCCCGAAGGCGTTCCAATTGCTGGAGTACCTCATGGCGCGCCCCGGCGAGGTGCATACCCGCGAGCGACTGCTGTCGGCGCTGTGGGGCTTCGACTTCGCCTCGCACACTCGAGCGGTCGACCACCGTGTCGCGGAGCTGCGGTCTGCTCTCGGCGACGACGCGACGGACCCGCGCTACGTCGAGACCGTTGCGGGTGTCGGCTACCGGTTCCGCGCCGAGGTGCGCCGCGCATGAACACTCGCGTCGGGGTGCTGGTTCTCGCCGCTGCCGCTGTCGTCTCAGCCGGTGTCGCCGTCGCCGGCGTCATCGCAGGAGACCGGCGATCGATCGTGGTCGAGGCCGGCGTTCCGGCCGTAGGCGTGGGCGTCGCGGTCCTGTTCGCCGCGGCGGCCGCGGCTCTCGCTCTCGCGGCTCACCGCCGGAGTCGTCTCCTCGAGACGACACGGCGCACCACGCGCGACACGGCGGCCTCGGAGCACCGACGCTTTCTCGCTCGACTCGACCACGAGTTGAAGAATCCCGTGACGGCGATCCGCGTCGCCGTCGCCGCGAGCGAGGCCGATACGCCCCAGCTCGCGACCATCGATGCCCAGACGGCCCGGCTCTCGCGGCTGGTCGCCGACCTTCGCAAACTCTCCGAACTGCAGACGTCCGAGGTCGAGCGCTCGCGCGTGTCGGTCGCCGCGCTGGTGACGGACGTCGTCGACGCGGTCCGGGACGCTCACGGGCGCGAGGTGGCGGTGACCCTGCCGGCGGCGCCCTGGCCGCTGCCGGACGTGGTGGGCGATCCCGACCTGTTGTTCGTGGCTCTGTTCAACGTGGTGGCGAACGCGGCCAAGTACTCCGAGCCGAGCGATGTGATCGAGATCCGCGGCGACGAGAAGCACGGTGCCGTCGTCCTCGACGTCGCCGACACCGGCCGCGGCATCCCCGCCGACGAGATCGATGCGGTCTTCGACGAGTTGGCTCGGGGCCGCAACGCGCGTGATCGCGGGGGCAGCGGTTTGGGCCTGGCACTGGTGCGCACCATCGTCGACAGACACGGCGGCGAGGTCACGATCGCCTCCCGCGAGGGCGACGGCACGCGTGTGCGCCTGGCGCTGCCCGCCGCCGGATGAGCGGCAGTCAGGTCAGACGGTGAGAGCCTTCTCGAGGATCGCGGCCTGCTCGCGCGCGTGCACCTTCGGTGAGCCGGTCGCGGTGGAGGCGGCGGCGGCGCGGGACACGCGGCGGATCGTGCGTCCGTGCAGGTGCTTGACGACCTCGAGCGCGATGAACGGCCAGGCGCCCTGGTTCTCGGGCTCGTCCTGCACCCAGACCAGCTGGGCGTTCGGGTAGCGGTCGATCACGGCGTTCAGCTGATCGATCGGAGCCGGGTACAGCTGCTCGAGACGGACGAGAGCGACCTGCGGGTTCGGCTTCTTGTCGAGCTCGGCCTTGAGATCCCAGTGGATCTTGCCCGAGTGCAGCAGCACCTTGGTGACCGCCGACGGGTCGAGGTTGCGATCGTCGTCGAGCACGGGCTCGAACCGTCCGGTGGTGAAGGCCTCGACGGGACTCGTCGCTCCGCGAAGGCGCAGCATCGCCTTGGGGGTGAACACGATCAGGGGACGACGGGGACGGGCGTACGCCTGGCGCCGCAGCAGGTGGAAGTACGACGCCGGGGTCGAGGGTCGCGCAACGGTCATGTTCTCCTGCGCGCACATCTGCAGGTAGCGCTCGATGCGGGCGGAGGAGTGGTCGGGACCCTGACCCTCGTAGCCGTGCGGGAGCAGCAGCACGACACTCGACTGCTGGCCCCACTTCTGGTCCGCGGCGGAGATGTACTCGTCGATCACCGACTGGGCACCGTTCGCGAAGTCGCCGAACTGCGCCTCCCACAGGGTGAGCGTGTCGGGCCGCTCGACGGAATACCCGTACTCGAACGCCATCGCCGCATACTCGCTGAGCAGGGAGTCGTAGACGTAGAACCGGCCCTGGCTCTCCGACAGGTTCGCCAGCGGAAGCCACTCCTGTCCGTTCGCCCGGTCGTGGAGCACGGCGTGGCGCTGGACGAACGTTCCACGGCGGGCGTCCTGGCCGGCCAGGCGCACGTTCGTGCCTTCCATCAAGACCGACCCGAAGGCCAGCAGTTCGCCGAAGCCCCAGTCGATCTGGCCGTTGCGGCTCATATCGAGGCGCTTCTCCAGCAGCTGCTGCAGCTTGTTGTGCACCGTGAAGCCATCGGGCTTGTTCACGAAGGCGTCGCCGATCTGGTGCACGACCTCGGTCGCGACGCCGGTGGTCTCCGGCTCGCCGACCGCCTGCTCCACGCCGCCCGTGACGGCGGGGGAGACGATGCCGGTGGCACCGGTCTCGGCGGCGTGGGTCTCGGCGAAGGCGATCTCGAGACGGTTCTGGAAGTCCTGCTTGGCCTTCTCGTACTCTTCCTCGGTGATGTCGCCGCGACCGACGAGCGACTCGGTGTAGAGCCGGCGCACGGATCGCTTCGCTTCGATGAGGTTGGTCATCAGCGGCTGCGTCATCGACGGGTCGTCGCCCTCGTTGTGTCCACGGCGGCGGTAGCAGACGAGGTCGATGACGACATCGCGGTTGAACTCCTGGCGGTACGCGACGGCGAGCTCGGCGACGCGGACCACGGCTTCGGGGTCGTCGCCGTTCACGTGGAAGATCGGCGCCTGGATGGTCTTGGCGACATCGGTCGCATAGACCGAGGTGCGGCCGTCCTGGGGCAGCGTCGTGAAGCCGACCTGATTGTTGACAACCACGTGCACGGTGCCGCCCGTGCGATATCCGCGCAGCTGCGACATCTGCAGCGTCTCGACGACGACGCCCTGCCCGGCGAAGGCCGCGTCTCCGTGGACGAGGATCGGCAGCCAGGAGAACGAGCCGATCGGCATGCGGTCCTGCTTGGCGCGGACGATGCCCTCCAGCACGCCGTCGACCGTCTCGAGGTGCGACGGGTTGGCCGCCAGGTACACCGGCAGCTCCTCACCGGCATCCGACACGAACGTACCCTGCGTACCGAGGTGGTACTTGACGTCACCCGAGCCGCTCTTCGAGCCGATCGCGACGGAGCCCTCGAACTCGCGGAAGATCTGGCTGTAGGTCTTTCCGGCGATGTTGGTCAGGACGTTCAGGCGCCCGCGGTGCGCCATGCCGATGGCGGCGCCGTCGAGACCCGCGCCCGCTGCCCCCTGCAGGATCTGATCCAGCAGCGGGATGAGCGATTCGCCGCCCTCGAGGCTGAAGCGCTTCTGGCCGACGTACTTCGTCTGCAGGAACGTCTCGAAGGCCTCGGCCTGGTTGAGCTTGTCGAGGATGCGCAGCTGCTCGTCATGGCTCGGCTTCTGGTACTTGACCTCGACGTTGTCCTGGAACCACTTGCGCTGGGCCGGGTCCTGGATGTGCATGTACTCGACGCCGATCGTGCGGCAGTAGGAGTCGCGGAGCACGCCGAGGATGTCGCGGAGCTTCATGAGCCTTCTGCCGCCGAAGCCTCCCGTGACGAACTCGCGGTCGAGGTCCCAGAAGGTGAGGCCGTGGTTCTCGATCTCGAGGTCGGGGTGCGTGCGCTGCACGTACTCGAGGGGATCCGTGTCGGCCATGAGGTGGCCGCGGACGCGGTAGGAGTTGATGAGCTCCTGAACGCGGGCGGTCTTGTCGACGCGCTCGGCGATGTCGACGTTGATGTCGCCGGCCCAGTGGATCGGGGCGTACGGAATGCGCAGGGCCGCGAAGATGCCCTCGTAGAAGCCGCGCTGACCGGTGAGCAGCTCGTGCACGATCTTCAGGAACTCGCCCGAGCCCGCGCCTTGGATGACGCGGTGGTCGTACGTGCTGGTCAGCGTGATCGTCTTGCCGATGCCGAGCTCGACGAGGGTCTTCTCGCTCGAGCCCTGGAACTCGGCCGGGTACTCGAGGGCGCCCGCGCCGACGATGCAGCCCTGTCCCTTCATGAGACGCGGCACGGAGTGGACCGTCCCGATGCCGCCGGGATTGGTCAGCGAGATCGTGGTGCCCTGGAAGTCGGCCGCCGTCAACTTGTTGCCGCGGGCGCGCTTGACGAGGTCCTCGTAGGCAGAGAGGTACTCGCCGAAGGTGAGCGATTCGGCCTGCTTGATCGAGGGGACCATCAGCGCGCGCGAGCCGTCGGGCTTGGGCAGATCGATCGCGATGCCGAGGTTGATGTGCGCCGGCGCGACGACGGAGGGCTTGCCGTCGATCTCGGCGTAGGACACGTTCTGGCTGGGGAAGGCCTTGAGGGCTTGGATCAGGGCCCAGCCGATGAGGTGCGTGAAGCTCACCTTGCCGCCGCGGGTGCGCGACATGTGGTTGTTGATCACGATGCGGTTGTCGATCATGAGCTTCGCCGGCACGGTGCGCACGCTCGTCGCGGTGGGCACGGTCAGCGACTCGTCCATGTTCGCGGCAAGAGTCTTCGGCATGCCGCGCAGCGGTGTGACGACGTCCTCGCGGGCGGCGGGAGTCGGCGTCGGTTCGGTGCTCGGCGCCTGCGCCGGCACAGGCTGGGGGGAGGCGGGGCGGGCCGTCGTGCGGGCGACCGGCTGGGCGCCGACGACGGGGATCGGTGCCGTCATCGGCCGAGGCTCGGCGGCCGCCGCCGGCGACGCGGCGGGAGCGGGCGCGGCGGGAGCGGGCGCGGCGGCCGGAGCGGTGGGAGCGGGCGCAGCATCCTTCTGAGTCTTCTCGTACGCCTCAAGCACAGGCCACCACGCCCGGTCGACCGAGTCGCGATCCTTCGCGAACTGGTCGTACATCTCGGCGACGAGCCATTCGTTGGCCCCGAATTCGCCGTCGCTCGAAGTTCCCACGCCGGTCACCTGACTGGACACGGTTGCGCCTGCTTTCATCGATGAACTTCAGATCGTGCGAGGCCCGCTGCCGTGTATGGCGCGGCCCACACGCACACGTTCATCAAGGGTATCCCAGGTTTTCTGTCGGTACCGTGGGAGTCATGCAGTTCTCCGGCGCACAGCCCACCGTCGACCTCACGTACTCGGACGTCTTCCTCGTGCCGCGACGATCCGGTGTGACGAGCCGCCTGGACGTCGATCTGTCGCCCCGCGACGGGACCTCGGCGACGATCCCGCTCGTCGCCTCCAACATGAACTCCGTCACCGGACCGCGTCTGGCCGCCGCCCTCGCCCGACGCGGCGGGCTCGGCGTGCTGCCGCAGGACATGCCGCTGCAGGAGATCGACGCGGCGATCCGCTGGGTCAAGGACCAGCCCGTACGGTGGGACACCCCGCTCGTGCTCGGCGCCGATGCCACCGTCTCCCAGGCGGCGGCGCTGCTTCCCGCGACGGAGGGCCACGGCATCGTCGTGGTCTCCGGCGACACCGCCCGCGTCCACGTGGACGACATCCTCGGGGTCGTGCCGGCCACGCGCCTCGGCACGGCCCTTCCCGACGCGCGCCTGGGCGATCTCACCCGCGGTCGCGGCGTCTCGATCGACGCCGACGACGTCGCCGATGCCCGGCACGCTTTCGACCTGCTCGTCGCCGCGGATGCCGAGACCGTGTGCGTCCTGCACCACGGATACTTCGTGGGCACCCTGTCGCAGCGCACCGCGTTGCGCTCGACGCTGTACCGGCCCGCGGTCGACGCGCACGGTCGGCTGATCGTCGCGGCTGCGGTCGGCATCAACGGCGACGTCGCCGCGAAGGCGAAGGCCCTCGCCGCCGCCGGTGTGGACGTGCTCGTCGTCGACACCGCGCACGGCCACCAGGAGGGCATGCTGCGCGCCCTGCAGACCGTGTCGGGGCTCGGCCTCGGCATCCCCGTCGCGGCCGGGAACATCGTGACGGCGGAAGGCGTGCACGATCTCGTCGGAGCCGGCGCGTCGATCCTGAAGGTCGGGGTGGGGCCTGGCGCGATGTGCACCACCCGCATGATGACGGCCGTCGGCCGCCCCCAGTTCTCCGCGGTGCTGGAGACCGCGCAGGCCGCCGCCGAGCTCGGGGCCCACGTCTGGGCCGACGGCGGCGTCCGCTATCCGCGCGATGTCGCGCTCGCCCTGGCGGCGGGGGCGGCATCTGTCATGATCGGCTCGTGGTTCGCCGGCACCATCGAAGCGCCCGGGCAGCTGCAGGTCGATGAGGGGGGCCGCGTCTACAAGGAGTCGTGGGGCATGGCGTCCACGAAGGCGGTCCAGGGGCGGTTCGGTCGGCTGGACGCCTACGAGCGTGCGCGCAAGGAGCTGTTCGCCGAGGGGATCTCGTCGTCGAAGATCTACCTCGATCCGCTGCGGCCGTCGGTCGAGGACCTCGTCGACATGATCACCTCGGGCGTGCGCTCGTCGTTCACCTACGCGGGGGCGTCGACCGTCCCCGAATTCCACGAGCGTGCCACGGTGGGACTGCAATCCGCAGCCGGCTACGAAGAGGGAAAGGCCCTGCCTGTCAGCTGGTGACAGCCCCCGGCATCCACTCTCGCTCGCGCGGCCGAAATCGGCTCGCGCTGCGTTGATTTGAGGAGCCGATGCCGATAGCGGCAGCGCGAGCGCGGTCAGCGCAACACCGGATCGCGGAAATGGGGCCGCGGCTTGGTGCTGCGCGGGCCGTCGGCGGTGAGGATGTCGTAGACGCGTTGCGGGCGGTCGGCGTCGGTGGCTTCGAGGCGCGAGAACCCGCGCACCTCGCGGCGGATCTCGTTCTCACGGTTCTTCTCGTCGATGACGATGGCCGCAGGCGTCCGCCCCGCCGTGTATTCGGGACTGAGATACTTCCCACGCCCGTCGATCTCGAGCCAGTGATCGGCATCCGGGAAGTACAGATCGCCGTACACCAGCCGACCGCTGCGCAGCACGCGCCGCTCCTGCAACCGCGTCGGCGGAAACCCGAGCGCCGCCACCAGCAGCCGCACGTGGGTCTCGCGGACGTTTGCCGACAGCGGTGCCGACGATGCGAGCGCACGGCGCGCACGAGCATCGCCCCGCACGGGCCTCTTGTCGTCGAGGAGCGCTTCGATCTCGGCCGCTGTCGTGAGCGCTCCTCCGGCGCGTCCGGTCCACAACGCCTGATCGATCGCCGTCACTGCGCGCAGGAACGGCAGCAGACGGGCGATATCCAGCGCGGTCTGGGCGGGAGTGGTGATCCGGTGGCGCCCGAACGGCACCGACATCCGTCCATCGCGCCCGAGCGCTCGCCGAGTGATCGCTCCTCCAGAGCGACCGCCTGTGGCGCGGTCCACCGTCACCTCGACCCGCGTCGGCCAGGCGCCGAGCACATCGATGCCCCACACGGCCGCCGCCGCGAAATGTGAGACGAGCGCGGGAGCGCGTACCCGCGCCATCACCTCCTGGACCCGAAGGCAGTGCTGCGCCACGGGGGACAGCTGCCGCCAGTCGGCGCCCATGACGAATGCTCCCGGCGCGACGCGCACCCAGGTGCCGTCCGCCAGCATCCGCCGTGCGCGCCGATCGTCCAGCGGTTCGCGCAGTTCACGTCGGCGCAGAACCGCGATGCCCACTGAAGCCGCCATGTGTCGACCCTCGCAGGCGCCGACGCCCCGGCATCCACGCCGACCGGACCGCGTGGACACCCGCGCCCGCAGCCCTGCCGGGGGAGGAGGCTGTGTGCTCCCTGTCGCGCGGTCGAAATCGGCTCGCGTGGCGTCGATTTCGGGCGCCGATGCCGATTTCGGCAGCGGCTGCCCGGTGGATGCCGAGTGGCGGCATCCACCCCCGACACGGGCCGGGTGCCGTAAACTTCTTCGCACCATGGACGACCCTCCCAGTTGCAGACGATCGCCCCACCGACCCTCCCCGAGCATGATCGGGGGTGACGTGTGATGGAACTCGTCATGCTGGGCGTGGGGCTCCTGCTCACCATCGGAACCGGCCTTTTCGTCGCGAGCGAGTTCGCGCTCGTCAACCTCGACCGCGCCGACCTCGAGGCCCGCCAGGCGGCCGGGGAATCGCGGTTGTCGCTGACCATCAGCGCGTTGCGGATCACCTCGACGCACCTGTCCAGCGCGCAGCTCGGCATCACGCTGACCACGCTGCTCACCGGCTACACGATGGAACCGGCCCTCACCACCCTGCTCAGCCCCGTGCTGACCGCGTGGGGCGTTCCCGACGCGGTGGTTCGCGTCGTCGCCACGACCGTCGCCATCGCCGTCGCTACGACGTTCTCCATGATCCTGGGTGAGCTCGTGCCGAAGAACTTCGCGCTGGCCATCCCGCGTCAGACCGCGAAACTCGTCATGCCGTTCCAGGTCGCGTTCACCACGGTGTTCCGTCCTGCGATCACCGTCCTGAACGGCTCGGCCAACGGCATCCTGCGGGGGATGGGGATCGAACCCAAGGAGGAGCTTTCCGGAGCACGCACGGCAGAAGAGCTCTCCAGCCTGGTGCGACGCTCGGCCAGTGCCGGTGTGCTGGAGGAGGACACCGCCTCGCTGCTGGATCGCACGCTCACCTTCGCGCGACTGACGACCGCGGATGTCATGACACCGCGTCCCAGCATCCATGCGGTCGCCGCCGGCGACAGTGTCGAGGACGTCATCCAGCTGGCCCGCCGCACGGGCCACAGTCGCTTCCCGGTGTTCGACGAGTCGATGGACGACATCACCGGGATCGTCCACCTCAAACAGGCCGTCAGCGTGCCGCGCGAGCGTCGTGGCGACGTTCCCGCGGCCGCCATCGCGGAAGAGCCGCTGCGCGTGCCCGAAGCCGTCCACCTGGATGCCGTCATGTCTGAGCTGCGCTCGCGCGGCTACCAGATGGCCATCGTCGTCGACGAGTACGGGGGCACCGCGGGTGTCGTCACCCTGGAGGATCTGGTCGAGGAGATCGTCGGCGAGGTGCTCGACGAGCACGACCGCTCGCGCGCGGGCGTCGTGCGGGTCGCCGGCGCCGTGACGTTCCCGGCGGAGCTGCGTCCCGACGAGGTGCTCGATCGCACCGGCATCCGAGTGCCCGAGGGCGACGTGTACGACACCGTCGGCGGCTTCTTCATGTCGATGCTGGAGCGCATTCCCGTCGTCGGCGACCGCATCGATCTGGAGGACGGCACGCTGGAGGTGCAGCGCATGGACGGCCGGCGCGTCGACCGCGTCAAGTTCACGCCGCACCCGCTGCCCCACGCGGCGCTCGACGGTGCCGATGCGTCCGACGCGGCGAACGAGGCAGGTGAGGGTCGATGAGCGACTGGGCCGGAATCGCGTGGCTGGTGGTGCTGCTCGCGTTCAACGCGTTCTTCGTCGGTGCCGAGTTCGCCGTCATCTCCGCGCGCCGATCGCAGATCGAGCCGCTCGCCGAGAAGGGCTCCAAGACCGCGGTGACCGCGCTGTACGCGATGGAGCACGCCACGCTCATGCTCGCCACGAGCCAGCTCGGCATCACGATCTGCTCGCTGCTGATCCTGAACGTGTCGGAGCCGGCGATCCATCACCTGCTCGAAGTGCCCCTGGGACTGACGGGCTGGAACGAGGCGGTCATCGGCGGCGTCGCGTTCGCGATCGCCTTGATCCTGGTGTCGTACCTGCACGTGGTGTTCGGGGAGATGGTGCCGAAGAACCTCGCGTTCTCGCTCCCGGACCGGGCCGTGCTTCTGCTGGCGACACCGCTGGTGTGGACCTCGAAGCTCTTCTACCCGATCATCGTCGCGCTCAACTGGCTGGCCAACCACATCGTGCGCCTGTTCCGCGTCGAACCGAAGAACGAGGCGGCGTCGACGTTCACCCTCGACGAGGTGGCCACGATCGTGAACCAGTCGCGGATCGAGGGTGTGCTCGATGACGCCTCCGGCGCCGTGACGGCCGCGCTGGAGTTCACCGACAAGAAGGCGGGCGACGTCGCCGTGCCCTTGTCGGAGCTCGTGACGCTTCCCGAGTCGACGACGCCCGAAGAGATCGAGCGCGCGGTCGCCAAGCACGGATTCTCGCGCTACGTGATCGTGGATGCCGAGGGCATCCCGCTCGGCTACGTCCACCTCAAGGACGTGCTGCGGGCTGCCGAGGGCGCCGGCGCCGAGGAGAAGGTCGCCGCGCCGATCAAACCGAAGCGCATCCACCACATGGTGCCGGTCGCCGAAACGACCGACCTCGAGGATGCATTGGCCCTGATGCGCCGCAGCAGCCGGCACCTCGCTCAGGTGCGCAACGCCCGGGGCGAGACGACGGCGGTGCTCTTCCTGGAGGACATCATCGAAGAGCTCGTCGGCGAGGTACACGACGCGACGCGCCGGGGCTACTGAGCCCGTTGCCGCCGCAGGGCCGGGTGTGTGGGCCGGGCCCTGCGGCGCTCGCTCACCGAACGGGAGCGATACGGGGGCGTCCGCGCTCGTACTGCGGGGGCCACAGCGCGGCGTCCGCGCCGCCGAGCTCGACCTCGGCGCGTAGCGCGAAGTGCGGGTCACGCAGCCATTCACGACCGGCCAGGATCACGTCGGCGGCTCCGGACGCCAGGATCTCCTCCGCCTGCACACCCGAGGTGATCTCGCCCACGGCACCGACCGCGACGTCGGCGACGCGGCGCACCTCGGCGGCGAGCGGGACCTGATAGCCGGGGCCGGTGGTGATGCGCTGGTGGGCGACGAGTCCGCCGCTGGAGATGTCGAAGACGTCGGCACCGCGCGCGGCAGCCCATCCGGCGACGGTCGCCGTCTGCCCGACGTCCCACCCGCCGTCGGCCCAGTCGGATGCCGAGAAGCGCACGAGAAGCGCGGCGTCCGGCGCCGCACCGCGCACCGCGTCGACGACCTCGAGCAGCAGCCGGGCACGGTTTTCCAGGGTGCCGCCGTACTCGTCGCCTCGCTCGTTGGACAGCGGCGACAGGAACTGGTGCAGCAGATAGCCGTGGGCGGCATGGATCTCGAGCACCTCGAATCCGGCCGCGACCGCCCGCACCGCGGCAGCGGCGAAGGCATCGACGATACGGCGGATGCCCGCGGCATCCAGCGCCTCCGGCGCCTCGAAACCGTCGTAGGCGATGGCCGAAGGGGCGAACGTGGTCCATCCACCGTCGGCGATGGGGACGGAGCCGCGGCGTCCGGAGAACGGCGACCACGTCGACGCCTTGCGTCCGGCGTGGGCCAGCTGCACACCGGCGCGCGCCCCACGGGCTCGGATCGCGGCGACGATGGGCGCCCAGGCGTCGCGCTGCTCGTCGTTCCAGAGGCCGACGTCCTCGGGAGAGATGCGTCCCTCCGGAGTCACCGCGGTCGCCTCCGCGATGACGACGCCGGCGCCGCCGGCCGCGAACTGGGCGAGATGTACGTGGTGCCAGTCGTTCGGCACGCCGTCGGTCGCCGAGTACTGACACATCGGCGCGACCCACAGACGGTTGCGGACCGTGCGTCCGGCCAGTTCGTAGGGGGTGAACAGCAGGCTCATCGCGACTCTCCGTAGGGGTGAGGACGTTCCGACGCGCGCCGGCGGCGCGCGCCCGACGACCGGGGGACGGGGACGGGTAGGGTGGCGCGCATGAGCACACCCTCGCCGTGGACGGCACCCGAGACGGCCACCTTCCTCAGGGTGCCAACGGCGAGCGACGACAAGTATTCCCGAGGCGTCGTGGGCATGCGCACCGGATCGGAGGAGTTTCCCGGCGCGGCTGTTCTGGGCGTCGAGGCCGCGTGGCGGACGGGGACGGGAATGGTGCGCTACCTCGGTCCGCGTCGGGCCGCCGACCTCGTGCTCCAGCGTCGCCCGGAGACGGTGACGGCCGACGGGCGGGTGCAGGCGTGGGTGGTCGGTTCGGGGACGTCCCCCACCGCTCGCACCCCTGCCGAGACCGCGGCGGTCCGGACGATCCTCTCCGGAGACGTGCCGGTCGTCGTCGATGCCGGCGCGCTCGATCTCGTCGTCGCGGCATCCGCCGTCACGGGCGATCCCGCGCCGCTGGTGCTGACGCCCCACGATCGCGAGCACGCCGCGTTGCGCGATCGGCTGGGGCTGGCCTCGGCGATCGGTCGGGAACAGGCCGCCCTCGAGACGGCCGCTGTCACCGGCGCCGTCCTGCTGCTGAAGGGTTCGACGACGCTGATCGCGACGCCCGAGGGCACGGTGCGCTCGGTGACATCGGGCGTCGCATGGCTGGCGACGGCCGGCACCGGCGACGTGCTCGCCGGCATTCTGGGAGCGCTCGTGGCAGGGGCTCCGGATCGTGTCGCGGATGCCGCCGCGTGCGCGGCCTGGCTGCACGGCAGCGCCGGAGCTGCCGCCTCCGCCCGACACGGCGGAGGGCCGCTGGTCGCTCTCGACGTCGCCCGTGCGGTGTCGAGCATCGTGGGCGAGCTCGTCTCGGAACGCTGAGGTCGCCTCCCTAGGATGGGGGGATGATGAGGCGGAGCGTGCTGTGGGCCGCCTTCGCGATCGTTCACGTCGGTGTCGCCTGGCTCGGCTTCGTCCTGCCCAACGAGCCCATGGGAGACGTCTACCGCGTCTACGAGCCGTGGTCGACGAGCGCGCTGCAGGGGCACGGCATCGTCGGCATCGACCAGTCGTGGGTGTATCCGCAGCTCGCGCTGTTGCCCATGCTGCTGGCGCACGCGTTCGCGTGGATCGCCGGGTACACCGTCGGCTGGGCGATCGTCGTCATCGCCGCGGATGCCGTCGCATTCGCCGTCCTCATCGGGCGCGCCCGCTCGGTGGGACGCGTGACGGCGGGATGGTTCTGGCTCGCCTACGTGGCGCTTCTCGGTCCGGTCGGGTTGTACCGGCTCGACGGGTTCACCGTGGCGCTGGCCGTGCTCGGCTGCCTGTGGCTCGTCGGACGTCCGTGGGCGGCGTCGGTGCTGCTGTCGGTCGCGACATGGATGAAGGTGTGGCCGGCCGCGGTGCTGGCCGCTGCGGTCGTCACGCTGCGTCGCCGCGGCGCGCTCGTGGGAGGTGCGGTGCTGGTGAGCGCGGCGACGCTGCTCGTGATCGCCGCTCTCGGGGGTGGGGCGCACGCTTTCGGCTTCATCGGCGACCAGACGGAGCGGGGACTCCAGGTGGAGGCGCCGGTCAGCATGCCCTACCTCTGGGGTGGTCTGCTCGGCATCCCGGGGTTCTGGGTGTACTACGACCAGCATCTGCTGACGTTCCAGGTCACCGGCACTCAGATCGATCCCGTGATCGCCGCGATGACTCCCGCGCTCGTCGTGGCGATGCTCGTGGTCGCGGGGCTCGGGGTGTGGGCCGTGACGCGCGGCGTGCGGTACGCGACGCTGTTCCCGACGCTCTCGCTCGCCTTCGTTCTCGGGTTCATCGTCTTCAACAAGGTGGGCTCGCCGCAGTACCTCTGCTGGCTGGTGCCGTCGGTGGTGCTCGGGCTCGTCATCGATCGCCGCCGCTGGATGGCCCCGGCGTCGACGGCG
The DNA here is from genome assembly GCF_028550675.1 of Sphingomonas sp. BLCC-B65. NCBI lineage: Bacteria > Pseudomonadati > Pseudomonadota > Alphaproteobacteria > Sphingomonadales > Sphingomonadaceae > Sphingomonas > Sphingomonas sp. BLCC-B65. The sequence continues at coordinate 1,036,058 of NZ_JAQQGL010000001.1, read as the reverse complement.
CTGTTCGCCGCGCTGCTCACGCAGCTCGTCTACCCCCTGACCTACAACGGCGTCCTCTACCCGCAGCTCGTGCCCGTGAGCCTTCTGACCCTTCGTAACCTCGTTCTCTGCGCGATGTTCGTGTGGATGATCGTGCGCCTCGTCTCCGTTGCCCGCCATGCCCCCGCCTCGACGCTTTCGACGCGGGCGCTCCCCGAGAACGCCGCGACGGGGCTCGTTCCCTGATCCCGTTCCCGCCGACCCGAACCCGCCGACCCGAAGGAGCCCCATGCTCGTCGCCTTCTCCGTCGCTCCGAGCGGCACCGCCACTCCCGCCGGGGCCGCCGTCGACGGCTCTGTGCACGACGCGGTCGCCGCGGCCGTGAAGGTCGTCCGTGACTCGGGACTACCGCACCGCACGACCTCGATGTTCACCGAGATCGAGGGGGAGTGGGACGAGGTCTTCGCGGTCGTGAAGGCCGCGACCGATGCCGTCATGCCCTTCGGCTCACGCGTCTCGCTGGTGCTCAAGGCCGACATCCGCCCCGGCCGCGTCGGAGAGCTCGACGGCAAGATCGAGCGGTTGGAAACCGCGATCGCCGCCCTGGAAGCCGACAGCGATGGCGGCCCGGAGGCTGCCGGCGACCGGTAGCATGAGCCGGTGATCTCCTCGACCCCGTCGAGGGGTGCGGCGATGTGGGCGCTCCTCTCCCTCGCCATCGGCTCGTTCGGCATCGGCATGACCGAGTTCGTCGTCATGGGCCTGCTCCCGAACATCTCCGCCGACCTGCTGCCGGCGACGTGGGCCTCCTCTCCCGAGGATGCCGTCGCGCAGGCGGGGTGGCTCATCACGCTGTACGCGCTCGGCGTCGTCATCGGCGCGCCGACGATCGCGGGTGTCGTCGCGAAGTATCCACGCCACCGTGTGATGCTGGCGCTGGCGGCGGCCCTGACGCTCGGCAACACGCTGACGCTGCTGGCTCCGACCTTCGAGCTGGTCGCGGCATCCCGCGTGCTGGCCGGGCTGCCGCACGGCGCATACTTCGGTATCGGCGCCCTTGTCGCCGCCGACGTCATGGGGCCGGGAAACCGCGCCAAGGGCGTCGCCTTCGTGCTCACGGGCCTCACGGTCGCCAACGTCGTCGGTGTGCCGTTCGGCACCTTCCTCGGCCAGCGCTTCGGGTGGCGCATCGCATTCCTCGTCGTCGCCCTCATCTTCGCCCTCGCCGCAGTGATGATCGCGCTGACCGTGCCGGCCCATGCGGGCGATCCCGGACGGACGCTCCGCGCGGAGCTGCGCGCGCTGCGGATCGGCCAGGTATGGCTGACCCTGGGGGTCGGTGCGATCGGGTTCGGCGGGTTCTTCGCGGCCTACAGCTACGTCGCGTCGATCGTCACCGATGTCGCGGGAGCTCCCGCCGCGGTGGTGCCGGTGATCCTCATCGTCATGGGCATCGGCATGACGATCGGAAATCTCGTCGGCGGCCACCTTGCCGATCGCGACCTGAAACGCACGATGCTGGCGGGCCTCGGCGCTCTCATCGTGGTGCAGGTGCTCCTCGCCCTCACTGCGGGCGCGCTGATCGCGCTCGGGCTGTTCATCTTCTTGGTCGGCTTCGTGTCGTCGGTGTTGAGCCCGTCGATTCAGACACGGCTGATGGACGTCGCGGGCGACAACCAGTCCATCGCCGCGGCGCTGAACCACTCCGCGCTGAACATCGGCAACGCCACCGGCGCGTTCCTCGGTGGCGTGGTGATCGCGGCCGGCTTCGGCTTCGTCGCACCGGTCTGGGTGGGAGCCCTGCTCGCGGCATCGGGTCTCGTGCTCGCCCTCGTGAGCTTCGGGATCGAGTCGCGCTCCGCGCGAGCCACCGCCGCGGCAGCGTGACGCCGGATCAGCTCTGCAGCAGGCGGCGCAGGTGCGCTCCGACGGCGGCCGTCTCGATGAGGAAGCCGTCGTGGCCGAAGTCGCTGGAGAGCACGACCGCGCCGTCGTCGATCGTCGAGCGGATGCCGCGCGCGATGCGGTGCTGTCCATCGATCGGGAACAGGCGGTCGCTATCGGTGCCGAGCACGAGCGTCGTCGCGGTGACACGCGCGAGGGCATCCTCGACCCCGCCACGGTCGCGTCCCACGTCGTGGGAGTTCATGGCCTCGACCAGCGTGATGTAGGTGTTCGCGTCGAAGCGGCGCGTGAACTTGTTGCCGTGGAAGTCGAGATAGCTCTCCACGGCGAAGCGGCCCCCGTGACCGAGCGGGCTCTTTCCCGACTGCCACGAGCGCTGGAAGCGTTGGTTGAGTTCGGTGGGGCTCCGGTAGTTCAGCAGGGCCATGCGGCGGGCGAGCGCGAGGCCGCGGTGCGGTCCCTCGCCGTCGGGAGCGTCGTAGTACTCACCGTCGGCGAAGCGCGGATCGATCTGGATGGCTTCCAGCTGCACGCCGTTGAGCGCGATCTGGTCGGCCGTCGTCGTCGGCGGAGAGGAGAGTACGGCGAGCCGCGCGACGCGCTCGGGCTGGCCCACACCCCACTCGAGCGCGTGCATGCCGCCCATCGAGCCGCCGACGACCGCGGCCCACACGTCGATGCCGAGCGCATCCGCAAGGCGCACCTGGGCGGCGACCTGGTCGCGGATGGTCAGGTACGGAAAGCGTCCCGCCCATTCGTACCCGTCGGGGGCGATCGACGACGGCCCCGTCGAGCCCTGGCATCCGCCGAGCATGTTCGGGGCGACGACGAACCAGCGGTCGGTGTCGATGGGGGCGCCCGGGCCCACGATGTCGTCCCACCAGCCCGCGGTGGGATGACCGGGTCCCGCGGCGCCGCGCACGTGACTGTCGCCGGTGAGGGCATGAAGCACGAGCACCGCGTTGTCACGGGCGGGCGACAGCTCGCCCCAGGTCTCGTAGGCCAGGCGGATGCCGGGAAGCTCCCGACCGCCCTCGGTCGTGAAGGCGCCGAACGCGGCGAAGCGGCGATCGCCGGCGGGATCGCCGTCGCGCCAGGCGCCCGTCGCCGGGGGGCGGCCGCGCAGCAGGCGCGCGTCGGCCTCCGTGATCGGTGCGCTCGGCACCGTGTCTTCGGAGGTCTGCCAGTCCATGCTCTCCCGCTACCTTTCGCCAGCTTCCAGGCTAGGTGGTCGTGTGCCCTCGGAGAGGACTGTTACGACTCGTCGGCGGCATGAGGCTCTTGCCGGCACGGATGAGCAAGCCGACTCAGAGCCCACGCGGACTGCGGGCCCGGCACCGCCCACAGCAGCCGCGCAGACGGCGTGGCGACGGAGTAGATCTGCGAGTCGGTGTGAACCTGGAGCCACTCGCCGACCGCGGGGCTTCTCGCGGCGTCGGACACGCTGATGACACGGATCTCATGGCCGCGAAACTCAAGAAAGCCGGGACGGATACGGACGTTGCCGCGTCGCCAGGCTGTCGTCAGACCGTCGTGCGATCCCCACTCCACACGCAAGGCTGCGCGCATCTTGCCACGGCTCTGCTTGGCGCGAATGAAGGGTGCCTTGATGACGTGACCGATGACATCGCCGATGGCTCCTCCGAGGAGGGTGCCGAGCACGTCGTCAAGCAATCTGTCACTCCGCGTCCATGAACGATCGATCGATCCTACGGCCGGGTGGCGCACGCGCTCGTCGTGCGCTCACGACTATCACCTCCGCAGAAACGCACGAACTCCGCAGCGGGAAGCGCTTCCGGCTGCGGAGTTCGCGGCATGCTGCGGAGTTCGTGCACCCGTCGGGGACGGGTGTGCTGCTCCGCGGCGGGGCAGGGCTCAGGCGCGGGCGGCCTCGGAGACCTTGCGCGCGGCGGCGAGGGCCTGCTCGAGGTCGGCCTTGAGATCCTCGACGTTCTCCAGACCCACCGACAGGCGGACCAGGCCCGGGGTCACACCGGTCGTGAGCTGCTGCTCCGGCGTCAGCTGCGAGTGCGTCGTGGATGCCGGGTGGATGACGAGCGAGCGGACATCGCCGATGTTGGCGAGGTGGCTGAAGAGCTCGAGCGCGTTCACGAACTCGCGACCGGCCTGGACGCCGCCCTTGAGCTCGAACGACAGCACCGCGCCCACGCCCTTCGGGGCGTAGCGGTTCGCGGCCGCGTACCAGGGCGAGGTCGGCAGGCCGGAGTAGTTGACCGAGGCGATGTCGTCGTGGTTCTCCAGCCACTCGGCGATCTCCTGCGCGTTCTGCACGTGGCGCTCGATGCGCAGCGACAGGGTCTCGATGCCCTGGATGAGCAGCCAGGCGCTCTGCGGCGAGATGGCGGCGCCGAGGTCGCGCAGCAGCTGCACGCGTGCCTTGATGACGTACGCCAGGCCGTCGCCGACAGCCTGCGTGTAGACCGCGCCGTGGTAAGAGGGGTCGGGGGTGGTCAGGCCCGGGAAGCGGTCGGCGTGCTCGGACCACGGGAACGTGCCGCCGTCGACGATGGCGCCGCCGATGACGGTGCCGTGGCCGCCGAGGAACTTGGTGGCCGAGTGCACGACGATGTCGGCGCCGTGCTCGAACGGGCGGATGAGGTAGGGCGTTGCGATCGTGTTGTCGACGATGAGCGGCACACCGGCCTCGTGGGCGACGTCGGCGACGGTGCGGATGTCGAGCACGTTGATCTGCGGGTTGCCGATCGTCTCGGCGAAGAACAGCTTCGTGTTGGGGCGGACCGCGCGGCGCCACTCCTCCGGGTCGTCCTGGTTCTCGACGAACGTGACCTCGATGCCGAGCTTGCCGAGCGTGTACTTGAAGAGGTTGTAGGTGCCGCCGTAGATCGAGCTCGACGACACGAAGTGGTCGCCGGCCTCCGCGATGTTGAGGATCGCGAATGTCTCCGCCGCCTGGCCCGACGCGACGAGGAGGGCGCCGGTGCCCCCCTCGAGGGCCGCGATGCGCTGTTCGACGACGTCCTGCGTGGGGTTCTGGATGCGGGTGTAGATGTTGCCGAACTCCGCCAGCGCGAACAGGTTCGCGGCGTGGTCGGCGTTGTCGAACACGTAGGAGGTGGTCTGGTAGATCGGCGTGGCTCGCGCCTTGGTCACGGGGTCGGGCTGCGCGCCCGCGTGGATCTGCGTGGTCTCGAAGCGCCAGTTCTCGGATGCGGACATGTCGGGCTCCATCGGGTGAATCGGAAGTGGTGGGGAGCCGGGGTCGGATGCCGCGGCCACCAACGACAGTAGAGTTCGCGCCCGTTGTCAACAACGGTCGGGAAATGTGACGTAATGAACGCACTCGCCTCGGCATCCGATTGCCGTGACGTAGCGTGGGGGGCATGACTTCGCCGCAGGAGAGTTCTCAGGACCATCGTCGTCGCGCCGTGGTGACGGGAGCGAGCTCCGGCATCGGCGCGGCGACCGTCCGTGCCCTGCGGGCGTCGGGCTGGGACGTGGTGGGCGTGGCTCGCCGCGCGGAGCGGCTGGTCGCGCTGGATCGCGAAACCGGGTCGGCATCGTTCGCCGCCGACCTGTCGAACGAGGCCGACGTGGCGGCGCTGGCCGAGCACCTGGCGCGCACCGGGGCGGTGCACGCCCTCGTGCACGTCGCCGGCGGCGCGCGGGGCACCGACCGGGTCGAAGACGGCGACCCGGCGGACTGGCGCTGGATGTTCGAGGCGAACGTGCTGTCGGCGCAGCTGGTCACGGCGGCCCTGCTGCCGTTGCTGCGGGCAGGGATCGACGACGGCGGTCACGCCGACACGCTGTATGTCACCTCGACCGCGGCGCAGACGGCGTATCCCGGAGGAGCCGGCTACAACGCGGCGAAGGCGGGCGAGGCGATGCTCGTGCACGCCCTGCGTCTGGAGCTGAACGGCGAGCCGATCCGCGTGACCGAGGTCGCGCCGGGCATGGTCTACACCGAGGAGTTCACCCTCAACCGACTGGGCGGCGACCGCGCCACGGCCGAGAAGGTCTACGAGGGCGTCGAGCACCCGCTCACCGCGGACGATGTCGCGGATGTCATCGCGTACGCCCTTCAAGCTCCCGGCCACGTCAACCTCGACCTGGTGACGATGCGCCCGGTCGCCCAGTCCGCGCAGCACCTGCTCGCGCGCGGTCGCCTCCGCCCGCGCGCCTGACCCCGCGGAAGAGGCCGGCGGCGTCAGGACGCGGGGGCGTCGGCGAACGCGACCTTCGGAACGAACACGAGCAGCAGGGCGGCGAGGAATCCGCCGCCGGCGCAGATCGCCCACACCGTCAGGTAGCCACCGAGGGAAGCCGCGGTCTGGCTGGCCACGGCGCCGGCGCCGGCCGCGAGCACCACGCCGAACACGGCTGAGGAGAACGACCCGCCGATCGTCTTGGTCGTGTTGGTCAGTGCCGTCGCGATGCCGGTCTGCCCGCGCGGGGCGGCGGCGGCCGCGGCGGCGGGAAGCGCACCGACCAGCGCGCCGCAGCCGAGCCCGGCGATCGAGAGGTTGAGCAGCACCTGCCACAGCTCCACGTGGAACGGCAGGAAGAGCAGATAGCCGATACCCACGAGCAGGGATGCCGCGATCAGTACGACCCGTGGGCTCGCCCGCCGCGAGGTCACGGCGAACAGCACGGCGCCCACGATGAGTGAGACGAGGTAGACCCCGATGATGTTCGAGCGCTCCGTGGCATCCAACCCGAGCCCGTAGCCGAGCGAGGGATCGGTGCCGGCGTACGTCGACAACGGTCCCTGCGCGCCGAGCAGGCTGATCCCGATGAGGAAGGCCGTCGCCTGCACCGGCCACATCTCGGGTCGGCGCAGCACCCGGATGTCCACCGCCGGGTCGTCCTGGCGCAGTTCGAAGCGCACGAACCACACGAACACCGCGACCCCGGCCAGCAGCAGGGCAACGACCCAGATCCAGGCGGCGGCGCCGAGCGCCAGCTCACCGATCATCCGCATCCAGGCCAGACCGCCCGTCACGAGCAGCAGTGCCCACGCGAGGAGCACGAAGCCCCTCGTGTCGAGGCGTCGTCCACCCTCCGGGGCGGATTCGGGAACACCGATCCAGATGACGAGTGCGACGAGCGTCACGGCGATCGCCGGCACGATGAGCGTCGCGGTGAGGTTCTGGCCGCTTGCGGCGAAGATCCGTCCGGCGGCGAGAGCGCCGACGATCGCGCCGACCTCCAGCCCGACGACCAGCAGACCCGCCGCGCGGCGGGTCGTCGACACTCCGCGCTGCTGCACCCGGCCGCGCTCGAAGATGAGGGCGATCTCCAACGGCAGCCAGACGACGTAGAAGCCCTGCAACGCCCAGGCGATCAGAAAGCTCCAGAACGAGGTCGCGAACGCCAGCCACCACGTCGCCCCGGCCGTGAGGACCGCGGCGATGAGCAGGATGCGCTTGTGGCCGTACATGTCGCCGAGTTTCGCGAGCACCGGGACGACGAGCGCCGACAGTAGCAGCTGCGCCGCCTCGAACCAGTTGACGTCCGAGTCGTGGATGCCGAGGGAGACGACGATGTCGCTGAACAGCGGCACGTAGTACCCCTGCAGGATGCCGCTGACGATCTCGACCAGGATGAACCATCCGATGAGGCCGGCGGTGATGCCGAGGCCCCGGGGAAGGCGGGCCGAGCGGGTGCGGGGGCTCTTCGCCGTCGAGGAGCCTGCGGAGGAGGAGGTCACGGCGTTCACTCTAGCCACGCGTGTGTGTCGCGCACCGCAGCGGCGCCTAGGCTGAATGCCGTGACGAGCGAGCGCGAAGTACTGACATGGGACGGTTTCGGCGAGGCGACCCGGGCGCTGTCCCGATCGATCGTGGCGGACGGGTTCGTTCCCGACGTCGTGGTGGCGATCGCCCGCGGGGGTCTGCTGCCCGCCGGCGCGATCGCCTACGGCCTGGGCGTCAAGAGCTGCGGTGCCCTGAACGTGGAGTTCTACACCGGCATCGGCACCGTGCTGGAGGCTCCGGCACTCCTTCCCCCCGACCTCGACCTCGGCTACCTTCCCGGCAAGCGGGTCCTGCTCGTCGACGACGTCGCCGACAGCGGTCGCACACTCGCCCTCGCGGTGAAGATGCTGCGCGACGCCGATGCCGACGTGCGATCGGTGTGCATCTACACGAAGCCCGGCAGTGTCGCCCAGCCCGACTTCTCCTGGCGCGAGACGGACCGCTGGATCGATTTCCCCTGGTCGGCCGCCGGTTCTGTGATCGAGGAGGATGCGGGCGCGGAGGCGAGCGCCTGATGGCGATGGCCCTCGACGAGCTGGCCGATGCCGGACTCATCGACGCGGATTGGGCGCGCGCGCTCGCTCCGGTGGCGCCCGACATCGCGGCGCTCGGCGAACGACTGCGCGCCGAGACCGCGGCAGGGCGGCCGTATCTCCCCGCGGGCGACAAGGTGCTCCGCGCTTTCTCGAGACCGCTCGCAGACGTCAAGGTCCTCATCGTCGGGCAGGACCCCTACCCGACCCCGGGCCACCCGATCGGGCTCTCGTTCGCCGTGGACGCGCACGTGAGGCCCCTGCCGCGAAGCCTCGCCAACATCTACCAGGAGCTGGAAACCGACCTCGGCATCGCACGGGCACCGCACGGCGACCTCTCCGCATGGAGCGACCAGGGCGTCATGCTGCTCAACCGCGTGCTGACGGTGGCCCCCGGCGCCCCCGCATCGCACCGCGGGTGGGGATGGGAGAAGGTCACCGAACACGCCATCCGCACCCTCGTCGCCCGCGACCGACCGCTCGTCGCGGTGCTCTGGGGGCGGGATGCCGCGAACCTGCGGCCCCTTCTCGCGGGGACCCCGACCGTGGAGTCCGCCCACCCTTCGCCGCTGTCGGCCAGTCGGGGCTTCTTCGGCTCGCGTCCCTTCTCGCGTGTCAATGAGCTGCTCGTCCAGCAGGGTGCGACGCCGGTCAACTGGCGTTTAGGCTGAGCCACATGCTGGAGGAGGAGTACGACAAGAGTCGGCGGCGGCTGCCCGTGCACCTGCGCCGCAGCGAGCAGGAGCGCCCCTTCTCCTACGAGATCCGGCCCGTGCGGGACGGCGATATTCCGGACATCCGCGAGATCTACAACTACTACGTCACCAACTCGGTGGTGACCTTCGACGAGAAGAAGTGGTCGCTCGCCCAGTGGCGCGAGAAGCTCGAGCATCTCTCCAAGCTCGGCATGCCGTTCCTCGTGGCGCAGTCGCCCAGCGGGCAGATCCTCGGCTATGCACTCGTGCAGCCGATGTCGGCCAAGTCGGCGTACCGCTACAGCGTGGAGAACTCGATCTACCTCGGCCAGGCGGCGACGGGAAAGGGCCTCGGCCGTGCGCTCCTGGAGGCGCTGATCGCAGCCAGTGAGGCGGCCGGCATCCACCAGATGGTCGCGGTGATCAGCGACAAGGGGGCCGAGTCCTCCATCGCCCTGCACGAGAAGCTCGGCTTCGTCGAGGTCGGACGCATGGGACGCGTCGGCTTCAAGTTCGGCCGCTGGCTCGGCACGATCTACCTGCAGAAGCAGCTGTCGCCGGTGAAGAAGAAGCGTTCGCTGTTCTCGCGCTCGGAGCGCTCAGAGGGGTGAGGGCGCGGCGTCGCGGACCGCGTCGATCAAGGTGCGCCAGGCGCCCTCGGCGTCCGCCTCGCTGACGATCGCACGGTGGGAACGACCGTCGACGTGAGCTTCGATGGTCCAGGTGAATCGGTCGGCGCCCTGCGCGGTCGGGGCAGCGGCCGAGCTCGGGAGATGCTCGGCGCTGTCCTCGGCATCCCAGGGGCAACGTTCCACGAGCTGCTTCCAGCGCGCACTCTCGTGGGGAGGTGCCGAGAGGTGCCAGCGGTGCGTGAATCCCGCGACGCCGCCGGAGCGGACCATGCTCACGGTCAGGGCGTGCGCATCGGCGTCATTCGCGGTCTCCGGCAGATCGCGCGGATCGGGATGGTTCGTCACGGGCGGTCACACCGACGGCGTTCCACGCGGTGCGGACGGCGTCGGCTTCCTCCGATCTCTCACCGTACTCCCGCTGCGCGACCGCCGTGGTCGCCGCCGCGAACGCCGAGAAATCCGCCGTCGGCGGCACGGCGCCCTGCGTCACCGTGAGGTACCAGATGCGGCCCGCTCGTTCCCACGCGTGACCGCCGAGCGCGGTGGCGACGAGGTGGAAGGCCTTGTTCGGGATGCCGGAGTTGATGTGCACGCCGCCGTTGTCCTCGCTCGTGCGGACGTAGTCGCGCATGTGGGCGGGCTGAGGGTCTTTGCCGAGAACATCGTCGTCGTAGGCCGTGCCGGGTGCCTTCATCGAGCGCAGCGCCACGCCCTGAACGGCGTCGGTGAAGATGCCGGCCCCGATCAGCCACGACGCATCCGCGGCGCTCTCACCGGCGCGATGCTGCTCTGTCAGCGCGCCGAAGACGTCGGCGACGGATTCGTTGAGCGCTCCCGACTGTCCCTGGTACTCGAGACCGCCGCCGTGCTCGATCACGCCGTGGCCGAGCTCGTGCCCGATGACGCTGATCGAAGAGGTGAAGCCCCGGAACACCTCGCCGTCGCCGTCGCCGAAGACCATCCGCTCGCCGTTCCAGAACGCGTTGTCATAGCGGTCGCCGTAGTGCACGCTCGCCGCGAGGGTTCCGCCGGCGCCGTCGATCGAGCGGCGTGCGAACGCGTCCCAGAACAGCTCGAAGCTCGCGCCCAGCCCCTCGAAGGCCTCGTTCACGGCGACGTCGGCGACGGCCGGGTCGTCTTCGCCGCGCACGCGCACGCCGGGAAGCGTTTCGCGGTGCTGCGCGTCGGAGATGACGCGGTCGGGCGTCGGCTCTCCCTGCAGGATGAGGGCGTCGCCGTCGACCGACAGATCGAGCCGTGCCCGACCGCGCGCGGGCGCTGGGTGGGAAGGCCGTGCGATCGCCAGGGTCGCGCGGGCGGCCTCTGCGGCGTTCGCGAGGTGCGGCGCGTCGGTGGCGGCCAGGCGAGACAGCAGGTACGGCGGAACGATGGCGAACATGGCGTCACCCTACGCCCGGCATCCGACGTGCGCGCCTGTCCGATGCCTCGCCCACGCAACGATCAGTCCCGCGGTGGGTCGATCACCGGGATGGAGGCGAGCAGCCGACGCGTGTAGGCGACCTGCGGCGCGAGCAGGACCTTCTCCGTCGGGCCCTCCTCGACGATGCGGCCGTCCTTCATGACGATCACCTCGTCGCAGAGGTTCTGCACCACGCCGATGTCGTGCGACACCATCACGAGGGTGAGCTGTTCGCGCTGGCGCAGCTCGCGCAGCAGCTCGAGGATCTGCGCGCGTACGGTGACATCGAGCGCCGAGAGCGGCTCGTCGCCGACGAGGATGCGCGGCCGGTGCACGATCGCGCGCGCCAGGGCGATGCGCTGGCGCTGCCCGCCCGAGAACTCGTGCGGGTAGCGGTCGGCCATCGCCGCCTCGAGGCCGACCGCCTCGAGCACCTCGCGCACGCGCGCACGACGATCGCCCGGGATCTCCAGCGCCCAGAGCGGCTCGCCGATGATCCTTCCGACGCTCATCCGGGGATCGAGCGAGGCATAGGGGTCCTGGAACACGACGCCGGTCTCGCGTCGCAGCCAGTGCAGCGAGCGCGCAGAGGCCCTCGCATCCACCGTGCGTCCGGCCACCGTCACCGTGCCGGTCGTGGGCGTGTCCAGCCCCAGCAGCACACGCACGAGCGTGGACTTGCCCGAGCCCGACTCGCCGATGATGCCGACGGCGGAGCCCTCGAAGACGTCGATGTCGGCGTCCTCGAGCGCCGTGGTCCATCGTGCCCGCTCGAACAGTCCGGTTCCGCGTTGGCGGAAGCGACGGCTGACGGCCCGCGCGCTCAGCAGGGCGTCCGCACTCATGCCGCACCCCCCGGTCGCCACAGTGTCGCGGTGGCATCGCGCAGCAACCCCTGGGTCACCGGTGATGCCGGCGCGGTCAGCAGACGTGAGAGCGGACCGTGCTCGACCACGCGCCCGTGTTCGAGTACGACGGCGTGCGTGGCGATCTGGGAGAGCACCGCCAGGTCGTGCGTGATGAACACCAGCGACATGCCGTCCCTCGCGACGAGGCCGGCGAGCAGCTCGAGCACCTCGGCCTGGATCGTGACGTCGAGCGCCGTCGTCGGCTCGTCCGCGATCAGCAGGCGAGGACGGCAGGCGAGGGCCATGGCGATGGCCACCCTCTGGCGCTGACCGCCGGAGAGCTGGTGCGGGTAGCGGCGGACGATCTGGGCGGGTTCGGGAAGCCGAACCCGCTCGGCCTCTGCGATGGCGCGGGCCGCGGCATCCCTGCGCCCGAGGCCCTCGTGGATGCGCACGGACTCGGCGATCTGGCGGCCGACGGTGCGGATCGGATTTAGGGCGGTGCGCGGCTCCTGGAAGACGATGCCGATCTCATCGCCGCGCAGTCGGGCGAGCTCGCGGTCCGGCAGACCGATCAGCTCGCGCTCGTTCCATCGGATGCTGCCCGTGGCCGTGGCGGCGTCCGGCAGCAGGCCGAGGATCGCGAGGGCGGTGAGGGACTTGCCCGACCCCGACTCTCCGATCAGGCCCACGCGCGCGCCGTCGGGGACGTCGAAGGAGATGTCGTCCACGACGCGGCGACCGTCGATCTCGATCGACAGATTGCGCACCACCAGGCTCACGAGATCACCGCCGTCGTGTGGGTCTGCGCCGCCGTGCGCCGACGCGTGAGGGTGGGGTCGGTCGCCTCGCGCAGTGCGTCCCCGAGGAGGTTGAGCCCCAGCACCGTGATCGTGATCGCCAGTCCCGGCCAGACGACGCTCAACGGGTGCACCGAGATGTACTGCTGCAGGTCTTTCAGCAGCAGCCCCCAGCTGGGTTCGGTGAGGGGTGCGCCGAACCCGAGGTAGCTGAGCCCGGCTTCGGCGAGGACGGCGACGGCCATGCCCCACGACAGCTGCACGATGAAGACCGGCGCGACGTTCGGCAGCAGGTGCCGGTACAGGTTCTGGAAGGGAGTGAGACCGGCGGCTCGACCGGCGAGGACGAAGTCGCTGTGCAGCACGCGGCGGAGTTCCGGGCGCGTGACGCGCGCGATGTTGACGCCGAAGCCGATGCCGACCGAGACGATCACCACCCACAGCGAGCCACCCCACACCGACGAGATCATCATGGCGATCAGAAGAACGGGGAACGCGATGAGGATGTCGACGAGCACGGCGACGCTCTCGCGCAGCCACCTCGCGGTGAGTGCGCCGAGGGCCGCGAGGACGACACCGATCACCGTCGCCACGAGACCGGCGCCGAGCGCCACCCAGACCGTCGTGCGAGCTCCGGCCATCAGCAGACTCAGGATGTCGCGGCCCGCGCCATCCGTGCCGAGCAGATGCGGCCACCCCGGCAGAGCCCACCGGCCGTCGACGTCGACCGCCTGCGGATCGAACGGCAACCAGAACCGTGCGACGAGTGCGACGACGCCGATCGTCAGCACGACGAGGAGACCGAAGCGTCCCGTCGACAGCGCCCACAGCCGACGCAGCCAGGCGAACCTGCTCATTCCGCCTCCCGCTGCCGAGGGTCGATCAGCCGGTGGACGAGGTCGACGGCGAAGCCGACGACGAGTACGAACCCGGTGAGCGCGAGCAGTTCGCCCTGAACCTTGAGCAGGTCACGCTTGCCGACGTCCTCCACGAGCATGCGTCCGATGCCGGGCAGGCTGAACAGCTGCTCGATGACGACGGCGCCGACGATGATGCCGGCCACCTGCAGCCCCAGAACCGTGATGATCGACAGACCCACCGTGGGAAGTCCGTGCCGGATAAGGGCCTGCGTGCGGGTGAGCCCTTTCGCCGCCGCGGTGCGGACGAAGTCCTCTCCCGTCGCCTGGAGGGTCGCCGAACGGACGAACCGCATGAGCATCGCACCCTCGACGACGCCGATCGTGATCGCCGGCAGCAGCAGCGCCCGCACGGCGGATGCCGGGTCGCTCCACCCCGCGCGGGGAAAGCCCTGGGCGGGCAGCCACCCGAGCCAGACGGCGAACACCAGCACCAGCATCATGCCGGCCCACACCACGGGGACCGCGGCGACGGCCTGGGCGCCGACGGAGAGGGCGGTGCCGTCGGGACGGCCGCGGCGAACGGCGGAGAGCACTCCGAACGGCAGTGCGATCAGCAGCGCAACGGTCATCGCCATGAGCCCGAGTGGAATCGTCACCTGCGCCTTCTCGGCGAGCTGCCCCGCCACGGGGGCGCCCGTCAGCAGCGACTGGCCGAGATCTCCGCGAACCACGCCGGCGATCCAGCTCAGGTACTGCACCGCGATGGGCTCGCCAAGGCCCAGGCGCTCACGGATCGCGTCGACCTGCGCGGGGCTCGCGTCGATCCCGGCGATGAGCTGAGCGACGTCGCCGGGAAGGACCCGGAGCGTCAGGAAGATCAGCGCACTGGCGACGAACAGGCCGAGCAGCAGCAGGGCCAGTCGCGTCAGCGCGTAACGGATCACCCCTTGCTCTTGGCCAGCTCGGCGAGGTTGATGCGCTCGTTGACGTTGACCGACGGGAAGCCGCTCACGTTCGTGCCCACCGCGACGATGGACGCACCGTTGTACAGCCAGTCGGCGGCCTGATCGTCCGCGACGATCTTCGCGGCCTGCTTCAGCAGGTCGGCGGAGGTCTGCTCGTCGGTCGCGCTGAGCGACTGCTGGTAGAGCTTCTGCACCTCGGGGTTGTTGTAGGTGAAGTAGTAGTTGGGGTTCGCCCAGTTCTCGAAGTCACGGGCCTCGGTGTGCAGCACGAAACTGAGGTCGTAGTTCTTGTTGATGTAGACGTCGTTGAGCCACGTCGGGAATTCGACGGCCTTCACCTTCAGGGTGATGCCCACGTCGTTGAGGTTCGACACGAGGATCTGAGACACGGTCGTGCCGTAGAACGACGGGATCGTGAGCGTCAGCGTGAGGTCCGTCACCCCGGCGTCGGCCAGGAGCTTCTTCGCGGCCGCCGGGTCGAACGGGGCGGTGGACGACAGGTCCTCATAACCGGGGTCGAGCTCGGGAATCGGACCGTACAGCGTCTGGCCGGCCCCGAGAGCCTTGACGATCGCGTTGTGGTCGATGGCCTGACGGATCGCCTGGCGCACCCGCTTGTCGGACAGGGGCGCCTTCGTCGAGTTCATCGCGAGCGTGCCCTTGTCGGTGGACTTGCCGAGCACGAGTGTGAAGTCACCGTTCGCCTCGATCTGATCCTTGAGGTTGGCGTCGAACCCCGTGACGACGTCGAGCTCGTGAGCGAGGGCGCCGTTGAGTGCCGCCTGGTTGTCGGGGATGTAGCTGAACACCACCTCTTTGACCTTGGCCTTGTCGCCCCAGTACGCGTCGTTGCGGTCGAAGGTGATCGAGTCGCCCTGCTTCCAGCTGGTCAGCTTGTAGGGCCCGGTGCCGTTCGCCTTCGTCTTGCGATCGGTGGTGTCGTCCTTCTTGAGGACGAGACCTGCACGGCCGGTGAGGTTCCACAGCAGGCTGGAGTCGGGCTGGCTCAGCGTGAGCACGACGTCCTTGCCGTTCGCGGCGATGCTCTGCACGCGGGTGAGGCGGTCGGAGTCGCTGTACGACGCATTGGACTTGACCTGTTCCAGCGACCAGACGACGTCATCGACGGTGAGCGGGGAGCCATCGTGGAAGGTGACGCCGTCGCGGAGCGTGAACGTGTAGGTGAGGCCGTCGGACGAGATCTTGTAGTCGCTGGCCAGCTCCGGCTCGATCTTCTGATCGGGCGTGCGCGAGACGAGGCCCTGGTAGACGTTGTCGATCAGGATCTGGTCCAGCGCGGCGCCGGCTGTCTCACGGATGTCGAGGTTGCTCGGCTCGGAGACGAGGCGCACGGTGACGACGGCGTCGGGGTCGGGCGTGACCGCTGTGGGGGAGGCGTCGGGTGCGGATCCGCCGGAGCAGGCGCTCAGCAGCAGGGCCCCGGCGGCGAGAAGCGCGGCGGCGGCGACGGTGGTGCGGCGAAGCATGTGAGAGGTGTCCTTTCGGCAGCGCGGGCGTGCGCGTGTGCTGTGCGCAGCGGCCCGCGGACTCGGGTGCGCGTTACAGCCTAGGCTTTGCGGCGGTCGGTGCGGTCATCGGTCTTCGCTGGGGTGACACCGAGCGTCATGCGACCGGTCGACTCAGCCGCGCGCGACCTGTGCGATGAGGCGGGCCAGTTCCACCGGCTGCTCCTCCTGCACGTTGTGGCCCGAGTCGACCTCGACGACGGATGCCGTCGGGAGGCGGTGCTGGAAGTCGTCGGCATCCGTCGGCGTCAGGAACCCGCGACGTCCGCGCACGAGCGTGATCGGAGCGGTGGTGGCGGCGAGATGGTCCCATCCCTCGGTGGTGAGGGCACCGCGGATCGCGTGTCGTTGTGCCTGCGCGCTCGCCGCGGCATCCGCGTCGCCGGCCATCGCGTTGGCGAGGTGCGCGAAGTGGTGCTTCCACTCGACGCGGCCGTCCGCGCGCACGCGCGAGTTGAGGGTGACGCCGCGCGTCGCAGCCCCACGGGATCCGCCGAGGCCGAACGAGAGCGCCCGTTCGACGAGCTCGTCGCGGCTGGCCCAGTCGGTGGGGCCGGCGAAGAAAGCGGCGATCTGTGCGGCATCGCCGTCCGGGTCGATGCCGGGGGTGATGTCGACGACGATCAGCTCGCGCACCAGCTCCGGGTGCGCAGCGGCAAGCGCGGCTGCTGTCAGGCCCCCGAGCGATTGGCCGACGAGCACCTGCGGCGTGTCCCGCGTCCACGCGGCGACAGCGGGCGCGATGTCGGCCGCGAGGACGCCTCCGGTGTACGCGGCATCCGCCCGCCATGACGAGTCGCCGTGACCTGGGAGGTCGACGGCGAGGGCGGGGACGCCGAGGGCGAGCACCGTCGTATCCCAGGTGTGGGCATTGAGGCCCGCGCCGTGCAGCAGCGTCACCTGCGGGGCCGTGAAGGCGGCGGTGACCGGGTCCCCGTACTGCAGAGCGCTGACGGCACGGCCGTCGTCGAGGAGGTGCGTGAGACGGCGCACAGGGGGGACGGCGTCGATGCCGAGCTCGGCCGCTTGGTCGGCGAGGAAGGAGAACTCATCCATCCGGCCATTGTGCCTCGATCCGCGCTCGCAGCGGTCGTCGCTCACCCGTCCTAGGCTGATCGCATGAGCACCGAGCGTCGCG
Organism: Sphingomonas sp. BLCC-B65; assembly: GCF_028550675.1. Lineage (NCBI taxonomy): Bacteria > Pseudomonadati > Pseudomonadota > Alphaproteobacteria > Sphingomonadales > Sphingomonadaceae > Sphingomonas > Sphingomonas sp. BLCC-B65. The sequence goes on along the minus strand of NZ_JAQQGL010000001.1, from coordinate 1,019,018 downwards.
TCCACCTGTCCCGGTCGGCCCGTCCCGCGTATGACGCCCTCGAGGCGTTCTCCCAGACGGTCGGCACGATCGCCGCCGAGGCGGGCATCGATGCGCGGTTGCGTGAGCTGGTGCTCATCCACGCCTCGCAGCTCAACGGCTGCGCCTACTGCGTGCGCGTGCACGTCGACCGTGCCGCTGCCGCGGGGCTCGGGGTCGACGAGATCGCTCAGCTGGCCACCTGGCGGGAGTCGGGGGTCTTCTCGGCCCGCGAGCGCGCGGCGCTCGAGCTGGCCGAGTGCTACGTGTTCATCCACGAGGGCGGCGTACCCGACGAGGTCTACGATCGCGTCGGCGGCATCCTCTCCGAGCAGGAGTACGTCGCGATCAGCTGGCTGCTGGTGTCGATCAACGCCTTCAACCGCATCACGATAGCCGGCAAGTACCCCGTCCCCCCGCGCGCGGTCCAGAGCGGCGTGGGAGACGATCCGGCGTGAGCATCGTCTCCGGCGCCCTGAACTTCCGCGACGTCGGCGGCCTCCCGGCGAGCGGCAGCGTGACGCGAGCCGGAGTGCTGTTCCGTTCCGGCAATCTCGCCGGGCTGGACGATGCCGGACGCGACGCGCTCGTCGCTCTCGGCATCCGTCGCGTGGTCGACCTCCGCGCCGACGATGAGGTCGCCGTCGAACCCAGCCGCGTCCGCGGTCTGGACCTCGAGACGATCCGGATCCCCCTCTTCCTCGGCTCCGTCGCTTCCTTCTTCGTCGAGGATCGCTCACTCGCCGACGTCTACCGCGGCCTCGTCGACGAGTCGGCCGATCGCATGGTCGCCGTCGCCCGCGCCGTGATCGCGGGTGCACCGGCGCTTGTGCACTGCACCGTCGGAAAGGACCGTACGGGCGTCGCCGTTGCGCTGCTGCTGGACGCCGTCGGCGTCGAGCATGACGCGATCGTGGCCGATTACGCGCGCACCGAAGCCATGCTTCCTGCCCGGCGCAACGCTCGCGTGCTGGCCTATCTGCGCAGCGTGCACCCGGACGCCCGCCATCTCGAAGACCTCGCCACGCGCTCGCCGGCACCGGTGATGCACGAGCTGCTCGAGGACGTACGCGAGCGCTTCGGGTCGGGCGCCGGCTATCTCGTCGCGCACGGTCTGCGCGTCGACGAGGTGGACGCGCTCGCGGAGATCCTCATCGAACGCTGAGGTAAGGCTCGCCTTAATGAGCGTATGATGGGGCATCATGACCTCATCCGCCCCGCACGCCGTGCACGACGAGTCCGCGTGCAAGGCCTCTCGTCACGCGCGGGTGCAGCAGCTCATCACGGCGGACGAGCATGCCCTCGTCGAACTCGAGGCGCTCCTCGCGACGCTGCCGATCTGTTCGACGGGCCGCGTCTTCATCGAGGTTCCCGACGCCTCGTGGATCACTTCGATCGCGGTCCCGGCGCGGATGGTCGTCACCTGGCTCGATCGCTCGCACCGCAGCGGAGAGCCCGGAACCGGTCGTCCCTGTGCTCCCGGCCAGGCCGTGAGTCGAGCGGTGACCGCGTGGGCGGACGAGATGCTCTGCGCCGACGGCGACGAGTCGGCATGTCAGGACGGCACGCGCATCCACCTTCTCGGCGGCTTCCTCGGCACGGCCGACATCTTCGACCACCTCACCGAGCGCCTCGGCATCTCGCCGGCGGCAGTGCATACACCGGCGCGCTTCGGGCTGCTCAGCTCTCGCTGACCGCGCCCGCCGACGCTCCGTGGGGCACGTAGTTGCCCTCTTCGAGCCCGGCGAGGATCTCGAACCTGTTCGTCAGCGGGTTGCGCCCCGCCAGGGCGTACAGCATCGGCATCAGAAAGCCGTAACGGCGCCACTGGCGGGCGTGCACCGCTTCATGCCGCAGCACGGCCTCGCTGATGCGGGGTGAGTCGGTCAGGAAGCAGCCGCCGACGCAGACACCTCCGCGGCCGAACGTCCACGACGGCATCCCCGTGAACACCCAGAGGCCCCCGCGACGCTCGATGCGACCCGTCGACCACAGCGACCCCCAGATCCAGCCGACGGCCGTTCCCCACCAGAAACCCACGAGGCTGACGGGGGAGTCGAGCAGGATGCCGGGGATCAGTGCGTCCAGACGGCGTCCGCGCTCCACCGCGCGGGCCGCACGCTGCTGCCAGCCGGGCGGCGGCGACGCGATCACGCGAGAGCTCCGACGACTCGCAGGATGGTCCCCAGATCGTCGACGGCGGCGGCGGGCGAAGCCGGCGCGAAGCCGGCGATGGACGCTCCCACCAGCGGAGCCGTGCGTCGCACGGCGGCGATGGCTGCGGTCAGCTCCCCGAGCGTCGCACCGAACGGCGTCGGCTGGGTCACGCCGGTGAGCTCGGCGGGATCGAGCACGTCGAGGTCGACGTGGATGTAGACGGCGTCGGCGCCCGTCGCCGCCACGGCGGCGGCGACCGCGGCGCCGTCGCCGATCGCGTCGGCCGGGATCCCGCGGATGTCGCTGCCGGCGAGGTACGCAGCCTCAGCGGGGTCGAGGTCACGGGCGCCGACCAGTACCACGCGATCGGCCGTCACGGCACCGCTTCCCTGCACCGGTCCGCTTTCGCACGCCGCCCGCAGCGCCATGCCGCCGAACGCGCCCGACGGTGACGTCGCGGGCGTGTGGAGGTCGCCGTGCGCGTCGAACCACACCACCGCGAGGTTCCGGTGTCGGGCGGCGGCATGGGCGATCGCGGGGACGGCGATGCCGCAGTCTCCGCCCACGACCAGCGCCGGCTCACCTCCGGTCGCGAGTTCCGCGGTGAGAGCGTCGGCGACCCGGCTCATCGCGCTGAAGCGGCGCACGCCGGTCCCCAGCGCCTCGCCGGCCTCGGCGGGCACCTCGACACGGGCAGTCGCCGCGCGGGGCAGATCGCCGGCGATCGCCTCGGCGCCGTCCACGAGCAGCATCGCACGCGCGGCGGGGGAGCCCTGCCATTGCGGAACCACCACGAAGCGGGTCATCTTCCCGATCCTCCCTGCGCGTTCGCGCGGCGCGAGGCCGGCGTCCCGGCGCCCACGTGCGGGCGGACGCCGGAACGCCGACCGTCCTGTCTACTGCTCGAGCGCTGCCGTGCCGGTGCCGCCGCTCTTCAGGGCGGCCAGGCGCGCCTCGACCTCGGTGAGCTCGCCGACATCCTCGAGCTCGTTGAACTGGGCGTCCAGACTGGATGCCGCGAGCTCCGCCTTGCCGGCGGCGAGAGCCTCCTGGCGGCGCACCTTGTCTTCGAAGCGACCGAGCTCGCTCGTGGGATCGAGCACGTCGATCGACTTGACCGCGTCGTGCACCTTGTTCTGCGCCTCGGCCGTCTTCGCCCGCGCCAGCAGCTCGCTGCGCTTGGCCTTCAGCTGCTCGAGCTTCTGCTTCATGCCGTTGAGGCCGTCCTTGAGCTTGTCGACGACCTCTGTCTGAGACGCGATCGTGGGAGCCACGGCCTTGGCCTCGTTCTCCTCGCTGATCTGGCGCTGCAGGGCGATCTTGGCGAGGTTGTCAAACTTGTCGGCATCCGCCGTGTTGCCGCTCGCGCGCAGCTCATCGGCCTTGCGGCTGGCGGCGAGGGCCTTGTTGCCCCATTCGGCCGCGGCGCGCACGTCTTCCTCGTGGTCGCGCTCGAGCAGACGGAGGTTGCCGATGGTCTCGGCGATCGCCGACTCGGCGTCGGCGATGGAGTTGGTGTAGTCGCGCACCAACTGGTCGAGCATCTTCTGCGGGTCTTCGGCGGCGTCGAGCATCGCGTTGACGTTCGCCTTCACGAGCGTCGAGATGCGACCGAAGATGGACTGCTTTGCCATCGTTTTTCCTTTCCTAACGGGAGAATTCCCAGCGTGCGAGGGGATCGTGCGGTCGGAGGGGGCGAGCGGATGCCGAGCTCAGAAGCGACCTCCGCCGCGTCGCGAGCGGCTGCCGGCGCCGCCGAAACCACCGGGGGAGATGCTGCCGCCCCCGCCGAGGCCGCCGAAACCTCCACCGGAGCGCGAGCGGCCGCCCCCGCCGCCGTTCAGCAGCGAGTTGATGACGATGCCGCCCAGGATCGCTCCCATCATGTCGCCGCCCGTGCCCGTACGCGGCGATCCGCCGGATCCTCCGAACATGCCGCCCTGGAAGACGCCGACGTCGCTCTGCGCCGCCTGCAGGGACTGCGTCGCCAGCTCGTGCGCGCGCTGCGCGGCGGCCAGCGCCTGCGCGGGATCGTTCTGTTGCAGCTGGCGGGCCTGCACGAGTGATGCGCCGGCTTCGGCGAGGCGGGTACGGGCCTCAGCGCCGACCGCACCTCGGCGCGAGGAGATGAAGTCCTCCGCCGCGGAGATCTCGCCCTGCGCCTGTGCGATGAGTCCGCCGAGCTGCGCCGACGCGCGCGCGGCACGCTCCTGCTCGTCGCGGATGCCGGCGAGGACCTCGTCGATCTGTGCGTTGGCGCGGTCCAGGCCCTCGCGGGCGAAGAGCGGGCGCTTCGCGGGGCCGGAGACCAGCGGCCGTGCCGCCTCCACCTGGGCGCGCGTGGCCGCGATCACGGGAGCCAGGCGGCCGTCCCGATCCGGCAGGGCCGTCGCCGCGGCGATGTCGGTCTCGAGGTCGGCGATGAGGGCCGCTGCATCCGTCTCCGCCTGTGCGAGGTCGGCGCGCGTGCGGGCGATGGCGTTCTGCAGCACCTCGGCCTGTGTCACGGCATCCTCCGCGGCGCGGATGCTGACCGCCGCGGCTGCAGCATTGCCGGCGGCGATCTGGGCGGCGGCGGTGCCGAGCAGAGTCTCAGCGAACGCGAGGCGCTGCGATGCCTGCTCGGGGTTGTCGGCGATCGCGGCGAGGGCGAGCGGGTCGTACGCGCCCGTCAAGTCGGTGAGTGTCGCGGCGGCCGCGTCGTGCGCGCCCGCGACGCTCGCCTTCTTCTCGCGGAGGCGCGCAAGCGCGTCGGGCGCGTTCTGCTCGAGCTTGCGCAGTTCGTCGAACGCCGCCGCCTTCTCGTCGAGCTGCGCGTTGGCGGCTTCGCACAGTTCGATGATGCGCGTATTCCAGGCGCGCGCGTCGTCGTCGCTGTCGGGAGTCTCATCGTCGAGCTTCTGCTTGAGGGAGAAGGCCTCGTCGAGCTGAGCCTTCGCACTGGCCAGCGCCGTTTCGAACTCGCGGGAGGCCTCGTCGCCGAACTGCGCCCGGGCGAACCCGAGCTCCTGCTCGCTCGTCTTGACGGCGTCGTCTGTCTGGACGAGGGCCGAGGACGCGCGGCGCGCGAGATCTTCGAGGCTCACCGGCGGGGGCGAGGGTGATCCCGGGAACGAGCTCGCGGGCGATCGACGCCTGCGCGAGCGGATCACGATCCAGATGACCAGCCCGGCCAGGGCGACGACGACGATGACGAGCAGGATCGGCGTGATGATGCCGACGGGGTCGACCGCTGCGCCACCGGTGCCGCCGGCGATGGCGTCGGCCAGTCCGTCTGCGGCGGCGGTCGCGGCGCCGACCCAGTTACCCGCTGACAGTGCCGGCTGCACCCGTTCGCGTTCGATCGTGGTGAGCTCATCACCGGTCACGGGGCCAGCGGAGGAGCCCGACAGGTAGTACTGACGGCCGTCGGTCGAAATCGCCAGGAGGTACTGGTGCGGTCCCAGACCGTTGTTCTGCGCCGTCTCGTTCGCCCAGTCCTCGGGCGCCGACGGATCGGTGAACTGGGGGACGTACGCGACCCAGAGATCGACGCCCGACTTCGCGGTGAGGGCGCGCAAGCGCGTATCGACCTCGGAGATCTGCGCACCGGTCAGCACGCCGGACTGATCCACGACGCGCGACGAGCTGAGAGCCACGGGGCCCGTGGCGATCGCCGCGGTCGCGGCGCCCAGGACGATCGACGTGGCGCCCAGGACGATCGCCGCTGCCGCCGTCAGCGCCAACCACAAACGCGCACGCATGCGTGTTCCTCCCCTGCGCGAGGTGCGGGAACCTCGCTCCTCACGCCGATCCTATGTCGCGAACGGCATGACCCGATAGGCGAGCTGCGGGCATGCCGTGGGTCTTGCCCTCCCCGGCCTGTCCCCGCGCCCGCGGCGGCGGGGGCGGGTATGGTGTCGCGTTCGGAGGAACCATGAACAACGACGGATTCGGCCCCGATCGCTATGGCGCAGACGTTCTGGCCGCGGGATGGCGCGACGCGGGGCGCCGCGCGGTGCCCCGCGTGGCGGCCGCGCCGGACCTCGTCGTGGAGATCGCCGGCGACGGCTTCTGCGGCGCTGTCACCGGCATCCAGTCGGGTCATGTCGAGCTGGAGGACCGCCGCGGTCGCCGTCGACTGTTCCCCCTCGGCGGCGGCTTCCTGATCGATGGACAGGCGGTCGTCCTGGAGGCGCCGAAGGCCGCGGCATCCGGACCCCGCCGCACCGCTTCCGGCTCGTTCGCCGCCGACACGACTCGCGCCCGCGTGGCCCGCGCCTCGCGGATCCTCGTCGAAGGCCGCCACGACGCCGAGCTCGTCGAGAAGGTGTGGGGCGACGATCTTCGGGTCGAGGGCGTCGTCGTCGAGTACCTGCAGGGCGTCGACCTGCTCGAAGAGGTGCTGCGCGAGGAGCCGCCCGGACCGGGACGACGCTACGGAGTGCTCGTCGATCACCTCGTGCCCGGGTCGAAGGAGTCGCGCATCGCCGACGCCGTCGCCCGGGGGCCGCACGGCCCTCACGTGCGGATCGTCGGCCACCCCCACATCGATGTGTGGCAGTGCGTGACCCCGCGTGCGCTCGGCATCGCGGCGTGGCCGGACGTGCCCCGCGGCATCGAGTGGAAGGTGGGCGTGAGCCGGGCTCTCGGGTGGCCCGCCCGCGACCAGGCCGACATCGCCCGCACGTGGCAGCGCATCCTCGCAGCCGTGCACAGCTACCGCGACCTCGACCCGGCGCTGCTGGGACGTGTCGAAGAGCTCATCGACTTCGTCACCGCGTGAACCCGTCGTCACCTCTGTAACCGGAGTGCTCGCCGGTACCCTGGTCGGATGCCGCACGAGACAGATGCTCCCCGTTTCCGCGACAAGCCCGTCTCATTCGTGCGCCGCAGCGGCCGGATGAGCGACGCGCAGGAGCGCGCCTGGGCGGAGCTGGCCTCGCGGTACGTCATCGACGTGCAGCGCGATGCCGCGGCGACCAGCGTGCTTCCGGGGACCTCGGTCGTGCCCGCCGAGGTGTTCGGCCGCGCTGCGCCCCTGACCGTGGAGATCGGATCGGGCCAGGGTCATGCGATCGTCAGCGCTGCGGCCGCCGCGCCTGACCGCGACTTTCTTGCGGTGGAGGTGTTCCGTGCGGGGCTGGCCCGTACGATGCTCGACGCCGACCGCGACGGCATCCGCAACCTCCGCCTCGTCGAGGCGAACGCGCCCGAGGTCCTCGAGCACCTGCTGCCGGAGGCCAGCGTGGACGAGTTGTGGATCTTCTTCCCCGACCCGTGGCACAAGGCCAAGCACAACAAGCGTCGACTGATCGCGCCGCCGTTTCCGCCGCTGGCGGCACGGGCGCTGCGCGACGGCGGACGCCTGCGGCTCGCGACCGACTGGGAGGACTACGCGCGGCAGATGCGTGAGGTCCTGGCCGATGCCGAGGAGTTCGTCCCGGCGTTCGACGGTGAATGGGCCGAGCGGTTCGACGGGCGCGTGATGACGGCGTTCGAGCGCAAGGGCATCGCGAAGGGTCGCGAGATCCGCGACCTGGATTATCGCCGTCTGCCGCGCACGGCGTCGGGCGCGTGAGCGCGCCGCCGCGCGCCCGCGATCGCTGGCGGGCCATGCGGCCTCTGGCCCACCGTGACTTCCGCATCCTCTTCGGCGCGGTCGTGCTGTCGATCTCCGCGGCCGGGATGTGGGCGGTCGTCATGGTCTATGCGGTCATCCGCATCGACGAGGACCCCGTCCAGCTGTCCGTCGTCGCCGCCGCGAACGCGATCGGCCTTCTCGCCTGCGCGATCCCCGGCGGGATCGCCGCCGACCGGCTGCCGCGGCGCCTGATCCTGCGTGCCGTCGAGACGGCGAACGTCTTGGCCGTCGGCTCCGTCGTCGTGGTGGGCCAGTTCGGCACCCTCACGATCGCGCACCTCACGATCGTCTCGCTCGTGCTCGGCGCCGGGGCGGGCTTCTTCTTTCCCTCCTACAGCGCGATCCTTCCGCGCATCCTTCCGGCCGAGCACCTGCTGCCGGCGAACGGGCTCGAAGGCGCGGTACGTCCCGCCCTGCAGCAGGCCGCCGGCCCCGCGATGGCGGGACTTCTCCTCGCCGCGCTGATCCCGAGCCAGGCCGCCGTCGCCGTGCTCCTCGCCCACGCGGCGGCACTCGTGCTGCTGCTGTTCCTCCGCCCCGAACCGGCTCCCGACCCCGCCGAGGCGTCCGACGGCGCCGTGTCGGGCCGGAGCATCCGCCACGACCTCGTCGAAGCCGTGCTCTTCACGATCCGCACCCCGTGGCTGCTGTGGACGCTGCTGTTCGCGACGATCTGGGTGCTCGTGACGATGGGCCCGGAGGAGGTCCTGCTGCCGTTCGTCACCCGCGAGCGCTTCGGCCCCGATCCGCGTCTGTTCGGGTTTCTGCTGGCGTGCTTCGGCGCCGGCGGAGTGGTGGGATCGGTCGTGGTCTCGTCGCTGCGGATGCCGCGACGCTACCTGAGCGCGATGACTCTCGTGTGGGGTCTCAGCACCCTGCCGTTCGTGGTCATCGGCCTCACGCACGAATACTGGCTCATGGCGGTGAGCGGTTTCGCGTGCGGCTTCGGCTTCAGCTACGGCAACGTCATCTGGGGCACGCTCCTGCAGCGACGTGTCCCGCGCCACATGCTCGGGCGCATCTCGAGCCTGGACTTCTTCGTCTCCCTCGCGCTCATGCCCATCTCCATGGCGCTCGCCGGCCCCCTGTCGACCGTCGTGGAGATCCCCGTGATCTTCGTGGTCGCCGGCCTCGTGCCCTTCGTGCTGTCGCTGCTGGTGCTGTGGATCGCGCGGATGCCGCGGGACGAGATCGCCCACCCCCTCGAGGACGACGGGGAGAACTCACCGTGACCGAGCGCGTCGATGCCGGGCGGCTCGGGGTCGGCGTCCTGCCGGCGGTGGCGGTGTGCCTCGCCGCGCCCGCTTTCTTCGTCCTGCGCCAGCCGCTGCTCGGCATCGCCCTTCTGGTCGTCGGGGTCGCGGGCGCGATCGCCCTCGAGCGGGGCCGGGTCGCGGCATCCACGCCGTCGCTCGCGCGGGATCTGTCGCTCATCGCGATGGGGATGCTGGTGGTGAGCTCGATCTCGCTGGAGGCCCAGCTCGACACTGTGTCGATGCTGCGGTTCACTCTGGCGCTGGGCGGCGCGGTCGCGCTGCCGTATGCCGTGTCGCGATGGGTCTACCGCGATCGCGCGATCCGCTTCCCCTGGCGCGGCGGGGCACGATGGCGCGGCTGGCAGTGGGGGTGGCTCGGGGCCGTGCTGGCGCTCGGCTGGCTGATCCTGCCGTTCTACTTCATCACGTCGGGCGTGTACCGCAACTGGCCGGTGGTGGACACTCCCGACCTCATCGCCCGGCTCTTCGTCGGCGTCGGCGCCGTGGGCATCTGGGACGAGCTGTTCTTCATCTGCACGGTGTTCGCACTGCTGCGCCGTCATCTCCCGGATGCCGCGGCCAATCTGCTGCAGGCGGTCGTGTTCGTCTCCTTCCTGTGGGAGCTCGGCTACCGCGCCTGGGGGCCGGTGCTCACCATCCCGTTCGCTCTCCTGCAAGCCGTCATCTTCCTCAAGACCCGTTCGCTGGGCTACGTCGTCACGGTGCATCTGCTCTTCGACGCCGTCGTCTTCGCGGTCCTCGTGCACGCACACAATCCGGGGCTGTGGGACGCGGTCTTCCTCGTCGCGCCCGGCTCGTGATCAGGGAGAGCCGTTAGTCTGCACGAAGACCCCGACAGGGTCTCCGGACGAGGGATCCCAGTACCCGGTGAGCGACAAGACTGGCCGGAAGGTCACGTCATGTCCTGGGTCATCCTCATCGTCTCCGGCGTTCTCGAAGCGGTCTGGGCGACCGCGCTCGGCAAGTCCGAAGGTTTCAGCCGACTTGTTCCGACGATCGTGTTCGCCGTCTCGCTGACCGCCAGCATGGGCGGTCTGGCGTGGGCCATGCGCGACATCTCCACCGGCACCGCGTACGCCGTGTGGGTCGGGATCGGGGCCTCGCTCACCGTCGCCTACGCCATGATCACCGGCGACGAGCAGTTCTCGCTCGTGCGGCTGCTGCTCATCCTCGGCCTCGTCGGGTGCGTCGTCGGACTCAAGCTCGTCGGTCACGACTGAGCGTGCCGCGGCATCCGTCGACGCTCAGCGCTCACCGCGCAGCAACTCCAGCCCCGCGCTCGCGAACTGCCGCGTCGTCGCGGAGGGTAGGAACGCACGCGTGAGGCCCGCGCCGATCCGCGGCAGGTCGGCCTCGTCGCGGAACAGCAGCGACATGGTCTCGTAGCGCGGGTGGAACTTCTGCTTGAAGCGGTGCAGCGACTGGAACCCGTACACCGGCTCGAGCGCATCGGACAGGCGCGTGCTCAGCGCCGCGAGCCCCTGGGCCTCGGGCGGGTACTCGTGGGTGAGCGGCGCGCCGGACAGCGACATGAACTCGGCACCCTCGTCGCGGAAGGCGACGGCCGAGCTGCCGATGAGGTACTCCATCACCGGCCCGAACCCGTGCTCGCGGCGACGCATCAGGTCGAGGGTCCATCCGCGCACGACGCCCTCGCCGTACACCGGCATCCACGACAAGAAGCCGTGCACGTCGCCCCGTGCGTCGAGGGCGAGCGCGATGCGCACCTCGGGGTCGTCTGCTTCGGCGAGCGTTCCGAGCGTGAAGCGCATCTCAGGCAGTTGCTTCTCGCCGACCCACTGGTTCGAGATCGCCTGCAGCTGTGTACGCACACCCCACGACTCGTCGCGCAGGTGCGTCAAGCGGAAGGTCATCTCCTCGCGTCCGGCGCGGTTGAGGGTCGTGCGCACCGAGTTCCACCGCTTGCCGGTGTACGCGAGCCCGGGCAGATCGACGATGGTGTCGTCGGCGACGACGAGTGCGCGCCACCCGCCCGGCACGGCCGCCTGCGTGGCCGCCCCGGCGCTAAAGAAGCAGGGGATGAGCGCCGCCTCCTCGGCTGCCGCGATGAACTCGGCCACCGACGCCGCCCGACCCTCCTCGGGACCCAGGGGATCGGCCAGAGCGATCGCCGCCCCCGCACGGATCTGGTAGGCGACGATGCCGGTGCTCGTACGCAGGTAGCTGTTGCCGTCCCACGTCGTCATCCACGACAGCGTGCCACCGCCGTGGGCGCGGATGAGGTCGGCCACCTCCCGGGAGTCCGGTTGAGCGTCGGGCGTCCCGAGCCCGCTGCGCCGCGCACCGGAAAAGGCGCCGCGCACCACGATCAGATAGACGAGCAGCACGAGCGCGATCAGGCCGCTGCCGATCTCGATCGCGGTCTCGCCGTCGACGGGGACACCGAGGTCGAGACGCACGTCCAGCGTGACGATGACCGCGAGCAGCGCCGCGGCCAGGATGTTCAACGCCAGCAGCACGAGAGCGCAGATCCACGCCCAACGCCGCGCGCGCCGCAGTCCCTGGGCGATCACGAGCACCACGACGACGTCGATGGCCGTCGTCGTCCAGTCGCTGGAGAGCGGGTCGGTCGTCCCGAACGGGCCGTAGGTCGGGATCAGCGTCAGGATCACTTCGATGCCGACGAAGGCGAGCATGCCGAGGAAGGCGATCAGTCGCTGCTCGCGGATGGTGGCGCGACGCGGTCGCAGGGTGCGGTCGAACACGAGCACGACGAGCACGGCGATGAGGTGGGAGAGGTCGGCCACGGTCCCCAGGACCAGGACCCCGACGATGACAACCGCGATGAGAACGAGCCACGCCCGCAGACGCCACGGCGAGGCCAGCAGGCCGATCACGGCGGCGATACAGGCGAAGGTACCGCCGCTGGCGCCCACGTCGAGGGTGGTCGCGGTGTCCTGCACCCATTCCCAGCCGGAGAAGACGCTCAGCACGGCCAGGAGCAGTGAGGTCGCCAGGACCGCCACGACCTGCCCGATCCAGAAGTACGCGAGTGCCACGCGGGTGCCGCGGGCGTATTCGAGCAGGCCCATCCCGACGAAGCCGAGCAGGGTCGGCACGAACAGCCACGGCTCGGCGACGAAGAAGGTTCCGGTGAGGGGAGTCCACCATCGACCGGCCTCCAGCGCGGGCAGGCCGTACGCCCACGTGTCCATGCCTGCGCTCTCGTCGAAGGGCAACCACAGGCCCTGCGAGAGGATGCCGACGACGAGGATCGCCCCGACGGTGAACAGTGTCGCCGGGAGGTGGCGCACGATGCGGATGAGAGCGTGTGTACGGGCCGCGGAGTCGGCGGGCGCGGGGGAGGCGGCGGGGACGGTCTCCGTCATCCCTTCACCGTAGCGGCCCGCAGGCGTCGCATCGAGGACGCGACGCCTGCGGGAAGGCTCACAGCCGCTCCAGCAGGGCGGGGCCGAACACGAGCGCCGCGGCGAGAGGGACGACGAGCAGACCGATCGCGATGACGGCGATGGCGAGCATGCTGCCCAGCACCGAGAGGACCGCGGCGCCGGCGGTGGAGGAGGGACGAGCGAAGAGCGAGCTGGCCATGCTTCGACGCTACGAACCGCGGGGTGGGCTCCACATCGTGCCGCGGATGCATCGGCATCCCTCGGGAGGATGATCCTCCCAGGCCTCTCACACCGGGGCGATAGGTTGCCTCTGACACGATCTGTCGGTGTCTCGAACGTCTCGTCCCGTCTCACGCCGCGTGCAGATCCGGCGCCGCCGTCTCACGGTCGGAATACTCGCCGTCCTGGTCGCCGCGATCATCGCGGTGGTGGCCGTCGTGGCCTCCGACCTCAACGGCATCCACCGCTCCGACATCGCGATGCCGTCGGCCAGCCCCGGCGTCGCGCAGAACACGGGAGAGGTCAACATCCTGGTGATGGGACTGGACAGTCGCGTCGATCAGGACGGCAAGCCCTTCCCGCAGGAGATCTACGACGCGATCCACGCGGAGGATGAGAGCGTCGGCGGCTACAACACGAACGTGCTGATGTTCATCCACATCCCCGCCAACGGCGGCAAGGCGGTCGGCATCTCGATCCCGAGGGACGACTACGTCGAGTACGCGAACGCGCCCGACGGAGTCACGAAGGGCAAGATCAAGGAGGACTACGGCCGCACGTTCCAGGCCACGTACGACGAGCTGACCGGCAACGGCACCGACGATGCGACGGCGTATCAGCGAGCCCGCGACGCCGCGCGGCAGGCGCAGATCCAGACCGTCTCGTCGTTTCTCGGCGGCGTGCGCATCGACCACTTCGTCGAAGTGACGATGGCCGCGTTCTATCGCGTCGCACAGGCGGTGCAGCCGATCACGGTGTGCCTGAACCAGGCGACGGCCGACACGTTCTCGGGCGCGAACTTCGCCGCGGGGATGCAACAGATCGATGCCGCGCAGGCGATGGCGTTCGTGCGGCAGCGTCGCGACACGCAGTACGAGAACGTCGATCTCACCGACCTCGACCGCACGCGCCGGCAGCAGGCGTTCATGATCTCCCTCGCCGTCAAGCTGAAGAGCGCCCAGACCTTCACCGACTTCGGGGCGATGCGCTCGCTCATCGACACGGCGAAGCAGTACGTCGCGATCGATCAAGGGTTCGATCTGCTGAGCCTCGCGAGCACCGCGCAGCGTCTGGCGGGCGGGGACATCACTTTCCAGACGCTTCCAGTGGAGCGGTTCGGCACGATCGACGGCGAGAGCGTCAACATCGTCGATCAGGACAAGATCGCCGGCATGGTCAGCGACCTGCTCAACCCGCCGTCGCCGACGTCCGCGCCCACCGATGGCGCCACGGATGCCGCGACCGACGCGCCGAGCTCTCCCTCCGACGGGGGAGACGGGTCCTCACCGTCGCCGTCGGTGTCGCCGACCCCGCAGAGCTACACCAACTCGCAGCAGCCGATGGTCTCGGGTGCGGTGCCCTGCGTGAACTGACGAGGGGCAGATCCATAGCCGCACGCCCTCCCGGTGCCGTCCTGATCGGCGTACCGTCGAGATGACAGCGACGATCCGGCCGCTGCCGTTGCATGCGAAGGAGCAGCCATGGAACAGGCGTCGGGATTCACGGGGCAGACGATCATCGTGACGGGGGCGGGATCGGGCATCGGTCGGGCGACCGCGTTGCGCTTGCATCGTGAGGGCGCTCGCGTGATCGGCGCCGACGTCTCCGCCGAACGGCTCGACGCACTGCGTGCCGAGGCGTCGGACGAGCGAATGGTGACGGTGGCCGGCGACATCGCCGAGGCGGCGACGATCCAGCGGATCATGGATGCCGCGGGCTCGACCGTGGACGGGCTGGCGAATGTCGCCGGCATCATGGACGCGTTCCTTCCGCCGGCCGAGGTCGACGACGAGACGTGGGATCGGGTGTTCCGCGTGAACCTCACGGCGCCGATGCGGCTGACCCGTGCCGTGCTCCCCGGGATGATCGCCCGTGGCGGAGGCGCGATCGTCAACGTCGCGTCGGAGGCGTCACTGCGCGCATCGGCGTCGGGCGTCGCGTACACGTCGTCGAAGCATGCGCTGGCCGGGTTCACGAAGAGCGTGGCTTTCTTCTACGGACCGCAGGGCATCCGCGCCAACGCCGTGGCCCCGGGCGCCGTCGCGACCAACATCGAAGCGCCGATGAGGAGCGCGTACGCGGCCGGTCGGATCGGACCGATCATGCAGGCGCTGATGACCCCCGTCGCGACCGCCGAGCAGCTCGCCTCGGCGATCGTGTGGCTGCTGAGTGATCAGTCCGCCAACATCAACGGCGTGATCCTGCCGAGCGACGGCGGCTGGTCGACGATCTGACGGTTCAAGACGATGCGCGCGGTCGCAGGGCGAGGGCCGTCGACCAGACGATTCCCGCAATCGCGCACGCGAGCGAAGCAAGCCACCACGTGAGGGCGAGCTGCAGCGTCCACGACCCGTAGCGGTGGGGCTCTTCTGCGCCCAGCTCGGAGAGGGGCAGATCCCAGGCGACCAGAACGATGAACCACGACGTCGCGATCGCCGCCCAGATCCACACCGACCCACGCAGCAGCGTCATGCGGATCCACGGCTTCGTGCGGATGATGACTCGCGCCCGCACGAGCGCGGCGGCAAGCACACCCATCGCAAAGATGACCCACACCACCGTCGCCGCCACCGTTCTTCCCGTCACAAGCGTGAGCGCGTGGGCCGGGGTGTAGCCGTAGCTTTCGGGAACGCCGACTGTCGCCGCCACCACACCGATAACGATGCTGGCGGTCGCGACCACCGTGAAGACGACGATGATGCGCGTGCGCGCGGTCACCATGGGCGAGATCGTACGCCAGGTGACCTCGGATATGTGGAGTGCCCCCGACAGGAATCGAACCTGCGACCTTTGGTACCGGAAACCAACGCTCTATCCCCTGAGCTACGGAGGCGTACCGATCGAGGGTATCACCGACGGGGCGTCCGCTACGCCGCCGGTCGGCCTGGATCGGGGGTGATCGACGGCCGGCGCCGGCGTGCCTCGGCATCCCTCTGGAGGGTGTCGACACCGGTGTACGCGGACGCCGTCGCGGCGTGCGAGGATACTCCGGTGCAACGCCTCGTGACCGCCGAACTGGACCTCGATCTCGGGGCTTCCGTCGACCTCATCTTCCAGATCGCCGCGGCCCAGCCGGCGCCCGTTCTGCGGGAGGAACTGACGTTCACGCAGGGTGATCGCGTGTACACGCCCACGGAGATCATCGACCAGTCCGGCAGCCGGCTGCACCGTCTGCTCGGCGAGGCCGGACGCCTCGACGTGCGCTACGAAGCGCTGATCGACGGACAGGTCGCTCAGCGCGCCACGAGTGACCTCGAAGCCATCACCTACCTGCGTCCCAGTCGCTATTGCCAGTCGGACGAGGTGTTCTCGCAGGCGCGCCGCCAGTTCCGCGGCCTGCAGGGGCTCGAGCTGATCACCGCGGTCAGCGAGTTCGTCGCCTCCAGCACGACCTACACGCCGGGTCTGAGCCAGGGCACCGACTCCGCCGTCACCACACTCATGACCGGTCAAGGCGTCTGCCGCGACTACGCGCATGTCGTGATCGCGCTGCTGCGGGCCATGGACATGCCCGCCCGCTACGCCGCGTGCTTCGCTCCCGGCCTTCGCCCCATGGACTTCCACGCCGTCGCCGAGGCCTACCTCGACGGCAGCTGGTACGTCATCGACGCGACCCGCCTCGCCAACCGTCGCTCGCTCGTGCGCATCGCCACCGGTCGCGACGCCGCCGACTGCGCATTCCTCAGCTACCACGGCGGCTACGTGGGCCTGCAGCGCATGCGCGTCGACGCGTGCGTCCTGCCCGACGACGCGGCCGACGCCGAGGCGCAGGATGCCGCCGCCGCGGCATCCGATCCCGCCCTCGACGACTTCGCCGAGCTCGTCCAGCTCGTCTGATCCGCACCGGGTGCCGCCGGGCCGGCGTGCGCAACTCCGCCTGAATCGGCCCCGGCCGCACGGTTGGGCGCCTCGCGCCCTTCTCAGATGGAGTTGTGCACGCGCCCCGGTCCGCGGGCGTGCGGGGGCGGAGCGGGCGGTCGTGCCGTGGCCGCACCGGCTGCCGCCGGGCCGGCGTGCACAACTCCGCCTGAATCCGTGCGGACCGCGGGGTTGGGCTCCCTGCGCCGGTCTGAGATGGAGTTGTGCACGCCATCGGGGATCCCACAGGCCCGCGCGCCGGCGCGGATGCCGAGGGACGCGCGCAGGCTGCGGACAGCGGGCGCCCGTAGACTTGACGGGCTATGAATCCCGATGCCCTCGCCGCCGCCCTCCTCGCCGCCATCGCCCCGCTCGCCGAGGCGCGACGACCCGGCGCGAGCGCCGGGCTGACCGCGGCCGACTTCCCGCTGGAGCGTCCGCGCAACCGTGATCACGGCGACTGGGCGTCCAACGCCGCTTTGAAGCTCGGAAAGGCCGTCGGTGCCAACCCGCGCGAGTTCGCGCAGGAGATCGCCGACGCGCTCGCCGCGACCGACGGCGTAGCCAGTGTCGAGGTCGCCGGGCCGGGGTTCATCAACATCCGCCTCGAGGCGGGAGCAGCCGGCGCCCTGGCGAAGACCATCGTCGACGCCGGCGCGGCCTACGGCACCAACGACAGCCAGCGCGGACAGAGCATCAACCTCGAGTTCGTCAGCGCCAACCCCACCGGGCCCATGCACATCGGGCACACCCGGTGGGCAGCCCTCGGCGACGCGATCGCCCGCGTGCTGCTGGCCAGCGGTGCGACGCTCGTCCGCGAGTTCTACATCAACGACGCGGGAGCGCAGATGGACCGCTTCGGGCGGTCTGTGCTCGCCGCGATCAAGGGTGAACCGACACCCGAGGACGGCTATCCGGGCTCTTACATCGGCGATCTCGCCAGCCGCGTGCGCGCCGAGCTGCCCGGAATTCTCGATCTGTCCGACGACGAGCAGCTGGTGCAGGCGCGTGACCGTGCCTACGCCCTGCAGCTCGCAGATCTGCAGGCGTCGCTCGAGAAGTTCAACGTGCACTTCGACGTCTTCTTCAGCGAGCGCGCGCTGCACGCCCACGGCCCGAACGGCGAGCCCAGCCTCGTCGACGAGGCCGTCGACCGCCTCCGCGCGCAGGGTCACGTGTTCGAGCAGGACGACGCCATCTGGGTGCGCACGACCGACTTCGGCGACGACAAGGACCGCGTCATCCGTCGTTCCAACGGCGAGTACACGTACTTCGCCTCCGACGCCGCGTACTACCTCAACAAGAGCGACCGCGGCTTTGCGCACAAGATCTACCTGCTCGGCGCCGACCACCACGGCTATGTCCACCGGCTCAAGGCGCTCGCCGGTGCCGCCGGCGACGACCCCGACAAGGACATCGAGGTGCTCATCGGCCAGCTCGTGTCGGTCAACGGTGCCCGCCTGTCCAAGCGCGCCGGCAACATCATCGAGCTGGACGACCTCCGCGACTGGCTCGGCACCGACGCGCTGCGGTACTCGCTGGCGCGCTATCCCGCCGATTCGCCACTGACACTCGACCCCGAGATCCTCACGAAGCGCACGAACGACAACCCGGTCTTCTACGTGCAGTACGCACACGCCCGGACGCACAACGTCGCCCGCAACGCCGCCGACTCCGGCGTCGATCGCAGTGTCTTCGCGCCCGAGCTGCTCGACCACGAGAGCGAGTCGGCGCTGCTCGGAGCACTGCAGGAGTTCCCGCGCATCGTGGCCTATGCCGCCGAGGTCCGCGAGCCGCACCGCGTCGCCCGCTATCTCGAAGAGCTCGCGAGCCTCTACCACCGCTGGTACGACAACTGCCGCGTCACGCCGCTGGGCGACGAGCCGGTCACCGACCTGCACCGCACCCGCCTGTGGCTCAACGACGCCACCGGCCAGGTGCTGCGCAACGGCTTGGACATGCTCGGAGTGAGCGCGCCGGAACGGATGTGACGTGAGCGACCAGCACCCCACGCAGCCGCTTCCGGACCCGTCGGCGCGGTGGGTGCTGTCGACGGATGCCGCGGCATCCGCCCCTCCGCGGCGTCGCGGCCGCCGCTGGCCCTGGCTGATCGCCGTGATCGCCGTCGCGGTGCTCGCGGCGGGCGCGTGGTTCGCGGGGGAGTACATCGCCCGCGGCATCGTCGAGCGGACGATCCGCGATCAGATCGTCTCGCGCCTGGACATCCCCGCCGACCAGCACGTCGACGTGGATGTGCGCGGCGCGGTGATCCCGCAGCTGATCGGCGGTCGTCTCGACGACGTCACGGTCTCGGCCGCCGATGTGAGCCTCGGAGCGCTGACCGGCGACGTCGAGGTCCACGCGGCCGGGGTGCCGATCCACGGCGACGCCGCGCTGCAGAGTGCGAACGCGACGGTGCGCCTCGATCAGGATCAGGTTCGTGCCCTGCTGGGCACCGTCGACGGGTTTCCCGCGGATGCCGTGACGGTGGAGGCGCCCGACATCGTGATGTCGACGGAGCTGAAGGCGTTCTCCCTCTCGGTGCCCGTCGGCGTGAGCCTCACACCGTCGGCATCCGGCGGCGATCTCGTTCTCACCCCTCGCACCCTCCGTGTCTCGGGAGCCGAAGTGTCCGCCGATGTGCTGATCGACCAGTTCGGAGCGCTGGCGCGCACCGTGGTGCGCGACTGGAACGTGTGCGTGAGGCAGTACCTGCCGGCCGGGCTCACGCTCACCGCCGTGCGCGTGGACGGCGCGCAGGTGGTCGCCGACATCGCCGTGGACCCGCGGATCACCGTCGATGCCGCCCTGCAGCAGAAGGGCACGTGTAGCTGAGCGAGCGGTGACGGCGGCGCGGGGCGTCTCGACGCGCTGCGCTCGCTCACCGACCGGGGCGCGCTGGCACCGACGGGAGGGCGTCACATACGCGGGCCGGTATGCGGCGGTGCCCTAGACTTCTAGGACTGCCGGGCGTGACGTCACCGACGGCAGCCCGACCCCACACGATTGGTTCCGCACGTGTCCGCCGCCTCCGACCGCCCGCTCGTGCCCGCGTGGCTCGCCGAACCGGCCGACGCCAACGCGCTCGCCCCGCTGGTGTGGCCGTCCTCGGCCGCGCGTGACGACGACGGCCAGCTCGAGATCGCCGGCGTCGGCGTTCGGGACCTGCGCGCGCGGTTCGGCACTCCTGTGTACGTCCTCGACGAGGACGGTGTCCGCTCACGCGCGCGCGAGGTGCGTGACGCCTTCACCGCGGCCGCGGCCCGTCGCGGCGTGCAGGCACGCGTCTACTATGCCGGCAAGGCGTTCCTGTCGACCGAGGTCGTGCGCTGGGTGACCGAAGAGGGCCTCGCGGTCGATGTGGCCACCGGAGGAGAGCTCGCTGTCGCGCTCGCCGCGGGTGCCGATCCGTCCCGCCTGGGTCTGCACGGCAACAACAAGTCGGTCGCCGAACTCGAACGCGCCGTGGAGATCGGCATCGGCTCGATCGTGATCGACTCGCGGATCGAGCTCGAACGACTTGCCGCCATCGTCGAGCGGCGTCTCGCGGACGATGCCTCTCCCCAGGCGGTGCTCGTCCGCGTGAACAGCGGCGTGCACGCGGAGACCCACGATTTCCTGGCGACCGCGCATGAAGACCAGAAGTTCGGCTTCGCTCTGTCCGACGCGCCCGCTGTCGTCGCCCGCATCCGCGAACTGCCGGGCCTGCGCTTCGTCGGCTTGCACTGCCACATCGGCTCCCAGATCTTCGGCACCCGCGGATTCGAGGAGTCCGCTGCGCGTGTGGTCGACCTCCACGCGCAGCTTCTCGCCGGCGGTGAGATCCCGCTGCTCAACCTGGGCGGCGGTTTCGGCATCGCGTACACCTCCGTCGACCAACCCACGCCCATCGCCGACCTCGCCGACGGCATCGTCGAGGCCGTCGCGCGCGAGTGCGAGGTGCGCGGCATCGCGCTGCCGAACCTCGCGTTCGAGCCGGGCCGCACCATCGTCGGACGCGCCGGTGTCACGCTCTACGAAGTCGGCACGGTCAAGCCCGTCCGCGCCAGCGACGAGGTGACCCGTCTCTACGTGAGCGTCGACGGGGGCATGAGCGACAACGCCCGACCGGCGCTGTACGGCGCGCAGTACTCGGCGCGCCTCGCCTCGCGCACGTCGGATGCCGCGCCCGCCCTGTCGCGCGTCGTGGGCCGTCACTGCGAGTCCGGCGACATCGTCGTCGACGCGGAGTACCTGCCCGGCGACATCACACCCGGCGATCTCCTCGCCGTGCCCGCGACCGGCGCATACTGCTTCTCGCTGTCGAGCAACTACAACTACGTGCCCCGTCCGCCGGTCGTCGCCGTGCGGGGCGGCACCGCCCGCGTGATCGTCCGCGGCGAGAGCATCGATGACCTGCTGGCGCGCGATCTGGGGGTCGCGACCCCCGCATCCGCTGAGACGTCCCCGGCCGAGGAGAAGGAATGACCGACTACCGTCGACTGCGCGTGGCCCTGCTCGGAGCCGGAGCCGTCGGATCCCAGGTGGCCGACCTCCTGCGCAAGCACGCCGACGAGCTCTCCGACCGTGCCGGGGCGGCTCTCGAGCTCGTGGGGATCGCCGTACGCAACCCCGACGCTCCGCGCGACGCCGATCTGCCGCGCGAGCTGTTCACCACCGATTCGGAACAGCTGATCGTCGGCGCCGACATCGTCATCGAGCTGATGGGCGGCATCGAGCCCGCGCGCACCGACATTCTGCTCGCGCTGTCGTCGGGCGCCGATGTCGTCACCGCGAACAAGGCGCTGCTGGCCACACACGGCCCCGAGATCTTCGACGCTGCCGACCAGGTGGGCGCCTCCGTCTACTACGAGGCCGCCGCCGCCGGCGCCATCCCGATCATCCGCCCGCTGCGCGATTCGCTGGCCGGCGACCGCGTGCAGCGCATCATGGGCATCGTCAACGGCACGACGAACTACATCCTCGACCGCATGGACACCGAGGGCAGCGAGTTCGCAGACGTCCTCGCCGACGCGCAGCGGCTGGGCTACGCCGAAGCCGATCCCACGGCCGATGTCGAAGGCTTCGACGCGGCTCAGAAGGCCGCCATCCTCGCGTCGCTCGCGTTCCACACGGCCGTGCCCTTGGAAGCGGTGCACCGCGAGGGCATCACCGCCATCGACCGTCAGACGATGGAAGCGGCCCGCCACGCCGGGTACGTCATCAAGCTGCTCGCGGTGTGCGAGCGGATCACGGATGCCGAGGCGAACTCGCCCACCGGCGAAGCCATCTCGGTGCGGGTGTACCCCGCGCTGATTCCGCGCGAGCATCCGCTGGCGAGCGTCCGCGGCGCCAACAATGCGGTGTTCGTGCAGGCCGAGGCCGCGGGAAACCTCATGTTCTACGGTGCGGGCGCCGGTGGCGTCCAGACCGCTTCCGCTGTTCTTGGCGACGTCGTCTCGGCCGCCCGACGCCACATCGCCGGCGGTGTGGGCGTCGGTGAGTCCACGCGCGCGAACCTTCCGGTCGTGCCGATCGGCCGCGTGACGACGCGCTACCAGATCACCCTCGAGGTGTCCGACGAGCCTGGCGTCCTCGCCACCGTCGCCGGCATCCTCAGCGAGGGGCGGGTCTCGATCGCGACGATCGAGCAGACCATCGAACCGACCGACCCGCAGCACAACCTCGTTCCGGTCGAACAGGACGTCGCGGGCATCGCGCGTCTGGTCATCGGCACCCATACGGCACGCGAGCAGGACCTCAGCGACACCGTCGACCGTCTCGCCGCCAGCGGCGTGGTCGACCGGGTCGTGTCGGTTCTGCGCGTCGAAGGCAACTGAACTCGCGGTCGCGGCACCGCAAGAAGGAGACATGGAGATGGCACACGTCTGGCAGGGAGTCCTGCGTGAGTACGCCGATCGACTCGGAGTCGCCGAGACCTCGACGGTCGTGACGCTCGGCGAGGGCGGTACACCGCTCATTCCGGCGGCGGCGCTGTCGCAGCAGACC
This sequence comes from Sphingomonas sp. BLCC-B65, assembly GCF_028550675.1. Classification (NCBI taxonomy): domain Bacteria; kingdom Pseudomonadati; phylum Pseudomonadota; class Alphaproteobacteria; order Sphingomonadales; family Sphingomonadaceae; genus Sphingomonas; species Sphingomonas sp. BLCC-B65. The sequence continues at coordinate 996,507 of NZ_JAQQGL010000001.1, read as the reverse complement.
GGCGCGAACGTCTTCATCAAGTTCGAGGGCATGAATCCGACGGGCTCCTTCAAAGACCGCGGCATGACGGTGGCCCTCTCTCGCGCCGTCGAGCACGGCGCGAAGGCCGTCATCTGCGCGTCGACCGGCAACACCTCGGCATCCGCTGCCGCCTACGCGGCGCACGCGGGCATCACGGCAGCGGTGCTCGTGCCGGAGGGCAAGATCGCGATGGGCAAGCTCAGCCAGGCGGTCGTCCACGGCGGCCGGCTGATCCAGGTGCGCGGCAACTTCGACGACTGTCTGGAGATCGCGCGAGAGCTGGCGGACAACTACCCCGTCCACCTCGTCAACTCGGTCAACCCCGACCGCATCGAGGGGCAGAAGACGGCCGCCTACGAGGTCGTCTCTCAGCTCGGCGACGCGCCCGACTTCCACCTCATCCCGGTGGGCAACGCCGGCAACTACACGGCGTACTCGCGCGGTTACCGCGAAGAGGCCGCACGCGGCGTCGCGACCAAGGTGCCGCGGATGTTCGGCTTCCAGGCAGACGGTTCGGCGCCGCTCGTGCGCGGCGAGGTCGTCCGTAACCCCGAGACGATCGCCTCGGCCATCCGTATCGGCAACCCGGCGTCGTGGGAGCTCGCCCTCGAAGCGCGCGACGCGACGCAGGGCTGGTTCGGCGCGATCGACGACGCGCGCATCCTCGCGGCCCAGAAGCTGCTCGCCAGCACGGCCGGCGTCTTCGTGGAGCCGGCGTCGGCCATCGGCGTTGCGGGCCTGCTCGACCGTGCCGCCGCGGGCGTCATCCCCGCGGGCGCCACGGTCGTCATCACGGTCACCGGACACGGTCTGAAGGACCCCCAGTGGGCCCTGCGCAACGCCGATGGCACCGAGGTCGAGCCCACGGTGGTCGATGCGACCACCAGTGAGGTCGCGTCCGTCCTCGACCTGGCATGACCACCCTCGCTTCCGTGGAACGCTCCGTCGCGGTCCGTGTACCCGCCACGAGTGCCAACCTCGGTCCCGGGTTCGACACTCTGGGCCTCGCTCTGAGCTCGTATGACGAACTCACCGTCACCGCTCTGCCGGAGCGTGGACTGGAGATTCTCGTGTCGGGCGAGGGGGCGGCCGATGTCCCGACCGATGCTTCGCACCTGGTCGTGCGCTCGATGGCCTACGCCTTCGAGGCCGTCGGGCGCGAGATGCCCGGCATCCGTCTGGAGGCGCACAACACGATTCCGCACGGGCGGGGCATGGGATCGTCGGGTGCCGCCGTCGTCGCGGGTCTGCTCGCGGCGAAGGGCCTGCTCGCCGGCGAGGTCGAGATCGGCCCCGATGCGCTGCTGCGCCTCGCGACCGAGCTCGAAGGACATCCCGACAACGTCGCTCCCGCGCTGTTCGGCGGACTGACGATCGCGTGGATGGACGAGAACGGTCCGCAACACAAGAAGCTCCTCGTGCACCGCGGCGTCTCGCCGCTCGTGTTCGTTCCCGATTTCACGATGTCGACCGCCGTCGCCCGAGGTCTCGCACCCCTTCAGGTGCCTCGTGAGGATGCCGTGTTCAACGTCTCTCGCTCTGCGCTGCTGATCGCAGCCCTCACGCAGAGCCCGGAGCTGCTGATGGCCGCCACCGAGGACAAACTGCACCAGTCGTACCGCGCGCAGGCGATGCCGGCGACCGATCAGCTCGTCCGCGCGCTGCGGGCACGCGGCTTCGCCGCCGTCGTCTCCGGCGCAGGGCCCAGCGTGCTCGTGCTCGCGGACGGCCCGGGTCAGCGTCTGGAGGCGGCGGAGGTCGCGGCATCCGTGACGGACACCCCGTGGGAGCCGCGTATGCTCGCCGTCGACGTCAAGGGTGGTACAGTGAGGAACCATACGGAGGGTGCCACGGCGTGACCGTGAATCTGGCCTCCGTCGCAATTCTGCGAACCACCGCATAACCCTCACGTTGCACCATCGCGCGTCTGAGCTAAGACGTGCATGCGCGCACGAGAGCGGTAGCGCCTGTCGTGGACGGCGCGATGCGGACGGTATCCGTCCACATGCCTACGAAGGAGAACTCGTGGAGTCCCTCTCCGAGATCCAGACCGAGAACACCGAGAACGTCGAGGGCGCGCAGTCCGCCGGCGCCGAGGAGACCACCGCCGACGAGACCACCGCTGCCGCAGAGGAGTCGGCTGCCGAGGCCGTCCAGACCGAGGCGCCCGACGTGGAGGTGCCTTCGGATGCCGAAGCACCCGCCGCGGCGGAGCCCGAGGCCGCCGCGGAGCCCGAGGCCGCGGCGGAGCCTGCGGCGGCCGAGCCGGCTGCCGCGGAGGTCGAGCCCACGGCCGAGCCCACCGCCCCTGAGGCCGAGCCCGTCGCTGCGGAGGCACCGGCTGTCGCCGAGGAGAAGCCCGCGAAGGCTCCCCGCAAGCGTGCGCCGCGCCGCGCGAAGAGCACCGATGTCCCGCCGGCCGAGCCGGCCGCGGACGAGGCTGCTGCCGACGTGACCGAGGGCTCGACCGCAGAACCCGTCGCCGCGACGCCGACGACCGCCGACGAGGCTCCCGCCGCCGAGACCGCGCCCGAGAGCGCCGAGAGCGACACGAGCGCCGCCGTGGCGGAGACCGCAGACACCGCCGAGACGGCCGAGACCGAGGGCGCCGCCGCCGACGCGTCGGCCACCGCGGAGGGCGCGTCGGAGACCGAAACCCCCAGCCGCAGCCGCTCGCGCAGCCGCAGCCGCAGCCGCAACCGCGGGCAGCGCGGTGAGAACGGCCAGGGCGCGCAGAACGCTCAGGGCAATGCGTCGCCCGCCGCCGCCTCCGACGAGAGCGCCGACAGCGACGACGAGCAGTCCCAGGGCCGCGGCCGCCAGCGCAACAAGCGTCGGGGCCCGGCGCAGAACGGCGACGAGTTCGAGACCGAGATCGGCGAGGACGACGTCCTCATCCCGATCGCCGGCATCCTCGACGTCCTCGACAACTACGCCTTCGTGCGCACGACCGGCTACCTGCCGGGTGCGAGCGACGTCTACGTCTCGCTCGGCCAGGTCAAGAAGTACAACCTGCGCAAGGGCGACGCCGTCGTCGGCGCCATCAAGCAGCCGCGCGAGGGCGAGCAGTCCAGCCGCCAGAAGTACAACGCGCTCGTGAAGGTCGACGCCATCAACGGGCTGTCGGTCGACGACGCCGCCGAGCGTGTCGAGTTCGGCAAGCTCACGCCGTTGTACCCGCAGGAGCGCCTGCGCCTGGAGACGGCGCCCGAGAAGCTCACGCAGCGCATCATCGACCTGGTCGCCCCCATCGGCAAGGGCCAGCGCGGCCTGATCGTCGCGCCCCCCAAAGCCGGCAAGACGATCGTGCTGCAGCAGATCGCGAACGCGATCGCGACGAACAACCCCGAGGTCCACCTCATGGTCGTGCTCGTGGACGAGCGTCCCGAAGAGGTCACCGACATGCAGCGGACGGTCAAGGGCGAAGTCATCGCCTCGACCTTCGACCGTCCCGCCGAAGATCACACCACGGTCGCTGAGCTGGCCATCGAGCGCGCGAAGCGACTCGTCGAGCTCGGCCGCGACGTCGTCGTGCTGCTCGACTCGATCACGCGACTGGGGCGCGCGTACAACATCTCCGCGCCCACCAGCGGTCGCGTGCTCAGCGGCGGCGTGGACGCGTCGGCGCTCTACCCGCCCAAGCGGTTCTTCGGCGCGGCCCGCAACATCGAGAACGGCGGGTCGCTGACCATTCTCGCCACCGCGCTCGTGGAGACCGGCTCCAAGATGGACGAGGTCATCTTCGAGGAGTTCAAGGGCACCGGCAACAGCGAGCTGCGCCTGTCGCGCCAGCTGGCCGACAAGCGGATCTTCCCGGCCGTCGACGTCAACGCGTCCTCGACCCGCCGCGAAGAGATGCTGCTGAACCCGGACGAGGTCAAGATCACCTGGAAGCTGCGTCGCGCCCTCGCCGGCCTCGACCCGCAGCAGGCCCTCGAGGTGGTGCTCGGCAAGCTCAAGGAGACGAGCTCCAACGTCGAGTTCCTCTACCAGATGCAGAACGTGCAGATGAAGTCGGTGTCCACGGCCGGCGGCGGCCACAGCCACGGGCACGAGAACAGCATCCGCTGAGCGGGCTCGCTGTGTTCGAGTCCGTCCAGGCGCTGATCGACGAGCACCGCGCGGTTCAGGAGGAGCTCTCCGACCCCGCGGTGCACGCCGATGCTGCGCGCGCCAAGCGCGTCAATCGTCGCTACGCCGAGCTGTCCCGGATCGTCGCTGCCCACGATGCGTGGCGAGCGGCGGACGACGACCTCGCGGCGGCGCGTGAGCTCGCCCGTGAGGACGACGCCTTCGCCGAGGAGATTCCGGCGCTCGAAGATCGGGTCGCTGCAGCGCAGGAGAAACTGCGGCGCCTGCTCATCCCGCGCGATCCGGACGATGCGCGCGATGTCATCCTCGAGGTCAAGGCGGGGGAGGGCGGAGCCGAGTCGGCGCTGTTCGCGGCCGATCTGCTGCGGATGTATCTGCAGTACGCGGCATCCATGGGCTGGAAGACCGAGCTGCTGGAGCGCAACGAGTCCGACCTCGGGGGCTACAAAGACGTCCAGGTCGCGATCAAGGGTTCCTCCAGCGACCCGGCGCAGGGTGTCTGGGCGCACTTGAAGTACGAGGGAGGGGTGCACCGCGTGCAGCGTGTGCCCGCCACCGAGTCGCAGGGCCGGATCCACACCTCGACGACGGGCGTGCTCGTCTTTCCCGAGGTCGATGAGCCCGAAGAGGTGCAGATCGATCCCAACGACCTGAAGATCGACGTGTTCCGCTCCTCCGGTCCCGGCGGCCAGTCGGTCAATACGACCGACTCCGCGGTGCGCATCACCCACCTGCCCACCGGCATCGTCGTGTCGATGCAGAACGAGAAGAGCCAGCTGCAGAACCGCGAGGCCGGCATGCGCGTGCTCCGCGCCCGCCTGCTCGCCAAGCAGCAGGAGGAGCGGGATGCCGCGGCATCCGATGCCCGTCGTTCGCAGATCCGGGGGATGGACCGTTCGGAGCGCATCCGCACGTACAACTTCCCCGAGAACCGCATCGCGGACCACCGCACGGGCTACAAGGCCTACAACCTCGATCAGGTGATGGACGGGGCGCTCGGCCCGCTCATCGAGTCGGCGATCGCCGCCGACGAAGAGGCGCGACTCGCGGCGCTGGGCGCCGACTGACCCCCGCGGACGGATCGAGGCTCCGAGGGGCGCTACGCTCGCGTCATGATCACGTTCCTGCTGCGAGCCGTCGTCTTTCTCGCCTCCGCTGCGGTCGGCCTCATCGTCGCCGACATCGTGCTGCCGGGCTTCAGCATCGATTGGCGCAGCCCGGTGGGGTTCATTCTCGCGATCGTCATCTTCGCCGTGCTGCAGAGCGTCCTCGCGCCGTGGTTGGCCCGGGTGGCGCAGCGAAACGCTCCCGCCTTCCTGGGAGGCATCGGGATCGTCTCGACCTTCGTCGCGCTGGTGATCACAGCGCTCATCCCCGGCGCCGGACTCACCATCGGCCTCCCGTGGTGGACCTGGATCGTCGCGCCGATGATCGTCTGGGTCGTCACCGCGATCGCGGCGTTCCTGCTGCCGGCTGTGCTGCTGAAGAAGAAGGTCCAGGACCGACGCGAGAGCTGAGGCGCCGGGTCCGGCGGTGGTGGCGGCGCGGTGGTCCTCGTCCCACTTTCGGTGACCGTTGTCCCCTTTGCTGCGGCGAGTGTCCCGGAAGGTGCTGTTGTGGCGGCGTGTCGCCAGCGTTTTGTGGGACATGGACGGCGGGCCGGCGTCCGCCACCACCGGCATCCGCACCGTCACCGTTACTCGGCACCCCACGCCGCCACCCGTAGCAGCGGCCATCACCCGCATCGCCACCCGGCGCGCGTCTCAGATGAAGTACTCGGGCGTCGTCAGCAGCGCGCGCGTCTCTTCCCCCGCGCGGCGGGAGCGAGCCGTGGCGGGGACGCCGACCAGCACGGAATCCGCGGGAGCATCGCGAGTGACCACGGCATTGGCGCCGACGACCGAGCCGGCGCCGATCGTGATCGGGCCGAGGATCTTCGCTCCCGCGCCGACCGCGACGCCGTCACCGAGGGTGGGGTGCCGCTTACCGGCGTCGCGTGTACGTCCGCCCAGCGTCACGCCGTGGTAGAGCATCACGTCGTCGCCGATCTCGGCGGTCTCACCGATCACCACGCCCATGCCGTGATCGATGAAGAAGCGGCGGCCGATCGTCGCGCCGGGGTGGATCTCCACTCCCGTCACCCACCGCGCCGTCTGGGAGAGAGCCCGCGCGGCGAAGCGCCACCCGCGACGCCACAGCGCGTGCGCGACGCGGTAGATCCAGATGGCGTGCAGACCGGAGTACAGAACCGCGATCTCCGCTGCGCCGCGGGCTGCGGGGTCTCTCAGCTTCGCGGCCGCGATGTCTTCACGGACGCGTGCGAAGGCCCCGAGCCGCGGCGCAGCGGTATCGGTAGAGGTGCCACTCACGCGGGGGATCAGTCCTCGCGCAGGTGCTCGTAGAGCGCGGTGGAGAGGTAGCGCTCGCCGAAGGAGGGGATGATCACGACGATGTTCTTGCCCTCGGCCTCCGGACGCGCGGCGATCTGCAGGGCTGCCCAGATGGCGGCGCCCGACGAGATGCCGACCAGGATCCCCTCGGTGGTCGCCACCTCTCGTGCCACGCGGATGGCGTCGTCGAACTCGACATCCACGACCTCGTCGATCACGCCCTGGTCGAGGATCTCCGGAATGAAGTTGGGACCGATGCCCTGGATCTTGTGGGGTCCGGGGGTTCCCTTGGTCAACAGCGGGGAGTCGGCGGGCTCGACGGCGATGACCTTCGCCTCGGGCACGCGCTCCTTGAGGACCTGGCCGACACCCGTGATGGTTCCGCCGGTGCCGATGCCGGCGACGAAGTAGCCGATCTCCCCGTCGGTGTCGCGGAGGATCTCCTCCGCCGTCGTCTTGCGGTGGATGGCGGGGTTCGCCTCGTTCGCGAACTGCTTGGCCAGGACCGCGCCCGGCGTGGCGGCGGCGATCTCCTCGGCCTTCGCGACCGCGCCCTTCATCCCGAGTGCGGGCTCGGTGAGCACGAGCTCCGCTCCGTATGCCTTCAGGAGCATGCGGCGCTCGACCGACATCGATGCCGGCATCGTGAGGATGACCTTGTAGCCGCGTGCGGCGCCGACCATCGCCAGTGCGATGCCGGTGTTGCCGCTCGTGCCCTCGACGATCGTGCCGCCGGGCTGCAGTGCACCGGAGGCTTCGGCCGCATCGACGATGGCGATGCCCAGACGGTCCTTCACGGAGGACGCGGGGTTGTAGAACTCGAGCTTGGCGAGCACCGTGCCGGGCAGGCCCTCGCTGATGCGGTTCAGGCGCACCAGTGGGGTGTTGCCGAATGCGCTCGTGATGTCGGAGTGGATGCCGGACATGGCTTGCCTTTCGTGCGGGGCGGGTGTCGCCGGGTCGCGCGTTCGTGCGCGCCCTCGTCAGCGTGTCGAACCAGCCTAAGCGTCGCCTGTATTCCCGAGTCGAATGTGACGAATCTTCACGGTGGGTGCGGGGCTCCCGCGGCGGGGCCGAGCGCTCGCGGCTAGGGTGGAGAAGCTGATGACCTCTCCGCCTGTCTCCGGCCCGCCTGCCGACCTGTCCGCGCTGCTGCGCGCCGCGTCGGCGACCCTCGCCGCCGCGGGCGTCCCCACGCCCGACGTCGATGCCGAGTTGCTCGCCGCCCATGTGCTCTCCCTTACGCGGGGTGAACTGCTCGCCGCTGCTCTGCGCGGCGACCGGGCTCCGGACGATACCGCGGCGTTCGACGAGCTCATCCGCCGCCGTGCGACGAGGGAGCCTCTCCAGCACCTCATCGGCGTCGCTCCGTTCCGCCATCTGGAACTGCGCGTCGGGCCCGGGGTGTTCGTCCCGCGTCCCGAGACGGAGATGGTCGCCCAACTCGCGATCGACGCGTTGCGTGCCGTGCCGGATGCCGCGCCCATCGCCGTCGACCTCGGGACGGGATCCGGGGCGATCGCCCTGGCAATGGCGACCGAGGTTCCGCACGCGCGCGTGCACGCCGCCGAGAACGCCGTCGACGCGTATGTCTGGGCGAAGGAGAACTTCGCGGCCCACGCCCCCCAGGCGCGACTCGCGTTCATCGACCTCGCCGATGCCTTCCGCGAACTCGACGGCACGGTCGCGGTGCTGGTGTCCAATCCGCCCTACGTTCCCGATGCCGCCATCCCGCGTGACCCGGAGGTACGACACTGGGACCCTCCGAGCGCCCTCTACGGCGGAGCGGACGGCCTGGACGTCGTCCGAGTGCTCTCCGAGGTCGGTCTGCGCCTGCTGCGTTCCGGCGGAACGCTCGTGATCGAGCATGGCGAGTGGCAAGGAGCGCCCATCCGTGCTCTCCTGGATGCGGCCGGGTGGCGGGCCTGCGCCACACATCCCGACCTCACCCTCCGCGACCGTGCGACGACGGCCATCCGTCCCTGACCGCTCCCGTCGCTGAGCGCGTCGAGCCGCTCGAAACGTAGACTGGTGGGGATATGTCTGAGTTCTTCGACGCACGCGACGCCGAGCAGCTGCTTCCCGGGCTGCGCAAGGCGCGCCAGGCCATCGGTCGCGGCGAGCTCATCGTGATGCCGACCGACACGGTCTACGGCATCGCCGCAGACGCCTTCAGTGCGAGCGCGGTCGCCGCGCTCCTGGCCGCGAAGGGCCGCGGGAGGCAGTCGCCACCGCCGGTGCTCGTCGCCGGTCTGTCGACCATGCGCGCGCTCGTCGCAGAGGTCCCGGCCCCGGTCGAACGCCTCGTCGAGGAATTCTGGCCCGGCGGACTGACGATCGTGCTGCCGTCGCAGCCCTCGCTGTCGTGGGATCTGGGAGACACGCACGGCACCGTCGCGGTGCGCATGCCCGCCGATCGCATCGCGCTCGAGCTGTTGGAGGACTGCGGGCCGCTCGCGGTCTCCAGCGCCAACCTCACGGGCAAGGCCGCGGCCGTCGACGCGCACAACGCCTACAACATGCTGCGTGACAGTGTCGCGGTGTATCTGGACGGCGGCCCCTCCGCGCACGGCGTCGCTTCGACGATCGTGGACGCGACCGGACTGGTCGGCGCCGGCGATCGTCCCGTCCGGGTCCTGCGTGAGGGCGCCGTGTCGCGCGCGCGCCTGCGCGAGGTGCTCGGTGACCTGCTCGAACCCGATCCCGAACCGCTCGACGACGCCTCCGCGTCATGAGGTTCTACCTGCTCACCGTCCTGCTGACGGGCGCGGCGACGCTCGCCTTCACGTGGGCGGTGTGGCGGATCGGCATGCGCTTCAAGCTCTATCCCGAGATCCGCGAGCGCGACGTGCACACCACACCCAAGCCGCGCGTCGGCGGCGTCGCGATGTTCCTCGGCGTGCTCGTCGCCTTCGCGCTGTCGTCGCAGATCCCGTACTTCTCCATCTTCTGGGCCGATCCCGCCGTGATCTGGTCGCTGCTGGGCGCCTCCGCACTGATCGTCGTCGTGGGCGTCGCCGATGACCTCTTCGACCTGGACTGGATGATCAAGCTCGGGGCGCAGTTCCTGGCCGCCGGCATCGTCGTCGGCTTCGGCGGCATCCAGATCTTCTTCATCCCGTTCGGCCAGCAGTTCGTCGTGTCGAGCTTCGCCAGCTTCGCGATGTCGGTCGTGGCGATCGTCATCGTGATGAACGCGGTCAACTTCATCGACGGCCTCGACGGTCTCGTCGCCGGCGTCGCGCTCATCTCCAACGCCGTCTTCTTCGTCTACTCGTATCTCGTCGCCCGCGATACCGGCGCGTCGAGTTACTCGAGCCTGGCATCGTTCATCGCCGTCGCGCTGATCGGCGTGTGCATCGGGTTCCTTCCCCTCAACTGGAATCCGTCGAAGCTGTTCATGGGCGACTCCGGAGCGCTGCTGCTCGGCCTTCTCATGGCGTCGTCGGCGATCGTGTTCACGGGCAACCTGCCGCCGGCGCTGCTGGGCGACAACGACGTGTTCGGGCGTTCGCAGCTGCTCGGCGCGTTCATCCCGATCCTGCTGCCGGTCGTGGTGGTCCTCCTGCCGCTGCTCGACTTCGGGATGGCGATCGTGCGTCGCATGGCTCGCGGCAAGTCGCCGTTCTCGCCCGACCGCAAGCACCTGCACCACCGCATGCTCGACATGGGACACAGCGATCGTGATGCGGTGCTCATCTTCTACGCGTGGACCGCGGTCGTCTCGGTGGGCGTGCTGCTCATGTACATCGGCACGACCCAGGGGTGGCCGGGCGATTACACGGTCGGCGTGGTCTTCGTCCTCATCGGCGTCGCGGCCTGCCTCGTCGTCACCCTGCAGCCGTCCGTGCGTCCGCCCGCGTCACCGACCGGTGCCGCCACGTTGTCCGATCCGACACCGAGGAATCCATGACCTCCCTCTCCAGCACCCCCGTCCTGCGCACCACACTGCTGTGGTCGGCCGCGGCCACGGCCGCGCTCGCGGTGGCCGGCGCGATCATCGGATTCGCCGTCGCCGGCGCCTCCGGGCTGTGGAGTGCGATCATCGCCATCGTCCTCGCCGCCGTGTTCCTCGGCTTCACCGCGGGGACCATACTGATCGCGAACCGGTGGTACGGCGACGCGCTCTACGTGCCGATCTTCTTCGGCGCCGTCATGGGCGGCTGGCTCCTGAAGTTCGTCGTCTTCCTGGTCGTGCTGTTCCTGCTGAGGGGACAGCCGTGGCTCAACCCCGGAGTCTTCTTCGTGGCGCTGGTGGTCAGTGTGGTCGCTTCCCTCGTCATCGACGCGGTCGTCATGACCCGGATGCGCATCCCTGCCGTCAGCGACGTGACGCTGCCCACCCTTGCGGATATCGCCGACGAGGCGCGTCAGCCGGCACCGCCGGAGGAGGGGGATGCCGCGAGCGGTCCGTCGCACGCGGACGATAATGCCCCGCGGGGCTGATAGGCTGTCTCTGCGCCCGTTCGCGCTCCGCGAAACGCGTGCGCAGTGACGCTCACACCGACCATCGTCGCACCGGATCACTCCGGTGCCCCGAAGCTGGAGCCAGCGCTGTTTACCCAAGCTGCGACACTGATCGCCAAGACCGCCGAAGACGGCGGCTTCCACGGCCCGTCCATCGATGAGTTCTTCCCGGACGTCCTTTTCAGCGTCCTGGGTGTCCCGGTCACGCGGATCCACCTCATCCAGTTCATCGCGACGATCGGTCTCGTGCTCTTCCTGTGGCTCGGCACTCGCCGCATGCGCGTGGTTCCGGGCCGGTTCCAGAGCATCGCGGAGATGGGCCTCGACTTCGTGCGGGTCAACATCGCCGAAGACCTGCTGGGCAAGAAGGACGGCCAGCGATTCCTGCCGATCCTGACGACCATGTTCTTCATGATCCTGTTCTTCAACATCACAGGAATCATCCCGTTCATGAACCTGGCGGGTACGAGCATCATCGCCGTCCCGCTCATGCTGGCGGTCATCAGCTACGTCACGTTCATCTACGCCGGGATCAAGAAGAGCCCGAAGAACTTCTTCAAGAACGCACTGTTCCCCTCGGGCGTGCCCCCGTTCCTGTACATCATCGTCACGCCGCTCGAGTTCCTCTCGACGTTCATCATCCGACCCGTCACCCTGACGCTGCGACTGCTGATGAACATGATCGTCGGACACCTGATGCTCGTCCTGTTCTTCTCAGCGACGCAGTTCTTCCTCATCACCCTCGGTGGCTGGTGGTCGGCTCTGGCGGCGGGTTCGCTCGCCTTCGGTCTCGCCTTCACGCTGTTCGAGATCCTGGTGGCCTTCCTCCAGGCGTACGTCTTCACCATCCTCACCGCGGTCTACATCCAGCTCGCGGTCGCAGAAGAGCACTGAGCGGGAGCGGCTTCCGCCTCTCCCACCCAACCCCGAAAGGAAACACCCCGTGGACGCAATTACGGTTCTCGCCGAGCTCAAGGGCAACGTCGCGACGATGGGCTACGGCCTCGCCGCCATCGGCCCCGCCATCGGCGTGGGCATCGTCGTCGGCAAGACGATCGAGGGCGTCGCCCGTCAGCCCGAGCTGGCCGGTCGCCTGCAGGTCCTGATGTGGATCGGTATCGCCTTCACCGAGGCGCTCGCCTTCATCGGCATCGCCGCCGGCTTCATCTTCGTCTGATCACCCGCACCAGTTCTTAAGGAGACAGGATGCGCAATCTTGTCGCGTACGCCGCGGAAGAGTCGGGTCACAACCCGCTCATCCCCGCCTGGTACGACATCATCTGGTCGGGTGTCTGCTTCATCGTCATCCTCATCGTTGTGTGGAAGGTCGCCCTCCCCAAGATGAAGGTGCTGCTGGATCAGCGCGCCGCCGCCATCGAAGGCAACATCGCGAAGGCCGACGAGGCCCAGCGAAAGGCCGAAGCCGCTCTTGAGGAGTACACGGCACAGCTCGCCGAGGCTCGCAAGGAGGCCGGCGAGATCCGTGACGCCGCTCGCGAGGACGGCAAGAAGATCGTCGCCGAGGCCAGAGAGACGGCATCCGCCGAGGCCGCGCGCCTCACCGCCACCGCGCACACGCAGATCGAGGCGGAGCGTCAGTCGGCGCTCGTGTCGCTGCGCAGCGAGGTCGGCACCCTGGCGCTCGACCTGGCCGGCGGTGTCATCGGCGAGTCGCTGACCGACGACGCCAAGGCGAAGGGCGTCGTGGACCGCTTCCTCGCAGACCTCGAGAAGGCGAAGTAATGGGCAGCGCGACCACTCAGGCACTGGCGACGACCACGGCGGAGCTGACGACGGCGAACGTGGGGGACCTCGCGGTCGCTCGCGAGCTGTTCTCGGCCGCGCGCGAGATCGCCGACTCGGCGCAGCTGAGCGGCGCGCTCTCCTCGTGGGGTGCGCCCGCAGAGGCGCGCGCACAGGTCGCCAAGGTCGTCTTCGCCGGGTACAGCCCCGTCGCGGTCCAGCTGCTGACCTCGGCCGTCTCGCAGCGCTGGTCGTCCACGACGGATCTGATCTCCGGCATCGAGGAACTCGCGATCCGCGCCGCTGCGATCGGCTCACCCGCGACCGACGTCGAGGGCGAGCTGTTCCAGATCGCCCGCCTGGTTGCGGCGAACCCGGAGCTCGAGCTCGCGCTCGGCAGCCGCCTGGGCGATGCCGCTGCGAAGGGCGAGCTCATCGAGAAGCTCCTCGGCGGACGCGCGGGTGAGGCGACGGTGCTCATCGCGTCCCAGCTCGTGCAGCAGCCCCGGGAGCGCCGCGTGCGCTTCCTTCTGAACCGCGCGCTGCAGCTGGTCGCCGACCAGCGTGGCAAGAAGGTCGCGACCGTGCGGGTGGCGGGCCCGCTGGATGCCGCGCAGCAGGAGCGCCTCGCGGGCGCGCTCAGCACCCGATACGGCGCCGACGTCACGGTCAACGTGGTCGTCGATCCCGAGGTGCTCGGCGGTATGCGCGTGGAGATCGGCGACGACGTCATCGACGGCACCGTCTCCTCTCGAATCAACGACTTGCGCCAGCGCCTCGCTGGCTAGAACAGAAGGAACACCATGGCAGATCTGACCATCAGCCCCGACGTCATCCGTGACGCGCTGAAAGACTTCGTCGCCGCTTACGAGCCCACCGGCGCCGCCGCCACCGAGGTCGGCACGGTCGTCGACGCCGCCGACGGCATCGCCCACGTCGAGGGTCTTCCCGGCGTCATGGCCAATGAGCTCGTGCGGTTCGAGAACGGCGTCGAGGGTCTGGCGCTGAACCTGGACGAGAACGAGATCGGTGTCGTCGTGCTCGGCGAGTTCTCCGGCATCGAGGCAGGCCAGAAGGTCACCCGCTCCGGCGAGGTTCTCTCCGTCGCCGTCGGCGATGGCTACCTCGGGCGCGTCGTCGACCCGCTGGGCAACCCCATCGACGGCCTCGGCGAGATCGCGACCGAGGGCCGCCGCGCCCTCGAGCTGCAGGCCCCCGGCGTCATGCAGCGTAAGAGCGTGCACGAGCCCATGCAGACCGGCATCAAGGCCATCGATGCGATGATCCCCATCGGACGTGGCCAGCGTCAGCTGATCATCGGCGACCGCCAGACCGGCAAGACCGCGATCGCGATCGACACGATCATCAACCAGAAGGCCAACTGGGAGTCGGGCGACGTCAACAAGCAGGTGCGCTGCATCTACGTCGCGATCGGTCAGAAGGGCTCGACGATCGCCTCCGTCAAGGGTGCGCTCGAGGATGCCGGTGCGATGGAGTACACGACGATCGTCGCGGCCCCGGCATCCGACCCGGCCGGCTTCAAGTACCTCGCCCCGTACACCGGCTCGGCCATCGGTCAGCACTGGATGTACGGCGGCAAGCACGTCCTGATCATCTTCGACGACCTGTCGAAGCAGGCCGAGGCCTACCGTGCCGTGTCGCTGCTGCTGCGCCGCCCGCCGGGCCGCGAGGCGTACCCCGGTGACGTCTTCTACCTCCACTCGCGTCTGCTGGAGCGTTGCGCCAAGCTGAGCGACGAGCTGGGCGCGGGATCGATGACGGGTCTGCCCATCATCGAGACCAAGGCCAACGACGTCTCGGCGTACATCCCGACCAACGTGATCTCCATCACGGACGGCCAGATCTTCCTGCAGTCCGACCTGTTCAACGCCAACCAGCGCCCCGCGGTCGACGTGGGTATCTCGGTCTCTCGCGTCGGCGGTGACGCCCAGGTGAAGTCGATCAAGAAGGTCTCCGGAACGCTCAAGCTCGAGCTGGCCCAGTACCGCTCGCTCGAGGCGTTCGCGATGTTCGCCTCCGACCTGGACGCGGCCTCGCGCCGCCAGCTTGAGCGTGGTGCCCGTCTGACCGAGCTGCTCAAGCAGCCCCAGTACGACCCGTACCCCGTCGAGGAGCAGGTCGTGTCGATCTGGGCCGGCACCAACGGCAAGCTCGACACGATCGCGGTCGAGGATGTGCTCCGTTTCGAGCGCGACCTTCTCGACTACCTCAAGCGCAACACGACCATCCTGGACACGCTGCGTGACACCAACGTGCTCGACGACGCCACCGTCGCAGAGCTCACCAAGGTCACCGACGAGTTCATCCTGGAGTTCCAGGGCGGCAAGGGCCAGGCGATCAACAAGCCGGGTCACGAAGAGGTCGCCGCCGCGCACGAGGAGGACGTGAACCAGGAGCAGATCGTCAAGGGTCGTCGCGGCTGAGGCCGGACGCAATCTGAGACCGAGAACTCATGGGAGCACAACTCAGGGTCTACAAGCAGAAGATCGCTTCTGCTCAGACGACCAAGAAGATCACGAAGGCGATGGAACTCATCGCGGCTTCGCGCATCCAGAAGGCGATGGCGCGCGTGCGCGCATCCTCGCCCTTCGCGCGGGCCGTGACGCGAGCCGTCTCCGCCGTGGCGACGCATTCGAACGTGCAGCACCCGCTGACGACCGAGCGCGAGACGATCCGCCGGTCGGCGGTCGTCATCTTCGCCTCGGACCGGGGCCTGGCGGGCGCGTTCAACTCGCAGATCCTGCGCGAGGGGCTGCAGCTCGGCGAGCTGCTGCGTTCGCAGGGCAAGGAGGTCGAGTACTTCCTCGTCGGGCGCAAGGCAGTGGGCTACTTCCAGTTCCGTCGGATGGCATCGGCAGGGGAGTGGGTGGGTGACACCGACACGCCGCACTTCAACACGGCGGAGCAGATCGCCGGCGCCCTTCTGGACGCCTACGACCGCGGCGGCCGGGAGCAGGGCGGCGTCGACGAGATCCACCTCGTGTTCAACCGCTTCGTCAGCATGATGACGCAGGAGCCGCAGACCGTGCGTCTGCTGCCCCTGGAAGTCGTCGAGGCCGACGAGGTCGTCGAGTCCGCCGGAGCGAGCAGTCAGGTCTATCCGCTGTACGAGTTCGAGCCCAGCCCCGAGGTCGTGCTCGATGCGCTGCTGCCGGTGTACGTGCAGAGCCGCGTGTTCAACGCGCTTCTGCAGTCGTCGGCCGCCAAGCACGCTGCGACCCAGAAGGCGATGAAGAGCGCCAGCGACAACGCCGACAAGCTCATCACCGACTACACCCGCCTGCGCAACAACGCGCGTCAGGCCGAGATCACTCAGCAGATCGCCGAGATCGTCGGCGGCGCCGACGCGCTGGCGTCCGGCAAGTAACGACCACACCGAAAGAGACAGACAATGACTGCCACCGCCACCGCCGATAAGGCCGAGACGACGGTCGTCGGGCGCGTTGCACGCGTCACCGGCCCGGTCGTCGACATCGAGTTCCCGCACGATGCGATCCCCGACATCTACAACGCGCTGAAGACGACCATCACGATCGGCGACGAGTCGACCGAGATCACGCTCGAGGTCGCACAGCACCTCGGCGACGACCTGGTGCGCGCCATCTCGCTCAAGCCCACCGACGGCATGGTCCGCGGTCAGGAAGTGCGCGACACCGGCGGCCCCATCACGGTTCCCGTCGGCGACGTCACCAAGGGCAAGGTCTTCAACGTCACCGGTGACGTGCTGAACGCCGCCCCCGGTGAGACCATCGAGGTCACCGAGCGCTGGGGCATCCACCGCCAGGCGCCGAACTTCGACCAGCTCGAGTCGAAGACCGAGATGTTCGAGACCGGCATCAAGTCCATCGACCTGCTCACCCCTTACGTCCAGGGTGGAAAGATCGGCCTGTTCGGCGGCGCCGGCGTCGGCAAGACCGTCCTGATCCAGGAGATGATCCAGCGCGTCGCTCAGGACCACGGCGGCGTGTCGGTGTTCGCCGGTGTCGGTGAGCGCACCCGTGAGGGCAACGACCTGATCGGCGAGATGGAGGAGGCGGGAGTCTTCGACAAGACGGCCCTCGTCTTCGGCCAGATGGACGAGCCGCCGGGGACGCGTCTGCGTGTCGCTCTGTCGGCCCTCACGATGGCGGAGTACTTCCGCGACGTGCAGAAGCAGGACGTGCTGCTGTTCATCGACAACATCTTCCGCTTCACCCAGGCCGGCTCGGAGGTCTCGACGCTGCTCGGCCGTATGCCGTCCGCCGTGGGCTACCAGCCCAACCTGGCCGATGAGATGGGTGTGCTCCAGGAGCGCATCACCTCGACCCGCGGTCACTCGATCACCTCGCTGCAGGCGATCTACGTCCCGGCCGACGACTACACCGACCCGGCCCCGGCGACGACGTTCGCCCACCTCGACGCGACGACCGAGCTTTCGCGCGAGATCGCGTCGAAGGGTCTGTACCCCGCCATCGACCCGCTGACGTCGACTAGCCGGATCCTCGACCCCCGTTACATCGGTGAGGACCACTACCGCGTGGCCACTGCGGTCAAGCAGATCCTCCAGAAGAACAAGGAACTGCAGGAGATCATCGCCATCCTGGGTGTCGACGAGCTCTCCGAAGAGGACAAGATCGTCGTGTCGCGCGCACGCCGCATTCAGCAGTTCCTCTCGCAGAACACCTACATGGCGAAGAAGTTCACCGGTGTGGAAGGCTCCACGGTTCCGATCAAGGAGACCATCGAGTCCTTCGACGCGATCGTGAAGGGTGACTTCGACCACGTCGCCGAGCAGGCGTTCTTCAACGTCGGCGGCATCTCCGACGTCGAGGAGAAGTGGGCGAAGATCCAGAAGGAGAACAGCTGACATGGCGCTGACCGTCACCCTCGTCTCCGCGGAGGAGGAGGTCTGGCACGGCGAGGCGAACCTCGTCGTGGCGAAGACCGTCGAGGGCGAGATCGGCTTCATGACCGGTCACGAGCCCGTCCTCGCGATCCTTGCCGAAGGCCAGGTGCGTATCACGCAGTCCGACGGTACAAAGGTCGTTGCCAGTGCGCAGGACGGCTTCCTTTCGATGGAAGGCAATGAGCTGACCATCGTGGCCGGACACGCCGCGCTCGAGTCCTGATCGCCCACGGAGAACTGTCCGTCACCACTCCCCGCTCGAGAGGCATCGCTCTCGAGCGGGGAGTGGTTTCTCGTTGTGCGCGAGGAGAGCACCCATGTTGATCCTGTTGCCGCCGTCGGAGACCAAGCGCCCGGGCGGTCGCCCGCGCGCTGTCGACATCGCCGGGTTTGCGCTTCCCGAGCTCCGCGCCGCACGCGAGTCAGCCGTGGACGCCCTTGTGGCATTGAGCGCCGACGAGGAGCGCGCTGCGCACGTGCTCAAGCTGTCGCGGCGCCAGCGCGAGGACATCGCCCACAATGCGACGCTGCGCAGCGCACCGACGTTGCCGGCGGTCGACCGCTACACGGGGGTGCTCTTCGATGCGCTGGATGCTGCCACCCTGACCGCGGCGTCGCGGCGCTGGCTGGGCGCTCACGTGCTCATCCACTCCGCGCCGTTCGGACCGGTCGCCGCGCTCGATGCGATCCCGACCTACCGGCTCGCCGCCGGAACGGCGCTTCCCGGCATCCCGCCCCTGAGGCGTCACTGGGCGGGTGAAGTCACCGAGGCTCTGCGCACGGCCGCGCCGTCGTTCGTCCTGGATCTGCGCTCCGAGGCGTACGTCGCCCTTGGCCCCGTTCCGTCGGACGTGGCGTCCGCCTACGTGCGCGTGGTGACGATCGGCGAGGACGGCGCGACACGTGCACTCAACCACTTCAACAAGCACGGCAAGGGGGCTTTGGTCAGAAGGCTCGCGGAAACCCGCCCGCGCATCGCGACGCGCGAGGCGCTCCTGGCGTGGGCCGAGACGGCGGGCGTGACGCTGCAGGACGGTGCGCCGGGGGAGATCGATCTCGTCGTGTGATCAGTCGCGCGCGGTGTGGGCGGCGGTTCGTTCTGTGTTCTCGGCAATGGCCACGAGGGCGACCCCGGACTCGATGATGAAGCGCAGCACGACGACGGCGAGGAACGCGACGACGGGAACGACGATCAACGTCGACAGGATGAGCGCGATGCCACCGCCCAGGTTCCACCACAGCGAACCGATGCCGGAGATGAGACCCCACAGGAACGTCGCGATGAAGGCGATGCCGATCGCGACGAGGCCCACGAGATAGAAGACGCTTGCCAATCTGCGAGTGATGAACCGCGTGAACGACAAGTCGAACAGGGCGGAGAGGAAGCCGCGACCGATGTCGTCGAGGTCGCCGACCAGCCGTGGAACCCCCGTGTCGTCGACACCGGCGATGCCCGCCCCGGATGCCGTGTCGCGCGCCACCTCTTCCGCGGGACGCGGCGGCAGCGGCGGGAGAGAGGACTCGGTCATCGGCGTTCCTTCCGGCGCGGACGGCAGTGCGCCCAGGCTATCGGCTGCGTCGCGGACGGGTGGGGACACGCGCGCGAAAGAGACGTCGCGCCGGTGTGCTCGCTACCAATACGATGTGAGCCGGAGCCGGCCAGGGTGGTCGCGCTCGACGGCGAGAATCGCCGGGGGAGGTACTCATGGATGATTACTCGGGCGGGAGCGCTGCCGCCGCTGCAGCTGCCCTGATCGTGTTTGCGTTCTTCGTCTTCATCTTCGCGGTGATCGGCTATGTGATCAGTGCGTTCTTCCTGATGAAGATCTTCGACAAGGCGGGAGTCCAGGGCAAGTGGCGCGCCTGGGTGCCGATCTACAACTTCATGGTGTTCGCAAAGCTCGGCGATGTCAGCCCATGGGTCATGCTGGGCGCCGTTGTGGCGTCGGGCCTGCTGAGCCAGGTCCCCGTTCTCGGTTGGATCATCGCGCTGCTCCCGATCGTCGTGGGCGCCCTGGCCGCGTGGCGCGTGGGGCAGAAGCTTCAGAAGGAGACGCCCTGGGTCATCCTCTACGTCCTGCTCGGACTCGTGTGGCTCGGCATCCTCGCCTTCGACAAGTCGCGCTGGAACCCGAACGTGCCGCCCGCGCCGTGGGCGGCGAACGGCTTCCTCGCCGACCGCACCGTCTGGCAGGGCGTTCCCGTCCAGACGTCGGCGGCGCCCGCGGGCTACACCCCTCCTGCGGGTTACCAGCCGCCGGCGGGTTACCAGCCGCCGGCGCCTCCGGCCGGATATCAGCCGCCCGCGCCGCCGGCAGCCACCGCACCGCCTGCTGCTCCCGAGCCGCCGACCACGGAACCGCCGACCGCGGAGCCGCCGACCGCTCCGGAGCCGCCGCGCTCCTGATCGTCCTCACCGCTCAACCGCCCGGGTTCGCTGACAGCGCACCCGGGCGGTTGAGCATGGCAGCCCGGCGGGCGTAGCGTCGATTCGCGCTTGTTGTGGCGGGCGCGGAAAGGCGGCGCCGTGCTCGGCAGGATCCTCGTGCGCTATCTCGCGCCCACGTGGCCGTTGCTCCTCCTGGTGGTGATCTTCCAGCTCGGCCAATCGGTCGCGTCGCTGCTGTTGCCCACGCTCAATGCCGACATCATCGACAACGGCGTGATCACGGGCGACATCGGCTACATCTGGCGGACCGGCGGCGTGATGCTCGGGATCAGCGTCGTCCAGATCGTCTGTTCGCTGGTCGCGGTGTACTTCGGTTCGCGGCTGGCGATGGGCCTCGGTCGTGCGGTGCGCGCCGATCTCTTCCACCGCGTCGTCGCCTTCTCGCAGCGCGAGGTCGGGCAGTTCGGGGCGCCGTCGCTGATCACCCGCAACACGAACGACGTCCAGCAGGTGCAGATGCTCGTTCAGATGTCGGCGACCGTGATGGTCTCCGCGCCGATGCTCGCGATCGGAGGCATCGTGATGGCGGTGCGCCAGGACGCGGGATTGTCGTGGCTGGTGGCGGTGTCGGTGCCCGTGCTGCTGGTGATCGTGTCGCTGGTGGTCGTGCGGATGGTCCCCGCCTTCACCACCATGCAGGCGCGCATCGACCGGCTCAACCAGATCATGCGCGAGCAGCTCACCGGCATCCGCGTCGTCCGCGCCTTCGTCCGAGAGAACGAGGAACGGCACCGCTTCACGCGCGCCAGCGAGGACGTGATGGAAACCGCCCTTCGCGCCGGAAACCTCATGGCCGTGATGTTCCCGGCGGTCATGCTCGTCATGAACCTGTCCTCGGTGGCGATCATCTGGTTCGGGGCCGCCGAGGTGCAGAACAACGGCGTGCAGATCGGCACGCTGTTCGCGTTCCTGAGCTACATGATGCAGATCCTCATGGGTGTCATGATGGCGACGTTCATGTTCGTGATGATCCCGCGCGCGGCGGTGTGCGCCGATCGCATCGGAGCCGTGCTGGAGACGGAGCCGTCCGTGCACGCCCCCGAGGCGCCCGTGCGAGCCGCCGGGGCCGGGGGACGCGTCGTCTTCGACGACGTCGAGTTCACCTACCCCGGTGCCGAGTCGCCAGTGCTCCAGGGCATCGCCTTCGCCGCCGAACCCGGAACCACGACGGCGATCATCGGTTCGACCGGCGCAGGAAAGTCGACGCTCGTCGGCCTCATCGCTCGGCTCTTCGACGTCACGGGGGGAGCGGTCACCGTCGACGGTGTCGACGTCCGCGAGCTCGATCCCGACGACCTCTGGGCCCGCGTCGGTCTCGTCCCCCAGCGCGCATTCCTGTTCGCCGGCACCGTCGCGTCCAACCTCCGCTACGGCGACGCCGCCGCCAGCGACGCGCAGCTCTGGGCGGCGCTGGATCTTGCGCAGGCGAAGGACTTCGTCGCGGCCCTGCCGGGCGGACTGGACGCCCCGATAGCGCAGGGCGGCACCAACGTCTCGGGTGGCCAGCGCCAGCGCCTCGCGATCGCTCGGGCATTGGCGCGGCAGCCCGAGATCTACATCTTCGACGACTCGTTCTCCGCGCTCGACCTGCGGACCGACGCCGCCCTTCGTCGCGCGCTCGATGCGCATCTTCCCGAGGCGACGCGGATCGTCGTCGCGCAGCGGGTATCGACCATCCGCCACGCGGACCAGATCGTCGTGCTCGATCACGGCCGGATGGTCGGACGCGGCACGCACGACGAGCTGGTGGAGACCAACGAGACGTACCGCGAGATCGTCGAGTCGCAGCTCGCGGCGCAGGAGGCATGATGAGCGGTCCGGGACCTCGAGGACCGCGCGGCGGTCCGATGGCGGGCGGTGCGCCCGTCCAGAAGGCGCAGAACTTCGGTCCGAGTGCGCGGCGGCTGCTGGGCACGTTGCGTGTTGATCGTGCCAGCCTGGCACTGGTGTTCCTGCTCGGTGTGCTGTCAGTGGGTCTGTCGGTGCTCGGTCCGAAAATCCTCGGCGACGGCACCAACGTCGTGTTCGCGGGCTTCATCTCGATGCAGGTGCCGGCCGGGGCCACGAAACAGCAGGTCATCGATCAGCTGATCGCCAGCGGCAACCAGCAGCAGGCCGACATGCTCTCGGCGATGGACTTCACGCCCGGAGCGGGCATCGACATGTCGCGACTGGGGGCGATCCTCATCGCGGTGCTGGCGATCTACATCTTCGCCGCGCTGTTCAACTGGCTGCAGGCGCGCCTGCTCAACGGCATCGTGCAGCGCGCGATGCACCGGCTCCGTGTGCGCGTCGAAGAGAAGGTCCATCGTCTGCCACTCGCGTACTTCGATGGCGTGCAGCGCGGGGAGCTGCTCAGTCGCGTCACCAATGACGTCGACAACATCGGCCAGTCGATGCAACAGACGCTGTCGCAGGTGATCATGTCGCTGCTGACGGTGATCGGCGTGCTCGCGATGATGTTCATCATCTCCCCGCTTCTGGCGGTCATCGCGCTCGTGACCATTCCGTTGACGGTGATCGTGACGATGCTCGTCGCGCGCCGCTCGCAGAAGCTCTTCGTCGCCCAGTGGAAGGCGACCGGCATCCTGAACGCGCGTGTGGAAGAGACCTTCTCCGGCCATGCGATCGTGAAGGTGTTCGGCCACCAGCGGGCCGTCGAGCAGGACTTCGCCGCGGAGAACGACGAGGTCTATCGCGCGAGCTTCGGCGCGCAGTTCCTCTCCGGCGTGATCATGCCGGCCATGATGTTCATCGGCAACCTGGTCTACGTCGCCATCGCGGTGGCGGGCGGCCTGCAGGTCGCCGCCGGGGTGCTGTCGATCGGCGACGTGCAGGCCTTCATCCAGTACTCGCGACAGTTCACCCAGCCGCTCAGCCAACTGGGCTCGATGGCCAACCTGCTGCAGTCCGGCGTTGCCAGCGCCGAGCGCGTCTTCGAGCTTCTCGATGAACCCGAGCAGACGCCCGATCCCACCCCGGCGGACAGCGTTCCCGCCGACACCGCAGACCTGGCCTTCGAGGACGTCTCGTTCCGCTATGCATCTGACAAGCCCCTGATCGACGGGCTGTCGATGCACGCCCGCCCGGGCAGCACCGTCGCCATCGTCGGTCCGACGGGCGCCGGCAAGACGACGCTGGTGAACCTGATCATGCGCTTCTACGACGTGGATGCCGGTGTCATCGCCCTGGGCGGGCTGGACACTCGGCGGATGACCCGGGACGACCTGCGCGCACGCACGGGCATGGTGCTGCAAGACACCTGGCTGTTCTCCGGAACCATTCGCGAGAACATCGCCTACGGCAGACCCGACGCCTCCGAGGAGGACATCGTCGAGGCAGCGACGGCCGCGTACGTCGATCGTTTCGTGCACGCCCTGCCCGACGGCTACGACACCGTGCTCGACGACGAAGCGACGAATCTGTCGGTGGGGGAGCGGCAGCTGATCACGATCGCCCGCGCGTTCCTGGCGGATCCGAGGATCCTGATCCTCGATGAGGCGACGAGTTCGGTCGACACACGCACCGAGTTGCTCATCCAGCGCGCCATGTCGCGGCTGCGGGCCGACCGCACCGCGTTCGTCATCGCGCATCGCCTGTCGACGATTCGCGACGCCGACCTCATCCTCGTCATGGAGAACGGCACGATCGTCGAACAGGGCACCCACGAGCAGCTGCTCGCCGCCCACGGCGCGTACCGCCGCCTCTACGATGCCCAGTTCGAGGCTCCGGTCGACGACGAGGCCGACGCCGCCGCTTCGCAGCCTGTCGGCGGGGTGCAGCCCCGACCCGTCCACTAGAGTGGGACCGTGCCCGAAGCCGCGACTCACTCGCGCACCATCCCGCTCGCGGACGGTGCCGTCGACCTGCAGTGGGCGGAGCTGACCCATACGGGCCGTCGGCGAGAGATCAATCAGGATGCCGTCCTCGCTCGCTATCCGCTGTTCGTGGTCGCCGACGGGATGGGTGGCCACATCGGCGGTGAGATCGCCAGCAGCAGCACGATCGCACGCCTCGAATCGATGGTCGGCAAAGGCGAGGTCAGCCCGAAGAACATCGAGAAGGCGCTTTCCAAGGCCGTCGGCGACATCGCCTCGCACCCCGAAGCCACCGATGACGGCACGGGGACGACGGTGACCGGGGTCTACCTCGACACCTCCACCCCCGAGCCCACGTGGGTGACCCTCAACATCGGCGACTCGCGGGTCTATCTCTTCCGCGACGGCGGCCTCGCCCAGGTCACGACCGATCATTCCGTCGTCCAAGAGCTCATCGCCGCGGGGCGGCTCAGCCCTGAAGAGGCCGAGAACCACCCCTACGGAAACGTGATCACACGCGCCGTCGGTCCCTCCGACGGCGTCGCGCCCGACTACGTGCGACTCGAGGTCATCGACGGCGACCGCTTCGTGATCTGCAGCGACGGCCTCACCAAGGAGCTGACGGACTACGGCATCCTGCACTTCCTCCTGCAGCACGACGATCCGGCCGCCGCAGCGGCTGACATGCTCGACGCTGCGCTGGAGAACGGCGGTCGCGACAACATCACGATCATCGTCCTGAACGTGCACCGCACCGGTTCCTCCCCAGCGACGGACTGACGTCCTTCGCGCACCGGTCGCTCCGGTGCGCGTCGCCTCGTGGCGCCGGCGCGCTTGACTGCCGACATGACCGATGTCGACGATCTCGACGACGAGCCGCTGCGCCTTCCGCCCGCCCCGACACCGCCGGCGCGGGCACCGCTGCCGGTCGTGACCGCCATTGTTCCCGTCGTCGGTGCGCTCGTGCTGTGGCGCGTCACGGGGTCGGCCCACGCCCTCTGGTTCGCAGCTCTCGGGCCGCTCGTCGCGGTGGCGTCCTTCGTCGACGGGCTGCGGACGACCAGGCGTGTTCGGCGGCGTGCGCGCCGCGAACACCTCCGTCTGCTGGCGCACCTGGACGAAGCGGTCGATCGGCGCCACGACGCGGAGCGGCGTGGAGCGTGGCGGCGCACGCCCGACGTGGCGACGCTGTGCGCCGATGAGGCGGAGGTATGGCGTTCGGTGCCCGGCCGCGAGGAGGTGCTGGTGGTCGGGCGTGGAGAGGGGCCGAGCAGCCTGCGGATCGAGGGTGAGCCCGCCGACGATGCCGCGCGTGAGGTGCGACGGCGAGCTCGGCGCCTCGATGATGCGCCCGTGACCGTGCCCCTGCGGGCGGGGCTGGCCGTACGCGGTCCTCTCACACAGACAACGGCGGTGGTCCGAGGGCTCGTGATGCAGATCTGCCTCGTCCATGCTCCCGGCCGCGTCCGGATCGTCGACCTCGACGCCGTGGAGGCGATCGTGGGTCACGTGCCGCTCCCGCACGCGTTCGCGAGCGCCGGCGATGCTCTCGTGGTCGCGGAGGGCGCGGCCCGCCTCCCTTCGGATGCGCAGATCCCGATCGTCGTCGTGGCGGGCGACGCGCCGCCGCCGCCGCGCTGTCGCGCCGTTCTGACCCTCGTGGGCGGCGACGAAGCCGTCCTGGACCATGAGGGCTCGACGCGGACGGTGCGGATCGAAGCGTTGTCAGCGGTGCAGGCAGCCGAGGTCGCGGCGATGCTGTCGGAACGCGCGCGTGAGCTGGGCCACCGCGGCGACGCTCCCGTGGGGTTCGAGGAGCTCGTCGGCGGTCGCGCCGGCCCGGGACTGAGCGCCGCCATCGGTGTGAGCGCAGGGGAGATCGTCACCGTCGACCTCGTGGCCGACGGACCCCACGCCGTCGTGGTGGGCATGACCGGCTCCGGCAAGAGCGAGCTGCTCGTCACGTGGGCGGCCGGCCTGTGTCGCGGTCGAGATGTCGGGGAGGTCTGCCTTCTTCTCATCGACTTCAAGGGCGGCCGCACCTTCGACGCCCTCACCGTTCTTCCGCACGTCACCGGCGTCGTCACCGATCTCGATGACCGTGCGGCCGTGCGGGCGGTCGAGAGCCTGCGAGCCGAGATCCGGCGCCGAGAACGCGTCCTCGCCGCTCACGATGCCCGAGATGTGGACGAGGCCCCGGGGGCGCTGCCGCGACTCGTCGTGATCGTGGACGAGTTCGCCGCGCTGGTCGGCGCTCACCCCGAGATGCACGAGCTGTTCTCGGATGTCGCGGCGCGTGGGCGCGCACTCGGCATCCATACGATCCTGGCGTCCCAGCGCGCGGCCGGAGCCTTCCGTGACGGGCTGCTCGCCAATGCACCGCTGCGGATCGCACTGCGTACCCTCGATGCCGCAGACTCGCGCGCCGTGATCGGCCTCGACGACGCGGCGCGATTGTCCGGCCGCGCCGATGCCCGAGGGACGGCGCTCGTGCGTCGCGCGGCCGACGTCGATCCACAGCGCGTGCGGATGGCGCGATGCTCCCCGGTGGCGCTCGCGGCGATCAGAGACGCGGCGGGAGACGAACGCGCGACGGCGCCGTGGCTGCCTCCGCTCCCGCTCGCGGTGGAGCTGGATCGGGTAGCGGTGACCGGTCGTATCGCGCTGGGACTCTCGGACGAGCCGCAGCGGCAGCGCCAAGCGCCCGTGCTGCTGCCGCGGGCGGCGACGGCGCTGGCGGTGATCGGAGCACCGGGAAGCGGCCGCTCGTCCTTGCTGCGCGCCGTCGCCCGCCAGCTGCCGCACGCGCCGACGTGGGTCCCCGGCGACCCCGAGGCTGCGTGGGACGCTGTCGCCGCCGCCGTGGACCGGCGCGCGGGGACGGGCGTGGTCGTCGACGACCTCGACGCGCTCCTGGCGCGCTATCCCACCGACTATGCGGCGGAGATGATGTCGCGCATCGAGCGGCTCGTGCGTGACGCGGGGCAGACCGGAGGCCTCGTGGTCTTCTCGGCGGCGCGATGCGCAGGGCCGCTCGCCCGCCTGCTGGATCTGGTTCCGCACCGCGCCATCCTGTCGTTGGCGACGCGCGCCGACCACGTGGCGGCTGGGGGTGAGGGGGCCGACCACGACCGCGATCAGCCGCCCGGGCGGGGGCGATGGGGTCGCCTCCTGGTGCAGTTCCTCCACGACGGCGCCCGCGCGACCGCGCCAGGGCACGCCTCCCCGCCGCCGACCTGGAATCCCGGCGAAGCCGGCCCGGCCGGTCTGGTGGTCGCGCCCGGGTTCGCCCGTGACGCGCTGAATCGCGCGAGCGTGGAACGCGATGTTCCGATCGTCGGCGTCGCCGACGCCGCGACGTGCAGCGCGACCGGGGGACGGGCACTCGTCGTCGGCACGCCCGAGGAGTGGCTCGCCCACTGGAAGCTCCTGGGCGAACTGCGCACGCGTCATGAGCTGGTCGTCGCCGCAGAGTGCATCGCGGACTATCGTGCCCTCACGGGCCGACGGGACCTGCCCGTCTACGCCGCTGCGGGTGCCGGCCGCGCCTGGCGACTCGCGCTGGACGGCGTCGCTCAGCGCGTCCTGCTGCCCCGGCCGTGAGCGGCCGTGGACCGGAACGCGAGGGATCAGACGGTGGGACGGATGCGCCCCACCTCGCGCCCTCCACCGGTGATCTCCAGCGGCAGCTGGTCGAGCGTCGCGGCGACGTCCGCCGACGACAGGGCGCCGACGCGCTCCAGCAGACGGATCGCGACGGCCGTCGCGACGCGGCCACTGCCGTCCAGCGTCTTCAGGGCCACCGTCGCGCCGTTGGGGGCCGTCATGATCATGATCCCCTCGGCGCCCCCCTTGGCGAAGACGCCGAGCCGCTCGATCGCGATGGTGTCCGGGCGGCCCGGCCCGTCGATCGCCCACGGGTTCTCGCGGACCGCGCGCACGAGCGCTCCGGCCAGACGGTGCAGGGCGAAGGGGGAGCGCTCCGAGGCGGTGCCGATCCGATGCGCGGCGCGGGCGAGGGCGGTCAGGCTCATGGCGTACACCGGTGCTCCGCAGCCGTCGATCGCGGTCGTGGAGATCTTCGTCCCCGTGAGCCGTTCGATGACCTCACGGATATGCACCTGCAGCGGATGCTGCGGGTCGAGGTAGCTCTCGATGTCCCACCCGTTCGCGGTGCAGGCCAGCAGCATCGTCGCATGCTTTCCGGAACAGTTCATGCGAATTCGCCCCGGCTGTCCGAGTTCGCGCACGAGCTCATCGCGCGTCGCCGTGTCGCCGGGCCACGCGGGCGGGCA
This sequence comes from Sphingomonas sp. BLCC-B65, assembly GCF_028550675.1. Lineage (NCBI taxonomy): Bacteria > Pseudomonadati > Pseudomonadota > Alphaproteobacteria > Sphingomonadales > Sphingomonadaceae > Sphingomonas > Sphingomonas sp. BLCC-B65. The sequence goes on along the minus strand of NZ_JAQQGL010000001.1, from coordinate 968,326 downwards.
CTGAAGGTGGTCCTCGCCGAGACCGGCGGTCGCGAGGATCTCCCGGACGACGGCGGCGTGGCGGTCGGTTCCGCTGTGGCTGGCGGTGGACAGCGCGAGCTGCTCGCCTTCCAGGGAGACACCCGCGGTCAGGCAGCCGAGTGCCTGCAACGGCTTCATGCTCGAGCGGGGCAGGATCGGTGTGTCGACGTCGCCGAGGCTCAGTTGGACGACGCCCTCGGGGTCCAGCACGATCGCCGCTCCGGCGTGCCGCGACTCGATGAAGCCGCTGCGCTCGACGACGGCGAGTTCCACCGCATCGGTGACGGCGATGGTGCCGGAGGGTGCGGAGGGACGGGACACGGTGAGAGGATCTGACACGCACAAGAGCCTACTTTCTTCGCGTGCCGCGGAAAGGGTCGGCTGGGACCACCGAGGAGACGGGGATGCGCCAGCTGGACGAGGTCGCCGATGGGATCTGGGTCGCGACGAGCCGGCGCATGGCCACCACGAGCACCGTCATCGTGGGTGGAGCCGAGGCTCTGCTCGTCGATCCCGCGTGGGACCCGGACGAGCTCGACGCGCTGGCAGCCACGCTGAACGCCCGCGGGCTGCACGTTCGCGCGGGCTTTGCGACCCACGCCCATCACGACCATCTGCTGTGGCACCCGGCGTTCGGGGACGTCTCGCGCTGGGCCTCCGACACCACTGCCGCGCTCACCGTCTCGCAGCGCGCTGAACTCGTCGCTGCGTTGGACGACGAGGCGCCGCCGTGGTTCGCCGAGCTCATGGGCCGTGTCAACGGCATCGGAGACCGCTTCCCCGCCGACGGTCTGCCGAAGGGGGTGCACATCGTGCCGGTCGTCCACGACGGTCACGCGCCGGGACACACGGCGCTGTGGCTGCCGGAGCGGCGTGTGCTGATCGCCGGCGACATGCTCAGCGACGTCGAACTGCCGCTGCCGTTCTCTCCCGACGACCTGCCGGCCTACCTCGACGTTCTCGACCGGCTCGCGCCGTTCGCGGCGCGCGCCGCGGTGGTCGTTCCCGGTCACGGAAACGTGGGCGCGGACGCGCGTGCTCGCCTCGACGCGGACCGACGCTACCTCGATGACATGATCCGCCGAGGACGCTCCGACGATCCACGTATCGCCAACCCCGGCATGGCCGAGGAGCACGCGCATCTGGCGGAACTGGCGGCCGCGTACCGCGCTGCGGGTGGCAGACTGGCGAGATGATCGGTGAACACCGTTACGCACTGCAGGCGCGGTGGACAGGAAATCGCGGTACCGGAACGAGCGGGTACCGCGACTACGACCGCTCGGTGACGCTGTCGATCGACGGCAAGCCGGCTCTGGAGGCTTCGAGCGATCGTCCCTTCCGCGGCGATCCTTCGAAGTGGAACCCCGAGGACATGCTGCTGGCCGCGCTGTCGGAGTGTCATCTGCTGTCCTACCTCCACGCCTGCGTGCAGGCCGGTGTCGTCGTCGTGTCCTACACCGACGACGCGACGGGGCGGATGACCGAGGACGGTCGAGGCGGCGGCGCCTTCACCGAGGTCGTGCTGCGACCGCGGGTCGAGGTCGCCGCAGCGTCCATGGTCGCCGCGGCTGAGGCCGCACACGCGCAGGCGCACGAGTGGTGCTTCATCGCGAACTCGGTCAACTTCCCGGTTCGTCACGACGCCGTCGTCACGGTGGCCCCGGATGCCGCGGTCAGCGGCGTTCGTGCGGAAGGACCTGCTTGAGGCGTTCGACGGGATTGGACGCCGGAGCCTCGTTGTAGGCGTTTGCCAGCTCCTGACCGGAGAGCGCGTGGATCGCGGCCATGATCTCATCGGTCGCCTGACGGCGGGCGCGCCCGGAGTCGGCGGAGCCGTGATGAGAGAGGTCGAGGGGTTCGCCGAAGCGCACCGTCACCCGCGGGCGCAGGCGGGGAAACTTCGCTCCGACGGGCATGATCTCGTTGGTTCCGACCAACCCCACGGGAATCACGGGTGCGCCGGTCTGCAGCGCGAGGAACGCGACACCGGTGCGGCCTTTGTACAGACGCCCGTCGAGGGAGCGCGTCCCCTCCGGATAGAGCGCGGTCGACCACCCCGCGTCGAGCATCCGTCGCTGCTGCTCGAGAGCATCCAGCGCCGCCTGGCCCGCTCCGCGGTGAACGGGGAACGCGCCGACGGCGTAGAAGAACTGTCGGGAGAACCACCCCTTCAACCCGGGGCCGTCGAAGTAGCTCGACTTGGCGAGGAAGCGCACCGGCCGCGGAGCGGCCATGGGGATGACGAAGGAGTCGATGAACGACAGGTGGTTGCTGGCGAGGATCACCGCGCCCTTGCGGGGGAAGTTCTTGCGTCCCTCGATGCGCGGACGGTACAGCAGCCGCGCGAGCGGGGCCACGACCCACCTGCCGATGACGTAGGTGGGGCCGATGCCGGTGACGTCATGGGCGTCGGCCGAGGCCTGCAGCTCGCCGGCGGCGTCGGGGGCGGGCTCTGCGGATGTCACCAGACGAGGGTACTCCCGATCGCATGCCGCCATGAGCATGGCGAGAGCGTGGCGCTCCCAGCGCACGCAGAACAAAGTAGGGGAGGATGGGTGTGAATCCGTCTTCCATCTGTGAGGTCCTATCGTGCGCCTGCGCCCGCTCGTCGCTGTTTCCGTCGCCGCTGTGTCCGTCATCCTGCTTGCGGGCTGTTCCGGCTCCAACGGCGCCACCGCGTCCGGGAGCCCGACCGCCGCGCCGGCGGCGGATCTCTGCGACGCGCAGGTCTCGTCCGGCGCCGCGGCCGACGCGGTCACGGTCAGCGGAGACGCGGGAGCAGCTCCCACCCTCTCGTTCACGGCGCCGATCCAGATCGACAAGCTGCAGGCGAAGACCATCGACAAGGGGTCGGGTACCCCGGTGACGGCGGGGCAGTTCATCTCCTACGCCATGACGGCCTACGACGCCGAGACGGGCCAGAAGCTCGGCGATATCGGCTACAAGCCCGGTCAGCTCCTGCCCGCGCAGATCTCGGCATCCAGCCCCCTCGGCCAGGTCCTCGGTTGTGGCGCGCCCGGCGAGCGCGTCGTCGCGACCTTCCCGGCGAGCGAGCAGGGTGCGGCCCAGGTGTACGTGGTCGACCTGCTCGGAATCGTCCCGAGCGCCGCCTGGGGCGCCGAGCAGGCTCCGGTGGCGGGGATGCCGACGGTGTCGCTGGCCGACAACGGTGCGCCGACGATCACGCTTCCCGGCGGCAACCCGCCCACCGAGACGCAGATCGCCACCCTGAAGAAGGGCGACGGCGCCACTGTCCAGAGCGGCGACCAGGTGCTGGTGCAGTACACCGGCGTGCGCTGGTCGGATGGCAAGACCTTCGACTCGACGTGGGACAAGGGCGGCGTGCCGACGAGCTTCACCACCACCGGTGTCGTCCCCGGCTTCCGCAAGGCTCTGGAAGGCCAGACCGTCGGCTCGCAGGTGCTCGTGACGATGCCCCCGGCGGACGGCTACGGCGAGGGCGAGATCAACACGAACGACCTCAAGGGCGAGACCCTGGTGTTCGTCGTCGACATCCTGGGCGCCCAGACCTCCGCGGCCCAGTAACCGGCCCGCCGGTAGGCTGGCCGCATGCGGCGCATCCTGATCCTCGGTTCGACCGGTTCCATCGGCACCCAGGCTCTGGATGTGATCCGCACCCGCCGTGATCAGTTCGAGGTGGTGGGACTCGCCGCCGGACGCGACGCGGCGGGCGTCGCCGCGCAGGCGATCGAATTCGGGGTCGAGCACACCGCGCTGGGCGCGGTCGAAGCCGAGCAGCTCGTGCGGGATGTGGAGGCCGATGTCGTGCTCAACGGCATCAACGGATCGGTCGGCCTCGGCCCGACGCTCGCCGCGCTCGAGACGGGGCGTACCCTTGCGCTGGCCAACAAAGAGTCGCTCATCGTCGGTGGTGATCTGGTCACCGCCCTCGCTGCGCCGGGTCAGATCGTCCCGGTCGACTCCGAGCACTCTGCGATCGCGCAGGCCCTGCGCGCCGGGACGAGCGACGAGGTGCGTCGGCTCGTGCTGACCGCCTCGGGAGGGCCGTTTCGCGGTCGCACCCGCGCCGAGCTCGAACGGGTGACGCCAGCCCAGGCGCTGGCTCATCCGACCTGGGACATGGGACGTGTGGTCACCACGAACTCGGCGACGCTGGTCAACAAAGGGCTCGAGGTGATCGAGGCCCATCTGCTGTTCGACGTCGACTACGACCGCATCGACGTCGTCGTGCACCCTCAGTCGATCGTCCACTCGATGGTCGAGTTCATCGACGGGTCGACGATTGCACAGGCGTCTCCGCCGGATATGCGGCTGCCGATCTCGTTGGGCCTCGACTGGCCACACCGCATCGGCGGCGTCGGTGCGCCCCTGGACTGGACTCGGGCGAGCTCGTGGGGCTTCGAGCCCCTCGACGAGGAGGCCTTCCCGGCGGTCATGCTCGCCAAGCAGGTGGGGCGCGCCGGCGCGACCTACCCCGCCGTGTTCAACGCGGCCAACGAGCAGGCTGTCGATGCGTTCCACGAGGGACGCCTGAGCTTTCCCGGCATCCTGGACACCGTCCAGCGGATCGTCGATATGCACGAGGCGCCGTCCACGCTTTCGCGCGAGACCCTCGCCGCCGCGGAGGCCTGGGCACGTGCTGCCGCCGATGAGGCGATCGCCGCCGCCTGACATCGATGCGCCCCGCGCCGGCAGAGGGGACCGGACCGCCCGCAGAGGATGGGGAGGGCGGTCCGGTCAGCGCCCGATTCGGGGGACGATCGGGGCGCGAGGCCGCGGGGGAAGCGGCGGCCGGGACGAGGGAGAGCAGGGAAGGTCAGTACGTAAGCAGGCCGTGTGCGCGGAACTGATCGCGGACGCGGTCGACGAGTTCCACCGAGGGCGGTTCGGTCTCGGCCAGACGGTAGTCGCGTCCGAGGGCGTCCCACTTGTCGCGACCCATCTGGTGGAACGGCAGCACCTCGACGCGGGTGACCGTCCCGGAGCGGATCTCGTTGAGTGACGCGGCATACGCGGCGACGGCCTCGACGTTGTCCACGTCGTCGGTCAGACCGGGGACGAGGACGAACCGGATCCACACCTCGGGACCGTCGGGTCGTGTCGCCAGACGGCGGCCGAAGGTGAGCGTGGGCTCGAGTTCCCGTCCCGTCACCTCGCGGTACGTTTCGGGGTCGCCGCTCTTGACGTCCAGAAGGACGAGGTCGACGTCGTCGAGCATGGCGTCGGAGGCCGCGGCGCCGAGGTAGCCGGACGTGTCGATGGCGGTGTGGATGCCGAGCTCCTTCGCGCCGCGCAGGATCCGCGCCGCGAAGGCGGGTTGCATGAGCACCTCTCCGCCGGAGAGGGTGATGCCGCCGCCGGTCGCCCGGAACACCGCGGTGTAACGCTCGATCCGTGAGAGCAGCTCGTCGCTCGTGACGGGCTGTCCATCCTTCATCGCGAGGGTGTCGGGGTTGTGGCAATAGAGGCACTGCAGCGGGCACCCGCTGAGGAACGTGGTCAGCCGCGTTCCCGGCCCGTCGACGGCGGTGACGAGCTCCCAGGAGTGCACGGAGCCGAGTCGGCCCTCGCGCATCGCGGTGAGGCGCTCGTGACGGTCGACGTCCGAGACGGCGAGACCGTCGAGGCCGGCGCCGGTGCGCCGATGGGCGGGCGCCTGGAGGGGGACCTCCAGGCGCACCGCGTCATCGGGCAGGGCGGGGAGGGCGGACGGCACCGCGTTGCACGGGTGGCGGCGGAGCATCGCCCTGGCCATTGTCCTCAGCTTCTCTCTGCGTGTCGGTTCGTGTGCCGGGGATGCGGATCACATGGAGCCGTGGAACGTACGCGACAGGACGTCGAGCTGCTGCTCGCGTGTGAGGCGGACGAAGTTCACGGCGTAGCCGGAGACCCGGATGGTCAGCTGCGGGTAGTTCTCCGGGTGCTCCATGGCATCCTCAAGCGTCTCGCGGTTCAGCACGTTGACGTTCATGTGATAGCCGTGCGAGCCCACGTAGGCGTCGAGCAGACCGGCGAGGTTGCGCACCTGCTCCTCGGCGGTGCGCCCGAGGCCGCTCGGGACGACGGTGTTGGTCAGCGAGATGCCGTCCTGCGATTGGGCGTAGGGGATCTTGGCGACCGACAGCGCCGAGGCGAGCATGCCGTGCGTGTCACGACCGTTCATGGGGTTGGCGCCCGGGGCGAACGGCTCGCCGGCGCGGCGACCGTCGGGCGTGTTGCCCGTCGCCTTGCCGTAGACGACGTTCGAGGTGATCGTGAGCACCGACTGCGTGGGCAGGGCGCCCCGGTACATCGGGTGACGGCGGATCTTCGACATGAAGCTCTCCACCAGGCCCACGGCGATCTGGTCGGCGCGGTCGTCGTCGTTGCCGTAGCTCGGGAACTCGCCCTCGGTGACGTAATCGACCACGATGCCGCGTTCGTCGCGCACCGGGGTCACGGTGGCGTACTTGATGGCCGACAGCGAATCCGCCGCCACCGAGAGCCCCGCGATACCGCAGGCCATCGTGCGCAGCACGTCCTTGTCGTGCAGAGCCATCTCGATGCGCTCGTACGCGTACTTGTCGTGCGACCAGTGGATGCAGTTGAGGGCCTCGACATAGGTCTCGGCCAGCCAGTCCATCGTCTTGTCGAAGCGTTCCATGACGTCGTCGAAGTCCAGCGGTCCGTCGCCGACGGGCGCGGTGGCGGGCGAGACCTGCTTGCCGGTGACCTCGTCACGTCCGCCGTTGATGGCGTACAGCAGAGTCTTGGCGAGGTTGACGCGAGCACCGAAGAACTGCATCTGCTTGCCGACACGCATCGGGCTCACGCAGCACGCGATCGCGGCGTCATCGCCCCAGGCGGGGCGGATGATCTCGTCCGACTCGTACTGCACGGCCGACGTGTCGATGGACACCTGTGCGCAGTAGTCCTTGAAGCCCTGCGGCAGCTCGGGGCTCCAGAACACGGTCATGTTCGGCTCGGGCGCCGGACCCAGGTTGTACAGGGTCTGCAGGAACCGGAAGGAGTTCTTCGTCACGAGGGGACGACCGTCTTCACCCATGCCGCCGATCGTCTCGGTGACCCAGGTCGGGTCGCCGGAGAACAGGCTGTCGTACTCGGGGGTGCGCAGGAAGCGGACGATGCGCAGCTTGATGACGAAGTCGTCGATGATCTCCTGCGCCTCGGTCTCGGTGATCAGGCCCGCCTGCAGGTCGCGCTCGATGAAGACGTCGAGGAACGTCGAGGTGCGTCCGAGCGACATCGCGGCGCCGTTCTGCTCCTTCACGGCGGCGAGGTAGCCGAAGTACAGCCACTGCACGGCTTCACGCGCGGTGGTCGCCGGCCCGGAGATGTCGAAGCCGTACGCCGCTGCCATCTGCTTCAGTTCGCCGAGCGCGCGGATCTGTTCCGCGTGCTCCTCGCGCATGCGGACGACCTCTTCCGAGAACGGCGTGGTGTCCAGACCGAGCTTGTCGACCTTCTTGGCGGCGATCAGCTGGTCGATGCCGTACAGCGCGACGCGGCGGTAGTCGCCGATGATGCGGCCGCGGCCGTAGGCGTCCGGGAGTCCGGTGATGACGTGCGAGCTGCGCGCGGCGCGGACGTTCGGCGAGTACACGTCGAAGACGGCCTCGTTGTGCGTCTTGCGGTAGCTCGTGAAGATCTCCTTGAGGGTCTGGTCGACCTCGTAGCCGTAGGTCTCGAGCGCGCCCTCGACCATGCGCCAGCCGCCGTTGGGCATGATCGCGCGCTTCAGCGGCGCGTCGGTCTGCAGGCCGACGATGAGCTCGTCGTCCTTCGCGATGTACCCGGGGCCGTGGGCGGTGATGCCGGCGGGCGTGTGCGCGTCGACGTCGTAGATGCCCTTCTCGCGCTCGACCGGGAACATCGCCGACAGGGTGTTCCAGATGCGCGTGGTGCGTGCCGTGGCGCCCGTCAGGAACGACGCATCGCCGAGGTAAGGGGTGTAGTTGCGCTGGATGAAGTCGCGCACGTCGACCGCATCCTGCCAGGGGCCGGCGGTGAAACCGTTCCATGCGGCGGGCTGGGTGTCCTGTGCGGAGGGGGTGACGGTAGTCATGATTCGCTTCCTCAAATCCTCGTGGGAGCGGCCCGTCCACCCATCCGTGGGCGAGTCGTTGAGGTCAGCCTAGCACTTGTGGTCAGACCACAAAGAGAGCATGGATGCCGCCGACAATCGACTCTCCGGAAAGACGGACGCCCCTTGTGGTCAGTCCACAAGGGGCGTCGCGGGGTCGCGGGTGTCGCTGGTCTCAGGCGGGGCGCGTCGGATCGGAGTCCGGCGTGGAATCCCGCGGGTAGGGCACCACCCACGACGGTGCCGGCGGGGCCCATCCGGCCGCGGCGAGGGCTCGGCGTGCGAGCTCTCGCGCCGAGTACGGCACACGAGCGCCCCGGATGTCGCGATAGTCCTGGTGGCCGGGGCCCGCCCAGAGAATCGCGTCGCCGTCGCCGACGCGCGAGATCGCCTCGACGATCGCCCGTTCCGGCGGCGAGATCTCGAGGATCTCGGTGGCTGACACGGCGGCGCGAGCGCCGGTGAGCAGTTCGGCGCGGATGTCGTCGGGGTTCTCGTGTCGCGGATGGTGATCGGTGATGATGAGGATGTCGCTGCCGAGCGCGGCTGTGCGTCCCATATCGAATCTCTTGGTCGTGTCTCGGTCGCCGTCGGCGCCGAACAGCATCAGAACGCGTCCCGGGGTGATGCGCCGCACGGCGGCGAGTGTCTTCTCGAACGCGTCGGGGGAGTGGCCGAAGTCGACGTAGACCGCCGGGCCGCTCTCTCCGGACACGCGCTGTGTCCGCCCCGGGACAGCCGCCTCGATCCGGCGGCCGTCGAGGGCCGCGGCCAGCCGCTCCCACGCGTAGCCCGCCTCTCGGAGCATCACGATGGCGAGCGCCGCGTTGGAGGCCATGTGCGGGCCGATCACCGGAACAGTGGTCGTCAGCGACTGCCCATCGGGGCCGTGAAGAGCGAAGGTGGTGCCGTGTTGTCGCTCGGCGACGATGTCCACGGTCCAATCCGCCGCGACCGGCTCCACGGCCAGGGCCGGGGTGATGATCGTCGTGGTGGGAACCCTCGCCGCCGCGACGACCTCGGCGCCGTATTCGGAGTCGAGGCTCACTACCGCCCGACGACTGCGTTCGGGGGTGAACAGCGGCAGCTTCGCGCGGAGGTAGGTGCCCATGTCGCCGAAGTCGTCGAGATGGTCGTGCGTGAGGTTGGTGAAGCCCGCGACATCGAAGACGATCCCGTCGACCCGGTGACGTGCCAGCGCCTGCGCGCTCACTTCGTCGGCCACCGCCTCCACCCCGCGCTCGCGCATGTGCGCGAGCAGAGCGTGGAACTCGGGCGCCTCCGGCGTCGTGAGCCGTGAGGTGATCACCTCGGAGCCGATGTGGCGCTCCGCCGTCGACGACAGACCCGCGACGACGCCCAGTTGCTCCAGAATCGCCTTGAGGAGATGCGCGACGCTCGTCTTGCCGTTCGTTCCCGTGACGCCGAGCATGATCGGCACGTTCTGGTCCGTGCCGTAGATCCAGGCCGAGATCTCACCGAGGATGCCGCGCGGGTCGTCCACCACGGCGATCGGCACGCCCGCGCCGGCTGACAGCTCCGCGCCCGCACGGTCGGTGATCACGGCTGCCGCCCCCGCCGCGACGGCAGCCCCCACGAACTGCGCGCCGTGATGGTTGCGGCCGGGGAGCGCGACGAACAGATCGCCGGGACGCACGTCGTCCGTTGCCAGCGTCACTCCGGAGACGATGACATCGCCGTCTCCCTCGCCCTGTTCGCCCCCGAAACGGCGCACCAGATCTCCGAGTCGGACGTGGGGCGCACGCAAAGGACGGACGGTAGGCGGGAGATTACTGTCAGCGTCGGAAGTCATAGTTCTCTCATGCTTTCGCATATATCTATGCGAGAGCTATGACCAGGCTACCTCGTTCATTTTGGCACGCGGCCCGGTCGCCGCATGAGCGGCGGCCGGGCCGCGTGCCAGGACGAGCCGGGTATCCGTCAGGCGCGGCGTCGACGCACCAGCGCGACGACGAGCGCTGCGATCGCGGCGGCGAGGGCGCCACCGCTCAACCAGCGTGCGACCGGGTCGGCATCCGACGCGGCCGCGGCGGTCGTGGCGGCGTGTGCATCTGCATCGCCGTCGGTCGTCGACGCGTGCTCGTGGTCGCCGGAAGCGGTCGACACCGCGCCCACCGCGACGACGGGGGCGGGCGACGTCAGGTCGTCTTCCGTCTGCCCCTCTGCAGCGACCTCAGACCAGTCGGTCGACCCCGTCTCGCACGTCTGGAGCACGGGGAAAGCGACCGAGGTGTTCGCGGCGCTCGACGAGAAGATCACGTCGAGCGCGACCGAGGCCGCCACACCGGAGTCGACGGGCGTGACCGCCGTGAAGGTGACGGACGACGGGATGCCGTCGGTGTTGAGCTCACGGGAGATCTTCCAGGCGCCGTCGAGCACCGGCTTCACGCCGTCGATGCCTTGGGGGATGGTGATCTTCACTGCGGTGGTCGGCGAGTCCTCGCAGCCGTGGCTGAACGAGAACGCGAGCCGTGTGGTCGATCCGGCATCCGACGCGTCCGGCGTGACGTGCACGTGGGCCGACGCGGCGAGCGGCGCCGCGAGCACGAGCGCCGTGCCGGCGAGAACGCCGGCGATCGTGCGAGCGCGGCGGCGGGAGGGGGAGGTGACAGTCATCAGGGTGCTCTTTCTGTTCGTTCGGTGCGCGGCGGATGCCGCGATGACGGGTGCGGCGACGCCGCGGAGTGCCGCGGAATGCGGCGGTGCTCAGCGTGCGAACGCCGGCGGACCCCGTCGAGTGAGAACGGACAGGTGGGCCTCGTCACGCGCGACGCGTGGTGCGAAGGACGGAAGGACGACCCACGGGAAGGCGGGCGGCGCCACCGCGCTCGGGCGGCTCAGGACGCGCCGGATACCGCGACCCAGCACCGCCAGAAGCTGCTCGCCGTAGGAGACGAGTGCGACGGTGATGACCGCGGCCAGGACGTGGGCGATCAGCATGCCGAGGGTGAAGTGCGCGGCATGGCGCCCTGCGTCGGCAGCGGTCGGCCCGACCGTGAGCGCGCCGTGCACGTGCCCGGTGCCGGCCGCGGGCAGCGACGCGGGGCCAACCTCGGCGAACACCGTGTGCAGCGCGATCTGAGCCGCCGCGATGGCCGCGGCCGTCCTCGGCAGACTGCGTCGCCGGCCGACCAGCGCGACGGCCACCGGCGACGCGAGGATCGTGACAGCGACGATCAGCCACAGCGGGGGCGCGTCCGCGCCGCCGAAGGTGTGCCCGGTCGAAGCGATCGTGGTGGCGATCGCGGCGGCGCTCGTGCCGCGCAGAGCACGCACGCGGCGGCTCATCGATCGCTGGGGCACCTGACGAGCCTATCGGGGCCGGGTACGTGTGCGCCGCGGGGACGGAGCGCACTCGAGCGCTGAGCGAACTCAAAGCGGCGACCGGTACCCTCTTGGCTCGTGACCCTCATCGCCTTCATCGTCGGCGTCGTGCTGCTGGTCGTGGGGCTCGCGGCATCCATCGCTCTCCACGAGGTCGGGCATCTCGTGCCCGCCAAGCTCTTCGGCGTGCGAGTCGGTCGCTACATGGTGGGTCTCGGGCCCACGCTGTGGTCACGTCGGATCGGCGAGACCGAGTACGGCGTGAAGGCGCTGCCGCTCGGTGGCTACATCTCCATGGCGGGTATGTATCCGCCGGTCCCGCAGATGGTCGCGGCCGCGGCATCGTCGCAGCGGCGCGCCGGCTTCTTCGCGTCGATGGTGCAGGACGCGCGGGCCGCCAACGAGGAGACCCTCGACGGTGAGGACCGCGCCGGCACCTTCTACGGACTCCCGGTGTGGCGGCGGATCGTCATCATGCTCGGCGGGCCCGTGATGAACCTTCTGCTGGCGATGCTCCTCTTCGCGATCGTCTTCAGTGGCATCGGTGTGCAGACCGCGACGACCACCATCGCGGCTGTCAACCAGTGCGTGCTGCCCGCAGGATCGACCCAGACCGCGTGCGCGGCGGACGATCCCGTCTCACCCGCGGCGGCCGCCGGCATCCAGCCCGGTGACGTGATCGTCTCCGTGGACGGCACATCGGTGTCGACGTTCGAGGAGGCGTCGGCGATCATCCAGGCCTCGCCCAACCGTGCCATCGCTGTCGTCGTTCGCCGCGACGGTGTCGAACAGACCCTCCAGGTCACCCCGATGCTCGCCCAGCGTCAGATCGCGGGGCCTGACGGCACCACCGTCACCGCCGACGTCGGCTTCGTCGGAATGACGGCGACGACGGACTACGTGCACCAGCCGCTGTGGGCAGGTCCCGCCGCCGCGGTGCAACAGGCCGGTCAGGTCGTCGGGATCATGTGGCAACTGCCGGCGCGGGTCTACCAGACGGCGTCCGACATGATCACCGGGGTTCCGCGCGATCCGAACGGGCCGCTGTCGGTGGTCGGCGTCGGCCGGCTCGCCGGCGAGGCCGCGGCCACCGATGCGCCGGTGCTCAACCGCGTCGCCACCATCCTCGGGCTGTTGGGCTCGCTCAACCTGGCACTGTTCGTCTTCAACCTCATCCCGCTGCTGCCGCTGGACGGTGGCCACGTGGTGATCGCCCTCTGGGAGGGCGTGAAGCGCGCCTGGGCCCGGCTGTGGCGCCGCCCGCCGCCGCGCCCCGTCGATGCGACCACGCTCGTCCCGGTGACGTTCGTCGTGGTCGTCGCGATCGTCGTGATGGGCGGCATCCTGATCCTGGCGGACATCGTGAATCCGCTCAAGATCTTCGGCTGAGTCAGTCGAGAGCCCAGGACACCAGTCGTTCGAGCGTGGCGAGGCCGTCGCGCGAGAGGATCGACTCCAGGTGCCCCTGCACCGAGGCGTAGCCCGGTCCGCGCAGGGCGTAGACGTCACCGGAGGCCCCATCCGCCGAGATCTCCGTGCGCCCGAGGCGGGCCGTTCCCGGGTTCACGCGGGCCGTGAACGTGTTGTAGAACCCGATCGACGATGGTTCTCCGAAGACGTCCACGGTCTTCTGCAGGCCCTGATGGGGCGTCACCAGGGGAGCGAGGTCCAGGCCGAGCCGGTCGGCGAGGATCTGGTGGCTCAGACAGACCGCCAGGAGGGGCCGACCGCCGTTGAGGCGGGCGGCGACGACGTCGCGCATGGCGCGGATGCGTGCGCTGCCGTCGTCCCGCGGATCGCCCGGGCCGGGTCCGGCGACGACGATGTCGGCCGCCGCGAGAGCGTCGGCTTCCGCCGCGGCGCGGCTCCAGGGCACGATCGAGGTGGCGAAGCCGAGGTGACGCAGCTGGTGGGCGAGCATCGTGGTGAAACGGTCCTCGGCATCCACCACCACCGCCGTGCGGCCGCCGTAGGGACCCGCGGCAGCGGTCTGCTGCGGGTTCAGCCAGAAGGGGGCGAGCCGCTCGTTGCGCGCCGCGAGCAGCGCGGCGATCGACGGGTCGTCGGCCAGGCGGGGCGCCGTCGATGCCGGGGCGTCCTCGTCGAGGAGCGTGTCGGGGGCCGCATCGCGTGCCACGGCGCCGATGGCCCCGAGCACGCCGGCCGCTTTGCCGTGGGTCTCTCCGACTTCGCCCTCGGGGTCGGAGTGGCGCACGAGCGTGGCGCCCACGGGAACGCGCAGGGTGCCGTCGACCAGGTAGGCGGTGCGAATGAGGATGGGCGCATCCAGGTCGTGGCGACCGTCGGCGGTGGGGGTGAACAGTGCCGCGACGCCGGAGTAGTAGCCGCGGGGCTCGCGTTCGTGCCGCTGGATGACCGTGCACGCGTTCTGCATGGGCGATCCGGTGACCGTCGGTGCGAACATCGTCTCGCGCAGGATGTCCCGCGGGTCCATCGTGCTCGTGCCACGCAGCATGTACTCGGTGTGCGTCAACCGCGACATCTCTTTGAGATGCGGGCCGGTGATGCGGCCCCCGTCGCTGCAGACGGCGCTCATCATCTTGAGTTCCTCGTCGACGACCATGAAGAGCTCTTCGGTCTCCTTCGTCGACGACAGGAACGCGGTGAGCGTCTCGGCCGTGGCTCCTCCGACGGGGTGGCGGAAGGTGCCCGAGATCGGGTTCATCGTGACGACGCTGGTGCCCGCGATCGTCGCGCCGGCGCGCCGCGCGCTGACGTGGGCCTCCGGGCTCGCGCCGACCGCGAGATGACCGGGCGTGGACACGAGGAAGGTCCAGTAGGCGCCGCGTTCGTGCTCCAGCAGGGCGCGGAACCAGGTGAGTCCCGCGGTGACCGCGTCGGTGTCGACGGATGCCGTGAAGTCACGGCGGATGACGAAGTTCGCGCCTTCGCCGCGGCCGATCTCGTCGGCGATGACGCGGCGGACGATCGTCGCATACTCGTCATCGCTGACGTCGAATCCGGCGTCGGCCAGCGGAACGGTCTCGGACGGCAGGGTCGACAGCAGCGCGGCGCGCTCGAGTGTCACGTGCTCGTCGACCACGAGACAGCGCAGCGGCGCGCCGTCGTCGTGGCACGCGAAGCCCCGCTCGACGATCTGCCGATAGGGCACGAGCGCCAGCACCTCTCGCGGGGTGCCCGTCGCATCCGTCAGCGGGATGTCGGACAGCAGGGGGACGTCGACCACCTCGCCGACGAGGAGCTCGACGGTGCCGGCATCGCGGGCGATCAGGGCGAACGGACGTTCCGCGCGCAGCACGGACTCCAGCGGGGAGGGGCTCGGGGTCATCGCCGGGCCTTTCTTCAGGTCGGGCGGGCTGCATTCGTCCGGGAACGAAAAGACCGCCTCGAGGGCGGTCTGTGTCGTGGGTCGCGAGCACACCGCCTCAGCGGGTGGGCCACCAGGAGGTGTTCGCGAACATGCGGTCACGATATCAGAACGACACGTGCGCGTCGGCGCGGCGGGCGTCGGCCGCCGGTGCGCGATCACGATCTCGAAACGAACGGCCGCTGCCCCATGCGCCTCTGCAGCGCCGTGCGTCAGGGTGGAGGGATGAGCGTCTCCGCCCCCCGATCGGTCCCCGTCGTCATAGCCGCAGCGGCATGTCTCCTGGTGCTGGCGGGCTGTGCACGGGGCGCTGCGGCACCCGTCGAGTCCGCGTCGCCCGTCGCCTCGGCGACGTCCACGCCGACAGCGACGCCGCCCGAGGAGCACACGATCGCCTTCGGGGGCGACTGCGACGCCGTCCTGAGTGAGGATCAGCGCGCGTCGCTCTTCGCCGTGGAGTCCACGCGTGTCGACGCCGACCCGGGGCAAGATGTCGGCATCGGAACGCTGGGCGGTGTCGAATGCACGTGGCGCGGAGTCGACTGGCAGCCGTTGGGCGCCGACACAGCGGCCGTGTCCGTGCTCGCGTTCCCGACCTCGGTGATACCTCAGGATCTGCGGGCCGAGGCGGAGGCGGGGACGTGCATTCAGATCTATGACGCGATGTCATGCACGCTGGGCGCTGACGTGGGCGGCGTCTGGCTCGTTGTTCAGGCCGTCCAGGCGGCGGAAGAGGGCGTCGATACTCCCGCCGCGCTGCTGCGGTCCGTGCTCGACGCGGTCACGGCGAATACGGCGGGCGCAATTCGACCCGTTCCACTGGCCCGCACGGTCGGATGGTGGAGCACGGACATCTCCTGTGAGGATCTGGGCCAGCGTCTCGGACTCGCCGATTACCTCGGGTCGACCTATGTCACCGGCTGGTGGGAGGGCGACCCCAGTCAGGAGTGGACGTGGCGTCTGCTCGAGAGTGCCGGAGTCTCACTCACGTGCATGTGGTTCCCCGATTTCAGTGATCCCTCCGCCGATCCGACCTACGGGCTGACGAGCCTTCAGCTCTCGCCCGGCGGGGCTTGGGCGGTGGACGCCGCGTTGGCCACCGGGGAGCGCACGAGCCTCGCGGGCGGGCTGTCCGCGGCGGTGGACGGGAAGACCGCGCTCGCCGCCGACGGCGTCAACCTCGCCCGGGTCAGCATCGGCGACAGCGGCACCGGAGATCCGACGACGCTCCTTCTCCGCGTGTTCGACAAGTTCGCGACATCCCCCTGACGTCAGCCGCGCCGCCCTCGCGCAGCGTGTGCGGCGTAGTCTGGTGCAGTGCCAGCAGTGAACATCGGGATGCCGCGTGTGCCGGACGTCCTCGCCCCCCGCCGCAAGAGCCGTCAGATCAAGGTCGGGAAGGTGCTCGTCGGTGGCGACGCCCCTGTGAGCGTGCAGTCGATGACCACGACGCCGACGACGAACATCAACGCGACCCTTCAGCAGATCGCCGAGTTGACGGCATCCGGCTGTGAGATCGTGCGTGTGGCCGTCCCCAGCCAGGATGACGCCGACGTGCTGCACATCATCGCCAAGAAGAGCCAGATCCCCGTGATCGCGGACATCCACTTCCAGCCCAAGTACGTCTTCCAGGCCATCGACGCCGGGTGCGGCGCGGTGCGCGTGAACCCGGGCAACATCCGCAAGTTCGACGACCAGGTCGGCGCGATCGCCAAGGCGGCGAAGGATGCCGGGGTCTCGCTGCGCATCGGCGTGAACGCGGGTTCGCTCGACAAGCGTCTGCTCGAGAAGTACGGCAAGGCGACCCCGGAGGCACTGGTGGAGAGCGCCGTCTGGGAGGCGTCGCTGTTCGAGGAGCACGACTTCCACGACTTCAAGATCTCCGTCAAGCACAACGACCCGGTCGTGATGGTGAAGGCGTACCGCATGCTCGCCGAGCGGGGCGACTGGCCCCTGCACCTCGGTGTGACTGAGGCAGGTCCCGCGTTCCAGGGCACGATCAAGAGCGCCACCGCCTTCGGCATCCTCCTCGGTGAGGGCATCGGCGACACGATCCGCGTCTCCCTGTCGGCGCCGCCGGCGGAAGAGGTCAAGGTCGGCCACCAGATCCTGCAGTCGCTGAACCTCCGCGAGCGCAAGCTCGAGATCGTGTCGTGCCCGTCGTGCGGCCGTGCGCAGGTGGACGTGTACACGCTCGCCAACGACGTCACCGAGGGTCTCAAGGACATGACGGTGCCCCTGCGCGTCGCTGTGATGGGATGCGTCGTCAACGGACCGGGTGAGGCGCGGGAAGCCGATCTGGGCGTCGCCTCGGGCAACGGCAAGGGCCAGATCTTCGTCAAGGGCGAGGTGATCAAGACCGTTCCCGAGGCCGAGATCGTCGCCACTCTGATCGAAGAAGCCAACCGCATCGCCGACGAGATGGGCCCCGACGCCCCGCTCGGCACGGCGCAGGTCGTCACCGCCTGAGCCGCGTTCTTCGTGGACGGCCTCGTATGCCGTCGGCGGCATGGGCGTGATCAGATCGTTGCCCCGGGCGAGAGTGCTCAGGGGCTGGGGGCTGACACGATGGTGGGATGTCGCCTCGACTTCGATTCGGCCTGATCGCCGCCGCCATATCCTTCGTCGCGGTGGTCTCGGGATGCGCTGCGACGGCGGTCTCCGTCGAACCCGACGTATCGACGACGCCGACGGTGACACCGACGGCCAGCCCGACGCTCGAGCCGCCGTCGCGGGTTGTCGCTTTCGGCGGCGAATGCGACACCATGCTTTCCCCGTCCCAGCGGTCGGCCATCCTCGGCGCGGACACGATCGATGCCGATGTCCAGCGCGCCGAGTATCGGAAGCAGTTCGACACCGTCGCCTTCCCGGACAAGACGCCGGGCCCGGAGGGCACCGCCGGAGGTCTGTCCTGCGGCTGGACCGTGGAAGGAGGCAACGGCCGGTGGTGGAGCGTTCTTGCGCTTCCCGTCGCGCTGGCCGCCCCGCAGACAGTGGCGGCGCTCGCGGAGCCGGCCTGCGCCTGGAGCTATGACACGCGCGTGTGCCGCGTCGGTGTCGTTGTCGGCGGCCTCTGGTTCCTCGCCTCGGCATCCCCGATGGGAGAGTCCGAAGCGGCACCCGTCGACACGATGAACGCGTTGATCGCGGCTGCCGCGGATAATGCCGCCGCCGCGCCGAAGGCGGTGCCGGCCCCGGCCACCGCCCAACGCTGGCCGGTCGTCGCCTGCACCGAGCTCGGCGAGCGGATGAAGCTGGCGGACGTGCTCGGCGATGGCTACTGGTCCGGCTACTGGGAGGGCTCACGGCAAGCCGAGGACGACCTGTTCGAGTTTGCCGGAGTCCAGCAGTTCTGCCAGTACGGCACCCGCGATGTGTCGAAGGACGGCACCTATTACATCGTCTCCGTCACTTCCCAGCCGGGCGGGGCGTGGATGTGGGGCACGGACGACGATGCCGTCGGCGAGAGCGTGACCGTGACCGGGGCTCAGAAGGCACTGCGCATCCTGAAGGTCGACCCGGAGCGTGGAGACGACGTCCTCGCCAGCGACGGGACGAACCTGATCCGCGTGCATGTCAACGCGGGTCAGATCGCACCGGACGTCGCAGAGCGAGCGATCGCTGCTCTCGCCCAGGAATGAGTATCGCGGGTCGATACCCGCGAATCAGTGCGCCGCGTTTGCCTTCGGCGCGCCCTCGCGCGTGAGTGCCAGCGCCTGCGTCACATCGGCGATGAGGTCGTCGACGTGCTCGAGTCCGATCGACAGGCGGAGGATGTCGGCGTCCGGGCGGGCGTCGGGCGCAACGGGGCGGTGAGTGAGGGCTGCGGGATGCTGGATGAGCGAGTCGACGCCGCCCAGAGAGACCGCGTGGGTGAACAGGCGAGTGGATGCCGCGGCCTGCGCGGCGGCGTCATAGCCGCCGCGCAGGCGGAGTGACACCATCGCGCCGGTCCCGTGCTGCTGGCGGGCGAGCAGCCCCGTCGGGTCGCCGTGCAGTCCCGGGTAGAACACCTCCGCGATCGCATCGTGCTCGAGCAGGCGCCGGGCGATCTTCGCGGCCGTCTCCTGCTGCGCACGCATCCGCAGGGGCAGGGTCGGGAGGCCACGATGCAGCAGATACGCGCCGAGAGGGTGAAGGATGCCGCCGGTGATCGCCCGGACGCGGCGAAGAGCAGCGGCGGATTCCGCGCCACAGGCGATGACGCCGCCGACGACGTCGCCGTGGCCACCGAGGTACTTCGTCGCGCTGTGCAGCGACATCGTCGCCCCGTGGGCGAGTGGCTGCTGGAGCACGGGCGTGGCGAACGTGTTGTCGACGAGAACCGGAACGCCGTCGGCCTCGGCGACCACGGCGGCGATGTCGACGAGCTCGAGCGTGGGGTTCGCGGGCGTCTCCACGACGATCAGTCCGCTGTCCGGCCGCAGCGAGGCGGCGACCTCGTCCGGACCGCAGAAGGTCACCTCCGTGCCCAGCAGTCCGGTCGCGAGCAGGTGATCGCTGCCGCCGTAGAGCGGGCGCACCGCCACGACGTGGGGGCGACCGATCGAGACCGTGTGGGAGAGGATCGCTGCCGTCAACGCCGCCATTCCGGACGCGAAGGCGACGGCGGCCTCGGCTGCCTCGAGCGTGGCCAGGGCCTCCTCGAACCGAGCCACGGTCGGATTCCACAGGCGTGCATACACGTGGCTGCCGCCCGGAATCGGCGTGCCACCGGTCGCGAGCGCCTCGTAGGAGTCGCCGCCGCGCTCCACATCCGGCAGCGGAGAGGTGGATGACAGGTCGAGAGGCGGGGTGTGCACCCCGAGTGAGGCGAAGTCGGCACGTCCGGCGTGCACGGCGAGCGTGTCGAGATGTTCCATGCCGCGAGTATGGAGGAAGGCGCAGCGAAAGTCGTGAACGGTTGGGCATACCGCAATCAACTGGCGAGACAGCTGTAGGACGAGCAGAATGACATCGACGTCAGGAGGCGCACTTGTCTGAATCGCAAGCCACGGCATCCGCCCTCGATGAGCTCGACCTGCGGATTCTCGCGGCCGTGGTCCGCGCGCCCGGCCGGTCCAACAAAGCGCTCGCCGAAGAACTCGGCGTGGCTGAGTCGACCTGCGCGTACCGCATTCGCTCCCTCCGCGTTCGCGGGGTGCTGGCCGGCGTCCGCGTCCTCGTCGACCCGGCATCCCTCGGTCTTCCGCTGCAAGCTGTCATCCGCGTGCGTCTCGGTCGACACACTCGCGAGGGGGTCGGGCAGCTGTTCGACGCGATCGTGGCGACGCCCGGCGTGATCGAGGCCTTTCACGTGGCAGGCGAGGACGACTTCCTCGTGCATGTGGCCGTGGAGGATGCCGCGGCGCTGCGCGACATCGTCCTCCAGCACATCACGGTGCACGAGGCCGTACTCACCACCGAAACCCACCTCGTCTTCGAGCGGCGCGAGGGAGTGGGGCCGCTCGCCCGCGTCACCGGGAGGCGCTCGGGTCCCAGAGCGAGTGATACGCGTTGATCGCCGGCTGCCCACCGAGGTGCGCGTACAACACGGTGGACGATGCCGGTATGTCGCGGGAGCCGACGAGGTCGATCAGCCCGGCCAGGGACTTCCCCTCGTAGACGGGGTCCGTGATCATCGCTTCCAGCCGTGCGCCGAGTTCGATGGCCTCCATCGTGGAGTCGACGGGGATGCCGTACAGCTCACCCGCCCACCCCTCCAGAACCTGGATCTCGTCATCGCGCAGATCGCGGCCGAGCTCGATGAGCTGCGCCGTGTGCCGAGCGATGCGCGCGACCTGATCGCGAGTCTTCTGGAGGGTCGCGGAAGCGTCGATTCCCAGCACGCGACGTCGGACGCCGGTCGCCTCTTCGAGCGCGGCGAATCCCGCGATCATTCCGGCATGGGTCGATCCGGTGACGGTGCAGACGATGATCGTGTCGAAGAAGACGCCGAGCTGCTTCTCCTGCTCGGCGACTTCGAACGCCCAGTTGGCGAAGCCCAGACCTCCGAGCGGGTGCTCGCTCGCTCCGGCGGGGATGGGGTAGGGCGTACCGCCGCCGGCTTCGACCTCGGCCAGCGCCTGCTTCCACGAGTCGCGGATGCCGATGTCGAAGCCGGCATCGTCGAGGCGCGAATCCGCGCCCATCATGCGCGAGAGCAGGATGTTGCCGACCTTGTCGTTGGTGGGGTCCTCCCACGGAACCCACTTCTCCTGGACGAGTCGCGCTTTCAGCCCGAGGTGCGCCGCGACGGCCGCGACCTGGCGCGTGTGGTTGGACTGGTAGCCGCCGATCGACACGATCGTGTCGGCGCCGGAGGCGAGGATGTCGGGGACGATGTACTCGAGCTTGCGCACCTTGTTGCCACCGAACGCGAGGCCGCTGTTCACATCCTCGCGTTTCGCCCAGATCTGCGCGCCCCCGAGGTGGTCGCTGAGTCGCGCCAGGTGCTGCAACGGGCTGGGGCCGAAGGTGAGCGGGTGGCGCGGGAACTCGTGGAGCTTCATGCGGGGTCCTGTTCGGTCGGAGCGGGCGAGATGATGAGGGATTGCCACGTGCTTTCGGCGAGGCGGGCGGCGCCGTCGGCGTCGCCCGCCTCGCACAGCGCCACCAGGCGGTCATGCCGCTCAGCGGAGGCGGCCGCTTCGTCGGAGGCGAACCTCAGCCGCTCCACGCGGCGCAGGACCGGCTCATAGCGGGCGATGACGGCCGCGGCTGCCGCATTCGCGCACACGTCGAGGGCGACGCGGTGAAAGCGCGCATCCGCCTCGAGGGCGCCGTCGAGGTCGCCGGCGCTCAGCGCGGCACGAAACGCCGCGTTCGCCGCGCGCATCGCATCGAGGTCGCGGGCCGTCATGCGCGGTGTCGCCGTGCGGACGGCAAGGGCATGCAGGGCGCCAACGACGGCCTGCGCGTCGCGGAGGGCGCCGGGGTCGATCGGGGCGACGACGGTGGAGCGCCCGGGTGTCGCCTGCACGAGCCCGGCCTGAGCGAGTTCGAGCAGCGCCTCTCGCACGGGCGTGCGACTGACGCCGAGTCGCTCGGCCAGTTCTGCGTCGCGCAGTTGCTCACCGGGGGCGAGGCTGCCGTCGACGATCGCCTCCTGCAGGCGCGCGTGCACGTCGTCGCGAAGAAGGGCGCGGGGCACGGGGACGGCAGCGAGCGGCACGATATGCAATATATCGCAGGTTGGACGCGACGCCCGTCGCGCATCCGTCTCGGGCGGAGGCCGTCAGACGACGCTGAACCGGACGGTTCCCTCATCAACGGACGCCGCATCCAGCCGCAGACGTACGAGGGTGCCGGGCGCAGCCGCCACGCGCGCCACGCGCGCCTCGACGGCTGGTTGCATGAGCTGGATGCGTGCCCCGTCCCCGCGTCTGCTGAGCACGAGTGCGTCGAACTCGTCCCCGACGTGTCCGGCCAGCAGCGCCGCCTCGACGCGATCGATCGCCCCGGAGCTGAGCTGGGCGGCGACCGACGAACTGCGCGCCATGATCGCGGGGAGGACGGGAAGTGATGCGCGCGCCCACCCGGGAACCTCTTCACCGTTCACGAGAGCATGGCAGATCACCAGCGACCATCTGTCGACCACGCGTCGCAGGGGAGCGGTCGTGTGGGCGTACGGGGCGCCGATCGCAGCCTGCGTTCGCTGTTCAGGCAGCTCGCCGTCGAAGGTCGCGTAGCCCGCTCCGCGGAACAGGCCCGCCGCGTATTCGCGAACAGCGAGAGCGGCGGGCGAACGGTCGAGGCTGCGCAGATAGTCGCCGTAGGCGACGTCGGTGGTCCACGGCAGTCCCAACGCCACCGTCTGCGACCGGAACTCTTCGACGTCGGTCGACGCGGCCGGAGGCATGGTCCGCAGGATGCCGACGCGACCGTCGATCATGATCTGCGCCGCCGCCATGCCGGTGAGCAACGAGACATCGGCGTTCCAATCCTCCAACGCCACCCCGTCGGTGCGCTCGAGACCGTAGGCGTCGCCCTCCGTCGCCGTGACGATACGCGTCTCCGGCAAGTTCAGGCTCGCGCCCCCGCGCTCGCGCTCCCGTTCGGCCCGGGCGGCGCCGAACCATGACAGCGCGGCGAGGGTGTCGGGGGCAGTGCCGGCGTCGATCGCCGCCTGCGCCTCGGAGTAGGACCATTGGCGCCGCGACCGCACGATCGCGCGGGTGATGGTCGTCTCCGTCGGGCGGGCGCCCTCGTCCAGCACGAACCGCCACACGTACGCGCGTCGGTCCACGCCCGGCAGCAGGGACGCGTGGTCCTCGCTGATCACCGCCGGGTGCAGGGGGATCCGTCCGTCCGGCGCGTACAGCGTCTGCCCGCGACGGCGGGTCTCGGCATCCAGCGCGCCGTCGGGTGCCACGAATGCAGGAACGTCCGCGATCGCGTAGTGCAGGACGGCGCCCGTCGAGGTGCGCTCCAGGTGCAGCGCCTGGTCGAGGTCGGTCGATCCGGCCGGGTCGACCGTGAGGAAGGCGATATCGCGGAGATCGGCGAGGCCGGTCGCGGTCGGATTCGTCGAGACGCGTGCCGCGGCGGCCATCGCCTCGGCAAGTGCGTCACGGGGGTATCCGTCCGGCAGAGCGAGCTGATGTCGCAGCGCAGACAGCGACGCGGCCAGTTCACCGCGCAGAGATCGAGCGACGAAGCGGGAGCGGCGGTGCGGCACCCGGCCAGTGTAGGGCGGTCGGGTGAGGTGGCTGCGGACTAGGCTTGACGCTCGTGGTCACCCGTCTGTCGAACTTCTTCCTCCGCACGCTTCGCGAAGACCCTTCGGATGCCGAGGTCACGAGCCATCGCCTGCTCGTGCGCGCCGGCTACATCCGCCGCCAGGCACCGGGAATCTTCGCGTGGCTGCCGCTGGGGCTGCGGGTCAAGTCGCGGATCGAGAACATCATCCGCGAGGAGATGGCGGCCGCCGGCGCACAGGAAGTGCACTTCCCGGCACTGATGCCGCGCGACCCCTATGAGGCGACCGGGCGCTGGGAGGAGTACGGCGACGGCATCTTCCGCCTGAAGGACCGCAAGGGCGCCGACTACCTGCTCGCCCCGACGCACGAAGAGGCGTTCACGCTGCTGGTCAAGGACCTGTACGGCTCGTACAAGGATCTGCCCCTGACGATCTACCAGATCCAGGACAAGTACCGCGACGAGGCACGCCCACGCGCGGGACTCCTGCGCGGCCGCGAGTTCACGATGAAGGACGCGTACTCCTTCGACTACACCGACGCCGGGCTCGACACCAGCTACATGGCTCAGCGCGACGCCTACGAGCGCATCTTCCAGCGGCTGGGCCTGGAGTACGTCATCGTCCAGGCGGATGCCGGGGCGATGGGCGGCTCGCGCAGCGAGGAGTTCCTGCACCCGACGGCGATCGGCGAGGACACGTTCGTGCGCTCGGCCGGCGGCTACGCGGCCAACGTGGAGGCGTTCGAGACCCTGGCTCCCGAGCCCATCGCGTTCGACGGGTTCGGCGAGCCGGTGATCTTCGACTCCCCGAACACGCCCACGATCGAGACGCTCGTGGCGCACACCAACGCCGTGCTCGACGGCGAGTACACCGCCGCCGACACCCTCAAGAACGTCGTCCTCGCGCTCACACACCTCGACGGCAGCCGCGAGCTCGTCGTCGTCGGTCTCCCCGGCGATCGCGACGTCGACGAGAAGCGCGTCGAGGTGGCGTTCGCGCCCGCCGAGGTCGAGCCCGCCACGCCCGAGGACTTCGAGAAGCACCCGCTGCTGGTCAAGGGGTACATCGGGCCGTGGTCTCCCCAGGGCGCGATCCTAGGCGAGGAGTCGGCCACCGGCATCCGCTACGTCCTCGACCCCCGCGTCGTGGACGGCACGCGCTGGATCACCGGTGCGAACATCGATCAGAAGCACGTGCACTCGCTCGTCGCCGGACGCGACTTCGCCGCCGACGGCTACGTCGAGGTCGCAACGGTGCGGCCGGGCGATCCGGCGCCCGATGGTTCGGGACCTGTCGAGCTTGCGCGCGGCATGGAGATCGGTCACGTCTTCCAGCTGGGGCGCAAGTACGCCGAGGCGCTGGGGCTGAAGGTGCTCGACGAGAACGGCAAGCTCGTCACCGTCACGATGGGCTCCTACGGCATCGGCGTCACGCGGATCCTCGCGATCATCGCCGAGCTCAACAACGACGACAAGGGTCTCATCTGGCCCGCGTCGGTCGCGCCGTTCGACGTTCAGGTCGTCGCCACGGGGCGCGATGCCGCGGCCTTCGAGCTCGCGGAGAAGCTGTCGGCGGATCTGGACGGGGCCGGGCTGGACGTGCTCTACGACGACCGCCCCAAGGTCTCCCCGGGTGTGAAGTTCGGCGATGCCGAGCTCGTGGGAGTGCCGCAGATCGTGATCGTCGGGCGGGGTGCCGCCGACGGCGAGGTGGAGCTCTGGGACCGCCGTTCCGGCGAACGCACGCTCGTCTCGGCCGCCGAGGCCGTCGCCCGCCTCGCCGCGCGCTGAGCGCGGGCGCGTCGGCCCGGCCGTCGTTCTCCGCACGGTACTGCTCGAACGGGAGTGGCGGAACCAGGACGAGACGACCGGCGACGCGACGGCAGCCGTATCGCTACTCTGGTGGCGGCGAGATCGTTGACGATGCCACCTGTCGCGAGACGCCGAGCGTCCCCGCAGCCGGCATCGAAAGGAATGCGCATGAACGATCGTCGTCGTCTCGGCATCCGGCGCCTCGTGAGCATGGCGGCGCTCGCCGTCAGCGCTTTGCTGGCCGTCAGCACGGTCGCCCCGCTGTCGGCGCAGGCGGCGGCGGACGGCTGGTGGCACACCTCGGGCTCGCGCATCGTCGCCGCGGACGGAAGCACCGTCACCATCAAGGCGGCGAACTGGTTCGGGCTGGAGACTCCCAACTGCGCGCCGCACGGACTGTGGTCGATCACTCTCGACGAGGGCCTCGCGCAGATTGCGGCGATGGGCTTCAACACGGTGCGACTGCCGTACTCGAATCAGTGCCTCGCGGCATCCACGACATCGTCGATCGACGCCTCGCGCAATCCCGATCTGGTCTCGCTGACGCCGTTGCAGCTGATGGACGCGGTCATCGCCAAAGCGCGCGCGCACGGGCTCCGCGTCATCCTCGATCGTCACCGCATCGAGTCGTCCGGCCAGTCCGAGCTCTGGTACACCTCCACGTACAGCGAGAAGCGCTGGATCGACGACTGGGTCATGCTCGCGAACCGCTATCGCGATGACCCGACGGTGGTCGGCGCCGACCTCCACAACGAGCCGCACGGCCCCGCGTGCTGGGGCTGCGGCGACGCCTCCCGCGATTGGCAGGCGGCGGCGACGCGCGCCGGCAACGCCCTGCTCGCCGCCAACCCGCGACTGCTGATCATCGTCGAAGGCGTGGAACGCCAGAACGATGCCAGCACGACCTGGTGGGGAGGCGGGCTGAAGGATGCCGGCGCCAAGCCCGTGGTCCTCGCGACCCCGAACCGGGTCGTGTACTCGCCGCATGATTATCCCGCGTCGGTGTACGGGCAGCCCTGGTTCTCGGCGTCGAACTATCCCACCAACCTGCCGTCGGTCTGGGACGCGAACTGGGGGTACCTGGCTCGCACTGGGGTCGCGCCGGTCTTCGTCGGGGAGTTCGGCACGAAGCTCGAGACGACGAGCGACGCGCAGTGGCTGAAGACGCTGGTCTCCTACCTCGGAGCGAACGGTCTGAGCTTCGGATACTGGTCGTTCAACCCGAACAGCGGCGACACGGGCGGGCTCGTGGCGGACGACTGGAAGACGCCGCAGACGGCCAAGCTCAGCGCGCTCGCCCCGCTGCTGGGAACGCAGCCGGCTGCTTCCCCAACGCCAACGCCGACGCCGACACCGAAGCCGACGACCAGCCCCACGTCGACGCCGAAGCCGACAGCGACGCCCACGCCGAAGCCGACGTCCTCGCCGACTCCGACCGTCACCCCGACTCCGACGCCGAAGCCGACCGCGACTCCGACACCGACCCCGGCCCCGGGCCTCGCCCCGGTCTCCGCCACCTGGATGCTGCAGAGCGCCTGGCAGGACGGCTACGTGGCCGAGTTCACCGTCACCGCTTCCCGCGCGGTGGGCGGCTGGACGATCTCCTGGTCGAGCCCGGGGGCGACGCAGGTCGTCAACGCCTGGGGCATGACGTGCGCGGTCGCCTCGGGAACGATCACCTGCACCGGAAAGGACTGGGCCGGTCCGCTGGCGGCAGGTCAATCCGTGAGAGTCGGCCTGCAGGTCGCCGCCACCGCGGCGCCGTCGAGTCCGCGCTTGACGGTGTCGACGAACTAACGACCCGCGTTCGGCGATCGTTCACCCGATGCTGCTCGAGGATGCGAGGGTGGGGACATGGTAGAAAGCTCCACTCTTCCCCCCGCCGTGACCGACGGCATCCGACACCTCCTGGATGAGGCCGGCGTCGTCGCCGATGCCGACCTCATCGCACGCATCCTGGCGACCGGGGTCGGCATGGGCCTCGACCACAGCGATCGCCTCGACCTCAAGATCACCTCGGCCGCTCTCACCGAGATGCGCGCCGCGTTCCGCCTGTTCGCTCCGTTTCGGGGCGTGCCCAAGGTCACCGTGTTCGGATCGGCCCGCACCGCCCCCGACTCCGAGCTGTATCGGCTGACGGTGCAGCTGACCGCGGCGCTCGCCGCCCGCGGCTGGATGACGGTCACCGGAGCGGGACCGGGAATCATGCAAGCCGCCGCCGAGGGCGCCGGAGCCACGCACTCCCTCGGCGTCTCGATCCGCCTGCCGTTCGAGGAGAAGCCGAACGCGATCATCGCCGCGCACGAGCGCAACGTCGCGATGAAGTACTTCTTCACCCGCAAGCTCATGCTCGTGAAGGAATCCAGTGGCTTCGTCTGCTTGCCGGGAGGCTTCGGCACGCTCGACGAGATGTTCGAGCTGCTGACGCTGCAGCAGACGGGAAAAGCCGTTCCCACGCCGATCGTGCTGCTCGATCGCCCGGGAGGCGCCTTCTGGGCGGGGCTCCGCCGCTTCGCCGATGAACAGCTCATTCCCGACGGCGTGATCTCCGCCGACGATCTCGATCGCGTCGTGATGACGGACTCGGTCGATGCCGCCGTCGAGGAGATCACGGGGTTCTATCGCAACTACGTCTCGCTGCGCTGGGTCGGACGGCGCCTCGTGCTGCGGCTGCGCGCCGAGCCGACGGATGCCGAGGTCGCTGCGCTCACCGACAGATTCGCGGATCTGCTCACAGACGGGGTGATCGAGCGCCGCGGCCCGCTGAAGGCGGAGCGCGAGGACACCGACGACCTCGCGGCGCCGCGCCTCGTCATGACGTTCGCACAGCGCCGCGTCGGTGATCTGCATCACCTGATCCGCGCCGTCAACGCCCTGCCGAGCGCGCCTAGCGAAGCGCGTCCCGCCTGATCAGGTCGACGGGAGCTGGCCCGATGCGGGCCTCAGCACATCAGCTTGCCGTGGTTCATCGTGTCGTCGGGGGCGTCGCGAGTGACCAGAGCCTTGAGCATGCCGGCCGCCATGACGAGCCTGCCGTGGGCGGGCTCCCAGAACTCCGTCTCGACCGGTGTGACCTTCAGCAGTGCGATGTCGGGCGTGTCGAGTCCATCCTCGAACCAGATGTCCAGTGACGGCGACCACAACTGCTCCATGCGTGCGCGGTCGTGCACGAGGGCGGCTCGGCCGGCCACCGACACGTAGCGCATGCCCTTCGCGTCGCAGTACGCCAGGTTGACGTCGCGGTCGGCCTCGACCTCCTCCGCCTTCTTCGTCTCGTCGGACGTGAAGAACCAGATGTCGCCGGTCTCGTCCATCTCGCGCGTGCTCATCGGCCGGCTGACGAGCCGTCCCGCGGCATCCACGGTCGTGAGCATGGTGATGTCGATGTCCTCGACGAGAGCTTTCACACGATCGCGGGCTTCGGTTCCAGTGATTTCGGTCATGCTCCGAGCCTGCCGCTCGGCCGGCAGCTGCCCCAGGGCCTTGACAGCGCACGCCCCCAAGGGTTCAGAGCCGCGCGTAGCGCGCGCGGAACCCGCAGAAGACGCCGTAGGCCATCAACCCGACCCCGAGGGCTGTGGCGATCGCCCTCCCGGCTGGCAGCGTGAGCAGTCCGTCGACGGCGCTGTCGAGCCCGCCCGCGCGGGCGGCATCCGCGTGCACGGCGGCCACGATGAGCAGAACCCCCAGGGTTCCCAGCGCCGTTCCCTTGGCGATGAAGCCCGCGATGCCCAGTGCACGCGCCACCGCGCCGGCGGCGGATCGCGGGATGGACATGCGCTTTTCGAACGAGCGACGCACGCCCATCACGACGAAGACCACACCGGCCACCGCGATGCCCACTCCGACGGCGGCCAGGACGATCGGCCCACCCGTCATCGCGAGGATGCCGCGACTGGCCACCCGCGCGCTCCCATCGGCATCGGGCGCCGCACCGAGGGCGATCGACGCGGCGAGGGTGCCGACGGCGGCGAAGACGACGCCCTGGCTCCACTCCGAGGCCCGCCGCCCCCAGCGCCCGTCGCCCCGAGACGTGGCGCCCGCGGCCAGATGCCAGAGTGCGAGGCCCCAGAGTCCGACCGCGATCGCCCACACCAGAACGGCGCCCCAGGGCACCGCGGCCACGGCCCGCAGCGCGCCGACCTGGTCGGCCTCGCCGCGACCGCCGGCCGAGATGGCGACGACCAGCACCCCGATCAAGGCGTGCACGACGCCGTTGGCGGCGAAGCCGGCTCGCGCGAGAGCCTGCACCAGCGGATGACGCCGCGTCGCGGCAGCCGCGCGGCGGGCGCCGTTCACGGGTGTTCGGCGGGCACGTCGCCCCGGCGGATCCACGGCGGCCCGAGGGGGACGATGTGGCGACCCATCGTGCGCCAGGCGAACTTGTCCACGAGCATGTAGAACGCCAGCGCCGACGCGCCGATCAGCAGCCATGCTCCGACGGTGCCCGCCGTCGCCGCGCCGGCGACGGCGGCGACCGCTTCCAGTGCCAGGCCTCCCGCCACGAGCAGCAGTGTCAGGGGCAGTGCCGAATTGTGAGTGGCGCCGGCGAAGGTGAACCCGAGCGCCAGCACCGCGAACATCATCGAGAACAGGGGGCGCGCCGGGCCCGACACCTCGAAGAAACCGAGCTCCCCGCCGAGGAGGAATCCGGGCATGCAGATCCAGTACCACCCGAAGGCGTTGTAGACGATGAAATGGAAGTCGTCGCCGACGAAGTAGGAGAGCATTCCCGCGATCACCTGGACGACACCCCCGAACACTGCGCCCACCCAGAACACCGCGCTCTCGTTCTGCACACCCAGATGCGCCAGCTGAGCGGTGAGGGTCGCGATCACGAACCCCAGCAGGCCGATCAGACCGGGGTCGGCGCGCCGCGGCTCCGGGACCACGTCTGCGCGGGCGGGTAGTGCGGCATCCATTCCGCCAGTATGCACGCCGGCGCCGCCGAGCAGCGGAGGCCATCGGGTAAAATCGGGCAGGTGACCGAGGGTGACCTCGCGTCGAGAGCTGAATAGGGAGGCACCTGTGGACATCGATCTGGGACTGCTGCGGACGGTCGAGCGTGAGAAGGAGATCCCGTTCGACGAACTGGTCGGGATCATCGAGCAGGCGATTCTCACCGCCTACGCCAAGCACACCTCTCCCGACGGGGAGCTTCCCGAGGGTGCACGGGCGCTGCTCGACCGCAAGACCGGCCACGTCGCCGTCTACGTTCCGCTGCGTGACGAGGACGGCGCGATCATCGGCGAGGAGGAGTCGACTCCCGAGGACTTCGGCCGCATCGCGGCCTACGCCGCCAAGCAGGTCATCGGCCAGCGTCTGCGCGACATCGCCGATGACGCCATCCTCGGTGAGTTCCGCGGCAAGGAGGGCGACATCGTCGCCGGTGTCATCCAGCAGGGACCGAACCCGCGCATGGTCCACGTCGACCTCGGCACCGTCGAGGCCATCCTCCCGCCCGAGGAGCAGGTGGCCGGCGAGCAGTACGCTCACGGCTCCCGTCTGCGCGTCTACGTCACCTCGGTGTCGAAGGGCACGAAGGGGCCGCAGATCACCGTTTCGCGTACCCACCCCGGCCTCGTCCGCAAGCTCTTCGCCCTCGAGGTGCCGGAGATCGCGTCGGGACTCGTGGAGATCACCTCCCTGGCACGCGAGGCCGGTCACCGCACCAAGATCGCGGTCACGGCCAAGGACCCGGCGATCAACGCCAAGGGGGCCTGCATCGGCGAACTCGGACGACGCGTGCGCGCCGTGACGGAAGAACTGGGCGGAGAGAAGATCGACATCGTCGACTACGACCCGGAGCTCGCGAAGTTCGTCGCCAACGCCCTGTCGCCCGCCAAAGTGACATCCAGTTTCGTGCTCGACGCGGGGACGAAAGCGGTGCGCGCGCTCGTTCCGGATTATCAGCTGTCGCTCGCCATCGGCAAGGAGGGGCAGAACGCCCGCCTGGCCGCGAAGCTCACCGGTGCCAAGATCGACATTCAGCCCGACTCGATCCTCGAGTCGTGACGGAGCGATCCGGCCCGGCTGGTCGCGTTCGTCCCGCGACGCCATCTCCGTGCGGCGAGTGGGGGTAAGATGGATCCCGTTCGAACGTGCGTGGGATGCCGCGCGCGCGTCTCCCGGTCCTCCCTCCTGCGAGTGGTGGAGCGAGACGGCGTCCTCGTCGCCGACGAGAAGGCCGTCCTTCCCGGGCGGGGTGCGTGGGTGCATGACACGGATGCGTGTGTGGATGCCGCGATCCGGCGCCGCGCCTTCGGACGAGCACTGCGTGTGTCGGGACCACTCGACACGCAGACCTTTCAGAACACCCACCAGCGAAACGGCTGAACGGCTATGGACACAAAGTGAACGGCTCGAAATGAGACCCGTCCGCAAGTAACGGTCTGCCCTGTCCGGGGGAGACCTCAGACAGGAGAATTGTGGCAAACCCACGCGTGCACGAGATCGCTTCGGAGATCGGCGTCGACAGTAAAGTCGCCCTCGCGAAGCTGAAGGAACTCGGCGAATACGTCAAGAGCCCCTCATCGACCATTGCGCCCCCCGTGGCGCGCAAGCTGCGAGCGGCCCTCGAGGCCGACGGTGCGGCCAAGAAGCCGGCCGACTCCGCCGCCACCCCCGCGGCGAATGCCGCTCCCAAGGCCCCGACTCCGGGCGCACGCCCGGCAGCGCGTCCCGGGCCGGCGAAGCCCGCGGCCCCAGCCGCGCCCGCACCGGCCGCGCCGGCCGCGGCCGCGACGCCGTCCGCACCTGCGGCATCGGCCGCTCCGGCGGCGCCGGCGGCTCCGGCGACCCCCGGTGCTGCGACCCCGCAGGCTCCGCGCCCCGGTGGTGCCCCGCGTCCGGGCAACAACCCCTTCTCGTCGGCGCAGGGCATGGGCCAGCGCCCCGCTGGCCCGCGTCCGGGCAACAACCCGTTCGCGTCGGCGCAGGGCATGGGCCAGCGCCCGACCCCGGGCAACATTCCGCGTCCGCAGGCCCCGCGCCCCGGCGCCCCGCGTCCCGGCGCGCCGCGTCCCGGTGGCGCCGGCCGTCCCGGCGGCGGAGGCCGCCCCGGCGCGCCGTTCCAGCAGCGTCCGGGCGGTCCGGGTCGTCCCGGCGGCGCCGGAGGCTTCCAGCGCCCCGGCGGTACGGGCGGACCCGGAGCTCCGGGTGGGTTCGCGGGTCGTCCCGCGGGTGGCGGCGGCCGTGGTCGCGGCCCCGGCGGCGGCACTGCAGGTGCCTTCGGCAAGGGCGGCGGCAAGAGCAAGCAGCGCAAGTCGCGTCGGGCGAAGCGGCAGGAGTTCGAGATGCGGTCGGCGCCGGTCGTCGGCGGCGTCAACGTCCAGAAGGGCAACGGCGAGATCATTCGCCTCCGCCGCGGCGCATCCATCGCCGACTTCGCCGACAAGCTCGAAGCCCTGCGCGGCTACACCGTGCAGCCCGGCACGCTCGTGACGATCCTCTTCAATCTGGGCGAGATGGCCACGGCGACCGAGTCGCTCGATGAGGCCACCTTCGAGGTCCTGGGCGCTGAGCTCGGCTACAAGATCCAGATGGTCTCGCCCGAGGACGAGGACAAGGAGCTCCTCGAGGGCTTCGGTCTCGACCTGGAGGCCGAACTGGAGGCGGAGAGCGAGGACGACCTCGAGATCCGTCCTCCGGTGGTGACCGTCATGGGCCACGTCGACCACGGTAAGACGCGACTGCTCGACGCGATCCGTCAGACCAACGTCGTGGCGGGCGAAGCCGGTGGCATCACCCAGCACATCGGTGCCTACCAGGTGTGGACCGAGCACGAAGGCATCGAGCGCGCGATCACCTTCATCGACACCCCGGGACACGAGGCGTTCACCGCCATGCGTGCCCGTGGTGCGCAGGTCACCGACATCGCGATCCTCGTGGTCGCCGCCGACGACGGCATCATGCCGCAGACGGTGGAGGCCCTCAACCACGCTCAGGCGGCGAACGTGCCGATCGTGGTCGCGGTCAACAAGGTCGACAAGCCCGACGCGAACCCCGCCAAGGTGCGCCAGCAGCTCACCGAGTACGGTCTGGTCGCAGAGGAGTACGGCGGCGACGTCATGTTCGTCGACGTGTCTGCGCGCCAGGGCACGAACATCCAGGAGCTCCTGGATGCCGTTCTGCTGACGGCCGACGCGGGACTCGATCTCACGGCGAACCCGAACAAGGCGGCTCGCGGTGTCGCGATCGAAGCGAAGCTCGACAAGGGCCGCGGCTCGGTGGCGACCGTGCTCATCCAGTCCGGAACGCTCCGCGTGGGCGATGCGATCGTCGCCGGCACGGCCTATGGCCGCGTCCGCGCCATGATCGACGAGAACGGCGATGCGGTCGAAGAGGCCTACCCCTCACGGCCCGTCCAGGTTCAGGGCCTCAACTCGGTTCCGCGCGCCGGCGACGTCTTCATCGTCACCGAGGAAGACCGCACCGCGCGTCAGATCGCCGAGAAGCGCGAGGCCGCCGAGCGCAACGCCCAGCTCGCCAAGGCGCGCAAGCGCATCTCGCTCGAGGACTTCACCCGTGCTCTCGAAGAGGGCAAGGTCGAGTCGCTCAACCTCATCATCAAGGGTGACGTGTCCGGTGCCGTCGAGGCGCTGGAGGAGTCGCTGCTGAAGATCGAGGTCGACGACAGCGTCCAGCTGCGCATCATCCACCGCGGCGTCGGTGCGATCACGGAATCGGACATCAACCTCGCCACGATCGACAACGCGATCGTGATCGGCTTCAACGTCCGTCCCGACACGAAGGCGCGCGAGCGCGCCGCCCGCGAGGGTGTGGACGTCCGGTTCTACTCGGTCATCTACAACGCGATCGACGACGTCGAGCAGTCGCTCAAGGGCCTGCTCAAGCCGGAGTTCGAAGAGGTGCAGTCGGGTGTCGCCGAGATCCGCGAGGTGTTCCGCTCCTCGAAGTTCGGCAACATCGCCGGTGTCATCGTGCGGTCGGGAACGATCACGCGCAACGCCAAGGCGCGCGTCATCCGCGATGGTGTCGTGCTCGCCGACGGCCTTCAGATCGAGTCGCTGCGTCGTTTCAAGGACGACGTCACCGAGGTTCGTACCGACTTCGAGGCCGGTATCGGCCTGGGTAAGTACAACGACATCCAGGTGGGCGACGAGATCGAGACGACCGAGATGGTGGAGAAGCCGCGCGGCTGATCCTCCCGTCGGTTCCGGATACGGCTACGGCTCCGGAGGTCGTGCCGCGGAGGCAAGAGTGGGGCCCCTACCCCAATTGCCACCGCGTCACGACCTCCTCCGCCTCCGCCATATCCTGACCTCGATGCAGTCATCCACTGGGGCCTTGAGAGGGAAGAGAAGATGTCGAACGAACGGCAGGCGAGACTCGCCGACCGCATCCGCGTGCTCATCGCCGAGCGCCTCGAGAAGGGGCTGCGGGACCCGCGCCTCGGCTTCGTGACGATCACCGACGTGCGCGTCACGGGTGACCTGCAGCACGCGTCGGTGTTCTACACGGTGTACGGCGATGATCAGGCGCGCGAGGACTCCGCTGCGGCCCTGAAGGCCGCGACCGGAATGCTGCGCAGCGAGGTGGGCAAGCGCCTCGGCATCCGTCTCACGCCGTCGCTGGAGTTCATCCCCGACGCGCTTCCCGAGAACGCAGGGCACATCGCCGAGCTGCTGCGCGAAGCGCAGGAGCGCGATGCGGCCGTGGCCGGTCTTGCGGCCGGAGCCGCATATGCGGGCGACGCCGACCCGTACGTCAAGCCGCGCGAGGACGACGACGAGGACTGAGCGCGGTCGCTTTCGCGTCACCGCGGCAGGCGCAGGAAGCCGTCGACGGCTTCGACGAGTCCGTCGACGATGAGCGAGTCGATCGCGCGATCGCGCTGCGCCGCGACCGGCCAGTCGGCGGCGACGTCGTCGGCGGGGAGAGCATGTGCGGGTGCGGCGCGCAGCGCGTGCAGCACCGCTCCGCGCGCCTGACGATCGCTGCCCTCGTATGCAGCCTGCTTGCGGCGCAGGTCACCGGTGTCGGGGTAGCCGGCCGCACGCCAGGCGCACAGCGAGGAGATCGGGCACACGTCGCATCGCGCGGAACGGGCAGTGCACACGATGGCGCCGAGCTCCATCATGGCGGCATTCACGACCGCGGCATCCTGATCGCCGCGCGGAAGCAGCCCCGCCATCGCCGCCAGATCACCGCGAGCCGGCGGCCCGGGCTGAGAACGTCCGTCGACGGCACGCGCGATGACGCGGCGAGTATTCGTATCGACGACCGGGTGACGGTCGCCATAGGCGAACACGGCGACCGCCCGCGCTGTGTAGTCTCCGATACCCGTCAGCGCGAGGAGCGCCTCGACGTCGCGCGGCACGACGCCGTCGTGTCGGTCGCGGATCTCCACCGCGGCGCGGTGCAGCCACAGGGCGCGCCGCGGGTAGCCGAGGTTCGCCCACTGCGCGACCGCCGACGCCGGGGCATCGTCAGCCAGGGCGGTCGGTGTCGGCCACCGCGCCAGCCAGGCGTCCAGCAAGGGGATCACGCGCGTCACGGGCGTCTGCTGCAGCATGAACTCGCTGACGAGCACGCCCCAGGCGCCGAACCCCTCCGCGCGCCACGGCAGATCGCGCGCGTTGTCGCGGTACCAGGCGATGAGCGGCGTCGCGAGGTCGGGCATCGCACCAGCCTACGTCGGCACGCCGCGTTCGCCTGCGGCCCCGATCGCCTGCGGCCCCGAGCGGGTGCGGCCGGAGGTGGCACCGCGCCTAGGCTGGAGCAATGCCCGCCTCTCCGCTCGTCCCCAACGGCGTCCTCCTCGTGGACAAGCCGCAGGGGATCACCAGTCACGATGTGGTCGCACGGGCTCGCCGCGCCCTGGGCACCCGCAAGATCGGACACGCCGGCACGCTCGACCCGATGGCCACCGGGCTGCTCATCCTCGGAGTCGGACCGGCCACCCGGCTGCTCACCTTCATCGTCGGGCTCGGCAAGACCTACGAGGCCACGGTGGTGCTCGGCGTGGCGACCGACTCCGACGACGCGGACGGCGTGGAGACGCGTCGGGCGGATGCCGAGACTCTCGCCTCCGTGACCGACGAGCGCATCGCCATGGCAGTCGCGGCTCTCACGGGTGAGATCGATCAGATTCCGAGCACCGTGTCGGCGATCAAGGTCGCCGGCAGACGCGCCTACGACCTCGCCCGGGCGGGGGAGAGCGTCGAGCTGGCAGCCCGCCGGGTGACGATCGATCGGTTCGATGTCGTCCGCCGCCGCGACACCGCCGAGGGCCTCATCGAACTGGATGTCGTCGTGGACTGCTCCAGTGGCACGTACATCCGTGCCCTGGCCCGTGATCTCGGCGCCGCACTCGGGGTGGGTGGCCACCTCACGGCGCTGCGGCGGACGCGCATCGGCGCGTTCGACGTGGGCGACGCCGTCTCCGAAATCGCGGCGGACGCGCCGCTGCTGCCGCCCGCGCAGGTCGCGGCATCCGTGCTCGGCGCCCTGCCCGTCACCGCGGCCGAGGCGCGTGACCTCCGTCACGGCAAGCGTCTCGTCGGCGCCGCACCGCGCCTGGAGGGGGCGATGACGCCGACGCCGGCGGCGATCGACCCCGATGGTCGGCTCGTCGGCATCGTTGAGCGCCGCGGCGCCGACATCAAGAGCGCGATGAACATGGCGGAGGACGCATGATCGAGTGGTTCGCCATCGCCCAGGTGGCCGTCGCGGTCGTGGCGGGGCTGCTCGCGATCATCCTCGGACTCGCGGGGCGTCGGCCGAGCGATCTCACCGTCGGCGCGATGGCCCTGATCCTGCTGCTCCTGCTCGCTCAGGTGGTCGTCGCGATCGTCGCGCCGCTGGTCGGCAACCCGCCGGCCGGCAGCGCACTCGAGTTCTGGGTCTACCTCGTCTCCGCGGTGATCATTCCGCCGGCGTCCGTCGTCTGGGCGCTCCTCGAGCGCAGCCGCTGGAGCACGGTGATCATGGGCATCGCCGCACTGTCGGTCGCCGTCATGGTGTGGCGCATGCAGGTCATCTGGACGACCGCTGGTATGTGAGGCCGCGGCCCCGGCGAGGGCGGGCGCCTATCATTGACAGGCCATGACTGCGCCACACGCCGACGCCGCCGCCCCGACCCGGATGACCGGAATCGGGCGCGTGCTCGTCGTCGTCTACGCCGTCATGGCGCTGGCGGCGACCGGACGCTCGTTCGTTCAGATCGTGCAGGACTTCGCGGCCGCGCCGCTCGCGTACACGCTCTCTGCGCTCGCGGCGGTCGTCTACGTGCTCGCGACGGTGGCTCTCGTGAAGTCGGACGGCCGGCGGTGGTACGTCGTGGCGTGGGTGGCGATCTGCTTCGAACTGGCGGGCGTGCTCATCGTCGGAACACTCAGCCTCACACATCCCGAGCTCTTCCTGCACGACGCGACCGTGTGGTCGGGCTATGGCTTCGGCTACTTCTGGGTACCTCTCGTGCTGCCGTTCGTCGGCCTGTGGTGGCTGCGCAGCGGCGGCCGCGAGCGCCCGGACCTGGATGGTGCCGCGGCGCCGGACGACGCGAAGGCGGGCATCGTGCGCGCAGACGGGAGGTCCAGCTGGTGATCGTCTTCCACGACCCCGCGGAGGTGCCGGCCGGGTTCGGCCCCAGTGTCGTCGCGATCGGCAAGTTCGACGGGGTGCATTCCGGCCACCGAGCGGTGATCGACCGTGCCCGTGTGGCCGCGGAGGATGCCGGGGCACGGGTGGTCGCCGTCACGTTCGACCGCAACCCCTTGAGCCTGCTGCGGCCCGAGCTGTGCCCGCAGCCCGTGTGCAGTCTGCCGCAGAAGCTCGATCTGCTCGCCGCCGCGGGGGTCGATGCGACCCTGGTGCTCCGATTCGACCAGGAGCTGGCCTCTCTGGAACCTCGCGCCTTCGTCGAACATGTGCTGGTCGGCCTGGGCGTCGTGATCGTGATGGTCGGCGACGATTTCCGCTTCGGCAACGGGGGAGCGGGCGATCCCGACACCCTGGTTCGTCTCGGCGCGGAGTACGGCTTCCAGGTCGACGTGGTCGGGGACGTTCAAGGCGGAGGCCGCCGCGTGTCGTCGACCTGGGTACGGGACCTGCTCGCGTCGGGCGACGTCGAAGGCGCCGCGCGTCTGCTGGGACGCCCGCATGCGGTGCAGGGCGAGGTCGTCCACGGCCTCAAACGCGGTCGCGAGCTCGGCTACCCGACGGCGAATCTGTCAGCCGATGCGGAGGGCTTCATTCCGGCAGACGGGGTCTACGCCGGGTGGCTCGTCGACCTCGGCACCGATGGTGCGACGGTGACGACTCGCTACCCGGCGGCCATCTCGGTGGGGACCAATCCGACGTTCGATGATGTTCCGATGCGACAGGTCGAGGCGTATGTCCTGGATGAGACGGGGCTCGACCTCTACGGGCATCGCGTGCAGATCCGCTTCACGAACCGCATCCGCGGCATGGTCGCCTTCGAGGGGATCGAGGCGCTCATCGCCCAGATGGACGACGACATCACGCGGGTGCGCGCCGCCCTCGGCTGAGCCGCGCGCACCCGGGCGGGGTCAGTACGACGAGGTGTCGACGGCGCCCGACGCCTGCTCGCCGGCATCCACACGGCGCGCCTCGCCGAGGATGACAGCGCTGCCGCTCGTTCCGAGCCGTGTCGCCCCGGCGGCGAGCATCGCGAGCGCGTCGGCGTAGCTGCGCACCCCACCCGATGCCTTCACCTGCACGTCCGGGCCGACACTGGCGCGCATGAGCTCGACGTGGGGGACCGTCGCCCCACCGCCGGCGAAGCCCGTGGACGTCTTGACGAAGTCCGCGCCACCGGCCTCGGTCAGGCGGCTGCCGCGGGCGATCTGCTCGTCGTCCAGCAGCGAGGTCTCGAGGATCACCTTCGTCACCTTGCCGGCCGCGGCCGCGACCACCGCCTGGATGTCGGCGACAACGGCGTCGTCGAAGCCCGAACGCAGAGCACCGATGTTGATCACCATGTCGAACTCGACGGCGCCGTCGGCGAGGGCCTGGCGAACCTCAGCCACTTTCGCGGCAGTGGAGGTCGTGCCGTGCGGGAAGCCGATGACGGTGCCGACGTTGACGCCGGTGCCCGTCAGCCGCTGCACGGCGTGCGCGATGTCGCTCGGGCGCACGCACACGCTGAACACGCGCCATTCGGCGGCGATGTCGAGTTCCGCGTCGACGTCGGCGCGGGTCAGTTCAGGCTTCAGGATGGCGTGATCGATCGTCGCGGCGAGGTCGCGCTCGGTGATGGTGGACATGGCTCCAGCCTACGCCAGCGCGGGTCGGGAATACCCCAGGGGGGTATCATCGTTGGTATCGACAGCAGAGGCGGATCGGGACCGCCCGCGGAAGGAGCTCCACATGTCCACACACACGTACGCCGTCGAGGGAATGACCTGCGCCCACTGTGCCGGTGCCGTCACTCGTGAAGTCCGCAAGGTCGTGGGCGTGACGGACGTCGCCGTCGACGTGACCGAGGGCACGTTGACGGTGACCGTCGACGGTGGGGCGCCGGATGACGAGATCGCCGCGGCCGTCGACGAGGCCGGTTACGCCGTCGTCGCTCGCTGAGAGGAGCACAGCGTCCATGGGTGCGACCACGTCTGACGCCGAGCCGCGGGCAGAGGCGGTGCTGGAGATCGAGGGTATGACGTGCGCGAGTTGCGTCGCGCGGGTCGAGAAGCGACTGCAGCGGCTCGACGGCGTGTCGGCATCCGTGAACCTCGCGACCGAATCCGCACGGGTGGATTACCCGAGCGGCCTCGATGCCGCGGCTCTCATCGCCGCGGTGCGCGAAGCGGGGTACGACGCGCGCGTGCGAGAGCGCACCGCCCACCCGCATGCCGGCCCCCACGACGGCCATGCGTCGTCGTCGCACGGCGGCCACGTCCACGACGTCGAAGACCGCCCGGGTGCCACACGGCTGACCACTCGTCTGCTCATCAGCGCTGTGCTGGCCGTGCCGGTGGTACTTCTCGGGATGATTCCGCCGTGGCAGTTCCCGGGGTGGCAGTGGGTGTCGTTCGTACTGGCGGTGCCCGTCGTGCTCTGGGGAGGCTGGCCCTTCCACCGCGCCACCTTCGCCAACGCCCGCCATGGCGCGATGACGATGGACACCCTCATCACGCTCGGAACAGGTGCGGCGACGCTGTGGAGCGTCTGGGCGTTGTTCTTCGGCTCGGCGGGACGTGTCGGCATGCGCCACGACGGGGGACTGTTCGCCCCCGTCCATGACCCCTCCTCGCTCGTCTACTTCGAAGTGGCGGCGGCGGTCACGGTGTTCCTGCTGCTCGGCCGCGTCATCGAGCAGCGCTCCAAGCGCGCCGCGGGGGCGGCCGTGCGCGCGCTGATGGATCTGTCGGCGCGTGATGTGGAGCTCGAAGACGGCCGTCGCGTGCCGATCGAGGCGCTCGGTGTGGGAGACCTGTTCGTCGTGCGTCCGGGAGAGAAGGTCGCCACCGACGGTGTCGTTCGCAGTGGTCGTGCCTCGGTCGACGAGAGCATGATCACGGGCGAGTCGATCCCCGTCGACGTCGACGCCGGCTCGTCCGTGACCGGCGGCACGATCGCCACCGATGGCCGTCTCGTCGTGGAGGCCACCTCCGTCGGCGAGGACACGCGCCTTGCCCGGCTGGCCCGCCTGGTCGAGGACGCGCAGGCGGGCAAGAGCCGCGTGCAGCGCCTCGCCGATCGCATCTCGGGGATCTTCGTCCCGATCGTCATCCTCCTGTCGGCTCTCACGCTGTTGGCGTGGCTCGTGGTGGGAGGCTTCAGCGGCGAGGCCCTCGCGTCGGGGTTCACCGCGGCGGTGGCCGTGCTGATCATCGCCTGCCCCTGTGCGCTCGGGCTGGCGACGCCGATCGCGATCCTGGTGGGGACCGGTCGCGGTGCACAGCTCGGTGTCCTCATCACCGGACCGGAAGCGCTCGAGGCGGCGGACCGCATCGACACCGTCGTGCTCGACAAGACCGGCACGGTCACCGAGGGCGCGATGACGGTCGACACCGTCACGCCCATCGGCGGAGCGGATGCCGACGAGGTGCGACGACTCGTCGGATCGCTGGAGGAGGCCTCGGAGCATCCGATCGCGCGTGCGGTCGCGGCACTCGCGACCGCGCCGCAGGAGGTCGGCGAGTTCACCGGTCACGCCGGTCTCGGCGTGACCGGGATCGTCGACGGCCACCGCGTGTTCGCTGGTCGACCGGCCTTCGCCCGTGCTCAGGCGCCGGGCTCGGGCGCGGACGTCATCGGCGCGGTCGACGCCGCCGTCGACGCCGCCCAGCGGCGCGGCGCGACCGCGATCGTCGCAGGCTGGGACGACCGCATTCGCGGCGTCGTGGTCGTCGCCGACAGCATTCGCAGCGACAGCGCGCACA
This sequence comes from Sphingomonas sp. BLCC-B65, assembly GCF_028550675.1. Taxonomy (NCBI): domain Bacteria; kingdom Pseudomonadati; phylum Pseudomonadota; class Alphaproteobacteria; order Sphingomonadales; family Sphingomonadaceae; genus Sphingomonas; species Sphingomonas sp. BLCC-B65. Next base: position 926,685 of record NZ_JAQQGL010000001.1, on the reverse strand, counting down.
CCGTCGCGGCGCTGGAGTCTCTGGGCCTGAACCTCGTGCTGTTGACCGGCGACAACGCGGGCGCCGCGCGCGCGGTCGCCGACGCCGTCGGCATCCGCGAGGTCGTCTCGGGCGTTCTCCCGGAAGGCAAGGTCGCCGAGATCGAGCGGTTGCGCGCCGGCGGACACCGGGTCGCCATGGTCGGTGACGGTGTGAACGACGCCGCCGCGCTGGCCACCGCCGACCTCGGCATCGCCATGGGATCCGGCACGGATGCGGCGATGCATGCGAGTGACATCGCCGTCACCGGCAGCGGCTTGTCGCCGGTGCTCACCGCGATCGGCCTCAGCAGACGCACGATGCGCATCATCCGCGGCAACCTGTTCTGGGCCTTCGCCTACAACGTCGCCGCGCTGCCGCTGGCGGCGTTCGGCGTGCTCAACCCGATGATCGCCGGCGCGGCCATGGCCTTCTCGAGCGTCTTCGTCGTGCTCAACAGCCTGCGGCTGCGCCGCTGACCCGGCCGCCGCTCGCGGCGGTGGGGGAGGGCGCGCTAGACTGACGACGAGGTCCGCCCCGTTCGTCGCCGCAGCTCGCAGAAGCGAGTACCCGCAGCCGGAGGATCCGCACCTCGCCCCACCCCGCGGCGACCGCTGCGGAACGACTGACCGGTCATCCGACCGGACCTCCGCCGGTTTTCCGGCGCTTCACGCTCAGGAGGAGCATGCCGACCACGGCATCCACTGCCACCGCGTCCCGCCGACGCGGCTCGTCCCATCGCGGGTCATCCGCCCGTCGCGACGACGACGCCCCGCTGATCCCGATCCTCGCCCGCAAAGTGCGCGAGGTCGAGGCGAAAGCCCAGAAGGGCAAGCTGGGCCCGACCAACCGCGTCAAGTTCCAGGTCATCGCCTTCCTCGTTCGCGAGGAGCGCGCGCGTGTGAAGGCCGACGAGGCCGTCCCCACAGCGGCGCGGGCCGAGCTGCTCAAGCGCCTCGACGGCGTCGCGACCATCCTCGCCAAGACCGCCGCGCGCGACACCTCGCTCATCCAGCTGCTCGAGGTCGATCAGGCCACCTCTCCGGTCGCCAAGCGCATGCGTCGCGACTGGCTGCTCGAATCGGGCGCGGAGCTGCCCGATGACGAGCTGATCATCACCGATACGGCGCCCGCCCCCCAGAGCTGGGGACAGACCCCGGTGGTTCCGGCCGCGCTGGCCGAGCGCCAGGTCGTGCCGCCGCAGATCGAGGCGCGCCGCGAGGCGAATCCCTTCCTGGCGCCCGACGTCGCGCTGCGCGCACCGGCATCCACGGCTCGCCGCCGGCTGGACGGCTGGGAGTTGATGGGACCGCTGTACAAGGCGTTCGAGACGGGGGCCGGCGGCGCCACCGCCTCCATGGAGCTTCCGTCCGTCCCCGAGTTCGATCGGATCTCTCCCAAGGGGCTCGAGATCATGCCGCACCAGTCCCGCTTCCTGGAGGCGGTGCGAGCCGGTCACCGGTCGTTCCTTCTGGCCGACGAACCAGGCCTCGGCAAGACCGCCCAGTCCGTTCTCGCCGCCTCCGTCGCCGATGCGTATCCGCTGCTGGCGGTCGTGCCCAATGTCGTCAAGATGAACTGGGCGCGCGAGGTCGAGCGGTGGACGCCGCAGCGACGTGCGACCGTCATCCACGGCGACGGCGACACCGTCGACGCGTTCGCCGACGTCTTCATCGTCAATTACGAGGTGCTCGATCGGCACCTGTCCTGGCTCGGCTCGCTCGGCCTGAAGGGCATGGTCGTCGACGAGGCCCACTTCATCAAGAACCTCAGCTCGCAGCGTTCCCAGAACGTGCTCGCCCTGGGCGGGCGCATCCGCGAGCAGGTGCGCAACCCGCTGATGCTCGCCCTCACGGGAACGCCGCTGATCAACGACGTCGAGGACTTCGACGCGATCTGGCGCTTCCTCGGCTGGACCAACGGCGAGAAGCCGGGCCCCGAGCTCATGGAGAAGCTCGACGCGACCGGATTCACACCGGCGGACAAGGCTTTCTACCCCGAGGCGCGCGACGCCGTGATCTCGATGGGCATCGTCCGTCGCAAGAAGAAGAACGTCGCAGCCGACCTTCCCGACAAGTTGGTCGCCGACCTGCCGGTGGAGCTCGACGACGAGTTCGGGCGTTCCATCCGCGAAGCCGAGCGTGAGCTCGGGTCGCGCCTGGCGGCCAAGTACCGCCGCATCATCGAGGCGCGCGGCGACAAGGTGCTCATCGGCGAGGTCGACGAGGACATCGTCCGCCTCGTCGCGCACGGCGAGCTCGAAGAGGCGAAGGCGTCGGCCGCCGGCGCGGACAACGTCTTCACGATGGTCCGCAAGATCGGTCAGGCCAAGGCGCACCTCGCCGCCGACTACGCGGTGCAGCTGCAGCGCTCGGTCGGCAAGGTGGTGTTCTTCGCGAAGCACATCGACGTGATGGATGCCGCAGAGGCGCACTTCGCGGCATCCGGCCTGCGGACGATCTCGATCCGCGGTGATCAGACGACGACCGCCCGCCAGCAGGCCATCGACGCCTTCAACACCGACCCCGGTGTGGCGATCGCCGTCTGTTCGCTGACGGCGGCCGGCGTCGGACTGAACATGCAGGCGGCATCCAACGTCGTTCTCGCCGAGCTCTCGTGGACCGCCGCCGAGCAGACCCAGGCGATCGATCGGGTGCACCGCATCGGTCAGGACGAGCCCGTCACGGCATGGCGGATCATCGCCGCGCACACGATCGACACGAAGATCGCGGAGTTGATCGACTCGAAGCAGGGGCTCGCCCAGCGCGCCCTGGACGGCGCCCAGCTCGACCCCACCTCGAGCGATTCCGTGCAGCTGTCGGCGCTCATGCACCTGCTGCGCCAGGCGCTCGGCGCCGCCTGAGGCGGGCCGGGATTATCGACGGCGGATGCGGTGGCATCCGCCGTCGATACGGCGATAGTGTCAAAGAGGCAGCGTCGCCGAATCACATCCCGAATCACCAAAGGATCTCCACATGAAGATCGGTATCCTCACCAGCGGCGGAGACTGCCCCGGACTGAACGCGGTCATCCGCGGTGTGGTCCTCAAGGGCACCACGAACTACAACATCGAGTTCGTCGGCATCCGTGACGGCTGGCGTGGCGTCGTCGACGGCGACTTCTTCCCGCTCACCCGGCACGAGGTCAAGGGCCTCTCGAAGGTCGGGGGCACCATCCTCGGCACGAGCCGGACCAACCCCTACGAGGGTCCACGCGGCGGCGCGGAGAACATCGCGAAGACGCTCTACGGCCACCACATCGACGGGATCATCGCCATCGGTGGCGAGGGCACGCTCGCCGCGGCCAACCGGCTGTGGAACGACGGCATCAATGTCATGGGCGTGCCCAAGACGATCGACAACGACCTCCGCGCCACCGACTACTCGTTCGGCTTCGACACCGCCGTCAACATCGCCACCGACGCCATGGATCGCCTCCGCACCACCGGAGACTCGCACCAGCGCTGCATGGTCGCCGAGGTCATGGGCCGGCACGTGGGGTGGATCGCCCTGCACTCCGGCATCGCGGCCGGTGCGCACGTGATCTGCATCCCCGAGGTGCCCATGTCGATCACCGAAATCGCCGCGCAGGTGCAGAAGGCGCATGACCGCGGTCGCGCGCCGCTCGTCGTCGTCTCGGAGGGCTTCACGCTCACGGGCATGGACGAAGCCTTCAGCGACAAGGGGCTCGACGCCTTCAACCGCCCTCGCCTGGGCGGCATCAGCGAGGTCCTGGCGCCCGAGATCGAGCGTCTGACCGGCATCGAGACACGTGCGACCGTGCTCGGTCACATCCAGCGCGGCGGCTCGCCCTCCGGTTTCGACCGGGTGCTCGCGACGCGCCTGGGTCTGCACGCCGCAGACTCCGTCTACGAGCAGGCCTGGGGCCAGATGGTCTCGCTGAAGGGCACCGACATCGTGCGGGTGCCGTTTGCGGAGGCTCTCGGTGAGCTGAACACGGTGCCGATCTACCGCTACGAAGAGGCCGCCGCGCTCTTCGGCTGAGCCCGCCACCGGGACACCGAAGATTCCGTGTCCCACTTTTCGCTGGCGTTGTCCCACTTCCGCCGTGCCGTGTCCCACTTTCTGCTGTGCAGGAGGCCACCGGACAGCAGGAAGTGGGGCACGCCCTGCGAGGGTCACTCTCACTGACCACGCCCTATGCAGGTTCCTCCCCGGTCGGCGTCGGGCTCTGAGGTTTCCACCGTTCGGTGCTCAGCCACCAGAGCATCGCTGCGCACGGGTGACGCTTGCGCGATGACGACCTCGAGCGACCTGCCGCTGAGTCTGCCGGACGCGTTCACCGTCGCGCAGGCGCGAGATGCGGGCGTGAGCCCCGGGCGGCTGCGGGGACGCGATCTGTCGCGTCCCTTCCACGGCGTCCGCGCGCGAGTGGAGCCCACTCCTGGCTCGCTTGAGGCATCGTGTCGGGCGCTGCTGCCGAGGCTGCGCAACGGGCAGTTCTTCAGCCACGAGACCGCCCTGTATCTTCTCGGAGTGCCTCAGCCGGAGTGGCCGTATGAGCCGACCATCCACGTGTCCACCCACCGTCCTGCGCGCGAACCCCGTACTCACGCCGTGGTGGGTCATCGGCTGCAGCTGCGAACGCCGGCCCACACGACGGTGGGCGGGATGCCGGTCGAGCACCCGGCGCGTGCCTGGCGTCAAACGGGCACGCTCTGGCGGCTCGATGACCTCGTTGCTGCGGCAGATCACCTGATCTCAGGCCGGAGCCCGCTGACGGATGCGGCCGAGCTTCGGGGTGAGATCGAGGTGATGGGCGACGTGCGCGGCGGAATTCTCCGCAGGGCGCTGGCGCTCGCTCGCGGTGGCGTGCGCTCTCCTCGCGAAACGTGCTTGCGGCTGCTGCTGAGTCGCGCGGGCCTGCCGGAGGCCGAGGTGGCCTGGAACCTGTTCGACGATCGGGGGACGTTCGTCGCGGAGCTCGATCTGGCCTTTCCCCGCTATCGCCTCGCGGTCGAGTACGACGGGCGCGTCCACGCTGACGATGCGCGTCAGTTCGCGCGCGACGCCGACCGGTGGGCGGCCATTCGCGGCCTGGGGTGGCAGCACGAGCGGGTGCTGGCTCATCACCTCGTCGGCGATGGCCGGCTCGCGGTCGCGATGGTAAGAGAGGCCCTGCAGCGTGCGGGGTGGACGCCCGGGCGCTGACGCCGGGGCACAGAGGCGCGGCGCCGAGGCACAGAGGCGCGGCGCCGGAACTGTGTGTCCCACTTCCTGCTGCCTGGGAGCGCTGTCAAGCACAGATAGTGGGACATGCCTCGGCATATGTGGGACATGCCTCGGCGTGCGGGGAGGGGGGGAGGTGCGGGAGGGGGGAATCAGTCCTCGGCGAGGCCCAGCACGTCGAGCAGCCAGGCGAGCTCGAAAGCGCGCTGCTGCCAGGAGTTGTAGCGCCCGGAGACACCGCCGTGGCCCGCGACCATCTCGCACTTGAGCAGTGCGTCAGCACCGACCTCGCGCAATCGCGCCACCCACTTGGCGGGTTCCACGTAGTAGACGCGGGTGTCGTTGAGCGAGGTGGTCGCGAGGATCCGCGGATACGTCACTCCCTCGCGCACGTTCTCGTACGGCGTGTACGACTTCATGTACGCGTAGACCTCCGCGTCGTGCAGCGGATCGCCCCACTCGTCCCACTCGATCACCGTCAGCGGGAGCGAAGGATCGAGGATGGTCGTCAGGGCGTCGACGAAGGGAACGTCGGCGAGGATGCCGGCGAACAGCTCGGGGGCGAGGTTCGCGACCGCGCCCATCAGCAGGCCGCCCGCAGAACCGCCCTCGGCGACGAGGCGGTCGGGTGCGGTGACGCCCGTGTCGATCAGATGACGCGCGACCGCGACGAAGTCGGTGAAGGTGTTGCGCTTGTGCTGCAACTTGCCGTCCTCGTACCACTGGCGTCCGAGTTCGCCGCCGCCGCGAACGTGCGCGACGGCGAAGACGACGCCGCGATCGAGCATCGACAGACGCGCCACCGAGAAACCGGGTTCGATGGAGTGCTCGTAGGACCCGTACCCGTAGAGGTGCAGCGGACGCGGCGCGTTCCCCGGCTCGCTGAACGACCGCTTCCACACGATCGAGACGGGCACGTGGGTGCCGTCGGATGCCGTGACCCACTCGCGCCGCTGCCCGTAGGCCGACGGATCGTATCCACCCAGCACGGGCTGGCGCTTGCGCAGGTGCAACTCACGCGCCGCCACGTCGTAGTCGTAGACGGTCCCGGGGGTGAGGAACGAGCCGTAACCGAGCCGCACCACGGGCGGGGCCCATTCGGGATTGCCGCCGGCTCCGGCGGTGTAGAGCTCCTCCTCGAAGGCGAGCTCGTCGATGCTGCCGGTGGCGTAGTCCAGGATCCCCATTCGCGACAGCCCGTCGCGTCGGTACGACACGACCCCCCAGTCGCGGAAGGCGGATATATCCAGCACGCGCCGCCCGGGAGTGTGGGCCAGCACGACGTCGCGTTGGCCCTGTGGATCGGATGCCGCGACGCGCACCAGTTCGAAATCGAGCGCGCCGTCGTTGTGCACGATGTAGAGCACGTCCTCGCCGCCCACGACGGCATGGGTGGCCGAGTACTCGACGCCTTCTCGACGCGGCCAGATGGATCGCGGCTCGGAACGCAGATCGGTCGCGTCGACGAGGTACTCCTCGGTCGTGATGGAGGAGCCCACCTCGATGACCAGGTACTTCTCGCTGCGCGTGAAGCCCGTACCCACCCAGTAGCGCTCGTCCGGCTCGTGGAACAGGCGCGCGTCGGCTGCGGCATCGGTGCCGACCTCGTGCAGCCAGACGGTGTCGGGTCGCCACGCGTCGTCGACCGTCGTGTAGACGATGTACCGGCCGTCGGGGGAGAACGACGCTCCCGCCGAGGTGTTCTCGATGACGTCGGGCAGGTCCTTCCCGCTGACGAGGTCCCGTACACGCAGCGTGTAGCGCTCGTCGCCCTCCACATCGACACCGAAGAGCAGTCGAGAACCGTCGGTCGAGACGTCGAAGCTGCCCAGGGAGAAGAACTCGTGACCGTCGGCCTCGACGTTGCCGTCGAGCAGGACGATCTCGCCGGGGACGTCGACGCCCGGCGTCAGGACAGGCGGCGTCCAGTCGTCGGGGCCGGCCAGAGGCGCGCGGCATTGGATGCCGTACTGCTTGCCCTCGACGGTGCGCCCGTAGTACCACCATGCGCCCTGACGCGTCGGAACGGACAGGTCGGTCTCGAGGGTGCGAGCCTTGATCTCGTCGAAGATGCGCTGGCGCAGCCCCGCGAGGTGGGCCGTGCGCTGCTCGGTGAAGGCGTTCTCGGCTTCGAGGTGCGCGATGACCTCGGCATCCTCCTTCTCCCGCAGCCACTCGTAGTCGTCTCGCACCTCGTCGCCGTGATGACGGCGAAGCGTTGGACGGGCGGCGGCGACGGGGGCGGACAGCGGCGTGGAGGACGTCTCTCGGGTCACCGCTCCACGCTAATCCACGCCCGGCGTGTCGGGGCGGGATCGCCGTTCTGCGAGGGGCCTTGAATGTGGGAGTATTTCTGTGGTCCGGTTGCCGGAGAATGAAACCACGGTGAACTCTTCGTTCGCATCGCCGATTCCGTCGGCTCCCTTCCTGTGAATCCCGACGAAAGCGAACTGTGGAAACCGCTGCCCTCATCGTCGTGCTGGTGATCGTGCTGGCGCTGTTCTTCGACTTCACGAACGGCTTTCACGACACCGCAAACGCGATGGCCACCCCAATCGCGACCGGGGCGCTCAAGCCCAAAGTCGCCGTTCTGCTCGCCGCGAGTCTCAACCTCGTCGGCGCCTTCCTGTCCACCGAGGTGTCGAAGACGATCTCGCACGGGATCATCCGCGAGGACCAGATCGAGCCGCTCGCGTTCTTGCCGATCATCTTCGCCGGCCTGATCGGTGCGATCACCTGGAACATGCTGACCTGGCTGCTGGGTCTGCCCTCCAGCTCCTCGCACGCCCTGTTCGGCGGGTTGATCGGGGCGACGCTCGTCGGCGCGAGCGCGGCGGCCATCGATTTCGGCATGGTGCTGAGCAAGGTCGTTCTGCCGGCATTGATCGCCCCGTTCACGGCCGGTGTCATCGCCTTCCTGGCGACGCGGCTCGCCTACGCGATGACGCGTCGCTACGACAACAAGCCCGACGGTCGCGACGGGTTCCGCTGGGGCCAGATCTTCACCTCCTCCCTCGTCGCCCTCGCCCACGGCACGAACGATGCGCAGAAGACGATGGGAGTCATCACCCTCGCGCTGATCATGGCGGGCTGGCAGAGCGGTGCCCATGCCGACCCGCAGCTGTGGGTGATCCTGGCCTGTGCGTTCACGATCGCGCTCGGCACCTACATGGGCGGCTGGCGCATCATCCGTACGCTCGGCAAGGGGCTCACCGACGTGAAGCCCGCACAGGGCTTCTCCGCCGAGACGTCCACGGCGGCGACCATCCTCGCCTCCAGCGCGCTCGGCTTCGCACTGTCGACCACGCAGGTCGCCTCGGGTTCGGTGATCGGCTCCGGACTCGGTCGGCGTGGCTCGAAGGTGCGCTGGCGTACCGTCGGGCGCATCGCCGTGGGGTGGGTGCTGACGCTGCCCGCCTCGGCCGCCGTCGGCGCCTTCGCGGCTCTGCTGGTCGTCTGGTTCGGAAGTGCCGGCATCGTCGTCGACGCGGTGCTCGCCGTCGCGATCATCGTGGGTCTGTTCCTGCGCTCGCGCCGCAATCACGTCGACTCGTCCAACGCGATGAGCGAGGTCGCCGATTCGGGTCTCGCCGTCAAGGTCAAGCGCAACCCGCCGCCCACGCGTCGCCAGCGCGCCATCCTGCGCGCGGAGCGCGCGCAGGAGAAGGCGGAGCGCGCCAAGGAGCGAGCGAAGAACACGGCGCCCCGCGGAAAGAAGCCCTCGGCCACGAAGCCCTCGGCCACGAAGCCTTCGGCCACAAAGCCTTCCGCCGAGAAGTCCGGTGCTGAGAAGACGGGGGAGCGCTGATGGGTATCAGCATCGACTGGTTGGCCTTCGTCCAGGTCTTCGCCGCCGCCTTGATCGGTGCGCTGCTCGTCGTCGGCTTCTATGCGGGCGGTCTTCGGCTGCTGGTACGTGGCGGACGGGCGCCCATCGTCGCTCCTGCGGAGTTCACCGACGCGATCACCGTGATCAGCGAGAAGGAGGCGCGTCGTGCGGCCAAAGCCGCCGCGAAGGCGGCGAAGAAGAGCCCTCTGACCGACGGGCAGAAGCGTCTGGCGCTGATCGGTGCCTACCTGTCGTTCGCACTGTGCGGCGTCGCGGTTCTCGCTGGGCTCGCCCTGATCGTCCTGCACTGATCCACCGGCATCGCGATCGCGGGCGCCTCACGCCCGGAACTGCGGGAGGGTCCGCGCCGCGTCGTCGGCGGCGCCTAGGCTGAGCTCATGGCCCCCGACTCGTTCTCGTTCGGCATCCATCCACCCGCCCAGCGCGTGATCGTCCATCTCAGCGATACGCATCTGCTCGCCGGGAACCGGCCCCTCGGTGGCCGATACGACACCGCCGCCAACCTCATCGCGACATTGGCGGCAGTCGAGCGCACCGGCGTCACGGCCGACGCCATCGTGTTCACGGGCGACCTGACCGATCTGGGTGAGCCGGACGCCTACGCCGCCCTGCGCGCCGAGGTCGAGCCCGTCGCTGCGCGGCTGGGCGCGCCCATCGTGTGGGTCGCGGGCAATCACGACGAGCGCCCCGCGTTGCGTGCGGGACTTCTCGACGAGGCGCCGAGTCTCGAACCCGTCACCGGTGTGTGGGACCTCGGCGGACTGCGCCTGATCGCTCTCGATTCCTCCGTGCCGGGGTGGCATCACGGCGACCTGGATGCCGCACAGCTCGACTGGCTCCGCGGCATCCTCGCCGAACCGGCGCCGCTGGGCACCGTGCTGGCTCTGCATCATCCGCCGCTGCCGAGTCACATCCCTTTCTTCGACATCCTCGAACTCCGTCATCAGAGCGAGTTCGCGGCGGCGCTCGCCGGCAGCGACGTCCGCGCCATCCTCGCCGGACACCTCCACTACGCCACGGCGGGCACCTTCGCCGGCATCCCGGTCAGCGTCGCATCGGCGACCTGTTACACGATGAACCTCCAGCGTCCGCCGCAGGAGGTCAACGGCATGGACGGCGGACAGTCCTTCCATCTCGTGCACGTCTACGACGACACCATCACGCACAGCGTCGTCCCGGTCGGTGAGGCCGAGACGGCCGAGGTCTTCAGCGAGGAATGGACACGGGCGATGGCCGCACTCGACCCGGAGGAGCGGCTCGAGGCCTTCTCCCGAAAGCGCTGAGATGGCGAGGTGTCCCGGGCGCGGCAGATGCGCTCATGCGGCTTGACTTCGAGTGCACTCGAAGTTCTACCGTGGGGACATGACCCTGCTCCCCGTCCCCGCGCGCGAGGGCGTCTCGATCGCCGAGGCCGCCGCCGCCACCGACGTCTCGACGCACACCCTGCGCTACTACGAGCGCGAGGGGCTCATGCTGACGCCGATCGACCGCGCCTCCTCCTCGCACCGTCGCTACTCGGATGCCGACATCTCCTGGGTGCGCTTCCTGACGCGGCTGCGCCTCACGGGCATGCCGATCGCCGGCATCCGCGCGTACACCGAACTCGTGCGCAGCGGCGAGTCGACCATCGCCCAACGGCGGGAGCTGCTGGTCGCGCATCGTGAACGCGTGCGCGCACAGCTCGACGAGATCACCGCGAGCCTGCGAGCCATCGACCACAAGATCGACATCTATGACAAGGAGATCGCACACTCATGAAGACCACCACTCTGGGAAGCGCCACCCCCATCGAGGTCAGCCGCCTCGGTCTCGGCCTGATGGGAATCAGCGCCTTCTACACCGGCGCCGGACAGGACGATGCGGATGGTGCACGCACCATCCTCGGGGCCCTGGATCGCGGCGTCACCTTCCTCGACACGGCGGAGATGTACGGTCCGTACACGAATGAGGAACTGCTGGGCACGACGCTCGCCGACGCCGGACGCCGCGACGAGGTCGTCATCGCCACGAAGTTCGGCACGGTTCGCCACACCGCGGGCGGTGAGCGCGGATTGGACGGAACTGCGGCCAACGTGCGCCTGGCCGTCGAGGGGTCGCTGCAGCGTCTGCGCACCGACCGCATCGACATCTACTATCAGCACCGGATGGATCCGTCGACCCCCATCGAAGAGACCGTCGGCGCGCTTACCGAACTGATCGCCGAGGGCAAGATCCGCGGCTACGGACTGTCGGAGGCGTCGGTCGCGACGATCCGTCGTGCGCACGCGGTTCATCCCGTCACCGCGGTGCAGACGGAGTACTCGCTCTGGACCCGTGACCCCGAGGCGGAGCTGCTTCCGACGCTGTCCGAGCTGGGCATCGGGTTCGTGCCGTACTCGCCGCTGGGCCGCGGATTCCTCACGGGCACCATCCGCTCGCTGGACGTGCTCGACGACGACGACTTCCGCAAGAGCAACCCGCGCTTCGCCGACGGCGCGCTGCAGGCGAACCTCGCGATCGTCGACGCCGTCGAGAAGGTCGCCGCGGATGCCGGCGCCACCCCCGCTCAGGTGGCGCTGGCGTGGCTGCTGGCCCAGGGGGAGCACATCGCGCCGATCCCCGGCACGCGAAAGCTCACCCGCGTCGAGGAGAACATCGCAGCGGTCGACCTGGTGCTGACGCAGGACCAGCTGGCCGCGCTGGCCGCCGTCGGCTCTCCGGTCGGCGACCGCTACGCCGACATGTCGACCGTCAACCGCTGACCGTCGGGGTGCCCTTCGTCGCGGCCTCGGCCTCGGCGGAGGGCACCCGTCTGTGCGGTGTACGCCGTGTACACCGGATGCGCGTCGTCGTCGCGGGTAGGCTCGACCGCGACCACCCGAGGCGACGACCCAAAAGGACTGCACTCATGGCACCTGCCGCAACGACGCGCACCGAGACCGACTCCCTGGGATCGATGGAGATCCCCGCCGATGCCTACTGGGGCATCCACACCGCACGGGCGCTCGAGAACTTCCCGATCTCCATGCGCCCGATCTCCGTGTACAAGGACCTCGTGACCGCGCTCGCGATGGTCAAACAGGCTTCCGCCCGCGCGAACCTCGAGATCGGAGTGCTCGACGCCGAACGCGCCGATCTGATCGACCGCGCCGCCCAGCGGGTGATCGACGGAGAGTTCCACGACCAGTTCGTCGTCGGCGTGGTGCAGGGCGGTGCCGGCACCTCGACCAACATGAACGCGAACGAGGTCATCACCAACATCGCCCTCGAACTCGCCGGCCGTCCGAAGGGCGACTACGCCTATCTCTCGCCGATCGATCACACCAACCGCTCGCAGTCGACCAATGACGTCTACCCGACCGCGGTGAAGGTGGGGCTCAGTCTCGATCTGAAGACCCTCCTGGAGGAGCTGGACCTCCTGCGCCAATCGTTCCTCGCGAAGGCGGTCGAGTTCCACGACATCCTCAAGATCGGTCGCACCCAGCTGCAGGATGCCGTGCCCATGACCCTGGGCCAGGAGTTCCACGGGTTCGCGACGACCCTCGGCTACGACCACCAACGCCTGACCGAGAACGCGTACCTGCTGTTCGAGATCAACATGGGCGCCACGGCGATCGGCACCGGCATCACGACCCACCCCGGTTATGCGCCCGCCGTCCTACGCCACCTGCGGGAGATCACGGGCCTCGACCTGGCGACCGCCGACGATCTGGTCGAAGCCACGAGCGACACGGGGTCGTTCATGTCGTTCTCCTCGACCCTCAAGCGCAACGCGATCAAGCTCTCGAAGATCGCGAACGACCTGCGCCTGCTCTCCAGCGGTCCGCAAGCGGGCCTGGGGGAGATCAACCTGCCCGCGCGTCAGGCCGGATCGAGCATCATGCCCGGCAAGGTGAACCCGGTGATCCCCGAGGTCGTCAACCAGGTGGCGTTCTCCGTTGCCGGCGCCGACCTCACCGTCACGATGGCCGTCGAGGGCGGGCAGCTGCAGCTGAACGCGTTCGAGCCGATCATCGCCCACTCGATCTTCCAATCGATCACCTGGATGCGCCGCGCCATGCGCACCTTCCGGATCAACTGCGTCGACGGCATCACCGCGAACCGTGAGCGTCTGGGGGCGATGGTGGGCTCATCTGTCGGAGTGGTCACCGCGCTCACGCCGTTCATCGGCTACGCCGCCTCGGCAGCGCTCGCCAAGACCGCGCTGCTGACCCATCGCAACGTCGGCGACCTCGTTGTCGAGGCGGGGCTCATGACCCGCGACGAGGTCGACAAGCAGCTCTCTCCGGCGCGGCTGTCGGGCCTGGAGGCGATCACGCAGGCCATTCCCGTCGTACAGCCCGCCGAGAACCTCGTCGAGAGCTGACGAACCCTTTGCGCGAGACGCACGCGGGCCGATAGCGTCACTGTCAGCAACGCGCCGCACCGGCCGACCGAGGAGAGACGCATGACCGACCCCACTCAGCCCCCCGTGAATCCGCAGACGCCGCCGGCGGCACCGCCGGTCGCACCGCCGGCGTATCAGCAGGCCGGTTACCCGTCCGCTCCCGCCTACAACGGCGGCCCGGCGGCCTCCGGCTCCGTTCCCGGGCGCACGCTCGGCATCGTCGCCCTCGTTCTGGCCATCGTGCCGGTGGGGCTGCAGCTGATCGGTCTCATCCTCGGCATCGTCGCCCTGGTGCAGTCCAAGAAGGCGGGCGCGAAGAACGGCATGGCGGTCGCCGCCATCATCGTCAGCTCGGTGCTGATCGTCCTCGGCATCATCGTCGGCATCATCATCGCCGTCGCGCTTGCCAACACGGCTGGTGACCTGATCCAGTTCTGCGCGAACAACCCGAGCGGCATCTACGAGCTCAACGGCAAGACCATCACCTGCAACGGCGGCTGAGCCGCCTGCAGACGACGCCCCGGCGTCCGCGCGTGCGGATCGCCGGGGCGTCGTGCGTGTCAGTCCAGAATGCGGCAGTGAGTGGTGAGCTCGCCGATGCCGTCGATTCCCACTGTCACGATCGAGCGATCGCGCAGGAAGATCTGCGGATCGCGAGAATACCCCGCCCCTCCCGGGCTGCCGGTCGAGATCAGGGTGCCGGGCAGCAGCGTCGCCGACTGCGACAGATGCGCGATCAGCGTTGCCACCGAGCGGATCATCTGTCCCGTCGAGGCGTCCTGCACGGTCTGACCGTCGACGACCGCCCAGATGTGCAGGTTCTGCGGATCGGCGATCTCGTCGGCGGTGACGACGAAGGGGCCGTTCGGGGTGAAGCCGTCGAACGACTTGCAGCGTGACCACTGCGCTTCCGAGAACTGGATGTCGCGCGCGGTGATGTCATTGACCACCGTGTACCCCCAGACATGGGCCAGCGCGTCCTCCGCGGCGACGTCCTTGGCGGGCGTACCGATCACGACCCCGAGTTCCGATTCGTAGTCGACCGACTCGCTGAGCGATCGCGGCCACGAGGTCGTGGCGTCGTGTCCGGACAGCGAGTTCGGCCAGAGCACGAACACCGTCGGAGCGGTGTCGGCCTTGAGGCCGAGCTCGCTGGAGTGTGCCGCGTAGTTCAAACCGACGGCCAGGACGATGGGCGGCGCGTCGACCGCGGGGCCGAATGTCAGGCCGTCCAGAGGGATGCCGTCGACATCGCGGGCAGCCTCGCGCACGCGAGCGAGGAGCTCGTCGCCCCCCTCGATGAGGGCCTGCAGCGTGCGCGGAGCCGCGTCGAACAGGTCTGCCACGGGGGCGATCCGTCCGGGTGCGACCACGACGACCAGCTGCGGATCGTCCGTTTCGGGCAGGAGGACGTGGGCGAAACGCATCCCTCCAGGGTAGTGCGGGGCGATGAACTCCGCAGGTTTTGGTGATTTCGGTCACCGCGCATCTGCCGTACAGATTCTGCCCACACACAGACTCAGCGCCCGGTGCCGCGGCGATGCCTGCGTGTCTCCCGGGCGCTGAGTTGGCCTGCATTCATTGTGTTCCGAGCTCTCGGAGGGTGTCAAGAGGGTGCCCGGCCCATCCGCGCATGCTTGGATGGAGGTATGACCGAAGAGCGCACCAAGCCCGAGTTCGACGCCCCCGTGGGACCTGCTCCCGCCGACCTCGTCATCCGCGACATCATCGTGGGTGACGGCGACGAGGCGAAGCCCGGCGACAACGTCACCGTGCACTACGCCGGCGTCGAGTACGAGTCCGGTGAGGAGTTCGACTCCTCGTGGGGCCGCGGCGAGTCGATCCAGTTCCCGCTGCGCGGACTGATCCAGGGATGGCAGGACGGCATTCCCGGAATGAAGGTGGGCGGACGTCGCGAGCTGATCATTCCGCCCCACCTGGCCTACGGCCCCGCCGGTGGTCACTTCCTCGGTGGCAAGACGCTGATCTTCATCATCGATCTGCTCAAGGTCGGCTGATCGGACGCTTTCGTGAGGAGGGGGTGGATGCCGCGGCATCCACCCCCTCCTCGTCTCTCCCGGATTGTTCCTCGAGAGTTTTTCCATGTGTGGGAATACATACGGATTCCGCGTGTTGACTAGCCGCAGACCGTTTCCCCGACGAAGGATGGCAGACATGACCGACACCACCACCGTTCCCGAGATCCCTGGCTACAAGGCCGGCACCTGGGTGCTCGACCCCGCGCACAGCGAGGTCACCTTCAGCCTCCGCCACATGATGATCTCGAAGGTGCGCGGCGTCTTCGGTCTCAAGAGCGCCACCATCGAGGCTCCGGAGAACCCGCTCGAGGCGAAGGTCAGCGCGACCGTCGACGTCGCCTCCATCAACACGAACGACGAGAACCGCGACAACCACCTGCGCAGCGCCGACTTCTTCGATGTGGCGCAGTTCCCGACGATCGAGTTCGTCTCCACCGGTGTCCGTTACCAGGACGGCGACTTCCTCGTCGACGGCGACCTCACGATCCACGGTGTCACCAAGCCGGTGACCTTCGAGCTCGAGTTCGGCGGCTTCGGCACCGACCCCTATGGGAACTACAAGGCCGGTGCCACTGCGACGGGCGTCATCAACCGCGAGGACTTCGGTCTGACGTGGAACGCGGCCCTCGAGACCGGCGGCGTGCTCGTCGGCAAGGACGTCACGATCACGCTCGACCTGCAGGGTTCGCTCCAGGCCTGAGTCCCTCCGTCCGACGGCGGTCGTTCCCGTTCCCGGGGAACGGCCGCCGTTGCGGCATTCGGAGTCGGTTCTGCGCGAGGAGGATGCCGAGGAAGACGATCCCGGCGCCGACCGGCTCGTGCCAGCCGATGCGTTCACCGAGGACGAGAAAGCCCAGCGCCACGCCCACGACCGGCGTGATGTACGTCACGGTCGACGCGGCCGTGGGCCCCCAGGCCCGCAGCGTGTTCTGGTTCCAGATGTAGGCCACGCCCGTGCCGAGGCAGCCCAGCAGCACCATGCTCACCACGATCCACGGGTCCAGCCGTACGGGCGTGAGGGCCACTGCCGGCGCCACGATCGTCATGATCACCGCGGCGATCCCGATGTTCACGAAAGAGAAGGCGAGAGGGCTCATGCCCGAGTTCGCGAGGAAGCGGCGCATGTACGCGAGGCTGAAGCCGTAGCACGCGGTCGCGCCGAGAAGGGCGAGCTGAGCGAGCAGGCTCTGCGTGAGGTCGAGGCCGGTCCACGGTGCGATGATCACCACCACCCCGCCGATGCCGACGGCGATGCCCGCGATCTGCACCGGCTTCAGGCGCTCCACGCGGAACACGAGCGCCGCCATGATCGCGGTCATGATCGGCGTCGTCGCGTTGTAGATGCTTCCCAAACCCGACGACACGTGCTGCTCGGCCCACGAGAACAGCAGGAACGGCACGACGCAGAAGCTCACCGCGAGCACCGTCATGTGGCCCCACACTCGGGCGTCCTCGCGGCCCAGGCCGGGCAGTCGGTCGCGACGGACGAGGACGAAGACGCCGAGCGTGGCCGCGCCCAGCACGAGACGCCCCCACGCGACCTGCGCGGGAGAGATGCCGCCGAGGGCGACCTTCATGAACAGGAAGCTCGATCCCCAGATGATCCCCATGAGGACGAACTGGACGGCGATCGCCGCCGAGGAGGGCCCCGGGCGAACCGGGGTGGGAGCGGGCGAGCGGGTCACGCGCCGACTCTAGCGGCGGCCGCGGACGCGGTCGGCGCCCGCGGTACGCCACGTCCGAAACCCGCCGAAGCCTGGCAGGAATCGGTCGCGGCATCGAGCGTCAGGGATCGAGTGTCAGGGAACGGGGTTCTCGGCGTCGTAGCTGCGGAACCCCGGGTACAGACGCGCGAGGGTCGCGACGATCGCGATGATCAGGATGCCGCCCACCAGCGGCGGGAACCACAGCGTGGTGATCGTGGCGAGCGTGCCGGCGTAGAGCGCCCCGATGCGCGGGCCGCCGGCCACGACGACGATGAAGATTCCCTGCAGCCGTCCCCGCACGACATCCGGCACCGCAGCCTGCAGCATGGTGGAGCGGTAGATCGCGCTCACGTTGTCGGCGGCGCCGCCGACGGCCAGCGCCACGCAGGCGGCGACGATCATCGCGATGTTCGCGTGGTCGGCATCGACTCCATCCGGGGCGCCGACGCCGACCGCGGCGAGCACCAACGCGAGAGCGAAGGCGCCGATGGCCGCGCCGTACACCTCGACCGCGCGCGCGATGCCTCGTCCATGCCAGCGATATCCGCCGACGCGCCCGGAGAACAGGCTCGAGAGGAAGGCGCCGGCCGCGATCGCGGCGGTGAGGATGCCGGCCGTGACCGGCCCGCCCCCGAGCAGCACCATCCCGAGTGCCGGGAACAGTGCGAGCGGCTGCCCGAAGGTCATCGCGACGATGTCCATCACGAACTGCAGGCGGATGTTCGGCGCACGTTTCAGGAACGCGATCCCGTCCTTGAGCGACTCCAGCCCCGGGCGCACCGTCTCGCCCTCGGGGCGCATGGCGGGCAACGTCCAGAGCCCGAGGAACAGGCTGAGCATGAGGATGACGTCGATCGAGTAGGTCCAGGCGTATCCGGTGGTCGCCACCAGGATCCCCGCCAGTGCGGGACCGGCCATGACCATGATGCCCACCGTAACGCCCTGCAAGGCCGCCGCGGAGGGCAGCAGCTCGCGGGGGAGAAGGCGTGGGATGATCGCGGAGCGACTCGCCATCACGATGGAGTTGGCGGCCGCGTTGACGACGCTGAGGACGTAGAGCGACCAGACGGCCTCCTGCTGCGTCCAGGCCAGGACGGCCAACAGCAGCGTGGAGGCGAAGGTGACGGTCGCGGCCGTCAGAGCCACGGTGCGCCGGTCGAAGGCGTCGGCGAGCATGCCGCCGTAGATGCCCGCGAGCACCATCGGCACTAAACCCGCCACGGCGATCATCGAGACGGCGAACGTCGACGATGTCAGTGCGTACATGTGCAGCATGACGGCCATGATCGTGAGCTGGCCGCCGAGCCCCGACAGCGTCGAGCCGATCCACAGTCGCGCGAACGCAGGGCTGTGCCGGAACGGCGTCAGATCGATCAGGTGGCTGCCGCTCATGCGTCCACCTCGACGCGCTTGTGACGCGAGGCGTGTCCGCGGAGGATCGTGACGTCGCGCGGCGCCACGCCGAAGTGATCGGCGAGTACGCGCGTCACCGCGTCGTTGGCTGCGCCGTCGACGGCGCGCTCGCGCACGAAGACCGTGAGGCCCTGGGCATCCTGCTCGACGAGGGGGCCCTTGCGGCTGCCGGGTTTGACGTGGACGGAGAACTGCACGCCTCGAGCCTAAGAGGATTCGCCCGGGCCGCGGCGCCGAGTTTCCGGGACGGGCTCGGCGCTGGTAGACTCCTGAGGTTGCCGTTCGATCGGCCGCGGATAAAGAGAGCCCACGCATCAGGCGTCGGGCGCCGCGCAACGAAGAGGAAGGGGATCACCTATGGCACTGGAAGCAGACGTCAAGAAGGCGATCATCGAAGAGTACGCGACGCACCCCGGTGACACCGGATCCCCCGAGGTGCAGGTCGCGATGCTGACGCAGCGCATCAAGGACCTCACCGAGCACCTCAAGGAGCACAAGCACGACCACCACTCGCGTCGTGGCCTGTTCCTGCTCGTCGGTCAGCGTCGTCGCCTGCTGGGTTACCTGCAGGACATCGACATCAACCGTTACCGCTCGCTCATCGAGCGTCTCGGTCTGCGCCGCTAAGGCTTCGCGCCCAGCGTTCAATCGCGCAAAACATTCTTGGAGAGCCTCCCCACGGTGTGGGGAGGCTCTCGTCATTCCACGGCCCGTTGCCGCCGCGGCCGGAGGCGCGGGCGGGGTCAGGCGCGGGCGGCGAGCAGGTCGGCGTGCCAGCGCTCGGCGACGTCGGGATGCGCGCGCAGGCGCGACTTGAGGGCGTTCTCGCCGTAGAGGCCGTGAATCGGGTTCGTCGGGTCCTGCGTCACCCCGCGCGCCTGTGCGGCCATCTCCAGCGGCAGTTCGATGAGCGGCAGCCGCGCGTCGAGGGCGGGGTTGAAGAAGAAGGGCACCGAGATGCGATCGTCCGGATGCCGCGGCGAGACGACTCGGTGATTGGTGGCGATGAGATAGCCGCCGGTCGCGTACTCGAGCATCTCGCCGATGTTCACGACGAATGCTCCCGGCACGGGCGGCGCGTCGACCCATTCGCCGTCGCGCTCGACCTGGAGCCCACCCTTGCCGGGCTCGACCCACAGCAGTGTGACGACGCCGGAGTCCTTGTGCGCACCCACGCCCTGCGCGGGCTCGGGGGAGGCCGAGCCGGGGTAGCGCACGATCTTCAGCAGCGTCGAGGGTTCTCCGAAGTGGTCGTCGAAGTATCCTTCGGAGGCGCCGAGGGCGAGCGCCCACGCGCGCAGCAGCTTTCGCGCGACGCCGGTGAGCTGCTCCTGCCACAGCGCGGCGACCTCGCGCAGTTCTGGCTGAGCCGCCGGCCAGAGGTTCGGGCCGATCAGTCGCGCGAAGTCGGGAGCGTCGGGGTCCGTGACAGCCTCCCGTTCCGGCCCGATGTCGATCTGCTCGCGCCAGTCGACCTTTCCCTGGGTGCGTTCCCCGCCCACCCGCGTGTACCCGCGGAAGTGCGGGCTCGTCACGTTCTCGATCGCGAGCTTGTCGGCTTCCGGCAAGGCGAAGAAGTCCCGCGCTGCGTGATGCAGGCGCTGTTCCAGCTCGGGGGTGACGCCGGTGCCGGTGAGATAGAAGAACCCGACGTCGTGCGTCGCCGATCGCAGCTCGTCGCGGAAGCGCGCTGCCGCCGCCGGCCCCGCGTCCAGCAGCGAGAGGTCGAGCACGGGGAGAGTGAGATCGCTCATGAGGCGAGGGTAGGCGTCCTGATACCGGCGCCGGCGGCATGTTGCGTCCGGTTACCGGTGTGCGGGTCGGGAATAACCTGGACACTGCGGTGTTGTACGAGATACATTCACTTGCATGGAATGGATGCCGAGGCATCCGGAAGGCGAAGGACACCGTGAACGAGAAGAGCCCGCAGATGCAGTTCGGCATCTTCACCGTCAGCGACATCACGCAGGACCCCACCACGGGCCACACGCCGAGCGAGGCCGAGCGCATCCGCGCCACCGTGGAGATCGCGAAGCACGCCGAAGAGGTGGGCCTGGACGTCTTCGCGCTCGGCGAGCACCACAACCCGCCGTTCTGGTCGTCGTCGCCCACGACGACGCTGGCGTACATCGCCGCCCAGACCGAGCGGCTCATCGTCTCGACCTCGACGACGCTGATCACGACGAACGACCCCGTGAAGATCGCCGAGGACTACGCGATGCTGCAGCACCTCTCCGGTGGCCGCATGGACCTCATGCTCGGCCGCGGGAACACGGGGCCCGTCTACCCCTGGTTCGGCAAGGACATCCGTCAGGGTCTTCCGCTGTCGATCGAGAACTACGCGCTGCTGCACAAGCTGTGGCGTGAGGACGTCGTGGACTGGGAGGGCAAGTTCCGCACCTCGCTGCAGGGCTTCACCGCGACCCCGCGGCCCCTCGACGGCGTCGCGCCCTTCGTCTGGCACGGCTCGATCCGCACGCCCGAGATCGCGGAGCAGGCCGCGTACTACGGCGACGGCTTCTTCGCGAACAACATCTTCTGGCCGGCCGAGCACTACCAGCGCCTCATCGGTCTCTACCGCCAGCGCTGGGAGCACTACGGCCACGGCGCACCGGAGACGGCGATCGTGGGCCTGGGCGGCCAGGCGTTCATGGCGAAGAACTCGCAGGATGCCGTGAACCAGTTCCGTCCGTACTTCGACAACGCCCCGGTGTACGGCCACGGCCCGTCGATGGAGGACTTCACCGAGATGACGCCGCTGACCGTCGGCTCGCCGCAGCAGGTCATCGACCGCTACGCGGGGATGCGCGACATCTTCGGCGACTACCAGCGCCAGCTGTTCCTCATGGATCACGCCGGCCTGCCGCTGAAGACGGTGCTGGAGCAGCTCGACTTCCTCGGCGGCGAGGTCGTGCCGGCGCTGCGCAAGGAGTTCGCGAAGGACCGTCCCGAGAACGTGCCGGACGCCCCGACGCACGCCTCTCTGGTCCGCGCCGCCTACGGCGACGGACCCTCACGCCAGGCGACGCCGCGCGCCAACCGCGGTGACAACCTGAGCGGGCCCTCGCCCTACCAGGACGCCCCCGCCCCCGCCGGTGCCGCGTTCGGGGTGGGGGCGACCCGATGAGCGCGCGTCGCATCGCCGTGGTCTCGGCCGGCCTGTCGAATCCCTCGTCCACGCGCATGCTCGCCGACCGCCTGGCGGCGGCGACGGTCGCGGCGCTGGCTGAGCTGACGGGTCCTGACGGCGCGCCCATCCAGGCCACCGTCGACACGATCGAACTGCGCGATCTCGCACACGACATCACGAACAACCTCCTGACCGGCTTCGCTCCACCCGCGCTGGAGTCGGCCATCAACACGGTCGTGTCGGCTGACGCCCTCATCGTGGTCACCCCGATCTTCTCCACGAGCTACTCGGGGCTGTTCAAGTCGTTCATCGACGTGCTCGACCCCGACGCGCTCACGGGCAAGCCCGTGCTGATCGGCGCCAACGCCGGCACGGCGCGGCATTCGCTCGCGATCGACTACGCCATCCGCCCGCTGTTCGCCTACCTGCACGCCGAAGCCGTCTCGACGGGTGTGTTCGCGGCATCCAGCGACTGGGGCGCCGCGGCCGATCAGGTCGCGCCGCTGAGCTCGCGCGTCGAGCGCGGTGCCCGCGAACTGGCCGAGGCCGTCGCGCGCCGTCAGCCCGCCGGCAGCGGCGACCCGTTCGATCCGGCGAACTACCTCGGGGAGGGCCGCTCGTTCGGTCACCTGCTCGGCGGTCTCGCCGGGGAGTGACTCCTGGCGACGCCCCCGATCACGCTCCGGCGCGGTCGGGGGCATCGCCGTCTCAGCCGGCTGCGGCCTCAGCGCGGGCGAGGGCGGATGCCGCGCGCACGAGAGCCAGGTGCGAGAGCGCCTGCGGAGTGTTGCCGGCCTGCCGCTTCTCGGCCACGTCGTACTCCTCGGACAGCAGGCCGACATCGTTCGCGCGGGCACAGGCGCGGTCCATGAGCGCCCGCGCGTCGGCGAGACGGCCGCTCGCCGCGTACTGCTCGACGAGCCAGAACGAACACGCCAGGAACGGGTTCTCCGTGCCTTCCAGCCCGTCCACCCCCGACTCGGTGCGATAGCGCAGCACGAGGCCGTCGACCATGAGAGTGCGCTCGATCTCGGCCACGGTGGCCAGCATGCGCGGGTCGTCCGCGGCGCAGAATCCGACCGTCGGAAGCAACAGCAGCGAGGCATCGACCGCGTCCGTCGCGGTGTGCTGCACGAAATGGCCTCGTGGGGAGACTCCGTGAGCGTCGATGTCGGCGCGCACCCGGTCGCGCAGCTGCTCCCAGTGCGCGTCGGGGCCGTGCAGACCGTGTTCGCGCACCGAGCGCACGCCGCGATCGAATGCCGCCCACACCATGGCCCGGGAGTGCACGAAGACCTGCGGCGCACCGCGGATCTCCCAGATGCCCTGATCGGGTTCGTCGATGCGCTCCTCGGCACGGCGCAGCAGCGCGCGCTCCAACGGCCACGAGATCGCCGACTGCTCGATGCCGGCAGCACGCGCGGCGAACAGGCACGTCATGACCTCACCGGTCACGTCGGCCTGATACTGCTGCGCCGCGCCGTTGCCGATCCGCACGGGCGCGGCGCCGCCATAGCCGGGTAGGTCGTCGAGCTCCCGCTCGAGGAGGTCGCGCTCGCCGGCGATGCCGTAGACGATCTGCAGGTCGGCCGGGTCGCCCGCGATCGCCCGCAGCAGCCAGCGCTGCCAGTGCGCCACGACGTGCGCGAAGCCCTGGCCGAGGAGCACCTCGATCGTCAGCGAGGCGTCTCGCAACCAGACGAAGCGGTAGTCCCAGTTGCGCTCGCCGCCGAACTGTTCGGGCAGCGACGTGGTGGGTGCGGCGATGATGCCGCCCGTGTCGCGGTGCGTGAGCGCGCGCAAGGTCAACAGCGAACGCACGACGACGTCGCGGTGCGGCCCGTGCACGTCGATGCGTTCGGCCCACGCGCTCCACCATTCGCGCGTGCACTGCAGGGCATCCTCGACGTCCAGCGGGGCGGGGACAGGGCGGTGCGAGGCATGCCAGGTGAGCGTGAGGTCGCGGTGCTCGCCCGCGGCGATGCTCAGCGTGCCGCGGTGCACGTGGTCGGTGGCCGTCAACGGTGCACCGCGCAGGGCCACAGCATCCGGTCCGGCGATCGCCGTCACCTCGGGGGCGTCGGCCGTCCCGGTCTGGCGCACCCACGGCAGCGCGCGGGCGTAGTCGAAGCGCAGCCTCACCTGCTGCTCGAACTCGATGCGGCCGCTGATGCCGACGACGCGGCGCACCAGGTCGACGCGGTGCACGACGTCGAGATGCCGGGGATCGACGGGCAGACAATCGTGCACCTCGGCCACGCCGTCCGCGCTCTCCCAGCGCGTGATGAGGGTGAAGGTGTCGCCGTCGTAGTGCCGTGTCGCCCGCGCGTCGGGATCGACGGGCCGCAGCGCCCATCGTCCCTGATGGTCGTCGCCGAGGAGGGCGGCGAACACGGATGCCGAATCGAACCGCGGCAGGCACAGCCAGTCGATCGATCCGTCGCGCGAGACCAGCGCCGCCGTGCGGCAGCTGCTCAGGAGCGCGTAATCCTCGATGGGCGTGGGGGAAGAGATCCGGCCCGCGTATGCATCTGCCACGGAATGATTCTGCCCCCTCGCCGCCCCGCACCGGGCGACATAGGGTGTGCACATGGCTGACGTGTCGACACTGGTGATCATCGGGGCAAGCGGCGATCTGACACAGCGACTGCTGCTGCCGGCGCTCGCCGATCTGCTGCGAGGACAACCGCAACGGCAGCTGCATCTGGTCGGTGTCGGTCGCACCGAGATCAGCGACGCGCAGTGGCGGCGACGTGTGCGGACCGCGTTCCGGGAAGCCGGAGCGGACGATGCCTTCTCCGCTGTCGCATCGACGCCGTTCATCACGGCCGACGCGACGACCGCCGCGGGCCTGCGCGCGGTGATCGGCGCCGTCCCGGAGGGGCGGCTCGTGCTGTACTTCGCCGTGCCGCCCGCTGCGGCGGCGGCCGCCTGCGCGGCGCTGTCTCCGGCCGATCTGCCCGAGGGGACGACCCTCGCGTTGGAGAAGCCGTTCGGTGAAGACGAAGCCAGCGCGCGTGAACTCAATGCGGTACTGCTGAAGCTGCTGCCCGAGGAGCAGGTCTTCCGCGTCGATCACTTCCTCGGCCGCTCCACCGTTCTCGACGTGCTCGGCGCCCGGTTCGCGAACCGGCTTCTGGAGCCCATCTGGTCAGCGGAGCACATCGAGCGGGTCGAGATCCGCTTCGACGAGACCCTCGGGTTGGAGGGGCGTGCGGGCTTCTACGATCACGCCGGGGCACTCGTCGACATGATCCAAAGCCATCTGCTGCAGGTGATGGCCGTCGTCGCGATGGAGCCCCCCGCGGCCCTCACCGCGACGGACGTGCGTGACGCCACCGCGGCGGTGCTGCGGGCGACGCACGTCTGGGACGACAACGCCGTGCGCTCCTCGCACCGCGCGCGCTACACGGCCGGCACGGCGGGCGAGGAACGGATGCCGTCGTACGTCGACGAGCCGGGCGTCGATCCCGCGCGGGAGACCGAGACGCTCGCCCAGGTGCGCGTCGAGGTGCGAAACGCCCGGTGGGCGGGCGTGCCGTTCACCCTGCGCTCCGGGAAGGCCCTGGCCGCCAAGCGAGCAGAGGTCGACGTCGTCCTGCATCCCGTGCGCCACCTGCCGCTGGGGTTCAACGGCGATGCGAGTGGTGCCGTCCTGCGCTTCGGACTCGGGCCGGACAAGCTCACGATGGAGATCTCGGTCAATGGCGGTGACGAGCCGTTCGCTCTGCACCGCGCGACGCTCGAGGCCGACCTCGGCCTCGGCACCCACGCCGCGTACACGGAGGTTCTCGCCGCGATCCTCGACGGCGACGCCATGCTGGCCGTGCGCGGCGACGCCGCCGAGGAGTGCTGGCGCATCATCCAGCCCGTCCGCGACGCGTGGCGGCGCGGCGACGTGCCCATGGATGACTACCCTGCCGGATCGGACGGTCCCGACGGGTGGGGCGTTTCCTGAGTCATCTCCAGCGGTACTCGGTCTCCGGCCGTCCGCGCGTGCCGTAGCGGGGCGTGCGCTCGACGCGGCCGGCCTCGGCGAGGTGCTCGAGGTAGCGCCGGGCTGCCACGCGCGACATTCCCAAGGCGTCGGCGGCTTCGGTCGCCGACAGTCCGCCGCCTTCGCGGACGGCCTGGGACACCCGTTCCAGCGACGCGGGGGACAGCCCCTTCGGCAGTCCGATCGTGCCCGTCGGACGCAGCGCCCCCAGCATCGCGTCGATCTCGGACTGGGTCGCTGCCCCCGATGTCGCGCGGGCGCGCTCGCGATATGCGCGATATTGCTCCATCCGGTCGTGGAAGGTCGCGAAGGTGAACGGCTTGACGAGGTACTGCGCCGCGCCGAGGGCGACCACCTGACGGACGACGTCGGCGTCGCGTACCGAGGTGATCGCGATGACGTCGACGTCGGCGGCGTGTGCGCGCACGTGGCGCAGGACGTCCAGGCCCGAGCCGTCGGGCATGGTCATGTCCAAAAGGACGAGGTCGATGCGCTCCCGGTCGGGCGCGTCCAGAATCGCCGAGACAGCGGCCCGCGCGCCCGCGCACTCGGCGACCACCTCGAAACCGTCGACCCGCTCGATGTACGAGCGGTGCAGCTCGAGCGTCAGCGCCTCGTCGTCGACGAGCAGGACGCCGATCATGACCGCACCGTCGGCAGGACGACGCGGAACGTCGTCGGGGAGATCTCGACGGTGATCGTCCCGCCGATCTCGTCGATGACGGCACGCACCAGCGCCAGCCCGACGCCCCGACCGTCGCTGCCGGCCGGTTTGGTCGAGAATCCTCGCTCGAACATTCGTGCACGCACCTCCTCGTCGGGGCCGTCCCCGGAGTCGGAGACGGTGAGCAGCAGTTCGTCCTCCGCCGTGCGCGACATGTGCACGCGCACCCACCTCGGCGCCGGACCGCTCGCGGCAGCGTCCAGGGCGTTGTCGATGAGGTTGCCGACCAGCGCGACCGCGTCGATCGGGCTGAGCAACGAGCGGGGAGCGTCGGGGGCGATGTCGGTCGACCAGTCGATCCCGCGTTCCATCGCCTGCGAGGCTTTGCCGAGCAGCAGCGCCCCGACGGTGGGATCGCCCTCGGTGCGGGCCGCGACCTGGTCCACCAGCGCCTGACTCTGACGCGCCGAATCCGTCAGGATGCCGATCGCATCATCCGTGCGTCCCAGTTCGATGAGTGCGACGGCAGCGTGCATGCGATTGCCGTGCTCGTGCGTCTGTGCGCGCAGGGCCTCGCCGAGCGTGCGCATCGACTCCGCGGATGCCAGGGTGTCGCGGATGGCGCCGGCGGGGAGGTCGCCGGCGACCAACCGCGTCGCGCGGCGGGCGAGCACCGCGCCGGCGAGCCCGGCGCCGACGAGCACGAGGCCGACGGCGGCGACCACGAGCAGCCGCGGCACCACTTGCGCGGTGACCGTTCGGATCGTCACGCCGACCGAGACCCAGCCGACGAGGCGTCCGTCCGCCTCCACCGGCATGATCGTGCGCAGCGACGGTCCGAGGGTCCCGCTGAACTCTTCGGTGAGGGCTGTCGGGGTGTTCGGGATGGTGCCGATGTAGCGCTTTCCGATCTGCGCCGGGTCGCGGTGCGTCACGCGGATGCCGTCGGCATCCATGATCGTGACGAAGTCGACACCCGCGTCCGACATGACCGCCGTCGCCATCGGCTGCAGCGCCTGGCTGGCGGTGACGTCGTCGCCCTGCGCGAGAGCCGTGGAGACCTCCTCCAGGTCGGCGAGGGTAGCCGACACCGCCTGCGTCACACGCTCGGCCTCGGCGCGTGCCGTGCGCTGCGCCTCCAGCACCAGCAGTCCGGCGGTGGCGAGAGCCAGCACGAGAGCGGCGCCGGCCAGCCACAGGAAGATCCGGGACGCGGCGCTGCGTCCGATTCTTCGGGTCATGGCGTCCTCGGCGGTCGATGGCGGGTCGTCGGCCGTCCCGACGGGTATCGGAGCGGCCGCCGGGACCAATACGACCACAAGTGAACCACGAGGCAGCCGACGCTGCACTCTGTGCGTGTGGCCGCCAGCGTCGGCGCCACCCGAACAACGACCCGTTCACACCTGGAGGCGGACATGGCCCTCACATCATCTTTCAAGCTCCCCGGCTACAACTGGCGCCGCGGCAAGAGCTCGTGGGACAAGCACACCTGGCTCTACGTGGCGGTGATCATCGCGGTGGTCCTGGGCGCGGTGGTCGGCCTCGTCTGGCCGGAGTTCGCGAAGGGGCTCGAGCCGGTCGGCAAGGCCTTCGTGAACCTCATCAAGATGATGATCGCACCGATCATCTTCTGCACCATCGTCGTCGGGGTGGGATCGATCGCGAAAGCGGCGACGGTCGGCAAGATCGGGGGCCTCGCACTGCTCTACTTCCTCGTGATGTCGACCTTCGCCCTCGCGATCGGCCTCGTGGTCGGCAACATCATCCACCCGGGTGAAGGGCTGAACATGGCCGGTGCCACGTACGACGCCGGCAAGTCCGGAGAGGCCACCGACACCGTGAGCTTCCTCCTCGGGATCATCCCCACGACGTTCTTCAGCGCCTTCACCGGCCCGAGCGTCCTGCAGGTGCTCTTCATCGCGCTGTTGGTGGGCTTCGCCCTGCAGCAGCTCGGAAAGAAGGGCGAGCCGATCATGTTCGCGGTCAAGCAGCTGCAGGTGCTGGTGTTCCGCATCCTCGGAATGATCCTCTGGCTCGCTCCGATCGGCGCCTTCGGCGCGATCGCGGCGGTCGTCGGCAAGACCGGCGTCTCGGCCATCGTGAGCCTCGGCATCCTGATGATCGCCTTCTACATCACGTGCGCGGTGTTCATCATCGGCGTGCTCGGGTCGCTGCTGTACGCGGTCACCCGGGTCAACATCTTCAGCCTCATCAAGTACCTCGCGCGCGAGTACCTGCTCATCATCGGCACCAGCTCCTCCGAGTCGGCTCTGCCGCGTCTGATCGGAAAGATGGAGCACATCGGTGTGTCCAAGCCCGTCGTGGGCATCACCGTGCCCACCGGCTACTCCTTCAACCTCGACGGCACCGCGATCTACCTGACGATGGCGTCGCTGTTCATCGCGACGGGGATGGGGATGCCGATGTCGATCCCCGAGCAGATCGGCCTGCTGGTGTTCATGATCATCGCCTCCAAGGGCGCCGCGGGCGTCACCGGTGCGGGCCTGGCGACCCTCGCCGGCGGTCTGCAGGCGTTCCGCCCCGATCTGGTCAACGGTGTCGGGGTCATCGTCGGCATCGACCGCTTCATGTCCGAGGGTCGCGCGGTCACCAACTTCACCGGCAACGCGGTGGCCACTCTCCTCATCGGCACCTGGACGAAGCAGATCGACCGTGACCGCGTGCGCGATGTGCTCGCCGGCCGCATCCCCTTCGACGAGGCCACCCTCACCGGCGACGGTCACGATGGCATGTCGACCGACACCGCGGCGGTCGGCACCCAGGGGCTGGAGGAGGCGGCGATCGCCGAAGCCGAGGCGAAGCAGGAGCGTGCCCGCGAGCGCGCCGGGGTCCGCTGACCCGAACCGCCTACGACGGCGCCGCGCCCCCGATCACGCGTCGGGGGCGCGGCGCCGTTGTGCGCGGGCCACGATCGCGTCCGCCGCCGCGCCGAGCACGATCGCCACGACGACCGAGGCGATGACCGCGGCGACGGTGCCGCCCGGGATCAGTGCGGCGACGGCCGCCCCCAGCAGGGCCTGATAGAGCGCCCACGCGCTCGCCGCCGGCGCCGCCAGCAGCAGGTATCGCCGCATCGGCATCCGCGAGGCGCCCGCGACGAGATTCACGGCGAGGCGGGCGAACGGGATGAAGCGGGCCGTGAACATCAACGTCGCGCCGCGGCGGTCCAAGGCGCTACGCGCCCCGCCGAGAGCCGCCGCCACTCTCGGACCGCGCATCCAGCGCCATCGTTCGAGGCCCGCGGTGCGGCCGACGAGGTAGCAGCCGAGGTCTCCGGTCAGTGCGGCTGCCGCCGCGACGACGATGACGGCGGCGAGCGGGGGAGAGCCTTCCGCGACAGCGAGCGCCCCGAGCGTCGTGACGGCGGCTTCGCCGGGGATGACGACGAGGAAGGCGTCGCCGACGACGAGGGCGGCCATCGCGGGGAGGGCCCAGGGACTCTGGGCGAGGGCCTGCAGCCACGCGTCGGTCACGCCTTCGGAATAGCATGCCGTCATGAACGCGCGGGGAACGGCGCGTGCGACGGTGACGTCGGGATGGCCGCCGCGGGACCGTTCGGCGAACACTGCGTTCCCGAGGCCGATTCGGCCCCGTCGCACGCGCTGCAGCCGCAACGCTGGACCCATGAGAGTCGCGTTCGTCGCCGAGTCGTTCCTGCCTCATATGAACGGGGTCACCGGTTCGGTGCTGCAGTCGGTCCGCCATCTCACCGCGAGCGGGCACGAGGCCCTCGTCGTCGCCCCGGGCGCTCCGGGCGCGCGCTCTGACCAGCAGACGCGTCTGCTGCCCTCGATGCCGCTGCCGGGCTACCCACAGGTCCGCGTGGCGCTCGGGCGCACCGGAACCCTGGCCGGCATCCTGCGCGACTACCGTCCCGACGTCGTGCACCTCGCCTCGCCGTTCGTGCTGGGCTGGCGTGCCGTTGCAGCGGCGGCGAGCCTGGACCTGCCGACCGTGGCCGTCTACCAGACCGACGTCATCGCCTACGCCAGAAAGTACGGTCTGCCGCGGGCGACGGCCCTCACCGCGGCGCATGTCGCCCGCTTGCATGCGCGTGCGACTCTCACCCTCGCCCCGTCGTCGTCGGCGCTGGCGCAGCTGCACGAGCTCGGCGTCGATCGCACCCGCCTGTGGGGTCGCGGCGTCGACACCGAGCGTTTCCACCCCGACCGCCGCAGTGACGCGTGGCGCCACTGGATCGCTCCCGGCGAGGTCATCGTCGGCTATGTCGGGCGCCTCGCCCCCGAGAAGCAGGTGGAGGATCTGGCCGCGATCGCCCGGATGCCGGGCGTGCGGCTGGTCATCGTCGGCGACGGGCCCGCGCGTGCACGGCTGGAGCGCACGCTGCCGGGCGCGGTTTTCCTCGGCCACCTCTCGGGTCTGGAGCTCGCCCAGGCGATGGCCGGCTTCGACGTCTTCGTGCACCCGGGGGAGAGCGAGACGTTCGGTCAGACGATCCAGGAGGCGCACGCCAGCGGGGTTCCCGTGGTGGCCACCGGACGTGGCGGCCCCGTCGACCTGGTCCGCTCCAGCGTGGACGGCTGGCTCTACCGGCCCGGTGACCTCGGCGATCTGCGTGAGCGCGTGCGTGACCTCGTCGGAGACGTGACCAAGCGGCGCGCCTTCGGTACGGCGGCGCGCGCCGGCGTCGAAGGACGCACCTGGCCGGCACTCGTCGACGTGCTCCACGGCTACTACCTCGAGGCGCAGCAGCTGCATGCCGCCGACGCGGCGCGCACACCGGGGCCGCACCCGGCATCCCTCGCGCCCGCGCCCTCACCCCGGTCGTGGAGCCGCGTCGTGGCGCTCGGCGACTCGCTCACCGAGGGCCTGTGCGACACGTCACGGATGCCCGAGGGGCAATACCGCGGTTGGGCCGACCGTCTGGCGACGCTCCTTGCACAGCGGTCGTCGTCGACGGTGCGCTACGCGAACCTCGCCGTCCGCAGCCGCCGAGTAGGGGATCTCCTCGACGAGCAGCTGCCACGGGCTCTCGAGCTCGCGCCGGATCTGACCACCGTGCTGATCGGCGCGAACGACCTCGTGTCGCATCGCGCCGATCCCGACGCGCTCGCCGATCGCCTGGACGAGGCCGTCGGCGCGCTGCGGGCCGCCGGCAGCGACGTGCTGCTCGTGACACCGTTTCTTCCCGCTCGTCGCGCATCGGGTCTGTTCGCGCGCCGGTTCGCCCGTTTCGCCGAGCGGCTGCGCGAGACCGCGTCGGCCCACGGGGCGTTCCTGCTCGACCTCGACAGCGATCCGGACGTCGGGGAACTCGAGAAGTGGGCGCACGACAAGGTGCACCTGAGCTCGCGGGGCCACCGTTTCGTCTCGTATCGCGCCGCGGAGGTGCTCGGGCTGCCCGATGTGGAAACGCTCGGGGCGCTCGATGCCGCCCTGCACGCGGAAGAGGACCGTCCGGTCTCCGGGACCTGGCTGCTGCGCGACGCTCTGCCCTGGGTCTGGCGGCGCCTGCGCGGACGCACAGCGGGCGACGAGATCACCGCAAAGCACACCGACTACATCGAACTGCCGGCCGGAGGATCCACCGCGCGCACGCGCGCGGCGCAGCCGTGAGGAGCGAACGTCAGCCGCTCTTGCGTCGGAACTCCCGCTTCGTGACCGCGCCGTGGGTGCCGTGCACCGCGGAGTCGCCGTCGAGGTGGGCCTCTCCGGTGCGACGCTGCGCGTTCTTCTTGTCGAGCGCCTCCTTGAACTTGCGCTTCATCTCCTCGGATGCCGTCGTGTCGTCGGTGCTCATGGCATCAACCATACGCACGCCGAGGTGCGACTGATAGGGTTGAGCAGGTTGCCGTGGATCTTCCGCGGCATCCGGAGCAGGCCGGCAGGAAGCTGGTCCCCTGTGGTGGGTTCCCGTTCGACACGATCCGATGCGAACGGTGGCTTTCTACTGGTGGCCAGCGCTGATCGTCCCGGCGGCGCCGCACGCGGAGCCGCCGCGCGTCTGGATCTGCCTGTTCCTGCTCCTTCGCACGATCTCGTGCGCGAAACGCGCGCGCGAGTCTAAACAAAGAAGGAGAGACCTCTTGGAAGGTCCAGAAATCACCGCCGCCGAAGCTGTTCTCGACAACGGCCGATTCGGCACCCGCACGATCCGGTTCGAGACCGGACGACTGGCGCAGCAGGCACAGGGTGCCGTCGCCGCCTACCTCGACGAAGAGACCATGCTGCTGTCGGCCACGAGCGCGGGCAAGCACCCGCGTGAGGGCTTCGACTTCTTCCCGCTGACCGTCGACGTCGAAGAGCGTTCGTACGCGGCCGGCAAGATCCCGGGATCGTTCTTCCGCCGCGAGGGCCGTCCCTCCACCGAGGCGATCCTCGTGTGCCGCCTCATCGACCGGCCGCTGCGCCCGTCGTTCGTGGATGGCCTGCGCAACGAGGTCCAGATCGTCGTCACCGTCCTGAGCATCGCCCCGGGCGAGTTCTACGACGCGCTGGCGATCAACGCGGCATCGCTGTCGACGCAGATCTCCGGCCTGCCGTTCTCCGGCCCCATCGCCGGCGTCCGTCTCGCGCTCATCCCGGGCCACGGCGAGCACGCCGACCAGTGGGTCGCGTTCCCGACGGCCGCTCAGGTCGAGGAGGCCGTGTTCGACCTGATGGTCGCCGGTCGCGTCCTCGAGGACGGCGACGTCGCGATCATGATGGTCGAGGCCGAGGCCACCGAGAACAGCTGGAACCTCATCAAGGCCGGCGCGGTCAAGCCCAGCGAGGAGATCGTCGCGCAGGGTCTGGAGGCCTCCAAGCCCTTCATCAAGGAGCTCGTCGCGGCGCAGAACGTCGTCGCGAACACCGCCGCCAAGGAGATCCAGCCCTACCCGGTCTTCCCGGCGTACGCGAAGGAGACCTACGACTTCGTCGCCGGTCGCGCCTACGACCGCCTCGTCCCGGTGTACCAGATCGCCGACAAGATCGAGCGTCAGAACGCCGACGACGCCGTGAAGGACGACGTCAAGGCGCAGCTGGTCGCCGCCGTCGAGGCGGGCGAGCTGCCCGAGAGCGCACTGGCCGAGTTCGGCGGCGCCTACAAGTCGGTCACCAAGCTCATCGTGCGCAGCCGCATCCTCACCGAGGGTGTGCGCATCGACGGCCGTGGCCTGGCGGACATCCGTCCGCTGGATGCCGAGGTGCAGGTCATCCCGCGCGTGCACGGTTCGGCGATCTTCCAGCGCGGCGAGACCCAGATCCTGGGTGTCACCACGCTGAACATGCTGAAGATGGAGCAGCAGATCGACTCGCTGTCGCCCACGACGAGCAAGCGGTACATGCACCACTACAACTTCCCGCCGTACTCGACCGGTGAGACCGGCCGCGTGGGCTCGCCGAAGCGTCGTGAGATCGGGCACGGCTTCCTCGCCGAGCGCGCCCTCGTGCCGGTGCTGCCCAGCCGCGAGGAGTTCCCCTACGCGATCCGTCAGGTCTCCGAGGCTCTCGGCTCCAACGGCTCGACGTCGATGGGCTCGGTCTGCGCCTCGACGCTGTCGCTGCTCAACGCGGGTGTGCCGCTGCGCGCCCCCGTGGCCGGCATCGCGATGGGCCTCGTCTCCGACCAGGTCGACGGCCAGACCCGCTATGCGGCGCTGACCGACATCCTCGGCGCCGAGGATGCCCTCGGCGACATGGACTTCAAGGTCGCAGGCACGAGCGAGTTCGTCACGGCGATCCAGCTCGACACGAAGCTCGACGGCATCCCGTCGTCGGTGCTCACGGCCGCGCTGACGCAGGCCAAGGACGCGCGCATGACGATCCTGAACGTCCTCAACGCCGCCATCGACGGACCGGACGAGATGGCGCCGACCGCGCCGCGCGTCATCAGCGTGCAGATCCCCGTCGACAAGATCGGTGAGCTGATCGGCCCGAAGGGCAAGACGATCAACGCGATCCAGGACGAGACCGGCGCGCAGATCTCCATCGAGGAGGACGGCACCGTCTACATCGGCGCGACCGATGGCCCGTCGGCGGAGGCCGCGCGCGCTCAGGTCAACGCGATCGCCAACCCCACCAACCCGGAGGTGGGCGAGCAGTTCCTCGGAACCGTCGTCAAGCTCGCGGCGTTCGGTGCCTTCATCTCGCTGCTGCCCGGCAAGGACGGCCTGCTGCACATCAGTGAGGTGCGCAAGCTCGCCGGTGGCAAGCGCGTCGAGAACGTCGAAGACGTGCTCGGCGTCGGCCAGAAGCTGCTCGTCAAGATCACCAAGATCGACGACCGCGGCAAGCTGTCCCTCGAGCCGGTGCTCGAAGAGGCCGCCGACCAGGAAGGCCGTGCGGCGGCCAGCGAAGGCCCGGAGGCTCCCGCCGAAGGCTGAGTGCTTCGTCGCCCGGCGCTGAGGGATCCACCCTGAGCGTGCCGCGGCGGCGACCCGGACACGGATGCCCGCTTCCTCCCGTCTCGGAGGGGCGGGCATCCGTTCGTTCATCCGGTGTCCACCGGATGGGGGACACCGCCCCCGCGCACAGCGACGCCGTGACGCAAGCGTTATGGAATGTTTACCGTTCGTTGGGCTCAATGCGCGGACCGTACCCGCGTCTGCCCTACCCTCGGAACTACGCATCGGGGGGTGGGTAGACAAGAAGAGCGACACCGCATCCGCGGTTCGTGAAGGGGGTGAACGGATGGGTTACTTCGGTATCGGCGCGACACCGACGGCCGTCAGAACCGCGCCGCCCGCGCACCCCTCCGCTCCCATTCCCGTTCAGGGGGCACCCGTGGGAGCCGGCATCCGCGTTCCGCTCGGCGAGTCCGGGCTTGAGGTCTTTCCGTTCCTCCTCGGTGCCGCCGAGTTCGGCTGGCATGTCGATCTCACCGCCGCGCACGCGATTCTCGACGCGTACCACGCGCGTGGTGGCAACGCGGTGCACACGTCCGACGGATATGCGGCGGGGCGCAGCGAGCACATCGTCGGGCAGTGGCTGCAGCGCCGCGGCATCCGCGACGACATCGTCGTCGCCGTTCGTGTCGGAGCCAACCCCGACCACCCCGGGCTCGGACCGGTGAACCTCATCCGCGCGGTCGAGGCGTCGCTCACGCGGCTGCACACGGACCGGATCGACCTGCTCTACCTCGACGCGCTGTCGGATGACGCGACAACCCTCGAAGACACCCTGGCGACGGTGGAATGGCTGATCGAGTCGGGAAAGGTGCGCGCCGTGGGAGCCTACGGCCACACGGCCGCCCAGCTGGTCGAAGCCCGGATTCTCGCATCGGCGGGTTACCCCCGCCTCACGGTGCTGGACGTCCCGTACAACATCCTTCGGCAGTCCGAGTTCGATGGCGATCTGCGTCTCGTGGCCAGCGCGCAGGGTATCGCCGTGACGCCCTCGCAGGCGCTCGAGCACGGCTATCTCGCCGGTGTGCACCGCGACCGTGCGCAGGTCGCGTATTCGGTACGCGGCATCCAATTGGCTGCGGCCATGAACCGGCGCGGATCGCGTACGCTGCGTGCGCTGGACCGGATCGGTGACGAACTGTCGGTGCCGCCGTCCGCCGTCGCCATCGCTTGGCTGCTGGCGCAGCGCGCGGTGGTCGCCCCCATCGTGAACGTCTTTGCCGTGACCCACGTCGAAGAACTCGTGCAGGGTGTGGGCGCGCGGCTCAGTCGCTCGCACCTGGGTGAGATCTCGCGCGCCACGCAGTAGAGGCGGCGCGGCGTCGCGTGTCAAGACCCGGGTTGACGTCGACCGCCTGACGTAGGCTGGGAGCTGCCCCACCCCCAGGCGAGACGAGTATGACGTGACGCATTACCTGTACCTCGTGCGACACGGAGAACATCTCGACGCGGAGCACGGTCTGGAAGACGGGTCGCTGTCGCCGCGGGGGAGACGCCAGGCGGAGCTTCTCGCCGACCGCCTCTCCGGCGTGCCGTTGGATGCTGTGTGGCACTCGCCCCTGGAGCGCGCGGCCGAGACGGCTCGCGCCGTGTCGGGCCGCCTTCCCTCGGTGACCCCGAAGCCGTCCGCACTGCTGTTCGACTGCATCCCCACCGGGATGCTGCCCGAGACGCCGTCGATCTACGAGCCGTTCTTCGGCTCCTACACCGAGGCCGAGATGGAAGCGGGGCGCGCGCAGATGGGCGACGCGGTCGCCGAGTTCCTCGTGCGAAAGCCCGCCGCCCACGAACTGCTCATCACCCACAACGCCGTGATCGCCTGGTTCGTGCGTGAGGTGCTCGATGCCCCCGACTGGCGGTGGATGACGATCAATCAGGCGCACTGCGGCCTCACCGTGCTCGCGCAGCGCAAGGGGCGTCCGTGGGCTCTCGTGACCCACAACGACCTCGCGCATCTGCCCATGGAGCTGCGCACGGGCTTGCCCGAGGTTCCCCCGGTCTGAGTCGGCAGGATGCGGCGGCCGCGTCCGGCGGGCGGTATCCGACGGCCTGCGCTCGCTGGTCGGCGTTCACAACTCCGGACAGTCTCGCCGGGCTGTCGGGGCGCCCGCACCGCCGCGCGGAAACTCCGGCCGCACGTCGACGATTCTCCGGAGTTGGGAACAGTCCGCGCCGCTGGTCAGTCGTTGCGTGCGACGATCCGCGTGGCGATGCGGCGGATCTCCGCGACGATCGGCGCAAGATCGCCGTCGACCTCCGCGACGTCGTCATACGCGTCGTCGAGCACCGCCAGCAGATCGATCGACTCGTCGTCGGCGCCGTGACGGTAGCGGGAGTGTGCCCACCGCGTGAGCGCACGCGGGCTCACCTCGTCATGAAGAACGAGGTGGCACAGTCGATGCACGACGACCGGTTCGAGGTCCGAGTGAACCGCCTCGGTGATACCCGCGTCGCCCGCTGCCCGGTCGATCAACTCGTCGACGTCGAACCGATTCGCGGTCTCATCGATCAGCGCCAGCTGCACCAGGTCGTAGCCGTCTCTGCCGGCGATCAGCGCCGCCGTCGCCGCGTCGGCGAGCAGGGTTCGTGCGCCGGGCAGATCGGCGCGCCAACAGGCGACGGCCGCCACGAGTTCGGTGACGTCGTGTTCCCCAGCGGGCATGTCGACATCCTTCCACGCGCCTCGGCCGGTCAGTCGATGCAGCCGCCCGAGCTCAGAGCACCTTGCCGTACCAGCGCGTCGCGTTGGGGTTCTCGTTGTAGGGCTCGATGGCGGTGAAACCCGAGCGTGCGTAGAGCGCGCCGGCGGCTTCGAGCGTGTGGTGGGTGTCGAGTACCAGTTCGGCCGCGCCGAAGGCGCGAGCCCGCTCCTCGAGCCCGTCCAGCAGCAGCCGACCCCAGCCGCGACCGCGCGTGCGCGGCTGCAGGTAGAGGTGCTTCACCTCGTACCGCACGCCCGTCGGCGCGTCCTCGATCCGTCGGATGCCGCCGCATCCGACGTCCGCCCCGTCCTCGTCGACGAGGACGAGGAAGACACCTGCTGGCGGGGTGAAGACGGATGCCGTGGGAAAGACGGGACGGTAGGCCTGGCCCTGAGGGAAGGCGTCGGCGCGCATCTGGAAGTACTCCTCCAGGAGGGCATGTGCGCGCGGGTCGTCGGCGGCGAGGGCGTGGAGCAGCACCATCCCTCGAGCGTAACCGTGTCGGTCGCACGGCCTAGGCTGGAACCATGACGACGAGAGTGGCCCTCGTGGGCGGCACCGGCAAGCTCGGTGCGATCATCGCCGGCGTGATCGATGAGCTCGACGACTTCGAGACGGTCGCCGTTCTCGGCTCTGCGAGCGATCTCGCCGAGATCGACGCGGCCGATCTCGTCGTCGACGCGTCGACACCCGGCGTGTCGATCGATGTGGTGCGGGCGGCGATCGAACGCGGCAAGAACGTGCTCGTCGGCACCTCCGGGTGGTCCACCGAACGGATCGCGCTGGTGCGCCCCCTCGTCGAGGCGGCGGGCACGGGCGCGGTCTTCATTCCCAACTTCTCCCTGGGCTCTGTCGTCGCCACGGCGTTGGCGGCGGCGGCGGCGCCGTTGTTCCCCTCGATCGAGATCGTCGAGACCCATCGCGAGACGAAGGTGGATTCACCCAGCGGCACGGCCGTGCGCACCGCCGAACTGATCGCCGACGCCCGCGTCGGGGTCGGCCCGGTGGAATCGCCGCACGTCGACCAGAGGGCGCGCGGCCAGCAGGTCGCCAGTGTTCCCATCCACTCTCTGCGACGACCCGGTGTCATCGCGAAGCAGGAGACGATCCTGTCGGGGCCGGGGGAGTCGCTGACGATCGTCCACGACACGGTCGAGCCGGCACGTGCCTACGCACCCGGCATCCGCGTCGCCCTCGCAGCCGCGCGCGACGCGCGCGGGGTCACGATCGGCCTCGACGCGCTCATCGATCTGGGACTCGGTACGCCGCGCGACGCCGCGTCGGCGAGCGAGGTCATCGACGAGGGCGCCGTTCCGGGCCAGGTCGCCCGCGTCACCGGGGCATGAAGGCCCGCGCGG
This sequence comes from Sphingomonas sp. BLCC-B65, assembly GCF_028550675.1. Taxonomy (NCBI): domain Bacteria; kingdom Pseudomonadati; phylum Pseudomonadota; class Alphaproteobacteria; order Sphingomonadales; family Sphingomonadaceae; genus Sphingomonas; species Sphingomonas sp. BLCC-B65. Next base: position 887,884 of record NZ_JAQQGL010000001.1, on the reverse strand, counting down.
GTGTCGCCGTCATGGCGGCGCTGCTCGTCCTCTACATCGTCCTCGTCGCACAGCGCGCGTGGCTGTTGTTGACCTCGGGGCAGATCATCGGCGTCGCGATGGGGGTGGCGCTGCTCGTCCTGCCCGTCATCGCCGGGTGGGCGCTCTGGCGAGAGCTCTCATTCGGGCGCAGTGCCGAGCGACTCGCACGGCGTCTGGAGGCCGAGGGTGCGCTGCCGACCGAGGAGATGGATGTCCGTGTGAGCGGCCGTCCCGATCGTGCGCAGGCCGACGCCGTGTTCCCGCACTACCGAGAAGACGTCGAGGCGCACCCGACCGATTGGCGAGCCTGGTTCCGGCTGGGGCTGGCCTACGACGGCGCCGGCGACCGACGCCGCGCCCGCGAAGCCATTCGGCGGGCGATCACGCTCGAGAAGAAGCCGACGACGCGCTGATCACGCCGGCACCGCGGCGGCTACGGCATCCTCGACCGTCGGGTGCGAGAAGACGAATCCGGATGCCGTGAGCGCTTCGGGAACCACGTTCATGTCGCACGTGAGCAGTCCCTCCGCCGCATCGCGCCCGAGCACCAACTTCAGTGCCCACTCCGGCACCCGCAGCAGGTAGGGGCGGTTCATCCGTCTCGCGAGCGCCAGGCCGAGGTCGTTGGCCGTCGTCCGCTGGGGGCCCGCGAGGTTGACAGGGCCGGTGAGGGCGTTGTCGATGACATGCCGGATCGCGCGGACCTCGTCGTCGAGAGAGATCAGCGGCCAGACCTGCGTTCCGCGCCCGATGGGGCCCGACAGGCCGAGTTTGGTCAGCAGCAGAAGGGGCTTGAGAACACCGTCGGCGTGCACCACCGGCGCGGTCCGCAACAGGGACACGCGGGCACGATCTCCGGCGCCGCGCGTCGCGGCCGTCTCCCACTCGCCGCAGAGGTCTGCGAGGAAGGAGTCTCCGCGGGGCGACGACTCCGTGAAGGTGACTCCCGTCGCCGACGGGTAGTAGCCGACCGCGGACGACGACACGAAGTGCGGGGCGTCATCGCCGAGGGCGCGCACGGCTGCCGCCAATGCCTGGGTCGGCGCGATCCGCGACCACACGAGGTCGTGCTTGTACCGCCGCGTCCACGGGAAATGCCCGAGGGTGGCTCCGTTGAGACCGACGACGGCCCGCGCCCCTTCGAGGGCGGAGGGCGGCAGCGGTCGGCTCGCCGGATCCCAGGAGAGCTCGTCCGGCGCGGCGCTGGGGCGGCGCACGAGGCGCGTCACGGCGATGCCGTCGGCGCGCAGGCTCGCCACGAGGGCACGGCCGATCAGGCCGGAGGCTCCGGCGACGACGACGCGCCCCTCGGCGCGCGACGAGTCGTTCTCAGGCAAGCGTGGCCTCGAGGGTGATCTCGATGCCTGCCAGCGCCGCCGAGACGGGGCATCCCGTCTTCGCTTCGCCGGCAATGCGGGCGAAGTCCTCGGCCGACAGCCCCGGGACCACCGCGTTGACGTTCAGATGCGAGCCGGTGATGCCGGTGCCCGGGATGAAGGTGACAGACGCCGTGGTCTCGATGCTCTCGGGGGGCGTCCCGTTGCCGGCGAGCGCGTGCGAGAGTGCCATGCTGAAGCACGAGGAGTGCGCCGCGGCGAGCAGTTCCTCCGGGGTCGTGACCGACGCGGAGCCCTCACTGCGCGCCTTCCAGTCGACGGCGAACGGACCCTGGTTGGAACTCTCCAGGGCGATCTCGCCGGACCCGTCCGTGAGGGAGCCCTTCCAGCTCGTGGACGCTTCGCTCGTGACGCTCATGTGTGCTCCTCGTGTCGGATGCGGGCCGCGTATCGGCGGTGTGCATCCGAGCCTAGACGGGCCCAGGCTCCCGCGGAACCGGTGCGGCCGGCGCGGGCGCAGACCCTCAGACGGTGGCGGGGGTGGCGGTGACGCGCCCGAGCTCCAGCTCGATCGCGCTGCGGCTGGGAGTACCGCCGAAGCGGGTCTGGATGACCCCGTCGCGGTCGAGGATCAACGTCGTCGGCGTCTGAAGCACGTGGAAGTGCTTCGCGATGTCGGGACGGTCGGTGAGATCGACGTCCAGGTGCATCACGCCGTCGTGGGCATCGGCGATCGATCCCAGCACGCGGTGCACGCCGGGGCAGCGCGCGCACATCTGCGTGCTGAACTGCAGCAGGGTGGCCCGCTCGCCGAGGGCGTCGGCTCCGAGGCGTCGCGGTTCCACGACTTCATCGGTCGAGGCCCGGCGGGGACGATTCTGCGTCCACCGCAGGAGCAGTCCGACGGCGAGGGTCACGGCGAGCAGTGCGGTCAGCACGAGCACGGCATCGACGATGTTCACGGTCTGCCACGATACCGCCTCCGGAGGTGCACCGGCTCCGATGACGGGCCGTGCGTAACAGTCCCGGCGTCGGCGGGCGAGGGTAGGGTGGCTGGCGTGAGCGCGGCATCCATCCCCACCCCCTACGAAGACCTCCTCCGCGAGGTGCTCGCCGACGGCGTACACAAGGACGATCGCACCGGCACCGGCACGACGAGTGTGTTCGGACGCCAGATCCGTTTCGACCTGTCGCAGGGCTTCCCGCTCATCACGACGAAGCGTGTGCACATGAAGTCGATCGCCTATGAACTGCTCTGGTTCCTGCGAGGTGAGTCGAACGTCTCGTGGCTCCAGCAGCACGGTGTGACCATCTGGGACGAATGGGCGGATGCCGACGGCGAGCTCGGGCCGGTCTACGGAGTGCAGTGGCGCTCGTGGCCGACGCCGTCCGGCGAGCAGATCGACCAGATCTCACAGGTCATCGAGCAGATCCACGCCAACCCCGACTCGCGCCGGCTCATCGTGTCGGCGTGGAACCCCGCCGACATCCCGCAGATGGCACTCGCTCCCTGCCACGCGTTGTTCCAGTTCTACGTCGCGGACGGCAAGCTGTCGTGCCAGCTGTATCAGCGCAGCGCCGACATGTTTCTCGGTGTGCCGTTCAACATCGCGTCCTACGCGCTGCTGACGATGATGATCGCCCAGCAGACGGGGCTCGAGCCCGGCGATTTCGTGTGGACCGGCGGTGATTGCCACATCTACGACAACCACCTCGAGCAGGTCCGCGAGCAGATCACACGGGAGCCGTATCCGTATCCCCGCCTCTCGTTCGGGCGGACGCCCGCGTCGATCTTCGACTACACGTACGACGACATCGTGGTCGAGGACTACCAGCACCACCCCACGATCCGAGCCGCGGTCGCGGTATGACCCGGCTCGGCCTGATCTGGGCCGAGGCGCGCGGCGGCGTCATCGGCAAGGACGGCGGCATGCCGTGGCACGTGCCCGAGGACCTCGCGCATTTCCGCGCCGCGACGATGGGGGATCCGGTCATCATGGGGCGCCGGACGTGGGAGTCCTTCCCGCCCCGCTTCCGGCCACTTCCGGGGCGACGCAACGTCGTGGTCACCCGCAATGAGTCCTGGCGGGACGACGGCGCGGAGCGGGCCGCCTCGCTCGATGGTGCGCTGGAGGTCGTCGACAGGGAAGAGGCGGCCTGGGTCATCGGGGGAGCGGGGCTGTTCGCCGAGGCGATCGCGCGCGCCGATGTGCTGGAGGTCACCGAGCTCGATCTCGAGGTCGACGGTGACACGTACGCCCCCCGGCGGGACGGGTGGGCCGTGGCGCGCATCGACCCGGACGATGGCTGGTCGCTCTCGCGCACCGGCGTCCCCTATCGCTTCCTGACTCTGATCCGTCCCTGAACGGTTCGTGTCTCGAGCGGCGACGACGAGAGGGAGCTCAGAATGGGCAAGACAGCGGTGGTGACGGGCGCCAGTTCGGGCCTCGGCGCGGAGTTCGCGCGTCAACTGGCGGCACGCGGAGCCGACCTCGTCCTGGTCGCCCGAGACAAGGACGCGCTCGAAGACATCGCGGAGCGACTGCGCGCAGATCACCGGGTACAGGTCGAGGTGCTCGCCGCCGATCTCGTCGCCGATGACGGTCTCGCCGCGGTCGTGGCCCGCGTCGCCGACCGCGAGCGACCGATCGGCATCCTCGTCAACAATGCGGGATTCGGACTCGACCTCGACTTCGCGGCGGGCGACATCGCCGACGAGCAGCGCCACCTCGATCTGCACGTGCGTGCGACGATGCATCTGACCCACGCCGCGCTGGGCACCATGCTCGAGCGGGGATACGGCCGGATCGTCAATGTCGCCTCGGTCGCGGGTTTTCTTCCGCGAGGCACCTACGGTGCGGTCAAGGCCTGGGTGATCTACTTCAGTCGATGGGCCAACATCGCGTACGCGCCGCGCGGCGTCACCGTGACGGCGCTGTGCCCGGGCTTCACGCACACGAACTTCCACGAGCGCTTGGGGCTGCCGCCGGGGCGGGAGGGCATTCCGGCGGTGATGTGGCTCGACGCAGCGGACGTCGTCCGCGAAGGGCTGCGCGACGCCGCGCGGGGCAAGGCCGTCTCGATTCCCTCTCTGCGCTACAAGGTGCTGGTGGCGGCGATGCGTGTGCTGCCGGGCCCCGTGGCCGCGCGCCTGGCGCGCACCGGACGCTGAGGACTCGGCCGTGACCCACCCGCGGTCTGCTCCGACGGGGTCGCCGCGAGCCGGTAGCCTGGAAGCATGACGCACTCGGGCAATCCCTTCGGACAGGTCCTCGTCGCTCTCGTCACTCCGATGACGGCCGACGGTGAAGTGGACTGGCCCGCTGTCGAGAAGCACATCGACGACGTCATCACCGCCGGCGCCGACGGCATCGTCGTCACGGGCACGACCGGCGAGACGAGCACACTCACCGATCCCGAGAAGCTGAAGCTCGTCGAGGTCGGCAAGTCCGTCTCCAGCGGGCGGGCGAAGATCATCACCGGCGGCGGCTCGAACGAGACCGCGCACGCGATCGAGCTCTACAAAGCCAGTGAGAAGGCCGGCGCCGACGGCATCATGATCGTGACGCCGTACTACAACAAGCCCACCCAGGCCGGCATCTTGACGCACTTCCGTCTGGTCGCCGACGCCACCGACCTTCCCGTCATCCTCTACGACATTCCGGGACGCACTGGCGTGCCGATCAAGTACGAGACGATCCTGCGGCTCGCCAACCACCCGAACATCCTCGCGGTCAAGGACGCGAAGGGTGACTTCAGCGAGGTCAGCCGGGTGCTCAACCAGACCGACCTGATGTACTTCTCCGGTGACGATGCGAACGTCCTGCCGCATCTGTCGATCGGCGCGTCGGGCCTCATCGGCGTGACGGCGAACATCACTGCGACGCCCTACCGCGTCATCGTGGATGCCGTCAACCGCGGAGACCTGGCCACGGCGACCGCCGCCCACCAGCAGCTCGAGCCGCTCGTGCGCGCCGTCATGACGCACGTGCCCGGGACCGTGAGCGCGAAGTACATCCTGCACGGACTCGGCCGCATCTCGAGCCCTCGGGTGCGGCTGCCGCTCGTCGGCCCCGAAGAGTGGGAGGCCGCACTCATCGAGGATGAGCTCGCACTCGTGAAGGGCGTCGACGGCGCCGACTTCTCCAACTTCCGTCCCGACCGCAACGCCGCCGCCGGCGGCGCGCTTCCCAAGGTCCACGGCACCACCCGCTGAGCGACCGCGATACCGGTGGATGCCGCGGCATCCACGAAAGGCAGACGATGCCCACGACGTTCTCCGAGCCTCCCGCGCTCGCCCCCCAGACCCTTCGCGTCATCCCGCTCGGCGGGTTGGGCGAGATCGGTCGCAACATGACGGTCTTCGAATACGACGGCAAGCTCCTCGTCGTCGACTGCGGCGTGCTGTTCCCCGAGGAGCACCAGCCCGGCGTCGACCTCATCCTCCCCGACTTCGAGCCGATCAAGGATCGGCTCGACGATGTCGTGGGCGTCGTGCTCACGCACGGCCACGAGGATCACATCGGCGCGGTGCCGTACCTGCTGCGGTTGAAGAACGACATTCCCTTGATCGGTTCGAAACTCACCCTCGCCCTGGTCGAAGCGAAGCTCAAGGAGCATCGCATCAAGGCCTACACGCTCACCGTCGAGGAGGGGCAGGATGAGCAGGTCGGTCCGTTCGACCTCGAGTTCGTCGCGGTCAACCACTCGATTCCCGATGCGCTCGCCGTCGCGATCCACACCGACGCCGGGACGGTGCTGGCCACCGGTGACTTCAAGATGGACCAGCTGCCGCTGGATGGACGCCTCACCGACCTGCGCGCGTTCGCCAGCCTCGGCGAGGACGGCGTCGACCTCTTCCTGGTCGATTCCACCAACGCCGACGTGCCGGGCTTCACACCGCTCGAGCGCGACATCGGTCCGGTTCTCGACCAGGTGATCGCCAAGGCACCTCGACGGGTCATCGTCGCGAGCTTCTCCAGCCACGTCCATCGTGTGCAGCAGGTCATCGACGCGGCGGCGGCAAACGGACGCCGTCTCGCGTTCCTCGGCCGCTCGATGGTGCGCAACATGACGATCGCCGAAGACCTCGGCTACCTGCGCGTCCCGGACGGGGTGCTGATCGACTACAAGAAGGCCCAGGATCTGCCCGACGACAAGATCGTCTACATGTCGACCGGGTCGCAGGGTGAGCCCATGGCGGTCCTCAGCCGCATGGCGAACCTGGACCACGCGATCGAGCCCGGACCGGGTGACACGGTCATCCTCGCCTCGAGCCTGATCCCGGGCAACGAGAACGCGGTCTATCGCGTGATCGACGGGCTCACCAAGCTGGGAGCCAACGTGGTGCACAAGGGCAATGCCAAGGTGCACGTCTCGGGTCACGCGGCGGCGGGCGAGCTGCTGTACTGCTACAACATCCTCCAGCCACGCAACGTCATGCCGGTGCACGGCGAGTACCGTCACCTCATCGCCAACGCCAAGCTCGCGCAGGACACCGGCATCCCCGCGGAGAACACGATCATCGCCGAGAACGGCACCGTCGTCGACCTCAAGGACGGCGTTGCCCGCGTCGTCGGCCAGCTCGATCTCGGCTTCGTCTACGTCGACGGATCGACAGTGGGCGAGATCACCGACGCCGACCTCAAGGATCGCCGGATCCTCGGCGAGGAGGGCTTCATCTCGGTGATCGTCGTCGTCGATGCCACGACGGGGCGGATCATCACCGGCCCCGAAATCCACGCACGAGGGTTCGCCGAGGACGACAAGGTGTTCGACGACGTCAAGCCCAAGATCGCCGCGGCCCTCACGGAGGCGGCTCAATCGGGCGTCCGCGACACCCACGCGCTGTCGCAGGTCGTGCGCCGCACGATCGGTCGGTGGGTGAACCAGCGGCTGCGTCGTCGCCCGATGATCGTCCCCCTCGTCATCGAAGCCTGAGCAGTCGCGGCGCAGCGCTACGATCGGCTCCATGCCCGTCAGCTTTCGTGTGCGCCCCGCGACACAGGCCGATGGCGCGTTCCTCGGAGACATGGTCGTCGAGGCGGCGAACTGGCGGCAAGGGGGCGCGCGGCCGCGGCACGAGGTGCTGACGCACCCCGATCACAATCGCTACATCTCGGGGTGGATGCGTCCCGGCGACGCCGGCTTCGTCGCGATCGACGCGCAGGACAGTCCGGTCGGTGCCGCGTGGTACCGGATGCTGCCGCGCACCGATCCCGGCTTCGGGTACATCGGCACGGGCGTGCCGGAGCTCATCATCGGGGTGCGGCCCATCTGGCGGGCTCACGGGGTGGGGCGTGCCCTCCTGCAGCGGCTCTGCGAGCACGCGCGCGCACAGGGATACGCTCGCATCAGCCTGTCGGTGGAACGGGGCAACTACGCCCAGACGCTCTACCGCAGTGAGGGCTTCGCCGTCACGCAGGCCGGTCATGGCCGCGACACCATGGTCAAGCGCCTGCGTTGACCAGGCGCGGCGGATGCCGGGCCCGCCTCGGGCCGCGTCAATCCGCGGATCCGGGGACCTGTGCGCCTACCGTGGAGTAATGGCACGATCCACGAGCACGCCCACGAACGCCCGCGCGTCCGCGAAGGGCTCATCGACCCGTGCCCGCAAGCCCGCGCCGGCTCCCACGAAGTACGTCGACGACACCGACCGCCCGCCGCTCGCCGTCCGCGCCTGGCTCGGCGTCGCGCACGCCGTCGGCGGCATGTTCCGCGCTTTCGGCCTCGAGACGCTCGAGAAGGACCAGCGCCGCGACGGCTTCCCGTTCCTGCTCGTCGTGCTGGCCGCGCTCGGCGCCGTCAACGAGTGGTTCTTCATCGGCAACGACGCCGCGACGCAGATCAGCGCCTACACCGTGGGGCTGTTCGTCGGCCGCGTCGCCTTCATCATGCCCGTGCTCCTGCTGGTGCTGGCGGGTTGGCTGTTCCGGCACCCGCCGTCCATCCACGACAACGGGCGCATCGGCATCGGCTTCGGACTGTTCGTGCTCTCGATCGCCGGCTTCTGCCATGTTGCGGGCGGTCGGCCGCAGCCGTCGCAGGGCATGCCGGCGCTCAGCGCCGCAGGCGGTCTGTTCGGGTGGACCATCGGCGAGCCGCTGTCGCTGCTCACGCCGATCGGCGCCTACATCCTCCTGGGTGCGCTGACACTGCTGAGCATTCTCATCCTCACCAAGACCCCGCCCAACCGCATCGGCCGCCGTCTCGGAGACCTGTACGCGTGGATGTTCGGCGCCGAGCGCCCCGACGCGCCCGCGGCCGACGCACCCACGGTCGCCTTCGGCGAGACGGACGATGCCGCGGAGAAGGACCTGCCGTGGTGGCGCCGCAACAAGTCCGGCCGGGAGGAGGACGTCGACGGCCACCTGGGCTCCGATGACCTGACGGCGCTCCTGGACACCAGCGGCGACGGCGGCTTCGAGCAGGCCGTCGCGATGCCGGCGGCCGTTCCTCCGGTGCCCCCGCTGCCGGAGGCGCCGACCGAGATCATCGATCCGGCGGTGATCGCCCACGCGAAGAAGGCCGCCCGTCGTGCCGACACCGGCATCCGCGAGGACAGCGGCGAGATCATCCTCGACGACGGGATCCTCCCGGGTATCTCCGCCCTGGGGGACGACCACGATGGACAGCCGCCGCAGGCGCCCTATCGGCTTCCCTCGGTCGCCGCACTGGCCCAAGGCGACCCGCCGAAGGCGCGATCGGAGGCGAACGACCGCGTGGTCGCGGCCATCAGAGGCGTCTTCGAGCAGTTCGGTGTCGATGCGCGCGTCACGGGCTTCTCGCGCGGGCCGACGGTGACCCAGTACGAGATCTCGCTCGGCCCCGGCGTCAAGGTCGAGCGCATCACCGCGCTCACCAACAACATCGCGTACGCCGTCGCGTCGAACGAGGTGCGCATCCTCGCGCCCATCCCCGGCAAGAGCGCCATCGGTGTCGAGATCCCCAACACCGACCGTGAGATCGTCACCCTGGGCGACGTGCTGCGCTCGCAGGCGGCGACCAGTCAGACGCATCCGATGACGATCGGCGTCGGCAAGGACGTCGGCGGCGGCTACGTCGTCGCGAACCTGGCCAAGATGCCCCACCTGCTCGTGGCCGGTTCCACCGGCTCGGGCAAGTCGAGTTTCGTGAACTCGATGATCACGAGCCTGCTGATGCGCGCCAAGCCCTCCGAGGTGCGCATGGTGCTCATCGACCCCAAGCGCGTCGAGCTCACGAGCTATGCCGGCGTCCCGCACCTGATCACGCCCATCATCACGAACCCGAAGAAGGCCGCGGAGGCGCTGCAGTGGGTCGTGAAGGAGATGGACATGCGGTACGACGACCTCGCGTCGTTCGGCTTCCGCCACATCGACGACTTCAATCGCGCGGTGGTCGCGGGGGAGATCAACCTCCCCGTCGGCAGTGAGCGCGTGCTCAAGCCCTACCCCTATCTGCTCGTGGTCGTGGACGAGCTCGCCGACCTCATGATGGTCGCCCCGCGCGACGTCGAGGACTCGATCGTGCGGATCACCCAGCTCGCCCGCGCCAGCGGCATCCACCTCGTGCTCGCGACGCAGCGGCCCTCCGTCGACGTGGTCACGGGTCTGATCAAGGCGAACGTGCCCTCGCGCCTGGCGTTCGCCGTCACGAGCGTCACCGATTCGCGCGTCATCCTCGACCAGCCCGGTGCCGACCGACTCATCGGTCAGGGCGACGGTCTCTTCCTGCCGATGGGTGCGTCCAAAGCGCTGCGCGTTCAAGGCGCGTGGGTGGCGGAGAGCGAGATCGAGAAGGTCGTCACGCACGTCAAGAACCAGGCTCGGCCGGAGTACCGGGCCGATGTCGCCGCGGTCGCCGAGAAGAAGGAGATCGACGCCGACATCGGTGACGACCTCGAGTTGCTGCTGGCGGCGGCCGAGCAGATCATTTCGACGCAGTTCGGCTCGACCTCGATGCTGCAGCGCAAGCTCCGCGTCGGCTTCGCGAAGGCCGGTCGTCTCATGGATCTGCTGGAGTCGCGAGAGATCGTCGGTCCCTCGGAGGGGTCGAAGGCTCGCGACGTGCTCGTCACGCCGGATCAGCTTCCCGAGGTGCTCGCCCGCCTGCGCGGCGACGACCCCCCGGCTACCCACGCGGCGCCGGCGAACGACCCGTACGGGCCGGATGCGGTCGGTGCCCAGTTCGACGGGCTTCCGGTGGTCGATGGCGACGACGGGTCCGAGGACGCGTGGAGCCTCACCGGCCGCGACTGAGCTCGCCTCGGGGCCCGTGCGGACCACTGGCCCCGAGTAGGCTCGCCTCGTGGCGATTCCCCGGCAGCTCCCCAACGCGATCACGATCGTCCGCATCCTGTGCGCGCCGGTCTTCCTCTGGATGCTCCTGGCCGATCAGGGCGGCGACGGCCCGCTGCGGTGGTGGGCAGGTGTGCTGTTCATCGTCGCGATCGCGACGGACGGTATCGACGGCTACCTGGCGCGCAAGTACGAGATCGTCACCGACCTCGGCAAGCTCCTCGACCCGATCGCAGACAAGGCTCTGACCGGCTGTGCCTTCGTCGGGCTCTCCCTCCTGGGCGAGCTCCCCTGGGCCGTCACGATCGTGGTTCTCGTCCGCGAGGTCGGTATCACAGTGCATCGCCTCATCGTCGCGAGCAGTCACGTGGTCGCCGCGGCGTGGATGGGCAAGCTGAAGACCGTCGCGCAGGCGGTCGCGCTCTCCCTCGCGCTGCTGCCGCTGTGGAACGTGGTCGGTGAGTGGGTCCACGTCGTGAACACCGCGGCGATGTGGATCGCGGTCGTCCTCACGGTGGCGAGCGGCGTCGACTACGTGGTCACCGAGATCCGTGGAGCCCGAGCCGCCCGCGGCGGCACCGTGACGGGCACGCGTCGATGAGCGCCTCGTCCCGGCGTGGGGGCGCGCACGACGAACATCCGGATGCCGAGGGAGACGACCTCGAGAGCACCCTGGTCTCCGCGGGTCGTCGCAGTAGCGAGCCGGAGCGCCTCGTCGCCCGACTCGCCGACCTCGGCTGGAGCATTGCGGCGGCCGAATCGTTGACCGGGGGACTGCTCGCCGCATCCATCGTCTCGGTATCGGGAGCCTCGCGCGTCTTCCGCGGCGGGATCGTCGCCTACGCGACCGACGTGAAGGCGAGCCTTCTGGGCGTCGAGCAGCATCTGCTCGACGCGCACGGGCCGGTGCATCCCCGGGTCGCCAGCCAGATGGCGGAGGGCGTGCGCCGCGCGCTCGGACGTGACGGCGTGCCCGCCGACGTGGGCGTGGCGACGACCGGCATCGCGGGCCCGCTGTCACCGGACGGCCAGCCCGTCGGCACGGTGCATATCGCCGTCGCCACTCCGCTGGGCTCACGGGTCGAGTCCGTGCTGATCGACGGCGACCGCGCCGCCATCCGCACCGAGACGGCGGCGCGCGCCGTCCGGCTGGTGCTGGACACGCTCTGAGCCCTCAGATGACGCGGGGAATACCGCTCGTGTCGACGCCGTTACATGACAGCGATTCCCATTCATTACCCAGCACGAGAGGGCTATCGTGGCCAGCACGTGGGGTACTGTTGTCCACCCGGGCACCGATACCCGGTGGGAATCTCGAGTAGAGGAGGGGGCCCGAACATGATCCTGGTTCGTCAGGAGATCGGCGAAGTGCTTCGCGACTTCCGCCTGCAGAAGGGTCGTACCCTCCGCCAGGTCGCCGGACGCGCGAGTGTCGCCCTCGGATATCTCAGCGAGGTCGAGCGCGGTCAGAAGGAGGCCTCGAGCGAGATCCTCGCGGCGGTCGCCGAGGCGCTGGACGTTCCGATCTCGACCATCATGCGCGAGGTCGGTGACCGGCTGTCGGTGCTGGAGGGCCTGCAGGTCTTCCCCGACGTCGTTCCCGACGATCTCGCCGGGCTCGAGGACGGCCTCGTCCAGCCCGAGTTGTCGCTGCGCTGACGTGCGGCGCAGCGAGTTCACGCGAGCCGTCGCGGACGAGTTCGGCGCGCGGGCATCGAGCTTGGTCGCCGACCTCGCTCTGCCCGGTGTGGGTCACCGGACCGCAGCCGAAGCCCTCGCTGACGGCGTCGAGCCGCGCGAGATCTGGCTTGCTCTGTGCGACGAGACGGACGTCCCCGCTTCGCGGCGCCACGGCGTCGGACTGATGGAGCCGCGCCGACGCTGATCCGCGACGGACGCGCGGCGTGTCGCGTGATCGAAACTCTGTTCGATGGGCGTAGGCTCCTGCACATGAGGTGACTCGGGACGTTTGTCCACATTCGAGGCCTGTCGCCGACCGATGTCGGAGACCGTCTCTAGCGTGGACACCGTCATCACGACACCTCCGCCTTGTCGCAGCATCCTTCCCGCCGGGAGGGGGCGTGACAGCCTACAGGCGACGGAATCCCGAGGCCGGCAGCGCCGTCCACGGCAGAGCACAAGGAGCACGTCATGCCCTCACCCGCTGACCGCGAGAAGGCCCTCGAGTCGGCCCTCGCCCAGATCGACCGGCAGTTCGGAAAGGGCTCGGTCATGCGACTGGGCAGCGACGACCGTGCCCCTGTCGAAGTCATCCCCACCGGTTCGATCGCCCTCGATGTCGCTCTCGGCGTGGGAGGTCTTCCCCGCGGGCGCATCATCGAGATCTACGGTCCCGAATCCTCGGGTAAGACGACGCTCACGCTCCACGCGATCGCCAACGTGCAGCGAGCCGGCGGCATCGCCGCCTTCATCGACGCCGAACACGCGCTCGACCCCGACTACGCGCAGAAGCTCGGTGTCGACATCGATCAGCTGCTCGTGTCGCAGCCCGACACGGGGGAGCAGGCGCTGGAGATCGCCGACATGCTGGTTCGTTCGGGAGCGATCGATCTGGTCGTCATCGACTCCGTCGCTGCGCTCGTCCCCAAGGCCGAGATCGAAGGCGAGATGGGCGACTCCCACGTCGGCCTGCAGGCTCGCCTCATGTCTCAGGCGCTGCGCAAGCTGACCGGTGGTCTCAATCAGACCAACACGACCATGATCTTCATCAACCAGCTGCGTGAGAAGATCGGCGTCTTCTTCGGCTCACCCGAGACCACCGCCGGCGGAAAGGCGTTGAAGTTCTACGCCTCGGTGCGTCTCGACATCCGTCGCATCGAGACGTTGAAGGACGGCACCGACGCGGTCGGCAACCGGACGCGCGTCAAGGTCGTCAAGAACAAGATGGCGCCGCCGTTCAAGCAGGCCGAGTTCGACATCCTCTACGGCACCGGCATCTCGCGCGAAGGCTCGCTCATCGACTTCGGCGTCGAGCACGCCCTCGTGAAGAAGTCCGGCGCCTGGTACACCTACGACGGTGAGCAGCTCGGTCAGGGCAAGGAGAACGCCCGCAACTTCCTGCTGAAGAACCCCGACATCGCGGCGGAGATCGAAACCAAGATCAAGCAGAAGCTGGGAATCGGTCAGCCGCGCGGCGGGGCAGAGGTCGCGCCTGCCGATGATCTGGCCGCGCGCCGACCGGCCTGATGACGACGTCGCGACACGGGGGCGAGTCCGAGCGGCTCGCCCCCGTGATCCCGCTGTTCGGCGGGGATGCCGCCGACGCACGCGTCTCCTCCGCCTCTGCGAACCAGCCACCGGATGAGGCAGGTCCGCGCGACCCGCAACCCGGGTCACCCACCGTGTTCCCTGGTCCGTCCGGGCATGAAGGCGGTGTGGGTGATCTCAGCTGGCATCCGACCTGGACGGAGGAGCCCGTCGACGCGGTGTGGGAGGACGACATCGCGACCGTCGTCGACGATGCGGAGGCCGCGCTGATCAAGCGCTTGCGAACGCGCTCCCTGTCCGAACGGGAGGCATCGCGATTCTTGCGCGAACGCGAGCTCGGCGATGCGGCGATCGACCACGTCATCGACCGCATGAGGAGCCTCGGATATCTCGACGACTCGGCACTGGCGGAGCAGCTCGTGCACAGTGGCGTGGAACGAAAGGGACAGGGGCGCGCGATGCTCGTGCAGACCTTGTCGGCCCGCGGCATCCCGCGCGAGGTCATCGACGAGGCCCTCGATGCGCTGCCTGACGATGATGCGGACCGTGCTCTCGAGTTCGCGCGGCAGAAAGCCCGGACGATGCGCGACCTCGATCGCGATACGGCGTTGCGGCGGCTGTCGGGCCAACTCGCGCGGCGCGGGTACGGTGCGAGCGCGCTGACCGCAGCGCGGCAGGCCCTCGAAGAACTCGGGCGACCGGTTCGGCGTGCGCCGGCGGGAACCGTGCGCTTCGAGTGAGCCGTTTTCCCGGTGCGCGGGGCCTCGGGTTCGTGCATGGTGACGGATCGTAGAATGAACGCATCATGACTTCTCCGTCCGCCGCCCCCACGCTGATCGCGCCCTCGGACGCCGCCGTCGCCGCCGACGGACGTGCCCGGACCTACGAGGTGCGCACCTTCGGCTGCCAGATGAACGTGCACGATTCCGAGCGACTTTCCGGCTCGTTGGAGAGCGCCGGATACGTGCGAGCGGAGGCGGGCTCCGAGGCCGATGTCGTCGTGATCAACACGTGTGCGGTGCGCGACAACGCCGCCGGCAAGCTGTACGGCACCCTCGGGCATCTGAAGAGTCGCAAGGATCGTCACGAGGGCATGCAGATCGCCGTCGGCGGCTGTATGGCTCAGATGGACAAAGAGGCCGTGCTCGAGAAGGCGCCGTGGGTCGACGTCGTCTTCGGCACCCACAACATGGGCTCGCTGCCCAGCCTCCTCGAGCGGGCGCGCCACAACGGCGATGCAGAACTGGAGATCCTCGAGGCGCTCGAGGTCTTCCCCTCGACCCTGCCGACCAAGCGCGACGCCGTGCACAGCGGCTGGGTCTCGATCTCCGTCGGATGCAACAACACCTGCACCTTCTGCATCGTGCCGAGCCTGCGCGGCAAGGAGAAGGATCGCCGCCCCGGCGACATCCTCAACGAGATCCGGCTCCTCGTCGAGGACGGCGCCGTCGAGGTCACCCTCCTGGGTCAGAACGTCAACAGCTACGGGGTCGAGTTCGGTGACCGTCAGGCGTTCGGCAAGCTGCTGCGTGCCGCCGGGCAGATCCCGGGGCTCGAGCGCATCCGCTTCACCAGTCCGCACCCGGCCGCCTTCACCGATGACGTCATCGATGCCATGGCCGAGACTCCTCAGGTCATGCCGCAGCTGCACATGCCGCTGCAGTCCGGATCCGATCGCGTCCTACGGGCGATGCGGCGTTCCTACCGCAGTGACCGCTTCCTCGGCATCCTCGAGCGGGTCCGCGACCGCATCCCGCACGCGGCGATCTCCACCGACATCATCGTCGGCTTCCCCGGTGAGACGGATGAGGATTTCGAGGACACGATGCGCGTCGTCGCGCAGGCACGGTTCGCCAGCGCCTTCACCTTCCAGTACTCGATCCGTGAGGGCACCCCCGCCGCGACGATGCCCGACCAGGTGCCGAAGGTCATGGTGCAAGAGCGGTACGAGCGGCTCATCGCCCTGCAGGAGCGCATCAGCCTCGAAGAGAACCAGGCCCAGATCGGCCGCGAGCTGCAGGTGCTGGTCTCGACCGGCGAGGGAAAGAAGGATGCCGAGACCCACCGCCTGACCGGCCGCGCCGAAGACAATCGGCTCGTCCACTTCGAGCTGCCTCGGGGTTCGGCCGTTCCGCGCCCCGGAGACGTCGTGACAGTGACCGTGACGCACGCCGCTCCGTTCCACCTGCTCGCCGATAGCCCCGACGGGGCGCCGCTGCGCATTCGGCGCACGCGCGCGGGCGACGCCTGGGATCGCACCCAGGCGGAGTCATGCGGCGTGCCGACATCCTCGGGCGTCGCGGGCGAGACGGGCGCACCCCGCGCGGTGTCGCTCGGGTTGCCGACGCTCCGCCTCGGGTGACCGGGCGTCTGTGGGGCGTCGTGGGCGCCACGGGCACGGGCAAGTCCGATCTGTCCCTGCGGCTCGCGGAAGCGCTCACCGCCCGCGGTCGCCCGGCGGAGATCGTCAACGCCGACGCCATGCAGCTGTATCGCGGAATGGACATCGGCACCGCCAAGCTGTCGGTCGCCGAGCGCCGCGGCATCCCGCACCATCTCTTCGATGTGCTCGAGGTCACGGATGAGGCCGCGGTCGCGGCGTACCAGGAAGCGGCCCGTACCGTCATCTCAGAGATCTTCCACCGCGGAGCGGACGCCATCCTCGTCGGCGGCTCCGGCCTCTACGTCTCGAGTGTCGTCTACGACTTCCGTTTCCCGCCGCACGACGACATCCTGCGCGCACAGCTGGAAGCGGATCTCGAAGAGGGCGGCCCCGGGCCGCTCCTGGAGCGTCTGCGCGCACTGGACCCGGCGACCGCCGACCGTATCGATGCGCGCAACGCTCGGCGGATCGTGCGCGCCCTCGAGGTCGCCGTGCAGGGCGACCGCGGTCACGGCGCCGTCCTGCCCGCAGATCCCGTGCTCTGGCACGTGCCGACGACCCTCATCGGTGTGGAGGTCGAGCGTGCAACCCTCGTCGCGCGCCTCGACGAGCGGGTGACCCGCATGTGGCGCGAGGGCCTTCTCACCGAAGTCGCAGCCCTCCGCGACCGCGGTCTCGAGCAGGGCGTGACGGCCAGCCGGGCCATCGGCTACGCGCAGGCGTTGGCGCACGTGGCGGGTGAGCTCGATGCGTCCGAGGCCATCGCCCAGACGCAGGCGCTCACCCGACGCTACGCGCGGCGCCAGGTGTCGTGGTTTCGCCGGTATGCCGACGTGCGCTGGGTCGCGCCCGACGTCGACGCGGTCGTCCTGGCAGCATCGGTGGCGTGAGCGAAGTCCGCGAACTCACCGTGCAGCCCGAGCCGCTCCTCGTCGTTCAGTCGGCGTGCTCGGGGGGCCAGACGACGCGGAAGCGTTCGAAGACGATCTCGTCCTCCTCCGACCATTCGGCTCCGCGGGCGGCGGCGACGCGCGTCCAGTAGCGGCGGTGCTCGCGCTGCCAGCTCTCCAGCGATCCGTCGTCCTCGCCCTCGTCGGCGGCGAATGCCGCGTCGCCGCTGGTGAAAGGACCCAACCTCAGTTCGGTCGTGCGCATGATGATGCGCGGTGCGCCGGAGCTGTCGCACGCGATCCAGTGCGATCCGATGCGCGGCACGAGATCGCCCCGAGCGACGAAGTCGGCCACGAGCTCTGCCGTCGCCCGTTTCCGCCCCGACAGCACGATGTCGAGGAGTTCGTCGGCGAGCCGGGCGTTGTCACCGAAGTGCTCGACGGTGTACTCGCCCCCGGCGAGCACCGCTTCGGGCCGCGCGGCGCGGTAGGCGTCCCACATCGCGGCGGCAGCATCGCTGTCGAGGGGGAGCGCGTGAGAGGAGAGAGCGGGTTCTGTCACCCTCAGATCCTGCCACGTCGCTCGCGCGCGGCCGGCCGAGGCGCGGCCTGCAAACCGTAGACTGACCGGGTGGGAGAGTCCATCGCATTCACCAAGGGCCACGGCACCGGGAACGACTTCGTGATCGTGCCCGATGACGAGGGCGCCCTCGACCTGAGCGCCGCCCAGGTGGCGGCCCTGTGTGATCGCCGCTTCGGCATCGGCGGCGACGGCATCCTGCGCGTCGTTCGCAGCGCCCGCATCACCGAGGGTGCGGCGAGCGGGGACGCCGAGTGGTTCATGGACTACCGCAACGCCGACGGATCCGCCGCCGAGATGTGCGGCAACGGCACGCGCGTCTTCGCGAAGTACCTGGTGGACACTGGCCGTGCCGATATCGACGCCGCACCGCTGCGCATCGGCACGCGCGCCGGCATCAAGACCTTGACGCGCAGCGACCTGGGCTTCGAGGTCGACCTCGGCGTCTTCGCCATCGACGGCGACACCGTCGTGAAGGCGCGGGGACTCGACGTCGCCCGGCCCGGTCAGGGCATCGACGTCGGCAACCCGCACGTCGTCGTGGCGCTTTCCAGCACGGCTGAGCTCGAGGAGCTCGACCTCACCGTGCAGCCGCTGCTGCATCCGGAGCCGGTCGCCGGGGCGAACGTCGAGTTCGTCGTTCCGGCCGACCCGCTCGTGAAGAACGGCGTCGGCAGCATCCGTATGCGTGTCTTCGAACGCGGTGTGGGTGAGACGCTTTCCTGCGGCACGGGTGTCGCGGCGGCGGCCCTCGCCGTTCGTCACTGGGCTGGTCCCGCGGCGCCCGATCACTGGAGCGTCGAGGTGCCCGGCGGCATCCTGGGCGTTCGCATCGTCGCCGAAGGCGACGGCGACCACGTGCTCCTGTCGGGGCCGGCGGCTCTCGTCTACTCGGGCGAGGTGCGCCTGGCCTGACGCGGCGTCGATCGCGGGGGACCCAGGGCGGGTCTGGAAACCCAGGGCGGGTCTGGAGACTCAGGGCAGTTCGATGGCGCCGGTGCGCACCGCACCGTGACGGCGCACCTTGAGCACGCGGAAGCCGCGTCCGGTCGCCGCGCGCGTCACGGAGTATCCGTTGTCGAACGTCGCCGCCAGCCACCTCTGCAGCGAGTCGGACCCGAGGTTTCGCTGCACGACCAGCCAGGCATCGCTTCGTTCGTCCAAGCGGGGCAGCCACGTCTCCAGAAGACCGTGCAACTCGTTCTTGCCGACGCGGATGGGCGGATTGGAGCGGATGCTGCGGAAGCGGACGTCGTCCGGAACATCCTCGGGACGCACAGCGTTGATGTTGCCGACACCCCATTCCTGCGCGTTTCGGCGCACCAGGTCGAGGGCGCGATCGTTGACGTCCACCGCCCACACCGTGGCATGGGGCGACTGCACGGCGATGCTGAGCGCGATCGGCCCCCAGCCGCAGCCGAGGTCGAGCAGGTGGCCGCCGGGTGGCGGCGGCGGAGTATTCGCGAGCAGCACCGCCGTCCCGCCGTCGACGTGGTCGGGGCTGAACACCCCGCCCGCGGTCGTGACCTCGCCGCTGCGCCCGCCGAGGGACACGCGGATGCGACGGAGGTTCTCGGCGCTGGACGGGGAGGCGCTGAAGTAGTGGTCACTCCCCATCCTGCGAGCGTACCGGAGCCACCCGCCCGCGCGGGAGGCTAGACTGCAAGGCTGACCTGGAAGGAATCCATGACCCACACCACCGAGACCACCGACGCGCACGGCGAAGAGACGCCGCTCGACCCGGTGGATCGCGTGCTGGCACGTGCCGAGGGCCGCTCTGGCGTGCGCGTCTTCGGTAGCGCCCAGGCGCTGCAGGATGCCGCAACCGTCGCCTCCGGTGACGCCGACGGCGATCAGTGGGATCGCGAGGAACGCGCGGCGCTGCGGCGCGTGCCGGGTCTGTCCACGGAGCTCGAAGACGTCACCGAGGTCGAGTACCGCCAGCTGCGTCTGGAGAACGTCGTGCTCGTGGGGGTGTACCCCCAAGGGTCGCAGGAGGATGCCGAGAACTCGCTGCGCGAACTCGCCGCGCTCGCCGAGACGGCCGGTGCCGTCGTTCTCGACGGCGTGCTGCAGCGGCGTCCGCATCCCGACCCCGCAACCTACATCGGCCGCGGCAAGGCGGCGGAGCTGCGCGACCTCGTGGCCGCCGTCGGCGCCGACACCGTCATCGCCGACACGGAGCTCGCTCCGAGCCAGCGCCGCGCACTGGAGGACGTCGTGAAGGTGAAGGTCATCGACCGCACCACCGTGATCCTCGACATCTTCAGCCAGCACGCCAAGAGCCGCGAGGGCAAGGCCCAGGTCGAGCTCGCCCAGCTCGAGTACCTGTTGCCGCGCCTGCGTGGCTGGGGCGAGTCGATGAGCCGTCAGGCCGGTGGTCAGGTGGGTGCCGGCGGCGCCGGCATGGGCTCACGCGGGCCGGGTGAGACGAAGATCGAGCTCGATCGCCGCCGCATCCGCACCAAGATGGCCCAGCTGCGCAAGCAGCTGCGTGACTTCGCACCCGCCCGCGAGGCCAAGCGCAGCGAACGCAAGCGCAACACGATCCCGTCGGTCGCGATCGCCGGCTACACGAACGCCGGCAAGTCCAGCCTGCTCAACCGGCTCACGAGCGCCGGTGTGCTCGTCGAGAACGCGCTGTTCGCGACCCTGGACGCGACCGTACGTCGCGCCGAAGCGGCCGACGGTCGCGTCTACACCCTGACGGACACGGTCGGGTTCGTGCGCAATCTGCCTCATCAGCTCGTCGAGGCCTTCCGGTCGACGCTGGAAGAGGTCGGCGACGCCGACGTGCTGGTTCACGTCGTGGACGGCTCCCACCCCGACCCCGCCGCGCAGCTCGCGACCGTGCGCGACGTGATGGGCGACGTGGGTGCGCGCTCGACGCGTGAGATCGTCGTCTTCAACAAAGCGGATCTCGTCGACGACGACACCCGACTCGTGCTGCGCGGGCTCGAGCCCTCCGCGCTGTTCGTGTCGTCGCGCACGGGGGAGGGTATCGCGCAGCTGCGCACCGTCATCGAGGACGCCCTCCCGCTGCCGGCGGTCGAAGTGCGCGCGCTCGTGCCGTACGACCGGGGGGACCTCATCAACGCCGTGCACGAGTCCGGCCACATCCTCTCGACCGCTCACGAGGAGGGCGGCACCGCGGTGCACGCCCACGTCTCCGAGCGACTCGCGGCGGAGCTGGCGCCCTACGCGCTCTGACGTGGTGAGGAGCCTGCCAGTTCTATCGGCGGCACGCCGGGCGTCGTGAACCCGAACACCTGGCCGAGGAACGCGAGCTCGCTCTGCAGCGCGTGCACGACCGCCTCGGCGCCGCGGAACCCGTGCCCTTCGCCCTCGTAGAGCACATAGGCGTGCGGGATATGACGGGCCGCGAGCGCGTCGCGGATCGCTTCGGCCTGCGATGGCGGCACGACGGCGTCGTCTGCGCCCTGCAGCAGCAGCACCGGCACCTGGAAGCCGTCGATGTGCGTCAACGGGGAGCGCTGGATGTAGAGCTCCTCGGCCTCGGGTAGCGCTCCGATGAGCCCATCGAGATACCGGGACTCGAAATCGTGGCTATCGGCGGCCAGGGTGCGGGCGTCGCCCACGCCGTAGCGGGAGATGCCTGCGCCGAAAACGTCGGTGCGGGCCAGCGCGGCGAGCACGGTCCAGCCACCGGCTGATCCGCCCTTGATCGCGAGGCGCGCGGGGTCGGCCGCGCCCGTGGCGGCCAGGCCCGTGGCGGATGCCGCGACATCTGCGACGTCGACGACGCCCCATTGGCCGCGCAGCCGCTCACGGTATGCGCGGCCGTACCCCGTCGACCCCCCGTAGTTCACCTCCAGCACCCCGATGCCGCGACTCGTGAAGAACAGCGTCTTCGCGTCGGCGACGCCGCCCTCGTGGCCGGTCGGCCCGCCGTGCACCAGCACGAGGTACGGCGGGCGTTCCGTCTCGGGTGCCGCCACTCGCGGATGTCGCGGGGGATGCACGAACGCGTGCACCGTGCCCGTCGGGCCTTCGAGCGAGAACGGGCGTGTGTCGGGAAGCCACGCATCGAGATCCTCGCCGTCGACCTCTGCACGCTGCCCGATCACCAGATCGACGCGCATCGTCGCGGCCTCCTCATCGATCTCCACGAGCCAGATCCCGCTCATGCCCGGCGCCAGCCCGGAGATCAGCGCCCGACGCCCCACGACCGCTTCGACGCAGAGCGATGCCGTGGCAGGCAGAGGGATCACGGTCTCGGTGCCCGCGGCGGTGCGCCAGACGAGCTCGTCCGAGCCGTTGGTGCGGACAGCGATCACCCCGCCGTCGGAGGTCACCCCGAACCAGCGGCTGCCGAGCGACCACAGCGGGCCTCCCGTGTCTGCATCGGCCGGCGCGAAAGGTGTCCGCGGCAGATCGGCATCGAGGCGCAGTCTCCAGAGGTTCCATCGGCCGGTCGCGTCGTCCAGGTAGAGCAGGTCGTCCTCGTCACACCACTCGGGCTGGAGCGCTGCGGTGCTGCCGTCGGTCACGTCGGTCCACTCGACCACGGCGCCGTCCTCCAGGCGACCGACACGCAGTCTCGTGCGGTCCCAGGGCATGTCGGGGTGATTCCAGGCCACCCACGCGAGACGGTCGCCGCGCGGCGACAGTGCGGGCTGAGCGACGAAGTCGCTGCCCGCGACGAGATCGCTCGCTCCCTCACCCTGCAGGTCGATGCGCACGATCGCCCGTTCACGGCCCGCCCGTTCGCGGATGGCCAGCAGCATGCCGCCGGACGCGCGAAGCCCGCCGTAGCGGACGTCCGCGTCGTTCGTCAGGCGACGCGGCTCCGAGCCGGGTTCGCGCACCCACACCTGCTGGTCTCGCCGTTCGACGAAGAACAGTCGGCCGGCCTCGTCGACCGCCCAGGATCCCCCGCCGTACTCGTGCACGCCGGATCTGGCGTTCCACGGCGCCGGCAGGACGGGGTGCACCCTTCCGGTGGCATCGCGCCGGAACACCGCGGTGCGGCCGGCCTCGTCGGCCACCGTCTGCGCCCACCACACCTCGTCGCCGACGAGCGCGGCACCGTCGATGCGGGGTGACGACGCGGAAGCCCACGCGGCCGTGAACGGAGAGGGCCAGGATCCATAGGGGTGCACATCGACCATGTCTGCCACGCTACGCGCCTGCGTCAGTCGACGTCGCAGGACACGTCTCGTCACACGCGGGGACGGGCGGCAAGGTGGCTCTACAGTGGTGGCACCGAGGCTGCGGTACGCCGGCTGCACGACCCCGACGCGAGAGAAGGCACCGAGCGATGACGTCTCACGAACCGCACATCGCTGCTGCGCGGGCCGGCGGCGAGGCATCGCCGCAGGTTCCGTTCTCGTTCGAGATCTATCCTCCGCGCACGCTGGCGCAGTTGCCTGCGCTCCACGAGACCATCCGCGTGCTGGCCGAGGCGGGGCCGCGGTTCATCTCCGTGACGTTCGGCGCCGGAGGCTCGACCACCGATCGCTCGCTCGCCGTGCTGACGCATATCCTCCGCGAAACGCGGGTTCCCCCCGTCGCGCATGTGACATGCGTCGGCAGCAGCTATGCCGAGGCGACGACGGTCATCCGCCACTTCCTCGACGCCGGCATCACCCGCTTCCTCGCCGTGCGCGGCGACCCGCCGCTCGGCGTCGGAGAGGACGACATCGTCTTCGGCGATCTGGAGTCGGCGGCTCAGCTCGTGCAGCTCATCGGACGTGTGCACGCGGAGCGGTCGACGTATCGCGAGCGGGAGATCCCGGGCGTTCCGGGAGCGGTTCGGGTCATCGACGGCGACCGCGTCGACATCGCGGTCGCTGCGTTCCCGAACGGTCACCCGCGCTCGCGTCATCGCTACGAGGACATCGACGCGCTTCTGGCCAAGCAGGCCGCCGGGGCGACGTCAGCCATCACGCAGCTCTTCTTCCACGCCGACGAGTACCTCGACTTCGTCGCTCGTGCCCGGGCGGCCGGGGTGGTCATTCCGATCGTCCCCGGAATCATGCCGATCACCTCGCCCGGGCGCCTGCGCCGTGTGCTCGAGCTTACCGGAGACGCGCGCCCCGACTCCCTCGCCGCGGCACTGGAGTCCGCTCCGGATGCCGCGGCGCAGCGCGAGGTCGGTCTCGTCCATGCCGCTGCGCTCGCCCGGGCCGTGGTGGCTGGCGGCGCCGAGGGCGTCCACCTTTACGCCTTCAACAATCACGAGACCGTTCTGGGTGTGCTGCGCACCGCGGGGCTGATCCCTGAACGGCGCTCGTAGGGGGCATTCAGTCGGAGGACGCGGTTGCCGCCGCGCGGCGAAGCCCCCAGCGGCGCCACGCATGGCGAACCGCCACCGCCGGCGTCGATGGACCGGCGAGCCACGCGCCGGCGGCGACGGCGAGAGCGATCGCCAGAGCTACGCCGGACGCGCCGACCACCGCCGATATCAGCTGATCGTAGTTCGCGACGGCTGCGGCCGGTGTCAGCGCCGTTCCGGCGGCGGTCGACACCGCCGCGCGGCCGACCGCCGCTGCGATCAGCAGTGCTCCGAGAGCCGCCGCCGCCCCGAGCGCCGCCCACCGGAGGGTGTCGACGCGTCGCCGAGCGAGCGCAATCCCGGCGAGGAACAGGATCGCGGTGGCGACCGGCATCCACCATCCCGCGTTCACGCCGAGCGCATAGCCCGTTCGGACGGCAGCGAGGGCATCGCCGGAGCCGATGATCACGACGTGGTCGACCGAGGGGATGAGCGTCGCCCACGCGACGTCACGCGCGCTCAGGCGTTCCTTCACGCCCGCCACGACGGCGCCGACCTGCACACCGAGTCCGGCATCGGTCTGCACCACGACGCCGGCGCCATCGGCGGTTGCGGCGAGCGTCAGCGCGCGATGAGACTGCCGAAGAACCTCGTCCCAGACCGCTGCGAAGGTGTCGGAGCGGATCGCTTCGGCGATCGCGTCGTGCACGAGAGTCTGCACGGCCGCAGCGGCGGGTGCCTGCAGTCGTCGCAGGGCGTCCGCAGCCCGATCGCCGACGCCGAGGGCGATGATGCCGTCGACGATCGAGCCGGCGAGAGCGCTCGTGTCGAGCTTCGCGTCGACGGCGTCGGTGGATGCCGCGATCACCGCGTCCTGGACGACGGTCGAGCGGGCCAGCGGCGCAAGCGTCGCGGTGAAAGCCTCGTCATCCACCAGCTGCACCCTCGCCCACACGCTCAGGATGGACAGCGGCAGGCAGACGACGGCCAGGACGACCGCGACGGCCGACACGACGGCGCGCGCCCGCGACATGCTCAGACCGCGCGCAGGACGGCCACGACGCGACCGAGAACCACGGCGTCGTCGCCGAGGATCGGCTCGAAGGAGGAGTTGCGGGGGAGCAGCCACGTGTGACCGTCCCGCTGTCGGAAGGTCTTCACCGTCGCTTCGCCGTCCAGCATCGCCGCCACGATGTCGCCGTTTTCGGCCGTCGGCTGGGACCGCACGACGACCCAGTCGCCGTCGCAGATGGCGGCGTCGATCATCGACTCGCCGCTGACCTTGAGCATGAAGAGATCCCCCTTCCCGACCAGCTGACGCGGCAGCGGGAAGATCTCCTCGACCTGCTGATCGGCCGTGATCGGTACGCCTGCCGCGATGCGCCCGACCAGGGGGACGAGCGCGGCGTCGCCGAGCGCGGGGGTGAGGTCGGCGGGGTTCTCCGCGGCGGCACCCGGCAGGTCGATGAGGACCTCCATCGCGCGCGTCTTGCCGGCGTCACGACGCAGATAACCGCTCAGCTCCAGCTGGTTGAGCTGGTGCGTGACGCTGGACAGCGACTTCAGGCCCACGGCGTCGCCGATCTCGCGCATGCTCGGCGGGTAGCCGAAGCGCGCGATGGAGGTCTGGATCACCTCGAGGATCTTCAGCTGCTTGTCGCTGAGGCTCTTACGCCTGCGTGTCTGAGGCTTGTCGGCCATGTCGCGCGCTCCTTCGATCGCGTCCCCGGAAGGCAGCGCCTTCGAATGTCGGAGGTTGGTGATGGGGTCATCTTGTCGAAACCGTATCCGGTTTTCGCACGGTCGCCCGGCACGTGTACGCGTGTCGGGTTCGATTCATCTGCGAGAACGGCAGGGCTTGACACTCGAACACTATCGAAGATAGATTCGGAACAGAGATTCGCATCCACCTCTCCCGGCCGAGAGGAGGATGCGAATCTCGAATCGAATCTTCGAAGTGACGCTTTCAACTCGACGCCCCGGAGCGGGACACGTCTCAAGGAGGAACTCATGACCACGATCGACATCCTCGGCGCTTCGCCCCGTGGCCGTGTCATCGCGGCGGCCCCGGTCACCCGTCTGCGCCTGACGGTTCGCGGTCGCCGGGTGCTCGCCTTCCTCGCTTCGGTCCCGGTCGTCGTCGCGCTCGGCATCGGCATCGTGTCCGGAGGCGGTGCGCTGGCCTCGAACGAGGGGGCGTCGGGAGTCACGTTCACCCATGTCACGGTGCAGCCGGGCGATACGCTCTGGTCGATCGCGCGCGCGGTCGCTCCCGACGTCGACCCGCGGGACGCGGTCGACGCGATCGTGCGGCTCAATGCGCTGGAATCGGGCAGCCTCGACGCCGGGCAGAGCATCGCGATCCCGGCCGAGTACTCCGCCGGTCGCTGAGCGGCCGCTGACCGACCTCGTCCGGGTCTCGCGGCGACCCCTACGATGGTGAGGGTGAGCGTTCGACTCGATGACCTTCCTCTCAGAGATGACCTGCGCGGCCTCACGCCGTATGGGGCCCCGCAGGCTCCGCTGCCCGTCGCGCTGAACGTCAACGAGAACACTCATCCGGTGCCGGAAGCGGTCGCGGACGACATCCTCGACAGCATCGCGCGCGCTCTTCGGGAGGTGAACCGCTACCCGGATCGTGAGTTCACCGCCGTGCGCGAAGGCTTCGCCGAGTATCTGGGTCACGGCCTCTCAGCCGCGCAGATCTGGGCCGCGAACGGATCCAACGAGGTTCTGCAGCACCTCCTGCAGGCGTTCGCCGGCCCCGGACGGACGGCGTTCGGTTTCGCGCCGACCTATTCGATGTACCCGTTGCTCACTCGCGCGACGGGTGCGACCTACGTCAGCGGGACGCGTGGCGTCGACTACACGCTCGCCCCCGACGACGCCGCGGCCCAGATCGACCGTGCGCAGCCCGACGTCGTGTTCCTGTGTGCGCCGAACAATCCGACGGGAACGCCGCTGGGTCTCGATGTGATCGAGGCGGTCTACGACGCGGCGCCGGGCATCGTGATCGTCGACGAGGCCTACCAGGAGTTCGCTCCCCGCGATTCCCGGTCCGCGCTGACGCTGCTGGCCGACCGGCCGCGCCTCGTGGTGTCGCGCACGATGAGCAAGGCCTTCGCTTTCGCGGGCGCTCGCGTCGGCTACCTCGCGGCCGACCCCGCCGTCATCGATGCGCTGCGTCTGGTTCGACTGCCCTACCACCTCAGCGCGCTGACCCAGGCAGCAGCCTCCGCCGCGTTGCGTCATGCGCCGGCCATGCTCGCCATGGTGGACGAGATCGTCGCTCAGCGTGACCGGATCTCTGCGACCCTCGATGCGCTCGGATACCGTCCCTTCGAGAGCTGGACGAACTTCGTGCTCTTCTCGGGTGTGGAAGATCCGGCGACGACGTGGCAGGGGCTCTACGACCGCGGTGTTCTGATCCGCGACGTCGGGATCGCCCACAGTCTGCGTGTCACCGCCGGCACGGAGGAGGAGTCCACGGCCTTCCTCGATGCGCTGGCGTTGCTTGGACCGGGCGGTTCCGGCGCGCACTGACCGTCACCGTCGGGGTAACACGCCAAGGCCCCGTGCGGGCTCTCGGTAGACTCGGCTCATGAGCACCCCGGCCTCCCGCACGGCATCCCTGCGACGCGCGACCAGCGAATCCACGGTCGAACTCGACCTCGATCTGGACGGCACCGGGCACAGCCGCATCGACACCACGGTGCCCTTCTTCGATCACCTGCTCACGGCGTTCGCGAAGCACTCGCTCACCGATCTCACCGTGCGTGCCTCCGGCGACACCAACATCGACGCGCACCACACCGTCGAAGACACCGCGATCGTCCTGGGACAGGCGATCCGCCAGGCCCTCGGCGACAAGAGCGGCATCTCGCGCTACGGAGACGCCCTCGTTCCGCTGGACGAGGCGCTGGCGCAGGCGGTCGTCGACATCAGCGGGCGTCCCTACCTCGTCCACACCGGTGAGCCCGTCGGGTTCGAACACCATCTCATCGGCGGCCACTTCACCGGGTCGCTCGTGCGCCACACCTTCGAGGCGCTCGCGTTCAACGCCGGTGTGACGATGCACGTCACGGTGCTCGGTGGACGCGACCCGCACCACATCGCCGAGGCCGAGTACAAGGCCGTCGCTCGCGCCTTCCGACAGGCGAAGGCGCTCGACCCGCTGGTCCACGGCATCCCCAGTACGAAGGGGGCCTTGTGACCGACGCCGCCTCCGCCCCCCAGACCGGTGCCGATCTCGACGACCGTCCCCTCGTCGCGGTGCTCGACTACGGGTCGGGCAATGTCCACTCCGCCGTCAAGGCGCTCGTCGCCGCTGGCGCCGATGCGCGGCTGACCGCAGATCGCGGACTTATCGACGCCGCCGCCGGCCTCGTCGTCCCCGGTGTGGGAGCTTTCCGCGCCGTGATGGAGGCGCTGCGCGCGACGCGCGGCGACGAGATCATCGAACGCCGTCTCGCGGGGGGATTGCCGGTGCTCGGCATCTGCGTGGGCATGCAGGTCATGTTCGAGCACGGCGTGGAGCGCGGCGAAGACACCGAGGGACTCGGTGAATGGCCGGGGGCGGTCACCGAGCTCGATGCGCCGGTGCTTCCGCACATGGGTTGGAACACGGTCCGGCCCGGTGAGGGCTCGACGCTGTTTCGCGGCTTGGAAGACGAGCGGTTCTACTTCGTGCACTCCTATGCCGCCCAGCATTGGTCGCTCGAGGTCACGCGCCCGTTCCGTGAGCCGGCCCTCACCTGGTGTGATTACGGCACGCCGTTCCTCGCGGCGGTGGAGAACGGGCCGCTGTCGGCGACCCAGTTCCACCCGGAGAAGAGCGGCGAGGCCGGCATCCGCCTGCTCGCCAACTGGATCTCCTCGCTTCCGCAGGAGCTCACCCGCACCCGGTAGTAGTCTCTCTGCTTGTGTGTCCTCGTGTCCGCACGTCGCGGCCACTGAACCTTTCCTGGAGCCATGAACGATTTCGCGTCGACCCCCGAACTGATCCTTCTGCCCGCCGTCGACGTCGCTGACGGCAAGGCTGTGCGCCTGACTCAGGGCGAGGCCGGCACCGAGACGAGCTATGGCGATCCCGTCGATGCGGCGTTGGCGTGGGCGCGCGATGGCGCTCAGTGGATCCACCTCGTCGATCTGGATGCCGCCTTCGGGCGCGGCAACAACTCCGCGGTGCTGCGCAAGGTGATCAAGCAGCTCAAGGGCGTGCAGGTGGAGCTGTCCGGAGGAATCCGCGACGACGCGACACTGGAAGCCGCACTCGAATCGGGCGCGACCCGCATCAACCTCGGCACCGCCGCGCTGGAGAACCCCGAATGGGCAGCGGATGTGATCGGTCGCTACGGCGACGCGATCGCGGTCGGGCTCGACGTGCGCGGCACGACGCTGGCCGCGCGCGGATGGACGCGCGACGGCGGCGACCTCTGGCAGGTGCTCGAGCGCCTCGAGGACGCGGGATGCAGCCGCTATGTGGTCACCGACGTCACCAAGGACGGCACGCTGAAGGGTCCGAACCTCGAGTTGCTGCGCGAGGTCACCACGCGCACGGTCAAGCCGGTCGTCGCCTCGGGCGGCATCTCGAATCTCGACGACATCGCCGCCCTGCGGGAGCTCGTTCCCCTCGGCGTCGAGGGCGCGATCGTGGGCAAGGCACTCTATGCGGGGGCCTTCACCCTCGCCGAGGCGCTGGATGTCGCCGCAGGCTGAGCGTCCCGACGACGCCGCGGCGCACACCTGCGTTACGGACTCTGCCGGCGTGCCGTGGGCGGGGCGCTCCTTCGAGGCCAATCCGCACGCCGGTGACGACGGCTCCGCGGATCCCGCGCTGCTGTCGGCGCTGCGTGCGTTCGGCCGAGGCGAGGGCGATGCGCGCGCGGTCGTGGACGCCTACCGCTCCGCCCGGTTGCTGATCCCGTTGGTCGCCGAGGCCGGCGACGTCGGAATCGCCCCGTCCGGTCACACCGTCGACAAGACGCAGGAGCTCTCCATCGTCACGGTTGCCGCACCCGACGGACGGCGTGTGCTGCCCGTCTTCACGTCGGTGCGCACGATGGCGGCGTGGGATCCGAAGGCGCGGCCGGTGCCGGCCGACGGCGTCCGCACCGCCCTGGCCGCCGCTGCCGACGACACCGACCTGATCGTGATCGACCCGGCATCCGAGACCGAGTTCGTGCTGCGTCGCCCCGCGGTATGGGCCCTCGGGCAGGGGCTGGCGTGGGAACCCGCGCACACTTCGCCGGAGGTGTACGCGGGGCTGCAGGAGTCGGTCGGCTCCGAACTGGGCGTGCTGGATCTGTCGGTGGCGCCGGGCGATCCGCAGGCGCGTCTGCGCGGCCCGGAACTCATCGTGCGCCTGCACTTGGTCGACGGGCTCGACCAGTCCCAGCTGGACGCCACCCTGCAGAGGTTGGCGGCGCGGTGGGCCGCCGACGATCGCATCGCTGTGCTGGTCGATTCCCTGACGGTCAAGCTCGTCCGCGGCTGATCGCCGCGCGGCGTCTCACGTGACGGGACCGGTCCACTTCTCGCCCGGGCCCTTGCCGATCGGGTCGGGGATGACGGATGCCTCCCGGAACGCGAGCTGCAGCGAGCGCAGGCCGTCACGCAGCGAGCGCGCATGCATGTCGCTGATCTCCGGTGCGCCGGCCGTGATCAGCCCCGCGAGGGCGTTGATGAGCTTGCGCGCCTCGTCGAGATCCCGTTGCGTCTCCGGGTCGTCCGCGAGGCCGGTCTTGACGGCGGCCGCGCTCATCAGGTGCACGGCTGCGGTCGTGATGACCTCCACCGCGGGAACGTCGGCGATGTCGCGGGTAGCGGCGGCGGAGGCGCGCTCCTGTTCCTCCCATCGGGCGAGCCGTTCGGCGTCGTGCGGGTCGGGGGTGGAAGGAATCGTGTCCACGTGCTGCTCTCTGCTAGACTGTGCGGGCGCCGGAGTGTTCTGCTCCGGAACGAAAGAGGATCACATCCCACCCGCGCTTGCCGCTCCAGGCTACCGGGTCACGCACTCCGCCTCGTCCGTCGAGGTCGCCGCACCGAGCAGTCGGGGCGGGTGAGGGTGCAGGAACGAAGCCGACGTGCGCGTCGTGCGGGGTGGACGTGACGATCTTCCGCCCGAGACACACCCCTGTGTCCGGTGGCACCCACCCGTACGACTAAGGAGTTCCGCATCAGCGATCCCCGCACCAATGACCGCATCCGCGTTCCCGAGGTCCGCCTCGTCGGACCCGCGGGTGAGCAGGTCGGCGTCGTCCGCATCGAGGTCGCCCTGCGCCTCGCTCAGGAAGCAGATCTCGACCTCGTCGAGGTCGCCCCCAACTCGAAGCCGCCCGTGGTCAAGATCATGGACTACGGCAAGTTCAAGTACGAGGCTGCGCAGAAGGCGAAGGAAGCACGCCGCAACCAGGCGAACACGGTTCTCAAGGAGGTCCGTTTCCGTCTGAAGATCGAAGCGCACGACTACACGACCAAGCTCAAGCGCGCCGAGGGCTTCCTGCAGGCCGGCGACAAGGTCAAGGCCATGATCCTCTTCCGTGGTCGTGAGCAGTCGCGCCCGGAGCAGGGTGTGCGGTTGCTGCGCAAGTTCGCCGAGGACGTCGCGGAGTACGGCACCGTCGAGTCGAACCCCACGATCGACGGTCGCAACATGGTCATGGTCATCGCCCCGCACAAGAACAAGTCCGAGGTGAAGACCGAGCAGAACGCCCAGCGTGCTGCCAACAAGGAGGCGGCACGCCAGGCGCGCAGCGCCCCGGGTGCCGAGCCCGAGGTCGCCCCCGCCGCCGAGCCCGCTCCCGCGGAGTAAGGCCGCAGGCCGGAGGCGCAGCCTCCCGGCCCCCAGAGCTCCCGCCCCGCGGGAACCACAACGAAGGATAGAGACATGCCGAAGCAGAAGACCCACTCGGGTGCCAAGAAGCGCTTCAAGGTCACCGGTAGCGGGAAGATCAAGAAGCAGCAGGCGAACCTCCGCCACAACTTCGAAGGCAAGCCCACCAAGCGCACGCGCCGCCTGTCGGCGGACAAGATCCTGGCTCCCGGCGACGCGAAGGTCGCCAAGAAGCTCCTCGGCATCTGAGCGCTGACGCAGACGAGAAAGTAGAAGAAAATGGCTAGAGTCAAGCGGGCCGTCAACGCCCACAAGAAGCGTCGCGTCATCCTCGAGCGCGCATCCGGTTACCGCGGACAGCGTTCGCGCCTGTACCGCAAGGCCAAGGAGCAGGTCACCCACTCGCTGGTCTACGCGTACCGTGACCGCCGCAAGCGCAAGGGCGACTTCCGCCGCCTGTGGATCCAGCGCATCAACGCCGCGGCCCGTCAGAACGGCATCACCTACAACCGCTTCATCCAGGGCCTCGGCCTGGCCGGCGTGCAGGTCGACCGTCGCATGCTCGCCGAGCTGGCCGTCAACGAGCCGGCCACCTTCGCCTCGCTCGTCGAGACGGCGAAGAAGGCGCTGCCGGCGGACGTGAACGCGCCCAAGGCGTAATCACTGCCCACACAGCACGAGAAGGGGTGTCCTCCCAGCGGGGGACACCCCTTCTTCATTCCCTAGGATGAGATCGTGCTCGAAAACCCTCGCTCTCCACGTGTGCGCGCCGTCGCCAAGCTGACCAAGCGCAGCGCCCGACAGGAGACCGGGCTGTTCCTGCTGGAAGGACCCCAGGCGGCCCGAGAGGCTCTCGCCTTCCGCCCCGACACCCTCGTCGAGCTGTTCGCCACGCCCACGGCGATGGAGCGTCATCAGGACATCCGTGATGCCGCGGGAGACGCCGGCCTCGAGATCGTCTTCACCACCGAGGCGGTGCTCGACGCGATGGCCGACACCGTCACCCCGCAGGGCATCGTCGCCGTGGCACGACAGTCGCCGACGTCGCTCAAGGACATCTTCGCCGCCTCGCCGACGCTCATCGCGATCTGCGAGGAGGTGCGCGACCCCGGCAACCTCGGCACCATCATCCGCGCCGCCGATGCCGCTGGCGCGGACGCCGTGGTGCTGACCGGGCGGACGGTCGATCCATACAACCCGAAGGTGGTGCGCGCCACGACCGGTTCGCTGTTTCACGTTCCCGTCGCCGTCGGCGCGGAGCTGTCGGCAACCGTCGAGCGCGCGCACGCGGCCGGCCTACGCGTCGTCGCGGCAGACGTCGGGGGAGAGGACTTCCTCGCGCGACGCGACGCACTCTCCGCGCCCACTGCCTGGCTGTTCGGCAATGAGGCGCGCGGTCTCGACGACGACGCGCTGGCTCTCGCCGACCTCTCGCTGAGACTTCCGATCTACGGTCGTGCCGAGTCGCTGAATCTCGCCACCGCAGCCAGCGTGTGCCTGTACGAAACGGCATTCGCGCAGCGCGGCGAACGCTGACGCGTATTGTTCCGGGTCGGTGACGACTCGGTCAAGATCCTGTGTATAAGTCGGGCGCCGTCCACAGGATCTGCCTAGGCTGGCCCGCATGTCTCATTCCAGCCCGGCTCCCGCGACGTCGAACATCACGGTCCGGCGGGGGGATCCCCTGGTCGTCGTCACCGGTGTCGAGAAGCACTACGGCGCGTTTCACGCGCTCAAGAACATCGATCTGACCGTGAACCGCGGGGAGGTCGTCGTCGTCATCGGCCCATCCGGTTCGGGTAAATCCACGCTGTGTCGCACCATCAACCGTCTGGAGACGATCACCAGCGGCACCATCACCATCGATGGGAAGGAGCTGCCGAAGGAGGGCAAGGCGCTTGCCGCACTGCGGGCCGACGTGGGGATGGTCTTCCAGTCCTTCAATCTCTTCTCGCACCTGACGATCCTCGAGAACGTCACGCTCGGTCCCATCAAGGTCAAGAAGATGAAGAAGGCGGATGCCGAGGCCGAGGCGAAGATCCTGCTCGAGCGCGTCGGCGTCGGGCATCAGGCATCGAAGCTGCCGGGACAGCTCTCCGGCGGCCAGCAGCAGCGTGTCGCGATCGCCCGCGCGCTGGCGATGAAGCCCAAGGTCATGCTGTTCGACGAACCGACCAGTGCGCTCGACCCGGAGATGATCAACGAGGTTCTGGACGTCATGGTCGGTCTCGCTCAGGACGGTATGACGATGATCGTGGTCACACACGAGATGGGCTTCGCCCGAAAGGCCGCCGATCGCGTGGTCTTCATGGCCGGCGGACAGATCGTCGAGCAGGCCAGCCCCGACCAGTTCTTCACGGCGCCCACGAGCGATCGGGCGAAGGACTTCCTCTCCAAGCTGATCACGCACTGACGAAGACGTCCGCGCCCCGCACCGGCGCGGTCAACGAGAGATGGATACGAAACAGGAGGATCACATGCTGAAGAAGAAGAGAATCGCCGCCAGCGTCGCTGGGGTCGCGCTCGCCGCGCTCGCCCTCACCGCGTGCAACAGCGGCACGCCCGGTGCAGAGCCGGGCTCCACCGGCGGCGCGTCGGGTGCCGCGGACAATCCCTGGACGGTCGCCACCGACGTGACGCTCGACGGCAGCCCCACGTTCGAGAAGATCAAGAGTTCCGGCACCGTCACGGTGGGCGTCAAGGAGGATCAGCCCGGCCTCGGCTATCTGGATCCGGTGACCAACACGCGCAGCGGCTTCGACGTCGACATCGCGCGCTGGATCGCCGCCTCGCTGGGCGTTGCCGAGGACAAGATCCAGTTCCAGCCGATCGCCTCGGCCAACCGTGAGCAGGCCATCGTGAACGGGGACATCGACTACTACGTCGGCACGTACTCGATCACCGACAAGCGCAAGCAGCAGATCTCCTTCGCCGGCCCCTACTTCATCACCGGTCAGGGTCTGCTGGTCGCGGCCGACAACGACAAGATCACCGGAAAAGACGCGCTGACCGCAGAGGACACCGTCTGTTCGGCGACCGGGTCG
Organism: Sphingomonas sp. BLCC-B65; assembly: GCF_028550675.1. NCBI lineage: Bacteria > Pseudomonadati > Pseudomonadota > Alphaproteobacteria > Sphingomonadales > Sphingomonadaceae > Sphingomonas > Sphingomonas sp. BLCC-B65. The sequence goes on along the minus strand of NZ_JAQQGL010000001.1, from coordinate 853,051 downwards.
ACCTCGATCCAGCGGATCAAGGATGAGACGCCGGCCAAGACGAAGGAGTACGACACCTACTCGGCCTGCGTCGAGGACCTGAAGAACGGCCAGGTCGATGCCGTCACCACCGACGAAGCGATCCTCATCGGCTACGCGGCGCAGAGCCCCGACAAGCTCAAGGTGGTCGGCGAGCCTTTCAGTGAGGAGCGCTATGGCGTGGGTATCGCGAAGGGCGACACCGCGCTCCAGGCGTTCATCAACACGATGTTCACCGACGGTGGCACGACCTGGCAGGCCATCTTCGACAAGAACCTGGGCGCCTCCGGCGTGAAGGCGACGCAGCCCCCGGCCGACGCCGCGAGCTGAGGCATGCCGGCGGCAGCGACGAGTGCGCTGCCGCCGGCATCCGGTATCCAGACGACGACAACGAGAACGATGGAAGGCGGCGCGGTGGAGATCATCACCAACAACCTCGATCTCTGGGGTGAGGCGCTCAGAGGGACGATGGTGCTGTTCGTCGGAGGCGGCATCCTCGCACTGGTGCTCGGCTTCGTCGTGGGCGCCATGCGCGTCTCGCCGATTCCCGCAGCGCGGGCGGTGGGCGCGGTCTACGTCAACTGGATCCGCAACACCCCGCTCACCCTCGTCATGTTCTTCTTCGCGTTCTGCCTGCCGATCCTGCTGCGCGAGCGCATCGACGCGGTCCTGCTGGCCACGCTCGCCCTCGGGGTCTACACGGCGACCTACGTCGCCGAGACGCTGCGCTCGGGCATCAACACCGTTCCGGTGGGCCAGGCAGAGGCCGCGCGTGCACTCGGGCTCACGTTCGGTCAGGTGATGACCCTCGTCGTCTTGCCGCAGGCCACGCGCTCGGTCATCCCACCCATGATGAGCGTGCTCATCGCGCTGTTGAAGAACACGACCGTCGCCGCGGGCTTCTCGGTGCTCAACCTCGGCTCGGTCCGCAGCAACCTCAGCGAGCGCGGCGAGAACCAGCTCGTGACGCTGCTGTGGGTCATGGTCATCTTCGTCGCCCTCGTGCTGCTTCTCGCATGGCTGCAGCGGGCGATGGAGCGCAGATGGAAGGTCGCGCGATGAGCTCCGTCCTCTACGACGTCCCCGGACCGAAGGCGATCGTCCGCAACCGCGTTCTCGGTGTTCTGACGATCGTCGTGATCGCGGCGGCGGCGGGATGGGTGATCTGGCGCTTCGCCGCCACCGGTCAGTTCGCCGCCGAAAAATGGGAGATCTTCACCTACGCCACGATCTGGCAGCGTCTGCTCGACGGGGCCCTGGCCACGCTCGCCGCCTTCGCCGCCGCGGCGGTGGGTGCCCTCGTGCTGGGATTCGTCCTCGCGATCGGGCGCCTGTCGGATCGTGCCTGGGTGCGGATCCCGGTCGGCTGGGTCACCGAGGTTCTGCGCGCCGTCCCGGTGCTCGTGTTCATGATGCTGCTCTATTACGGCCTGCCCGTCGTCGGCATCCGGATGGAGCCCTACTGGGCGGTCGTGATCGCCCTCGTCGCGTACAACGGCTCGGTGCTCGCCGAGGTCATCCGTGCCGGCGTCGAGTCGCTGCCGCGCGGCCAGAGCGAGGCGGGTTACGCCATCGGTCTGCGCAAGGCCGGGCTGCTACGACTCGTGCTGCTGCCGCAGGCGATCCGGGCCATGATGCCCGTCATCGTCGCCCAGCTCGTCGTCACCCTCAAGGACACCGCGCTCGGCTTCATCATCACGTACCCGGAGCTGCTGTATGTCATCAAGCTGCTCGGCTCGAATGCGGTGTACAGCTCGCCCCTCATCCAAACGGCCATCATCGGCGGCACGATCTACGTCGCCATGTGCCTGGCGTTGAGCTACGTCGCGTACCGCATCGAGCAGCGTACGAAGCGTCGTCAACAGCAGCAAGCGGCGGAAGGCGGGGCGCTGCACCACCCGGTGGGGGCGACGACCGATACCCAGCTGATCGGTCTGCAGCAGTCGACCGATCGCTCCACGGGCAACGAGGGCGGCGGACCGACACGTCTGCCGCGCCGTCCGCGCTGATCGGCGGGCGACCAGCGCGGCAGGGATGGCTGTCCGCCCCCCGGTAGACTCCTCTCTTGTGTCTGACGCACCCGAGATCACTCCAGAGAACGTCGATGCCGCCGTCGTCGACGCGCTTTCAGCCATCGCCGCGGCAGGCTCGACGATCGAGGTGAAGGCCGCGCGCGCCGCTCACGCCGGCGAAGGCTCGCCCCTGGCGCGGCTGAACGCGCAGCTGCGGCATGTGCCGAACGATCAGAAGGCGGCCTTCGGCAAACTGGTGGGGCAGGCGCGCGCTCGTCTCACGCAGGCCCTCGCCGCCCGTGAGGAAGAGCTCGCCGCTGCGGAGTCCGCGGCCCAGCTCGAGTCCGAGCGCATCGACATCACCGCCGTCTCACCGCGGACGCGTGTCGGGGCTCGGCATCCGGTGTCCCTGCTGCAGGAGGAGATCGCCGACCTGTTCGTCGGCATGGGGTGGGAGATCGCCGAGGGCCCCGAGCTCGAGCACGAGTGGTACAACTTCGACGGCCTGAACTTCGACATCGATCACCCGGCACGCCAGCTGCAGGACACATTCTTCGTCGACCCGATCGCGCGACACCTGGTGCTTCGCACGCAGACCAGCCCGGTGCAGATGCGATCGATGCTCGAGCGCGACGTGCCGATCTACGTGCTCTCGCCCGGGCGCGTGTATCGCACCGACGAGTTCGATGCGACCCACCTGCCGGCCTTCCACCAGTTCGAAGGTCTCGTCGTCGACAAGGGCATCACGATGGCGAACTTGAAGGGCACGCTGGATCACGCGGCGAGGGTGCTGTTCGGCGCCGAGGCGAAGACGCGCTTTCGCACCAACTACTTCCCCTTCACCGAGCCGTCGGCAGAGCTGGATCTCTGGCACCCCACCTTCAAGGGCGGCCCGCGTTGGATCGAGTGGGGCGGATGCGGAATGGTCAACCCGAACGTGCTCCGCGCGGCCGGGATCGACCCCGAGGTCTACTCGGGGTTCGCGTTCGGAATGGGCATCGAGCGCACGCTGATGTTCCGCTCGGACGTGCAGGACATGCGGGACATGGCCGAAGGCGATGTCCGTTTCAGTGAGCAGTTCGGAATGGTGGTCTGATGCGCGTCCCTCTGTCGTGGCTGCGTGAGTACGTCGAGCTTCCCCAGGACGCCACGACCGACGATGTCTTCGCGGCGCTCGTGTCGGTCGGCTTCGAGGAGGAAGAGGCGATCGGCTTCGAGATCAGTGGACCGGTCGTCGTCGGCCAGGTGCTCTCCTTCGACGCCGAGCCGCAGTCCAACGGCAAGACGATCCGGTGGTGCCAGGTGGACGTCGGTGCGGCGAACGGCGGCGTCCGTGGCATTGTCTGCGGCGCGTCGAACTTCGTCGAGGGCGACAAAGTCGTCGTCTCGCTGCCCGGCGCCACCCTGCCGGGGCCCTTCCCCATCTCCGCGCGCAAGACCTACGGTCATGTCTCGGACGGCATGATCGCCTCCGCGCGCGAGCTCGGGCTGGGTGACGAGCACAACGGCATCCTGCGGCTCGTCGAACTGGGCCTGGACCCCGAGGTCGGCACCGACGCGATCGCTCTGCTGGGCCTCGACGACGTCGCCGTCGACATCAACGTCACTCCTGACCGTGGCTACGCCCTGTCGATCCGCGGGATCGCCCGCGAATACTCGCACGCGACCGGTGCCGCCTTCACCGACCCCGCCGCGCACGCGTGGGACGACGTGCAGCCCGGCTCGGGGTTCGCCGTCGTCGTGGACGACCGTCTGCCGCTGCGCGGACGCGTCGGAGCCAGCGAGTTCGTGGCCCGCGTGGTCCGCGGCGTCGATCCGACTCGGCCGACGCCGCCCTGGATGGTGGCGCGGTTGACCCTCGCCGGTATCCGCTCGCTCGGCATCCTGATCGACATCACGAACTACGTCATGCTCGAGCTCGGCAACCCCATCCACGGGTACGACCTCGACAGACTTCAGGGCGGCATCACGGTGCGCCGCGCGCACGAGGGCGAGAAGCTGACCACCCTCGACGGCAAGGAGCGCACGCTCAGCGCCGAGGACCTCCTCATCACCGACGACTCCGGCCCCATCGGTCTCGCCGGTGTGATGGGGGGCGGCACCACCGAGATGACGGATTCGACGCGCAATGTGCTCGTCGAAGCCGCGATCTTCGACCCGGTCACGATCGCCCGCACGGCACGCCGTCACAAGCTGCCGTCGGAGGCCTCGCGTCGTTTCGAACGCGGAGTGGACCCGCTCCTGCCGTTCGTGGCGGCCCGTCGCGTCGCCGACCTCATGGTCGAGCTCGCCGGCGGCACTCTCGACGCCGACCTCGGGGGTGCGCTGTTCGGCGAGGTCTTCGTGGGCGGCATCGAGCTGCCGCGCGCCTTCGTACCGCAGCTGATCGGCGTCGACTACACGGATGCCGAGATCACCGACGCCCTGGAGATGGTGGGCTGCGAGGTGCTGCCGGGCGACGAGCTCGATGGTGCGACGGACGGCTGGCACGTCATTCCCCCGACGTGGCGTCCTGACCTCACCGACAAATGGACGCTCGCCGAGGAGGTGGCCCGTATCCACGGGCTCGAGCGCATTCCGTCGGTGTTGCCCACGCCGCCCTCCGGCCGCGGCCTCACGTCGGTGCAGAAGGGGCGGCGCCGGGTGGCCAACGCGCTCGCCGCTGCCGGCTTCGTCGAGACGCCCTCGTTCCCGTTCTCCACGGCGGAGGCGAACGCCCTGCACGGGTCGGCGTCGGGGGAGCCCGTGGCATCGGTCAAGCTCGCGAACCCGCTCGACGGTCAGGCGCCGTACCTCCGCCGCTCCCTCGTGCCGGGGCTGCTGCAGGTCGCGCACCGCAACCAGGCGCGCGGCCTCGGCGACCTCGCCCTGTTCGAGACGGGACTCGTGTTCACCCCGGAAGAGGGCGTGACGTATGGAACCGACACCGTACCGCCGTTGGCGGTGCGCCCGGACGACGAGACGATCGCCGCGTTGAACGCCGCCCTGCCGCCGCAGCCCCGCCACGTCGCGGTGCTGCTGACGGGTGACATGGTCGCCAAGCAGCCCGGTCATGCTCCGATCCCGGTCGACCTCTCGGACGTCCTCGGCGCGGTCCAGACCATCGCCGCCGGAGCGGGAGTGCGCATCGAGGTCGCCCAGGGGCAGCGCGCCGCGCTGCATCCCGGCCGCGCGGGAGTGCTGACGGTCGCCGGTGACGAGGTGGGCTACGTGGGCCAGGTGCTGCCGCAGGTGGCCGCCGACGCGGACCTGCACGGGGAGGTCTACGTCGCCGAGCTCGATCTCGACCGCGTGCTGCGCCGTGCCGGTGCCCCCGACGTGGCGCCATCGCTGTCGGGGTACCCGGCGGCGACCCAGGACGTGTCGCTGGTCGTCGGCGAAGACGTGGTCGCGGGCGACGTCGAGTCGGCGTTGCGCGAGGGTGCGGGCACACTGCTGGAGGCGGTCCGACTCGTCGACGACTACCGCGGAACGGGCCTCGTCGAAGGTACGAAGAGCCTCACCTTCGCTTTGCGCTTCCGCGCGCCGGATCGCACGCTCACGGCCGCCGAGGCCACCGACGCGAAGCTCGCCGGAGTGGCCGTCGCCGCGGAGCGCTACGCGGCGAGCATTCGCGAGTAGCCGGGGGTTCGCGGTTCGTTCACCGTGACCCCCAATGCCAGGCGGGTACCTCCATGAACCCCTGCCCGACCACGGCCGTGCCGTTCTGATCCTTGCGGAGCTCGACGCGCGCTGCGGCGGGCAGCGCCTCGACCAACTCTCGCGCGTGCGAGACGACGAGCACCTGCGTGTGCGCGGCGGCGCGCTGGATCAATCGGGCCAGCGGCGTCAGCAGTGACACGTGCAGACTCGCCTCGGGCTCGTTGAGCACCAGCAGCGGGGCGGGCCGCGCCGGGAGCAGGGCCGCGCACAGCAAGAGGTAGCGCAGCGTCCCGTCCGACAGCTCGGCGGCATCCAGCGGACGCAGCAAGCCGTTCTGGTGCAGGACGAGGCGAAACAGGCCCTCGCTCGACTCGATCTCGACGCGAGAGCCCGGAAAGGCGTCACGGACGGCGCGTTGCAGGGCATCGCCGTGGCCGGCATCCACGATCGTCGCCCACGTGGCTGCCAGGGTTGCCCCGTCGTGCGACAGCGTCGGAGTCCGGGTGCCGACCTGCGGTCGGCGGGCCGGGGCCTGCGCATCCACGCGGAAATGGTCGTAGAAGCGCCATCCGCTCATCGTGCGCCGCAGCGCCAGCAGTTCGGGCGCCGTGTCACCGTCGGCAAGATCGGTCACGATGCTCTCGTAGGGCGCGAGGCGCTGGTCGAGGTCGGTCCATCGACCGTCGCGCACGCGGGTCGCCTGCCGTCGCCGGTCGATCAGCAGCGCTGCGGGCTTCGCCACAGGGCCGGCGAAGACCTGCTCGCGCTTGATCTCGGGGTCACGGGCGAACGGGTTGGCGACGGAGGGGTCCGATTGCGGGATGCCGAGGTCGATGAGGTAGCCGAGTTCGTCCGAGGAGAAGCCCAGCATCAGGGCGATCGGTCCGCGGCGCACCGTGCCTTGGGTGCCGCCGTTCTCCGGACCCGCCCAGAGCACGGACGACAACCCGCCTTCGCGCGCCACGGCGCCGACGACCTCGCCGCGCGCCGAGGCTGCGAGAAGACGCAGAGCGCGGTAGAGGTTGGACTTGCCCGACCCGTTGGGGCCGGTGACCACGGTGAGCCCGCCCAGAGGCACCACGACATCCCGGAGAGAGCGATAGCCGGCGACGGCGAGGGTCTGCAGCATGCGGTCATGGTGCCAGAGCCTTCCGACACCCCGCAGAGGTCGGGCTAGGCTCGGTGGGGATGACTGATACGCAGATGGTCCCCGCCCTGCAGCTCGCAGGCCTCGTGAAGCGCTTCGGAGACAAGACCGCGGTCGGCGGCGTCGACCTGAACGTTCCCGCCGGTTCGTTCTACGGGCTGGTCGGTCCCAACGGGGCCGGAAAGACGACGACACTGTCGATGGCCACCGGCCTGTTGCGACCCGACGCCGGCGGCGCCTGGGTGCACGGCGTCGACGTGTGGGCCGACCCCGTGCGCGCCAAAGCCCTCATCGGCAACCTCGCTGACGGCGTTCGTCTGTTCGATCGACTCACGGGCGAGCAGCTCATCACCTACACGGCGATGATGTTCTCGGTGCCGCGCGATCAGATCGCGCCCCGCGTGGCCGACCTGATCGCTCTGATGGACCTCGGCGAGGCCGCCGGAACGATCGTCGCCGACTACTCCGCGGGCATGACGAAGAAGGTCGCGCTTGCGTGCGCACTGGTGCACGCGCCGCGTCTCCTGGTGCTCGACGAGCCGTTCGAATCGGTCGACCCGGTCTCGGCGGCCAACATCGAGGACGTCCTGCGCTCCTACACGTCCTCGGGCGGCACGATCATCATCTCCAGCCACTCGATGGACCTCGTGCAGCGTATGTGCGACCACGTCGCCGTCATCGCGGCCGGTCGTGTCCTGGCCGCCGGAACGGTCGACGAGGTGCGCGCGGGTGAGAGCCTGCAGGACCGTTTCCTCTCGCTCGTGGGAGGTCGCCACACGTCGGAAGGACCGCAGTGGTTGCGACAGTCCTGAGGCTGAGGTACCGCATCCTCGGCAACACCCTCGCGCGTCGCCCCTGGCAGCTGGTCGGCTTCTGCTTCGGCATTCTCTGGGCGCTCGGCATCCTCACGTCCGTGGTCGCGGGCCTCGTCGCCGTCGCGGTGTTCCAGAGTCTGGACGGCGCGCGCGCCGTCGCCATCATCGGCGGGTCTGCACTGCTGCTGGGCTGGGTGCTGGGCCCCGTGCTCGTCACGGGCATGGACACGACGGTGGATGCCGACAAGCTCGCTCCGTTCCCGCTCAGCACGCGGCAGATCATGCTGGCCCTCACCGCCACCGGTCTCACCGGCATTCCCGGCATCGCCACGTCGGTCGCGGCGCTCGCGACGCTCGCACTCTGGTTCCGTTGGCCGCTCGCCGCGGGCACCGCGCTTGTGTGCGTCGCTCTGGCGGTGCTGACGTGCGTCGTGGCATCGCGGCTCGTGTCTGCGCTCTCACGCGGGGTGGGGGGAAACCGACGCGGGCGCGAGTTCATCGGCACGATCGTGCTCGTCCTGCTGATCATGGCAGGTCCCATCGTGACCGGCACGCTCGCCCTGACCTCGACGGCCGGCGTCCGCGAGCGCATCCCGCAGATCGCGGGCGTGCTCGGATGGACGCCGATCGGCGCCGCGTGGGCCGTTCCCGCTGACGTCGCGGCCGGGCAGTGGGCGGCTGCGGCCGCGCGTCTGCTCATTGCGGTGGCGACCCTCGGCGTGCTGTGGCTGCTGTGGGCCCGCGCGCTTCGCGGTGCCGTGACCGCGCCCCGGCAGCGAACCGCCAAGGTCGCCCGCTCGGGAGCGCTCGGGCTGTTCGGGCGCATGCCGACCGGGGGCGTCGGAGCGACGTGGGCGCGGTCGCTGACGGCCTGGCTGCGCGACCCGCGATACCTGCGACAGCTCTTGATCGTGCCGCTGTTCCCGCTGCTGTTCGCGTTCACGGGCGGCATCGACGGCTTCATGTTCTCCGGCTCCGCGGTGCTCGTAGCCCTGGTGCTGTGCCTCGCCGGCTACACGGACGTCTCCTACGACGGCACGGCTTTCGCGTCGGTGCTCGCAACCGGCATCCGCGGGCGCGACGATCGTCTCGGCCGCATGCTCGGGGCGGCGAGCATCGGCATCCCGCTCGTCGTCCTGCTGGCGGTGGTCACGACGGCGGTGAGCGGGCGTCTCGCGCACCTGCCCGGCATCCTCGGGGCCTCGCTCGGTCTGGTCCTCGGCGGGTACGGCGTCTCGGCGGTGTCGTCCGCGCTGCTCGTGACGCCGGTCGCCGCGCCGGGCGACAGCCCGTTCAAGAGCGTGCCCGGCCAGACGTTCCTGACCGGCCTGCTCGTGTTCGTCGTGATGGGCGCCTGCCTCGTCATCGGAGCGCCGGCCATCGCGTTCGCTGTCGCGGGCTTCATCACGGGTGCGGCGGTCTGGGGATGGGTGGCGCTCGTGGTCGGCATCGTCGTCGGCGGCGGTGCCGCCGCCCTGGGGGTGTGGCTCGGCGGACGGACGCTGGATCGCACCGGTCCTGACCTTCTCCAGCGCATCAAGGCTTTCCCGACGACATGACCGATGTTCTGATCCTCGGCGGGACCGGATGGCTGTCCGGGCGCATCGCGGAGCGCTGGCGGGATGCCGGTGCCGCCGTGACCGTCCTCGCCCGCGGCGGCCGCGACGCACCGGCTGGCACCCGGCTGGTCGTCGCCGATCGGGAGCGCGACGATGCCTACACCGCCGTCGCGGATCGCGAGTGGGACGAGGTCGTCGACATCTCCTCCACCGCCGACCACGTGCGTGCCGCGACCGCCGTGCTCGCGGAGCGGACGCGGCACTGGACGTACGTGTCGAGCGTCTCCGCCTATGCGACAGACGACGTGGCGGGCGCCGACGAGTCCGCCGCCCTCGCCGTCGCCGCAGAGCCCGGCGACCCGTACGACTACCGGCGCGAGAAGGCCGCCGCCGAGGAGGCCGTGACAGCCGCCCTCGGCCGCCGTGCGGCCGTGGTGCGCCCGGGTCTGATCGTCGGCCCGGGTGACCCCACCGATCGCTTCGGCTACTGGGTCGCCCGCCTCGCCGCCGCGGCGGCCGAGCCCGTGCTGATTCCCGACGCACCCGGCGCGCGGGTGCAGGTGATCGACGTCGACGACCTGGCCGACTTCGTGGTCGAGGTGGGCGCGGCGCGCTTCACCGGTGCCGTCAATGCCGTCGGCGACAGTCTTCCGCTGGAGGCGGTGCTCGCCATCGCTCGCAGCGTCGCCGGTCACACCGGCCGCCTCGTCGGGGCCTCCGCGCCGTGGCTCGTCGCGCACGGCGTGGGGTACTGGGCGGGGGAGCGATCGCTGCCGCTGTGGCTGCCCGACGATGTGCCCGGCTTCGCGACTCGCGCCAATGGCACCTATCGCATTCTCGGCGGACGCCACAGGCCGCTGGAGGACGTGCTGCGGCGCGTGCTCGCCGATGAGCGCGAACGGGGACTGGACCGTCCCCGCTCCGCCGGGCTCACGCGCGCCGACGAGCGCGAGCTTCTCGATGCCCTTGCGCAGTGACGGCATCGATTTGCGGGGACGACGCGCCGCGCGATAGCGTCTCCGCATGCACGCCGCCGCTCCCGTCACCGTTGCCACGGTGCTGCGCGCGCGCCGACGTCAGGACGGCCGCCGACTCTAGGCGACCCCGCGAGCTCCCTGTCGTCGTGACGGGTCGAGTCGCCGGTGTCGCCGCTTCGAGCCCACCGTTTGCCGACTCACGTCACAATAAGGTTGAACAATGACCCTTTCGGTCGCCGTCTCCGGCGCTTCCGGCTATGCCGGCGGCGAGATCCTGCGCCTCCTCGCCGCCCATCCCGACGTCCACATCCGCACCGTCACCGCGCACAGCAACGCCGGCGATGCGCTCATCCAGCATCAGCCCCACCTGCGTTCGCTGGCCGACCTCACCCTGCAGCCGACGACGCCCGAGGTGCTCGCGGGCCACGACGTGGTCTTCCTCGCGCTCCCGCACGGCCAGTCCGGTCAGTACACCGACGCGCTCGCAGACACGCCCCTGGTCATCGACGCCGGTGCCGACCACCGTCTGACCTCGCCGACGGCGTGGGACGCGTTCTACGGCGGCGCCTTCCACGAGCCGTGGACCTACGGTGTGCCGGAGCTGATCGTCGGCGCCGGCGGGCAGAAGCAGCGTGAGCACCTCGTCGGCGCCTCCCGCATCGCCGCCCCGGGTTGCAACGCCTCCACGGTGGCGCTGAGCCTCGTCCCCGGCGTCGCGGCCGGCGTCATCGACGCTCGCGACATCGTCAGCGTGCTGGCCGTGGGGCCCTCCGGGGCGGGTAAGAGCCTGAAGACGAACCTTCTCGCATCCGAGATCCTCGGCACCGCGAACCCGTATGCCGTCGGCGGAACGCACCGCCACATTCCCGAGATCCAGCAGGCGCTCAGGGCGGCCGGCGCTTCCGAGGCCCGCATCTCGTTCACGCCCGTGCTGGTGCCGATGGCTCGCGGCATCCTGGCCACGTCCACCGCGCCGATCGCGGACGGCGTGACGGATGCCGAGATCCGTTCGGCCTGGGAGAGTGCGTACGGCGGCGAGACGTTCGTTCACCTGCTGCCCGAGGGGCAGTTCCCTCGCACGGCGGACGTTCTGGGCGCCAACACCGCCCTCGTCGGACTCGCGGTCGACCGCGCCGCGAACCGCGTCGTCGTCGTGACGGCCGTCGACAACCTCGTCAAGGGCACCGCCGGTGCCGCCATCCAGTCGATGAACATCGCCCTGGGCCTTCCGGAGGCCACGGGCCTGACCGTGAACGGAGTGGCACCGTGAGCGTCACCGCCCCTGCAGGATTCGCCGCCGCCGGCGTCGTGGCCGGTCTCAAATCGACCGGCAGGCCCGACGTCGCCGTCGTCGTCAACCGCGGCCCGCTGAAGGTCGGAGCCGCCGTGTTCACCAGCAATCGTGCCAAGGCCAACCCGATCCTGTGGTCGCAGCAGGCCATTCAGGACGGCACTGTCGAGGCGATCGTGCTCAACTCGGGCGGTGCCAACTGCTTCACCGGGGCGTTCGGCTTCCAGACCACTCATCAGACGGCGGAGAAGGCCGCCGAGCTGCTGAGCATCAGCCCCGGCGACGTGCTCGTGTGCTCCACCGGGCTCATCGGCACGGGCGACGAGGTCTTCCGCGGCAAGGTCCTTGCCGGTACCGAGGCGGCGATCTCCGCCCTCTCGGACGACGGCGGCGACCACGCGGCGCGCGCCATCATGACGACCGACACCGTACCCAAGACCGCTGTCTTCGCCGGTGACGGGTGGACCATCGGGGCGATGGCCAAGGGTGCGGGGATGCTCGCTCCGGGCCTTGCCACGATGCTCGTGGTCATCACGACCGACGCGGTGCTGTCGGCCGACGAGGCCGATGCGCATCTGCGCGCCGCCACCCGGGTGAGCTTCGACCGACTCGACTCCGACGGCTGCATGTCGACCAACGATCAGGTGACGCTGATGGTCAGTGGCGCGAGCGGCGTGACGCCCGACGCGGACGCGTTCCGTGCGGCTCTCGTCGAGGTGTGCACGAGTCTCGCTCGGCAGCTGCAGGCCGACGCCGAGGGCGCCAGTCACGACATCACCATCCGCGTCGTGGGCGCGGCATCCGAAGACGACGCCGTCGAGGTGGGCCGCTCGGTCGCACGCAACAACCTCTTCAAGGCCGCGATCTTCGGCAACGACCCCAACTGGGGCCGGGTTCTGGCGGCGATCGGCACGACGCAGGCGGCCTTCGACCCGTACGCCGTGGACGTGAGCTTCAACGGGGTGCGGCTGTGCAGCGCCGGCGCCCCCGACCGTCCCCGCGAGGAGGTCGACCTCACGCCGCGCGCGACGGACGTGCTCATCGACCTCAAGGAGGGCGACGCGGCGGCGACGATCTTCACGAACGATCTGACGCACGACTACGTCCACGAGAACAGCGCGTACAGCTCATGACCGAGAAGATCCAGCACACCACCCCCGAAGAGGCCGCCGAGAAGGCCGCCGTTCTCATCGAGTCCCTGCCGTGGCTGCAGCGCTTCCGCGACCAGATCATCGTCATCAAGTACGGCGGCAACGCGATGGTGTCCGAAGAGCTGCAGGACGCGTTCGCGCAGGACATCGCCTATCTTCGGTTCGTCGGCGTGAAGCCGGTCGTCGTGCACGGCGGCGGCCCGCAGATCTCGCAGATGCTCGATCGGCTCGCCATCCCCAGCGAGTTCAAGGGCGGATACCGGGTGACCTCCACCGAGGCGATCAGCGTCGTTCGGATGGTGCTCACCGGCCAGGTGAATCCGCAGCTGGTCGGGCGCATCAACGCGTTCGGCCCCTTCGCCGTCGGTGTGTCGGGCGAGGACGCCGGGCTCTTCCAGGGCCGGCGGCGGGGTGTGGTGATCGACGGGACCGAGCACGACCTCGGCGCCGTCGGCGATGTGGTCCGTGTCGACCCGCAGCCGGTGGTCGACCAGCTCGCCGCCGGTCGCATCCCGGTGGTCTCGTCGATCGCGCCCGACCTGGACAACCCCGGGCAGTCGCTGAACGTCAACGCGGATGCGGCGGCGGCGGCTCTGGCCATCGCGCTGGGCGCGGCGAAGCTCGTCGTTCTCACCGATGTCGCGGGCTTGTACGCCGACTGGCCGAACCGCGACTCGTTGGTCTCGCATCTGACCGCCGACGAGCTGCGCGCGATGCTGCCGCGGCTGGAGTCGGGCATGATCCCGAAGATGCAGGCGTGCCTCGACGCCGTCGACGGCGGCGTCGACACGGCGGCGATCATCGACGGACGCCAGCCCCATTCGGTGCTGGTCGAGGTCTTCACGGAACAGGGAATCGGAACAGAGGTGGTGGCGCGGTGAGCGGCGTACAGGAGCAGACGACGGCAGCGACGATGTGGCAGGAGGACGCCGGGCGCGACCTCGTCCGCAACGCCGGCGACCGGATGGCTCTGTTCGTCCGCGGCGAGGGGTCGTCGCTGTGGGACGCGGACGGACGCCGCTACCTCGATTTCCTCGGCGGCATCGCCGTCACCTCCCTCGGTCACGCTCACCCCGTCTTCGTGGAGGCCGTGTCGCGCCAGGCCGCGACGCTGTCGCACGTGTCGAACTTCTTCGCGACGCCGCCGCAGCTGGCACTGGCAGCCGAGCTCAAGCGCCTCACGGGCGCGGGCGACGCCGGACGCGTCTACTTCGCCAACTCGGGAGCCGAGGCGAACGAGGCCGCGTTCAAGCTCGCGCGCCTGCACGGAGCGGCGACGGATGCGCGTGCCGCGCGCCCCCGCATCCTGGCGCTGAAGGACGCGTTCCACGGGCGCACGATGGGCACGCTCGCCCTCACCGGCAAACCGTACATGCAGGCACCGTTCCTGCCGATGGTCCCGGGCGTCGAGTTCCTCGACTCCACCGTGGAGGCGCTCGAGGCCGCGATCGGCGACGACGTGGCGGCCCTGTTCGTCGAGCCGATCAAGGGTGAGGCCGGTGTCGTGCCGCTGCCGGAGGGGTACCTCGCGGCAGCGCGTGAGATCACCGCGCGTCACGGTGCGCTGCTGATCGTCGATGAGATCCAGACGGGTGCGGGTCGAACCGGCGCCTGGTTCGCCTTCCAGCACGAGGGGATCACGCCCGACGCGATCACGGTCGCCAAGGGCATCGGCGGCGGCTTCCCGATCGGCGCGCTCATCACGTTCGGCGCCGCCAGCGACCTCTTCTACCCGGGCACCCACGGGTCGACCTTCGGGGGCAATCCGCTTGCGACGGCGACCTCCCTGGCCGTGCTCGGCGAGATCGATCGCGCGGGGCTCGTCGCCAACGCCGCCGTCCGCGGCGAGCAGCTGCGTGCCGCGATCGATCAGATCGACTCGGTGCTGATCGACGGATGCCGCGGGCGCGGTCTGCTGCTGGGCGTCGCGCTGCGGCATCCCGTCGCCGGTGCCGTCGTGGCCGCCGCGCAGCAGCACGGTCTCATCGTCAACGCCGCCAATGACAGCACGATCCGCATCGCGCCCGCGCTGACGATCGGCGACGTCGAGATCGACGAGTTCATCGACCTGTTCACCCGTTCCCTCGCGACCGTCGCCGACGCCCTCGTGCTCGATGCGTCCGACACCCACCCCTCGACCCCGGAGGCCTCCGCATGACCCGCCATCTGCTCCGCGACGACGACCTCAGCCCGGCCGAGCAGGCCGAGATCCTCGATCTCGCGGTCTCGCTCAAGAAGGACCGCTGGAAGCTGAAGCCCCTCGAAGGCCCGCAGACCGTGGCGGTGATCTTCGACAAGAGCTCGACCCGCACGCGCGTGTCGTTCGCGGTGGGTATCGCCGATCTCGGCGGCTCGCCCCTGGTGATCTCGACGGCGAACAGCCAGCTCGGCGGCAAGGAGACCCCCTCCGACACCGCGCGCGTTCTGGAGCGGCAGGTCGCGGCGATCGTCTGGCGCACCTACGCGCAGGCGGGGCTCGAGGAGATGGCGCGCGGCACGACCGTGCCGGTGATCAACGCGCTCAGCGACGACTTCCACCCCTGCCAGCTGCTCGCCGATCTGCTCACCATCCGCGAACACAAGGGTGAGCTGAAGGGGCTGACCCTCACGTTCTTCGGCGACGGCACCTCGAACATGGGCCACTCCTACGTGCTGGCCGGCGTGACGGCGGGGATGCACGTGCGCGTCGCCTCGCCCGCCGCCTACGCTCCTCGCGCCGATGTCGTCGCCGACGCCGAGCGGATCGCTGCGACCACAGGAGGCTCGGTCACGCTCTTCACCGATCCCGCCGCGGCCGCCGCCGGCTCCGACGTCATCGTCACCGACACCTGGGTGTCGATGGGCAAGGAGGAGGAGAAGATCCAGCGCGTGCACGACCTCGGCGGGTACAAGGTCACGCAGGCGACGATGGAGCTCGCCGATCCGGACGCGATCTTCATCCACTGCCTGCCCGCCGACCGGGGATACGAGGTGGATGCCGAGGTCATCGACGGACCGCAGAGCGTGGTCTGGGATGAGGCGGAGAACCGACTCCACGCCCAGAAGGCTCTTCTGGTCTGGCTGCTGCGTCAGCAGTGACCCGGATGCGGACGGCGGGACGACGATGACGGCCCTCCGTCCGCTCCGAGCGCGCACGCTGGATGACGCGGGCCGGCTCGCCGGCGTCGATCTCGCGCGGGGCCTGGCCGTCTTCGGGATGTTCGCCGCGCACCTGCTGGTGACCCCGCACTTCGATGCGGCGCAGCCTGCGACCTGGGTCGATCTCGTCAACGGGCGGTCTTCGATCCTGTTCGCGACGCTCGCGGGGGTCTCGATCGCTCTGATGAGCGGCGCGCGGGCGAGCGCGGGCAGCAGCCCCGCGTCGGGCCGGACGCTCGTCGTCGCGCGGCGCCGACTGGTCGTGCGTGCGGTGATCATCTGGGGCATCGGGATGCTGCTGAACGCGACGGGCGTGCCGGTCTACGTGATCCTGCCGGCGTACGGCATTCTCTTCCTCCTCGCGGTGCCGCTGCTGCGCCTGTCGGCATCCACCCTCTGGGTGCTCGCTGCCGTCGTCGGTGTCGGCGCGCCGTGGCTGCTGCCGCTCGCAGATCGGGTTCTCGTGGCCGCCGGGCCCGTCGGCGGCGATCTCGTTCTGCTGCTGGGCTGGCACTACCCCTTCCTGCTGTGGGCGGCCTTCCTGATCGCGGGCCTGGCAGCCGCACGCTCCGACCTGCGCTCCCCGCGCACTCTCGTCGCGCTGGCCGTCGGTGGTGCGGCGTGCGCGATCGCGGCGGCCGCGGCATCCACGGTCATCGACGTCGACGAGGATTCCTTCCTCGGACGTGTGCTGGCCGACGGCGCCCACTCCGGTGGCATGCTCGAGGCGGTCGGGTCGGGCGGCTTCGCGCTCGCCGTCGTCGGCCTGTGTCTGCTGATCTGCCGCACGCCCGCGCGCATCGTGCTGCTGCCGGTGCGCGCGGTGGGGTCGATGCCGCTGACCGCATACGTCGGCCAGATCGCGGCGTGGGCCGTGTGGGCGTCGTTCGCTCTGGGCGACGTCGGAGATCTGTCGGGCTTCCGCGCCCTGCAGCCGTTCTGGCCGTTCGTCGCGGCGACGCTCGTGTTCTGCACCGTGTGGGCGCTCCTCCTCGGCCGTGGTCCCCTCGAGCGCGCCGTGGCGTACGCCACGCGCGTCGTCATCCCCGGCTGAGCTGCTCAGCGGCGGCGGGAGCAGCGTCGCGCCGCGGCGCAGCAGTCGCAGCGGTAGTGGCAGCTCCCAGATCACCGCCGCCGTCACGTGGGTGAACAGGATGCCGGGGACCGCTCGTGTCGCATCCGCTTGCGCGGCGCGCTGGATCGTCAGACGCAGACGGGCGTCTTCGTTCACCGCCGGCGGCCGCGATCGCACGCCGCGGAAGGGTGTGGCCAGGTCGCGCGCGCGAAGCCGGCGCGGTGACACCCCGGCATCCAGCGCCTGCGCGACACCGGATCTGTGCACACCTGGCGTGCAGCGGAGCGTCGGTGCGGCGCTCGCTAGGCTGGTGCGGTGAGCGAAACGACACCGCATGGCACGAACGACGGCGCACTCTGGGGGGCACGCTTCGCGTCGGGACCCTCACCCGAGCTCGCGACCCTCAGCCGTTCCACCCACTTCGACTGGGTGCTTGCGCCCTACGACATCGCCGGGTCGCACGCGCACGCGGCGGCGCTCGCGGCCGCCGGGTATCTCACCGCCGACGAAGAGGCACGCATGCACGCGGGGCTCGATGCCCTGGCGGCGGCGGTCGCCGACGGCTCACTGGTCGCCCAGCCGGCCGATGAGGACGTCCACGGCGCTCTGGAAGCCGCTCTCATCGCCGAGGTCGGTCCAGCGCTCGGCGGCAAGCTCCGCGCGGGTCGCAGCCGCAACGATCAGATCGCCACCCTCGTGCGGTTGTACCTTCTCGATCACGCGCGCGTGATCGCCCGCGACCTTCTTCGGGTCATCGACGCCATTGTGTCGCAGGCCGAGGCGCACGCGGAGGCCATCATGCCGGGCCGCACCCACCTGCAGCACGCGCAGCCGATCCTGTTGGCCCACCACCTGCAGGCGCATGGCTGGCCCCTCGTCCGCGACCTCGAGCGCCTCCGCGACTGGGCGGCGCGCGCGTCGGTCTCGCCGTACGGCGGGGGAGCGCTCGCCGGTGCGACCCTGGGCCTCGATCCCCAGCTGGTCGCCGATCGGCTGGGCCTCGCCCGGCCGGCGGAGAACTCCCTCGACGGCACGAGCTCGCGAGACGTGGTCGCCGAGTTCGCCTTCATCGCAGCGATGATCGGCGTGGATCTCTCCCGTTTCGCGGAGGACATCATCATCTGGAACACCCGCGAGTTCGGCTTCGTCACGCTCGACGACGGCTACTCCACGGGCTCCAGCATCATGCCGCAGAAGAAGAATCCCGACATCGCCGAACTCGCTCGGGGCAAGGCGGGCCGCCTGATCGGCAACCTGTCGGGTCTTCTGGCGACGCTGAAGGCCTTGCCGCTGGCCTACAACCGCGATCTGCAGGAGGACAAGGAGCCGGTCTTCGATTCGGTCCTCACGCTCGAAACGGTGCTGCCCGCGTTCGCCGGCATGGTGGCGACGATGCGGTTCGACACGGCGCGCATGGCCGGCTTGGCCCCGGCCGGGTTCTCGCTGGCGACGGATGTGGCCGAGTGGCTCGTGAAGCAGGGCGTGCCTTTCCGCGATGCGCATGAGATCTCCGGGTCGCTGGTGCGTGCGTGCGAGGAGCGTGGAATCGGCCTCGAGGATGCCGACGACGCTCTGCTCGCGGAGGTGTCGACGCATCTGACCCCGAGCGTCCGCGAGGTGCTGACGATCGAAGGGTCGGTCGCGAGCCGCACCGGCGCCGGCGGCACGGCCGGTATCCGTGTGTCCGAGCAGCGTGCCGAGCTCATCGCCCGCTCGCAGAGCGCCGCACGGAGCCTGATCGATCTCGAATAGCAGCTAATAACTGATATCTGGCCAATATCAGCGATATGCTTCTTTCCATGAATGTTGCGGTGATCGCCGACATCGTCGGATCGCGGAGTCTTCCCGATCGGGCTGCCGCCCAGCGCGCTCTGGAAGAGACGATCGCCCGTGTGGAACGTGACGTTCCGCTGGCCGAGCGCCCCCTCACCGCCACGGTGGGGGACGAGCTGCAGGGCGTATACCCGTCTCTGGATGCCGCCATGGCGGCCCTGCTGCTGGTGCGGCTCGCGTTGCCCGACGATCTCGACTGTCGCTTCGGCATCGGGATCGGGGCGCACCGCGACGTCCCCTCCCGGGTGGGCACTCTCGCCGAGGGGCCGGGGTGGTGGGCCGCGCGTGAGGCGATCGATGCCATCCACGCCGCGCAGGCGCGCACCATCCCGGGCGCCCGCACCTGGGTCGTCGCCGATGCCGGCGCGGCGGTGGATGTCCGGATCGCCAATGCGTATCTCCTCGCACGGGACCACCTCGTGACCGCGATGACGGCGCGCACTCGGCGACTCGCCTACGGCCGGATGCTCGGTGCGACGCAGTCGGAGCTCGCGGCCGCGGAGGGCATCACCCAGTCGGCGGTGTCCCAGGCCCTCGGCGCCGCCGGAGTCGCCGCCCTCGTCGAGGGCTACGCGCAGCTGCGCGCGGACGCGTCGCCGACGTCCGAGGTCTGAGCCGCGCGGCGATCACCTCACCAGACCGCGAGCCAGACGACCCCCGCGACGGCGCACGCCCACAGCAGACTCGCCATCGTGCCGACGATGAACCTCTCGCGCGCGGCCGGTGTGGCGAGTTCCGTGAATCGTCCGACGCCCTTCAACGCCACGACGATGGCGACGGCGCCGGGGAAGCCGGCGAGGATGCCGAGGGCCGCGCACGCCCGCTCGAGGTAGCCGATCGTCGTGCCGCCGCGCAGGATCTCCTCTTCGCGGACCGCTGCGCTGTCGCGACCGGACATCATCTCGACGAGGATGCCGCCGCGTGGACCCTCCGCCGTGCGGCCGCCGTCGGCGATCGTGAGCACCCAGCGGGTGAACGGGTTGCCGCCGACGATGGCCAGCGCGGTGCCGAGGACGGCCAGCACAGCCGAGGCCAGGACGGGAAGGTGCGCCGGCAGGATGCTGAGAGCGACGAGCGCGAGCAGGACGATCGCCGCCGCGGCGATCAGAACCGGGCCCCGCGGGCGCCGCAGGGAGATCACGACGAGGATCAGGGCCGCGCACAGCGCGATGAACAGCACGATCACGCCGATCAGCGTGACGATCGCCTGGGTGTCGGGATCCATGTCGTCAGTCTCCCACGGCGTCCTGACGTCGCAGCGGCGGCGCCACCGGCATGATCGGGGCGCGGCATCGGCCGCTGATAGCCTGGGCGCGTGTCTGAAACCGTCTCCGTGAGTGCTCCCGCGCCCGCGCGTGCACTGGCTCCCGCCAACGACCCCTCGTTCGAGAACGTCTGGGACGAGATCGTCTGGCGAGGCCTGGTGCACGTGTCCACCGATCAGGACGCCCTGCGCGTTCTGCTGGCCGGCGAGCCCATCACGTATTACTGCGGCTTCGACCCGACGGCACCGAGCCTGCACCTGGGAAACCTCGTACAGCTGCTGCTGATGCGCCGTCTGCAGCTGGCCGGTCACCGCCCGCTCGGTCTCGTCGGCGGATCGACCGGACTCATCGGCGATCCCCGGCCCACGGCGGAGCGCACGCTCAACACGAAGGACACGGTCGCCGAGTGGGTGGGCAACCTGCGTGCCCAGGTCGAGCGCTACCTGAGCTTCGACGGCGACAACGCCGCGCGCATGGTCAACAACCTCGACTGGACGGCGCCGATGAGCGCCATCGACTTCCTCCGCGAGATCGGCAAGTACTACCGCGTCGGCACGATGCTGAAGAAGGATGCCGTCGCCGCGCGCCTGAACTCCGAAGCGGGCATCAGCTACACCGAGTTCAGCTACCAGATCCTGCAGGGGATGGACTACCTCGAGCTGCACCGCCAGTACGGCTGCGTGCTGCAGACGGGCGGGTCCGATCAGTGGGGCAACCTCACCAGCGGCACCGACCTCATCCACCGCGTCGAAGGGGTGTCGGTGCACGCCATCGGCACGCCCCTGATCACCAACAGCGACGGCACGAAGTTCGGCAAGAGCGAGGGCAACGCGATCTGGCTGGATGCCGAGATGTGCAGCCCGTACCGGATGTACCAGTTCTGGTTGAACACCGACGACGCCGATGTCATCGAGCGACTGAAGATCTTCACCTTCCTGACGCGCGCAGAGATCGAGCAGTACGAGGAGATGGTCGCCGCGGAGCCGTTCCGCCGTGCCGCGCAGAAGCGTCTCGCGCTCGAGGTGACGACGACCGTGCACGGGCCGGAGGCCGCGGCCGCGGTGATCGCGGCATCCGAGGCCCTCTTCGGTGCCGGCGATCTCGGTGCCCTGGATGCCGCCACGCTGCGCACCGCGTTGGAAGAGCTGCCGCACGCGACGATCGTGGGGGGCACCACGGTCGCGCAGGCACTGGTGGAGACGGGACTGTGTGCGAGCCTCAGCGAGGCACGCCGATCGATCGCGCAGGGCGGCGTCAGCCTCGACGGGACCAAGGTCGACGACGAGTCCGCCGCCATCACGGGGGCGCTGCCGGGCGGCGTCGCGGTGCTGCGCCGCGGCAAGAAGACGCTCGCCGGGCTCTTCGTCGCACCTGCGGCCTGACCCGGCTCGACACCCCGCCGGAGGCCGCATGCCGTTCACTGTCTCGCACGCCGTGGTGGCGTTGCCGTTCGTCCGCACGCCGCTGCTTCCGGCCGCGATCGCGATCGGCGCGATGACGCCGGATCTGCCGCTCTTCGTCCGCGGCACGCCCGTGTCGTACCAGCTTACTCATACGAATCTTCTGGTCTCAACGGCGATCGCCGCCGTGCTGACGGTCATCTGGTACGGCGTGCTGCGTCCGGCCGTGCGGTCGCTGTCGCCGCGATGGATCGCAGCTCGGGTGCCGGCCGCGTGGGACCGACCCGGTGTGCCGCAGTGGTGGTCGCGGCGTCCGGCGTGGCAGTCGGCGGTGCTCGCGGCCCTCTCGCTGTTGCTGGGGGTGGCCACGCACATCGCCTGGGATGCCTTCACGCACGAAGGGCGATGGGGAACCCGGCTGCTTCCCGCACTCGACGCGCAGTGGGGGCCGCTTCTGGGGCTCAAGTGGCTGCAGTACGGCTCCACCGCGTTCGGACTGATCGTGCTCGCTCTCGCCGCCGCGCTGTGGCTGCGTGGTCGCCGTGCGGAGTCGGCGACCACCGGCATCCCGCCGATCGTTCGATATCTGTGGTGGCTCTCGCTGCCCGTCGTGCTGCTGGCGGCATGGCTTCTCGGCCTCGCCGTCTACGGTCCTTTCACTCCTGCCTGGACGGTGCAGCACCTGGCGTACCGGGTGCTGCCGCCCGCCTGCGCCCTCTGGGGTGCAGCCACCCTCGTGCTGTGCGTGGTCATCGCGGTCCGCCGGCGTCGCGCGGCGTGACGCGTTGCGCGTCACCGCGGTAATGTGAACGTGCACATCGAAGGCGAGGGCACCGTGTCGGCTGGCGAGGAGAAAGCACGCAGCGCGAGCATCCGCGATGTCGCGCGCGCCGCCGACGTCTCGTATCAGACCGTCTCACGCGTGCTGAACGGCCACCCGTCGATTCGACCCGAGACCAAGCAGCGGGTGCTCGATGCCATGGCCGACCTGCGCTACCGTCCGAATCAGGCGGCTCGCGCCCTCGTGACCAGCAGATCGCAGACGCTGGGGGTCGTGCTGGGCTCGCGGGGCGAGTACGGTCCGTCGTCCAGCCTGGCCGCCCTCGAGGATGCCGCGCGCGAGCGCGGGTACTGGGTGAACTCCGCTTACCTGCGCGACACCCGCCCGGAGACGATCGCCGCCGCCGTGGAACATCTGCGCCGACAGTCCGTCGAGGGCATCATCGTGCACGCCCCGCAGGTGCGGGTGTTCGATGTGCTCGCCGAGCTCGATGTCGACATCCCCTACCTCGGGCTGCACAGCGCCGAGCGCGGGATCGCCGAACTCGCGGAGGATCAGGTGCGCGGCGGCATGCTCGCCACCGAGCATCTGATCTCGCTGGGACACGCCGAGATCGTGCACGTGGCCGGTCCGCAGGATTGGATCGAGGCGGAGAGCCGCATGCAGGGCTACCTGCGCGCCCTCTCGGACGCCGATCTGCCGACGCGTCCGCCGATCCTCGGCGATTGGACCGCGGATTTCGGCTACCACGCCGCCGTGGAGCTCTCGCGCCGCCTCGACTTCACCGCCGTCTTCGCTGCGAACGACGCGATGGCACTCGGGATGATCCACGGCTTCCGCGATCTCGGCATCGACGTGCCGCGCCAGGTGAGCGTCGTCGGCTTCGACGACATTCCCCTCGCCGCGCATGCGTGGCCGCCGCTGACGACCGTCCATCAGCAGTTCGCGGGGCTGGGGGAGCGTGCCATGGCCGCTCTGCTGCGGGCGATCGGCGAGCCGGACGTGCCGACGGATGCCGTGAGCGGCATGAATCTGGAGCCTTCGCTCGTGGTGCGCGAGTCCTGCGCCGTCGCCATCACGGCGAAAAGATGACGCTTCGATAACGGCCCCTTCCCGTGATTGACAACCTCGTTCCGAGGGTGCACGATGTTCAAGCGATGTGAACGGTCACATTGAGCTTCGGAACGAAGCCCGCTCAACGAAGACAAGCTGACGACGAGGAGGTCGCGCACAATGCCGGATGCAGTGCCGATCCTGGAGATGCGCTCCATCACCAAGGAGTTCCCGGGTGTGAAAGCGCTCAGCGACGTGTCCATCACGGTCGCCGCGGGCGAAGTCCACGCGATCTGCGGCGAGAACGGCGCCGGCAAGTCCACGCTCATGAAGGTGCTCTCCGGGGTGTACCCGTACGGCACGTACAGCGGCGACATCTGGTACCGCGGCGAGGTCGTCCAGTTCAGGGACATCCGCGCGAGCGAGCACGCGGGCATCGCGATCATCCATCAGGAGCTGGCGCTGATCCCCGAACTCTCGGTGACGGAGAACATCTTCCTCGGCAACGAGATCGAGCGCGGCGGCGTCATCGACTGGGCACAGGCGCGGCTCCGAGCCGTCGATCTGCTGGCGCGCGTGGGCCTGCGCGACGACCCCGACACGCAGATCAAGCATCTCGGTGTCGGCAAGCAGCAGCTGGTCGAGATCGCGAAGGCGCTCGCCAAGGACGTCAAGCTGCTCATCCTCGACGAGCCGACCGCCGCGCTGAACGAAGACGACTCGCAGCACCTGCTCGATCTGATCCTCTCGCTCAAGGGCAAGGGCATCACCTCGATCATCATCAGCCACAAGCTCAACGAGATCGAGCAGATCGCCGACTCCATCACGATCATCCGCGACGGCCGCACGATCGAGACCCTCGATGTCGCCTCCGGCACCGTCGACGAGGACCGCATCATCCGCGGCATGGTAGGCCGCTCGTTGGAGAGCCGGTTCCCGGACCGCACGCCGCACATCGGCGAGGTCTTCTTCGAGGTGCGCGACTGGACGGTGCGCCACCCGCAGATCCCCGAGCGGCTCGTCGCCAAGCACTCGAACCTCTACGTGCGCCGGGGCGAGATCGTCGGCATCGCCGGCCTCATGGGCGCGGGGCGCACCGAGCTCGCCATGAGCCTCTTCGGCCGCTCCTACGGCATCTACGAGTCGGGCCAGATCCTCATCGACGGCAAGGAAGTCGTCATCAAGGACGTCCAGTCCGCGATCGATCACGGCATGGCCTACGTCAGTGAAGACCGCAAGGTGCTCGGACTCAACCTTCTCGACACGATCAAGCGCTCCATCGTCGCGGCCAAGCTCAAGAAGATCGCGCGCAACGGCGTCATCGATCCGTACGCCGAGAACGACATCGCCGACGACTACCGCAAGAAGCTGCGCATCAAGACGCCGAGCGTCGATGTCGGCGTCTCGAAACTCTCCGGCGGCAACCAGCAGAAGGTCGTCCTGGCCAAGTGGATGTTCACAGACCCGGAGCTGCTGATCCTCGACGAGCCCACCCGCGGTATCGACGTGGGGGCCAAGTACGAGATCTACGCGATCGTCCAGCAGCTGGCCGCGCAGGGCAAGGGCGTGATCCTGATCTCCAGCGAGCTGCCCGAGCTGCTCGGCATCTCCGACCGCATCTACACGATCTTCGAGGGGCAGATCACCGATGATCTGCCCGTCGCCGACGCAACCCCCGAGAACCTCATGCGCAGCATGACCTCCGCACGACAGAAGGCACAACGATGAGCACCGAGACGGTACCCACCAAGCGTTCAGGCGGCATCTCCGACCTGAAGAAGATGTTCGGCGGGGGAACCTCCTCCCTCCGCCAGTTCGGCATCCTGGCGTCGCTGATCGCCATCATCCTGATCTTCCAGATCTGGACCGGGGGCACGACGCTCTCGCCGCAGAACCTCATCAACGTCGTCAGCCAGCAGTCCTACATCCTGATCCTCGCGATCGGCATGGTGATGGTCATCATCATGGGACACATCGACCTGTCCGTCGGCTCGGTCGCGGCTTTCGTGGGCATCATCGTCGCCAAATCGATGAACGAGTGGAACACGCCGTGGCCCCTCGCGATCGCGATCGGTCTGGTCGTCGGTGCCCTCGTCGGTGCGTGGCAGGGCTTC
Organism: Sphingomonas sp. BLCC-B65; assembly: GCF_028550675.1. Classification (NCBI taxonomy): domain Bacteria; kingdom Pseudomonadati; phylum Pseudomonadota; class Alphaproteobacteria; order Sphingomonadales; family Sphingomonadaceae; genus Sphingomonas; species Sphingomonas sp. BLCC-B65. Next base: position 827,780 of record NZ_JAQQGL010000001.1, on the reverse strand, counting down.
TGGGTCGCCTATGTCGGCGTCCCCGCGTTCATCGTGACGCTGGCCGGCATGCTCATCTTCCGCGGCGGCAACCAGTGGATCGGCCAGTCGACCACCACGCCGGTGCCCCCGGAGTACAGCTACATCGGCTCCGGCTACCTGCCCGAACTTCCCATCGCGGTCGACTTCAACGTGCTCACCATGCTCTTGGGCCTCATCGGCGTCGCATGGATCGTCTACAACGAATGGCGGCTGCGTCGCCAGCAGGCGAAGATCGGCGCCGACTCGGCTCCGCTCTGGGTGTCGGGCGTGAAGGTCGTCATCCTCTCGGCCGCGATCCTCTGGGCCGCCTGGCTGTTCGCCACCGGACGCCCGGGCACGAGCTTCCCGATCTCCGGCGTGATCCTGCTGGTGCTCGTCGTGATCTACTCGTTCGTCACCAACCGCACGGTCTTCGGCCGACACATCTACGCCGTCGGTGGCAACCGCCTCGCCGCGGCCCTCTCGGGTGTCAAGGACCGCCGTGTCGACTTCTTCGTCATGATGAACATGTCGGTGCTCGCCGCCATCGCGGGCATGATCTACGTCGGCCGCGCCACGGCATCCGGGCCCCAGGACGGCAACGGCTGGGAGCTCGATGCGATCGCCGCGGTGTTCATCGGCGGTGCGGCCGTGTCGGGTGGTATCGGCACGGTGATCGGCTCGATCATCGGCGGCCTCGTCATGGCGTTCCTCAACAACGGGCTCCAGCTGATCGGCGCCGGCGCCGACTCGGTGTCGATCACGAAGGGGCTCGTCCTCCTGCTCGCGGTCGCCGTCGACGTGATCAGCAAGCGCCGCGGAGGCCCCTCCATTATCGGTCTGCTCACGCGTCGACGTGACCGGGCCGCCGTGGTGGTCACAGAAGTTCCCGCCGTCATTCCGACGTCGGGCACGAACGAGTCGAGCCAGCCGGCTGACCTCCCCAAACGGTAGGTCCGGGACCGACTCGCCTCACCCTCACCAGAGAAAGTGATGAATCAATGAAGAGAATCGCTCTTGCGGCAGCCTCCCTGGCCGCCGTCACGGCACTCGCGCTCACGGGCTGCTCGAGCTCCGGGCGCGGCGGCGACGCGACCGCATCGGCGGGCGCGGCGGCAGGCTTCGCGGCCGATGCCACCATCGGCATCGCGCTGCCGGACAAGACGTCGGAGAACTGGGTTCTCGCGGGCGGCCTGTTCGACTCCGGTCTGAAGGAGGCCGGCTTCAAGGCCGACGTGCAGTACGCCCCGGCGTCCAACACGGTCGCCGAACAGCAGAACCAGATCTCGGCCATGATCACCAACGGCGCCAAGGTCATCGTCATCGGCGCCAAGGACGGCAAGCAGCTCGGCACGCAGCTGCAGCAGGCGGCGGATGCCGGTGTCACGGTGATCGCCTACGACCGTCTCATCGAGAACACGCCGAACGTGAACTACTACGTCGCGTTCGACAACTTCAAGGTCGGCGAGCTGCAGGGTCAGGCGCTCCTCGACGGCCTGCAGAAGCGTTCGGGCCACGGCGCGCCGTGGAACGTCGAGCTGTTCTCCGGCTCGCCGGACGACGCCAACTCGGCGGTCTTCTTCAACGGCGCCATGAAGGTGCTGCAGCCGAAGATCGACGACGGCACCCTGAAGGTCGTGTCGGGTCAGACCGACATCCAGCAGACGGCGACCCAGGGCTGGAAGGCCGAGAACGCGCAGAGCCGTATGGACTCGCTGCTCGCGGCCAACTACACGTCGGCGACCATCGACGGCGTCCTCTCGCCGAACGACACGCTTGCTCGCGCCATCATCACCTCGGTGAAGCAGGCCGGAAAGAACATCTCGCAGTTCACCGTCACCGGTCAGGACTCCGAGGCCGAGTCGGTCAAGTCGATCATGGCGGGGGAGCAGTACTCCACCATCAACAAGGACACCTCGCTGCTGGTGGCCCAGACCATCAAGATGATCCAGTCGCTCCAGAAGGGCGAGACGCCTGAGGTCAACGACACCACCCAATACAACAACGGTGTCAAGGTCGTCCCGGCGTACCTGCTGCCGCCGGTCATCGTCACCAAGGAGAACGCGGCCGAGGCTTACGCCAACAACCCCACCCTCCTGGCCCTCGTGAAGGCCGCGCAGTAAGCGACCCGCACGCCCACGACGGCCCCCGTTCTTCGGAGCGGGGGCCGTCGACGTGTCACCGGGGGAGCCAGACCGGATCGGCGGAGCCCCACGGTTCCGGCGGCGTGAACCTCGTCGGGGCTCCCGCGTAGGCCACGGCCGATCCGGCGGTGACGATGTCGTGGCCGTCGACGACGAACCGCTGGAGGTAGCGCGAAGGATCCGCCGGTTCGGCGAGCTGGCCCGCCCGATCCCGGGTCATGCCGAGCAGTTCCGCGGCGACGCGTCGGAGCGAGGTCTCGACGAGCCAGCTTCCTCCGACCTCGAGGCGACGACGCATCGCCGCGATCACACCGGCGGCCAGTGCATAGCCCGCGGTGTGATCCAACGCCTGGGCGGGAAGCGCACCCGGGGTGATGCGGTCGCCGGATTCGATCCACGCGATGCCGGATGCCGCCTGCACGAGGCTGTCGAACCCGCGTCCGCACTCGCGGCCCCATGCACTGAGTCTGGCCACGATGACGCTGGGATGCCGTGCGCATAGCGCTCGGGGGTCGAGGCCGAGCCGGGAGAGCGCCTCGGGGCGGTAGCCGAGAACGACGACGTCCGCGCCGGTGAGCAGACCGTCGAAGCGTCGCCGACCGTCGGCGGCATCGAGATCGAGGACAGCGCTGCGCTTGCCGTGACCGGTGTCCAGATGCTGCGCGGCGATCTCCGGCATCCGGGGAGGATCGATGCGGAGCACGTCGGCGCCGAGAAGTGCGAGTGTGCGGGTCGCCACCGGGCCCGCGATGACACGGGTGAGATCGAGCACGCGTACTCCGTGCAGGGGAGCGCAGGCGTCGACGGCAGTCGTGGCGACCGGGCTGTCCGCCACGCGGAGCACGGTGGCCAGAGGCGAAGCGCGAAGCCGACCGTCCGCGACGGGATCCTCGTGCCGCACCTCGACGCACAGACCTCCGGCCCGCGTGATCATCCCGACGGCGTCGCGGGTGGACAGCGCGCTCAACCGTGCACGCGCGCGGTCGAGATCGTTTGCACCCGGCGCCGCGCCGGTGAGGCCGAGCACCTCGCGCAGCGCACGCTCGTGGTGCGGGTAGTTCGCATGCGTGCGCACCCAGCCGTCCCGTGTGTGGAAGAAAGCCGACAGCGGGGCGAAGCCGATCTCCGCCTCGCCGTCTCGTCGGAACCACCGCTCGCTCGTGTACGCCATGGTGACCGCCTCGGCATCCACAGCCGTCACGGGTACGCGGCCAAGGGCCGACGCCTCCGCGATGACGGCGGCGACGGCGTCGGTCGCAAGAGTGCCGACGGGCAGCCGCGCGCGCAGTAAACGAGGCTCCATGGGGAGAGCCTACGGTGACATCCCGAGCGCGACACGCCCGGGATGTGGGGGTGATTTGCCGGATGGTGGTGTGCCGCGTAAGTTATTACTTGTTCGCCCCACAGGGAAGAGCGAAGGGCCGGAAGGCCTCGCCCCCTCAAGCGGAGAACCGAATCCCATCCCAAACCTCTCGCTAGAGAGAACAGGACTTTTGGTCTAGGATGGAAAACCTCCCTCCTGCACTCCGTTTCATTCGGAGGATGGTGGTGGGTTGTGGCAGTCGCGAAAGCTGTACTGCCGGCGTGGCAAGACTGTCACTCCAGTCGTGTTCCTTAGGGCGCGCGACGACGGAGACACCTTGCCCGCGTAGAGAAGTCGCCCCGCGATGAAGGCCGAGAGGCCGGAGCACGGGAGCGTCCGATCCTTGAGAACTCAACAGCGTGCACTTGTCAAATGCCAAATTACCTCGTCCCTGCCTTTTGGTGGGGTGAGATTCCTTTGGATCAAAGTCCGGTATTTCGGTGCCGGCATTATGGATTGTCAGTGATGGCATCCTTTTTGGTCAGTTTCGAACTCGCTGCATTGTCGTTTTCCCGATGGTGTATGCATTTTTTCTTTTTGGAGAGTTTGATCCTGGCTCAGGATGAACGCTGGCGGCGTGCTTAACACATGCAAGTCGAACGGTGAAGCCCAGCTTGCTGGGTGGATCAGTGGCGAACGGGTGAGTAACACGTGAGCAATCTGCCCCTGACTCTGGGATAAGCGCTGGAAACGGCGTCTAATACTGGATACGAACCGTGGAGGCATCTTCAACGGTTGGAAAGATTTTTTGGTCAGGGATGAGCTCGCGGCCTATCAGCTTGTTGGTGAGGTAATGGCTCACCAAGGCGTCGACGGGTAGCCGGCCTGAGAGGGTGACCGGCCACACTGGGACTGAGACACGGCCCAGACTCCTACGGGAGGCAGCAGTGGGGAATATTGCACAATGGGCGAAAGCCTGATGCAGCAACGCCGCGTGAGGGATGACGGCCTTCGGGTTGTAAACCTCTTTTAGCAGGGAAGAAGCGAAAGTGACGGTACCTGCAGAAAAAGCGCCGGCTAACTACGTGCCAGCAGCCGCGGTAATACGTAGGGCGCAAGCGTTATCCGGAATTATTGGGCGTAAAGAGCTCGTAGGCGGTTTGTCGCGTCTGCTGTGAAATCCCGAGGCTCAACTTCGGGTCTGCAGTGGGTACGGGCAGACTAGAGTGCGGTAGGGGAGATTGGAATTCCTGGTGTAGCGGTGGAATGCGCAGATATCAGGAGGAACACCGATGGCGAAGGCAGATCTCTGGGCCGTAACTGACGCTGAGGAGCGAAAGGGTGGGGAGCAAACAGGCTTAGATACCCTGGTAGTCCACCCCGTAAACGTTGGGAACTAGTTGTGGGGTCCATTCCACGGATTCCGTGACGCAGCTAACGCATTAAGTTCCCCGCCTGGGGAGTACGGCCGCAAGGCTAAAACTCAAAGGAATTGACGGGGACCCGCACAAGCGGCGGAGCATGCGGATTAATTCGATGCAACGCGAAGAACCTTACCAAGGCTTGACATATACGAGAACGCTGCAGAAATGTAGAACTCTTTGGACACTCGTAAACAGGTGGTGCATGGTTGTCGTCAGCTCGTGTCGTGAGATGTTGGGTTAAGTCCCGCAACGAGCGCAACCCTCGTTCTATGTTGCCAGCACGTAATGGTGGGAACTCATGGGATACTGCCGGGGTCAACTCGGAGGAAGGTGGGGATGACGTCAAATCATCATGCCCCTTATGTCTTGGGCTTCACGCATGCTACAATGGCCGGTACAAAGGGCTGCAATACCGTGAGGTGGAGCGAATCCCAAAAAGCCGGTCCCAGTTCGGATTGAGGTCTGCAACTCGACCTCATGAAGTCGGAGTCGCTAGTAATCGCAGATCAGCAACGCTGCGGTGAATACGTTCCCGGGTCTTGTACACACCGCCCGTCAAGTCATGAAAGTCGGTAACACCTGAAGCCGGTGGCCCAACCCTTGTGGAGGGAGCCGTCGAAGGTGGGATCGGTAATTAGGACTAAGTCGTAACAAGGTAGCCGTACCGGAAGGTGCGGCTGGATCACCTCCTTTCTAAGGAGCATCTGGCACTCTTTGGGGTGTCCAGGCGCCGGATCAGGGCCGAATGTGTCTTGCCGGTTAGCTCATGGGTGGAACGTTTGATGAGGTGTCGAGGAGTGATCTTCGAGTTAGTACGGCCTTCGGGCGTGGAACGCTGGGGGTGAGTGAGTCGGCACGTGCACGCTGTTGGGTCCTGAGGGACCGGATGCGCTTTCATCTTCGGATGGGGAGCAGACGAACCTCAGGACTCTTTCTGTTGCCGGCTGGTGCTGGTGCGGGGAGGGTACCGCCCGTACTTTGAGAACTACACAGTGGACGCGAGCATCTTCGAGATGATTTTTCATCTCGTGAAGATGATCTTAAAGATCATTAGTCAATTTTGATTGACGATTCGAACTCATGTGATTTCAAGTCTTTAAGAGCAAACGGTGGATGCCTTGGCATCTGGAGCCGAAGAAGGACGTAGCAATCTGCGATAAGCCTCGGGGAACTGATAAGCAAGTTTTGATCCGAGGGTGTCCGAATGGGGAAACCCCGCCAGGGCGCGTGCGTACCTGGTGACTCCCGCCTGAATATATAGGGCGGGTAGAGGGAACGTGGGGAAGTGAAACATCTCAGTACCCACAGGAAGAGAAAGCAACCGCGATTCCGTTAGTAGTGGCGAGCGAAACCGGATCAGGCTAAACCTAGCGTGTGTGATAGCCGGCAGGCGTTGCACGTTGGGGGTTGTGGGACTTTTCAGACATGTCTGCCGATGTGTCGGCGTTACAAGAAGGTATAGACGAACCGCATTGAAAGGCGGGTCATAGAGGGTGCCAACCCCGTAGTCGAAATGCTTCTCTTGGCGCGAAGAGTATCCCAAGTAGCACGGGGCCCGAGAAATCCCGTGTGAATCTGTCAGGACCACCTGATAAGCCTAAATACTCCCAGATGACCGATAGCGGACAAGTACCGTGAGGGAAAGGTGAAAAGTACCCCGGGAGGGGAGTGAAATAGTACCTGAAACCGTTTGCTTACAAACCGTTGGAGCCTCCTTAGTAGGGGTGACAGCGTGCCTTTTGAAGAATGAGCCTGCGAGTTAGCGATACGTGGCGAGGTTAACCCGTGTGGGGTAGCCGTAGCGAAAGCGAGTCTGAATAGGGCGATTCAGTCGCGTGTCCTAGACCCGAAGCGAAGTGATCTATCCATGGCCAGGCTGAAGCGACGGTAAGACGTCGTGGAGGGCCGAACCCACTTAGGTTGAAAACTGAGGGGATGAGCTGTGGATAGGGGTGAAAGGCCAATCAAACTTCGTGATAGCTGGTTCTCTCCGAAATGCATTTAGGTGCAGCGTTGCGTGTTTCTTGCCGGAGGTAGAGCTACTGGATGGCCGATGGGCCCTACAAGGTTACTGACGTCAGCCAAACTCCGAATGCCGGTAAGTGAGAGCGCAGCAGTGAGACTGTGGGGGATAAGCTTCATAGTCGAGAGGGAAACAACCCAGACCACCAACTAAGGTCCCAAAGCGCGTGCTAAGTGGGAAAGGATGTGGAGTTGCCTTGACAACCAGGAGGTTGGCTTAGAAGCAGCCACCCTTGAAAGAGTGCGTAATAGCTCACTGGTCAAGTGATTCCGCGCCGACAATGTAACGGGGCTCAAGCACGCCACCGAAGTTGTGGCATTGACATTTTTGGTAGGCCTTCGTGGTCCAGCCGTGTTGATGGGTAGGAGAGCGTCGTGTGGCCAGCGAAGCGGCGGTGTGAACCAGCCGTGGAGGCTACACGAGTGAGAATGCAGGCATGAGTAGCGAAAGACGTGTGAGAAACACGTCCTCCGAAAGACCAAGGGTTCCAGGGTCAAGCTAATCTTCCCTGGGTAAGTCGGGACCTAAGGCGAGGCCGACAGGCGTAGTCGATGGACAACGGGTTGATATTCCCGTACCGGCGAAGAACCGCCCAAGCTAATCCAGTGGTGCTAAGTGCCCGAATCCTGTCGTATCGATCCCTTCGGGGTGAGAGCTTCAGGGCTAGCGCATGACCCCATGCTGGTGCGGTTAGCGTATTAACAGGTGTGACGCAGGAAGGTAGCCCAAGCCAGGCGATGGTTGTCCTGGTGCAAGTGCGTAGGCCGAGTCATAGGCAAATCCGTGACTCGTTACGGCTGAGACACGATGCGGATAAAAAGTGGGTGATCCTATGCTGCCAAGAAAAGCATCGACGCGAGGTTCTAGCTGCCCGTACCCCAAACCGACTCAGGTGGTCAGGTAGAGAATACCAAGGAGATCGAGAGAATCGTGGTTAAGGAACTCGGCAAAATGCCCCCGTAACTTCGGGAGAAGGGGGGCCATCCACTTATATGAGCTTGCCTCAAAAAGGGTGTGGTGGCCGCAGAGACTAGTGGGTAGCGACTGTTTATTAAAAACACAGGTCCGTGCCAAGTCGCAAGACGATGTATACGGACTGACGCCTGCCCGGTGCTGGAAGGTTAAGAGGACCGGTTAGCCGCAAGGCGAAGCTGAGAATTTAAGCCCCAGTAAACGGCGGTGGTAACTATAACCATCCTAAGGTAGCGAAATTCCTTGTCGGGTAAGTTCCGACCTGCACGAATGGCGTAACGACTTCCCAACTGTCTCAACCGCGAACTCGGCGAAATTGCACTACGAGTAAAGATGCTCGTTACGCGCAGCAGGACGGAAAGACCCCGTGACCTTTACTACAGCTTGGTATTGGTGTTCGGTGTGGCTTGTGTAGGATAGGTGGGAGACTGTGAAGCGGTGACGCTAGTTACCGTGGAGTCATTGTTGAAATACCACTCTGGTCACTCTGGATATCTAACTTCGAACCGTAATCCGGTTCAGGGACAGTGCCTGGTGGGTAGTTTAACTGGGGCGGTTGCCTCCCAAAAAGTAACGGAGGCGCCCAAAGGTTCCCTCAACCTGGTTGGCAATCAGGTGGCGAGTGTAAGTGCACAAGGGAGCTTGACTGTGAGACTGACAGGTCGAGCAGGGACGAAAGTCGGGACTAGTGATCCGGCAGTGGCTTGTGGAAGCGCTGTCGCTCAACGGATAAAAGGTACCTCGGGGATAACAGGCTGATCTTGCCCAAGAGTCCATATCGACGGCATGGTTTGGCACCTCGATGTCGGCTCGTCGCATCCTGGGGCTGGAGTAGGTCCCAAGGGTTGGGCTGTTCGCCCATTAAAGCGGTACGCGAGCTGGGTTTAGAACGTCGTGAGACAGTTCGGTCCCTATCCGCTGCGCGCGTAGGAAATTTGAGAGGATCTGACCCTAGTACGAGAGGACCGGGTTGGACGAACCTCTGGTGTGCCAGTTGTTCCGCCAGGAGCACCGCTGGTTAGCTACGTTCGGGATGGATAACCGCTGAAAGCATCTAAGCGGGAAGCCGGCCTCAAGATGAGATTTCCATACCTTCGGGTGAGAGGCTCCCAGCCAGACTACTGGGTTGATAGGCCGGATGTGGAAGCGTGGCAACACGTGAAGCTGACCGGTACTAATAAGCCGATGACTTGATAACACACCGTTTTGGTGCTTGCGTCCACTGAGTGGTTCTCGATGTACGGTCGAGAACACACACAAACATCATTTTTGATCGTTGTGTGCTTGATGAAACATCAATAGTGTTTCGGCGGCCATAGCGTGAGGGAAACGCCCGGTCACATTCCGAACCCGGAAGCTAAGCCTCACAGCGCCGATGGTACTGCAGGGGGGACCCTGTGGGAGAGTAGGACACCGCCGGACTTCTTTTCAGGAAATGGCCACCCAACGCTGGGTGGCCATTTCCCGTTAACACGACTGAAAGGAACTCCTTCGATGGCACAGGATCGCGATCCCGAGAACCCGGATGCGACGCCCGAGCGCCGCCGGAGGTTTACCGACCGTGCTGGGTCGTCACGGGGCGCGGCCCGCTCCGACAACCAGCGCCAGCGCGATGGTGAGCGTAAGCCGTACGTCAAGCGTGATGGTGAGCGTAAGCCGTACGTCAAGCGTGATGGTGAGCGTAAGCCGTACGCGGCGCGTGATGGTGAGCGTAAGCCGTACGCGGCGCGTGATGGTGAGCGTAAGCCGTACGCGGCGCGTGATGGTGAGCGTAAGCCGTACGTCAAGCGTGATGGCGACCGGACGTCGCGTATTCCGGCTCGCACCTCGCGTCCGCCGCAGGGTTCGGACCGTCGCAGCGGCCCCGCGGCACCGCAGCTGCCCGATGATGTCACACCCCAGGACCTGCCGGCGTCCGCGCGTAATGAGCTCAAGACGCTGTCGAAGGAGAACGCCGAACAGGTCGCCCGTCATCTGGCCATGGCGGCGCGCCTCATCGACGCTGACCCCGAGCGCGCCCACGCGCACGCCCTCGCCGCATCCCGTAGCGCCGGCCGTATCGCCATCGTGCGGGAGACTGTGGCGATCACCGCGTACGCGCTGGGCGACTTCGCTCTCGCCGTGCGCGAACTGCGCACATATCGCCGCATCTCCGGCCGTGACGACCAGATCGCTCTCCTCGTCGACAGTGAGCGCGGGGTCGGCCGGCCCGATCGCGCCCTTGAGGTGGGGCGCGCGGTGGATCGGTCCACGTTGACGACGGACGTCCGGGTCGAGCTGGCGATCGCCATGTCCGGCGCCCGGCTCGATCTCGGCGAGACCGAACGCGCACTCAGCGAATTGGACATTCCGGAGCTGGATCCCGATCGGGCCTTCTCGTGGAGTCCGGGTCTGTTCGCCGCCCGCGCCGCGGTGCTCGAAGAGCTCGGGCGCCTCGACGAGGCCCAGCAGTGGCAGCGACGCGCCGAGGTTGCTGCTGACGCCCTCGGTGCTGTCGACGCTGATCTCGAGGTGATCGAGGTCGACGAGATCGACGAGATCGAGGAAGCCGCCCCTCCGGTGGAGGAGGCGACCGACTGATGGTGCTGTTCTCGAAGCGCACGGCGCCGACTCCGCTCGACGGTGTCGATGTGGTGCTCGCAGACCTCGACGGGGTCGTCTACGCCGGTCCCGGGGCCCTCCCGTATGCCGTCGACAGTCTGAATGCCGCCGCCGCCTCGCGACGTCTGGGGTACATCACCAACAACGCGTCGCGCCGCGATGCCGTCGTGGCGGAGCACCTCCGCGATCTCGGACTGACATCGACACGTGCCGAAGACGTGGTGACCAGTCCGCAGGCTGCGATGCGGTTGCTACGTGGGCGGGTAGCTCCGGGTTCGACGATCCTCGTCGTCGGGGGAGACGGACTCGTGTTCGAGATCGAGAAGGCGGGCTATGTCGTGACCCGCAGCGCCGACGACGCGCCCGCTGCCGTCGTCCAGGGGTTCGCACCCCAGGTGGGGTGGGAGCAGCTCGCCGAGGCTGCATACGCCCTGGCCACACCGGAGGATTCCGGTGGCATCCCATGGATCGCGACGAACACGGATTGGACGATCCCCCAGGCACGCGGGATCGCGCCGGGCAACGGCACGCTCGTTTCCGCCGTGCACACGGCCGTCGGTCGGCTTGCCGTCGTCGCCGGCAAGCCCGAGCGTCCGATCTTCGATGAGGCGGTCGACCGCTTCGGTGCGCACAAGGCGCTCTTCATCGGCGACCGGCTCGACACCGACATCGCCGGCGCTCAGGCAGCCGGCCTCGCCTCGGTGCTGGTACTGACCGGGATCGACCGTCCGAAACACGTGCTCGCCGCTCCGCCGACGTCGCGGCCCACGTTCATCCTCGGAGACCTGCGTGAGCTGCACGAGGAGTATCCCGAGACCGTCGTGCGGGGAGATGTCACCTCGGTTCGAGATGCGGCCGTGCGCGTCGACGGTGCCGACATCCACATCGTGTCGGAGGGATCGCGCCCGATCGATCTCGTTCGTGCCGGCGCCGCAGCAATCTGGTCCACCGGACGCGCCATCTACGGTTTCCGCGTGCCCGAGCGTCTCTACGCCGATCCCTTCCACCGCCCGTGAGGTCACATCGGCACTGACCGTCCTGAGGTTGTCAACCCCTCCGCACCACGAGGGTCTGCAACGTAGCCTCATCGTACGTGTCGTTCGAGGAGGATCCATGTCCGGAGTGAAGTTCTGGCTCACCGCGGCGATCGCCGGTGGCGTCGGCTATGTGCTGGGCGCCCGCGCGGGTCGTGCACGGTACCGCGAGATCAGTGCAGCGGCGAAGCACTTGTGGGATGACCCGTCGTTGAAGAAGGCCCGCGCGCGCTCCCGGAAGCTCGTGGACAAGGCGGCCAAGCGAGCAGCGAAGAAGCTGGGCGTCTGAGGCGCGTTCGACGGTCACTGCCACCCGAAGGTGTTGAACCACTCTGCGCGCGCTGCGGACTCGGTGACGTCGTCGGCGCCGCGGAATCGGTCGTGGACAGCGATGCGGCCATCGACGAGGGGCACGAAAGCATCGCACTCGAGGCATCGCGCCCGCCCGTCGGGAAATCCGGCAGCGGAGGAAGTGTCTGAGAGGCGAGGCGCGCTGACAGCCTGAACGCCTGACCCCGGGCACCGTGGGGCGTCGGCCTCGTTATCGGACCACATCTGCGACGTGCCGACGCGGTTGTGCAGCCCCGCATGTCCGGACGGTCGCGTACACAGGGCGCTCCCGCGTCGACTGCGGCACCACCGTGCGGTCGGATAGGTCACTGCTTCAGCTTACGTATCCTGGCCCGACTGGTGGTCGCGTCCGGTCAGTCCACGAGTGGGCCGCCGTGCTTCCAGTAGCCGAGGAACGAGACCCTCTTCGGCGTGATACCGCCGACCGAGATGAGATGGCGACGGATCCGGGTCACGGCACCGGTCTCGCCGGCGATCCACACATACGATGTGGCGTCGTCGCGAAGCGGTGCGGACGCGGCATCCGCCCAGCCCCGTACGAGCCGTTCAAGCGCGGAGCCGGGCGAGACGTCGGGCGCGACCGCGGTGGTGAGCGTTGCGAGACCCCCGTCGCCGAGGTCGTCCGCGTCGGCGAGTTCGGCGAGGACCTCGATGCGCGTCGCGTTGCGGTGCGTCTGGACGATGTTCCTCATCGCCGGGATCGCGGACGCATCGCCGACGAGTAGAAGCCGCGTCGGCGGTGTGGGCGGAGTGAAGTGGATGCCGTAGCCCGTGTATCCGGCGCGCGCGTCGGGCCCGGTCACCATCAACTCGTCGCCGGGCGCGCAAGTCATCGCCCAGTGGGAGGCCGGTCCCGCAGGTTCGTGCAGGAACACATCGACGTCGATCTCGGCCTCATCGGGACGGATGGCGGCTGGCGTGTAGGTCCGCAGCGGATTGCGCTGGGAGGCGGGAAGCGACTTCCAACGCGTGTACCACTCGCGCGGGTGCGGCGTCGGGACCTTTCGCAACCCGACGTCAACGATGCCGATCTCCGGCAGGGGGAGGACGAGCTTGATGCGCTGATCGAGTCCCCACGGCGCGAAGTGGCGGAGCATCGGACCGGCCAGAGTGACGCGCTGAAAGTTCGGGGTCACGCGTCGCACGGCGGCGACGGTCACCGGAAACGCACTGTACTCCCACGGCCGCACGTCGCCCGATGCCAGAGCGGGCACGCTGGTCACCGTGCTCCCGCCGCGGCGTGTCGGGCGCCCAGTGGCACGACGAGCGGTCCGCGCGTGACGGGATCGGCGATCACCACGTTGGGCAGGTCGAAGACCTCCTCCACACGTTCGGCCGTGATGACCTCGGCCGGGGGGCCTTCCGCCGCGATCCGTCCGTCTCTCATCGCAATGATGTGGTCCGCGTAGCGCGCCGCGTGGTTCAGGTCGTGCAGTACCGCGACGATCGTGCGACCGCGACGGTTGAGCGCTGCGAACAGCTCCATCAGATCGACCTGGTGCGCGACGTCCAGGAACGTGGTGGGTTCATCGAGCAGCAAGAGCTCGGTCTGCTGCGCGAGGACCATCGCGACCCACACGCGCTGGCGTTGGCCGCCCGAGAGCTCGTCGACGCGACGGCCCGACAGTGCGCTGATCCCGGTTTCGGCCATCGCCTCACGCACCGCCGCTTCGTCGGCATCCGTCCACTGACGCCAAAGTCCGAGATGGGGATAGCGACCGCGCGCCACGAGGTCGGCGACGGTGATTCCCTCGGGGGCCGACGCGCTTTGGGGCAGCAGACCGAGGCGTCGAGCGACTTCCTTCGGTGAGCGGCGTGAGATGTCGGCACCGTCGAGCATGATGGTCCCGGCCGAAGGGCGCAGCAGTCGAGCCAGCCCTCGAAGAAGCGTCGACTTGCCGCAGGCATTCGGTCCGATGATGACCGTGAACGATCCATCGGGAATGTGCGTCGTCAACTGGGTGATGATCGACGCCTCGTCGTAGCCGAGCGACACCGCGTCAGCCGCGAGGCGGGTATGGCCGCGAGGTCGATCATGGGGGGCGAGGTCGGGAACGGGCTCAGACACGGCGGCGAATCTCCTGGATGAGGGTGAGGACGAGATAAAGACCGCCGACGGACACGGTCACGACCCCGGCCGGCAGCGCCACCGGCAGAAGGTGTTGGGCGATGATGTCGGCGGCGAGCAGCAGCGCCGCGCCCACGAGCGCGGACAGCGGCAGGGAGAGGTAGGGCGTCCGACCCAGCCGACGCGCGATCTGGGGCGCCGCGAGGGCGATGAAGGCGATCGGACCGACCACCGCTGTGGCGATCGAGACCAGCAGCACCCCGATGAACAGCGCGCCGCTGCGGATCATCGACGGGCGCGTGCCGGTCGCGATCGCCAGATCGTCGCCGAGGTCCAGCTGGCGCAGGCCCGGCGCGAGGGGGGCGAGCGCGATCAGCAGAGGGATGCCGCAGAGTGCTGCACCGGCCACCGCCGCCCCTGTCACGCCGTTGAGCGAGCCCGTTCCCCATGCGGAGGCGAACATGGCGGTCTCGAGCTCGATCTGCAGCAGCATCCAGGTGTTCGCTGACGCGAGCATGGCGGCGACGCCGATGCCGATCACGATGATGCGAAAGCCGTCGCTGCGAACGCGACCCGCCAGCAGCACGATGATGCCCGCCGTCAGCAGGCCGCCGACGACGGCGCCCGCCGCCAGGACGGTCCATGACGTGGAGATGAACAGCATCGCCCCCAGCATCCCCGTGAACGCCCCGTTCGAGAGCCCCAGGATGTCGGGGCTGGCGAGGGGGTTGCGGGTGACGGTCTGGAACAGCGCTCCCGCGATCGCGAGGTACGCCCCGAGAGCGATCGCGGCCAGCGTGCGGGGCAGCCGCCACTCGAAGACGACGGTGCGATCCAGGGGAAGGCCGCCGCCCGCGATGACCTCGACGACCGCTGTCGGAGACAGCGGGTACGAGCCGAGCCCGAGCGCGATGACCGCCGCTGTCAGGGTCGCCGCTGCCAGTGCCGCGCCCGTCAGGGCGCCTCGAAGACGGATGTGCACGACGTGCGGGTGCCGCCCGATCGGGATGCGGCGATATCCCCGGTCGGACGTCGTCGCCGGACGTGTTCGTGTCGCCGGCACGTTCATGCTGCGGTCGCCCTGCGACGACGGGCGAGAGCGATCAGCACGGGTGCACCGACGAACGCCGTCACCACTCCGACGGGGATCTCGGCGGGGGCGATGAGCACACGTCCGAGCACATCCGACAGCAGGACGAGGATAGGGGCGAGGATCATCGAGGCGAGCAGGATACGTCTCTGATCGATGCCGAACATCCACCGTGCCACGTGCGGAACCATGAGCCCGACGAACGAGACCGGTCCGGCGATGGCGGTCGCCGCTCCCGCCAGGACGGTGACCGCGGCGACGACACCGAAACGGATGCCGACGACCGAGGCGCCTTGCGCACGCGCGACGTCATCGCCGAGAGCGAGGGCATTCAGCCCCCGAGCGAGAAAGAGCGCGCCGACCACGGTGACAGCGACGAAGGGGAGGAGGGGGAGCAGGACGTCGAAGCCGCGACCCAGCAGCGAGCCGGCGTGCCACGCTCTCATGCGATCGAACGCGTCGGGATCGCTCAGCGTCATCCCCGTCGTCGCGCCCGCGAAGACCGCTCCCAGCGCGACACCGGCGAGCGTGAGACGCAGGGGATCCGCGGGACCCCGACCGGAGGATCCGATGATGGTGACGCCGATGGTCACCACCAGAGCGCCGGCGAACGACAACCAGATCAGCGAGGTGATGTCTCGCAGCCCGATGACGGCGATGCCGATCGCGATCGCGAACGCGGCGCCGGCGTTGACACCGAGGATGCCGGGGTCGGCGAGGGGATTGCGTGTGAAGCTCTGAATCAGAGCTCCTGCCGTCCCGAGCGCGGCGCCGACGATCAGCCCTGCGGCCGTGCGTGGCACCCGCAACTCTGCGACGATGTAGCGGACATCCGGCGAGCCGCCGCCGGCGAGGACATCGAGCACCGTGCCCGCGTTCAGCGGACGGGAGCCGATCATCAACGACAGTGCCACCGACACGGCCAGCAGGATGGGGAGCGCGACCAGCGCGAACGCGTGAATCGTCGCGCGTGGCAGGCGGGGCAAGGCAGGGGGGCTCGCCGGTGTGCGAGGCCCCCGGGGCGCGACGACGGTCACCGTGTCGACAGGAGACGCGCGACATCGTCGAGCACGCGCATACCGCCCTTGGGGCCGACGCCCGACACCCAATAGCTCGTGTCGACGAGGGTGACGGAACCGAACGCGTCGGCGTTCTGAGTGATGGCCGCCGGGATCAGGCTCCTGTCGTCGACATCGGCGGCGGTGACGAAGAGGTAGTCGGCGGCGGCGCTGCGGATGTTTTCCGGAGAGATGTCCGCCTGCAGGCCGTCCTTCCAGTTCTGGGCGGGAATCGTGAACCCCACGCACTCGAGGGCGCTGCCGGCGAAGGATGTCGGGCCGTACAGACTCAGCGTCGTCTCGTCGCGCGGTCGGATCATGTTCGCGGTCTTGCCGTCGAGGGCGAACTCGTCCTTGATGGAAGAGCATCGCTGGGTGAAGTCGGCCAACAGCGCCGTGGTCTGGGCCGTCTTTCCGAGCGCCTCGCCCACCAGCATCGCGTTCTGCTGCCAGGGGTCGGACTGGGTGGTCATGAACACCGTCGGCGCAATGGAACTCAACTGGTCGTACAGCTTCGAGTGGCGCGACTCTGTTCCGAGGATCAGGTCGGGTCGTAGTGCCGCGATCGCCTCGAGGTCGGGCTCGGGCACCGTCCCCACCGGAGCGACGCCATCGACGCCGAGGTAGGCGGGGACGCCGGCGACGTTGCTCGCGACGGCGGCGCCGACGGGCGTCACGCCGAGCGCTACCGCGGTGTCCAATTCGACGGGTTCCAGCACCACGACGCGCTGCGGGTCATCGGGTACCTCGGTGACTCCGCGGGCGTGCGCGACGGCATGGGTGCCGCCCGTCGTCGCCGCCGGTGCAGCATCCGCTGTCGACGAACATCCCCCGAAGGCGATGATGGCGGTCACCATGACGGCGAGGGCGGGCAGGGATCGTCGAGCGGGGGAGCGCATGGGGTTTCGCTTTCGTCGGACCGCACCTCCAGAGTCGGTGCGGACGAGGTATGGCTTACCTAACTATGCTCATAGCCGCGGCGTGCGTGCAAACTCGCCGCCTAGGATGGGGGATCGTGACTGAGAACCAGCGACAGATCTTGGATGCCGACGTCCGCGACATCAGCTACCTCGACGAAGGCACCGGGCCCGCGATCGTTCTGCTGCCCGAAGCCGGACTGGACTTCGCCTACTTCGGCGCTCTGGCGAGCATCCTCGTCGAAGAGGACTTCCGGGTGGTGCGCATCGCCGCGCGACGCTCCGACGCGCAGACGTTGCACGAGTTCGCCCAGGACGTGGTCGACGTCCTGGAGCACCTGGGCATCTCGGAGGCATGGATCGGCGGGCACGGATTCGGCGGAGCTGTCGCGCGGACCGTTGCGATCGACCATCACGAACGAGTGAGCGGCGTGCTGCTGCTGGGTGTCACGCGTGACGCTCCGTACGGTGAGGATTTCGACGCGGAGGTGCGTGCCGTCTTCGGTGACTCGTTCTCGCCGCAGGCCGATGTGCGCCGGGTGCAGGCGGACGCGCTCGCGGCGACGGCTGCCGAGGCGTGGCGGCCCGTCGCGGACGCCACTCCCGTCCTCATCGTCCAGGGGACCGCGGATCGCGTCACGCCGGTCGAAGCCGGAGACGCACTGCGTGAGACCGCGCCGGGGCTGGTCAGCGTGAAGGCGGTCGATGGCGCCGGCCACTTCTTCCCACTGACCCACCCCGGCGAGACGTCGTGGTTCATCGAGGACTACCTCGACTGGGACTGAAAAGCGTCCCCTTTCAGGCCGTCTGGCCGTCGTGCGTGCCTTCGCCGATCTCCTCGACGAGCTTCGCGGTGAAGGCGGGCAGATCGTCGGGCGTGCGGCTGGAGACGAACCCCTCATCGACGACGACGTCCTCGTCGACCCACGACGCGCCCGCGTTGGTCAGGTCAGTGCGAAGGCTCGGGAAACTCGTCATCGTACGACCCTCGACCACCCCGGCTTCGACCAGCAGCCAGCCTGCGTGGCAGATCGCGCCGACGGGCTTGCCCTGCGCGAAGAAGTCGCGAGCCAGCCGCACCGCGGCCTCGTCGAGGCGGAGGTTGTCGGCATTGACGACGCCCCCGGGCAGGACCAGGGCGTCGAAGTCGGCGGCGTCGGTCTGCGCCGTCGTCCTGTCGACATGCTGGCGGTGACCATTCTTGCCCTCGATGTCTCCAGGGGCGGGCGAGATCATGACGGCCGTGGCTCCGGCATCTGTCACCGCCTGCCAGGGGGCGGTCAGCTCGCTGTCCTCGAAGCCGTTCGTCGCGATGAATGCCACCGTCTTGCCGGCGAGTTCGTCTGTCTGCGTGGGAGTGCTCATGTCATCGACGCTACGGATGCCGCCTCGGCCGCGCCCGGGGGTTGACATCGACGTAAGATCGACGCATGACCACTTCGAATCAGCCTGAGGTCTCCGTCGACGCTGACGCTTCGAGCGCGAAGGGCGTCACGACGCTTCTGCCGCTCGTGGACGCGAGCGTCGACGCCTCCGCGTCGTGCTGCGGTGGCGGGGCCTGCAGCATCGGCTGACGGACGGGCCTCCGCCCTCGGCGCCCGCGCCGGTCGGCGTGAGTCTCCTCAGTGTGCGGAGACACCCTCCGGTGCATCATCCGGCTTGCGGATGAGAACGGCGCTGATCAGCAGGGGCGTCCCGATGATCGCCGCGAGCAGGAATGCCGCTCGGGCACCCGCTGCCCCGGCTGGCGCGTCGGCCGCTCCGCTCTGCGCCGCCGCCGCAGCCACAGACGACATCACAGAGATCAGCAGGGCGATCCCGGCCGCACCGGCGACCTGCTGGATGGTCGAGACCATCGCGCTGCCGTAGGAGTAGAACCGCGGCTCCAGCGAGCCCAAGGATGCCGTGAACAAGGGCGTGAACGACATCGCCAGTCCGATCGACAACAGCGTCTGGGTGACGACGAGGATCCACACGGGGGTCGATTCGGTGAGGAGCGTGAAGCTCCACAGGATCGTCAGCACGACGATGGTGCCGGGAAGCAGAAGCACGCGGGTACCCCAGCGATCGTAGATGCGCCCGATGACGGGTCCGAGAAGACCCATCGCCAGTGCGCCCGGCAGGACGACGAGACCGGACGCACTCGCCGACAGCCCCAGCGTGTTCTGCAGGTACAGCGGGAGAGCGGTCAGCGTCCCGAAGAACGCCAGCGACATCACCGCGAAATGCGCGACCGAAAGGGAGAAGTTGCCCGAGCGGAAGATCCGCAGATCCAGGAGCGCCTCATCGCGCTTCTGGAGGATCAGCTGACGCCAGGCGAACAGGCCGAGGGCGACGAGGCCGACGCCCAGCGCGATGACGAGAGTCGTCGTCGCCGTCTCGGCGGCGGCGAGATCCGAGCCATGCCCGCCGATCTGGCTGAGCCCGAAGACGACACCGCCGAACCCGACGGCGGACAGCGCTACGGAAAGGATGTCGATCGGCGTGTGGGTGCTCTCACCCAGGTTGTGGATCCAGCGCACGCCCACGACCAGGGCCACCAGTGCGATGGGAAGGACGATCGCGAAGATCCACCGCCAGGTGAGATTGTCGAGGACGATACCCGCCATGGTGGGTCCGATGGCGGGAGCGAGTGAGATCACGACGCTGACACGGCCCATCATCCGTCCCCGCAGGTGCGCAGGAACGACGGTCATGAGTGTCGTCATGAGCAGCGGCATCATGATGGCCGTCCCCGACGCCTGGACGACGCGAGCGATGACGAGCACCTCAAAACCCGGAGCGACCAGCGCGATGAGGGTACCCGCCGAGAACAGACTCATCGCCGTCGCGAACATCGCTCGCGTGGTGAAGCGGCGCAGCAGGAAGCCGGTGATGGGAATGACGACCGCCATCGTCAGCATGAACGCCGTCGTGAGCCACTGCGCAGCCACCGCGGTGATGCCGAGGTCGACGATCAGGTGCGGGATCGCGACGCCCATCGTCGTCTCGTTCAGGATCGCCACGAACGCGGCGGCCAGCAGCAGCCAGATGACGCGGTTCTCCTTGGCCCCGACCTGAGCGGGTGCGGCCGGCGCGGTGGTCGTGTCGGGAGAAGTCATCGGGCTCCTGGGTGTCGTCGGGACGCTTTCCCGGCGGGCGGGGCAACTCTTCACTGTAACGGGAGGGTCGGACACGGCATTCCCGATCACGGTGGGAGCATCGAGGCATGAGTTCTCGCCGTCATCCGTCGCGGGTGGCCGTCCGCGGCCCCCTCTCCCTCGCCGTCGGAGTCGTGGTCGCGGTCGTCGTCTCGATCGCCGCCGGGATCTCGGTCGGTCTTCTCGCCGGCTGGGCTGTCGTGGCAGCGATCAATGTGGTGTGGCTGCTGAGCGTGGTGTGGCCGATGAATGCCGATCAGACGCGCTCGCACACGACGAGTGTCGACCCGGGGCGCCCCGTTGCACGGTTGATCGCACTCGCCGGCAGCGTCGCGAGCCTGGGCGGGGTGGTCGCGGTGCTGGTCGGGGGAGGCGGCGGCGGGCACGCCCGCGCCTTCCTCGTCGCAGGGGTCGCGATTGCGGCGGTGGTCAGCTCATGGGCGCTCATCCAGGTGGACTACATGCTGCGTTACGCCCGCGTCTACTACGCGCGCGTGGCCGCAGGGAAGGCGGGAGGGATCGACTTCAATCAGGACGATGCGCCGATGTACTCCGACTTCGGCTACTTCTCCGTCGGTTTGGGGATGACCTACCAGGTGTCCGACACAGACGTGTCCGCGAACGAGATCCGGCGGATCATCGTCGCGCAGACGCTGCTGGCCTATCTGTTCGGCGCAGTCATTCTGGCGTCGGTGATCAATCTCGTCGCTGGTCTCGGCTGAGCCGCCCCCGTCCGACACGGGGTTAGAGTGACCCGGTGAGCATGGGGATGGGCGGTATGGGGCCGGGCGGGCGTCCGGCGGCCTTTCGCGGTGTCGACGAGGGGGCCCAACGACGACGGAATGCCGAGGCCCCGGTCATCCCGAACCTCGGCGCTCGGGTCGTCGCCCTGTTCCGCCCCTACCGCGTGCGCATCCTGGTGACGGCGGTGATGGTCGTCGTCGGCGCGGCGATCGGCGTCGTACCGCCCCTCATCGTGCAGCGGATCTTCGACGACGCGCTCTTTCCCACCGACGGCGCGCCGCCGGATCTCGCGCTTCTGCTGCGCTTGGTGCTCACGATGATCGGACTGTTCCTGTTCTCCGCCGTGCTCGGCGTCACGCAGACCTGGCTCACCTCGACGGTCGGGAATCGTGTCACGGGAGACCTGCGGGTTCGCTTGTTCGATCACCTGCAGGCGATGGAGCTGGGCTTTTTCACCCGCACCAAGACCGGGGTCATCCAGTCGCGGCTGCAGAACGACGTCGGCGGCGTCTCGGACGTCCTGACCAATACGGTCACCAGCATCCTCGGAAACACGGTCACGGTGATCTCGGCGCTCGTCGCCATGATCCTCATCGACTGGCGGCTGACCGTCATCGCCGTCATCATGATGCCCGCGCTCGTGCTGGTGCAGAGGCGCGTGGGTCAGGTGCGGGCGCGCATCGCGGGTCAGACGCAGGAGTCGCTCAGCGAGTTGACCAGCATCACCCAGGAGACGCTGTCGGTGAGCGGCATCCTCCTGTCCAAGGCTTTCAACCGCCAGCGAGCGGAGTCAGAGCGCTACCGTGCCGAGAACCTCAACCAGGTGCGTCTGCAGGTGCGACGAGCCATGAGCGGCCAGGGCTTCTTCGCTGTCGTGCAGGTCATCATGGCGTCGGTGCCGGCGGTCATCTATCTGGTGTCGGGCTATCTCATCGCGGGCGGAACCGGCGCGATCACAGCCGGTACGGTCGTGGCGTTCACCACGGTGCAGGCGCGCCTGCTCCAGCCGCTGATGGGGCTGATGCGCGTCGCGCTGGATCTGCAGACCTCGCGGGCCCTGTTCGCGCGCATCTTCGAGTACCTGGACTTGACGCCGGCGATCGTCGACGCTCCCGGCGCGATCGAGGTGGGGCGCGCTCCCGGGCCGATCGGACGGGTCGAGTTCCGCGATGTCGTATTCCGCTACCCGGATGCGGCGGGTGACGCCCGCCCGACGCTCGACGGGGTCTCGTTCGTCGCCGAGCCCGGCCAGCACATCGCCTTCGTGGGGCCGTCCGGCGCGGGCAAGACCACCATCGTCTACCTGGCTCCCCGCCTCTACGAGGCGTCCGAGGGTGCGGTCGTCTTCGCCGGCCGAGACGTGCGCGGGCTCACTCAGGAATCGATCGTGGAGAACGTCGGGATCGTTTCCCAGGAGACGTACTTGTTCCACGCCACCATCGCCGACAACCTCCGCTACGCGAAGCCGGATGCCAGCGACGAGGAGCTCGTGGCGGCGTGCACGGCGGCGAATATCCACCACGCGATCGCGAACTTCGAGCACGGCTATGACACGGTCGTCGGCGAACGCGGCTATCGGCTCTCGGGCGGCGAGAAGCAGCGCATCGCGATCGCCCGCGTTCTCCTGAAGGACCCGCCGGTGCTGCTGCTGGACGAGGCCACGTCGGCTCTGGACACCGTGTCGGAACGGGTCGTGCAGGAAGCGCTGGACAATGTGGCGCGGGGGCGCACGACCATCTCCATCGCACACCGGCTGTCCACCGTCGTCGGTGCCGATGTCATCCATGTCGTCGAAGCGGGGCGCATCGTGGAGTCGGGAACCCATGCCGAACTCCTCGCCCAGGGCGGGCTCTATGCGGAGCTGGCCCTCGAGCAGATGGCGGCTGCGACGATCGAGGGCCTGGAGGCGCAGGCGCGGGAACAGGCCTGAAAGAGCTCAGGCCTGTTTGTTCCCGTCTTCGGACCCGATCGCGTCCGTGGGGTACGGGATCGGCTCGTTCTCGGCGATCACCTTCGGCTTCGGGTTGACGAGATCCTCCGTGGAGAGGGCGGCGAGCTCGTCGATCTCGGCACGGATCTCGGCGAGATCGGGACCCGTGGGGCGATCGGGGAGGTGAGCGGCGTCGGAAGCGGTCATCCGCTCAGGATATCTCCGGCCCGTCTCACCACAGTTCTGCCGCGCTGCGCAACCGTGCCGCGGCGTGGTCGAGTTCGATGGACTCGGCATCCGCGCGATCATGGAGCACGCGGATGAACGCGCCGAGTGTGCGGCGGTACGCGTCGTCGGGACTGTCCTGCGCGATGCGGACGAGCGGAGGGACATCCATCTCCAGAATGAGACGGATGCGGGCACGGACGGCGGCGCGCTGGCCGGCGCCGTCGAGCACGGCGATGCCTCCGCTGAGGGCGTCGAGATAGTCCACGAGCACGGGGAGCAGATTCTTGTTCTGCGTGATCGATGAGCCATCGGCACGCTCGCGCCAGTGGACGACGACGTCGGGGATGACGTCGATGGCGCGCGCGGCCGTGTAGAGGCGTTGCGCGACCAGCTGATCTTCGTAGAGCTTGCCCTCGGGAAAGCGCAGGCCTGTCCGCCGCCACAGCTCCACCCGGCTGAGCTTCGACCACGCCACGATGTTGCCGGAAACCTGGGGATGCGCCGCCAGCGTCGTCGCGAGACGTGGCGGATCGGTGGCCGCGCGAACCCACGGCTGCACGGGACCGGGACGGTAGACGCCCGCCTCGTCGGCGCGCAGCCGGACATACGCGCCCACGACGACGTCGCTGCCCGATCGTGTCAGCGTGTCGACGAAGCGCTCCAGTGCGCGCGGGGTCAGCACATCGTCGGCATCCAGGAATCCGACGAACGGTGTCTCGACGAGATCCAGTCCGGTGTTGCGGGCGGCTGACAGTCCACGCGCGACGGGATGGGTGACCACGTGGAAGCGATCGTCGGATGCCGCTGCCTCCGCGAAGACCTCTCCGGTCGCGTCGAGGGAACCGTCGTCGACCAAGATGGCGCGCCACCTCGTGAGCGTCTGGGCGCGGAGGGAGTCGACGGCCTCGTGCGCGTAAGCGGCGACATCGCGTCCGGGGACGATGACGGTCACGACGGGTGTGCTCACGGCCCCGATCGTACCGCCGCCACCGATGCGGCGACCGCGTCCGCGGCCACATCGAGTATCGCTGTGGCCCGCTCTTCGTCGCCGACACCGAAGTCATGGCTCAGACTGAAGCGCACCGCGGTCTGGGCGAGTTCGGGACAGACGCCCAGCGCGAGCAGCACATGAGAGGGCTCATCGCTGCCGGCGGCGCACGCGGAGCCGCTGGAGGAGATCACCCCTCGGCGCTCGAGCTCCAGCAGCACCGACTCGCCGCTTGTTCCCGCGAAGGTGAAACTGGCCACGGAGGGCAGTCGCCGCGTGGCGTGGCCCGTGAGCCGGGACGACGCAACGAGGCCGAGCACGCGGGCGATGAACCGATCGCGCAACGCGCCGACGCGAGCCGCCGCGGCCACGCGCTCGCGCTCCGCGATCTCCAGTGCTGTCGCGATCGCGACGGCGCCGGCGACGTTCTCGGTGCCGCTGCGTCGCTCCCGCTCCTGGCCGCCGCCGTGCAGCAGCGGCTCCAGAGGCACGCGGCCTCGGAGCGCAAGCACACCGATGCCCGGGGGAGCACCGATCTTGTGCCCGGCGACCGAGATCGCATCGGCGCCCGTGCCGGCGAGCGGCAGCCAGCCCGCAGCCTGTACCGCATCGACGTGCAGCGCCACACCGGCTGCGCGCGTCACCGTCGCGATCGCGTCGAGATCCTGGACCGTGCCGATCTCGTTGTTCGCATAGCCGATCGACACGAGCGCGGTCTCGGGCCGAAGCGCCGCGTCGACGTCGGCGGCCGCGACGAGACCCGTCGCATCGACCGGCAGGTGGGTGATGCGTGCGCCGTGCACACGCTCGAGGTATCCGCAGGAGGCGAGGACCGCCTCATGCTCGATAGGTGTCGTGATCACGTGCACGGGCGCGTCTCGTCCTGTGCCGCGATGCAACGCCGTGCCGATCGTGATCCCCTTCACCGCCAGGTTGTCGGCCTCGGTGCCGCCCGAGGTGAAGACGATGTCGGCGGGGCGCATGCCGAAGACGGCGGCGACGCGCCGCCGCGCATCGGAGAGCACGGATGCCGCGGCTTCGCCGACCGTGTGGTGGCTGGACGGGTTGCCGAAACGATCGCCGAGGAAGGGCAGCATCGCCTCCCGCACTTCCGGACGCACCGGCGTGGTGGCAGCGTGATCGAGATAGAACACGGCTCCTCCGGTCAGGCTCCGACGTCGGCGCCCGACACGCGCGCGTCCAGGCCGAGGTCGAGCGCGCGTGCGGAGTGCGTCAGGGCGCCCACCGAGATCACATCGACACCGGTGGCGGCGATGTCGGCCACGGTGCGCAGACTCACTCCGCCCGACGCCTCGACGGTGGCGCGTCCGGCGACGAGCGCGACGCCCGCGCGGAGGTCGTCGAGGGTGAAGTTGTCGAGCATGATCGTGCCGACACGCGCGGTGCCGTCGCCGGCGGCGAGGACGGGTTCGATCTGCTCCAGTCGATCGACCTCCACCTCGACATGCGTCGTGTGGGGGAGCGCCGCCAGCGCACGGCGCAGCGCGACCGTCAGATCACCGCCGTCGGCGGTCAGCACAGCGAGATGGTTGTCCTTGGCCATCACCGCGTCCGACAGCGAATAGCGGTGGTTGTGGCCGCCGCCGCTGCGGACGGCGTGACGTTCCAGTGCCCGCAATCCCGGAGTGGTCTTGCGCGTGTCCGCGATGCGCGCGCCGCTGCCTGCGACCGCGTCGACGTAGCGGGCGGTGAGCGTGGCGATGCCGCTCATGCGCTGCACGAGGTTGAGGCCCACCCGTTCAGCCGTCAGCACGCCTCGTGCCGGCCCGCTGACGGTCGCGAGCACATCACCCGCTCCGAAAGCGGCGCCATCGGAAACGGCCAGGTCGACGGTGATGTCCGCGTCGGTGAGGGTGAACGCTGCCGCGAACACGTCGCCGCCGCTGAACACACCGGGCTCGCGCGCGACCAGGTCGGCCGTGGCGGCGGCATCCGCCGGGATCAGATACTCGCTGGTGACGTCGCCCCACGGCGCGTCCTCCTCGAGGGCGGCGATGACCACGCGCTCGATCTGGCGTGGACTCAGCATGCCGACGCCTGGAGCTCGGCGAGAGCCGGGACGGACGGTGAGCCGGTGTGCATGTCGTCGCGGCGCGCGTGCGCTCCCACCGAGGCTGTCCGCGCGAGCGCGGCATCCACCAGGCAGGCCGCGACGAGCAGCAGGTTGGCGTCCTCGAAATCGGCCTCCCGGTGCGGCGGGTGCTGCGCGGCCCGCCAGTCGTCGATCACGGATGCGGCGTGGCGGAGCCCCGCCGCATCGCGCACGAGTCCGGCGTGCTCCCACATCAGCATCTGCAGCGCCGTTCGGTGCCACGGCGTCGCATCGGCCGTGCTCGGATCGCCGACGACGGCCGTCGTCGCACGGGAACCGCCGACGACCGGCCAGGTTGCGGAGTCGGTGTCGCCCACGATCGCGTCACCGGCACGGGCGCCGAACACGGCGCCCTCCAGCAGCGAGTTGGAGGCGAGTCGGTTCGCGCCGTGCACGCCGGTGCGGGCGACCTCGCCCACCGCATACAGTCGCGGAACGCTCGTGCGTCCGTGCAGGTCGGTGGCCACGCCGCCCATGAGGTAGTGAGCGGCCGGCGTCACCGGAATCGCCTCCTGCGACCAGTCCAGCCCGCGTTGGCGCACGGCGGCGTCGATCGTCGGGAAGCGGCGTCGCAGGAAGGCAGCCGCCTTCTTGCGCGCCGAGCCCGTACCAGCGGCTTCGAGGCCCAGGCCGGTCGCGTCGAGGAGCACCGGCTCGCCGCCCTGCTCGTCCATCACCGCGGCGATCGCGCGGGCGACCACATCGCGGGGCGCGAGCTCGGCATCGGGGTGGATGTCGAGCATGAAGCGCCGCCCCTCCTGGTCGCGCAAGACCGCACCTTCGCCGCGGACGGCCTCCGAGACGAGGAAGGGTTCGGCGCCGTCGACCGACAGGACGGTGGGGTGAAACTGCACGAACTCCAGGTCGCACACATTCGCGCCGGCGCGTACGGCCGCGGCGATGCCGTCGCCGGTGGCGACGGCGGGGTTGGTGGTGTGCGCGTAGAGCTGGCCGATTCCGCCGGTCGCCAGCACGACGGCATCCGCCGGAATCTGTTCGCGCCGCGCATCGCCGATGAGGAGATCGACGCCGGCCGCGCGCCCGTCGCCGTCGAGGATGAGATCGACGAGGAACGCGTGCTCGATGACACGGGCCTCGCTCGTGCGCACGCGCGCGACGAGCGCCTTCTCGATCACGCTCCCGGTCGCGTCACCCCCGGCGTGCAGCACCCGCGGGTAGGAGTGTGCCGCCTCGAGCCCCTTGACGAGAGCGCCGTCACTGCCGCGGTCGAAGGCGACGCCGAGCGCGATGAGCTCGCGGATGCGCTCGGGCCCCTCGGTCACCAGGACGCGGACGGCGGCGGGGTCGCTGAGCCCCGCGCCCGCGACGAGCGTGTCGTGTTCGTGTGCGGCGACGCTGTCGTCGTCGAACATGACGCCGGCGATACCGCCTTGGGCGTACCGCGTGTTGGCGTGTTCGAGCACGTCTTTCGTGACGAGCGTCACGCGGCATCCGGAGGCGGCGGCGTGCAGCGCCGCAGTGAGGCCCGCGATCCCCGAGCCGACCACGACGACGTCGGGTGCGTCCGCGCTCACGGCTTGGCCGCCAGCATCCGCTCGAGGGCGACGCGCGCCGGGTCCGCGACGTCGGCGGCGACCGTGATGCGGTTGACGACCTCGCCGGCGACGAGGCGCTCGAGCACCCAGGCCAGGTAGCCGGGGTGGATGCGGTACATCGTGGAGCACGGGCACACCACGGGGTCGAGGCAGAAGATCTCGTGCTGGGGGAACTGCGCCGCGAGTCGCTGCACGAGGTTGATCTCGGTGCCGATCGCGAAGGTCGTCGGCTCGGTGGCGGCGGCGATGGCCTTACGGATGTAGTCGGTGGAGCCGGCCTCGTCGGCGGCGTCGACGACGGCCATCGGGCACTCGGGGTGCACGATGACGCGCACGCCCGGGTGATCGGCGCGGGCCTTCTCGATCTGGTCGACGGTGAAACGGCGGTGCACCGAGCAGAACCCGTGCCAGAGGATGACGCGCGCGTCGGCGAGCGCGCTCTCGCTGGATCCGCCGAGCGGCTTGCGGGGATTCCACATCGGCATCTGCGTCAGAGGCACCCCCATCGCCTTCGCGGTGTTGCGTCCGAGGTGCTGATCGGGGAAGAACAGGACGCGACGCCCCCGTGCGAACGCCCATTCGAGCACGGTGCGCGCGTTCGAGGACGTGCAGACGATGCCGCCGTGTCGGCCCACGAACCCCTTGATCGCCGCCGAGGAGTTCATGTACGTGACCGGAATCACCGGGACGAGGCCGTCGGCGTCGGGGGCCGTCAAGTCGCCGTAGATGTCTTCGAGCTGCTCCCAGCACTCCTCCACGTCGTCGATGGAGGCCATATCCGCCATCGAACAGCCGGCGGCGAGGTTGGGAAGGATCACGGCCTGCTCCGGGCGGGAGAGGAGATCGGCGGTCTCGGCCATGAAGTGCACGCCGCAGAACACGATGGCCTCGGCGTCGGGGTGCTCCAGCGCCGCGTTCGCGAGCTGGAACGAGTCTCCGACGTAGTCGGCGTGCGTGACCACCTCCTCGCGTTGATAGAAGTGGCCGAGCACGACGACGCGCTCGCCGAGGGCAGCCTTGGCCGCGCGGATGCGTGCGTGCAGCTCGTCCTCGGATGCCGCGCGGTACTCCGCGGGAAGTTCGCCCTGACGCGGCGCGCCGGTGGGGATGACGTCGCCCATCGACGAGCCGGGGCCGTACCCAGGCCGCGCATCGAAGTCCCACGGTCCTGCCGCGAGATCGGTGTTGCAGGTCTCGGCCGTCGAGGCGCCCGAGACGATGGCCTGGATGCCGTGGTCGACGCTGGGGTCGATCTCGTCGCCGGGACGGGGCTGGAGGGTGAGGAAGGTGGCGCTCATATCGTGACCTCTTCGGGAAGGGCGGATGGTGCGGACGCGGCGCCGCCGTCGCGGTCCGGGTCGGGTGGCAGGGGCCCGCGGTCGGCGAGCTCCACATCGTGGTTGTAGCGATACAGACGTGCGGGTCGGTGGCTGCCGGTGCGAAACGCGTCGGTGGGGATCAGCGTCGCCGAGTTCTCCACCTGACGGCGGAAGTTGGCGGGGTCCAGATCACGTTCGAGGATCGCCTCGTACACCTCGCGCAGATCCGACAAGGTGAACAGCTCCGGCAGCAGCCCGTGCGCGATCCGGCTGTAGCCGACCTTGTTGCGCAGCCGCCACAGCGCGTAGTCGACGATGTGGTTGTGGTCGAACGCGAGGGCCGGCAGGTGCGCCGCGTCGAACCACCTCACGTTGTGGGCGTCCTCGGGCAGCTGTGCGCCTTCGCGCAGCAGTGCCCAGTAGACGATGGACACGACGCGCCCGGGCGCGCGGCCGACGTCGCCGAACGCGTAGAGCTGTTCGAGGTAGCTCGGAGCCAGTCCGGTCGTCTCGGCGAGGGTCCGCGACGCGGCTGCCTCCAGGTTCTCCGCGGCATCGAGCCAGCCACCCGGAAGCGCCCAGAGACCGTCGTGCGGGTCGCGCGTGCGACGCACCAGCGGCAGGACGACGGCGAGCCGTCCCGACTCGTCGCGGCGCAGGCTGAAGATGACCGTCGAGACGGCGACACGAATCGTATCGGTCGGGGAACTTGTTCTTGTCATGATGACCATAACCTCGTCGTCGATCTTAGAGTCATCCGGACTCGAAGGGCAAACCGGCAGCGCCGCCGAAAATCCCGTCGGCGCTCGACCGGCAGCATTCGTGCAGGAATCGCGGAGCCGCAGCGGCTACGGTGAGCGCGGAGGTCCCCGTGCTGATCGTCGACATCATCGCCGTCGTGGCGCTGCTTCTCGCCCTCGCGTCGGGTCTGGCGCGCGGCTTCTTCGCCAGCCTCGGCAGCGTCATCGGGATGATCGGCGGCGCGGCCGCCGCTCTCTGGCTGCTGCCTCTGGTGACCCCGTGGCTGTCCACCGTCGTCCCCTCCGGAGGCTGGCGCACCGCTGCGCTCGCCGCCGCCGCGATCGGGCTCGTGGTCATCGGAACCGCGGCCGGCGCCGCCATCGGAATGGCCATTCGTCGCGGCGTCGACCGCGCGCGACTGCGCGGACTCGAGCGTTTCCTCGGCGGCGTGCTCACCACCGTGGCCGCCGCGTTGGCTCTCGTGCTCGTCTCCTCGGGGCTCGCGACCGCGGGCATCCCTTACGTGTCGTCGGCGGTCGCCTCCTCGCGCGTCGTCGGTGCGCTGCAGGCGATCACGCCCCCGCCGGTCCAGGACGCGCTGGCCCAGGCGCGTGGTGCGCTGCTCTCGGACGGCCTGCCGCGGCTGGAGGCGGCGATCGGCGCGATCGTCACCCCCACCGATCCGCCGATCAGCCTCGACGACCCCGCGCTGCAGAACGCTGCGGCATCCGTGGCCCGGGTGAGCGGCACGGCCTACGCGTGCGGGGTCTCGATGACGGGATCGGGCTTCGTGGCTGCGCCGGGACTGGTCGTGACGAATGCCCACGTCGTTGCGGGAGTGGACACGCCCGTCGTGGAACTGCCCGGTGGTCGTGCGGGAGAGGGGCGCATCGTCCTCTTCGATCCGGTGGCCGACCTCGCCGTGCTCTCGATCGGTGGCCTGCCGGCGACCCCGCTCACCATCGCCGACCCCGCTGCCACCGGAACGCAGGCGGCCGTGCAGGGATACCCGCACGGCGGCCCGTTCACCAACGTGTCGGCGGGGATTCTGTCCGTGTCGTCGGTGCCCGTGCCCGACATCTACGACTCGTCGGTGAATCCGCGGGAGATCTACGCATTGCAGGCCGACGTCCAGCCGGGAAACTCCGGCGGCCCGCTGCTGGATGCCGCCGGCGACGTCGTCGGCGTGGTCTTCGCCCGCGGCGCGGACGGCGAAGGGCGTGGCTATGCGACCACGACCACCGTGCTGCGCCCGGAGCTGGATCGGGTCACGGCCGACTCGCCGACCGTCGCATCGGGACGCTGCACGCGCTAGCCGCTGATGTGCGTCGAGCCAGGCGCTATGCTGACAGGGCAACTGAAGACAGGCCGCATGACGTGTGCGGGAGAGCCCCGGCATCCAGCGTTTCTCGAGGATCCGGGCACCGAAGGAGCAAGCCTCCCCGCCAATCTCTCAGGTCCGCGTACCGCTCGCGTCCGGCCGCTCTGGAAAGCGATCCCGCAGTGGGGGATCCGCCGACGGTGAAAGCCGGTTCCGCGCAGGCGGGCCCGGCGAAACTCTCAGGCCGATGACAGAGGGGGAGTTCCCGGCTGCCGGTCCCGGCATCCGCCCGCCCGATGTCCCGGGGAGAACTCATGTCAGACCTCCGCACCACCGCACTCGCCGATCGCCATGCTGCCCTCGGCGCCTCGTTCACCGACTTCGGTGGCTGGAACATGCCCGTGCGCTACACGTCCGATCTCGCCGAGCACCACGCGGTGCGAACAGCCGCCGGACTGTTCGACATCTCGCACATGGCGGAGTTCCTCGTGACCGGCGTGGGCGCGGCGACCTTCCTCGACTACGCGCTCGCCGGGCGGATCTCGACCATGACGATCGGCAAGGCGAAGTACTCACTGCTGCTCGACGACAACGGCGGCGTGATCGACGACGTCATCGTCTACCGCACCGGCGACGACCGGTTCCTCGTCATCTCGAATGCCGGCAACCGCGCGCTCGTCGCGGAGGCGTTCGCGGCGCGCGCCGCACACACGCCCGCTGTCGTCGAGGACATCTCCGATCAGACCTCTCTGATCGCGGTGCAGGGTCCGCGTGCTCGCGAGATCGTGGAAGCGACCGCCGGCATCGCCGACGTCGAGCCCGCGCTCGCCGACCTCGGCTACTACGCCTGGTCGCAGGCGCGCTTCCAGGACCAGCCGCTGTTCATCGCCCGCACCGGATACACCGGTGAGGACGGGTTCGAGCTGATGCTGTCGAACGCGCTCGCCCCCGCGCTCTGGGACTCGCTGGTCGAGGCGGGGGAGCCGTTCGGACTCGTCCCCGCGGGACTCGCCGCGCGCGACACCCTCCGTCTCGAAGCGGGCATGCCGCTGCACGGCCATGAGCTGTCGACCGCGATCCTGCCCGCCCAGGCGAGGCTCGGGCGCGTCGTCGCCGCCGACAAGGACGATTTCGTCGGCAAGGCCGCCGTCGCGGTGGCCGCCACCGACCGGCCCGTG
This sequence comes from Sphingomonas sp. BLCC-B65, assembly GCF_028550675.1. NCBI lineage: Bacteria > Pseudomonadati > Pseudomonadota > Alphaproteobacteria > Sphingomonadales > Sphingomonadaceae > Sphingomonas > Sphingomonas sp. BLCC-B65. The sequence goes on along the minus strand of NZ_JAQQGL010000001.1, from coordinate 795,537 downwards.
CTGGTCGGTCTCGTCGCCGAGGGCCGTCGCGCCGGCCGCGCCGGCTACGCCGTGGTGGATGCCGACGGCAACGTGGTGGGTGAGATCACGAGCGGTGCGCTGAGCCCGACGCTCGGACATCCCATCGCGATGGCCTTCGTGCCCCCGAGTTTCGCCGACCCCGGCACCTCGCTCTTCATCGACGTGCGGGGCACTCTGATCCCCGCGACCGTGACCGCTCTGCCTTTCTACCGGAGGACCGCATGACCGACCTGACCACCCTCAAGTACACCGAAGAACACGAGTGGGTCGCCCTCGAGGGCGATGTCGCGACGGTCGGCATCACCGACTACGCCGCGGACAAACTCGGCGACGTCGTCTACGTCGACCTGCCTGCGGTGGGCTCCACCGTCACCGCGAACACGGTGTGCGGCGAAATCGAATCCACAAAGTCGGTCGGTGAGCTCTACGCGCCGCTGTCCGGCGAGATCGTCGCCGTCAACGACGCCGTCGTGGACGACCCGTCCCTCGTCAACAGCGGGTCGTTCGAGGGCGGATGGCTCGTGAAGATCCAGGTCGATCCCGCCGATGTCGACGCCCTGCTCGATCGAGCTGCCTACGTCGCACTCACGGGCGGCGAGGAGTGAACACGGCGCCCTTCCGCGATCGGCACATCGGCACGGACGCCGCCGCCCAGGCGGAGATGCTGCACGTGCTCGGCTACGAGACCGTGAACGCCCTCGTCGAGCGGGCGGTCCCGGCATCCATCCATGCCGCACCCGTCGCCGACAGCGCGATCCCTTTCGCTGCCACCGAGGCCGAGGCGCTCGCAGAACTGCGCGAGCTCGCCTCGCAGAACCGGCCCGCGCGCGCCATGATCGGCCTGGGATACTACGACACGCTGACGCCGTCGGTGATCGCGCGGAACGTCTTCGAGAACCCCTCCTGGTACACGGCCTACACCCCGTACCAGCCGGAGATCTCTCAAGGACGGCTCGAGGCCCTCATCAACTTCCAGACGATGGTCACCGATCTCACCGGCCTCGCGACCGCGAACGCGTCGATGCTCGACGAGGCGACCGCTGTCGTCGAGGGGATGCTCGTGGCGCGCCGCGCCTCGAAGGCGACCAGCAACGTGTTCCTCGTGGACGCCGATGCCCTGCCGCAGACCAAAGCGCTGCTTACCCACCGTGCGGCGGCGCTCGGTATCGAGATCATCGAAGCCGATCTCGCCGCCGAGGGGGTGCCCGCCGGCGCGACGGGTGCGTTCGGAGCCCTTGTTCAGTATCCCGGAGCATCCGGTCGCGTGTGGGATCCGTCCGCCGTCATCGGCGCCGTGCAGGAGCAGGGCGGCCTCGTCGTGGCCGCGGCCGACCTGTTGGCGCTGACGCTGCTGCGCTCGCCGGGCTCTCTCGGCGCCGACATCGCCGTGGGCACCACGCAACGTTTCGGCGTGCCGATGGGCTTCGGCGGTCCGCACGCCGGATACATGGCCGTCAGGTCCGGTCTCGAGCGCCAGCTGCCGGGACGGCTGGTCGGCGTTTCGGTGGATGCCGAGGGACGCCCGGCGTACCGCCTGTCGCTGCAGACCAGAGAGCAGCACATCCGTCGCGAGAAGGCGACCTCGAACATCTGCACCGCGCAGGTGCTCCTCGCCGTCATGGCGTCGATGTACGCCGTCTATCACGGTCCGCACGGTCTGCGTCGCATCGCCGATGAGGTCGCGGGCAAGGCGCACCTGCTGCGTGACTGGCTGGTCGAAGCCGGCAACGGGATGCTTCACGACGACTTCTTCGACACCATCGTCGTGTCGGTGCCCGGCCGCGCCGGCGAGATCGTGGACGCGGCGCGGGAGCGCGGGTTCCAGCTGTGGTTGCGCGACAGCGACAGCGTCGGCATCTCCGTCGACGAGGCGACGACGGTCAGCGAACTGCATGTGCTCGCCCAGGTCTTCGGTGGCCGCGCGCAGCGGGCCTTCGGGTGGACCGGGGGAGGCGGCGCCCCGTCGCTGCCGGAGTCGCTGCGGCGCGCGGACGAGTTCCTGACGCACCCCGTCTTCCACGCTCACCACTCGGAGACGGCGATGATGCGCTATCTCAAGCAGTTGGCCGACCGGGACTACGCTCTCGATCGCGGCATGATCCCGCTCGGATCCTGCACGATGAAGCTGAACGCGGCGACCGAGATGGCGGCGGTGTCGTGGCCCGAGTTCTCCCGCGTTCACCCGTTTGCACCGATCGAGGATGTCGCGGGCTACATGGTGCTGATCGAGCAGCTCGAGTCGTGGCTGGCGGAGATCACCGGGTACGACGCCGTCTCCTTGCAGCCCAATGCCGGCTCACAGGGCGAGCTGGCGGGGCTGCTCGCGATCCGCGGCTACCACCACTCCCGCGGTGATGAGCAGCGTGACGTCTGCCTCATTCCGTCGTCGGCCCACGGCACCAATGCGGCATCCGCCGTCCTCGCCGGCATGCGGGTCGTCGTCGTCGCGTGCGACGAAGCCGGCAACGTCGACCTCGGCGACCTGCGCGCCAAGATCGCCGCACACGCAGAGGCGCTGGCCGCTCTGATGATCACGTACCCCTCGACGCACGGCGTCTACGAACAGGACGTCGTGGACATCACCGCCGCGGTGCACGATGCCGGCGGGCAGGTCTACGTGGACGGCGCCAACATGAATGCGCTCGTCGGATTCGCCCGGTTCGGCGACCTCGGCGGCGACGTCTCGCACCTGAACCTGCACAAGACCTTCGCCATCCCGCACGGCGGCGGCGGACCGGGCGTCGGCCCCGTCGCCGCGAAGGCGCACCTCGCGCCGTTCCTTCCCTCGCACCCGCTGGCCCAGCGCGCCGAGCACGCGGGCGGGTTCGTCTTCGACGGCGGACCGATCTCGGCCGCGCCCTACGGCTCGGCATCCATTCTGCCGATCTCGTGGGCGTACATCCGCATGATGGGTGCGGAGGGGCTGCGGGAGGCGACCGGGGCGGCCGTGCTCGCGGCGAACTACATCGCCGTGCGCCTTCGAGAGCACTACCCGGTGCTGTACGCGGGGGAGGGCGGGCTCGTCGCGCACGAGTGCATCCTCGATCTGCGGCCGCTGAAGGAGGCGACCGGCGTGAGCGTGGACGACGTCGCCAAGCGCCTGATCGACTACGGGTTCCACGCGCCCACGATGTCCTTCCCGGTGGCGGGCACGCTGATGGTCGAGCCGACCGAGTCGGAGGACCTGGGCGAGATCGAGCGATTCATCGAGGCGATGATCGCGATCCGGGCCGAGGCGGATGCCGTGGCGTCGGGTGCCTGGCCCGCCGATGACAATCCGCTGGTGAATGCGCCGCACACCGCCGAGGCGGTGATCGCGGGGGAGTGGACGCATCCGTATCCGCGCGAACTCGCCGTCTACCCCGTGCACAGCCTGGTGCGCACGAAGTACTGGCCCCCGGTCCGTCGGATCGACAACGCCTACGGCGACCGCAACCTCGTCTGCGCCTGCCCGCCCGTGGAGGCCTTCGCCTAGCCCCGCGCGGTCCGCGATGTCCGCGAGGTCCGTGTGGTCCGCGAGACACGCGTTCCGCACCGAGACACCGATGTACACCCGGTGTCTCGGTGCGGGGGCGGTGTCTCGCGGACGGAGCGGACGGAGCGGACGGAGCGGACGGAGCGGGTGCGGTCACGGCAGGCCGCGGAGGGCGCGGTCGAGCGAACCCAGCAGCCCGAGATCGGGCTGTCGAACGAGAGGCAACCCCGCCGACAACAGGATCGCGCGGAGTTGGCTCGGGGCGATCACGTCGGCCCACGTCCAGTGATGAACCGTGTGGACGCCGCGTCGCATCAGCCGCGCGTCCCGAGCACGCCGTTCGCGGAGTGCGACACGAGCGTCGCCCAAGGCGCCGCTGTACTTGAGATCTCCGTCGGCCTCTCCCGCCACGAGATGGCCGTTGCGCAGCCATGCGAAGTCGACGCGGTCGTCCTCTCCCGGCTCCGGCCCTCGCACCCATCGCTGCATCTCCGGAACAGGAAAACCGAGCGCCTCGATAACCGTCGCGCTCACGGACTCCAGCGGTGACTCGGCAACCGCCGACGCGCGGTCGAGCACCTCGCGTGCGCGACGGCGGCCTCTCGAGGACGGGTGGGTCTCGCTCATCGCCCGCATGCAGCCGGTGGTGAGGTGCGGATCGGCCCGGAGTGCGGCATCGGCCGTCGCGCGGGCGACAGCGGGATGCCGTAGTCGTGCGGCATCCACGGCGACTTCGGCACCTGTCGCGACGAGCACACCGCTCACGTCGTCGAACTGCGGCGGGCGTTCGGCGGCATGCAGCCGGATCTCCCCGACCGCATGCGTCGCTCGCGAGCCGAGGGCGACGGCATGGACGTGCGGCGGTTCGCCGAAGACGGGGAGCCCGCGCAGCGCGGCCGCGGACTCCCGTACGAAGACGACGTCGGGGTAGCACCGCGCAGCCGCATGGACGCGAACGAGGTAGCGGTCCCATGGCGGCAGGTCCCGCCACAGCCGCGCCGGCGCGTAGACCCCGCGCATCACGCGAACGAGCTCCCCGCGCCGCACCGCGCGATCGATGTGCGGCTCGCCGCCTCGCGTGATCAACGGCACCGGGCACTCTCGGACGTCTGGCGTAGCGATCGCGGTTGGCATGTCGCCATTGCACCCGGCGATGAGTTGCCGCCTCCGCTGCTCACCGCTTTCCGTGGGAGCCGCCACCGTCTCTCGATGTGGGGAGGAACCCTTGCTCGCCCCGCGAGACACGGTCCGTGCACCGAAACACCGGTGTGCGGCGCGTGTCTCGGTGCGCCACGCGTGTCTCGCGGACCGGGTGGTGGTCGGTGCGGGCCGGGCGGTGGCCGGCGCGGGAGCGTTGGGGGGTGGGTCAGGCGAAGACGCCGGGCCACCAGGCGGCGGCGAGCGGATAGCCGACGAAGGCGATGACGTCGATGAGGGTGTGCGCGATCACCAGGGGCATCACGCGGCCCCAGCGCTGATAGACCCACCCGAACACGATGCCCATCGCGATGTTGCCGGCGATCGGTCCCCACCCTTGGTAGGCGTGATACGCGCCGCGCAGCGCCGCTGTGGACAGGATGATCGTCCACGTTCCCCATCCGAGCCGCCGCAGACGATCGAACAGGTAGCCGATGAAGATGACCTCTTCGGTGAGGCCGGCCCGCACGGCTGCCAGCAGGAGCAACGGAATCGTCCACCATGACGAGTCGAGTGGTGCGGCGTCGACCTGCACGGTGATCCCCAGCGCGCGACCGGCGACGTAGAGGCCGAGACCCGGGATGCCGATGACGGCGACGAGCAGCACGCCCGCACCCAGATCCCGCCCGAGAACCCGGAAATCCAAGCCGATGCGACGGAACGCCGAGATCCCGGGCTCCCACAGCAGGTAGATCGCCAGTGCGATGGGGGCGAACGCGAAGAACTGGGCCAGGAACTGGTTGAGGACGTCCCAGAACTGGGCGGCGTTCGCGCCCGGGTTCAGCGAGGTCGACTGGTCTCCCAAGGCCTGGTCGCGCGTCAGCGCCTGCACGAGCGCGAGCACCGAGGACAGCGCCGAGCGCCCGACCGACAGAGCGAGCACAATGCTGATCTCCCACCACAACCGGGCGCGCGTGCCCCTCAGTCTTGGCAGTTCGGCGGCCTCGGAATCGATCACCTTGTCAGATTGCCATATCGGCCCTGAACTGAGTTAAGGGTCTGTAACGTTTTCCCTAACGGTTTTGATCAACGCTGATCAGAACTTATGGTTTCGGTATCCGCGCCGTGGGTGTTTCACCCGCCTGCGCATCCATCCCTTACCCAGGAGGAAAATTGAAGAAGTCACGCTGGGGAGCACTTGCCGCGGTCACCGCGGCCGGCGCCCTCGCCCTGACGGGCTGCACGGCCAGCGGCGGCGGCAACGCCACCAACGCTGCGCCGACCGGTGGCACCGTCACGATGGCCATCGTGAACGACCTGACGTCGCTGAACAGCAACACGCCGCAGGGCAACCTGGACACCAACGGTCAGTACGTCTACCTGACCACGGGCGGGTTCTTCTACCCGGACAACAGCTTCAACCTCGTCAAGGACGAGTCGTTCGGCACGTACGAGAAGACCTCGGACGACCCGCTGACCGTGAAGTACACGCTCAAGAAGGACCTCAAGTGGTCCGACGGCGAGCCGATCACGGCCGACGACATGGTGCTCGCGTGGGCGATCGCCTCGGGCCACTACGATGACGCGACCACCGACGCGGACGGCAACGTCACGGGTGGCACGCAGTACTTCCAGATCGCGGGTTCGACGGCGGGCATCAACTCGACCGACTTCCCCGAGGTGGGCGACGACAACACGTCGATCACGCTGAAGTACTCCGAGCCCTACGTGGACTGGGAGATCTTCAACCCCATCGCGCAGCCCGCGCACGTCGTGGCCAAGAAGGCCGGCCTCTCCTCGGCCGCTGACCTGACGAAGCTCCTCCAGGGTCTGCCCAAGGGCGACCCGAAGGCTCCCGTCGCCGCGAACGACACCCTGAAGAAGGCTGCGGACTTCGTCAACACGGGCTACGACATCACGTCGTTCCCGACCGACAAGGACCTCCTGGTCACCTCGGGCCCGTGGGTGCTCTCGGCCTGGACGCCGGGTCAGTCGCTCACGTTCGAGCACAACCCCAACTACAAGGGCAACCTCGCGCCGAAGATCGACAAGCTCGTCATGCGTGTCATCGGCGACGCCGCCGCGCAGGTCACGGCTCTGCAGAACGGCGAGGTCGACCTCGTCTACCCGCAGGCATCCGCCGACACGAAGAAGTCGCTCGAGGCCGTCTCGGGTGCTCAGGTCATGACCGGTGACCAGGTCTCCTACGACCACCTCGACCTGAACTTCGGCTCCGAGGTGTTCAAGGACCCGACCGTCCGCGAGGCCTTCCTCCTGACGGTTCCGCGTCAGCAGATCCTCGACGCGATCGTGACGCCGGTCAACCCCGACGCCAAGGTCCTCGACTCGCAGATCTGGCTGCCCAGCCAGTCGGAGTACGCGACCACGGTCGCTCAGAACGGCTCGGACAAGTACGACCCGTCCAAGCTCGACGACAACATCGCGAAGGCCAAGGAGCTCCTCGCCGGCAAGACGCCGACCGTGAAGATCCTCTACAACACGAAGAACCCGAACCGCGTCGACGAGTTCCAGGCGATCCAGTCCTCCGCGGCCAAGGCCGGCTTCCAGGTCGTCGACGGTGGCGACCCCAAGTGGTCGACCCTGCTGTCGGCTGGCAACTACGACGCGTCGCTGTTCGGCTGGATCTCCCCGGGTATCGGCACGGCGCAGATCCCGCAGCTGTTCTCGACCGACGGTGGTGGAAACTACAACAAGTTCACCGCTGCCAACGAGGACGCGATCGCGTCGCAGACCACGGTTGACAAGGACAAGCTGACGCAGCTCCTCCTGAACATCGACAAGACGGCGTTCACCGAGGGCTACGGCCTGCCCCTCTTCCAGGCGCCCGGCATCTACGGCGTCTCCAGCAAGCTGGACGGCGTCAAGTACATGGGCAACCAGACCGGTCCGATCTGGAACAACTGGGAGTGGTCCGTCAAGCAGAGCACCAACACCAAGTAGTACCCACGCCAGGGTGGCGTCTACGGTAGATCCCGAAGGCGCCACCCTGGCCCCTGTCTGTCAACCGATGGGCAAGGCGATCGCAACCCGATGCCGCCCGCCCGTCGCACGTCGAAGTGAGTGACCTTTGGTCGGTTTCATTCTCCGTAGGGTCGGTGTGTCGATCCTCATCCTCCTCGCGGCATCCTTCGTGATGTTCAATCTGGTCGCTCTGTCGACGGATCCGCTCGAGGACCTCCGCTCTTCCAACAACCCGAACAAGCAGCAGCTGATCGAAGCGCGAATTCAGCTCGCCAACCTGGACGTCGCGCCTCCGCTTCGCTGGGCGATGTGGGTCGGCGGCGCCGCCAAGTGCCTCATCCCCTTCGCGAACGCCTGCGACCTGGGCACCACCTTCCAGGGTGCCCCCGTCACCGACGTCCTGCCGATCGCGATGGTGTCCACCATCCAGATGGTCACGGCGGCCCTGCTGCTGGCCATCCTCTTCGGCATCTCGACCGGAATCCTTTCTGCGCTGCGTGAGAACAGCGGCTTCGACGTGTCGTTCACCGTCCTCAGCCTGTTCCTCTACTCCCTGCCGTCCTTCCTGGCCGCCGCGCTTCTCAAGAACTTCGTCGCCATCGGCTTCAACGACTTCCTGCAAGACCCCGTCATCCCCATCGTCGTCGCGGTGATCGTCGGGATCGTGGTGGCCTTGATCGTGCAGGCGGTCGTCGGCGGTGACACCCGCCGTCGCCTCACGTCCGGGGGCACGAGCTTCGTGCTCACCACGGGCCTGCTCATCTACATGAGCGTCACCGGCTGGTTCCTCACGCCCGGGTTCGGCCCGGTCGGCGTCATCGTGCTGAGCGCAGGTGCCGCCCTCGGTGTGACCGTGCTGATCGCCGGCATCCAACAGCGCCGCGCGTTGCTGACGGCCGGCATCGTCGCCGTCGCCGGAATCATCAGCTACTTCGCGCTGCAGGGTCTGTTCGACGTGTCCACGTTCGCCACCATCGGCATCCTCTTCGTCGTGGCGCTGGCGGTCGGTTTCGCGGCCGGCTTCTTCGTCGGCGGAGACGACCGCTCCCAGAACATGCGCATCGGTGTTCTGGTCGCCGTGATCATCAGCGTCATCATTCTCATCGACCGCTTCATGCAGTCCTTCCCCGGCTACATGGAGGACATGAACGGACGCCCGATCGCCACCGTGGGCTCCTCGACGCCGGGATACGCTCCCGACAACATGTGGCGCGTCGGTCTGGACGTCTTCTTCCACCTGCTGCTTCCGACGATCTCGCTGCTGACGATCTCGTTCGCGGGGTACACGCGTTATGCCCGCGCCGGCATGATCGAGGTGCTCAGCCAGGACTACGTGCGCACCGCTCGCGCCAAGGGCATGCCCGAGCGGGTGGTGGTCGTCCGCCACGCATTCCGCAACGTGCTGATCCCGATCACGACGCTCGTGGCGACCGACCTCGGCGGGCTGCTCGGTGGAGCCATCATCACGGAGTTCATCTTCGCGATCCCCGGTATGGGTGCCCTCTTCCAGCGCTCGCTGGGTCCCGGTGACCTGTACCCGGTGATGGGCTACTTCATCGTCATCGCCTTCATGGCCATTCTGTTCAACTTCCTTGCCGATCTCGCGTACGCGGCACTCGACCCGAGAGTGAGGGTGCGCTGATGTCCAGCACCATCTCAGAAACCCCCGGCGACGTCGAAGAGCGCTCGATCAGTCAGAGCCGGATCATCTGGCGCCGTTTCCTCTCCCAGAAGGTCGGCCTCATCGCCGCCATCGTCCTCCTGGCAATCGTGGCCTTCGCCACGAGCGCCGTCGGGCTCGGCCCGATTCCCGGCTGGTGGAAGTACAACTGGTACGACCTGTCGAACAGCGTCAACGGCGGAGAGCCGACTCTGAGCCTGTTCCCGTTCTCGCTCGGCGACCACCCCTTCGGTCAGGACCGCATCGGGCGCGACTATTTCGCGATGACCATGCGCGGCATCCAGAACTCGTTCGTGGCCATGGTGCTGATCACGGGCATCGCGCTGATCGTGGGTGTCACGGTGGGCGCGATCGCGGGCTACTTCCGCGGCTGGGTCGACGCGGTGCTCATGCGCCTGACCGACGTCTTCATCGTGATCCCCGCCATCGTGATCGCCGCCGTCGTCGGTAACTGGGCCGGCGCGGTCGGCGTATGGGTCTTGGGCTCCATGCTCGGGTTCTTCAGCTGGATGGTGATCGCGCGTCTCGTCCGCGGTGAGTTCCTCTCGCTGCGCGAACGGGAGTTCGTCGAGGCTGCCCGCGTGGCCGGCGCCTCCGATGCCCGCATCATCTTCCGGCACATCCTTCCGAACGCGACCGGTGTGATCATCGTGTCGGGATCGCTCCTGGCAGCCGGCGCCATCCTGCTCGAGGCGGCGATCTCGCTTCTCGGCTACGGCATCCGCTCTCCTGACGTCTCGCTGGGTCTGCTCATCGGTGTCAACCAGTCGGCCTTCACCGTGCGGCCGTGGCTGTTCTGGTGGCCGGCGCTGTTCATCGTCACGCTGGCACTGTCGGCGAACATCTTCGGCGATGCCCTCCGCGAGGCGTTCGACCCGCGCAGCCGTCGGTTCTCCCGTCGTCGCACGAAGGAGCGCGCCGACGGTGTCGAGCCCGATGTCGCCGCTCCGACGAGCATGATGGATGCCGCGGCGCAGAACCCGCGCACCGGCACGCCGACCCTGCAGGATCCGGAGTAAGGCCGGATGCCGTCAGAGGTTCAGCAGCGCCGGAACGGTCGCCGCGGCCAGCAGCAGGCTCAGCGCGAGGGCGGTGACGTGCACGTGCACGCGGGCGCGGTCGCTTCCCGCGCGGCCCAGGGGGATGGCCTCGCTCTCCACGAGCCGATGCCATGCTCCCCGGATGATGTACGCGGCGTCACCGGAATCGGTGCCGAGGGCGTCGGACTTGCGCAGGACGCCGCCCCTCTGGTCGGGTCCGAGGCTGTCACGGCCTCCGCGCGGCATGGTGAGTGCGCCGGCCGCGGGCGCCGCGGACGATCGATATCGACGCGAGGGCGTCACCACGGTCAGCGCGAAGCGGGTGTCGATGTCGACGACCATCGTCCACGGGACGGTCGTGGTCGCGTAGGGGTTCACGAGCGTGATGGACTGCTCGTCCCAGACGATGCGCGGACGCCAGAACAGCTCGCCCACCAGCAGCGCGATCAGCGCCAACGGCACCAGAGCCCACAGCTGCTGCGTCGACCGGGTCGCGCCGAGCAGAACCACCAGCGCCGCGCCGGCGGTCACAGCCACCCATGCGCCGATCGCGATCACGGTGTTCGTGGTCGATCGGTACAGGCGCACGTCATCTGTCATTACCCCATCGTCGCATTCCGGACCACGAGTCCGTTCGCACGCACAACAGAAGGAAACCGCCGATGAGAACCTCCCGCGGCATGCTGCCCACGACCGAGGCGCACCAGCCGGACAGCGGTCCGGTGCTCGAGGTCACCGACCTCAACGTCGACTTCGGCGTCGACGGGTACTGGGTGCCCGCCGCACGTCACGTCTCCTACTCGATCGCTGCCGGCGAAGTGCTCGCCATCGTGGGTGAGTCCGGGTCGGGAAAGAGCGTCTCGTCGATGTCGCTGCTGGGCCTGCTGCCGAAGAACTCCCGCGTGAGCGGCAGTGCGAAGCTGGCTGGCCGCGAGCTCATCGGCATGAAGCCTCGGGAGATGCAGGAGATCCGCGGCAACCAGATCTCGATGATCTTCCAGGAGCCCATGACGGCGCTGAACCCGGTCCTGACGATCGGGTTCCAGATCGTGGAGACGTTGCGCCAGCACTTCGGCGTGTCTCCGGCGGAGGCCAAGGCGCGGGCCGTCGAGCTTCTGACGCTGGTCGAGCTTCCCGACCCGCAGAAAGCCTTCGACTCGTACCCGCACCAGCTGTCCGGCGGCCAGCGTCAGCGCGCGATGATCGCGCAGTCGCTGTCGTGCGACCCGCTGCTGCTGGTCGCGGACGAGCCGACGACCGCGCTGGATGTGACCGTTCAGGCGGAGATCCTCGAGCTCATGCGAAAGCTCCAGGACCGTCTCGGCTCGGCCATCCTGCTGATTACGCACGACATGGGCGTCGTCGCCGACATGGCCGACCGCATCGTCGTGATGCGTCAGGGCGACATCGTCGAGACCGGCACGGTCGCGAGCGTCTTCGCCGACCCGCAGCATCCGTATACGAAGGCGCTGCTGTCGGCGGTGCCGCGCATCACCACCGAGGATCTGCAGGCTCCCGATGCTGCCACCCCGTCCACTCCCGTGGTGGTGTCGTTCGACGACGTCGCGATCGAGTATCCGAAGCGCGGTCGGGTGCCGGCTTTCCGTGCGGCCGACCACATCGACCTGAAGATCTACCAGGGTGAGGTGCTGGGCCTGGTCGGCGAGTCCGGCTCGGGCAAGACGACGATCGGTCGCGCCACGATCGGTCTGCTGCCCATCCACTCCGGACGCCTGACCGTGGCCGGAATGGACATCTCGAAAGCGAACCGCGAGCAGCTGCACGCCCTCCACCACGAGGTGGGAATCGTCTTCCAAGATCCGTCGAGCTCGCTGAACCCTCGAATGACCATCGGCGATTCGATCGCCGAGCCGATCAAGCTGTCCGAGAAGATCAAGGGCGCGCCCCTCGACAAGCGCGTGCGAGCGCTGTTGGACTCCGTGCGGCTGCCGCGCGATTATGCATCCCGTTACCCGCACGAGCTCTCCGGTGGGCAGAAGCAGCGCGTGGGCATCGCCCGCGCCCTCGCTCTCAACCCGAAGGTCCTGGTTGCCGATGAGCCCACGAGCGCCCTCGACGTCTCCGTGCAGGCCACGGTTCTGGAGCTGTTGAAGGATCTGCAGCGCGAGCGCGGGTTCGCCTGCCTGTTCATCAGCCACGACCTCGCCGTCATCGATGAGCTGGCCGACCGGATCGCGGTCATGCGCCACGGCGCTCTCGTCGAGGTCGGCACCCGCGACCAGATCATGCGTCGCCCGCAGCAGGCCTACACCAAGCGTCTTCTGGCGGCCGTGCCGGTGCCCGACCCCGAGATCCAGCGTGAGCGCCGTGACAAGCGTCTGGCTGATCTCGCCGCCGGTGTGGACGCCGATGAGACACCCGGGGATGCCGCCGCGCACGCCTGATCGAGCGGCGCGGGGCGCGGCGGAGGACGCCGCGGCATCCGGCTTGTAGAATGGGAGGCGCTCTGCTCGGAGCGTCTCCCTTTCTCGTTAGGTCATTTCATGGCGCACGCCCTCCGTCCGGATCTCCGTAACGTCGCGATCGTCGCGCACGTCGACCACGGCAAGACCACGCTCGTGGACGCGATGCTCCGTCAGACCGGTTCCTTCGGTGAGCATGCGCACGTCGAAGAGCGCGCCATGGACTCGAACGACCTGGAGCGTGAGAAGGGCATCACGATCCTCGCCAAGAACACGGCGATCACCTACAACGGCATCCACACCGAGGTTCCGGTGACGATCAACGTCATCGACACCCCCGGCCACGCCGACTTCGGCGGCGAGGTCGAGCGCGGCCTGTCGATGGTCGACGGTGTCGTGCTGCTGGTCGACGCGTCGGAGGGTCCGTTGCCGCAGACCCGCTTCGTGCTGCGCAAGGCGCTGGAGGCGAAGCTGCCCGTGATCCTGCTGGTCAACAAGACCGACCGTCCCGACGCCCGGATCGCGGAGGTCGAGGAGGAGGCCCACGACCTGCTGCTGGGTCTGGCCGGCGACCTCGTCGACGACGTGCCCGACCTCGACGTCGACGCTCTGCTGGACGTGCCGGTCGTCTACGCGTCCGGTCGCGCCGGCGCCGCGTCTCGCAACCGGCCCGCCAACGGCGAGCTGCCCGACAACGAGGACCTCGAGCCCCTGTTCGAGGCCATCCTCGAGCACGTCCCCGCTCCCGCCTACGACGACGAGGCGCCGCTGCAGGCCTGGGTCACCAACCTCGATTCCTCGCCGTTCCTCGGCCGTCTGGCCCTGCTCCGTGTCTTCAACGGCACGCTGAAGAAGGGGCAGACCGTCGCCTGGGTGCGTCACGACGGCTCGCACACCAACGCGCGCATCACCGAGCTGCTCAAGACCCGTGCTCTCGAGCGCTACCCGGCCGAATCTGCCGGCCCCGGTGACATCGTCGCCATCGCCGGCATCGAGGACATCACGATCGGCGAGACGATCGCCGACCCCGAAGACGTGCGGCCGCTGCCCGCGATCACGGTCGATGACCCGGCCATCTCGATGACGATCGGCACCAACACCTCGCCCCTCATGGGCAAGGTGAAGGGTCACAAGCTCACGGCGCGCATGGTCAAGGACCGTCTCGATCGGGAGCTGATCGGCAACGTCTCGCTGAAGGTCGTCGACATCGGACGCCCCGACGCCTGGGAGGTGCAGGGTCGAGGTGAGCTCGCCCTGGCGATCCTCGTCGAGAACATGCGCCGTGAAGGCTTCGAGCTGACCGTCGGCAAGCCGCAGGTCGTCACCAAGCGCGGCGAGGACGGCAAGGTCAAGGAGCCGTTCGAGCACCTCACGATCGACGCCCCCGAAGAGCACCTCGGTGCCATCACGCAGCTGATGGCCGCTCGCAAGGGCCGCATGGACACCATGACCAACCACGGCACCGGCTGGGTGCGCATGGAGTTCGTCGTCCCCTCGCGCGGTCTGATCGGCTTCCGCAGCGAGTTCCTGACCATCACCCGCGGCACCGGCATCGCGAACGCGATCTCGCACGGCTACGACGACTGGGCGGGGCAGATCACCACCCGCCAGAACGGGTCGATCGTCGCCGACCGTCAGGGTGTCGTGACACCGTTCGCCATGATCGCGCTGCAGGAGCGCATGAGCTTCTTCGTGCAGCCGACCGAAGAGGTCTACGAGGGCATGGTCATCGGCGAGAACTCGCGCGCCGACGACATGGACGTCAACATCACGAAGGAGAAGAAGCTGACGAACATGCGCTCGTCGACGTCCGACTCCTTCGAGTCGATGACGCCGCCGCGCGTGCTCACGCTGGAGGAGTCGCTCGAGTTCGCGCGCGACGACGAATGCGTCGAGGTGACCCCCGAGAAGGTGCGCATCCGCAAGGTCGTGCTCGACGCGACCGAGCGCGGCCGCGCCGCCTCGCGCGCGAAGCGTCAGGACGGCTGAGCGCCGCGGGAAGCCTCATGCCCGCAGAATCTTCTCGAGCGGGCGACCTCGCGCGACCTCGTCGACGAGTTTGTCCAGGTAGCGGATCTTCTGCATCAACGGATCTGCGATCTGCTCCACTCGCACACCGCAGATCACACCCGTGATCTGCGCGGCGCCGGGATGCAGCCGCGCACCCGCGAAGAAGTCACGGAAGTTCGTCTGCGCGGCGAGGTGATCCGCGAGTTCCTCGGCGCTGTATCCCGTCAGCCATCGTGTGACGGTCTCGACGTCGTCCGCTGAGCGGCCCTTACGCTGCACCTTCTGGACGTAGAGCGGGTAGACGCGGGCGACGGGCATGTCGAAGATCCGCTCCATGACGGGCACCCTACTCGCCCGCAGGCGTTCGCGGGCAGGCGAACTGTCAGGATGGTGGGCATGGATGCCGCAGCTGAAGCCCGAGAGGCCGTGCGTCGCGCGCGGCGCGAGGCCGTCGGCGTCGCCGTCGCGACGAGCGCATACGGTGTCTCGTTCGGCGCCCTGGCTGTGGCGTCCGGCCTCGACGTCTGGCAGACGTGCGTGCTGAGCCTGCTCATGTTCACGGGGGGATCGCAGTTCGCGTTCGTCGGTGTCATCGGCGCGGGAGGCATCGCCGCCGCGCCCGCGGCGGTCGCCTCCGCCGCGTTGCTCGGCGTCCGCAACGTCGCCTACGGGCTGCGCATGGCTCCGGTGGTCGGGCGCGGCTGGCGCCGTCTCGTGGCGCCCCACGTCACGATCGACGAGTCGACGGCGGTGGCGCTGGCCCACAGCGATCCCGCGGCGCGGCGTGCGGGCTTCTGGATCACGGGCGTCGGCATCTACGTCGGATGGAACCTCTCGACGCTGGGTGGTGCGCTGCTCGGCGACGTCCTCGGCGATCCTCGTGTCTACGGGCTGGACGCGGCCGCGGCTGCGGCCTTCCTTGCGCTGCTGTGGCCGCGTCTGCGTCGCCGTCAGGCGATTGCCGTCGGCGTCGCCGCCGCGGTCGTCGCCACGGTTCTCACGCCCTTCCTCATGCCCGGCGCGCCCGTGCTGGTCGCCGCCGTGGTCGCCCTCGCCGTCGGGTGGACCAACGCGTTCGCGGGCCGCGCATCATGACGATGTGGACGGCCGTGCTGGCGGCGTCGCTCGCGTGCCTGGCGCTGAAAGCCCTCGGGTACGCGATTCCTGCGCGATGGTTCGGCTCGGCTCGCGCGGAACGCTCGATCGACCTGCTGACGGTCGCGCTGCTGGCCGCACTGGTCGCCGTGCAGACGCTGGGCGCCGGCCCGCAGATCGTCGCCGACGCGCGCGTGCCGGCGATCTTCGTCGCCGCGGGGCTGCTGACGCTCCGCGCCCCCTTCCTCGTCGTCGTGGTGGCGGCAGCGGTCGTTGCGGCCGCGCTCCGGGCGCTGGGGTGGGCGACGTAGAATCACGGCGTGAGAATCGCACGGATCGGGAGCTGGGCCGTCGCCGCGGTGATCGGCCTCCTCTATGGAGCTGCCGGGACCATCGGTCAGTCCGCACAGTGGGGGGTTATCCCACTGGGGCTGATCGTGGCCGTCGCCGGCACCGGTGCCCTGCTGCTCGCGGTACGACTGCTGACCGGCGACCGCTGGGCGGGGTTGGCGACCGGTCTCGGTGTCATGCTGACGACGTTGGTGCTCTCGGGTCGGGGCCCGGGCGGGTCGGTCGTCGTGCCCGCTCCCGCCGATGGTGAGATCTCCACCGGAGTGATCTGGACGCTGGCCGTTCCGGTGATGGTGGCCATCGTCGTGGCCTGGCCGCGCCTGGCGCCTCGGGCGTCGGCCTCCGGAGCGTCGTCGCTCGACGATGACCCGGCGAGCACGAACTAGACTCGACACGTGACATATGTGATCGCGTTGCCCTGCGTGGATGTGAAGGACCGTGCCTGCATCGATGAATGCCCCGTCGACTGCATCTACGAGGGCGAGCGCTCGCTCTACATCCACCCTGACGAGTGCGTGGACTGCGGCGCGTGTGAGCCGGTCTGCCCCGTGGAGGCGATCTACTACGAGGACGACCTGCCGGCCGAATGGCAGGACTACTACACCGCCAACGTCGAGTTCTTCGAGGACATCGGCTCGCCCGGCGGTGCCGCCAAGGTCGGTGTGATCGCCAAGGATCACCCCGTGATCTCCGCGCTTCCTCCGCAGTCGCACTGATGGCCGTCCGCGATCTCGACGACTATCCCTGGGATGCCGTCGCTCCCTTCGCTGCGCGAGCGCGGTCGCACCCGGGGGGCATCGTGGATCTGTCCATCGGGTCTCCCGTCGATCCGACGCCGGATGTCGTCGCCGAGGCGCTGCGTGCCGCGACGGATGCTCACGCCTACCCGCAGACGGTCGGCACCGCGGCGCTGCGCGGCGCCATCACCGCGTGGTACGACCGCCGCCGCGGGGTTCCCGGTCTGAGCGTCGACGAGGTCCTGCCGACGGTCGGTTCGAAGGAACTCGTCGCCCTCCTCCCGTTGCTGCTCGACCTGTCCGCCGGAGACATCGTCGTGCACCCGCGGGCCGCCTATCCCACCTACGAGGTGGGGGCCAAGCTGGTGGGTGCGACCCCGTTCGCCGCCGACGATCCCGCGCAGTGGCCGGTGGGCACGCGCCTGGTCTGGCTGAACACTCCGGGAAACCCCGACGGGCGGGTGCTCGACGTCCACGAACTCCGTGCCGCCGTCGCGCGTGCACGGGAGCTCGGCGCCGTGATCGTCAGCGATGAGTGCTACGCGGAACTCGGCTGGGACGGGCCCTGGGCCCACGCGCCGATCCCCAGCATCCTCGATCCGCGCATCGTCGGAGACGACCGGCGCGACGTGCTGTCGGTGTACTCGCTCAGCAAGCAGTCGAACCTCGCGGGGTACCGTGCCGCGTTCCTCGCCGGTGACGGCGATCTGGTGTCGCGCCTGCTGACGGCGCGCAAGCACCTCGGTCTCATGCTTCCCGGTCCTGTGCAGAGTGCCATGACGGCGGCGCTGGCAGACGATGCACACGTGGCTGCGCAGCGCGAGCGCTATCGCGCCCGGCGTGAGATTCTCCGGCCGGCACTCGTGGAAGCGGGATTTCGCATCGACAACTCCGAGGGCGGCCTCTACCTCTGGGCCACCGAAGGCGTCGATGCCTGGAAGACCATGGACCGCCTGGCCGATCTCGGCATCCTGGCCGGGCCGGGACACTTCTATGGGCAGCACTTCCCCGAGCACGTCCGCTTCTCCTTGACGGCGACCGATGAGCGGATCGCTGCAGCAGCGGAGCGCCTGGTGACCGTCTCGTAGGTTTCCTCCTACGAATTGCCCGTTCCTTTGCGCGCGATCTGCGTTGGACCGCGCGCCCAGTAGGCTGTAAAAGACCCCACCCACCGCAAGGAGGCTTCGTGAGCGACGCGGGACACCCCCAGAAGGCCACCGTCACCGTCGGTGACCGCACCGCCGAACTGCCGATTCTCTCCGGCACCGCCGGCGCACCCAGTGTCGACTTCTCGACCTTCACGAAGCAGACGGGTTACACGAGCCTGGACTACGGCTTCGTGAACACCGCGGCGACCAAGTCGGCGATCACTTTCATCGACGGCGATCAGGGCATCCTGCGCTATCGCGGTTACCCGATCGAGCAGCTCGCGAAGAACAGCACCTACCTCGAGGTGGCGTGGCTGCTGCTGTACGGCGAGCTTCCCACAGCCGATGAACTGGGGGAGTGGGACGACAAGATCCGGCACCACACGCTGCTGCACGAGGACCTCAAGCGCTTCTTCTCGTCGCTTCCGCACACTGCTCACCCGATGTCGGTGCTCTCGGCCGCGACGGCGGCGCTGTCCACGTACTACGAGGGTCAGTCCGACCCCAACAATCCGGAGCACGTCGAGCTCAACACCATTCGGCTGCTGGCGAAGCTTCCGGTCATCGCGGCGTATGCCCACAAGAAGAGCATCGGGCAGGCGTTCCTCTACCCGGACAACTCGCTGAGCTTCGTCGACAACTTCCTGCGGCTGAACTTCGGCAACCTCGCCGAGACGTACCAGGTGAACCCGGTGACGTCGCGCGCACTCGAGCGTCTGCTGATCCTGCATGAGGACCATGAGCAGAACGCGTCGACCTCGACGGTGCGCTTGGTCGGATCGACCGGCGCGAACCAGTTCTCCTCGATCTCCGCCGGCATCAACGCCCTCTACGGGCCGTTGCACGGCGGGGCGAACGAAGCCGTGCTCGACATGCTCGCGCGCATCCAGGACTCCGGGGAGAGTGTGCAGCGCTTCGTCGAGCGGGTGAAGAACAAGGAGGACGGGGTCAAGCTCATGGGCTTCGGCCACCGCGTCTACAAGAACTACGATCCGCGCGCGAAGCTCGTCAAGGAGTCGGCGGACGAGATTCTCGCCGAGCTTGGCGTCCACGATCCGCTGCTGGATCTCGCGCAGGAACTGGAGCAGGTCGCCCTCGAGGACGACTACTTCAAGGAGCGTCGCCTCTACCCCAACGTCGACTTCTACACCGGCGTGATCTACAAGGCCATGGGCTTTCCCACGCGGATGTTCACGCCACTGTTCGCGATCGGTCGCCTGCCCGGCTGGCTGGCGCACTGGCGCGAGATGCAGTACGACCCGCAGACGAAGATCGGACGTCCTCAGCAGCTGTACGTAGGCGCCGGGGAGCGCACCTACCCCGGGTCCGTCTGACCGGCGCAGCACCCCGCATCCCGTGCGAGGCGTGGCGGGCCGATCCGCTAGGGTCGAGCCATGTCGCGTCTGCTCGTTCGTCGTCCTTCTCCGCGCCTCGCCGACGGCGAGGTGACCCACATCGGGAGGACCTCGGTCGATCCCGATCTCGCCCAACGTCAGTGGGAGGCCTACGTCGACGTCTTTCGCACCCGCGGGTGGGAGATCATTCAGATCGATGCGGCCGATGAACAACCCGACGGTGTGTTCGTCGAGGACGCCGTCGTCGTCTTCGGAGATCTTGCGGTCCTCTGCCGCGCGGGAGCCGAGTCACGTCGGGGGGAGGCTCCGACGGTGCGGGAGGCCGTGGCCGCCACCCGCCTCGAGGTGGCCGAGATCGTCGCCCCCGGCACCCTCGACGGGGGCGACGTTCTGAAGATCGGCTCGACCGTGTATGTCGGTGCCTCATCGCGCACGAACGCCGACGGCATCGCTCAACTGACTGCACTGCTTGCTCCGCGCGGATGGCAGGTCGTCGCGGTCCCCGTCGAACGCGTCCTACACCTGAAGAGCGGTGTGACGGCGCTGCCCGACGGGACCGTCGTCGGTTTCGAGCCCCTGGTCGACGACCAGGCCGCGTTCCCGACGTTCGAGAGCGTGCCCGAGGAGCACGGTACGGCGGTCGTCGTCCTCGGCCCCGACGAGGTGCTGATGTCCTCCGACGCCCCCGAGACCGCCGCCCGCTACGAGGCGCGTGGGCTCCGCGTCGTCGCGACCCCGATCACCGAGTTCGAGAAGCTCGAGGGCTGCGTCACCTGTCTGTCGGTGCGCATCCGCGACTGAGTTCTCCGACCGGCGTCCGGCTCGTGCCGCAGCGGACGCGGACCAACGCAACGGATGCGGATCGCGGGGGGCGCGGCATCCGATTCTGTTGCTGATCTCCGCTTCTGCGGCCGTGATCAGTCCGCGAGCGTCGCCGCGTAGTCGGGGACGTAGTTCTGCAGCTCCCGCGGCGGGCGTTCGTAACCACCGGATGCCGGGCGGGCTGGGATCGCGATCGGCGCGCGCTCGACCTCTTCGTAGGGAATCTGCGAGAGCAGATGGTGGATCATGTTGATGCGTCCGCGGCGCTTGTCCTCGTTGTCGACCTCGAACCAGGGCGATTCCGGAATATCGGTGTGCACGAACATGGTGTCCTTCGCGCGTGAGTAGTCCTCCCACTTGGTGATCGACAGGACGTCGTTGGGGGAGAGCTTCCAGCGTCGCATCGGGTCGTCGTTGCGAGAGCGGAACCGCTTCTCCTGTTCGACGTCCGACACGCTGAACCAGTACTTCTTCAGCAGGATGCCGTCTTCCACCAGCATGCGTTCGAAGATGGGCACCTGATGCAGAAACCGGTGGTATTCGGCGTTCGTGCAGTAACCCATCACATGCTCGACACCGGCGCGGTTGTACCAGGACCGGTCCATCAGCACGATCTCGCCCGCCGCGGGAAGGTGGGCGATGTAGCGCTGGAAGTACCACTCGCTCTTCTCGCGCTCGGTCGGAGTGGGAAGAGCGACGACGCGTGTGACGCGAGGATTCAAGTACTGCGAGACGCGACTGATCGTCGAGCCCTTTCCGGCTGCGTCTCGCCCTTCGAAGATGACCACGATGCGTGATCCGGTGCTCTGCACCCACGCCTGCATGTCGACCAACTGCGCCTGCAGCCGCTTAAACTCGCGTTCGTACGTCTTCTTCGGCATCCGGTCGCTCATGACCAGATGCTATCCGTCCTCGCCTCCCAGGTCGTTCAGGCGTGCAGCGCCTCGTTCAGCGTCACCCCGACGCCCTCGCGGCGCACTGCTTCGACCGCACCCGTCAGCGAGTTGCGGCGGAAAAGCAGGCTGTTCTGCCCCGACAGCTGGGCGCCCTTGACGATCGGGCGCGACCCGTCGTGCAGCGGAGGCTCGTTCGGGAGCACGATCTTGGATCCGGCCGTGACGTAGAGCCCGGCCTCCACGATGCAGTCGTCGCCGAGGGAGATGCCGATGCCGGCGTTCGCGCCGAGGAGCGTGCGGGCTCCGATCGACACGCGGTGCGTGCCGCCGCCCGACAGCGTGCCCATGATCGACGCGCCGCCGCCGATGTCCGAGCCGTCGCCGACGACGACGCCCTGCGAGATGCGTCCCTCCACCATCGAGGAGCCCAGAGTCCCCGCGTTGAAGTTCACGAAGCCCTCGTGCATGACCGTCGTGCCGGGGGAGAGGTAGGCGCCCAAGCGCACGCGCGAGGCGTCGGCGATGCGCACTCCCGGAGGGGTGACGAAGTCGAGCAGGCGCGGGAACTTGTCGAGGCTGTGCACCTGGATGCCGGCGCGCTGCAGGGCCGGGCGCAGGCGTTCCGCGTCGTCGGGGTGCATGGCGCCCGCCGTCGTCCACGCGACGATGGGAAGGTGGGCGAAGATGCCGTCGAGGTTGAGCTCGTTGGGGCGGACGATGCGGTGCGACAGTGCGTGCAGGCGGAGGTAGGCGTCGGGGGTGGACTCCGGGGCGGCGTCGAGGTCGATCGTGACCGTGACGATGTCGACGTTCACCGCGCGACGTGCGTCGTGGCCCGCATACTCGGCCCAAGCCGGCGTGGCGGCCGTGTCGGCGTCGTCGGGGGCGCCGGTGTGCACCACCGGAAACCAGCTGTCCAGGATCGTGCCGTTCTCGCTCGTCGTCGCGAGGCCGATGCCCCATACCGTCCGCTGTTCGCTCATGCCCTCCAGGCTATCGAAGGCGGACCCCTCGATAGACTCGCCCCATGCCCGTGCTCGACCTCACCGCATCCTCCGTCGACCTGACCCGAGCACTCTGTGACGTCCCGAGCGTGTCGGGCGACGAGACGACACTCGCCGACGCGATCTTCGCGGCGATCTCGCCGTTGGAGCACCTCGACGTCTACCGCGACGGCGACACGATCGTCGCGCGCACCCACCTCGGGCGCGCGCAGCGCGTGGCGATCGCGGGTCACATCGACACGGTGCCGATCAACGCCAACCTGCCGACCCGCGACATCGAGATCGACGGCGAAGCCTTCCTCTGGGGTCGGGGGACCGTGGACATGAAAGGGGGCACGGCGGTGCAGCTGAAGCTGGCCGCCGAGCTGGTCGAACCTCGAGTCGACATCACGTGGCTCTGGTACGACAACGAGGAGGTCGCATCGGACCTCAACGGTCTCACGCGCCTGGCACGCACGCGCCCCGACCTGTTCGCCGCCGACTTCGCGATTCTGGGGGAGCCGTCCAACGGTCAGGTGGAGGGCGGGTGCAACGGCACCCTGCGCGCCGTCGCCCGCACGCGAGGGGTCCGTGCCCACAGCGCCCGCTCGTGGATGGGGGAGAACGCCATCCACGCAGCGGCGCCGATCCTGGCGCGCCTGGCCGAGTATCGACCCCGCGAGATCGACGTCGACGGCCTCGTGTATCGCGAAGGGCTGAACGCGGTGCGCATCTCGGGCGGCGTCGCGGGTAACGTCATCCCCGACCTCTGCGAGGTGGAGGTCAACTTCCGTTTCGCTCCCAGCCGCAGCGTTGCCGACGCCGAAGCCCACGTGCGCCATGTGCTGGACGGATTCGATGTCGAGGTGGTGGATGCCGCAGCCGGCGCCCGGCCGGGACTGGACGCACCGCTCGCACAGGAGTTCCTCGCCGCGGTGGGTGCCGAGGCCCGCCCGAAATATGGCTGGACGGACGTTGCGCGTTTCTCGGCGCTGGGCGTGCCCGCTGTCAACTATGGACCCGGCGACCCGCTCTTGGCCCACCATGACGAAGAGCGGGTGCCGCTCGTCCAGATCGAGGACGTCGAGCGGAGCCTGAGGGCATGGCTGAACGGGCGCTGACCGCCGCCGCGCCGCTGCGAGGGACAGGTCCGCTCGGGCGGCTGCTCGTCCTGCGCCCCGCCGTTGCGGTCGCCGTCGTCTACCTCGCGGCCCGCGTGGTCACCACCGGCTTCCTGCTCGTCGCGGCCGAGCTGTCCGGCCCGACCTCGCGCTTCGGCGCGGATGCGACGATCGGAACCCTGTCGATGGGATGGGATGCCCAGTGGTACTGGGTCGTCGGCAGCGCCGGCTACCCCACGCACCTTCCCGTCGACGCGACCGGCGCGGTGACGCAGAACGCGTGGGCGTTCATGCCCGTCTATCCGGCGTTGACGCGGGTCTTGTCGGTGGTGTTCGCGGGCAACTACCCTCTGGCCGCTGTGGTCCTCGCCATCGTCGCCGGATACGGAGCGTGCCTCGCGTTCTTCCATCTCCTCCGAGAGAAGCTCGAGGCGGATGCGGCGCTGTGGGCGGTCGCGCTGCTGGCGGCATCGCCCCTCGCGGCGCTGTTCCAGATGGGCTACGCCGAGTCGCTGTTCCTGCTCTGGCTGTTCCTCGCCCTGCGGCTTCTGCTGCGGCGCCGGTTCGTGTGGCTGTACCCGTTGATCGTCGTCATGGGATACACGAGACCCGGCGTGCTGGCGTTCGCGCTCCTGCTCGGTGCCTACGGCGTCATGCGATGGGTGCGCCGGCGCGACGACCCGCTGCCGCCGGCGCAGGTGATGCACATCGTGGCGCTCGGCGTTCTCGCCGTGGTGGTCGGCTTCTCATGGCAGGTGATCGCGGGCATCGTCACGGGGGATCCCGCCGCCTACATGGAGACCGAGCTGTCGTGGCGGCGCGGGTGGATCGGCGAGGGCGGCTTCGTGCCGTTCGACGGGTTCGTGCAGGGGGCGGCGCTGTGGTTCCGCCTGTGGGGCCTCCCCGAGATCGCGGGATACGTCGCCCTCGCGGTGGCCGTGCTGGCCGTCGCGGCCGTGATCGCGTTCGAGCCGCACGTGCGGCGACTCGGCCCCGAAATGCGACTCTGGTCGGCGAGCTACGTGCTGTATCTGCTGGTCGTGTTCTTTCCGCAGTCGAGCATCTTCCGCCTCCTTCTGCCTCTCGCGCCGCTCTACGGGGCCATCGCCGCCCCGCGGCACGCTCTCTGGCGGTGGGGGATGCTTGTCGTCGGGCTCATCGGCCAGTGGTGGTGGATCTACCAGATGCTGGCGTTGGGCAACTCGTACACCCAGATTCCCTGAAGACGACCCTCCGGCACGCCGCGTGCGGCCGGTGTCTCGGCATACCGATAAACTTGACAGGTAGTCCGACGACGAAAAGGAGCCCGCGATGGCAGCCATGAAGCCGCGAACCGGTGACGGACCGATGGAGGCCGTGAAGGAGGGGCGCCTCATCATCGTGCGTGTTCCCCTCGAGGGCGGCGGACGACTCGTCGTCTCTGTCAATGACGAAGAGGCCAAGGAACTTCACGGCGTGCTCGGCGACGTGGTCGGCGCAGCCTGACGATCTCGCACGTGAAAGGGTCGGTCCTCGGACCGGCCCTTTTCCGTACCCTGCGGTGCGCCGCCGACAGCCCTCAGCCAGCGTTCAGCGCAGATCCGGGGCGACGGTGGTCAGCTGCAGAAGCCCTTCGCCCACGATGGAGAGCGCACCGAGAACCGCGGGCGAGGCCTGTGTCTCCTGGATCAGCGTGCGAAACGCGGTCGTCACGGGATCGCGGCGCACCGGGTCTGCGATCGCGCCCCCGGACAGCACCCGCGGAATGAGGACGGTGCCGCCCGCGCGGACCAGCCGCAGGCCGTGCTCGACGTGGTCGATGACGCTCTCGGGATCGGCATCCACGAGCACGATGTCGTAGGACGCCTCGTTCATCCGGGGCAGCACGTCGCTGGCGCGGCCGGTGATGAAGCGGGCGCGAGCCGGCGGTACCTTCGCGTCGGCGAATGCCGTTCGTGCCGCCGCCAGATGCTCGGGCTCCTTGTCGATGGTCGTGAGTGTCGCGCGGGGCGCACCGTGCAGCAGCCACAGGCCCGACACCCCCGCACCCGTGCCGATCTCGACGACGTTCAGCGCCGCGGTCGCTGCGGCGATCACGGCGATCTGGGCGCCCACCGCCGGGCTGATCGGATCCGCACCCAGCTCGAGCGCGTGCGCACGGGCGCGCTCGATCGCTTCGGGTTCGACGGTGACGTCGTCGACGTACCTGCGGATCGCGTCCTGATCGGCCATGTGGTTCCTCCAGCCCCCAGCGTACGGGGCGCTCGGCGTCGTTTCCGGCAGGCGCACGGGTAACCTGGAGGCATGTTCTTCGGCCTCGACTGGGACAAGCTCGTCCTGCTCCTGATCGTGGCCGCCCTCCTGGTCGGACCCGAGCGGCTGCCGCAGTATGCGGAGACCCTCGCGAGGTTCACCGTGCGCGCGCGCGAGTGGCTCAGCGGAGCCAAGACGCGCGTGAAGGAGGAACTCGGCGACGACTTCGACGACGTGGAGTGGCGCCGTCTCGACCCGCGTCAGTACGACCCGCGGCGCATCATCCGCGACGCCCTCCTCGACGACGCGCCCGTTCCCACGGTCCGTGCCGCGGCCGTCGGCACGGCGATCGCGGCCACCGCGCCCGCGCCGCCGCTGTCCACGTTCGATCCGAACGGTGAGGTCCCGTTCGACGACGAAGCGACCTGAGCGGCCGACGTCAGCGCGGCGTGACCGGCAGCGACCTGCGGGCCAGCCCGCGGGGCGTCGTCGCGATCCGCTCCGCCAGCGCGGCGATCGCGCGTGCGGCCGCATCATCGGGTCGCGAGACGACCACGGGGGCTCCCTCGTCGCCGCCGCGCCGCAGATCGACACTGAGCGGAACCGAGGCGAGGAGCGGAACGACGTGGTCTGGCGTCGACAGCGACGCGGCCACGGCCTCGCCCCCGCCGGCTCCGAACAGATCGAGGGTGCTGCCGTCGGGAAGGGTCATCGCCCCCATGTTCTCGACGACGCCGATCACCCGCTGGCCGGTCTGCGCTGCCACCAGTCCGCTGCGGACGGCGACGTCGGATGCCGCGGTCTGCGGCGTCGTGACGACGAGCACGTCGGCGTGCGGCAGCAGTTGCCCGACCGAGATCGCCACGTCGCCCGTACCCGGAGGCATGTCGATCAGGAGCACGTCGAGGTCGCCGAAGAACACATCGGTCAGGAACTGCTGCACCGTGCGGTGGAGCATCGGCCCGCGCCAGGCGACGGCTGCCGAAACGGGCTGGTCGCGCGGGAGGAACATACCGATCGAGATCGCCTTCACGCCGAAGGCGACGGGAGGGAGCATGAGGTCGTCGATGCGGGTCGGTGCGGGCGGTCGGCCCTCGGCATCCACGAGGCCGAGCAGTCCCGGGATCGAGAAGCCGTGCACGTCGGCGTCGATCAACCCGACCGCGAGCCCGCGCTGCGCCAGGGCGACGGCGAGGTTCGCGGTGATGCTGGACTTGCCGACGCCACCCTTGCCGCTCGTGACCGCGACGACGCGCGTGAGGGCGTCGGGCCCGAAGGGCATGGTCCGCGTGGCACGGTCTCCGCGCAGCCGCGTGGTGAGCGCCTGGCGCTGTGCCGAGGACATCACTCCGACGACGACCTCGACATCGGAGATGCCGGAGGCGGTGGATGCCGCCGCGCGCACATCCCGCTCGATGCGGTCGGCGGCGGGGCAGCCCACGATCGTCAGCGCGATCTCGACGCGCGCGCGGGTGCCGGTGACCGCCACGTCGCGGATCATGTCGAGTTCGGCGAGGGGACGGCGAAGCTCGGGATCGACGACGGCGCCGACGGCTCGCCGCACGTCATCCGCCCGTGCGTCGTCGCCGGTGGCCTCCCGGGCACCGCTGGGAGCAGACGTCACGACTGGTCGGACCTCTCGCCGCGGCGATCCAGGTCGCGGGAATTCTCCAACGACTCGAGCAGAGCCTTCAGCTCCTGGCGCAGCACGTCGCGAGTGACGACGTGCTCGGAGACGTCCGTCATCGCCATGCGGAGGGCGACGACCTCTCGGGCGAGGTACTCGGTGTCGGCGAGGTTGCGCTCTGCGCGCTGACGATCCTGCTCGATCTGCACGCGGTCGCGGTCGTCCTGCCGGTTCTGGGCGAGAAGGATCAGCGGCGCGGCGTACGAAGCCTGCAGCGAGAGGATCAGGGTCAGCAGCGTGAAGTTGTTCTCCGCCGCGTCGAACTGCATCTCGCGCGGCATTGCGGTGTTCCACCAGAGCCACACCGCAACGAACACGGTCATGCCGATGAGGAAGCCGGAGGTCCCCATCGCGCGGGCGAAGGCTTCGGAGAAGCGGCCGAACCGGTCGCGAGAGGGCTGCGGGCTGCGGCTGAGCATGCCCGCGCGGCCGCGCGGCGCATCCAGCGAGAAGGTGCGGCGATCCTTCGCCATCAGGGCCTCCTCGGAAGCATCGCGGTCGTCGCGGGGGCGGTCAGTGCGTCGTCGTCGCCGTCGTGCGAACGCCAGTCCTCGGGCAGCAGGTAGTCCAGAACGTCATCGACACTGACCGCGCCGACGAGCCGGTGTGCGGCATCCACGACGGGGAGGGAAACGAGGTTGTAGCTCGCGAGCAGGCGCGCCACTTCGGCGGCGGATGCGGTGACGGGCACCGGATCGAGCGTGTCGTCGATGATCGCGCCGAGCCGCTCGTGCGGCGGGTACCGCAGCATCCGCTGGAAGTGCACCGTGCCCAGCAGTCGCCCTGTCGGGGTCTCATACGGCGGAAGGGTCACGAACACCGCCGCGGCGAGGGCCGGGTGCAGCTCGTGGCGGCGGATCAGGGCGAGAGCCTCCGCGACCGTCGCGTCGGCCGACAGGACGATCGGCTCGCTCGTCATGAGACCGCCGGCCGTGTCGGGGCCGTACTTGAGGAGGGCGCGGACGTCCTCCGCTTCCTCCGGCTCCATGAGCTCGAGGAGCTCCTCTCGCTGCTCCTCCGGCAGCTGCGCCAGCACGTCGGCGGCGTCGTCCGGCTCCATCTGGTCGAGGATGTCGGCGGCGCGCTCGTCGCCGAGAGCCTCGAGGATGTGCACCTGGTCGTCTTCGGGCATCTCCTCCAGCGCGTCGGCGAGACGGTCGTCGGAGAGCTCCTCGGCGACCTCGAGGAGGCGCTCGTCGGGCAGATCGAGCAGGGTGTTGGCGAGGTCGGCGGGCTTGAGCTCGGAAAAGGTCGCCACGAGCTGTTCGGCCGACTGCGCCTCGCCCGGTACGGCCTGTTCGCGCACATCGCCCCAGCTTGCGAACGTGGTCGGTCCCTTTGCGAAGGGGGACGCGCTGGTCTTGGGCTTGCGGAGGAAGAGCTGGCCGATGTCCCACTCGCCGAGACGGTTGCGCTCGATCGCGGCGTCCTCGATCACCGCGTGTCCGGATCCGTCGGTGAAGTACACCCGACGACCGAGCAGCTCGCTCATGACGCGCACCTCGCCACCGCGCTGCTGGAAGCGTCGGACATTGATGAGGCCCGTCGTGATGACCTGCCCGGACTGGATCGAGGTGACGCGCCCGATCGACAGGAAGACGTGGCGACGCCCCGGAATCTCGACGACGAGGCCCACCACACGCGGCGGGTCGTCTTTTCGATAGATGACGACGACGTCACGGACTTTGCCGAGCCGGTCGCCCGCGGGGTCGAAGACGGTGCAGCCCACCAGGCGTGCCACGAAAACCCTCTGCGTACTCACTCGACCAGCGTAGTCCGCGCCTGCTGTCGCCCGGGGCAGACGTCCGTCGCGCCGCGGCGGATGCACAGGGTGCTCATGCGAAGATGGATGCGTGAGCATGTTGGGCGGAATACCCCAGGAACACGGCGAGAAGATCGCCGACTTCGCGACGTATCCGGCGGCGCAGAAGGCGGTGTCTCAGCTCGTGGAGGCGGACATCCCGGCCCGGGACATCGCGATCGTCGGACACGGCCTGCGCTCCGTCGAGACCGTCACCGGGCGTCTCGGATACGCGGCGGCCGCGCGCTCGGGAGCGGTGAACGGCATCCTGCTCGGCCTCCTCTTCTCGGCCATCTTCGTGCTCGGCACGCCGAATGCGGCGATCCAGCTGTTCATCGGCGTCATGCTGGTCGGCATCGCCCTCGGCATGCTCATGAGCATCATCACGTACTCGATCGTCCGCCGCCGCCGCGACTACACGTCGATCACCCAAGTGCTGGCCGACCGGTACGAGGTGACCGTCCTCCCGCGCAGCATCCACCGTGCCCGGGAAGTCGTCGGCAGAACGGTCACGCCTGCGGCCGCCCATCGCGCGCCCTCGGCGCCGGTGTCCGCACCCGCTCCGGACACGAGCGCACCCCCGCAGTACGGAGAGCGCGTCGATCCGCCGCAGTACGGCGAACGTCTGGCGCCGCCCGTGGAAGCGCCGACCCAACCCAGCGCCCCGCCGGCTGGAGACGCCGGTGTCCGCGACGGCGGAGAACAGGGACCGACAACGCCGGAGCGGTGATGGAGGTCGCTCTGCCGACGGGGTCCGTCGTCGTCTCGACCGCCCCTCATCAGGCGGTCGACCCGTGGGCGGTGATGGCGCTCGCGCACGGTGCCGGGGCCGGGATGGATCATCCTTTCCTGCTCGGCCTGGGCGAGGGGTGCGCGCGTCAGGGCGTCAGCGTGGTGCGTTTCGCCTTTCCGTACGCGCAGGCGGGACGCAAGATGCCGGGACCTGCGTCGCACGCGATCGCCGCCTGGGCCGCCGTCGAGGCGGTAGCGCGCCAGACGGCTCCCGGCGTGCCGTTCGTGGCGGCGGGCAAGTCCTACGGGGGACGCATGGCGTCGATGGCGGCCGCGGAGGGGGCGATCACGCCCGCGGCGCTGGTGTACCTCGGCTATCCGCTGCATCCGCCCGGCGCTCCGGAGAAGCTGCGTGCCGCGCACCTTCCGCAGATCGCGGTGCCGCAGCTGTTCGTCGAGGGGACGAACGATCCGTTCATCCAGCCCCGTGAGCAGTACGATCAGGCGCTCAGCGGATGCCGAGACGCCACCACGGTCTGGATCGACGGCGCCACCCACTCCTTCGAGATCAAGGGGCGCCGCCGGCCCGCCGATCAGATCGGCGGCGAGCTCAGCGACCACGTCGTCCCGTGGCTGCGCCGGCGGCTGTGAGCGCTGTCAGCGTGCGGCGGTGTGCCCCGCGACCCACGCCTCGACCTCGTCGGCGGTGCGGGGGATGCCCGCCGACAGGTTCACGGGACCGTCGGCGGTCATGAGGATGTCGTCCTCGATGCGCACGCCGATGCCGCGGAACTCCTCCGGCACCGTCAGATCGTCGATCTGGAAGTAGAGCCCGGGCTCGATGGTGAAGACCATTCCCGCCTCCAGAATGCCGTCGTAGTACATCTCACGCCGCGCCTGGGCGCAGTCGTGCACGTCGAGCCCCAGGTGGTGGCTCGTCCCGTGGACCATGTAGCGGCGATGCTGTCCGCCGTTGTCGGCGTCGAGCGCCTCGTCGGCGGTCACGGGGAGCAGCCCCCACTCGGACACGCGTTCGGCGATGACGCGCATGGCGGCTTCGTGGATCGTGCGGAACTTCACGCCGGGCCGGGCCGCCGCGAAGGCGGCGTCGGCGGCCTCGCGGACCGTCTCGTAGATCATGCGCTGGACGGGCGAGAAGGTGCCGCTGACCGGAATCGTGCGGGTGATGTCCGCGGTGTAGAGGCTGTCGACCTCCGCACCGGCGTCGATGAGGATGAGGTCGCCCGGAAGGACGGCGCCGTCGTTGCGGGTCCAGTGCAGATAGCAGGCGTGCGGACCGGATGCCGCGATCGTGTCATACCCCTCGCCGTTTCCCTCGATGCGGGCGCGATGGTGGAAGATGCCCTCGACCGCACGTTCTCCGCGGGGCGTCTCGATGATCCGCGGCAGATCGGCGACGATG
The DNA here is from genome assembly GCF_028550675.1 of Sphingomonas sp. BLCC-B65. Taxonomy (NCBI): domain Bacteria; kingdom Pseudomonadati; phylum Pseudomonadota; class Alphaproteobacteria; order Sphingomonadales; family Sphingomonadaceae; genus Sphingomonas; species Sphingomonas sp. BLCC-B65. The sequence goes on along the minus strand of NZ_JAQQGL010000001.1, from coordinate 764,385 downwards.
TCGTCGAAGCCGCGAGCGGTGACCTCGACCGCGAGGCGCAGCTGCGCGATCTCGTAGTCGTCCTTGACGAGGCGCAGCTCGGAGACGACACGCGTCAGTTCCGGGTCCTCATCGAGAACCAGGTCGCCGTCTTCCGCCGCGAAGTCCTCGATCGGGGCCGTGGTGAGTCCGAGCTCGCCGGCGACGCCCGCCAGGGCGGGGCGCGGACCGATCCAGAACTCCCCGATGGTCGCGTCGCTGTAGAACTCGGCGGTGGTCCGGTCGGCGCGCTCGCGCAGGTAGAGCGTCACGTCGTGGCCGGCGCCGCCCTCACGCGGGTCGAACACGAGGACCGAATCCGGCACGCTGTCGCTCGCCCAGCCGGTGAGGTGCGCGAAAGCCGAGTGGGCGCGGAACGGGTAGTCGGTGTCGTTCGAGCGCTGCTTGTACGTTCCCGCCGGCAGCACGAGACGCTGCCCGGGGAAGGCGGCGGACACGGCAGCGCGGCGCGCCGCCGTGTAGGGCACCTGCGGCCGTGGTGAGGGGGTGAGCTCGGGCCGTTCGGCCCAGCCGGTCGAGATGGTGTCGAGGAAGCCGCGCGGGAACGGCTGCTTGCGGTTCGCGTTCTCAACGGGGGTGACGTCGGTGTCGGTCGTGGCGATCGTGTCGCTCTCGCTCGTGCTCATGGCACCAGTCTCGCACCTCCTTCTGTGCGACGGAGGGCGGGCGTGAGTCGTTGCTCTTACCGTGCGGCCTCGTACTGCACGACGAGCGGACGGTGGTCGCTGCCGCTCCCGTCGAGCGAGCCGAGAACGACCGATCCCGTCGGCGTCCAGTTCGCCGTCGCCATGATGTGATCGATCGGGGTGCCGATCAGCGGCGGCAGCGACGTGGACCACGTGCCCACCGCACCCGATCCGGTGCGGGCCGCGGCATCCGTGCATCGGCCCAGGTCGCCGCCGTCGACGCCCAGACGAGCCATGTTGTCGACGGTGGCGTTGAAGTCCCCGGCCATGATCACGTCGTCGCTCGCGCACTGATTCGCGATCCACGTCAGATCGCTGCGCCAATCGTCCATGCGGTCCTGACGGGGCGCGACTGCGTGGACGGCGACGATCGTGGGGCCGCTTCCGTCCACGGGCATCGCGACGACGCTGGGGACGGCGGAGGTGTTGCTCGCTCCGTCGGAGGTGGACGCCACGACGGCGTAGTCGCCGAGGGCGGGGGAGATGAGCAGGGTCGTGGAGTTCGCGGCCCAGTCCGGGTATCCGGGACGCTCACCGTAGTTCTCGTGATGGGCCCACATCGGCGCACCCATCTCGCGCATGGCGATCGCCACGGCTTCGCCGGTCTCGATCGTCGTCTCGGGCAGAGCGACGACGTCGGCTTTCATCGCCACGGCGGTGCGGGCGATGAGATCGGCGTCGGTGGCCGCACCGGCGGTGTTCCAGGTCATGACGCGGATGCTCGAGTCCGTCGCCGGCGGAAGGCTGCCGGTTCCCACACCGCGCGCGAGCAGGATGCCGCCGTTCGCGAGTGCTCCGAGCAGGGCGATGACCGCGATCGCGCCCGCGAACGCTCGCAGCGGGCGGGCGAGGGCGAGAAGCAGACCGAGCACGAAAAGGGCCCCGAGCACCAGGACGACGACAGGGCGCAGGGACACGATCTGGGCGAACGGGAACGTCTGCTCGAGGCGGAAGAACTGTGGCCACGTGACGACCGCCGTGGCGATCGCGGCGGCCACCGTCACGAGGATTCCGAGCAGGCGCAGCACGTGTGGGACTCTACGGCAGTGCTCCTGGGAGTTCCCGGACCGTGAGCGGTGGACGCCGGTCCTGTGCGCGCCGGCGGTACGCTCGGGGCATGGTTGTCTCGTCGGCTGCGGAGTGGATGCCGCGGTTCCGCGGGCCCAGCGACCTGCACCTGCACTCCGACCATTCCGACGGCACCGAGCCTCCCGCGCGGGTGATGGCCGCCGCTCACGCCGTGGGTCTGCACACCGCGGCGTTGACCGACCACGACACCACATCCGGCTGGTCAGAGGCGGCAGAGGCGGCGGCGTCGCTCGGGATGACGTTGATTCCGGGGATGGAGCTGTCTGCCCGTCACGAGTGGCGCAGCGTCCATGTGCTCGCCTACCTGTTCGACCCGGAGCATGCGGTGCTGCGCGCACTCACCGACCGGATACGCCACTCGCGTCTGACTCGTGCGCAAACGATGGCCGAGCGCATCGGCCGGGATTACGACCTCACCTGGGACGACATTCTCGCCCAGACGACCGTCGGGGCGACCGTGGGGCGGCCGCACCTGGCCGACGCGCTCATCGCACGCGGCTACGTCCGCGATCGGGGTGAGGCGTTCGCCGGCATCCTTCACCCCGGCAGCGACTACTACGTCGACCTGTACGCGCCCGATCCGGTGACCGCGGTGGCGGCGGTGGTGGATGCCGGAGGTGTGCCGATCATCGCTCATCCGGCGGGCAGAGGGGGCTTGCTGCCCGAAGGTCTCCTGGGGCGCATGCTCGATGCCGGGCTCGCGGGCTTCGAACTCGGCCATCGGGAGAACCGGGAGCCGGCACTGGGGGCGCTGCAGACGCTCGTGGCCGAGCGGGACCTCATCGTCACCGGATCCAGCGACTATCACGGACTGGGAAAGCCCAACCAACCGGGAGAGTTCACGACCGCCGACGAGATGGTGCAGCGCATCATCGGGAGGGCGACGGGCAGTTCGCCCGTTTTCGCCTGATCTCGCGATGCAGCAACCCACACCGCTCGAGCGGCGCATCGATGCGGCCGCTCACCGCGTGCTTCGGGGCGCGCCCGACCGCGGCGCGCGCGCGACAGCCGTGGAGTTGGCCGTCTTCGTGGTCAAGCAGGCGTGGGCCTGCGTGTTCGGCTTCTCGTTGCTGGCGGTGATCGTCGCGGCCCGATTGTGGTGGCCCGACGATGCTGCGCTGGCGCGCAACGACGCGTTGACGATCGCGGCCGTACTGATCCAGATCGCGATGCTCGCGGGGCGGCTCGAAACCGGCCGTGAACTGTGGGTGATCGTGCTCTTCCACGTCGCCGGCACGGTGATGGAACTGTTCAAGACGGATGCCGGATCGTGGACCTACGCGGCCGACGGCGTGCTGCGAATCGGCGGCGTACCGCTGTTCAGCGGATTCATGTACGCCGCCGTCGGCTCGTACATGGTGCGCGTCTACCGGCTGTTCGATCTCGCGTTCGTCCGCTACCCGCCGAGGTGGATCACGACGATCGTGGCGGCATCGATCTACGTGAACTTCTTCGCGCATCACTTCGTCTGGGATCTGCGCTGGGTGCTCCTTGTCGCTGTCGCGCTGCTCTGGGCTCGGACGGTCATGCACGCGCGCGTCTGGCGTCGCACGCTGAGGCTGCCGCTCCTGGCTGCCTACGCCGGCGTGGCGCTGTTCATCTACCTCGCAGAGAACATCGGCACGTGGGCGGGTGCGTGGGCGTACCCCGACCAGTTGGATGGATGGCATCCCGTCTCGATCACGAAACTGGTGTCGTGGTTCCTGCTGATGATCGTGTCGGTCGTCATGGTGACCTGGGTCTACCCGCCGCAGGCGCCGGCGACCGAGCCTGCGGGGCGGTGAACGGCCTCGCCGCGATGCCCGAGGCGATGCGATCAGCGCGTAAGGTCAGGCTCCCGCGACAGGGGGAGCGGCGGGTGCGCCGCCGCCCGAGCCGCGGCGACGACGGCGGCGACGCGCGGGCGCGGCGTTGCCGTCGCGGTGCTCCTTGCCGGCGCCGTCGTGGGTTCCTGCGCCCTCGGCGGCAGCGGCAGCATCGCCGGTGTGCGCCGTCTCGGCATCCGCGCCCGTCGACGATCCTTCGGCGAACGTCGAGCCGATCGTCGACGACCCGGAGCGGCGACGGCGGCGACGGCGGGTGCCGGTCTCAGCGGCTCCCTCGGCCGCGGCATCGGCTGCGCGCTCGGGAGCCGGGCGCTGCGTGCGCACCGCCTCCGTCCTGGGCGCCTTCGCGATGCGGCCCTTGGTCCCCGCCGGGATGTCCAGGTCGGTGTACAGGTGCGGGCTCGACGAGTACGTCTCGACCGGCTCCGGCTGCCCGAACTCGAGCGCCCGGTTGATCAGGGCCCACTTGTGCAGGTCGTCCCAGTCGACGAAGGTGATGGCGATACCCGTCTTGCCGGCGCGGCCGGTGCGTCCCGCGCGGTGCAGGTAGGTCTTCTCGTCGTCCGGGATCGTGTGGTTGATGACGTGGGTGACGTCGTCCACATCGATACCGCGGGCGGCGACGTCGGTGGCGATCAGCACGTCCTTCTTGCCGGCCTTGAACGCGGCCATCGACCGCTCACGCGCCTCCTGGCTCATGTCGCCGTGCACGGCACCCGCATTGAACCCTCGGTCGTTCAGCTCGTCCACCAGCTTCTGAGCGGCGCGCTTGGTGCGGGTGAAGACCACCGTCTTACCCCGGCCCTCCGCCTGCAGGATGCGGGCGATCACCTCGTCCTTGTCGAGCGAGTGGGCGCGGTAGACGAGGTGCTTGATGTTGGCCTGCGTCAGTCCCTCATCGGGGTCGGTCGCCCGGATGTGAATCGGGTTGCTCATGAAGCGGCGCGCGAGGGCCACGATGGGGCCGGGCATCGTCGCCGAGAAGAGCTGGGTGTGGCGCACCGGCGCGACCTTCTGGAAGATCTTCTCGATGTCGGCGAGGAAGCCCAGGTCGAGCATCTTGTCGGCCTCGTCGAGCACGACTTCGATCGCACCGCTCAGATCGAGCAGGCGCTGGTTGTTGAGATCGATCAGGCGACCCGGTGTGCCGACGACGATCTGCGCACCGGCTTTCAGCTGGTCGATCTGGCCTTCGTACGCCTTGCCGCCGTAGATGGCGACCACGCTCGTGGAGCGGTTCTGGGTGAGCATGTCCATGTCTTCGTAGACCTGGACGGCCAGCTCGCGGGTCGGAACGACGATGAGCGCCTTCACACCCGGCGCCGGGTCGAGGCCGAGACGCTGGACGACGGGGATGCCGAAGCCGAAGGTCTTGCCCGTTCCGGTCTTGGCCTGGCCGATGATGTCCTGGCCCGGCAGCCCCAGCGGAATCGTCTGCTCCTGAATGGGGAAGGCGTCCACGATGCCCTTGGAGGCGAGGGCCTCGACGATGTCGGGATCGATTCCGAGTTCAGCGAATGTCGTCACAATACGTGCCTGTCTGGCGGTGAGAAGCCGCCGGTGAGGAAGTCCACGCCTTCTACTCATCCGCAGGCGCGGGGGTCTCGATCCATCGCCGAGACCTGACCAGCCTACCGGAGGGTGTCGGGACGACCTCGGAAGCGGCGGGTCGCATCTAGGCTGGGGGCGTGGTGACCTGGCCCTGGCAGCGCGACCGCACCGTCGCACGGACGCTGCGCGTGCGCTCTCGCGGCGACTTCGGCGACGTCCGGCGCGTCGACTTCGAAGAGCTCGCACCCGACATCGACACGTTCCTCGGTCAGGCCGCGTACCTGCAGCTCGGATACTTCGAGACGCTCAGCGAGCTGATCGCACCGACCCCCGAGCTGACGCAGAAGGAATCGATCTCGGTGGCTGCCGGAGCGGCCCTGCACAAGCACCGCGCGATCCTCGCCCTCATCCGTGAACGCGGCGACGATCCCCTCGATCTCATGCTTCCCTTCCGTGAGCCGCTCGACGCATTTCGCCGGTCGACGCACGGTGCCCGCTCGCTCGAGACGATGCTCTCGGTGCACATCACGGCGGGCATGCTGGACGACTTCTATCTGGCGCTGTCCTCCAGCTACGGCGTGACCGGCCGGCGGGTCGCGGAGATCCTGCGCGGCGACGACGACCGGCAAGCCCTCGTCGACATCATCGCGGGTGCGATCGCTGCCGATGAGCAGTGGAAATCGCTGCTCGCTCTGTGGGGACGTCGCCTCGTGGGCGACACCCTGCTCATCGCCCGCGCCGCGCTTCGTCCTCAGACCTTGGATGCCGCGGAGGAGCGTAAGGTCGAGCCGGTGTTCACCGACCTTCTCGGTGCGCACTCGCGTCGCATGTCTGCGATGGGGCTCGACGCCTGACCGAGGGGCCGCGCCGTCGGCCCGGCGAGCTCAGGAGATCTTCAGCCGCAACCGCTCGCGCGCGTCGTGGTTTGCGCGCACTCGCGTGAGGATGGCGAGGACCGCGGGTACGACGACCGCGGGGACGGCGATCGAAAGGATCCACAGCCACGGGTCCAGCGTCGTCAGACCGGCCCAGGTGAGGGCCATCCAGACCACTCCGCCCAGGACGGCACCGAGCACGGGGGCGACGGCGCTGCCACGCGAGGTGCGTCCGGGCATGAGGTAGTGCAGGACGCCGCCGTAGGCGCCGCCGAAGATGAACGCGAGCAGGATGTCCACGGTGGGATGCCGGTGCTCAGGCGACGAAGCCGACGCGCCGGGACTCTTCCGTGCCGACCTCGATGAAGGTGATGCCGGCCGTGGGAACGATGTAGGTGTTGCCCTTGACGTCGGTGAAGGTGACGAAGGACTCCGAGGCCTCGAGGGCCTTCTGGATCGTGCTTGTCACGGCATCCGCCGACTGGGCCGACTCGAAGCTGAGCTCCCGAGCGGTGTTCGCGATGCCGATGCGGATCTCCACGGTGATTGCCTCACTTCTGTTCATGACCCGCCGCCGTCGGCGGCCGGAGCGGACCGGTACGCCGGCCGCACCTCGACTCTACGACACCGGATCGGGCGCGGGATCGCGCGCAGGGCAGTGCGCCGCTCGCTGTGCGCGAACGCTCGTGTCGGTGTGTCCGGCTAGCGTGAGAGGCATGGATCGTGTGACGTGGGATGCCGCTCAGCGTGCCGTCATCGACCTTCCCGCCGACGCGTCCGGCGTCGTGGTGGGCGCCCCGGGATCGGGTAAGACCGCGACCGCGATCGCGCGGGTCGGCGCACTCGTCCGGCCGCCCGCGGGCCACACCCGCGGTGCGTTGCTGCCGGACGAGGTGCTCGTGCTGACTCCGTCTCGGACCTCCGCGACCGCACTGCGTGATCGCCTCGCTCTCGCCGTCGACGTCGCCACGCCCGGCGCATTGGCGCGCTCGATCGTCGCGTTCGCCTATCAGATCATCCGCGCCGACGCCGTCCATCGCGGCGACCCGGCGCCCCAGTTGCTGACCGGCCCGGACGAGGATCAGGTCATCGCCGACCTCCTGGCCGGGGATTGCGAGGATGAGGCCGAGGGCTTCACCCGGTGGCCGTCCTCGCTGCCGGCCGCGGTGCGCTCCACACGGGCGTTCCGCGCGGAGCTGCGGGCTCTGCTCGCCGAGTGCGCCCAGCTGGGGATCTCGCCGGACGATCTGTCGGACCTCGCGGCGCAGCACGGCGTCGCCGAGTGGGCGGCGGCGGCGTCCTTTTCCCGGGAGTACCTGTATGCGCGCGACCGCATGCGCGGCGCCCACCGCGATGCCGCGGGTCTCGTGCGCGAGGCACTGGGCCTGGTCCGCACGCTCCCGGCCGGAGCGCCGGGAATTGCCGCGCTGGAGCGGCTGCGGGCGATCGTGGTGGACGACGCCCAGGAACTGACTCTCGGCGGGGTGGAGCTCCTGGAGGCGTGCCGCTCTCGGGGTGTCGCCGTGCTGGCGTTCGGCGATCCGGATGTCGGCTCGGGGAGCTTCCGCGGCGCCAGCCCGGAGAACTTCTCCCGCCTCGCAGCCGCCGGGCCGGTGCACGTGCTGGAGCGGATGCACCGCGGCACCGACGCCCATCGACGCCTGATCGCCGCCGTCACGGCCCGCATCGGAGCTGCCGGCCTCGTCGCGCACCGCCTGCGCCCTCCCACCGCCTCCGACGCGCCGACGGTCGACGACGAGAGTGTCCGTGCCGTCACCGCCCGTTCCGCGTCGGAAGAGCATGACGTGATCGCACGTCTGCTCCGAGAGCGCCACGTCCACGACGCGGTGCCGTGGTCCTCGTGCGCCGTCATCGCGCACGACAGTCGACAGGTTGCGACTCTCGAAGCCGAACTCGCCGCTCGCGAGGTGCCCACGCGCACCCGCGGGCAGCGACCGCTGGCTGAGGCCCGCGCGGTGGCGGATCTGCTGCGCATCGCACTGCTGGCGGAGCTCGATCCCGCCGGCTGGAGCCTCGAGGACGCCGTCGATGCCCTTCGCGCCGGCGGGATGGATCCGGTCGAGATCCGCCGGCTGCGTACCGCCCTGCGGCTGTCGGCGCTCGCTGCGGAGCCGCCGGCGGAGGCTGCCTCCGACGAGCGGGTCGTCTCCAGCGCCGAGCTGCTGGTCTCCGCGCTCGGTCATCCCGTCGCGTTCGCCCTGCTCGACACCCGAGAGGGTCGCCGCGCCGAGCGGATCGCGCGGACCCTCGCAGACGTCCGCGCTCACTGGGATCTCGTCCACGCGGGCGGGGCCCAGGCGCCGACCGCCCACGAGATCCTGTGGAGTGCGTGGGACGGCCTGGGTGCCGAGCGGTCATGGGTCGCCGCGGCCGAGGGGTCGGGGCCGCTCGCCGCACAGGCCGGCAGAGAGCTCGACGCGCTGGTGGCACTCTTCCAGGCCGCCAAACGTCACGGCGAGAGAGCGGACGGCACCTCACCCGGGGCGTTTCTGCGCGGCATCCTCGAGTCGGACGTCGCCGAAGATCGGCTGGTCGACGATTCCCGGGCGGATGCCGTCGACATCCTCACCCCCGCCGGCGCCCTCGGAGCCGAGTACGACACCGTCGTCGTCGCCGGGGTCCAGGAAGGCGTCTGGCCGAACCTGCGGGCGCGAGGAAGTCTGCTGCAGACCTGGCGGCTGGCGCCGCTCGCCCTCGGGGGCTCCGAAACCGCCGACACGCTGGATCGACGACGCGGGGTGCTCCACGACGAGTTGCGTCTGTTCGCGCGCGCGTGCTCCCGCGCCCGCCGACGCCTCATCGTGACCGCCGTCGACGACGACGACACGGGGCCGAGTCCGCTCTTCGAGATGCTCCCGCAGGCGCAGCCCGCCGCACGCTCGGCGGCGCATCCGCTGACCCTGCGTGGGCTGGTTGCCCAGCACAGACGTGCGCTCACGGAGCGTCGAGCAGACCCCTCCACGCGACGCGCCGCCGCCGAGCAGCTGCGGCTGCTCGCTGCGGCGGGCGTTCCGGGCGCCGCGCCCGACGAGTGGTATGGCATCGCCCCCGTGACTTCCACAGCGCCGTTGCGCGATCTCACGCGCGAGGACGTGCGCGTATCGCCGTCGCGGCTCCAGACGGTGGAGGAGTGCGAGCTCAACTGGCTGCTCGCCGACCTGGGGGCGGATGACGGGGGAGCCGTCGCGGGCCTCGGCACGCTGGTGCACGCGGCGATGGAGCGCGCAACGGGCTCCGACGAGGACGCGCTGTGGGCGGTCGTGGACGCGCGGTGGAGTGAACTGGAGTTCGAGTCCGCCTGGCGCGAGCGCTCGGAGCGCGTGCGGGCGCGCGAACTCGTGCGACGACTGTCGCTCTATCTGCGGCGGTTCGAACTCGCGGGCGGAACCGTCATCGGCGCGGAACCGCATTTCGAGGTCCCGGTCGCCCTCGATCCGGCCGGCGGTCACGGTGCCATCGTCAGCGGCTACATCGATCGCGTGGAGCGCACGGCCTCCGGGGAGGTGGTGATCGTCGATCTCAAGACCGGAAAGCGTGAGCCGCAGACCGACGCGAAGGTCATCGACAATCCGCAGCTCGCCGCCTACCAGCTGGCGCTCGATGCGGGCGCCATCCCCGAGGCTGCAGGCCTCACGCCCGGCGGGGCGAAGCTGCTCGTGCTGCGCCCGTCCGCGGCCACGAAGGATTATGTGGAACCCCGCCAGCCGCCGCTGGACGACGTCGCTCGCGACGCCTTCCTCGCCCGAGTGCGGGAGGCGGCGACCGTCATGAGCGGCGCGGAGTTCTCGGCGCCGTATGAGGAGCACTGTCGCGATGATCACTCCTACGGCCTGTGCCGCATCCACACGATCAACGCGGTGAGCGCGTCATGAGCGCCGTCTCTCCGACCGCGCTCGCGGCCGCCCTCGGCCAGTTCCCTCCCACGGACGAACAAGCCCGGGTGATCGCGGCGCCCCTCGCGCCCGCGCTCGTCGTCGCCGGCGCCGGCAGCGGCAAGACCGAGACGATGGCGGGACGCGTGGTGTGGCTCGTGGCGAACGGCCTCGTTCCGCGTGACGCGGTGCTGGGTCTGACGTTCACCCGCAAGGCCGCCGGCGAACTCGCCGAGCGCGTGCACCGCCGACTGCAGCGGCTTGCGGAGTTCGAACGCCGCGGACTCGTTCCCCATCTCGAGGCCCTGCACGCGCGGGGGCAGCTGGGGATCCTCGGCGAGCTCGAGCGCAGCGGTGCACCGTCGTCGTCGCGGTACGCCGTGCTCGATGAACTCGTCGTCGCCACCGGCGCCGTCGCGGTCCCCGATGAGGTGTCGGCCGACGCGCTGCTGGAGCGGCCGACCGTCTCCACGTACAACAGCTTCGCCGACAGCATTGTCCGCGAGCACGCCGTCAGACTCGGCCGCGACGCCGAAGCCGCCGTTCTCAGCGAGTCGGCGGCCTGGCTGCTGATGCGACGTGTCGTGCTCGAGTCGGACGATCCGCGGCTGGAGGTACGCGAAGAGGCGCTGCGTTCGATCATCGATGCCGCCCTGCGCATCGCCCGTGACGCTGCTGACAACCGCGTCGACCTCGAGCAGCTCGCGCGCTTTCCCGCGCGCTTCTCGGACGTTCTGGAACGGCCCTCGACGTCGGCGCGCGTCACGGTGTACGCCGACATCGCGAAAGCGCAGGTGGCCGTCGGCGCACTGGACGTCCTCGCGGATCTTGCACGGGAGTACGCCCGGCGAAAGCTCCGTCGAGGGGTGATCGATTTCTCCGACCAGGTCGCGGGCGCCTGCGAGATCGTCGAAGCGCATCCGACCGTCGGAGAGGAGTTGCGCGATCGCTATCGCGTGGTGCTGCTGGACGAGTACCAGGACACCTCCGTCGTGCAGACCCAGCTGCTCGCCTCCGCCTTTCGCGATGCGGCCGTCATGGCCGTCGGAGACCCTCACCAGTCCATCTACGGCTGGCGGGGGGCGAGCGCCGGCAACCTCGGCGACTTCGCGACGGCATTCAGCAGCACCGGTCGGGCCGAGACCTTCGCGTTGATGACGAGCTGGCGCAACAGCGTCGACGTGTTGCGCGCGGCTGACGCCGTGCTTGCGCCTCTTGCCGAGAGCGTCCCGGTCGTCGTCGAAGGCCTGCGACCTCGTCCGGGAGCGGGCTCGGGCGAGGTGGAGATCCACATCGACACCGACATCGATGCGGAGGCCGACGCCGTGGCGGACTGGTTCGCGCGTGTACGGCACGAGCGCGCCCGAGCGGGCGCCGCGACGACAGGAGCCGTGCTCTTTCGCAGCAAGAAGCACATGGTGCATTTCGCGGACGCCCTGGGCCGGCGCGGCATCCCGCACCGCATCCTCGGCCTCGGCGGGCTGCTCTCCACTCCGGAGGTCGTCGACGTGGTCGCGACGCTCCGCGTGATCAGCGACCCGCGCGCGGGTTCGTCGCTGATCAGGTTGCTCGCCGGCCCGCGCTGGGGGATCGGCGTGGCTGATCTGCGGGCATTGAGTGAGCTGTCCCGCAGGATCAGCCGTCACGACGCCGCGCTTCGGCCCTTGGAGCCCGACGTCGTGGCGCGGATGCGTTCGTCGGCGGGGGATGACCAGGGCTCGCTCATCGACGCCCTCGACTTCTTTTTGCGCCACGGCGTCGACCACGGTTGGCTGTCCGACTTCACGGCCGCGGCGCGGGAACGCCTGCGCGAGGCGGCCGCCGTCTTCGCCGGCCTGCGTCGGCAGGCGACGCTGCCGATCCCGGAGCTCGTGCGCATGATCGAACTCGAGCTCCGCCTGGACATCGAGCTCGCCGCGAATGAGGCGCGCGGTCCGGCACGCGTCGCCGGCGATCAGCTGCGCGCTTTCGTCGATGAACTGCACGGCTTTCTGGCGACGGATGACCGTGGTTCGCTGCCGAGCCTTCTCGCCTGGCTCGACCACGCCGAGCGCCTCGATGAGTTCGCACCCCGCACGGAGCCGCCCGAGGACGATGTCGTGCAGCTGCTCACGATCCACGGGTCCAAAGGCCTCGAATGGGACGCCGTGGCGGTCGTCCGCCTGGTCGAGGACGAGCTGCCCTCGCGGCCGAAGGACACGCGTGGGTGGCTCGGGTTCGGCGTTCTCCCGTACGAGTTCCGCGGCGACGCGGATTGGCTGCCCGACTTCCGGTGGGATGCCGACCGGTCCCCGACGCAGCAGGATCTCGTCGGCGCCCTGAACGACTTCGTCGCGGCCGGGCGCGCGCGCCAGCGTGATGAGGAGCGTCGGCTGGCGTACGTCGCCGTCACTCGTGCACGCGACCACCTGCTTCTGAGCGCTTCGCACTGGTCGGGCACCACGTCGCCGCGTCGCCCGAGCGCTTTCCTGGAGGAGATGGCCGCGGCCCTGGGCCGGACGCTCGACCCGGACGTCGACCCGGGCGAGAACCCTTTCGAGGGTCGCCGCCGCCTCCTGACGTGGCCGCTCGATCCCCTCGGAGCGCGGCGCGGCACCGTCGCCGCCGCCGCCGACGGCGTGCGGCGGGCGGCGGACGCCGAGCCCACCGCCGAACTCGCCCTCCTGCTCGCCGAGCGGGCGGAGCGGCAGCGCTCGGCGCGACCGGCGGCGCCCGTGCGCATCCCGGCATCCCGTTTCAAGGACTTTCTCGGCGACGCGCCGGCGCTGCGCCGTGCGCTGCCCGAGCGTCCGTATCGCCAGTCGCGCCTGGGCACCGCGTTTCATTCGTGGGTGGAGCAGCGTTCCGGCATCGTGGGGGCCGGCGTCTCACTCGAGGACGCGCTGTGGGACGACGATGACGCGAACCCCGCTGCCGACGTTCCGTCCGCCTCGACACCCGCCGACCTCGCGCAGCTGCAGGAGCGCTTTCTGGCGTCGGAGTGGGCGTCGTTACGGCCGTTGGAGGTCGAGACGGAGATCGACGTCACGATCGACGACGCTCTCGGCGACGGCCGGGCGCACGTCGTGATCTGCAAGCTCGACGCCGTCTACCGGCGCGGCGATCGCATCGAGATCGTCGACTGGAAGACGGGCCGTGCGCCGCGCACCGCCGCCGAGAGGGAAGAGCGGATGATCCAGCTGCGCCTGTACCGCGAGGCGTACCACGCCCGGCACGGCATACCGCGAGAGCAGATCGACGTGGTGCTCTTCTACGTCGCCGAGGGGCTCATCCTCCGGGACTGATGGTCGCTGTGGCGCGCGCGGCCGGCGTCAGGCCGTTCCCGTCCACCGCCGCAGCGCGTTGCGGGCGGCGGTATCGCGGTCGATGTCGTCGGCCGAGGGCTCACCGGGGGTGTCGTCTGCCACGGCATCGCCTCGACCGTCCTCGGGCGCGGAGCCGTCGTGCACGGGAATGTCGGACGTGTGCACCGGAACGCGCGTGGCTGACGCGTGTGCCGGCTGCGCCCACTCGGACATCTCGATCGCGACGGTGTCGAGGCGGCTGGTCTCGACCATGCCGGTCGCATTCTCGTCGGCGAGGAAGGTGGCGAGGGTCTCGGGGTCGAAGCTGTCGGTCTGCATCGAGGTGTCCGCGGCCTCGCCCGCTCCGGCAGGCACCCGCTGGGTCGCTGCGAGTGCCTGATCGAGCGTGACATCATCACGTGCTCGCACGGGCTCGTCGCGAACGTTGGCGTCGAGCGATTCGAGCAGTGCCACGGCGTCGCGGACGACGTCCTGCTGACCGGCCTCGTGGCCGTGCACCAGCCATTTCGCGAACTCCAGCTCCGCGTGCAGCCGAGCCCGCTCGGCGAGAAGGGCATCGGGCGCGCGGTGCGAACGACGCGCGTACTCGTCGAGCACGTCGGCCTGAGCGGCCGGGGCCGAGGCCGTCCAGCGCACATCGATGGCCGGGTCCCCGACGCCGAGCGCACCCCAGGTCAGAAGGCCGGTGACGGCGGGGATGCCGTCGGCATCGTCTTCGAAGACGAAGGATGCCGGGTCCACCCCACCCAGAACGACGGTCGTCTCGAAGCGCCACAGCGGATCGGAGCCGATGGCGGTGCTCCAGCGTCGGAGCAGACCGAAGGGCAGCAGGCCCGTCGACTCCGCCCGATCGAGGAGGCGCTCGGCCTCGTCGCGCACCTGCGCAGACGTCAGCATCGGCAATCCCGCGTCGCGGATCACCGTCACCGGGAGGTCGTGAACCGCCGCGATCGCGGCGGCGAGAGCGGTGGCGACCCCCCGGCCCGCGGGCACGTGGGCGGCATCGACCCGGTAGCCGGGCAGCAGGGTCTGGACGAGGGCGCTGCGGCCATCGACCGTCGTCTGACCGAGCACATCCGGGGCGCCGAACGGCAGCACTCCACGCACCCCCGCGGTCAGCGACGTCAACGCCCGCGCCTCGGAGCGCAGATCCTGCTCGGCCTGGTCGTTGACGGGTACGCGCACCACGACTCGTCGGCCGTCGTCGAGCGTGGCGATCGCGCTGTCGTAGCGGCCGGAGACGCCCTCGGTCAGCGGCGCCACACCGACCACCGCGACGCGGGGAAGGGCCGACGTGACCGACGCGGCTAGAGTGAGTGGTGAGCGTGCCATGCCCCCAGGGTAGGTGTGCCGCGCCCCGTCCCCGTGTGCGCCACGCCCGTCGAGGAAGGTCCCGGATGTCGCCATCGGCTGAGCCGCCCGTTCCCGTTCGTCCGCCCGCTCTTGCGCGCGGCGGCATCGACCGCTGCGCCGAGGAGCGCGACGCACCGGACCTGCTTGCGCGTCTTCGCGCCGAGAGGTCGACGCGGGTGGTCGCCGTGCACGGCGATCGCGCCCCGCTCGACGGCGACGGGACGCTGCGCACCGTGCCGGTCGAGAGCATTCGTGACGGGGTGTCGTGGGCATTCCTCGGACGCGACGGCGCAGGCGCCGCGGTGCTGCTCGCGGCATCCGGCGCCGACCATGACGTTCCCCTGAGCGCGCATCCCGCCGACGGGTGGGCAGCGCTGCGGGCGGTCGGCGGAGAGATGTCGGCCACGGACGCCGGACTCCTCGTCGAGGCGGTCGCTCTGGGGCGATGGCTGGTGGAAGCGCCCTTCTGCTCCCACTGCGGTGCGCGCACCGAGGAACGTGCAGCGGGCTGGGCGCGCCACTGCCCGGTCTGCGGGCGCGAGCATTTTCCCCGCACCGACCCCGCCGTCATCGTCGCCGTGATCTCTCCGGACGGCTCGTCGTTGCTGCTCGGCAAGAACGCGCTGTGGGCGGATCGCAACCTCTACTCGACGTTCGCCGGCTTCGTCGAGGCGGGGGAGTCGCTGGAGTCGGCGATCGTGCGCGAGGTGCAGGAGGAGGCCGGCGTGATCGTCGAGGCGCTGCACTACCGGGGGTCGCAGTCGTGGCCCTACCCGCGCTCGCTGATGCTCGGATTCCATGCGACGGCGGTCAGCATGTCGGCGGCCTGCGCCGACGGCGAGGAGATCGTCGACGTCCGGTGGTTCTCGCGCGGGGAGATCCGTGGAGCGCTGCGCGGCGAGGGCGACGTGCTCCTTCCGGGCACGACATCCATCGCGCACCGGCTGATCGCCGACTGGGCGGGAGATCCCGCGTGAGCGGACGCGCACTGGAGGGCCTGGACGACGAGCAGCGGGTCGCGGCGGCGACGCTGCGCGGACCCGTGTGCGTGCTTGCGGGCGCCGGCACGGGAAAGACGCGGGTGATCACGCACCGCATCGCCCACGGCGTCGACACGGGGGCTTATTCGCCGTCGAGAGTCATGGCGGTGACCTTCACAGCGAAGGCAGCGGGGGAGATGCGCGGGCGGCTCCGCGCGCTCGGTGTCGAAGGGGTCGCCGCACGCACGTTCCATGCGACCGCGCTGGCGCAACTGAACTTCTTCTGGACGCAGCTCGCCCGCGACACCGCACCCTCGATCATCGACAACAAGGTACGCGTGCTCGGGCAGGCCGCCGACAGCCTGGGCCTCCGCCTGGACGGCACCACCCTGCGCGACGTCGCCAGCCGCATCGAATGGCGCAAGGTCGCGATGCGCACGATCGATCAGGATGCCGCAGCGCACCCCGAGGGGCTTGGTGCCGCCCTGGATGCACCGGCGCTCACAGACCTGCAGCGCCGATACGAGAAGCTGAAGGACGAACGCCGTCAGCTGGACTTCGAGGATGTCCTGCTCGCGTGCGCCGGGATGCTGGAATCGGAGCCGCGCGTCGCGGCGGCCGTGCATGAGCAGTACCGCCACCTGACGGTCGACGAGTTCCAAGACGTCTCGCCTGTGCAGCACCGCCTCCTGGAGCTCTGGCTCGGAGACCGACGAGACCTCTGCGTCGTCGGCGACGCGAGCCAGACCATCTACTCGTTCGCCGGCGCCGACCCGCGCTACCTGCTCGAGTTCCCCGACCGCTACGAGGATGCCACCGTCGTGCGGCTGGAACGCAACTACCGCTCCGACCCGGCGATTCTCGGTGTCGCGAATGCGCTCATGCGCGGACGCCCCGGAGCCCTGGTCCTGCGTTCGGACCGATCGACGGGCCCCGTCCCGTCGGTCACCGCGTACGACGACGATCAAGCGGAAGCCGACGGCGTGGCTGCGGCGGTGGCGGCCCAGCTCGCGTCGGGCATCGAGCCGAACGAGATCGCCGTGCTGTATCGAGCCAACGCGCAATCAGCGCCCGTGCTCTCGGCCCTCGCCTCGCGCGGCATCGCTGCGACCGTCCTCGGCGGCAAGCGATTCTTCGACCTGCCCGAAGTCCGCCAGGCGGTTTCGCTCCTGCGCGGCGCCTCTGTCGCACCGACCGCGGACGGTCTGGTGCGGGCGGTGCGGGACGTGCTGCGGTCGGTCGGCTTGACCGACGACCCGCCTCCGGCCGGTGGGGCACTTCGCGACGCGTGGGAGGCGCGAGCCGCCGTGCTGCGTCTGGCCGAGCAGGCACCGGAAGACACCACCCTGCGGGCGTTCACCGACGAGCTCATCCTTCGTGGGCGCAGTCAGCACGAGCCCACTCTGCGGACGGTGACGCTCGCTACGCTCCACGCGGCGAAAGGCCTGGAGTGGGATCACGTCCACCTCCTCGGGCTCGCGGAGGGACTGCTGCCGATCTCTTACGCCACGGGCTTCGACGAGATCGACGAGGAACGAAGACTCGCCTACGTGGGGGTCACGCGGGCTGCGCGTACCCTTTCGATGAGCTGGTCGGAACGGTCGGGATCGCGCCCGCGTCAGCGTTCTCGCTTCCTTCAGGAGATCGGCACAGGCACCGTGCGTGCGGGCGATGCGCATGCCACGTCCGCCGGACGCGCGCGGCGCTGAGCCCCACCGAGAGGCTCGACGGCGGCTCATCGGGGCGTGACCCAGAGGAATCGAGGGCGTCGCGCAGAAGCCTGCCGGTGAGGATGCCGGCTTCGATCAGCAGGCCGGGATCCGTGCGTACCGGATCGCGACCGAGCAGCTGCGCAGCAAGGAGCGGCCACTGCGGGTCTTCGGCGGTGCGACGCGCGTGCTCGCACGCGGTGCACGCCGTCACGCCGGGGACGACGACGGGTCCGACGTGCACGCGGTCGCCGGCGAGTTCGATCGGGATATGGGTGACGTCGGCACGCATGAGCCGCGCGGCACGGCGCGGCTCGATGAGCCGGTCGGCGACGACGATCACCGGCACCCCCTGCTGCGGCGCGTCCACGGCCCAGGTGTCGACCGACACGCGCGCCAGGCCCGCGGCATCCCACCCCGCCATCAGCGCTTCACGCTCGATGCTCGTCAGCGATTCGGGCACCTCCACCCTGACCGCGCGCGGCGTCGGTGACTCACGGGTGAGCGCTTGCTCGATTCGTCCCGCGAACTCTGCGGCTTCCGCCGCGGTGGCGCCGAAGCTGCGTGCCAGAGGGACCAGCCCCGCGTCGGCGACGCCGTCGGCGAGGGCATCGAGGAGGCGCTCCTGCCACGGGAGCACGCCGTCGACGCGGATCGCCGGATCCGTGCCGAGTTGGAGGCTGGAAGGCGTGCGCCACAGCGGCGGGGACGAAGCGGCCAAGCGGAGCATGCCCCGATTCTGAGGCCCGACGCGCCCGCCTGCCGCGACTGTCCACAGACGCGGCACGGGACCCCGGAGAGATTCCGGCGGGGGAGGAGGCGCCGGCTCACACCGGCCGGGGATCCTCCGGACCGTCGTCATCGGTGGTGCGCGCCTCGGGTGCGCCTCCGCCCTGCTCCGCCTCTCCAGCCGCCTCCTCGGCCGCTTCGGCCAGCAGCGCGTCCAGCGCCTCGTCGAGAGCATCCCGTTCGGGGTCCTCGCCGCGTTCGTGGGCGACCAGACGTGCGACGAGCGCCTGCGGGTCGTCGATGTCACTCGCTCCCGGCATGAGGTCGGGGTAGTCCCAGAGGCGATCGCGCGCCTCGATGCCCACGGCATCCGTGACGGCCCGCCACATCGCCGCCGCTTCGCGCAGTCGTCGGGGGCGCAGTTCCAAGCCGACGAGGGAGGCCATCGCCTGTTCGGCGGGACCGCCCACCGCTCGGCGGCGACGCACCGCCTCGGCGATCTTCGCCGAGGCGGGAAGACGCGAGGTCGCATCGGCGGTCACGACCTCCACCCAGCCTTCGATGGTCGCCAGGAGGTTCTCGAGCCGGCCCAGCGCGGCCTCCTGCGCGGGCGTGCGTTGGGGAAGCAGCGCTCCGGACTCGAGAGCCGAGCGCAGTTCCTCCGGCGAGGACGGGTCGAAGCGTGATGCGAGGTCTTCGAGGGCCGTGGTGTCGACGTGGATGCCGCGGGCGAACTCGGTCACCTGGGTGATCACGTGCAGCCGCAGCCACCGGGCGTGGCGGAACAGGCGAGCGTGCGCCAGTTCGCGGGTGCCCAGATACAGGGCGAGCTGGTCATCGGTCACATCGAGATCGCGGGCGAAGTCGGCGAAGTTCTGCGGCAGGATCGCCGCGATGCCGTCGGGCATGACGGGAATGCCGACGTCACCGCCGGAAACCACCTCCTGCGACAGACGTCCGATGACGCCGCCGAGCTGAGCGGCGAACAGAGAGCCGCCCACGCGCCGCATGAACGTGCCCGCTCCGGCGACCAGCTGTCGCATCTCTTCCGGGGTCTGCTCGTCGATCGCGGCGGTGAGTGCCCCCGCGATCGAATCGGCGACGGGCTCGGCCAGCTCCTGCCAGACCGGAAGTGTCGCCTCGACCCACTGTCCGCGGGTCATGGCCTGCGCCGGGGCCGCGAGGTCGGAGATCGTCGTGGCTTCGCTCAGCCAGAGGGTCGCGAGGCTGAAAGCCTGGTCGAAGTCCTGACGATCGCCCGACGTGATGCCGAGCCCGTCCTTGTTCGCCAGGTGCAGCGCTTGTGTCTTCGCGGCGCTCCAGTCGATGCCGTCGTCGCTGCCGGTGGCGAAAGCGTGCTGCATCTGCGCCATCATCTGCTGCAGCATGGCGGGATCCACGCCCATGCGGGAGAGGCTCTCGAGCTGTTCGGGGTCGAGGCCTGCACCACCACCGCCGAGCAGGTTCCGCAGCAGTTCTTGGAATTCGTCCTCGGGGCGGTCGGGAGTCTCGTCAGCCATATCAGGCGCCTTTCAGCAGGCGGATATCGTCGCGTTCTACGCTAATGGCTGGACTTCCCCGCACGGCCGCCTCGGCCCGCCACGGAGGATGTCCCGTGTACGCCGATCGCGAACGATCGGCCGGGAGGATCTGCTGTGGCACTGTTCGACGAGGGCACGACGGTCGTGCCCGCTCGCCGCCGTCCGGTGTCTCGCCCCCTGCGCGTGGGCGTGTGGGCTCTTGCGGTCGCCTTGGTGGCGCTGCTCGCCCTCACGCTGCTGCCCACCAACTACGTCATTCAGCGTCCGGGGCCGGTCTTCAACACGCTGGGGTCGGCCCCCGACTCGTCGGGCGCCGACGTGCCGCTGATCACCGTGAAGGGCGCCCCGACCTACCCGACCTCCGGTGCACTGGACCTGCTGACGGTGCAGGTCGTCGGCAATCGCGAACGGACGCCGTCGTGGTTCGAGCTCGCTCTCGCCTGGTTCGACCCGGCGAAGGCGGTGCTCCCGTTGGACGACGTGTTCCCGCAGGGTCAGACGACCGAGCAACGCAACCAGGAGAGCGCGGTGATGATGGTCGACTCGCAGAAGGAGGCGACGGCTGCCGCTCTCACGCAGCTCGGCTACGACGTCAAGCCGATGGTCGAGGTCTACGCGCTCACCGACGACTCGGCGGCGCAGGGCATCCTCCAGAAGGGCGACATCATCCGCAGCGCGAACGGTCAGGCGATCACCGAGACCGATCAGCTGCGCACCATCATCAACGCCGGCGCGGGCGCTCCCGTTCTGCTCACGATCGACCGCTCCGGGGCCAGCGAGAACGTCGAGGTGACCCCGAAGCAGGCCACCGTGGACGGCAAGAGCACGTGGCTCGTGGGAATCTCGACCATGCACGACTACGACTTCCCGGTCGACGTCACCCTGCAGCTGAACAACGTCGGCGGGCCCAGCGCCGGCATGATGTTCGCCCTGGGCATCATCGACACGCTCAGCGACGGGAACCTCAACGGCGGCGAGCAGGTCGCCGGAACCGGCACGATCGATGCCGCCGGCACCGTCGGGCCCATCGGTGGGATCCGCCAGAAGATGTACGGGGCGGTGGGTGCCGGAGCGACCTACTTCCTCGCCCCCAAGGACAACTGCGACGAGGTGGTCGGACACGTCCCATCCGGTCTCCGGGTGTTCTCCGTCGCGACCCTGAAGGACTCGTTGCAGGTGCTGTCGACGATCCGCGACAAGGGTGACCTCGACGCGCTTCCGACCTGCCGCTGACCTCACGGCATCCTGGAAGGTTGCTCGGCATCCCTCCAGAATCACCCCACCTAGGATGGTGGTGTGACCACGACCTCAGCGCCGAACCAGGCCACGCCGAACCCCGTCCGTCGCGCGATCGCCATCACGCTCGCGGTCATCGCGGTCGTCGTCGTCGGCTTCTTCATCTTCGCGAGCCTCTACGCCGACTGGCTCTGGTACGACCAACTCGGGTTCTCGAGCGTGCTGTGGACGCAGTGGACGGCGCGCGTGATCATGTTCGTCGTCGGCTTCCTGGCGATGGCCGTGCCCGTGTTCATCGCGATCCAGCTCGCCTACCGACTGCGTCCGGTCTATGCCCGGCTGACGTCTCAACTCGATCACTACCAGGAGGTCGTGGAGCCGCTTCGTCGGTTGGCGATGTGGGGGATCCCGGTGTTCTTCGGGTTCTTCGCGGGCTTCGCCGCCTCGGCGCAGTGGGAGACGGTCTGGCTGTGGTTCAATCGCGTCGATACCGGCGACCTGGACCCGCAGTTCCAGATGGACACCGGCTTCTACATGTTCTCGCTGCCGTTCTTCAGTTCGGTCCTCGGGTTCGCCTCGGCTGTGCTGCTCGTCTCGCTGCTGCTGTCGGCGCTCGTGGCGTATCTGTACGGGTCGGTGCGCATCGGGCAGCGCGAGCTGCGCATCTCGAAGGCCGCGCGCATCCAGCTCGCCGTCCTCGCCGGCCTCTACCTGCTCGTGCAGGGCGTGAGCATCTGGCTCGACCGCTACAAGACGCTGACGCAGCAGAGCGATCGCATCACCGGCGCCAGCTACGTCGACGACCACGCGGTCATCCCCGGCCTCACGATCATCGCCATCGCGGCCGCGATCGTCGCCGTTCTCTTCTTCGTGACGGCGATCATCGGCCGGTGGCGGTTCCCGCTGATCGGTGTGGGCCTTCTCGTCGTTTCGGCGCTGGTCGTCGGCGTTGCGTATCCGTGGGTCGTGACCAACCTGCAGGTGCGTCCCAACCAGGAGACCCTGGAGAGCCCGTACTACCAGCGCAACATCGACGCCACGAAGAAGGCGTACGGCATCGACGGCCTGACCAAGAGCGACTTCCAGGCGGTCACGAACGTCGCCCCCGGCCAGCTGCGCTCCGACGCCCAGACGACGGCGTCGATCCGCATCATGGACCCCGCCATCATCTCGCCCACGGTGCGCCAGATCGAGCAGTACCGCGCGTACTACCAGTTCACCAACCCGCTCGATGTCGATCGCTATCAGATCGACGGCAAGTCGCAGGACACCGTCGTCTCGGTGCGCGAGTTGAACATGGCCCAGCTCGGACAGGCCGCCTCCTGGTACAACTCGACGCTCGTCTACACCCACGGTTACGGCATGGTCGCGGCGAAGGGCAATGAGCGCACCGCCGATGGCAACCCCGTCTTCATCGAGCGCGGCATCCCGACCACCGGCGCGCTGACCACGAGCGAGAAGTACGAGCCGCGCATCTACTTCGGCGAGAACTCCCCGCCCTACTCGATCGTGGGTGCGCCGGAGGGCACGCCCGACATCGAGCTGGACTATCCGCGGGGCACCGGTGACGCCGCCCAGACGAAGACGACGTTCCAGGGCAACGGCGGGCCGAACGTGGGCAACCCGTTCAACCGCCTGATCTACTCGTTGAAGTTCCAGTCGACCGACATCCTGCTCTCCGACGGCATCAACGCGGACTCGCAGATCCTCTACGATCGCGATCCGATCGACCGCGTGAACAAGGTCGCACCGTACCTGGAGCTCGACAACGACCCGTACCCGTCGGTCGTCGACGGACGCATCGTCTGGATCGTCGACGGTTACACGCTGAGTGCCAACTACCCGTACTCGTCGATCGTGAGCCTTCGCGATGCGATCAGCGATACGACGAACACCACCCCGCGGGTGGCCCTCGACGACGTCAACTACATTCGCAACTCCGTCAAGGCCACCGTCGATGCGTATGACGGCAAGGTGACCCTGTACGCGTGGGACGACACCGATCCGCTGCTGAAGGCGTGGCAGAAGATCTACCCCTCGACGGTCAAGCCGCTGTCGGACATGAGCGCCGACCTCATGAGCCACGTGCGCTACCCGACGGACCTGTTCAAGGTGCAGCGCGCGATGCTGGGCACCTACCACGTCGACGACGCGGGCTCGTTCTACCAGCGCGACAACGCCTGGAAGACCCCGAACGATCCCACGCAGAAGAACCCGGTGCTCCAGCCGCCGTACTACCTGACGATGAAGATGCCGGGGCAGGATGCCGCGAGCTACTCCATGTTCACGACGTTCATCCCGGGCGGTGACGACACGCGCAACGTGTTGATGGGATACCTGTCGGTGGACTCGGATGCCGGAGCCACGGCGGGTGTCAAGGACCCGAACTACGGCAAGCTGCGCATGCTGGAGATCAACGCCGAGACACCCGTCCCTGGACCCGGACAGGTGCAGAACACGTTCGATGCCGATCCCAGCGTGTCGGCGTTCATCAACATCCTGAAACAGGGGCAGTCGGAGGTCATCAACGGCAACCTCCTCACGCTGCCGGTCGGTGGAGGACTGCTGTACGTCCAGCCGGTGTTCGTGCAGTCCTCCGGGTCGACGAAGCTCCCGACCCTGCAGAAGGTGCTGGTCGCCTTCGGCAACCAGGTGGCCTTCGAGAGCACGCTTCAGGATGCGCTCGACAAGCTGTTCGGCGGCGACTCGGGCGCGAGTGCCGGCGACGGCGACGTCACCCCGTCCGCGACACCGAGCCCGGCTCCGACCGACGGCTCGAGCTCCGGCTCGGGTGCGACCGGCGGCGGCACCGGGACGAGCGTCGAGTTCCAGGCGGCGCTCAAGGACGCCCAGCAGGCGATGATGGACCGGCAGAGCGCCCTGACGCAGGGCGATTGGGCCAAGTACGGCGAAGCCGACGCGCGGCTGACGGCGGCGCTGCAGAAGCTCATCCAGCTGGAGGGTCAGGGCTGAGACCCGGACGCGCATGATCCACGGCCCGGAGGCGGTGACGCCTCCGGGCCGTGTGCATGGGCGCGAGGATGCGCGCGGAGGGGTCAGCGGCTGAGCGCGTACCAGATGAGAAGCAGCGTGACCGCGAATCCGGTGAACTGGTTGAGCCACAGGAAGCGATCCCACCCGCGGGTGGCACGCTCGGCATCCTGGTCCGCGACGTTGCGGTACGGCCAGACGGTGACGATGTAGGGCAGCGCGAGGAGAGCCGCGAGCGGTCCCGGCCACGCGGTGCCGAACATCGCGACGCCGGCCGTCGCATACCCGGCGATGGCGAGGCGGACGGTGGTGCGGGCACCGAAGACCGTCGCGATGGACGAGATGTCGGCCTCTCGATCCGCCACGACGTCCTGCACGGCCCCGAAAGCGTGCGAGGCGATGCCCCAGAGGGCGAAGGCGACGATCACGGCGCTCAGCTGCCACGTCCACGTCGCGCCGGCCAGCGCCAACCCGTACACGGCGGGGGAGAAGAAGTGGATGCTGCTGGTCACCGAGTCCGCGACGGGACGTTCTTTCAGACGAAGCGGCGGCGCGGAGTAGAAGACGACGAAGAAGAGGCTGATCGCGAGCACCAGCCAGGAGATGGGTGTGCCGACCAGCACGAGGTAGACGACGAACGGCAGGCACGACAGAGCGGCCGCCCAGAGCGTGATGGCGTGCAGGCGACGCTCGAGCACGGCGCCGTGGGCGCCACCCTTGCGGGGGTTGCGCAGATCGGACTCGTAGTCGAAGACATCGTTGATCCCGTACATCGCCAGGTTGTAGGGGATCAGGAAGAAGACGGTGCCGACGATGAGGGTCGCATCGATCCTTCCGGTCGTGAGGACGGTGGCCGCCGCGAAGGGGTAGGCCGTGTTGATCCAGCTGACGGGTCGAGACGAGAGGAGGAGCTGGCGGGCGGTGGCGGTCGCGGTCATCGTGCGGAATCCGTCTCGGTGTCGGTGGGGGAGGAGGGGTCGCGTCGAGGCGGGCGGAGGAGCTCGGCGACCGCGGGGACGGCGAAGGCGGCCACGATCGGATAGGACAGATCCTCGATGGGAGCCAGGCCCACACGGATGCCGCTGATGAGCGCGTCGGGATAGGTGAACAGGCCGGCGGCGATCATCGCGTTGTCGAAGATCACGGTGAGCACGACCAGAACGACAGCGGTGATCACGCTCGCCGTCAGTCGCATGCCGAGCCCTGGACGGCGAGCCGTCGCGGCGAAGGCGATCGCCCCGACGAGGGCGAACGGCGCGACGATCAGAGGATACGTCACGGCATCCTCCGCACTCGCCGGGCCCGTGCCGTCAGCGCGCGGATCGCCGCAGCATGCACCACGAGCGCCAGATAGCACAGGAAGGCGAGGAAGACGGGCTCTTCGACCGGAAGGTGCGGCGCCAGATCGATCCCCAGGAGATAGGGGCTGTCACCCTTGACGAACACGCCGGTGGCGATGCCGACGGCATCCCAGAGCAGGAAGAACGCCGTCGCGACGAGGACCGTGGCGATCGCGCGCCCGCGGCGGCGCTCGGCCGTTCGGGATGCCGGCCACAGGACGAGGCGAAAGCGTGCATCCAGCGCGATGATCCCGCCCAGCGACACCAGGAGGACGAGCAGATAGGCGCCGGGCATGTCAGTCGTCGCCGGCGCCGCGGCGGATGCTCCGTCCTGCTCCCACGCCGCTCGGCTCCGGGAGGCGGGCCGCTCCGTCGTCTCCACGAAGTCTCTTGACGACCAGCTCGGCCGAGATCAGGCACATCGGAAGGCCGATGCCGGGCAGCACGGAGGTGCCGGCATAGAAGAGCCCGTCGACCTTTCGTGACGCGTTCCGAGGTCGGAAGACGGCACTCTGGCCGAGCGTGTGCGCGAGTCCGAGGGCGCCGCCCCGCCACGCTCCCAGATCGGCTTCGAAGTCGGCCGGTGCGATGGTGCGCCGCACCCGGATGCGTGCGGCGAGGTCCGGGATGCCGGTCCATGCCGCGATCTGCGCGATGACGCGATCTGCGGCTGCCTCGATCAACGGCGCGCCTGCCCCGTCGACGCCGCCGTGCCCGAGTGACGGATCGGCGGGCATCGGAACGAGCACGAAGAGGTTCTCGCTGCCCGCCGGGGCGACCGATGGGTCCGTCGCCGAGGGGCGGCACACGTACAGGGAGGCAGGATCGGGAATCCGCGTGTCGCGGCCGAACACATCGCCGAAGTTCTTCTGCCAGTCCCGGGCGAACAGCAGGGTGTGGTGGGCCAGCTGCGGAAGCTCGCCCTCGACGCCGAGCAGCAGCAGAAGGGCGCCGGGTCCGGGGTTGCGCCGTCGCCACCACCGTTCCGGGTAGGTCTGCAGCGACTCCGGCAGCATCGTCGTCTCCGTCGCGTGCAGGTCTGCGGACGACACGACGATGTCGGCTTCGTGCACCGTGCCGTCGGCCAACCGGATGCCGATCGCGCGCGCATCGTGGGTGAGGATCTCCGCCACGGGCGACGCCGTGTGCACGGTGGCGCCCTGGGCCTCGGCCACGCGGGAGACGGCCGCGATCACCTCGGTGAAGCCGCCCTGTGGGTAGAGGACGCCCTCGTCCAGGTCGAGGTGGCTCATGAGGTGGTACAGGCTCGGCGCATCGTAGGGGGATGATCCGAGGAAGACCGCGGGGTAGCCCAGGATCTGGCGCAGGACGGGATCGGCGAAGCGCCGCGCGACGTGGTCGTTGAGCGATCGCGTGAGCAGGGGAGCGAGGCGAGGCAGCTGACCGGCCACGGCCGGGGCCCGCAGACCCTTCGTGGAGGCGTAGGTGTCGTAGAGGAACCGCGACACGGCGAGGTCGTACGCATCGTGGGCCGAATCGAGGTACTCGTCGAGACGTGCTCCGGCGCCCGGCTCGCGGCTCTCGAAGAGCTCCCGCGCCTGCGCGCGACCGGACACCACGTCGATCGGATCGCTGGGTGCGGCGCCGTTTGGCTCGGGATAGACGCGATAGGCGGGGGTCAACGGCACGAGATCGAGCTGCTCGGCCGCTGTGGTGCCGCACAGGCGGAAGAAGTGATCGAAGACCTCGGGCATGAGATACCAGCTCGGTCCCGTATCGAAGCGGAAGCCGTCGCGCTCCCACGAGCCCGCTCGACCGCCCAGCTCGGGGGAGGCCTCGTGGAGGTCGACTCTCCAGCCGTCGCGCGCGAGCAGGGCGGCGGTGGCGAGCCCTGAGATGCCTCCGCCGATGACGAGGGCCGTGCGGCTCATGCGGTGCTCCGTTTCGGGGGGCGGCCGGCGAGGGCACGGGCCGCGATGGTTGCTTTGACGGGGGTGGGCACGGAGACCCGCGCGGTCTCGTCGTCATCGCGCAGGCGGCGGGAGAGCTCCGCGAACAGGCCGTGTGCGGTGGTCACAGCGCGCCGGCAGTCGGCGGGCAGGTCGGCGATCGCCCGCGCGGCGGCATCCAAGTCGGCGTCGATGCGGTCGAGGACGGCGATGCGGTCTCGGTGTCCGTCCTGGAGGCCGAGGTAGTCGCGACCGAGGCGGTTCTCGTCGTCCGCGCGGTCGCGGAGGAAGTTCACGTCCTGGAAAGCGGCACCGAGGCGGCGGGCGCCGTCGACGAGAGCCGGATCGGCGATCAGCGGCGTGCTGCGACCGGCGTTGACGAAGATCTGCAGGCACATCAGACCGACGACCTCCGCCGACCCGTAGACGTAGGCGTCGTGCGATGCGTCGTCGTGCTGCGTGCGTGTGAGGTCGGTTCGCATGGAGGCGAAGAACGGCCGGATGAGATCATGACCGATCCCGCACTCGCGTGCCGCCAACGCGAACGCGTGGACGATGAGGTTGGTGCTGAAGCCCCGAGCCACCGCAGCGAGCGTCTCGGCCTCCAGCTCGTCCAGCAGCAGACGCTGGGTGGATGAGGGCAGACCCGTCGCCTCGGCGGCGCCGTCGACGACCTCGTCCGCCACTCGGACGAGCGCGTAGACGCTGCGCACATGCGTGCGCACGCGCGGACCGAGAAGGCGGCACGCCAGGGCGAAGGACGTCGAATAGGCCGTGATCACGGTCGCTGCCGCGTCTTGTGCGCAGCGGTCGTACGACGATCCGCCGCTCACGGGATGCGCTCCTCGATCGTGTTCGCGACCTCGGCCAGCAGTGCGACGACGGCAGGGGGCAGGGACGGCGATGCGGCGCGGGAACGTGCGCGGCGGAGGCGATCGTGAATGAGAGCGACCAGGTCGTCGCGGGCGCCGCTGGCTTCGAGTTCCCGCTGCGCGCGGCGCACGGCGATCGGGCCCGTGTGCGCGACGGCGAGGGCCGAGCTCACCCGCGGCCAGGCGGCGGTGTCGCGCGCGAGCGCGATCAGGGGAGTGCGCTTGGCCTCGCGAAGATCGGCGCCGGGGTCGCGGCCGGCTTGACGACGTGAGCCGAACGTTCCGATGAGGTCGTCGACCAGCTGGAAGGTGAGCCCGAGGTCGGCGGCGGCGAGGGAGAGCTGCGCCCGGGCGGCATCCGATGCCCCGGCCAGGACCGCTCCGGCCAGCAGCGGCGCTTCGAAGGAATAGGCGGCCGTCTTGTCGTGGGCGGCGCCCAGCAGCGCATCGGTCTCGGGATAGTCCGCACGCGCGGCGTGCTCGACATCGGCGAGTTCGCCGGATGCCGAGACGAGGATCGCGTCGTCCATGATCTGCAGAAGCGCGGCGCGTGCCGGTGCGTCGATGGCGACGGAGGCGACCAGCCGCGTGGCCTCGAACAGGAGGAGATCGCCGGCGAGCACGGCCGCGGCGTCGCCGACCGTTGCCGCCTGGTCCGCCGACGCTCCGAAGGAGTGGGCGCGCGTGCGGAATCGACCCGCGACGTTGGGAATGCCGCGTCGCTCCAGATCGCGATCGATGAGGTCGTCGTGCACGACGAAGGCGGTGTGCAGCAGTTCGAGGGCGGCGGCGACGTCCCAGACGGCCGCACCCGCCGTGTGGAGCGCGTCGGTCGATCCGCCGAATGCGCGATAGGCCGCGACGACCAGTGCCGGCCTCAGGCGTTTCCCGTCGGCGGCTGCCGCGGTCGTCGCGGCTGCAAGCGCACGGGCGCCATCGCCGAGGGGCGCGGCCCGCCGTTCGAGCCGCTCGAGGGCGCCATCGATCGCCGCGTCGATCCTTTGCCGCGCGTCGTCGTCGAGCAGCGTGATCACGAGGCTCTCCGAACGGTCGCTTCCTCGAAGACGCCGAGCTGTTCGGCCTGAAGCACCAGCCATGGGCTGAAGGCCCAGGGGGTCGCTCTCAACGAGACGGCCAGATCGGCCGGATCGACCCAGCGGGCCTCGGCGACCTCGAGGGGATTCAGCCGCGGCTCGTCGTCGACGATGGCGGTGTAGACCGGGCAGATCTCGTGCTCGACGATGCCGCTCGCGTCGACGGCGCGATAGCGGAAGAGCGGCAGCGCGAGCTGCACGTCGCGCAGTGTGAGACCGAGTTCTTGTTCCGCCCGGCGATGGACGGCGTCGATCACCGCCTCCGCGGGCCGGGGGTGGCCGCAGAACGAGTTGCTCCACACTCCCGGCCAGGTCTTCTTGTCGAGCGCTCGCCGGGTGACGAGGGTTTCGCCGCGCGAGTTGTACACGTGGCAGGAAAATGCCAGATGAAGGGCGGTATCGGTGCCGTGGACGCTCGCCTTCGGCGCCGTCCCGATCTCGTCCCCGTCGTCATCGAGCAGGACCACGTATTCTGTCGGGGACACGATCTTCTCCTTATTGCTAGTTTAGCTAGCGATTTTAAGGGATACTACCTTTCGAGTGAGGGGGGTGTCCAGCGTGACAGACCGGTGGATCCCAACGACGGAGCGCGACCAGCTCGTGCGCGAGGCGCTCGTCGCCGTGCGCTCCTTCAGCGATTCTATGGACCGCATGCACGGCGTGCTCCGCAGCGACATGGATATGAACGGCTCGGATTTGGCGGCCCTGCGCATGCTGATCGTCCGCGAGCAGCGAGGTGAGTGGGTGTCTCCGCACGAGATCGCACGACACCTCGCCATCTCCACCGCCTCGACGACGAAGCTTCTCGATCGCCTCGCCGAGCGGGGACACATCGAACGCCGTCCTCACCCGGCCGATCGGCGCGCCCGCATCGTCGTGCTCACCGACCGCGCCCGGAGCGAGTTCTATCGCCATCTCGGCGCGCGCATGGCGAAGATGCGCGATGTCATGGATGCCTACAGCGATGACGAGCTGCGTGCGATCGCCCGTTTCCTCGATGACATGGACGAGGCGATGGTCGACTGAATTCCGCCGCAGACGTAGAAACGAAGAAGGCGTCCCGATCGGGACGCCTTCTTCGTTGACCGGATGACACATCCGACCGATTGGTTGCGGGGACAGGATTTGAACCTGCGACCTCTGGGTTATGAGCCCAGCGAGCTACCGAGCTGCTCCACCCCGCGGCACAAGGAATAGCCTAACACGGGTTTTGCCCACCGGTGCACACCCGCCCGACGAGCCGGCGGTCGTTGCTCCGGGCACGGTGGTTCGGGAGGATGGGACGACCGCGTCACGCACACGCCCATCGCGACGGGATCGATATCGGGGCGCCCCAGTGATCACTCCCGAGAGGACACAACCGATGAGAACGGATGCCGTCGGCATCGCCGTCGCACAGTTCGCGCCCACGGCGGACAAGGCCGACAATCTGCGCGTCATCGACGAGCTGGCCGGTGTGGCCGCGGATCGCGGGGCCGAGGTCGTGCTCTTCCCCGAATACTCGAGCTACTTCGTCGACCCGTTCGATGCGACGCTCGCCGCCAACGCGGAGCACCTGGACGGGGCATTCGTCGCGGGACTGACGGCGATCGCTTCGCGTCGCGGTGTCGTGGTTGTCGCGGGGATGGTCGAACACGGTGCGACCCCGCGCGTGCGCAACACCGTTGTCGCCGTGGACGCGACCGGACTTCAGGCGGTGTCACGCAAGCTTCATCTCTACGACGCGTTCGGGCAGCGAGAGTCCGACTGGGTCGAGCCGGCGCCTGTCAACGCTCCGGAAACCTTCGAGGTGGGAGGGCTGACCATGGCGCTGATGACCTGCTACGACCTTCGCTTTCCGGAGGTGGGGCGCGTGCTCGCCGACGCGGGCGCTCACGTGATCCTGGTAGCGGCGGAGTGGGTCAGAGGGCCGCTCAAGGAACAGCACTGGCGAACGCTTCTGCATGCGCGTGCCATCGAGAACACCCTCTACGTGGCAGGCGCCGATCATCCGCCCCCGCTCGGCGTCGGCGCCTCGATCGTCGTCGATCCTCAGGGCGTGGAGATCGCCGGGGTGGGAACCGCGACCGACGTGGCCGTCGGTTTTGCGTATGCCGGGGCCATCGACCGTGTCCGACGCGTCAACCCGGCGCTGCAGTTGCGGCGGTTCAGGGTCGAGCCGCGCTGATCAGCGCCAGTCGGCGGCTTGCCTCGGCGATGACGTCCGTCCGTTTGCAGGCAGCGAAGCGCACCAGCGTGGCATAGTCGGAGCGGTGTTCGGGAGCGACGAATGCCGTGAGCGGAATTGCCACGACACCGGCGCGTGCCGGCAGTTCGCGGCAGAAGTGTGCCGCGTCAGTTCCGGGTTCCATCAGTGCCGCGGCATCCGCCACCGTGAAGTAGGAGCCGGCCGGCGTCGACACCGTGAACCCCGCGGCACGCAGTCCCTCGGCGAGTCGGTCGCGTTTCCGCCCCAGTGTGGCCGCGATCTGGGTGAAGACGGCGTCGGGAAGTCCGAGACCGACGGCGACGGCGTCCTGGAACGGCGTCGTACTGACGTAGGTGAGGAACTGCTTGACCGCCAGGACGGCGTCGATCAGGTCGGCGGGACCGGTGATCCACCCGATCTTCCATCCCGTGGTGGAGAACGTCTTGCCCGCTGAGGAGATCGACAGGGTGCGCTCTGCGGCTGCGGGATCTGTCGCGATCGGAACATGGGCGCCGTCGAAGACGAGGTGTTCGTAGACCTCGTCCGTGACGATGAGAGCGTCGTGATGCTCTGCCAGCCGGACGATCTCGGCGCGCACGTCCGCGGAGAAGACGGCGCCGGTCGGATTGTGTGGATCGTTCACCAGAATGATCCGCGTGCGGTCGGTCACGGCGGCCGCAAGGAGGTCGAGGTCGGGCTGGAAGTCGGGCCATCGCAGCGGCACGGTGACCAGTCGCGCGCCGGTCAGCGCCACGATGGCCGCGTACGCGTCGTAGTAGGGCTCGAAGACGACGACCTCGTCCGCAGGAGAATCGATCAGCGCCAGCAATGTGGCGGCCAGCGCCTCGGTCGCTCCCGCGGTCGTCACGACCTCGCGGTCGGGATCAACGGTGAGCCCGTAGAAGCGCGCCTGATGCGCGGCGATCGCTTGGAGCAGGGCGGGGACGCCGCGACCAGGCGCGTACTGATTGCGTCCGTTCGCGATGGCCGCGCGGGCCGCCTCCAGAACCACGGCGGGGCCGTCCTCGTCGGGGAAACCCTGGCCGAGGTTGATCGCCCCCGATTGTGCGGCCAGCGCACTCATCTCCGTGAAGATCGTCGGGGCGGCGACTCCCGATGCGGACAGTAGTCCCGCGCCCTGTGCCGTGCGGCGCCACGTGCCCGGAATCTCTCGCATCGCGCTCAGGCTACATGCATAGGCTGGGCGAGGTGCGGGCATAAGCAACACACAGAATCGCGCGACATCCTGGTCAGGTCTTGGGAAGAAGGAAGCACACATGAGCGAGAACACCCCCACCAACAGCGAACCGCAGGATGGCGCCGCGCAGGGCATCGATGCCGCGCAGCAGCGTGAGACCGCGCCGGAGCGTCCGCCGCTGCCCGAGCAGTCGGCCACGCACGCGGCTCAGAATTCGCCGGCAGGCGCCGCGACCTCCGCGCCCGCCGGTACGCCGGAGCCGGGCACCGGCTACGCCGCGCAGGCGCCGTACACGGCCCCGACCCCGCCGACGGCTCACACGCCGAGCCCGCAGGCGCCCCACGCGTCCTACCCGGCCCCGTCGTACGGCAGCCCGGCCTTCGGTACCTCGGCGTTCGGCACTCAGGCCACGGCCGTCTACCCGGCTGCGACGACCGCAACGGAGCACGCGCCGTCGGCGAAGCTCGGTGCGGGCAAGATCGTCGGCATCATGGTCGCGGCGGCGCTCGTCGGTGGCGCGGCCGGAATCGGGGGAGCCGCGGCGGGCGCGTCGTTCTTCCCGCAGTCGCAGACCGTGGTCAGCGGAGCACCCTCCACGGTGACGGTGAACAACACGGCCTCGGTGAATCAGACGACGGCGATCGCCGCGAAGGTCGTCCCGAGCGTGGTCACGATCTCGGCGACCGCGGGCTCTTCGGGCGGCACCGGGTCCGGGGTGGTTCTCACCTCCGACGGCTACGTCGTGACGAACACACATGTCGTGACGCTCGACGGTCAGACCGCTGACGCGAAGCTGTCGGTCACCGCATCGGACGGCAAGGTGTACGCGGCGACCATCGTCGGCACCGACCCGACCTACGACCTCGCGGTGATCAAGCTCACTGATGCATCGGGGCTGACTCCGATCGAGTTCGGCGACTCGTCCAAGCTCAACGTCGGCGACGCGACGGTCGCCGTCGGAGCTCCGTTGGGCCTGTCGAACACGGTGACCACGGGGATCGTCAGCGCTCTCAACCGCTCGATCCAGATCGCCTCGTCGGCCGCGCCGAAGGGTGACTCACAGGATCAGACCCCCCAGCAGGGTGACGGCAACGGCTCGCCGTTCCAGTTCGACTTCGGCCAGGGGCAACAGCAGTCGACCGCGCAGAGCTCCATCTCCATCGCCGTGATCCAGACGGATGCCGCCATCAACCCCGGCAACTCCGGTGGTGCGCTCGTCGACGGCGAGGGCAAGCTGATCGGCATCAACGTCGCCATCGCCTCTGCTGGCGGCTCGAGCTCCAGCGGTCAGTCCGGGTCGATCGGTGTGGGCTTCTCGATCGAGTCCGACATCGTCAAGCGCATCACCGACGATCTGATCAAGAACGGCACCGCCACGCATGGTCTGCTGGGTGCAGGTGTCCGTGACGCCGCCACCCAGGAGGGCGCCACGACCGCCGGAGCCTACATCGCGGACGTGACTTCGGGCGGTGCCGCTGCTGCGGCGGGTCTGAAGAAGGGCGACGTCGTGACGTCGTTCAACGGAGTGCCGATCACCAATGCCACCGACCTGACGGCACAGGTGCGGGCGCTCGCTGCGGGATCGAAGGCGACGATCGTCTACGACCGCGGAGGGAAGACGAGTTCCGCCGAGGTCACGCTCGGCCAGCTCCAGCAGTAGCGTCGCTCCCCGCCCGCCGCAGCCGGGCGCCACCGAAGGCCACCGTGCGAGTTCCTCTCACGGTGGCCTTCGTCGTCGCGCGAGAGGGGAGCGGAGTCAGTCTGC
The DNA here is from genome assembly GCF_028550675.1 of Sphingomonas sp. BLCC-B65. Classification (NCBI taxonomy): domain Bacteria; kingdom Pseudomonadati; phylum Pseudomonadota; class Alphaproteobacteria; order Sphingomonadales; family Sphingomonadaceae; genus Sphingomonas; species Sphingomonas sp. BLCC-B65. Next base: position 730,215 of record NZ_JAQQGL010000001.1, on the reverse strand, counting down.
GAGCAGACGCTCGATCGCCGAGAGCGGGATCGCGAGCCAGGCGGGCCGATGCCTGGCCTCGTAGATGGCCTCGTAGACCGCTTTGTCGAGTTCGAGCGCGTTGAGCAGGAGCTGGGCGGTCGCGCCTCCGGTGTCGGAGTATCCGTCGAGAAAGGCGGTACGTGCCGAGCGGGCCCAGGCGTCGGCGGCCTCGTCGACAGCGCCGTCGTGCTGCTGGGGCGCGCGCTGCAGTCGCAGCGATCCCGCGACGTAGTCGAACGAGCGCAGCATGCCGGCGATGTCGCGCAACGCGAGATCCGGTGCGCGTCGCTCGGCGATCGGTCGCATCGGTTCTCCCTCGAAGTCGAGCAGCATCCAGCCCCGCGTCGGCGAATGCAGAACCTGGCCGAGGTGGTAGTCGCCATGCACTCGCTGCAGGGCGGGCCAGGAGGAGGCCTCGGCGGCGGCGTAGATCCGGTCGATTGCCGCCGCGTGGGCGGCGAGCGCAGGCACTTCCACCGCCGCGATGGCACGTCGTCGCCGCCACGCCGCGCTGATGGCGCGCCGGGCGACCCCGTCCGCGCGCGGGGTGGGGAACAGGCGGGCGAGATCTCGATGGACCGCGGCGGTGACCTGACCGAGGGAGGCGGCTTCGGCGGTGAAGTCGGTGTTGACGGCCGCCGCGGCAAGAGCCACCCGCCAGGCGTCATCGACGTCGGGCAGGAACTCCTGCGCGAATGCCAGCGATCCCCGCTCTGAACCGCCGCCCGGCGCCATCGTCCAGCGGCCGTCGAGATGGCCCACGACGGGGGGAACGTGGCGGCTGCCGGCGGCTGCGAGGGCGGACTGGAGTTCGATGTCCGGGTTGATGCCCGGATGCAGGCGGCGGAACACCTTGCAGATCGTCGGCGCGGCGTCGCGTGGACGGTAGATGATCGAGGTGTTCGACTGCTCGCCGACCAGCACCTGCGACGGACCGTCCAGATCGCTGCGACCCAGTTCGGCGAGCAACGCCGAGGCGAAGGCGTGATCGTGCGGTCCGTCGATCAACGCACGACCCTCGTGGACCGCGATCGTCCACGGCTCCGTGACATCGGCGGGACGGGTCACGAGCGGAACCTGATAGACGATGGCGTCCTCGTCGTCGCCGTCGGCGACGATCAGGACCTGAACGGCCGCATCCGGGTCGCCGGTCGTCAGCTCGCGTTCGTCGAGAATCCGCAGGCGGGGTGAGCGTCCGGTCGGCGAGTACCACCGCTGCTGCGGCATCCACACAGCCAGGTGCCCCAGCGTCGTCTGCATGCGTCGAGGTTAGTCAGGGGGTCACGGGCTGTCGAGGTCGCCGGTCTGATCGTTGCCGTCGCGGTCGGCCTCGGTCGAGGACGATGACGTCGTGAGAAAGGTCTCGAGCGGAACCGAGATCGCGACGCCAGCAGCGCCGAACACACCGAGATCGTCGATCGGCGGCGGCAGCACTTCTGCCGGCTGCGGCTGTTCCCGCGGGTCTGCGGGCAGCCCGCCCCACTCGGACGGATCCTCGGGCCGACTCTGGAAGATACCCATGCGCCCATTGTGCGCGATGCGGCTGCGACGAGCGCTCGCCGCGCGGGATCACCCGGGTTCGCGGTCCCCGTCATCCGGTGTGAGGGGCCGACCGGACTTGCGCGCGCCGCGGCGCGGAACGAGACCGGCGACGGCCGTCACGGCCGATCGCCCGCGGTCGCCGATGGTGCTGCCGGTGCGCCGGACGAAGCCGAACGCGGTGCTCTCGAGACGTGTCGCGCCCGGCCGTGGCTCGAGCTCGGCGGGGTACTGCAGCGGCGCTCCTCCGAAAGCGCGCCGGGATCCGACCACGACGCGTCGCCCGAGCAGGTGATTGCCGGTGCCGCCCACGGCGGCACCGATACCGAAGGGGAGAGCCTTGCCGATGACGGATGCGCCGCCCTTGGCGGCGAACTGGCGGATGAAGGCCGACTTCAGCCTGTCCACGAGAGGACCCACGGCGGCGCGAGGCAGCGACTTCGTGATCAGTTCGCCCCAATACGTGGGGCGGGGCGTCCCCGTCCCGGCGAGCTGTCGACCGAGCTGCGCGACGAGATCGACACCCTCCTTGCCGAGCATGAGCGTCAGCACAAGGGCGCGCGCCCGGTCGGGGTTCTCGACACGGATGCCATGCAGCTCCGCCAACGACTGCGCGAACAGCGCGGTCGCTTCGAGGAAGCCCACCGTCTCGACACCGGACAGGGCCAGGGTCATGCCGGTGCCGATGCCGGGGACCACCGCGGTGGCTCCCACGGCCGCGCCGCCGGTGGTCACGGCCGCCAGGTAGCGGCGTTCGAGCATCCGCACGATGTCGCTGGTCGCTGCCTCGGGGTGGCGCAGGCGGATGCTGCGCAGGTGCGCGATGACGGCGGGGCGCTGCACCTGAAGAACCCGGTCCAGGGCACGGATGGTCCGAGGGTGCTCGGAGGACCCTTCCGGCGGCAGGCCTCCGGCCCACGGCGCGTCATCGGGGAGCGAATGGATGCGGGGGATCTGGACCATGTCGGCACGATCCTATGGACGGCCCCTGGAGAGCGGCTGAGCGTTGACGCGCGGGTGTGGACGATCGGGGCGATCGTCGGACCGGCTTGCTAGGTTTGACGGGTGAGCGCCCCCCATCCGACCCCCGCGGAAGACGACGGCGTGCACGATCTGCCGCCGCTGCCGTCGGTGCCCGCTGCCGAGGCGGCAGCTCAGCTCGATCGCCGCGAGGACGAACCGGCGGCGGCGCCCGCGGTGCCCCGACCGCGTCGTCCCGCGGCACAGCGCGGCGCCCCGCGCGTACCGCGGCCACGCAAGCCCAAGGCCACGCTCCCGCCGCCCCCCGACGTGCCGCCGGAGGTGGCTGCCGCACGATTCGAGGCGGCCCCGCCGCCACCGCCGTCGTCCATCGACGCGGGAGCCGAGATCTCGGAGAGTCCCGACCTCGAACCGGCGCTGCCGGAGGCCACCGCTGAGGGTGAGCGAGAGCCTGAGGTCGAGGTCGAGGTCGAGGTCGAGCCGGAGGCCGTGATCGAGGTCGAGCCCGAGGTCGTGATCGAGGTTGAGCCCGAGGCAGAGGCCGAGCCCGTGATCGAGCCCGATCAGACCGTTGCGGACGACGCCCAGGTCGCGCCCAAGGGTGCCCTCGAGGTCGAATCCGTCGCGGACGACGTTCCCGACCCGGACGCGGCGGCATCCGCGCTCGCGGAGATGCTGGCGGCGACGGGACCCGCCTCGACGGCCGATACCGATGAGTCCGTCGACGACGCCGGCGCGAACGTGCAGATCGAAGCGGTGCGTCTGAGCGGGGTCACGAAGACATTCGGCGCGACCGTCGCGGTCGACGCGATCGATCTGCGAATCCCGGCCGGCACTTTCTACGGGATCGTGGGCCCCAACGGTGCGGGCAAGACGACGACGCTCTCGATGATCGCGGGTCTGCTCCGCCCCGACAGCGGTGAGATCCGCATCGCGGGTGTCGACCTGGCATCCGCGCCTCGTCAGGCGAAACAGAAGATGGGCATCCTGCCCGACCGCCTGCGCACTTTCGACCGGCTGACCGGCAGGCAGCTGCTGCACTACTACGGAGTACTGCGCGGACTGCGCTCGGCCGTCGTGGAGAGTCGTACGGCGGAACTCGCGCGGGCGTTCGATCTCACCGACGCCCTGTCGCGGCCCGTGTCGGATTACTCGGCCGGTATGACGAAGAAGATCATGCTCGCCGGAGCCATGATCCATTCACCCCGCGTGCTCGTCCTGGATGAGCCGTTCGAGTCGGTCGACCCGGTCTCGTCGGCGGTCGTCCTCGACATCCTGTCCGCCTACGTCGCGCACGGCGGCACGGTCGTGCTGTCCAGTCACGGAATGGAGCTCGTCGAGCGTGTCTGCTCCGGACTCGCGGTGATCGTCGGGGGTCGTGTGCTCGCCGAGGGGACCGTCGATGAGGTGAGGGGAGAACTCACTCTCGAGCAGCGCTTCATCGAGCTGTCCGGCGGCATCAGCGACGCGGAGGGGCTCGAGTGGTTGCACACGTTCTCCGACTGAGGCTCGACCTCCTCGTCGGCGCCCTGCGCGCGGACCGACGCCAGATCGCGCGCACACTCGTGGGTGTCGCCGTGGTCGCGCTCGTCGTGGGCGCCGTGTGTGTCGCCGCATGGCGGCTGCGCTCGTCATCGGAGGACGCGGCATTCGCGGTGACGATGGTCGCGGCATCCGCTCTCACCCTCGGATTCTTCGTCACGGCCCTGGTGGGGGGCGTGGACGATCAGCTCGACCCGCGGCGATTCTCCGTCGTCGGAGCGTCGCCTCGCGCGACGGCCGGAGCGACGCTGCTGGCGAGCATGATCAGTGTGCCGGCGATCGCCCTGATTGTCGTCGCGGTGGCGTTGAGCGCGCTGTGGGCTGATCGTGGCGCTGCGGCGTGGGTGTGCATCGTCTCCGCCGTCCTCGGCGTGCTCACGTGCCTGCTGCTCGCGAAGATCGGCCTGGCCCTCGCGGGCATGGTGCGCGATCATCGCTCCAGAGAGCTGACGGGGGTGTTCCTCATCGCCCTGATCGTGGTCGTCGTTCCTGTCGTGGTCTTCCTCGCATCCCTGCAGTGGACCGACGGCGTACCGTCCGCTCTGGTCGCGGCCGTCGACCTTCTGGCGCTCACTCCTCTGGGCGCGCCATGGGCGCTGCCCGAACGCGCACTCAGCGGTGGCGCAGCGGGCCCGGCCGTTGTCGCGGCGCTGTCGGTCGCGGTGCTCGCGGCACTGTGGTTCTGGCTCGTCGACCGGTTGATGACGACCACCGAGCGCCCGGGGGTCGCGCGTCAGAAGCGCGGGCTGGGGTGGTTCGATCTGACGGGCGGCACAGCGGCCGGTGGCATTGCGGCACGCAGCATCGTCTATTGGTTCCGTGATCCGCGTTATCTGGTCAACATCATCATCGTGCCGATCGCGGCGGCCCTGACGATCATCCCGCTCGTGCTGGTCGGCGTGCCGATCGAGCTCGCGGTGCTGCTTCCGGCCCCACTGATCGCGCTCTTCTTGGGCTGGTTGCCGCACAACGACCTCGCCTACGACTCGACGGCTCTCTGGATGCACATCGCGGGCGCTGTGCGCGGCGCGGCGGATCGGGCCGGACGTCTCGTGCCGATCACGGTCGTCGGCGCGGTCCTGCTGGCGGTGGCCGTGCCGGTGACGATCTCCCTGCACGGACGTTGGGCGATGCTCCCGGCGATGGCGGGCGTATGCGCCAGCCTGTTCCTGGGCGGGCTGGGGTTGTCCTCCCTCACCTCTGTCATCGCTCCCTACGCCGTCTCCCGACCCGGCGACAGCCCGTTCCAGCAGCCGCAGCGCACCGGCGGTGGACTCTCGCAGGCGGTGGTGATGTTCGGGGCGATGCTCCTGAGCGTTCCGACGCTGTGGTGCGCCTGGCTTGCGTTGACGGCGGACGAGAGCTGGGCGTGGATCGCGCTGTGGGCAGGTGCGGGGTCGGGCGCGGTGGTGCTGCTGATCGGGATCTTCGCCGGCGGAGCCGTGTTCGATCGCACCGGCGAGCGTCTCATGGAGTTCGCCGAGTCGACGTGACCCTGGGGACGAACCCGTCCACGGGTGCCTCGCCGCCGATAGAATCGGTCACCATGAGCCCCCTCGACAGTCCCGATGCACCCGGTGACGGCGGCGTCGCCACCCTTGATCGTGAGCTCGAAGAGCTTCTGCGCGAGGAGAACATCGAGCCCGGTGACCACGAGCGGTTCTCGCACTACGTCAAGAAGGACAAGATCCTCGAGTCCGCCCTCACGGGCAAACCGGTGCGTGCGCTGTGCGGCAAGAAGTGGACTCCCGGCCGTGACCCGGAGAAGTTCCCGGTGTGCCCCACGTGCAAGGAGATCTACGAGTCGCTCATGAGCTGAGCGGTCCCGCTCACGCGTCGATGTAGACGGTGGGCAGCGCCGGGTCGGACCTGCTCAGGGCGAGCCCCGTCACAGGGAGTTCCTCGCGAACGATCCCGTGATGCTCCCGCGCGCGCGCAACACCGCCCGCCCCCTCGAAGGCGGGGTCGGGCTCGCCCGCCTCGACCAGCGAGACCTGCAGGGCGCGGGCGTCGGGATGGTCCGCCGCCGTCTGGATCTCGTCGAATCCGTCGGAGACGGCGATGAGCTCGCTGGTTGCCGTGCCCCGGGAGAGGGTGCGGAACGCGGCCTTGCGACCGCCCTTGGACCCCTTGTCGGTGGAGGTCTTGGCCACCGCGACCCAACCACCCGCGGCATCCTGCCGAGCGACGAGTTTGTAGACCATCCCTGCCGTCGGCGCGCCGGAACCGGTCACCACGGATGTCCCGACGCCGTAAGCATCGACAGGGGATGCCGCGAGCGCTGCGAGGGCGAACTCGTCGAGGTCGCTCGTCACGGTGATGCGCGTTCCGGTCGCGCCGAGCTCGTCCAGCTGCGCGCGCACCTCCGCGGCGACGGTGGGCAGGTCGCCGGAGTCGATGCGCACCCCGCCGAGGCCGGTGCCGGCGACGCGAATCGCGGTCTCGACGCCGCGGCGGATGTCGTAGGTGTCGATGAGCAGCGTCGTGTCGGTGCCGTGTGCCGCGATCTGGCTGCGGAAGGCGTCCTCTTCGCTGTCGTGCAGCAGAGTCCACGCGTGGGCGGCGGTTCCCATCGTCGGGATGCCCCACTCCCGCCCTGCCTGCAGGTTGCTCGTCGCACCGAACCCGGCGATGTAGGCGGCGCGCGCGGCCGCGACGGCGGAACGCTCTCCGGCGCGGCGGGAGCCCATCTCGGCGAGGGGACGGTCCCCGGCGGCGATACTCATACGTGCGGCGGCGTTGGCCACCGCGGAGTCGTGGTTGAGGATGCTGAGGGCCAGCGTCTCGAGCACGACCGCTTCGGCGAAGGAGCCCTCGACGGTGAGTACCGGCGATCCCGGAAAGTACAGCTCGCCTTCGCGGTAGCCGCGGATGCTCCCGGTGAAACGGTAGTTCTCGAGGTAGCGCAGGGTCTCGGCTCCGACGACGCGGTTGTCGCGGAGGTAGCGCAGCTCGTCGTCGCCGAAGCGGAACGCCCGCAGCTCCTGCAACAGCCGTCCGGTGCCGGCGACGACGCCGAAGCGGCGCGCTCCCGGGAGGCGCCGTCCGAACAGCTCGAACACGCAGCGGCGGGCCGCTGTCCCGTCCCGCAGGGCCGCATCGATCATGGTCAGCTCGTAGCGATCGGTGAGGAGGGCGGACGACGGGGCCTCGGCGCGGGTCATGCCGTCACTCTAGCGATGGCGCTGGTGACGTCGCCGTCAGCGCAGCGGCGGGTAGGGTGGAGAACCGTGAATGACGCACCGATCGGGATCTTCGACTCCGGTGTGGGTGGACTCACGGTGGCGCGCGCGGTCTCGCAGTTGCTGCCGCGCGAGTCGGTGCTGTACATCGGCGACACCGCGCATTCGCCCTACGGCCCCAAGCCGATCGCGGATGTCCGCCGCTACAGCCTCGAGGTGCTCGACACCCTCGTGGATCAGGGCGTGAAGATGCTGGTGATCGCCTGCAACACGGCATCCGCGGCGGTGCTGCGCGACGCGCGGGAGCGCTACGACGTGCCTGTCGTCGAAGTGATCGGGCCGGCCGTTCGCACAGCGATCTCCACCACGCGCAACCGCCGTGTGGGCGTCATCGGCACGGTCGGCACGATCGGCTCAGGCGTCTACCAGGACATGCTCGGCGTCAACGAGGATCTGTCGGTGTTCACGCAGGCGTGCCCGCGGTTCGTCGAGTTCGTCGAGGCGGGTGTGACCGGGTCGGCGGAAGTGCTCACCGTCGCCGAGGAGTACCTCGCGCCGCTGCGCCATGCCGGTGTGGACACCCTCGTGCTGGGGTGCACGCACTACCCGTTCCTGGAGGGTGCGATCAGCTATGTCATGGGCTCGGACGTCTCGCTCGTCTCGAGCGACTCCGAGACGGCCAAGGACGTCTACCGCCAACTCGTCTCACGTGATCTTCTGGCGGGGCCGGATGCCGTCGCCACCCATGTCTACGAAGCGACCGGCGACTCCGCCGACGACTTCCTCCGTCTCGCCGATCGGCTGATGGGCCGTGGCGTGTCCAGCGTGCGCCTGGTGCAGACCGGCGCCATCGACCTCCCGCACCCCTGGAAGGGGACCCCATGACCGATTCCACCACCCGCGCCGACGGCCGCACTCCCGACCAGCTGCGCCCCGTCACGATCGAACGCGGCTGGTCCGCGCACGCCGAAGGCTCGGCGCTGATCTCCTTCGGCGGCACGAAGGTGCTGTGCACGGCATCCTTCACCGGCGGCGTGCCGCGCTGGCTCACCGGCAAGGGCAAGGGGTGGGTGACCGCGGAGTACGCGATGCTGCCGCGTGCGACGAACTCACGCAACGACCGGGAAGCCGTCAAGGGCAAGATCGGCGGACGCACCCACGAGATCTCCCGCCTGATCGGGCGCGCGCTGCGCGCCGTCGTCGACACCAAGGCGCTGGGCGAGAACACGATCGTCATCGACTGCGACGTGCTGCAGGCCGATGGCGGCACCCGCACCGCCGCCATCACGGGCGCCTACGTCGCCCTCGCCGACGCGATCGAGTGGGGGCGGGCCAAGGGGCTGGTCGGCAAGAATGCCAAGGTGCTGCTCGACTCGGTCGCGGCGGTGTCGGTGGGCATCATCGACGGCGAGCCCATGCTCGACCTCGCCTACGTCGAAGACGTGCGCGCCGAGACGGACATGAACGTCGTGGTCACCGGGCGCGGCCTGTTCGTCGAGGTGCAGGGGACGGCGGAAGGTGCGCCCTTCGACAAGCGCGAACTCGATGCTCTGCTCGAACTCGGCGTGGCGGGATGCGCCGATCTGCGCGACGCGCAGATCGAGGTGCTCGCGTCGTGACCGGTGTTGCGAACTCCTCCGCGGCGGGCGACGGCGTCCGCCGCATCGTGCTGGCGACCCACAATCCGCACAAGGTGGAGGAGTTCGGTGCCATCGTCGCGCGCGTGCGCCCCGATCTCGAGGTGATCGGTTATGACGGCCCCGAGCCCGTCGAGGACGGCGTGACCTTCGCGGCGAACGCCCTCATCAAGGCGCGAGCCGCCGCGGCGCACACCGGGTTGCCGGCGCTCGCGGACGACTCCGGCGTGTGCGTGGACGTGCTCGGCGGTGCCCCCGGTGTGTTCTCCGCGTACTGGGCCGGGCACCGTAAGGACGCGCGGGCCAACCTGGAACTGTTGCTCGATCAGCTCTCCGACATCGCCGACCCGCATCGCACCGCTCAGTTCGTCTCGACCATCGCTCTGGTCGTTCCGGGGCCAGGCGGTGTCGTCCGTGAGGAAACGGTGGAAGGCGTCTGGCCGGGAAGACTCGCGACCGCTCCGTCGGGTACGGGCGGGTTCGGCTACGACCCGATCTTCCTGCCCGACGACCAGGGCGGGCGATCGGCCGCTGACCTGTCGCCGGCGGAGAAGAACGCCGCGTCGCACCGGGCTCGCGCCTTCGTCGCGCTGGCTCCGCTGCTGAGCACGCTGGAGCGATAACCGCTTTCATTCCCGACTAGGCGAAAGCTGCCGCGTGAAGGCTGAGCGCGGCCTAGCCTCGTTCCTATGCACGATCACGCACCGACCGGCATCCGTGGCGCGAGCAATCGCCGCCTGCTCACGATCTCGCTCTGTCTCACCGCAACCGTCATGCTGGTGCAGGTCATCGGCGCCCTCCTGACCGGGTCGCTCGCGTTGCTGGCCGACGCGGCGCACATGTTCACGGACTCGTCCGCACTCGTGGTCGCACTGATCGCCTCGACCGTGGCCGCGCGTCCTGCGAACGACCGCAACACCTACGGCTACCAGCGCGCGGAGGTGTTCGGCGCGCTGGTCAACGCGGTGATCCTGATCGCGCTGATGGTGTGGATCGCCGTCGAGGCGGTGCAGCGACTGCTCGCTCCGTCGGAGGTCGAGGTGGCCGGAGCGCTGATGCTGCTCGTCGCCGCCGTCGGCCTCGTTGCCAACGCCGTGTCGATGTACCTTCTCAGCGCCGCGCAGCGCCGCAGCATCAACGTGCGCGGCGCGTACATCGAGGTGCTCGGAGATCTCATCGGCTCGGCGCTGGTGATCGTCGCCGCCGTCGTCATCTGGACGACGGGATGGATGCCGGCCGACGCGCTGGCGTCGCTGCTCATCGCGGTGATGATCCTGCCACGCGCGATCGGACTGCTGCGCGAGGTGTTCTCGGTGCTGGGGGAGCGCGCGCCGCGGGGGACCGAGGTCGCGGAGATCCGCGATCACATCCTCGGCGAGGACGGCGTCGTCGACGTGCACGACGTGCACGTGTGGCAGCTCACCCGCGGCGCTCCGGTCTTCACCGCGCACGTCGTCGTCAGCGACGATCTGCTTGCCGGGGGATCGGCGGGAACGGGCGCGTTGCTGTCCCGTCTGCAGGGGTGCCTGTCCCGACACTTCGACGTGGAGCACTCGACCTTCCAGTTCGAGCCCGCCGGTCATCGGGAGCACGAGGCGCACGTCTGACACGCGGAACGGCTGCCAGCGACGCATCGCGTCGACGATATGTCACGATGCAGAGCATGGATGCCGCCACACGCGAGGAGTTCGCGACGCTGCGCCGACGCGCGTACGGGCCGGATGCCGACATCGACGACGACCCGGCGGCGCTCGCGCGGCTTCGCGAACTCGAGCAGCGTCAGGACCGCGGTTTTGCCGCCGAGCAGTCGGCACGGATGGCGGAGGCCGAGCGCCCGGCCGAACCGCCGGTGCCGCGACCGGAGAGCGCCGTGCCGGAGACGCCTGCGCCCGCCGGGGACGCGGCCGCTGTCGGCGTTGCTGAGCCGCACGGGGCGGGGCAGCACTATCTCTCGTCGCCGACCCCTCCGCCGATCGGCCGTGCGCTGCTCATCGGGTGGGCTGCGTCGATCGTGGTCGTCGCGATCGTCGTGGGCGCGCTCGTGTTCGCACTGGCGTCCCTGCGACCGGTGTCGGCGGTCACCGGTGCCCGTCAGGTCGCGAGCCTGGACCAGCCGACGGCGGACGTGCCGATGGTGCTGCCGTGGGCGCGCAACGGCGACCGGGGCACCACCTACAGCTTCGCTGGTCTGCTCATCGTCGTGTCCTCCGGCGAGAACCGCGGTTTCGAGGGGGAGTGCGTCACCGTGCTCCAAGACGCGCCGGACGTCGCGGGCTCCCAGATCGGCAATAGCGCGTGCAGCGCGAGCCCCTTTCACCCGGCGGTGTCCATCCACGTCGACCGCGGCAGCTCGGAAGAACTGACGGCAGCCTTCCCCGTCGGCACGGTGCTTCAGTTTGAGTGGGACGGCACCGCCGTAGCTGTCTTCGCCGCGGACCCGCCTGCGCCGACCAGTGCGCCGGCGTGAGGGCTACTCCTCGCGGCGAACGTCCATCGGCTGCTTGTCGGCGCGGAGTCCTCGCCACCGTGCGTGACGGAGCGTGCCGTTGGGCGTGAACTCGGCGTACTGGACCTCGCCGACGAGTTCCGGGCGCAGCCAGAGGGCGTCGGAGGCGTCTGCGGCGGGCACGCCGACGAACGGGTTGGTGTCGGCGCGCAACGGCCGCATCCGCTCCTCGAGTCGGGCGAGCTCGCGGTCGGTGAACCCCGAGCCCACGCGGCCGACATAGCGCAGGCCCCCGGCATCCGGGATGCCGAGCAGCAACGATCCGATGCCGCCGCGTCGTTCGCCCTTTCCGGGGCGGATGCCGCCGATCACGACCTCCTGCGTCGCCGTCAGCTTGACCTTGAGCCATCGTTCGGAGCGGATGCCGCGTCGATATGGCGACTGCGGATCCTTCACGACGACACCTTCCAACCGCAGGTCGGCGGCAGCCGTCAACGCGTCGGCGATGTCATCGGTGACGGGCGGCACGACGAGCGGTGATGCGGCGTCTGCCGTCACCGACTCGAGCAGTTCTCGTCTTTCGCGGAGGGGTCGCTCTGCGATGTCGTCGTCGCCGATGCACAGCAGGTCGAAGACGAAGTAGTGCACGGGTGTGGCGGTGGCTTCGCGGGCGATGTCGCGGGCGCCCGTGAGATGCATCCGCGACTGCAGTCGCGTGAAGCTCGGGTGCCCGGCGGCATCGAGCGCGACGATCTCGCCGTCGAACACGGCGGGCAGCGCGCCGAGCCCGAGGTCTGCGGCGGTGAGCTCGGGATAGCGCTCCGTGATGTCGACGCCGCTGCGTGCACGCAGCCGCATCCGCTCGCCATCCCATGTTGCGACGGCCCGGATGCCGTCCCACTTGAACTCGACCCACGGGAGGCCGCCCCAGCGTCGGGCCGCGGAGGTGGCCAGCGCGGGTGTCGACGACACGGCGAGCATCGGCGCCGCGCTGTCGCTAGACGAGCGAGACGGCATGCGGTGACCGGCGCCGGCAGCGGCCACGGCGGACGTCGCCGCATCCTTCCCCGCCGGCTTCGTGCGGTGCAGTAGCCACTGCGACTTCTCGCCGGCGCCCGACGTGCGGATCAGGGCGAGGCGCACGCGTCCGAGCGGTCCGCCGGGACGGCCCGTGAGGGTCGCGATGACCTCGTCATCCCGCCACTTCTCCACGGTGAAGGTGCCGGAATCCCACACGGTCATGGCACCCGCCCCGTACTCGCCGGCGGGAATCTCGCCGGCGAACGTCAGGTACTCGATCGGGTGCGGTTCGGTCATCACCGCCAGGTGGTTGCGGTCGGGAGAATCGGGGATGCCGCGAGGCACCGCCCAGCTCACGAGCACGCCGTCGCGCTCGAGCCTGAGGTCCCAATGCAGCCGCGACGCGTGGTGCTCCTGAATCACGAACCGCCATGTTTGCGTCGAGCCGCCATGATTCGGCGCGTCAGAACGTGGCGGCTCGGCGGAAGAATGGCGGCTCGGCGGGAAGGGCTCGGGCGTGGCGGAGGGGGTGCGCTTGGCCACGTACGCGGCGAGCGGATCGGGGGCGGCGGGGGCGAGGGGGGCGAGCAGGTCGCCGTCGGCGGCGGCGCGGGTGAGCACCTCGTCGATCAGCAGGTGGCGCAACTCGGGGTCGTCGAGCTCGGCCCAGTTGCGCGGAGCCGCGACGGTCGGTCGGGCGCGCCCGCGGAGCGAATACGGGGCGATGGTGGTCTTCGCCGCGTTGTTCTGCGACCAGTCGACGAACACCTTGCCGGGACGGGCGGCCTTACTCATCGCGCTCACGACGAGATCGGGATCGTCCGCTTCCAGGGCGCGTGCCAGTTCGCGGGCGAACACCGAGATCTCGTCGCTGGATCGAGTCGTGTCCAGCGCGGCATACAGGTGAATACCCTTGGATCCGCTCGTCACCGGCGACGGCTCCATGCCCATGTCCGACAGGATGCCGCGGGCCCGTCGTGCCACCTCCGCGCATTCGGCGAGCCCGACGCCGGGGCCCGGGTCGAGGTCGAGCACGAGGCGGTCGGGGTATCCGCGCCCGCCGTGGTCGAAGCGCCACTGCGGCGTGTGGAGTTCGAGGCTCGCGACCTGCGCGAGGTAGACGAGTCCGGCGACGTCGGCGACCAGCGGGTAGTCCTTCGCTCCGCCGGAATGGTCGATCGGGTGTCGCGGCATCCAATCGGGCGCGCCGGCTTCGAGGTCTTTCGCGAAGAAGGGCGCCTCGCCGGTGCCTTCCGGCCAGCGCAGCCTGGTGACCGGCCTGCCGGCAAGGTGCGGCAGCATCACGGGAGCGATGCGCGAGTAGTAGTCGATCACCTCCGCCTTCGTGGTGCCCGTGTCGGGATAGAGCACTTTGTCGAGGTTGCTCAGACGCAGGCGACGCCCGCCGACGTCGACCACCTGCGCTGACTGTGCCATGGCGCCAGGCTAGCGTCCAGCCCCTGGCGTCGGCCGCCGCGAGCCGGTTGGATGGCCCCATGAGAGCGATCTGGAAGGGCGCGTTGACGTTCGGCCTCGTCAACGTGCCGGTGAAGGTGTACTCGGCGATCGAGGACCACGACGTGCCGCTGCACCAGGTGCACGCGGCCGACGGCGGGCGCATCCGGTATCAGCGCATCTGCGAGCTCGACGGCGAGGTCGTGCCCTACGCCGACATCGACAAGGCATACGACGACGGCGAGCGCACCGTGGTGCTCACGGCGGAGGACCTCGCCGCACTGCCGTCAGAGCGCAGCCGCGAGATCGAGGTGGTCGAGTTCGTCCCCAGCGACCAGATCGATCTGCTGACGCTCGACCGGCCGTACTATCTCGAGCCCGACTCGTCGTCGCCCAAGGCGTACGTGCTGCTGCGCAAGACCCTGGAACGCACCGATCGGACGGCCGTCGTGCGTTTCTCACTGCGGCAGAAGACGAGACTGGCCGCCCTGCGCGTGCGCGGCGATGTGCTCGTCCTGCAGACGCTGCTGTGGGCCGACGAAGTACGCGAGGCGACCTTTGCCGCTCTCGACGAGCCGGTGAAGATCTCCGACAAGGAACTGGAGCTGTCGGCATCCCTCGTGGAGAGCTTCTCGGCCGACTTCGATCCCGACCAGTTCGTCGACGAATACCAGCAGGAGCTGCGCACCCTCATCGACGCCAAGCTGGAGAAGGGCGATGCCCTCGACACGTCCGAGACCTTCGGCGAGAAGGGTGAGAAGGATGCCGGCGGCGAGGTCATCGACCTGATGGCGGCGCTGAAGGCCAGCGTGGAGCGCAGCCGCGCGGCGCGGGCCGAGAAAGAGAAGGTGGCCTCGCCCGAGAAGGACAAGGCCACCAAAGCATCCTGAGTCAGGCCGCGGGCGTGCCGTCTTCGAGGGGCTCGACCGTCTCGGCCGGCGTGCCGGACTGCTGCTCGTGCTTCACCTTGCGGCGCTCGGAGAAGTAGTGCCAGACGGTCACCAGTGCGGTGCCGCCGACAGCCGCGAGCAGGATGAGGTCGATGTAGTGCTCGACGAAGGTGGCCACCGGCGGGATGAAGCCGATCAGGTACCCGAACATCGTCAGGCCGAAGCCCCAGAGGATGGCGCCGATCAGGTTGTACAGCGAGTACTTGCGCCACGGCATGTGACCGACACCGGCGGCCACCGGGGCGAAGGTGCGGACGATCGGCACGAAGCGGGCGAGGATGACCGTGAGGCCGCCGTACCGCTCGAAGAACGCGTTGGTGCGCTCCACGTTCTTGCGGCTGAACAAGCCGGATTCCTTGCGCTCGAAGACGGCGGGTCCGCCCTTGTGCCCGATGAAATACCCGACCTCACCGCCGATGAACGCCGCGAGGCCGATGAGCAATGCCACCCACCACACGCTGATGCCGAAGATGCCGTGCGGCGTGGTCGCCGTCGAGTGCGACAGCAGGCCCGAGATCACGAGGAGTGTGTCACCCGGAAGGAGGAAGCCGACCAGCAGACCGGTCTCGGCGAAGACGATGAAGCACACCACCAGCAGAGCCCACGGGCCCGCGTTCTGGATGATGGCTGCGGGGTCGAGCCAGGGGATGAGGGCGAGAGCGTGCACAGACTTCCCGTCGGTAGATCGGCGGTGGAGGGCCCGCTCCGAGAGGTGAGCGGTCGCGGTCAGTCTACCGGGGCGGTTCCCGAGTGATTGCGGTGAATCGGCTGATCAATCCAGGCGCGGATCGTTGAGCGGTAGCGGCTAGATTGCTAGCATGCTGTCATGCCCCTCGACCCCATCGCCGGTCGCGCCGACAAGGCGCAGTTCAACGTCTACTTGCCACGTGCGCTCATCACGCAGGTCAAACACCGGGCAATCGATGAAGGGCTGAGCCTCAGCAGCTTCGTCGAGCGGGTGCTACAGGCCTCTCTCGACACTCCATCCTCGACCCGTCAGAAGGAGGATCTCTCATGATCGTCACTCGTCCCGTGCAGTACACCTCCGACGTTGCCGGATACCGGCGCCTGTTCGCGGCGCTGGGGCTGGTCGCTCTCGTGGAGGAGGCGGACTGGTCGGTCTACGCAGCGGGAGACGGGCGCGTCGCGCTGCACCGCGTGGAGCCGGGTGACCCGCTGGACGGCCTCGCCGCGTTGGGTTTCGAGTCCGACGACCTGGATGCCGCGGCCAACGCCTTCGGTGATGCGGCCCGGCGCTTCGTCGCGGACAACGGCGCATCGGGCGTCGCGATCGCCGGCGAGCTCGAGCTCGTGGTGCTCGAGCTCGCCCCGGGGGAGCGGCACGGAACGCAGGGCTTGCGCGCGCTCGGCCTGTGGGTGAGTGCGCATGTGGATGCCGCGGCATCCGTGCTGGAGCGTCTGGGACTGCGCGCCGAGGTGCGCAGCGACAGCGGCCGGTGGGTGCAGCTCGTGGCGGATGCCGGGCTTGCGGCCGTGCACGACGGCGATGTACCTGCGGCGCAGGTGTCGTTCGAGTACGAGGGTGATGTGGACGAGCTGGCCGCGCGGGTGCGCGCGGAGGGAGTGGACGCGCACGTCGTGGACGAGTCGTATGGGCGGACGCTTCTGATCCCGCGACCGGACGGCGGCGAGCCGATCTGGATCAATGAACGCCAGAGCGACCTTTACGGCTACACCGCGCTCTGATCGGGCGTCGGTGCGCCCCTCCGTCCATGCTTCTGTGCGGAAGGTGGGACTTGAACCCACACGCCCGAAGGCACAGGAACCTAAATCCTGCGTGTCTGCCGATTTCACCACTCCCGCGCAGGAGTCAGTCTATCCGGCGGCGTCGGCCGTCTCGGGGGCGTGGGTGTCGGTGAGGGCCGCAACGCGGGGGCGACCGCCGACGATCCAGTAGCCGAGTCCGACGACGATGCCGCCGCCGACGAGGTTGCCGAGCCCCACCCAGAGCATGTTGTTCGCGAACAGGGCCCAGGTGAAGTGGGGGTCGCCACTGAACAGGCCGATGCCGTAGGTGGTCATGTTCGCGACGACGTGCTCGAAGCCGGAACTGATGAAGGCGAGGATCGCGGCGAAGATCAGCAGGATCTTGGCGACGTCGGAGCGCACGCGCGCGCACATCCAGATCGCGAGGCACACGAGCACGTTGCAGAGGATGCCGCGGACGAACAGCTGCAGCGGACCCTCCTCGGCCTTGGCAGCGAGCATGTCGGCGATCATCTTGCCGGCGGGTGCGTTGGAATGCAGGACACCGGACGCGACGATGAGGGCGGCGAAGACGAGGGCGCCGACGAGGTTGGCGACGAAGGTGGCCGCCATGGTGCCGATCGCGCGCCACCACCCGACTGCGCCCATCAGGGCGCCCTGGGGGAGGATCATCATCGCGCTGGTGAGAAGGTCGGCGCCAGCGAAGACGACGAGGGTCAGGGCGACGCCGAACACGAGGCCGGCGACAAGTTTTGCGAGGCCGTCGCCCGCGGCGATGAGTGGTCCGGCGGTGGCGACCATCAGCACGACGCCGATGCCGATGTAGGCGCCGGCGAGCATGCCGGACACGGCGAAGCGGCCGGGTGAGCGCAGTCCCTCGGCCTTGTGGACCGCGGCATCCGCCTGCACCTGCAGGGTCTCGGGAATCGTGAGCACGACGGCAGTCTACGAAGAGTGGTCGGACCACAATGGGCGGTTGGGCTGTGGAAAATCGAGCACTGAGATGTGAACGGGTAGGTTCGCAACGGAGCATGCAGCGCCTCTCGCGCCGACAGCAGTGCACCTTCCTCGTGTGTCGACCAGCCAGCCCAGGGAGATGAGTATCGATGATGATGCAGGACAAGCATGAGGGCCGGCCTGGCTGGTTCGCCACCATCGCGCGGCCCGGCCCGCACCTCTTCGCCACAGCCCTCACGTTCGGAATGATCGTGATGGGCGTGGGGCTGAGCATCGCGGTTCCGGATGCCGCTCCCGCCGTCACCGTCGGCATCGCTATGCCTGCGTTGGCGTGGTGGTCCTGGATGATGCGCGCTTCCCGGTCGAGCTAGGGCGTGTTGCTAAAGGCCTCGATTGGATCGATAGCTTGGCTGTATGCCTCGTGATTCGGTGACGGTGGCGGCGGACCTTGATGCGTCCGTCGAGGTTGTCTGGCGACTCCTGACGGCTGGACGAGGTGCATGGTGGCCTGAGATGCGCTTCGAGGCGGCCGTTGGCTCGCCGCTCGTCGAGACCTGGGTCGAGGAAGGCCGTCAGGTATGCGCGACGGGGAGCGTCACGCGCTGTGACGAGCCGCATGTGCTCGGATTCAGTTGGACCGAACAGGGCTGGGAGCACCCTCTCGACGTCGTGATCGAGCTGGTAGCGCACGGGCAGGCAACCTCGGTCACCCTCACCGAGTCAGGATTCTGCCGTGCTCGAACTCCGCACTCGTTGCCTGCGGAACACGAAGAGGGGTGGCGATACCACTTGGCGCGATTGAAGCGGATGAGCGAGGGTGAAGCAGTCGACTTCGATGCTTAGAGAACGCCGGTGGTGAGCCAGTGGAGTGTCGCGGCGAGGCAGAGGCCGGCGTGGTAGTCGCGGGCGGTCTTGTCTGAGCGCATCGCGATCCCGCGCCACTGCTTGAGCTCGTTGAAGCACCGCTCAACGACGTTGCTGCCGCGGCAGAGAGCTGTCGCCGGACAGGCGTCGGGCTGTGGATATCTCTCACCGGCGGTGCGCCGACGATGCCACGATGCCGAGGTGAGCCCCTCCACGTACACGCCCGACGCGCCGCTCGTGTCGGCGGGGGCCTCGGCGAGTGTTGTGCAGGCGATCGCGGAACGTGTGCGCGACCGGCTTCGTGAGGAACAGGCCGATCCGCTCCGCCACCCCGATCGCGCCCACCAGGCGGCCGTGGCGGAGGTGCGCCGTCACAACGACTTCGCCCTCGCTCGGGGTCTCGAGTTCGTCGACGACGAGGCCGCCGCCGTCCGCGACGTGCTCGCCCGGGTGACGGGCTACGGCCCGTTGCAGGCGCTGCTGGACGACCCCGAGGTCGAGGAGATCTGGATCAACGGTCCTGGCGCGGTCTTCGCGGCGCGCGCGGGGCGCAGCGAACGCGTTCTGATGAGCATCAGCGATGAAGCGGTACGCGATCTCGTCGAGAAGATGCTGCACGCCACCGGGCGGCGAGTCGATCTCAGCCAACCGTTCGTGGACGCGTCGCTTCCGGACGGAAGCCGACTTCACGTCGTCATCCCCGACATCACGCGCTCACACCTCGCCGTCAACATCCGCAAGTTCCTGCCCGCGCGGCGGACGCTGGACGACCTCGTCGGAGCCGGGGCGTTGCCCGCGCAGGTCGCCGACATGCTGCGCGACGCCATGGTGGAGGGGCGAAACGTCCTGGTGTCCGGAGCCACGCACGCGGGCAAGACGACGATGCTGGCGGCCCTCATCGGCGCCTGCCGACCAGAGCAGAGGATCATCACGGTCGAGGAGACCTTCGAACTCGCCGTCACCGCCCCCGACGTCGTCGCTCTGCAGGGGCGCCAGCCGAGTCTGGAGGGGACGGGCGCGGTGAGTCTGCGTCGCCTCGTGAAGGAGGCGCTGCGCATGCGCCCCGATCGCCTGATCGTCGGGGAGGTCCGTGACGCGGAGGCGCTCGATCTCCTCCTCGCCCTGCACACCGGCGTTCCCGGCGCGGCGACGATCCATGCCAACAGCGCCGACGATGCGCTATCGCGGCTCGCCACTCTGCCGTTGCTGGCCGGACGGAACATCGACGCCGCCTTCGTCCAGCCTGCGATTGCGACCGGCGTCCACCTTGTCGTGCATTGCCGTCGCGGGCCGAGCGGCGAACGGTTCATCGAGGAAGTGATCGAGACGACCGGACGCATTTATGAGGGCGTCATCGACACCCGCGTGGTCTACCGACGGGGCCGCTCATGACGGTCGTCTGGGGTGCGGCGCTTGCGGCCGGCATTCTTCTCGTCCTGTCACCCTGGCTGTGGCCGGTGCGCGAGCGGGACGAGTCACCGCGCCGAGACGGACGTGTGTCGCGGATGCTCGATGAGGCCGGCTTCGCACACGCCTCCACCATGCGTCCGGTGTTGATCGCCGTCGTCCTCTGCGCACTGTTCTGCGCCATCAGCTGGCTGGTGACCGGACTCGGCGCGGTGGCGGTGGTCGCGGCGCTGGCCGGGGCGGCAGCGCCGTTCGCCTGGCTCCGCGGGCGTGCGCGGCGGCTTCGGAGGTCGCGCCGCGCGTTGTGGTCCGACGTGTGCGACCTCTTGATCTCCTCCGCCCGTGCGGGTGTGTCGCTTCCGGATGCCGTGGCGGCTCTCGCGACGAGTGGTCCGCCTCCGCTGCGAGCTGCGTTCGAGCGCTTCCGCTTCGACATGGCGGCGTCCGGACACTTCGACTCCAGCGCGCTGCGCCTCAAGGCAGCCCTCGCCGATCCGGTGGCCGACCGCATCATCGAGACTCTCCGGATGGCGCGGCAGGTCGGCGGAACCGAGCTGACCGCCGTGCTCCGCGCGCTCTCGGCATCCGTGCGTGCCGACGCCACCCTTCGCGCCGAGGTGGAGGCGAGACAGTCCTGGGTGCGCGGAGCGGCGATCGTCGGGGTCGTGGCGCCGTGGATCGTTCTCGGCCTGCTGGCACTTCGCCCCGAGGGTGCCAGCGCCTACGCGAGCCCTGCCGGCGTCGCGGTGATCCTCGTCGGCGCGGTCGTCTCAGTCGGCGCGTACCGACTCACGATTCGCATCGGCCGCTTGCCGGAAGCACGGCGGTGGTTCGCATGAGCGTTCTGAGCCTCGCTGCATCCGCCGTCGTCCTCGGTGTCGCGCTCGGCACGGGATTGCTGTTGGTCGTCGGGCGACTCCCGCGCTGGGCGGCGCCCTCGCTCTCGCGTCGCGTCGCGCCGTATCTGCGCGACATCGCCGATCCGCGCGGCATCACTCCGCTCCCGCCCGCGGCGGTGACGTCGTCGTGGCGGCTTCTGCGGGACCGCCTGGCCTCCTCCTGGGTGGCACTCGGAGGAGGAGGAAGTGTCGCGCGTCGCCTGCGTCAGGCGGGGTGGCGTCAGGATGTCGTGACCTTTCGTGCCAGGCAGCTCGGATGGGCTGTGGGTGGGCTCGGAGCGGGTGGACTTCTCGTCGTCGCACTGACCCTTCTGGGGCGTGGCGGGCCGACGCTCGCCGTGCTGCCTCCGCTGTTCGCCGCGGCCGGAGTTCTCGGCTGCGACTACCGCCTGACGAGAGCGGCGCGCCAGCGGATCGCGCGCGTCGAGGAGGAGCTTCCGACCGTGCTGGAGTTCCTTTCGCTGTGCCTGGCTGCCGGGGAAGGTTTTCGTGACGCGCTGCGTCGCGTGGGCGAGGTCGGCTCCGGCGTTCTGACCGGTGAGCTCCGTGCGGCAGTGCTCGCGAGCGGCACCGGCTCGAGCCTGCCGGATGCGCTGCTCTCGGTGTCGAAGAGCCTCGACGTTCCGGCACTCGCGCGAGCAATTGAGCATCTGGTGGCGGCGATGGACCGTGGAGCGCCCCTCGCGCACGTTCTGCAAGAGCAGGCCGTCGATGCGCGAGAGGACGCTAAACGGGGGCTGTTGGAACTGGCGGGGCGCAAGGAGATCTTGATGCTTCTGCCGCTCGTGTTCTTGATCCTGCCGCTTTCGGTTCTCTTCGCGATCTTCCCCGGCATCGTCATGCTGCGGCTCGGCGTCGGTTGATGTCGGCGGAACTCGTCGGACATCCTCGACCACAGATCCGACGGATGTCGTGCAGCGCCGCCGAAAGTCATAAGCGGAGCCGTAGCGGCCTCTGCGGCACCTATCGGCCCGTGCAACATTCCACGGTGCCGTTCACGCACCGCGAGGCGTGCACGTCCGTAGCCCCGGGCGGCACGCTCAGCATTCAACGGCGTTCCCACTCTGACGGCGCGGTGGAGCTGGACCTACTGCTGAGCCGTATCGGCCGTCGCCGCGAGGAGCGATGGATCATTCCTCGTTCCCATTGCTGTGGATAACTCCCGCGTGAGAGGGCGCATCCGAGCACACTCGACGCATGGACAGTTCACAGCGATCCGCTCTCCGCGAGTTCGTCGACGACGAAACGGGTGACGTTCCGGGCTGGGTGCTCGTCACATTGATGACCGCCGGACTCGTCGTCGCGATCTGGACTCTCGCCGGCCCCGCGTTGGCTGCGCTGTTCGAGCAGGCGCTGAGCCGCGTCTCCGGTCTCTGATCCCGGGAGCCGGCGTGGAGAGCCTCCGCCACGATCAGCGCGGCTCGAGCACCGTTGAGTTCGTGCTCGTCGGAACGCTTCTGACTCTCTTGACCCTCGGTGTGCTGCAGCTGGCGCTCGCCGTGTACATCCGCAACGTCGTCCACGATGCGGCGGTGGAGGGCGCCTACTTCGGCGCGCTCGCCGACACGGATGCCGACGCTGGCGCCGCCCGCACGGCCCAACTGATCGCGACGGCGGTGGGTGACGGCATCGGCGCGCGGGTGAGTGCGTCGGACACCGACACGGCGCGCGGACCGGAAGTGGAGGTCCGCGTGGTGGCGACGCTCCCGCTGGTGGGACTGCTCGGAGTGCCCTCCGGAATGGAGGTGAGCGCCCGTGCCCCGCGTGAGAGTTTCGACTGACCCACCGCGAGCGATTCGGGGTGTGACGCTCAGAGACGACAGCGGCTCGGCATCCCTGGAGTTCATCACCGTCGGGCTCATCCTGCTCGTGCCCCTCGTCTACCTCATCGTCGCGCTCGGCAGCATCCAATCCCAGGCGCTGGGGGCCGAAACAGCTGCACGGCAGCTCGCTCGCACGATCGCCTCGTCGTCCGACCTCGCGACGGCCGACGCCCGCACCCAGCGCGTCGTCGATGCCATCGTCGCCGAATACGGCATCGACCGCTCAACCCTCGACATTCGCGTGCAGTGCGACACGTCCGGTCCGTGCCCCGCGGCCGGTGCGATGCTCTCGGTCACCGTGACGGCAGAGGTGCCGTTGCCGCTCGTCCCGCCGGTGCTCGGTCTCGACCAGGCGGCGCGCGTGCCGGTCACCGCGACCGGGGTGCAGAAGGTCTCCCGCTATTGGGTCGAGCCGTGAGGGCGTTCGCGTCGCGACGTCACGATGACGACGACGGCAGCGTGCTGATCCTGGCACTCGGCTACTTCGTCATCGCGGTCGTGCTGGTACTCGTCTGTGTCGACGCGACGAGTCTCTACCTCACACAGAAGCGCCTGGATGCTGCCGCCGATGCGGCCGCGCTCGCCGGGGCGGACGGCTTCACCCTCACGGTCGACGCTTCGGGCCCGGCGGCACAGTTGACGGATGCCGGTGTCTACGATCAGGCCGAGGAGCTGCTCGCGGCCACCCAGACGGCCGAGCTGGTCGCGGCATCCACCCCCGACGGCGTCTCGGCACGCGTCACGGTCGCGACGACCTGGCGCCCGCCCGTGCTGACGCTGTTCGTCCCGGACGGCTGGCCGCTGGAGTCCACCGCGACCAGCCGTACCACGTTGCGATAAGAGCTACTCTGCCCCTGCGTGCCGTGGCCCCGCCACCCGGACGGCAGACTCCGCAGAATGGGCTCCGCCGCCGCAAGGCGTTCCGCAGGCACGGCGACCGTGTTCGACGAGCCTCCCGACGAGCCGGTCGGGTATCGCACCTGGTACCACGCTGCCGCTTCTGCGTCGCGCCGCCCGACGCTTTCGCTGTAGTTGCCGCTGACGACGGCGAAGACATGCTCCTCGAGCTCGTCGGCCTCGCGCTGCCATGAGGTGTCGCACGCGTCGCAACCGCACAACGGGAAGGGGAAGTCGTGCAGCAGGCCCGCGTGCAGGAGCAGGCCCGGGAAAGCCGTGAACACGAACGTCAGCCCAGCGCAGTCCGGCTCGCGCGGGCGCACCCTGACGGCCCGCGGCACCTCCCAGCTCGGTGGCGCGAGAAGGTCGGCGACGACATGTGGGCCGTCGTCGATCTCCACGTCGTACGTGAGCCGCAGGTGACCGATGAGCGCCGCCGCGACCGTGTGCAGCGGCGCGTAGCGTTCCGGATGCACGGTGACCGAGTACGCCTCGGTCGGCGGAGAGCCCTCCCACCGGTTTCCGTAATCGATGACCTGCCCGGCGGCGTCGACGAACACCTGCGGTGCGATCGACGGACGGGTGTACTGGCTCATCCCGTCATCCTGCCGCAGCCGTGATCGGCGCGCACTCACCGCGTGCGCGGCACGAACCTCGGCACCCAGCGGATGAACCCGGCCGCCCCCGCGAGGCCGATCACGCCGATGACGCCGGTGGCGACCGAGAGGGAGACCACCGCGGCGACGGCAGAGACGAGCAGGGGAGCGATCGCACCCCCGGCATCCGTCAGCGTCCGCCACGACCCGAGGAAGGCCGCCGGGTCGTCCTGCGGCGCGACGTCGGCGCCGAGCGTGAGCAGGATGCCGCTGGAAAGACCATTGCCGACGCCCAGAACCGCCGCGAACAGGGCGAACCACATCGCCGCCTGCGACAGGTCGTGCGTGAACGCGAGCGCGAGGAAACCCGACCCCATCAGCACCATCGCGGGAAGCGCGGCCCAGAGGCGGCCGAAGCGGTCCATCACCTGGCCGCTCGCGTAGAAGAGGGCGAAGTCGATCGCGCCGGAGATGCCGACGACGAGCGCGATCGTCTGCGCGTCGAGCCCGATCGACACGCCCCACAGCGGAAGTACCACCTGACGCGCCGACCGCACCGCCGAGAGGGATGCCGCCGCCAGCCCCAACCGCGACAGCACGCCGCGGAAGCGCCACATCGTGCGGAAGACGCCCACGCGTTCGGGCACGGGGATCGACCCGGTGACAGGCTCACCGGTGTCTTCGGCGAGCCTCGAGTCGCCGGAGGAGCGCGTGACGCGGGGGACCGGCACGGCGTCCTCCGGATCGGGACCGAACACGAGCAGTGCGATCGTGGCGAGCAGGCACACGCCGAAGAACCAGACCGTCGAGTGCTCATCGCCGAAGATCGCGATGAGGGCGGCGGCGAGGAAGGGCCCGACGAACATGCCGAGGCGGAACGTGCCGCCCAGCAGCGACAGCGCCCGCGCCCGGTAAGCGATCGGCACCCGCGTCGTCATGAACGAGTGCCGCGCCAGACCGAACGCGGCCGCGCAGAATCCGATGAGGAACACCGCGGCGGCCAGCACCGGCAGGCTCGGTGCGAACAGCATCCCGGCCACGCCGCCGAGTGCGAGCACCCCGCCGATGATCATCGTCATCCGCTCGCCGATGCGGCTCACGGCCCAGCCCGCCGGAATGTTGCCGCACAGCTGCCCGACAACGAGAGCCGAGGCCACGAGCGCCGCGGTCGGAACGTCGGCACCCAACTGCGCCGCGATCACCGGGAAGAGCGGAACCACCGCGCCCTCGCCGAGGGCGAAGAGCACGGTCGGACCGTAGATCATGGGCGCCAGGCGCCAGAGCATCGGTCCCATGCCGGGCGCGGACGCGGGATCGGGCATGCGGGAGCTCACCCGATCCACGTTAGTCTGGAGTGTCATGCTTGATTTCGATCCCTCCGCCGACATCCAGGCCCTGCGTTCCACCTTCTCCGACATCCAGGCGGTGGTCGACGTCGACGGTCTGCGCGCGGAGATCGCGCGCCTGTCCGACGAAGCCGGAGCCCCCGACCTCTGGGACGACGTCGAGAAGGCGCAGAAGGTCACCAGCGCCCTCAGTCACCGTCAGGCCGACCTCAAGCGCGTCACCGACGTCGAGCAGCGCCTCGACGACCTCGACGTTCTCGTCGAGCTGGCCCACGAGATGGACGACGAAGACACGGCTGCCGAGGCGCGCCGCGAGATCGCCGCGCTGCAGGACGTCATCGGCCAGCTCGAGGTGCAGACCCTCCTTGACGGCGAGTACGACGACCGCCCCGCGGTCGTCACCATTCGCTCCGGCGCGGGCGGCGACGACGCCACCGACTTCGCCGAGATGCTCCTGCGCATGTACCTGCGCTGGGCGGAACGGCACAAGTACTCCGTCAAGGTCATGGACACCTCCTACGCGGAGGGCGCGGGCATCAAGTCGGCCACGTTCGAGGTCGACGCCCCCTATGCCTACGGCACGCTGTCGGTCGAAGCCGGCACGCATCGACTGGCGCGCATCAGCCCGTTCGGCGGCGCCGACAAGCGCCAGACGTCGTTCGCGGCGGTCGAGGTCATTCCGGCGCTGGAAGAGGCCGTCGAGGTCGAGGTGCCCGAGAGCGACATCCGCGTCGACGTGTTCCGCTCGTCGGGTCCCGGTGGTCAGTCGGTCAACACGACTGACTCCGCCGTGCGCATCACCCACCTGCCGACGGGCCTCGTCGTCTCGATGCAGAACGAGAAGAGCCAGATCCAGAACCGCGCCGCCGCCATGCGCGTGCTCCAGACGCGCCTCCTCCTGCTCAAGCGCGAGGAAGAAGCGGCGAAGAAGAAGGAGCTCGCCGGTACCATCACGGCCAGCTGGGGCGACCAGATGCGCTCGTACTTCCTCTACGGTCAGCAGCTCGTGAAAGACCTCCGCACCGGCTACGAGGTCGGCAACCCCGCCGTCGTCTTCGATGGCGACCTCGACGGCCTCATCGCCGCCGGCATCCGGTGGCGCAAGCGCAAGGACGACGACGACTGATCAGTCGCGGCCCAGCCATCTCGTGATGGCGTCGCGGAACCCGGTGGGCTGTTCGACCCAGGGGTAGTGCCCGCAGGCGGCGAGCCAGACGAGCGCGAGCCGAGTGCCGGCCGAGTGCGCCAGCACGGAGGCCGCGGGCAGGTGGAGCGCGTCGAGCAGAGGGACGACGTCGTCGGCATCCGTCCACCATCCGCGTGACAGGCCGCCGCTGCGGGTCGTGCCGCGTGGGTGCAGCACGACGACGCGCGCGCTCTCGCCGATGCCGGCGATCGAGCATGCGCACCCGGCCACGCTATCGGGAGTGCAGTCGACACGCGGCGAGTGTCGCACCCGGCATCCGCAGAGGGGCGACGTAGGCTCATCGAGTCATGATCCGGTTCGAGCACGTCACCAAGAAGTACCGAGGGACCAGCAAGCCGGCGCTGAGCGACGTCGACTTCGAGGTGCAGCGCGGGGAGTTCGTCTTCCTCGTGGGCGCCTCCGGCTCGGGAAAGTCCTCCTGTCTGCGCCTGATCCTGCGGGAGGACGGTCCCAGCGAGGGGCGCGTCGTCGTGCTCGGTCGCGACCTCAAGACCCTCTCGACACGCAAGGTTCCGTACTTCCGTCGGCACATCGGGTCGGTCTTCCAGGACTTCCGGCTGCTGCCCAACAAGACGGTGTTCCAGAACGTCGCCTTCACGCTGCAGGTCATCGGCGCATCCCGCGCCTTCATCCAGCAGGCCGTGCCCGAAGCGCTCGCTCTCGTCGGCTTGGACGGAAAGCAGAAGCGCCTGCCGCACGAGCTGTCGGGTGGCGAGCAGCAGCGCGTCGCGATCGCGCGGGCGATCGTCAACCGGCCGCAGATCCTGCTCGCCGACGAGCCCACCGGAAACCTCGACCCGGCGACCTCCATCGACATCATGCAGCTGCTCGCCCGCATCAACGCCGGTGGCACGACGGTGGTCATGGCCACCCACGAGGCCGGCTTCGTCGATCAGATGAAGCGCCGCGTCATCGAGCTGCGCGGCGGTGTGATGGTGCGCGACGACCGCCACGGCGGCTACGGCGACACGTCATCGCTGCCCTCGCTGCAACCGCAGATGGAACGCGGCGCGGCAGCAACGGCCGCGCTGACCGCGGTGCTCGAACTGCAGCGCGAGATCGCGGAAGCTCCCGTCGAGCCCGTCCCCGCCCCGCCGGACGCTTCGACGGCGCCGGATGCCGTGGCATCCCCGCCCCTGACACGCCCGGCCGCTCCCGCGCCTGCAGCCACGACGCCTGCCGACCGGTCGGCGGACGCGTCGCCGCGACCGGCCATGCAGCGCCCCGCGCCGCTGCCGGCGACGACGGAGCCGGTGCCGCTCACGCGTCCGATCACCATCGCCGCCCCCGAGGTCGACCTCGGCGAGCTGGGCGTGGGTGACATCGACCTCGGCAAACTCGGGGTCGCCGACCGCCGCGGCCGCGAAGCCGACGAGAACGACGAAGTGGGACCCACCTCATGAGGATGCAGCTGATTCTCGGCGAGGCGCTCACCGGGCTGCGTCGCAACGCGTCGATGGTGATCTCCGTCGTGCTCGTGACGTTCGTCTCGCTGACGTTCGTCGGTGCCGCGATGCTGATGCAGATGCAGATCGGCAAGATGCGCGACTACTGGTCCGAGCGTGCGCAGGTCTCGGTGATCATGTGCCGCGAGGATTCCACGGCCACGACGTGTGCCGACGGCGCCGCGACGCAAGAGCAGATCGATCAGGTCTCGCAACGACTGTCGAGCTCCGCGCTGGGCGGAGTCGTTCGGGATGTGCGGTTCGAGTCGTCCGATGAGGCGTACCAGAACCTGCTGAAGCTCTACGGCGACGAGTACAAGGACTATGTGACGCCAGCGCAGCTGGGTGACACCTACTTCGTCGGGCTCATCGATCCTGAGAAGGCCGACGTCATCACTGAGGCGTTCAACGGGATGGCCGGTGTGGAGGAGGTGAAGAACCAGCTGCAGTATCTCGAGCCGCTGTTCTCCGCCCTCACGATCGCCACCTACATCGCCGTCGGAATCGCCGTGCTGATGCTGATCGCGGCCGTGCTCTTGATCGCGACCACCATCCGGCTGTCCGCGTACGCACGACGGCGGGAGGTGGGCATCATGCGACTGGTCGGCGCCTCGAACCGCTTCATCCAGACGCCGTTCGTGCTCGAAGGCGTCTTCGCGGCGTTCATCGGATCGCTCATGGCGGGCGCCGCGATCGTCGTGGGCGTGCACTTCGGTGTGGGGGAGTACCTGAAGGGCCGCGTGAGCTTCATCACCGATTGGATCGACATGGGGGATGCCGCCATCGTCATCCCGGTCATCATCGTCATCGGCCTGGTGCTGGCGGCGTTGTCGGCGAGCTTCGCGATCCGCCGGTGGCTGCGGGCGTGAGATAGACTGACGGGCTGCCGTGTCCGCGGCATCCCGTCGTTCGTCGGCGGAACAACGCCATCCACCACAGAGGATCAACCATGCCCAGGGAACGCGGGGAGAAGGTCGTCGCGACCAACCGTCGCGCGCACCACGACTACACCATCGAGAAGACGTACGAAGCGGGCCTCGTGCTCACGGGTACCGAGGTGAAGTCGCTGCGTCAGGGCCGGGCCAACCTGTCGGACGGATACGCCTACATCGACGGGGGCCAGGCCTACCTCGATGCCGTGCACATCCCGGAGTACTCGCAGGGGCACTGGACCAATCACGCCTCCAAGCGCACACGCAAGCTGCTGCTGCACAAGGACGAGATCGTCAAGCTGTCGCACGCCGTCAGCGCCGGCGGGTACACGTTGGTTCCGTTGAAGCTCTACTTCTCCGACGGGCGAGCGAAGGTCGAGATCGCGATCGCCAAGGGCAAGCGCGAGTACGAGAAGCGGCAGACGATCCGCGAGCGCGAAGACAAGCGCGAGGCCGAGCGGGCGATGCGCAGCCGCAACCTCCGCGGCGAGTAGAACGCACGATACCCGCAGAATGTGACGAACTCCGCAGCCGACAGCGTGGCCGGATGCGGAGGAGGTGTGATTCTGCGGAGTCGGAGGGATGCCGTGCGCCGCAGGCGGTGCGGACTGACGAGACCTAGCGTGCGATGAAGCGGGCCTCGACTCCCGCCGACACGACGATCTCGTCGGGCCGGAACTCGACGGCGGCGGCCCGATCGAAGTCGGCCATGGCGGCGGCCTTCGCCATCACCCGCGGCGCGGGACCGGGGGAGGATGCCGCGCCCAGCAGCCCCAGGTCGGCGATCTCGACCGGGACGACCTCGCGCCGTCCGATCGCCGCGGCATAGGCGGAGGCCCGCTCGACCGCGACGGCGACGGCGTCCGTGGCGACGTCGCGCTCGACACGCGCGCGCGTCTCGGGCGTGAGCTGCCACTCCACAGGTCCCACCTGCAGCCCGTCGGTTCCGGCGATCTCATTGACCCAGTCCGACAGGGCAACCGTGTCGGTGAAGGTCGCGGTCAGCTCCACCGACGCGTGATGGACGAGGTCCAGCTGGCGGCCTTCGTTGTTCCACGGCCGGTCGGCCCACACCGACATGCGTTGACTCGACCAGTCCGAGATCGTGCCCGCCGTTGCGAGCGTGGCGAGGTGGGTGCGGACCGGCTCCGAGAGGCCGGCGACCCGCGAGACGACGGCGGCGCGCTCGGGTCCGTCGGCGGATGCCGTCACGTGCGCGACGGCGCGCTCGGGCAGCACTCGGGTGTGGCTCTCGCCGCGGACGGTGATCGTGACCTCGCTCATGGGGTAAACTGTAATGCTCGGGTGCCGACGGCAACCGAGAGACAACTCCACAGCGTGACAGTGGCTCATTCGCCGCACGGCACGTCGCCGTGACGCACACGGGGCTGATCGGTTTCGACAGCGTCTGTGAATCTGCGAGAAGCGGGCCGAGGATGCAGGGTTATCTCGTTAACGATCTCTGCGAACCTATAAGTGCCGAATCCAAGCGCACTGACTTCGCCCTCGCTGCCTAAGCGAGCCCGATAGTCCGTCAGACCGTGTGTGACCCCGCCACGGACCCTGGCGTCATCTAGGGGTCTTGCTGCGTGACGGCGCCTGGACGTCACGCGGGACTCTTCCCAGGCTGGGCTCGTCGACTTAGGTGTCTGTGACAAAGGTCGGAGCCGAGCAGAACGTCTTCACAGACTGCGCCCGGAGAAGACGCAGTATCCCAGCGTTGGACGGGGGTTCGATTCCCCCCAGCTCCACGACGCCACTGTCACCGGCGAAGGCCCCGGCATCCGATCATGGATGCCGGGGCCTTCGCCGTCTGCGGGTGTCAGTCCGCCGTGCGCTTCGTGCGACGGCGCGCGAGCAGGATGCCTCCGGCCAGCACCAGTGCCGCGCCGATGCCGCCGACGAGCAGCGCGGCGGTGTCGTCGCCACCGGTCTCCGGCAGCGTCGCCCTCGTCGTTGCGGTCGCCGCGACCGCGACGGGCGTCAAGGTGCCGCTCGCTGCCGCGGGCAGGGCCGCGTTCACGACGTAGCGGTCGACGGTGGTGCCGTCCTGTGCGGTGACGGTGACCGTGACGGTGCGGCCCGCGATGCTGACGGCCGCTGCGGCATTCGGGTTCGTGGTGGTCACCGTCACGTCCCCGGCAGCGATCGCGGTCTGCGGGTCGGTGATGGTCGCGCCGGCCGTGCTGATCGCGGCATCCAGGGGGACGGAGACGCCGTCGACGGTGATCGACGAGGCGGACGCGTCGTTCGAGACGAGCAGGTTCGTGCGCAGCGCGGCGACGTCCTGCTCGGTGAGGCCGATGGTCTTGCGCAGGTACGTGTCGACACCGCCGTACTTCGAGGTCACATCTGCCTCGAACGTCCCCTGCAGCAGTTGGGGGGTCGCCCAGGTCACGCCCAGCTGCGTGTTCGACAGCAGGTAGTCGTGCAGGATGTCGGACGCGCTCACGCCGAGGATGTTGTACAGGAGGTCCATCACGGTCCCGGTGCGGTCCATGCCGTGCGAGCAGTGGATGAGGACGGTGCCGGTGGTGTCCTGGGCGATGAGGTGGAGGATCTGCGCGTAGGCCGTGATCATGGGGCCGCGATCATTCGGGCCGTTGTAGCCCTTGTCGACCAGGTCGTGGTACATCACGGTGTCGTCGGGGTAGTTGCCGTCGGCGCCGAACATGGAGATGTTCACCGACTTCGCGCCGGGGACCGGCACGTCGGGCTTCGCGGCGATCTGCGTGGCCGTGCGCAGGTCGATGACGAGGTTCACATGGTACTTCGTCGCCAGGGTCGTGGCGCCGTCGCTGGTGATCTTGTCGAGCGACTCGGTGCGCAGTAAGCGCGGTGCGTTGACCACCTGGCCGCCCAGCCCGGTGAACGATCCGAGTTCGCGGCCGTTGACGAGGCCGGGGACGTCGGTGATGGCGTGGTCCTTCGCCGTCAGCGGGGGCTGGCTGGCGGCGTCGGCGGCGCTGGCGCTGGTGGCGCCGAAGCCGATGGAGCAGACGACGGCGGCGGCGGCGAGGGTGGTTGCGCCGAGTCGGTCGATGAATCCGCGTCGGGTGCGGTGCGAGATCACGATTTTCCTTACAGTCGAGAGGGAGAAGTCATCCGCCTTCGCCCGCACCGATCAGGTAGCGGGGAAGGGGCGGCGGTCACCCAGACTGCGGGCCGTGCGCGGCGCGCACGGCAACGGGGCGTGAATCGCGACTGACGTCGGCTGATGGATCTCGTGAGCGTCGGTTGTGGACGCGCTGAGAGGGGTGCTCCCGAGGAGCGGTCGGCGCGTCAGCCGGCGGTGACCGGCATGAGCAGCAAGTTCTGCTTCGTGTCCGATACAGCGACCCAGCCGTCGCCGAACTGGTACGTCATGCCGTATCCCTTGTCATCCACGGTGATCACGCGCGACGGGTCCTGCGTGATGTAGAAGCCCGAATCGGCCGGCTCGCGGCGCCAGCCCTCCTTCTCGAGCTGTGCGGCCACCGTCTCGGCGTCGGCGGTGCTGATGGGTGCCCAGCCGAACTCGATGAGGTTGCCCGATGCGACCGAGTAGTTCGCCCAGGTGCAGATCAGTCCACCGTCGATCGGTGCGCTCGGCGGCTGGGTCTCGAACGTGAAGGGCGTCTGCTTGGCTGTCCATCCCTTGCTCTTGAACTCGGCGAGGGTGTCGGAGACGATCATGCTGTCGCAGGTCACGGCGCCGCCCGTCGTCGGCGAGGCGTCCGGCGTCGGCCCGGGCAGCGCCTCGGTCGACGTGGGTGACACGGCGTTGCCGGTGGGGGTCGGATCGGCCGAGGGGGCGGCTGACGTGCAACCGCTCAGCAGAAGAGCCGTTGCGAGGGCGACGGTGGACAGCGCGAGGGGCGCGAAGCGTGCACGTGTCATCGGCGGGGGTCCGATCGGTCAGGAGATGGCGGGCGAAGCGCCGAGGAGGGAGAGGAAGTCGCGATGAAGACGTCCGTTGGTCGCGAGCGACGAGCGCGACGACAGCGAGTCGGCTCCGTCGATGTCGGTGAACCTGCCGCCGGCTTCGTGGACGATCGGCACGAGGGCGGCGATGTCGTACTCCTTGACGCCGAACTCCGCCACGAACTCGAGTCGCCCCTCAGCGAGGAGCATGTACGGCCAGGTGTCGCCATAGCCGCGGTCGCGCCAGACTGCGCGGCTGAGGCGCAGCAGATCGTCGGCGCGGCCGACCTCGTCCCATTGCGCGAGCGACTGGAAGCTCACGCTGGCCTCGGCGACCGCGTCGACGTTCGACACACCGAGGCGACGCGTGCCGCCGTCCGGAGTGTTGGTCCAGGCGCCGTGACCGGATGCCGCCCACCAGCGCCGCCCGAGGGCCGGCTGGCTGGCCACCCCGACGCGGGGCACGCCGTCGATGGCGAGGGCGATGAGGGTCGTCCACATCGGGATGCCCTTGAGGTAGTTGGCAGTGCCGTCGATCGGATCGATGATCCACTGCCGGGCCGCATCACCCGACGTGCCGTACTCCTCGCCCAGGATGCCGTCGCCGGCGCGTTCGGCGGACAACAGCTCCCGCAGCACACGCTCGGTGGCGAGATCGGCCTCCGTCACGTGGGAGGCATCGGCCTTGACTCGGACGTCGAGATCGGTGGCATCGAAGCGTGACATCGTCACGGCATCCGCCGCATCGGCGAGGCGCAGCGCGAGCCGGAGATCTTCGGTCAAATCGCCGTCGAAGGGCGTGCTCCAGGCGGACGCGGGGGCGGGGGAGGTCACACCATCAAGGATAGGGGTCACGCGGGGCCTCGATTCGCGGTGTGACGTTCGGGATGGTAACGTTGTCCCTCGGTTCGCCAGTGATCTTCTCGAGAGATTCGGCGGCCGACGGAACGCACCTCTAGCTCAATCGGCAGAGCAACTGACTCTTAATCAGTGGGTTCTGGGTTCGAGTCCCAGGGGGTGCACCAAAGCGAAGGCCCGGACCGTGAGTGATCACGGTCCGGGCCTTCGTCGTTGCTGCCGGCCTCGCCGCACGCAGGCCGGAGGACGGCCTACGCCGCGTCGCCCACGAGCACCGCGGCGGCCTCCTCCGCGGCATCCGCATCGTGTGCGTCGATGCGCGCGAGCGCCCGTCGCCCGATCAGGATCGTCGCGGCCGACACCAACACGGAGATGCCGGCGAACACGAACGGTACGGAGGCGTTGAACGCGTGCCACAGAGCGGCGGCGATCGGGGGAGCGGCCGCCCCGCCGAGGAAGCGGACGGCGGAGTACGCCGACGATGCCACCGATCGAGGCAGGTCGGTCGCCTCCATCACCGACTCCGTGAGGATCGTGTTCATGAGACCCAGCAGCAGACCGCCGACGATGATGCAGATCACCAGTCCCGCGGCGGATCCCACCACGACCGCGGCCGCGAACAGGTCGATCGCGAGCAGGGGAAGCACGATGAGCATCGCCGTACTGCGCGACAGTCGGCGCAGCAGGATCGGGGCGATCCACACGCTCGTGATCGCGAGGGCCACGCCCCAGCCGAAGAAGGTCAGGCCGATGCCCATCGCACCGAAGCCGAGCGGAAACGGCGAGAAGGCCAACAGGACGAAGAAGCCGATGTTGTAGAAGAGGGCCGCGATCGCGAGCACCGCCAACGCGGGCTGGCGAAGCGCCTGGAAGGGGGCGGACAGCTTCACCGGCGTCCGCTTCTCCTCGCCGCCCCGCAGCAGAACGAGCACCGCCACGAAGGCGATCGCCATCAGCGCCACGACGCCGAAGAACGGCCCGCGCCAGCTGAGCTCGCCCAGGATGCCGCCGAGCAGCGGGCCGATCGCGATGCCCAGTCCGAGGGCTGCCTCGTAGAGGATGATCGCCGCCGCGCTGCCGCCGGAGGCTGCACCCACGATCGTGGCCAGTGCGGTGGAGATGAACAGGGCATTGCCGAGGCCCCACCCGGCGCGGAAGCCGATGACCGCATCGACGCTTCCCGACACGGCGCACAGCAGTGCGAACACGACGATGAGGCCGAGGCCGATGAGGAGGGTCGCCTTCGTGCCGATGCGGGAGGAGATCCAGCTCGTCACGAGCATCGCGAGTCCGGTGACGACGAGATAGCTCGTGAAGAGCAGCTCGGTCTCCACGGGGCTCGCCTGCAGCGACTCCGCGATGGCGGGCAGGATCGGATCGACCAGGCCGATTCCCATGAAGGCGATGACGCACGCGAAGGCGACCGCCCAGACCTGCGCCGGCTGGCGCCAGATGCTGACCTTGTGGGACGTGGAGGCGTTGTTCATCGAGCCACCTCCGCGACGCGAGTGCGCGCGTTGACGATGTCTGCGGCGCGGCGGATGGTGCGCCACTCATCCTCGTCCAGGTCGGCGAAGCGCGGCGCGAGCGCGGAGCTCAGAACGCCCAGCCACTCCTCGAGGGCCGTCATCCCGGCATCCGTCGCCGAGACGAGGGTCGCGCGCGAGTCGTCGGGATCGACGGTTCGCTCGAGGAGCCCGGCGTCGGCCATCTGTGCGACCAGCCGTGTCATACCGGGCTGCGTGACGCGCGAAAGCGTCGCCAGGTCGCCGATGCGCAGCGGGCCGTGGTCGCGCAGGAGCACGAGCGTGCGCCATTGGGCGGAGGGGGCTTCGGTGCGGGTGTCCAGCGCGGCCACCCGTGTCAGGGCGTGCGCGCCGAGCAGCAGTCGCAGAATGTCGTCGGAATGATGCATACCACGAGTATATACCGCTGGTATGCAAAAGGGGTTATGGGATCGTGACCGTCCCGTCGGGGGTGAGGTTTGACAACGCGCCGTCGCCTGAAGATGATTGCAGTACCTGAATCAGTTCTCAGGTATTCCTTCCAATGGTGAAAGGTACGCACATGCGGGTTACGAAGAAGTTGCTCCACGCGAGTTTTGTGGCCGTCGTCGCGACGACGGCTCTCGCACTGTCGGCGTGCGCGCCGCAGGACGCGACGACCAGTGGAGCGGCGACCGCCGGTGGCGGACCCGCGGACGTCACTGTCGGGGTGGTGACGAGCGAGACGGGCCCGCTCGCCAGCTACGGCAAGCAGTATCTCGACGGTTTCAAAGCAGGTCTCGACTACGCCACCGACGGCTCCAATGAGGTGAACGGCACCAAGATCACCGTCGACTACCGCGACGACGCGGGCGACCCCGACACGGCCGTCGGCGTGGCGAAGGAGCTCATCGGACAAGGGGTGAACATCCTGGCCGGCAGCGCCTCTTCGGGTGTCGCCGCCGCGGTCGCCGAGCAGGCGGGGCAGAACAAGGTCCTCTTCATCTCGGGACCGGCCGCTGCGGATGCACTCACCGGTGTCAACCCCTACACGTTCCGCAGCGGTCGTCAGTCCGCGCAGGACGTCGCCACGGCGGGCACCTTCCTCGGCGACCTCCAGGGCAAGACCGTCACGGTGTTCGCCCAGAACAACGCCTTCGGCAAGGGCAACGAGGCCGCCGTGACGGCGATCCTCGGGGCGAAGGGAGCCACGGTGAACAGCGTGCTGGTCGCCGAGGACGTCACCGAGTTCACGCCGTTCGCCCAGCAGGTGCTGGCGGCCAAGCCTGACCTCGTGTTCGTCGCCTGGGCAGGTGCCACATCGGGCGCCATGTGGCAGTCCATGAGCCAGCAGGGCGTGTTGGACGCCGTGCCGGTGGTCACGGGGCTCGGCGACTCGGCGACGTTCGGGGCGTATGGAGCCGCTTCCGAGAAGATCAAGTTCCTGAACTACTACTTCCCCGGGGCGCCGGACAACGAGGTGAACACCAAGATGATCGACGCCGTCACCAAGGCGGGTGGGACGCCCGACCTCTTCACTCCCGACGGCTTCAACGCGGCGCTGATGGTCGTGCAGGCCGTCAAGGCAGGAAAGGGCGACGTCGAGGCCATGGTCAAGAGCCTCGAGAACTACACCTTCCAGGGCCCGAAGGGCTCGCTCACCGTACGCGCCGGCGACCACGCCCTGATCCAGGACATGTATCAGGTCAAGCTCGTCGCGAACGGCGGCAGCTTCACGCCCGAGCTCGTCGACACCGTGCCGGCAGACCAGGTCGCCCCGGCGAAGAAGTAGTCGGCGAGACGGCATCCGAAAGCGAGGCGAAGCCGCATGAGCACCCCCGTCCCGTCCGCACTCCTGATCGACGGCCTCGGCCTGCAGATCGGCGGAGCGACCATCCTGAAAGACGTCGACCTGGATGTCGCGCCCGGCAGCATCGTCGGCGTGATCGGGCCGAACGGCGCCGGAAAGACCACGCTGTTCAATGTGATCTCCGGCGTCGCACGGCCGACCGCAGGTCGCATCGTGATGGACGGTGTCGACATCACCCGCGCGTCGATCGCACAGCGAGCGCGGACGGGGCTGGGGCGCACCTTTCAGACCTCCAGCCTCTTTCCGCGACTCAGCGTCCTCGAGAACGTGCGTCTTGCCGCCCAGGTCGGTCTCGGTGGCAGCTTCTCTCTGCTGCGCTTTCCCCGCAGGACGGATGCCGCGACCGAGCTCGCCCTGGATCAGCTCGTCAAGGTCGGGCTGACCCACAAACTCGACACGGCGGCCGGCGACATCTCCCACGGCGACAAGCGCAAGCTGGAGATCGCCGTGCTGCTCGCCACCGAGGCGAAGATCGTGCTGCTCGACGAGCCGATGGCGGGGGTCGCCTCCGGCGACGTCGCGGGACTCGTGGACACGATCCGCGAGATGCAGGAAGCGACCGGGTGCACGGTGTTGATGGTCGAACACCACATCGACGTGCTCATGGGCTTCGTCCAGAAGGTCGCCGTCATGTACTCCGGGTCGATCATCGCCTTCGACTCGCCCGCGCAGATCATGGAGAACCCTCTCGTGCAGAGCGCCTACCTCGGCCGAGGTCTGCATCCGGCGGGAGAGTCGGCCGCATGAGCGCACCGATCCTCACCGTGACGCACCTGTCGGCATCCATCGCGGGTCAGCAGGTCGTCGAAGACGTCTCGTTCGAGGTGCCGGCAACGGGCATCACGGCCGTCCTCGGCCGTAACGGGGTCGGCAAGACCTCGACCATGCGCGGGGTCCTCGGTCTCATCTCTCGTCGGGGTCGGGTCGTGCTCGCGGGTGAGCGGATCGACGCCCTTCCCACCCATCGCATCGTCCAGCGCGGCGTCGGCTATGTCCCCGAAGACCGCGAGGTGTTCGCCGGCCTGACCGTCGCCGAGAATCTGGCCCTCGCGGAGCGCGACCGAAAGCCGCGCCGTGATTTCGTCGCCGAGCTCTTTCCCGACCTCATGGCCCGGCGATCACAGCTCGCCGGCACGCTCTCCGGCGGACAGCAGCAGATGGTGTCGGTTGCGCGAGCGCTACTCAATGAGAACCGCATCCTCTTGGTCGACGAGCCCACCAAGGGACTCGCTCCGAAGATCGTCGACGACGTCGCGCGAGCCCTGCAGGAGGCTGCCAAGATCGTGCCCATCCTGCTCGTAGAACAGAATCTCGACGTCGTACGGACCCTGGCCGACGATGCGATCGTGATCGCCGGAGGACGCGTGGTCCACACCGGCAGCGCGCGCCAGATCCTCGACGATGACGCGCTGACCACGCGACTGCTGGGCGTCAGCGCGGAGGTG
This sequence comes from Sphingomonas sp. BLCC-B65, assembly GCF_028550675.1. NCBI lineage: Bacteria > Pseudomonadati > Pseudomonadota > Alphaproteobacteria > Sphingomonadales > Sphingomonadaceae > Sphingomonas > Sphingomonas sp. BLCC-B65. The sequence goes on along the minus strand of NZ_JAQQGL010000001.1, from coordinate 691,781 downwards.
CACTCATGAGCAGCATCGTCCTCATCCTTCTCACCGGTGTCGGCCTCGGAGCACTTTACTTCCTCGTCGCATCGGGGCTGAGCCTGATCTACGGGCTCATGCACGTGCTCAACTTCGCGCACGGCGCCTTCCTCACCCTCAGTGCATTCATCGGGTGGCAGGTGGCGCAGGCGCTGGGAACGGCATCGTGGGGATCGTTCCTCGTCTCGATCCTCGTCGGCGCCATCGTCGGTGCGGTGTTCGCGACGCTCACCGAGCTGGTGCTCATCCGACCGCTCTACGAACGCCACATCGAGCAGGTTCTCGTGACCGTCGGACTCTCCTTCGCGGCCGTCGCCCTGTTCGAGGGCATCTGGGGAACGGATGCCGTCAACATCGCCGGTCCCGCCTGGCTGAAGGAGACCACGGACGTCCTCGGAGCGCGCATCCCCAACACCTATTGGGTGCTGATGATCGCCGCTGCGCTCGTGCTCGTCGCACTCGTGCTGTTCTTGAAGAAGACGCGATACGGAATGATCATCCGCGCCGGTGTCGAGAACCGCGCCATGGTGACCGCGCTCGGCATCGACGTGCGCCGCAGCTTCACACTCGTGTTCGCGATCGGCGGTGCGGCGGCCGGCATCGGCGGGGTGCTCGCCATGCACTACACGACGTTCGTGTCGGCTCACCTCGGCGCGACGCTGCTCATCTTCGCCTTCATCGTGACCGTCATCGGCGGCCTCGGCTCGCTCACGGGGGCCGCAATCGCGTCGGTGCTCGTCGCGGTGCTGCAGCAGTTCGCCAACGTCTACCTCAGCGGCACGGGCGACTTCATCGTGGTCGTGCTGCTGGCCGTCGTGCTCCTGGTGCGACCCACCGGGCTCATGGGGAGGAAAGCATGACCGTCACCACCGGAGTTCCCACCCTCGTGCCGGGCCGCACCGGGGCCTTCATCCCCTTCGTCGTCGGTGCCGTCCTCGTCGTCGTCATGGCCGTGTTGCCGCTGCTGAACATCTCGATCCCCGGCATCCTGCCGGGGGCGACGTACACACCGGGCTCGCTCGCTCTGCTTTCGCTCTGCATGGTCTTCGCCGCGCTCGCCCTCTCGTACAACCTGCTGCTGGGCACCTCCGGGATGCTGTCCTTCGGCCACGCCTTGTACTTCGGTGTCGGCGCGTACGGACTCGGGCTCGCGCTGAAGTTCTTCGGGGTGCCGCTGTGGCCCGGTGCTCTCATCGCTCTCGTCGGTGGGCTCGTCATCGCCGCATTCACGGGCGCCATTTCGATGCGCGTCTCCGGCATCCCCTTCGCGATGGTGACACTGGCATTCGCGCAGGCCGGGTCGGTGCTGGTGCGTCGCAATCAGGACATCACCGGTGGTGAGGAGGGACTGCGGCTGCCCGTCGACCAGGTGCCCTCGTGGCTGGTGGGTGTGTCGAACACCCGCAATCTGTACTGGCTGACTCTCGTCGTGCTGGTGGTGGTGTACCTGGTGGTGCTCTGGGTGGACCGCTCGCGGCTCGGACATCTCGCACAAGCGGCACGCGAGAACGAACTGCGCGTCCAGGTGCTGGGGTTGCGGCCGTACACCGCGAAGCTTCTCGTCTTCGTCCTCGCCGCTCTCTGCGCCTCGCTCGCCGGCATCGCCTACATGCTGCTGCAATCGGGAACCCAGCCCAGCACCGTCGGCGCCGATCTCACGATCACCGTGCTCGTGATGGTGGTTCTCGGTGGCGTCGGGTTCCGGTGGGGTGCCATCGTGGGGGGTGTGCTCTACACGATCCTCGATCAGCGGTTGACGGTTCTCGCACGCTCGCCGTGGATCCAGGATCTCCCCGACGCGCTGCGCATCCCGCTGTCGGAGCCGCTGTTCCTGCTCGGGGTGCTGTTCATCCTGGTGGTCATGTTCCTGCCGGGCGGCATCGCGGGCACGATCGACACCGCGGTCCGCCGACGTCGTGGTGAGCGCACCCGTTCGCAGTTGCGTCAGATCGACGATGCGGACGAGACCACGGGCGGCGCGCGGGGCGTGGATGCCGAGGTGCGGGCATGAGGTCACGGGTGGAGGGGCTCGCGTGAGGGGCGAGTCGGACGGAGCGCACACGATCGGTCGCTGGCTGCGTGACCGGGCCGTCTCTGCCGCCGGCCGCACGGCGATCGACGACCGCGGTGTCCGGATCGGCTACGGCGACCTGGAGGCCCGCGCACACGAGCTCGCGCTGTCGCTGCGGCGTGCGGGATACGGACCCGGAGATCGTCTGGCGACCATCACCGGCAACTCGATCGATCACGTCGTGGTGTTCTTCGCATGCGCGAAGGCGGGAGTGGCGATGGTTCCCCTGTCGTGGCGCCTGTCATCGCGCGAACTCGCCGAGATGCTGCGCCATGCGGAACCGGCACTCGTGGCCATCGAGGACGAGTATCTCGCCATCGCCACCGATGCCTTCGCACGTCTGTCCTCATCGCCACCGATCACCCTGCTGGGCACCACCGGCATCGAATCGGCGGTGCCGGCCCGAGCGGGCGCCGGACGATCATCGGCGCCAGCCACGGCCGGCCGCGCTGTGCGCGACGACGACCCTCTCCTCGTCATCTACACCTCCGGCAGCGAGGCGGCGCCCAAAGGCGTCGTGCTCACGCATGCGAACTGCTTCTGGAACAACCTCGCTCTCGCCGGAGTGGCCCAGCTCACCGCCGATGACGTCGTGCTCGCCGTGCTGCCGCAGTTCCACGTCGCCGCGTGGAACTGTCAGCCGCTCCTCGCCTGGTGGGTCGGCGCCACCGTCGTCCTGGAGCGTTCCTTCCAGCCTCGACGGGCGCTGCAGCTGATCCGAGAACGCGGCGTGACGGCGATGATGGGAGTTCCCACGCAGTACCGGATGCTGGCCGATGATCCCGATTTCACGGCGCGTGGTGTCGGGAGCGTTCGGCAGGCCCTGGTGGGCGGTGCGACGATCCCGCCGACTCTGGCCCAGCGGTGGGCGGATGCCGGGGTACCGCTGAGCCAGGGGTACGGCTTGACCGAGGCGGCGCCGAACGTGCTGTGCCTGCCGGCATCCGAAGCGCGTGAGAACCCCGGAGCGGTGGGGCGCCCGTATCCGCACGTCGACGTGCGGATCGTCGATCCCGAGAGCGAGCTCGTTCTCGACGGGGAGGCGACAGGTGAGTTGTGGGTGCGGGGACCGAGCGTGTTCGCGGGATACCTCCACGACGAGGAGGCGACCTCCCGAGTCCGATCGGGGGCGTGGTTGCGCACCGGTGACATCGTGCACCGCGACGCCGAAGGCATCTTCCGCATCGTCGACAGGATGAAGGACATCTTCATCTCCGGCGGCGAGAACGTCGCGCCCGCGGAGGTCGAGCGCGCGCTCCTGCTGCATCCCGGCGTCGCCGATGCGGCCGTGGTCGGTGTTCCCGATGATGTGTGGGGCGAGCGCGGTGTCGCTTTCATCGTGAGAGAAGACGGCGCCGCGCTGGGTGCCGACGAGGTGCTCGCCCACGCGCGGTCGGAGCTCGCGGGTTTCAAGGTCCCCGTGCGCGTCGTCTTCGTCGATGACCTGCCACGGTCCACGATCGAGAAACTGGCTCGTGCGCGATTGCGCGCGTGGGCCGCCGACCTGGTGAGAGGAAGTGCTCATGAGCACAGTTGAGCAGTTCGAGCCCGAAGCGGCTTTCTCCGCAGCCGGCAAACCCTTGACCAAGCGCGGCGAAGCCACACGTCGCAAACTCCTCGAGGCCGCAGAGGAGGTCTTCGCCGACCTCGGCTATCACGAGGCGTCGATCGTGAAGATCACCGAGCGCGCGGGAGTCGGACTGGGGACGTTCTATCTCTACTTCGACAGCAAGCAGCAGATCTTCGAGGAGCTCGTCGTCGACCTCAACCGTCGCGTGCGTCACGCGATGGCGCAGGCGATGGCCGACACCGACAACCGCATCGACGCGGAGCGTGCCGGCTTCGAAGGCTTCTTCCGGTTCACGGCGGCCCATCCCGCCCTGTACCGCGTGGTGCGTGAGGCCGAGTTCGTCTCTCCCGAGATGCTGCGTCTGCACTACACCCGCATCGTGGAGGGCTACGAAGCCGGTCTGCGCGCCGCCCAGGCGTCGGGCGATGTCGACACCGCCCTGGATCCCGAGGTCACGGCGTGGGCCCTCATGGGGGCCGGGGAACTCATCGGCATGCGCTTCCTGCTGTGGGAGCGCGATGAGGAAGGCCGTCCGCCGGCCGCGATCGGCGACGAGATCATCGACGGCATGATGCGCTTCATCCGCAACGCGCTCGCGGTGCGCACCGAGAAGGGATCAAGGCATGAGTGAACAGGAACTCTCGGGTCGTCGCGCGGTGATCACTGGCGGTGCCAGTGGTATCGGGCTTGCCTGCGCGGAAGAGTTCGCGCGCCGTGGCGCACACGTCGTGATCGCGGACTTCAACGGTGAAGCCGCCCAGCGCGCTGCCGACCGCGTGGGGGGAGAGGCCTGGGTCGTGGACCTGTCCGACACGGTCGCGCTCGACGAGCTGTCGCTGCACGCCGACATCCTCCTCAACAACGCGGGCGTGCAGACGGTCGCGCCCCTGGAGACGTTCTCGCCGGAGCGGTTCCGTTTCATGCAGCGACTCATGGTCGAATCGCCCTTCCTCCTCATCCGCGCCGTTCTGCCCGGGATGTACGAGCGGGGCTGGGGGCGGATCATCAACATCTCCAGCGCCCACGGTCTGCGCGCGAGCGCCTACAAGTCGGCGTACGTGACGGCGAAGCACGCGCTGGAAGGGCTGTCGAAGGTCACGGCGCTGGAGGGCGGCGCTCATGGGGTGACCAGCAACTGCATCAACCCGGCCTACGTGCGCACGCCACTGGTCGAGAAGCAGATCGCCGACCAGGCGCGCGTCCACGGCATCGGCGAGGACGAGGTGGTCGAGAAGGTCATGCTCACCGAGTCGGTGATCAAACGCCTGATCGAGCCGCACGAGGTCGCCTCACTGGCCGCGTGGCTCGCCGGCGACGACGCCGGCATGGTCACGGGCGCCAGCTACACGATGGACGGCGGGTGGACGGCACGATGAGCACCCGTACCGCGCGCGCCGTCGACGTGGACGTTCCCGGGGGGCGGCTGAGGGTGGGGGTGTGGGATGCCGAGTCTGGTGCCCCCACGATCCTCGCCGTCCATGGAGTGACGTCGTCGCACCTCGCGTGGGAGCTGCTGGCCGCGGCGCTGCCGGGAGTGCGGATCGTCGCGCCCGACCTGCGCGGACGCGGACGAAGCAACCGGCTGACGGGACCCGCCGGCATGGCTGTTCACGCCGATGACCTCGCCCTCGTCTGTCGCGCACTCGAGGTCGTGCCCGATCTGGTGGTCGCGCACTCGATGGGCGCGTTCGTCGCGGTGGTCTTCGCAGATCGGCATCCGGAGCTCGCTCGACGACTCCTCCTCGTCGACGGAGGCCTCCCGCTGGCCGCGCCGGAGGGGCTCTCGCCGGACGAGCTCGTCGCTGCCATCCTCGGCCCGACGGCCGAGCGGCTGTCGAAGAGGTTCGCCACCGTCGACGCGTACCTCTCGTTCTGGCGAGGACACCCCGCATTCGCGGACGACTGGTCGAGCGAGCTGGAACACTACCTGGCTTACGATCTCGAGCCCGAGCCGGACGGTTCGTATCGACCGGCGACGAGCTATGCGACGACGCTCGAGGACACCGTCGACATGAACACGCGCTCGACGGTTGCGGATGCGCTCGGCGCTCTCACGACGCCCTCGACACTGGTGACGGTGCCGCGCGGCCTGCAGGACGAGCCCCCCGGACTCTATCCACCGGCGCACCTGGCGGCGCAACTGCGGGCCTACCCTTCGGTGGCGCACGTCGCGTGGCCCGAGTTCAATCACTACACGGTGGTGCTCTCGCGCGCCGGAGCAGACAGGTTGGCGGCGCTCGTGGAGGAGCAGCTCGGGGCTTCCGTTCCGCGGCTTCCGGCCGCCTAGCTTCTGTTGCGCTCAGCGGGCACCCGCGGCCACGCGGGTCGTCAGTTGGTGTGCGTGGGCGAGCAGTGTCCGGCCGAGCTCCGGGATGCGCTCCGGCGTGAAGCGGAACTCCACGCCCGTCAGGCTCAGTGCCCATTGCGGATGGCCGGAGCGCGTGAACACGGCGGCTCCCAGACCGAAGCTGCCTTCGACGATGAGGCCCGGATTGAGGGCGTAGCCGCGCGCCTGCGTCTCGCGCAGCCGCGCCCGCAGACGTGGTTCGGCGTGCGGGGCGCCGTGGCGCTCGCCGAGGTCGGGATGGCGATCGAAGTAGGCGTCCACATCGTGAGGAGGAAGAAAGGCCAGGATGGCCAGCCCGGCCGAGGCGACGCCGAGGGGGAAGCGCACGCCCTCCGACAGCACGAACGAGCGGATGGGGAAGGCGCCGTCCTCGCGGATGAGACAGACCGTCTCGTCGCCGCGGCGCACGGACAGGAACGCGCTCTCCTCCGTGCGGACCGCCAGCGACCGCACGATGTCGCGCGCGATCGCCGTGATGTCGTACCGGGATGCCGCGACTGTTCCCATGAGATAGAGCTCGGGCCCGGGCACCCAGGCCCCCGACTTCTCGTCCTGATCGACGAGACCTTCGTGACGCAGCGCGGACAGCAAACGGTGCACCGTGGGTCGGGTGAGATCCGCCCGGCGCGCGATCTCGGCGACCGACACGCCGTCTGCGCCCGCGGACGTCACCAATCGCAACAGAGCTGCTGCGCGGGCGACGGACTGGGCGCCGGGTACGGTGCGTCGCGAGGTGTCCATGATGTGGACAGTAGGCGACGCGGCATCCACATGGCAAGCGGCGAGGTGCGGACCGCGCCGACGGGGCGGAGGATGGGAGGGCACACGCGATGACAAAGGAGTGATTCGTGATCGACAAGACCTATCCGTCCGCGGCCGACGCCGTGGCCGACATTCCGGACGGCGCGTCGCTCGCCGTCGGCGGGTTCGGCCTGTCCGGCAACCCCATCGCACTCATCCAGGCATTGCTCGCTCAGGGCACGAGCGAACTGTCGGTGGTGTCCAACAACTGCGGTGTCGACGACTGGGGGCTCGGTGTACTCCTGAATGCCAAGCGCATCCGCAAGATGACCTCGTCGTACGTCGGCGAGAACAAGGAGTTCGAGCGCCAGTTCCTCTCCGGCGAGCTCGAGCTCGAGCTCACCCCGCAGGGGACTCTCGCGGAGAAGCTGCGTGCCGGCGGCGCCGGGATCGCGGCGTTTTATACGCAGACGGGGGTCGGTACGCAGGTGGCCGAAGGGGGACTGCCTCGCGCCTACGACGGCGCGGGGGGTGTGGCTGTCGCGTCGCCGCAGAAAGACGTCCGCGCCTTCGATGTGACGGGTGAGAAGCGCGACTACGTGCTCGAAGAGGCGATCGTGACCGATTTCGCGCTCGTCCACGCCGCCAAGGGCGACACGCACGGCAATCTCGTCTTCCACCGCGCGGCACGCAACTTCAATCCGCTCGCCGCGATGGCGGGCCGCGTCTGCATCGCGCAAGTCGAAGAGCTCGTCGCGCCGGGCGACCTCGACCCGGACAGCATCCACCTGCCGGGCATCTACGTGCATCGCATCGTCGAGGTGGGCAGCGACATCGAGAAGCGGATCGAACGGCGCACCGTCACCGTGTCGGACGCGGCCGCACGGACATTTCCCGAAGGAGCCTGACATGGCATTGACCCGCAACGAGATGGCCGCCCGCGCGGCCGCCGAACTCACGGACGGCTCGTACGTGAACCTCGGCATCGGTCTGCCGACCCTGGTGCCGAACTTCGTGCCCGACGGCGTCACCGTCGTGCTGCAGTCCGAGAACGGCATCCTGGGCGTCGGCCCGTACCCCACCGAGGAGCAGGTCGATCCCGACCTGATCAACGCGGGCAAGGAGACCGTGACCGTGCTTCCGGGCGCCTCGTTCTTCGACTCCGCGCTGAGCTTCGGAATGATCCGCGGTGGCAAGATCGACGCCGCGATCCTCGGAGCGATGCAGGTCTCGGCGTCGGGCGACCTTGCGAACTGGATGATCCCGGGAAAGATGGTGAAGGGTCCCGGCGGCGCCATGGACCTGGTGCACGGTGCCGCCCGTGTGATCGTGCTGATGGAACACGTCGCCCGTGACGGCTCGGCCAAGATCGTCCATCAGTGCACGTTGCCGCTGACCGGGCGCGGAGTGGTGGACCGCATCATCACCGACCTGGCCGTCATCGACGTCACCGACCGAGGACTCGTTCTCGTCGAGACCGCTCCGGGCGTCAGCGTCGACGAGGTCCTCGCCGCCACGGAACCCCCTCTGATCATCGCCGAGAAGCTCAAGGAGATCGCATGAGCACCGCCGACATCGTCATCGTCGCTGCCGCCCGCACCCCGCAGGGGCGACTCAAAGGCCAGCTGGCCGCTTTCACCGCCCCGCAGCTGGGTGGCCTCGCGATCGCGGGGGCGCTGGCGGCGGGCGCGATCCCTGCGGATGCCGTCGACGCGGTCATCATGGGGCAGGTGCTGCCCGCGGGATCGGGACAGAACCCCGCGCGCCAGGCCGCGCTGGCCGGCGGGATCGGATGGGACGTCCCGGCATCCGGTGTCAACAAGGTGTGCCTGTCGGGGCTCACGGCCATCATCGACGCGAAGCGGATGATCGCGTCGGGCGATGCGACCGTGGTCGTGGCCGGCGGTATGGAGTCGATGACGCGCGCCCCGCACCTGCTCATGGGCTCGCGCGACGGATGGAGCTACGGCTCGGTGGAGGTGCTGGACCACATGGCCTACGACGGCCTCACCGACGCCTACGACCGCGAGAGCATGGGCGCATCGACGGAGCGCCTCAACCCGCGATACGAGGTGACGCGTGAGCAGCAGGACCATGTCGCTGCCCTCTCGCACCAGCGCGCGGCAGCGGCACGGGATGCCGGCGTCTTCGACGCGGAGATCGTGCCCGTGGAGGTCCCGCAGCGCCGCGGAGCGGCGGTCACCGTGACGAGCGACGAGGGCATCCGTGCAGACACGACCGAACTGACCCTGGCGGGGCTTCGCCCCGCGTTCTCCGCCGACGGCTCCATCACCGCCGGCAACGCCTCGCAGATCTCCGACGGTGCTGCTGCCGTCGTCCTGACGACGCGCGCGCACGCAGATGAGAACGGGTGGCCGGTGCTGGCCGTCGTCGGAGCCGCGGGTCAGGTCGCGGGCCCGGACAACTCCCTGCACGCGCAGCCGGCGCGAGCGATCGCTCAGGCTCTGCAGCGGCAGCACCTTGCGGCATCCGATCTCGATCTCGTCGAGATCAACGAAGCGTTCGGGGCGGTCGTCGCACACTCGCAGCGCGAGCTGGGAATCGGCGAGGACGTCGTGAATGTGCACGGGGGAGGCATCGCCCTGGGTCATCCGATCGGAGCGTCCGGCGCACGTCTGGTCGTGCACGCCGTGCACGAGCTCGTTCGCCGAGGCTCGGGAACCGCGGCCGTCGGTCTCTGCGGCGGCGGTGGTCAAGGGGAGGCGCTGATCCTGACGCGCTGAGCCGCGCCGATCGGGTAGCGCGCTGGGGTCAGCCCTCGCGCAGACCGAGCGCGGGCAGGAGCACGTCGTCGACGAGGGAGATGACGAAGTCGCGGTCGACGGGTCTGCCGAGCATGAGAGTGCGGTAGGCGGTCATCGACGGGATCACCTGCGAGAGCAGCGCGAGGTCGACGTCGCGGGCGACCTCGCCGCGATCGATGGCGCGTTGGATCAGCACACGCAGCGCGGCCGCCCTCGGCTCGACGATGGCGGCGCGCGCGGCATCCGCGAACTCGGGGGACTCCGACATCAGCGAGACCATTCCCGCCATGATGCGCAGTTTCCGCTCCCCGTCCTTCATGACGGGAGCCTTGATGTTCGCGACCAGGTCGCCGCGCAGCGATCCCGTGTCCGGAAGATCGGCGTGGGAAGAGCTCTTCATGCAGGCGACGGCGTCGATGACCAGCTCCGCCTTGGAGGGCCACCGTCGGTAGAGCGTGGCCTTGCCCGCACGCGCACGTGCGGCGACCATATCGACGGTCATGCGCTCGTACCCCTTCTCGGCGAGGATGTCGAGAGCAGCGGCGAGGATCTCGGGGTCGCGGGAGTGATCGCGCTTGCGACCCGGCTTGGGGGTGGGATCGACGTCCTCATCGGCGAGGGTGGTATCCGTCATGGGAAACAGTCTAGTTCAGGAACCGGCATGTTCAGGAACTGGTTGGTTTCGGAACTCGCAAGTGTCGTATAAAGTCTCCCGCATGACCTCACCCTCACCCGAAGCCGCTGCGGCGGCGCCCTCCGGCCGGCGCTGGCTGACACTCGGTGTCGTCGCGCTGGCACAGCTGATGGTCGTCCTGGACGCGACCGTCGTGAACATCGCGCTGCCGGCGGCGCAGGCCGATCTGCAGTTCTCGGTCGGCGACCGGCAGTGGATCATCACCGCGTACTCGTTGGCCTTCGGCTCACTCCTGCTGCTCGGCGGCCGTCTGTCGGATCTCATCGGACGCAAGCGCGCCTTCATCATCGGACTCGTCGGGTTCGCGCTCGCATCGGCGCTCGGCGGGATGGCGGGGTCCTTCGGGCTGCTCGTCGTCGCTCGCGCACTGCAGGGCGCGTTCGGTGCACTGCTGGCTCCCACCGCACTCGCCGTGCTGACGACGACCTTCACCGACCCCAAGGAGCGGGGTCGTGCCTTCGGCGTCTTCGGCGCGATCGCGGGCGCCGGCGGCGCCATCGGCCTCCTGCTCGGCGGCATCCTGACCGAGGACCTCAGCTGGCGCTGGAACCTCTACATCAACGACGTCATCGCGGTCGTCGCCGTCATCGGGGCGATCTTCTTCGTGCACACGGTCGCCCGCACCGGTCCCCGTCCGAAGCTCGACGTGCCGGGCACGATCCTCGTCTCCGGAGCCCTGTTCTCTCTCGTGTTCGGCTTCTCACGGGCCGAGACCGACGGCTGGGGCGCGCCCATCACCTGGGGGACGCTCACTACCGCGGGCGTTCTGCTCATCGCCTTCGTGCTGTGGCAGCAGCGCGCCGAACATCCTCTGCTGCCGCTGCGGATCGTCCGCGATCGCAACCGGGCGTCGGCGTACAGCTCGATCCTCATCGCCGGTGCGGGGATGTTCGGGATCTTCCTGTTCGTCACCTACTACCTGCAGACCACGCTGGGGTACTCGCCGATCCAGACCGGTCTGTCGTTCCTGCCGATGATCGCCATGCTCGTGCTCAGCGCGCAGCTGTCGACCAACATCTTCCTGCCGCGCTTCGGCCCGAAGGTCATGGTGCCGATCGGTATGACACTCGCGGCCGTGGGCATGGTGCTGCTGACGCGGCTCGACGCGTCCAGCCAGTACCTCGTCGACCTCCTGCCTGCGCTGATGCTGCTCGGGCTCGGCATGGGGTCGATCATGCCCCCGTCGATCCAGACCGCGACGCTCGGTGTCGATCGCGAATTCGCCGGTGTCGCGTCGGCGATGGTCAACACCTCGCAGCAGGTCGGCGGCTCGATCGGCACGGCATTGCTGAACACCCTCGCAGCGACGGCGGCCGCCGACTTCGTCGCGGCGCACGCTCCGGCCACGCCGCAGGTTCTGGCCGATGCCGCTCTGCACAGCTACGCGACGGCGTACTGGTGGGGGGCCGGCGCATTCGCACTCGGCGCGGTGGTGGCCGCCCTCGGATTCCGGCGCAAAGCGTTCGTTCGCCGGGCCGCGGATGCCGCGACCACCTCGATCGACACCGCGGGCGAGCCCGTGCTCGCCCACTGAGCGAGGTCCTCGCCGCGCGACCGCATCAGCCGGTCGGGCGGCGAGGCCGTGCGCGGTAGCCTCGGTGCATGGTGACGATCACTGCGCTGAGCGCGACCGACCGCGAGGAATGGGCTGACCTGTGGTCCGGCTACCTGACGTTCTACGAAAGCGATCTCGCCGAAGAGGTGACCGACGACGTCTACCGTCGTCTCGTCGCCGGGGTCGAGCTGCACGGGGCCATTGCGCGCGATGACGAGGGCCGCGCGGTCGGCATCGTCCATTGGCTGTTCCACCCGTCCACGTGGGCGACCGGTCCGTACTGCTATCTCGAGGATCTCTTCGTGTCACCGGACGCCCGCGGCGGCGGTATCGGCGGCGCACTTATCGCTCACGTGCGCGCGCAGGCCGACGCCGCCGGCGCGGTCAAGATCTACTGGCTGACGCAGAAGGCCAATGCGACGGCGCGCGCTCTCTACGACCGGGTCGCAACCGACACCGGTTTCGTGCATTACGAGATCGGGCTCTGAACGCGCGTCTCAGCTCTCGAGGCTCACCGTTGCAGGCGCTTCGCCAGCAGCTTCTCCTCGCTCCCGCGCACGGGGGAGTCGGTGGAGATGATCCGTCCGCGGGAGGCGCGATAGGTGTCCACGATCGTGCCGATGGACAGGGCCAGAGTGATTCCCCAGCTCAGCCACGCGAGCGCCTGACGCCACGTGAACGGCACGTCGCCACGGAGGCCGCGCAGCAGCGCGAGGCCGCTGGTCACGGCGGAGATGATCCCGGTCCCGAACAGGTACTTGCGCATGCGACCACGTTAGCCTGGAAGAACGCCTGCCGAGAGGAGCCGCGTGAGCGACCCGAAGTCCGAGGCCGACATGATCGTCGTGTCCAACCGCCTGCCCGTCGACCATGATCCGAGCGTCGAGGGTGGGTGGCGTCGTTCGCCGGGCGGCTTGGTCGCCGCTCTCGAACCGGTGCTGCAGCGCACCGGCGGGGCGTGGGTGGGCTGGCCCGGCACCGCCGACCTCGAGATCGATCCCTTCGAACTGGAGGGAATGTCGCTCGTGCCCGTCGCATTGTCCGCCGAGGACGTGGCGCTGTATTACGAGGGATTCTCCAACGACACGATCTGGCCGCTCTACCACGACGTGATCTCGCCGCCGGCCTACCACCGTGAATGGTGGGAAGCCTACGTCCGCGTCAACCGCCGTTTCGCCGAGGCGGTGGCGTCGACCGCCGCGGACGGCGCGGTCGTCTGGGTGCAGGACTATCAACTGCAGTTGGTGCCGCGGATGCTGCGCGAGCTGCGGCCCGATCTGGTGATCGGCTACTTCCACCACATTCCGTTCCCGGCATACGGCATCTACGCTCAGCTTCCCTGGCGCAAGCAGGTGCTGGAGGGACTTCTGGGGGCCGATGTCATCGGGTTCCAGCGGGTGCAGGATGCCGGCAACTTCGCCACGGCCGTGCGCCGCCAGCTGGGGTTCGAGACGAAGGCGGGTGCGATCCGGGTCCCCGAGCCCGACGGCGCGGTTCGCACCGCCGTCGCCAAGGCATACCCCATCTCGATCGACGCCGACCTGTACGACGAGCTGGCTCGCCGCCCGGAGGTGCAGGCCCGGGCCGCCGAGATTCGGGAGAGCCTCGGCAACCCGAAGACGATCCTCTTCGGCGTCGACCGTCTCGACTACACCAAAGGCATCGGTCACCGCCTGAAGGCGTATGGAGAGCTTCTCGAGGACCACCGCCTCGATGTCGAGGACGTCACGCTCGTGCAGGTGGCGAGCCCGAGCAGGGAGCGCGTCGCGGCCTACATGCAGCTGCGTGACGAGATCGAGCTCACGGTCGGCCGCATCAACGGCGACCACGACACCGTCGGGCACACGGCCATCCGCTACCTGCATCACTCGTATCCTCGGGAGGAGATGGTCGCGCTGTACCTCGCGGCGGACGTGATGCTCGTGACCGCCCTTCGCGACGGGATGAACCTGGTGGCGAAGGAGTATGTCGCCAGCCGCGTCGACGGACGCGGCGTGCTCGTACTCAGCGAGTTCACCGGCGCCGCCGACGAGATGTCGCAGGCGGTGAAAGTCAATCCGCACGACATCGAGGGACTGAAGGACGCCATCATGACGGCGATCGAGATGTCACCCTCCGAACAGGGGCGCCGCATGCGCGCCCTCCGCCGCCGCGTGCGTGACCACGACGTCGCCGACTGGTCGCGGCGTTTCCTCAGCGATCTCGATGCGGTGAGGGCGACGTCGTGAGCGTCGACGACGCTCTGGCACGCCTGGCGGTCACGGATCGTCTTCTGGTGGCCCTGGATTTCGACGGCACCCTGGCGCCGTTGATCGACGAGCCGATGGCGGCGCGCATGAGTGCGCCCGCGCGGGCCGCCGTCGACGCGCTCGCTCGCGTTCCCGCGACGACCGTCGCCCTCGTGTCCGGGCGCACGCTGCGCGATCTGCGGATCATCGCCGAGCACGACGATGACTCGCCGCTGCTGCTGGCGGGTTCGCACGGCGCGGAGCAATGGCCGCCGTCCGGCTCCGAAGACGCGTCGACGGTCGACGTTGCGCTCCTGGCGCTGCGCGACCGGCTGTGCGCTCGAGCCGAGGCGATCGCGGCCGGCGTCCCGGGCGCCTGGATCGAGCCGAAGGAGTTCGGGTTCGCGCTGCACACGCGTCTCGCGACGGATTCTGGGGGCGCACGCTCGGCGCACGATGGTATCGCTCGCCTGATGGAGGCCGAGGCGCCCACGTGGCGCCGTCGCGACGGGCACGACATCCTCGAGTACGCCTTCCGGGCGGAGGGCAAAGACGGCGCGGTGGCGCGCCTGCGGGCGCAGACGGAAGCGACCGCGGTCCTGTTCGCGGGCGACGACGTCACCGATGAGGACGCTCTGCGCAGTCTCGAGCCCGGCGACGTCGGCGTGCGCGTCGGGCCGGGGGAGACGGCGGCACGTGTCCGTGTGGCCGGCATCCCCGAACTGGCGGCGTTGTTGACGCGTCTCGCGCACGATCGGGACACCCTGCGGGAATAGACTTCGAGGATGCCGGACAGCGATCCCACCATCGACATCAAGCCGCGCAGTCGTGTCGTCACGGACGGCATCGAGGCGACGACCTCCCGCGGCATGCTGCGTGCCGTCGGCATGGGCGATGAGGACTGGGACAAGCCCCAGATCGGCATCGCCTCCAGCTGGAACGAGATCACGCCGTGCAATCTGAGCCTGGACCGGCTCGCGCAGGGCGCCAAGGAGGGCGTCCACGCCGGCGGCGGGTACCCGCTGCAGTTCGGCACCATCTCCGTGTCCGACGGCATCTCCATGGGCCACGAGGGGATGCATTTCTCGCTGGTGTCCCGTGAGGTCATCGCCGACTCCGTGGAGACCGTGGTCATGGCCGAGCGGCTCGACGGCACCGTCCTGCTCGCCGGCTGCGACAAGTCGATCCCCGGCATGCTCATGGCCTCGGCGCGTCTCGATCTCTCCAGTGTGTTCCTCTACGCGGGTTCCATCGCGCCCGGCTGGGTGAAGCTCTCGGACGGCACGGAGAAGGACGTCACGATCATCGACTCCTTCGAGGCGGTGGGCGCGTGCCTCGCGGGGAAGATGAGCGAAGCGGACCTCAAGCGCATCGAGTGCGCGATCGCGCCCGGCGAGGGGGCGTGCGGCGGCATGTACACCGCGAACACGATGGCCTCCGTCGCCGAGGCGCTGGGGTTGAGCCTTCCCGGCTCCGCCGCACCGCCGTCGGCGGACCGTCGCCGCGACTACTACGCCCACCGCTCCGGCGAAGCGGTCGTGAACCTGCTGCGTCAGGGCATCACGACGCGCGACATCCTCACCAAAGAGGCGTTCGAGAACGCCATCGCACTGGCCATGGCCCTCGGCGGCTCGACCAACGTCGTGCTGCACCTGCTCGCCATCGCCCGCGAAGCCGAGGTGGAGCTCAGCCTGCACGACTTCAACCGCATCGGCGACAAGGTCCCGCATGTGGCGGACATGAAGCCGTTCGGGAAGTTCGTCATGAACGACGTCGACCGCCACGGCGGCATTCCCGTCATCATGAAAGCGATGCTCGACGAGGGTCTGCTGCACGGCGACGCACTCACGGTCACCGGCAAGACCCTCGCGGAGAACCTCGCCGAGCTCGATCCCGACCCGATCGACGGCACCGTCATCCACACCTTCGACGACCCCATTCATGCCACGGGCGGCATCACGATCCTCCACGGCTCGCTGGCCCCGGAAGGGGCGGTCGTGAAGACCGCGGGCTTCGACGCGTCGGTGTTCGAGGGCCCTGCACGGGTGTTCGAGCGGGAGCGCGCCGCGATGGACGCCCTGGAGGCGGGCGAGATCGCCGCCGGCAGCGTCATCGTCATCCGCTACGAAGGCCCGAAGGGCGGCCCCGGCATGCGCGAGATGCTCGCCATCACGGCGGCGATCAAGGGCGCAGGGCTCGGAAAAGATGTACTACTCTTGACGGACGGCAGATTCTCAGGCGGCACAACCGGCCTGTGCATCGGCCACATAGCACCCGAAGCGGTGGACGCAGGTCCTATCGCCTTCGTGCGCGATGGTGATCTGATACGGGTCGATATCGCGGCTCGCACTCTCGACCTACTCGTCGACGACGCAGAGCTGAACTCCCGCCGTGACGGCTGGGAGCCGCTTCCCCCGCGCTACACCCGTGGCGTTCTGGCCAAGTACTCGAAACTCGTGCGCTCCGCAGCGGAGGGCGCGACGACCGGCTGAGGCCGTGACACCAGGGCGGGAAGCCGCCCTCACACGCATCTGACACCCGAGGTACCACTATGTCTCTCGACACCGCGGCCGTGCCGCGACCACCTGCCCGCGGAGCTGCCGCTCCTGTGATGACCGGCGCCCAGGCCGTCGTCCGATCCCTGGACATGCTCGGGGTCACGGACGTCTTCGGTCTGCCCGGCGGCGCCATCATGCCGGTGTACGACCCCCTGATGGACGATGAGGCGGTGCGCCACATCCTCGTCCGTCACGAGCAGGGCGCCGGCCACGCGGCGGAGGGATATGCCGCCGCATCCGGACGCACGGGCGTGGCGATCGCGACGTCCGGTCCGGGCGCGACCAACCTGGTCACCGCCATCGCCGACGCCTACATGGATTCGGTCCCGCTGGTCTGCATCACCGGCCAGGTGTTCAGCCATCTCATGGGCACCGACGCCTTCCAGGAGGCGGACATCGTCGGCATCACCATGCCGATCACGAAGCACTCGTTCCTGGTCAAGACCGCCGAGGAGATTCCCGCCGCGATCGCGGCGGCGTTCGAGATCGCCTCGACGGGCCGGCCCGGACCCGTCCTCGTCGACATCACGAAGGATGCGCAGCAGGCCTCGGCACCGTTCGTGTGGCCCCCGAAGATCGAGCTGCCCGGATATCGCCCCGTGACGAAGGCCCACGGCAAGCAGATCCAGGCGGCTGCGCAGTTGATCGCGCATGCGAAGAAGCCCGTGCTGTACGTCGGTGGCGGCGTCATCCGCGCCCGTGCCGCGGCGGAGCTGCGCGTGTTCGCCGAAGCGACCGGCGCCCCCGTCGTCACGACGCTGATGGCGCGCGGAGCGTTCCCCGACTCGCACCCGCAGAACCTCGGCATGCCCGGGATGCACGGCACGGTGCCCGCGGTGCTCGCCCTGCAGGAGTCCGATCTGATCGTCGCCCTGGGCGCGCGCTTCGACGACCGCGTCACCGGAAAGGCCGACGAGTTCGCGCCGAACGCGCAGGTCGTCCACGTCGACATCGACCCGGCGGAGATCTCGAAGATTCGCACGGCCGACGTGCCGATCGTGGGGGATCTGAAGGAGGTGCTCGTCGACCTGGATGCCGCCTTCCAGAGCGCCCGCGCCGATCACACGCCCGACATCGCGGAGTGGTGGTCGTACCTGGATGGTCTGGTCACCGAGTTCCCGCTGGGCTACGCCGAGCCGGAGGACGGCCTCCTTGCTCCGCAGTACGTCATCAAGCGCATCGGCGAGCTCACCGGGCCCGAGGCCGTCTACGCCGCCGGCGTCGGACAGCATCAGATGTGGGCGGCGCAGTTCATCGGCTACGAGCGCCCCAACGCGTGGCTCAACTCCGGCGGTGCCGGAACGATGGGCTACTCGGTACCGGCCGCGATGGGCGCCAAGGTCGCCGAGCCCGACCGCGTCGTGTGGGCGATCGACGGCGACGGCTGCTTCCAGATGACGAATCAGGAACTGGCCACGTGCGTGCTGAACGACATCCCGATCAAGGTCGCGATCATCAACAACTCGAGCCTCGGCATGGTGCGCCAGTGGCAGACGCTGTTCTTCTCGGGACGTCACTCCAACACCGATCTCAACACGGGTCACGGGACGGTGCGCGTGCCCGATTTCGTGAAGCTCGCGGAGGCCTATGGCTGCCTCGGCATCCGTGTGGAGAAGCTCGAAGAGGTGGATGCCGCCATCACGCTGGCACTCGAGACGAACGATCGACCGGTCGTGATCGACTTCGTCGTGTCGGCCGACGCGATGGTGTGGCCGATGGTCCCGCAGGGCGTCAGCAACAGCTTCGTCCAGTACGCCCGCGATCATGCGCCCAGCTTCGACGGGGAGGACTGAGATGAGCCGTCATGTCCTGAGTCTTCTGGTCGAGAACAAGCCGGGTCTGCTGACCCGGGTGGCCGGCCTGTTCGCCCGCCGCGGCTTCAACATCGAGTCGCTCGCGGTGGGCGTCACCGAGGTGCCCGGCCTGTCGCGTATCACGGTCGTCGTCGACGTCGAGGAGCTCCCGCTGGAGCAGGTGACCAAGCAGCTGAACAAGCTGATCAACGTCATCAAGATCGTCGAACTGGAGCCGGCGGCGTCCGTACAGCGCGAACACATGCTGATCAAGGTGCGCGCCGACAACCAGACGCGCTCCAACGTGATCGAGGTCGTGAACCTCTTCCGTGCGTCCGTGGTCGACTATGCGACGGACGCCCTCGTCGTCGAGGTCACGGGTGATCGCGGCAAGATCGACGCGATCCTTCGCGCCCTCGAGCCGTTCGGCATCAAGGAGCTCGCCCAGTCGGGCCTGTTGGCCATCGGCCGCGGCGGCAAGTCCATCACCGAACGCGTCCTGCGCGGCTGATTCCCTCACGGGCGCCTCGACTCGCTGCGCCCGCTCAATGACCGGAAAGAAATCAAGGAGAAACACACACCATGGCTGAGATCTTCTACGACTCCGACGCCGACCTGTCCGTCATCCAGAACAAGAAGGTCGCGATCGTCGGCTACGGCTCGCAGGGACACGCGCATGCGCAGAACCTCCGCGACTCGGGCGTCGAGGTCGTCATCGCGCTCAAGGACGGCTCGAAGTCGATCGCGAAGGCCCAGGAGGACGGCTTCGAGGTGAAGAACGTCGCCGATGCCACCGCATGGGCCGACCTGATCATGATCCTCGCGCCCGACCAGCACCAGCGCGGCATCTACAGCGAGAGCATCCTGCCGAACCTGTCGGCCGGCAAGACCCTGGCCTTCGCCCACGGCTTCAACATCCGCTTCGGCTACATCGACGCCCCCGAGGGTGTCGACGTGATCCTCGTCGCCCCGAAGGCGCCGGGGCACACCGTGCGTCGCGAGTTCGTCGCCGGCCGCGGCATCCCGGACATCATCGCCGTCGAGCGCGACGCCTCTGGCCACGCCTGGGAGACCGCGCTGTCGTACGCGAAGGCGATCGGCGGCACGCGCGCCGGCGTCATCAAGACCACGTTCACCGAAGAGACCGAGACCGACCTGTTCGGTGAGCAGGCCGTGCTCTGCGGTGGCGTGTCCCAGCTCGTCCAGTACGGCTTCGAGACGCTGACCGAGGCCGGCTACCAGCCGCAGATCGCGTACTTCGAGGTGCTGCACGAGCTCAAGCTCATCGTCGACCTCATGTGGGAGGGCGGAATCGCCAAGCAGCGCTGGTCGGTTTCCGACACCGCCGAGTACGGCGACTACGTCTCGGGCCCGCGTGTCATCGACCCGCGCGTCAAGGAGAACATGCAGGGCGTTCTGGCCGACATCCAGTCCGGCGCTTTCGCCGAGCGCTTCATCGGTGACCAGGACGCCGGTGCGCCCGAGTTCCAGGAGCTGCGTGCGAAGGCCGCCGCCCACCCGATCGAGGCCGTGGGCAAGGACCTGCGCGCCCTGTTCGCGTGGAAGCAGCAGGACGCCGACTACACCGAGGGCTCCGCCGCGCGCTGACCTCGTCCAGACCTCGGCACACCCGCCGAGAAGGCTTGCGAAAGCCACACCGGCCCGGCCCCCACACAAGGGGGCCGGGCCTTTCGCTTGCTAGCGTGACAGGATGACCGTCGCGTTGGAGATCGCCGTTCAGGATGTCGCGGGCGCCCGCGCCGCCATCGACGCAGGAGCGGACCGGCTCGAGCTCTGCCAGGCGCTGGCTGTCGGTGGGCTCACGCCGTCGATCGCGCTGGTGGAGATGACGGTCGCCGCTGTCGGCGGGGAACGCGTGAACGTGCTCGTGCGTCCCCGCGCGGGAGGATTCGTCTACGACGACGACGAGATCGCCCTCGTCGCTGCCGACATCCACGCGGTGAGGGCCGCCGGGGCGGCGGGTGTCGTCGTCGGCGCACTGACTCGCGACGGGCACCTCGACGCGGCGGCGCTGCGCAGGTGGAGAGACGCCGCCGGCGACGGCACGCTCGTCTTCCACCGGGCGATCGACGCGGCAGACTCGCCGCTCGCCGTTCTCGATGGGCTCGCCGCGGCCGGTGTCGACCGTGTGCTGAGCTCGGGCGGGGCCGCGCGATCGGTCGACGGCACGGAGGTGCTGCGACGTCTGGTCTCGGCGGGCACCGGTGTCGAGATCATGGCCGGCGGCAGCATCCGCGTGGGCGACATCGCGCGTATCGCGGACGCGGGCGTCGACGCCGTGCATCTGTCCGCCCGGGCCGTCACCGGTCTCGACGTCCCGTCGGGGCCCGGGGGAGGAACGGGCGGCCACGACGTCACCGACCCGGTCGTGGTGGCGGCAGCTGCGGCCGCGGTGCGCAGTACGCTTTCGGAGTGAGCACGCCACGTGATGACGACGCCCTGACCTGGGACGGCGACGACGATCCCACTCTCGACGTGGGACACCGTCCCACCGTCGAGTCGACGCCCGAGCCGGCGCCCGAGCCGGAACCGGCCGTGCTTCCCGACGGATTCACCGCCGTCGGCAAGGGCAGCGCCACCGTCGGCCACATCGACGCGGACGGCACCGTCACGATGCCCGATGAGCCGACGCAGATGTCGAACGCGATGCTCGTGACGCTCGGCATCCTCGCCGGTGCCTACCTGCTCTTCGCGATCGGCTGGATCATCGGCGGCC
Source organism: Sphingomonas sp. BLCC-B65 (assembly GCF_028550675.1). Taxonomy (NCBI): domain Bacteria; kingdom Pseudomonadati; phylum Pseudomonadota; class Alphaproteobacteria; order Sphingomonadales; family Sphingomonadaceae; genus Sphingomonas; species Sphingomonas sp. BLCC-B65. Next base: position 670,701 of record NZ_JAQQGL010000001.1, on the reverse strand, counting down.
TGCGCCTGCAGGGCACGGCGGAGTTCCTGGTCAGCCCGGTGGGATACGCGGCGGCCCTGTGGCTGGCCGTCGCAGCGGCGCCGGTCTGGTTCCTCACGGTGTTCCTCCTGACGCGCGCCGCGAAGGCGTGGGTACGCGTGCTGCTGTTGGTCGGCGGGCTCGCGCTGCTCGTGCCGTGGCCGTTCATCCTCGTCGGGGCGGTGGGACGATGACCACGAGTGCTCCCACCCCGCCGCGGGCGCGTGTGCTGCCCACCTGGCTGATCGTCGCCATCTCGGTCGTGTTCGGCCTGTTCTATGCCTATTTCGTGTGGAACGCCGTCGGCTTCCTCTCGCAGGCGGCCTCCGGTGCCCAGCCGCTGAACGCCTACGGCTGGTTCGTACTGCTGCTGTCGGTTCTGTTCCCGCTGATCGCGTTCGGTGTCGCCTTCGCCGTCGGCTGGCGGCGGACGTGGTGGGAGTTCGCGCTCGTCCTCATGGCCGGTCTCTGCGTCGTCGCGGTGTTCTGGCTGAACATCCTGACGTACACGGTCGGACCGTCCGGCTCCTCGATGCTCGGCTGAGGGATCGCTTTTCCCCGGTCGTCACACGGTCGGGGGCGGTGCGGTGCGACCGGTAGGCTGGCATCCTTCCACCCGCTCCGATCCTGCGCAAAGGTCCTGCCGCTGTGTCCAAGCCTGTCGTCCTCATCGCCGAAGAACTCTCACCCGCCACGATCGACGCCCTGGGGCCGGACTTCGATGTCCGTCAGGTCGACGGCACCGACCGTCCCGCGCTCCTGTCGGCGCTGGCCGACGCCCACGCCATCCTGATCCGGTCGGCGACGAAGGTGGATGCCGAGGCGATCGCCGCGGCTCCCGTGCTCAAGGTCGTCGCGCGCGCCGGCGTCGGACTGGACAACGTCGACATCAAAGCCGCCACGGCGGCCGGCGTCATGGTCGTCAACGCGCCGACCTCCAACATCATCTCGGCGGCCGAGTTGACGATCGGGCACATCCTCAGCCTTGCCCGGCACATCCCGGCCGCACATGCCTCGCTCGCCGCCGGTGCGTGGAAGCGCAGCTCCTTCACGGGCACGGAACTCTTCGAGAAGACGGTCGGCATCATCGGCCTCGGCCGCATCGGCGCCCTCATCGCCGCGCGTCTGCAGGCATTCGGCGTGAGTGTCGTGGCGTACGACCCGTACGTCACGCCGACGCGCGCACAGCAGCTCGGTGTGACGCTGCTGAGCTTGGACGACCTGCTCGCGCAGAGCGACTTCGTCACGATCCACATGCCGAAGACGCCCGAGACGACGGGCATGATCGGCGCGGCGCAGTTCGCGCTGATGAAGCCGACCGCGTACGTGGTGAATGTCGCGCGTGGCGGGCTCATCGACGAGGAGGCGCTGTACACAGCGCTGACCACGGGCGAGATCGCCGGCGCCGGCCTCGACGTGTTCACGAGCGAGCCGCCGAAGGCCGACGGCACCGCGTTCCCGCTGCTGTCGCTGCCGAACGTCGTCGTCACCCCGCATCTGGGTGCCTCGACCGATGAAGCGCAGGAGAAGGCCGGAATCTCGGTGGCCCGTTCGGTCAAGCTCGCCCTCGAAGGCGACCTCGTGCCCGACGCCGTCAACGTCGCCGGCGGCGTCATCGACCCGTTCGTGCGTCCCGGCATCGCCCTCGTCGAGCAGCTCGGACAGGTCTTCTCGGGCCTTGCGACCAGCGCCCTCACGAGCCTCGACATCGAGGTGCGCGGCGAGCTCGCTGCGTACGACGTGAGCGTGTACCGCCTCGCGGCGCTGAAGGGCATCTTCACGAAGATCGTCAGCGAGAACGTGTCGTACGTGAATGCGCCGCTGTTCGCCGAGCAGCGCGGCATCGAGACGCGCTTGATCGTCGAGGCGGACAGCCCGCTGTACCGCAACATCACGATCCTGCGCGGCACCCTTTCGGACGGCACCGTTCTCGAAGTGGCCGGAACGCTTGCCGGCACGCGGATGGTCCCGAAGATCGTCGGCATCAACGGCTACGAGATCGAGGTGCCGATCGACAAGCACCACATCCTCATGCGCTATGCGGACCGCCCGGGCATCGTCGCGATCTACGGGCAGAAGCTCGGTGAGGCGGGGATCAACATCGCCGGTCTGTTCGTCGCTCAGCCCGACGCCTCGGGTCGCGCTCTCTCGGTGCTCACGGTCGATCAGCCCGTGCCGGACGCGATCCTCGACGACACCCGCGAGGCCATCGGCGCCGACCTCTTCCGTCAGCTGGAGATCGTCGAAGCCTGATCCCGCGCCCGCGGGTGTTCGCCGTGCCACGACATCCCGCCGTCGAGCCGCCATGACCTCTCCGAGCCGCTATGGTTTGGCGCGCAGCACCATAGCGGCTCGGTGAGAACGTGGCGGCTCGGCAGGATGCGTGCGGGGTCAGCGGACCGCGCGCTCGACGAGAGCGACGAGGGCGTCCAGCGCGTCGCCGCGGGGGACCGGCCCCGGGATCGATCCGCCCGACAGTGCGTTGTTGAAGTACAGGCCGTCGCCCACGAGCATCACGAGATCGAGCGCGGCGCCGTCGGGAGCGTACGGACGCAGGGCGTCCGCCCACTTCTCCCTGACCTCGCGCAGTGCTTCCGCGGCTTGGCCGTTGCCGCCCTGAGCCAGGCGGGAGGTGGCGAGGATGACGCGGTCGATCGGGTCGTTCGACATGACCGATGAATGCAGATAGTGGGCGATGGGGCCGCCCGGGTAGGTCGACATCGCCGCGACGTCCTCGTCGACGAGGGTCTGGAGGCGTTCGATGAGACCTGCCTCGAGCATCTCCTTCGAGGCGAAGTGGTAGAGCAGGCCGCCTTTGGAGACACCCGCGGCCCGCGCCGTCGCATCGATCGTCGCCGCTCGCTCGCCCTCGTCGACGAGGATCGCCTCGAAGGCGTCGAGCACCTTCTCGCGGGCCAGGGGAGGGCGACTCATGGTCTCGATCGTATCCAGCGAGCGGCATCCATGTCTGTTACTATACCGGCTGGACGGTTTACAAATGATGACACTGACTGAAGAGATCACCCTGGCCGAGTCGAACGGGAAGCGCGTGGGATGGCGCGGCTGGCTCGCACTGATCGTGCTGATGCTGCCGGTTCTGCTCGTCTCTGTGGACAACACGGTGCTGAGCTTTGCCCTGCCCGACATCGCCCTGAGCCTGAACCCCTCCAGCGCCCAGCAGCTGTGGATCATCGACGCCTATCCGCTGGTGCTCGCGGGGCTGCTGGTGACGATGGGCACGCTCGGCGACCGCTTCGGGCGTCGACGGATGCTGCTGATCGGCGCGACCGGCTTTGCCGCGGTGTCGGTGCTGGCCGCCTTCGCGCCCAGCGCCGCCTGGCTCATCGCCGCACGTGCCGGTATGGGCGTGTTCGGCGCGATGCTGATGCCGTCGACCCTGTCGCTGCTGCGCAGCATCTTCGCCGACCGCGACCAGCGCCGCATGGCGATCGCGGTATGGGCGTCGATGTTCTCCGCGGGGGCGGCCCTGGGGCCGATCGTCGGCGGGATCTTGCTCGAGCACTTCGCGTGGGGCTCGGTCTTCCTCATGTCGGTGCCGGTTCTCGTGCCGCTGCTGATCCTGGCGCCGCTGCTGGTGCCCGAGAGCCGTGATCCGCGCCCTGGACGCATCGACCCGATCAGCATCGCTCTGTCGATGTTGACGATGGTGCCGATCGTCTACGCGATCAAGGAGGTCGCGGTGCACGGCTTCGGCGTGCTCCCGGTGGTGCTGACGATCGCCGGGCTCGGCTTCGGTGTCGTGTTCGTTCGCCGTCAGCTCGCTTCCGCGCAGCCGATGCTCGACATGCGGCTGTTCGCCCGTGGCACCTTCAGCGGCGCGCTGCTGGTGAACCTGCTCAGCGTCGTCTCTCTCGTGGGCTTCCTGTACTTCGTCGCGCAGCATCTGCAGCTCATCGTCGGTCTGTCGCCGATGGAGGCGGGATTCGCGCTCGTTCCCGGCATGGCGGCGATGATCGTCGCCGGACTGCTCGTCGTGCCGATCGCCCGCCGCGTCTCGGCGCGCGTGATCGTTCCGATCGCACTGTCGTTCTCGGTCATCGCCTACCTGCTCGTTCCCGGCGCGGTCGGAGACGGCGCCCTGGCGCTGCTGATCGCCGCCTTCGTGCTGCTGGGCATCGGCATCGGTGCCGCCGAGACGGTGTCGAACGAGCTCATTCTCGCCAGTGCGCCGCCGGCGAAGGCCGGCGCGGCCAGCGCCGTGTCGGAGACGGCCTACGAGCTGGGCGCCGTCTTGGGCACGGCGGTGCTCGGCGGCATCCTGACAGCCGCGTATCGCACGGGCATCGTGCTCCCTGCGGGTGTCGAGGGTGCCACGGCGGATGCCGCGCGCGAGACCCTGGCAGGGGCGATGACCGTCGCGGGCGCCCTGGACGGTGCCACCGCCGATGCGCTGCGCACGGCGGCGGCTCACGCTTTCGACGCGGGTGTCGGCATCACCGCGGTGATCGGAGCCGTGCTCGTCGCCATCGCAGCGGTCATCGCGGCCACTACGCTGAAGGGGTCGCGCAGCGCCCACGTCGAGCACTGATCCGTCCTCACGGACGTCCGCACCGACGGCGCCGCGCATGCCCGAGTACGAGCTGTGTCGAGGAGTTCCATGTCGCGTGTGATCAAGCTGGCCGTCATCCCCGGTGACGGCATCGGTCCGGAGGTCGTCGCAGAGGCGGAGAAGGTGCTCGACGCCGTGACCGCGGCATCCGAGGTCACCTTCGACAAGACGCGCTTCTCCCTCGGGGCGGCGCGCTACCTCGAGACGGGAGACACGCTCACGGACCATGATCTGGCCGCCATCGCCGCACACGACGCGATCCTGCTCGGTGCCGTCGGGGGCGTACCGGGCGATCCGCGTCTGAAGGACGCGAACATCGAGCGTGGGCTGCTGTTGAAGCTGCGGTTCTCGCTAGATCACTACGTCAATCTGCGTCCTTCGAAGCTGTATGCGGGAGCGCCGGGGCCGCTTGCCGATCCCGGTGAGATCGACTTCGTCGTGGTCCGGGAGGGCACGGAGGGACCCTACGTCGGTAACGGCGGTTCCATCCGCACCGGGACACCGCACGAGGTGGCCAACGAGACGTCGGTCAACACGGCCTTCGGCATCGAGCGCGTCGTCCGGTACGCGTTCGCTCATGCCGAGCGCCGCCGCAAGAAGGTGACCCTCGTGCACAAGACGAACGTCCTGGTGCACGCCGGCGGGATGTGGAAGCGGATCGTGGATGCCGTGGCATCGGAGCACCCCGAGGTGACCGTAGACTATGTGCACATCGACGCGGCCACCATCTATCTGGTCACGAACCCGGGCCGCTTCGACGTGATCGTCACCGACAACCTCTTCGGCGACATCCTCACCGACTTGGCCGGCGCCGTCACCGGAGGCATCGGCCTCGCCGCTTCGGGGAACATCAACCCCGACGGCGCGTTCCCCTCGATGTTCGAGCCCGTGCACGGCTCGGCGCCGGACATCGCGGGACAGCAGAAGGCCGACCCCACGGCCGCGATCCTCTCCGTCGCCCTCATGCTCGATCATCTCGGGCTCGCCGACGAAGCCGCGCGCGTCACCCGCGCCGTCGAGGAGGACATCGCCCACAGGGGCTCCGCACCCCGCGCCACCGCTCAGGTCGGCGACGCCATCGCCGCCGCGGTGCAGGCGTAGCCTGGAACCGCCGCACGTACGCCGACCGCTCACACCCTCAGGACACGACATGAGCCTCATCTACGAACCCGACGCCGGACTCGCCCCTCTGGAGTTCGCGGTCACCCGCAACCTCGCAGCGAAGTCCGCTGCGGAGCGCGAGCAGCTGCTCGCCGATCCTGCCTTCGGAACGACCTTCACGGACCACATGGTCGACATCTGCTGGTCGGTGCGCGGCGGGTGGCACCGTCCCCGCGTTCAGCCCTACGGCCCGCTGTCGCTCGACCCCGCTGCCGCCGTGCTGCATTACGGGCAGGAGATCTTCGAGGGCATCAAGGCCTACCGGCATGCCGACGGTTCCGTGTGGACCTTCCGTCCCGATCAGAACGGTCGTCGCCTGCAGCGCAGCGCACGACGCCTGGCGCTTCCCGAGCTGCCGGTGGAGTACTTCATCGAGTCCTTGAAGGCGCTCATCGCCGTCGACGGCGCCTGGGTGCCCTCCGGCGCCGACCAGAGCCTCTACCTGCGCCCGTTCATGTTCGCCAAGGAGGCGTTCTTGGGTGTGCGTCCGGCGAACAAGGTCGGTTACTACGTGATCGCCTCACCGGTCGGCGCGTACTTCAAGGGCGGCGCCAAGCCGGTGTCGATCTGGCTCAGTGAGGACTATGCGCGCGCGGGCAAGGGCGGCACGGGCGCGGCGAAGACGGGCGGCAACTACGCCGCCAGCCTGCTGCCGCAGGCGGAGGCGTACGAGCAGGGCTGCGACCAGGTCGTCTTCCTCGACCAGGATCGCAACGTGGAAGAGCTGGGCGGGATGAACGTCGTGTTCGTCTACAAGGACGGCACGATCGTGACGCCGCAGTCGGACTCGATCCTCGAAGGCATCACACGCGACTCGATCCTGCAGCTCGCTGCCGACCGCGGCCACAAGATCGAGGGCCGCGCGGTCTCGATCGACGAGTGGCGTTCGGGTGTCGCCTCCGGCGAGATCGTCGAGGTGTTCGCATGTGGCACCGCCGCCGTCGTCGCTCCGATCGGTGTGCTGAAGGGGCGCGACTTCGTCGACGAGCAGCCCCTCGGCCCGCTCGCCCAGTCGCTGCGCGACGAGCTCACCGACATCCAGTACGGGCGTCGCGACGACACGCACGGCTGGCTGGTGCGTCTCGACGAGCCGGTGACCGATGCGGAGCCGGCCGCGTGAGGATCGTCCGTTTCAGCCACAACGAGGCGATCCGCTTCGGCATCGTCGACGAGACCGAGCTGGTCGTCTTGGCGGGTGATCCGTTGTTCGCGGGTTTCGAGACGACGGGGGAGCGGGTTCCGCTCGGTGAGGTCGCGCTGCTCGCTCCTGTCATCCCGCGCTCGAAGATCGTCTGCGTCGGCAAGAACTACCGCGACCACGCCGCCGAGATGGGCGGCGAGGCTCCGGCCGCGCCGCTGCTGTTCCTGAAGCCGAACACCGCGGTGATCGGACCGGGAGATGCGATCGTGCGGCCTTCGCAGTCCGAGCGCACCGATTTCGAGGGCGAGCTCGCGATCGTGATCGGCCGTGTGGCCAAGAATGTCCCGGCATCCGCTGCGCTCGATTACGTGTTCGGGTACACGATCGGCAACGACGTGACCGCGCGTGATCTGCAGAAGTCGGATGGGCAGTGGGCGCGCGCCAAGGGGTTCGACACGTTCTGCCCGCTCGGTCCGGCGATCGAGACGGAGTTCGACCTCGAGGGCGGCGCGCGCATCGTGACGCGGGTGGACGGCGACGTGCGCCAGGATGGCCCGATCTCCGACATGGTGCACTCGGTGCCGGAGATCATCGCCTACGCCTCGGCCGCGTTCACGCTGCTGCCGGGGGATGTGATCCTCACCGGTACGCCGGCCGGCATCGGGCCGTTCGACGCGGGCCAGACCATCGAGATCGAGATCACGGGCCTGGGCACGCTGCGCAACACCGCGCGAAACGCGTGAGCGCCCTGGCGCCGGCGATGGACCTTGTCGCCGTCGCGCGTATCCAGCGGCGCACCGTCACCGTCCTCGCCGCCGGACAGGTGCTGGGCGGCATCGCCTTCGGCGCAACGGTCTCGCTCGGCGCGCTGCTCGCGGCCGATCTGTCGGGCCAGGAGGCGCTGTCGGGGCTGGCGACGGCATCCGTGACGCTCGGAGCATCGTTGTGCGCCATCCCGCTCGCGCGGATGGCGGCACGGCGCGGGCGACGGGTGGCGCTGACGCTCGGCAACCTCTTCGCGCTGATCGGCATCGGGATCGTCATCACGGCGGCCGCCGTGCGCAGCTTCCCGCTGCTGATCGTGGGTGTGGTGCTCATCGGCGCCGGCAACGCGGGCAATCTGCAGTCGCGCTTCGCCGCGACCGACCTCGCTCCCGCCCCGCGGCGCGGACGCGACCTCGGCACCGTCGTCTGGGCGACGACCGTCGGGGGTGTGGTGGGCCCGCTGCTTCTGACACCGGGAGAGGTCGTCGGCGCCGCGCTGCGGATGCCACCGCTCACGGGCTCGTACGCGTTCTCGATCGTGGCGCAGCTGATCGCTTTTGCGCTCTACGTGGCGGCGCTGCGACCCGACCCGCTCCTGCTCGCACAGCGCCTGGCGCGCAGCGGCGAGGCGCAGCGTGAGCGCATCGACGATGTCGACCGGCCGGTCGCCGCGCGTTATGCGGTCTTCGCGGTGGCCGGGTCGCACGTGGTGATGGCGTCGGTGATGGCGATGACGCCGATCCATCTGGCGCACCTGGCACCCGAGCACGTCACGCTCGTGGTCGGAACCACGATCGCGCTGCACGTGTTCGGCATGTATGGCTTGTCGCCGGTGTTCGGGGTGCTGGCCGACCGATGGGGACGCATCGCGACGATCCTCCTGGGTCAGGCGCTCCTGGCGGTGTCGCTGATCGTGGCGGCGACCATGCCCGATTCGCAATGGGCGGTGGTGGTCGCGCTGTTCCTGCTGGGAGCGGGGTGGAGCGCTGCGACCGTGTCGGGCGCAGCTCTGCTCACCGAGAGCTCTCCGACGAGCCTGCGGCCGCGACGGCAGGGGCTCAGCGACACGATCATGACCTTCAGCGCCGCTGTCGGCGCCGTGCTCGCGGGCGTCGTCCTCAGTCAGATCGGCTATGGCGGACTCGCGCTGGTCGCACTCGTGCTCGTCGTCGCGGTCACGGTGCTCTCGCCCTACGCGCGTCGCGGGTGAGGAGCGCCGCGAGGAGGTGTCAGCCGCGGAGGGCTGCGACGGCCCGGTCCACGTCGGTCTCGTCGTTGAACACGTGGAAGGCGACGCGCGCGCGCCCGTTGCGGCCGGATGCCGTGATGCCGGCGGCCTGCAGACGCGCGAGGTCGTCTCCGCCCGGGTCGACCCAGGTGACGATCGCCGTCGGGATGTCCGGTTGCTCCAGCTCCAGCGCCCGACGAAGGCGGGACGCGAGACCCGTGGCGTGAGCGTGGACGGCCGCGATGTCGGCCTGCGCGAATGTCCGCAGCGCGGGCTCGGCGCCGACGAATGCCTGCCAGGCGGGGGAGACGTCGAAGCGTCGCGCGCAGGCGGCGAGATCCGCGTCACCGCCGTAGCACGACGTCCAGGGATCGTCGCCGGCATACCACCCGGCCTGTGCGGGCGCGAGCGTGCGCGCGTAGTCCGCGCTCACCGACATGAAGGCGACGCCGCGCGGGCAGCACAGCCACTTGTAGGCGTGACAGAGCAGCGCATCGAATCGCCCGGCGTCGACCGGCATCCAGCCCACGGCCTGCGTGGCATCGCATACCGTGCGTGCACCGACCGCCGCTGCCGCGGTGCAGATGGCGTCGACGTCGGCGACGTGACCGCACGCGGACTGCACCAGGGAGAACGCGACGAGCGTCGTACTGGACGTGATCGCGTCGGCCAGGCGCGACAGCGGAGCGGTGCGGACGCGGATGCCGCGGCCTGCGTGCACGAACGGCAGGACGAGCGAGGAGAACTCGTGTTCCGGTACCAGGACCGTCGAACCCGCGGGGAGCGCCGCCGCGAGAAGTGCAACCTGAACCGACGTCTGGGAGCCGATCGCGACGCGCTCGGGGGCGACACCCACGAGCGACGCGAAGTGTGCTCGCGACTGCTCCACAGCGCGACTGTAGCTCGCGATGTCGGGGCGTCCGGCGAGGTCCGCGGCGACCGCGTGCCGCGTCGCGTCCATCGGCAGCCCCACCGTGCACGCGGCCAGGTAGCCGTCGGCGGAGCCGAACTCGGCGCGCACCGAGGCGAGGGGGTCGTGGACAGCGGTGATCATGGTTTCAGCTTCGCGCGTCGCGACGTATGCGTCTACGGCAGGTATTGCATGAGAAGCATGCCATGCGATGATGTGTACGTGAAGGAGATCGCCCCGGAACTGGACGTCCAGAGCCTGCGTACCGTGCGCGCGATCGCCGACACCGGCTCGATCACAGCGGCCGCCGCCGCTCTGGGATACAGTCAGCCCGCCATCAGCCAGCAGCTGCGGCGTGTGGAGAACCGGCTGGGGGTTGCGCTGATCGAGCGCGTCGGTCGCGGCGTGCGGCTGACGGAGGCCGGCCGTGTGCTCGCCCGTCATGCGCCGGCCGTGACGCACGCCTTCGACGCCGCCGCCGAAGAACTGGCACAGCTGAGGGGGCTGCGCACCGGTGTCGTCCGCCTTGTCGCCTTCCCCTCGGCTTCGCCCGTGCTCGTTCCCCGTCTGCTGGCGTCCCTCTCGGCATCCCACCCCGGACTCACGCTCACCTATGTGGAGGCGGAGCCACCGGAGGCGGTGGAAGCGATTCGCGAAGACCGCGCCGACATCGCGCTGACGTTCAGCTACCCGGGCGACCGCGACGACCCGCACGGATCGAGCGCCCGGGGGCTCACCGTACGCAGCGCGGGTCGCGACGACCTGCTGCTCGTGTTGCCCGGAGGCCATGCGGGTGTGGCGGACGTCGCGGCACTCGCCGACGCGACGTGGATCGCCGGTTGCCCACGCTGTCGCGGCCATCTGCTGGAGCTCTGCGGTCGCGCGGGGTTCGAACCGCGCATCGGGTTCGAGACCGACAATGCCGTCGCGGTCGAAGGACTCGTGGCGCAGGGGTTGGGCGTGGCGACGTTGCCGCGGATGGCGGTCGAGTCGTTCCCGCTGCTGCCCGGCGTGCAGACCGCTCCGCTGCCGCCGGCCGAGTCGCGCGGACTCCACGTCGTCACGGCACGCGACGCCGAGCGGGTCCCGTCGGTGAGCACCGTGCTCGAGGTGCTCGGGCGGGAACTCGCTGCGGTGCAATCCGCATCATCCTGACCCGCGGCGTGATCGCCGGACCGCGCCGCGCGCTCGTCGTCGCGACGCGGGGCTGACGATTCGCTGCGCCCGCCCGCCGCCTAGACTGGAGGCGATGTCTGCCGCGATCCATCCCCGTACCACCACCGCTTCCGGAACCGACGTCCGCGTACGGTTCTGCCCGTCGCCGACCGGCCTTCCGCACGTCGGCATGGTGCGCACGGCGCTCTACAACTGGGCGTACGCGCGACACACCGGCGGCAAGCTCATCTTCCGCGTCGAAGACACCGACGCCGCTCGCGACAGCGAGGAGAGCTACCGTCAGCTCGTCGACGCGCTCACCTGGCTGAAGATCGACTGGGACGAGGGCGTCGAGAAGGGCGGCCCGCACGAGCCGTACCGCCAGTCGCAGCGCCGCGACATCTACGCGGGCGTCCTCGAGACCCTGATCGCCTCGGGTGCCGTCTACGAGTCGTACTCGACGGCGGAGGAGATCGATGCGCGCAACGAGGCCGCAGGGCGAGCGAAGCAGCTGGGCTACGACAACTTCGACCGTGACCTCACCGAAGACCAGAAGGCCGCTTTCCGCGCCGAGGGCCGCGAGCCCGCGTGGCGCCTGCGCGTGCCCGATGAGGACCTGACGTACGTCGACCTCATCCGCGGCGAGGTGACGTTCCCTGCCGGCTCCTTCCCCGACTTCGTCGTCGTGCGCGCCGGTGGCCAGGCGCTTTACACCTTCACCAATCCGGTGGACGACGCGCTCATGGGCATCACCCACGTGATCCGCGGCGAGGACCTCATGCCCTCGACGGCGCGTCAGCTCGCCCTCTACGGTGCGCTCATCGAGGCCGGTGTGACCGACTTCATGCCCCGATTCGGTCATATGCCGCTCGTCCTCGGCGAGACCGGCAACAAGAAGCTCTCCAAGCGCGACCCGCAGGCCGACCTGTTCCTGCATCGTGAGCGGGGCTTCATCCACGAGGGGCTGCTGAACTACCTCGCGCTGCTCGGCTGGTCGATCGCCGCCGATCGCGACGTCTTCTCGCTCGAGGAGTTCATCGCGGCGTTCGACATCGTCGACGTGAACCCCAATCCCGCCCGTTTCGACCAGAAGAAGGCCGAGTCGATCAACGGTGACCACATCCGAATGCTCGCCGCCGAGGACTTTGCCGCCCGGCTCGTTCCGTATCTGCGTGCCGCGGGTCTGATCGAGAATCCGCCCACCGCCGTGCAGCAGGCGACACTGGATGCCGCCGCGCCTCTCGTGCAGGAGCGCATGCAGCTGCTCGGTGAGGCGCCCGGGCTGCTGGGCTTCCTGTTCCGCGACGATGTCGTGTACGAAGACGATGCGCTGAAGGGTCTGCCCGCCAATGCGGGAGAGGTACTCGTGGCATCCGTGGGAGCACTGGAGCTGGTACCCGAGCACGGATTCACCGCTGCGGCGGTGCAGGATGCGCTGTCGGCGGCGCTGATCGACGGTCTGGGGCTGAAGCCGCGAGTCGCCTACGGCCCACTCCGGGTTGCCGTCAGCGGACGACGCGTATCGCCGCCGCTGTTCGAATCGATGGAGCTGCTCGGCAAGTCCGCATCGGTGCGCCGCCTCGGCGCACTCGTTCAGCACCTCGGCTGAGACAGCTGTCGCAGCCCATCAGGCGCCGCAGGAGTAGAGGCCTGACATCGGGGCGTCCATGACTTCGGTGCAGTTCGCCACGACCCACGTGCGTATCTGACCGGCCGCGGTGCTCGCGGTGTCGGTGCCGCCGAGCCCGCCCGACGGGCCTCCGCCACCGCCAAAGCCACCGTTGCCGGCGATCACGTACCGCAGCTTCCCGTCGGCGACGAGCGTCTGGAATGCCGCGAGCGTCGGTGCCGGATCACGCTCGTCGAAGCCGCCGATGGGCAGGAACGACCCGCCGTCCGAGGCCAGGATGAGCGAGGCTGCGCTCTGCGCCCCGAAGGTCGCGGCGAGGTACGCGGTGCCCTGTTGGTGCTCCGTCAGCCAGGCCACGGTAGCGGCGGCGCCTGTGCCCGCCTCGCCGGACGAAGCGGCGAAACCGCCGGAGTTGCGAGTGCCCGTGCCCTGCCCGCTGGAACGTTCGCGTGCTCCGTCGGTTGAGGCTCCGGTCTGTCCGCCAGACCGCGAGAACCCGTCCCCGCGATGCCCCGCCCCGAGCGGCCCCAAGGCACCGCTCCCGGATCCGGAGGCCCCCGAGCCGGGTCCGCCGAGGCCTGTTGCTCCCGGTGCGCCGCCGCGGGTACCGGGTCCGAACCCTCCGAAGCCGCCGACACCGCCGATGCCGGACACACTGGCGACGCCGGCCGCGGTCGGGTTGGTCGAGTTGGGCGACCACATCGTCACGACGGCCCAGCTCGCCGGCGTCAGCAGCATGGCGATCGCAGCGACGACGGCAGTGAGCAGCCGCGGGTGTGCCCGACGGTGGTCCACCACGACGGCTGCCACCGCGGCGACGGCGACGAGAACCTGTGCCACCGCCATCGGCAGTGAGAATGCGGCTCCGCGGTCGGAGGCGACACTCAGGCTGATGATCAGCGCCGTCGTGGCCGCGACAGCCGGGAGTGCGATCTGCGCCCACAGGATGCGGCGTCGCCGCGCCCAGGCGAACGCGGCGCCGGTCAGCAGCGCCATCGGGATGGCCATCGAGGCGGTGTAGAACTGGTGCATTCCGGCCACGAGCGAGAACATTCCGGCGAACGTGACGAACCACACGGCCCCGAACACCAGCAACGGCAGGCGGAAACGAAGGACCGCGAGGATCACGATGGCGAGGATCGCGGTCGGGATCAACCACCCGATCTGATCGGCCAGTGAACCGTTCAGCAGCCGCACGGCAGAGGGGGTTCCCGAGAACGGCGGAGTGAATGAGCGGTAGGCCGCGCTGTCGGCGGTCGTGGAGCCGAACCTGCCGAGTCCGTTGTAGCCGAACACCATCTCCCACGGATTGTTCGTCAACGTGCTGCCGATATAGGGGCGGTCGGATGCCGGAACGAGCGAGACCGCGATGATCCAGCCCAACGACAGCACGAGGCTGAGCGCTGCGGACACGGCGACGTGCCAGACCCGGCGCCACCACGGCTGTCGGGTGCAGAGATAGGCGACGGCGAGTGCAGGCCAGACCGCCCACGCCTCGAGCATGTAGGTCTGGAAGCCGGCGGCGATGAACACGCCCGCCAGTACCAACCATCCGAAGCTGGCCCGGCGCAACGCGTGCGTCGCTGCCCACGCCGTCAAGGCGAGGGCGAGCACGAAGAACGTCTCTGGCTGGTTGGAGCGCGCGACCGCGACCAGGATGGGCGTCGTGGCGACGACCGCCCCGGCGACGAGGCCCGAGGTGATGCCCGCCCATCGCCGTGCGGTGATCGCGGTCACCACGGCCGCGACCGCCGCGGCCAGCGCGTTCGGAATGATGACCGCGGCGGGGGAGAAGCCGAAGAGGCGTACGGCGAGGGCGGGGATCCAGAACGAACCGGGGATCTTGTCCAGGGTGATCGTTCCGGCCGGGTCGAACGAGCCGAAGAAGAAGTTCGGCCAGCTGCGGCTCATCGACAGCGCGATCGACGCGTAGTAGTCGGACATCGAACCCCCGACGCCCCAGGCTGTGAGGATCGCGGCCGCGACTGCCATGACGAGGAGGGACCAGTGCCACGGCGTGCCCATCCGCCGCCGGGTCGTCGCGGCGGTGTGGACGGGCGAGAAGGCGGCGGCGGGGGAGGCGGGGAGCGCGGTCACAACGGTCACCGTAGGACCGCTTCACCAGCGGCGTCGTTGTGCGGCCTATGAAATCGCCCGGATCGCGCCCGTCAGTCCGACGCCCACGTCGCCCAGATGACGTTCTGGCCGTCGATCTGTTGGGGACCGGCCCCCACCGCGTACCGGGCTGAGCTGGCGTCCTCACCGTCGAGCCACCAGATGTAGGCGCCGTAGCCGGAACTCTGCTGGTACCCCGCGGCCGTCAGCGTGGCGCCGATCTGCGCGATGGCGGCGTCCGCGTCGCCGACGAAGATCGCTCCCTTGCGCTTCGTTCCGCCGTAGTCGTCCTCGACGTAGCAGGCCGGCGAGGCGCCGGGCTTTCCCGCTTCCGGAAAGACGAACCGGGTGGGGTCGGCGGGAGAGGGATTCAGGTAGCCGTTGGCGTCCATGAACGAGATCATCGCGTCGGTGCAGCCGAACAGCTGACCGCCGCCGACGGCCGCCGGTGTGCCGGCCTCGGCGGTGGGACCGGCGTCGTTCTCGGTGACGGACGGCGTCGATGCGGGCGAGGCCGCGCAACCGGCGAGCACGAGGACGGCGATGGCCGTCGCGGGCAGGAGCAACGGGGATTTCACACGGCTCAGTGTCCGGCCTGCCCGGCGTCGGGGCAATGCGTGGTCCGGCTGGTTTGGACTCGGTCCGCGCGTGGGCTAAGCTAGACCCTCGGTACGACTTCGGTCGTCACCCCCTGGGGTATGGTGTAATTGGCAACACGGCTGATTCTGGTTCAGTTGTTCTTGGTTCGAGTCCAGGTACCCCAGCAAGACAGATAGCCCCGGAGATCGGCGTCACAGCGGTAACCGGGGCTCTTGCTTTTTCGGTCGGAGCGCGCTCGGCGTCCGTGTTATCGTGCGATAACACCCGTGCCCGAGAGGAAACCTGCATGGCGACCGGCCGACGTCCGCCCGCGCGCAACGAGGAACTCCTCGACGCGTCGGTGCGGGCATTCGCGCCGCGCGGCTACTTCGGTACGTCGACCGCCGAGGTCGCGAAGGCGATGGGTGTCTCGCAGCCCTACGTCATCCGCACCTTCGGGTCGAAACGAGAGCTCTTCCTGCGCACGCACGCACACGCCGCGGCGGCCATCCTCACGGCGTTCCGATCCGCATCGCGTGGTCGCGTCGCCGGCGACGGATTCGACGCCGAGCGCGTCGGCGCCGCGTATCGAGATCTCGTGCGCGCCCGTCCTGAAGCCGTCCTGGTGTGGGCTCACGCCTTCTCTGCGGCGACGGCGGAGCCCGCCATCGGCGACGAGTCCCGCCGGATGTTCCAGGAGGTCTATCGCGCGCTGCGCGAGCTGGGTGCCTCCGACATGCAGATGTGGGCGTTCATGGCCCGCGGCATGCTCATCAACACGCTCCTGCTCATGCAGGCCCCCCGTTTCGCCGCCGACTACGACTTCGCCCCCCTCATCGATCTGGTCTTCAGCTCGGCATCCGCTCCCGTCCCCTCCGATGCCCAGCGCATCCGACACGAACAGGAAACGTCACGTGAGTGATCTCGTCCCCTTCACCGACAACTTCAACGATCTGTCGAACGCCGACGGCTATCAGTTCGAGTTCCGTTGCGAGCGCTGCGGAAACGGCTACCGCTCGGCCTTCCGTCGCGACCCGCGTGCGGCCGGTCAGAAGCTGGCCCGGGGACTGGGCAACCTCTTCGGCGGATCGCTGTACGAGATCAGCTCCATGGCCGATCGCCTCCTGGACCGCGGCACGAACTCGCCCGCGAAAGACGAGGCGCTGCGCGCCGCAACGGCAGAGATCGCCCCGAGGTTTCATCAGTGCCGGGCGTGCAGCGACTGGGTGTGCGGTGACGTGTGCTGGAACGACGCCGTCGGACAGTGTGTACGGTGCTCCCCGATCGCGACGGAGGAACTGGCCCAGCTGCAGGCCGAGGCGCGCCGCCGGCAGATGCAGGAGCGACTCGAGACGGTCGACCTCCTGGGCGGAATGGATCTGAAGACGCAGGCGCAGCCGCGCTGCGCAGCGTGCGGTGCGCAGTCCCACGGAGGCAAGTTCTGCGGCGAGTGCGGGTCACCGCTCGCCGTCGTCGCGGCGTGCCGCGGCTGCGGTACCGACAACCCCGCCGGTGCCAAGTTCTGCGCGGAATGCGGCACGTCTCTGGCGGGCTGACCCCTCGCGCGCGGCAGTGACGCTCTCTATGCTCTGGGCATGACTGAACCCACGCAGAGCCAGCTCGAAGCCTCCGACAAGGTCGACAAGCGCACGATCGGCGGCGAGATCCGGTACTACCTCAAAGACATCAAGGCGCATTGGCCGGCCGTCGTCGAGCAACACCCGGATGCCGCGGGCCACGAGGCCTGGTGGACGGCGGACGGCACGTTCCACGCGACGCACGAGCAGCTGCGCCGCGACGCGATGATCGGCGGGATCGTCTGAATCGACCTCGTCCCCGCAGCGTGCGCCGATAGGCTCGAGGCATGGCTCCCGCACGCTCCGCCCTCCCACATCGCGCACTCGGCCGCACCGGCCGTGAGGTCTCGGTCATCGGTGTGGGTACGTGGCAGTTGGGCGCGGACTGGGGCGATGTCTCGGAGGAGGACGCGGCCGCCGTGCTCGCGGCATCCGTCGACGCCGGCGTCACCCTCTTCGACACCGCTGACGTCTACGGAGACGGTCGTTCAGAGCAGATCATCGGCCGCTTCCTCGCCGCACGGCCCGGGCACGGCGTCGTCGTCGCGACGAAGATGGGACGACGCGACGAGCAGCGTGCCGAGAACTACACGGCGGAGAACTTCAGGACGTGGATCGACCGCTCTCGCCGCAACCTCGGCGTCGACACCCTCGACCTCGTTCAGCTGCATTGCCCGCCGACCGCCGTGCTCGAGGACCAGCGCACCTTCGATGCTCTCGACCGCCTCGTCGACGCGGGCGCGATCGCTGCGTACGGCGCCTCGGTCGAGACGGTCGACCAGGGGCTGTCCGTCCTCCGCCGCCCCGGATTGACGAATGTGCAGATCATCATCAATCCGTTCCGGCTGAAGCCACTGGATGAGTTCTTGCCCGCCGCGGTCGACGCAGGCGTGGCCGTCTTCGCCCGCGTACCGCTGGCAAGCGGGCTGCTGTCGGGCCGCTACACCACTGCCACGACCTTCTCCGCCGCCGATCACCGTTCGTACAATCGCGAGGGTCAGGCGTTCGATCGGGGAGAGACGTTCTCGGGCGTCGACTTCGAGACCGGGGTGGCAGCAGCAGCGGAGCTCGCGGGCGCGCTGCCCGAGGGCGTGAGTCTGCCCGCTGCCTCGCTCGCGTGGATCGTGGCGCAGCCCGGCGTCACGGCCGTGATCCCCGGCGCGCGGACGCCGTCGCAGGCCGCAGCGAACGCCGCCGCAGCCTCGTCTTTGGACGCACCCGAGGCGTACGCCGCGTTCGACGCGGCGGTGCACGATGTCTACGACCGTCGTCTGCGCCACGCCATCCACGCCCAGTGGTGAAATCCGCTCATAGGCTTCGCTCAGCCGTCGCCGAGCCGATGCCGAAGCTCCGCGCCTAGCGTCGGCCCGTGCCGATGACACCCGCCCTCTCGCGGTGGTGGCGAGAGCCCTGGTGGGCGCGCGTCACGCTTGCCGCGATTCTCTTGGCTTTCGCCGTGCTCACGACATGGAACCTGGCGCGCGGGGGTGACTTCTCGTTCTACGAGGCGTCGGCGCGGTCGATGTCGCAGTCGTGGCAGGCGCTGCTGTTCGGCGCGTTCGATCCGGCTGCCACCGTCACTCTCGACAAGCTGAGCGGTTTCGCCGTGCCGCAGGCGCTGAGCGTGCGACTGTTCGGGATGTCGACGTCGGCGCTGGCGCTTCCGCAAGTGATCGAGGGGCTCGTCACGATCTTCGTCTGCGCGGTGATCGGTCTGCGCTGGCGCGGTCGCGTCGTCGGGTTGATCGCTGCGGGAGCCGCGGCATCCACGCCGATCTTCGTGTCGATGTTCGGCCATCCCATGGAAGACGGCCTGCTGACGATGTCGCTGGCCGTTGCGCTGCTCTGGTGGCAGCGTGCGGCGCTGACGAGACGCCTCTGGCCGCTGGTGTGGGCCGGCGTGTTCATCGGCATCGGCTTCCAGGCCAAGATGATGCAGGCATGGTTCATCGTGCCCGCGTTGGTGATCGGTACGGCCATCGTCGGCGAGGGGCGATGGCTCCGCCGTCTCGCCCGCGTCAGCGTGCTTCTCGCGAGCACGGTGGTGACGTCGCTGTCGTGGATGATCGCCATGGAATTGGTTCCGGCGGGGTCGCGACCCTTCGTGGACGGCTCCACCGACGACGACGTCTTCGCCATGGTGTTCGGATACAACGGCATCGATCGGCTGTTTCCCAACGCCATCGCCGGCGCTGTGCGGAGCGGATCGGGTACCGGCGCTGCCGGCGCCGCAGCGTCGGCGACGAAGCTCATCGATCCCGCGTATGTCGGTGAGATCGGCTGGCTCTACCCTGCGGCGATGTTCGGCATCGTTCTGGGTGTCGCTGTCGCGGTACGCGCCTGGCGGCGACGGGGAGCCACCGCTCCTCCCTCCGTCAGATGGGGCGCGGGGCCGGCGACATTCGTGGTGCTCGTCGTGTGGCTCGCGACCGGCGCCGCGATCCTCTCCGCGGCGCGCATGCCTCACACGGCATATCTGTCGGCGATCGGCATCCAGCTCGCCCTCCTGGCCGCGCTCGGAATCAGCGAGGCGGTTCGGCTCCGCGCCGACGCCAGCGGGTGGGCGCGCGCGGCGCTGCCCATTCTGGTCACGCTGCAGCTTGCGTGGTTCATCGCGCTGTCCGCGCTGTCACGGATGCCGCGATCTCTGACGCTCGCCATGATGATCGTGGCTGGCGTGACGTGCGCACTGGTGGTCGCCGCGGCGCTGTCGCCGAGCGTGCGCCGACGTCTCGGTCGCGGCATCGTGGTGGCCTCGGCGGTCGCCGTTCTGGCGGGACCCGCGATCTTTTCTGCGCAAGTCGTCGATGCCTCACGCGACGGGAGCGGGGGAGACGCCTACGTGGGGGTGAAGCCGTCGGCCACGACGGGGTCGGCGTCTCAGGCGTTCGTGCCGTCACCGCCGCAGCTCTGGGGAGGCTCCCCGGGAATCACGCCCCCGTTGGTCGAACTGGTCACGGCGGCGCGGGCTGCCGGCGGCGGTGTGGACGGCGCCCCGCTGTTCCTGACGGACTCTTGGAGCATCGCCGCTCCCGTCATCGACGCGACCGGGACCGAAGTACTCACCGACGGTGGATACTCCGGTCAAGCCGTGGTGTTCACGGCGGCAGAGGTCCGCGCGCGTATCGCGTCCGGCGTGCACCTGATCGTCGTGAAGGATCACGCCCCGAAGACCGATCCGGTGGCGGTCGCCGTGCACGCGGCGTCGTGTCACGCGCTGCGCTCCTGGCCGTCGACGGCGGGCGGCGGGCAGGGGAAGACCTCGACGTCGAAGGAGAGCGTGCTCGGATTCACCCTCTACGCGTGCTCGTGAGGCGGCGACGGGGTCAGCAGAACGGCGAGGCGCTTCTTGGCGCGGTTCTCCCGCACGATCCACGCGACGTCGGGATCGTCGAGCGCGAGGGCGTGGAACGCGGCCAACCCCGGGGCGGGGTCGGAGGCGACCGCGACACTCCAGCCGTACCCGAGCGTCTGGCGCAGGGTACGAACGTCCGGATCACGTCGCCTGTCGGCGGACAGCGAGCGGAGGCTCTCGGTGGCTGTCGCGCAGACGGCGACGGCCCGAGCGGCCTCGCGCGGCGACGTCAACAGCCGTGGCTCGCAGATCGCCGCGACGGCGGCGCGCTGAACGAGCGGATGGGCGTCGCGCGCCCACATCGTGGCCACCTCGGCCATCGCGTTCGGCTCCACCTCGCCCCACAGCTGAAGTCCGATGGCGACGCCTTCACGAACACGCCACCGTCCGTCGCACGCCAGGTCGCGTGCACGTGCCTGCTCCTGGAGATCCGCGGCGCGGCGGGCGATTGCCGCGGCGGCGCACATCGTTGCGAACTCGCTTCCGGATCGCAGCAGGGCATCGATCTCCCGAGCCCCCGCGATCGCGGCCGCAGCCGCGACGAGGCGGAGGTTGGCGCGGGGACCGGGGAGCCCGGATGCCGCCTCGACCACCGGCGCCCACTCCTCGGCATCGAGCTTCCGCAGTCGTGCCGGCCAGTCGACAGGCGCTTCCATGACGCGAGCGTAGCGCCGCGCCGGCGGCTGCGAGCCCCCGTGAGCCGTGTCAATGGTGACGATCGCGCCGTCAGCGGGCGGAGGCTGCCGGAGCGATCACGGTGAGGGCGCGGGGGAGCACACGAGCACGGAGGCGATCGACCTCTTCGCCGAGCTCGCCGTCGCGGGCGATGCGATACGGGCCCCCCAGCAGCTCGAGGTCGAACTCGGCATCCGAGAACTCCTGGTAGCGACGGTTGCGGGAGATCCGTCCGGTGAACAGATCGACGAAGATCCGCGCGCGGGAGCCGAGACGCGAGACGCCGAGCACGCGGAGATCCAGTCGCGCATCGTCGAGCGTGGCCCGGTGCACCGGAGCGAACCCCCGCGGCTCGTACCTTCCGTTGCCCAGGAAGAGAAGACTGAAGCGGGCGTCGACCGTTTCACCGTCGAGGTCACGTACCCGGACCCGGACGGCCCGAGCGGCCCCCAGTGTCGTGACGGCGGCGACGACCGCGGCCAGCGGCTTGCCGATGCGGTGTTCGTAGCGTTCACGGATCGTCACGAAATCGGTGTACGCGCCGACGCTGGCCGTGTTCACGAAAATCTTGCCGTTCACCTCCCCGAGGTCGACTTTCGCGACCGTGCCCGCCCGGATCGCCGCGATCGCCGTCGACAGCGGGTACATGCCGAGGTCTTTGGCGAAGTGATTGAACGTGCCTGCCGGCAGTACGGCGAGCGGGATGCCGCGTTCGCGGGCGGCGTCCGCGGCTTGTTGCACCGTGCCGTCCCCGCCGGCGACGGCGAGGACCTCGCAGTCGGCTGCCGTCGCGCGGATGACTTCTGCATAGTCGTCGCCGGCGCCGAGCTCGACGACCCGCAGGCGGGGGAGGGCGCGGCGCACGGCGGGAAGTATGCGCCCCGCACGCCCGGAACCCGAGCGCGGGTTGATCACCAGCGCGATCCCGGCACCGTCCGGGCGCGGAGTGCCGGCGTGCACAGCGAGCGCGTCCTGCAGGGGGTTGACGCGCTCGACCGGCACGGCGCGAGTGGTCAGCCAGGCGATCGCCTCGCCGAGGGCGAAGCCTGCCGCCACATCCGACGGGTAGTGAGCTCCGGTGGCGACACGGGAAAACCCGACCAGCCCCGCGAGCGCACGCAAGGGAACGGTCAACGCGGGCATCTCGGCAGACGCGGCCGCGGCGAAGGCCATGGCGCTGGCCGAGTGACCGCTGGGAAACGAGGTGGAGTCGGGAATGCGCCGGGCCAGCCGCCTCGTCGGCACCTGCGTGATGGACGGTCGAGGGCGGCGGTGCAGGCGCTTGGAGACCTGGTTCGCGAGAAGACTCGTCACCCCGATGGCCGCCAGTCCCCGCGCCGCGGCGCGCCGGCCGCGCCCACGAGCGAGGAGAGTGAGCAGACCTGCGACGGCCATCCACAGCACCGAGCGGTCGGCGGCACGTGTGAGCGCCGGCATCGTCGTGTCCAGGAGCGGGCTGCGCGTGCGCGCCACCGCCGCGAAGGTCGCGACGTCGAGGGCGTCGACCTGTCGCCGGACGTCGCGCCAGCGGCGTGCCGTGCCCCGCGCAGTGCGGGAGCGGCGAGGCGTCGTCGATCGGCGAGGCATGAGGGCTCCGATCACTTCATCGCATTGCCGATGTAGGAGTACTTGACGAACACCTCCGAGGCCCATCCGGCCTCGTCGAGCACGCCCTGCACCGCGGTGAGCATGTACTTCGAGTCCCACCCCATGTAGAGGTAGCGACCCTCGCCCAGCTCGTCCCACTGGCCGTTCCACGCCATTGCCGGATAGACGGGACCGCCCCGTCGCGCGCTGAAATCGATGACGCTCTGGCGCGAGTCGGCCCACAGCCGTTTGAAGATGCGGTTGAAGAGGTAGCGGATGTCCGGCACCTCCCAGTGCTCGCCGCGGAACTCGACGTAGTCGAACTCGCGTTGCCATCCCCGCGGCCAACCGCGCCGCTTCACGGCGTCGAGGATGGGCGTGAGATTGTCGTCGTCGATGCTGACGACGGCGGGGCGGCGCCATACCTGCAGGAACAGCTCGGTCAACGCCTGCGTGCGGGCGGCGATGGCAGCCGTACTCCACGAGCCGGTCTCGGCGATCGCCCGGGTGATGTCGACGGCGCTCTCGTCGTACACCGCGCGTTTCTGCGGGAACGAGGCGTCGAACGCCCGCTCGAAGAGCGAATCCTCCAGCAGTGTGAGGTTGCCGAGCGTGGGCGCCAGCGCACGGAAGCTGTTCTGCTCGTCGTCGGAGAGGTCGGCCCAGCGGCGGATGCCGTCGGGCGTCCAGTCGTCGGAAGGCGCGGCAGGGGCGATGTGCTCGAGGCCGATGCCGGGAACGTCGATGTCGCCCGCCAGTCGCTTCAGCACATAGGCGGGGTACGGCAGCGCCGTGTACTTCAGGCCCACCCGGGTGCGTTCGTCCGACGGCGTGATGCGGGCGATCGCGTGCACCAGGGCGTCGCGGGACAGCGTGGCGGCCCGACACAGGCGCGCGACCAGGCGGTCGGTGGTCACACCGACGACGGTGCGACGGAGCAGAAGCGACTGCACGTGCTCCAGCGAGACGAGCAGGTCGGCGGCGCTGAGGTCTCCCTCGCCGTGCTCGTGGAGCAGACGCAGCGCCAGGGGGTACATCCCCCGGCCGAAGGTATTGAGGTAGGTCAGCTGACGTGCGATGACGGGATCGTCGGCCCGGGACGGGTCGAGGAGGATCCGGTAGATGCCCGCATACCGGCGCCACTGTCCGGCGCGCTCCCGCAGCGTCGCGAGGTCCAAGCGGGGGAACTGGGCACGGAACGTGTCGTAGACGCCCCGCTCGCCGGCGACGGTGACCTCCCGCCCGGTGAGCATGACCAGGTAGTGTCGCCAGAAATCGCCGATCTGCTCGCCGGTGTCGTGCTCGATCGGCATCCAGTACTCGTCTTCGATCTCACCTTGCTCGGCGTGCGAGAGCCCCATCAGGACGTAGTTGTGGATGAGTTCGTGATCGCGCAGCGGCTCGCCGGTCGAGTTGAGACTCTCGAAGGTCTGCTGGGCGTTCGCGTCGGCGCCCAGCGTGATCGAGACGTGCTCGAGGCGCTGCAGACCGCGCCAGATGTCAGCAGCCTCGTCGGGTCGGATCTGGCTGCGGAAGAACGCGTAGTTGTCGTCGAACCGGGACTCGCGCATCTGCTCACCCGCCTCTCGGCGACCGAGCACGACGCTCTCGAAGACATCGGCCCACGCGCGGTGCGGACGCAGCTTGGTGCGGGTCGGATCCTCGCTGCGCACGAGGACGCGCTCGAGCTCGGCGGCGAGGTCGGGGTCGTCGTCTCGCAGCGTGTGATGCAGGGCGGCCACGAGGAGCATCAGAGTGGTGATGCGCTGCTGTCCGTCGATGAGCACCAGATGCGCGTCGTCGTCAGAGGTGCTCGACGCCGTCGACAGGATCGAACCGATGAAGTGCGTCTGTCCGGCGCCGGCATCCGCAACGGCGCGCACGTCCGCCAGCAGCTGCTCGCACCCGCCGATATCCCATCGATACTGGCGTTGGTAGACCGGGACCACGATGGTCGTCTCGGATGCCGAGAGCCAGCCGATCGTCGACACAGCGGTGGCCGAGACGTGTGTCGCTGCGACCGAGGAGGCGAGATGCGTAGGGCTGTTCATGCTGTTCGTGTCGCCTCCGCGCTCGCTCTCGATGACCGCCGTCGAGTCTAATCGCGTTCACATCGCCGCTCTGTAGGCTTGCCTCAGTCGGGCCTGTAAAAACTTCGCTTGTCCGGCAGAAAGGTTGAATCCGTCATGGGTTACATCAAGAGCGCGGCTCTCGAGGAGACCGGATACGTCGTCCTCGACCGCTACAACAAAGAGATCGATCCCAAGGAGTGGCTCGACGTCGAATACGTCGACTGGAAGTCCTCGGGCGACACCCGTTTCGCACCGTTGGCCTCCGCCAAGGGCGAGATCGAGTGCAACGGCTTCTGGAACCACAAGCCGCCGCGCACCGACAAGGACGGGGTCTGGATCGACTCGCAGACAGCGATCGCGCCGACGCTGACCGCGCGTGCGCAGGAGCCGGGAGCGAACGTCGGTCGTTGCCGCATCATCGAGCTGCAGCCGAACACCTATGCGGACTGCCTCTACAACCTGCACCAGGACGACAACAACCGCCTGAACCCCGATGGCACGGGCTGGGTGGTGCGTGGCTTCTTCAACCTCACGGATGACACCACGAGCTACTTCGTCCTGCGTGAGAATCGCACCGATCCGAGCGAAGAGACGCGTATCGCGCTGCCCGCCGGCGCGCAGCTCATCGTCGACACGCAGCGACTGTGGCACGCCGCCGCCCACTACGGCACGGAGCCCCGGTACTGCCTCATCACCTCGTGGGAGTCGGGCCCCGAACTGGACGCGTACATCGCCAAGTACAACGGCGTGAACAAGGTGGACAGCTACCCCGTCGACCAGGAGACCCTCGACGCCGGTCAGATCGAGCAGGAGCGTCGCATCGCCGCACGCGCCGCCGCTCTGGCCGCCCGTGGTCAGCAGGAAGTCACGGTGATGAGCGAGGCCTGAGCCTCCGCACCGCTCCGCGCACCGCGCGCAGAAGGGCCCCGGTCTTCGGATCGGGGCCCTTCTGCGCGTCATGTGGTTTTTCCCGGCAGGGGTGTTGATGCATCTGTGTTTGTGTTGTAACGTGTGGCTATTCAAGGAGGAACCGTGTACGCAACGGAGCGACAGCAGCTCATCGAGCAGCTGATCACCACTGAGGGTCGGGTCGTCGTCGTCGATCTGGCTCGCCGCTTCGGCGTGACGACCGAGACGGTGCGCCGCGATCTCGATCAGCTCGAGTCGTCGGGTCTCGTGCGCCGCGTGCACGGGGGAGCCGTCGCCCGCACCCGCGTCAGTACCGCGGAGACATCCTTCATCGAGCGCACGCAGCGACGCACCGACGCGAAGCTCGCCATCGCCGCACGCGCCCTGGATGCCATCGGCACCCAGGGCGACGGTTCGGTCTACATCGATGCCGGCACCACCACGGCCGCTCTGGCGGGTCTGCTGGCTCAGCGCAGCACGAGTTCGCACCCGCTCGAGGTGGTCACGCACTCCATGACGGTCGCACACCTGCTCGCGGGCGCGTCGGCGCTGAATCTCACCGCGATCGGCGGTCGTGTCCGCGGATTGACGGCCGCCGCGGTGGGCGCGCAGACGGTCGACGCGATCTCGCGCCTTCGTCCCGACCTCGCCTTCATCGGAACGAACGGACTGTCGGCGTCCTTCGGACTCAGCACCCCCGACCCGGACGAGGCCGCCGTCAAGCGCGCCGTCATCGCATCGGCGCGTCGCATCGTGGTGCTCGCGGACGCGGAGAAGTTCGACGGCGAGCTCCTCGTCTCGTTCGGTCGCCTCGCCGATCTCGACATCCTCGTCACCGACGCCGAGCCCCCTGCCGACCTCGTCGCCGCCCTCGGCGACGCCGATGTGGAGGTGTGGATCGCATGATCGTCACCCTGACCGCCAATCCGTCTCTCGATCGCACCGTGACGCTGGCCGACGCCCTCCGCGCGGGCGAAGTGCAGTCTGCGCTCTCGGTCCGCGAGGATGCCGGGGGCAAGGGCATCAATGTCACCCGTGTGCTGGCCGGCTCCGGTGTCGCCACGCGCGCCGTCCTCCCGTTGGACGCCGACGACCCGTTCGCGGCTGTTCTGCGCTCCGCGCATGTGCCGGTGCTCGCCGTGCCGCTGCCGGGGGTGGCCCGCGCCAACCTGACGCTCACCGACCGCGAGGGTGTCACGACCAAGATCAACCTTCCGGGGGTGACGCGCACCGCCGAAGACGCGGCGACGCTCATCGACGCGACCGTGCGCGCGTCGGCCGGCGCCGACTGGCTCGTGCTGGCCGGATCGCTTCCCCCCGGCCTTGCCGAGGACTTCTACGTGGAGGTGATCGGCGCCGTCCGCGCGGCCGGGGCGTCTGCTCCCCGCGTCGCGGTCGACACGTCGGGAGCCGCGTTGCGCGCCGTCGTGGAGCGCGGGCTGCCCGACCTCATCAAACCCAACGACGAGGAGCTGGTGGAGCTGGCCGGCGTCGCTCTCGATGCGGATCTTCCCCTGCCCGAGGCCGTCCTCGCCGTCGCACGCGAGCTCGTCCCTGCCCGCGTCGGTGCCGCCTTCGTCACGCTCGGCGGCGACGGCGCCGTGCTCGTCGACGCCGACGGAGCTTGGTTCGGCACCCCTCCGCCCACGCGCGTGCGCAGCACCGTGGGTGCGGGCGACAGCTCGTTGGCCGGTTTCCTGCTCGCCGACGTCGCCGGGGCTGCTCCGGACGAGCGGGTGCGCAGCGGCATCCGCTACGGATCGGCGGCGGCCGCGCTGCCGGGCACACAGGCCCCCACCCCGACCGATCTCCTCCCCGGCGACGTGCCGGTGCGGAGCCTCGCTCTCTGAAAACCCACCCTGAACCCAAACGACCACTGGAGGTCACCGTGTCAGAGATCATCACGCCGGCGCTCGTCAGCCTTGACGAGTCGCTCGGCACCGACAAGCGGGCCGTCATCGACGCCCTCGCCGCCCGCGTAGCGGCTGCGGGACGGGCGTCCGATGCCGCAGCCCTCGCCGCCGACGCCTGGAAGCGCGAGCTGACGGACGAGACCGGCCTCCCGGGCGGCATCGCGATCCCGCACGCGAAGAGCGCAGCGGTGCGCGAGGCGACGCTCGCGTTCGCGCGTCTGAAGCCCGGTATCGACTTCGGCGCCGACGACGGCCCGGCCGACCTCGTCTTCCTCATCGCGGCTCCCGACACCGCGGCCGAGGAGCACCTGGCGGTGCTGTCGCAACTGGCCCGCAGCTTCATGCGCGAGGACTTCACCGCCGGGCTGCGCTCCGCGGCGACCCCTGAAGCGGTGGTCGACCTCGTGACGGCAGCCGTGTCGGGCACCGGTGCTCCCGCCGCGGCGACGCCGGCTCCGGCGGCTGCGGCCGACAGCGCTCACCTGATCGACGGCCGGCCGGCGCGTATCGTCGCCGTCACCGCTTGTGCCACCGGCATCGCACACACGTTCATGGCCGCCGACGCGCTCACCGCGCAGGGCGGCAAGGACGGGGTCGATCTGATCGTCGAGCCGCAGGGCTCCAGCGGCTACAAGGCTCTCGACCCGAAGATCATCGAAGCGGCCGATGCCGTCATCTTCGCCGTCGACGTCGACGTGCGCGAGCCCCAGCGCTTCGCGGGCAAGCCCGTCGTGCGCGCCAGCGTCAAGCGCGGCATCGAGGCGCCGGCGCAGCTGGTGGCCGAGGCGATCGCCGCCGCCAAGAACCCGAACGCGACGCGCGTCAGCGGGTCGGCAGCCGCCGCATCCACCTCGACGTCCGGTGCGGGGGAGTCGTACGGCGCGAGCATCAAGCGTGCCCTGCTCACCGGTGTCAGCTACATGATCCCGTTCGTCGCGGGCGGCGGTCTGCTCATCGCGCTCGGCTTCCTGCTCGGCGGCTATACGATCGCATTCGACGCCGACAAGATCCTCGGTGCGTCGACGCTGTGGAACCTCGGCGACACATCGCTGATCGTCTACCTCGGCGCGGTGCTGTTCAAGATCGGTGCGCTCTCGTTCGGCTTCCTCGTGCCGGCACTGGCCGGCTACATCGCGTACGGCATGGCCGACCGCCCCGGTATCGCACCCGGTTTCGTGGCGGGTGCCGTCGCGGGCTTCATGGGCGCCGGCTTCCTCGGCGGTATCGTCGGCGGTCTGCTCGCCGGTGTCGCCGCACGTTGGCTGAACGGTCTGGACGTGCCGCGCTGGCTGCGTGGCCTGATGCCCGTCGTGATCATCCCGCTGCTGGGTTCGATCTTCGCCTCCGGGCTCATGCTGCTGGTCCTCGGTGGACCGATCGCGTGGCTGACCAAGGCGCTCAACGACTGGCTGTCCGGCCTCACCGGAGCCGGTGTGATCATCCTCGGCATCATCCTCGGCCTCATGATGTGCTTCGACCTCGGCGGCCCCGTGAACAAGGTGGCCTACGCGTTCGCGACGGGCAACCTGGCCGCGGGCATCGCCGGTGACGAGCGCTACCTGCAGATCATGGCCGCCGTCATGGCCGCCGGCATGGTGCCGCCGCTCGCGATGGCCCTCGCCTCGACCGTCATCGATCGCAAGCTCTTCACCGAGCCGGAGCGAGAGAACGGCAAGGCGGCGTGGCTGCTCGGCGCGGCGTTCATCTCCGAGGGTGCGATCCCGTTCGCTGCGGCGGACATCTTCCGGGTCATCCCGTCGATGATGCTCGGCGGCGCGGTCACCGGTGCCCTCTCGATGGCCTTCGCCGTCACGAGCAAGGCACCCCACGGCGGCGTCTTCGTCTTCTTCGCGATCGACAACTTCTGGCTGTGGCTCGTCGCCATCGCGGCCGGTACCGTCGTCGCCGCGTTCTCGGTCGTCGCCCTCAAGCGCTTCGCGCGCCGCGGGTCGGCCGTCGACGAGGGTATCTCCGGCGCTGCCGCGGTTTCTCCCGAAGCCGTCAGCGCCTAGGCTCGAAGACAGAAGAATACGACCGATCCAAGGAGGATCCCATGGCAGAACGCCAGGCCACCGTCGCCAGCAGCTCGGGACTGCACGCGCGCCCCGCGAAGCTCTTCGTGCAGGCGGTTCAGCAGACCGGCGTCCCCGTGACGATCGCGGTCGAGGGCGGTCCTGACCTCAACGCCGGCAGCATCCTCACGCTGATGGGTCTCGGCGCCACACAGGGCACCGTCGTCACGCTCAAGGCTGAGGGCGAGGGCGCGGATGCCGCGCTCGACACGCTCGTCGCGTTCCTCGAGACCGACCACGACGCCGAGGCCTGATCGGCCCACACGAACGGATGCCGCGCCCGCTGGAGTGACCAGCGGGCGCGGCATCCGGCGTTCACGGTGGGTCAGAGATCGATGGCATCGCCCGGATCGAGTGGGCTGAACCGTCCGCCGCCCTGCTCCGTCGCCCACTGCAGCCTTCCGCGATGCATGTCCAGCCCGATGGGCGAGAGCGTCATGTCGTGCGTCGCGAAGGCGTGCTCCGGACGGACGGCGAGGACGAAGTCGATCGCCTCTCCGATCTTCAGCCAGGGAGCGCCCACGGGGGCCGCCAGCAGCCGTACGTCGACGCCGTCGGGCGCCGAGAACGAATCGCCGGGATAGTAGAACTCGTCGTCGACCAGGACGCCGACATTGTCGATGACCGGAATCGACTCATGGATGACGGCATGCCGCCCGCCGAAGAAGCGCAGCGAGAACGGACCGACGCTCACGCTGTCGCCGGGCGCGACGACGGTGATGTCGAAGTCCGCCGCCGCATCGGCGACGCCTTGGGGGCCGTAGATCGGCACGTCGGGGGAGTGCTCGCGGATTGCGCCCAGGTGCTCCGGGGTCCAGTGGTCCTGGTGCTGATGGGTGAGAACCACGCCCACGGTGCCGGCGAGATCCTGCAGCGGGAGCGTGAAGCTTCCCGGGTCGATGATCAACTGACTGCCGTCGCGCTCGAGGCGGAGGCAGGCGTGTTCGTGTTTGGTGACGCGCATGCCGTCAGTCAACGCCTCTCGAGCGACGCGGGCAAGCCCGCGGTGCGTCCTGGTCTCGATTTGGCGAGGCGTTGATCGTCATGGCATAATCGAACGGTTGCTTACGCAGCGAAAAAGTACGGCCCCATCGTATAGCGGCCTAGTACGCCGCCCTCTCACGGCGGTAACGCGGGTTCGAATCCCGCTGGGGTCACCACGACAGAAGCCCGGTCCAGACGGACCGGGCTTCTGTGCGTCACCGCCGTCGTCGTGGAACCGATCACCCCTCCGCGGAAGCGTTCCGTCGGCTGTGACGGCGTCGACGCGCTCGCACGACGAGCACCACGACGGCCGTGACGACGAGCCCCACGCCGAGCCACGGGAGCAGGAAACCGACCGCGACGACCAGGGCGTTGAGCGTGGCGATGAGTCCGTTCCACCCGGCCGCGACGCCATCGCCGAAGCCGGCCGGGTCGGCGGTCACGGCGGGGGACGGCTCCACGAGCGAGACCGTGAGCGTCGACATCGCGACCTGCGACTCGGTCCAGGTCAACTGCTGACGCAGGGAGTCGAGCTCCGATTGGCGTTCGGAGAGGGCGGACTCAGCGGCGATGAGATCGGCCGTCGAGCTCGACTGCTTCATGAGGTCGGTCAGGCGCGCGACCGAGGTCTCCAGCGCGCTGACACGAGCTCGAAGATCGAGGGTCTCGGTCGTCACGTCCCGCCGGTCGGTCTGCGATGCGGTGACGGTGCCGAGTGTGGACAGTCCTGTCACGACCTGTGACAGCGCATCGGCGGGAACCCGAACGGTGATCCACGCGGTCGCCGGAGCGGGCATCATCTTGCCCGTGTCGGACAGCGGAACGGCCGGTTGCCCGGGCGAGGTCCCCGTGCTCTGAGATTCGACGTATCCGCCGGCGTCAGCTGCCGCCGTCGCGATCGCCTGGGCCGCGGACGCCGCGTCCTGCACGTCCACGGTGGCGGACGCGCTCACGGCGATCTGCCGTTCTGCGGTGGCTATCGCGACGGCACCATCGGAGGCTGCTCCGCCGCCGGAGGGGTCTGCGCCGCTCATCCCCTCGGTGCGGGTATCCGGAGCGGTGGCGATCGCGCTGCCGGCGTCCAGAGAGACGGATGTCACAGACGACGCGCCCGAGGAACCGGAGAGTGCGTGCAGCACGGACGGTGCGATGATCGCGGCGACCGCGACCAGCGCCGCTGCGGCGGTACCGCCCATCCAGAGACGTCCGCGGCGCACGGCGCGCACTCGGTCTCTCTCCGCCTTCTGCCACTGCGCGCTGCGTTCCTCGGCGATCTGGGCGAACAGCCGCTGCTCGATGACGTCCACGCGGTCGTCGGCGAGCTCGGGCAGTGCGTTGTCTTCCGTGGTCATGACCCCTCCGAGGTGATGGTGGTGCGCAGCGAGCTGCGGATGCGGGAGAGGCGATTTCGGACCGCACCGTGACTGATGCCGAGTCGGTCGGCGGCCTCGCGATAGCCGTAGCCCTCGGCTGCGCACAGGCGGAAGATCTCCTGATCCACGTGGCCGAGTGCCGACAGCTCCGCCGCGATCCGATCGGCGAGGTCGGCGTCGATCACCGCGCGCTCGACATCGACCGCCGCAGGAAGGGTCTCGTCGACTCCTGCCGTCAGATGCTCGCGGTCGCGCTTCTGACGCCGGACGCGGTTCGCGGCCTGAAAGCGGCAGATGGTGACGAGCCACGGGAGAAGGGATTCGCTCTCCAGCTGCAGCGCGCCGATCTTGCGCCACGCCACAAGGAAGGTCTCCTGTGTGACGTCCTCCGCATCCGCCGCCGTGCCCACCAGTGCGTGCGCCACGGCGTAGACGGCGCGCACGTAGGAGCGATAGAGCGTACGGAAGGCGAGGTCGCTGCCCGCGGCCGCGGCCGCGACCAGCTCCGCGTCGGTGCGCAGGCCGGAGTGGTCGGTCATGGTGTCCTCATCGTCTCTCACTGGGTGAGTGTCCGCGAGCGGCGAATCGTCTCAGAGAACTCGGCGTCATCGAAGCCGGTATTGTTGTCGCAGCGAGAGGGAGTATCCCGTTCTCGCGCGTCCGTCACCACGGGCCCGACGTCGGGTTCCCGGGCGCGCGCCGCAGCACCGCTGACGGGGGAGAGACTTTCGACGTTTCGTCATCCCCTCGAAAGGCCTGCATGGACCTCCCCGTCTGGTTCGAGATCGGTTCGCTGATCGTTCTGGTGCTGATCCTCGTCGCCGATCTCGCCCTCATCGCACAGCGGCCGCACATTCCGACGCCGAAGGAGTCGAGCCTCTGGGTCGTCTTCTACGTCACGCTCGCGCTGATCTTCGCGGGACTGATGTGGCTGTTCGCCGGCGGGGAGTACGCCGGCCAGTTCGTCGCCGGCTGGCTCACCGAGTACAGCCTGTCGATCGACAACCTCTTCGTCTTCGTGCTCATCATGAGCCAGTTCTCCGTGCCGCGGCGCTACCAGCAGAAGGTGCTGATGGTGGGCATCATCATCGCGCTGGTCCTCCGCGGACTGTTCATCCTGGCCGGGGCCGCCATCATCGAGCAGTTCAGCTGGGTGTTCTACATCTTCGGCGCCTTCCTCATCTACACCGCGTGGAAGCAGGCGTTCCCGGGCGGCGACCACGACGAGGAGATCAAGAAGGAGTCCGTCGTCGTGCGGCTGCTGCGTCGGACGATCGACATCAGCGACGACTACGACGGCCCGAAGGTGCGCACCGTCGTCGACGGCAAGCGCATGTTCACCCCGATGATCATCGTGTTCGTCGCGATCGGCATGACCGACCTGCTGTTCGCGCTCGACTCGATCCCCGCGATCTTCGGCATCACGCAGAGCCCCTTCATCGTCTTCACGGCGAACATCTTCGCGCTGATGGGCCTGCGCCAGCTCTACTTCCTGCTCGGCGACCTTCTCGACCGTCTGAAGTACCTGCACTACGGCATCGCCTTCATCCTCGCCTTCATCGGTGTCAAGCTCATCGCGCACGCGATGCACGAGAACGAACTGCCGTTCATCAACGGCGGCGAGAACATCGCGTGGGCGCCCGACATCTCGACGTGGATGTCGCTCGGCGTCATCGTCGTCTCGATGGTCGTCGCCACGGGGGCGAGTCTCATCGCGGCGCGGAGGGAAGGGCGCGACGTCACGCTCGACGAGCGGTGACGATCCGGCGCCGATCGCCGCGGTGGTAGTCTGAGCCGGTGCGGATCGCTCGCCTTCTCCTTAGCCGCCGCGACGAGACCTCGTTCTGAGCCCTCTCTCGTCGCGGAGTCCGTCGCGGGCTTGATCCCCTTATCTGGAGAACGAGACAGCATGAGCACAACGATTCCCGACCGCCCGCGGACCCTCGCCGAGAAGGTCTGGGACGACCACCTCGTGGTGAAGGGCGAAGACGGCCAGCCCGACCTGATCTACATCGACCTGCACCTCGTGCACGAAGTGACCAGCCCGCAGGCGTTCGACGGCCTCCGCGCCGAGGGGCGTCCGGTGCGCCGGCTCGACCTGACGATCGCGACCGAGGACCACAACACTCCCACGCTCGAGATCGACAAGCCGATCGCCGATCTCACCAGCCGCACGCAGATCGAGACCCTGCGCCGAAACGCCGAGGAGTTCGGCGTACGGCTGCACTCCCTCGGCGACAAGGAGCAGGGCATCGTGCACGTCGTCGGCCCCCAACTGGGTCTGACCATGCCGGGGATCACGGTCGTCTGCGGCGACAGTCACACCTCGACGCACGGTGCTTTCGGCGCCATGGCCTTCGGTATCGGCACCAGCGAGGTCGAGCACGTGCTCGCCACGCAGACCCTCCCGCTGAAACCGTTCAAGACGATGGCGATCACGGTCGAGGGCGATCTCAAGCCGGGCGTCACGGCCAAGGACATCATCCTCGCCATCATCGCGAAGATCGGCGCCAACGGCGGCCAGGGCTACGTGCTCGAGTTCCGTGGCAGCGCCATCCGGTCGCTGTCGATGGAGGGCCGGATGACGATGTGCAACATGTCGATCGAGGCGGGAGCCCGCGCCGGCATGATCGCCCCCGACGAGACCACGTTCGCGTACGTCAAGGACAAGCCCCACGCACCGCAGGGTCAGGACTGGGACGACGCCGTCGCCTACTGGCGCACGCTTCCGAGCGACGAGGGTGCGGTCTACGACGCCGAGGTCTTCCTCGACGCGAACGAGCTCGAGCCCTTCGTCACGTGGGGCACCAACCCGGGCCAGGGCGTCTCGCTGAGCGACGTCGTGCCCGACCCGGCATCCTTCGCGGACGCCAACGAGCGTGCCGCCGCCGAGCGGGCTCTCGAGTACATGGACCTGCAGGCCGGAACGCCGCTGAAGGACGTGACGGTGGATGCCGTCTTCATGGGCTCGTGCACGAACAGCCGGATCGAAGACCTGCGCGCCTTCGCCTCGGTCATCGAAGGCCGCCAGAAGGCAGACAACGTCCGTGTGATGGTCGTCCCCGGCTCGGCGCGAGTGCGTCTGGAGGCCGAAGCGGAGGGACTCGACAAGGTCTTCACCGCCTTCGGCGCGGAATGGCGTTTCGCCGGCTGCTCGATGTGCCTCGGGATGAACCCCGATCAGTTGGCCCCGGGGGAGCGGTGCGCATCGACGAGCAACCGCAACTTCGAGGGACGCCAGGGCAAGGGAGGACGCACTCATCTGGTGTCGCCCCTGGTCGCCGCCGCGACGGCGGTGCTGGGCCGGCTGGCCAGCCCGTCCGATCTGCCCGCCGTCGAGAAGGTCGAGGCCTGACATGGAGAAGTTCACGACGCACACGGGTATCGCGGCCGCGTTGACGCGCTCGGCGGTCGACACCGACCAGATCATCCCCGCGGTCTATCTCAAGCGGGTCACCAAGACCGGCTTCGAAGACGCCCTGTTCGCCAACTGGCGACAGGACCCCGATTTCGTCCTCAACCAGCCGGCGTTCGCGCGTGCCTCGGTGCTCGTGGCGGGACCCGACTTCGGCACCGGTTCGAGTCGTGAACACGCCGTGTGGGCGCTGCGCGACTACGGCTTCCAGGTGGTGCTGAGCCCGAAGTTCGCCGACATCTTCCGTGGCAACGCGGGCAAGCAAGGCCTGGTCACGGGGGTGATCTCCGAGACCGACGTGGAGGCCATCTGGGCCCGGATCGCCGCAGAGCCGGGCATCGAGATGACGGTCGACCTGGTCGAGCGCACCGCCACGATCGGCGGGCTCCGGGTCTCGTTCGACATCGACGATTACACTAGGTGGAGGCTCCTCGAAGGTCTGGACGACATCGGACTGACCCTGCGCAATGAGGACAAGATCGCGCAGTTCGAGGCGCGCCGCGAGGCGTGGCGCCCGCGGACGCTCCCCGTTCGCTAGGCCGGATGGCGCCCCGAACCGGGGCGAACATCTGTCTTTCGCATCCCCGTCCTCGACACACACTGTGAGGTCCGATCCATGAACACCCTTCTGAGCGCTTCGGCGTCCACACCCGCCGGAGGCGAGGTTTCGGTCCTCGAGATCCGCGGCGGACGACCCCTGAGGGGGCGCGTCGAGGTCAAGGGCGCGAAGAACCTCGCAACGAAGGCGATGGTGGCGGCGTTGCTCGGTGAGACCGAGAGCGTGCTGCACGATGTCCCCGACATCAGCGACGTGAAGGTCGTCCGCTCTCTGCTCGAGGTGCACGGCGTCACTGTCACCGATGACGGAGAAGGCGTGCTGCGGCTGGACCCGCGCGGTGCGGTCTCCGCGCACATGGAAGAGATCGACGCACACGCCGGTGCGTCCCGCATTCCGATCCTCTTCTGCGGCCCGCTGCTGCACCTGCTCGGCCAGGCCTTCATCCCGGACCTCGGCGGATGCCGCATCGGAGACCGTCCGATCGACTTCCACCTGGATGCGCTGCGTGCCTTCGGCGCCACGGTCGACAAGCTGCCCAGCGGCATCCGGCTGTCTGCTCCGAACGGACTCACGGGCGCGAACATCGCCCTGCCGTACCCCAGCGTGGGCGCCACCGAGCAGGTCCTGCTGACCGCGGTGCGCGCGAAGGGCACGACCGAACTGCGCAATGCCGCGATCGAGCCCGAGATCATGGACCTGATCGCCGTGCTGCAGAAGATGGGCGCGATCATCTCGTACGAGCCCAACCGCGTGATCTTCATCGAGGGTGTCGACACCCTCCGCGGCTACGACCATCGGAGCATCTTCGACCGCAACGAGGCCGCATCGTGGGCGTGCGCGGCACTGGCCACCGATGGCGACATCTTCGTCGGCGGTGCCAAGCAGCAAGAGATGCTCACGTTCCTCAACGTCTTCCGCAAGGTCGGCGGCGACTTCGACATCCATGAGGACGGCATCCGCTTCCGTCGTGGGGGAGCGTTGAAGCCCGTCGTCGTCGAGACCGACGTGCACCCCGGGTTCATGACCGACTGGCAGCAGCCTCTCATCGTCGCCCTCACACAGGCCGAAGGGGTTTCCACGGTGCACGAGACCGTCTACGAGAACCGGCTCGGCTTCACGCAGGCTTTGAACAAGATGGGAGCCGACATCGTCGTGCATCCCGAGGGCATCGCCAGTCCCGATCGCCGCGTGGCGCGCCGCGCGCTGGAGCAGGCTGCGGTGATCACCGGCCCGACGCCGCTGCACGGCGCCGATGTGGTCGTTCCGGACCTCCGCGGCGGCTACAGCTATGTGATCGCGGCGTTGGCGGCGCAGGGGCGTTCGCGCGTGGCGGGCGTCGACATCATTCGTCGCGGATACGAGAAGTTCCTCGAGAAGCTCACGATCCTCGGCGCCGACTTCGACGTCGTCGGATGACGGGCACGGCGCGCCCGGCGCCGCGGCGCCGGGCCTCTCCGGAGAAGACGCGTCCGTCGGTCTTCTGGCCGCTCGCGGCCATCATCGTGCCGGCGGTCGGCTGGTTCGCGAAGATCGAGATCAGCGGTGCGGAGCACCTTCCGGCGGAAGGCCCCTACGTGCTGGCCCCGAATCACTACAGCGAGTTCGATCCGCTGATCATCGCTGTGGGCACGTGGCGTATGGGCCGCGCACCGCGGTTCATGGCGAAGGAGAGCCTGTTCCGCGTTCCCGTGCTCGGGGCGGCCTTGCGCGCGACCGGCATGGTCCCGGTCGCCCGGGCCTCGTCGTCGGCCGCGGCGAAGCAGACCCTTCAGCAGTCGGAGGATCTGGTGACCCATGGCCGCGGCGTCATCGTCTACCCGGAGGGCTCGCTCACGCGTGACCCCGACATGTGGCCCATGCGCGGCAAGACCGGCGCGGTGCGCCTCGCGCTGGCCGCCGGTGAGCCGATTCCCGTCATCCCGGCCGCGACGTGGGGCGTGCAGCAGATCCTCCCGCGGTACGGCAAGCTCCGCTTCTGGCCGCCGCGCCGTCGCGTTCGCCTTGCCCTCGGCCCGGCGACCGACCTCTCGGCCTTCACCGGCCCCGGCGCGACGGGGTCTGCGAACCTCATCGCCGCCACCGACGCCGTGATGGCGGACATCGCTGCGCTGTTGGGCACCTTGCGCGATGAACAGCCGCCGAGCGAACGGTGGAACCCGTCTGCGCACGGGCAGAACGAGACGGGCCGCCTTGACGCGTAGGGGCGAGTCGGCGTTGCCGCGGGTCGCGGTGATCGGCTCGGGCAGCTGGGGAACCACGTTCGGCAAGGTACTCGCCGATGGCGGTGCTCACGTGGTGATGTGGGCTCGCCGCGCGGAGCTGGCCCAGGAGATCCAGGAAGGGCACCGCAACAGCGAGTACCTGCCCGGCATCAACCTGCCGCGCACGATGTCGGCGACCACGCACCTCTCGGAGGCGCTGGAGGGTGCGTCGCAGGTCTACCTCGCGATCTCGAGCCAGGCCCTCCGGCAGAATCTGAAGGCGGTGCGCCCTCTGGTGCGCGACACCGACGCCCCGATCGTGTCGTTGATGAAGGGCGTCGAAAAGCGCAGCGGACGGCGGATGAGCGAGGTGATCGCCGAGGAGCTGCACTGCGACGCGGGCCGCATCGCGGTCGCGTCCGGGCCGAACCTCGCCCTGGAGATCGCCCGCGAGCAGCCGACGGCAGCGGTCATCTCCTCCACCAGTCGCGAGACCGCCGAAGCCGTCGCACGTCGCGCTCGCAACGGCTACTTCCGCACGTTCGTGAACACGGACGTCATCGGCACGGAGTTCGGCGGCGTGCTGAAGAACCTCATCGCCGTCGCCATCGGGATCGTCGATGGCGTCGGGTACGGCGAGAACACGAAGGCGTCGATCATCACACGCGGTCTCGTGGAGATGACCGACTTCGCCGTGGCCCAAGGAGCACAGCCCGAGACGTTGCAGGGGCTCGCCGGTCTCGGCGACCTCATCGCGACCTGTCAGTCCCCCTTGAGCCGCAACAACACCGCCGGGCGACTCCTCGGCCAGGGCTACAGCTTCCAGGACGTCGTCAAGCAGATGAACCAGACCGCCGAAGGGCTCGCCTCGGTGGCGCCGGTGCTGCAGCTGGCGCGCGCCTCCGGTGTGCAGATGCCCATCGTGGAACAGGTCAAGATGGTTCTGGACGGCACCATGAATCCCCGCGACATCGCGCCGCATCTCACCACCGACGACGACAAGCCCACGGGCGAGAGGACCCAGAATGGACAAAGCGGTAGTGGCGGTGCTCTTCGGAGGGCGCTCCAGCGAGCACGCGATCAGTTCCGCGACGGCGGGCGGCGTGCTTCAGGCGATCGACCGTGACCGCTTCGAGGTCATTCCGGTAGGTATCACTCGCGAGGGGGCGTTCGTCCTCGAAGACGACGATCCCGACAAGTTCGCGCTCGATCCCGAGCGCCTGCCCGAAGTCGTCGACAACGGCACCCGCATCCTGTGGCCGGACTCCATCCGCTCCCGCGAGCTGCGCGTTCAGGATGCCGACGGCATTCGATCCCTCGGCGACGTCGACGTCGTCTTCCCGATCCTGCACGGCCGCTTCGGCGAGGACGGCACGATCCAGGGCTTCCTCGAGCTGCTCGATCTGCCCTACGTCGGCGCTGGGCTGCTGATGTCGGCGATCGGCATGGACAAGCACACCACCAAGAGCGTTCTGAAGGCTGCCGGCGTTCCCGTCGTTCCCTGGGTCACCGTCACCGAGGCGGCGCTGGCGCGTGACAGCGACCTGTGGCACCGGCGCATCCGCGCGCTCGGGCTGCCGGCGTTCGTCAAGCCGGCCCGCGCCGGGTCGAGCGTCGGCGTGTCGAAGGTGTCCGAGTGGAGCGAGCTGGATGCCGCTCTGGCGACCGCCTTCGCCGAAGACGGCACGGTGCTGGTCGAGCAGGCGGTTGTCGGCCGCGAGGTCGAATGCGGCGTGCTTGCCGGTCGAGACGGCGATGCCCCGCGTGTCAGCGTCGCCGGTGAGATCGTGATCACGGGACGGGACTTCTACGACTTCGAGGCGAAGTACCTCGATGCCGCCGGCATCGAGCTCGTCTGCCCCGCCCAGCTGCAGGGTGGTGAGCTCACCGAGATGCAGCGCGTCGCTGCCCGTGCGTTCGAGGCGCTGGGCGGCGAGGGTCTGGCTCGAGTCGACTTCTTCTTCACCGGAACCGAGTTCTTCGTCAACGAGGTGAACACGATGCCGGGGTTCACGCCCATCTCGATGTTTCCGAAGTGCTGGATCGCGACGGGAATGAGCTACCGCGACCTCATCAGCGAGCTGATCGATCTCGCGCGCGTGCGCTGACGACCGGCACGGGTCCTCTTAGGAGGACGGGCGGGCGATGCAGCTGCGGCCATCCGTGGGCAGCTGCTGTACGGCGGAGGACAGTGCGCTGAGCACGTCGCGTCCGCTGACGACGTCGTAGTCGAGGTACACCTGCACCGCGGGGGTACGACCGAACGTGGTGAACCGGTACTTCGGCGCCTCGGAATCATCCATCAGCCAGTCGATGCCGTCGACGGTCTGGCAGACGAGCGTCGACGGTCCAGGCGCGTCGAGCCCGCACGTCAGCAGGACGCTGGCGGGGCTGCCCCACGCACCCGTGGCCTGGGCGTCGGTCCATCGGCGCGGCTGGCCGTCGACGGTGGCCGGCAGACGAGAGGTCACCGCCGCACATGCCGGGTCGTTGGCTCCCTTCGCCGGTGTCATCGAGACGGTGGAGCTGCAGCCGGCGGTACCGAGGGCGATGCCGAGCGCCACGGCCACGCTCAGAGGGGCGACGATCAGGCGCGAGCGGGACATCACTCCAGGCTACCGTGGAGCGGTGAGCACACCGATCGCCCCGACCATCCGCGACCTGGGGGAGCGGCAGCTCTTGTCGCGCATCTTCGCCGTCCTCGACGGCTCGTCGCGCGCGCTCGTCGGGCCCGGCGACGATGCCGCGGTGCTGGCGGCTCCGGACGGCCGCGTCGTGGTATCGACCGACACGCTCGTGCACGGCCCCGATTTCCGGCTCGCGTGGTCGAGCGGGGAAGACCTGGGCTGGAAGGCCGCCGCGGTCAACCTCTCCGACATCGCCGCGATGGGCGCCCGCCCGATCGCGCTGGTGGTGGCTCTCACGCTTCCCGATGACACGCCGGTCGCGTTCGTCGAGGCTCTCGCGCGCGGACTGCGGGCGGCGTGCGACGCACTCGCGCCGGGATGCGCGGTGGAGGGCGGGGATCTCGCGGCATCCGACACCCTGACGATCGCGGTCACGGTGCTCGGAGCGCTGGATGGCGTCGAGCCGGTGCGGCGGTGCGGGGCGCGGCCCGGTGACGTCGTCGCGGTGACGGGGCACCTGGGGGCGGCCGGGCGCGGTCTGGCCCTGCTGTTCGATCGCTTCCGCGATGCCGAGGGCCGCCCTCGCGCCGTCGATCCGTCGGTCCTCACCGACCGTGAGCGCGCCGATCTCGCTGCCCAGCTGCGTCCGCGCCCGCCGCTCGCGCTCGGTCCTCTGGCCGCGCGGTCGGGCGCGACCGCGATGATGGACGTGTCCGACGGACTTCTGCTGGATGCGACGCGTATGGCGGAAGCGTCCGGCGTGCGGATCGATCTGAGCCCGGAGCTGGACGAGATGGCGCTTCGCGGCGGGGAGGATCACGAGCTGCTCGCCACGTTCCCGTCCGGAGCCGCCCTGCCGGAGGGTTTTTGGCGTGTCGGCACCGTGATCGCCGACGCGACGCCACACGTCACCGTCGGAGGTGCGTCGTCAGCCGGCGTCGGCGGGTGGGATCCGCACCGGGACTGGGACGCGGCCCGCGGCTGATGCGGCCGAGGCGCCGCGCACCCCGGCGACGGCGCGGTCGACCGCCGTCGTCTCAGGACTGCGGGCGCACCCACCACAGCGTCGTGTCGCCGTAGCTCTTGTCGCGCTCGTACTGCAGCGCGACGGGCAGCGTGGGGGCGCCGGAGCGGGTCGCGCGCTCGACGACCACGAGCGCGTCGGGCGCCAGTCGCGGCGCGAGCAGTTCCAGCACGCGAGCGAGTTCGGTGTCGGCGAGGTCGTACGGCGGATCGATGAAGACGAGATCGAACGTGCCCGCGGCGGCCCGCAGGTACGCCTCGACGGAGCTGCGGTGCACCCGGATCGGCGTGCCCGGGAGCACCTTCGCGACGGTGCGAGCGTTGCGGTCGGCGACGGCCGCGGCGCGCGGTGCCTTCTCGACGAGATCGACGGATGCCGCGCCCCGGCTGGCTGCCTCGAGCCCGAGGGCGCCCGAACCGGCGAAAAGATCCAGCACGGCGGCTCCGTCGACGATGTCGGCCGCGTCCAGAGCGCCGAAGAGCGATTCACGCACGCGGTCGCTGGTCGGGCGCGTCCCGGCATCCGGGACACCGAGCGTGAGCGAACCGGCGGCTCCGGAGATGATGCGCGTCACGTGTTCACCCTAACCGTGGTCTGACGGACCCGCCGCGCCCGTCTCG
Organism: Sphingomonas sp. BLCC-B65; assembly: GCF_028550675.1. Lineage (NCBI taxonomy): Bacteria > Pseudomonadati > Pseudomonadota > Alphaproteobacteria > Sphingomonadales > Sphingomonadaceae > Sphingomonas > Sphingomonas sp. BLCC-B65. The sequence goes on along the minus strand of NZ_JAQQGL010000001.1, from coordinate 628,466 downwards.
TCGCGGAGCCGGGGCTCGGTGCGGCGCTCTGGCCGAAAGCCCGCCTTGTCGGCGTAGAAGGCACGGATGGCGTCCATGTCGCGGGTGACGTCACCCGTGAGAGCGAGCGTCGGCCCGAGCCCGGTCGTCATCGTTGTACGGTCGACGTAGCCGAGCGTCAGCGGCATGCCTGTCTCGCGGGCGATGCGGTAGAAGCCGTTCTTCCAGAACGCGTTGCCCCCGCGGGTGCCGTCGGGAGTGACCACGAGGCCGAAGACCTCCCCGGCGCGAATGCGGGCGACGATGTCCTCGACCACGCGGCCTGCGTCGGCACGGTCGACGGGGATGCCGCCGAGAGCGTTCATGACGGGTCGTCGCCAGCCGCGGAAGAGCGTGTCCTTGCCGAGCCAGTGGATGCGCATCCCCAGACGCCACGAGATGGCGAGCATGAACACGAAGTCCCAGTTGGACGTGTGCGGCGCGCCGATGAGTACGGTGGGGCGCTCCGGAGCGGGGGTCGTCGCCAGCCGCCACCGGCTGCACGACCAGAACACGCGGGCAACGGTGCGGCGGATCACGAGCCGACTCTACGGGTGTCTCCTGGACGATCCGTGCATGTCCGATCGCCCGGGGACGGCTACGGCGTCGGTGGGCCTCAATAGACTCGGAGCATGCCCGCGATCACGCTCGACACCGCTCTTGTCGATGCGCTGGGAGCTGCGACCGCGAAGCTGTTCGATCGGGCATTCGGCATGAGCACGGTGGCCGATCTCCTGACGCACTACCCGCGGCGATACGCCCGACGCGGCGAGCTCACGCCGATCGACTCTCTGCCGCTGGGCGAGCAGGTCACGATCGTCGCCGAAGTGCGCTCGGTATCGTCGCGACAGATGCGTCAACGGCGCGGTTCTCTTCTCGAGGTCGTGATCAGCGACGGCGCGGGAGCACTGACGCTCACGTTCTTCAACCAGGCGTGGCGCGCCAACGATCTCCAGGTGGGCCGTCAGGGGATGTTCTCGGGGAAGGTCGGCCAGTTCCAGGGGCACCAGCAGCTGGCTCATCCCGATTACACGCTCTTCGACGATGCCGACGCGGCGAGGTTGAACGCCCAGGCGCAGCAGCACACCCCGATTCCCATCTACCCGGCGACCAGCACGGTGGCGACATGGCAGGTGCAGAAGGCCGTCGCCACGGTGCTGGCTGCGTTGGCGCCGGTCTCCGACCCGCTGCCCGACTCCCTGCGCGCCGATGAGGGTCTGCTCGATGCGACCACGGCTCTGCGGCGGATCCACGCGCCCGAGAGCTTCGAGCAGATCGACGACGCGCGGCGCACGCTGCGCATGCACGAGGCGTTCATCCTGCAGACCGCGCTGCTCCAGCAGCGGCAGACCGTGCGGGCGATGGCCGCGACCTCGCGTCCGGCCGGCGCACTGTTGGACGACTTCGATTCGCGCCTGCCGTTCACCCGGACCCCCGACCAGGAGGCCGTCGGTGCGCAGATCGCCGCCGATCTGGAAGGTCCGTGGCCGATGAACCGTCTTGTTCAGGGAGAGGTCGGTTCGGGAAAGACGCTCGTGGCGCTGCGCGCCATGCTGCAGGTCGCGCAGTCCGGTGGGCAGTCTGCGCTGATCGCCCCCACCGAGGTGCTCGCGGCGCAGCACGTGCGCTCGATCGCGCGGATGCTGGGACCGCAGCTCGCTCCGGATCTGATGCCTACTCTGCTGACCGGGCAGCTGCCCGCCACCGAACGGCGCAAAGCGGCGTTGCGGGTGGCGTCGGGACAGGCGCGGATCGTCGTGGGAACGCATGCCCTGCTGAGCGCGTCGACGACGTTCGCCGACCTGGGGCTCGTCGTCGTCGACGAGCAGCACCGTTTCGGCGTCGAGCAGCGCGAGACGCTGCGAGCGAAGGGGACGGCGCCGCACGTGCTGGTGCTCACCGCGACACCCATTCCTCGCACGGTCGCGATGACCGTGTTCGGAGACCTGGACGTCTCCACCATCCGCACCCTTCCGAGCGGGAGAGCGGGCATCGCGACGCACGTCGCACCGCTCGCGGAGAAGCCCGGCTGGTTCGGACGCGTGTGGGAGCGCGCCGCCGAGGAGGTGGCCGCCGGACACCAGGTCTTCGTCGTCTGCGCCGCCATCGACGCCGAAGCCGTCGGTACCACGGCGAAGGATGCCGCGGAGGACGTTCCCGTCGATGTGGGCGCGCCCGAGGGCGAACAGCCGCGCACACGATGGGGTGTCGTCCAGGTCGCACAGATGCTCGACGGCATCCCCCTCTTCGACGGCCTGCGCGTCGAGATCCTTCACGGGAAGATGCCGGGGGAGCAGAAGGATGCCGTCATGCAGGCGTTCGCGGCCGGCCAGATCGACGTCCTCGTGGCGACCACGGTGGTGGAAGTCGGCGTCGACGTGCCCAATGCCTCGACGATGATCATCATGGAGGCCGATCGGTTCGGCGTCTCGCAGCTGCACCAGCTTCGCGGGCGGGTGGGTCGCGGTGCGGTCGCCGGCTTGTGTCTTCTCGTCACGGAGGCGCCGGAAGGGACGCCGGCCCGGTCTCGCGTGGAGGCGGTCGCCTCCACGACGGACGGCTTCCTGCTCGCCGAGATCGACCTCGAACTGCGCGGAGAGGGCGACGTGCTCGGAGATGCCCAGTCGGGGGCGCGCACCTCTCTGCGGCTTCTTCGGGTCGTCCAGGATGCCGATCTGATCGCGCGAGCCCGTGCGGCGGCGGCAGACGTGCTCTCCCGCGACCCGATGCTCGAAGAGCACCCCGGCCTCGTCGCAGCGATCGAGCGGCGCATCGGGCAACAGGAACGGGCGGCCCTGTCCAAGAGCTGATGGGGCTCGAAAGTGACGCCGCTAGGCTGGCGGCATGAACAACCGCATCGCGGTGGTCCCCGGTTCGTTCGATCCGCCGACCCTCGGACATCTCGACGTCATCCGCCGCGCCGCGGCCCTGTACGACGAGCTGCACGTGCTCGTCGTACACAACCCGGGCAAAGAGGCCATGCTGCCGATCGCACAGCGGCTGAGTCTGCTCGAGCAGTCGATCGGGGAGGAAGGCGTGGAAGGCAATGTCGTCGTCGCCTCCTGGAGCGTCGGGCTTCTGGTCGACTATGCCCAGGACGTCGACGCCGGCGTGCTCGTCAAGGGCATCCGGTCGCAGATCGACGTCGCCTACGAGACGCCGATGGCGATCGTCAACCGGCACCTGGCCGAGATCGAGACGGTGTTCCTGCTGCCCGACCCTGCGCACGCACTGGTGTCGAGTTCTCTCGTGCGACAAGTGGCCGCTTTGGGCGGCGATGTCTCGCCGTTCGTACCGGGGCCGGTCGCCCGCTTCCTCGATACAGGGGGACGGGCGGGCTGACCGCCGTCGATGCCCGCGGGGCGGCTAGCATTGCGTGGTGGTCAGAAAGCATGTGAGCGGTCCGTTCGTGTTCCCGGTGCGCGATATCTCGCATCGTGCGGGGGAGATGCGCGAGTTCGACATCGAGGTCCCCGCGCCGGCGAAATGGGGCGAGGGACTCGTGTCCGTTGCCGAGGGTGAGCCCATCGAGCTGGCCGTTCGTCTCGAGTCGGTCCACGAGGGCATTCTGGTGACCGCCGAGATCGACACCGAGTACTCCGGGGTCTGCGGCCGATGCCTCACCGACATCGCCCGGCCTGTCGAAGTCGAGTTTCAAGAGCTCTTCGGGTATCCTGGGACGGAAGCGATCGACTTCGAGGTTCAAGACGACCACGTGGATCTTGAAACTCCGGTCAGGGATGCGATCGTCCTCTCGCTTCCGTTCCAGCCGGTGTGCCAGCCGGACTGCCCGGGGCTCGACCCCATCACGGGTGAGAGGCTGGCCGCAGGAACCGTGCCGGAGATTCCGATCGACGAGCGCTGGGCCGCGCTGAAGGCCCTCACCCCAGACCCTGACGACGAGGCCTCGAGCCGCGTCGCCACCGACACAGAGAAGAGCTAGCCATGGCAGGTAACCCCCCGAAGCGGAAGGTCTCCCGCTCCAACACTCGTTCGCGTCGCGCACAGTGGAAGGCCGAGGCGCCCACGCTCGTCAAGACCGTCGAGAACGGCAAGGTCGTCTACAGCCGTCCCCACCAGGCGAAGGTCGTGACCGACTCGCAGGGTACCGAGCTGTTCCTCGAGTACAAGGGCCGCAAGGTCGCAGACATCTGATCGCGGCGGCCATCTGATGGCGGATGCCGTGATCGAGCACCGTGTGCTCTCCGACAAGCTCGGGGTCGATATCGACCCCGAGCTTCTGTCGGTTGCGCTGACACACCGCTCGTTCGCCTACGAGAACGGCGGGATCCCGCACAACGAGAGACTGGAGTTCCTCGGGGACTCGATCCTCGGTCAAGCGGTGACGGTGCACCTGTTCTTGACGCACCCTGAACTGGAAGAGGGTGCCCTGGCCAAGCGCCGGGCGAGCGTGGTCTCCACCGTCGCTCTCGCCGAGGTCGCCCGCGGTATCGACCTCGGCGCGCACCTGCGTCTCGGACGCGGTGAGGATCAGACCGGTGGGCGCGACAAGGACTCGATCCTCGCCGACACGATGGAAGCGGTCATCGGCGCCACATTCCTCTCCTCCGGGCCGGAAGCGGCCACGGCACTCGTGCTGCGCCTCGTCGAGCCGCTGATGGCGGACCCCGACCGCTACGGCGCCGCGATGGATCCGAAGACGAGCCTCCAGGAGCTCGCAGCGCGGCTCAACCTCGCGCCGCCGTCGTACGTGATCACCGCCGAAGGCCCCGATCACAATCGCGTGTTCACCGCGACGGTGAGCGTCGGCGAGGCGTCTGCGGCGGGCGTCGGTTCCAGCAAGAAGCAGGCGGAGATGGCTGCGGCGCTGACGCTCTGGCGCCTTCTCAGCGATCGTGCCTGAGCTTCCCGAAGTCGAAGTCGTCCGCGCTGGACTCGCCCCGGCGCTTGCCGGCGCCCGCATCATCGGGGTCGATGCGCGGGACCCGCGAGCGCTGACGCGCCACGACGGCGACGCCGTCTCGTTCGAACGCGAGCTGGTGGGTCGACGGGTGACGAGCGTGGCGCGGCGCGGGAAGTTCCTGTGGATGCCGTTGGCTCCGGCATCCGCTAGGGCCCGTCGTGCGATCATCGCCCACCTCGGGATGAGCGGTCAGATGCTGCTGCGTGCTCCGGGCGCGCCTGCGGAGCGTCACGAACGCGTGCGCATCGATATCGATCACCCTGAGCACGGAGAGCTCGCCGTGGTGTTCGCCGACCAACGGACCTTCGGATCCCTCGCGATCGATGAACTGGTGCCCACCGCCGACGGCCATGCCGGCGGGTGGGGGAGCGCCGAGGCGCTCGTCCCCTCGCAAGTCGCCCAAATCGGGCGAGACCCGCTCGATGACGCCTTCGATGACGCCGCCGTCCGGGATCGCGTGCGGGCGAAGCGTTCCGCGATCAAACGCGTGCTTCTCGATCAGACCGTGCTCAGCGGCGTCGGGAACATCTACGCGGATGAGGCGCTGTGGGCTGCGCGGATCCACCCCGAGTCGCCCGCCGCTGCCCTCAACGAGCGCGACGTGACCCGCCTGTTCGCCGAGGTGCGGGCCGTGCTGCTGAAGGCCTTGGCCGAAGGCGGAACCAGCTTCGACGCGCAGTATGTGAATGTCAACGGCCAGGCCGGCTACTTCGCTCATTCGCTCAACGTCTACGGCAGGGACGGCTTGCCCTGCCCGCGATGCGGACGTCCCATCGTGCGCGCATCGTTCATGAACCGGTCCAGCCACTACTGTCCACGCTGCCAGCGCCTCAGCTGAGACGCTTCTGCCACTCGCCGGCACAGGACACCGGCGTGAACCCGATGGCCTCGTTGATCACGAGCATTGGTTCATTCTCCTCGGCGTTGTAGGTCTCGACGTGCGTCACCTGCGGAAAGAACTCGCGCAGGCGCGCGAGGGTCGCGCACTTGACCCACGTGCCCAGCCGGCGACCGCGATGTTCCGCGCGTACGAGCGTGTCGTTCTGGTGCGCGATCGTCGGATCGGCCGGTGAGACGTTCAGCTCGTTCAGCGCGACGAGCACTCCTGACGGCTCATGCCGCACCGCCCCGATCAGGCGCCGCACACCGCCGACGGCGTCGTGTGCCTCGATGCGCGCGATGCGCTCGGCATCCCACTCGCCGTCTTCGACGTCGACGTTGCCCGAGGGGGCGTCGGTGGCCATTCGCGACTTCAGGTCGGCCAGCGCGGGCGCAAGAGCTGCGGGCGTGGGCGAGAGCCAGAACAGGTAGCGATAGTCGTCGCCGGCGTGGGTGCGCGCACGCGCGCAGAGCGCATCCGTGTGAAGGGCAGTGGACCTGAGGTCGAGGGTGCTCTGACGATAGACCTGCTCCAACCGGAACCCCCGTCTCCGTGCGAACATCGCCGTCGCATCGCGGGGCACGGATCCGAATCCGGTCGATGCCCGCAGGCCCGCACCGCCGGAATGCCTGTGTTCGGTCCAGGACTGCAGCACCGAGCGGCCCAACTCGGCTGCGATGGCCTCGGCCTCGCGCAGCAGACGCGTGCCGATGCCCTGACGGCGGTGTTCTGCGTGCACACGTACCATCACGCCCGCGGTCCGAGACTGCGCATCGGGGAGATGATCGACGCTCGCCGTACCGAGGATGAGGCCGTTGCGCTCCGCGAGACGTCCGATCACCGGGCGATCCGACTGATCCTGCCACGCGGCCAGAACCTGAGGGAGCGTCAGGTCATAGGCGCTCGAGCCATGCACGTGAGCGGCGTGCGCATTGCGCAATTGCCGCACCGCCTCGAGGTCCACGATTTCCGGTGCATCGATCGAGTGCGGTACCCGGATGGAGCGGACGGTGACATCGATCACGTCAGCACCTTCTTCCATGCCCCGTTGTAGGCGACGGGCACGAAGCCGATTCTCTCGTTGATGTCGAGCATCGGCCGGTTCTCCTCCGCGTTGTAGGTGATGACCTTCGGCGACTGCGGGGCGACATCGCGGCGCCAGGTCTGCAGGCCCGCGCACTTGACGAGCTGTCCGAGCCGATGGCCTCGGTGCTCGCGAAGCACCAGGGTGTCCTCCTGGTGACTCGGACCGGTCGCATCGGTGCCGAGGACGAGCTCGTTGAATGCCACCAGGTGACCGCTGTCGATATGCTGGGCCGCGGTGACGAGTTTGGTGCGGCCCGACTGGACGTACTTGGCGTCGTGGCGAGCGACCCGCTCGGCATCCCAGTTCTCCTCGTCGAAGTCGAGATCGGCGCTCGGTGCGTCCGTCGACATGCGGGATTTCATCCAGGCGTACGCCTCGACATGCGCCGCCGGCGTCACGCCCTGCCATTGGACGACGCGGTATCCGCCCGATGCCGTCACAGCCTCGGTGAGCAGGCGGTCGATGTTCGTGTCGGCGCCCGCGAGGATCAGCTCGCTCTGACGCTCGATCTGTTCCAGGGTGTAGCCGTGGCGCAGGTAGAAGCGCGCCGCATGGTCGCGCGGAATCGTTCCGTAGCCGGTGGGTGCACTCAACCGCTCGCCGTCGGCATCCGGATGCTGCGCCCACGACTGCAGGATCGTGCGATCGTGTTCGCGTGCGGTCTGCTCGATCAGGGCGTAGCCGGCGGATCCGATGCCGCGACCGTGGTACGAGCGGAGCAGTTCGACAAGCCAGAAGGCGGTGCGAGATCCGTCTTCCAGCGGCAGATCGACGCCGACGCGACCGACGAACTCGTCGTCGACGATCACCGCCCACGCACGACGGATCTCGTTCGGATCCGGCTGGTAATGCGGCAGCAGTTCTTCCGGGGTCATCGCGTCGTCGTCGTTGCCGGCGATCTCGCGATAGACGAGGTTGCGTACGCGGGTGAACTCGCGGAAGTCGGCGGCGTCGCCGGCATCCATGGAGGCAGGGATCGTGAGGGGGCGGAACTGGAGTCCGGGAATCGCGGTGGTCATGAGATGTCCTTGAGATGGGGCCGGGGCGTCGCGGTCGGACGCCCCGGCCCGGGGCGGATCAGAGGTACGGAAGGATCTGTCGGCGACGCTGCCATTCGAGCTCGCGCTGCTCGCGCTCGCGCTCGGCGAGACGGATGCGGCGGCGTTCGGGGTCGTTGGCGTGCAGGACCGACGCGATGAAGGTATGCATCGTGGTGCTTTCGGTGGGTGCGCGCGGATGCGCGGCGGGCAGAGTGAGAGGCCGGGCTGCGGCGGGGGCACACGCAACGAGAAGTCGTGGGTGCCGGAAGGCTGTGTGCGAGAGCGAACTCGCACCTCGACGAGGCGAGGGCGGAGTTCTCCTCTGATCGCGTCAGCAGGCGCCGCGGAAGGCGTCGAAGGAGACGGCCCCCGCGGGCTCACGGAACCAGAAGGAACGCATCGCGGATGCGATGCGGCCGGTGGCGTTCATACGAATCATGTCGGGGACCTCCTTTCTCGACTTCAGACGCGATCTGTGACGATAGCGGGTGTTCTCGACGCGCGTCAAGCGAGGATCCGCGTGTCGTTCCGCTAGCGTGGGTGGACGATCACCCAGGAGGACCCGCGGATGCACCTGAAGAGCCTGACGCTCAAAGGCTTCAAGTCGTTCGCGCAACCGACCACTTTCGCGCTCGAGCCCGGCGTCACCTGCATCGTCGGTCCGAACGGTTCCGGCAAGTCGAACGTGGTCGACGCTCTCGCCTGGGTCATGGGCGAGCAGGGCGCGAAGACCCTTCGCGGCGGGAAGATGGAAGACGTCATCTTCGCGGGCACCTCTACGCGCGGTCCGCTCGGCCGCGCCGAGGTGCAGTTGACGATCGACAACAGCGACGGGGCGCTGCCGATCGAGTACAGCGAGGTCACGATCAGCCGCACGCTGTTCCGCAACGGAACCAGTGAGTACGCGATCAACGGCGCGAGCTGCCGCCTGCTCGATGTGCAGGAGCTGTTGAGCGACTCCGGGCTCGGGCGCGAGATGCACGTGATCGTGGGCCAGGGCCGTCTGGACAGCGTGCTGCAAGCGAGCCCCGAGGACCGTCGCGGCTTCGTGGAGGAGGCCGCCGGCATCCTGAAGCATCGTCGACGCAAGGAGAAGACTCTTCGCAAGCTCGAAGCGATGGAGGCGAATCTCACGCGACTCAGCGACCTTGCCGGAGAGCTGCGTCGACAGCTGAAGCCGCTCGGCAAGCAGGCGGAGATCGCTCGCGAGGCGGCGACGATCGCGGCAGTGGTGCGTGACGCCAAGGCCCGCCTGTTCGCTGATGAACTGGTCGGTCTGCGTGCGCAGCTCGCCGACCACGCCCGCACCGAGCAGGAGCGCAGCGCCGAGCGCCTCGTGCTGCAGGATCAGTCGGAGCAGCTGAAGCTGCGCATCGATGCGCTGGAGGCGCAGCAGCGCTCGGAAGCCGTGGATGCGGCGCGGGCCGTCGCCTTCGGTTTGGAACGCGTGCAGGAGCGACTGCGCGGTCTCTTCTCGCTCGCGGGCCAGCGTCTCGCTCTGCTCGAAGACGACGGCACGCTCGGGATCGAGGTCGCCACGGTCAGCCAGGCCGCGATCGACGAGGCACGGGCGGAGATCGATGAGATCTCGGCCGGACTCGGAGGCGCTCAGGATGCCGCGGAGGCGGCCGCGCGCGACGTGATGCGGGCCCGTGCCGAACTCGACGCGCTCGACTCCGACATCGCGGCCCAGAGCGCGCTCGTGTCCGCGCACGACATGCGCATCACGAAACTTCGCGGAGCCGCAGATGCCGCAGCATCCCGCCTGGAGGCCGTGCGCGCGGGCGTCGAACGCCAGCAGCGTGCGCTCGACGCGGCCCTGGCGCGGCGCGCAGAAGCGGAAGAGGCACTCGCAGGGGTCGATCCCGAACTGGTCACCGAGGGATCCTCTGCCGAGCACGCTGCCGCTTACGAGCGTGCGCAGCGCGACGCCACCGCCGCCGAGAACGAGGTCGGGGCGATCCGTGAGCGGCTTCACGCCGCCGAACGCGAACGCGAATCCCTGACGGCGCAGACCGCGGCGCTCGGACGGGCGCTGGATGTCCGCAACGCCGCGGCCGAGATGATCGCGGTCGGAGGCGCCGGCATCCGCGGCCTGGTCGGCGACGCGGTCAAGGTGCGCTCGGGGTACGAAGCGGCGATCGCAGCCGCGCTGGGGGCGCTCGCGGAGGGGCTGCTCGTCGACGACATCGACGCGGGTATCGCCGCCGCTCGCGCTGCGCGCGACGCCGACCTCGGCCGGCTCGACATCACGATCGCCGACGTGGAAGCGGGTGCGCCGGCGGCGGCGATCCCCGAGGGAGCGATCGCCGCTGCGGAGGTGGTGACTGCACCGGCCGGCATCCTCGGCATCCTCGCCCGTGTCCTGATCGTCGACGACCTCGATTCCGCGCACGCCGTCCGCCGCAGGATCATCGACGTTCCGGATGCCGCGACGACTATCGTCACGCGCGCGGGCGAGCGGGTGACGTCGTACACGATCCACGCCGGCTCCGGGGCCGGACGCTCGCGGCTGGAGCTGGCGGCGGAGCGAGATGCCGCCGCCGAACGCCTCGCGGAGATCACGGTCGTCGCAGACTCGCTCCGCGAGGCTCTCTCGGACGCCCAGACGACCTGGAACGACGCACGGGCGCGGACGAAGGATGCGCTTCAGAGCCTGCGCGAACACGATGCCGCCCTCGCGGCGCACACCGAGCAGGTCAACCGCGCCACCGTGCGTCATGAGGCAGCCGTCGCAGAGTGCGAGCGGTTGGAGGCCGGGCTCGCTCAGGCGTCGTCCGCGGTCGCGGATGCCGAGAGAGCAGCACGCGTCGCCAACGACGCCTTCGAGGGTGCCCAGCAGGCTCCCCGTCCGATCCTGGACGCCTCCGCGCGTGACGGTCTGCTCGACGCTCTGGAGAGTGCGCGCGACCGCGAGATGCGCGCACGTCTGGATGTCGAGACGCTGCGCGAGCGCGTGCGCGCCGGAGAGGGACGTGTCGATCAGCTCGTGCGCCAGCGCGAACGCGAGCGCGCGGCGGCGGCGGAGGCCGCCCGCCGCGCCGTGATCCGTCGTGCACAGCGTGCGCTGGCGGCCGAGGTCGCAGATGCGCTGCCGCCGGTACTGGACTCGGTCGATCGTTCGGTCACCCAGGCACGCGTGGAGCTTCAACTCGCCGAGCAGGCACGCACCGCGCTGACCGCCGAACTGACCTCCCTGCGCGCCGAGGAGGCGACCGTGCGCGAGCGGCTCGGGCGACTCACCGAAAGCGTCCACGGACTCGAGTTGCAGATGCACGAGAAACGCCTGCACGTCACGAGTCTGCTGGACCGCGTCCGATCCGAGTTGAGCCTCGACGAACATATTCTGGTTGCGGAATACGGCCCCGATGTTCCGCTGCCCTCGGACGAAGGCGAAGAGGGCGTGGCGTACGACCGGGCGGCGCAGCGCAAGAGACTGCAGGATGCCGAGCGCAAGCTCGGCCAGCTCGGGCGCGTCAATCCGCTCGCGCTCGAGGAGTACGCCGCGCTCGAGCAGCGGCACGCGTTCCTCACCGAGCAGCTCGCCGATCTCGTCCAGACGCGCTCCGACCTGCAGACGATCATCGCGGAGCTCGACGAACGCATGCAGACCATCTTCCTCGCGGCCTTCGAAGACACGCGCGTCGCTTTCGGCGAGGTGTTCCCGATTCTGTTCCCGGGCGGCTCCGGCAGCATCTCCCTGACCGACCCGGACAATCCTCTGACGACGGGGATCGAGGTCTCGGTGCGTCCCGTCGGCAAGAAGATCGAGCGTCTGTCGCTGCTGTCCGGCGGAGAGCGCTCTCTCGCCGCCGTCGCGCTGCTGACCGCGATCTTCATGGCGCGACCGAGCCCCTTCTACATCCTCGACGAGGTCGAAGCCGCCCTTGACGACGCCAATCTCGGCAGACTGCTCGGCGTGTTCGAGAAGCTCCGCGCGTCCAGCCAGCTGATCGTGATCACCCATCAGAAGCGCACGATGGAGATCGCGGACGCGCTCTACGGGGTCTCGATGCGGCAGGACGGCGTCTCCGCGGTGGTCGGTCAGCGCGTCCGCGAACGCGCCGACGCGTGATCCCCAGAACGCGGGCATACGTCGCGGCGAGAGGGGTGGAGCGCGCCGACCCGTAGGCTGAAGTCATGGCGGAGAACTCCTGGTCGCTCGGCCGCGCCCTGCGCGGCATGTTTGTGAAGCCGACGATCGACGACAACACGTGGGAGGACCTCGAGACGGCACTTCTCACCGCCGACTTCGGTCCCGACATCACCGAGCGGATCGTCGACGAGCTCCGTGAGAAGGTCGAGCGGTTCCGCACGACCGATCCGCGCGATCTCCAGCGGATGCTCAAAGAGACCCTGGAAGAGCGTTTCGCGAAATTCGACACCACCCTCCGGCTCACCGAACGTCCCGCTGTCGTCCTCGTCGTCGGGGTGAACGGCGTCGGCAAGACGACCACGATCGGCAAGTTCGCGAAGTTCCTCCAGCGCTATGGTCGTTCCGTCGTCGTCGGCGCCGCCGACACCTTCCGTGCGGCGGCCGTCGATCAGCTGGCCACGTGGGCAGAGCGGGGGGGAGCGGCGATCGTCCGCCCCCAGCACGAGGGCCAGGACCCGGCATCGGTCGCCTTCCAGACCATCGACTACGCCAAGCAGAACGGCGTCGAGATCGTCCTCGTCGACACCGCCGGACGCCTCCACACGAAGGGTGGGCTCATGGACGAGCTCACGAAGATCCGCCGCGTCATCGAGAAGCAGGCGCCCATCAGCGAGGTGCTGCTCGTTCTCGATGCGACTACGGGGCAGAACGGCGTCATGCAGGCCGAGGCCTTCCTCCAGCACGCCGGCGTCACCGGTCTCGTGATCACGAAGCTCGACGGTTCGGCCAAGGGCGGCTTCGTTCTCGCCGTTCAGGAACGCACCGGCATCCCCGTCAAGCTCCTCGGCCAGGGTGAAGGCGTCGGTGACCTGACCGGCTTCACGCCGCACGTGTTCGCCTCGGCGCTCGTGGACTGATCGCGCAGCGGGGTCGCGCACGGACGCCGAGGATGGTTGCATAGGGTCATGGCGATCGAGCACGACTACTTCGGGCTGTTGGAGTCCGGGCCGGACGGATCCATCTTCTGGTCCGAGGTCGTCGACTTCGCCGACCAGCGGGTCACCGTCGATCTGACCGCACCCGATCAGGACGACGTCTCCGCCGCCGCACTCGATGTCGCGGCCGCCATGATCAACGCGCTGGAGCAGATCGACCTGCAGGCCCGCAACGCGATGGTGGCCGAGCTCGACGACCGTACCAGCGAGGTCACCGAGTACCTCCTTCAGCAGCAGGAGGCGCTGGGAGAAGATCTGGAAGACGTCCTCGTCGACATCTCCGGCGACACGCACATCGACATCATCCGGTCGCTGCAGCTCGTGAGCATGACGATCCTCGCCGACGAGCACGGTGGAACGGATCCCTTCGCCGTCCTCGAGTACGCCCTCGACCCCGACGCCACCGATGAAGTGCTGCTGGTGAATCTGACCAGCGACGGCGACGTGCAGTCGGTCACCAGCGCCGACTGACCGTCGTCCGCGGTGCCGCGCGCCTCACACCGCTTGCGCGAAGCCGAGCTCGGTGTCGGCGAGGTGCGACAGGTGTGCCGGGATTTCCCGTCCCTTGGCGACCATCGACTGGGCCCACAGCCGCCCCGCCCGGTAGGACGATCGAACCAGGGGACCGGCCAGAATGCCGAGAAAGCCGATCCGCTCTGCCTCCTGCTTGAACGCCACGAACTCGTCCGGCTTCACCCACCTCGCAACCGGAAGGTGCCGAGGCGAGGGCCGCAGGTACTGAGTGATCGTGATGATGTCGGTGCCGGCCTCGTGCAGGTCCTGGAGGGCCTGGATGACCTCCTCCGGCTCCTCGCCCATGCCGAGGATGAGGTTCGACTTCGTGATCAGCCCTGCGGCCCGCGCCTGCGTGAGCACGTCGAGCGAGCGCTCGTACCGGAAGGCGGGCCGAATGCGCTTGAAGATACGGGGAACGGTCTCGACGTTGTGCGCGAAGACCTCGGGACGAGCCGCGAACACCTCATCGAGGAGACGAGGCTCCCCGTTGAAGTCCGTGGCAAGCAGTTCGACGCCGGTTCCCGGATTGACGGCATGGATCTGCCGGATGGTCTCGGCATTGAGCCAGGCGCCGCCATCCGGGAGGTCGTCGCGCGCGACGCACGTGACGGTGGCGTAGCGCAGCTGCATGCGACGCACGCTGTCGGCGACGCGTCGCGGCTCATCCGTGTCGTAGTCGGCCGGCTTGCCGGTATCGATCTGGCAGAAGTCGCAGCGCCGCGTGCACTGCGACCCACCGATCAGGAAGGTGGCCTCCCGATCCTCCCAGCACTCGTAGATGTTGGGACATCCCGCTTCCTGGCAGACCGTGTGCAGCCCCTCGCCCTTCACGAGCGACTGCAGCGCCTGGTACTCCGGACCCATCTTCGCCTTCGTGCGAATCCACTCGGGCTTTCGCTCGATCGGCGTCTGCGCATTGCGCACCTCGAGGCGCAGGAGCTTCCGGCCCTCGGGGACGTTCGCGGGGCCGGCCTCGCCGCCGGTCGGGGTGATTCCGCAGGCGCTCACGCGGCCACCTCCGCGGGCGCGGCGAACGAAGCGCGGAAAGCGTCGGCGACCGCAGCGTGCACGTCGGCGGGAGAGACGTCGCGACCCAGCACCTCGCTGATGGTCGTCACCCCGGCGTCCGAGATGCCGCACGGCACGATCTGGGAGAAAGGACGAAGCGAGTTGTCGCAGTTGAGGGCGAAGCCGTGCATCGTGACGCCGCGCTGGACGCGGACGCCGATCGCTGCGATCTTGTCCTCGGAGAGCGGGCGGCGCACCCAGACGCCGGAGCGTCCCTCGACGCGGTAGCCGTCGACGCCCAGCGTGTCCAGCACGTCGATGAGGATCTGCTCGAGCCGGCGCACGTGGGCGACGACGTCCACGGGTTCGGTGAGTCGAACGATCGGGTAGCCGACGAGCTGGCCGGGTCCGTGCCACGTGATCTTGCCGCCGCGGTCCACATCGACGACCGGCGTACCGTCGGTGGGCCGTTCGTTTCGCGCTGTGCGCGCACCCGCGGTGAAGACGGCCTCATGCTCCAGGAGCAGCAGCGTGTCGGGGCGCTGCCCGGCGACGACGTCGGCGTGGATGTCGCGCTGCAGCGCCCACCCGTCGGTGTACGCAATGAAGTCGGGCGCGAGGCCGACGGTCTGCACGTCGAGCATGGTGGGCTCCTTCGCGAATGGAGGGCGGTGTTTGTGGACCGCGTCCAACAATACGCCTCGCTACAGTGGACAGATGTCCTCGGGTCGCCCGCGCGTCACCTCACGCTCCACGATCGCGGAGGCGGCGACAGAGCTCTTTCTCGAACGGGGATTCGCGGAGACGACGATCGCCGCCATCACGCAGCGCGCGGGCGTGAGTCGATCGAGCTTCTTCAACTACTTCTCGTCGAAGTCCGCCGTCCTGTGGGCGGCGCTCGACGACGGCATCCGCCGTGCGGTCGACGCGTTGCGCGCCGGCGCAGCTCCGACGGCTGCCCTGCGGGCGGCGGTGTGCGACATCGAAGCCGACAGCCTCGCACTGGCCATCATCCACGGCGCGGTGATGGGGCTGTCCGATGAGCTCGCCGACGAGCGGGCGATCCGTACGGGGGTCCTCAGTCGCGCCGTGTCCGACAACCTGGTCGCCGCGGGCGCGTCGCGCCTCGAGGCCGACGTGCACGCCGCCGCCCTGTCGGCCGCCGTGTTCGCCGCCGTCTGGGCATGGGCGGCATCCGAGGCTCCCCGCCCGGCGCTGAGCGGATTGGTCGAGCGCGCACTGGCGGCCGCCGCCGCGTCGCAGTGACCGGGGCCACCGGCTCCGCCTCAGCAGCGCAGAGCCGGCGAGGGGCTTCCCGTAGAATCAGGGGATCATGGCGACTTTCGGCACCCTCAGCGATCGGCTGACAGAGACCTTCCGCAACCTTCGCACGAAGGGCAAGCTCAGCCCCGCAGACGTCGACGGCACCGTCCGAGAGATCCGGCGCGCCCTGCTCGATGCGGACGTGGCACTGGTCGTCGTCAAGGAGTTCACGGCGAAGGTTCGCGAGCGTGCTCTCGGCGACGAGGTCAATCGCGCCCTCAACCCTGCCCAGCAGGTCGTGCAGATCGTCAACGAAGAGCTCGTCGCGATTCTGGGTGGTCAGCAGCGTCGTCTGCAGTTCGCGAAGACCCCGCCCACCGTGATCATGTTGGCCGGCCTCCAGGGATCCGGCAAGACCACCTTCGCCGGCAAGCTCGCCCGACAGCTCGAGAAAGACGGGCACACGCCGCTGCTCGTGGCCGCCGACCTCCAGCGTCCGAACGCCGTCAACCAGCTGCAGGTCGTTGCCGAGCGCGCCGGCGCCGCCATCTACGCACCCGAACCGGGCAACGGCGTCGGCGACCCGGTTCGCGTCGCGCGTGACGGCGTCGAGACGGCGCGCCGCCAGCAGCACGATGTCGTGATCATCGACACCGCGGGACGGCTCGGTGTGGATGCCGAGCTCATGAAGCAGGCGGCCGATATCCGCACGGCGACGGATCCCGACGAGGTGCTCTTCGTCATCGACGCGATGATCGGTCAGGACGCCGTGAACACGGCGAAGGCCTTCCAAGACGGTGTCGACTTCACCGGTGTGGTGCTGAGCAAGCTCGACGGCGATGCGCGCGGTGGTGCCGCCCTGTCCGTGGCCTCGGTGACCGGCCGCCCGATCATCTACGCCTCCACGGGCGAGAACCTCGAGGACCTCGAGGCGTTCCATCCTGACCGCATGGCCAGTCGCATCCTCGATCTCGGCGACATCCTGACGCTCATCGAACAGGCGCAGCAGGCCTTCGACGAGGAGGAGGCTCGCAAGGTCGCGGAGAAGCTCGCGACCGAGCAGTTCACCCTCGAAGACTTCCTCGAGCAGCTTCAGCAGATGAAGAAGATGGGCTCGATGAAGAAGATGCTGGGCATGCTTCCCGGCATGGGGCAGATGAAACAGCAGCTCGAGAACTTCGATGACCGCGAGATCGATCGCACCGAAGCGATCATCCGGTCCATGACACCGGGGGAGCGCCGCAACCCCAAGGTCCTGAACGGCTCGCGGCGACTTCGCATCGCCCGTGGATCCGGGATGACCGTCACCGATGTCAACCAGCTGGTGCAGCGTTTCGAACAGGCAGCGAAGATGATGAAGACCGTCGCGCGCGGCGGTGTGCCCAACATCCCCGGCATGGGTCCGATGGGCGGTAAGCCCGGCGCATCCACGAAGCGCGGGAAGCAGAAGTCCCGCGCCGGCTCACGATCGGGCAACCCCGCCAAGCGCGCCGCGGAGAACGCCGGACTGGCCGCTGCCGCCAGCGCCCCGACCGGCTCGGGTTTCGGACTCGGCACCCCCGCGGCGCCGCCGAGCGAGGCCGACCTCGCGGAGATTCAGAAGCTGTTCGGCAAGAGTTGAGCGCTCACAGGACGACGCCCGCATCGTCCAACGCGGCCTCCACGGCGTCGCTGAGCACGATCTGCCCGTCGCTGTTGGGATGCTCCCCGTCCCACTGCAGCAGCTCCGGGCGGCCTCGCAGCGGCTGGCCGAGGGAGACGAAGACGCCGTCGTCATCCGACACGGCGCGCTGGAGGGCCTCACTGGACCAACCGATGGCGTCGGGCTCGTCCCAATCCAGATGCCAGAGCGTGGCGATCCCGATCAGCTGCACGTCGGGCAGCGCGGCCCGCAGCTGGTCGACCGCCGCCCGCGTCGACGCGTCGATCTCGTCCTGCGATGCGCCGCTGTCGTTGTCGGAGGACTGGATGATCACGATCGCGGGACGCAGAGTGATCGCCTGCTGCACGAGACCGGCGTAGTCATCGCCGCAGTCACCGGTGATCGTGAAGCCCGCGCCACTGCAACCGAGGTTCACGATGTCTGCGCCGGTGTCGGCGGCGACCAGAGACGGCCACGCCTGATCGGGGTCGAGACCGAGACCGGCCATGATCGAGTCCCCGATCGTGACGACGACGCCGCTCGGTGCGGGTGCGGGGACTCGCGCGGCGTCGACGGCCGCCGCCGGCACCGAATCCGCGGGCGACGCGGCAACGGGTCGATCCGGTGCCGACACGCCGCATCCCGCCATCGTGAGCACCGCGATGCTGACCACGGCAGCGCTCGTCGCGGTCGTCGGGGCGAACCTGCGGACGGACACGACGTCACTCTACGTCGGACAGGATGTGAAAGCCCTTTGTCGCAGATCTGGTCTCGTCGGGAACACGTCAGCGCACCGGCGCGCGCGCTCGCCCCATCGTCAGGGAAGGCGGGAGGCGAGGTGGTCGTGCAGCGTCGGGCCCGCCCGGAACTCGCGGATCAGATGGTGCACAACGGCGCGAAGGTCTCCGTCGGCGGCATCAGCGACCAGCAGCTGACGCGCCGAACTGCCGCCTTCGTCGAGGATCGTCGCGACGCCGGCGAGCTCGCGCGCGCAGTGCAGGTCGACCGCGACGTCGGCCAAGGCATCGATCGTCTCGCGCAGGTGCTCCGAGACGGGACGCTGCGTGCCGTCACGGTCGACGATGACCCGCGCCTGGGTGCCGTATCGCGCCGCCCGCCACTTGTTCTCCCGGACGAACCACGGCTGCAGCATCGGCAGTTCGCGTCCGGCGTCCAGCTCACGCGAGAAGTGCTCCACGAGAACCTGGACCAGTGCGGCCACCGCTGCCAACTCCGGGAGCGTCGACATGCCGTCGCACGCCCGCACCTCGATCGTGCCCCATTTCGGCGCCGGACGAATGTCCCACCGCACTTCGGTGGCGTCTTCCATGACGCCCGTGCGCACCATGTCATCGAGGTATGCCTCGTACTGCGACCACGCGGTCAGCGGCCACGGCAGCCCGGCGGTGGGGAGTTGTTGGAAGACCAACGCGCGATTGGAGGCGTACCCGGTGCGCTCGCCCGCCCAGAACGGACTCGACGCCGACAGCGCTTGCAGATGCGGCAGGTAGGCCGTGAGGGCACCGATGATCGGGAACACCTTGTTCACGTCCTCCACGCCGACATGGACGTGGATGCCCCAGATCATCATGTTCCGCCCCCACCACTGGGTGCGCTCGATGAGCTTGTGATACCTGGTCTTGTCGGTGACGCCCTGCTCGTACCACTGCGCGAACGGATGACTGCCGGCGCACAGGAGGGCGATGCCGCGGGGGTCGGTCGCGGTGCGGATCTCGGCGATGGCGTCGGCGATGTCGTCGATGACCGCCGCCACGGTGTCGCCGACGCCGCTCGTGACCTCGATGGTGTTGGTCAGCAGCTCGCCCGTGATCGTGTGGCGCTCGAGGGCCGCTCCGCCACCCACCGCAGCCAGGACCTCCGGCGCGCGGGGGACGAGGTCGCCGGTGCGCTCGTCGGCGAGCATCAGCTCCCATTCGACTCCGACGGAGGAACGGCGGGATGTCGCGAAGGGCACCGTCATGGGCACAGTCTGACACGCCTGCGGCGATGGTTCGCGGCATCCGTCCCGATCTGGCAAAATAGGACGCTGGACCGTTCGCTCGACCCTCTATCCGGCGCTCGCTTCCACCCTAGAGCCTCCGCCGGGTGTGCACCCCACAGCCCGAGCGTCGTTCATCACCTCACAACACCATTCAGGAGAATTGTGGCTGTCAAGATTCGTCTCAAGCGCCTCGGCAAGATCCGTGCGCCCTACTACCGCATCGTCGTCGCCGACTCGCGCACCAAGCGCGACGGTCGCGTGATCGAGGAGATCGGCAAGTACCACCCGACCGAGGAGCCCTCGTTCATCGAGGTCGACTCGGAGCGCGCGCAGTACTGGCTCTCGGTCGGCGCGCAGCCCACCGAGCAGGTCGCCGCGCTGCTCAAGCTCACCGGCGACTGGGGCCGCTTCAAGGGTGACGCCGACGCCGTGTCCACCGTGAAGACGGCAGCGACCAAGGAGGAGTTCCAGGTCGACACCGCCAAGAAGTCGGTCATCAAGCCCAAGGCGGAGAAGAAGGCCGAAGAGCCCGCCGCCGAGGCAGCCGAGGTCGAGGCTCCGGCCGAGGCCGAGTCGACCGACGCAGAGTAAGACCGTTGCTCTCCGCCGCGCTCGAGCACCTCGTCAAGGGGATCGTCGATCACCCTGACGAGGTCACCGTCCGTTCGTCCTCGTCGCCGCGTGGCGACGTCCTGGAGGTGCGTGTGCACCCCGATGATCGGGGACGGGTGATCGGGCGCGGCGGACGCACGGCCAAGGCCCTGCGGACGCTCGTGTCCGCCCTCGCCGACGGCACGCGCGTGCGCGTCGATGTCGCGGACGACTGAGATGGCTGCCGCAGGACCCGCGCGAACGCAGCTGCGCGTCGGGCGTCTCGTCAAGGCCCATGGACTGAAGGGCGCCTTCAAGCTCGAGCTCTACACCGACGATCCGGATGGCCGTTTCGTGCCCGGCGCCGTCTTCACGCTGCAGGTGCCGGAGTCCTCACCCTGGCATGGCAAGACGGTCACGGTTCGGGAGTTCCGATGGATGAACTCCCACCCGGTCGTCTTCTTCGAAGATGTCGAGGACCGCACGGCCGCCGAGAGCATGGTGCGCGCGATCCTGTGGGTCGATCAGGACGAGAACCCCTCCCAGGAGGAGGACGCCTGGTACGACCACCAGCTCGTGGGTCTCACTGTGCTTCGTGACGGGGCCGATGTCGGACGTGTCGTCCGTGTCGACCACCTGCCCGCGCAGGACCTTCTCGTCGTGCGCACGCACGACACGGATGCCGA
Source organism: Sphingomonas sp. BLCC-B65 (assembly GCF_028550675.1). Taxonomy (NCBI): domain Bacteria; kingdom Pseudomonadati; phylum Pseudomonadota; class Alphaproteobacteria; order Sphingomonadales; family Sphingomonadaceae; genus Sphingomonas; species Sphingomonas sp. BLCC-B65. Next base: position 607,718 of record NZ_JAQQGL010000001.1, on the reverse strand, counting down.
GATCCTCGTGCCCTTCGTCTCCGCCATCGTGCCGGAGGTCGACGTCGCCGCCGGCACCGTCACCGTCACACCACCGTCCGGCCTCTTCGAGGAGCTGCCCGGCGAGGACGATCGCGAACCGGCGACGTCCGGCGAGGACGACGACGAGGCGGATGCCGCGGCGGCCGATCCCGAGGTCTGACGTGCGGATCGACGTCGTCACGATCTTTCCCGCGTTCTTCGACGTCCTGGAAGTCTCTCTTCTCGGACGGGCCCGCGGAGCGGGCATCCTCGACGTCCGCGTCCACGATCTGCGGGACTACACCCAGGATCGCCACCGCACGGTCGACGACACGCCGTACGGCGGCGGCGCAGGCATGGTGATGAAGCCCGAGCCCTGGGGCCAGGCATTGGACGCCATCGCGGCCGACGCTGCCGGGCCGCTCCGCTTCGTCTTCCCTTCGCCCGCCGGCGCCGTCTTCACGCAGGGGACGGCACGGAACTGGGCAACCGGCGGAGAGCATCTCGTCTTCGGATGCGGCCGCTACGAAGGCATCGACGAGCGCGTGTTCTCCTACGCGGCGACGTTGGGACAGGTCAGTCTGACCAGCATCGGCGACTATGTCCTCAACGGCGGCGAGGTGGCCGCGATGGCGATGATCGAGGCCGTGGGCCGTTTGATTCCCGGCGTCGTCGGCAATCCCGAGAGCCTCGTCGAAGAGTCTCACGAAGACGGCCTGCTCGAGTACCCCTCCTTCACGAAGCCCGCGGCGTGGCGGGGCTACGACGTACCCGACGTGCTGCTGTCGGGTCATCACGGCCGCGTCTCGCAGTGGCGTCGAGAGCAGCAGCTCGAGCGCACACGGGAGCGACGGCCCGATCTTCTCCCGTAATAGTCGGCGCGCCGGGCAGGAACTCGGCGCCGGCGCCTCAGTCGACGCCGAGGAACGAGCGATCGGTGAGGATGACGGGACCGTCGTCGGTGATCGCGACGGTGTGCTCGGCGTGAGCGCCGCGTGAACCGTCGGCGCTGCGCAGCGTCCAGCCGTCCGGGTCGGTGACGAGCTTGTCCGTCGTCTGCAGGAACCAGGGTTCGAGAGCCAGCACGAGACCGGCGCGCAGGGGGTAGCCGCGCCCGGGCTTGCCGTCGTTCGGGACGTGCGGGTCGCCATGCATCGTGCGTCCGACACCGTGACCGCCGAAGTCGGTGTTGATCGTGTACCCGTCGGCGTGCGCGACCTCGGCGATGGCGTGCGAGATATCGCCGATCCGCCCTGCCGTCGTTGCGACGCTGATCGCCGCATCCAAGGCGCGCTGCGTCGTGTCGATGAGAGCGAGGTCTTCGTCGCGCGGCGTCCCGACGATGAAGGAGACCGCCGAGTCGGCGACCCAGCCGTCGACGGCGACGGCGAAGTCCAGGGTCACGAGGTCGCCGTCCTGGAGGGCGTAGTCATGCGGCAGACCGTGCAGGACGGCGTCGTTGACTGACGTGCAGATGACCTTCCCGAACGGACTCGCGCCGAACGAGGGGTGGTAGTCGATGTAGCACGATTCAGCGCCTGCCCGCCGGATCAGGTCGTGCGCACGGCGATCGATGGTCAGCAGATTGGTGCCCACCTTCGTCTCGTCCCGCAGCGTCGCCAGAGTCTCTGCGACGAATCGCCCCGCGGGACGCATCGCCTCGAGCTCGGCGGGAGTGCGCAGTTCGATCATCGTGATCCTTTCGTCAGGATCCATTCTGTCTGACCGGCGTAGCATCGAAGGTATGTGGCTGCGTCAGACGTTCTTCCGGTGGCTGATTCCGGCGGCGTTCGTGCTGCCGTTGTGGCTCGTCGTCGGCTGGATCGTCTTCGGCGCAAGTCCCTGGGCGCTGCTGTGGGTTCTGCTGTCGGCGCCGATCGTCTTCGTCTGGCAGCTGGTGCTCGCTCTGCTCGTGCGCGCCCGCGGAACCGTCCGCGCCGAACGTGCCGTCTCGTGGACGGATGCCGGCCTCATCGGAGCTTGGCATGTGCTCGTCGTCGCGCTGGGCGTCTTCGACGGTCGGTGGTGGTGGCCCGCGCTGGCCGTGACCATCGTCCTCGGTGTCGTCGCACTGTCGTCGGCGCTGCGGCAGCTGTGGCGCGAGACGGGGCCGCGCGTCTCGATCCTGCGCACTGCCAGCGGGGTCGGCTACGTGCCGCCCGCGCGCCCTGAGCACACGGGCGGGTCGAATCCCGAGGAGATCATCGTCATCCGCGAGAACACGCCGCCCGGATCGTGAGACGCCGGTTTTGATGCGCTCGTCATCCATGGCAGAATGGCTGTTTGTGCCCTGAACAGGCTCTGCCTCAGGGGAGTACGGCGCCGGCAACGGATGCCTCGGGCACACGATACCTTTCCCAATCCCCATCTCGCGATCGACCTGTGGCGGTCGCAGGAAGTGACGATCATGCAGATTCTCGACGCCGTCGATGCGGCTTCGCTGCGCAGCGACATCCCCGTCTTCGCCCCCGGCGACACCGTCAAGGTGCACGTCAACATCACCGAGGGCAACCGTTCCCGTATCCAGGTCTTCCAGGGCGTCGTCATCGGCCGCTCGGGAGACGGCGTTCGCGAGACCTTCACGGTCCGCAAGATCAGCTTCCAGGTGGGTGTGGAGCGCACGTTCCCGGTGCACAGCCCGACGATCGACCACATCGAGGTCGTCACCCGTGGCGACGTCCGCCGCGCGAAGCTCTACTACCTGCGGAACCTCCGCGGCAAGAAGGCCAAGATCAAGGAGAAGCGCGACCGCTGACGCGCTCTCGCCTCGGATGCCCCGGACCCTGCGGTCCGGGGCATCTGTCGTCCGCACGCCACGGCGCATCCCGTCGGATGCGCGCTGCGCACAGCCGGCATGTGCGACCCTTGAGAGACGGCACAGACGGGTGCCGGGACCGAAGAAAGACAGGCATGAGCTCGGACAACACAACGGCCCCGGATACGGTGCTTCCCTCCCGTCAGCGCCGACGCCGCGGCGTCTGGCTGCTTCTGCGCGACGTGCTGGTGATCGTGGTGATCGCGGTGGTCGTCTCGTTCGTCATCAAGACCTTCCTGGTGCGCTCCTTCTACATTCCTTCGGGCTCGATGGAACAGACGCTGCTCATCAAGGACAGGATCCTCGTCGACGAGCTCACGCCGCATTTCGGGGGGTACCAGCGCGGTGACGTCGTCGTCTTCCGCGATCCCGGCGGATGGCTGCCGCCGGCGCCGGCGACCCCCGCCCAGCCGCCCCTGGCCCAGGCCGCCGATTGGCTGCTCTCACTCGTCGGCATCACAGCCTCGGACAGCGATGAGCACCTCATCAAGCGGATCATCGGCGTGGGCGGCGATCACGTCGTCTGCTGCAACGCGATCGGTCAGGTCACGGTCAACGGGACACCGATCGATGAGACCCCCTACCTGAATCTGTCTCCCGGCCAGAGCGCGCCGCGGCCGGTACCGTTCGATGTCGTCGTACCGCAGAACTCGCTCTGGGTGATGGGCGACAACCGCGACCACTCCCGCGACTCGCGCTACAACATGGATCAGCCCAACAAGGGGTTCGTGCCGTTGGGCAACGTCGTCGGGCGCGCTTTTCTCATCACCTGGCCGTTCGACCGCTTCGGCACCATCGACGGGCACCATGCCGTCTTCGCGGGGGTGCCGGCCCCCGGCGCCGGATGAGTGTCATCACGCCGCGGCTGACCGTCGAGCGGCGCCTGCTGCGTGAACATCCGATCGTCATCGCATGCGATGAGGTGGGGCGGGGCGCCCTTGCGGGTCCTGTCGCGGTCGGCGCGGCGGCGATCGGAGCTGCGGGTGTCCGGCGGCGGATCCCGGAGGGGCTGCGGGACTCGAAGCTCGTCGCCGCGCATCATCGGCACGCCGTCGCCGCGCGAGCGGCCGCCTGGGTCGACGCGTCTGCGGTCGGCTGGGCGAGTTCCGCAGAGATCGACGAGGTCGGGATCATGCGTGCGCTCGGGCTCGCGGCGTTGCGCGCCCTCGCGGATCTGCGCGCGCAGGGGTGCGTTCCCGACGAGGCGATCGTCATTCTCGACGGCAACCACGACTACATCACCGCGGCGGGCGGCACGAATCTGCGCGTCCAGCCGATCGTCAAGGCCGACCGCGACTGTGCGTCGGCCGCGGCCGCCTCGGTCGTGGCGAAGGTTGCGCGCGACGACCTGATGATGCGCCTGCACGACGAGCACCCCGTGTATCTGTGGGAGCGCAACAAGGGCTACGCCAGCCTCGAGCACCGCAGCGCGATCCGTTCGCACGGTCTCAGCCCCCACCATCGGGCGTCCTGGGCGATCGCCGACGCTCCCACGTTGTTCTGAGCGGATGCCGCGGCATCCGCTCCGCTGCTCCGCCCGCATAGGATGGGATCACCATGGACGACGAGGGCTTTGACGACTACGACCGCGAACTCGAGCTGGCGCTGTACAAGGAGTATCGCGATGTCGTCTCGCAGTTCGCGTACGTGATCGAGACCGAGCGACGCTTCTATCTCGCGAACGACGTGAATGTCGTGCGCCGCGACACCGAGCACGACTTCTACTTCGAGATCTCGATGACCGACGTCTGGGTGTGGGACATCTATCGCGCGGATCGTTTCGTGAAGTCGGTGCGCGTGCTCACCTTCAAGGACGTCAATGTCGAGGAGATGCAGCGCCGGGACTTCCAGCTTCCCGACGAGCTCGCTCTCGACTCCTGACCCGCGCGTCCCTCAGATCGCCTCCTCCTCCCCACTCCTGCCTTGTGCGGGAATGTCCACCGAACGCCTGAGATCCCGAGGTGCGCGGCGGACGGGCCGGCACGCTTGTTCCCATGGCAGCCAAGGATGAACGCGGACGGTCGGGCGAAGCGCGAGCGGCGCAGTACCTGAGCGATGCCGGGTACACGATCCTCGCGCGCAACTGGCGTTGCGCTGTCGGAGAGATCGACATCGTTGCTCTGCGCGACGACGAGGTGGTCATCGTCGAGGTGAAGTCCCGACGCTCCGACTCGTACGGCCATCCGTTCGAAGCCGTCGATGCGCGAAAGCGCGCGCGACTGTGGCGTCTGGCGACCACGTGGGCAGCCGTGCACCCCGCCGCCCGCGGTCGTCGCCTGCGCGTGGACGTCATCGGCGTCACCGGCCGCGACGCGACGACTGCGCGTATCGAGCATCTCGAGGATGTCCGATGACGGTGGGCAGGACCTGGGGGGTCGTGTTGACGGGGCTCCGCGGTGATCTGGTCGAGGTCGAGGCCGACCTGTCCAGCCAGACACCGGCATTCGTGATCATCGGGCTCGCCGACAAGGCGATCGCCGAGGCGCATCAGCGGGTGCACAACGCCTGCGCCAACAGTGAGCTGCCGCTGCCGCGGCGAAAGCTCACCGTCAACCTGTCGCCGGCCAACCTTCCCAAGCAGGGCTCCGCGCTCGACGTGGCGATCGCGGTTGCTGCACTCGCCACTGAGCACGATCTCGATCGCGCCTCGCTCGCACAGACGGCCCACATCGGCGAACTCGGACTCGACGGTCGACTGCGGCCCGTCGCCGGGGTACTGCCGGCGGTCGCGGCCGCTGCCCGGGTGGGCATCCGCAGGGCCGTGGTGCCGTTCGCCAACCGAGAGGAGGCTGCGCTCGTGGAGGGCGTCGAGGTGCTGGGCGCCGTCTGCCTCCGCGATGTGGCACGCTGGCACGGCCTCGATGTCGACGAGGTGTCGCTCGAACCCGTTCCGCACCCGGGGGTGGGAAGCGCGCCGTCTTCCGCCGCCGTCCCCGATCTGTCCGACGTGATCGGGCAGGCCGACGCGGTCGACGCGCTGACAGTCGCGGCAGCGGGTGGGCACCACGTTCTCATGAGCGGTCCGCCCGGTGCGGGCAAGACGATGCTCGCGCGGCGGCTGCCCGGTATTCTGCCCGGTCTCGATGACGACGATGCCGTGCAGGCGGCGTCGTTGCGCTCGCTGGCGGGGGAGCGGGTCGACACGCTGAGTCGGACGCCTCCTTTCGAGGCGCCCCATCACAGCGCCAGCGCGACGGCGCTGATCGGAGGTGGAAGTCGCACCGTGCGGCCGGGCGCCATCGCCCGCGCGAGCGGGGGAGTCCTCTTCCTCGACGAGGCTGGCGAGTTCGCCCCGCACGCGCTGGACGCGCTGCGTCAGCCTCTGGAGTCGGGACTGATCGAGATCCACCGTGCCGGCTTTCGTGCAGTCTTTCCGGCACGTTTTCAACTGGTGCTCGCGACGAACCCGTGCCCGTGCGGCAACTACGGCGTACCGGCCGCCGAATGCACGTGTCCGTCTCTGGCGATCCGGCGCTACCTCGGAAAGCTGTCGGGTCCGCTCCGTGACCGCATCGACATCGAACTCGGGCTGCGGCGGGTCTCGAGCGCGCAGAGCGCGACGTCGACCGCAGTCACCTCGTCGGCGCAGGTCCGGGAGCAGGTCGGTAGCGCTCGTGAGCGCGCCCGCCACCGTCTGCGCTCGACCCCCTGGCGCACGAACGCACAAGTCTCCGGTCCCTGGCTGCGCAACGGCCCCCTGGCCGCGGATCCCGACATCCGCCGGCCCCTGGATGCCGCGCTGCACCGCGGCGCGCTGACCTTACGAGGCTACGACCGTGTATTGCGCGTGGCGTGGTCGGTCGCAGATCTCGCCGGTCACGATCGGCTGCGCGCCGCTGATATCGGGCGCGCGCTCTACCTCAAGAAGGGTGTGGAGGCATGAGCATCAGGCCCGAAGCCGACGCCGCTCGTGCGGCTCTTGCCGGCCTCGTCGGCGACGGACTGTCCGACGAGAAGATTTGCGCCGCGTCGGCAGCGGCGATCTGGTCGACGCTGGTCGAGCCGGGCGACGGCACGGCGGGTGCGCTGATCGCGCAATACGGTGCGGTCGAAGCGCTGCAGCGTGTCGAGGTCGACAGCACGTCGGCACTCGCCCGCGGCGCGGGGCTCACCGAGCAAGACGTCAGCGCGGCGCGAGCCCGTTGGCTGCCCCGACGCGGTGACGTCGACCGCGCCTTGGCAGCCGCACGTCGAGCGGGAGCTCGACTCCTCATGCCGGGCGAGGACGTCTGGCCGCGCGCGCTCGACGACCTCGGAGTGCATGCACCCGTGTGCCTGTGGGCGCGCGGTGACGCCGACGCGCTCTCGGGCCCCGCCGCTCTCGCGCTCGTCGGCGCCCGCGCCGCAACGGCATACGGCACGCAGGTCGTGACAGAGCTCGCCGCGGAGGCGGCGACAGCCGGAGTGGTCGTCGTCTCCGGCGCGGCCTACGGCATCGACGCTGCGGCGCACCGGGGGGCACTGCGAGCCGACGGCACGACAGTCGCTGTCCTGGCTGGCGGCGTCGACCGCCCCTACCCTTCGGGTCACGACGAGCTGATCTCGGCGATCGTGCGGACGGGAGTCGTTCTGGCCGAGGTCCCGTGCGGCACGGCCCCGACCAAGTGGCGCTTCCTCGCGCGCAACAGGATGATCGCGGCGCTGGCGGGCGCGACGATCGTCGTCGAAGCTGCCCACCGCAGCGGTGCGCTGAACACCGCCCACCACGCCGCTGCACTCGGACGCGCCCTCGGCGCCGTTCCGGGGCCCGTCACCAGCGCCGCATCGGCCGGCTGTCATCGGCTTCTGCGCGACGCGGACGCCGTGTGCATCACCTCCGCCGCTGATGCCTGGGAGCTGCTCGGAATCCTGGGCGGCCCCGGCGGCGAACCCGGTGCTGACCATGGGGAGCGCATCGACGAGCGCACCAGAGTGCTCGACGCGCTGAGCGGACGCCGCGCACGGGCGACCGCGGAGATCGCACGCCTTTCGGGGCTCTCCGCAGCAGAAACCAGCAGCGTCCTCGGGCTGCTCGACCTGGATGGACGTGTCGAGCGCCTCCCGGACGGGTGGCGACGGCGGTCGGGGCCTGGAGCCGTGCGACTGTGGTGATGCCTTCCCCGTGGGAACCTCGTGTCGGCGAAGGGCGTCGTCGTCGGTGCGCCGTCTCCCATGCTGTCGTCGTGCGCGAGATGCTGTTGCGGTGAGACTCTCCGACGCCGCCGACGCGTATGCGCGCGAGCTCTCGGACGTGCGCCGACTGTCCCCGGCCACCGTGCGCGCGTACAGCGCGGACCTGCGCGATCTCCTCGCGGTGATCGGTGACCGCGAGCTGGCCGATGTCGATCTCGAACATCTGCGGGAGTGGCTGTGGGTGGCAACGCGTCGCGGCGATGCGCGGTCGACGCTGGCGCGGCGAACGGCGGCCGTCCGCGGATTCTTCGCGTGGGCTCGGCAGACGGAGCGCATCGGCGCCGATCCGTCGCTGCGTCTGGTGGCGCCGCGACGCGGGCGGCCGTTGCCGAAGGTGGCGACGGCACCGGCGATGGCCGCCGTTCTCCGGGACGCCGAGGTGCGCGCTGACGGCGGCGATGCCCTTGCGCTGCGGGATGCGGCGCTCGTCGAACTGCTCTACGCCTCCGCTCTTCGCGTGTCCGAGCTCTGCGGAGCGGATGTCGACGACATCGACCGCGACCGCCGCACGGTCCGCGTCGTCGGGAAGGGCAGAAAGGAGCGTGTGGTGCCGTACGGTTCTCCCGCCGCCCACGCACTCGACGCCTATCTGGCGCGCGGACGACCCGCGCTGGCGGCCCGCGGTTCCGGCACGCCGGCGCTGTTCGTCGGAGCTCGCGGCGCGCGACTCGGTGCCCGCTCCGCCTATGACGTGGTCGCACGCGTCGTTGCTCCCGCGGTCGGACAAAGCGTGGGGCCCCACACGCTGCGCCACTCGGCCGCCACGCATCTGCTCGACGGGGGAGCCGACCTCCGCACGGTGCAGGAGATGCTCGGACACGCCAGTCTCGGGACGACCCAGATCTACACGCACGTGTCGGCGGAGCGACTGGCCGCGGCGTACCGCCTCGCTCATCCACGCGCGTAGACGGAGCACTACCCTGCTCTCATGAAGATTCGCGTGCTCGCCGTCGCTGCCGCCGTCATCGCCGCGTCTCTTCTCGCCGGCTGTGCAGGCGAGGGCGCGCCCCGACGCACCGTCGTCCCGACCCCGGACGCCACCTCCGCCTCCACCCCCGACGCCACCTCCACCCCGACGCAGCCGGCGTCGGACCCGGACACCGGGGCACCGACCAGTGCCGTCTCGACCACCCCGGTCGCGTGCACGAACGGACTCGCCACCGTCGCTGGCGCCGCGGGACGGTACGCGCTGTCCGGAGACTGCGCGGCGGTGACGATCGCCGGCAATGACCTCTCCCTGCAGGTCGACGGATCGATCGGAACGATGACGCTCCAGGGAGACCGCAGTCATGTCACCGGTGGGGCCGACGTGTCGACCATGGTCGTCGAAGGTCAGGACAATTCCCTCGCCATCGCGAAGGTCGACGACCTCACGATCCGCGGGCAGCGCAACAGCATCACCAGCACCACGGATCTGCCGCGCCTGCAGATCGCGGGAAGCGGCAATACGGTCGCCGCCGCCGGTGTGGGCAGCGCCGAGGTCAGCGGAACCGGCAACACCTATCCCGGGTCCTGACCGACCTCGCAGCACGGTAGCAGCACCGCTCGCGGCAGCCCGCCCAGCAACCGGAGCGGATTGAGATAGACGTCGTCGCGGCGGGCTCCCAGATGCAGGTCACCGGGCGTCGTGTGACCACCCAGCCCCACGGTGCCCACCCACTCGCCGCGTTGCACCCGCGCTCCCACCGGCACGCCGGCGTGCACGGGCTCCATCGTCGATACCAGTCCATTGCCGTGGTCGATCGTGATCAGCGGGCGATCGACCACCACCCCGGCGAAGGCGACGATCCCGTCGTCGGGTGCCCGCACGTCCGCGCCCACGTCGCTGGACAGATCGATGCCTCGGTGTCCGGGTCCGTAGGCATGGGCGGGCGCACGGTAGGCCACCGTGATGAGCGGCGGCGAGACCGGCCACCCCCACCGACCGCGCATGTCGTCGGAGGCATCCGCCACGACCAATGCGCCCTGCCCTCCGCTGCCGGCGGCAGCGGAGGCACCGCAGACGAGGCCGAGGCTCACCGCCAGCACCGCGATACTCGCCGCGCCGACGCGCCTGGCCACATCACCCCGTCGGTGCCCGTTCATCCCTTCAGCCTCCGCGCCGACGCCGACGGACCTCGACAGCCACCGACATCTGTGGACGGGCGAGGTGCGCCGCACGTCGGGGGAGGAGGCCCCGCGGCTGATACACTGACTGAGCACCCCGCTGGTCGGGGTGACTCCGCGTGCCCACAGCGGCGCCGTCCTCGGACGGATGCCGCGGCATCCACACCCTGAGGTCTCCCCGCGACAGCGGTGAGCGGGTGTGCGCCGGGCGCCAGGCGCACGGGACCATCCGGTCCTCGCGATCAACCCAACGAAAAGGAGAACGGCCATGGCCGTCGTCACCATTCGCCAGCTGCTCGACAGCGGCGTGCACTTCGGACACCAGACCCGCCGGTGGAACCCGAAGGTGAAGCGCTTCATTCTCACGGAGCGCTCCGGCATCCACATCATCGACCTGCAGCAGTCGCTGTCGTACATCGATAAGGCGTACGAGTACGTGCGCGAGACGGTCGCCCACGGGGGCACCGTGCTGTTCGTCGGCACCAAGAAGCAGGCTCAGGAAGTCATCGCCGAGCAGGCGACGCGCGTGGGCCAGCCCTACGTCAACCAGCGCTGGCTCGGCGGCCTTCTGACGAACTTCTCGACCGTCAGCAAGCGCCTCGCCCGCATGAAGGAGCTCGAGGAGCTCGACTTCGACAACCCGGCCGACAGCGGCTTCACCAAGAAGGAGCTCCTGCTCAAGAAGCGTGAGCTGGACAAGCTGCACAAGTCACTGGGCGGTATCCGCAACCTGCAGAAGACGCCCTCCGCGATCTGGGTCGTCGACGCCAAGCGCGAGCACCTCGCCATCGACGAGGCAAAGAAGCTCGGCATCCCCGTGATCGGCATCCTCGACACGAACGCCGACCCGGACGAGTTCCAGTTCCCGATCCCGGGCAACGACGACGCGATCCGCTCGGTGGGCCTGCTCACGCGCATCATCGCCGACGCCGCCGCCGAGGGTCTCATCCAGCGTCACCAGCCGACCGACGAGTCCGCCGACGCCGAGCCCCTCGCCGATTGGGAGCGCGAGCTGCTCGAGACTCCCGTCGTCACGGACGTCGCCGAGGTCGAGACCATCGCCACCGAGTCGGCCGCCGACGCCGCGGGCGCCGAGGCCAAGGCCGAGGGCGACGCCGCAGCGACCGCTGCCGAGTAAGACCACGTCGCCGGTGCGAAGCCCATCCTGAGGGACGGCTTCGCACCGGCATCCCACGAGAACTCACGACACGCAAGGAGCCACCACCCATGGCAAACTTCACCATCGCCGACATCAAGGCCCTGCGCGAGCAGCTCGGCACGGGCATGGTCGACACCAAGAAGGCGCTCGAGGAAGCCGACGGCGACCTCGAGAAGGCCGTCGAGATCCTGCGCCTGAAGGGCGCGAAGGGCAACGCGAAGCGCGCTGACCGCTCGACGAGCGAAGGCCTGGTCACCGCTGTCGAGAAGGACGGCAAGGTCACCATCCTCGAGCTGAACACCGAGACCGACTTCGTCGCCAAGAACGAGCGCTTCATCGCGCTGGCCGACAAGGTCCTGGCTGCGGCCGCGGCCGTGGGCGCCGACTCGGTCGAGGCGGCTCTGGCCGCGGATGCCGAGGGCAAGACCGTCGCCGACCTCATCTCCGACGAGGCAGCGATCATCGGCGAGAAGGTCGAGCTCCGTCGCGTGCGCACGATCGCGGGTGACAAGTTCGAGATCTACCTGCACAAGACGAGCAAGGACCTGCCGCCGCAGGTGGGTGTCGTGCTCGCCTACACGGGGGACGACGCCGAGACCGCGCGCTCGATCGCTCAGCACATCTCGTTCGCCAACCCGACGTACCTCTCGCGTGAGGACGTCCCCGCCGAAGAGGTGGAGAAGGAGCGCGAGATCGTCACGGAGATCTCCCGCAACGAAGGCAAGCCGGAGGCCGCGCTGCCGAAGATCGTCGAGGGTCGCGTGAACGCCTTCTTCAAGCAGGTTGCTCTGCTCGATCAGGACTACGCGAAGGACAACAAGCTGTCCGTCGCCAAGGTCGCCGGTGACGCCGGAATCACGATCACCGACTTCGCCCGCTTCAAGGTCGGCGCGTAAGTCGCCTCAAGGGGTCCGCATTCACCGAATGCGGACCCCTTTTCCATGCCCCGCCTTCGATAGTCTGCATCTCGACGAGAGGAACCCCCCTGTGACCGATGAGAACACCGGACGCCGTCGCGTCCTCCTGAAGCTGTCCGGAGAGGCCTTCGGAGGAGGTCAGCTCGGGGTCAACCCCGACGTCGTCGGTCAGATCGCGCGCGAGATCGCCGCGGCGGTCGATCGGGTGGAGATCGCCATCGTCGTGGGCGGCGGCAACTTCTTCCGCGGTGCAGAGCTGAGCCAGCGCGGCATGGACCGTGGACGTGCCGACTACATGGGCATGCTCGGCACGGTAATGAACGCCTTGGCGCTGCAGGACTTCCTCGAGCAGGCGGGAGCTGCGACACGCGTTCAGTCCGCGATCTCGATGACCCAGGTCGCCGAGCCCTACATTCCTCGGCGGGCGGAACGCCACATGGAGAAGGGCCGGGTCGTGATCTTCGGTGCCGGCGCCGGTCTTCCCTACTTCTCGACCGACACGGTCGCCGCCCAGCGCGCACTGGAGATCGGGGCGGACGAGGTGCTCGTCGCCAAGAACGGCGTCGACGGCGTCTACACGGCCGACCCCAAGACCAATCCCGATGCCGAGCGGATCGACACCATCACCTATCGCGACGCCCTCCAGCGCGGGCTCAAGGTGGTCGACTCGACGGCCTTCAGCCTCTGCATGGACAACGGCATCGACATGCGCGTGTTCGGCATGGAGCCGGCGGGCAACGTCACGCGCGCGCTGCTCGGCGAGTCGATCGGCACGCTCGTCAGCGTCTGAGCGACGGGGCGCCCCGCACTAGACTCGATCTGACGTACCGAACGAATGGAGTGACCGTGATCGCCGAGATCCTGGCCGACACGTCCGCCCGCATGGACCGCGCCGTGGAGGCCGCGAAGGACGACTTCGCGACCGTGCGCACGGGACGCGCGAACCCCCAGCTCTTCCAGAAGATCCTGGTCGACTACTACGGGTCGCCGACGCCGCTGTCGCAGCTGGCGTCGCTGAACACGCCCGAAGCACGCACGCTCGTCGTGACGCCGTACGACAAGTCGGCACTGAAGGCGATCGAACAGGCGATTCGCGACATGCCGAACCTGGGCGCGAACCCCACGAACGACGGCAACATCATCCGTGTCACGATGCCCGAACTGACGGCGGACCGCCGCAAGGAGTACGTGAAGCTCGTGCGCTCGAAGGGTGAAGACGCGAAGGTGCACCTCCGCGGCATCCGTCGCAAGGCGAAGGACGAGCTCGACGCTCTCAAGAGCGAGGTCGGCGAGGACGATCTCGTTCGCGCCGAGAAGGAGCTCGACGGCGTCACGCGCAGCCATGTCGACGAGATCGATGAGGCTCTGAAGCGCAAAGAAGCCGAGCTTCTCGAGGTCTGAGGACGTGCCCACCACCGACTCGCCAGGGGATGCCGGGACCGGAGGCGCTTCGGACCCGGAGGGGGATCGTACGCGCTCCGCAAGCCCGGCGAGCTTCCAGGCTCACGTGCGCGCCGCGCGCACCGAGATCGAGCACCAGATGGACCGGGCTCGGGCGGACTTCGAAGAAGTCACAGATCGTATCAACGCGCGCACCGGTCGCAACCTTCTGATGGCGATCCTCATCGGCCTCGCCGTCGGAGCGGTCGTGCTGGGCTCGTTGCTCTTCATCAAGTGGCTCTTCCTCGTCTTCGCCGTGCCGGTGTGTCTGCTCGGAGTGTTCGAGTTCAGCCGCGCGTTGCAGACGGCGGGCCGGCGCGTCGATGTGTGGCCGCAGATCGTCGCCGGCGCGGTCATCATGCTGTCGGCCTTCTTCGCCGGCCACCTGACCCATTGGGCGCTCACCTTCGGCGCTGTGACCGCGGTGATCGTCTGGCGGCTTCTCGCCCAGATGGTGGCTCGTGACGGCCGTCGCTACGGCGAGGTCCTCGGCGATGTGCTGATCGCCGGCTTCCTCCCGCTGTACGTGCCGTTCCTGGCCAGCCTCGCGCTCGTCCTGCTCCGCCAAGACCAGGGCGAGTACTGGGTGCTCGGCATGCTGATCGCGGTCGTCGCGACCGACACCGGGGCCTACGCGTCCGGGCTCGCGTTCGGATCGCATCCGATGGCCCCGCGCATCAGCCCGAAGAAGACCTGGGAAGGGTTCGCCGGGGGAGCCGTCGCGACGCTCGTCGCCTCTGTCCTGTGGGCGCTGTTCATGCTCGGCATCCCGTGGTGGGCCGGCGTGGTCTTCGGACTGCTGATCTTGGGATGTGCAACGGTGGGCGACCTCGGCGAGTCGATGATCAAGCGCGATCTGGGCATCAAGGACATGAGCTCGTGGCTGCCGGGCCACGGCGGCGTACTCGACCGACTGGACTCGATTCTGCCCTCCGCCGCAGCCGCTCTCGCCCTTTACTTTCTCTTCTTCCCCCTGGTGGTCTCATGAACGACGCCCCCGAGACGAGCGCGACGCCGTTTCCGCTGACAACCGGCCGCACCCGCGGCTACCGTGCGGATGCGGTCGACGACTTCCTCGCCCGTGCTCGCGCCGCGTTCGAGTCCGGCGACTCGACGGAGATCGATGCGTCGGTCGTTCGCACGGCCGCGTTCCCGCTGGTACGCCGCGGATACCAGGTTGCGGCGGTGGATGCCGCGCTCAGTCGCATCGAAGACGCGTTCGCCGCCCGTGAGCGCGAGCAGGCGCTGTCGCGCCGTGGCGCTCGGGCGTGGGTCGGACAGTCGCGCAAGCTGGCCCAGGAGGTGCTCGATCGCCTCACCCGCCCCAAGGGGCGCCGCTTCCGTCGTGTCGGGCTGCTGCGCTTCGGCTACCGGGTCGACGAGGTCGATCTGGTCGCCGACAAGATCGCCCGCTTCCTCGAGAACGGCGAAGCCGTGACCGTCGACCAGGTGCGTTCCGTCGCCTTCCGCATGCAGCGGCGGGGCTACAGCGAGGCGCAGGTCGACGCCGTCCTCGACGCGACGGTCGAGGTCATGCTCGCCGTCGTCTGAGCCGACCCGCCTGACACGCCCAACGCCGGGCGCTAGAATCGGAGGACTGTGACTGCCGACGCCGATCTGACGCCCGCCAGCGCCGACGTCCCTGCGACGCGTGCCGCGCGGAGGAACCACGTCGCCGGGCGTCGCGTCCGTCCAGCCGCTGCGACGGCAAAGTGGTCGCGCCGACGCGGCGTCATGAGCGTCTTCGCGGTCCTGGCCGTTCTCGGCTTCGGTGCCGCCTACATCGGCCCGATGACGGCGGCGAGCCCGCGCGCGCACGCCGCAGAGGTGGCTCCGATCTCCCTCTATGCGTCCACCATCGCGAACGCACAGGCTTACCTCGCGGCATCCGACCAGACAGTCGGACTCGGACGAGACGGCGTCGTGTACAGCGTGTACGTCACACCCAAGCCCACCCCGACGCCGTCAGCAGCGACGGGGTCGTCCGCGTCGAGTTCGTCGTGGTCGCCTCCGTTCGTCGCACCCGATCCGGGCACGGCGCAGTCGATCGCCTACGCCATGGTGCAGCAACGCGGTTGGGGCGACGACGAGTTCGCCTGCCTGGTGGCGCTGTGGAACAAGGAGTCCGGATGGCGTGTGGGCGCGTACAACGCCGGAAGCGGTGCCTACGGCATTCCGCAGGCGCTTCCGGGAAGCAAGATGGCATCCGCGGGCGCCGATTGGGAGACCAACCCCGCCACGCAGATCGCCTGGGGCCTCGGCTACATCGGCGGACGCTACAGCAGCCCGTGCGGGGCGTGGTCGCACTCACAGTCCACGGGGTGGTACTGAGAAGATGCCGCGCGCGAACCGACGGCAGCCCTCACCAGCCGACGATTCGTTCGATCGGCTGCTGAGCGGCTGGAAGCGCACCGAGAGCCGGCGCGGCGCGGAATGGACCGTACAACCCGTGAGCGCCGTACAGGCGCAGAAGAACTACACGTGTCCGGGGTGCGGTCGGTCGATCCCGCCCGGCACGGCCCACGTGGTGGTGTGGCGTGCCGATGGCGTCCTGGGCGACGCAGCGGATCTGGCCGCGCGTCGACACTGGCACACGGCTTGTTGGAAGGTGGCATGAGATGGAGATTCGCGGACCGGTGCTCTTGCCCGCCCGGCGTGAGGAGATCGAGCTTCAGACCCTCGACGGGTTGACCCTCGTGGGCGAACTTGCCCTTCCCGAACAGCGCGACCCCGTCGCGACGCTCGTGACACTGCATCCGCTGCCGACGGCCGGCGGGTTCATGGACTCGCACATCCTGAGAAAGGCAGCCGGACGGCTGCCGGCTCTGGCCGACCTTGCGGTCCTGCGCTTCAACACGCGCGGCACGACATCGCCCCGCGGAACGAGTGAGGGAGCCTTCGACGGCGGACGCGCCGAAGAGTTCGACGTCGCCGCGGCGCTCGCTTTCGTCGAGGCGCGAGGGCTGCCGCATCCTTGGCTGGTGGGATGGTCTTTCGGTACCGAGCTCGCTCTCAAATACGGCCGGGATCACGCGATCGACGGCGTCATCCTGCTCTCGCCGCCGTTGCATCGTGCGACGGCAGAGGACGTCGCCGCGTGGCAGGGGGAGTCTCGGCAGCTGGTGGCGCTGATCCCGGAGTTCGACGACTACCTTCGCCCGGAGCAGGCTCGGGACCGCTTCGCGCCGGTCGACCACGCGAGAGTGATCGCCGTCGACGGGGGCAAGCATCTCTGGGTGGGGGAGACGCAGACCCGCCGCGTTCTGACGGAGATCGTCGCAGCCGTCAACCCGGACGCGCTGCCCCTCGCCACCGAATGGGACGAGGGATAGGACTCAGCGCTCGTTCTGACGGGGAATGATGACCTGCCGGTAGATGATCAGGACGCTGGCCGCGACGGGAATCGCGATGAGCGCGCCGAGAAGCCCGAGGAGGGCGCCGCCGGCCAATGCGGCGATCACGACGACGGCGCCGGGCACCGACACCGCACGATTCATGATGCGCGGCGACAGGATGTAAGCCTCCACCTGCATGTACACGACGTACCAGACGAGTGCCACGATCGCCGTCAGAGGCGAGCTGAGCCCGGGGATGAGACAGGTGAGCACGATGATCGCCGAGCCGGTGAGGGTGCCGACGAGGGGGATCAGCGAGAAGAAGAACGCGATCACCGCCAAGACGGCCGGGAACGGGGCGCCGATGATCGAGAGGAACGCGGCGCTGAGCACACCGTTGATCGCACCGAGCGTGACCTGACCCATGACGTAGTGACCCACGGACGCGGTGATCTGCTCGGAGAGATCGATGTATCGCGCGCGCTTCGAGGCGGGCACGAGCTGAGCGGCAGCCGCCTTCAGCGAAGGGGTCGAGGCCGTGAAGTAGATCGTGAGGATCAGGATGATGATCGCGCCGGTGATGAGCGAGATGATCGAGGCGCCGATGCCGAGGATCACGTTGCCGGCAGAGGTGCCGATCTGAGCGAAGTCCAGGCTGTTGAACCAGTCGGATGCGTACTTGAACGCCA
This sequence comes from Sphingomonas sp. BLCC-B65, assembly GCF_028550675.1. Lineage (NCBI taxonomy): Bacteria > Pseudomonadati > Pseudomonadota > Alphaproteobacteria > Sphingomonadales > Sphingomonadaceae > Sphingomonas > Sphingomonas sp. BLCC-B65. The sequence continues at coordinate 590,085 of NZ_JAQQGL010000001.1, read as the reverse complement.
TGTCGACGTCCAGCGCGGGGAAGGTCGAGTGCAGCCACTTCGACAGATCGTCGACGGGGTTCCATGACCCGTTGACGGCGCTGTCGATGAGGCGCTGGACCTGTGTGATCAGCTGCGCGATCTGCCCCACGAGGACCGGGATGACGATCAGCACGATGCCGGTGAACACCGCCAGCACGGCGGCGAAGGTGATCAGAAGCGCTGCCCACCGCGGCAGACGGCGGCGCTCGAGCCAGCTCACGAGAGGATCGAGGCCGAGCGCCAGGAAGAGAGCCGTCCCCACGTACAGCAGAATCGTCGACAGCGACTGCACGCTGGAGATGAGCAGGATGCCGACCCCGACGCCGAGAGTGGCGACGAGAGCCGTTCGGAACGGATGCTGCAGCTTCATGGTGATGTCAGAATACGCACCGAGCGGCGCTTTTCCCGTCAACACGGCCACGCAGTTCCACCGCAGGGAGAGAGTGCTCCCGGGCGACGCACAGCAGGATGTCGCTAGGCTGGAATGTCGATTGCGCGCCGCGATCCCGTCTGCGGTGCGCGCGGGAGGTGTCTTACGTGCGTTTCGTCTGGGCTGTGACAGCCTTCGTGCTGGCTGCGGTCATGATCGGTGCCGGCATCGCCCAGCGCACCGTGCTGCAGGGTCCGCGCACCGAGAGCGAGACGATCTCCGTCGCCGGAGACGCGCCGTACATCCTGATCGACGGCAGCGTGCTCAACAGCCACAGCGGCTCGCAGACTCTCCGCGTTCAGGAAGCGGGCACGATTTTCGCGTCCTACGGGCGCACGGCCGACCTGAAAGCGTGGTTGACGCCCTCGTCGTACACCCACGTGACCCTCGACGGGGGCGCCACCACGACGACAGCGGTCGCGGCGAAGAACCCGCCCGCGGCCGGCAGCGCGCCGATCACGCCCGTCGGCTCCGACCTCTGGCTGGACGAGTTCCAGCAGGACGACGTCCTCATCACCCCTCTGCAGCTTCCCGCGGACATGAGCCTGCTCGTCGCCACTGACGGAGTGAAGCCGGCACCGAGCAGCCTCACCCTCAGCTGGCCGACGGGCGCGACCACTCCCTGGGCGGGGCCGCTCATCGTGCTGGGCAGCATCTTCCTGCTGGTCGGCATCATCGTGTACGTCCTCGGCGTGCGACATGCGCGCCGATCGCGGGGACCGCGACGCAAGGGCCTTCCCATGCCCGTGACCGAGCCCATCGACGTCGCGGTCACGGGTGCCGACAAGGGTGTCATCAGCGCCACGCCCTCGAGGCGTCAGCTGACGCGCGGCAAGCGCGCACTGCTCGCGGCTCCGGCCGTCGGCGTCGCTGCGTTGCTGTTCACCGGCTGCACCGCGGACGCATGGCCTCAGCTGGCCGGCACCCCGACCCCCACGGCATCCGAGAGCGTCGTCGTGCCGCAGGACCAGGGACAGCCCGCCGTGACGCAGCAGCAAGGCGAGCGCATCCTCACGCGGATCTCCGAGCAGGTGGCGAAGGCAGACGCCGCGAAGGATCCCGCGGCGGCCGCGCTGCGGTTGACGGGATCGGCACTGGCGGCTCGAGAGACCGACTACAAGCTGCGCGACGTCGCCGGGCACACCGCGCTGAACGCCGTGCCGGACAAGCCGGTGAAGATCATTCTCCCCGAGGCCTACGACGGGTGGCCGCGCACGTTCTTCGCTGTCATCGAGACGGGGGACGTCATTCTGAGCGTGACCCAGGAGGACCCCTGGTCTCCGTACAAGGTGAGCAGGGAAGCCGAGCTGGTGTCGCAGGCCAGTCTCAACCTCGCGCCCTCCTACGTCGGCGCGATCTCCATCGACCCGGACTCGCCGTTCCTCGCGCTGGCTCCCAACAAGGTGGCCGCGGCCTACGCCGACATCCTCACCAACGGCGACAGCAGCGCGTTCGCAGCACAGTTCGACTCGACGAACGACCCCTTCCGCAAGCTGGTCGCGGACAACCGCGCCACGCGACTGCAGGCGTTCAATCAGACCGGGGCGCAGACCGGGACGCTGACGTACGCCGCATCCGCCGGCCCGGACGAACCCATCTCGCTCGCCACGCTGGATTCGGGAGCGATCGTCGCGGTGACCGTGCATGAAAGCGACACGGTCAAGCCCACGAACACCGACGCCGTCATCAAGCTCGACAACAACGCAATCGTGCAGACCCTCACCGGAGTGAATCAGTCCTCGACCGGTTTCACGACGACCTTCGTCGACCAGCTCTTCTTCTTCGTCCCTTCTCAGAGTTCCAGCAAGCGCATTCAGCTGCTGGGATACTCGACCTCCATCCTCGACGCGAAAGTAGCCCCCTAAGTGAGCGATCCCACCTCGGGCGCCGTGCTGCGCGGTGCCGTCGACCTGTCGTCTTTGCGTTCGCGCCCGTCGGCACCGGCCGGTGCGGCGGCGCCGGCCGCGGGCTCCCGCGCGTCGCTGATCTTCGATGCCACCGACGAGAGCTTCGGCCAGGTGCTCGAGCTGTCGCGATCCGTGCCGGTCGTGGTCGACTTGTGGGCCGAGTGGTGTGGCCCCTGCAAGCAGCTGAGCCCGATTCTCGAGAAAGTCGTGACCGAGCTCGACGGACGTGTGGTGCTCGCCAAGGTCGATGTCGACGCGAACCCTCAGCTCGCCCAGGGCTTCCGCGCGCAGTCGATCCCCATGGTCGTCGCCCTCGTCGCGGGGCAGCCCGTTCCACTGTTCACCGGCGCGGTGCCGGAGCAGCAGGTCCGCGACGTCTTCGCCCAGCTGCTGCAGCTGGCTGCCCAGAACGGCGTCACGGGCACGGTCCCCGTCGACGGGGCGTCCGAGCCGGAATCCGACGAGCCCGTCCTGCCCCCGCGGCACCAAGAGGCGTTCGATGCGATCGAAGCGGGTGACTACGCGCGCGCCGTCGCGGCGTACGAAGCGGCGCTCGCGGAGAACCCGCGCGACGAGGAGGCTCGGGCCGGTCTCGGCCAGGTACGTCTCCTGCAGCGCGTCCAGGGCCTGGATCTGCAACAGGCGCGGGATGCCGCGGCATCCGCGCCCCGCGACATCGATGCGCAGTTCGCCGTGGCTGACCTCGACATCGTCGGCGGTCACGTCGACGACGCGTTCGCGCGCCTGCTCGACCTGTTCGCCGTGCTTCCCGCGGATGAGCGCGGCGCCGTGCGCGACCGCCTCGTCGAGCTCTTCGGACTGATCGGCGACGGCGACCCGCGCGTCATCCGCGCCCGTGGTCGTCTGACCTCACTGCTGTTCTGACACGGAACGTTCCGGCACCGGTCGCCGGCTGTTCAGGCGAAGCGGCCGAGCCAGAGCACGCCGAGCGGCGGCAGAACGAGCGTCGCGCGCCCGTTGTCATCGGCGTGCACGGTCCCGAAGTTGCCCACTCCGGAGCCGCCGTAGGCTTCCGCATCGGAGTTGAGCAGTTCCCGCCACGCTCCGCCGGCGGGCAGGTCCAGGGCGTAGTCGTGAAGGGGAACACCGGAGAAGTTGCAGATGACGACCACGGTGTTGCCCCGGTCGTCATCCCGCGCGAAGGCGATGACGTTCGGGTTCCAGGTGGGGGCCCCGAGGCGCCGGAAGGCGGAGCCGTCGCTGTCGCGCGCCCACAACGGTGAGTTCTCCCGGTAGACGCGATTGAGCGCAGCCACGAAGTCGAGGAGTTGACGGTGCGGCGGCTGATCGAGCATCCACCAGTCCAGTCCTCGTCCCTCCGACCATTCGGACAGCTGCCCGAAGTCCTGGCCCATGAACAGCAGCTGCTTGCCCGGATGACCCCACATGTACGCCAGGAAGGCGCGGGTGTTGGCGAGCTTCTGCCAGTGATCACCCGGCATCCGTGTGAACAACGTGCCCTTCCCGTGAACGACCTCGTCATGGCTGATCGGAAGGACGAAGTGTTCGCTGAAGGCGTACACGAAGGAGAAGGACAGTTCGCCCTCATGATGGCCGCGGTACATGGGGTCACGCTTGATGTATTCGAGCGAGTCGTTCATCCAGCCCATGTTCCACTTGAGACCGAAGCCGAGGCCTCCGGCGCTCGTGGGCGCCGTGACGCCCGGGTAGCTGGTGGACTCCTCCGCGATCATGGCGATGCCGGGGTAACGCTTGTATGCGGTGGCGTTGACCTCCTGAAGGAACCGGATGGCCTCCAGGTTCTCGCGACCGCCGTAGATGTTCGGCTCCCACTCGCCGGGTTCGCGCGAATAGTCGAGGTAGAGCATCGAGGCCACGGCATCGACGCGCAGCCCGTCGACGTGGAACTCCTCGAACCAGTACAACGCGTTGGCCACGAGGAAGTTGCGCACCTCGTTGCGGCCGTAGTCGAAGATGAGCGTGCCCCAGTCCTTGTGCTCGCCACGGCGGGGATCGGGGTGCTCGTAGAGGGGGTCGCCGTCGAAGCGGGCGAGAGCGAAGGCGTCTTTCGGAAAATGGCCCGGAACCCAGTCCATGATGACGCCGAAGCCGCCCTGGTGCAGGCGGTCGATCAGATAGCGCAGGTCGTCGGGGCTGCCGAAGCGGCTCGTCGGCGCGTAGTAGCCACTGACCTGATAGCCCCATGAGCCGCCGAACGGATGCTCGGCCAGCGGCAGGAACTCGACGTGGGTGTAGCCGGTCTCGGTGAGATAAGCGATCAGGGGCTCGGCCGCGTCCCGGTAGCCGAGTCCGGGTCGCCACGACCCGAGGTGGAGCTCGTACGTCGACATCGGCTGGGACAGGACATCGCGGCCGGCGCGGGCGGCCATCCACTCCTCGTCGCCCCAGCTGTACGCGCTTTCGGTCACGACGGAGCCGGTCGCCGGCGGAACCTCGGCACGCTGGGCCATCGGATCGGCCTTGAGAATCCAGCCGCCGTGGCGCGTGAGGATCTCGTACTTGTAGACCGCGCCGGCAGTGAGCCCGGGCACGAACAACTCCCAGACACCGCTGGAGCCGAGGCTGCGCAGCGCGTGCCCCTGGCCGTCCCACGCGTTGAAGTCGCCGACCACGCGAACCGCGCGCGCATTCGGAGCCCACACGGCGAACGACACACCGCTGACGCCGTCGTAATGACGCACGTGTGCGCCGAGTGCCTGCCAGAGCTGCTCGTGCCGACCCTCCGCGATCAGGTGGCGGTCGACGTCGCCCAGGGTCGGAAGGTGACGGTAGGGATCGTCGACGCGGTAGTCGGCACCGCCCTCGTAGGTGGCCACCAACTCGTACGCCCGCGGCTGTGTCGGGCTTTCGCCCTCCCAGATTCCTCCGCGCACGTGATCGAGCGCGATCTCGGTGCCGTCGTCCGCGACGGCCGTCACCGACGACGCCATCGGCCGACGTGCACGGATGACCCACGATCCATCGGCGCGCTGATGCGGACCGAGGACGTCGTGCGGGGCGTGATACGAACCCGTCGCGACCGTGTCGAGGACCTCGTCCGAGATATCGCTCATCGCGTCTCCTTCACGTGCAGGATGTGAACGGGTTCGTCGAATGCGTCGAGACGGACGAAGTTGTCCTGATTCCAGGTCCAGCTCGCGCCGGTCACGAGGTCTTCGACAACGTAGTCGACGCCGCGGGCAACGCCGAACACGGTGGAGTCGATGTGCACCGTGGTCTGGCGGATCGAATGCGGGTCGACATTGGCGACGACGATGATCGTGTCGTCCACGCCGTCGACGCTCAGCGCCGCGGGAAGGTGCTTGACGTAGACGAGGATCGCGTCGTCGTCGCTCCAGTGGAGAGAGACGTCACGCAGCTGTCGCAGCGCCGGATGAGCGCGGCGGATCTCGTTGAGGCGCGTCAGGTAGGGCGCGATGGAAAGGCCCTGGGATGCCGCGGCATCCCAGTCGCGCAGCTTGTACTCGTACTTCTCGTTGTCGATGTTCTCTTCCGACCCCGGCCGGGCCACGTTCTCGATCAGCTCGTAGCCGGCGTACACGCCGTAGGAGGCGCCAGCGGTGGCGGCCAGGGCTGCCCGGATCTTGTAGGCGGGGCGCCCCCCGTACTGGAGGTACTCGGTGAGGATGTCAGGCGTGTTGACGAAGAGATTGGGCCGCATGAAGTCCGCGGTGTCGTGGGCCACCCAGCGAAGGAACTCCTCCAACTCCGCCTTGGTGTTGCGCCACGTGAAGTACGAGTAGCTCTGCTGGAAGCCGGCCTGCGCGAGCGCCTGAAGAGGAGCTGGACGAGTGAAGGCCTCGGCCAGGAAGATCACGTCCGGGTGCTCGGCATTCACCGTGGCGATGAGCCATTCCCAGAACTGCAGCGGCTTCGTGTGCGGGTTGTCCACGCGGAAGATCTTCACGCCCTGGGCGATCCAGTGCCGGACGATGCGGAGGACTTCGGCGCGAATGCCCGCAGGATCGTTGTCGAAGTTGATCGGGTAGATGTCCTGGTACTTCTTCGGGGGATTCTCCGCGTAGGCGATCGTGCCGTCGGGCAAGGTGGTGAACCACTCCGGGTGAGCGGCGACCCACGGGTGATCGGGCGCCGCCTGAAGAGCGAGGTCGAGCGCGACCTCGAGTCCCTCGGTCCGCGCCGCACGGACGAAGGCCCGGAAGTCTGCGAGGGTGCCCAGGTCGGGGTGCACCGTGTCGTGGCCGCCGGCTGCCGACCCGATGGCCCACGGCGAGCCGGGATCGCCCGCGGCGGCGGTCAGCGTGTTGTTGGGTCCCTTGCGGTTGACCTCGCCGATGGGGTGAATCGGCGGCAGGTACAGCACGTCGAAGCCCATCGCGGCGACCGCCGGCAGCCGCTTGGTGGCCGTGCGGAAGGTGCCGCTCTTGATCGATCCGTCCTTCAATCGCTTCGCGCCCTCGGACCGGGGGAAGAACTCGTACCAGGCGCCGACGCCCGCGCGCTCCCGCTCCACGAGCAGCTCGAGATCGGGGCCCACTGTGACGAGCGACTGCAGGGGACGTGCGTCGAAGTACGCGGCGATCGCGGGGTCGCGGACGACGGCCAACGCCTCGTCATCGCTCGTCCCCGGGTCGCGCAGCGCGCCGGCGGCAGCGTTCAACGCCTTGCGTTCGGCTGCGGGGCGATCCTTCTCCCGCGCCGCATCGGCGAACAGTCTCGCGCCCATCTCGCGCATGAGCGGGGTGTCGACCCCCGCCGCGATCTTCACGTCGGCCGCGTGCTCCCACGTCGCGACATCGTCGCCGAACGCTTCGAAGCGGAACCGCCAGATGCCCTCTTCCAGGGGAGCGATGTCGACGCTCCAGCGGTCGAAGCCATCGCCGCGTGCAGACAGCCGGTGCAACGACTCCTCTCCGGAGGGGGAGAAGAGCCGCACGTGCACGCCGATGAGATCGTGGCCCTCGCGGAAGGCGGTGACGGTGAACGGAACGGCTTCGCCGGAGAAGGCGGATGGCCGAAACAGCGCGTCCGGCACGGACGGGTGCGGCAGTGCCATCGGGATCCGTCCCGCCCGCGTGTCGGTGACGCCCCGCCAGACGGTGACCGGGCGGACCGGAATCTGTGCAGCGCTGCGCAGCGTCGTCGCGCGAGGAGGAACGGAGGGAGCGGAGCGCGTCGTCGAAGCCACGTCTCGAACCTACCGCCGAACACCGAACGGGCACACCACTCGGCGTCCGGTTCGCGTCATTGCATCCGGAACAGATGCAGAGCGGTTCCGGGGAGGGTGAGCACGGCGCCCGGCGCGAACAGCGGCTCGGTCGTGTCGGGACGGTCAGGCACGCTGGACCACAGTGACACGTAGCCGCTCACGCCCTCGATCGTGGGAAGCGTGACCTCGACCGGCCTCTCGGTGCCGTGCACGACCAGCAGGATACGGTTCGGGTCCTCCTCTTCCGGCGTGGATGCCGCGTCATACTGCAGGGTCCGGTGAGCGGGATCGGTCCACCGCTCGATCGACATCGTCTCGCCGTTCTCGTCGTACCAGTCGATGACCGACGCGCTGGGGACGACGTGAGCGTCGCGGGCGAAACGGCGCGGTCGCAGGGCGGGGTTGTCGCGGCGCACCTGAATGAGACGGCGGACGTGGGCCTGCAGGTCCTCCTGCCAGGGTGCGTGCTCCCAGTTGACCCACGTGAGAGGAGAGTCGTGGCAGTAGGCGTTGTTGTTCCCTCGCTGGGTCCGGCCGGCCTCGTCTCCCGCCGTCATCATCGGCACGCCGGCCGACAGCAGCAGCGTTCCCATGAGGTTGCGCATGGCCTTGCGGCGCGTCGCGAGGATCGTGTCGTCGTCGGTGCGGCCTTCGGCGCCGTGGTTGAAGGACCGGTTGGTGTCGGCCCCGTCACGGTTCTGCTCGCCGTTGCCGAGGTTGTGCTTGACGTCGTAGGAGACGAGGTCGCGCAGCGTGAACCCGTCGTGCGCCGTGACGAAGTTGATGCTCGCAAGCGGCCCGCGTTCCGCGGTGAAGGTGTTCGATGAGCCGGCGAGCCGCGTCGCGAACCCTCCGATGCCGACGGGGGATGTCGACGCGCGGCGGGCGTAGTCGATGTCGCTCAGCCAGAAGTTGCGGACGCGGTCGCGGTAGCGGTCGTTCCATTCGGCCCAGCCGCTCCCGAAGTTACCCGTCTGCCAGCCGCCCATACCGACGTCCCATGGCTCGGCGATCATCTTCAGATCCGCGAGCGCCGGGTCCTCGACGATGGCCCGCAGCAGCGGGTGATGGGGATCGAAGGCGTTGTCACTCCCACGGCCGAGGGTCACGGCCAGGTCGAAGCGGAAACCGTCGATCTGCACGTTGTCGGCCCAGTACCGCAGGGAGTCCAGCACCAGACGCGCGGCGGCGTCGGTCGCCGTGTTGACGGCGTTTCCGCAGCCTGTGACGTCGATGTAGGCGCCGTCGTCTTCCTGCCGGTAGTAGCCCCGGTTGTCGATGCCGCGGAAGCTGGATCTCGGTCCGCCCAGACCGAGCTCGGACGTGTGGTTGTACACCACGTCGAGGATGACCTCGATGCCCGCCGCATGGAGGTCACGCACCATGGTCTTCACCTCCCGCAGCACGGCATCCGGGCCGGCGGCGACGGCCTCCGCCGTCGCGTACGGGGCGTGTGCGCTGAAGAAGTTGAGAGTGTTGTAGCCCCAGTAGTTCGTCAGTCCCTGATGCAGAAGACGGGGCTCCGTCTCGAACGCGTGGATCGGCAGGAGTTCGACGGCCGTCACGCCGAGATCCCGCAGGTGCGCGATCATCGCCGGATGGCCGAGTCCCGCGTAGGTGCCGTGCAACGCCGGCGGGATGTCCGGGTGCCGCTTGGTGAGACCCTTCACGTGCGCCTCGTAGATGACGGTGCGGTCCATCGGCGTGTGCGGGCGCGGCACGTCGTTCCAGTCGAATGCGTCATCGACGACGGCCGCGCGCCACTGGCCGATGCGCACGGGCACGAGTCCTCGCGCATAGGGGTCGAGGAGCAGGCTCTCCGGGTTGAAGGTCTGCCCGGGACCGGACGGTCCTGTCACGCGAAGCGCGTAGCACGCCCCTACGCGCAGATCCGGTGTCGTCACCTGCCAGACATCGCCTCCCGCGGGGGCCAACGGGATGGTCGCGGTGATCCAGTCGAGATCATCGGCGTCGAAGACGACGAGATCGATGCCGGTCGCATCCTCCGACCACACGCGCAGAGTCCCGCCTTCGGCGCCGAGGGTGACGCCGAGCCGGTCGAAGGCGGGTCCGAGGAAGGGAGCGGGCGTGGCAGGGTGGGCTTCGGCGACACGGGACGGCTTCGGGCTGGCCATGCGCTCTAGAGTAGTGACGCGGTGAGTCCGCGTCGTCACGAGGGCGGGAGCGTCATGTCGATCTACCTCGACCATGCGGCGTCGGCGCCCCTGCGAGACAGCGCCCGCGACGCATGGATGGCGGCGGCGACGCTGACGGGCAATGCGTCCTCGGTGCACGGTGCCGGACAGGCCGCACGACGACTGCTGGAGGAGTCGCGCGAGCGCATCGCCGCCGTGCTCGGCTGCGACCCGATCGAGGTGGTGCTCACCTCCGGGGGGACCGAAGGCATCAACCTGGCGCTGAAGGGTCTGTGGTGGAGCAAGCCCGATGATCGAGACGCCGTCGTCCTGCCCGACGGCGAGCACCATGCGAGCGTGGACACCGTGGATTGGCTGCGCCTGCGGGGCGCCCGCGTGCGCGCGGTCGCTCTCGATTCGGTCGGGCACATTCCTCTCGACCGATTCCGAACGGCGCTGAGCGCCCCCGACCCCGCGGCCCTGGCGACCGCGCTGGTCGCCAACAACGAGGTGGGTACGGTCCAGGATGCCGCTCAGCTGGCGGCATCCGCCGCGGCCGCCGACGTGCCGCTGCACCTCGACGCCGTCGCGGCGATGGGTCACCTGCCGGTGTCCTTCTCCACCTGGCGCGGCGATGCCCCACCGGGCGCCGGTCTGGTGACCCTCAGCATCTCGGGGCACAAGGTCGGTGCTCCCGTCGGAACGGGCGCCGTCGTCGTCTCACGCCATGCCCGCATCGCAGCGCTGCTGCACGGCGGAGGCCAGCAACGCGGACTGCGCTCGGGCACGCCGGACATCGCCGGAGCCGCGGCGCTCGCCGTCGCCCTCGAAGACGCCGAGGCCGAACGCGTCAGCGAACAGACACGGCTGGCGGCGCTGGGAGATCGGCTGCTGTCCGGCATCCGGGCCGCGATCCCGCAGGCCGAGTTGCTGGGCGATGCCCGCGATCGCCTTGCAGGCAATGTGCACGTCCATCTGCCGGGCGCGATGGGGGAGACGTTGCTGTTCCTCCTCGATCAGGAAGGGATCTCGGTCTCGACCGGGTCTGCGTGCCAGGCCGGTGTCGCTGAACCCTCGCACGTCGTCCTCGCTCTGGGGCGCGACGAGGCCGTCGCGCGCTCGGTACTGCGGATCACCCTCGGCCGCACCACCGCGCCGAGTGATGTCGATGCTCTGATCGCGGCGCTTCCGCTGGCCTATGCCCGGGCGACCAGTGCCGCCCGGCCGCGAGGACTCGGAGCCGCGGGCGTGCAGCCCTCGTAGACTGGAGCGATGCGTATCCTGGCGGCCATGAGCGGCGGCGTCGATTCCGCCGTGGCGGCTGCGCGCGCCGTGGATGCCGGTCACGACGTCGTCGGCGTCCATCTCGCCCTCTCGCGTGCCGGTGGCACGCTGCGAACGGGAAGCCGCGGCTGCTGCACGATCGAAGACGCGATGGATGCGCGCCGGGCGGCCGATCGGCTCGGCATCCCCTTCTATGTCTGGGATTTCTCCGAGCGGTTCCGCGACGACGTCATCGACGATTTCATCGCCGAGTATCGCGCGGGTCGGACGCCGAACCCGTGCATGCGCTGCAACGAGAAGATCAAGTTCGCAGCTCTGCTCGAGCGTGCGCTCGAGCTCGGCTTCGACGCGGTGTGCACCGGTCACTACGCGATGATCGTCGACACACCCGACGGACGCGAACTGCACCGGGCGAGCGACGAGGCCAAGGACCAGTCCTACGTCTTGGGGGTGCTGACGGCCTCACAGCTGGCCCACACCTACTTTCCGCTGGGGTCGACGCCCTCCAAGGCCCTCGTGCGTGCCGAAGCAGCAGAGCGCGGCCTGACGGTCGCCCAGAAGCCCGACAGCCACGACATCTGCTTCATCCCCGACGGCGATACCCGCGGGTGGCTTGCCGAAAAGGTCGGCACCGCGCACGGCGACATCATCGACCGTGACGGCGCGGTCGTGGGAAGCCACGACGGCGCGCACGGGTACACGGTCGGACAGCGTCGCGGTCTGCAGCTGGGCGTTCCCGCGTCCGATGGCAAGCCGCGATTCGTCCTCGAGGTCCGTCCCGTCTCGAACACGGTCGTCGTCGGTCCGAAGGAGGCGCTGGCCACGGCGGAGATCTCAGGCTCTCGCCACAGCTGGGCCGGCCGAGCGCCGCAGGATGCCGAGTTCCCCTGCCAGGTGCAGATCCGCGCCCACGCCGACCCCGTGAGGGCGTCGGCCGTGGTCCGCGACGGCATCGTCACGGTGCGCGCGGATGCCCCCTTCGACGGCGTCGCGCCGGGTCAGACCGCGGTGCTCTACGACGGCACGCGGGTGATCGGGCAATTCACGGTCGACCGCACGGTCTCGGCCGTCCCCATCGCGGGTTGAGCTCGACCCCCGTCAGCGTGCGACCGCGGGCACCGGGCCACGCGCGGCGCGCAAGGGGCAGGGCGATGTCGGCCGCCCCACCTACACTGGCCGGGTGACGGATGATGAAGTCTCCCTTCCGACGAACCTCGACGACGCCCGCCTCGACGCGGAGCGATTGACCGACCTCATCCTCGGCGCCCGGGACGCGTACTACGGGCGCGACGCCGAGATCGTCGACGACGCGACCTACGACGGGTGGATGCGGCGGCTCGAAGCAGTGGAGCGCGCCTTCCCCGAGGTGCAGGGACAGGATTCGCCGACGCAGTCGGTGGGCGCGGCGCAGAGCTCGATGTTCGCGCCCGTCGAACACGCCGAGCGCATGCTCAGCCTCGACAACGTCTTCAGCGCGGACGAGCTGCGAGACTGGTGCACGAAGACATCGGCTGCCGCGGGACGACACGTCCGTTGGCTGCTGGAGCTGAAGATCGACGGCCTGGCCATCAATCTCCGCTACGAGCACGGCGTTCTCGTGTCGGCCGCCACCCGCGGCGACGGACGAGTGGGCGAGGACGTCACCGTCAATGCGCTCCAGGTCGCGGGCATTCCTGCACGACTCGCGGGTGAAGGGCATCCTCCGATCGTGGAGGTGCGCGGCGAGGTCTACATCCCCGTCGCGGCCTTCGACGAACTCAACGCTCTCCAGGCCCGGTTGCGCGAGCGTGTCATCACGGACGGTCGTGAGCGCGGAGGCGACGAGGAGAAGCTCACCCGAAGCGCCGCCCGCCGATTCCCGGCATTCGCGAACCCGCGAAACGCGGCCAGCGGCGGCCTTCGCCAGCAACTCGACAAGAAAAGCGGCATGGAGCTCGAAGCCGGACGCGCCCGGCTCGCATCGCTGCGGCTGCTCGTCCATGGGATCGGGGCGTGGCCGGAGCCGCCCGTGTCCTCGCAGAGCGAGGTCTACGCACTGCTCGCGACGTGGGGGCTGCCGACGAGCACGTCTTTCCGCACCGCAGACGACATCGACGGCGTGGCGGCGTTCGTCGCGTACTACGGCGAGCATCGCCACGACGTCGAGCACGAGATCGACGGCGTCGTGGTCAAGGTCGACGAGCTGGCATTGCACGGTGAGCTGGGCGCGACCAGTCGTGCCCCGCGATGGGCCATCGCGTACAAGTACCCGCCGGAACAGGTCAACACGAAGCTGCTCGACATCGTCGTCTCGGTCGGCCGCACCGGCCGGGCGACACCCTTCGCCGTGATGGCTCCCGCCCGCGTCGCGGGCTCGGTCGTCCGGCAGGCGACGCTTCACAACCAGGACGTCGTCGTGTCCAAGGGAGTTCTCATCGGTGACACCGTCGTGCTGCGCAAAGCCGGCGATGTCATTCCCGAGGTGCTCGGTCCCGTGGTCGAGCTGCGCGACGGCACGGAGCGGGCATTCGTCATGCCGACCCGGTGCCCGGAATGCGGCTCCACGCTGGCACCCGCGAAAGACGGCGACATCGACCTGCGCTGCCCCAACACGCGCGCCTGTCCCGCCCAGGTTCGGGGCCGCGTCGAGCACATCGGCTCCCGTGGCGCCCTCGACATCGAAGCCCTCGGCGAGGTCACCGCAGCGGCCTTGACGCAGCCGTCGGTTCCCGCCGTGCCCCCGCTGATCACCGAGGCCGGTCTGTTCGACCTCACACTCGAACAGCTCGTCCCGATCGAGGTGATCGTCCGCGACAGCGAAACGGGGGAGGCCAAACTCGATGACGACAGCGGCGAACCGATCACCCGCGCGCCCTTCCGTCGCCAACCCTCGTCGGCGGAGAAGAAGGAGGGACTCACAGGTCCCCAGCCGTCGGCCCAGGCGCTCACCCTTCTCGAGGAACTCGAGAAGGCCAAGACGAAGGACCTGTGGCGGTTTCTGGTCGCGTTGAACATCCGCCACGTCGGCCCGGTCGCCGCGCGGGCACTCGCGCAGTGGTTCGGTTCGCTGGACGCGATCCGCGCGGCCGAGCGCGACGCTCTCGCCGACGTCGACGGCGTCGGCGGCATCATCGCGGACTCGCTCCTGGAATGGTTCGCCGTCGACTGGCATCAGGAGATCGTGGAACGCTGGGCGGCGGCGGGCGCGGTCTTGGAGATTCCAGGTCACCCCGGCCCGGGAGCTGCCGTCGCCGCCGGCGGCGTGCTCGAGGGTGTCACGGTCGTTGCGACCGGCACGCTGGAGGGCTACACCCGAGAGGGCGCGCAGGAGGCGATCATTGCCGCTGGCGGGAAAGCAGCCTCGTCCGTGTCGAAGAAGACCGACTTCGTCGCCGCAGGTCCGGGCGCGGGCTCGAAACTCACCAAGGCGGAGGAACTCGGCATCCGCATCATCGATGCCGCGCAGTTTCGCATCCTCGTCGAGCAGGGGCCCGCCGCGCTCGGGGCACTCGATCCCGACGCGGGCTGATCGGTTCAGTCTCCTCCGGGATGCGTGAGCTCGAGCAAGGACTCACGCACCTGGCGACGCAGCACCTTTCCGATCAGCGACTTCGGCAGCTCGTCGACGATGAAGATCCGGCGGGGGACCTTGTAGGGCGTGAGGATGCCGCGGGCGTAGTCCCGGATGGAGTCCGTGTCGACGTCGGCTCCGGACCCGTCGAGCACCACGGCGGCGACGACCTCTTCGCCCGAATGCTCGCTTGGCAGGCCCACGACAGCGGTATCCACCACGCGCGGGTGCTGCCTCAGTGCGTTCTCGACTTCGGTGGGCGCCACATTGAACCCGCCGGTGATGATGAGCTCCTTGATGCGATCCACGATGCGCACGAACCCCTCGTCGTCGATCTGGACGATGTCGCCGGTGCGGAACCACCCGTCCACGAAGACCTCCTCGGTGGCTTCCGGCTTGCCGTAGTAGCCCTGGAAGACCTGCGGGCCCCGCACGATCAGCTCGCCCCGCTCACCGGAGGGCATGTCCACGGTGGGATCGTCCGGATCGACCACGCGACACTCGGTGCCGGGGAGGGGGAGTCCGACCGTTCCCGCCTTGCGATTGTCGGCGACCGGGTTCGCCATGAGAACCGGCGAGCACTCGGACAGCCCGTAGCCCTCGACGAGGTAGCCACCCGTCGCCCGCTCGAACGGCACGACGAGATCATGCGGCAACGCCATCGCTCCGGAGATGGCGACCTCCGTGCCGGCCAAGGAGACGCCCTCGGCGCGCGCTGCGGCGAGCAGTCGATCGGCGATCGGCGGCACCAGCGGCAAGAACGTCGCCGGGTGCTTCTTCGTCACTTCGAGGACCATCGCGGGTTCGAAGCGGGGAAACAGCACCAGACGGGCACCCATCGACATCGCGAAAGTGAGGCACAGGGTCAGCCCGTAGGCGTGGAACATCGGCAGCACCGCGTACACGACGCATCCCTTGCCGCGCTGGATCGACGGGACCCACGCTTGAGCCTGCCGGGCGTTGGCCAGGAGGTTGCGGTGGGTGAGCACCGCGCCTTTCGGCGTTCCCGTCGTTCCGCTCGTGTACTGGATGATGGCGACGTCGTCGGTGACCGGACCGGGGAAGGATGCCGCCAGTGCTTCGCTGCGTGCCAGGTGTTCCCAGGGCACGGCGTGCGACACGCGCGTGGTGAGCGCGTCGCGCGACTGACGGGCCTTCGCGACGGGAAGCCGCAGCGCGAGACGCAGCGAGAGCGGCATGGCGGTCGTGATGTCGACGCTGACCAGCGTGGTGACGGCGAGATCGGCGGGGAACGCTTGCACGGTGGCGGCGACCTTGCTCCAGACGATGGCCGTGCGCGCCCCGTGGTCTTCGAACTGCTTGCGCAGCTCCCGTGGAGTGTAGAGCGGATTGTGCTCCACCGCGATGGCGCCGAGGCGCAGAATCGCGTAGAAGGCGATGATGTGCTGGGGACAGTTGGGCAGTACGATCGCGACCGTGTCGCCTTTGCCGACCCCACGCTCTCGGAGACCCGCCGCCACGCGATCGATCGCCTCGACGAGGTCGCGGTACGAGGTCGTGCGACCGAAGAATTGCAGCGCCGGCGCATCCGGGTAGTCACGCGCCGATGCCGTGACGATGTCCAGGAGCGAGCCGGTGACCGGTTCGAGATCATCGGGGACTCCGGCGGCGTAGCTGGCGATCCACGGGCGGGGCGGGTCGTACGGGGCAGCGGCACTCACGCGGGCCAGCCTATCGGCCGTGAGAAGCGGGCCGAAGGGGGCCGACTAGAATCGACGGGTGTCTGAAATCACCCCTGAACTCGTTCGCCATCTCGGCGTTCTGGCCCGGATTCAGCTCGACGAGCACGAGGTGCAGCGCCTGACGGGGCAGCTCTCGGTGATCGTCGACAACATCGCGAAGGTGTCCGAGGTGGCAACGCCCGACGTCCCCGCGACGAGCCATCCCCTCCCGCTCGAGAACGTCTTCCGTCCCGACGTCGTCGGCCAGATGCTGACGGTGGAGCAGGTGCTGCAGAACGCGCCAGACGCCGCCGACGGTCGCTTCCGCGTCACGGCGATTCTGGGGGAGGAGCAGTGACCGATCTCACACGGCTGAACGCCGCAGACCTGGCCGCACGACTGGCCTCCGGTGACGTGTCCAGCGTCGAAGCGACGCAGGCCCACCTCGACCGGATCGCCGCCGTCGACGGCGATGTGCACGCCTTCCTGCACGTGAGTGACCACGCCCTCGAGGTTGCCGCCGACATCGATCGCCGCCGCGCCGCCGGTGAAGCCTTGGGCGAGCTCGCGGGAGTTCCCCTCGCGATCAAGGACGTGCTCGTCACGACAGACATGCCCTCTACGAGCGGCTCGAAGATCCTGGAGGGATTCCTGTCGCCCTACGACGCCACCGTCGTCGCGCGTTCGCGCGCCGCCGGCCTGGTGCCCCTGGGGAAGACGAACATGGATGAGTTCGCCATGGGATCGTCGACGGAGCATTCGGCGTACGGTCCCACCCACAACCCGTGGGACCTCGATCGCATCCCCGGAGGCTCCGGGGGCGGATCGGCGGCCGCCGTCGCCGCCTTCGAGGCTCCGCTGGCTCTCGGCTCGGACACGGGCGGATCGATCCGCCAGCCGGCGCACGTCACGGGAACCGTCGGCATGAAGCCGACCTACGGCGGGGTGAGCCGGTTCGGCGCCATCGCGCTGGCGTCTTCACTCGACCAGGTCGGTCCGGTCTCGCGCACCGTGCTCGACTCGGCGCTCCTGCACGACGTCATCGGCGGCCACGACCCGCACGACGCGACGTCGCTGACCGACAGCTGGCCCTCCTTTGCGGCGGCCGCACGCGAAGGCGCCGCCGGCGCCGGTCTTGCGGGGCTTAAGGTCGGCGTGATTCGCGAGCTGCCCGACAGCGGCTTCCAGGCCGGCGTGTCGGCATCGTTCCGCGCGGCGCTGGCGCTCCTCGAAGCGCAGGGCGCGGAGATCGTTGAGGTCAGCGCCCCGCACTTCGAGTACGGCGTCGCCGCGTATTACCTGATCCTTCCCGCGGAGGCGTCGAGCAACCTCGCCAAATTCGACTCCGTCCGTTTCGGCCTGCGAGTCGACGTCCCGGGCGGCACGGTCGAAGACGTCATGGCTGCCACTCGAGACGCCGGCTTCGGCGAGGAGGTGAAGCGTCGCATCATTCTCGGCACCTACGCGCTGTCGGCCGGATACTACGACGCCTACTACGGCAGCGCCCAGAAGGTGCGCACGCTCATCCAGCGCGACTTCGACGCGGCGTTCGCTCAGGTCGATGTCATCGCGACGCCGTCGGCTCCCACCACTGCGTTCAAGCTCGGCGAGAAGATCGATGACCCGCTGCAGATGTACCTCAACGATGTCACCACGATTCCGGTGAACCTGGCCGGCGTCCCCGGCATCTCGATTCCGTCGGGTCTGGCAGAGGAGGACGGGCTGCCCGTCGGCATCCAGTTCATCGCGCCGGCGCGGGAGGACGCCCGTCTGTACCGGGTCGGCGCCGCTGCCGAGGCATTGCTCGTCGATTCGTGGGGTGGTCCTCTGCTGGACCGTGCCCCGCTTCTGGGAGGGAACCGCTGATGGCCACGGCCGCACTGATGGACTTCGACGAGGCATTGAAGCTCTACGAGCCGGTGCTCGGCTTCGAGGTGCACGTCGAACTCAACACCGAGACGAAGATGTTCTCCCCCGCGGGAAATCCGGCGCACGCTTCGAACCACGATGCCGCCCCCAACACCCTCGTGGCGCCTGTCGACATGGGCCTTCCGGGGTCGCTGCCGGTGGTCAACGAGACGGCGGTGCGGTTCTCGATCAGCCTCGGGCTCGCCCTCGGGTGCCAGATCGCGCCATCGAGCCGCTTCGCGCGCAAGAACTACTTCTACCCCGACCTCGGCAAGAACTACCAGATCTCGCAGTACGACGAGCCCATCGCCTTCGAGGGCCAGATCGAGGTGGAACTGACCGACGGGACGGTCTTCGAGGTGCCCATCGAGCGGGCGCATATGGAGGAGGATGCCGGCAAGCTCACGCACGTCGGCGGCTCCACCGGCCGCATTCAGGGCGCGGAGTACTCGCTCGTGGATTACAACCGCGCCGGCGTCCCACTCGTGGAGATCGTGACCAAGCCGATCTTCGGCGCGGAACACCGTGCACCCGAGCTGGCCGCCGCGTACGTGCGGGCGATTCGCGACGTGGTGCTCTCGCTCGGCATCTCTGAGGCGCGCATGGAACGCGGAAACCTCCGCTGCGATGCGAACGTGTCCCTGCGCCCACGCGGGCAGGAGAAGCTCGGCACGCGCACCGAGACAAAGAACGTCAACTCGATGCGCTCGGTCGAACGCGCCGTGCGTTACGAGATCCAGCGTCAAGCGGCGATCCTCGCCGCGGGCGGGACGATCACTCAGGAGACGCGGCACTGGCACGAAGACACCGGGACGACCTCTCCGGGGCGTCCGAAGTCGGATGCCGACGACTACCGTTACTTCCCGGAGCCCGACCTCCTGCCCGTCGCGCCGTCCTCCGCGCTGGTCGAGTCGTTGCGTGCTGCTCTTCCGGAGCCGCCCGCCGCGCGTCGGCGACGTCTGAAGGCCGAGTGGGGCTTCGCCGACATCGATTTCCAGGGAATCGTGAACGCGGGCCTGCTCGCCGAGGTGGACGCGACCGTCGCAGCGGGCGCTGCGCCTGCGGCCGCGCGCAAGTGGTGGATGAGCGAGATCTCTCGCATCGCCAACGCTCAGGGAGTCGAAGCTTCATCGCTCGTCACCCCCGCATCGGTGGCCGCGCTGCAGCAGCTCGTGGACGCAGGCACGCTCACCGACAAGCTGGCGCGTCAGGTGCTCGAGGGCGTCATCGCCGGCGAAGGCACGCCGCAGCAGGTCGTCGACGCACGCGGTCTTGCGGTCGTCTCGGACGACGGCGCGCTGATCGCCGCGATCGACGATGCTCTCGCCGCGCAGCCCGACGTGCTCGAGAAGATCCGCGACGGCAAGGTGCAGGCCGCCGGTGCCGTCATCGGCGCCGTCATGAAAGCGATGAAGGGTCAGGCCGACGCCGCACGCGTCCGCGAGCTCGTTCTGGAGCGCGCGGCGCAGTAGTCGCACACGCTGCCTTCTCGGTGGCGCCGCGATGTCGGCGGCGTCACCGAGAATGGACTCATGGGACGGGGTGACGGGTCGGGGCGGGTCGTCTCGCCGCCCGGTGCCGACGACACCGGCACGCGGATTCTTCACGTGGACATGGACGCCTTCTATGCGTCGGTCGAAGTCCTCCACGATCCCTCCCTGGCCGGCAAGCCGCTGATCGTCGGCGGTATGGAGGGACGCGGTGTGGTCTCCAGCGCCTCCTACGAGGCTCGTCGATTCGGCGTGCGGTCGGCAATGGGCGTCGCACAGGCTCTTCGGTTGTGTCCGCAGGCCGTCGTGGTCACTCCGCACTTCGAGCGGTATGCGAGCCTGTCACGTCAGGTGATGGCGATCTTCCACGACATCACCCCCCTCGTGGAGCCGCTCTCGATCGATGAGGCGTTCCTCGACGTGTCCGGCGCACGGCGGCTCTGGGGAACTCCGGGGGAGATCGCCCGGATGCTCCGGGCCCGCGTGACAGCGGAGACGGGACTGATCTGCAGCGTCGGGGTGGCGGCCACGAAGCATGTGGCGAAGATCGCCTCCACGCGCTCGAAGCCCGACGGGCTGCTCATCGTCAGCGAACCCGACACCGCCGCCTTCCTCGCCGCGCTGCCCGTCTCGGCGCTGTGGGGGGTGGGGCCGAAGGCCGCGGAGACGCTGGAGGGTCGCGGCATCCGGCTCGTCTCCGACATCCTCGCCTCGCCGCGGGCCGTCCTGGATCGCGCACTCGGACCCGCCGGCGGGGAGCGCATCTGGCAACTCGCGCACGGCATCGACCCCCGAGCCGTCGAGACGGAACGCACGGAGAAGAGCATCGGGCATGAGGAGACCTTCCTCACCGACGTCGCCGACCCGGCAGTCCTGCGCAGCGAGCTTCGCCGGCTCTCCGATCGCGTCGCGGCGCGTCTCCGCGACGGAGGCTGGCGGGCCGGAACCGTCGCGTTGAAGCTGCGCTATGCCGACTTCACCACGCTTTCGCGCTCGCTGTCGCTGGCAGAGCCGTCGGACGTCGGCCAGCGGATCGGCGACGTCGCCATCGGCTTGTTCGACGCGCTGGAGCTGAGCCAGCCGGTGCGCCTGATCGGCGTGCGCGCCGAGAAGCTGCGCGGCGGGGACGGTGGATCCGTGCCGCTCTGGGATGAGGATGCCGAGTGGCGACGGGTCGACGCCGCCTTGGACGACGCGCGTGAGCGTTTCGGCGGGGGAGTGGTCACCCGGGCGAGCGTCCTCGGTCCGCGCCGTGATGTGAATGCTCTGCCGACGAATCCGCGGCTCCCTCGCACCGAGTGAGCTTCCCGGCTACGGTGGGAACATGCCCAATCTCGCACTCGAACTCGGCAAGCAGTCGGCATCGCTCGGCGTCAACAGCGTCTACGGCGAGCAGCAGGACGTCGACGGCATCCGCCTCATCCCCGTGGCTCTGTCGTGGTCGGGCTTCGGCGCCGGCGAGGATGAGAGCGGCAACAACGGCGGGGGCGGCGGCGGCTTCGCCGTTCCCCTCGGTGCCTACATCCGCAAGGGCGACGATCTGCGTTTCGAGCCGAACCTCGTGTCGCTGGTCGCGGTGGCGATCCCCTTCGTGTGGGTCGCGGGACGCACGCTCAGCCGCATCATCCGTGCCCTCAAGCGCTGACGAGGTCGATGCGGCGCTCTCGAGCGGGGTCGACCGCATCGAGTCCGCCATTGCGGCCTTGGAGCCGGAGATCACACCGATCGTCCTGATCGACGGACGGTCCGGCGCGGGCAAATCCACCCTCGCGCGACGGGTGCGCGAGCGGTGGGGGCGCCCCGTCAGCATGATCGGCCTCGACGAGCTGTATCCGGGGTGGGACGGGCTCTCGGCCGGTTCAACTCTGGCGCGGGAGTTCATCCTGATCCCCGTCAGCGAGGCAAGGGCGGCCGTGTGGCGACGGTGGGACTGGGCAGCCGATCGTCCGGGGGCCGAGGTGGAGACGCCCGCCGACGTCCCCCTGATCCTCGAGGGAGCAGGGGTGCTCACTCCGAGCACCGCGCCTCTGGCACACGTGCGCGTGTGGGTGGAATCGCCCGAGAGTGCGCGGCGCGATCGCGCGCTCGCTCGAGACGGCGACACCTACCGGCCGCACTGGCGTCGCTGGGCCGACCAGGAAGAGGAGCACCTCCGCGCGCATCGCCCGCAATCGCTCGCAACGATCGTCATCGACGTCCCGTGAGGGCTGGAGGCGGTCAGTCCTCGATCGCCTGGAGCAGGCCTTCGAGGCGGAAGCCCAGCCAGTTGTAGACACCGAAGCGGGGGTCGTCGTCCTGCTCCTCTTCTGTGGTGATCCCGAGGCGTGTCGCGATCACCAGCCGCACCGCGGTCAACGTTCGCAACCACGCAGCGACCGCACCGGCATCCAGTTCGACGATCACCTCGGCCTCGGCGTCCGCGCGGTCCAGGTCTTGCGGACGCCGTGTCTGGCCATCGCGTTGCAGCGTCACCAGCACCAGCGCCGCATCATCACGACGCCGATCGAGGAGGTCGTCCTGGGTCAGACGACGAAACTCCGCGGCATCCTCCGGAGCGTCCCGGTAGCCGTCGGGAACAAGGCGCGCGACGCCCGGATCATCGACTCCGTCGATGGACTCGGCGAGCAGATCCGTGAACTGCAGGACGATGTCCGTGAGATGCGCGGCTTCCAGCGCGGACACCGCCATCCGCACCCTCGTCATGTGTCGGCCTTCCTGACGGTCGCCCAGAGGCCGTAGTCGTGCATCGCCTGGACGTGGAGCTCCATCTGCTCACGCGCGCCTTCGGCGACGACCGCGTGGCCCTCGTGGTGCACCAGCAGCATCAGACGCTCGGCATACTCGCGGGTGTAACCGAAGTAGGTGCGGAAGACATGGACGACGTAGCTCATCAAGTTGACCGGATCGTTCCAGACCACCGTCTGCCAGGGACCGGTCACCTCCGAGCGCTCCTCCAGGCGGACATCCTCGAGGGGAATCGTCATGCCCAACCCAACTCGTGCAGGCGCTCGTCGTCGATCCCGTAGAAGTGCGCGATCTCGTGCACCAGTGTGGTGTGCACTTCGTCCCGGAGCTCCGCGATCGATCCGCAGGCGTGCAGATGCGGCTCACGGTAGAGGATGATCCGGTCGGGCAGCTCCCCGGTGCCGTAACGGTCGCGCTCTGTCAACGCCAGACCGTCGTAGAGACCCAGCAGGTCGAGGGAACCGTCCTCGGGCCGGTCCTCGACGACGAAGACGACGTTGTCGAGTCCGACGAGCATGCGCTCGGGCAGCAGATCGAGTTCGTCGGCGACGAGAGCTTCGAACGCGTCGGCGTCCATCTCGATCATGTCGACATCCCGATCGGGGAGAAAGTGGGGTGGCTAACGGGGCTTGAACCCGCGACCCCCGCGACCACAACGCGGTGCTCTACCAACTGAGCTATAGCCACCATGCGCCTGCTTCCAGGCAACCAGACGATTGTATTACACACCGGAGGCATACGACGACACGACGGCGGCCGCCGCGTCGCGTGCCTGGTCGCTGGAGGGCCCCGGCTCCGGAACGAAGACGGCCTGCCGGTAGTACGCCAGCTCACGAATCGACTCGAGGATGTCGGCCAGTGCCCGGTGGCCACCGTCCTTCGCCGGTGCGTTGAAGTACGCGCGCGGGTACCAGCGACGAGACAGCTCTTTGATACTGGAGACGTCGACGCTGCGGTAATGGAGCCAGCGGTCGACACGCGGCATGTACTTTGCAAGGAACATCCGGTCGGTGCCGATCGTGTTTCCCGCAAGCGGCGCCTTGCCCTCAGGAGCGAACCTCTGGATGTACTCGAGGGCTTCGAACTCCGCCTCGGCCAGGCTGATACCGTCCGGGATCTCGGCGAGGAGCCCGGAGGTCTCGTGCATACGCGTGACGAAATCGTTCATGTTCGCCAGCGCCGAGGCGTCGGGTTTGATCACCACCTGGAAGCCGGGGTCGAGGACGTTGAGCTCGAAGTCGGTGACCACGATCGCGATCTCGACGAGTTCGTCGACGTCGAGGTCGAGACCGGTCATCTCGCAATCGATCCAGACGAGACGATCGTTCTCCGCGGCATTCACCATGCGTTCATCCTAATGAGGGCCTGCGACCTCGGCACCGATGCGTCACAATCAGCGACGGGCCGGCGACCACAGTACGCTGGGAGAGCGCCTCCGTAGCTCAGTGGAAGAGCGACGGCCTTCTAATCCGTTGGTCGCAGGTTCGAATCCTGCCGGGGGCACCGCATCGAGCCGCCCGTCACGAGTCCGCGCCTGCCAGCTCGGCGCGCACGAGTGCTGCTCCGGCGGACAGTGCGCTCAGTTTGCCGAATGCGACCTCCCGTGACAGCGGGGCCATCCCGCAGTTCGAACTCGGAATCAGCTTGTCGGCGTCGACGAACGGCAGCGCCCGCCGCAGCACCGCCGCGACCTCTTCCGGGGTCTCGACGTGCGTGCGGGCCACGTCGAGGGCGCCGAGCATGACCTTCTTGCCGCGGATGAGTTCGATGAGCTCGATCGGCACATTCGAGTGCTGGCTCTCCAGCGAGACGATATCGATACGCGAGCGCTGCAGAAGAGGGAAGGACTCCTCGTACTGACGCCACTCGGATCCGAGTGTCGCCTTCCAGTCGGTGTTCGCCTTGATGCCGTACCCGTAGCAGATGTGCACCGCGGTCTCGACGCGCAGGCCCTCCGCGGCGCGTTCGAGCGCAGCGATTCCCCAGTCCTTCAACTCGTCGAAGAAGACGTTGAACGCCGGCTCGTCGAACTGGATGATGTCCACTCCGGCGGCCTCGAGTTCGCGAGCCTCCTCATTGAGGATCGTCGCGAACTCCCACGCGAGCTTTTCACGGCTGCCATAGTGCCGATCCGCCAACGTGTCGATCATCGTCATCGGTCCTGGCAGAGCCCATTTGATGGGCAGGTCGGTCTGCCCGCGCAAGAACGCGGCATCCTCGACGAAGACGGACGCGCGACGACCGACCGCGCCGACCACCGTCGGCACGCTGGCGTCGTAGCGGTTGCGGATGCGCACCGTCTCGCGGTTGTCGAAGTCGACGCCGTCGAGGTGCTCGATGAAGGTCGTGACGAAGTGCTGACGGGTCTGTTCGCCATCGGTGATGATGTCGACGCCGCGCCGCTGCTGCTCGTGCACCACGGCGCGCAGCGCGTCGCGTTTGCCATCGGCGAGCACGTCGCCGTGCAGCTGCCACGGCGACCAGAGCACCTCGGGCTCGGCGAGCCAGGCGGGCTTGGGGAGGCTGCCGACCGTCGTCACCGGCAGCAGAGGAGCCTGATGGACGGTGCCGTCGCCGGTCATGCGACGGGCTCCGCCACGCCGGCGATCCACTGTTCCAGGGTCTGGAGGTGGGGCTTCACGAAGTACTCCTCGGCGTAGCGGCCCTGGGTGACGGCCAGCTGGCTGCGCTCCTCACGGTCGTAGTCGATCTCGGTGCGGACGAAGTCGACATGGTCCAGGGTGGGACGGTAGACCTCGCCGGCGGGGGCGAGTGCGTTGTACACCTCGGGACGATAGATCTTCTGGAACGTCTCCATCGTCGCGATCGTGCCGATCAGTTGCAGATCGGAGAAGTCGTTCAGCAGGTCGCCGCGGAAGTAGAACGCCAGTGGTGCGACGGAGCCGCGCGGCATGAAGTAGCGCACCTGCAGACCCATCCGGGCGAAGTAATCGTCGGTGAGAGAGAAGGCATCCTGAACGTACTCGGTGCCGAGTACCGGGTGCACGAGGCCCGTGCGACGGTACGTTCGGCTTGTCGACACGCTGATGCAGATCACCGGGGAGCCCGCGAAGCGCTGCCGGTAGGCATCCGACGCCAAGAACCGTTGGAAGAGCTCACCGTGCAGGATGCCGAAATCCTCCGGAACGGTGAACGTCCCCGCGGCAGCTGTCGCTGCCGGCAGCACGACGCTGAAATCGTAGTCGCGCAGATATGAGGAGAAGTTGTTCCCGACGATGCCGCGGTGGTGCTCACCCGTGCGGTGATCGAGGATGCCGACGTCGAGAACCTCGATGATGGGGAAGCGCTCGGCCTCGGCCGTGTCGTCGAATTGAAGCTGCACCGTGACGATGTCGAGTTCGACCCGATAGCTTTCGGCGCCCTGATCGTCGCCGGCGGCGAGCTCGTTGAACCGACGGTCGATCATCGCGAGCGCGTTGCGGAGGTTCTGGCGCCGCCCGGCGCCACGCGCCAGATTCGCGAAGTTCGTCGTCACACGCGAATGCGCGGCGGGTGCGTAGTCCTCGTCGAAACGAGTGGTCGTGATGCTGAAAGCGATGTCGTTCGCCATGCGAGGGCCAATCCTGGGCAGGGGCCGGTACGGCCGCGAATGATGCTGATCCGAGCATGCGGGACGAGCGCTGTCATCGAGTAATGCGCTCAAACTATGCACCCATATAGTCTGTGGCTATGTCTCGACCCCCGATGGGAATCACGCTGCAACAGCTCCAGTACTTCATCGAGGTCGCTGCGGAGGGGTCGATCAGTGCTGCGGCCGACCTGCTGTTCGTGTCGCAGCCGACGATGTCCGCTGCGATGCGCGACCTCGAGAAGAAGATCGGACGCGACCTACTGCTGCGATCCGCGCGCGGAGTGAGCCTGACCACCGACGGCATCGAGTTCCTCGGATACGCCCGCCAGGTCGTCGAGCAGGCTGCACTGCTCGAACAGCGCTACCTCGGCACTGCTCCCTCGCGGCGCCTGCTGGGCGTCTCCACCCAGCACTACTCCTTCGCCGTCGACGCGTTCGTCCGCATGGTCAGAGCAACTGATGCCGCCGAGTACGAGTTCTCGCTGCGGGAGACGCGCACCTTCGACATCATCGAGGATGTGCGCACGCTGCGCAGCGAACTCGGCATCCTGTTTCGCAATGAGTTCAACCGCAACGTCATCGGAAAGCTCCTGCGCGACTCAGGGCTGGCATTTCACACGCTCTTCGTCGCCGCACCCCACGTCTTCGTCTCGCGCCGAAACCCGCTCTCGCTGCAGCGGAGCGTGAGTCTCGAAGACCTCTCATCGTTGCCTCGACTCACGTTCGATCAGGGTGCGAACAACTCGTTCTACTTCGCCGAAGAGATCCTGTCGACGCTGTCGAGCTCGCGCGAGATCCGCGTCTCGGATCGCGCCACGATCTTCAACCTGATGATCGGCTTGAACGGTTACACCATCTCGACGGGCAT
The DNA here is from genome assembly GCF_028550675.1 of Sphingomonas sp. BLCC-B65. NCBI lineage: Bacteria > Pseudomonadati > Pseudomonadota > Alphaproteobacteria > Sphingomonadales > Sphingomonadaceae > Sphingomonas > Sphingomonas sp. BLCC-B65. Next base: position 563,300 of record NZ_JAQQGL010000001.1, on the reverse strand, counting down.
CATCAGCGACGACCTCGATCCCGAGATCGTGGCCGTTGCGCTCGACGTCGACGAGCAGATCGAGATCGGATGGATCGGGCGCACGGCGGTGCCGTTGACCGACCAGGCCCAGCGCTACCTCACCGAACTGCGCCAGGTGGTGGCCGGCTTCGGAGTGTCGCTCGTCGGATGACGGTGAGCCGACCCCTCGATAGTTCCGCCGCGAGCGCGTACCGTCGGCGGTGACGAGAGGAGTCATCATGACCTCGGCATCATCCACCTTGTGGGTCGCATACGGCACTGACGGCAACGTCGTCGGCACGGTGAGAAAGAGCGAGGAGGGCTACACGCCCACGGTCGCCGGCGCCACCGCGAGTGTCGGCACGTATCCGTCCATGGAGGTCGCGAAGAGCGCCCTCCACAGCCACCTTGCTCCCGGGTCCGACTGGCCGCAGTTCCGCCAGCACTAGGCGCTCTGCTGCGCAGCCCGCACCGCCACGGCGCGCGTCCCTGCGCGATCGGATCAGCCCACGCGCGGGGCGCCCGCCGCCGCGACCGGGTCTCGACCGGGGTCGACCTCGGCCGCGGCCCCGCGACGTGACACGTCGAGCAGTTGTAGAGCGACGTGGACCAGGGGACCGATGCCGGCTGCGAACAGCACCGTGCCGAGGCCCACGGTGCCGCCGAGGAGCCACCCGAACAGAAGCACGGTCGCCTCGATCGTGAGTCGACATGCCCACACCGGCCACCCGAGCCGGGAGTTCATGCCGGTCATGAGGCCATCGCGCGGCCCCGGCCCCAAACGCGCTCCGATGTAGATTCCCGAGGCCAGCGCGACCAGCGCCATCCCGCCGAGGAACACGATCACTTGCGTCACGAATCCATTCATCGCCGGAAGCGCCAAGATCGTCAGCTGCATGCTGGTTCCGACGAGGAGGATGTTGGCAAGGGTGCCGATGCCCGGCCGTTGGCGCAGCGGAATCCACAGCAGCAGCACGAGCAGGCCGACGAGGTTCGTGATCCATCCGATGCCCACCCCCGTCTGCACCGACAGTCCCTGCGCGAAGACCGTCCAAGGATCCACGCCGATCTGGGCCTGCACCATGACGCCGCAACCAACGCCGTAGAGGATGAGACCGATGAGCAGGCGAGCAAGACGTGCAGTCATGCCGCAATCCAATCTCACAATTGGACATCTACTACCAGTCCAATTCGGATACTGTGGCCACCATGGACTCGAGGATCGGGGCACGGACGTTCGCCGGGATGCTGGGCGGGTGGCGCACGCGGGAGCCGGCGTATGAGGCCCTCGCCGACAGCATCCGTATCCTGTGTCTGGACAACCGCATCGCCGCGCACACCGCTCTTCCCGCCGAACGAGAACTCGCCGCTGCACTCTCGGTGAGCCGAACGACGGTCGCTGCGGCATATCGAAGCCTGCGCGACACCGGTCATATCGCAAGCCTTCGCGGATCGGGAAGCGTGACGACGGCGCGGCCGAGCCGTGACATCGGAGGCGCAGCGGCCACGACCGGCGCCATCGATTTGCAACAGGCCAGTCCCGCCGCGTGGCCGGGGCTCGCCGGCATCATCGCGGAGGCCGCGGCGGATGCCGCACGCATCGTCGCTCGGTCGGGCTATGACATCCGGGGCGCCATCGAACTCCGAGAAGCGATTGCAGACCGATACAGCGCACGCGGCATCCCGACCGACCCGAGCCAGATCGTCGTGACGACAGGTGCGCAGTCGGCGATCCACCTGCTGTCGACCGTTCTCGTCGGTCGTGGGGATCGGGTGGTCATCGAGACGCCGACGTACCCCCATGCGGCCGAGGCGATTCGTGCCGCCGGCGCGCGACTGGTAGCTGTGCCGGTCACGATCGGCGGAGGCTGGGACCTCGATCGCGCGGCTCAAGTGTTCACACGAACGCAGCCACGGATGGCCTATCTGATGCCACGCTTCCAGAACCCGACGGGCCGCTCGATGACGGACGAGGAAGAGGCAGCCTTCGCACACGCTGCCCGCGCCTCGCGCTCCACTCTCGTCATCGACGAGACGACCGCCGATCTGACCATCGACGTTCCCGCCGCATCACCGGCGTTCGGCCACGATGCCGTGGTGCGCGTCGGCTCGCTCGGCAAGATCGTCTGGGGTGGTCTGCGCATCGGGTGGATCCGCGCGGACGGGGAACTCGTGCAGCGGATCGTCGCGGCGCGCCCCGCCAGGGAACTGGGCACACCGGATTTCGAGCAGGCGGTCGCCGCTCGTCTCTTCAGCCACCTGCCGGAGATTCTCACGCAGCGTTCTCTGCTGCTCAGATCGGGCCGAGACGCTCTCGTCGATGCGCTCACCCGCCGCCTGCCGGAGTGGAAGATCCCGCAGGTGCACGGCGGCGTGGCGCTCTGGGTGGAGCTGGATGCGCCTCTGAGCACGGGGCTCGTCCTCGCAGCCCGCGCCCATGGCGTTTCTCTCTCGTCCGGGTCGCGATTCGGGGTCGACGGGACGCACGACCGTCATCTCCGCCTGCCTTTCACGGCACCACCCGAGGAGCTCCGACGCGCCGTCGACACGCTCGCCGACGCGTGGCCCTCGGTGCGAGCCGCCGCGCCCGTGCACGGCGGCGAGATCCTCGACGCGGTGGTGTGACGAGCGCGGCTTGCTCGCTCGTCAGCGCAGATACGCCAGGCACTCGACCGCCTCGTCGAGCCTGCAGAACGAGCCCAGCTCGCGCATTCTGGCTCGGGCGAGTTCGAAGCGCTCCGCGTGAAAACGCGTCCCCTGCGCCGACTGCTCGCGCCGGACGTGTCCGATCACGACGCCGCGCCTGTCGATGACCCTCCACCGACGGTCGGACACCGCCCGCAAGGAACACCCGCGCACGGACCGAGGTAGGGCCGTTGCCGCACTGATCATGTCGCCACTCCCGTCACCATCACGTCACCGCCACGTCACCGTCACTGACACCGCCACTTTCGAAGATACGTTCCCCCTCCGACATCGGCGGCACCCCCGTGCCCCGCCGACGGACGACCGATCGACACCTCCTCCCCACCTCTGCGCTTCGGCGCCCTCTCCACAATCTGCTCGCGCCTCGCGTCGACGCTCTGCGGCGAGAAGGACGCTGGGGGTGCCGCGGCGCACGAAGGGTACGCCGGTCGCGGCGCCAGCCGGATCGTCCGGGCATCGAAGACAAGGAGAGTCATCATGAGCGATCGCATCACCGTCATCGGCAACGTCGCGTCCCAGCCCGAGCGTCGGGAACTGCCGGGCGGCATCCCCGCCATCAGTTTTCGACTCGCGAGCAGCGAACGACGCCTCGAGAACGGTCAGTGGGTCGACAGTCACACCAATTGGTACTGGGTGTCGGCATACAGGAAGCTGGCCGATCACGCCCTGGCATCGTTGGAGAAGGGGCAGCGGGTCATCGTCACCGGACGGTTCCGCGTCAAGCAATGGGAGTCGGGAGGAAAGAGCGGATCCTCCGCCGAGATCGACGCGGAAGGACTCGGCCACGACCTCATGTTCGGCACCACGAGCTTCCAGAAGGGAACCACACCGTCGGCGTCGGCTACTGTGGCGCAGAGCACGGGGTGGGCCGTGCCCGGCGACGGCCCCTCCGACATTCCACAGAGCACGGAGGCTTCCAGCGACGCGGCCTCCTCACCCGAAGAACCGGATGTCGCCCTCGTCAGCGCCAGCGGGTGGGCCACAGCGGGCGAGGACACAACCCCGTTCTGACGCCGCCTAGACTCGTGACGTGCGAAACGTCGGTCAGCGTGCGGTCCCTTTCTCCCTCGCCGCATGCGTCGGCGCGGTCCTCATGCTCAGCGGCTGCACCACCGCAGCCCCCACCCCGACACCCACACTGTCGGTGTCCCTCACGCCCACGGCGACACCCACACCGACTCCGACGGGACCAGCGCTGATGCCGAACGGCTCTGCCACCCAGAACCTGCCCTACTTCACGTCGATCGTCGACGCGGTGGCGTCCGGTGCACAGGCGGCGCAGGGGCGGGCATACATCGACGCGCTCACTGCGGGCGGCTTCGACAAGTCGGCCATGGAAGTCACGCAGGACCTGACGACGGTCGGAAATCAGGCCGACTCGATCCAGTTCTCCGTCAAGTGGAAGGGCGAGTGCCTGGTCGGACAGGTCGGCCCGTCGGTACCCGGCCCGCAGGCACGCGTGCTTCCGCTCGTGCCGGAGGGCACGTGCCTGGTTGGACAGACACGCCCGATCGACTGGTGACCGGGCGCCCGCACGCCGTGGAGGTCACCACGGCCGCGTAGACTTGGGCCGTTATGGCCGAATACATCTACTCCATGGTCCGTGCCCGCAAAGCGGTGGGCGAGAAGCTCATCCTCGACGACGTCACGATGGCGTTCCTCCCCGGAGCCAAGATCGGCATGGTCGGCCCCAACGGCGCCGGCAAGTCGACGATCCTGAAGATCATGGCCGGTCTCGACGCACCGTCGAACGGGGAGGCCAAGCTGACGCCGGGCTTCACCGTCGGCATCCTGATGCAGGAGCCCGAGCTCGACGAGACCAAGACCGTCCTGGAGAACATCCAGGACGGCGTAGCCATCAAGGCCAAGCTCGATCGCTTCAACGAGATCTCCGCGCTGATGGCCGACCCGGATGCGGATTTCGATGCCCTGCTGGCCGAAATGGGCGTGCTGCAGGAAGAGATCGACGCGGCCGACGGCTGGGACCTCGACTCGCAGCTCGAGCAGGCCATGGACGCGCTGCGCACCCCGCCCGCGGACGAGCCCGTGACCAAGCTCTCCGGAGGCGAGCGCCGCCGGGTGGCACTGGCGAAGCTGCTGCTGCAGAAGCCCGACCTGCTGCTGCTGGACGAGCCCACCAACCACCTCGACGCGGAGAGCGTTCTCTGGCTCGAACAGCACCTGCAGTCGTACAAGGGCGCAGTCATCGCCATCACCCACGACCGGTACTTCCTGGACAATGTCGCGGAGTGGATCGCGGAGGTCGATCGCGGTCGACTGATCGGCTATGAGGGCAACTACTCGACCTATCTCGAGAAGAAGGCAGAACGCCTCGACATCCAGGGCAAGAAGGACGCGAAGCTCGCCAAACGCCTGAAGGACGAGCTCGAGTGGGTCCGTTCCTCGGCGAAGGGACGGCAGACGAAGTCGAAGGCCCGCCTCGCCCGATACGAGGAGATGGCCGCCGAGGCGGAGCGCACGCGCAAGCTCGACTTCGAAGAGATCCAGATCCCGGCCGGTCCGCGCCTGGGCAGTGTGGTCATCGAAGCCAAGAAGCTGCAGAAGGGGTTCGGCGATCGTTCCCTGATCGACGGCCTGAGCTTCAGCCTGCCGCCGAACGGCATCGTGGGCGTCATCGGCCCCAACGGTGTCGGCAAGACGACGCTCTTCAAGACGATCGTGGGGCTGGAGCCGCTCGACGGCGGCGATCTGAAGGTCGGCGAGACGGTCAAGATCAGCTACGTCGACCAGAGCCGCGCCAACATCGACCCGAACAAGACGCTGTGGGAGGTCGTTTCGGACGGTCTCGACATCATCACCGTCGGCAAGACCGAGATCCCCTCGCGTGCGTACGTGTCGAAGTTCGGCTTCAAGGGCCCCGACCAGCAGAAGAAGGCGGGAGTGCTCTCCGGCGGTGAGCGCAATCGCCTGAATCTGGCGCTCACCCTGAAGGAGGGCGGAAACCTGCTGCTGCTCGACGAGCCCACCAACGACCTCGATGTCGAGACGCTGAGCTCGCTGGAGAACGCCCTCTTGGAGTTTCCCGGATGTGCGGTGGTGATCACCCACGACCGGTGGTTCCTCGACCGCATCGCGACCCACATCCTCGCCTACGAGGGCACCGACGAGCACCCCGACAAGTGGTACTGGTTCGAGGGCAACTTCGAGGCGTACGAGGCCAACAAGATCGAGCGCCTCGGGCCCGACGCCGCCAACCCGCACCGATCGACCCACCGCAAGCTCACCCGTGACTGAACGACTGCACGTGCCCATCCATTTGCGATGGGGAGACCTGGACGCGTTCAACCACGTCAACAACGCGACGATGTTGAAGCTGCTCGAAGAAGCGCGCGTGCGGGTGTTCTGGACGCCGGTCTTCGGCGACGAAGCGCCCGACACCGCGGTGATCGACGCGGGCACCGATGCCGGCGTGCTGACGCTCATCGCACATCAGGAGATCGAGTACCTCGCGCCGGTGCCGTACCGGCGCGAGCCGCTCGACGTGCAGATGTGGTTCGGAAAACTCGGAGGATCGAGCATCGAGGTCTGCTACGAGGTTTACAGTCCACGAAGCGACGACCACCGCACGCTCTACGCGAAAGCATCCTCTTCCGTCGTGCTGGTCGATGCTCACACCTTCCGGCCGGTGCGACTCACCGACACGATGCGTGACGCGTGGGGCCCCTACCTCGGCGAACCCGTCTCGTTCCGGCGCCGCTGAGCGGGCGAGGACGGCCCGCGTCAGGGGACGCGGACCATGATCTCCTGCCCGACAGATGCGACGAGCTCGCCCTCGCGGGTGAAGATCCGCCCCGATGAGAGTCCTCGCCCTGCGCGGGCGCTGGGCGAGTTCTGCACGTACAAGAGCCACTCGTCGACGAGCACGGGCCGGTGCCACCACATCGCGTGGTCGAGGCTGGCGACTTTGAGTCCGGGCTGCGACCACGGGATGCCGTGTCCACGCAGCACCGGCTCCTGGATGGTCAGATCGCTCATGTACGCCAGCACGGCGCGGTGCAGGGCGGCATCGTCTCCGAGGGGCCGCTTCGCTCGCATCCAGACGTTCTGGGCGGCAACGTGGGCACCCTCCACCGCATCGTAGATCGCTCCCTCGGCATGCACGACTTCGATCGGATTGCGGTCCAGGAGGCGCTGCGACAGCGGATGCCGCCGCGTTGTCTCCCACCGCGCCAGGGCCTCCTCGGGGCTGAGGACGTCCTCGGGCATACGGCTCTGATGGTCGAGGCCGTCATCCTCCTGTTCGAACGAGGCGATCATCGAGAAGATCGGCACCCCGTCCTGGTATACCTGCGTACGGCGTGTGGAGAAGGAACGGCCGTCGTGGATGCGGTCGACGGACAGCGTCACGCCCCGCATTGCGTCCCCGGGGCGCAGGAAGTAGCCGTGCATGGAATGCGGAACGCGGTCGTCGCCGGTCGTCCTGTCCGCCGCGATGATGGCTTGAGCCAGCACCTGGCCGCCGAAGATGCGGCCCGACGGCATCGGGTGGGAGATCCCGGTGAAGATGTCTTCAGTGGTCCGCGCATCGCCGGAGGAGATATCCAGGACCTCCAGCATTTCGGCGACCGGATCGCTTTCGCCCTGCATTCCCGTTCCCACACGCTCTCCGTCCGTGGTGCATACAGCTTGATAGTTTAGGTCGGATGTCCGCACAGCTGTTGTTCCCCGATCCGTCGACGGCGTCCGACGTCCTCACCTTCGCCGACCGTGCCGCGCGACTCGGCGATGGAGCCGTGCGGTTGCGCGCCGTGCAGGGGACGCTCGGGGTGACATCGGCGCCGCTTGCGCCCCAGACGCTCCTGGAGTCGACCCCCACCGTTCTCGGGATGCGGTTCGTGCGCGTGGACCCCGAACTCGAGTGCGACCTCGTCGTGGATGCCGCGTCGCTCACGATCGGCGACGATGAGCGCTCGGTCCTTCTGCCCGACTCCGCCGTCTCGGCACCGTGGGCCGGTGTGTCGCCACCCCGGGGCGGCTGGACGCAGGCGAGCGGCATCGATGCCGCCACTCTCGCATCGCGCGCCCAGTGGGGGATCGCAGCCGTGGCCGAAGCGGTGCCTGCGTCCGCCGGCGAAGATGTGGTGCGTCTCGTGCGCGCTCAGGTATGGGGAGAGCCCGACGCCGAGCTCGCGGATCTTCCCCGGGGAGTCGCGTTCGCCGCCTTCGCTCTGGGCTTCGTCGCCGGCGCCGAGACGGCTGCCGTGCGCCGCAGCGGCCCGTGGACGCGGATCACCCTGCAGCGAGGTCACGTGCTGACGAGGACGCGAGTGCACACGGGGCTGACGGAGGTCCGAGCCACGGGCGCCCTCTGAGACGGGCGGGAGCCCGCGTTCGGCGGCGACGGATCAGCCGGCCGCGGCCCGTCCGGCAATGCGCCCGGAGAAGAGGCATCCGCCGACGAAGGTGCCCTCCAGAGCTCGGTAGCCGTGCACACCGCCACCTCCGAAGCCGGCCGCCTCACCCGCGGCGAACAGGCCGGGGATCACTGTGCCTCGTTCGTCCAATGCCCGCGCGGACAGGTCTGTCTCGATACCTCCGAGGGACTTCCGCGTGAGGATGTGCAGCTTGACCGCGATGAGCGGCCCGTTCGCCGGGTCGAGAATCGCATGCGGCGCCGCCGTGCGGATGAGACGGTCACCGCGGAACGCGCGCGCCGACCTGAGCATCGCGATCTGCGCATCCTTCGTGAAGTCGTTGGTGATCTCGCGGTCGCGCGCCTCGATCTCACGGCGCACGAGCTGGGGATCCAGCAGCTCGCCTCCCGGGAGCGCCTGCATACCGTCGATCAACTCGTCCAACGAACGCCGGACGACGAAGTCCGCGCCCTGATCCATGAAGGCCTGGACGGGCCCCGCGGCCCCCTTGCCCAGGCGCGATCGCAACAGCAGTCGTACGTCCTTGCCGGTGAGATCGGGATTCTGCTCGCTTCCGGAGAGCGTGAACTCCTTCTCGATGATCTTCTGCGACAGCACGAACCAGGAATGGTCATGGCCGGTGCGTCGCAGGTGCGCGAGTGTCCCGAGAGTGTCGAAGCCCGGGTACAGCGGCACCGGCAGTCGTGCACCGGTCGCATCGAGCCACACGGACGACGGGCCGGGGAGGATCCGGATGCCGTGGTTCGGCCAGATCGGGCTCCAGTTCTGGATGCCCTCGACGTAGTGCCACATGCGATCCCCGTTGATGAGGTGCGCTCCCGCCGCCCGAGCGACCGGCTGCATGGACCCGTCGACGTACGCGGGAACGCCCGTGATCATCTGGGTCGGGGGCGTGCCCAATCGCGCCGGCCACTGCGCGCGGACGAGCTCGTGGTTGCCGCCGATGCCCCCCGAGCACACGATCGTCGCGCTCGCGCGGATCTCGAAGGAGCCGGCGACCTCTCGTGACGTCTGCTCTCCTCGCGCGGCCGCCGAGGGGACGAGCACCTCGCCGTGCGCGCCCGTGACAGCGTCCGCGTCGGTCAGCAGGGCGGTGACGCGGTGACGGGGGAGTACGGTGATGCGACCGGAGGCCTCTGCGGCCTCCACCTCGGCCTGAAACGGCGCGACCAGCCCTGGGCCCGTTCCCCAGGTGATGTGGAACCGAGGCACCGAGTTTCCCGGACCCGTCGCGTTGTAGCCGCCGCGCTCGGCCCAGCCGACGACGGGGAAGAAACCGACTCCTTTCCCGCGCAGCCACGCCCGCTTCTCTCCATGTGCGAAGTCGAGGTAGGCATCGGCCCATCGGCGGGGCCACTGATCTTCGTCGCGGTCGAACTGCGCCGTCGCGAACCAGTCCTGACGCGCGAGTTCCAGCGAGTCGGAGATACCGAGTCGTCGCTGCTCAGGCGAATCGACGAAGAACAAGCCGCCGAACGACCAGAACGCCTGGCCGCCGAGATTGCATCGTGGTTCCTGATCGACGATGATCACTCGGCGCCCGGCCGCGGCGGCCTCCGTGGCGGCAACGAGCCCGGCGAGCCCCCATCCGATCACGAGGATGTCCGTCTCGTGAAGCTGCGTCTTCGCCAAGGTCGACTCCTTCGTCGTGATCTCGGTGCCCGGGGACGGGCGTCAGTTGGTCTGGTCCGAGGAACGGACCGCCAGCGAGGATGCCGTCGCTGGCCGTTCCGGGCCGATTCCGGTGGGCTCGAATGTGTTCACCATCGCATGCGCGGCGCGCTGGAGATAGTCCCAGAGCGTGGCCTCGTGCAGCGGCGACAACTCCAGCTCGTCGACGGCGCGGCGCATGTGGAGCAGCCACCGATCACGAGCATCCGGATTCACGTGGAACGGCACATGCCGCATGCGCAGACGAGGATGTCCGCGTCGCTCGCTGTAGGTCGTCGGTCCGCCCCAATACTGCTCGAGAAAGAGGGTCAGCCGCTCGGCGGCCGGGCCGAGGTCTTCCTCGGGGTACATCGGCTTGAGCACGTCGTCGGCCGCCACACCGCGGTAGAACGCGTCCACCAAGCGCACGAAGGTCTCGTGCCCGCCGACCTGTGCATAGAACGTCTCTGCGTCGTCGCTCACGCGTCCCCCTCATCGGTCCTCTTCGGCGCGGGTGTCTTCGGTGCCGGCGTCGCGCCGGATGGGGGCGTCGCGACCTCCACCTCGCCGTCGACCGCGGGCGCCTGAGTCGCTCGGCCGCCGCGCTTGGGCTTCCAGATGCCTTTTCCATCGGCGGTCGCGACGGGTGTCGGTCGGGTACGCGGCGGATTGGCACCGCGCACGCGCTGGGCGCCCTCGAGGCCGGCCAGCATGACGGTGTTCATGGAGGGGAGCGTGACGCCCAACTCGTCCATCGCGCGCTTCAGGCGCATCCTCAGCTCGCGGGCGACATCATCCTTCGCGTTCGCGCGGGTCTTCATCACGAGGCGGATGACGAGGGCATCGCCGGTGATCGACTCCAGGCCCCAGACCTCGGGCTGCTCGATCACGCGGGTGCGCCACTTCGGATCCTTCGCGAGGTTCTTCGCCGTGGCGAGCATCGTCTTCTCGACCTGCTCGATGTCGACGTCGACCGGCAGAGCGAGGTCGATGATCACGCGAGACCATCCCTGGGACATGTTGCCGATGCGGGTGATCTCGCCGTTGCGCACGTACCAGAGGGTTCCGTTGACATCGCGAACGTGCGTGATGCGGACGCTGACGTACTCGACGATGCCGGTGGCCAGCCCGAGATCGACCACGTCGCCGATGCCGACCTGGTCCTCGGCGACGATGAAGATGCCGTTGAGCACGTCTTTGACGATGTTCTGCGCGCCGAAACCGAGACCGGCACCGATGGCTGCCGACAGTAGCGCGAAGGAGCCGAGCGCACTGGGCGCGAGGACGTTGAAGATCAGCAGAATCGCGATGGTGACGATCGCGACGTTGACGATGTTCTGCAGGATCGAACCGAGCGTGCGCGTGCGCTGCACGAGCCGCATGGCCGCGAGGGGCGAGCGCTCCAACGCCTGCGTGTCGTCGACGTTCGCCTTGCTCTTGGCTCCCGAGACGATGCGGTTGACGATCCTCCGGATGACCAGGCGCAGTACCCACGAGACGACGAATGCGCCGGCGATGATGCCGGTGATCGTGAGGAGGTTCACCCCGGCCTCGCCGAGCCAGGTCAGGATCGCCGTCCATATCCCCGGGTCGACCACGGGGGCCGTCGCTCCACCGCCGGAATCAGAGAAGTACCTCATCGTGTCGATCCTAACGAGGCTGGCTTTGCCCGCTCTGGGAAGCCACGGGGGAGTCGTCGGTCCACCCGCCCCGATGGGCCAGAATGACGGCCTGGATGCGATCTCGCGCGCCGAGCTTGGCGAGCACGCGGCCGACGTGAGTCTTCACGGTCGTCTCACTGAGAAAGAGCTCTCTCGCGATCTCTGCGTTCGTCAGACCCCGCGCCACCGCGAGGAAGACCTCCTTCTCCCGCGGCGTGAGCCCGCCCACCCGCGCCTCGATCGCCGACCGCTCGGCACCATCCGCCGCGGGCGCCGCCGGCGCCCCGAGTCCCTGCCGACGCAGCACTTCACGGGTGACCCGCGGCGCCAGTACGGCATCGCCTGCGGCGACGGCGCGGATGGCCGCGACCAGCGCGCTGCGCTCGACGTCCTTCAGCAGAAAGCCGCTGGCCCCGGCATCCAGGGCGCCGAAGGCATACTCGTCGAGATCGAACGTGGTGAGCACCAGCACCCGCGCCTGCGGCACCGCGGCGATCACGCGCGCCGTCGCCGCCACACCGTCGAGTCGCGGCATGCGAACATCCATCAGCACGACGTCCGGTCGGAGCGCTGTGCACATGGCGACGGCATCGGCGCCGTCGACCGCCTCGCCCACCACGGCGATGTCCGCCTCGGCGTCCAGGACCAGGCCGAAACCCAGCCGGATGAGCTGCTGGTCGTCGGCGATCACGACACGAATCGGGTCGGTCATGACAGCATCCGCTCCGCCGACGCGGGCACGGTCAGCCGCACATGCCACCGCCCGTCCGGCCGCCGGCCCACCTCCGCGACGCCGCCCACCTGTGCGGCTCGTTCCTGCAGACCGCGAATGCCGTAGCCTCCGCGGGACGCGGGCCCTTCGACGCCGTCGTTGACGACCTCAGCGACCACCTCGCTGGTCGTCGTCGAGATGGTGACGGTCACCTCCTGCGCCGTTGGAGCGTGTCGGATGACGTTGGTCAACCCCTCCTGCACCACCCGCGCGACAGCCAGACGCACGGAGAGATCCGTGATCTCGCCACCGGTCGTCCGCAGCACGACGGGGATGCCCGCGCTTCGTGCGGCTGCAACGGCGTCGCGCACCGTGCCGCCGTCCAGCGGTGCCAGCGGTGCTCCAGCGGCGTCGCTGCCGCGCAGCACACCCAGCATGGCCCGCATCTGATCGAGCGCGCCGCGGCCGGTCGTCGCGATCTGGCCCGTCGCCGCACGGGCGCGCGCCGCATCCTCCGTGGCCGTGGCGCCCTCGGCCAACGCGACCATCACCGTGAGCGAGTGCGCCACGACATCGTGCATCTCGCGGGCGATGCGCGCACGCTCGGCTGCGGCGGCGTGCTCCGCGTGCTGCGCGCGTTCGGCCCACAGCTGACGGGAGGTCTCCATCAGCGCCGCGACGTAACGGGCGCGGTTGCCGATGTTCACGCCCACGAGGCACCCGAGCAGGAGGCCCACCGCAAGAGCGGCGCACCCGTTGACCGCCGTCGACCACGGCAACGCCCCGAGCAGGACGGCGGTGCCCGCGGCCATCGTCGCCGCACCGATCGCGATGCCCGAGGCGATCCAAGCGGCCGACGAGCCCGCATACACCGCGACGGCGTAGACGGCGACGGCCGTCGTGCCCGACCCCACCCCCGAACCGGACGATACGGCGAGCAGGGCTCCCAGCGCCGCAAGCGAGAACGGCACCAGTGGGCGGCGGCGACGCCAGAGCATCGCGACGCACGCCAGCGTGAGCACCACGACGACGACGGGACGCACGCCCGTCCACAGTCGATCGTCGCCGGCGAGATCGTCCCGTCCGGGAGCGGGGAACGTCACCAGCGCGGTGAGGAGGGCGACGATGACGTCCGTCACGCGTGGATGACGTGCCCAGAAGCGGCGGATCACGCCTGGCGGACGCGGAAGCCGCAGCTCGCCGGACGCGGGGTCGAGCGAGCTGCGGCTCAGAGCGGTCATCTCTTCCAGCTCAGGTGTCCCGACTGCGCAGGCTCGCCCACGCTCCCAGCAGCAGCGCAGCGGGCCACGCGGCGAGGGTCACCAGGCCGCGCATCACGTCCTCGCCGCCGGCGGTGGTGGCGGACTGCGCACCCGACATGGGCAGGTACGCGCTGGCATCCACGATCCACTTCCAGCCTTCGCCGGCGAAGGAGAACATGCTGAGGACGATGGGCAGCACGAACAGCACCCCCACCGTGGCCGCGATCGCACCGGCGCCGTTGCGCACGATGAAGCCGAAGCCGAGGCCGATCAGGGCGAACATCGCCATGGCGAACACACCCGCCAGCAGCGGGAACCAGGACAGCGTGGGATCCGACCAGTCGATCGCCGTCTTGAGGATCGGTGCCGTCGTCAGCACGGCGATCGCGTAGGTCACCGCGGTGGTCAGGGCCAGGACGACCGCCACGACGAGGGCCTTCGCGACCAGCACGGCGCCACGACGCGGCTCTGCCGTCAGAGTCGAGCGGATCATCCCCGTGGAGTACTCCCCGGTGATGGCGATCGCTCCCAGGATGCCGGCGACGAGCATCGTGAACTGCATCGGCATGACGATGACCATCACCGGCGCGAACCCCGCGTCGAAGTCACGCAGGGCCGAGGCCATCAGCAACGAGATGCCCACCGAGAGCGCAACGGTGATCGCGAGCGACCACCAGGTCGAGCGCAGCGACAGCAGTTTGAGCCACTCGCTGCGAACGACGCGGGCGAACGTGAGGTGGTAGGGCGAGGCCGCGGCACGTGTCTGCGCAGCGGACGATGCCATCGGGGCGGTCGCGGTGGTCATGCGATCTCCTTCGTCTTGTACTGCACGGAGCCCTCGGTGAGCGCCATGTATGCCTCTTCGAGCGACCCGGTCCGTGGGGTGAGCTCGTGCAGGGGGATGCCGCGATCCGCGGCGAGGTCGCCGATGGCGCGCGCGCTGACACCCGCGACCAGCAGGGATCCGTCCCCGGCGTCGGTGACCGTGACGTCCGGCGACGCGAGCACGCCGACGAGGTCTGTCGCTCGAGGGGTGCGAACGAGCACTTCGTTGCGTGTCCATGCCCGCACCAGCTCGGGAAGCGGCGCGTCGGCGAGCACGCGACCACGGCCCAGGACGATCACGTGGTCGGCGGTCTGCGACATCTCGCTCATCAGGTGGCTCGACAGCAGCACGGTACGGCCCTCACCGGCGAGGTGACGGACGAGCTGTCGCACCCATCGCACGCCTTCGGGGTCGAGGCCGTTGACCGGCTCGTCGAGAATCAGCGTCTGCGGGTCGCCGAGAAGTGCCGCCGCGATGCCGAGCCGCTGTCCCATGCCCAGCGAGAACTTTCCCGCTCGCTTGCCGGCGACCGCCTCGAGACCCGTCAGGGCGATCACCTCGTCGACGCGGGAATTCGGGATGCCGTGGGTCGCGGCCATCGCACGCAGGTGTCCTCGCGCCGAACGTCCGGTGTGCACGGCTTTCGCGTCGAGGAGCACGCCGACTTCGGTGAGCGGCGAGCGGCTCCGCGCGTAGCGGTGTCCGCCCACGCTGACGCTGCCGGACGAGGGGGCGTCCAGCCCGACGATCATTCGCATCGTCGTCGACTTTCCCGCGCCGTTGGGGCCGAGGAAGCCGGTCACCTGCCCGGGTCGCACCGCGAACGAGACGTCGTCGACGGCGGTGGTGCTTCCGTATCTCTTGGTGAGGTTCTCCGCAACAATCATGCTTCGACGCTACGGCGACGGAGGTCGGCACCACATCCTGCGGGAGGATGAGATCAGCGACATCAGATGTCGTCCTCGCGGACGATCACGCGCGATCCCGTCGTCGTCAGGATGGAACTTGACGACAGGGGACACAGGATGATCGAGACAGGTGTGGGCGCTCTCGCCCTTGCGGGCTTCGCCGCGCTGCTCGCGTGGTGGGCACGCAGTGCTCACACGGGCAGTCTTCCGCGCAACGCGTTGCTCGGCTATCGCAGTCGCCTGACGCTCCACGATGCAGAGGCCTGGCGGGTCGTCAACCGCGCGACATCCGCGTCGGTCTACGTCGCCGCCGCAGGGACGGCCTTCGGCGCGGTGCTCTCGATCGTTCTCGCCCCGACGGTGGGCCCCGACGCGGCGGCCGCCGCACTCGGGACGGCAGTCGTCTGGGCTCTCGTGTGGATCATCGTGGGGTTCTTTCCCGCGCGTCGGGCCTCGCGCGAATATACGCGCGCGGCCCGACGCCCGCGGTGACGCCTCAGCGGTCGGCGTCGCGCTCCTGCACGGCGAGGGCGCGCTCGACACCGGCGAGATTCTCGTTGACGAGTCGGCGAAGGGCGGCCGGCGCGTCGGCGTGGGCGGCGAGCCACTGGCGGGTCGCGTCGCGCAGTGCGAGAGAAGCCAGTGGCGCGGGATACAGCCCCGTAATCAGGTAGTTCGCGATCTGGTAGGTCCGCGACTCCCAGACCGGCAGCAGCATGTCGAAGTACGGCTGGACGAAAGACTCCAGCGCCGCGACGCCGGCCGGGTGCACGAATCCGAGAGCGGCCGAGCGCACGACGGTGTTCGGCAGATCGGCGCTGTCGACGAGCGACGCCCACGCCGCGCGCTTGGCGTCGACCGTGGGCAGGGCCGCCTTCGCCTGCGCTGCGAACTCTCCGCCCTTGGCCGTGTTGTCTGCAGCCAGCGCCGCATCGATCTGCTCGGCCGAGACGAAACCACCTGCTGCCAGCGACACCAGCAACGCCCACGAGAGGTCGGCGTCGATCTCGAGTCCCGGCAGCGTCAGCTCGCCGTCGCGCAGGGTGCGCACCGTCTCCCACTGGGCGGGAGTCGCCGCCGCCGAGGCGAAGGCGGTCACGAACTGCAGCTGGCTGTCGCTGCCCGCCTCGGCATCCTGAGCCAGTTCCCACAGCCCGTTGGCGACGCGTACCCGCGCGGCCTCGCGCTTGTCCGGGGCGACGTAGGCGTTCGCGGCGAGCTGCAGCTGCGCGAGGGTCGTGCGTACCGTCGTCGACTCGGTCTCGGCGCCGATGTTGCGCAGCACCAGGTCGATGTAGTCGGATGCCGACGCTTCGGCATCCCGCGTCTGGTCCCAGGCCGCACCCCACACGAGCGAGCGCGCCAGCGGGTCGCTGATGCCGGCGAGGTGGTCGATCGCGGTGGTGAGCGATCTCGCATCGAGACGGATCTTCGCGTAGGCGAGGTCGTCGTCGTTCAACAGGATGAGGTCGGGCTGACGTTCACCGACGAGCTCGGGCACCTCGGTGAGGTCGCCGTCGACATCCAGTTCGATGTGGCGCGTGCGCACGAGCGCTCCGCCCTCGAGCGCATAGAAGCCGACGCCGAGGCGGTGCGGACGGATCGTGGGGTAGTCGGCCGGCGCGGTCTGCACGATGGCGAACCGCGAGATGACGCCGTCATCGCTCACGCGAAGCTCCGGCGCCAGCGTGTTGACGCCCGCGGTCTCGAGCCACTTCTGCGACCAGCCGGACAGGTCGCGGCCGCTCGTCGCCTCGAGCTCGACCAGCAGGTCGGACAGCTCGGTGTTGCCGAACGCGTGTTTCTGGAAGTACTGACCGACGCCCGCGAAGAAGGCGTCGATGCCCACCCACGCCGCCAGCTGCTTGAGCACGGATCCACCCTTGGCGTAGGTGATGCCGTCGAAGTTGACCTGGACGTCTTCGAGGTCGTTGATCGTGGCGACGACCGGATGCGTGGAGGGAAGCTGATCCTGGCGGTAGGCCCAGGTCTTCTCCATCGCGTTGAAAGTCGTCCACGCCTCGGTCCACTCGGTCGCCTCGGCTGTGGCGATGGTCGACGCCCACTCGGCGAACGACTCGTTGAGCCAGAGGTCGTTCCACCACTTCATGGTCACGAGGTCGCCGAACCACATGTGGGCGAGTTCGTGCAGGATCGTGACGACGCGGCGCTCCTTGACGGCGTCGGTCACCTTGCTGCGGAAGACGTAGGTTTCGGTGAACGTCACTGCACCGGCGTTCTCCATCGCCCCCGCGTTGAACTCGGGGACGAAGAGCTGGTCGTACTTGGCGAACGGGTAGGGGACGCCGAACTTCTCCTCGTAGTACGCGAATCCCTGGCGAGTCTTGTCGAAGATGTACTCGGCGTCGAGGTGCTGCCAGAGGCTCTTGCGGCCGTAGACACCGAGCGGAACGACGGCGCCCGAAGCGCTGGTCAGCTCGCTGAAGGTCGCCTCGTACGGGCCGGCGACGATCGCCGTGATGTAGGAAGAAATCCGCGGGGTGGGCTCGAACGCCCAGATCGCGGCGCCACCGTCGCCGGGCACCGGCTCGGGCGTGGGGGAGTTGGAGATGACCTTCCAGGCGGCGGGGGCCGTGACGGTGAAGCGGAACGTCGCCTTCAGATCGGGCTGCTCGAACACGGCGAAGACGCGGCGGGAGTCGGGAACCTCGAACTGCGAGTAGAGATAGACCTCGCCGTCGACCGGGTCGACGAAGCGGTGCAGGCCTTCACCCGTGTTGGTGTACAGGCAGTCGGCGTCGACGATGAGCTCGTTCTGCGCGCGCAGACCCTCCAGGGCGATGCGGGAGTCGGCGAAGGCGGACACCTCCACGGCGTCACCGTTCAGGGTGATCTCACGCACATCGCGGGCGATGAGGTCGATGAAGGTCGAGGCCCCCTCGGTGGCGCCGAAGCGCACGACCGTGCGTGAGCCGAACACCTCCGGGCCACGAGTGAGGTCGAGCGCGATGTCGTACGACTGCGTCTCGACGATGGCGCGGCGCTCCTGCGCCTCGATGCGGGTGAGGTTCTCTCCAGGCACTGCGGTACTCCCGTGGGTGAGGGGTGTGGTCTGAACCATCCGGCACTGCTGGCGCCGACGGCAACCCGACCAGCCTACGCGGTCGCCGTTTCGCGCTGCACGTGGGTGCGGGCGTGTGCGATAGCGGAGGGCAGATCGGCGAACAGGTGGTTGTGGTGACGGAGAGCCGCCAGCACGCCCACCGAACGGAATAGCTCTTCGTGTCGGGGCTGCACCCCCTTGATCAGCACCGTGATGCCGCGGCGCTCCAGCGCCTGCGTGAGCTCGCCGAGCATGTGCGCCCCGGTCGCATCGACCAGTTCGAGCTGACTCATCCGCATGATGACGACCGAGACGTCTCGAATCGCGTCGACCTCGGCCGACACCCGGTCTGCCGAGGTGAACGACAGCGGTCCGTCGAAGCGCAGGATCGCGATGCGCTCGTCACCGGGCTGCGTGTGTCCACGCACGTCTTCCCGCCGCACCTGTGACGCTTGCGACATGCCGCGCAGCGCGAAGAATCCGGCGAAGGCGACTCCGATGACGACCGCCACGATCAGATCGAACGAGACGGTGATGACGGCCGTGGCGACGAAGGCCACGGCATCCGCGCGCGTGGAGCGCAGAATGGCCCGCACGGTTTCCACGTGCACCATCCGGACCGCGGTGACCATCAGCACGCCCGCCAGGGCGGCGAGAGGGATCTGCCCGACGGGGCCGGCGGCCGCGAGCACAACCAGGAGCAGGACGACGGCATGCGTCACCGCGGCGAGGCGGCTGCGGGCGCCGGAGCGGACGTTCACGGCAGTGCGCGCGATCGCTCCGGTCGCGGGCATTCCACCGAACAGCGATGAACCGATCGAGGCGAGCCCCTGCCCGACGAGCTCGCGGTCGGGGTCGTACGTGCCCGTGTCCCCGAGGCTCGCCGCGACGCGGGCGGACAGGAGCGATTCGATCGCGGCCAGGGCCGCAACCGTCGCCGCGGGAGCGGCCAGAGCCGTGAGGCTCGAAAGATCGATCGCCGGCACAGCGGGAGCGGGCAGCGTGCCGGGGAGGGCGCCGATCCGCGCCAGCGGAGCGCCGACGACGAGCGCCGCGGCGGCGACGACGACGATGCCGACCAGAGAACCGGGAACGCCGCGGTGCAACCGAGGGGCGCCCCACATGCAGACAACGACGATGCCGACGGCTCCCAGCGCCCACGCGGCATACGCGGGATCGAGATCGGTGACGGCCTGCACGGCTGCGACGATCGCGTTGGAGCTGTGCTCGCTCGCGCCCGCGACATGGGGGGATACGAGTGCCGGGATCTGCTGGGCGAAGATGATCACCGCGATGCCGAGCGTGAATCCTTCGATGACCGGCCACGGGATGAACGAGACCGCCCGCCCGAGTCGCAGCACACCGGCGAGCATCACCAGGATGCCCGCCAACAGCGTCACCACCACGACGGCGCCCGGCCCACGTGTGGCCACGATCGGGACCAGGACGACGACCATCGCTCCGGTGGGTCCGGAGACCTGGACGTGGGAGCCACCGAACACCGCCGCGAGCACCCCGGCCACGACGGCCGTCACCAGGCCCGCCTCCGCGCTGAGGCCCGCGCTCACGCCGAAGCCCAGCGCCAGGGGGAGGGCGACGATCCCCACCGTCACACCCGCGACAAGGTCACCGCGCCACGAGCGCGCGAGACCCGCGTAGTCCGCGCGCGAGGGCAGCAGGGTGCGGACCCGCAGGTTCACGAGCGCGCCGCCGGCAGGGCGGGCAACGACTGCGCATCGACGAGGAGGTCGCCGTCCGCGCTCAGGATGCCGAGAAGCAGCTCGCGCGCCGCGGTCAGCAGGTCCGCGACGCGGGGATCGGCCAACCGGTAATAGACGTGACTGGCGCGGCGCTCGGACTCGACGAGGCGGTGACGGCGCAGCACGGAGAGGTGCTGCGACAAGTGGGACGCCTCCAGCCCGGTCTCCGCCTGGAGGTCCGCGACGCGCACCTCCTCGGCCCCGGCGAGCAGTTCGAGAAGGCGAATGCGGAAGGGGTGCGCGAGGCCTTTGAAGAGGTTCGCCTTGACCTCGTAGAGGGGACGCTGACTCTGGGTGAATGGCATGATCAATCCATCATATCGACACGTGCTGCGGCGCCACAGTGACGTCGCAGCGACGCCGCAGTGACGCCGAGCGCTCCCTAGGATGGGGGCATGCGCATCCACATCGCCACCGATCATGCGGGGCTCGAGTTCTCGACGCAGCTGCAGCACCACCTCGCGGAGCAGGGCCACGACGTCGTGGACCACGGCCCGATCGAGTACGACCCGCTCGACGACTACCCCGCCTTCTGCATCCGTGCCGCCCAGGCCGTCGTGCGCGACCAGGCCGCCGGGATCGAGACGCTGGGCGTCGTCTTCGGCGGATCGGGTAACGGCGAGCAGATCGCCGCCAACAAGGTACGCGGCATCCGGGCGGCGCTCGTGTGGAGCATCGCCACGGCCGAGCTGGCGCGGGAGCACAACGATGCCAACGTGATCTCCATCGGCGCGCGCCAGCACACCGTTGATGAGGCGATCGCCTTCATCGACCGCTTCATCGCGACACCGTTCTCGGGTGAGGAGCGCCACGCGCGCCGCATCGCTCAGCTGGCCGCATTCGAGACGGACGGCACTCTGGTTCCCGACCCGCGGGCGGGGACGTCGGCGCCGGCCGGTGGCGAGTCCGTCGACGCGATGGATCCCGAAGCCGGCTGATGCCCGAAGGTCACTCCGTACACCGCATCGCGCGCCAGTTCGATCGGAACTTCGTCGGACGAGAGGTCTCGGCATCCAGTCCGCAGGGCCGCTTCGCCGAGGGCGCCGCGGTCGTCGACGGCCGTGAAGCCCTAGAGGTGCGCGCCGTCGGCAAGCAGATGTTCCTCGCCTTCGACGGCGACGTCTGGCTGCGTGTGCACCTCGGCATGTACGGCGCGTGGGACTTCGCAGGCGAGATCGAGATCGACCCCACCATCGCCTCGGCCAACGGCCGCATGGGACAGACCAATCAACGGGGAACCGACCTCGGTGCCGTCTACGACGCCGCCGGCGAGAACTCGCTGAGCTCGATCGGCGCACCGCGCAAGGCTCGCGTGCACGTCCGGATGAGCGAGCAGACACGCGGCCTCGACGGCGCCGACGAGACCGCGTGGCCTCCGCCGATCGTCGGACAGGTTCGGCTGCGCCTGCTCACCGCCGTCACCTCCGCGGACCTCCGAGGCCCCACCGCCTGCGAGCTGCAGACGCCGGACGAGGTGCAGGCGACGATCGCGAAGCTCGGACCCGACCCTCTGGTCGATGATCTCGCCGAGGGGGAGGAGCGCTTCGTCGCGGCCGTCCGCCGCAAGGCGACGCCGATCGGCCTTCTGCTCATGGACCAGTCCGTCGTCAGCGGCATCGGCAACGTCTACCGCGCCGAGCTGCTGTACCGCGCACTGCTCGACCCGCACACGCCCGGAAAGATCGTTCCCGAAGAGCTCGTCCGACAGCTCTGGCGCGACTGGACGCGCCTGCTCGTGATCGGAGTCGAGACGGGTCAGATGATGACCATGGACGACCTCGATCCCGAGGCCTACCGGCGCGCGATGGCGAGTCGCGATGATCGGCACTGGGTGTACCACCGCGCCGGGCTGCCCTGTCGCGTCTGCGGCACCGAGATCGTGCTCGAGGAGATGGCCGCCCGAAAGCTCTACTGGTGCCCGAACTGCCAGAAGTGAGGCATCGATGAGACAGAACCCGAGCTTCACCGTGACCGACGTCGCGGAGCTGCGTCGCATCCTCGACGAGAACCCCTGGATGACGCTCGTGAGCCACGGCCCTGACGGTCTGGTCGCCTCGCATTACGCCGTGCTCCTGGACGACGACCACGACGACCTCACGGTCGTCGGTCACGTCGGCAAGCCGGACGATGCGATCCACGGCCTGGGACAGCACGAGCTGCTGGTGATCGCCCAGGGGCCGCACGGGTACATCTCGCCGCAGTGGTACCTGCCGGGGCCGAACGTCCCGACCTGGAACTACGTCGCCGTGCACCTCTCCGGCATCCCCGAGATCCTCACCCCGGACGAGAATCTCCGTGTGTTGGAGCGGCTGGTGGCACGCTTCGAGAGCGCACTGCCCCAGCCGCGGCTGATGTGGCAGCCGCCCAACGACGAAGACTTCATCCGCCGACTGGAACGGGGCACGGTCGGCTTCCGCCTGACGCCCACGAAGGTGGTGGCCAAGCGCAAGCTGAGTCAGAACCGACCAGACGAGACCGTTGACGAGATCGTCGAACAGTTGGAAGCCGGCAGTCCCTACGCCGACCCGCGCCTGGCCGGGGAGATGCGCCGCGCGCACGAGGCCCTGCGGGCCGCGCGTGGTGCACAACTCCGCCTGAACGGGCCGGGGCAGCCGTCGCCGTCGCCGTCGCCAGGTCGTGAGGAGGAGTTGTGAACGGGATGCCGCCGCGAGGCGCGACCGTCGACGTGATCGCCGATGCCCGCCTGACGGGTGCGGAGCGTCTCGACCCGTTCGGTGACGACCCGGTCGACATCCACCTCACCCAGGGGCGGATCGTCGACATCGCCCCGTCGCGCGCGCTTCCCCGACGCGGCGAGGTGCTCGACGCGGATGGCGGCTGGGTGATCCCGGGACTCTGGGACCACCACGTGCACACAGTCCAGTGGGCGCTCGTCGCGCAGCGCGTGGCGCTGGGCGGAGTCAGATCGGCCGCAGAGGCTGCAGCGATCATGGGCCGCACCGCACCGTTGGCCGACGGCCGCCGGGTCGGAACGGGCTTCCGTGACGCACTGTGGCCCGATGAGATGTCACTCGCGACCCTGGATGCAGCGACCGGCGACGTTCCGACGTATCTCATCAACGCCGATGTGCACAGC
This sequence comes from Sphingomonas sp. BLCC-B65, assembly GCF_028550675.1. Classification (NCBI taxonomy): domain Bacteria; kingdom Pseudomonadati; phylum Pseudomonadota; class Alphaproteobacteria; order Sphingomonadales; family Sphingomonadaceae; genus Sphingomonas; species Sphingomonas sp. BLCC-B65. The sequence continues at coordinate 540,258 of NZ_JAQQGL010000001.1, read as the reverse complement.
GTGTGGCTCAACACGGCGGCGTTGCGTCGTGAAGGGTTCGCGCCCGACGACAGCGGCGTTCTCCGCGAAGAGCCCGCCTTCGAGATCTCGCGCAGGCTCAACGCCGCCGATCCTCTGGAGGGCGATCGCCTTGTCGGCGACGCGCTGAGCGCGGCTGCAGCTCGCGGGGTCGTGGGCATCGTCGATCTCGACATGGCGTGGAACGCCGACGCGTGGCGGCGTCGCCTGTCCGCCGGCTTCGACACGACCCGCGTGCGCTTCGGCATCTATCCACCGCAGCTCGATCGCGCCCTGTCGGAGGGACTGGCGTCGGGTGATGCCCTGGACGCCGCGGGACTCGTGCGGGTCGGTCCGCTCAAGATCATCACCGACGGGTCGCTCGGCACCCGGACGGCGGCGTGCTCGCACGCCTACCCCGACGATCCGCACAACCACGGCGTGCTGACCGTGACGCCGGAGGTGCTCGTCGACCTGATGACGCGCGCCACCGGGGGAGGCCTGGCCTGTGCCGTCCACGCCATCGGCGACGTCGCGAACTCGCACGCTCTCGACGCCTTCGCCGGCACGGGAGCGACGGGGACGATCGAACACGCGCAGTTGGTCGCGCATGCGGATATCCCGCGCTTCGGGAGGCTCGGCGTCGGCGCGAGCGTGCAACCCGAGCATGCGATCGATGACCGCGACATGACCGACACGATCTGGGCGACACAGACGAGTGTGCCGTACGCGCTGCGCTCGCTCGCCGCAACAGGGGCGAACCTTCTGTTCGGATCCGACGCGCCGGTCGCGGCCCTCGACCCCTGGGCCGCGATGGCGGCCGCCGTGTTCCGCACGCGCGATGGCCACCCGGCCTGGCGCCCGGACGAGGGAGTGGATGCCGCCACCGCCCTCGCCGCGTCCACGGAGGGCGGCTCGCACACCGGCTCGGCGCTGTTTCCCGGCGACATCGCCGACCTCGTGGTCGTCGACCGCGACCCGCTGACGGCCGCGGAGGCGGATCTGCGCGCGACGCGCGCACACGCGACCATGATCGAAGGCCGCCTCACACACGTGGGGTGAGCCCGAGCAACGACGAACGCCCCGGGATCCGATCCCGGGGCGTTCGTGGCGAGCCGTCGTTACGCGGCGAGGTGGGCCGAGAGGAACCAACGGTCCTTCTCGAGGCCGGCCTTGATCGCGATCGCGACGTCCTGGCTGGTGAGGTCGGTCTCGTCGAGGCCGTCGATCGCGGCCTGCACGTCGGCGATGACGTCATCCATGTCCGAGACGATGGAGACGATCTCGTCCTGCCACTGCGCGAAGCCCGCGGGAACCGCGGTCGCTCCGGTCTTCTCCGCGACGGTGGACACGCGCGCGTCGAGAGGCAGGCCGAGGGCGACGATGCGCTCGGCGGCCAGGTCGGCGAAGCCCTGGGCGTTGCTGACGACCTGGTCGAGCAGCTCATGGATCGCGATGAAGTTCGCGCCGCGCACGTTCCAGTGCGCCTGCTTGCCGTTGACGGCGAGAGCCTGCAGTCCGAGAACCACGGGCGTCAGGAACTGGGCGGTGCCGGCGGCCGCCTCGGGGCCGGCAGCGGTCATGGAAATGTTCTGCGTCTTGGTCATGATCTCGTCTCCATTCGTCGTGGGTCTCCCACGTTGATGACAACGCTAGCGAGCGCCTCGCATTCCGCAAGGAAGAGAAGGCTGGGCTTACGGACGGGCCGTGAATTTGATACGGAGACTATCGTCGGCCTCATGACGATCGCCGAAGACGCCTCGATTCTGTCCATCCCTGCCGGTCGGCCGGTGCTGCACGAGACCGCGTTCGTCGCCTCGGGCGCGCGTGTCGTCGGTGACGTCACTCTCGAAGAGGGCGCGAGTGTCTGGTACAACGCCGTCGTGCGCGGCGACAGCGCTTCGATCGCTCTGGGAGCCGGAAGCAACCTGCAGGACAATGTCTCGGTGCACGTGGATGCCGATCACCCCGTGATCATCGGGCGGAACGTGTCGGTCGGTCACAACGCGGTCGTCCACGGATGCACGATCGGCGACGGCTCACTGATCGGGATGGGCAGCGTGGTTCTCTCTGGCGCGGTCATCGGTTCGGGATGCCTCATCGCCGGGGGAGCGGTGGTGCTGGAGGGGACCGTCATTCCGGATGGATCGCTTGTGGCCGGTGTCCCCGCCAAGGTGCGCCGCGAGCTCACCGCCGAAGAGAAGGCCGGTATCCTCCGCAACGCCCAGATCTATCGGGCGCACTCGACCGCGCACGCGACGGCATCCGACGGGCGCTGATCTTGCCACGCCCGTGATCTTGTCGCAGGCCCCTCGATGCTCATGTGGAGGGGATGACGGGAATCGAACCCGCACCATCAGTTTGGAAGACTGAGGCTCTACCATTGAGCTACATCCCCGAGGCCGCTTGCGAGCGGCATCCCGAAGAGTCTACAAGGTCTTGTCGGCTAGACTGACCAACGGCCGTTATTCGGCGCACGCGACCTGAAAAGGTGAGTGCGCGCCCGGGGCGTAGCTCAGCTTGGTAGAGCGCCCGCTTTGGGAGCGGGAGGCCGCAGGTTCAAATCCTGTCGCCCCGACACGAACGACCCCCAGACCTAAGAAACCACGGACGCGCACGTGCGCGTCCGGACACGAGGAGAACACAGGCATGGTCACCAGCACCGTCGAGAAGCTCAGCCCCACGCGGGTCAAGCTGCACATCACGGTCACCCCGGACGAGCTCAAGCCGAGCATCTCGCACGCGTACGAGCACATCGCCCAGGACATCCAGATCCCCGGTTTCCGCAAGGGCAAGGTTCCCGCCCCGATCATCGACCAGCGCGTCGGCCGTGGTGCCGTCATCGAGCACGCGGTCAGCGAGGGACTGGATGCCTTCTACCGCGAAGCCGTCACCGCCAACGAGGTGCGCATCGTCGGCCGTCCGTCGGCCGAGGTCATCGAATGGCCCAGCGACAAGGACTTCTCCGGTGACCTCAAGGTCGAGGTCGAGGTGGACGTGCGTCCCGAGTTCGATCTGCCGGCCCTCGACGACGTCACCGTCGAGATCGACGCCGTCGAGACCGACGCGGCCGCCGTCGATGCGGAGCTCGACCGCCTGCGCGGCCGCTTCGGCACGCTGGTGACCGTCGACCGTCCCGCAGCCAAGGGCGACTTCGTCGAGCTGAACCTCGTCGCAACGATCGACGGCGCGGAGATCGACCGCGCAGAGGGCGTGTCGTACGAGGTCGGCTCGGGCGAGCTGCTCGAGGGCATCGACGAGGCCGTCGAGTCGCTCACCGCCGGTGAGGACACGACGTTCCGCAGCTCCCTCGTCGGCGGCGACCACGCCGGCCAGGAGGCGGAGGTCTCGGTGACCGTCACCGCCGTCAAGGAGCGCGAGCTGCCCGAGGCCGACGACGACTTCGCGCAGATGGCCAGCGAGTTCGACACCATCGCAGAGCTGCGCGAGAGCCTCGCCGAGCGTGTCTCGGAGCAGTCGGTGTACCTCCAGGGCGCTGCGGCGCGCGACAAGCTCATCGAGGCGCTGCTCGCCAAGGTCGAGATCCCGGTGCCGGCGCAGCTGGTCGAGGACGAGGTGCACACGCACCTCGAGGGCGAGGGCCGCCTGGAGGACGACGAGCACCGTGCCGAAGTCACCGAGGCCAGCGAGAAGCAGTTCCGCACGCAGATGATCCTCGACAAGCTTGCCGAGGCTCACGACGTGCAGGTCTCGCAGGAGGAGCTGACGCAGTACCTCATCCAGTCGGCCGCGCAGTACGGTATGGCTCCCCAGGAGTTCGTCGACGCTCTTCAGCAGGGTGGGCAGCTGCCCGCCATGGTCGGCGAGGTCGCCCGCAACAAGGCCCTCGCGATCGCCCTCGGCAAGGTGTCGGTCGTCGACACCAACGGCAAGGCGGTCGACCTGACCGGCTTCGTCGTCGAGGATGAGGCAGAGGCAGAGGCAGAGGTCGTCGCGGAGGCGGAGGAGATCGCCGATGAGGCGGCCGCCGCAGAGGCGAAGCCGGCGAAGAAGGCGCCCGCGCGCAAGCCCGCGGCCAAGAAGGCCGACGCGGATGCCGCCGAGGAGCCGGCCGCGAAGAAGCCCGCCGCGAAGAGGCCCGCCGCCAAGAAGGCGCCGGCGAAGAAGGCCGACGCGGAGTAAGTCGCCCGGGATCGTTCCCCCTGAAGGGCCGGATGCTGCGGCATCCGGCCCTTCGGCGTCGTCCGGGCGGCGCACGCGACACGAGGCTCCGCCGACGGCGAACACGGGCGAGGCGGCCTGCCTGCGCAGATAGATTCAATGGCGTACGGAAACCCGGAATCAGGAGTATCCATGGCTGAACCACTTGTCGCTACGAGCGTCTTCGACAGACTGCTGAGAGACCGCATCATCTGGCTGGGGTCGGAGGTGCGCGACGAGAACGCGAACGAGATCTGCGCCAAGATCCTGCTTCTCGCGGCCGAAGACAGCGAGAAGGACATCTACCTCTACATCAACTCGCCCGGCGGCTCGATCACCGCGGGCATGGCGATCTACGACACGATGCAGTTCGTCCCGAACGACATCGTCACCGTCGGCATCGGCATGGCCGCCTCGATGGGACAGCTGCTGCTCACCGCCGGCACCAAGGGCAAGCGCTACATCACGCCGAACGCCCGCGTGCTGCTGCACCAGCCGCACGGCGGCTTCGGCGGCACGGCGAGCGACATCCAGACGCAGGCACAGCTCATCCTCGACATGAAGAAGCGTCTCGCCGAGATCACCGCCGCCCAGACCGGCAAGTCGGTCGAGCAGATCAACGCCGACGGCGACCGCGATCGGTGGTTCTCCGCCGAGGAGGCCCTGGCGTACGGCTTCGTCGACCACATCCGCGAGTCGGCCACCGATGTCATCGGCGGCGGCGGCACCAAGAACTGAAGGAGCTGAGAATGAACATGCCCACTGCCGGCATCCCGCAGGGCTTCCAGATGCCCTCCAGCCGCTACATCCTGCCGCAGTTCGAGGAGCGCACCGCCTACGGCTACAAGCGTCAGGATCCGTACAACAAGCTGTTCGAGGATCGGATCATCTTCCTCGGCGTCCAGGTCGACGACGCGTCGGCCGACGATGTCATGGCGCAGCTGCTTGTGCTCGAGTCTCAGGACCCGGACCGCGACATCATCATGTACATCAACTCGCCGGGCGGCTCCTTCACCGCGATGACCGCCATCTACGACACGATGCAGTTCGTGTCTCCGGAGATCCAGACGGTCGTCCTGGGGCAGGCAGCCTCCGCCGCCTCCGTGCTGCTCGCTGCCGGGGCCCCGGGCAAGCGGCTGGCACTGCCCAATGCCCGAATCCTGATGCACCAGCCCGCCGTCGGCGAGTCGGGACACGGTCAGGCATCGGACATCGAGATCCAGGCCGCCGAGATCATGCGCATGCGCACATGGCTGGAGGAGACGATGGCGCGCCACACCAACCGCACGCAGGAGCAGGTGCACAAGGACATCGACCGCGACAAGATCCTGTCGGCCTCCGAAGCGCTCGAGTACGGCGTCGTCGACCAGGTGCTGACCTCGCGCAAGCGCGTTCCGGCTGCGCTCACCTCCTGACCGGGCACCACCCGACACAGGCCCCGCCGTCGCTTCGACCGCGGGGCCTCGTCAGGTGCGCAGAGTTTCACAACCGTGTCGCAATCCGGCGAGATGTCGGTCGCAGCGGTTAGGCTCGAATCGCATCCCTGAGAGTTTTCTGGAGGAGGAGCACCATGGCTCGCATCGGTGAGAGCGCCGACCTGTTCAAATGCTCCTTCTGCGGCAAGAGCCAGAAGCAGGTGCAGCAGTTGATCGCCGGTCCCGGCGTCTACATCTGCGACGAATGCGTCGAGCTGTGCAACGAGATCATCGAAGAACGCATGGCCGAGTCTTCGGACGGTGTCGTCAGCGACTTCGACCTCCCCAAGCCTCGCGAGATCTTCTCGTTCCTCGAGGAGTACGTCGTCGGTCAGGAACCGGCGAAGAGGGCTCTCGCCGTCGCCGTCTACAACCACTACAAGCGTGTGCGCGCCCACGGCACCCTGCAGTCGGCCGAGCAACGTGCCGACGAGGTGGAGATCGCGAAGAGCAACATCCTCCTGCTCGGTCCCACCGGCTGCGGAAAGACCTACCTCGCCCAGACGCTCGCAAAGCGCCTCAACGTGCCCTTCGCCGTTGCGGATGCGACCGCACTGACCGAGGCCGGCTACGTCGGCGAAGACGTCGAGAACATCCTGCTGAAGCTCCTGCAGGCCGCAGACTTCGATGTGAAGCGCGCCGAGACCGGCATCATCTACATCGATGAGGTCGACAAGATCGCGCGCAAGGCCGAGAACCCCTCGATCACCCGCGATGTGTCAGGCGAAGGCGTTCAGCAGGCGCTCCTGAAGATCCTGGAGGGGACGGTCGCGTCCGTGCCTCCGCAAGGCGGTCGTAAGCACCCGCACCAGGAGTTCATCCAGATCGACACCACCAACGTCCTGTTCATCGTCGCGGGGGCCTTCGCCGGTCTCGAGGACATCATCTCGGCGCGTGTCGGCAAGCACGGCATCGGGTTCGGGGCACCCCTGCACCGAAAGTCGGAAGATCTGAACCTCTTCGGCGAGGTGCAGCCCGAAGACCTTCACAAGTTCGGCCTGATCCCCGAGTTCATCGGTCGACTGCCCGTCGTGACCTCCGTGGCGCCGCTCGACCAGGCCGCGCTCATCGAGATCCTCACCGGGCCGAAGAACGCGTTCGTGAAGCAGTATCAGCGCATGTTCGAACTCGACGGTGCAGAGCTGGAGTTCGAGGACGATGCGCTTCGCGCGATCGCCGACCTCGCCGTGGCGCGCAAGACCGGCGCGCGCGGCCTCCGCGCCATCCTCGAGGACGTCCTCGGTCCCATCATGTTCGACATCCCCTCCACCGACGACGTCGCCAAGGTCATCGTGACCCGCGCAGCCGTGACTGAAGGAGCTCCGCCGACCCTCGTGCTGGAGCACAAGCGCAAGAGCGCCTGACGCGGTGTCCGCGCCGAACACGTCACCCGAGCAGCCCTCCAAGGCCGTTCGCGTGCTCCGCGTCACCGTCGCGATCGTGATGGCCACCCTCATCCTCGTCGGTGTCGGAGCCGTCACCTTCATGCACGCCTTCGGCCCGCGCGACGGAGAATCGATCGCGCATGCGCGCGTCGACATGGCGGCACGCGAGCTGCAACGGCGGGTGAACCAGCCGGGCCCGGGTGTGGATGCACAGACGCTCGCCGCCGCCGAGTTCATCGGGACGGTCGGGGGAGCAGACGTCCACGCGTATTCGTGGCGCGGGTCGACGTCCGATCCCGACGGGGCACGCATCGACGTCCGCCTGCGCGTGAGCGTCCAACCGCAACCGTCCCGCGAACTCTTCCAGCCCGGTGTCGCCGCAGGAAGCGCCACGGAGTGCTTCCGGTTCCACGTGCGGCAGGGTCGCTCGTCCTATCGGCCGATCGAATGCCCCGCCTCGATTCCGTCCTCGACGCCGACCCTCCCCGCGTCCGCGGCCCCCTCGCCGTCAGCGACGCCCCTTCCGATTCCCTCGGCGACACCCTGAGCGAGGCAGCGGGAGGTGGCGCCATCGCACACCGCCTCCCGCCCGCTCGTCAGCTTCCGAGTCCTCGCCGCACCAGCAGAGGCGCGATGTCGGCATCCCGCCCGCGGAAGTCACGGTACGCCTCCAACGGGTCCTTCGAGCCGCCCACTCCGAGCACGCGGTCGCGGAAGCGATCGCCACCGGCGCGGGTCAAGCCCCCGTTCTCCGCGAACCACTCGACCGTGTCGGCGTCGAGCACTTCGCTCCAGATGTACGAGTAGTAGCCCGCGCTGTAGCCGCCCGAGAACACGTGAGCGAAGTAGGTGGACGAGTACCGCGTCGGCACGACCGGATTGTGCAGACCGATGTCCGCCAGCGCCGCTGCCTCGAACGCGGCGACGTCCGTCACCGCACCGGCCTCCTCGACGTTCACGCCGTGCCATGCCTGGTCGAGCCACGCCGCGGCCAGGTACTCACTCGTGGCGAACCCCTGGTTGAAGGCTTCGGAGGCGTGCAGGCGGGCGACGACGTCGGCGGGCAACGGCTCGCCTGTGTCGATGTGCCGAGCATACGAGGAGAGCACCTCCGGCCAGAGGATCCACATCTCGTTCACCTGACTCGGGAACTCCACGAAGTCGCGGAAGACCGCGGTGCCGGCGAAGTGCGGGAAGGTCACCGTCGCGAACAGACCGTGCAGCGCGTGCCCGAACTCGTGGAACATCGTCGTGACCTCGTCGAGCGTCAGGAGCGTCGGCTTGCCGGCCGCCGGCTTGGGCACGTTGAGGTTGTTCACGACGATCGAACGCGTACCGCGCAGGTGCGACTGCGTCACGATGGAGTTCATCCATGCCCCGCCGCGCTTGGTGTCGCGCGTGTAGAGGTCGAAGAGGAACAGGCCGAGCGCGGATCCGTCGGCGTTGTGCACTTCGAAGACGCGCACGTCGGGGTGGTAGGCGGGAAGATCGGGACGTTCGGTGAACGTGATGCCGTACAGCGAGGTCGCGGCGAAGAAGACCCCGTCGACGAGCACCCGCTCCGCCTCGAACCAGGGCCGCAGTGCCGTGCGATCCACGGCATACTCCGCTTCGCGCACACGCTCGGTATAGAACGCCCAGTCGTGCGCTTCGAGCGGGAACGACTCGGGCTCAGCGTCCACCATCGCCTGCAGCGCCGCCTGCTCCGCACGCGCGTTGGCCGCCGCCGGTGCAGCGAGCTGCCGCAACAGCGCACGGACGGCCTCGGGAGAGCCGGCCGTCTCGTCGCTGGTCACGTAGGCGGCGTGGTTCTCGTATCCGAGGAGCGCAGCCCGCTGCGCACGCAGGCGCACGATCTGACGCAGCACGTCGCGATTGTCGTTCGCGTTGCCGCGCGAGCCACGCGATCGCGAGGCCGCGAGCAGACGTCGGCGGCTCTCGCGGCGCGTGAGGCTCGACAGGTACGGATGCCCGGTGAAGAGCGTGAGCGTCACGACGTAGCGTCCCTCGAGTCCGCGGTCCGCGGCATTCTGCGCGGCGGCAGACAACTCACCGTCCGTCAGGCCGTCGAGCTCGTCCGCGGAGTCGAAGACGACGGCGAGGTCGTTCGTGTCCGCGAGCAGATTCTTCTCGAACGTCGTCGTGAGCACCGACAGCCGCTGGTTGAGATCCGTGAGCTGCTGCTTCTCGGCATCGTCGAGCCCCGCGCCGGCATGAGCCATCTCGCGGAATCGACGTTCGACCAGATAGCGCTCCTCTGCGCTCAGCGCATGTTCGTCGCGACTGTCGAAAACGGCCCGTACTCTCGCGAAGAGCGCGCCGTCCAATTGCACGGCATCGTGATGGGCGGCCATCAGCGGCGCGAGCGTCTCTTCGATCTCCTGGATCTCGGGCGTCGCGTCGGCGGAGGAGACCGTGTAGAAGGTGCGCGCCACCTGGCCCAAGAGCTCTCCGGCGCGCTCCAACGCGACGATCGTGTTCTCGAAGGTGGGGGCGGACTCGTCAGCGACGATGGCATCGATCTCGCTGCGGTGCCGCGCGAACCCCTCCATGAACGCGGGGAGATAGTGCGCCGGGGCGATCGACGAGTAGTCGGGGAGGCCGTAGGGCAGTGAAGAGGGTGCCAGCAGAGGATTGGAGTCGACGTCGATCATCCCTCCAGCGTAGGCCGGAAATCTCCAAAGATCTGGTTGCAAAGCATTCTTTGCAAGAGTAGCTTTGCATCATGACCCCCGATGATGCACCCGACGGATCCGTAACGGGACGCGCCGAAGAGCGCCGACTCGACGCCGGAGCGCTGCGCGCCCTCGCCCACCCGCTGCGGATCGAGATCTTCGACATCCTCAACCAGTACGGCCCGCAGACGGCCAGTTCCTTGGCGGCGATGACGGGGGAGTCGTCCGGGGCAACCAGCTACCACCTGCGCGCACTCGCGAAGCACGACCTCATCCGAGAGATCAGTGACCGCGGCACGGGACGCGAGCGCTGGTGGGAGCGGCCCCGCGGCGGCATCTCCTTCACCAACCCGGAGGCGATGAAGACGCCCGCCGGCAAGGCGGCCACGCAACTCGTCATGAGCGAGTTCCTCACGCGGCGTCACCAGCAGTTGATGCGCTACGTGACCGAGAGCTTGGCCTCTCCCGACGGCCTCGACGAAGCCAACGCGATGGTCGCCACCTCGACGTTGCGACTCACTCCGGCACAGACGGAGGCGCTCATCACCGAGATGCACGAGCTCGTGCTGCGCTACGGCGACCTCTACCGCGATCAGACCGGCGAGGACCTCCATCCCATCAGCATCCGCACCGACGTTTTCCCGCTCCCCGAAGACGGACTCAGCTCATGACGACTCCCGCCACTCACGAGGATGCCGGGGCACCGGCGTCCTCGCCGATGCCAGCCGCCCACCGGGCCCCGCTCGGGCGGGGTTTTCGCACGCTGTGGTCGGCGGCGGTCTTCAGCAACCTCGCCGACGGTGTCGGACGCACGGCGGTGCCCCTGATCGCCATCACGCTGAGCTCCGACCCGCTGGTGATCTCGGTGCTGTCGGCATTGGCGTTCGTGCCGTGGTTGATTTTCGGCTTGCCCGCGGGGATGATCGTCGACCGCCTGGATCGGCGCTACGTCATGGCGTTGGCGAACGTGATCCGGGGAAGCGTGGCGCTGTGGCTCGCCGTCCTCGGTGCCTCCGGCAGCCTGAGCCTCTGGGCGCTGTTCGTCGGCACGCTGGTGTTCGGCCTGGGCGAGACGCTGTTCGACAACGCCACGAATGCGGTCATCCCCGGCGTGGTCGAGCGTGATCAACTCGATCGCGCGAACGGGTGGATCCAGGCTGCTCAGGTGACCGTCGACAGTTTCATCGCCACCCCGATCTCCGGCATCCTGTTCGCCGTCTCCCTCGCCCTGCCGCTCTGGATCGGTTCGGCGGGGTACCTTGTCCCGGTCGTCCTCGCTCTGCTGCTTCCCCTTTCGGCGGCTCGGCCGCTTCGCGCGCCGGCCGACCCCGACGACGCCGCTCGTCCTGCTGCACAGCGCTCGGGGGCGCGGGAGGCGCTCGCCTACCTGTGGCATCACCGCTATCTGCGCACGATGGTCGTGTTCACCTCGTTCACCGGAAGCGCGCTGGCTTTCGCGCAGGCGGTCATCGTCCTCTTCTTCGTCGACGCGCTGGCCGTCCCGGCCGCTGCCATCGGGTTCGTCACCGCCGGTCTCGGGGTAGGCGCCCTGTGCGGATCGCTGCTCGCGCCGCGTCTGGTGGCTCGATGGGGGCGGGGCACGGTGATGTTCGCAGCAATCCTCAGCGGAGGTGTCGCGATGCTTCTCACCGGCATCGCACCGTCGGTCTGGACGGCCATCCTCGCCTTCGCAACCGCCGCGTGCGCGGTGTCGATCTGGAACGTGCCGTGGGGCAGCCTGCGTCAGCAGATCATCCCGCCCGACATGTTCGGCCGCGTGCTCGGCATCACGCGCACCCTCACCTGGGGGCTGTTCCCGATCGCCACGATCCTCGGCGGCCTCGTCGCGCGGATCGATCTGCGCCTGCCCTTCCTCATCGGTGGCGCCGCGACGGCGATCGTCGCTCTCCTCGGCATGCGACTGCTCATCGCGGGGACGCGACAGGCGGGAGCGGAGATCGCTTGACGGCGCTCGAGGCGGCGATGTCAGAGCAGACCCCTACTGTCGTCGGCATGGGCCGAATCATCTTCGACACCGCCGTTTCGCTCGACGGCTTCATCGCCGATACGGACGGCTCACTCGAGTGGCTCTTCGCTGCGGCCGGCGGGACCGACCCCGATCCAGACCTGCTTCCCTCGAACGCCGGCGCTCTGGTGGAGGGGGCGACGACGTACGAGTGGGTACTCGCGGCGGAGGATCTGCTGGTGCACCCCGAGCGCTGGCGAGAGCTCTATGGCGACACGCCCACGTTCGTCTTCACCACGCGCGCGCTGCCGATTCCCGCGGGCGCCGATGTCACCTTCGTCTCCGGTGCGGTCGCTGCGGCGCTGCCGCGGATCCGCGCGTCGGCAGGAGACCGTGACATCTGGGTCGTGGGGGGCGGAGACCTGGCGGGTCAGTTCTTCGACGCGGGTGCCCTCGACGAGATCGCCGTGTCGGTCGCGCCCGTCACGCTCGGCGCAGGGGCGCCGCTGCTGCCCCGGCGCATCGAAGCAGAGCGCCTCTCCTTGCGCTCTGCTCACGCGGCTGGGCCCTTCGCCCGGCTCGTCTACGACGTCCTGCCGCCGACGCCGTCCTTCACCTAGGAGCGCCCGTTCTCAGCCGAACTCATCCTCGTCGTCGTGCCGCACGAGCACCTCACCGGATGCCGTGGCCTCCACGATCACGCCGGTGTCCAACTCGGCGATCGGGCGCCCCTCCAAGAAGGTCAGCGTCCAGCGAGGGCGCGGCTGGCCGAGGTCGTCGCCGGGTAGGGCGCGATCGACAGCGTGGATCTGCGGTCGCAGGACGGCAGGAACGGCCGCCGGCGGCTCGTCGCCGCTGGTCCAGCGTGTCCCGAGCTGCATCTCACGCCTCCGGAGCGAGCTCGACGGCCTGCACGACCAGGCCTTCCCCGCCACCGACCAGCTCCAGCTCGGCGATGCGCCCGACAGCCTTGAGGTCGCCCTCCGCGAGACGGAGGGCGGCGATGGTCACGTCGTCACCCCCGAGCACGAGGCGCGCCACCGGCGTCTTCTGAGACGCCTTGGCCTCGGTCTTGGCACGGCGGATGCCGATGAGCGCAGCGCTGGCCGCCGCGAGCACGCCCGGGTCACCGGGTGCGCCGCCGTCGACAGGCTCAGGCCAGGACGCGGTGTGCACCGAGCCGTCCTCGAACCATGACCAGGCTTCCTCCGTCGCGAACGCGAGCACGGGGGCGAGGAGACGCAGCAACGTCGACAGCGCCGTGCGCAGCGCCAGGGCGGCAGAAGCCTGACCGACGTCGGTCTGGTTGTAGGCGCGCTCCTTGACCAGTTCGAGATAGTCGTCGCAGAAGGTCCAGAAGAACGCCTCGGTGATCTCCAGGGCGCGTGCGTGGTCGTACGCCTCGAAGGCGGCCGTCGCGTCGCGCACGACGCGGTCCAGGGTCGCGAGCATCGCGGCGTCCAAGGCGTGCGTCACTTCGGCACCCGCGGGAACCGGGAACGACAGCACGAACTTGGCGGCGTTGAGCACCTTGATCGCCAGTCGTCGCCCGATCTTCACCTGGGTCGGGTTCTGGGGATCGAAGGCCGCGTCGGCGCCCAGACGGCTGGACGCGGCCCAGTAGCGCACCGCGTCGGTGCCGTGCTGGTCGAGGATGTCGGCAGGCGTGACCACGTTGCCCTTGGACTTCGACATCTTCTTGCGGTCGGGATCGACGATGAAGCCGCTGATGGCGGCATCCGACCACGGAGCCCGATCGTCCTCGAGAGCCGAACGCACCATCGTCGAGAACAGCCACGTGCGGATGATGTCCTGTCCCTGCGGACGCAAGTCGAACGGTGCGACGACATTCCAGAGCTCGTCGTCGCGCTGCCACCCGCCGGCCAGCTGGGGAGTCAGCGAAGACGTCGCCCACGTGTCGAAGATGTCCTTCTCTCCCTCGAAGCCGCCGGGCACGCCCCGCTGCGACTCGTCATACCCGGGGGCCGCGTCGGTCGTCGGATCCACCGGCAGCGACGCGGCATCCGCCGTGATCACAGCGCCGTCGATCCTCTCGCCGTTCTCGTCGAGCGGGTACCAGACAGGGATGGGCACACCGAAGAAGCGCTGACGGCTGATGAGCCAGTCACCGGTGAGGCCGTTGGTCCAGTTCTCGTAGCGCACGCGCATGAAGTCCGGATGCCACTGCATGCCCTGACCGAGTGCGATGAGCTTCTCGCGGAACGCCTCGTCGCGGGCGCCGTTGCGCAGGTACCACTGGCGCGTCGAGACGATCTCCAGCGCACGGTCGCCCTTCTCGTAGAACTTCACCGGGTGACTGAACGGCTTCGACACCTGCAGCAGCTCACCCGATGCCTCGAGCAGTTCGACCATCTTCTTCTTGGCACTGAAGACCGTGAGCCCGGCCAACTCGGCATAGGCGGCCTTCGCGGACGCCGTCGTCAGAGCTTCGGGGGCGTCGGGCAGGATGCGACCGTCCTGACCGAGGATCGTGCGGTTGGGCAGGTCGAGCTCACGCCACCAGACGATGTCGGTGACATCGCCGAACGTACACACCATCGCGATGCCCGACCCCTTGTCCTGCTGGGCGAGGGGATGCGCGAGAACGGGCACCTCCACGCCGAAGACCGGAGTACGCACCGTCTGGCCGAAGTACGGCTGGTACCGCTCATCGCCGGGATTGGCCACGACAGCCACGCAGGCCGCGAGCAGCTCGGGACGGGTCGTCTCGATGTGGATGTCGCCCGAGCCGTCGCTCTTGTGGAAGGCGAGACGATGGTAGGAGGCCTGCTGCTCGCGATCCTCGAGCTCGGCCTGGGCGATGGCGGAGCGGAAATCGATGTCCCACAGGGTCGGGGCGAGCGCTTGGTAGGCCTCGCCGCGCTGGAGGTTGCGCAGGAACGCGAGCTGGCTCGTTCGGATGGTGTCGTCGGAGATCGTGCGGTACGTCTGCGTCCAGTCGACCGAAAGTCCGAGCTGACGGAAGACAGCCTCGAACGCCTTCTCGTCTTCGAGCGTCAGCTCCTCGCACAACTCGATGAAGTTGCGGCGGCTGATGGGCACCTGATCGGCGGGCTTCAAGCTCTTCGCGTCGCCGCGGAACGGGGGAGTGAAAGAGGGGTCGTACGACAATGACGTGTCGCAGCGCACTCCGTAGAAGTTCTGCACGCGACGCTCGGTGGGCAACCCGTTGTCATCCCATCCCATGGGGTAGAACACCGTCTTGCCCCGCATCCGCTCGAAGCGCACCTTCACGTCGGTGTGGGTGTAGCTGAAGACGTGGCCGATGTGCAGCGAACCCGACGCGGTCGGCGGGGGCGTGTCGACCGAGAACACACCCGCGCGTCCCTTCGCCTTCGCGGCGTCGCGATCGAACAAGTAGGTTCCCGCCGCACTCCACGCGGCATCCCACTTCTTCTCGAGGCCTTCCAGGGCGGGCTTGTCGGGAATCTGCGCGTCGGACATGGGTCTCCTCGAGCGATATGTGCGGCACTGTGTGAGCGTGCCTGAGTGTGGAATGTGCCCCACAGTCTACCCGGCTCGCGCCGCTAAGTTCCGAGGAGCTGGCGAATGCCGAGGAGTCCCCGGCCGCACTCGCTCCTCAGTTCGCGACATCTCCTCGGCATCCGGCGCACCGCCTCTTCCTCCCCAGCCCGCGCGGATCGCCCGCGACATCCACAGGACGGAGATCTCCGACCACGGCACCGGCAGAACAGCGACCCTGATCCCGTGTCGATCGAAGACGAGGTGCGCGGTGCCGGCGGGATCGTGCGCGTGCGCCGACTGCGCGAGCGCGGATGGAACGAGCGCAGTGTGCGGGCAGCGGTCGACCTGCAACGGTTGCAGCGACCCCGAAAGGGCTGGGTGGCCGTCCCCGACGCCGATCCGCACCTCGTGGCTGCGGCCCGCGCGGGAGTCGTCGTTTCGTGTGTGACCCAGGCCGAGAGGCTCGGTCTCTGGGTGCTCGACCGCAGCCAGCGACCCCACGTCGCCGCACCACCGCGCTCGGGTGGGGTCCGCGCCGCGCGGGCGCACGTGCACTGGGCGGAGCCGATCGTTCCGCGGCATCCCGACGCCCTCGTCGACGAGATCGAGAACGTGCTGGCGCTGGTCGCTCAGTGCCTCGCCTTCGAGGAGGCACTGATCGTGTGGGAGTCCGCCCTCGACAAGAAGCTCGTCCGCCTGGAAGAGCTGCACCGCCTGCCGTTTCACGGCGCAGCCCGCCGGCTTCGGGAGCGTGCGAGCCCCTATTCGGGTTCGGGGTTGGAGACGATCTTCGTGTCGCGTCTGGGCTGGCTCGGTGTGCCGATCGTGCCGCAGGTGTGGATCGCGGGCCACCGTGTCGACTTCTTGATCGGAGCGCGCCTGGTCATCCAGATCGACGGCGCCACGCACGTCGGCGCGCAACGCACGAGCGACATCGCGCATGACGCCGAACTCATGCTTCTCGGCTATCACGTCATCCGCGTCGGCTACAGCCAGGTCGTCCACCGCTGGCACGAAGTGCAGGCCCTGATCATGCGCGCCGTCGCGCAGGGGCTGCACCTCGAGCGGTGAGAGGCATCACGACCGGGGCCAGGCCACGCGGCGGATGCCGAGGAGACGGCGGATGCCGAGGAGATGGCGGATGCCGAGGAGATGGCGGATGCCGAGGAGATGGCGGATGCCGAGGAGATGGCGACCGCATCCGCTCCTCAGTTCGCGGCCTCTCCTCGCGAACCGATCGACGGCGAGCCGGCGCGGCGGGCCCACGCGTCACGGTCGACGGCGAAGGCGAGGTGTGGCATGTCGACGCCGCGGTAGTGGGTGGTGAAGGTGCGGCGCACCGTCATGCCGAGTCGGATCGCGACGTTCATCGAGGCCACGTTCGTCGAGCGGATCTTCGCGTACAGCTCGTCGATCCCCAGCGTCGAGAACGCCCAGTCACGACACCCGGCGGCGGCCTCCACGGCGTACCCGTGACCCCAGTGAGCGCGCTGGAACAGGTAGCCGACCTCGACGATCTCGTCGTCATCGATCTGCTGCCGCGTGATGCCGCACTGCCCGATCATCCTGCCCGTCCCGCTGTGCACGACCGCCCACAGCCCGAAACCGTCGTCCCGGTACCGCTGCTGCATGCGACGCAGCCACGCCGACGATTCCGCATCGCTGAACGCGCCGTTGTACGCCGTCATCGCCTCCGGGTCGTGGAGGATCGCGCGCAGGTCCGGCAGATCCTCGTCGGTCATCTCGCGCAGCCGCAGCCGCGCCGTCTCGATGTTCACGCGACGATCCGGATGCCGAGAGCCTGCGCGAACGCGGGGGCGTGAAGCTCAGCCTGTCGGGGCTGGAGCCAGGCACCGGTGAGCGCACGAACATCGGTGAATGCCAGCGCTTCGAGCCCGCGCAGATCCACATCGTCGCCTCGCATTCCACGCGTGTCGACCTCGTCGGCGCGGCATCCCTCGAAGGCGACCCGCGCGAGTCGCGCCTCAGGCAGATCGATCGAGCCGAAGCTGCAGTCGACGAAGAGCACGTCGGTGAGCTCGGCGGACGGCAGCGAGAGGTAGTCGATGTGCGCGCCGCGCACCACGACGCTGTCCCAGCGCACCCGCAGCCCGTCGAGCGTCGCGATGCGCCCGCCGGTCAGCTCGACATTGCGCCAGCTCCCGTCACGCGCGACCAGTGCCATCGCGCGGAGCTGGTCGACCGCGACGTCGACGAACGTGGCACCCGTGGCGTCGACGTGACCGGCGGCCGGTCCGGAAGCCGCATCCACCCGAGACTCGACGAGACGGCAGTGCGCGGCATCCACCTCGCCGCCCACGCCGTCAACGAGAACGCCGAGCAGGTCGACCCGGCTGCGCAGCGCGCTGACCGCGTCGAGGTCGGTGGGAACGTCGGGGGCGCTGATTCGCGGAGGCCGGGGGCCGAGAGAACCGGAGGAGCGGGCAGCCATCCCTCGAGCCTACGCGCCCGGTATGATGGTCTGATCAGCACCGATCCGGCCATCACCGGGGAGCTCGCGGAAGAACGCCCAGGGAACCCCCGGGGTCACTAGAACCGCGCGGGGCAGGCCCGTCACAGCCGTCGCATGAGTGGCCGACGATGGGTGTCGGCAAGCGGGGTGGTACCGCGGTCGCACGATCGTCCTCGCAGGAAGACTGCACGAATCCGATGCACGAGCACCTGCTGGAGTGACATGAGCTACCCCCGTCCCTCGACGAACCCCGCCGCCGGCGTCACGAGCGCTTTCGGTCCCGCCGCCGACGTGTCTCCGAGCCCCCGCTTTCCCGCCATCGAGCGCGACGTGCTCGACTTCTGGACGCGCGACGACACGTTCCGCGCCTCGATCGCGCAGCGCGACGGCGCCGAGGAGTGGGTCTTCTACGACGGCCCGCCGTTCGCCAACGGTCTGCCGCACTACGGACACCTGCTGACCGGATACGCGAAGGACCTCTTCCCGCGCTTCCAGACGATGCGGGGCAAGAAGGTCGACCGCGTCTTCGGCTGGGACACGCACGGACTTCCGGCGGAGCTGGAGGCCATGAAACAGCTCGGCATCACCGAGAAGCGCGAGATCGAGCAGATGGGGATCGCTTCCTTCAACGCGAAGGCCCGCGAGTCGGTGCTCGAGTACACCCAGCAGTGGGAGGACTACGTCACTCGACAGGCCCGATGGGTCGACTTCGAACGCGGGTACAAGACCCTCGACACCGGCTACATGGAGTCGGTGCTGTGGGCGTTCAAGGAGCTCTGGGACAAGGGCCTCGCCTACGAGGGGCACCGCGTGCTGCCCTACTGCTGGCGGGATGAGACTCCTTTGTCGAACCACGAGCTGCGCATGGACGACGACGTCTACAAGATGCGGCAGGACCCCTCGGTCACCGTCACGTTCCCGCTCGTCGGCGTGAAGGCGGAGAGCCTGGGGCTCACCGGTGTCCGCGCCCTCGCGTGGACGACCACGCCCTGGACGCTGCCGACCAACCTCGCCCTCGCGGTCGGTCCCGACATCGAGTACGTCGTCGTGCCCGGTGGGCCGAACGGAGCGGCGGATGTCCCGGCATCCGGCGACGACGAGGGCGCGGCGGCACATCGCTACCTGCTCGCTTCCGATCTGCTCGGCGGTTATGCGAAGGATCTCGGATACGAGAACGCGGCCGAGGCGGCCGAAGCCGTGGAACGGACCATTCTCGGCAGCGAGCTCGCGGACGTGCATTACGACCGACTCTTCGACTATTACGCGGATGCCGAGGTGTGGGGAACCTCGTCGGCCTGGCGCATCCTCGTCGACGATTACGTCAGCACGACCGACGGCACTGGCATCGTGCACCAGGCACCGGCGTTCGGTGAGGACGACCAGCGGATCACCGAGGCGGCCGGCATCCCGCTGATCATGAGCCTCGACGACGGCGGGCGCTTTCTCCCGCAGGTCGGCGATGTCGCGGGCGAACTGTGGATGGACGCCAACCGCCCGCTCATCCGCCTGCTGCGCGCCGAGGGCCGCCTGCTGCGCGAGGCGTCTTACGAGCACTCGTATCCGCACTGCTGGCGCTGCCGCAACCCTCTGATCTACAAGGCCGTCTCCAGCTGGTTCGTCCGCGTCACGGCGATCAAGGACCGTCTGATCGAACTGAACGAACAGATCACCTGGGCGCCGGAGAACGTCAAGCACGGCCAGTTCGGCAAGTGGCTCGAAGGCGCCCGCGACTGGTCCATCAGCCGCAACCGCTTCTGGGGCTCGCCGATCCCGGTCTGGCGCAGTGACAACCCGGAGTACCCGCGCGTGGATGTGTACGGGTCGCTCGCCGACCTGGAGCGCGACTTCGGCCGGCTCCCGCGCAATGCCGCCGGCGACGTCGATCTGCACCGTCCCTTCATCGACGAGCTGACGCGCCCGAACCCGGACGATCCGACGGGAGCGAGCACGATGCGGCGCATCGAGGACGTCTTCGACGTCTGGTTCGACTCGGGGTCGATGCCGTATGCCCAGGTGCACTACCCGTTCGAGAACCGGGAGTGGTTCGACGAGCACGCGCCGGCCGACTTCATCGTGGAGTACATCGGCCAGACGCGCGGCTGGTTCTACGTCATGCACGTCCTGTCCGGTGCCCTGTTCGACCGGCCCGCCTTCACGGGTGTCGCCTGCCACGGCATCGTGCTCGGAAGCGACGGGCAGAAGATGAGCAAGTCGCTGCGCAACTATCCGGATGTCAGCGAGGTGTTCGACCGCGACGGCTCCGACGCCATGCGGTGGTTCCTCATGGCGTCCTCGGTGCTTCGCGGCGGCAACCTCATCGTCACCGAGGAGGGGATCCGCGCCGGAGTGCGCGAGTTCCTGCTGCCGCTGTGGAACACGTGGTACTTCTTCGCGACGTACGCCAACGCCGCCGCCCCCGGGGGCTACCAGGCGACGTGGCGCACCGACTCGACGAACGTGCTCGACCGCTACATCCTCGCGCTGACCGGAGACCTCGTGCGCGGCGTCGCCGCCGACCTGGAGCAGCTGGATTCGACGACCGCCGCGGCCACGCTCCGCGACTTCGCCGAGGCGCTGACCAACTGGTACGTCCGCCGATCGCGCGACCGCTTCTGGGTGGGGGTGACCGACGACCCGGCATCCACCGAAGCGTTCGACACGCTCTACACGGTGCTCGAGACGTTGACGCGCGTCGCCGCGCCGCTGATCCCGCTGATCTCCGACCGCGTGTGGCAGGGCCTGACCGGTGGTCGCAGCGTGCACCTGGAGGACTGGCCCGACGCCGGCGCGTTCCCGACGGCATCCGACATCCGCACCGCGATGGACGCCGTCCGTGAGGTCTCGAGCGTCGCGAACGCCCTCCGCAAGAAGGAGGGCAAGCGCGTGCGCCTGCCCCTGCCGCGGCTCACGGTCGTGGTGCCGGACGCCGAGGCGCTCGCACAGTTCGAGGACATTCTGCGCGACGAGCTCAACGTGAAGGCCGTCGAGCTCGTCGAGCTCGAGGCGAGCACGGCGGTCGACTACGGCATCACGCACCGCCTGTCGGTCAACGCCCGCGCCGCCGGTCCCCGCCTGGGCAAGCAGGTGCAGCAGGTGATCGCCGCCGCCCGCGCAGGGGAGTGGACGGACGCCGACGGCTCTGTCGTCGTCGGCGGGATCGCCCTGGAGCCGGGGGAGTACGACCTCGTGCTCGAGACCGCCGGACGCCCCGACGGCGAGGCGCTCGCGGTGCTGACGGGTGCGGGAGACCGCCAAGGCGGCTTCGTCCTGCTCGACACCACCACGACGCCCGAGCTCGAAGCGGAGGGTCTCGCGCGCGACATCATCCGCGCCGTGCAGGACACCCGCAAGGCCGCCGGCTTCGACGTGAGCGACCGCATCCGCCTGCAGCTGCTGTTCTCCGCATCGGAGGATGCCGCGGCCGTCGCGGCCGCCTTCGCCACCGCGGACGTCGCGGGCGAGACACTCGCCCTCGACTACGCGGTCGTCTCACCCGAGGGCACCGCGCTCGTCGGGGAGGGATCGGTGTTGGCTGCCGCCGAGACGATCGACGCCGATCACACGGCGGTGGTCGCCGCCGGCACGTACGCCAACACCGGCGACGTCACCGTTGCCGTGACCCGGATCGGAGCGTCCTCGTGAACGACCGCCAGCGCGCCGACGCCGTCTACCGCGCCCTGTTGACCCGCCAGGGCGAGCAATGGGTGCAGCCCCGCGTCGAACGCACCCGCCGCGTGCTGGAACTGCTCGACGACCCGCAGCGGACGTATCGCGTCGTGCATGTGACCGGGACGAACGGGAAGACCTCGACCAGCCGCATCATCGAATCGATCGTGCGCGCCCACGGGTTGCGCACGGGGCTGTTCACGAGTCCTCACCTCGAACGCTTCACCGAGCGGATCATGATCGACGGGGAACCGATCGACGACGGCCTCATCGCCGACGCCTGGGACGAGATCGCCCCGATCGTCGACCTCGTCGATGCCGAGCTCGCGGCATCCGGCGATGCAGCTCTCACCTTCTTCGAGCTGCTCACGGTACTCGCCTTCGTGGCATTCGCCGACGCCCCGGTGGACGTCGCGGTCATCGAGGTCGGGATGGGCGGAAGCTGGGACTCGACGAATACGGCCGACGGGGACGTCGCAGTGATCGCACCGATCGATCTCGACCACGCCGACAAGCTCGGCCACACGATCGCCGAGATCGCCGCCGTCAAGGCCGGAATCATCAAGACCGGTGCCTCCGCGGTGTCGGCGCAGCAGCAGCCATCGGCCCTGAGCGTCCTCACCGCGGCCGCGGCTGCACGGGGCGCGTCCCTCGCCGTGGAGGGAACCGCCTTCGGTCTGACGAGCCAGGCCCTCGCCGTCGGGGGCCAGCAGCTGAGCGTGCGTGGCCTCGCGGCGACATACGACGATCTCTACCTGCCCCTCTATGGCGCCCACCAGGGTCACAACGCCGCCCTGGCGATCGCGGCCGTCGAGTCGCTCATCGGCGCCGGAACGCAGCCCATCGCACCCGACGTGCTCACCGACGGCCTCGCACAGGTGACCTCGCCCGGACGCCTCCAGCTGATCGGGGTCGCGCCCACCGTGCTCATCGACAGCGCGCACAACCCGCACGGCGCACGCGCCCTCGTGGCCGCACTGGGCGACTCGTTCGACTTCGACGAATGGGGCGTCGTTCTGGGTGCCTTCGCCGACAAGGACACGGCGGGGATCGTGGCCGCTCTCGCCCCGGCGGCGACCCAGGTGTTCGTGACGGCGCCGGACTCCGATCGGGCAGCCGACCCCGACGCGCTGGCCGACCTGGTCGAAGCTGCGGGAGTTCCCGTCACCGTGCACCGCGACCTCTCCGACGCGGCCGAAGCCGCCCGTGAATGGGCGGCGAGCTCGAACCGACGCGCGGTCGTCATCGCGGGCAGCGTCGTGCTGGCGGGCGAGGCCCTGCAACTCGCTGCCGACGGTGACTGGAAGGCGGGGTGGAGCGCGTGAGCGGGCGCGTGCGACGCGCGCGCGGCGCGGAAGAGTCGCTCGCGCAGGTCGTGCTCGGATTCGAGTCGATCATCGTCTTCCTCGGCGGCCTGGCGATCTATGGCCTGAACGCGCTTCCCGACGGCATCCCCTCATGGTGGGGGATCGTCGGCGGCTCCGTCCTCGCGGCACTCATGGTCATCACCACCGGCCTGACCCGCTCACGTGTGGGCATCCTGCTCGGCTGGCTCTGGCAGGTCGTCGTCGTGCTCGGCGGACTGATCGTGCCCGCACTCGTCCTCGTCGGAGTGATTTTCGGGGGCATGTACGCGTATGCGACCATCAAGGGCAGAGCGCTCGACCGCCGCAACGCGGTCCGCGCAGGCGCTTCCCCGCACGTCACGAACGGAGACTGAAATGCCCACCGAAGAGACCCTCGTCCTCGTCAAGCCCGACGGCGTGGCGCGCGGCCTGACCGGAGCGATCCTCGCGCGCATCGAGGCCAAAGGCTACGCCCTGGTCGACATCAAGCTGGTCGAGCCCGACCGTGACGTCCTCGAGCAGCACTACGCCGAGCACGCGGGGAAGCCCTTCTACGAGCCGCTTCTCGAGTTCATGCTCTCAGGGCCGTCTGTTGCGATCCGTCTCGCCGGCAACCGCGTTATCGAGGGCTTCCGTTCACTCGCCGGCACGACCGATCCCACGACCGCGGCACCCGGCACGATCCGAGGAGACTTCGGCCGAGACTGGGGCCTGAAGGTTCAGCAGAACCTCGTCCACGGCAGCGACAGCCCCGAGTCGGCCGCACGTGAACTGGCGATCTGGTTCTGATCCCACCCTGCGCGATCCGGTGCCCTTCCGTCCCTGAGACGGGAGGGCACCGGCCGTTCGAGCGCCGGGCGCCGGCGACGCGGAGTCTCAGAAGATGACGTCGAGCAGCTGCGGGACGGCGTCCAGGCGCAGCTGCGCCAGGAGGAGGACGACCCCGTACGACACGAATGCCATGAGCGGAACCCATGCGGCCAGCGCCGCACCGACGGCGCGCACGCGCGGCTGCGAGGAGACCACGCCCGAGCGCAACAGATGGACGGCCACGGCGTAGAAGGTCGGGATCGTGACGATCCACGTGACCATGCACCACGGGCAGAGAGTTCCGAGGAAGAAGATGCTCTGCGTGATCAGCCAGATCACGAAGCCGAAGGCGAAGGTGATGCCGGCGAAGAAGGTGATCCAGAACCACCGAGCAAAACGCGCTCCGGCGAGAACAGCCATCCCCACCACGATCGGCGCCATCCACCCGGTGAGGCCCAGGATGGGATTGGGGAAGCCGAAGACGCTCCCCTGGGCGGAGTCGAGGTTCGCGCTGCATTGCACGACGACACTGAAGTCGCACGAGGCCGGTGCGGTCGATCCGGCGGCTTTGTCGAACTTCTCCAACGTCAGGGCGAACGCCGCGATCCAGCCGATCACCCCGGCGATCACGAGCCAGATGGCGAGGATCTTGGGGCGTGCATCGACGGTCTGCGCGGACATGCTGGCGATTATCGCATCCACACGCATGGTCCTCGCTGAGAGGTCGGGCGAGGGCCGGATGATGCTCCGAGCGTCGCTCTGCTCAATCTTCGCCGGATGATGCGATAATGGACGCCGATGCATTGCGGCCGCGCCGCACCCCGCATCACCGAAGACTTCGGGCGATGAACGCCCTTGGCAGCACGAGTCCCGCCGACGAGCGGGTGAGGCTGCAGACCGAGTGAGTATGCGGTTCCCCAGCATCGGGTGACGCCGCCAGAGTTCACCCGACGGCACGCGGAGCCGGCGGCGAGGAGTAAGCCAGAGATGGCCGATGAGAACAACGATCAGTCCACAGCCCCTGCCGACGAGGTCCTGACCCCGCCGCTTCTCGTCTCCGAAGGCGACGTCGCGTCGACGGACGCAGACACGCCTGACGCCGAGACCGGCGCCGAGGCGGAGCCCGAGTCGACGGCGCCGGTGACGCCCGAGCAGGCTGCGGATGTGCAGCCGGTCGCGGAGGACCCGAGCGTCGAGACCGCCACCGCGGACAGCACCGCCACCGACACCGCCGAGCCCGAGACGGAAGAGGCCGTCGCGGCCGACACCGCCGAGCCCGAGACGGAAGAGGCCGGCGCGGCCGACACCGCCGAGCCCGAGACGGAAGAGGCCGGCGCGGCCGACACCGCCGAGCCCGAGACGGAAGAGGCCGTCACGGCCGTGAGCCTCGGACTTCTGCCCGCGGACTTCGTCTCCGCCGTCTCCACGAAGCTGGTCTTCTACGCTCCGACCATCGTGCCGCTTCCCGCGCGTCCCGGCGTCCGCCTGGATCCCCGAGACGATCGCGACGAGGGCGCGTCCGAGTCGGGCACGAGCGCGCGCCGGCGCAACCGTCGACGTGGCGGCGGATCGTCGGCCAACGATGATGACGCCCCGCGAGAGCAGAGCCAGCCTCGCCGGCGCGCCGTGGAGTTGATCACCGAGCCGCAGCGAATCAAGGGATCGACGCGCCTCGAGGCCAAGAAGCAGCGTCGCCGCGACGGCCGCGAGGCCGGACGCCGCCGCACCGTCGTCACGGAGGCCGAGTTCCTCGCCCGCCGCGAGGCCGTGGACCGCGACATGATCGTGCGCTCGAAGAACGGTCGCATCCAGATCGCGGTTCTCGAAGACAACGTGCTGGTCGAGCATTACGTCGCTCGCAGCCAGGAGTCCTCGCTCATCGGCAACGTCTATCTCGGCCGCGTGCAGAACGTCCTGCCGAGCATGGAGGCGGCCTTCGTCGACATCGGCCGGGGCCGCAACGCCGTGCTCTACTCCGGAGAGGTCGACTGGGATGCCGTGGAGACGGGCAACCAGCCGCGGCGAATCGAGCTGGCGCTCAAGAGCGGCGACCGCGTTCTCGTCCAGGTCACGAAGGACCCCGTCGGCCACAAGGGCGCGCGCCTGACGAGTCAGATCTCGCTGCCGGGCCGTTACCTCGTGTACGTGCCGGGCGGCGCCATGAACGGCATCTCGCGAAAGCTCCCCGACACCGAGCGCGCGCGCCTCAAGCGCATCCTCAAGGAGGTGCTGCCGGAATCCAGCGGCGTCATCGTGCGCACGGCCGCAGAGGGCGCCACGGAAGAGCAGCTGACGCGCGATGTGCAGCGGCTCACCGCACAGTGGGAGCACATCTCGTCGCAGGTCGAGAAGATCGGCGCCCCTGCGCTCCTTCACTCCGAGCCCGACCTGCTCGTGAAGATCGTCCGCGATGTCTTCAACGAAGACTTCTCCAAGATGCTCATCCAGGGCGAGGACGCTTACCAGACGATCACGGCCTATCTGGCCGGCGTCGCGCCGGACCTTCTCGAGCGCGTGGAGAAGTACGAAGACGACCAGGACCCGTTCGACCGCTTCCGCGTGACGGAGCAGATCGAGAAGGCGCTGGACCGGAAGGTCTGGCTGCCGTCGGGCGGCTCGCTCGTCATCGATCGCACGGAGGCCATGACGGTGGTCGACGTCAACACCGGCAAGTTCGTCGGCTCCGGCGGCAACCTGGAGGAGACGGTCACCAAGAACAACCTCGAGGCCGCCGAGGAGATCGTCCGCCAGCTCCGCCTGCGCGACATCGGCGGCATCATCGTCGTCGACTTCATCGACATGGTGCTCGAGTCCAACCGCGATCTCGTGCTGCGACGCCTCGTCGAGTGCCTCAGCCGCGATCGCACCAAGCATCAGGTCGCCGAGGTGACCTCGCTCGGCCTCGTGCAGATGACCCGCAAGAAGCTGGGACTGGGACTGCTCGAGACCTTCAGCGAGGCGTGCGAAGTCTGCGCGGGCCGTGGCGTGATCGTGCACCACGACCCGGTCGTCAAGCACCGCGGTGCGCCGGCGCCCGCATCGAACGGCGGACGTCGGTCGCGCCAGAACTCCTCGCCCGCCACCTCCGCCGGCAACGGCTCCGTGAGTGGGGGGACGCACGTGATCACCGAGAGCGCGAAGTCGGCGCTCGCCCAGATCGCGGCGTCCACCATCCACACCGCAACCGAGGATGCACAGGAAGCCTCCGAGGTCGCCGAGGTGACGCTGCCCGACGTCCAGCCGGAGGTCGCGCCCGAGCGCGCGAAGCGCCCGCGCAAGAAGCGCGAGTCGGCTCCTCGCTCGTCGTCCACCGAGCGGAGTGAGAAGGAGATCCTTCTCGACTCGGTTCTGAGCGCTCTGCCGGAGCCGAAGGCGCCCGGCCAGGGGCGGGGACGTCGTCGCGTGACCACCGCGGCGCTGACCGGCACCCCGGTCGCGGCGACGCCGAGCGCCGAATCCGCTGCGGAGTGACGTTCGCGCGTCGCGGGGGCGCTCTCAGCCCTCGCGACGCTCGCGCGCGGTGATGCGCAGACCCGAGGCGATCAGGCGTTTGACGAGTTCGCGGCCGCTGACGTGCTCGGCTCCGGCAGCGATCAGACGCGGCAGCGCGTCTTCCGGGACGTCGTAGTGGTCGCGATCGAATCCGCGCCGAGGGATGCCGTTCGCGGCGGCGAAGGCGTGCAGTTCATCGAGGTCGCTGTCGCTGACCAGATGCGCCCACATCCGCCCGTGGGCGGGCCAGCGCGGGTCATCGATGAGGATCGCCATCCCCGCAGTCTAGGTCGACGCGCGACACGCCTCGCTTCGCTTTTGCCGATGGCCTCGGCATCCGGTAAAGTAGACCCTTGGTGCGTCGAGTTTCGCCTCCGCACTGGATATTTGGGTACACCCTCAGGGGACGTACTCGTCCCATGAAGACAGCCGGGGCCGTTGGCTCCGCAGAAGAAAAACAGGTGTGAAGTGGTTTACGCAGTTGTGCGCGCCGGTGGCCGTCAGGAGAAGGTGGAGGTCGGCACGATCGTCGTCCTCGACCGTCAGCAGGCCAAGATCGGCGACAAGCTCGAGCTGCCCGCGGTGCTGCTCGTCGATGGTGACGCCGTGACGACCGACGCCGACAAGCTCGCGAAGGTGACCGTGACCGCCGAGGTCCTCGGCGAGGAGCGCGGCCCGAAGATCGTGATCCAGAAGTTCAAGAACAAGACCGGCTACAAGAAGCGCCAGGGCCACCGTCAGGACCTCACGCGCGTCAAGATCACCGGCATCAAGTAAGCGGAAGAGGCACACGAGATGGCACACAAGAAGGGCGCAAGCTCTACCCGTAACGGTCGTGACTCCAACGCCCAGCGACTGGGCGTGAAGCGTTTCGGCGGCCAGGCCGTCAACGCGGGCGAGATCCTCGTTCGCCAGCGCGGAACGCACTTCCACCCGGGCGCCAACGTCGGTCGCGGCGGAGACGACACGCTGTTCGCCCTCGCCGCCGGTGCGGTCGAGTTCGGCACCAAGGGCGGCCGGAAGGTCGTCAACATCGTCGCCGCCGCGGAGTGACCGCGCGTTCGACCACGAACATCATGAGGTGAGGGGCGGGCTTCGGCTCGCCCCTCCTTCGTTAGATCCCCTTTTCCCCTTTCCCACCTTCCCCGTCAGGAGACCGACATGGTGACCTTCGTCGATCGAGTGACGCTCCATCTGCGCGCCGGCAAGGGCGGCAACGGCTGTGTGTCCGTGCGCCGCGAGAAGTTCAAGCCGCTCGCCGGTCCCGATGGTGGCAACGGGGGACACGGCGGCGATATCGTCCTCGTCGCCGACCCGCAGGTGACGACGTTGCTGTCGTACCACCACTCGCCGCACCGCGCTGCCGGAAACGGCGGTTTCGGCATGGGTGACAACCGCTCCGGCGCCGCGGGGGAGAGTGTCGAGCTCGCCGTTCCGGTCGGCACGGTGGTGAAGGATGCCGAGGGGCAGACGCTCGCGGATCTCGTCGTCCCCGGTACCCGCTTCGTCGTCGCCCCCGGCGGTCAGGGCGGGCTCGGCAATGCCGCTCTTGCGAACCCCAAGCGCAAAGCGCCCGGCTTCGCACTGCTCGGTACGCCCGGGTGGGAGGGTGACGTCCTCCTCGAGTTGAAGACGGTCGCCGATGTCGCCCTCGTCGGCTTCCCCTCCGCCGGCAAGTCCAGCCTCATCGCGGCGATCTCCGCGGCACGCCCCAAGATCGCCGACTACCCGTTCACGACGCTGCATCCGAACCTGGGCGTCGTGCAGGCCGGCGACACGCGCTTCACCGTGGCCGACGTACCCGGACTCATCGAGGGCGCGAGCGAGGGCAAGGGGCTGGGACTGGAGTTCCTGCGCCATGTCGAGCGCTGCACCGCACTCGTGCACGTCCTCGACTGCGCGACCCTGGAACCCGGTCGTGACCCGCTGAGCGATCTCGACGTGATCCGCGAGGAACTCGCGAACTACCCGGTTCCCGAAGGACAGACGCCGCTGCTCGATCGCCCGCAGCTCGTGGCTCTGAACAAGGTCGACGTGCCCGAGGCCAAGGATCTCGCCGACTTGGTGCGCCCCGATCTGGAAGAGCGCGGCTACCGGGTGTTCGAGATCTCGACGGTCAGCCACGAGGGTCTGCGGCAGCTGACGTTCGCGCTGGGCGACATCATCGCGCAGCATCGTGTGCAGGTGGCCGAGTCTCCCGCAGCGGAGCGCATCGTGATCCGCCCCAAGGGCGCGCAGAAGGACTTCGAGATCCGCGTCGAGGGCGGGACCTACGGAAACGTCTATCGCATCCTCGGCGACAAGCCGCTGCGATGGGTACAGCAGACAGATTTCCAGAACGAAGAAGCGGTCGGCTTCCTCGCAGATCGCCTCGAAAAGCTGGGCGTGGAAGATGAGCTGTTCCGCGTGGGAGCGGTCGCGGGCTCGACGGTCGTGATCGGGCCGGGCGACGGCATCGTGTTCGACTGGCATCCGTCGCTCTCGTCGGCCGCCGAACTGATGACGGCTCCGCGCGGCACCGACCCCCGCCTCGACCTGAACCCGCGCCGCACCACATCACAGCGACGCGAGCGCTACCACGAGCGGATGGACGCCAAGGCGGAAGCCCGGGCGGAACTCGAGGCCGAGCGCCTCGGGGTGCCGGACTTCTCCTTCGACGGAGAGGATGACGAGCAAGCGTGAGCGTGCACGATCGGTCCGGCATCGCGGGGGCGCGTCGCGTCGTCGTGAAGGTGGGCTCCTCTTCCATCAGCGGCGATAACCATCACCGCATCGAATCGATCGTCGACGCACTCGCGGCCGCACACGCCCGCGGCACGCAGGTCGTGCTGGTCTCCTCCGGCGCGATCGCCACGGCGCTGCCCCTGCTCAACCTCGACGGCCGGCCCTCCGATCTCGCGACCCAGCAGGCGGCGGCCGCGGTCGGTCAGAACGTGCTCATGTGGCGCTATCAGACCACGCTGGAGCGATACGGGCTTCTCGCCGGCCAAGTGCTGCTGACGGCCGGTGACCTCGAGAACGCCGCACACCGCGCCAATGCCCGCCGCGCAGTGGATCGGCTGCTGGGTCTGGGCGTTCTGCCCATCGTCAACGAGAACGACACCGTCGCGACGCACGAGATCCGCTTCGGCGACAACGATCGCCTCGCCGCCCTCGTGGCCGAGCTGATCGGGGCCGATGCGCTCATCCTTCTCAGCGACATCGCATCGCTGTACACCCGTCCGCCGTCCGAGCCCGGCGCCGAAGCGATCCACACGGTGCCCTACGGCGACGACCTGAGTCGCTTCGAGTTCGGATCGGTCGTCGTCAACAGCGTCGGCACCGGGGGAGCGGCCACCAAGGCATCCGCGGCACGCCTGGCCGCGGCATCCGGCATCGGCGTGCTCGTCACCAGTGCCGACCTCGTCGAGCAGGCACTGTCGGGCGACGACATCGGCACCTGGTTTGCTCCGAACCCCGAAACGCCGCCGCGCGTGGGCACCACGCCGTTGCCCACGGTGAGCTCCGTCTGACCCCGCCGCCCACGTCGGAGGCCGGGGCACCGCTCGGTAGAATGAGCGGATGACCACCGTCTCC
Source organism: Sphingomonas sp. BLCC-B65 (assembly GCF_028550675.1). Taxonomy (NCBI): domain Bacteria; kingdom Pseudomonadati; phylum Pseudomonadota; class Alphaproteobacteria; order Sphingomonadales; family Sphingomonadaceae; genus Sphingomonas; species Sphingomonas sp. BLCC-B65. The sequence continues at coordinate 509,750 of NZ_JAQQGL010000001.1, read as the reverse complement.
GTCGACGCGCCCACCGCCGCACGCCACCGCATCGAACGTGCGCACGAGGCGGCACGCGGCGTGGGACTGCTGACCGATGCGCAGAAGGCCGAGGCGCTGCGCGCGATCGCGGACGCGATCGAGGCAGCCACCGACGACATCGTCTCGGCGAACACCGTCGATCTCGAGCGCGGACAGCGCGACGGCCTGTCCGACGGCCTCCTCGACCGCCTTCGCCTCGATCGCGTGCGGGTCGCGGCCCTCGCCGCTGCCGTGCGCGACGTCGCCGAGCTGCCAGACCCGGTCGGCCGCGTGCTGGACGAGCGCGCGCTGAGCAACGGTGTGCGCCTGCAGAAGGTCTCGGTGCCGTTCGGCGTCGTCGGGTCGATCTACGAGGCCCGCCCGAACGTCACCGTGGACATCGCGGCGTTGGCGCTGCGTTCCGGCAACGCCGTCGTCCTGCGCGGTGGCACGGCGGCGCAGGCGACGAACGCCGCACTCGTTTCCGCCATGCGCGATGCGTTGGCGGGCCAGGGGATCGACCCCGAAGCGATTCAGACCGTCGACGACTTCGGCCGCGAGGGCGCGCACGCTCTGATGCAGGCACGCGGCCTCGTGGACGTGCTGGTCCCGCGTGGCAGCGCGCAGCTCATCGAGACCGTCGTCACGCAGTCAGCCGTCCCGGTGATCGAGACCGGTGCCGGTGTGGTCCACATCGTCCTGGACTCGTCGGCTCCGCTCGAATGGGCCGAGCAGATCGTCGTGAACGCCAAGGCCCAGCGGCCGAGCGTCTGCAACGCAGTGGAGACGGTTCTCGTCCTGCGTGACGCTGCCGAGCGGCTGGTGCCTCCGGTGGCCGCCGCGCTGCAGGATGCCGGCGTCACCATCCACGGCGACGAGACCGTGCGCGAACTCGTCGTGGACGCCGTGGCAGCGACGGACGCCGATTGGTCGACCGAGCACATGAGCCTCGACCTCTCGATGCGCGTCGTGGACGACCTCGACGAGGCACTGGCCCATATCCGTCGCTACTCGACCCATCACACGGAATCGATCGTGACGACGGATGAGGCCCGAGCAGAGCGGTTCCTCGCCGAAGTCGACTCCGCCGTGGTGATGGCGAACGCGTCGACGCGCTTCACCGACGGCGGCGAGTTCGGCTTCGGCGCCGAAGTCGGGATTTCGACACAGAAGCTGCACGCCCGAGGGCCGATGGGCCTTCCCGAGCTCACCAGCACCAAGTGGCTGGCGCGTGGGTCCGGGCAGATCCGTATCTGACGGCCTAAACTGGACAGACCCGACTTTCGAAGGAGTCCGAATGACCCTCGCCACGACCCTCGCCCTCGCTGCGGCGCAGGCAGAGCCTCACGGCAACGTCCAGGCCCAGACGTTCATCTTCGGCCTGATCGCGTTCATCGTGTTCCTGGCGCTGGGACTGGTCACGGTGTCCTACCGCAACGTGGCGAACCGTCACTCGCACAAGGCCGAGGCATACGCCAAGGCGCACCCCGTCGACCAGGCGCAGGTGGGACACGGCCACCACTAGGACGTCGGCATGACCTCGGTACGCGCCCCCCGCATCGGGGTCATGGGTGGGACCTTCGACCCGATCCACCACGGACACCTCGTGGCGGCGAGCGAGGTCGCGCAGTCGTTCGAGCTCGACGAGGTGATCTTCGTCCCGACAGGAATGCCGTGGCAGAAAGACAAGGAGAAGGTCACCGCCGGTGAACATCGGTATCTGATGACCGTCATCGCGACGGCATCCAATCCGCAGTTCACCGTCAGCCGCGTGGACATCGACCGCGGCGGCCCCACCTACGCCATCGACACCTTGCGCGATCTGAAGAGCACACGTCCCGACGCGGAGCTCTTCTTCATCACGGGAGCCGATGCGATCGCCCAGATCCTCGGATGGCGCGACCACGATGACCTCTGGGACCTGGCCCACTTCGTGGCGGTGTCCCGGCCGGGACATGTCCTGTCCACCGAGGGCCTTCCCGAGGACGTCGTCAGCAGACTCGAGATCCCCGCCCTGGCGATCTCGTCCACCGACTGCCGTGAGCGGGTGAACCGAGGCCACCCGGTGTGGTACCTCGTGCCCGACGGCGTCGTCCAATACATTGCGAAGCACCACCTTTACCGGAGCGAGGCATGAGCACACCCGACCAGCCCGATACTCCCCAGCTGACCCGCCGTCAGTTGCGCGAGATGCGCAACACCGCCTCGACGCCGGTGATCACCCCCGCGGATGCCGAGAAGGCGACTCAGCCCGCCGAACCGACACCTCCCGTCGTCGCGCCGCTGCCGCGCGCGGCCGAACCCGTCGAGGTGGCCGCCGCACCGCCCGCGGCGGCGGATGTCGACGTCGAAGCGCCGTCGTTCACGCGCCGCGCCGCGCGCCGCCAAGAGCGGCTGCGGACGGCTTCGGTGCCGGTCGCCGACGAGACACCAGCCCCCGCCGCGACCAGTTCCGAGGCAGGTTCCGAGGCCCGCCCAGAAGACGTCGCCGCGGCGGATGCCATGGCGGAGAACGCCCCCGAGCCCGCTCAGGACGAGGAACGTCCCGTGGTCGCGCCGACGTTCGGTTCTGGTCTCCTTGCCGGCGAGAGCGTGGAGATCGACCTCCCGGCATCCTTCGATCAGCTCTTGACGCGCGGCAGCACCGCCACAGGGGCACTGTCGGCGCCCAATGCGCTGATCCTGTCGCAGACACCGGAGACCGGTGCGCTCGTCTCGCCGATCACGGGCACCGGAGAAGTCCTCATCACCGGGACGTTCTCGCTTCCCGAGTCGTTCGGGTCGACCGGCACCATGCCGGGTCGCACCGACAACAAGGAGACGGACGCCGTCCTCGTCGACGGCGAGCTGCCCGCCTCCTCTTCACCCACCCCGATCGCGGCCAGTTCCGCGATCAGCACGATCAAGAGTGCCGAAGACATCATCAAACCGCCCGCGCCCGAGAAGGGGAGCCGGCTGATGCTGGCCCTCGTCATCACCGCGGGGGCGCTGGCGCTGGCCTTGACCGGCGTGCTGATCGTGGCCCTCGTGACAGGAGCATTCCGATGACCGCCGCCGACACCACCCGCACCCTCGTGAACGTCGCCGCGGCGGCCGCCGAGAGCAAGGGCGCCGAGGACCTGCTCGCCTTCGACGTCTCCGAGCCTCTGCCGCTGGTGGACGCCTTCCTCCTCGCCACCGGATCCAGCGAGCGCAACGTGGCCGCCATCGCTGACGCGATCGAGGAGGCGATGCTCGAGAACGGTGTCAAGCGTCTTCGCCGCGAAGGCCGCCAGGAGTCGCGGTGGGTGCTCCTCGACTTCGGCGACCTCGTCGTCCACGTCTTCCACGAGCAGGAGCGCGTCTTCTACGGACTCGAGCGGCTGTGGAAGGACTGCCCGATCATCCCGATCGAGGTGCCCGCACCCGCCGTCGCGGACTGAGTCGTGTTCGTCGCACCCCTCGGCATGTAGTAAGCTTGAGGGGTTGCCGCGGAGCGGTGACAAACTGAAAATGGGCCTGTGGCGCAGCTGGTAGCGCACCTGCATGGCATGCAGGGGGTCAGGGGTTCGAGTCCCCTCAGGTCCACCAAGAACCCCCGGGTAGCTCCCCGGGGGTTTCGCGTTTTCGTCGGAGATTTCGCCGATTCCTGAGTGAATGCTGTGCGTTTGGTCTGATCGGGGGTAGCGTCCCATGCGTGGCTCGCGCGCTCGCGAGAGCCAGTGCCCCACCAGGACGGAGTTTCATCGATGAAGTTCTTGCAACGCTTGGGTCGGTCGATCATGCTGCCGGTGGCCGTGCTGCCGGTGGCCGCGATCCTCTCCGGCATCTCGTACTGGATCAGCTCCGCTGCGGGCGGCGCCAACACCGCCTCCGCCTTCCTCGGCGCGGCCGGCGGGGCACTCCTGGACAACATGCCGCTCCTGTTCGCCGTCGGCGTGTCGATCGGTATGGCCAACAAGACCGACGGCACGTCGGCTTTGGCGGGCCTCGTATCGTGGCTCACGATCACCACCCTCCTTGCGCCCGCCACGATGCAGAAGCTGCTGGGGCTGGGGGAGTTGGGCGATGTGAACCCCGCCTTCGGCAAAGTCCAGAACGTCTTCGTCGGCATCGTCGCCGGCCTCATCGGCGCGTGGTGCTACAACCGGTTCAAGGACACGAAGCTGCCCGACGCACTCTCGTTCTTCTCGGGCAAGCGCTCCGTCGCCATCGTGACGGCCGGCCTGTCGCTCATCGTCGCCGTCGTACTGATGTTCGTGTGGCCCGTCGTCTTCGGCGCGCTGGTAACTTTCGGCGAGTGGATCTCCACGATGGGTCCGGTGGGAGCCGGAATCTACGGCTTCCTGAACCGTCTGCTGATTCCGACAGGTCTGCACCACGCGCTCAACTCGGTGTTCTGGTTCGATGTGGCCGGCATCAACGACCTGGTCAACTTCCTCAACGGCACCGGAACCTACGGCGTCACGGGCCAGTACATGGCCGGGTTCTTCCCGATCATGATGTTCGGTCTGCCGGGCGCAGCCCTTGCGATGTATCTCACGGCCGACACGCGTCGCAAGAAGATCACCTACGGAATCATGCTCTCGGGCGCGATCTCCTCGTTCTTCGTCGGCGTCACCGAGCCGCTGGAGTTCTCCTTCATGTTCGTCGCGCCGTGGTTGTACCTCATCCACGCTGTCTTCACGGGCATCTCGGTGATGATCACCGCGATGCTGCCCACGCGCCTGGGCTTCGGCTTCTCGGCGGGCTTCATCGACATGGTGCTGCAGTGGACGAACCCGATGGCCGAGAACCCGTGGATGCTGCTGCTGCTCGGCGTCGCCTGGTTCTTCATCTACTTCTTCACGTTCTACTTCGTGATCAAGCGCTTCAAGCTCAAGACGCCCGGCCGTGGCGACGAGCTCGACGAGCAGGACGCCGACAACGCCGGCACGAGCCTTTCCGGGTATCACGGCACGGCGGAGAAGTTCATCGCGGCTCTCGGCGGCAGGGACAACATCATCGAGGTCGACAACTGCGCCACACGTCTACGGATGGAGATCGCCGACCCCTCGCAGGTCGATGAGCACGCCCTCAAGCGCGCCGGAGCCGCGGGGACCATCAAACCGGGAGGCCACTCCGTGCAGGTGGTCTACGGCCTAAACGTCCAGTTCGTCAAGGACGCGATGGAGGACATCCTCAACGATCGCACCATCGAGGCTTTCCGCGGGGCCGATGCCGGCCAGACCGGCGCACTGGCAGGCTTCGTCGGGGGTGTCGGCGGCGCCGCGATCGCCGCGGGTGCTGCTGCCGAGCAGCGGCTGGATTCGTCAGTTCCGCCGGCGGTCCTGCAGCTTCGTCAACCGGTGGCGGGCCGCGTGCTCGCACTTTCCGAGGTTCCGGATGCAATGTTCGCCCAAGGAACGATGGGCCCGGGCCTCGCGATCGACCCCACCGGAGACACGATCGTCGCGCCGGCCGGCGGCACGGTCGCATCGGTCTTCCCGACCGGGCATGCGATCGGCCTCGCCCTCGCGGACGGCACGGAGCTTCTGATCCACGTCGGCATCGACACGGTCGACATGAAGGGCGACGGCTTCGAGACGCTCGTGACAGCCGGAGACACGGTCGAGCCCGGCACGCCGCTCCTTCGCTTCGACCCGGAGAAGATCCGCCGCGCGGGGCACTCCGCGATCACTCCGGTCATCGTGCTCAACAACGAGGATGCGACGATCGAGTTCGCGTAGGGATCGAACGATCCTGCCAACTACGGCGGGACGGGCCTTCGGGTCCGTCCCGCCGTTCGTCACGACAGGGGTGCGATCAGCTGCGGACCGTTGTTGCGCACGTTGCCGACGGCGCGGTCGACTTCTCGCATGAGCATGCCGTCCACCAGGGCGGGGGCAGCGTCGATCGTCGCGTCCAGCAGATCGCCGACGTTCTCCGTGGTGGGGTCGAGCCACACATCGGCGTAGTCCGCGTCGATGAACAGCGGCATGCGGTCGTGAATCGAGCCGAGCTGGCCGACGGCATCCCGGGTCATGATCGTGAAGCTCAGCACCCATCGTGAAGGATCATCCGTGGTCTTCGCCGGGTCTTTCCACCACTCGTAGAGACCCGCGAAGAACAGCGGCTCATCGTCGGCGGGGTGGATGTAGTACGGCGTCTTCACGCCGTCTTCGGTCTTCCACTCGTAGTAACCGGATGCCGGGACGATCGCCCGCCGCGCGATCAGCGCCTGCCGGAACATCGGCTTGTTCTCGACCTCTTCGGCGCGGGCGTTGATCGCCTTCGCACCGATACCCATGTCCTTCGCCCAGCCGGGGATCAGACCCCAGCGCGCCGCCTCCAGGCGACGCGTCGGGGGCTCGGTCTTCGCAGAGTCGAGCACGATCGCCACGCGGTCGGTCGGCGCCACATTGAACGAGGGCTGGGGCAGATCGTCTCCGACGACATCCACCCGCAGCACACCGACGAGCTCGGAGCCGGAGCTGCCCACGACGAATCGACCGCACATGCGGCCAGCCTACGCGGGGCCCCCGACGCCGTCGGCCGGGCCGCCCACGACACCGATCTCGGCGAGACGATCGAGAAGGGCGGCTCCGTCGTCACCGGCTACCCACGGCACCGTCGCGGCCGTGTGATCGTCCACGGCCGTACGTCCTCCGGCGAGCACCGCCTCTGCCGGCGACAGCCGTCGGATCGCGACGGCCGTGACGTGCTCGGGGTGCGCGCCCGTGAACGCCGTGTACAGAGCATCGTCGTGCTGCCCGTCGTCGCCGATGAGCACCCATCTGACGTGGGGGAACTCACGCGCGAGGCGCCGGAGATTCTCCTCCTTGTGGGCGCGGCCACTGCGGAACCACCGGTCGTGCGTGGGGCCCCAGTCGGTCAGCAGCAGGGCGCCGGGAGGGAACAGATGACGACGGAGAAAACGCTGCAGCGTCGGCGCGACGTTCCAGGCGCCCGTCGAGAGGTAGATCATGGGTGCGCCCGGATGCTCCCGCACGAGACGCTCGAGCAGCACGGCCATGCCGGGCACCGGTTGGCGAGCGTGCTCGTTGACGACGAAGGAGTTCCAGGCCGCGATGAGCGGCCGGGGCAGGGCCGTCACCATGACCGTGTCATCGACGTCGGAGACGATGCCGAAACGAACGTTTGAGCCCACGACGAACACACGCGTCGAGAACGGTTCGGAGCCCTCGACGGTCATCGACAGGGGCTGCCACCCCGGCTGCAGCCGGGCCGGCAGCACGGCGTCGATGACGCCGCCACGGTCGGCGATCACCTCGTGGGTGGCTCCGTCCACGGTCACGGTCACGGTCGCATAACCGACGGGAACGGCGGCGAAGCTGCGCCAACCACGGACACCGCCGTCGTCGCCGCGCCGACGACGGACGCGGACGGGAGGGACGATCAGCACACGGCCGAGGACGCGCACCCAATCCTCGCCGCCGTAGCCGGGATACGCCGACACACTGGCGCGCAGGCCGCGGGCGCGCGCCCGACGCTCTCGCCACGCATGGAACCGGTACTCCAGTCGGGCGATCCAGAGCACCTTCAGGCGCGGTGCGGGTTCGGCGGCCATCGATTCAGTCTCCCACGCCGTCCGAGCGCTGCGTGCCGGTCGCCTCGTCCTCCGGTCGCATGTGGCGCGCTTCGCGTGCCACGATCACGCGCTTGGCGACGTAGGCGAGAAGAAGGAAGACGACGATCGCGCCGACGAAGAAGTAGCCCGCCGTGTGCAGACGGTCGGCCAGCTCGCGATAGGTGCCCGCCGCCGCCGCCGCCACGCTGACGTAAGCCGCCGCCCACACCGTACAGGCGGGTGCCGTCCACGCGAGGAAGCGCCGATAGGAGAACCCGCTCATCCCCACTGTCAAGGGCACGAGCGAATGCAGAACCGGCAGGAAGCGGGAGAGGAAGATCGCCGGTCCGCCGCGCCGTCGCAGATAGAGCTCGGCGCGCGTCCAATTGTCTTCGCCGATCCGACGTCCGAGCCGCGAGAACCGGATGCGGGGGCCCAGCCATCGACCGAGCCAGAATCCCACGCTCTCGCCGATCAGAGCGCCCACGACGACCACGACCATGAGCATGACGGCCTCGCCGACCGAACCGACAGCGGTGGAAGCGACGATGACGACGGTGTCTCCGGGCACGATCAGGCCGACGAGAACACTGGTCTCGAGCATGATGGCGATACCCGCGAGAACCGTGCGCAGGACGGGGTCCACACTCTGCACGGCATCGAGCAGCCATGAGAGGAACTCGTTCACCTCTCCAGCCTATGGCGGGTGAGGGTGTGTGCATGCTGAACATTGCCGGACGGCCGCCGAGCGTCCCGACTAGCCTGGAGCGATGACCACGCGCCTCGTCGCCCGTCGGCACGACTGGGTCGACCCGGCCGTCGTCTTCGAGGCGATCCTCAGCGGCGAGGAGCACGCGTTCTGGCTGGATGCCGGGCCGGGCGCCACGACAGGATTCAGCTGGCTGGGAGCGGGCGCTCCCGGCGTCGGTCCCCGAGATGTTGCGCTGGTGCCGGACGCGCGCCCGGCGGCGGTCGTGCCCGGTCCGTTCCAGGGCGGGTGGGTGGGGTGGTCGGGCTTCGATGACGCCGCTGCGGCTGCCGGCGCCCCCGGGCGAGCCGACCCCGCCGACGGACCACAGGAGCTGTGGCTGCGAATCGAGTGGTTCGTCGTCTTCGACCACGCCGCCCACGAGGTGTGGATCGCCGCGCCGGCCGACCGCGGCGAGACACTCGCCTCCGCGGTGGACGGCGCCGCGACGGCCGCGCCGCAGACGGCGACGCCCCGCGGTTGCGCCGCACACCGTCCGCCGCCGGTGGCATCGGCACGCCAGACGCCCGAGGAATATCGCGCACTCATCGCCCGGTGCCGCGACGCGATCCGCGCCGGCGACGCCTACCAGCTCTGCCTGACGACGCGGTTCACGGTCGCGGCATCCGCACCGTTCGATCCCACCTCGACGTATCTGACGCTGCGGGAGGCGCTGCCCGCGCACCACGGCGGAATCATCCGCAGTGGCACGACAGCGCTGCTCAGTGCGAGCCCGGAGCGTTTTCTCGACGTCGCCGACGGCCTGGTGCGCACGCGCCCGATCAAAGGCACCCGGCCGCGCGGCCGCGACGCCGACGAGGACGCCGCACTGCGTCGCGAGCTCGTCGACAGCGTGAAGGAACGGGCCGAGAACGTCATGATCGTCGACCTGATGCGCAACGACCTGCAGCGGGTGTGCCAGCCGGGAACGGTGCGCGCCGAACGCCTGCTCGAGGTCGAGTCGTACGCGGCCGTCCACCAGCTGGTCAGCACGGTAGCGGGCAGGCTCCGACCGGAAGCCACCCTCGGGCAGCTGCTGGGCGCCGCTTTTCCGGCGGGGAGCATGACCGGAGCGCCGAAGCTGTCAGCGATGACGGTCCTGTCGGGGCTGGAAGGGCGAGGCCGCGGCATCTATGCCGGATGCTTCGGCTGGGTCGGCACCGACGGCCACGCGGACCTAGCGATGACGATCAGGTCCATCGTGCTTCGTCCGGACAGAGCGTACGTCGGCGCCGGCGGCGGCATCACCTGGCTCTCCGATCCCGACGAGGAGGTCGCCGAGGTGGGACTCAAAGCCCGCGGCCCCCTCGCGGCGCTGGGTGCGGATCTGCCGCCGGGATGGTAAGGCGGGTCCGCTAACCTGGAAGCACGCCTCTCGCGCGTTCCCGAGCTTTCAGATTGGTCTTCCCCTTCCCATGAGCAGCCCCACAGACATCGCCACCGCCGCCGAGAACGGACCGTACGACGTGCACGCCGTGCAGGAGAAGTGGCAGCGCATCTGGGCCGAGAAGGACCCGTTCCGTGCCGGTGGCGAGGACGACACCCGCCCGCGGAAGTACGTGCTGGCGATGTTCCCCTACCCGTCGGGCGATCTGCACATGGGTCACGCGGAGAACTACCTCTACTCCGACATCGTCGCGCGCTTCTGGCGTCACCGCGGGTACAACGTTCTCAACCCGATCGGCTGGGACAGCTTCGGCCTGCCGGCCGAGAACGCCGCGATCAAGCGCGGCGTCGAGCCGCGCGGGTGGACCTACGGCAACATCGCACAGCAGCGCTCCAGCATGCAGCAGTACGGCGTCTCGTTCGACTGGTCGCGCGTGCTGCACACCTCCGACCCCGAGTACTACCGCTGGAACCAGTGGCTCTTCCAGCGGCTGTACGAGAAGGGACTCGCGTACCGCAAGGACGCACTGGTCAACTGGGACCCGGTCGACCAGACCGTGCTCGCCAACGAGCAGGTGCTGCCCGACGGGACGTCGGAGCGCAGCGGCGCCGTCGTGGTCAAGAAGAAGCTCACCCAGTGGTTCTTCCGCATCACCGAGTACGCCGACCGCCTGCTCGACGACCTGAACCAGCTCGAGGGATTCTGGCCGCACAAGGTGCTGCAGATGCAGCGCAACTGGATCGGACGTTCCGTGGGCGCCGACATCGACTTCGAGATCGAGGGTCGCGCCGACAAGATCACGGTGTTCTCGACGCGCCCTGACACGCTCTACGGCGCGACGTTCATGGTCGTGGCGCCGGATTCCGACCTCGCCGCCGAGCTCGTGTCCTCGGCATCCCCGGAGGCGCGCATGCGCTTCCAGGACTACCTCGACACCGTGCAGAAGACGAGCGAGATCGACCGGCAGACCGCCGACCGCCCGAAGACCGGTGTCTTCCTCGAGCGCTACGCGATCAATCCGGTGACGGGGGAGCGGCTGCCGATCTGGGCCGCCGACTACGTCCTCGCCGGGTACGGCCACGGCGCCGTCATGGCGGTGCCCGCGCACGATCAGCGCGACCTCGACTTCGCCCGCGCGTTCGACCTGCCCATCAAGGTCGTCGTCGACACCACGGCGCCGGTCACCGGCGCGATCCCCGTCATCGAGCTGGATGCCGAGGGCGTCCCGCTCGATCCGGGCGCCCCCGGCATCGACGAGATCGACCCGGCGAAGACCGGCGTCGCGCTCACGGGCGACGGCCGCATGATGAACTCGGGCCCGCTCGACGGGCTGAGCAAGCGCAACGCGATCGCCCGCGCCATCGAGCAGCTGGAGGCCGCCGGCACCGGTCGCGCCGCCAAGACCTACCGCCTGCGCGACTGGCTCATCTCGCGTCAGCGCTACTGGGGGACGCCGATCCCGATGGTGCACACCGCCGATGGGCGCATCGTGCCCGTACCCGACGAGCAGCTGCCCGTCGAGCTGCCAGCCATGGAAGGGCTGGATCTGACGCCGAAGGGCTCGTCACCGCTGGGCGCGGCGACCGGCTGGGTCGAGACGGTCGACCCCACCACCGGGGAGCCTGCGCTTCGCGACCCCGACACGATGGACACGTTCGTCGACAGCTCGTGGTACTTCCTTCGTTTCCTGACGCCGGGTGACACGACGCAGGCGTTCTCGTCGAAGGATGCCGACCGGTGGGGCCCGGTCGACTTCTACATCGGCGGCGTCGAGCATGCGATCCTGCACCTGCTGTACGCGCGCTTCATCACGAAGGCGCTGTTCGATATGGGCCTCGTCGAGTTCACCGAGCCGTTCTCGAACCTCATCAATCAGGGCATGGTCATCCTCGACGGCGCCAAGATGAGCAAGAGCAAGGGCAACCTCGTGCTCTTCCAGGACGAGCTGAACGCCCACGGTGCCGATGCGTTGCGGGTCGCGCTCGCTTTCGCCGGGCCGGTGGAGGACGACAAGGACTGGAGCGATGTCTCCACCACGGGCGCCGCGAAGTTCCTGGCGCGCGCCTGGCGCATCGCACACGAGGTCACCAGCGCGCCGGATGTCGTGTGGGCGGAGGGGGACCAGGCCCTTCGCCGTGTCACCCATCGCCTCTGGGCCGACGCCCCGGCGCTGATCGAGCAGACCAAGTTCAACGTGGTCGTCGCCCGCCTGATGGAGCTCGTCAACGCCACCCGCAAGACCATCGACGGTCCCGCCGGCGCGGGCGACCCCGCCGTCCGCGAAGCCGCTGAGGCGATCGCGATGATCCTCGACCTGTTCGCCCCGCACACCGCCGAGGAGATGTGGGAGCAGCTCGGTCACGAGCCGTTCGTCGGCCTTGCGACGTGGCGGCAGGCCGACCCGACCCTGCTGGTCGAGGAGTCGGTCACCGCGGTCGTGCAGATCGACGGCAAGGTGCGCGGCACCCTGACCGTGCCCGCGCGCATCTCGGCCGACGAACTCGAGGCGCTGGCGCGCGCCGACGAGAAGGTCGTGCGCTCGCTGGCCGGTCGCGAAATCGCCCGCGTCGTCGTCCGCGCCCCCAAGGTGGTCAGCTTCACGACCGCGTAGTCTCCTCCCCACGGCGGGGATCCGCTCCGCTCGTCCACGGATACCGAGCGCGCACTGATCTCGGTGGCACGCCGATGGCACGGTGTGGAGGTGAGTTCGCCCGACATCGACCACGCGCCGCCCACCGCCGCGGACGCGCGTCGCACGCGGCGTCGGCGCGTCGGGGTCGGTGCGTCCGTCGTGCTGGTGCTCGTCGCCGCGGCGATCGCGGTGGCCGTCGGAGTTGTGCGGTCGGTGACGACCGCCGACGGCGGCGTCCCGCTGGCACCGGTGGAGATCTCGGCCGCGGCGCTCTACGTGCATGTGTCGGGCGCGGTGGGACGCCCCGGGCTCTACCGCCTCGACGGCGGGGCGCGCGTCGTCGACGCGGTTGCCGCCGCCGGGGGCTTCACGGAGGCCGCCGACCGCACCGTGCTCAACCTCGCGCGACCGCTCGTCGACGGCGAACAGGTGCACGTGCCGGAGGCGGGGGAGGCGTCGACGCCCGGTGCGCCCGTCAGCGCTGACGGACGCGTCAACCTCAACACCGCCGATGTCGCAGCCCTCGACACGCTTCCCCGCGTCGGGCCCGCGATCGCCGAGCGCATCATCGCGTGGCGCGAGGAGAACGGGCGGTTCACGAGCGTCGACGACCTTCTGTCGGTTCCCGGCATCGGTGAGAAGATGCTCGCCGGCCTCCGTGACCTGGTGACGGTGTGAGCGGCGCCGCACCGGCGGCACCGCGCGCGACGGGGGCCGGCCGGGGCGGGCGATCCGCGCGACGAAGGGATGCGCGCCTCGTGCCCGTCGCCGCCGGAGCGTGGTTGACGGCAGGCGTCGTCACCGGTGCGCCGGATGCCGCGGCATCCGCGGCCGTCCTGCTCTGGGCGATCGCTTTCGTCGTCCTCGTCGCGCTCGTGCGCCCTCGGCGCTGGGGTGGGTCCGGCGTGGCACGCGTCGCGCATGTGCTCGCCCACGTCGCCATCGTCGTGGGTGTCGCGGCGGGGGTCGCCTCGCATGTCGCCGCCGCGCTTCCTGCGCGCGCCGCGGTTGCGGCGGCCGAGGTTTCCGGCGGCCGCTCGCTGACGGTCGACGTCGTCGCCGTCGGGAAGATCGAACGCGGTGCTGCCGGCTGGCGATTCGATGCCTTACTGGGGCGGCTCGCGTACGGGGACACCGCGATCACGACGCCGGTGCCGGTGCTCGTGCGCACCGGCGATGTTCCACCGGGACTCGATCTCGGCGCTCGCGTAACGGTGACGGGTACGGCGTGGACCCCGGAGCCGGGCGAACGGGCCGTCCTCGTCATCGACGCATCCACGACACCGACCCTGACCTCCACGCCCACCGGCGTGCTCGCGCTGGCATCGCTGCTCCGCCACGGGCTCATCGCCGTCACAGCGGGGCTGCCCGAGCCCGGTGGCGGTCTGATCGCCGGCCTTGCGGTCGGCGACACCTCCCAGGTCTCTGACGGGCTGGATGCCGCGATGAAGTCATCGTCGCTGTCGCACCTCACCGCCGTGAGCGGGGCGAACTGCGCCCTTGTCGTCGGCATCGCCTTCGCTGTGGCGGCCGTGTGCAGAGCGGGGAGAGCCGTGCGCGTCGCCGCCGGGCTCGGAGCTCTCGTCGCGTTCGTGATCCTCGTCTCACCCGAGCCGAGCGTCGTCCGCGCGGCGACGATGGCCGCGATCGCCATGCTGGGCCTGCTGCTCGGCCGTATCGGGGCCGGGCTGTCGCTGCTGACGGCTTCCGTCGTGCTCCTGCTCCTTCTCGACCCGTGGCTGTCGCGCTCGATCGGGTTCGCTCTCTCCGTGGCCGCCACCGCCGCTCTTCTCGTGCTCGCCGGACCCCTCGCGGACGGCCTGTCGCGCTGGATGCCACGGCCCCTTGCCTTGGCCGTATCCGTGCCGCTGGCCGCACAGCTCGCCTGCGGCCCGATCATCGCGCTGATCTCGCCGCAGGTCTCGGTCGTCGGCGTCGCCGCCAACATGCTGGCTGCGCCGGCCGCGCCCGTCGGCACGGTGCTGGGGCTCATCGCCTGTCTGTGCGCCGGCATCCCGCTGCTGGGAACCGGGGTGGCGGCGCTCGCCTGGGTGCCCGCGGCGTGGATCGCGGCGACCGCGACGACCCTCAGCGCCCTCCCGGGCAGCGCGATCTGGTGGCCCGACGGTGTCGGCGGGTTCGCCGCACTGGGTCTGATCAGCGTGGCGGTGGTCATCCTGCTCGTGCGCTCACCGCGACCGGCACGGGTCGCTGCCAGTGCCGTGATCGCCGTCACGATCGTCATCGCCGCCGGCGCCGTCCCCGCCGCGCAGATCGGACTTCGTGCCCGCCTGCCCGAGGCCTGGGCGATCGCCGTGTGCGACGTCGGCCAGGGCGATGCGATCGCGATCCGCGCCGCCGGTCACATCGCCCTCGTGGACACCGGCCCCGATCCGCGGGCGCTCACGGCATGTTTGGAGACGCTCGGCGTGGAACGGGTGGATCTTCTCGTCCTCACTCACTTCGATCACGATCACGACGGAGGAACGAGCGCAGTCGCGGGGAGGGTCGACACCGTTCTGCACGGGCCGACAGCAGCACCCGACGACGAGCGCACCCTGACCCGATTGCGCGACGCGGGAGCGCGCCTCGTGCGTGCCGATGCGGGGATGACCGGCACGCTGGGAGACGCTCGCTGGCGCGTGCTGTGGCCGCATCCGCGCACCGAAGCGGGAAACGACGGCAGCGTCGTGCTCGACATCGCCGGCCCGAGCGTGCCCCCCATGCTGATGCTCGGTGACCTGTCGGCCGAGGGCCAGCGACGCCTGATGGCGACGGCATCCCTGCGCCCCACCTACGCCGTCGTGAAGGTCTCGCACCACGGCAGCGCCGACCAGGAGCCCCGACTGTACCGGCGCGTGCGTGCGACGGTGGCGCTGATCTCTGTGGGAGCGAACACGTACGGGCATCCACGCAGCGAGACGCTTGCGATGCTCGCATCCGTCGGGGCACGGCTGGCCCGCACAGATCTCGAAGGGCTGATCATGCTGTGGACCGAGGCCTCGACCGTGCGGCTGTGGCACGAGAGGGAGCCTCCCTGAGTCCCGCGGGGCGGCATCGGTGTCGCACGCCGTCGGTAGGCTGGTGCTCATGCCGTCCGCGCCCCGCCGTCCCCCCTCGCGTGGGGGTGCGCGCGCCGCGTCGGCGATCCCGCAGATCTCCTGGCGGTCGCCGCAGCCCGCTCCCGTCGTTCTCGTGTCGGGACCGGAGGACGTCTGCGCAGAGCGCGCGACCGCCGGCATCCGCGAGTTCCTGCGCGCGGAGGACGCGAGCTTGGAGGTCTCCGACCTGCGGGCCGATGACTACGCCTCGGGAAGCCTTCTGACGCTCACGTCTCCGTCACTGTTCGGCGAGCCGAGGCTCGTGCGCGTCGGAGGCGTGGAGAAGTGCTCCGACGCCTTCCTGACGGAGGCCCTCGCCTACATCGAGGCTCCGCAGGACGGCGCCACCGTCGTTCTCCGCCACACGGGTTCGAGCGTGCGCGGCAAGAAGCTGCTCGACGCCATCCGCTCCGGCATCGGAGGCGGCATCGAGATCGCCTGCCCAGCGGTCAAGCGCGATTCCGACCGCTTCGACTTTGCGGCCGGCGAGTTCCAGGCCGCGCGCAAGAAGATCGCTCCGGTCGCCCTCCGTGCCCTCGTCGGCGCCTTCTCGGACGACCTCACCGAACTCGCGGCGGCCTGCCAGCAGCTCATCTCCGATGTGCCGGGCGACATCACCGAGCAGGTCGTCGAGCGGTACTACGGCGGCCGTGTGGAGACCTCGGCCTTCACCGTCGCCGATACCGCCATCGCCGGCCGCTACGGCGACGCCCTCGTCGCCCTTCGCCATGCCCTGGCCAGCGGAGCGGATCCCGTGCCGCTGGTCGCGGCGATCGCCTCGAAGCTGCGCACGATGGCCCGCGTCGCCGGCATCCGCGAGTCGTCCGCGTCGCTCGCGGCTCGACTCGGCATGAAGGACTGGCAGGTCGACCGCGCCCGGCGTGACCTGACCGGGTGGAACGAGGCCAGCCTCGGCCTGGCGATCCAGGCGGCGGCGCGAGCGGATGCCGAGGTCAAGGGCGCCTCGCGCGATCCCGTGTTCGCCGTGGAGCGACTCATCACGATCATCGCCACCCGGGCTCCCTACGGCGCCTGAGGCCGCACCGACGACGAAGGCCCGCCGCCGCAGATGCGGGGACGGGCCTTCATCGATGTGGATGCGGCTCAGAGAGCGGCGACCTGCTTCGCGATCGACGACTTGCGGTTCGCGGCCTGGTTCTCGTGGATGACGCCCTTGCTCACGGCCTTGTCGAGCTTCTTGGACGCCTTCGCGAGCGCCTTCTCCGCGGCAGCCTTGTCACCGGCGGCGATGGCCTCGCGGGTGCGACGCACCTCGGTCTTCAGCTCGCTCTTGACGGCCTTGTTGCGCTCGCGCGCCTTCTCGTTGGTCTTGTTGCGCTTGATCTGCGACTTGATGTTCGCCACGTTCGACGGCTCTTTCGTTCGGTTTTCGATGGATGTGCCGGGGTAGCGGTAGAGGGACGCCTCCGGCGGCGTGCGGGGTGGGACCCACACGCAAGCCAATCACCGAGTCTATCAGGTCACCGCGCGCCGCCCCCGCAATGCGCCCGTTGCCGCACGGCATGCGGCATGATCGGATCGATCGGGCTCCGTTCCCGCTCGCCCCGTCCCCTCGACGACGCGCACCGACGAAGGAGTCGCCGTGACCGCAGCAACCCCGGGCCCGCACACCTCGGCGACGAC
Source organism: Sphingomonas sp. BLCC-B65 (assembly GCF_028550675.1). Taxonomy (NCBI): domain Bacteria; kingdom Pseudomonadati; phylum Pseudomonadota; class Alphaproteobacteria; order Sphingomonadales; family Sphingomonadaceae; genus Sphingomonas; species Sphingomonas sp. BLCC-B65. The sequence continues at coordinate 492,689 of NZ_JAQQGL010000001.1, read as the reverse complement.
GAGGCGCGCCGGGGCCGCATGGTTCACGTTCTTCACGCTCGCGTGGCTGGCGATCTGGACGGCCCAGCTGACGCCGCTGCAGCTGCTCATCCCCCTGCAGCTGAACACCCCCGGCGACGCGGACCGATGGATCTCGGGCGTCGTGTCGTCGGGACTGGTGCTGGCCGCGGGCGGCCTGGCGGGTGTCATCGCCGGCCCGCTCGCCGGCGGCATGAGCGATCGCACCCGCGGCGCCTTCGGCAGGCGTCGCCCGTGGGCACTCGGGGGAGTGCTGCTGGGTTCCGGTTCGCTTCTGGCCCTCGCCTTCGCCACGGATGCGTGGGGTGTGGCCGTCTCGTGGATCGGTGTGTCCGTCGGCGTCGCCGTGGCCTCCGCCGCCTTCACGGCGATGATCGCCGACCAGCTCACCGACCAGCGCGGTACCGCCTCCGCCGCGATCTCGTCGTCGCAGGCCCTCGGCATCGTCGTGGGCGTCGGGGTGATCGTCCTTCTCGGTCTCGGGGTGATCGCGGGCTACCTCGTGCTCGGCAGCATTCTGCTGGTCGCCGGTGGCCTCGGCGCGCTGATGCTGCCCGACCCGCCCGCACCGGCGGCCTCCGACACCGCGCGCACGCGTCTGAGCGCCGCGGAGCGTTTCGCCGTCTTCAGGGACAGAGATTTCGCCTGGATGCTGTGGGGGCGGCTCGTGGTCAACATCGGCAACGCGCTCGGCACGGGGCTTCTGTTGTTCTTCCTTCTCTACGGACTGCACCGCGATCCGACGGGCGCCCAGGACGAACTGCTCCTGCTCATCGTCGTCTACACCGTCTTCGTCGTCGTGGCATCCATCGTGGCGGGGGCGGTCTCGGATCGCACCGGACGCCGACGCGGCCTGACGGCCGCCGCTGCGCTCGTGCAGGGCGGTGCCGCCGTGTTGCTGGCGGCGTTCCCCTCGTTCGAGCTCGCCCTGGTCGCGGCCGCGCTGCTGGGCGTCGGGTACGGCGCATACATGGCCGTCGGACTCGCGCTCGGCACCGACCTCCTGCCGTTTCCGGAGGACAGCGCCCGCGACTTGGGCTTCGTCACCGTCGCGGCGAGCCTGGGGCAGTTGCTCGGGCCGCTGGTCGGCGCCGGACTGGTCGCCGCCGTCGGGGGATTCTGGCTGCTGTTCCTGGGCAGCGCCGTGCTGTCGGTGGTCGGCGGACTCATGACCCTGATGGTGCGGGCGGAGCCGCGGCATCCATCGTCGCCAGCGCCACGTCGATCACGGCGTTGAAGACTCGTGGGCGCATCGCGGTGACCAGGTGCGAGGTCCGTGGCACCACGATGAGCTCCGCACCTGGGACGCGCGAGGTGAACAGCCGCTCGTTGATGCGCAATTGGTCGAACTGCCCGTTCACGAACCATGTCGGTATCCGAATGCGACCGAGCGCGCCGAGCAGATCGAGCACCGACAGGCTGCGCAGCGCCGTGTCCTGCGCGTCGTACGCGTAGCCACCGGCACCGAAGTCGGCGCGCGTCTCGGCGGGCAGTGTGCGATCGAGCACCCACTCCGCGATCGGGGCACCACGACCGGGAAGCCGATCGAACCCGCGGGCGAGCGAGCGGTAGGTCTGCAGCGCCACGCCGCGCGGGATGGCGGTGCAGGATGCCGCGATGAAGGCGTCGACCGGCGGGCGGTCCGCACCGCCGACGTACTCGATGGACACGAGACCACCCATCGAATGGCCGACGAGCAGCACGCGACCTCGTTCAGCGGCGTCGCGCACGGCCCGGTCGATCGTCCCGAATGCCCCCTCGAGCGTGAACTGCTCGGCCATCCGCGCACCGTGGCCCGGGAGGTCGAGCGCGACCGCGTCGATACCGCGGCGCCGCAGATGTTCGACCTGGGCACGCCACATCGTCGCCGAGGTACGGATGCCGTGCACCATCACCACCGTCGTCGCCACACCCGCCAGCTTACGGAGCGACGGCACCGCCGGGGCCGAGCACGGCACAGGCCCCGGACACCCGCCGAAGCGGGGCCGGGGCCTGTGGGGGAGCGGACGGCCGAGGCAGCCGCCCGCTGCGTCAGCCGATGGTCACACGGCGGCGGCGCGTCATCGCCAGCAGAAGCCCGGCGACAAGCAGGAGCGCGCCCCCGAAGGCGAGCCCCCACGGAAGCTCCGCACCGGTGGTGGCCAGTGTGCCCTCACCGACGACCTGCAACGGCAGGTTCAGGACCACCCGGCCGTCGGCACCCAACACGATGAGGTGGTGGGTTCCGAGCGGCAGCGACTGCGGAACGTTCACCGTGAAGGTGACGCGACCGTTCGCATCGGCGGCGGGGATGCCCGTGATCACGATCGGGTCGCTGTTCAGCGTGGCCACGACCTGCTCGAAGGCGCCGAGGCCCGTCAGGGTCACGGTGAACGAAGACCCGCGCTCGATCCGCCCGTCCGCAGACAGGCCCGTGCTCGACGCACCCACCGTCACCCCGCCGGTTGCCGGCAGCGTGCTCGTCGGAGAGGGCGACGGCGCGCCGGTCGGCGACGCGCTCGGCGTTGCCGTCGGAGTCGCGGTCGGAGTCGGCGACGGGGTGGTGTCGCTGACCAGGACGGCGCGCCCCACCGACGACGGGGCGATCGGCTTGATCGCCTTCGCGTACGCAAGGGTTGCGTCGAGGTCGACCTGACCGGTGTCGGTGCGGTTCGTCCCCTGGGCGAACGGCGTGAAGCCGTCTCCGCCGTTGGCGAGGAACGAGTTCGTCACCACCGTGAAGGTGTCGGCGTCGGTGATCTTCTTTCCGTCCAGCGACATCGACACGATGTGTCCCGACCGCGAGGCCGTCTGACCGGCGGGCGGCGCATCCTCGGTGTACTCGTAGGTGAACCCCTTCGAGACACCCAGGTGCAGCTTGGGACGGTCGCCCGTCGCCTGCCACTGGCGCGTCAGGATGTCCTTCAGCTGGGCACCCGTGAGCGTCACCGTGACGAGCGTGTTGGCGAAGGGCTGCACGTCGGCGAGCTGCTTGTAGGTGACGGTGCCGTCACCCGTGTATCGCAGGTCGGCGCGCAAACCGCCCGGGTTCATCAGCGCGATCTGCGCCTTCGTGCCCGCGTAGGCCGGGTTGGTGCTGGTGGCCCAGAGATAGATGTCGGCGACGGTGTTGCCCATGGTCGACTCGACTCCACGGTCCGACCCGCTCGTGCCGCCACGCAGGATGTTGGCCGTGATGGCACCGACCGGCTGGGCGCCGATCGTGTTCGCCTGGTCCGTGAAGCCGGCGACCATCGAGGCGACCGCCGCGTCGGCCGGGTAGGCCTTGGCGAGCGTCTGCGTGGATCCGGTCGCCGACACCAGCTCGTGAGCGTCGGTGTCGTACGTCAGCGAGAGCTGGCCGAGCGCCTTGCCGTACTCGGACGCCTGGATGACGGGACGCAGCTTCCCACTGGAGCCCACCTGCACGTTGCACGCGTAGGTCTGGTGGGTGTGGGCCGACACGATGGCGTCGATGTGGGCCGACGCTCCGCGGATGAGGGTGCCGAACTCCGACGGGTCGGTGGCGACCGCATCGCACTGGTTCGACACCGACGACCCGGAGTGCGTGAGCAGCACGGTCACATCGGCGAGGTCGCCTGCGGCGATCTTGTCGGCGACGCGGTTGGCCGCTTCGAGCTGGTCGCCGAAGTCGATGTCCTTGATGCCCTGCGGATCGACCATGCGTGCCGTGTCGGTGGTGACGGTGCCGATGAAGGCGACGCGCACGCCGTCGAGTGTCTTCACGGTGTACTCCGGCAGCGCCGGCGTCTTCGTGCCCTTCTGGTAGACGTTGGCACCGAGCGCGTAGGGCGAGCCCGCCGCGACCTGCTCCGGCGTCACGTTCGACGGGTCGGTGTTGCCACCGAAGCGCGGAAGCACCCGGTTCTTCAGGTCGGCGAAGCCGCGGTCGAACTCGTGGTTGCCCACCGCCGACACCTCCAGACCGGATGCCTTCAGGGCATCGATGGTCGGGGTGTCCTGCTGGATCAGCGACGTGAACGTCGAGGCCCCGATGTTGTCGCCGGCCGAGACCAGGAGCGTGTTCGGGTTCTGCGCCTTCTTGGCCGCGACGGCGCCGGCGAGGACGGCAGCGCCCGCTTCACCCTGCGATCCGGCCTCGATACGACCGTGGAAGTCATTGATCGTCAGGATGTCGATCGTCGTCGGTGCGCTCTTACGGGCCGACAGACCGACCTTCAGCGGATCGTGGTCGCTCGAGCGGTACGGGCCGTCCTGCCAGAACAGCGTGCCGTGGTTGTTGTAGCGGCTGTACTCCAGCGCCACCGACTCCCCGGAGTTGATGTTCCAGACGTCGCCGCCCGTGACGCGCTTCCAGGCCGCGGCGTTCAGCAGCACGTGGTCGAGCGAGCCGGAGAGGCCGTCGAACGAGTACGTGGAACGCCCCACCTTCAGCGCCGACTCGGCATCCGTGTACCCCGCGTCGTAGAGGACCTTCAGCGGGTCCTCCTGGGTGTAGGAGTTGAAGTCGCCGACGAGCACCGCCGCTTCTCCGTTCGCGGTGAGGGAAGAGACCCAGTCGCGCAGCGCGCTCGCCTGCGCGATCCGGGCCGGGTTCCACGCCCCCTGTCCGTCCTTCTGGTCGGCCTGCGCGCCGCTGGCGCCGCTGGAACCCTTGGACTTGAAGTGGTTCACGACGAAGAGGAACGGCTCGCCGCCACCGGCGGGCGCGAACTTCTGCGCGATCGGCTCGCGCGCGTTGTCGAAGGCCTGTCCGGATCCCGACTGCGTCCCGAGCGCCAGAGCCTCACCGACGGGTGCGACGCGGGCCGGCTGGTAGATGATCGCGTTGCGGATGACGTCCTGCTCGGATGCATCGGGCAGCTGCGCGGATGCCGGGACGTACGCCCATTTCTCACTTCCGGCAGCGGCGTTCAGCGCCGCGACCAGGGTCGCGACAGCCTTGTCGGGCGTCGACGGCGTCGACTTCGCCGAGTTCTCGATCTCCATGAGCCCGACCACCGAGGCGTCCAGTGTGTTGATCGCCGAGACGATCTTCGACTGCTGACGCGCGAGGTCTGCGGCACCCCAGGCTCCGCGGAGGTCGCAGCCTCCCCGGACGTTCGTGCCGACGCCGGCACGGTCGGTGTACGGCTGGCAGGCCGCATCGGACGAGCCGAGCGTCGTGAAGTAGTTCAGCACGTTGAACGAGCCCACGCTCAGGTCGCCGCCGACGGGGGCAGGAGCTGCGGTACGCGGGTTGGTGAAGCTCGCCTGACCCTGCGTCTTGCCGTCGCCGGAGAGGAAGGTCACCGGGTTCAGCTTCCACGCGTTGTTGCGGTAGTCGAGCACAAACGAGCCGCTCAGGGACGCGGTGGCGCCGACGACGACCGGCTTGTCGAGCGAGACGTACGCCGGCGTCAGGTCTCCGTTCAGGAGCGCACCGGCGCCGTTGTTGGCGCGCGCGGCATAGTCGAGCGAACCGCCGTCGTCGAGGACGACGCCGCGGGCTAGGTTGTCCGCCGCGGCCGCGGCGGCCCCGGCGCTGCCGGGGCGGGCGACGTCCGTCGGCTGACGGAGCACTCCGGCACCGGCGGCGAGACCCACCTCGCCGTAGCGGTTCGTGTTGTTGGTGTTGGTCACCGTGAAGGTGCCGGTGACGCTCACGAGCATCGACTCGAGGCTCTCGCGCTGCGCGATCGAGGCCGGCCACGTCGTGAGCACGACGGGCTTCGGGGCCGCAGCCGCGTCGATCTTGCGAGCCGCGCCCGTGTCGACCGCGAGCTGGGTGAGGCCGTTGAACTCGGACGCCTTGCCGGTGACGCGGACAGTGTCTCCGAGCGCGACCTCGTTGGCGACGGCCGGGGTCTTCGCGTAGACGAAGATGGCGTCGGATGCCGTGTGGGCGCTCAGATCGATCGCGCCGCCGGTCCCGGGCGTCTGGATGACGTAGCCGTTGTAGCCGCCGGTCGCATACTGAGCGGTGACGACGCCTTCGGTCGTGACGGTCTGGCCGTTCAGCGGGGTGCTGTCGCCGGAGCCTTGGATCGCCGCGATCGGTGTGATCGTCTCGGTCCCGGGGGTTCCCGTCGAGGTCGGCTGCGGCGTCGGGGTGGACGTCGTCGTGGGCTCGGGAGAGGGAGACGCGGTGCCGGTCGGCGCGGGCGTCGGCTCCGTGCCCGCACCGGAGTTCTGCGGAGTGGGGGCGCCCACGGCGAAGTCCGCGCTGTTGACGGCGGTGTTGGTGTGCGACGCGTCGCGCGAGATGCTCGTCGGGTTCTCGGTGCCGCGAGCGGGCGAGCCGGCCGCGGGGGTCGCGGACGAGCCCCAGGCCACGTAGTCGACGACGTCGGCATCGCTCGGTCCGGTCACGATGGCCGCACTCGAGACCAGGGCCACCTTGCCGGTCGTCCCGCTCAGCGCGAGCGAGCCGACGGCATCCGGTGTCGGAAGGGGCGTCGTCCCGCCTTGCCCCTTCGCCTCCTGGACGAGGAAGGTGCGTCCGGCGGGGATGGTGCCGCTCAGCGCCTGCGCCGAGAACTTCTTGTCGCCGCCTGCTGCGGCGTACTGCAGCGTCCAGCCGTCGAGGCTGACCGGCGCCGACGAGACGTTCACGAGCTCGACGAAGTCGTGGGTGTAGGTGGCGCCGGAGTTGCCGCCCCCGCCGTACACCTCGTTGATCAGCACGGCGGCGTTCGGCGAGACGGCCGCCTGAGCCGGAATGGTCGCGAATCCCGCGCCGCTGAGGGCGAGGGCTCCGGCGGTGATGGTGGCGACGATCGCGCGCCTGTTCCGCCTCTCGGCGGTGGGACGCGTGGCGTCCCGTGTCGGATCTGACACGTGTTCTCCCTGGTTTCGCATGCAACAGCGGACAGCCGCATACACGGCGGTCCTCTTCGGTGATTGAGTGCCGATGATGAGGTGGCTGTGAGACGAAAAGGTTGCACCGAAGTGAACGCCGCACGACATCCGGTCCCATCGAACGTGAGATCGAGCTTCCGTGGCGCGGATCGCGGCGGCAAGAGAAAGGGCGGTTAACTCTTTCTCATCCGGCGCAGCCCTGGCGCGTCGCGTGAGGGAGAGGCTAAAGTCCCGCGCGCGGTCGCGCGGGGCCCGCCCTGCGGACGCCGGTAGACTGCACGGGACATGTCACCCCGCGCCCTGAAGCCTCTCGAGCCGTCTGCGACCCCTCCAGAGCTGATCCGCAATTTCTGCATCATCGCCCACATCGACCACGGCAAGTCCACGCTGGCCGACCGCATGCTGCAGATCACCGGTGTGGTCTCGGACCGCGACATGCGTGCGCAGTACCTCGATCGCATGGACATCGAGCGCGAGCGCGGCATCACCATCAAGTCGCAGGCCGTCCGCATGCCCTGGGCCACCGCCGAGGGCACCTTCGCACTGAACATGATCGACACACCCGGCCACGTGGACTTCACATACGAGGTCTCGCGCTCGCTCGCCGCCTGCGAAGGCGCCATCCTCCTGGTCGACGCCGCGCAGGGAATCGAAGCGCAGACCCTTGCGAACCTCTACCTGGCGCTGGAGAACGACCTCCAGATCATCCCGGTTCTCAACAAGATCGATCTGCCCGCCGCCGATCCCGAGAAGTACGCCGCAGAGCTTGCGAACCTCATCGGCGGCGACCCCGCCGACGTGCTGCGGGTGTCGGGCAAGACGGGCATGGGGGTGGAGGAGCTGCTCGATCGCATCGTCGAGCGCATCCCCGCCCCGGTCGGGGACGCCGCGGCCCCGGCGCGCGCCATGATCTTCGACTCGGTCTACGATGCCTACCGCGGCGTGGTGACGTACGTCCGCATGGTCGACGGCAAGCTCGAGCCGCGCGAGCGCATTCAGATGATGTCCACGCGCGCGACGCACGACCTGCTCGAGATCGGTGTCTCCAGCCCCGAGCCGGTTCCGACCCGGGGCCTCGGCGTCGGCGAAGTGGGCTACCTGATCACCGGCGTGAAGGACGTGCGCCAGTCGAAGGTCGGCGACACGATCACCAACCACCGCAAGCCCGCGAGCGAAGCCCTGGCCGGCTACACCGACCCCAAGCCGATGGTGTTCAGCGGGATCTACCCGATCGACGGCAGCGACTACGCCGACCTGCGTGAGGCGCTGGACAAGTTGAAGCTGTCGGACGCCTCGCTGCAGTACGAGCCGGAGACCTCCGTCGCCCTGGGCTTCGGATTCCGCTGCGGGTTCCTGGGCCTGCTGCACCTGGAGATCATCACGGAGCGCCTGTCGCGCGAGTTCGGCCTCGACCTCATCACCACGGCACCCTCGGTGACGTACGAGGTCACGACCGACACGGGCGAGTCGGTCACGGTCACCAACCCGAGCGAGTACCCCGACGGGCGCGTCGCGAGTGTCTCCGAGCCGGTCGTCAAGGTCGGCATCCTGTTGCCCAAGGATTACGTGGGCACGGTGATGGAGCTCTGCCAGCAGCGCCGCGGAACGCTCCTCGGCATGGAATACCTCAGTGAGGACCGGGTCGAGCTGCGCTACAACATGCCGCTCGGCGAGATCGTCTTCGACTTCTTCGATCAACTGAAGTCCAAGACACAGGGCTACGCGAGCCTCGATTACGAGCCCGCCGGATCCCAGGAGGCCGATCTGGTCAAGGTCGACATCCTGCTGCAGGGTGAGAAGGTCGACGCGTTCAGCTCGATCGTCCACCGCGAGAAGGCGTACGCGTACGGCACTCTGATGACCGAACGCCTCCGCAAGCTCATTCCGCGCCAGCAGTTCGAGGTGCCCATCCAGGCCGCCATCGGCGCACGCATCATCGCGCGCGAGAACATCCGAGCCATCCGCAAGGACGTTCTCGCCAAGTGCTACGGCGGCGACATCACCCGTAAGCGCAAGCTGCTGGAGAAGCAGAAGGAGGGCAAGAAGCGCATGAAGATGGTCGGTCGTGTCGAGGTGCCCCAGGAAGCCTTCATCGCCGCGCTCTCCGGCGACGTCGAGGGCAAGGACAAGAAGTAGGCAGGACGCCCCGGTTAGGCTGGACATCATGCGTCGCGGAAGCTTTCAGGACGACACGGTCGACTATGCCGCCGTCGGCGCCACGCAGGCGCACGACCTCATGAGCTATCCGCCCGAGAACAGCGTTCCGGCGGAGGACTCCTGGCTGCTCGGCAGCGGGCAGGCGCGCTTCGAGTCATCGGCCGACGCGCTGCTGTCGTGGACCGCGCTACGCGGTGCGGGCCTGGCGATCTCGGACGTGCGTCCGGCTGCCGGCCCGATGTACACGGGAGTCGGCTACGACGTCGACGGCAATCCGACGGTGGCGAGCCGCATGGAGGCCGATCAGCGCTTCGACGCCGACGGCACTCCGTACGTGGCAGCGGGAACGACCGTGCGGGTGCGGGGACACGTCAAGGGCATGAACGCGGACGGTGAGCTGCGAGTCATCTACGCGATCGAAGAGCCGCGACGCGTGGGCTTTGCTCTCGGAACCGTCGGGGACTCCGTCGTCAGCGGCGAGGAGTCGTTCGTCGTGACCTGGGCGGACAACGACGAAGTCCGGTTCACGGTGCGCGCTTTCGATCGTCCCGTCGCCACGTTCTACCGCATCGTTCCGGCTCTGGTGAAGCGTCGCCGGCGCGAGCTCTTCCGCGGGTACCTGCGCGCCCTCTCACCGCTGTACACGACGCCCGCCTGATGGGCTCCGCCCTTCCTCTCGGCGACCCCGCTCCGCTCGACGGCGCGCTGCCGTCCGACATCGTGATCGACCCCGTCCGTGATTTCGGCGTCTACGTGCACGTGCCCTTCTGCCGCGTGCGCTGCGGCTACTGCGACTTCAACACCTACACGGCGACAGAGCTGCGCGGCGCTCGCCAGGACGCGTACGCCGACGAGGTTCTCCGCGAGATCGAGCTGTCACGAGGCGTGTTGTCGCAGCGAGGTCCTCTGCGCGCGGCATCCACCGTGTTCTTCGGTGGCGGCACACCGACCCTGCTGCCGGCGGGGCATCTGGCCCGGATGCTCGACGGCATTCGCACCGCCTTCGCACTCACGACCGACGCCGAGGTCACCGTCGAGGCCAACCCCGATACCGTGACCGTCGCGATGGCTCACGAGCTCGCCGAGGCCGGCGTGACCCGCATGTCGATCGGCATGCAGTCGGCCGTGCCGCATGTGCTCGCCGCCCTCGACCGCACCCACGATCCCGCCGCTGTGCAGACGGCCGTCCACGCGGCGCGCGCGGCGGGCCTCGATGTGAGCGTCGATCTGATCTACGGTGCACCGGGGGAGTCGCTGGACGACTGGCGGCGTTCGATCGAGGAAGCCGTGGCGCTGCGACCGGATCACATCTCCGCGTACGCGCTCATCATCGAGGAAGGCACCAAGCTCGAGCGCCAGATCCGCCGCGGCGAGCTCGCCGCACCGGATGACGACCTCCAGGCCGACATGTACGAGCTGGCCGACGCGACGTTCGACGCGAACGGATTCGGCTGGTACGAGGTGTCGAACTGGGCGACGGACGCCGCCCACCGCTCTCGCCACAACCTCGCATACTGGCGCGGCACGGATTGGTGGGGGTACGGGCCCGGAGCACACAGTCATGTCGACGGACTGCGATGGTGGAACGTCAAGCATCCCGCGGCATACGCACAGCGCCTCGCCGCCGGCACCTCCCCTGCGGCGGCCCGTGAGCGCCCGGATGCCGCGGCACGGCGACTCGAGGACGTGCTGCTGCGCTCGCGCATCGCTGAGGGCATCGCGGTGTCCGAGCTGACCGGCGAGGGCCGCCACGCGGTGGCTGCGCTCATCGCCGACGGGCTCATCGAGGGGTCATCCGCCGTGCGCGGGCGCGTCGTCCTCACTCGCCGTGGCCGTCTGCTGGCGGATGCCGTGGTGCGCGCCCTCACCGCCTGAGCACACGATCGCGGTAATATTGGCACTCGATCACCCTGAGTGCCAATAAGGAGGAGCGATGGTCTCGGAACGCGGCCTGCAGGTCCTCCGTGCGATCGTGCAGGACTACGTCGACACGCACGAGCCCGTCGGCAGCAAGGCGATCGTCGAACGGCACCAGTTCGGCGTGTCCGCCGCGACCATCCGCAACGACATGGCGCTCCTGGAGGACGAGGAGCTCATCGCAGCGCCGCACACCTCCTCCGGACGCGTGCCCACCGACAAGGGCTACCGCGTGTTCGTCGACCATCTCGCCGAACTGCGCCCGCTGTCGACGGCGCAGCGTTCGGCGATCTCGTCGTTCCTCACCGACCCGGGCGACCTCGACGAACTCTTGATGCGCACCGTGCGCGCCCTCACACAGCTCACCGGCCAGGTCGCCATCGTGCAGTACCCGTCATTCGCCCGCGCGAACGTCACTCACGTCGAGTTCGTGCACCTGGGCGGAGCACGCGTCGTCGTCATCGTCGTCACCGACACCGGCCGGGTCTCCCAGCGCGTGGCCTTCCTCGCCGAGGAACTCACCGAAGAGGCCGCCCAGCAGGTCAAGACGGCGATCTCGCGGCTGGTCACGGGCAAGCCCGTCGCGGAGGCTGCGGCCGCGATCGTCGAACTCTCGGCGTCAGCCCCCGACGGCACCCGCATCGATGCCGCGCTGCGCACCGTCGCGCGGATCGTCGGCGAGGAACTGGAGGACTTCCGCCAGGACCGGCTCGTGATGGCCGGGAGCGCGACACTCGCGCGGCGCGAGAGCGACTTCCGCGGGAGCATCTACCCGCTGCTGGAGGCCATCGAGGAGCAGGTCACCCTGCTGCGTCTGATGGGCGAGATGGTCGCCGACGAGCAGGGACTCGCGGTGAGCATCGGCCGGGAGAACGAGCCCTTCGGGCTCACGGAGGCCTCCGTCCTGACGAGCGAGTACGACGCGACAGGTGCACGCGCGCGCGTCGGCCTCCTCGGCCCCACCCGAATGGACTACCCCACCAACCTCGCGGCGGTCCGCGCCGTCGCGCACTATCTGAGCCGACTGCTCGACGAGGACGACACGTCCCGCTGAGCGCTCCGCTCCCGAACACCGACCCGCGCCCGCAGGGGCAGGAAAGGCGATTGTGGCCGACCACTACGAAGTCCTGGGTGTATCCCGCGATGCGAGCCCCGACGAGATCAAGAAGGCGTACCGGCGTCTCGCGCGCGAACTGCACCCCGATGTCAACCCGGGAGCGGAGGCGTCCGAGCGCTTCAAGCTCGTGACCCACGCGTACGACGTCCTCAGCGACCCGGAGCAGCGCCAGCGCTACGACATGGGGGGCGACAGCTCGCCTTTCGGTGGAGGCGGCGCGGGGTTCGGCGGCTTCGGCGACATCTTCGAGACCTTCTTCGGCGGCGGGGGAACGCGCGCCGGCCGGCCGCGCTCGCGCCGTGAGCGCGGCCAGGATGCACTGGTGCGGGTGACGCTCGATCTCGGCGACGTCGTGTTCGGGACCCACCGTGACATCGAGGTCGATACGGCGGTGCTGTGCGAGACGTGCCAGGGATCGTGCTGCCAGCCGGGGACGCAACCGGCGACCTGCGACATCTGCCACGGATCCGGTCAGGTGCAGCGCACCGTGCGCAGCCTGCTCGGCAACGTCGTCACCTCGCAGCCCTGCACCACCTGCCAGGGCTACGGCACCACGATCCCGTACCCGTGCGCGAGCTGCCAGGGCCAGGGCCGCGTCCGTGCGCGGCGGACGGTCTCGGTCGACATCCCCGGGGGCGTCGAGACCGGACTCCGCCTGCAGCTGCCGGGCTCCGGCGAGGTCGGTCCCGCAGGCGGTCCGAACGGTGATCTCTACCTCGAGGTCACCGTCGCCACCCACGAGGTCTTCAGCCGGGAGGGCGATGACCTGCTCGCCACCCTCGAAGTGTCGATGCCCGACGCGATCCTCGGCACGCACACCACGATCTCCTCGCTCGACGGTGACGTCGACCTCGAGGTGCGCTCCGGAGTGCAGTCCGGCGACGTCCTGACGATCAAGGGCCGCGGCATCACGCCCCTGCGCGGCGGCACCCGCGGCGACCTTCGGGTCGGTGTGCAGGTCGTCACCCCCACGAAGCTCGACGCCAAGGAGCGCGCCCTCATCGAGGACTTCGCCAAGCGGACGAAGGCCCCGGCTCCCCGCCTGGCGCAGTTCCACCAGGGCATGTTCTCGAAGCTGCGCGACCGGTTCCGCGGCTGAGATGGCTCTGCACTTCCTCGTCGACGAGCCGTCGCCGGACGGGCCGGCCGTCGCCGACGCCGCCTGGGGCGACGAGATCATCATCGCCGGCGCCGAGGCTCATCATGCGGCGGTCGTGCGTCGCGTCCGTGTCGGTGAGGAGGTGACGGTCGGCGACGGTGCGGGCGTCTGGCTCACGGGCGTCGTCGCGGCATCCGCACCCAAACGCGTCGCGGTGACGGTGACCGAGCGCACCGTTGCCGCACCGCCCAGCCCGCGCCTCGTGCTCGCCCAAGCCCTCGCGAAGGGCGACCGCGACGAGCTCGCCGTGCAGGCGGCGACCGAGCTCGGCGTCGACGAGATCGTGCCGTGGCAGGGCGCGCGCAGCGTATCGCGCTGGAGCGACGACAAGGCGGTCAAGGGCGTCGCACGCTGGCAGAGCATCGTCCGCGAAGCCGCCAAGCAGGCGCACCGCCCCTGGGTTCCCCGCGTGGCGGCGCCGGTATCCGTCGCCGGGCTCGCCGCACGTGCCGCGCGGGCGCGCGTGCTCGTCCTCGAGCCCAGCGCCGCCACAGCCTTGAGCGCGGTTTCGGTGGCCGACAGCGCGGAGATCGTTCTCGTCGTCGGCCCCGAAGGCGGCATCGCTCCCGACGAACTCGAGGCGCTCGCGGATGCCGGAGCCATCGCCGTCCGCCTCGGCGACACCGTGCTGCGCACCTCCACGGCGGGACCGGCTGCCCTTGCCGTGGTCAACGCCCGCCTCGGCCGCTGGTGACGGGCGCTGACTACACTCGGAGTATGAGCGAACCGTCCATCTTCACGCGCATCCTGGAGGGCGAGATCCCGGCCGAGGTCCTCGCCGAGACCGAGAACGTGTTCGCGATCCGCGACATCGCACCACAGGCACCGGTGCACCTGCTGGTGATCCCCAAGAGCGCTGCCTACCGCAACGTCGTCGAGCTCGCCGCATCCGACCCGGCTCTCATGAGCGAGATGGTGGGGCTGGCGAATACGCTCGCAGCCGAACACGCGGACGGCGACTTCCGCCTCGTGTTCAACACCGGTCCGGCCGCCGGCCAGACCGTGTTCCACGTCCACGCGCACGTGCTCGCCGGAGGACTGGACGAGGGGAGCCTCGGTGGCTGATTCCACCGACGACGCGAACGCGTCCGCCCCCGCCGTCGACCGCCTTTTCGCGGACGGAGTGGCGATGGTCCAGCTGCTCGGACCCCAGGACCGGCTGCTGCGCGTCGTGGAGCGCGAACACCCCGACGTGCAGGTGCACGTGCGCGGCAACGAGATCACCCTGACCGGCCTCGCCGCCTCCGTCGCCCGCGCCCGCGCACTCGTGGACGAGCTGATCGCCATGGCCCGCGCAGGTCAGGGCCTCGAGCCCTCCGACGTGCAGACCTCGAACCGCATCCTCCGCGCCGATACCGGCGAACGCCCGTCAGAGGTGCTGGGCGAGGCGATCCTCAGCTCGCGCGGGCGCACGATCCGCCCGAAGACACTCGGTCAGAAGCGGTATGTCGACGCGATCGACGAGAACACGATCGTCTTCGGCATCGGTCCTGCCGGAACCGGAAAGACCTACCTCGCGATGGCGAAGGCCGTTCAGGCCCTGCAGCGCAAGGAAGTCGACCGCATCATCCTGACCCGACCGGCGGTGGAGGCGGGGGAGCGCCTGGGCTTCCTGCCCGGTACCCTGACCGACAAGATCGACCCGTATCTGCGGCCGCTCTACGACGCGCTCAACGAGATGATGGACCCCGAGATCGTCCCCAAGCTCATGGCATCGGGCACGATCGAGGTCGCTCCGCTCGCGTACATGCGCGGGCGGACGCTCAACAACTCGTTCGTCGTCCTCGACGAGGCCCAGAACACGACGCCCGAGCAGATGAAGATGTTCCTCACACGTCTGGGCTTCGGCACCCACATGGTCGTGACCGGTGACATCACTCAGGTCGACCTGCCGCAGGGAGCCTCGGGGCTGCGGCTGGTCACCCGCGTGCTGAAGGACATCGACGACATCCACTTCGCGATGCTGACGAGCGAGGACGTGGTGCGCCACAGCCTCGTCGGCCGGATCGTCGACGCGTACACCGTGTACGACGAGCAACGTCTCGCCGCACGGCGAGAGCGCGACGAGGCCGCCGAGTTCGCCAACCGCGCCGAGCGCCGCAGCGCCATCCCGCGCTCCGGCGGACCGAGAGACCACCTGCCGCCCCGGGACAACCGCGGACACCAAGGCCCCCACGGAACACAGCGAGGACGCTCATGACCATCGAGATCACCAATGAGTCCGGCGTCGAGATCGACGAGACCGTGCTGCTGCGCCTGACCGAGAACAACCTCGCCGAACTGCACGTCAGTCCGGATGCCGACGTCGCGATCCTCCTCGTCGACGAGGGCGCGATGGAAGCACTGCACGTGCAGTGGATGGACGAACCGGGCCCCACCGATGTGCTCAGCTTCCCCATGGACGAGTTGCGACCCGGAACGCAGGAACAGCCCACGCCGCCGGGCCTGTTGGGCGACATCGTGCTCTGCCCCCAGGTCGCCGAGACACAGGCCCTGGCGGCCGGACACACGACGGTCGACGAGCTGATCCTGCTCACCACGCACGGACTGCTGCACCTGCTGGGCTTCGATCACGCCGAGCCCGAGGAGGAGCGCGAGATGTTCGGCCTGCAGCGCGATCTGATCGCGGCCTTCCACGCGTCGGAGCGCCGACGACGCGCATGACCGAGATCCTCCTGCTCATCGCGGCGGCCCTCCTGGTCGCGCTCGGCGGTCTGATGGCGGCGCTGGATGCGGCGCTCGGCGTCACCTCGCGCGCCGACCTCGCCGAGATGGCGACGGCAGGTCGTAGCGCCGTCGCTCTCGGCCGGATCGGCGCCGATCCCGAAGCGCACGGCAACGCCGTCGTGTTCATCAGGATCCTCGCCGAGACGACGGCGGCCGTCGTCGTGACCGTGGCCTTCACGATCGCGTTCGACAGCATCTGGTGGGCCATGCTGGCCGCTGCGGTGCTGATGACCGTGGTGTCGTTCGTCCTCGTCGGGGCGAGCCCTCGTGCCGTGGGCCGCCAGCACGCGCGCGGACTGCTGCGGGCGTGCGCCCCGCTCGTGCGCGGCGCGCGCATCGTGCTCGGCCCCCTCGCGCATCTGCTCGTCATCGTCGGCAACCGGGTGACGCCCGGCATCCATCGCGGAGCGTCGTTCGCCAGCGAGGAGCAGTTGCTGAGCATGGTCGACGAGGCCGCGTCCCAGGACCTCATCGAGGAGGACGACCGCGAGCTCATCCACTCCGTGTTCGAGTTCACCGACACGTACGTGCGCGAGGTCATGGTTCCGCGCACCGACATGGTGACGATGGATGCTGCCGCCACGACACAGCAGGCGATGCAGCTCTTCCTCGACAAGGGCGTCTCGCGCGTGCCCGTCGCCGACGGTGAGGCCGACGACATCACCGGCGTCGTCTATCTCAAAGACCTCGTGCAGTTCGCCTACCGCGACGAGACGGCATGGCGTGACGCGCCGGTCGCACAGATCGCTCGCCCCGCTGTCTTCGTGCCGGAGTCGATGAAGGCCGAGACGCTCCTGCAGCAGATGAAGCGGGATGCCGTGCACGTTTGTCTCGTCGTCGACGAATACGGCGGCGTGTCGGGACTCGTGACCCTCGAAGACCTCATCGAGGAGCTCGTCGGCGAGATCTCCGACGAGTACGACGCCCGCTCCAACGAGATCGTCGACCTCGGCGGGGGACGTTTCCGCGTGAGCGCCCGATTGGGACTCGACGAGGTCGGGGAGTTGTTCGGCCTGGAACTGGAGGACGAGGACGTCGACTCGATCGGCGGGCTGCTGGGCAAGCTGCTCGGCCGCGTGCCCCTGCCGGGCGCGACCGCGGAGTACTCCGGGCTGCGGCTGACCGGAGGCGCCTCCCGCGGGCGCGGACGAGGCCTGGCCACCGTGTTCGTCGAACCCACCGACAGCCTGCTCGCCGTCGACGCCGCCTTCGGCGACGACAACCGCACCGATCGGGAGGACTCCCACCGATGACCGCCAGCCCGCAGACCCGCTCCGGGTTCGTCACCTTCGTCGGCCGACCCAACGTCGGCAAGTCCACGCTGACGAACGCCCTGGTGGGTGAGAAGGTCGCGATCACCTCCGACAAGCCACAGACGACGCGGCGCGCGATCCGCGGCATCGTCAACCGCCCCGCCGGCCAGCTCGTCATCGTCGACACCCCCGGCATCCACAAGCCGCGCACGCTGCTCGGCCAGCGCCTGAACGACCTCGTCGAGCAGGTCCTCGGCGACGTGGACGCGATCGGCTTCCTCGTGCCGGCCACGGAGAAGGTGGGTCCGGGCGACCGGCGTATCGCGGCATCCCTCGACGGGTACCCCCGCGCGAAGAAGGTCGCCATCGTCACGAAGACCGACATCGCATCGCGCGACGAGATCACCGAACGACTGATGGAGGTCGACAGTCTGCGCGAGGACTGGGATGCCGTCATCCCCCTCTCCGCCGTCGCGAACGAGCAGCTGGACGTGCTCGCCGACGAGCTGCTGACGCTCATGCCCGAAGGACCCGCCCTCTACGAGGACGGTGTCGTCACGGATGAGTCGCTGGAGGACCGCATCGCCGAGATCATCCGCGAGGCGGCGCTGGAGGGCGTTCGAGACGAACTGCCGCACTCGATCGCCGTCACGATCGACGACATCTCCCGCCGCGACGAGGGCGAGCTGACGGACATCTACGCGAACCTCGTCGTCGAGCGCGACAGCCAGAAGGCCATCATCATCGGGCACAAGGGCTCGCGCCTCGCGTCGGTCGGCGCGCGCGCCCGCGCCCAGATCGAACCGCTCGTGGGCACCAAGGTGTTCTTGAAGCTGCACGTGCGCGTCGCCAAGGAATGGCAACGCGATCCGAAGCAACTCGGAAGGCTGGGATTCTGACATGACGCACACGACGGCACGGCAGTGGCGGGCGGTACGGGCCGGTGGGCCCGAGACGTGGGAACTCGCCGAGGTCGAGGTTCCCGCCCCGGCCCCCGGAGAGGTGACGATCCGCGTGCGCGCGGCGGGCATGAACCCCGCCGACGCCAAGCACGTCGCCGCCGAGAACGGGCAGTCCTGGCCTGTGCCGATCGGGTACGAGGTGTCGGGCGAGATCACCGCGATCGGTCTCGATACGGAGATCGGGTCGGGACCCGCGGCGAAAGGTGACGAGGTCGTCGCCTTCCGCGTGCAGGGCGGCTATGCGACGGAGATGACGGTGGATGCCGCGAAGGTGTTCCACAAGCCCGAGCCGCTCAGCCATCCGGAGGCGGCGAATCTGCTGCTGACCGGCACGACCGCCGCGGAGATGCTGCACGTCGTCGCCGCGAAGCCGGGAGAGACGATCCTCCTGCACGGCGCGTCGGGTGCCGTGGGCGTCGCCGTGCTGCAGTTGGCGGCGCTGCGCGGCATCCATGTCATCGGCACGGCGGCCGAAAGCTCGTTCGAGCGCGTGCGGCGCTTCGGCGGCGAGCCCGTCGCCTACGGACCGGGGCTCTTCGAGCGGGCGGTCGCGATCGCCGGTGACGTCCCCATCGTCGCGGCGCTGGATGCTGTCGGGACGGATGAGGCCATCGACGTGTCGCTCGCGCTGGTCGCCGACCGTGCTCGGATCGTGACGATCGTGTCGCCGTCGCGGGCGAAAGCCGACGGATTCCACTGGATCGCCGGGGCACTGCCCGACAGCGCGCGCTTCCGCGACGCGGCGCGGGCAGGCCTGATCGCGGCCGCGAACGCCGGCACTCTGGCCGTCCCGGTGGCACGTACGTTCCCCCTCACCGATGCGCCTGCGGCGCTCGCCCTGTTGGCCAAGGGACACGCCGGGGGAGCCCTGGCACTGGTCCCGTGAGTTTCGTCGAGTTCGACGGACAGGTGTACGCTGTCCCCATGCGCGCGTTCGGCCTCCTTCTTAGCCGCCGCGACGAGACCTCGTTCTAGGGCCCTCCTCGTCGCGGAGCTTGTCATCGTCTGACACTCGGCCCGCACCATCTGACGAAGAGAAGCGAACCCCATGAAGAACATGCAGCAGCCTTCCGGCATGCCGATCCACAAGTACCGCCCGTTCCACGAGCAGATCCGCGTCGACCTGCCCGACCGCACCTGGCCCGATGCCCGCATCACGACGGCTCCGCGCTGGTGCGCCGTCGACCTGCGCGACGGCAATCAGGCCCTCATCGACCCGATGAGCCCCGAGCGCAAGCGCATCATGTTCGAGCTGCTCGTGGGCATGGGCTACAAGGAGATCGAGGTCGGCTTCCCCTCCGCGAGCCAGACCGACTTCGACTTCGTCCGTCAGCTGATCGAAGAGAACCTGATCCCCGACGACGTGACCATCCAGGTGCTGACGCAGGCGCGTGAGCACCTGATCGAGCGCACCTACGAGGCGATCGCCGGAGCGAAGCAGGCGATCGTGCACCTCTACAACTCGACGAGCGTCCTGCAGCGCGAGGTCGTCTTCCGCAGCGACAAGCAGGGCATCATCGACATCGCTCTGAACGGGGCACGGCTGTGCCGTGAGTTCGAGAAGCGCATCCCCGAGACCGCCGTGTACTACGAGTACTCGCCCGAGTCCTACACCGGCACCGAGTTGGAGTTCGCCGTCGACATCTGCAACCAGGTGATCGAGATCTTCGAGCCCACTCCTGAGCGCAAGGTCATCATCAACCTGCCGGCAACGGTCGAGATGGCCACGCCCAACGTCTATGCCGACTCGATCGAATGGATGGGCCGTCACCTCGCGCACCGCGAGAACGTCATCATCTCGCTGCACCCCCACAACGACCGCGGGACGGCCATCGCCGCCGCCGAGCTCGGTTACATGGCCGGAGCAGACCGCATCGAGGGCTGCCTGTTCGGAAACGGAGAGCGCACCGGCAACGTCGATCTCGTCGCGTTGGGCATCAACATGCTGACGCAGGGCATCGACCCGCAGATCGACTTCAGCGACATCGACCAGGTCAAGCGCACGGCCGAGTACTGCAATCAGCTGCCCGTCCCCGAGCGCAGCCCCTGGGCCGGCGACCTCGTCTTCACCGCATTCAGCGGCTCGCACCAGGACGCGATCAAGAAGGGGTTCGAGGCCATGGAGGCGCGGGCCGCGGCATCCGGGGTCACCGTCGACGACATCAAGTGGGCGGTGCCGTACCTGCCGATCGACCCGAAGGATCTCGGTCGCTCCTACGAGGCCGTGATCCGCGTCAACTCGCAGTCCGGCAAGGGCGGCGTCGCCTACCTGCTGAAGACGGACCACGCGCTGGATCTGCCTCGCAAGCTCCAGATCGAGTTCTCCGGTGTGGTGCAGGCCAAGACGGATGCCGAAGGCGGCGAAGTCTCCAGCGACCAGATCTGGGCGATCTTCACGGATGAGTATCTGCCTGCGCGGGAGGCGGACGAGAAGTGGGGGCGGTTCGAGTTGCTGTCCACGCGGACGCAGAGCGACATGTCGGGCGAGGTTTCGCTCGAGGTCACCCTCCGCGACGGCGAGGAGACCGTTGCGACACGCGGCGTCGGCAACGGCCCCGTATCGGCTTTCCTGGAAGTCGTGCGTGCGCAGGGCTTCGACATCACGCTCTACGACTACGTCGAGCACACGCTCAGCGCCGGGGGCGACGCGCAGGCCGCGTCGTACGTCGAGCTGCAGGTCGATGGTGAGCGCTTGTGGGGCGTCGGCATCGACGGTGACATCTCGACCGCGTCGCTGAAGGCGATCGTCTCCTGCGTGAACCGCGCTATCCGTACGCGCGAGCGCTCCGGCTCGCTCGCCGCCGTCTGACGCCGCGTTTCGACTCGTCGCTGCGCGTCGAAACGCCTCAGGGCCGGATGATCGGGATCGCGCTGGTCTCCACCGCGACCTTGCGCCGGTAGAGCGCGCGCTGTTCGGGCAGCGAGATGTCGAAGATCACCGCGAGCAGTCGGATCACGGTCGTGACCACGACCGAGGCGATCGCCGCGGCCACCAGCGGCGCACCGACGGCGTGTGCGAACGCGAGCAACGCGCAGCCGACCGCGGCCGCGACGGCGTACAGCGATCCGACGTGCATGATCGCCACCGGCAAGCCCATGATCACGTCGCGAAGAATGCCGCCGCCCACCGCGGCGCAGACCCCGACGAAGACCGCCGGGACGGGGGGAAGGCCGAGCGCCAGCGCCTTGGAGGTGCCGAAGGCACCAAACAGACCGATCACCACGGCGTCAAGGGCCACGATCACCGCGTTGAGGCGCTCGAAGATGTTGGCCAGCAGCATGCCGACCAGAGCCGCGCCGACGGCCGTGATCAGGTACCAGTTGCTCTTCAGCGTCGCGGGTTCGACGTTGAGCAGGAGGTCGCGGATGATGCCGCCACCCATGCCCATCACGGTGCCGACGATGACGACGCCGAGCAGGTCGAGTCGGCGCTGTCCGACGAAGCCCGACGAGAAAAGCGCGCCCTGTACACCGCCCAGTCCCACGGCGAGGAGGTCGGCCCAGAGGGGGATCACGAACAGCTGCTCCGTCACCTGACCATTGTCTCCAATGCCGCCCGATGTCGGCACCGGCGGGGATAATCGAGGGGTGCCCACCTACCGCGACGAGGTCGTGGTCCTGCGCACCCACAAGCTGGGTGAAGCGGACCGCATCGTGACCATGCTCAGCCGTCGCCACGGCAAGGTACGCGCTGTCGCAAAGGGTGTGCGCCGCACGTCGTCGAAGTTCGGGGCCCGCCTCGAGCCGTTCATGGTCGCCGACGTCCAGCTCTACCAGGGGCGCTCGCTCGACATCGTGCAGCAGGCCGAGTCGCTCGGCTCCTACGGGGCCGCGATCGTGGCGGACTACGACCGTTACACGGCTGCGCACGCCATGGTCGAGACCGCCGACCGGCTGAACGAAGCCGAAGCCACCCCCCAGCAGTACCTGCTGCTCGTGGGAGGACTGCGCACCCTCGCCCAGGGCGGACGGGAGTCGCGTTCCGTACTCGACTCGTACCTGCTGCGCGCGATGTCGCTGTCGGGCTGGGCTCCCGCCCTCTTCGATTGCGCGCGATGCGGCGCGGTCGGCCCGCACGATTGGTTCGTCTCGCAGCTCGGCGGCGTCGTCTGCGGCGACTGCGCTCCGGCCGGCTCGGCGCGCCTTCGTCCGGAGACGGGTGCGCTGCTGCGCGCTCTCATCGCGGGAGAATGGGACGTCGTGGATGCCGCGACCCACGCCGCCACCGCCTCGGCATCCGGCCTCGTCGCCGCCTACGCGCAGTGGCATCTCGAGCGCGGCATCCGTTCCCTGTCCCATGTGGAGAGCACCCGTTGAGCCCCAAGCCCTACACGCATCGCGATGCCGTGCCGTACCGCCCGCTCGATTGGACCGGCATCCATCCGCCGCGTTTTCCGAAGGGCGGTGTGCCGAACCACGTTGCGATCGTGATGGACGGCAACGGACGGTGGGCCAACCGCCGGGGACTGACACGAATCGAAGGACACCGGGCGGGCGAGGAGGTGCTCCTCGACGTCGTGGCCGGCGCGATCCAGGCCGGAGTGAAACACCTCAGCGTCTACGCCTTCTCGACCGAGAACTGGGCCCGCTCACCGGAAGAGGTGCGCTTCCTGATGGGCTACAACCGCGACGTGCTGCACCGCCGCCGTGATCAGCTGAACGAATGGGGCGTGCGCATCCGCTGGGCGGGCCGCAAGCCGCGCCTGTGGGGATCGGTCATCAAAGAGCTGCAGTACGCCGAGCAGCTCACCGCCGGCAACGACACGCTCACCCTGACGATGTGCATCAACTACGGCGGCCGGCTCGAGCTCATCGACGCGATGCGCGCGATGGGCGAACAGATCGCCGCGGGGCGGCTGAAGCCGTCGGCGATCACGGAGAAGATGCTCCGCAAGCACTTGTACGTGCCCGACATGCCCGATGTCGACCTCTTCCTGCGCTCCAGCGGCGAGCAACGCACCTCGAACTTCCTGCTGTGGGAGTCGGCCTACGCCGAGATGGTGTTCCTCGACACGCTGTGGCCAGACTTCTCGCGCACGGATCTGTGGGGCGCGATCGAGCTGTATCTGGGTCGCAGCCGCCGATTCGGCGGCGCGATCGATGCCCCCACCGCTGACGCAGCGGAATAGACCGACGCCCGCGGAGAGTTGCACCCGACATGACAGACAAGATCACCATCGACGTGTGGAGTGACATCGCCTGCCCGTGGTGCTACATCGGCAAGCGCAATCTCGAGGCCGGCCTCGCTCAGACGGCGGCCGACACCGACGCCCCGCAGGTCGACGTGACCTTCCACTCCTTCGAGCTCTCTCCCGACACTCCGGTCGACTTCGAGGGCGACGAGGTCGACTTCCTTGCCGGACACAAGGGAATGCCGCGAGAGCGCGTGCGCGAGATGCTCGACCAGGTGACCGGCGTCGCGGCCGGCTCGGGACTCGAGTATCGCTTCGACCTCCTGCAGCACACCAACACGGTCAAGGCGCACGAGCTGCTGCACTTCGCGAAGGCTCAGGGACGCCAGTACGAGATGGCCGAACGTCTCATGTCGGCGTACTTCACCGAGGGCAAGCACGTCGGTCGCGTCGACGACCTCGTCGACCTCGCCGTGGAGGTCGGCCTGGATGCCTCGGACGTGCGTGACGCCCTCGAGTCGGGACGCCATCTGGCCGATGTGCGCGCCGATCAGGCACAGGCGCAGGCTTACGGCATCCAGGGCGTGCCGTTCTTCGTGATCGACGGCAAGTACGGCGTGAGCGGCGCGCAGCCGGCCGACGCGTTCGCGCAGATCACCCGACAGGTGTGGGCGGAGAAGCAGGACGCCTGAGACGTCGCGTTTCGACTCGTCGCTACGCTCCCGCGCTCAACGACCGGCGACGAACCTCTCCGGTCGTTGAGCGAGCGCAGCGAGTCGAAACGGGCCGCAGCAGGGCTCAGGCGGGGAGGCTGGCCTCGATCGCCGCGATCACCTCGGGCGCATCGGGCTTGGTCTGCGGACGGAAACGGTGCACCTCGCCGGTCGGCGTGACCAGGAATTTCTCGAAGTTCCACATGACCGGGCCCTTCGCCCCCTCCACGTTCTTCGCCTTCTTCAGCGCCTTGTAGAGGGGAGCGGCGTGCGAGCCGTTCACCCGCACCTTGTCCATGATGGGGAAGCTGACGCCCCACGTGACGGCGCAGTACTCCAGGATCTCCTCCATGGAGCCCGGCTCCTGACCCATGAACTGGTTGCAGGGGAAGCCGATGACCTGCAGACCCCGGTCGCCATAGGTGCGCTGCAGCTCCTCGAGCTGCTCGTACTGCGGCGCGAGTCCACACTTCGAGGCCACGTTGACGATGAGGACGGCACGATCGCCGTACTCGGAGAGGGTGTGCTCGACGCCGGTCGCGTCGACGTAGGGGATGTCGCGGAGCTCCGCGGTCTGTGTGTCGGCCATGTTGTCCACGATAGAGGCGCAGACCGGCGCACCGGCCGCGTGAGTCTGGGAGAATGGACAGGATGTCCCTCTCCGTCTCAGCCGGCGCCGCGCTGCGCATCGGCCCCATCGCGCTCGATGCACCCGTGGTGCTCGCGCCGATGGCCGGTATCACCAACACCGCCTTCCGTCGGCTCTGCCGCGAGTACGGCGCGGGACTCTACGTCTCGGAGATGATCACCACTCGCGCCCTGGTCGAGCGCAACGCGACCACGATGCGTTTGATCACGCACCACGAGTCGGAGACTCCGCGCTCGATCCAGCTCTACGGCGTCGACCCGGCGACCACCGAAGCGGCCGTCCGACTTCTCGTCGACGAGGACCGCGCCGATCACATCGACCTCAACTTCGGCTGTCCCGTGCCCAAGGTCACGCGCAAGGGCGGGGGAGCGGCACTGCCGTGGAAGCTCGGCCTGTTCCGCGAGATCGTCACGCGCGCCGCACGCGCCGCCGGCGACGTGCCGCTCACCGTCAAGATGCGCAAGGGAATCGACTCCGACCACCTCACGTTCCTCGACGCCGGCCGCATCGCGGAGGATGCGGGCGTCGCCGCGGTGGCCCTCCACGCGCGCACGGCTGCGGAGTTCTATTCCGGCCAGGCCGACTGGTCGGCGATCAGCGCTCTGAAGCAGGCGGTGACGAGCATCCCCGTTCTCGGCAACGGCGACATCTGGTCAGCGGAGGATGCGGCACGCATGATGACCGAGACCGGGTGCGACGGTGTCGTGGTCGGCCGTGGGTGCCTCGGTCGACCGTGGCTGTTCGGTGACCTCGCGCGAGCCCTCGGCGGCCCGGATGCCGCCAACGGCGCACCCGTCGACGCGACCCTGGGCTTCGTCGCGGCCGCGTTCCGCCGGCACGCCGAACTGCTCGTCGAGTTCTTCGAGGACGAGGGTCGCGGATGCCGCGACATCCGCAAGCACGTCGCCTGGTACTTCAAGGGCTACCCCGTCGGCGGCGAGACGCGCGCACAGCTGGCGACCGTGTCGAGCCTCACCGGGATCGACGATCTGCTCGCGACGCTGGATCTCGACGCCCCCTACCCGGGCGCCGCCGCCGAGGGCCAGCGCGGTCGTGCCGGCACACCCAAGCGCCCGGCACTGCCCGACGGGTGGCTGCTCAGCCGCGATATGAGCGGCGACGCCGCGCGCGCGCTGGCTGACGCGGAGGTCGACACCAGTGGCGGCTGACGGCAGCAGCGTCGGCATCGCCTCGGGCCGACCCGCTGGCTACGACGACCACGATGCCGACCGTTTCGTCCCCGAACAGCATCGATCCCAGCGAGACGGGTTCGCCCGCGATCGCGCTCGAGTGCTCCACTCGGCGGCCCTGCGCCGCCTCGCCTCGAAGACCCAGGTGCTCAGCCCCGCGAGCCCTGCGGACTTCGCACGAAACCGACTGACGCACTCCCTCGAAGTCGCTCAGGTGGGCCGCGAGCTGGCGATCGCTCTGGAGCTGTCACCCGACGTGGTCGACACGGCCTGTCTCAGCCACGACATCGGCCACCCGCCGTTCGGTCACAACGGGGAGCGCGCTCTGAACGACTGGGCCGAGGACATCGGAGGGTTCGAGGGCAACGCACAGACGCTGCGGATCCTCTCGCGTCTCGAGCCGAAGGTGCTGGATGCCGGGGGGCGCAGCGTGGGGCTCAACCTGACCCGCGCGAGCCTCGACGCGACGTGCAAGTACCCGTGGACGGTCGAGCACGGTGTTCCCGACCCCGGTGGACGAGAGAAGTTCGGCGTCTACCCCGAGGACGAGGACGTCTTCCGCTGGATGCGCATCGGCGCGCCCGGTCGCGTGCGCTGCATCGAAGCCGAGGTCATGGACCTCTCCGACGACATCGCGTACTCCGTGCACGATTTCGAGGACGCGGTGCTCAACGGCTACCTCGACCCGGCGCGCCTCGCCGACGCGCGCGAGCATGACGCTCTGCTGACGGCGATCCAGGCGTGGGTGGGCTTCGGCTTCACCCGCGACGAGCTGGCGGACGCGCTGTACCGGCTCACACGCATGCCGGAGTGGCTCACCGGATTCGACGGCTCTCGCGCCGCACTGGCCGGCCTGAAGAACCTCACGTCCGATCTCATCGGCCGCTTCGCGCGCGCAGCCACGACGGCGACGCGCGACCACTACTCGGTGCCGGTGCTCACGCGCTACCGCGGCCGCGTCATCGTGCCGCGGGTGATCGAGGCCGAGATGGCCGTGCTCAAGGGCATCATCGGCGCCTTCGTGGTCACGATCGACGGTCGCCGCGGGCTGTACAAGGAACAGCGTCGCGTGCTCAAGCGCCTCGCCACCGCGCTGTGGGAGCGTCCCGAGCACCTCGACCGGCTGCACGCGGAGGACTTCGCCGCGGCATCCACCGATGCCGCCCGCAAGCGCGTGGTCGTCGACCAGGTCGCGAGCCTCACCGATCGCTTCGCCATCGAGTGGCATGCCCGACTGATCGGCCCGGTCGATCTGCGCGAGCTCGGCCTGCGCTCCGGCGACGACCGCACGATCGCACCCAGCGGTTTCGCTCTTCCCGAGCCGCTCGCCGGGCTGTGGCCGGCGGAGGGTCACTGATGGCACGGATCCGGCAATCCGACGTCGACGAGGTCAAGGCACGCACCAACATCGGTGACATCGTCGGCGAGCGGGTCGCCCTCAAGTCAGCCGGCGTCGGGTCACTGAAGGGCCTGTGCCCCTTCCACGACGAACGAAGCCCGAGCTTCCACGTGCGCCCGCAGGTCGGCTATTACCACTGCTTCGGATGCGGCGAGTCGGGCGACGTCTACTCCTTCCTGCGCGCCATGGACCACCTGTCCTTCACCGAGGCGGTCGAACGCCTGGCCGCGCGCATCGGCTACACGCTCCACTACGAAGACGGCGGCGCGGCGCCGGAGACCAGCGGCCGCACGCGTCTCTATCAGGCCAACTCGGCCGCTGCGGAGTGGTTCCGCACGCAGCTGTCGTCCCCGGAGGCCGACGCCGGCCGCCGCTTTCTCGGTGAACGCGGCTTCGACGCCGGAGCCGCGGCCCACTTCGGTGTCGGCTACGCACCGAAGGGCTGGAACAACCTTCGCGACGCGCTGCACAGCCAGGGCTTCACGGACGAGGAGCTGTCGGCCGCGGGTCTCGTCTCCCAAGGCCAGCGCGGCGTGTACGACCGCTTCCGTGGCCGTGTCGTGTGGCCGATTCGCGATCTGACCGGCCAGACGATCGGTTTCGGGGCGCGCCGCCTCTACGACGACGACCAGGGTCCGAAGTACCTCAACACGCCCGAGACCACGATCTACAAGAAGGCGCAGGTGCTCTACGGCCTGGACCTCGCGAAGAAGGATGTCTCACGTTCGCACCGCGTCGTCGTCGTCGAGGGATACACCGACGTGATGGCCTGCCATCTGGCGGGCGTCACGACGGCGGTGGCCACCTGCGGGACGGCGTTCGGCTCCGACCACATCACGGTCCTGCGACGGGTCATGGGCGATGACAGCGCCGCCGGCGACGTCGTGTTCACGTTCGACCCCGATGCCGCGGGGCAGAAAGCGGCCCTGCGCGCCTTCGCCGACGCGAAGCGCTTCAACGCGCAGACCTACGTGGCTACCGGCCCGCAGGGACTGGATCCCTGCGATCTGCGACTCGAGCGCGGCGACGCGGCGGTACGTGCGATGCTCGACACGAAGGTTCCGATGTTCGAGTTCGTCATCGATCAGCGCCTCTCGGGGTTCGATCTCGCGAGCGTCGAGGGCCGCGTCGGGGCCCTGCGAGCCGCCGCACCGGTCGTGGGGGAGCTGCGCGACCCGCTGCTGCAGCCGGAGTACACCCGCGTGCTGGCCCGCCGCCTCGGGATGGACACCGAGGATGTGCGGCGCGAGGTCGACCGCGCCGCTCGCGACAGCGTGCGCCGCGAGGGCGACATCCCGCGCTCCTCGTCGACGGCGTCCGTGAGCGCAACGGCCGGGATCGACGGCCCCGCTCCCACGCCGTCGGTCGATGAGCCCGCACTCCGGATGAGTCTGCGGACGCTGCCGCGCACCGCCGATGCAACACTGGAGCGTGACGCCCTCATGGGAGTGCTGCAGTACGGTCACCTCGTCGACGGCGAGGAGGTGGATGCCGCGCTCGCGCTGCCCATGCAGATCCCCGCTCTCGACGCGGTGCGCCAGTCCCTCGTCGCGCAGGGAGACCGCAGACGCATCGGCTGGGCGTCGACGGCGGTGGAGTCGGTGCGTGAGCCCTACCGGTCGCTGGCGGTGGAGTTGCTGACGGCCGATTTCCCTGCATTGACGGAGGCGGAGGCCGCGGCCTACACACGCGGGCTCGCGCGCAAGCTGCGGGTGCGCGCGGTCGACCGGGAGAAGAACGAGTTGCTCGGCACGATCCAGCGGCTTCCCGCCGATTCGGAACAAGGGCGGGCGGTCCGTCTGGCGCTGCGCGAGCTGGACGCGCGCCGGCGCGCTCTCACCGAGGCGTCGCTCTGACCCCGCGGCACGGTCGCACGCCCGGTCGCACGGTGGCGCCCGCGGGCCAGAGCGGGCAGGATGAGCGCATGCCGCGTCGTGCCCCCACCGACAATCCTGCCGCGCTTCGTTGCGACGACCTCTCGATCGCGCGCGCAGGAGTGCGCGTCGTCGAAGGCGTCAGTTTCCGGGTCGACCCGGGCCGCGCGCTGGCAGTCATGGGCACGACCGGATCGGGCAAATCGACCCTCGCGACCCTGCTCGCTGGCACGAGCGACGACTCGCTGTCGGTGGTGGGTGGCGACGCCTGGGTCGATGGCACGGCCGTTCGGCGCAGGGGGCGCGCTGCGCGTGTGCGCGCGTACTACACCGGGTATGTCCCGCAGCGCGCGGGAGCCGGCCTTCCGGCTCGACTGACCGTCGGAGACGTCATCGGCGAGCCGATCACGAGCCGAGATCGACGTGTCAATCAGCGCGCGCTGGCCGTCCGCGTCGCGGGGTTGCTGGACGAGTTCGAACTCCCGCTCGGCGCAGCCACACGGTATCCCTATGAGCTGAGTTCGGGGATGCGCCAGCGTGTCGCGATCGCTCGCGCCCTCGTGCTCGGCCCGAAGGTCTTCATCGGCGACGATCCGTACGCGAACCTCGACGTCGAGGTGAGACATGCCGCGCGCGACGCGCTGCTGCGCCGGCGCGACGAGAACGGCATGGCGATTCTCATGGTGACCAACGACGCCGAAGCCGTGCGGGAGCTCGATGCCGATGTGCTGGTGCTCCGAGCAGGTCTGCCCGTCGCCTACGGGCATGGCATCGCGGATCTGCTCTGGACTCCGGACGGCGGTGCCCGCCTCGTGTCGTGAAGACGCGTATCGTGTCACGAGCACACCCCGACGTTTGCTAATATGGACGGGTTGCCCGCTCGCGGGTGATTGATCCTCGGTAGCTCAATTGGCAGAGCAGCCGGCTGTTAACCGGCAGGTTCTTGGTTCGAGTCCAAGCCGGGGAGCGAACGGCCCCAGACTCCACTCTGGGGCCGTTTTCGTTGCCGCCGCTAGGCTTCGGACATGCCAGACCGTGCTGTCCCGAACCTGCCATCGCGTGATTTCGGCGGCACGGTCCGCTTCTACGGGGGTTTCGGATTCACTCCGAGCTACCGTGACGACGCGTGGCTGATCCTTCGTCGGGGCGAGCTGGTGCTCGAGTTCTTCCGATTCGACGACCTGGTGCCCGAAGCGAGCTCCTTCATGTGCAGCGTCCGCGTCGACGACGTGGACGAGCTGTACGAGGACATCAAGCGATCCGGCGTCCCCGAGCACGACGCGGGCCTTCCGCGGCTGCGACCCGTTCAGACGCAGTCCTGGGGACAGCGAGCCGGATTCCTCGTCGACGCAGACGGAACCCAGCTCACCCTGATCGAAAACGGCGCACCCGACGCCTAGCGATACCCGACCGGGAGTCGCTCAGCCCTCCAGATCGTCGACTCCCGGCGTCCAGGACGCGCCGGCGCGACCCCAACCGCGCTTGCGCGCGATCTTCTGGACGGTCTTCCAGTCGCCGTCGTCCAGACGGTCCACGTAGAGGATGCCGTCGAGGTGGTCGAACTCGTGCTGCATGATACGCGCACGCCAGCCGTCCACCTGGATGCGTACGGGCTCGCCGTCCAGGTCGATACCGGTGACCAGGACTTCATCCGAGCGGCGCAGGGCGAAGCGCTCACCGGGGAACGACAGGCACCCCTCGGACTCGTCGTCCGGGTCCGGCGCGCCGGGTACGGGAGGCCGCATCCACAGCTCCGGGTTGAGGATCACACCGCGCCAAGGCTGCCCGTCATCGTCTTGGTAGCTGTAGGTGTAGATGCGCAGACCCACGCCCACCTGCGGGGCGGCGAGGCCGACACCGGGCGCGGCATCCATCGTCTCGAACATGTCCGCGACGAGCCCGCGGATCTCGTCGGTGATCTCGGAGACAGGATCGGCGGGGGAGTGCAGGACGGGATCGCCCATGATGCGAATCGGAAGAACAGCCACGTCCTGAGCCTATCGAGCGCACCTGGCCGTTAGTGTCGAGGGGTGCATGCCGCCCTCAACGACCTCGGAGATGTGACCGACAAGCTCGTCGGCGTCTTCGCGGACCCCGGCATCCTCATCGGCATTCCGCTCGCCCTGCTCGGCGCCGTCTTCATGTCCTTCGGCGCGCAGTATCAGCACCGCGGGGTGCAGAAGGTCGAACGTCTCACGGCGACCGCCGGGGGCACCGGTCTCACCGGCGGCCAGATCTGGAACCTGCTGCGCCGGCCGTCGTGGGTGGCCGGCACCGTGATGCTGGGGCTGGCGATCGTCTGCCAGCTGTCCGCCCTGTCGTTCGCCCCCCTCATCCTGGTGCAGCCGCTCGGCGCCGTCTCGTTGGTCATCACGACGCTGCTGAACGCGCGAATCAGCGGCCTCAAGCCCACGAAGCGCTCCCTGACCGCCATCGGCCTCTGCGTCGCCGGCATCTTCGTGTTCGTCACGATCGCCGCCCTGTACGCCACCGAGACCCCGATCAGCGACGGACAGCTGATCACCGTGCTGCTGATCCTCGCCGGTGTCGCCATCGTCCTGACTGCACTCTGGCTGTGGCTGCGCACCCGCATGGGAGCCCTGTTCTACATCGTCGCCGCCGGCATCATGTACGGCTTCGTCGCCACGCTGGCGAAGGTCGTGCTCAGCCGGATCCGCACCGGCGACTTCGAGTGGCTCACGATCGTGTGCATCGTCGCCCTGCTCACCGGTACTGCGATCGGCGCCTACTTCGTGCAGACTGCCTACGCGTCCGGCCCGCCCGACCTCGTCATCGCCGGTCTCACCGTCATCGATCCGATCGTCGCCATCGTGATCGGCCTGGCCGTACTGCGCGAAGCCGACGGCGCCCCCCTCTGGGCCTACGGCGGCTTCGTCGTCGCCGGCGCGCTGGCCGTCACCGGCGTCTTCCAACTGGCTCGCCACCACCCGCAGGTGATCAGCGACAGCCAGGAGATCCCCATCACACGCGGGAGCGGCGAACAGGTCTCGCCCGGATCGCAGCGCCTCACGGATGCCGTGGCGAAGGTGTGGCCCGAGCCACCCGTGCGCGATCGGGACGACCCGCGCCCCCGCTAGACTTCCGGGGACAGGGGGCGGTGGCCAAGCTGGTCAAGGCAGCGGGCTCATAACCCGACGATCGTGGGTTCAAGTCCCACCCGCCCTACCAATGACACGGTTGTGATTCCGCGTCGTTATCGGCCATAATGGGCCCACAACCACATAGCCGCCACGCATCCGGCACTCAGGTCGTAGGGGAAGACGTACCTGAAGAAACGGAGAATCGCGATGGCGACCACGTCGACCCCACAGGCGCGCGGAGTGATCTACATCCACTCCGCGCCACGTGCGCTGTGCCCCCACCTCGAGTGGGCGGTCGGGCGTGCCCTCGGGCGTGCTGTGAGTTTCGAGTGGGCGGATCAGCCCGTGCTCGCCGGCAGTCGTCGCGCCGAGTTCTACTGGGAGGGTCCCGCCGGCACCGGCGCGGCCCTGGCGACCGCGATCCGCGGATGGGAGCATCTGCGGTTCGAGGTCAGCGAAGACCCCACGCCGCGCTCGGACGGCGGGCGCTGGATGCACACTCCTGATCTCGGCATCCACTACGCCCAGACCGACACGGCGGGCAACGTCGTGATCGGTGAGGACCGCATCCGCTACGCGATGGAGATCGCCGCGGGGGACCCCTACGACCTCCAGCGCGAACTCCAGGTCGCGCTGGGATCGACCTGGGACGAGGAGCTCGAGCCGTTCCGTCACGCCAGCGACGACGCACCGGTCGTCTGGCTGCACAAGGTGGGCTGAGAGACCCGCCACCGACCTCAGACGGGTGGAGGCGCCAGTACCGGCTTCGGAGGGCTTCCCGGAGACCGAGACCGCGCATCCCCGTCTGACACGAAAGACGCCCCCGCCATCCTCACGGACGCGGGGGCGTCTTCACGCGGCGATGCTCAGACCGAAGCGAAGGCGGCGACGGCGTTGTGGCCGCCGAAGCCGAACGAGTTGCTGATCGCGAGCTGCGGACCGTCGCCCAGCGGCGTCGGCGCGCCCGACAGACGGAACGGGACCGCGGGATCCTGCTCCGTGATGTTGATCGTCGGAGGGGCCACCCGGTCGCGGATGGCCAGGATCGTGAAGATCGCCTCGAGCGCGCCGGTACCACCGAGCAGATGACCGGTCGAGGCCTTCGTCGCCGACACGGGGATCTCTTCGATGCGGTCACCGAACACACTCTTCAGCGCGACGTACTCGTTCGGGTCGCCGACCGGCGTCGAGGTCGCGTGGGCGTTGACGTGGGTCACGTCGTCGGGGGAGGCATCGGCCATGGCCAGAGCCATGTTGACGGCGCGCGCGGCGCCCGTGCCCTCGGGATCGTTCGCCGTGATGTGGTACGAGTCCGCCGTGACCCCTCCGCCCACGACGACCGCGTAGATCTTCGCGCCGCGGGCCTTGGCGTGCTCCTCCGTCTCGAGGATCAGCACGCCGGCACCCTCGCCCATGACGAATCCGTCGCGGTCGATGCTGCCCGGACGCGACGCCGTCTCGGGGGAGTCGTTCCGCTTGGAGAGCGCCTGCATCGACGAGAACGAGGCGATCGTGACGGGGTGGATCACCGACTCGGTGCCTCCCGCGATCACCACGTCGGCGAGGCCGTCACGCAGGTGCTCGATGGCGTTGACGATCGACTCCGTGCTGGACGCACAGGCGCTGGCGACCGTCCGCGCATACGCGCGGGCACCGAAATGCAGCGACAGGTTGCCCGCCGCCGCATTGGGCATCAGCATCGGAACGGTCATCGGCAGCACCCGACGCGGGCCCTTCTCGCGAAGCGTGTCCCACGCATCCAGGAGGGTCCAGAGACCCCCGATGCCGGTCGCGAAATCGACCCCCAACCGTTCCGGGTCCACCTCCGGGCTCCCGGCATCCGCCCACGCCTCCATCGCGGCGACGAGCGCGAACTGCGAGGACGGGTCGAGACGCTTGGCGATCGGGCGCTCGAGCACGGTGTCCGGGCGCACGGCGGCCTGCGCCGCGAAGGTGACGGGCAGGTTGTACTGCTCGACCCAGTCGTACTCGAGGGTGCGAGCGCCGGAGGCGCCACCCAGCAGCGCGGCCCAGCTCTCCGGCGCGGTGCCCCCGATGGGGCTCGATGCGCCGATGCCGGTGACGACGATTCGGGGAATGCTCATGGTCTCCTCGGATGCTCCGGTGGGGGCACGACGGCCCCCACCGGGGTGCAGGTGGCGAGGCCTGAGGTCAGGCCTGGTTGGTGGTGATGAAGGTGACGGCGTCGCCGACGGTCTTGAGGTTCTTGACCTCTTCGTCGGGGATCGTGACGCCGAACTTCTCCTCGGCGTTGACGACGATCGTCATCATCGAGATCGAGTCGATGTCGAGGTCGTCGGTGAACGACTTCTCCAGCGCGACCTCGTCCGCCGAGATGCCGGTCTCGTCCGTGATGAGCTCGGCGAGCCCTGCGAGGACCTCGTCGTTGCTGAATGCCATGGGATTCTCCTTGTTTATCGGGGTTTCACCGGCCCTGCGGGGCCGACGTTCAGTCTAGGTGCGACGGCTGTCGCGACCGGGTATCTCGGGCCGTCAGGGAAGGACGACGACCTGCGCGCCGAAGACCAATCCGGCGCCGAATCCGATCTGCAGCGCCAGCCCGCCGGACAGTTCCGGGTGCTCGGAGAGCAGGCGGTGGGTGGCGAGGGGGATGGATGCCGCCGACGTGTTGCCGGTGGTCTCGATGTCGCGGCCGATCACGACCGTGTCGGGGAGCTTCAGCTGCTTGGCGAACTCGTCGATGATGCGCATGTTCGCCTGGTGGGGCACGAAGGCAGCGAGGTCGGAGGGCTGCACACCGGCCTCTTCCAGCGCCTGGCGGGCGACCTTGACCATCTCCCACACGGCCCAGCGGAAGACCGTCGGACCCTCCTGACGCAGCGTCGGCCAGGGTGCCGTGCCGTCGCGGAACTCGGTGAGCGTGTGGTTCATCCCGACCGCATCGGCCTTCGAGCCGTCCGATCCCCAGACGGTGGGACCGATGCCCGGAAAGTCGCTCGGTCCGACGACCACGGCGCCGGCGCCGTCACCGAGCAGGAACGAGATCGAGCGGTCCGTGGGGTCGACGACGTCGCTGAGCTTCTCTGCGCCCACGACGACGGCGTAGTTCGCGGCGCCGGCCCGGATGAGGGCGTCCGCCTGCGCCACGCCGTACGCGAAGCCCGCGCAGGCGGCGTTCAGGTCGTACGCGGCCGCGGGGTTGGCGCCGATGCGATCGGCGACGATCGCCGACACCGAGGGAGTCTGCTTCGGGTTCGAGATCGTCGCGACGATCACGGCGTCCACCAGCGACGGGTCGATACCGGCGCCGGCGATGGCCTCGGCCGCGGCGTCGGCAGCGAGTTCGATCGCCGTCGTTGCGGCATTCGCGCGCACACGCGTGATGATGCCGGTGCGCTGGCGGATCCACTCATCGCTGGAGTCGATGGGGCCCACGAGGTCGTCGTTGGGCACGGCGTTCTCGCCACGGGCAGCGCCGTAGGCGTAGATGCGGGTGTGTGCCGGTCCCGTCGCCTGGACGAGGGTCGGTCGGGTGGGCGCGTCGGTCACGCGTCGCCTCCTGTCAGCAGGGCGGCCGCAGCCGCGAGGTCGTCGGGTGTCTTCACGGCCACGGTGGGCACGCCGCGGAGGGCGCGCTTCGCAAGGCCCGTCAGCGTTCCGGCCGGCGCGAGCTCGATGATGCCGGTGACCCCCGCATCCGCGAACGATTCCATGCACAGATCCCAGCGGACGGGGGAGGAGACCTGCGCGACGAGTAGGTCGAGCGCCTCGCGGCCGCCGTCCACCCGGGCGCCGTCGCGGTTGGTCCAGAGCGTGAGACGGGGGTCGGATGCCGAGACCTCGGCGGCCGCGGCACGCAGGGTGTCGACGGCCGACGCCAT
Source organism: Sphingomonas sp. BLCC-B65 (assembly GCF_028550675.1). NCBI lineage: Bacteria > Pseudomonadati > Pseudomonadota > Alphaproteobacteria > Sphingomonadales > Sphingomonadaceae > Sphingomonas > Sphingomonas sp. BLCC-B65. Next base: position 456,657 of record NZ_JAQQGL010000001.1, on the reverse strand, counting down.
GTAAGACGTGTGGAAGGCGCCGGCCACCTGCAAGGGGATGACGCGGCTGCCGGCGGCGGGGTGGGCCGCAAGCTCCGAGAGGGCGTCCAGCGCGCCTGCGGCGACGATCTGTCCGGCGCCGTTGTGGTTGGCCGCGGTGAGCTCCAACTCGTCGAGCAGAGCGAGCACGGCGTCGCGGTCGCCGCCGAGGATCGCGCTCATGCCCGTCTGCTCCTGCGCGGCGGCATCGGCCATGGCCCGTCCGCGAAGCCCGACCAGACGCATGCCGTCGTCGTCGCTGAGGACGCCAGCGGCGACGAGGGCCGCCACCTCACCGACCGAATGTCCGGCGACGCCGGCAGGCGAGAGGCCCGCGGCATCCTGGAGAGCGGCGTACGACAGCAGGCTCGCCGCGACGATCAAGGGTTGCGCGACCGCCGTGTCACGAATGCGGTCGGCGTCCCACTCGGTGCCGGCGGACACGAGGTCCACCTGCGCCGCTTCTGCATAGCGTTCGAGACGCTCGCGGGAGCCCGCGAGTTCGAGCCACGGTGTCAGGAACCCGGGGGTCTGCGACCCCTGACCGGGGAAGACGGTGATGATCACGTGCCTATCCTTCCAAGTTCTTCGCCGCCGCGCTGGCGACGACGTCACAACAAACGCGAGATGCTTTGTGTCAGAGCGACAACGGCACGAGGCTCAGTCCGCGCGCGCGGACCGTCGCGCTGCGCTTCCGCGCCGTCGCGTCGCCTCGGTGCCGATCGATCCGATGATGAGCGCCGTCTGCAGGATGAGGGCCTCACGCGGGCCGGTCGCATCCCAGCCGATGACATCGGAGACCCGCTTGAGTCGGTAGCGCACGGTGTTGGGATGGACGAACAGCTCGCGGGCGGTCGCCTCGAGGGAGCGGCCATTGTCGAGATAGCTCCACAGCGTCGCGACCAGATCGGCCGAGTGCGCCTGCAGAGGACGGTAGATCCGCTCGACGAGCGTCGCCTTGGCCATGGCGTCGCCGGCGAGGGCACGCTCGGGCAGCAGGTCGTCGGCTTCGACGGGGCGCGGCGCGTGGCGCCAGGCACCGGCGACGGCGAAGCCCGCCAACGCGGCACGGGCGCTGAGCCCGGCATCCACGAGTGCGGGCACCGTCGGCCCCAGCACGAGATGCCCCGGCCCGAAGCCCGGCTCCAGACGGAGGGCGATCTCCGTGAACGGCAGCTCTTCGGCGACGGGCTCACGCCCGGGCAGCACGGCGCGGCCGATCACGAGCACGAGACGAGATCCCTGCACGCCGATGAGGACATCGACACCCAGCTTGCGTGCCACTCGACGCAGATGATCGACGTCCAGTTGCGGCGGAGTGGTTCCGACGAGAACCGCGACCTCGCCGTGGCCGTGCCAGCCGAGGGCGGCGATGCGGCTGGGCAGCTCCTCGTCGGCTTCGCCGGTGAGGATGGAGTCGACGACAAGGGCCTCCAGGCGCGCATCCCACAGCCCGCGCGCCTCCGCCGCCCGCGCGTACACGTCCGCGGAGGCGAAGGCGACCTCGCGGGAGAACAGCAGGATGCTCTCGCGGAGATCCTCCGCCTTTCCCGCGACGCGTTCCTCCGTGACGGCGACGGTGACGCGGATCAGCTGGAGAGTCTGCGTCAGGCTGACACTGCGCAGCAGCTCACGGGGAGCAGCGGCGAAGATGTCGGCAGCGATCCACGGCGTCGAGCCGGGATCCTCGTACCACTGGATGAACGACGCGATGCCCGCCTGCGCCACCAGGCCCACCGCCGAGCGACGGGCCGGAGGCATGTCGGCGTACCAGGGCAGAGACTCTTCGAGCCGCTTGATGGTCGCCGTGGCCAGGTCTCCGGAGACCCGGCGGAGCCACGCGAGTGTCTCCGCCTTCTCCTGAGGGGTGGGGCGGGCGGGCATCGAATCGATCAGCTTTCGCCGCCGGCGTTTCCGCTCGTTCCCGCGGTCACATCGTGCAGGCGGTACTTCTCGATCGCCTGTGCCGACAGCGACCGGTCGACGAGCCCTTCGTCGGCCAGCGCCTGGAGGGCACGGACGACGATGGACGGTCCGTCGATCTTGAAGAACCGACGCGCCGCGGCCCGGGTGTCGGAAAAGCCGAAGCCGTCCGCACCGAGGGTGACGTAGCGACGGGGAACCCACTCGCGGATCTGGTCCTGCACCGCGTGCATGTAGTCGCTGACGCCCAGGACGGGGCCCGCGGTGTCGCGAAGCTTCTCGGTGAGGTACGCGGTGCGCGGCTCGGCCAGCGGGTTCAGGAAGTTGTGCTCGTCGGCGGCGAGTCCGTCGCGGCGCAACTCCGTCCAGCTCGTGACCGACCACACATCGGCGGCCACACCCCAGTCCTCGCGCAGCAGCTGCTGGGCCTCGAGCACCCACGGCACACCCACACCGGACGCGAGCAGCTGCACGCGATGTCCGTCACCGGCCCCCTCCGAGATGCGGTAGATGCCGCGGACGATGCCCTCGACGTCGACGCCCTCGGGCTCGGCGGGCTGCACCAGCGGCTCGTTGTAGAGCGTGATGTAGTACATGACGTTCGGATCGGGGTGGTTGCCGCCGTACATCCGCTCCAGGCCGGAGCGGACGACGTGGGCGATCTCGTACCCGTACGCGGGGTCGTACGACACGGTGGCCGGGTTCGTCGAGGCCAGCAGGTGGGAGTGGCCGTCGGCGTGCTGGAGTCCCTCACCGGTCAGCGTCGTGCGGCCCGCGGTGGCACCCATGATGAAACCACGCGCCATCTGGTCGGCGGCGGCCCACTGCGCGTCGCCGGTGCGCTGGAAGCCGAACATCGAGTAGAAGATGTAGACCGGGATCAGCGGCTCACCGTGCGTCGCGTACGAGGTTCCCGTGCCGGTGAACGCCGCCACCGCTCCGGCCTCGTTGATGCCGACGTGCATGATCTGTCCCTGTGGGCTCTCCTTGTAGGCGAGCAGCAGTTCCCGGTCGACCGACGTGTAGTTCTGGCCGTTCGGGTTGTAGATCTTGGCGGTCGGGAAGAAGGCGTCCAGACCGAACGTGCGCGCCTCGTCGGGGATGATCGGCACGATGCGGTTGCCGAAGTCCTTCGAGCGCAGGAGGTCCTTCAGCAGGCGGACGAACGCCATGGTGGTCGCGACCTCCTGCGTTCCCGATCCCTTCTTCGGCAGCGCGTACGCACTGTCGTCGGGGAGGCTGATCGGCACGTGGTGGGTACGGCGCTCGGGGAGGAACCCGCCGAGGGCGCGACGCTTCTCCACCATGTACTGGATCGTCTCGTCTTCCATACCGGGGTGGAAGTACGGCGGCGCGTACGGGTTCTCCTCCAGCTGAGCGTCGGAGACGGGGATGCGCATCGAGTCGCGGAAGTGCTTGAGGTCGTCGAGCGTCATCTTCTTCATCTGGTGCGTCGCGTTGCGCCCCTCGAAGTGATGACCCAGGCCGTAACCCTTGATCGTCTTGGCGAGGATAACCGTCGGCTGGCCCTTGTGCTCGGTCGCCGCTTTGTAGGCAGCGTAGAGCTTCTGGTAGTCCAGACCGCCGCGGCGGAGCTTTCCCCAGATGTCCTCGTCGGACCAGTCCTTGACCATGGCTGCGGTGCGCTCGTCGCGACCGAAGAAGTGGTCGCGGATGAACTTTCCGTCCTCGGCGCGATACGTCTGGAAGTCACCGTCCGGGGTGGTGTTCATCAGGCGCACGAGGGCGCCGTCGGTGTCGACCTGCAGCAGCTCGTCCCAGCCGCGGCCCCAGACGACCTTGATGACGTTCCAGCCCGCACCGCGGAAGAACGCTTCGAGTTCCTGGATGATCTTGCCGTTGCCGCGCACGGGGCCGTCGAGGCGCTGCAGGTTGCAGTTCACGACGAACGTGAGATTGTCGAGGCCCTCGTTGGCGGCGACCTGGAGCTGTCCGCGGCTCTCGACCTCGTCCATCTCTCCATCGCCGAGGAACGCCCAGACGCGGGAGTTGGAGAGGTCCTTGATCCCTCGGTTGGTCAGGTACTTGTTGGTCATCGCCTGGTAGATGGCGTTGATGGGACCGAGGCCCATCGACACGGTCGGGAACTGCCAGTACTCCGGCATGAGACGCGGGTGCGGGTAGGAGGGGATGCCGTCCGGTGCCTTCGACTTCTCCTGCCGGAAGCCGTCGAGCTGATCGGCCGACAGACGTCCCTCGAGGAACGAACGGGCGTAGATGCCGGGAGAGGCGTGACCCTGGATGAAGATCTGGTCTCCACCGTTGGGGTCGTCGAGACCACGGAAGAAGTGGTTGAAGCCGACTTCGTACAGCGAGGCGGACGACGCGTAGGTGGAGATGTGACCTCCGACGCCGATGCCCGGACGCTGCGCGCGATGCACGGTCAGTGCAGCGTTCCAGCGGATCCACCGGCGATACCGGCGCTCGAGCTCCTCATCACCCGGGAACTCGGGCTCGTTCTCCGGGGCGATCGTGTTGATGTAGTCGGTCGTCGGCACCTGGGGAACGTTCAGCTGCAGCTCGTGCGACTTGTTGAGCAGGCTGAGCATGATCTCGCGGCCACGCCCGGCGCCCTTGCTGTCGACGAGCTGCTGGAGCGATTCCTGCCACTCGTGCGTCTCTTCGGGGTCGCTGTCCTGCGGGCCCTGGGAGTACGGATCCTGATCGTTGACCGTCACGAGACACCTTTCTTCGTCTGGCAGATCATGCCAGGGACGGGGCTTCTGATACGCGCGGCTTTGTGCAGCGTCGACAACGCATCCTGGATCAGCCTAGTCACATCTCGCTGGAGTGGATCGCGCTGGCAGCGAGTGGCCCCTGCGCGGTGCGCGTCACGCACGGAGTCGTCACGGCAAACTCCCCGGTGCCGCGAGGAAGGCGTCGATGATCGCCCACGTCGCCGCAGGTTCCTCGAGGTGAGGGAGGTGCCCTGCGGCCCGGATCTCTGCGAACGATGCGTCGCCGATCGCCGCCGCGACTGCGCGACCGTAGGCCGGTGTGACGATCCGATCGCTCGCGCCATACAGGAGCAGGGTCGGGACCTCGATCGCGCCCACGCGCTCGAGCAGGGTCGCGTCGCTCATCGTGGGGCCGGTCAGCGCCGCCATCGCCTGCCGGTTGGACTGCTGCACGGCACGCTCCGCTTCCGACATCGTCGCCGGGTTTCGGTATCCGCGCTCGGGGTCGTGCCACGCCGCTTCCGCGAGGCCGCGCGCGTCGAGCGCGAAGAAGTCTGCGCCCGGCTCGCCCTCGATAACGAGGCCGGTCCCGTCGATACTGATGATCGCGCCGACCGTTCCACCATCCTGTGGGTCGCCGGCTGCCTGCACAGCCATCTCGAGCGCGATCCACCCGCCGATCGACGAACCGACGACGACGACGTCGCGCTCGTCGTCGGCGCGCAGGCGTGCGAGGTAGACCTTCGCAAGATCGGCGATCGATGAGATGTCGTCGGTGCGGGCCGTCCCGTCCCAACCCGGATGTGTGGGCGCGATCACACGCATCGATGTGCCCAGGTGGGCGACGATCGGCGCCACGGTTGCGGGACCACCGCCGCCGTGCAGAACGAGTGCGGCGCGGGTGAGATGTCTGGGTGTCACGATCATTTCCTTATCAATATGTTTATCTACGAATGTTGATACGGTAGCACCGTGGCAACGAATCTCGAATTGCTGGGCCAGGCGATCAAGCGCGCGCAGTATCGCAACCATCGGGCACTGGACGCTGCACTGCGCGACGCCGGTGTGACGCTCGTGCAATGGGACGCGCTGCGCGCGATCGATCGGATGCCGGGAGCAACCGGGCACACGCTGGCGTCAGCCACTTTCCAGAGCGATCAGGCCTTCGGCACCCTCGCCAATCGCCTGCTCGGCCTTGGGTTGATCGAGCGGCGGGCGGGGCGGGGTCGGCGCATCGAACACACCCTCACCGCGGCCGGTCGAGCAGCCCTGGCCGAGGGGAATCGCATCGCCGACGCAGTGCGAGAGGCACTGTTCGCTCCGCTCGATGAGGCCGCACGGGAGAGCCTGGCCGCCATTCTCGAGAACCTCGTCGGCCACGACATCGAATCATGAGTGGGCCCTGCCGGGATCGAACCGACGACATCCACGGTGTAAACGTGGCGCTCTACCAGCTGAGCTAAAGGCCCTGACTTCGACAGTCTACGAGTTCGCGGTGCTCACACGTCGCGTCCGACCACCGTCGGCTCCGCGGGATTGAGATACGGATCGCCGTCACGGCCGAGCCGGGAGTGCCCACGCGAGTAGGCGACGTAGACCACGACGCCGATGACCAGCCAGACGAGGAATCGCAGCCACGTCTCCACCGTCAGGTTGAGCATCAGATAGAGACAGATCAGCGCGGCCAGAAGCGGCAGAACGGGGCTCCAGGGCACGCGGAAGCCCCGCTTGAGATCCGGCCGGGTGCGGCGCAGCACGACCACTCCGACCGAGACGAGCACGAACGCCGACAGCGTTCCGATGTTGACCATCTCCTCGAGGACTCCGACGGGGGTGAGCCCGGCCACGAGTGCGACGACCACGGTGACGATGATCGAGATGACCCATGGTGTGCGCCGCGTCGGGTGCACCTTCGCGAGCTGCTGGGGGAGGAGGCCGTCGCGCGACATTGCGAAGATGATGCGGGTCGCACCGATGAGCAACGTGAGCACGACGGTCGTCAGACCGGCGACGGCTCCCGCCGAGATCACCGTCGCCATCCAGGTCTGCCCATGGAAAGCGAAGGCGTTCGCGAGCGCCGCGGCCGGGTCGAGCTCGTCGAAGCGCACCATGCCCGTCACGACGAGCGCCACCGCGCAGTACAGCAGCGTGCAGATCGCGAGAGACGCGATGATGCCGATGGGAAGGTCCCGCTGCGGGTTCTTGGTCTCCTCCGCCGTGGTGGCGACCACATCGAACCCGATGTACGCGAAGAACACGAGCGCGGCTCCGGCGAAGATGCCGCCGACGCCGAACGCCATGGGCGCCGAGCCGGAGATGAACTGCAGCAGCGGCTGCATGAGGCCCGTCGCGGCCTCGCGCGGCGCGGCATCCGGGATGAACGGCGAGTAGTTCGCGGGGTTGACGAACATGATCCCCGCGACGATCACGAACAACACGATGAAGAGCTTCACCCCGACCAGCACGAGGTTCACGCGCATCGATTCGCGGATGCCGAGTGTCATGAGGGCACCGAGCACGACGACGAGGACGATCGCCATCACATCGACCGCACCCCCGTAGCCGATCACGGCGGGCAGCGGGATGCCGAGCTGCCCGAGGAGAACGCCGAGGTAAGCGCTCCAGCCCTGAGCCACGACGCTCGCACCGAGGAACATCTCGAGGATGAGATCCCACCCGATGATCCAGGCGAACAGCTCGCCGAGCGACGCGTAGGAGAACGTGTACGCGGATCCCGAGACGGGCACCGTGGAGGCGAACTCGGCGTAGCACATCGCCGCCAAGGCGCACGCGATCGCCGCGATGACGAAGCTGACGACGACGGCGGGGCCGGCGACCTCGTGGGCGGCGCGACCGGTGAGCGTGAAGATGCCGGCGCCGATCACGACACCGACGCCGAAGACCGTGAGATCGAGGGCTGACAGCGACTTGCGGAGCCGGAACTCCGGCGCTTCGGTGTCGGCGATGGACCGTTCGATCGACTTCGTGCGCATCAGGCTCATGGCGTCTCCCTGCGAGAACGAACGGCACCCTCGCAGCGCCGCGGTTGTGGTGTGGTCATGCTAGTGGAGCGCGACCTCACCGGGGATGCACTGTCCACGTGTCGCGGTAGGTTGGGACCGTGAAGTCCCGACCCGCAGACCAGCAGCTCCTGCTCGAACTCGCCAACCTCGACGGCGTGATCCGGGCCGCCGAGCACGCCCGCCGCACCCCCGAGCAGGCCGGTCGCGTCCAAGAGCTGCTCGCTCGCCGGCAGGGCCTGTCCGCGGAACTGACGACGCTGTTGGGGCGCCGGGACGACATCACCGCCGAACTGGCGCGGGTGGAGTCGGACGTCGCCGTGGTCGAGGCGCGGGCCGCCCGAGATGCCGAACGACTCGCGTCGTCGGCGAACGCCAAGGAAGCTCAGGGCCTCGAGCACGAACTGGCCTCGCTCGCCAAGCGCAAGAGCGACCTCGAAGACGCCGAGCTCGAACTGATGGAGCAGCTCGATGCCGCCCAGACCGCCGTTTCCGCAAAGGAAGAGACGATCGCCGCGGTGAACGAGGAGGGCGCCCGTCTCAGCGCGGCGGCGAAGGACGCGATGGCGGCGGCCGCCGCCCGGGGGGAGGCGGCGACCCGCGACCGCGCCGCGGTCGCCGCGCGCGTGCCCGCCGATCTGCTGGCGATGTACGAGCGTCTCGCTGCCCGCGGCGTCGGAGCCGGTCTGTTGCACCGTAAGACGTGCGAGGCGTGCCGCATGGTGCTGTCCGGAACCGATCTGCAGACGATTCGACAGGCCGCCGACGATGTCGTCGTGACCTGCCCGGAGTGCGGGGCGATTCTGGTACGCACCGACGAATCGGGGCTGTGACGACCAGCAGCGCGGCGGCGATCGCGCCGCGCTGGCGACTCGTGGCGAGCGAAGGCGACACCGTCGTCATCACGACGGTCGACGCCGACCTCGACGTCACGGACGTGCAGCGCCGCTCACGGGAGAACTGGTGGGACGCGGACGAGGCCGGCACACGATGGGTGTGGTCGGACACGAATCGTTGGTATCCCGGCATCCTGGACGCGCGATCGGTGGTCGCGCGGTGTCACGATCTTCGCCTGACCCACGCGATCCTCCGCCGCAGTGCGCTCGTCACCGACCCGGATGCCCTTCGGACAGCGACGCAGTGGGATGTTGCCGCCACGGAGGAGGTGCCCCCCGTGACGGTGCCCACCCTTTTCGACGTCGAGGGCACTGTCCCCGCCGGCGTCCCGGATGATCCGGACGAGGTGCTCGCGGAGTTCCGCCGGCAGCAGCAGGCTGTTCGCAGCTCATCCGAGGCCGCGCGGTTGCGCCTGCTCGTGGCGGCGGAGTCAGCCGGAGCGCTCCTGGCCGTCGAGATGCACAGCGCCGGACTGCCCTGGGATCGGGGGACCCACGAGCACATCCTGGAGGAGACGCTCGGCACACGTCCGCCCCCGGGAGAACAGCCCGAACGCGTGCGCGAGGCTGCGGCGCGAGTCCGCGAGGCGCTCCAGGATCCGACGGCGAATCTCGACTCCCAGCCCAAGCTGCTGCGCAGCCTTCATCGCGTCGGCATCGCCGCGGACTCCACGAATCGATGGGAGCTCGCCGAGTACGACCATCCCGCGATCGCGCCACTGCTCGCCTACAAGAAGCTCACGCGGTTGATGAGCGCCAATGGCTGGGGGTGGCTCGACGAGTGGGCGCCCCACGGTCGATTCCGTCCCGTGTACGTTCCCGGCGGCGTCGTCACCGGACGGTGGGCATCGTCCGGGGGCGGAGCGCTGCAGATCCCGCGCCAACTGCGCCCCGCGGTGCGCGCAGACCCCGGCTGGTGTCTCATCGTCGCGGATGTGGCTCAGCTGGAACCGCGGGTCCTGGCGGCGATGTCCTCAGACGAGGCCCTCGCCGCCGCGGCGCACGGACAGGACCTGTACGAGGGCATCGTCAGCAGCGGTGTCGTCCACACGCGGCAAGAGGCGAAGATCGCCGTCTTGGGGGCGATGTACGGCGCGACGACGGGTGACAGCGGACGGCTGGTGCCTGCCCTGCGACGCGCTTACCCTCGCGCGATGGGTCTCGTGGATGCCGCCGCGGCGACGGGGGAGCAGGGCGGCGTGGTCTCGACCTGGCTCGGACGGACCAGTCCCGGCGCATCGACGCACTGGCGCGACATCCAGTCCGCCGCCGCGCTGCCGGAGGCGACGGAGAGCGATCGGACGCGGGCACGGCGCGCCGCACGCGATCGCGGGCGTTTCACCCGCAACTTCGTCGTGCAGGGCACGGCAGCCGAGTGGGCGCTCGCGTGGCTCGCCGACCTCCGTGGTCGACTGGCGGCGCTCCCGCCGGTCGACGAGAGGGACGCGGCACGGAACTCTGGGGCCGTATTCGGGCGGCGTCCGCACCTGGCCTTCTTCCTGCACGACGAGATCATCGTCCATACACCTGTCGTGCACGCCGACGCCGTGGCCGACGCCGTGGGTCAGGCCGCCGATGGCGCGGCGCGCCTGCTCTTCGGACGGTGTCCGGTCGACTTCCCCCTCGACCTCCGCATCGCGCAGGACGCCGCCAAGAGCTGACCGCGGCAGCACCGTCCGCACCCGCTCGCCCTCAGCCGCACGCCGTCGACGCCACCTCGGCGACGCTGACGTCGTTCATCATCGGCGTGTGCACGAGCACCGGTCGCAGCTGCGCGCCGTTCTTCGCGACGAACCCGAACGCGAGCGTCTTCTGCTCGCCGGGCCGCAGCGTCACCCGCGCCAACGAGGCGGAGGAGTCACTGCCGTCGGCCGCGGTCGCGGACACGTCCACGCCGTCGAGCGTCACACCGCCGACGAACCACTCGCGGGGGACCATCACCGTCACATCGGTCGTGATATCGCCGGGCGCGGCGGGATTCGCTGCTCCCGTCATCGATTCCGCGAACGTGCGCGCGCCGGCCGGCGCAGCGCTTCTGAGAGTCACGGCGACCGTCACGTCGGCCGCGCCGTCCGCGCGGCACGTCCGCACGGACGCCGCGAGATCGACGTGGAGAAACGTGTCCATCTTTCCGGTCGTCGCGTCGTTGAAGTACACGCCCACGGCATCGGGCCCGGCAGCTCGGAACCTCCCCAGCGTTCCGGAGAACGCCCCGTCGGTCACCGCGACCTGTTCGTCACTGTGCGTGCTGAAGATCGAGATCCGCCCGTCGGCGACCGGCTTGGCGAGCGCTCGCACCCAGCGCAGGGGGTTGATGGGCGCAGACGTGATCTGAGCGAAAAGGCGGTCGAAGACCTCGCGCTGAACCGCTGTCTGTTCAACGGGCGTCTTGTCGAGATACGGCGTGACGAGCACGTCGCCCACGACGTCGGCAGGATCGACGATCGTGCCGTCGCCGAGGGTGATCGGTCCCGTGATCGTGAGCATCGCGGTGAGCACCGCAGGATCGATCGCAATCACCGCGTCTGGAGCCGGACGGCCGATCGACTGCCACCAGGCCGAGGCCAATCGGGCGCTCAGCGCGAAGTCAGTCGTCATGGTCGCGTTCATGACGAATCGTCCGGGGGACTGTCCGTAGAGAGTCACGAGATCAGCGGGCAGTTCTGCGATCGGCGTCTCGCGATGAGGGAACATGCTCGAGTCGACCTGGTCGACCACCGCGAGCCGGTCACCGTCGGCGCGCAGCATGATGAACGATCCGGTGATACCCCCGCCCGTGCGCACTTCAGCCGAGTTCTGCACCATGACCAGGATCGATCGGGCCCCGTGCGCTCCCAGCATCGCCGGCAGGATCTGGGCGACCGAGGCTGCCTCCGCCACGGTCGGAGCCGCCGCGGCGACCGCAGCACGCAGACGCGCCGTCGCTGCCTCGACCGGCCCGACCAGACCCGCGGTCGACATGCCGCCCAACGACCCGTCGACACGCGAGAAGACCGCGGCGAAGTCGTCCACCGGCTGCGCGGCCGCCGACACCGCCGTCAGGTCGAACCTTCCCTCGCCGCTGCGCGACGGCGTCGAAACGTGCAGCACCGGTTGCGCGGCGACGGCGAGGTCGCGCACGCTCTCCGCGACGATGCGCACCGCCGCGGTGTTGGCTCCGATGATCGGGGCCGCTTCCGTGGCCCGCCAGATCGGATCGGTCGTCAACTCCGCCGCGCGACGCGCGTGCTGTTCGGCGTCGGCCACCACGGCGCCGAGTGCCTCGATGTCGCCCGCCGCCATGGCCGAGCTCAGCCTCGGCTGGAGGGCGGCGACGTCGTCCAGCTCGCCCTTGGCCATCCACCCGCGGATGCCGAGCCACGCCAAGCCCAGCACGACGACGCCGACGGCGACCAGGACGACGGCCCCGATGCGACGCCGGCGGGAACGCCGGCTGCGGTCGCGGTGCTGCGCTGAGCCGGTGGTGGCCTCAGTCACGGGCGCGACGGGTGCGGCGCACGTACAGCAGCACACCTCCACCGACGAGCAGGACGACCGCCCCGCCGAGGAGCGGAAGCACCGCGGCGACGTCGCCTCCCGTCGCCGGCAGCGACATGCCGGCCGCCGCGACGGCACCCGACGTTCCGACACCCGCCGGATCGGTCAGGCACGCCGACGTGGACGGCGGGTACGACAGGGCGACGCGCAGCGACGGGTTGACCTCCACAACAGCGGAGATGTCGCCCCGGGTCCACGCGAAGTTGCCCGACGATGCAACCCACTGACCGTTCTCGAACGCCCATCCGGGCCATCCGTTACCGACGCCGGTCGCGTCGACGGACGCACCCGGCCACAGGACGCGCCCCGACAGTCGCCCGTTCACCAGCTCACCGAGCGGGATCGTCGTGGACTGATTGCCGTCGCTCAGCACGAGGCGAGCCGTGTGACTCGTGGCGAGCCCGCCCGGATCGTTCATGACGACCGAGTAGTTGATCCACGGAACATCGGACTCGCACGATGGCGCGACCATCGTGCCGACCAATGTCGGCGCCGGCGGCGTGTCGGGCCCGTACCCGTCGGCATCGGCGGCGACCGCGGCCGTCGCACCTCCCGACAGCAGGAGCACAGCGAGAACAGCGGACAGTGCGTACTTACGCATGATGAGTGCCTCCCCCAGGCGATGCGAGCCCAAACCCCCCAGCCGGGTCTCGTGGCGACACCGTATCACGATCGACCGTTGCCGACCAGTAGGATCGAGAGCGCGAATGGGTCGGCTGGACGGTCGCGTGGCGGGGTCATCCCGCACCGAGGAACGTCCGGGCTCCACAGGGCAGGGCGGTGGGTAACACCCACCCGGAGCAATCCGCGAGACAGTGCCACAGAGAGCAGACCGCCCCGGACTCCGCTGGTCGGAGCACCGGGGTAAGGGTGAAAGGGTGGTGTAAGAGACCACCGGGATCGTGGTGACACGATCCGCACGGTAAACCTCGCCCGGAGCAAGGCCAGACAGGGGATGCCGACGCGGCTCGCCGAGTCCCCGGGTAGGCCGCTGGAGCGGCACGGCAACGTGTCGCCGAGAGAGATGACCGTCCACGGAGCATCAGCTCCCGGACAGAACCCGGCGTATAGGCCGGCCCATTCGCCCCCGTCGGTCAGACGGCCAGCGCAGCCGCGCCGATGATCCCGGCGTTGTTGCGATGCGTGGCGGGCACGATCGGTGTCGTCAGCGTCAGCATCGGCAGGAATTCGTCGGCGTGCTTGGAGACGCCGCCGCCGACGATGAAGAGGTCGGGGCTGAGCAGGAACTCGAGGTAGCTGTAGTACCACTGCAGGCGCTTCGCCCACTTCTTCCAGGTGAGCTCGTCGCGCTCCATCGCCGAGTAGGCGGCCCAGGCCTCGGCATCCTTGCCGTGGTTCGCCCGCTGCAGGTGACCGAGCTCGGCGTTCGGGATGAGCGCGCCGTTGTAGAGCATCGCCGTGCCGATGCCCGTGCCCAGGGTCGTCAGCAGCACCAGCCCGGGAACATCGCGCGCGGCACCGTAGCGCGCCTCGGCGACACCGGCGACGTCAGCATCGTTGGCGAAGTGGATCTCGCGCCCCAGTCCGTCCTCGAAGAACTTCTCGGCTTCGAACCCGACCCAGGTCTCGGCGACGTTCGCCGCGGACAGGGTCTTGCCGTTCTTGACGATCGCCGGGAAGGCGACGCCCAGGGGAATGTCGGCATCGCTGACGCCGAGCGTCTCGAGAACGGTCTTCACCGCGCCCAGCACGTCGTCCGGCTCTGCGCCGGCCGGTGTCGGAACCTTGACGCGGTCGCTGAGCAGGTTTCCCCCCTCCAGATCCACGAGGGCACCCTTGATGCCGGTTCCGCCGATGTCCACACCGACCGCGCGGGTCGCCTTCGTCGTCATGGCGTCCAGCCTATCCAGGTCGTCGGTGCCGCTCGTTAGGATCGAGCCAGAGCCCGCAGATCGGGACCGGTGGGCGTACGCCCCGACAGGAAGGACGCGCCATGACGTCAGGCGAAGACAAGTACTGGTACAACTTCTCCACCGGCGCCGTGGAGCGCGGCTTCGAGTCGCCGGCGATCGACCGCGCCGGCCCGTTCGACACCGCCGAGGAGGCGGCCAACGCTCCGCAGCTGCTTGCCCAGCGCTCTCGCGAATGGGCCGAGGACGACGAGCGCGAGAACGACTGACGCGCGCCCGGCGACACGTCGGACACGAGCCGGGACCGATAGTCTGGGCGTGGGCCCGGCTTCCCTTCGAAGCGGCATCTGAGAAGCGGCATCTGAGAGGACGCGATGGACAAGCAGCGGGACTTCGTACTGCGCACGATCGAAGAGCGGGGCGTGAAGTTCGTCCGCCTCTGGTTCACCGATGTGATCGGCACCCTGAAGTCGGTCGCGATCGCTCCGGCCGAAGTCGAAGGGGCGTTCACCGAGGGACTCGGCTTCGACGGCTCGGCGATCGAGGGACTCACGCGCTCCTACGAGTCGGACCTTCTGGCGCACCCCGACCCGACGACGTTCCAGACTCTTCCGTGGCGCGGGGAGATCGACCCCACGGGTCGCATGTTCTGCGACATCACGACTCCCGACGGGCAGCCGGCGGTCGCAGATCCCCGCCACGTGCTCAAGCGCACGCTCGCGAAAGCGGCGGATGCCGGGTTCACGTTCTACACGCACCCCGAGATCGAGTTCTACCTGCTCAAGTCGTCGTCCTTCGGGGCGGAAGGCCCCGAGCCGGTCGATTCGGCCGGGTACTTCGACAACGTTCCCGGCGGCACCGCGCACGACTTCCGCCGTCGCAGCGTCCGCATGCTGGAGGACCTCGGCATCTCCGTCGAGTACAGCCACCACGAGGGCGGTCCCGGTCAGAACGAGATCGACCTGCGCTACGCCGACGCCCTCGCCACCGCCGACAACATCATGACCTTCCGGACCGTGGTCAAAGAGGTCGCGATCGAGCAGGGCGTCTACGCGACGTTCATGCCGAAGCCCCTCTCCGGCAAGCCCGGCAGCGGCATGCACACCCACATGTCGCTGTTCGAGGGCGACCAGAACGCCTTCTACGAGGAGGGCGCGCAGTATCAGCTCTCCAAGACGGGCCGACAGTTCATCGCCGGCCTGCTGACCCACGCGAACGAGATCGCGGCCGTGACCAACCAGTTCGTCAACTCGTACAAGCGCCTCTGGGGCGGCGATGAGGCCCCGAGCTTCATCTGCTGGGGCCACAACAACCGCTCCGCCCTCGTGCGCGTGCCCATGTACAAGCCGAACAAGGGGCAGTCCACGCGCGTCGAGTACCGTGCGCTGGATTCTGCCGCGAACCCCTACCTTGCCTTCGCGCTCATGCTGGCCGCCGGCCTCAAGGGCATCGAGGAGGGATACGAGCTTCCCCCCGAGGCCGAGGACAACGTGTGGTCGCTGACGGATTCCGAGCGGCGTGCGCTCGGATACGCACAGCTGCCCGCGAGTCTGGACCACGCCCTCGAGTACATGGAGGAGTCGGAGCTGGTCGCCGAGACCCTCGGCGAGCAGGTCTTCAACTACGTGCTGCTCAACAAGCGTCGCGAATGGCAGGAATACCGCGCGCAGGTGACGCCGTTCGAGTTGAAGAGCAACCTGGAGATGCTCTGAGCCGTGTCGTCGAACGAGCGCACGTCGGTTCTCACACAACTGGCGCGCGACGGATTCGGTGAGCTCGGCGACGCCGATGCGCTGCTGACCGAGCTCGTGGATGCGCTCGGGATGGGACGGCAGGAGATCCTGCGCGGAGCCGCAGAGGCGGGCGACCCCGACGCGGCTCTGTCCGCGCTGGCGCGCATCGCCCGACGTGACGGGCCCGCCGTCGCGGCGGCGCTGCGTCGCGTCTCCTCGAGCGTGTGGCGGCTGCTGGGCGCCTCCAACGGCTTCGCGGACTTCTACCTGCGCCATCCCGACGAGCTGGCTCACCTCACGGGTGCGGGCACACCGCTGCCAACGGCCGACGAACTTCGAGCAGAGCTCACGAGCGCGGTCGGAGCGGATGCCGAGGGCTTCGCCGCCAGCGGCGACGAAAGCGCGTGGGTGGCGCTGCGTGTGCGCTATCGCCGGATGCTGGCGCGCATCGCGACCTATGACCTCGGCGCCCACGATGCGGTCGAGGTCCTGGCGCACGTGGCCGCCAGCCTCGCGGACGCGGCGGGGGCAGCTCTGGAGGCATCGCTGTGCGTGGCACGTACACGAGTCGCCGGCGGTGCCCCCGGCTCCGGATTGTTCCCCCACGAGCAGGTCTCTGCCACCCGGCTCGCGATCATCGGGATGGGCAAGACCGGCGCCCGAGAGCTGAACTACGTCAGCGATGTCGACGTGATCTTCGTCGGCGGCGGCTCGGATGAGCTCATCGAGCAGGTGGGGGAGAGCCGCGTCATCGACATCGCGACGCGGCTCGCCGTCCAGACGATGCGCGGCATCTCGGGAATGGAGATCGAGCCGCCCCTGTGGGAGGTCGACGCGAATCTGCGCCCCGAGGGCAAGCAGGGCGCGCTCGTCCGCACGCTCGACTCACACCTGTCGTACTACGACCGATGGGCCAAGAGCTGGGAGTTCCAGGCCCTTCTCAAGGCACGTCCGCTTGCGGGTGATCGTCTGCTCGGTGACGCCTACGTCGCCGCAGTGCAGCCGAAGATCTGGACGAGTGCGGCGCGGGAGAACTTCGTCGACAGCGTGCAGCGCATGCGTGAGCGCGTCACCGAGCACATTCCGCCCGGCGACGTGGCCTACCAGCTCAAGCTGGGCCCGGGTGGCATTCGCGACATCGAGTTCACGGTGCAGCTGCTGCAACTCGTGCACGGACTGACCGACGACAGCATCCGTCAGCGCGGCACGCTGGACGCACTGGAGGCGCTCGTGGGCGCCGGCTACATCGGCCGAGAGGATGCCGCGACCTTCTCCCGCGACTACCGCATGCTGCGCGTGCTCGAGCACCGCATGCAGCTGAGGGACCTGCGACGAACGCACCTGATGCCGCAGCAACCCGAGGGTCTTCGTCTGCTGGCGCGCTCGTCCGGGCTGGCCGAGACCGGACCCGCCGTGTGGGCGCTGTGGGAAGGGATCAAACGCGAGGTGCGCGAGATCCACGTCCGTCTGTTCTACCGTCCGCTGCTGTCGGCGGTGGCGGCGCTCAATTCGGACGAGCACCAGTTGTCGCCCGACCAGGCGCACGATCGGCTCGCGGCGATCGGGTTCCACGACCCGGCCGGTGCCCTGCGCCACATCGGTGCCCTCACGGGCGGGTTGAGCCGCAAGGCGACGATTCAGCGTCATCTCATGCCGGTGATGATCCGTTGGTTCGCCGACGGCGTCGACCCCGACTACGGTCTGCTCGCCTTCCGACGTATCAGCGAGCGCCTCGGCGACACACCGTGGTTCTTGCGCATGCTGCGGGATTCCTCCGGGGCGGCGGAGCGCCTCACCCGCGTGCTGTCCGGGTCGCGTTACATCGGCGAACTGATGGAGTGGATCCCGGAGTCGGTGGCGTGGCTCGACTCCGACGAGCAGCTGCGTCCGCGCGGCGGGCACGCTCTGCAGGAGGAGGCGCGGGCGATTCAGACCCGCCACGAGACGGTCGGCGACGCCATGCGCGCCGTCCGGGCGCTGCGTCGACGAGAGCTGCTGCGTCTGGCCTTCGGCGCCATCCTCGGGACCCTCACCATTGACGAGCTGGCGCAGGGACTCACCACGGTCAGCGAGGTGACGATCCAGGCCACCCTTCGTGCGGTTCGGCGCGAGATCGTCGCGCCGGAAGATGCCGCTCTCGATTTCTCGGTCATCGCGATGGGGCGCTTCGGCGGCGCGGAGCTCGGGTTCGGGTCGGATGCCGATGTTCTCTACGTCTACGAAGCCAACGGCATCGATCCGCAGCGTGCGCACGACCTGGCCCTGCGACTCGTCAGCGGCCTGCGCTCGTACTCCGAAGACCACCGCGTTCCGTTCGATCTCGACGCCGATCTGCGGCCCGAGGGGCGCAACGGGCCGCTGGTGCGTTCGCTCGACTCGTATACCGAGTACTACCGCCGCTGGTCGCTGTCCTGGGAAGCGCAGGCGCTGCTGCGGGCCCGCGGCGTCGCCGGCAGCGTGAAACTCATCAACCGTTTCATGGCCCTCGCCGACGAGGTGCGCTACCCCGCGCGGCCTGCGGTGCAGGATCTGCGGGAGATCAAGCGCATCAAGGCCCGTGTCGAGAACGAGCGCCTCCCACAGGGCGTCGATCGCGCACGTCACCTCAAGCTCGGGCCCGGCGGCCTGAGCGACGTCGAATGGCTCGTGCAGGTGTTGCAGCACGAACACGCGCACGATGTCCCCGCCCTCCGTACGACGTCCACCCTCGAGGCTCTCGAGGCCGCGCGCGCCGCCGGACTGGTGCCTGACGGCGCCGCGCAGCGTCTGCACGATGCGTGGCGTCTCGCCAGTCGGCTGAGGTCGGCGAACACGCTCCTTTCGGGGCAGACGAGCGACGTCCTGCCGACCGACCGCGGCAAGCTGGACGGCATCGGTCGACTCCTGGAGTATCCGGCACGGTCGGCGACGCTGGTCGAAGAGGAATGGCTGCGTACGGCGCGACGAGCGCGCCGTGACTTCGAGAGGCTCTTCTACGGCTGAGCCGCGCCCACCGACGTCCCGGCACGTGCCCATCGAGCCCAAGCCCCGATGAGTGCGATGGCCCCGACACCGATCAGCACCCAGGCCACCGCAGCCCCGAGCGCACCGGTCACGAGCAGACCGAGCAGCATCGCGACGATCGTCGCGAGTATCACGGCGACGGCGGTCACGACCAGACCGGCCGCCGTGCGCCACGGATGCCGGCGCATGGCTGTGGCCGCAGCGGGTGGGGACCCCGCCGCGATGAGCGGGCTTGCGATCGCCGCGACGATCGGAATCGCGATCGGCGCCGCCACAGCGGAGGCTGCGAGGGCAACCCCCGCGAGGAGAAGCGTCAGCAGGGCGCGAGCGGATACCGCGCGCAGGGCGAGTGTCCAGAGCGCAGCCGCGGCGACGAGCATCACGAGACCAGAAGCGACGGCAAGGGCGATCGCCCCGGCATCCAACGGCAGTCGCGGTGCCACGGCGACGAACGCCGCCTGCGCACCCGCGTGCACCGCGACCACGAGCGCGGCCGTGACACGGCGACGGGCGGGGGAGCGCAACACGTTCATCCGCGCGCCGCCTCGTCCAGCACCTCGGTGAGCGCACCGGAGTAGATCGTCTCGCCGCCGACGGCGACCACCAGTTGCGCACCAGATGCGACGCTCGAGGTGACCGTGATCTCGCGACCATCGGCGCTGGTTCCCACACAGGTGACGAGCGGCCCGGTGTCCGCCTGTGCGCACACCGGCGCCGTCAGCAGGGCGACGTTCTTCTGCTGAAGGACGTCGATCGCAGCGAAGCGCACCTCGGCGAGCCCGTTGCCGCCGACCGGAGCGAGAGCGGCGATCTGAGAACAGCCCGTCAAGGCCAGGACCGCGAGCACAGCCGCGAAGGACGCGGCGGCGCGAGAACGACCCGACGTCATGACAGGGCTCCCTCGTGCGCGAGGATGCGGGCGCGCGCGGTGAGATGCTGCGTCTCCAGCGCCGCGTCGCTGATCGTGGCGAGATCGAACGGCGCCGGAAGCAGCAGCTCGGTGTTGCGGTCGAGCGGCGAACCGCGTCGCATCAGAGGCGTCTCGGCCCAGTCGTTGGATGCCAGTTCACGGCTGCGCGACGCGAGGGCGAGGTAGTCACCGCCACTCCCCGGCACCGGATCAGCCGCGTGGTCGACGACCGTCGTGAAGATGGAGAGTGTGCCGTCCCGATTGTCGACGAGCTCGACGGTCTGCTGCTGCTGCGGGAAGTCGATGCAGGATGCCGTCGTGATCTCCCAGAAGCCGCCGCCCGTCGACGCGGGATGCGCGAGAATCTGGTTCAGGTGGGTGTGCCCGTTCAGCCACGCCACGACGACGGGATAGCGGGCGAGCATGGCCACGAACTCGTCCGCTCCGATCAGCACCTCGTCCTGTCCGGGGCGTTGGGCGCGGTTCTCGAGGGTGTCGCTGTTGTGGTGGCTGAGAACAATGGCGAGGCGGTTCTCCTTCGTCGCCACGGCGAGCTCGGCCTCCAGCCAGTCGAACTGGTTCTTCGGGACCGCCCCGTCGGGCCCGGCGACCTGATTGCACGTGTCCAGCCCGAACGCGCGCACATTCGCGGACAGGTCCGCTTTCCACCACGTCTCGCCGGTGCTGAGGTTGTGGTCGGTGAACCCGTGCCCCACGGGACCGGGGCGATCGGCCGTGCGGAAATGCTCCTGCATGAACTCCTGCTGGGTGAAGAGTGCACGGTCGCGGTTGGCGGGCACAGCCTTGAAACCCGGACGCAGCCCGAGCTCGAGCCCCCACGCGTCGAGCGTCTGTTGGACGGCGCTGGTGCGCGCGGCGTACCCGCCCAAAGCCATCGCGGCGGTCGCTTCCAGCGTGTACGACTTGCGACCGCCCACTGCCAGGGCACGCAGTTGGGTGTCCAGATCGAAGGTGCCCAGCAGGAGCGTCTCGTGGTTCCCGTACACGGTGTACCAGGGCGCCGGAAGCCCCACCGAGGCGACGGGGCGGGCGATGGCCTCGTCGAGCAGCGTCGGCAGCGTCGGGAACCCGTACGCGCCGAACGCGCCGCCGGTGGGATCGGCGGGGCGATAGGCCCACACGGCCTCGGCCCACGCCTGCACCCCCTCGAACGTGTCGCTGGTCCGCGGATCCACGCTGAGGCCGTCCAGGAGGTCGATGTACCACCGCAGTTCCCGGTGAGAGTGCATGTCGGCGCTGTCGCCGGTGACCACGGCGGCATCCATGGGCGCACCGGTGACGGGGCTGTAGCGCAGATCCGAGATCGACTTCGTCATCGCGGCGATGACGTGAGGACTGAGCGGATCCTGCGGATGGAAGGCCGAGCCCCACGCGGAATGGTCCTGGACGATCATCGGCTCGATGCGCCCCGGTGATTGCGCGTCGATCACGTGCATATCCGACAGGTGGGCGAGGTACAGCAATGATCGACGGGATGCCGCGCGTCCGGCCGCCGCGGCGCGACGCAGCACATCGAGTCGCGGCAGGTGCGGCTCGCCCGGACCTGCCACCAGCCCGCGGTAGGAGCCCTTCTGCACCCCGCCCTGCAGGATGGTGCGCGTGAGCGTCGATGGAGCCTCGGCGACCGCCGCGCGCGGCGGCGCGGTCGCCAGAGCCTGCGCCAGCTGATCGCGCGGGAGCGCGCCGGCGGCGGCGAGGCCACCGACGACGGCGAGGAACTGGCGGCGGGAGAGCACGCCCACGGGCACCTCCGGGTTGGTGCGTGACGCTATCGGGTGCGCTCAATCTAGCGGGCACAGCGTCTCGACGACCACAACGGCAAGCCCGCGTCGCGGCAGTGTCGCGATCAAGCCTGCGGCGGGTCGATCGG
The DNA here is from genome assembly GCF_028550675.1 of Sphingomonas sp. BLCC-B65. Classification (NCBI taxonomy): domain Bacteria; kingdom Pseudomonadati; phylum Pseudomonadota; class Alphaproteobacteria; order Sphingomonadales; family Sphingomonadaceae; genus Sphingomonas; species Sphingomonas sp. BLCC-B65. The sequence continues at coordinate 435,156 of NZ_JAQQGL010000001.1, read as the reverse complement.
CTCGACGACCACAGCGGTTCCGTACGCGCAGAACTCGGTGAAGTTTCCGATCGAGCCGGAGTCGAACCGCATGGCCACGACCGCATTCCCACCGCGCTGCTGCGCCTCCGCCCACATTCGCTGCATCACCTCGAAGCGCGACTCGTAGATCACCTTCGTGTACTCGGGCATCTCGCCGCCGGCGAGCGAGCGGAAGCCGGCGGTGAAGTTCTGGCCGAAGTTCGCCGAACGAACGGTCAGTCCCATCACCTCGCCGAGCACCTTCGTGATGCGGTAACCGGGGACGTCGTTGGTGGTGACGGCGAACATGGATCCTCGTCTCTGTCGTCGTATGCCCGCGGCCGGGGGTGGTGCACGGGGGAGAGCGACGCCACGATCCTACGGATGCCGCGGCATCCTTCGCGAGGGGAGGACGGCGAGGAGCCCGCCGGCGCGATGCCGACGGGCTCCTCGGGTGGGCTTCGCTCAGACGCCGAAGTACAGCTCGTACTCGAACGGGTGCGGGCGAGCGGCGAGCGGCTTGATCTCGTTCTCGATCTTGTACTCGATCCAGGTCTCGATCAGCTCGGGCGTGAACACACCGCCGGCCAGGAGGAACTCGTGGTCTGCACGCAGCGCCTCCAGCGAGTCGAGCAGCGAGTTCGGAACCTGAGGGATGTTCTTGGCCTCCTCGGGCGGCAGCTCGTACAGGTCCTTGTCGACCGGCTCGTGCGGCTCGATGCGGTTCTTGATGCCGTCCAGGCCCGCCATCATCTGCGCGGCGAAGGCGAGGTACGGGTTACCGGAGGCGTCGGGCGCGCGGAACTCGATGCGCTTGGCCTTCGGGTTGCTGCCCGTGATCGGGATGCGGATCGCAGCCGAGCGGTTACCGGCCGAGTAGACCAGGTTGACCGGAGCCTCGTAGCCCTTGACCAGACGCTTGTAGGAGTTCAGCGTCGGGTTGGTGAAGGCGAGGACAGCCGGCGCGTGCGCCAGCAGACCACCGATGTACCAGCGTGCGACGTCGGACAGGCCGCCGTAGCCCTTCTCGTCGTAGAAGAGGGGCTTGCCGTCGAGCCACAGCGACTGGTGGGTGTGCATGCCCGAACCGTTGTCTCCGAAGAGCGGCTTGGGCATGAAGGTCGCGACCTTGCCCCACTGCTCGGCGACGTTCTTGACGATGTACTTGAACTTCAGGATGTCGTCGGCCGCGTGCACCATCGTGTCGAAGCGGTAGTTGATCTCCTGCTGACCACCGGTGCCGACCTCGTGGTGCGCACGCTCGAGGATCAGGCCTGCGTCGATGAGGTGCAGGCTGATGTCATCGCGGAGGTCGGCCGTCTTGTCGACGGGGGAGACGGGGAAGTAGCCGCCCTTGTAGGCCGTCTTGTTGGCGAGGTTTCCGCCCTCCTCCGCGCGACCCGTGTTCCAGGCGCCCTCTTCGGAGTCGACGCTGTAGAAGCTGGCGTTCTGCTTCACCTCGTAGCGGACGTCGTCGAAGATGTAGAACTCGGCCTCGGGAGCGAAGAACGCGGTGTCGGCGATGCCGGTCGAGGCGAGGTACTTCTCGGCCTTCTTGGCGACCTGACGCGGGTCCTTGCTGTAGATCTCGCCGTTGCGCGGGTTGTAGATGTCGAAGAGCATGATGAGCGTCTTCGCCTCGCGGAACGGGTCGATGTAGGCGGTGGACACGTCGGGGATGAGCTGCATGTCCGACTCGTGGATGTTCGCGAAACCGCGGATCGACGAGCCGTCGAACAGCTGGCCGACCGTGAAGAACTCCTCGTCGACGGTCGAGGCCGGGATGTTGAAGTGCTGCTGCACACCAGGCAGATCCGTGAACCGGATGTCGAGGAACTTGACGTCCTCGTCCTTGATGAACTTCAGAACCTCGGATGAATCTTTGAACATGGAGTCTCCAAGATCGGGTGTGGAACACGCCTGAACGGGATCAGGCCCGCCTCGACGCTATCGATGACCGGTTGCCCGGCAGTATCCCCCGTGTTTCGGGGATGTTACAGCGACGCGGATAAGCTGACCCGGTGACGGCAGGTACCTCCGACAATACGGGACAACACGACAGCACCTATCCCGGCGAGCGGCTCGGGCTGCCACGGTCGGGCGCGGGGAGCATTGCGCGGATCGGTCGCCGCATGGGCGCTCTCGCCGTCGACCTGGCCACGGCGACACTGATCGCCTACGCGTTCTTCCCGACACTGGACGAGGTCACGGGGTTCCGGTACGCCAATCCGGTCGCGTCGAACCTGATCTTCCTCGCCGTCCAGGTACTGTTCATCCCGACGCTGGGAGCAAGCCCGGGGCATCGGCTGTTCGGCATGCGGATCGTCCGTGTCGACGGAGGCTGGAGCGGCGTCTGGCGTCCGCTGGTGCGCACCCTCCTGCTCGCCCTGATCATCCCCGCCGTGATCTGGGACGGCGATCACCGCGGCCTTCACGACAAGATCGCGGGGACGGTCCTCGTTCGCGGCTGAGGCTCAGCGCGGGCGCGGCGCGCGCGCACGCATCGGGTCGATGCCCTTCGGGATCGGCAGCGAGGTGACGGATTGCGATACCGAGTCCACGCGCTTGACGACGGCAGCCATCGTCGTGCGGTCGACCTTCTTGGGGAACGACTTGATGGTCGCCGAGAGCTTCGAGATGGGGACATCCCCCTCACCGTGACCGATGTAGAGCACGTTGATCGGGACCCCCGACGCCACGCGCTGGACCTTCATCTTCTCGTCGTTGACGAGTCGGGTCAGCCGCCCGCGCGCACCCTCACCCACGATGACGACACCGCCGCGGCCGATCACGCGGTAGACCGCGTCCTGCGTCTTGGGGTTGACGCCCACGGGCATCTCGGAGGCGACCCAGCTGCGACCGAGCGAGGTCGACAGCACGTGCCCGGCGGCTCCCGGCATCCCGTCGAGCTTGATGTACATCGCGCGCGTCGACAGTCGCGTGAGCACGATCATGGCCCCCAACAGACCGAACAGAAGACCGGTGACACCCCACAGGATGACGCTCCAGACAGCCGCCGGCGGGATGAGGAATCCGACGAGGATGCCGATGCCGATTCCGACGACCACGACAGCCACCAGCACCCACGGCAGCCACGAGAACTCGGCCTTCGTGAAGGTGTAGAGCGAGCGGATCTGAGAGAAGAAGCCGGGGCCCTTGTCGGGTGCGGAACTGCGGGATGCCATTCCCACAGCCTACCGTCGCGCCGACACGGCGCATGCGCATGCGGTGCGACGAGAGCTCCTCCCCATCGGCCCAGAGCGTCGGCGTCTGCACAGTTGCCCCGTTCGTCGCCGAGCCCCGCCGACGAGCGGCGACACTCGCGATATGAGCTTCGATTCCGGTCTGCTCGCGCCCCCACCGCTGCTGCGGACGCTGGCGGCCGCCGACGCGCCCTTCCCCGGAGATCTCCGCGCGGGCACTCCACCGACCGTGTGGGTGCCCGTGCAGGATCTTCCGAGCGAGATCTGGCGCGTGCGCGGCGGCGAGCATGTGCTGACCCCCGCTGATCTGGCGCGCACACCCGACGGCCACGCCGCGCTCCTGCCGCACTGCCCGCACCGACTGATCGCGCTCGTTGCTGGACGGGCGTGGGAGGCGGGATCCATCGTCACGGCTGCCGTCAGTGTGCTGCGCGGCGCGGCAGAAGCCGAGAGGTGCGGATTCACCGTCGGCTCCTGGTGGGTGGACACCGAGGGGTGTCCACTTCTCGCTCCGACAGGAGCACCCTGGCAGGCCGATACGGTCGCTCTGCTCAACGAACTCGCCGAGGCGGCCCCACCGGGTCTGCGGCACACCGTGCGGGAGGCCGCCGCACTGATCGACGTGGGCCACACGACGCCGGCACGGCGCGAGCGTGTGGAGGATGAGCTGTTCGCCGCCGCCGAACCGACGCCGCTGCCCACCGCGGGCACGGCCCAAGGCGCGGCGGGCGTGCCCGCCCCACGTCACGCGGCACGTCTCGCGGCACGTCTCCCGGCACGTCTCGATGGCGCCGACGACGACCTTCCGCCCGATGCGGCGAGATGGGTCGCGCCGCTCATGGATCATGACCTCGCCGCTCGTGCTCTGGGCGTGCTCGGCGATGTCCGCTCCGCGCTGCGACGGACAGTGACGGCGCGTCGTGGGCGCGGCCGCGCGACGGCACGACACCGGGCGGGAGCCCTCACCACGTCAGCGAGGAAAGCGGCAACGCGCAAGGATGGTGTGCCGCGCACCCACCGGCGATCGCCGCTCCTGCTCGCGGCCGCCATCGCTGCCGTCATCATCGTGGCCGGGCTCGCCTGGCCTGACGGCGAGATGGCCTCTTCGGCGCCGCCGGAGTCCGCCGTCTCCCCACCGTCCCCGGATCAACCGACGCTTTCCACGCCGGGAGCGATGTCCGATCCCCCAGCAACGGATGCCGGGACACCCGCACCGTCGGACGGCATCGACGACAGCGGCATCGCGCGACGCCTGCTTTCCGATCTCGCGTCGTGCGTCCGGGCGCAGAAGGCGGATTGCTCCGTCTTTCTGGAAGACCCCGGAGTCGGGATCCCTGACGCAGGCATCCTGGGAAACATCGGAGAGCGCGAGGTCACCCTCGTCGACGAGTACGGCGGAGTCGCTGCATACCGTGTTGCCGGCGGAGAGCAGCCGGACCAGGTGCTCGTTCTCGTGCAGATGGACGGGAAATGGCTGATCCGCGACGTGTACGACGTCGCGGATCAGCCATGAAGTGTGCCCGCCGGCGGGGCGTCCGCTCAGATCCCGAGGTTGGCCTCGAAGTCGGCCGTCTCGAGGCGAGTCTTGACCGCGCCGAGGAAGCGGGCCGCGTCCGCGCCGTCGACGATGCGGTGATCGTACGACAGGGCCAGGTACACATAGGAGCGCACGGCGATCGCCTCGACGCCGTCGACCTTCACCACACCGGGTTCCTTGACGACCGCGCCGGTCCCGAGAATCGCGGACTGGGGGAGGAACACGACCGGGGTGTCGAAGAGCGCGCCACGAGAACCGGTGTTGGTCACGGTGAACGTGCCGCCGGCGAGCTCGTCGGGCTTCAGCTTGTTGTCGCGCGTACGGGCGGCGAGGTCGGCGATCTCCGACGAGATCCCCGCCAGCGTCTTGGTGCCCGCGTCACGGAGAACGGGAGTCAGCAGCCCGCGCTCGGTGTCGACCGCGATCGAGATGTTCTCGGTGGCGGGGTAGACGATGTCGGTGCCGTCCACCGTGGCGTTGATCACCGGGAACGCCTGCAGCGCCTCGGCGGCCGCGAGCACGAAGAACGGAAGGAACGACAGCTTGCCGCCCGTCTTCGCGACGAAGTCCTTCTGCACCGCCGTGCGGTACGAGGCGACCTTCGTGACGTCGACCTTCACGACGGTGGTGAGCTGAGCCGTCTGCTGCATCGACGCGACCGCGCGCTCCGCGAGAACCTTGCGAAGACGGGACATGGGCTGAGTCGTCCCGCGCAGCGGCGAGACCTCGAGCGGCGCCGGAGCCGCCGGAGCGGGCGCGACGGCCGCGGGTGCGGCCTGAGCGGCCTCGGCTGCCTTGAGCACATCTTCCTTGCGGATGCGGCCACCGACCCCGGTCCCCGTCACGGAGGCGAGATCGACACCCTGCTGCTGCGCGAGTCGGCGCACCAGAGGAGTGACGTAGGTCGTCGCGTCGTCGGCGGATGCCGTGGCCGGAGCAGGCGCGGCAGCTGGAGCGGGCGCAGCAGCCGGAGCGGGCGCCGCAGCCGGAGCGGGCGCAGCAGCCGGAGCGGGCGCCGGAGCGGGCGCGGCGGGAGCGGGCGCGGCCGCAGGCGCGGCGGGAGCTTCCGCGGCCGGTGCCGGAGCAGCGGGCGCCGGGGCGCCCGAGCCGATGCGGGCGAGCACCGCACCGACGGCAACCGTCTCATCCTCCGCGACGAGGATCTCCTGCAGCGTCCCCGCAACCGGCGAAGGGATCTCGGTGTCGACCTTGTCGGTCGAGATCTCGAGAAGCGGCTCGTCGACCGCGACCTCGTCACCGATCTGCTTCAGCCAGCGCGTCACTGTTCCTTCCGTGACGCTCTCGCCGAGCTCGGGGAGAACGACATCCTTCGCATCGCCCGACGGTGCGGGAGCGGAGGCAGCGGCCGGGGCCGGGGAAGCCTCCTCAGCAGCGGGCACCGCTTCTGCCGGTGCCGCCTCAGCGGCGGGCTGCTCGGCCGCCGGAGCGTCGTCGGACGGAGCCGCCGCGGAGCCGTCTCCGATCTTGGCGAGAACAGCGCCCACCTCGACGGTCTCGTCCTCGGCGACCAGGATCTCCTCGATGACGCCGCTGACGGGGGAGGGGATCTCGGTGTCGACCTTGTCGGTCGAGATCTCGAGCAGCCCTTCGTCGGCCTGGATCGTGTCACCGACCTTCTTGAGCCAACGGGTGACCGTTCCCTCGGTGACGCTCTCTCCGAGCGCGGGGAGGACCACGGATGTGCTCATGACTGTGTCTCCTTCAGAAGTTCGATGTCCGACAACTAGCTTAGTGACCCTCGCGAGGGCCAAGCGGTGACGTGTCGGACGGGGCGGCAAAAGTGGGTGTCAGAGTGCGTGCAGAGGCTTGCCGGCAAGCGCGAGGAATGCCTCGCCGAGCGCCTCGCTCTGCGTCGGGTGCGCGTGCACGTAGGGCGCGATGTCTTCAGGGTGGGCTTCCCAGGCGACGGCCAGCTGGCCCTCGCTGATCAGCTCGCCGACGCGATCGCCGACCAGATGGACGCCGATCACGGGCCCGTCGACCAGTCGGACGATCTTGACGATGCCCCCGGTGCCGATGATCTCGCTTCTGCCGTTGCCGGCCAGGTTGTACTCAGAGACCGCAACCCTGTCGCCGTGTGCGGTTCGCGCGGCTGCCTCCGTGATCCCGACGGACGCCACTTCGGGGTGCGAGTAGGTGACCCGCGGGATGCTCTGCTCCGCGACCACGACGGGTCGGAGGCCGGCGATCTCCTCGGCCACGAAGATCCCCTGCTGAAAGCCACGGTGGGCCAGCTGCAAGCCGGGGACGATGTCGCCGGCCGCCCAGACGTGCGGGACAGATGTGTGGAGGCGCTCGTCCACGCTCACGAAGCCGCGCTCGAGAACCACGCCGGCCTCATCGAACCCCATCCCGGCCGTAGACGGGCCGCGTCCGACCGCCACGAGGAGATAGTCCGCGGCCAGTTCGCTGCCGTCGGACAGGACGATCGAGACCTCGGCATCCGTCTGCGAAACGGAGGCGAAGCGAGAACCGAGTCGAGCGACGATTCCGCGTTTGCGGAAGGCGCGCTCCAGAGCCTTGCTCGAGGCGACGTCCTCTGCCGGCACGAGGTGGTCGAGCGCCTCGACGATCGTGACATCCGCCCCCATCGATCGCCACGCGCTGGCGAACTCGACGCCGATGACGCCGCCACCGAGCACGATGACGGAAGCGGGAACCTCAGCGAGCGCGAGTGCCTCTTCACTGGAGAGGATCCGGCCCCCGATCTCGATGCCCGGAAGCGTACGCGTGTGCGAGCCCGTCGCGAGGAGCACGTCGGTTCCGCGATAGGTGACCTCGCCCACCGCGACAGCGGGTCCATCGCCATCGACGACCAGCCGCCCCTCACCGGCGACAACCGTGATCCCGCGTGCTTTGATGAGGCCGGCGAGCCCCGCGAACTTCTTGGCGACGATGCCCTCGCGGAAGGCGGTGACCCCCGCCACATCGATACCCTCGAACGTCGCCGTCACGCCGACGCTCGCCGCATCACGGACAGCGTCGGCGATCTCCGCCGCGTGCAGGATCGCCTTGGTCGGGATGCAGCCTCGATGCAGGCATGTACCGCCGAGTTTGTCCTTCTCGACCAGGACGACCGAGCGCCCGAGCTCGGCTGCACGGATCGCCGCTGCGTATCCGGCCGACCCGCCGCCCAGAACGACGAGATCGGAGTGGTGTGCGGTCATCGTGCGTCTCCTTCGACGAATGCGAGCAGCGAGCGGACGGTCGCCGCGGTGGGCCCCTTGTCCGTCGCGCCGGTCGCGGATTTCGTGCTCCCGCTGCCGGCGATGTCCAGGTGCACCCAGGGGATGCGAGGTGCGTCCGCGTCGTCGGAGACACGCCCGACGAACCGCTGGAGGAACAGCCCGGCGAACAGCGAGCCTCCCGACGGGTCACCGATCTTCGCATTGACCAGGTCGGCGATAGGGGAGTCCAGCTCTTCCTCCATGTGAGCCGGCAGCGGCAGCGGCCACGCCAGCTCGTCTGCGGCTTCCGCCGCGTCGAGATATTCGGCGACGGCATCCTCCGAGCCCATGACCCCCGTGTGGCGAGAACCGAGCGCCACCGAGATGGCTCCGGTCAGCGTGGCCACGTCGACGATCACGTCCGGATGCGTGCGACTGGCAGCGACGAGGCCGTCGGCGAGGACGAGCCGTCCTTCGGCGTCGGTGTTCAACACCTCGACGGTGGTCCCGCCCAGAATCCGCAACACGTCCCCGGGCCGCGTCGCTCGTCCCGAGGGCATGTTGTCAGCCAGACAGAGCCATCCCGACACGCGCACCGGAAGACGAAGCTGTGCGGCCGCGCGGACGACGGCGAGCACGGTCGCGGCCCCGGCCATGTCGTACTTCATGCCCACCATTCCCGCGGCCGGCTTGAGCGAGAGGCCGCCGGTATCGAAGGTGATGCCCTTGCCCACGATCGCGACGTGGCGCTCGGCATCCGCGGGTGCGTATTCGAGTCGCACGAGACGCGGGGGGCGGTCCGATCCCTGACCGACACCGAGGATGCCCCCGTAACCGTCGGCGGCGAGCTGCTTCTCGTCCAGGACGACGACGTCCACGGGGAGTTCTGACAGCGCGGCCCGAGCAGCGTCCGCGACATCCTGCGGGCCCAGCCACTCGGCCGGGGTGTGCACGAGGTCCTTGACGAGTGCGGCCGCATCGCCGACGACCTGCGCACGAACCAGCGCCGAGGGGACCGTGGTTCCTTCACCGCGGATGATCACGTGCGACGCACGCGCAGGCGAGGCAACCGACTTGTATCCGTCGAAGCGGTACGCGCCGAGCGCTGCACCCTCCGCGACTGCTCCCCACCCGTCCTCATCGACTCCCGGGACCTCGACGGCCACGGTGTCGAAGCCGGTGGTGGTCCGCAGTGCGGCGCCGACCGCCTCACGCAGGGCGGCGGTGTCGGGCGAGGGCCCCGTGCCGACCACGATCAGGGGCAGTGACGTCGCTTCCGGGGCGTACGCGCGCACCGTGCTGCCGAGCGCACCCGAGTAGCCGACGGCTTCCAGGGCCGAGGCCAGGCCCGGCCACTGCGCGAGCGCCCCGCGATCGTGGTCGAGGGGCGGGAGGGCGAGCACGAGGGCATCGGCCTTCGTCTCACGCAGCGGATCGGTCGTGTACGACAGCTCGGGAAACGCCATGACCTCCATCCTAGGTTTGCGTCGTCCGGGACCGGCGACGTCCGATGGCGGCGAGCCGCGCGCGGCGTGTTCGCTGTCAGCGGCACGCGGGCCTCCGCCTGAGGAAGGCTCGTACAGTTGTCTCATGCCCCTGAGCGGTCCCCTTTACGAGCGTGTGGTGTCGGCCCCACCGGTCCCTGCCGGCCTTCCGCTGGTGATCGTGCTGACGGGCTTCACGGATGCCGGTGGCGCCGTCTCGCAGATGGTGGAGATGTTCCGCGACGACCTCGAGCCGGCTCCGATCGTGAGGTTCTCGGCCGACGTGCTGCTCGACTATCGTGCGCGGCGGCCGACGATCACTTTCGACGCCGACCATCTCGCCGACTACCGTCCGCCCCGGCTGGAACTCTCACTGGCGCACGATGCACTCGGGCAGCCGTTCGTTCTCCTGGCCGGCTACGAGCCGGACTTCGCCTGGGAGGCGTTCACCGAGACCGTCGTGGGCCTCGCCGAAGGACTGCAGGTGTCGACGGTGACGTGGGTGCACGCCATTCCCATGCCCGTGCCGCACACACGGCCGATCGGCACGACCGTGAGCGGGACGCGCGCCGACCTCACACAGGCGCACTCCGTGTGGCAGCCCCACACGCAGGTGCCGGCGACGGTCGGTCATCTGTTGGAGCACCGCTTCGCCCAGAGCGGCGCCTCCGTTGCCGGATTCGTGCTCCTCGTGCCGCACTACCTCGCCGACACGGACTACCCGGCCGCCGCACTCGCGGGATTGGACAGCCTGTCGGTGGCCAGCGGCCTCGTCTTCAACGTTGACGACGTGCGCGAGGAGAACCGGGAGTATGTCGCGAAGGTGGACGACCAGGTGGAGGGCAACGCCGAACTGACCTCCATGCTGCACGCTCTCGAAGAGCGGTACGACGCCTACATGGCCGGATCGAACCTCGGCCAGCCGATCATCCACCCCGGCGATCTGCCCAGCGCGGACGAGCTCGCCGCAGAGCTGGAGCGCTTCCTGGCCGACCGTCGCACCGACGATCACCGCCGGGACGACGACCGCCGCGGCGACGAGTGGCGAGGCGACGACCGCCGCGGTCGGCGCTGAGCGGAATGCCCACCGTCCCCGCGACGTTATGGATGCTGTGGGGATCCTGATGGACTGTTGCGCACGGTCTGTCCGATGATGTATGCGACAATGGATCCCTGACCCGTTGTCGAATCGCGGTCGGCTCGTGACGAGGCGACCACGGACTTGACAAGGGTCTTACTCCTGTCCGAAAACCCGACGCCTGCGTCGGTGAAAGGCAAGACGTGACCTCAGGCACGAAGACCACCCGCTCCCGCAAGGCCGAGGAGGAGGAAGCCACGGAGTCCGCCACGGAACAGGCGACGACCACGACCGCCGCCAAGAAGGCGGCGTCGAAGACTCCGGCCAAGTCGAAGGCGGCCCCGAAGAAGACGTCCAAGAAGACGGCGTCCGATGACGACGAGGAGATCGACGACGACGTCGAGCTCGACGACACCGACATCGAGGACGCATCGGACGACGATTCCGGCGACGACGCCGCCGAGTCATCGACCGGGGCGACCGACAAGAAGGGCGATGACGACGAGGACGATGAGGACGGCACCACGAAGCCGGCCTTCTCCGAGCCCCTTCCCACCGGCGCCATCGTCATCTCCTCGAGCGACGAAGACGATGTCCCTGTCTACTCGACGCAGATCACCGGCGCGACCGCCGATCCGGTCAAGGACTATCTGAAGCAGATCGGCAAGGTGCCGCTGCTGAACGCGGCCGAAGAGGTCGAACTCGCAATGCGGATCGAGGCGGGACTGTTCGCCGAAGAGAAGCTTTCGCACATGTCGGCGTCGGAGAAGTCCAGCCAGCTCGGCCTGGACCTGCAGTGGGTCGCACGCGACGGCCAGCGCGCCAAGAGCCACCTGCTCGGGGCCAACCTGCGTCTGGTCGTCTCGCTCGCCAAGCGCTACACGGGCCGCGGCATGCAGTTCCTGGACCTGATCCAGGAAGGAAACCTCGGTCTGATCCGCGCGGTCGAGAAGTTCGACTACACCAAGGGCTTCAAGTTCTCCACGTACGCGACGTGGTGGATCCGTCAGGCGATCACGCGCGCGATGGCCGATCAGGCACGCACCATCCGTATCCCGGTGCACATGGTCGAGGTCATCAACAAGCTCGCCCGTGTGCAGCGGCAGATGCTGCAGGACCTCGGACGCGAGCCCACGCCCGAGGAGCTCTCGCGCGAGCTGGACATGACGCCCGAAAAGGTCATCGAGGTGCAGAAGTACGGCCGCGAGCCGATCTCGCTGCACACCCCGCTCGGCGAGGACGGCGACAGCGAGTTCGGTGACCTCATCGAGGACACCGAGGCCGTCGTTCCGGCGGATGCCGTCGGGTTCACCATGCTGCAGCGCCAGCTCGAGTCCCTTCTGGACTCGCTGAGCGAGCGCGAGGCGGGCGTGATCCGCATGCGCTTCGGCCTGGGCGACGGACAGCCCAAGACGCTCGACCAGATCGGCGACACCTTCGGCGTGACGCGCGAGCGGATCCGTCAGATCGAATCGAAGACCATGGCGAAGCTCCGTCACCCCTCGCGGTCGCAGTCGCTGCGGGACTATCTCGAATGAGCGCCGAGGTCCCCAATGACGGCAAGGCGCTCACTGTCACCGTCGAGGGGACGACGTTCGCACGGATTCCGATCCGTACGCGCGTCGTCATGCCCGGCGACAGCCTCGATGAGGTGATCGCGGAGTACGCGGCCGACCAGGTGACGGACGGCGACCTGCTGTTCATCACCGAGAAGATCGTCGCGATCACGCAGGGCCGTTCGTACACGCTGGACGAGATCCGACCGCGTCGCCTGGCTCGATTCCTGTCGAAGTACGTGACGAAGACCTCTTACGGCATCGGGCTCGGCATGCCGGAGACGATGGAGATGGCCCTTCGGGAGTGCGGTACCCCGCGCATCCTCTTCGCTGCGGCGATCAGCGCGGTGACGAAGGCGTTCGGACGCCGGGGCGACTTCTACCGCATCGCCGGCGACAAGGCGCGTGCGATCGATGGTCCGACCAACGGCACCATCCCGCCCTACGACCGTGCGGTCGTTCTGGGCCCGACGCGCCCGGCCGAAGTGGCCGCACGCGTCAAGTCGCTGCTCGGCCGGAACGTTCAGGTCGCGGTCGTCGACATCAACGACATCGGCGGGAACATTCTCGGCTCCACACTCGACAGGGCAGGGGAGCGTCAGCTCGTGCGGATCCTTGCCGACAACCCCCTTGGCCAGGGCCGCGAATCCACCCCCCTCGGAATCATCCGGGCGGCGTGAGACCGCGCCGACAGACGCGAAACGCCGGCGACCTCGTGTGAGAGCGCCGGCGTTTCGCGTCGGCGATCAGAAGCCCATCGCGGCGCGGTAGCGAGGAAGGTGACCGTGGCGGATCCCCGTCGCGGAAGGCTTGTTCTCGAAGACACCCGCGCCCCAGTTGCCCTCGACCAGGACCGGTCCGGTGGGGGTGACGACGACGTCCCAGCCGACGTAGCGCACCTCGGGGATCACGAGTGCGACGTCGGTGATGAGTGCACGCACCTCTTCCATCATCGGAAGCCGGTAGTCGGCGATGCGGAAGCCGGTGTCGGGGTGGGTCTCGAAGAGTTCGCCCGCGGTCGAGTAGCCCATGCCCATCGCTCGCCCGTCCTCGTGGAGCGCGGTGTAGAAGCCGCCGAACGACGCCTGGTCGCTGACCTGACCGCGACCGAACTTCTGCGCCATGTTGATGATCTCGACCGTGCCGTCGTCCTTGACGAATGTCGTGACCCGGGTCGTGTTCGCCGTTCCGGGAGCGATGGCTTCCAGGTCCGGGTGCTGCACGATGCGCTCTTCGATGAGAACCTCACCCTTCGCCAGCAGCTCGGCGTGGAACGCGGGCCAATCGCTGACGGCGCTCGCGTCGTAACGCCGCACCCCGAGCCCGGACTTGCTCACGGGGACTTTGGCGATGAACACGGGATGCCGCTGGGCGAAGGCCTCCAGCTCGTCGGCGTTGCCGTCGACGAGCTCCAGCCACTGACGTCCCAGGAAACGGTCGAAGTCGCGGTTGAAGTCGACCTTGTTGTGGAAGCGATGCACCTGGGCGGGATCGTCGTAGCGGTTCGAGAGCTCCAGCGCGAGGGGACTGGTGACCCAGGTCGCCCGCTCGGCGCGCGTCAGGATGGCGAAGTCGAACTCCATGTAGTCGTTGAATCCCACGCGATGTCGCGCGGCCGACCAGAGCATGTCGGCGAACACGAGCGGATAGCTCTTGTCGTGTACGCGAGCGGTGAAACGGGCCCTCTCACGCACCGACGCGAGATCGAAACCGCGCGCACGCTCGAACAGCACCTCGAATCGGTGCAAGAGAGGAAGGCCTCGACGCGTCATGACAGAGTCCTTCCAGGACAAGTGGAGAAGGGGAACTCCGCCAGTCTACGTGGGAGGCCTCAGCGCGCGTCGGCGAGACGAGCCGTCTCGTCGTGCCAGGAGGTCGCGACAGCGCGCAGCTTCTCTTCGTACTTGCGTCCGTGGTGCGCGCAGAACAGCAGTTCGCTGCCGTTGACCTCGGCCGCGATGTAGGCCTGGGCGCCACACGAGTCGCAACGGTCCGTCGCGGTCAGTCGGTACTCGAGGACGTCAGGCTCAGCGGTGGTCGACATGCTCATTTCGGTTCCTCCTCGGTACATGAGATGCGGTGCGATGTCATGACATACAACCACGCCGTGGGGTCAGCAATGCCGCGATCCGGTCACATTTCGCTGTGCGCGTACCCCGCCCCCGCGCTCATCGTCCGCGGTAGTCGGGGCCTCTGTGTGTCGCAGCAGAGGTGTCCGCGGGGCTGGATACGCTTGAGGATTGTGACCGCCGAGTATTCCGCCCACCACCTCCAGGTGCTCGAGGGCCTGGAGGCTGTCCGCAAGCGTCCCGGCATGTACATCGGCTCGACGGACTCGCGCGGGCTCATGCATTGCGTCTGGGAGATCATCGACAACTCGGTCGACGAAGCCCTCGCGGGCTACGGCTCGCGAATCGACATCGTCCTGCACTCCGATGGCAGCGTCGAGGTCCGCGACCGTGCGCGCGGCATCCCGGTCGACGTCGAGCCGCGAACCGGGCTGAGCGGCGTGGAGGTCGTCTTCACGAAGCTGCACGCCGGCGGGAAGTTCGGCGGCGGCTCGTACGCCGCGTCGGGTGGCTTGCACGGCGTCGGCGCCTCCGTCGTCAATGCCTTGTCCGAGCGCCTGGATGTCGAAGTCGATCGCGACGGCAAGACCTATGCGATGTCGTTCCGTCGTGGAGAGCCCGGCCAGTTCGCGGGGCCCGGGCCCGAGTCGCCGTTCACCCCGTTCGAGAAGGCCTCGCAGTTGCGGGTCGTCGGCAAGGCCGCCAAGGGCGTCACCGGAACGCGCATCCGCTACTGGGCCGACCGTCAGATCTTCACCAAGGATGCGACGTTCCACGCCGAGGAGCTGGAGCAGCGGGCGCGTCAGACGGCGTTCCTCATCCCGGGTCTGGAGATCGCGATCATCGATCAGCGCGGAGAGGAGATCGTCGAAACGTCCCATCGCTACGACGGCGGCATCTCCGAGTTCGCGGACTTCCTCGCGCCCGATGCGGCGATCACCGACACCTGGCGACTGACCGGGTCGGGCACGTTCACGGAGACCGTGCCCGTGCTGCAGGCGGGCGGAGCGATGGTACCGACCGACGTCGAGCGCGAATGCGAGGTCGACATCGCGTTGCGCTGGGGTACGGGCTACGAGACGGTCACCCGCTCGTTCGTGAACATCATCTCGACACCCAAGGGCGGAACGCATCAGGCGGGCTTCGAGCAGGGCCTGATGAAGGTCGTCCGCAGTCAGGTCGAGCAGAACGCCCGACGCCTCAAGGTCGGCGCGGGGGAGAAGCTCGAGAAGGACGACATCACCGCCGGCCTGACGGCCGTGCTCACCGTTCGCCTGCCCGAACCGCAGTTCGAGGGCCAGACGAAGGAGATCCTCGGCACGCCCGCGGTCCGCTCCATCGTCGCGAACGTGGTGGCCAAGGAACTCGCCGAGCGATTCTCCTCGAGCAAGCGCGACGACAAGGCGCAGACCGCGCTGCTGCTCGACAAGGTCGTGTCCGAGATGAAGGCGCGGATCTCGGCTCGCACGCACAAGGAGACACAGCGTCGCAAGAACGCCCTCGAGTCGTCATCCTTGCCGGCGAAGCTCGCCGATTGTCGCACCTCCGACGTGGAGCAGTCGGAACTGTTCATCGTCGAGGGTGACTCCGCTCTGGGAACGGCGAAGCTCGCGCGTAACAGTGAGTACCAGGCGCTGTTGCCCATTCGTGGCAAGATCCTCAATGTCCAGAAGGCGTCGATCAGCGACATGCTCTCGAACGCGGAATGCGCGGCGATCATTCAGACGATCGGCGCGGGCTCTGGCCGAAGCTTCGATCTCGAAGCGGCGCGTTACGGCAAGATCATCCTGATGAGCGACGCGGACGTGGATGGCGCGCACAT
The DNA here is from genome assembly GCF_028550675.1 of Sphingomonas sp. BLCC-B65. Classification (NCBI taxonomy): domain Bacteria; kingdom Pseudomonadati; phylum Pseudomonadota; class Alphaproteobacteria; order Sphingomonadales; family Sphingomonadaceae; genus Sphingomonas; species Sphingomonas sp. BLCC-B65. The sequence goes on along the minus strand of NZ_JAQQGL010000001.1, from coordinate 419,219 downwards.
CCGCACGCTTCTGCTGACGCTGTTCTTCCGCTACATGCGTCCGCTGATCGAGGCGGGTCGCGTGTACGCCGCCGTCCCGCCGCTGCACCGCGTCATCGTGGTCAATCCCGGTTCGAAGCCGAACGAGACGATCTACACCTACTCGGAGCAGGAGCTGCACACGCTGCTCGCGAAGGTGCAGAAGTCGGGACGGCGCTGGCAGGAACCCGTCCAGCGCTACAAGGGGCTCGGCGAGATGGACGCGGACCAGCTGGCCGAGACGACGATGGACCGTTCCGGACGGCTGCTGCGACGCGTGCGCGTACAGGATGCCGAGGCGGTCTCGGGCGTGTTCGAACTGCTGATGGGCAGCGACGTGGCACCACGTCGCGACTTCATCGTCACCTCCAGTGACCGACTCGACCGTGAGGCCATCGACGCCTGAGCTCGTCCGGACCCTCAACGACGCGGGGCCCGAGACCGATCTGGGGGGATTCGGTCTCGGGCCATCGCCGCGGCTACGGGGGACATCCGGATGACGTCGAGCCCCGAACGGTCTCTTCGTCCCCGAAATCACGGACGTCTCGCGCCGTGCCCTGTGAAGAACCGACTGGGGATCAGTTCTTCGGCTAGCAAAAGGTTAGGCGCGCATGGGCGGCGCCAACGTGAACCATCGGTGGAACCGACTGCGACTTTCGTCTACTTCGACGCGTATGCGTAAGTTTTTTCCTGATCAGCCTGAAAGGGGCAGTGACGCGCTCACGACCCACCCCTGGGATTTCCGTTCCGATTCGAAGGTGCCGCCGAACAGTCGGAAGCGCTCTCGAAGACGCATGATGCCGTAGCCCGACGCCGGGAGTCCGGCGGTGCGCGCCGGCGGTGAGTCGTCGGCGAAGGTGAGGTGCACCCAACCGCGCTCGACGCGGAGAACGATGGAGACCGTGTGGGCACCGGTGGCGTGCTTGAGCACGTTCGTCGCGCTCTCGCGGATGACACGGGTCAGCGCAACAAGGGATGCACTCGGCAGTCGGAGGTCGGCGGGCACGTCCGCGGTGACCGCGATACCCGCCTGTCCGAGTTCTTTCGTGACCGCGGCGATCGTGCCGGTGATCCCGTCGGGCGACGAGACGCGCTCGGGGGAGAGATTCTCTTCGCCGCGCACCATCCCGAGCACGCGACGAATGTCGGTGAGCGCCTGCACGGCGGCTTCGCGGATCGCCGTCTGCGACTGCGACCGCGTCTGCACGTCTTCGGTGCGGTCCAGGACCGCGGCGTGCAGGGCGACGATGGTGATCTCGTGGGCGACGATGTCATGCAGCTCGTCAGCGATGAGGTCCCGTTCGTGTTTGAGCTGCTCGGCGACCTCGCGCTCGCTCACCTCGAGCTGTAATGCCAAAGTTCGCGCCCTTTCGTACTGCTGCCGAATAGCGAGCCCAATCATCAAACTGACGAGGCTGAGGAACGCGATGATGACCGCGCCGAGTGGTTGAAACCCTGAACCGGGTCTACTCACGATCGCGACCAGCCAAACGACCCACGCCAACAGGTAGGTGGTCGTCAACAACGGGCTGCACGTGAACGCAACCAAACCGAGGATGGCCGCCGCAGTCAGAAGACTGTCAGCAACCCCCGTCACACTCGCAGCTGCGGCCGCGACGATCAGAACCGTTGTTCCGATGGGCGGGCGCCAAACAAAGAGCGCGACCGACAGAGTCATCGTCGTGGTGACTACTGCCGAAACGACGCTGGTGCTGCCACCGTTGGTCGCCCGGAAGAGGGAGTCGAGGATAAGGGTCACCGCAACCAGGATGATCAAAATCCGCTTCGCCAAAGGGCTCAGGGCAAGATAGTCCCAGAAGGGCGTTCGCGCATAGCGCGCGATGTCCGAGCGGAAGGAGGTCACAACGCGATTATCTCGCGAGAACACTTACTTCCAGATGCCGATGAGCTGTCCAAGCCAGTACCACATGTGTTTCACCTCCTGCAATCTCTCGAATCGATTCTTCAAACAGAGGTCATCTCGCACGACCGACGGATGGCTACATCGATAGCGACTTTCGTCGACATCGCGCGGAAAAGAACGAGTACGGGCGCTTCGTAAGATGGTGCTGTGACCGAACCGATTCGCGTGATCATCGTCGACGACGAGTCGCTGGTGCGCGCCGCACTGCGCGTCTTCCTGGACTCCTCGGACGGGTTCGATCTCGTCGGCGAAGCCGACAACGGCATCGACGCGATCGCGCTGGTGCGCAGCACTCACCCCGATGTCGTGCTCATGGACGTGCAGATGCCCAAGATGGACGGCATCGAGGCCACTCAACGCCTCACGCGTGAGTTTCCCGGTATCAAGATCGTCGCACTGACCACGTTCTCCTCGGAACGGGTGATCGTCCCGATGCTCAGCGCCGGCGCTGCGGGCTTCCTGGTGAAGGACACGTCGCCCGACCGCATCCTCGACGCGGCGCGCCTCGCTCACGAGGGCGGGTACGTTCTTTCGCCGCGCGTCGCGAAGGAGCTCGTCAGCTCGGTGCAGCAGAACGAACCGCCCGCACCGCGCCAGCTCGGCCGCGACGAGGAACTCACCGAACGCGAGCTGGAAGTGGTCACACTTCTCGCGCAGGGAATGTCCAACGCGGAGATCGCGGCGGCGATGTTCGTGTCCGAAGCGACGGTCAAGTCACACCTCGGCCGCATCACGGCGAAGTGGGGCGTGCGCGATCGCATCCAAGTGCTGATCCGCGCAACCCAGTACGGTCTCGTCTCTCTGGGCTGACGACCGTCAGGCGATCGCCGTGCCGACGGCCGCGACGACCGCATCCAGTGGCTGTCCGGAGGCATCCCGCTTCGCCCCCGGCTCCGGCAGGGTACGCACGGCGCCGTCCGCCGCCAATGCCCGCGGCTGCGCACCGACCCAGGCGAGAGTGAGGACGTCCTCGCCCTTCAGAAAGCGCTGAGCGCGCACGCCGCCGGTCGCGCGACCCTTCGGCGGGAACTCGTCGAACATCGACACCTTCGCGCTTCCCGCGTCTGTCCCGGCGATCGCCTGGGAGGACCCGGCGATGGTGACGACCACCGCGTCCGCCGGTTCGGTCACCACGTTGAAGGCCACGACGGAGGCTCCCGCGCCCAAACGGATGCCCGCCATGCCGCCCGCCGCGCGCCCCTGCGGGCGCACGCTCGCCGCGTCGAAGCGCAGCAGCTGGGCGTCGGAGGCCACGAAGACGAGCTCGGCACCGTCGGGGGCGACGGCGGCGCCGACGACGAGGTCTCCGTCCTTCAGCGCGATGATCTCGGCCTCGTGCTTGCCGGGCGCAAGCTCCGAGGTTGCGACACGCTTGACGACACCCTGGGCGGTCCCGAGGGCGATGACGATGTCGCCGAGGGGCACGACGGCCACGACGTGCTCGCCCGATGCCAGGCCGAGGTACTGGTCGGCGCGGGTACCGGCCCCGAGCTGCACCGCATTCGCCGGCACCGACGGCAGATCGACAGGGGAGAAGCGCACCAGGCGGCCGCGCGTGGTGACCGCGCCGAGCTCGCCCCTCGTGGTCGTGTCGACAGCGGAGAGGATGCCGTCGTGCTTTGCACGCCGTGTCGGAGCGACGATCTCGCCGGAGTCGCCGAGTTCGGCACGCACCATCCTCCCGGTCGCGGACAGGAGCACCCGGCACGGGGAGTCGGCGATCTGCAGGTCGGCCGCCGCGGCGCTGCGAGAGCGGGCCGCCACGGGTCCGCCGTTGAGCAGCAGGGTGCGACGTGGTGTGCCGAAGGTCTCCGCAGCGGCATCCAGCTCACGGGCCACCTGCTGGCGGAGGAGCACATCGCTGGCCAGCAGCGCCTCGAGGTCGGCGATGTCCTTCTTGAGGGTGTCCTGTTCGGACTCCAGCTCGATGCGGGAAAAGCGGGTGAGACGCCGCAGACGCAACTCCAGGATGTATTCGGCCTGCACCTCGGAGAGGTCGAAGACGCTCATCAGCTTCCCGCGGGCCTGCTCGGTGTCGTCAGAGGCGCGGATGACCTGGATGACCTCGTCGATGTCGAGGATCGCGATCAGAAGACCCTCGACGAGGTGGAGACGTTCCTGCTTGCGGGCGAGACGGTAGCGGCTGCGACGCGTGACGACCTGGATACGGTGGTCGAGATACACCCGCAGGAGGGGCTTGAGGCCGAGCGTCTGCGGCTGCCCGTCGACGAGGGCGACGTTGTTGATGCCGAAGGAGTCCTCGAGCGGAGTGAGCCGGTAGAGCTGCTCGAGCACGGCCGCGGGGTCAAACCCCGTCTTGATGCCGATGACGAGGCGCAGACCGTGATTGCGGTCGGTGAGATCGTTGACGTCCGCGATGCCCGTGAGCTTCTTCGCGTTGACGGCGTCCTTGATCTTCTCGATGACGCGCTCGGCACCCACCATGTACGGCAGCTCGGTGACGACGATGCCCGTGCGACGCGGGCCGAGCGACTCGATGGATGCCTTCGCGCGCGTGCGGAAGGTACCGCGTCCGCTCTCGTAGGCCTCGGTGATGCCGTCGAGCCCGACGATGATGCCGCCGCCGGGGAGATCCGGGCCGGGGACGAACTCCATGAGCTCGGCGGTGGTGGCGTCGGGGTTCTCGAGCAGATGGATCGCGGCGGCGACGACCTCGTTGAGGTTGTGCGGAGCCATGTTGGTGGCCATGCCCACCGCGATGCCGGAGGCACCGTTGACGAGCAGGTTGGGGAAGGCGGCGGGGAGGACGGCCGGCTGCTGGAACTGACCGTCGTAGTTGGGCACGAAGTCCACGACGTCCTCGTCGAGGTTCTCCGTCAGAGCGAGCGCGGCCGGAGCCAGGCGCGCTTCCGTGTACCGCGCCGCCGCGGGTCCGTCGTCGAGCGAACCGAAGTTGCCGTGACCGTCGACCAGCGGCACCCGCAGCGCGAACGGCTGAGCGAGGCGCACGAGCGCGTCGTAGATCGCCGAGTCGCCGTGCGGGTGCAGCTTTCCCATCACTTCGCCGACGACGCGCGCACTCTTGACGTGCCCCCGGTCGGGCCGAAGACCCATGTCCGCCATCTGGAACAGAATGCGCCGCTGCACGGGCTTGAGGCCGTCGCGAGCGTCGGGAAGAGCGCGCGAGTAGATGACCGAATACGCGTACTCCAGGAACGAATCCTGCATTTCGGCGGAGACGTCGACGTCCTCGATGCGGCCGTGATCTTCGGGGATGGACGCGGTGCGCGAAGCTGCCATGGATCTGCGGTTCCCTCGGTGCTCGGGTGGGCCGGGAAGTGGGGCCGCGCGCCATATGCGAGACTGGCCCCGATGTCGTTCAGCCTACCCGCGGACCCGCCCACAGCCCGGAGCCTCACCGCCATCGTGCCGCAATTGCTTGCGTCACTGTCCGACGCCGGTGACTGGTTCGTCTCGGCCCGGTCGGCGATCCTGGTCCTGGTCGACGGACTCGGGCGCGGCAATCTCACCGCTCGTGCCGGACACGCACGTTTCCTGACGGCGGCGATGACGAAGAAGGATGCCGCGCGCAGCACGTTCCCCTCGACGACGGCCACCGCCCTCACCGGGCTTCTCACCGCGACCGATGCCGGCACCCACGGCATCGTCGGATACCGCGCCCGCATCCCGGGAACCGATATCGCCCCCAACCAGCTCAAGGGGTGGGAGACCGACGGGCTCGACCCGATGACCTGGCAGCGCGCGCAGCCGCTGCTGGAACGGGAGGCGAACGCCGGTCGGCCCACGTTCGTGGTGAGCAAAGGGCTGTATCGCGACAGCGGCTTCACGCGGGCGATCCAGCGCGGGGCCGAGTTCGTCGGCGCCGCGACCCCGGCCGAGCGCCTCACCGCCGCCGCCATACGCGCGTCGGCGAACCCGGGCGCGCTCGTCTACGTCTACATACCGGAACTCGACACCCTCGGTCACGCGCACGGCTGGGAATCCGAGCGATGGCTGCGGGGGCTAGAGGAACTCGACGCGGACCTTCGTCGGTTCGAAGCGATGCTCTCGCCGGGCGTCGGCTCGCTCGTCACGGCGGATCATGGAATGGTCGACGTGCCGGCGCATCGGCACGTGCTGCTGCGCGACGGGGACCCGCTGTTGCATGATGTGGCCCTGGTGGCCGGCGAGCCTCGAATGCTGCAGCTCTACACAACGGACGGCAGCGCCGCGACCGTGGCCGCGCGCTGGCGTGAAGCCGAGCAGTCGCGCTCGTGGGTGATGACACGCGAGGAGGCGATCGACGCCGGCTTGTTCGGCCCCCACGTGCACCCCGATGTCCGCGATCGCATCGGCGATGTGCTCGTCGCGGCCCGGACGGCGGTGGCCTATTACGACGACCGCGTCGCCGACAAGAAGCCGCAGCGCATGATCGGCCAGCACGGATCCTGGACGGATCAGGAACGCATCGTTCCTCTGATCAGACTCGGCGCCTTCGCGAACGGCTGATCATCCGGCCCCGCGACGCCCCGTCGACTCACCCGTCTTCGGTGCGCGCTCCGAAGACGATCTCGTCCCACGACGGCATGGAGGTGCGCCCCTTGCGGCGCGACGAGTCGCTGATGACGGTGTCTTCGATCGCGGATGCCGTGTCTTCGGCATCCGTCCTCGCTTCGTCATAGCCGGGCTCGAGCGCGTCGAACAGAGCCACGGGGGAGTGCGGACGCTCGGTCGCGGACTCCTCCTCGGGCATGGGCTCGCGCTGGCCGCGACGGCGGCGCAGCGCCTCGAGCAGATCCGCTGTCTCGGCGGACGTCACCGCGTGATCGGGGGCGCGCTTGATCGCGGCATCCTGAACCGCGGGAGCGACCGGCACTCGCACGTCCGGTCGCGCGATGTCAGCGTCGGGCACGCCGGCGTCGGCGTCCAGACGGCGCGGGCCGAACGCCCCCGAGTCGAAGCGCGAGGCATCCTTCAGCGGAGAGGTGTCGAGCGCGCGCAGGCGGGGGATCAGTCCTTCGGGCAGCGATCCTTGACGCGAGAGCTGGGTCGCATCGGCGTTGAGCGGAGCAAGACTGCTCCGGCGCGGGTCGAAGCTCCAGCGTGCATCGTGGTCGACGTCGTTCGCGGTGAACTCCAGCTTGACGACCCAGCCGTCCTCGTCCTTCCAGCTCGTCCAGCGTTCGCCGCTCGCACCCGCCTCGGCGAGCTTCGCACGCACCGCGACCCCGAAGGTCGGCTGCGCCGCGGCATCGAGTTCTCCCGCGATGAGCACCGGGACGGCCAGAGCCTGCCCCACGATGTGCTCACGCTCGGCGAGGACGGGACGTTCGAAGCGCTGCACGTCTTCCAGGCGAGCGCCCAGAAGCTCCGCGACCTCCTGAGCCGACAGCCCGGAACGGATGTGAGCCTGGATGTCGCGGGGGCTCGGGCGCGCCGCACGCGGCTCGCTGTCGCGCTGTGAGCGACGCAGCTGGCTGCGCAGCGTCTCGTCGATCGGCAGCGCGTACCGTTCGCCGGACTCCGTGGCGAGAACGAGGACGCCTTCCTCGGTTCCGATCACCTTGAGCTGTTCCATGCGAAACACCCTCCCGTTCCCTGTTCGGGCACGATTCGATTGCCGGGCCCATGCTGTCACAGCAGTTCGTCGCACTCGGGAATATCGCGGGCGCGCCGCGAGTTCCATGCGACGCACCCGCCGGAAGCGGGCACGCGCACGACGATCATTTGCGAAATCCGAACCCGTCGTGCAAACTATCGCCGCCCCACGTCGGTCCCCCCGGCCGCGAGTCGGCACTTTGGCAACACACCTGGAAGTTGAGAGCATGGCGACCGATTACGACGCCCCCCGTAAGACCGACGACGACAGCGAGTCGATCGAGGCTCTGAAGGAGCGCGTTCCCGACAAGATGTCCGGGGCCGTCGACGTCGAGGATGCCGACAACCCCTCGGGCTTCGAGCTGCCCGGCGCCGACCTCTCCGACCTGGAGCTGGACGTCGTCGTGCTGCCCCCGCAGGAAGACGAGTTCACCTGCATCGAGTGCTTCCTCGTGAAGCATCGCACGCAGATCGACCACGAGACCACCGCCGGCGCCGTCTGCATCGAGTGCGCCTGAAGACCGTCCGCCCGGCGGGATCGGCCCCGCACCGGCGCTGACCTCAGCGCGACTGGGCGCGCCTGATCGCGGCGACGACGCGATCAGGCGTGCGCGTCGAGAACACCCACTCGGTGACGGGGTCTCCGGGATCGATGACGGAAACGCGGACCACGGGGTCGATCCCGCCGCGGAACATGTGCCACGCGGTCGCGGACAGCTGTGGACCGCGCGCAGCACGGGCGTCATCTGCCCACAGCGGCTCGGCGGCGCCGAGCTGATCCACCGGGATATGCGCACGACCGACCCGGAGTTCCCCGGCTCGCACCTCCACGACCGGAGACGCGAAGACGAGCAGGCCGATCAGCACCGCTGCCACGGCGATGCCCGCGGCGAGAGCGATGGTCGCGTCCAGCGGGACGAACACCAGTGCGACCATCGGAGCGACCACCGCCGAGCTGAGCAGCGTCCACAGCGACGGGCTGAGCCGTTCGCGGTAGCGGACGTCGGAAACGGGAGCGGCTGGAGCGGCGATGTGCATTACCCTCGTGGAGTGATCGAATCCGTGGACGTTCCCATTATCGCGCCGCAGGTTCCCGTCTACGCACATCCCGGCGACGCCGGCGCCGATCTGGTCTCGTCGGAGAGCCTGCGACTGGAACCCGGCGCTCGCGCGCTGGTGGGCACGGGGGTGCGGATCGCCCTGCCCGATGGATACGCGGCCTTCGTCGTGCCGCGCAGCGGTCTGGCCGCCAAGCACGGCATCACGATCGTGAACGCACCCGGGACGATCGACGCCGGCTACCGCGGTGAGATCAAGGTCGCTCTCCTCAACACGGATGCCCATGAGGCGTACGACATCACCGCCGGCGACCGCATCGCTCAGCTGATCGTGATGCCCGTTCCCCGCGTCCGCTTCCTCCCCGTCGACGACCTGCCCGACACCGCGCGCGGAGAGGGCGGGTTCGGCTCGACGGGCTACCAGACAGGAGTCACCGCATGAGCGATGAACTGCAGCCCACCGGCGCGGGCGACCGCGCATCGACCGGCCCCTTCGACGAGGCAGAGGCGAACCCCGTTCGTCCGTACATCGATCTGGGTGGCATCAAGGTGCTCCCGCGCGAGGGGCTGAACCTTCGCCTCGAAGTCGAGGAGCAGACCAAGCGCATCGTCGCGGTCGGCCTCGACTACGCCGATTCGACCCTGCAGGTGCAACCGTTCGCCGCGCCCCGCTCGAGCGGATTGTGGGACGAGACCCGTGACCAGATCCGTCAGCAGATCCGCCAGCAGGGCGGGCGCGTGGAGGAGCGCCACGGCCCGCTCGGCGCCGAACTGCTCGCCGAGGTCCCCGTCGTGAGCGGGCCTGATGCGGTCGCCGGAAAGCGCCTCGCGCGGTTCATCGGTGTCGACGGGCCGCGCTGGTTCCTGCGCGGTGTGATCGGGGGAGCGGCCACGACCGACGTCGAGGCCGCCGCCCGCGTCGAGGATCTCTTCCGCTCGATCGTGGTGGTGCGAGGCGGCAGCCCCATGCCGCCGCGCGACCTCATTCCGCTGAAGATGCCCGCCGCCCCCGGCACCGCATGAGCTCGCCCGCGCAGGAGCCCGAGGACGCGGCATCCGCTCCGCTCACGCCACCTCCGCCGTCCGCATCGGACCTCCTCGGAAGCGCGCTCGGCAACGCCGCGCGACGCGCCGGTCTCGATCCGTCGCGGCAGGCTCACACGGGACACGTCGTCTGGGCCGCCATGGGCGGCTGGCGGGGAGTGCTGGAGAGCGTGCTTCCCGGCCTGGCGTTCGTCATCCTGTTCACGACCACGGCCGATCTCACACTCTCGCTCGCGCTCTCGGTGGGCGCTGCGGCCGTCTTCACGATCGTCCGCCTCGTTCAGCGCTCGCCCGCCAGTGCGGCACTGGGGGGACTCATCGCCACCGGTGCCGCCGCCGCCCTCGCACTGTGGACCGGCCGAGGACAGGACAACTTCGTCCCGGGCCTCATCACCAACGCGGCCTACGGGACGGCGTTTCTGATCTCGGCTCTCGTCGGGTGGTCCTTGATCGGACTGGCCGTCGGCTTCCTCATGAACGAGAGCACACGCTGGCGCAGCGATCCGCGCAAGCGCCGGGTGTTCTTCTGGCTGGCGATCGCCTGGGCCGCGCTGTTCTACCTGCGCCTCGCGGTGCAGCTTCCCTTCTACTTCGCCGGCGATGTCACCACGCTCGGCACCCTGAAGCTCGTGATGGGACTGCCGTTGTTCGCCCCGCTCGTCGCCGTCACCTGGCTGGCCGTGCGGGCGGTCTATCCGCGCCAGCACGACGCCAGCGCGGCATCCGAGGCGTGATAGATTTATCTTGACATCAAGATAAATTCCTTCGCCGGTGATGCGCCAGAGGCGCCATCCACGGGTAAGGACAACCTCACTAGCCCGCCGCCGCGGCGGCGGGGATGATGGAGAATCAGGCGACGGCCGTCCATGCCCGACCCTGACCCCGCCGACCGACTGAGCCCGCGGCCTCAGGAACTCCCAACGAAGGAGAGCAGACGTGTCCACTGTTGACAGCTTCGGAGCCAAGAGCACCCTCACGGTCGGTGGCACCGACTACGAGATCTACCGGATCGACACCGTCGCCGGGTACGAGAAGCTCCCGTTCAGCCTGAAGGTGCTGCTCGAGAACCTCCTCCGCACTGAGGACGGCGCCAACGTCACGAAGTCGCAGATCGAGGCCCTCGGCAACTGGGATGCCGATGCGGAGCCCGATACCGAGATCCAGTTCACCCCGGCGCGCGTCGTGATGCAGGACTTCACCGGCGTGCCCTGCATCGTCGATCTCGCCACCATGCGCGAGGCCGTCACGGCCCTCGGTGGAGACCCGGCGAAGATCAACCCGCTGTCGCCGGCCGAGATGGTCATCGACCACTCCGTCATCGCCGACCTTTTCGGCACCGACAACGCGCTGGAGCGCAATGTCGAGATCGAGTACGAGCGTAACGGCGAGCGTTACCAGTTCCTGCGCTGGGGCCAGACCGCGTTCGACGACTTCAAGGTCGTCCCGCCGGGAACCGGCATCGTCCACCAGGTGAACATCGAGCACCTCGCGAAGGTCATCTACGACCGCACCGGCCGCGACGGCGTACTGCGCGCCTACCCCGACACCTGCGTCGGCACCGACTCGCACACCACCATGGTCAACGGCCTGGGCGTGCTCGGCTGGGGCGTCGGCGGCATCGAGGCCGAGGCCGCGATGCTCGGCCAGCCCGTGTCGATGCTCATCCCACGTGTCGTCGGCTTCAAGCTGACCGGGGAGATCCCGGCGGGCGTCACCGCCACCGACGTGGTCCTCACCATCACCGACATGCTGCGCAAACACGGCGTGGTCGGCAAGTTCGTCGAGTTCTACGGCGCGGGCGTCGCTTCGGTGCCGCTGGCCAACCGCGCCACCATCGGCAACATGAGCCCGGAGTTCGGCTCGACGGCCGCGATCTTCCCGATCGACGACGTCACGCTCGACTACCTGCGCCTCACCGGTCGCGACGAGCAGACCGTGGCTCTCGTCGAGGCATACGCGAAGGAGCAGAAGCTCTGGCACGACGCGGACAGCGAGCCCGTGTTCAGCGAGTACATGGAGCTCGACCTGTCCACGGTCGTCCCCTCCATCGCCGGCCCCAAGCGCCCGCAGGATCGCATCCTGCTCAGCGAGGCCAAGTCGCAGTTCGAGAAGGACATCGTCAACTACACGACGCCCAGCGTCTCGAACTCCATCGTCGACCTCGAGTCGAAGCACTCGTTCCCGGCATCCGACCCGGGCGCGGCGCCCGGCGACGAGGAGCCGCAGACGCGTGAGGTGCACATCTCCAGCGGCGCCCCCGCCGCGGCATCCAATCCCGTGCCCGTCACCTCGCCCGCCGGAGACTCGTACCTCCTCGACAACGGTGCCGTGACGCTCGCCGCGATCACGTCGTGCACCAACACCTCGAACCCGTCGGTGATGATCGCCGCCGGCCTTCTCGCCCGCAAGGCGCGCAACAAGGGCCTCAAGCAGAAGCCGTGGGTGAAGACGACGCTCGGCCCCGGTTCCAAGGTCGTCACCGATTACTACGAGAAGTCGGGGCTCGACAAGGACCTCGAAGGCCTCGGCTTCTACACGGTCGGCTACGGCTGCACCATCTGCATCGGCAACTCCGGACCTCTCATCGAGGAGGTCTCGGCGGCGATCAACGAGAACGACCTGGCCGTCACGGCCGTGCTGTCGGGCAACCGCAACTTCGAGGGCCGCATCAGCCCCGACGTGAAGATGAACTACCTCGCCTCGCCGCCCCTCGTCGTCGCCTACGCCCTCGCCGGCTCCATGCACTTCGACTTCGAGACCGACCCGCTCGGGAAGGACTCGGAGGGCAACGACGTGTTCCTCAAGGACATCTGGCCCTCGCCGGACGAGGTGCAGGAGGTCATCGACTCGTCGATCTCGCGTGACCAGTTCATCAAGCAGTACGCCACCGTGTTCGACGGCGACGAGCGCTGGACGAGCCTGCCCACGCCCGAGGGCCCGATCTTCGAGTGGGACGCCGATTCGACGTACGTGCGCAAGGCGCCGTACTTCGAGGGCATGTCCATGGACCTGACCCCGGTCACGGACATCCACGGCGCCCGGGTGATGGCGACCCTCGGCGACTCGGTCACCACCGACCACATCTCGCCCGCGGGGAACATCAAGGCCGGCACGCCCGCCGCGCAGTACCTCACCGAGCACGGTGTCGCGCAGAAGGACTTCAACTCCTACGGCTCGCGTCGTGGCAACCACGAGGTCATGATCCGCGGCACGTTCGCGAACATCCGCCTCAAGAACGAGCTGGTCGCCGCGGTCAACGACGGTCAGATCGTCGAGGGCGGCTTCACGCGTGACTTCACGCAGGAGGGCGGCCCGCAGTCGTACATCTTCGACGCGTGCGAGAACTACCGCGCCGAAGGCACCCCGCTCGTCGTCTTCGGTGGCAAGGAGTACGGCTCGGGCTCATCGCGCGACTGGGCCGCGAAGGGCACGTCGCTGCTGGGCGTCAAGGCGGTCATCACCGAGAGCTTCGAGCGCATCCACCGCTCCAACCTCATCGGCATGGGCGTCGTGCCGCTGCAGTTCCCCGAGGGCCAGAGCTGGAAGTCGCTGGGCCTGGACGGCACCGAGATCGTCTCGATCGAGGGCCTCGAGCAGCTCAACGAGGGCGTCACCCCGAAGACCGTGAAGGTCACGGCGGCCCCCAGCGAGTTCTCGCCGGAAGGCAAGGAGACGATCGTCTTCGACGCCAAGGTGCGCATCGACACCCCCGGTGAGGCGGACTACTACCGCAACGGCGGCATCCTCCAGTACGTGCTGCGTTCGCTGGTCTGAGCGCCGGTTATAACGCCCCGGCATCGGTCCCTGCAAGGGGACGCCGATGCCGGGGCGTCGGCGTTTGGGCGACGTAGACTCGGAGGATGAGTCTGCTCGCTTCGATCACCGGTCCGCGTGACCTGGACTCCCTGTCCACCGAGCAGCTCGAGCAGCTCGCGCAGGAGATCCGTGACTTCCTCGTCGAGAACGTGGCGCGCACGGGCGGTCATCTCGGACCGAACCTCGGTGTCGTAGAGCTCACCATCGCGCTGCACCGGGTCTTCAACTCACCCGACGACCCCTTCGTCTTCGACACCGGCCATCAGTCGTATGTGCACAAGCTGCTCACCGGCCGCCAGGACTTCCGCGGCCTGCGCTCGCGCGGCGGACTCGCCGGCTACCCGCAACGCGCGGAGAGCGTCCACGACGTCGTCGAGTCCTCGCACGCGTCGAGTTCGCTGAGCTGGGCGGACGGCATCTCCCGGGCGTTGACCCGCACCGGCCGCAAGGATCACCACGTGGTCGCTGTCGTCGGTGACGGCGCGCTGACGGGCGGGATGACCTGGGAGGCACTGAACAACATCTCCGACGACAACGATCGCAATCTGGTGATCGTCGTCAACGACAACGGACGCTCCTACGCTCCGACGATCGGGGGGATGGCTCGCTATCTGAACCGGGTACGCACCACCGAGGGCTATGAGAGCCTGCGCAAGAGCTCGGCATCCTTCTTCCGTCGCCTCGGACCGATGGGTCGCGCCGTCTACCGTGGTGTCCGCGGCGGCACGCATGGATTCCTCTCGCGCTTCTCCAACAACGAGGCGCTGTACTCGAACCTGGACATCAAGTACCTCGGGCCGATCGACGGACACGACCTCGTCGCGCTGCAGGAGACGTTGCAGCTGGCCAAGGACTACAGCGCCCCCGTGATCGTGCACGTCATCACCGAGAAGGGCCGCGGTTACGAACCCGCGCGCAACGACGAGGCCGATCAGTTCCACGCCGTCGGCAAGATCGACCCGGCGACGGGCGAGCCGCTGGGCTCTTCGGATGCCGTCGCCTGGACCGACGCCTTCGCCGATGCACTCGTCGCGGCCGGAGAGCGTCGCGACGACGTCATCGCGATCACCGCGGCGATGCTGCGCCCGACGGGCCTGCAGCCGTTCGCGCAGCGCTTCCCCGACCGTGTCTACGACGTCGGCATCGCCGAGCAGCATGCGGTGGCTTCCGCGGCGGGGCTCGCGTTCGGCGGGCTGCATCCCGTCGTTGCGATCTACGCGACGTTCATGAACCGCGCCTTCGACCAGGTGCTCATGGATGTGGCCCTGCATCGCGCGGGAGTGACGTTCGTTCTCGATCGCTCGGGTGTGACCGGGCCCGACGGCCCCAGCCACCATGGTGTGTGGGATCTCGCGATGCTGCAGCTGGTCCCCGGCATCCGCATCGCCGCACCCCGCGACGAAGCCCGCTTGCGGGAGGAGTTCGACGAGGCGATCGCTGTCGACGACGCCCCCACGGTGATCCGCTTTCCCAAGGGCGCCGTCGCGGTCGAGCAGCCGGCCCTCAAGCGCCTCTCGGACGGTGTCGACGTGCTGTGGCAGAACGGGGCCGAGGACGTTCTGCTCGTCGGCATCGGCCCGATGACGCAGCTCGCGGTCGAAGTCGCCGAGCGTCTGCGCGCCCAGGGCATCGGAGCGACCGTCGTCGATCCGCGCTGGGTCGTTCCCGTGCAACCCTCCATCGTGAAGCTCGCGGCCGCCCATCGCCTGGTGATCACGATCGAGGACGGCATCCGCGTCGGTGGCGTCGGAACGCGCGTGCGCCAGGTGCTGCGCGAAGCGGGCGTCGACACGGCCGTCGACGAGCTCGGCCTTCCCGATGCCTTCATCGATCATGCGACACGCGAGCAGATCCTCGAAGACGCCGGCCTGTCGGCCGCGAAGATCGCGCAGGACGTCGTCGCGCAGGTGCTCGGCACGCGTATCCCCATCGCGCGGCCCTCCACCGAGACGGGTGCCATCTGGACCGTCCAGGGCGGCGCCGCCGGTTCGGAGCACGCCGACCACGGCGACGGCCGCGGCTGATCACAATCAGCCGTCGAGCCGGAGGTCCTCTTCCTCCATCACGGGTGCTCGCCGCTGCGGCGTCCGCGCGCCCTGCCACCGGCCGTAGACCGTCGCGGCCGCGCAGACGCCGAGCGTCAGCGTGACGAATGCCGGATCGAGGGTCACCGCGCTCGACAGCGCGGCGAAGACGGCGATCGCCGCCGCACCGATGACGGCACCGAAAACCGCGAAAACACCGAGGTGGATCCAGCCGCGCCGCACGCGACGAAGCGCGTAGCCGACGGCGGCGGCAACGGGAAGTCCGACGATCGTCACCACCATCGAGACGAGCCCGCCGAAGAAGGCGACCCAGACGGCCGCGTACGCCGCCATCGTGAGGGTCGACGGATCGAAGGGCGCGCTGCCGGCGGCGAGCGTCCACGCGACGATCGCCGCCGCGAGCAGCACCATGAACGCCAGCCACGCGTGCGTCGCACCACGCCAGAGCTGCTCGCTCGTGAACACGCGGGACCGATTCGGCTCGCTCACCGGCCCGCCTCCGCAATCAGCCCGAGCAGGTCGCGCACGACCCCGCGCACGATCGGCAGGCGCGCGAGCGGCAGCGTCGTCCGCAGCAACGCGAGACCCCGATCGAGCAGACGGCGCGTGCGCTGCTGTCCTTCCGAGCGGTCATAGACCCAGAAGAGCGCCAGCAACAGGTGCGCGAGGAAGAGCACCGTGGGCAGCGCCTCAGCGAGGTCCTTCGGGACCGTTCCCGAACGCGCCCCGTGCACCGCCTCCGCGAACAGGCCCTCCGTGATGGCTCGGGCCTCGCCGGACGCCTCGGCGAGAGGATTGATCTCCGAGCGCGGCGAGACGGCGGCGGAGAGGAACTCGGCGGCGTGCTCGTGGTACGCGGTGAGCTGGTCGAGCCCCGTGCGATACACGATCGCGATGCGGTCGACGAGGTCGTCCGCATCGACGAGAGCCGGAACCGCCGCAGCGTGATGGCCGCGCTGCACCTCGAGATAGAGCTCCTGGACCAGATCGTTCTTGGTGGCGAAGTGGTAGTACGCGTTGCCGACGGACACGCCCGCCTCCTGCGCGATCAGACGCATGGTCGTCGCGTCGTACCCTCGGTCCCGGAACGACGTCAGCGCGATCTCGCGAAGGCGCGCACGCGTCCGCTCGCTCTTGGACGACGGCTCCTCAGAAGTGAACATGTTCGAAAAATAGCACAGTCCGTACCGTGACAGCATGGATGGATGAGCTCCGCCAACCTCACCCGCGAAGAGACGGCGGCTCGCGCCGCCGCCATCCGCCTGCACGCCGTCGAGGTCGATCTCGACCTGCGTTCGGCTCCGGATGCCGCCGCCACGACCTTTCCGACACGGTCCACGCTGGAGTTCACCGCGAGCACCGACAGGACCTGGGTCGACTTCATCGGCGCGGCCGTCGACGCCGTCACGGTGAACGGACGGTCCCAGCCGGTGGTGTGGGACGGGGCCCGCGTCCAGATCTCCGGACTCCACTCCGACGCAGCGACGGCGAACGTTGTCCGCATCGAGGCCTCGGCCCGCTACAGCACCTCCGGAGAAGGGCTTCACCGGTTCCGCGATCCCGTGGACGGTGCGACCTACCTCTACACGCAGTACGAGCCGGCGGACTGCCGGCGAGTCTATCCGTGTTTCGAACAGCCCGACATGAAAGCGCACTGGAGCTTCGCCGTCGCCGCGCCCACCGGGTGGGCGGTGCTGTCCAACGGCGCCGAGTCGTCGCGGGAGGAGGTCGACGGGGGAGTGAGTGTCCGCTTCGCGGAGACGTTGCCGCTGTCCAGCTACATCACCGCGGTCGCCGCAGGTCCCTACCATCGCGCCGAGGGCACGTACGCCGGCGCCGACGGCGAGATCCCCCTCGGCGTGCTCTGCCGCGCATCCTTGGCCGCACACCTCGACGCGGATGAGATCCTCGACATCACCCGCCGCGGACTGTCGTTCTTCGAGAAGGCCTTCGACTACCCCTACCCCTGGGGCACGTATGACCAGATCTTCGTGCCCGAGTACAACCTGGGCGCCATGGAGAACCCCGGGCTCGTGACCTTTACAGAGGCGTATGTGTTCCGCGGCGCCGCCACGGCCGCGCAGCGCGAGGCGCGCGCGAACACGATCCTCCATGAGATGGCGCACATGTGGTTCGGCGACCTCGCGACGATGCGATGGTGGGACGACCTGTGGCTCAAGGAGTCGTTCGCGGACTACATGGGGACGCACGCCGCGGCGGCCGTCGGTGGGTTTCCGGACGCCTGGGTCAGCTTCGCGACCCGGCGCAAGGGATGGGCGTACACGCAGGACCAGCTGCCCACGACGCATCCGATCGTCGCGGACATCCCGGATCTGGAGGCGGCCAAGCTCAACTTCGACGGCATCACCTACGCGAAGGGCGCCTCGGTGCTCAAACAGCTCGTCGGGTTCGTGGGCGAAGGCGCCTTCTTCCGGGGTGCTCAGCGCTACTTCGCCCGCCACGCCTTCGGCAACACGACGCTGCCCGATCTGCTGCAGGCTCTCGAAGAGGCTTCGGGACGCGACCTGCGGGCTTGGAGCGCCGCGTGGCTGCAGACGACCGGGGTCGCCGACGTGCGTGCCGAGCGCACCGCGGAAGGCCTCGCTCTGGCGGTGTCGGAGGTCCGCCCGGACCGTGTGAACGTCGGACTGTACGCGGAGGCCGACGGCCGTCTCGTCCGCCGTGGCTCGGCCTCCGCCGACATCGTCGGCGCACGGACCCTCCTCGCCGACGCACCGCTCGAGGACGTCGTGCTGGTGGTCCCGAACGACGACGACCGCACGTACGCGAAAGTGCGGTTGGATGCCGCGTCGACGGATGCCGTCGCGCGCGGACTGTCCACGATCGACGACACGCTGGCGCGAGCGGTCGTCTGGGCGTCGCTGTGGAACGCGGTGCGCGACGGCATCCTGCCCGCGACGGACTACGTCGACATCGTCGCGCGGCATGCGCCGCGGGAGACCGACGCAGCCCTGCTCACCGAGGCCGCGACGCGGGCCGCGTTCACGATCGCCCACTTCGCCGCCGATCGCGACCGGCCGGCGCTGGCGGCCGGCTGGCTGGAGACGGCGTGGAGCGCCCTGCAGCGCGCGGTTCCCGGTTCGGACGCCCAGCTCATCTGGGCCCGCGCCGTGGGTGCGGCGGCGGCGGTCTGCGACGACCGGGCGACCGACCTCGGCGCGATCCTCGCCGACTCCGCGCCCGCCCCGGCGGGGCTGCGGCTGGACCCCGATCTACGCTGGGCGTGGCTCGTCGCCCTCGCCGCGACGGCCCACGCGGATGACACCGACATCGAGCGCGAGCTCCGCGCCGACGACACCGCGTCCGGTCGTGTCGCCGCACGCACGGCGCGAACCGCCCGCCCCGACGCCGACACCCGCGCCCGCGGCTGGCACGACGCGTGGTCGGACGAGACACTGACGAACGACCACCTCGACGCGACGATCGCGGGCGTGCGAGCCGGTGGGCGGCGGGACCTCATCGCCGGATTCGACGACGAGTACTTCGCGCGCATCCTGCCCGCGTGGCGGTCGCGGTCGATCGAGATCGCCCGGCGCCTTGTGGTCGGCCTCTTTCCGGCATCCCCGTCGCTCGACGCCGCCGACGCGTGGCTGCGGGACCACCCCGACGCACCCGGAGCCCTGCGCCGCCTCGTCATCGAGCAGCGCGACGGCCTCGCACGCGATCTGCGCGTGCGGGCGGCACAGCCGTCGAGCTGATCGCGCGCTCGCGCACACCGGAAGCGGAGACGGAAAACGGAATCGGATGCCGCGCGAATGCGGCATCCGATTCCGTTGCCACCATCCGAATCCGTGGTGACGGGCGAATGCGGCATCCGATTCCGTTGCCACCATCCGAATCCGTGGTGACGGGCGAAGGGCGGGAGACGGCGCGTCAGGCGCCGATGCCGCGGATCGGCGGGTGGTGGAAGGTGTCGCCGAACGCGCGCTCGGATGCACCCTCGCGATCGAGGTACGGCGAAGCCCCGCCGTCGATGAACGGCCAGCCGGCGCCGAGGATCAGGCACAGGTCGATGTCTTCGACCTCGGGAACGACGCCCTCGTCGAGCATCAGCTTGATCTCGGTGGCTAAGCCGTCCTGCACGCGCCGAAGAATCGTGTCGGCGGATGCCGGGGCGGAGCCCACATGCCCCTTCAGCGCCTTCTCCGCCGCCTTGGAGAAGCCGGTGACGCGCCCGCCCTTGTCCTTCTCGACGACCTCCGGCAGCTCGGCGAGCTGGTGGAAGTTCTCGTTCGCGTAGAAACGGTCGGGGAACGCGTGGACCATCGTGTCCTGGACGTGCGCCGCGACCTTCCACCCGACCAGATCGATGAGCTGGAAGGGTCCCATCGGCAGTCCGAGCGGCGCGAACGCCTTCTCGACATCCGCGACGGGGGTTCCCTCGTAGACGGCACGCGCTGCCTCGCCCATGACCTTGGCGAGGAGGCGATTGACGACGAAACCCGGAGCATCCGCCGTCAGCACGGCGTTCTTGCCGAGGCCCTTCGCCACGACGAAGGCCGTCGACAGCGCGGCATCCGTCGTGGTCGGCGTCTTGACGATCTCGATCAGGGGCATGACGGCGACCGGGTTGAAGAAGTGGAAGCCGACGAGCCGTTCGGGGTGCTCGAGCTTCGCCCCGATCTCCTCGACGGACAGCGACGAGGTGTTGGTGGCGAGGATGGCGTCCTCGGCGACGATCTTCTCGATCTCGCCGAAGACGGCCTGCTTGACGCCCACCTCCTCGAAGACCGCCTCGATGACGAAGTCGCAGTCGGCGTACAGGCTCTTGTCGGTCGTGCCCGTCACGAGCGCGCGGAGCTTGTTCGCGGCGTCGGCGTCGAGGCGACCCTTCGCCTCGAGCTTGCCGATCTCGTCGTGGATGTAGGCGACGCCCTTGTCGACGCGGGCCTGGTCGAGGTCGGTGATGAGCACCGGCACCTGGAGCTTGCGCACGAACAGCAGCGCGAACTGGCTCGCCATGAGTCCCGCGCCGATGATGCCGACCTTCGTGACCTTCTTCGCGAGGGTCTTGTCGGGAGCGCCGACGGGCCGCTTGGCCCGCTTCTGCACGAGATCGAACGCGTACATGGATGCCGCGAACTGGTCGCCCGTGACGAGATCGGCCAGGGCCTCGTCTTCGCGCGCGAAGCCCTCGGCCTTCGTTCCGCCCTTCGCCTTGTCGAGCAGCTCGAGTGCGGCGTAGGGGGAGCGGGGGACGGTGCCGATCTTGGATTCGAGCATGCCGCGCGCGACCTTGATCGCGATGGGCCACTTGGTGAGCCGCTCGATCTTGCCCGGCTCGTTCTTCCGCTCCACCTTGACGGCCCCCGTCAGGACCCCGTCGGCCCAGGCGAGCGAGCTCTCGAGGTAGGTCGCAGCAGGGAAGATCGCGTCGAAGATGCCGTAGTCATAAGCCTGCTGCGGCTTCAGCATGCGGTTCTGCTTCAAGGGGTTGCTGATGACGACCTCGAGGGCGTTCTCGATGCCGATGAGGTTCGGCAGCAGGTACGCGCCGCCCCAGCCGGGGATGATCCCCAGGAACACCTCGGGCAGGGCGATCGCGGCTGCGGAGGCGTCGACCGTGCGGTACGTCGAGTTCAGCGCGATCTCCAGCCCCCCGCCGAGGGCGAGACCGTTGACGAAGGCGAAGGAGGGCACTCCGAGCTCGCCGAGCGACCCGAGCACCTTGTGCCCGAGCTGCGCGACCAGACGGGCGTTGTCCTTGGAGCCGACCCGTGTGATGTCGGAGAGGTCCGCGCCGGCGGCGAGGATGTACTGCTTGCCCGTGATGCCTACGGCCTGGATCTCGCCGGCCGCCGCACGGGCCTTGAGGCTCGCCAGCGTCGCCCCGAGCTCGGTCAGTGTGGCCGGACCGAGCGTATTGGGCCGCGTGTGGTCGCGACCGTTGTCGAGCGTGATGAGCGCGAGGATCTTGCCCGAGGGCAGGGTGATGTCGCGCACCCGCGAATGGGTGACGACCTCGCCGTCGGCGAGCGCGGTGAGGGCGGAGAAGTCGATCTCGTCGTAGTTCGTCATGTCCGTCGTCCTCTCAGCGCTTGCGGCCGTTGTAGTGCGGGTTCTCCCAGATGACCGATCCGCCCTGCCCGAGCCCCACGCACATCGCGGTGAGTCCGTAGCGGACATCTGGTCGCTCGGCGAACTGCGCGGCGAGCTGGATCATCAGACGCACACCCGACGCGGCGAGCGGGTGGCCGAGGGCGATCGCCCCACCCCACTGATTGACCCGCGGGTCGTCGTCGGCGATGCCGAAATGATCGAGCAGGGACAGCACCTGCACCGCGAAGGCCTCGTTCAACTCGAACAGACCGATGTCGTCGATCGTAAGCCCGGCCTTCTTCAGCGCCTTCTCCGTCGACGGGATCGGGCCGATGCCCATGATCTCGGGTTGCACGCCGGCGAAGGCGAAGGAGACCATGCGCATCTTGGGGGTGAGCCCGAGCTCCTTGACGGCACCGCCGCCGGCGAGCAGCGACATCGTGGCGCCGTCGGTCAGCGGTGAGGACGTTCCTGCCGTCACCCGCCCGTGCGGACGGAACGGCGTCTTCAACGCCGCAAGGTCTTCCATCGTCGTCTGCGGGCGACGGCCCTCGTCCTCCGTGGCCAGGCCCCAGCTTCCCTCGGCATCCTTCACGGCGACGGGAACCAGATCGGGCTGGAACTTGCCGGCCTCGTAGGCGGCCTGCGCCTTGTGCTGGCTGAGCATGCCGAAACGGTCGGAGCGCTCCTTGGTCAGCTGCGGGAACCGGTCGAAGATGCGCTCGGCGGTCACGCCCATGTTCAGCGCACCCGGATCGACCATCTTCTCGGCCACGAACCGGGGATTCGGGTCGGCGTTCCCGCCGATGGGGTAGTGGCCCATGTGCTCGACGCCGCCGGCGAGGGCGACGTCGTACATGCCGGCGCTGATCGAGGCTCCCATCATGGCGACACTCGTCATGGCACCGGCGCACATCCGATCGATCGCGAACCCGGGCACGGTCTGCGGCAGGCCGGCGAGGATGGCCACCGAGCGCCCGAGCGTCAGGCCCTGCTCTCCGGTCTGGCTGGTCGCGGCGATGGCGACGTCGTCGACGCGAGCGGCGGGAACAGCGGTGTTCCGGGCCATGAGTCCGATCGTCGCCTTGACCGCGAGGTCATCCGCGCGGGTGTTCCAGTACATGCCCTTCTCGCCGGCGCGACCGAACGGGGTGCGCATTCCATCGACGAAGTAGACGTCCGAGAGCTCGGCCACACTGCCTCCAAGGGTTGAGATTGAGTCCAGCGTACGATGAAACTCAGTCTCACAGAAACGCTTGGATCGATTCTACGACGCGAGGTCGGACGCAGCCTCGGCTGTCTGCACGGATTCGACAAAGGCGCCGGCGATCACCGCCGCCGTGGCCTCGATCTGCCAGGGCCGGGCGCCGTGGGCCGCGAGCGCGTCACCGATGGATGCCGGGTCGATCTCGGCCGGGGGAGCCCATGCGACACGACGCAACGTGTCGGGGGTCAGGAGATTCTCGGTCGGCATCCGCAGCTCGACAGCGAGCTGTTCGACGAGCGGGCGCGCCGCCTTCAGTCGGAGGTCGGCTGCCGGGTTGCGCTCCGCCCACGCGCGCGGGGGCGGCATCCCGTCGCCGGACGCGCGCTCGGCGGGCAGTGCGGGATCGGCACGGCCCGCCTCGATCGCGGCCCACCAACGATCGAGCTGACTGCGGCTCGCACGGCCGGTGAAGTCCTTGACGCGAGCGAGGTCCTGCTTGGTCTTGGGATCGGCGATGACGACCGCCACCAGCGCCCGATCGGGGACGAGCCGACCGGGCGAGGTGTCCTGCTCGCGTGCGTACTCCTCGCGCGCGATCCACAGGGCCCGGGCGACGGCGAGGGCGCGACGACCGCGCACGGTGTGCAGACCGCTGAGGCGCCGCCAGGGCTCCTCGCGAGCGGGCTTGACGGGCCGCGTGCGCACCGTCTCGAACTCCTGAGCCGCGATATCGGTCTTTCCCTGCTCCTCGAGCTCGTCGCGCAGCACGTCGAAGACGTCGACCAGATGCAGCACGTCCAGCGCGGCGTACTCGAGCCAGGGCTGCGGAAGCGGACGGGTCGACCAGTCCGCCGCCGAATGCGCCTTCGCGAGGGTGATCCCCAGGGTGTCCTCGACGACGGCGCCCAGGCCGACCCGCTCATGCCCGAGCAGACGTGCAGCGAGTTCGGTGTCGAAGATCTGCGGCGGCTCGAGGTGCTCTTCGCGCAGCGACGGGAGGTCTTGGCTCGCGGCGTGGAGGATCCAGGTGATGCCACCGATCGCATCCTGCAACGGCGACAGATCGCCCACCGCCGGCGGGTCGATGAGGAAGACGCCGGCATCGCGCCGGTACACCTGGATGAGGTACGCCCGCTGGGAGTATCGGAAGCCGGATGCACGCTCCACGTCGACGGCGACGGGGCCGGTGCCCGCGGCGAGCGCGGTGGCGGCGGCGGCGAGCCCGGCGGCATCCGTGATGACGTCGTACTCAGCCACGCGTTCCCCTTCCTGATGCACCCCGCTGCGAACCGAACACGGCGATGCCCTCTGATCCCGGCGGCAGACCCGCCAGCATGCACACGAGCTCCGCCCACGCCTCCACGTGGGCGCTCAGGTCGCCCGCGGGCGTCCAGGACGACCGCAACTCGATCTGCGCCCCGTCACCCTCCTCGGCGAGCGAGCCGAACCCCTTCGACAGGGTCTTGGTCGCCGTTCCGGACTCTGCATGGAAGGCCGCCCCGCGCGTCTGAAGCGCATCGACGAGCCATGACCAGGCGACGTCCGCGAGCAACGGGTCGACGCCGATCTCGGGTTCGAGCGGAGCTTGCGCAAAACACACGATACGCCACGGACCACCCCAGGAGTCCGGTTCGGCCGGGTCGTGCATGAGCACGAAACGCCCGGTTCCATACGGCGAGTCCAGCCCGTCCGCATCCGGACGGACGTCTCCCGCGAAGGCGATCGCCTCCGGGGCGAGGCTCGTCGGGGCGGCGATCTCACGCACGGAGAAGTCGGACCGGAAGGTCAGGGACCGCAGCTGTTCTGCGGCGCGCGCGAAGGCCGGTGTCTCAGCGGCGGGACGGGTGTCATCCACGGTCACAGACTAGGATGGGCCCACGATGAAGGCACCCAGGCGCGCCGCCCTCGGCGCCTCACGAATCGGCGCTCCGGCCACCCTGCGGATGCTTGCCCTCTCCCTTGCGGCGGCGTTGTTGGCAACGGCCGCGATGGCATTCGCCGTCGCCCTTCGCATGGCCCGACGCGTGGTCACGCCGTCACGGCGCGTGCCCGACACGCGCATCGTCGACATCGACGTGCCCGCCCAGACCATCACGCTGGCGCGCACGCCCGACACGGTACTGCCGGGGCGCTACGGCCTGTTCACGACCGGCTCGGCCGACTATCTCAAAGTGGGCTCTGTGCTGGCGAGCGACGGCGAGACCGTCAAGCGGAAGCTCCTCACGCAGGTCGGCGGCGAATCGAGCCTCGCCGCCGATGCGGCGTTCAGCGGCTGGTATTACGAGCGGCCGGAAGAGCTCCATCTGTCTTTCACGCACGAGCACGTGCCTGCCGCGATCGGCGCCTGTCCGGCCTGGCTGTTCCCGGCCGAGCCGCGGAGCGACGCGGACCACGAGACCTGGGTCATCCAGATTCACGGTCGTGGCACGACGCGAGCCGAATGCCTGCGCGCAGTGCCGGTGTTCCACGCCCTGGGCATCACGTCGCTCGTCGTGTCGTACCGCAACGACGGTGAGGCTCCGCGCAGCCGTGCCGGAGCCTACGCGCTCGGCGCCACCGAGTGGCGCGACGTCGATGCCGCCGTCAGCTGGGCCCTGCGCCATGGTGCCCGCCGCATCGTGCTGATGGGCTGGTCGATGGGGGGTGCGATCGCCCTGCAGACGTCGCTCGGCTCCGCGCATCGCGAGCAGATCGAAGGGGTCATCCTCGATTCACCCGTCGTCGACTGGCGCACCGTCCTCACCTACCAGGCCCGGGCGCTGCACGTGCCCACGCCGGTGACCGATCTGGCGATGGGGGCCCTCCGCACCGGATGGGCGGCTCCCGCCATCGGCGCCGACGGACCCATTCCGCTCGACCGGCTCGACATCGTGGCGCGCGCCGCCGAACTGCGCCATCCCGTCCTGATCCTGCACAGCGACGATGACGGATTCGTTCCGTCGAGCGCATCGCATCGTCTGGCCGATGCGCGACCCGATCTCGTCGAGTTGCAGGTGTTCCGCACCGCCAGACACACCAAGCTCTGGAACTACGACCAGCAGCGCTGGACCGACGCGATCGGCGATTGGCTGCGCGCACACGACCTGGTGAGCGCACCGGCGGTCGATGAGGGAGAACGATGACATCCACCGACTCCGGCACGATTCGCCTCGTCGATCGTCAGCCGGCGGTGTCCGGCGCAGAAATGGTCGCCGCACTCGTGCCGCCGCCGCAGTTCGACGGTGCGACCTTCGACACGTATCGCGCCGATCCGTCTTTTCCTTCGCAGCAGGAGGCCAAGGAACGGCTCATCGCGTTCAGCCTCGGCGGGGGCCCGGCTGAGCGCGGCGGACTGTTCCGCCGCGCGAAGAAGGTGCCGGAGATGAAGCCGGGAGTGTATCTCGACGGCGGGTTCGGCGTCGGCAAGACCCATCTGCTCGCGGCCATCTATCACGCGATGCCGGCGCGACGGAAGTACTTCGGATCGTTCATCGAGTACACCGCGTTGGTCGGAGCACTCGGGTATCAGAAGACGGTCGAGCTCTTCCGCGGAGCGGACCTGCTGTGCATCGACGAGTTCGAGCTCGACGACCCGGGTGACACCATGGTGATGACCCGGCTGCTGGGGGAGCTGGTCCCCACCGGCACGCGGCTGGCGGCGACATCGAACACCCCGCCCAATGCGCTCGGCGAAGGGAGATTCGCCGCGCAGGACTTCCTCCGCGAGATCCACGCCATGGCATCGAGCTTCGAGACCATTCGCATCGACGGCACCGACTACCGTCAGCGCGCCCTCGATGGGCACGCCGAGGTGTGCGACGACGACGCCTACCGCGCGGCGATCGATGGCGCCGCGGCATCCGGTGTCGTCTCGGACGACGCGTTCGCCGAACTGATCCGCCATCTCGCGACCGTGCACCCTTCGCGCTACGTGCGCCTGATCGAGAACCTGTCGATGATCGGCCTGCGTGACGTGATCACTCTTCAGGACCAGTCCGCCGCGCTGCGCTTCGTCGCCTTCGTGGACCGGGCATACGACGCGCAGATCCCGGTGCGCGCGACCGGTCGCCCCCTCGACGAGGTCTTCGGCGAAGAGATGCTCGCGGGCGGCTATCGCAAGAAATACCTGCGCGCGATCTCGCGCCTCAACGCGCTCACGCATTCCTGATCGCCCTCAGCGGCGATGCCCGCCACCCCGAAACGTGATGTTTACCTGGACGCGGCGCGCGTAACCAACGCGAAACACGACGCGGATACCGGCGGTAACCGCGTACCGCAACACTGAGTGCGCTGGGACGTCCCGACCCCGAAACCGCGGCGACCCGGTCCGAGTTACACAACACATCAGTGAGGACCTTCATGGACAGCGGAAATCTCGCTTGGTATATCGCCGCTACGGCTCTCGTGCTCTTTATGACGCCGGGCGTGGCTTTCTTCTACGGCGGCCTCGTCAAGGCGAAGAGCGTCATCAGCATGATGATGATGAGCTTCGGCGCGATGGGTCTCGTCGCGGTGCTCTGGATCCTCTACGGATACAACATGCAGACCGCCGACTGGTGGGGCGGCATCCTGGGCAACCCCTTCTCCGACTTCGGCCTCGGCGCGATGGCAACCGGTGAGAACGCGACCGTGAACCTCACGGCCGTCGCCTACGGCGCCACCTTCGCGATCATCACCGTGGCCCTCATCTCCGGCGCCATCGCCGACCGCGCCCGCTTCGGCTCGTGGATGATCTTCGCGTTCTTCTTCGCGACGATCGACTACTTCGCCGTCGCCGGCTGGGTGTGGAACACCAACGGCTGGATCTTCAACCTCGGAACCACCCTGGGCTTCTCGACCGAGGTGATCGACTACGCCGGCGGAACCGCTGTCCACATCAACGCCGGTGCAGCCGCCCTCGCTCTCGCCCTGGTGCTCGGCAAGCGCGTCGGCTTCCAGAAGGGCATCCACAAGCCGCACAACGTGCCGCTCGTGATGCTGGGAGCAGCGATCCTGTGGTTCGGCTGGTTCGGCTTCAACGCCGGCGCCGCGGCCTTCTACGCCGCCCCCGAGGGCACGAGCGGTGACATCCTCTCCGGCATCGCCGGCGTCGGCTCGCCCGCCGGCCTCATCGTGCTGAACACGCTGGGCGCCACCGCGGCGGCCATCCTCGGTTGGGCGATCGTCGAGAAGCTCAAGGACGGCAAGCCGACCGCCGTCGGCGCCGCCTCGGGTGCCGTCGCCGGCCTCGTCGCCATCACGCCCTCCTGCGCCAACCTGGCGCCGGGCTGGTC
Source organism: Sphingomonas sp. BLCC-B65 (assembly GCF_028550675.1). Taxonomy (NCBI): domain Bacteria; kingdom Pseudomonadati; phylum Pseudomonadota; class Alphaproteobacteria; order Sphingomonadales; family Sphingomonadaceae; genus Sphingomonas; species Sphingomonas sp. BLCC-B65. The sequence continues at coordinate 391,236 of NZ_JAQQGL010000001.1, read as the reverse complement.
GCTGCTGCTCGGCATCATCGCCGGTGCGGTCTGCGCCCTCGCGGTCGAGCTCAAGTGGCGTCTCGGCTTCGACGACTCGCTCGACGTCGTGGGTGTCCACCTCGTCGGCGGTCTGATCGGAACGCTCTACCTCGGCTTCTTCGCCACGGGCACGGGCCTGTTCCTCGGCGGCAACGCCGAGCAGCTGATCCTCCAGGCGATCGCCGCCGTCACGGTGCTGGTGTTCTCCTTCGTGGTCGCCTACGTGCTGGGCTTCATCATCGAGAAGACGATCGGCTTCCGCGTGAAGAACGAGGACGAGATCGCCGGCATCGACACCGTCGTGCACGGTGAAGAGGGCTACGCGCTCGTCGACTGACTCGCACCCATCGAAGGGGCGTCGGATCTCACGGTCCGGCGCCCCTTCGCCGTGCGCAGACGCGCGACAGCGGTTGGTAGCGTGAAGCCATGGCATCTCGCGACGGCCGCGGCCCCCTGACGTCCCTCGTTCGGGGGATCCTCGGCCTCCTCGGTGGCCGCTCACGCCCCTCGGCGCCGGCGAAGAGTCCCCGGTCGCGCCCCACCACCACACCCACGCTCAGTCCCGGTCAGGGCGGGCAGACGGCGACCCGCGAGGTCCGCCCACCGGCGCGGGGCAGGCTGACGATCACATACGCCCCGCAGCGCGACGGCGCTCCCGATGCCGGCGAGATCGTGTGGACCTGGGTGCCATACGAGGAGAACGACGGGCGCGGCAAGGACCGCCCCGTACTGGTGATCGGCCACGACGGGGCCGACCGTGTGTTCGCGGTTCGTTTGACCAGCAAGGCGCACGACGGCGACCGCGACTATCTCTCCATCGGCACCGGGCCGTGGGACTCGCAGGGGCGCACCTCGTGGGTCGACATCGAGCAGCTGTACAGCGTGCACGTGCGAGGAATGCGGCGCGAGGCCGCAGCACTGGATCGCCGACGGTTCGCCGCCGTCGCTGCGGCTCTGCAAGGGCGCTACGGCTGGCTGAACGAGGTCTGAGGCGGCGGGGGCTTCGGAGCCTACTCCGAAGCACGCTGGAGCGCAGGGGCGAAGATGATGATCGCGGCGCCGAGCAGGGCCACAGCCGAGCCCACATAGTCCCACAGCGTGGGTTTGAAGCCGTCGATCACGATTCCCCATGCGAGCGAGCCCGCGACGAAGACTCCGCCGTACGCGGCCAGCACGCGCCCGAAGTGCGCGTCGGGCTGGAAGGCCGCGACGAACCCGTAGCAGCCGAGGGCGATCACGCCGAGGACGGCGAAGAGCCAGCCCCGATTCTCGCGCACCGATTGCCAGATGAGCCAGGCGCCGCCGATCTCGGCGATCGCCGCGAGGACGAACAGAACGATGATCCGGGCGGTGTTCATCAGGCCAGTGTGTCAGGACGGCGTGTCGGTCGTGTTTCCCACTCCCGTGCGCGATCGCCTCGGCATCCGCGCGAAGAAGGGCTACGGCCACGCACCGAGCGCCAGCACGGCGAGCACCGTCTGCACCAGCCCGGTGAGGAAGTACACGCCGTGCAGCGGCGACCACACCAGCAGCAGGGCGATCTCGACGAAGATCCAGATCATCATCACGAGACCGGATGCCGCGTGCAGCCCCCACGCGAGCACGTACCGTCCTCGCTGCGCGATGAGCGCCACCAGCTGAGTGCCGCCGACGACGACGCCCAGGATGAGTCCCGGCCACGCCCAGGAGGGAAAAGGCGTGCGCGCGAGCCATTCGTTTGGCATTCCGACACTGTCGCCGCCCGCGACCACGAGGAGCACACAACCGGCGAGAGCCGAGACCAGGTTGAAGAGGGCGACGACCACCAGCGTCACGCGGATGCCGGGGGAGACGCTCATGACCGCGACGCTACGCGGCGTGCGGTGCCGGGCGTCCGGCGGTACGCCGTGAAGAGAAAACCCCCGGCTGAGCCGGGGGTTTGATGGTGGGCGATACCAGACTCGAACTGATGACCTCTTCCGTGTGAAGGAAGCGCGCTACCAACTGCGCCAATCGCCCAAGACCCGTGCGGGCCGAGACTCGATGTTACCGGATGCCGGGCTCCGGCACGAATCGTCCGGCATCCGACACACCGGGACACGCGCGGGGCGCGCTCAGTTTTGCGATGGCGAAATAGTCGGCTAAAGTCGATCAAGTTCCCGGGGCAACCAGGGAGCACGCGGATGTAGCGCAGTTGGTAGCGCATCACCTTGCCAAGGTGAGGGTCGCGAGTTCGAGTCTCGTCATCCGCTCAAGTGCAGGGATCGTTTTTCGAAGCGATCACGGCACGTGGGGTCAAACCACACGGTTAATCCACACGGTGGCGTGGCCGAGCGGCTAGGCACCGGCCTGCAAAGCCGTTTACACGGGTTCGAATCCCGTCGCCACCTCGCCTCATAACTGAATAAGCCTGTATAGGCGCGATTGGCGCAGCGGTAGCGCGCTTCCCTGACACGGAAGAGGTCACTGGTTCGATCCCAGTATCGCGCACAAGAACAACCCCGGTCAGCCGGGGTTTTTTTGTGCCCGAATGCGGGCCGTGCAACATGCGGGTTCGACGCTGGAAACGCAGAGAGGCGGGACGCGGCACTGCGACCCGCCTCTCCATAGCTCGCATCAGCTATCGAAAGTGGAACTCGATGACCCCCAGGCCATCACGATCACCATAGAGCTTGCCGAGGCCGGGAGGCAACGAAAAAGGCGGGACGTTTGCATCTGACGTCCCGCCTTGCGCAGGTCGTCTCGGGAGACGGCTCTGCGATGTGATGGTCCCCAGACCGTTCACCTTCTCACCGTAGCCACCTGCCATCGCCCGGCGCCGCAGGTCGCTCGGCGTGCCGTTCCCCGTCTCGGTGCGCTTTCTTGGCGCCGTCTTGGAGCGATGCCGACATCATCGGAGAGTGCCTGACCTGCGCGACCTGCCCGATCAGCTTCCCCCGCCGGCTGCACAGTCGCGCGTACCCGAGCCGACCCTGATCTTCTGGGTCACGAAGGCCACGTCGACCGCTCTGGGTGAAGCCGTCTCCGACTACTCCATTCGCATCATGGCTCCCGAGCTCGCGGTTCTTCTCGGCTTCGCCTTCTTCGTCGGCGCCGTCGGCTTCCAGCTCACGCGCCGGCGATACGGCCCAACCGCGTACTGGATGGCCGTCGCCGCCGTCGGTGTGTTCGGCACGATGGCCGCGGATGTGATGCATGTCGCCCTGGGCGTGCCGTACATCCTCACCGCGGCAATCGGCGCCGCCGGCCTGGCGGTCGTCTTCGCGGCGTGGCGCCGCTCGGAGGGGACCCTGTCCGTGCACGCGATCACGACGACACGCCGTGAGCTCTTCTACTGGGCGGCCGTCGTCGGAACCTTTGCGCTCGGCACCGCCGTCGGAGACCTGACGGCGGTGGGCCTCGGCATCGGGTACGTCGGCTCCATCGCCCTGTTCACGCTGGCGATCGCAGCGATCGCCGCGGGTTTCCGGTGGGCCCGCTGGCCCTCGGTGCCGGCGTTCTGGGCCGCGTACGTCCTCACACGACCGTGGGGCGCCTCCGTCGCCGACGCCCTCGCGAAGCCGGCCGCCGACGGCGGCGCGGGCATCGGATCCGGCTGGGTGGCGCTTGCTCTGGCCCTTCTGATGGTCGTTCTCGTGGCGATGATGGGGCGGCGTGCGGCGAGCCTCGCACCCGCCGCAGCCTGAGCGTTAGGCTCGCCGCATGGCCCACCTCGTGCTCACCGTCGTCGGCGACGATCGTGCCGGACTCGTCAGCGCTCTCGCCCGCACCATCGCCGATCACGGCGGCAACTGGGAGCAGAGCGAACTCGCCGAGCTGGCTGGCGCCTTCGCGGGCATCGTGCTCGTCGCGGTGCCCGACGACCAGCAGCGGGCCCTCACGAGCGCCCTCAGCGGCCTCGACGGATTGCTGCGTGTGACGACGCACGACGCGCCGGCCGCGGCATCCGCCGACGCGCCTCACACCGTCTCGTTCACGGTCCTGGGCAACGACCGCCCGGGCATCGTCCGCGACGTCACCGCCGCCATCGCCGCGCACGCGCTCAGCATCGACACGTTCCGCAGCCGCACCCTCGACGCGCCGATGTCCGGGGGCACACTGTTCGAGGCGACCGTCACCGTCAGCCTGCCGGCCGCAGCGGATGCCGAGACGCTCACCTCGGCACTCGAAGCCCTCGCGGGGGAGATCCAGGTCGATCTCACCGTCGCCTGAGCCGAGAGGGTATCTCCGTGAGCGGTCGTCAGTGCAACGCGAGTGGGATGACGGCGAGCGCGACGGTGACCGGCGCGACGACGAGGCCCCACAGGATGTAGCGCTTCCACGGGACGTCCACGCCGACGGCATGCAGACGCTCGTGCCACAGGAGTGTGGCCAGCGAGGCCCACGGGGTGATCAAAGGTCCCGCGTTGACGCCGATGAGCAGAGCGGCGAGGCGCACGGGGGAGCCGGCCGCCGACTCCAGGGCGAGATAGGCCGGCAGGTTGTTGACGACGTTCGCCCCCAGCATGCCGACGCCCGCGACTTGCCAGAGCGAGAGGAGATCTTCGCCCGAACCGGTCGCGGCGGCCAGGAGCGCGCCCGAGCCGAGCGCCTCGGCCGCACCGACCGCGAGGAAAAGGCCGGACGCGAAGACGACGAGCTGCCACGGCACGAGCTCCCAGCGCAGGGCGGTCGGCGAGCGCCACGCGAAGACGATCCTGAGCACGACGGCGGCGCCCAATGCCGGCATCCACGGTGCAATGCCGATGACCAGCAGCGGCATCATGACGACGAGGACGACGGCCGAGATCCGCAGGAGCACGGGGTCGGACACCCGGGGCGGACGGGCGGGTGTGAAACGACCCCGCAGATCGCGCCGGTTCGTAAGCCACAGCAGGATCACCGTGACGACGGTTGCGATGATCGCCGACGGTCCCAGCAGACCGAGGAAGCCGAGCGCGTCGAGGTCGCCGAGACGATGGGCGGCGAGCAGGTTGGTGAGGTTGGACACCGGCAGGAACAGCGACGCGGTGTTGGCCAGCCACACCGTCGCGAACGCGAAGGGCATCGGCGACAGGCCGTTGGCGCGCGCGACGGCGACGACCACCGGTGTCAGCAGGACGGCGGTGGTGTCCAGCGACAGGAAGGCGGTCACGACGGCGGCGAACGCGACCACCATGAGCCACAGCACGATCACCCGGCCGCGCGAGAGGCGCGCCAGGCGCGCTGCGGCGGCGTCGAACACACCGGCGCGCGCCGCGAGCTCCGCGACGATCGTCACGGCGACGACGAACAGAAGGATCGGCCACACGCGGTCGCCGATCTCCAGCGCCGCGTCCACCGGCAGAACTCCGAACACGACGGCTGCGCCGCCCAGGAGCAGCAGCACCGCTCCGATCACGGCAAGCATCACGGCATCCATCATGGACCCTCATCGACCAGTCCCGGGCGGCGATAGACTGCACACATGGAACTGAGCCGGATCACCGCCTTCGCGACCGGCGCGCGCACGCCCGGCGTACGAACGATCTGGGCCTGAGCGGGCGGGGCGCACGGCGCCCGAAGCTGAGCATCCCATCCGATCCCTCTTCTGGAGACCTTCCCTTGACCGATGTCTCACCCGCGGCGGACGTGACCTATCCCGCCGACGGCTTCGCCCTGTTCCCCGACCGTTCCGTCGTCGCTCTGCGCGTCAACGGCGACCTGAAGGACCTCTCCACCGTCGTCACGGCCGATGACGCGGTCGAGCCCGTGCTGGTCGACAGCGCCGACGGTCTGTCGATCCTGCGCCACTCGACCGCGCACGTCATGGCCCAGGCCGTGCAGCGCATCAAGCCGCAGTCGAACCTCGGCATCGGCCCGCCGATCACCGACGGCTTCTACTTCGACTTCGGCAACGTCGACCCGTTCACGCCCGAAGACCTGAAGGCCATCAAGAAGGAGATGGAGCGCATCGTCCGCGAGAACCAGCGCTTCGTCCGCCGCGTCGTCGACGAGACCGAGGCACGCGAGCTCATGGCCGGCGAGCCGTTCAAGCTCGAGCTCATCTCGCTCGCCGGTGGTCCGGGCTCGGGGGCCAACGCCGCCGAGGGCGCGTCCGCCGAGATCGGCGCCGGCGAGCTCACGGTCTACGAGAACGTGAACCGCGAGGGCGAGGTGGTCTGGCGCGACCTCTGCCGCGGGCCCCACGTTCCCGGCACCCGCTACGTCGCGAACGGATGGGACCTCACCCGAGTGGCCGGCGCGTACTGGCGCGGCAGCGAGAAGAACCCGCAGCTGCAGCGCATCTACGGCACCGCGTGGCCCACCAAGGACGAGCTGCGCGCCTACCAGCAGCGCCTCGAGGAGGCCGCCAAGCGCGACCACCGCAAGCTGGGCAAGGAACTCGATCTCTTCTCGTTCCCCGACGAGATCGGCCCCGGCCTCAGCGTGTTCCACCCCAAGGGCGGCATCATCCGCTACGAGATCGAGCGCTACATGCGCGAGCGCCTGCTCGCCAGCGGCTACGAGGTCGTGAACACCCCGCACATCACCAAGGGCGACCTGTTCATGACCAGCGGTCACCTGCAGTGGTACGCCGACGGCATGTACCCGCCCATGGTGCTCGACGAGGTCGTGGATGCCGACGGTCACGTCAGCCGCGAGGGCCAGGAGTACTACCTGAAGCCCATGAACTGCCCGTTCCACAACCTCATCTTCCGTTCGCGCGGACGCTCCTACCGTGAGCTGCCGCTGCGCCTGAGCGAGTTCGGATCCGTCTACCGCTACGAGAAGAGCGGCACCCTCTCCGGCCTCACGCGCGTGCGCGGGATGACCCAGGACGACACCCACATCTACGTCACGGCCGACCAGGTCAAGGGCGAGCTCACCCACAGCCTCGACTTCGTGCTGCAGACGCTGCGCGACTACGGCCTCAACGACTTCTACCTCGAGCTCTCGACGAAGGAAGACGGCAACCCGAAGTTCATCGGGGCCGACGAGCTCTGGACCGAGGCGACCGAGACGCTGCGCGAGGTGGCCGAGGCCTCCGGTCTCGAACTCGTGCCCGACCCGGGCGGCGCGGCCTTCTACGGACCGAAGATCTCGGTGCAGGCGCGCGACGCGATCGGGCGCACCTGGCAGATGTCGACCATCCAGCTCGACTTCAACCAGCCCGAGCGCTTCGAGCTCGAGTACACCGGCCCCGACGGCGAGAAGCACCGCCCGGTGATGATCCACCGCGCACTGTTCGGCTCGGTCGAGCGGTTCTTCGCGATCCTGCTGGAGCACTACGCCGGGGCCTTCCCCGTGTGGCTCGCACCCGTGCAGGTCGTCGGCATACCCGTCGCGGACGACTTCGCGCCCTACCTCGACGAGATCGTCGCGCGGCTGCGCGCCGCCGGCGTGCGGGCCGAGGTGGACCACTCCGACGATCGGATGCCGAAGAAGATCCGCACCCACACCACGCAGAAGGTGCCGCTGCAGCTCATCGCGGGGGAGCAGGACCGCTCCGGTGGCACCGTCTCGTTCCGTTTCCGCGACGGGTCGCAGACCAACGGCATTCCGGTGGATGAGGCGATCGACAAGATCGTCGCCGCGATCTCGGGCAAGCTGCTCGTCAACACTGCGGAGGACCTGGCGTGAGCGCGGAGGACGCCGACGGTGATGCCCGCCTCGAGCAGGCGAGCGCTTTCGCCGGCGTCCCCGACGGCTTCCAGCGGCTCTGGACGCCGCATCGCATGGCCTACATCAACACCGGCGCCGAGGCGCTGCGCGGATCGGGGTGCCCGTTCTGCGCCGCCCCGCAGAAGTCGGATGCCGACGGCCTCATCGTCCACCGCGGCGTCACCTCGTACGTCCTGCTCAACCTGTTCCCGTACAACTCGGGACACATGCTCGTATGCCCCTACCGCCACATCGCGACGTACGACCAGGCGACCCCCGAAGAGGTTGCCGAGATCGGTGAGCTGACCCAGGTCGGCATGCGGGTGCTGCGCGCCGTGTCGCGCTGCGACGGCTTCAACATCGGGATGAACCAGGGGGCGGTCGCGGGCGCGGGCGTCGACGAGCACCTGCATCAGCACATCGTTCCGCGGTGGAGCTCCGACGCGAACTTCTTCCCGATCATCGCCCGCACCAAGGCCCTGCCCCAGCTTCTCGGCGAGGTGCGCGAGGCCGTCGCGGCGGCCTGGCCGGCGTGAGCGCGGGCGGTCCCGACGACGGCGCGGAGCCGTTCGCGGTCGACGCCGGCAGATTGAGCGCGCTCCCGGCATCCACTGCCGAGCTGTGCGGCGACATCACCGCCTTCGACTCCCGCCGAGCCGAGGCAGAGACGAGCGAGCGTCAGGACCCGCTGTACTGGGTGGATCTTGAGGTGGCCCGAGGGTGGGTGCTCATCGGCGACAATGGGCAGGGCGATGAGTGGTGGCTCGGGCCGCACAGCGACGTGTGGTTCTTCGATCACACCGACGGCGAGCGTGCCGTGTCGCGCTTCACGCCGATGCATCTCTCGATCACGGAGTGGCTGATGGTGGGGCACGTGCTGCACGCGCTCGAGCGGAGCGACGAGCCGGCCGCTCGTGACCACGACCGCATCCGTGCCGCGCTCGACGCGATCTCGCCCGAGCTCAGTGTGCGCTGGCCGTACGAGCTGTTCTGACCGCGCGCGGCGTTTCGACTCGCTGCGAACCTCAGCGCACCCGCGTGACGGGGAACTGCAGCCGCGGGTGGGCGTAGAACTCCTGCGCCTCGACAAGCTGCAGCTCGCGCTGCCCGGAATCGAACGTCGTCTGCAGCAGGTCGTAGACGCTCGAGACGGTCTTCGCCAGCGCGTCGGCGGCGTCACCGCTCGCACGATAGTGGGCCGTGAACAACGCCGCCGTGACATCGCCCGACCCGTTCGCCTTCATCGGGATGCGGGGCGTCTGCACGATCCATGCGCCATCGTCGGTGACGGCCAGCATCTCGATGGTGCCCTCGGGTGCGTCCGGGCGCTCGACCGAGGTGACGAGCACGGTGCGCGGTCCCATCGCACGCGCGGCATCCGCCGACGAGAGCGTGGAGTCGAGATCACCGGGATCCGTCTCGGTGAGAAAACCCAGTTCGAACTGGTTCGGCGTGATGATGTCGGCCGCGGGGACCACGCGATCGCGCAGCAGGATCGGGATGGCCGGCGCCACGAAGCAACCGCTCTTAGCATTGCCCATCACCGGGTCACAGGCATAGATCGCCGCGGGGTTGGCCGCTTTGACGCGGGCGACGGCGTCGAGGATCACATCGGCGATCCCTTCCCCGCCCTGGTAGCCGCTGAGGACGACGTCGATCTCACCGAAGACACCGCGCTCCTCGATACCCGTGATGACGTCGCGCACGTCGTCGGGCGCGATGAGCGGACCGCGCCACGCGCCGTAGCCGGTGTGATTGGAGAAGTTGACCGTGTAGACGGGCAGCACCTCGACACCGATGCGCTGCAGCGGAAACACCGCGGCGGAGTTGCCGACGTGACCGTACGCGACGGCGGACTGGATGGAGAGGATCTTCATCGGGTGATCATCCTGCTTTCGAGGTCGCGGCCGCCGCGGGGATCGCCGCGGCCAGGTCGGAGGCCAGACGCTCGAGCTCGGCGTCGGACAGGTCGTGGACGGTGACTCGCAGGTGGCGCGCAGCGCGATCGCTGTCGAGCACGAACTCGTCGCCGGGACGTGCGAGCCAGCCGCGACGCATGAGCTGCTCGGATGCCGCGCGCGCCGGCACCGGCAGCGGAACCCACAGGCTCAGGCCGTCGCCGGCGACCACCGGAACGCCTGCCGCGGTGAACGCCGCGGCGGCCGCCCGGTTGCGCGCGGCGTAGTGCGCGGCCGCCGCAGCCACCGCCGCGACGGCGTCCGGATCGGTGAGCTGTTCGAGCGCGACGCGCTGGAGCAGGTGGCTCACCCACGTCGCCCCGGGGTTGAGGCGCTCCGCCAGCCGCTCGGCCGTGTCGGGATCGGAGGCGACCACAGCGAGACACATGTCGGGCCCCAGGAACTTCGACACCGACCGGATGAGCGCCCAGCGCCGATGCGATGCGGGGATCACGGAGTGGAAGGGCTGCGCCGACAAGAGCGAGAAGTGATCGTCTTCGACGACGAGGACGTACGGATGATCGGCCAGAAGTGCTCGCAGGGCCGCGGCCCGTTCGGCGCTCAGACTCGCCCCCGTGGGATTCTGGGCGCGAGGGGTGAGCAGCACGGCGCGCACTCCGGCATCCAGCGCCGCCTGGAGCCCGGCGACGGTCATGCCCTCATCGTCGACGGGCACGGCGATGGGCCGGTACCCGCCGAGGCGGACCGTGTTCAGGCTCGCGAGGAAGCACGGATCTTCGAGGGCCACGGCGTCGTCGCGCGTGAGCGTCAGCGCGAGCAGGCGCTCGATCGCGTCGGACGCACCTCCGGTGATCGTCAGACGCAGCGCACGGTCGTCTCCGACGGCGGTGCGCATCCACTCCTCGGCCCAGGCGGCCAGGTCGCGGTCGATGACGGGCTCCCCGTACAGCACCGGGCGACCCGCGATGCGGCTGAGCGCCGGCCGCAGATCGGGGATGAGTGCCGGGTCGGGGTTTCCTGCCGCGAGGTCGCGCAGCACCGTGCCGTGAGCGAAACCCTCCTGGGCCAGGGGAGCGCGTTCGACGACACGCGTACCGGCGCGACCGCGCGCTTCCACGAGCCCGGCCTGCGTCAGCAGCCGGTAGGCGGACACGACGGTGTTGCGATTCACGCCCAGATCGTCGGCAAGGTTTCGCACCGGGGGCAGTGCGGCGCCCGGCGCCAACTCGCCACGCTCGATTCTCTGTCGCACGCTGTCCGCGATGTGGGTCGCGGTGGACCCGACGATGCGCGGCACCGCGGAGGCATCAGGGGCGGCGTTCACGTCGATCAGTCTATGTGACAGAACATGCTACGTTTTGGCCTAGGCCAATGTCCGCACCGCCCTCCGCGGCGATGACCGACATCCACACCCGAAGGAGAACGCCCGTGTCCACTCCCCTCACCGGATCATCGCGCGTCAAGCGCGGCCTCGCCGAGATGCTCAAGGGCGGCGTCATCATGGACGTCGTCACGCCCGACCAGGCGAAGATCGCCGAGGATGCCGGGGCCGTCGCCGTCATGGCCCTCGAGCGCGTGCCCGCCGATATCCGCGCCCAGGGGGGAGTGTCGCGGATGAGCGATCCGGACATGATCGACGGCATCATCGAGGCCGTGTCGATCCCCGTCATGGCGAAGGCCCGCATCGGGCACTTCGTCGAGGCGCAGGTGCTCCAGGAGCTCGGCGTCGACTACATCGACGAGTCCGAGGTGCTCTCACCCGCCGACTACGTGAACCACATCGACAAGTGGAACTTCACGATCCCGTTCGTCTGCGGGGCGACCAACCTCGGCGAGGCGCTGCGGCGCATCACCGAGGGCGCGGCGATGATCCGCTCCAAGGGCGAGGCGGGCACCGGCGATGTGTCGGAGGCCATGAAGCACATCCGCAAGATCCGCGGCGAGATCGCCGCGCTCGGTGCGCTGTCCCGCGATGAGCTGTATGTCGCCGCCAAGGAGCTCCAGGCCCCCTACGAGCTGGTCGCCGAGATCGCCGAGACCGGAACGCTCCCGGTCGTCCTGTTCGTCGCCGGCGGGGTCGCCACACCCGCCGACGCCGCGATGATGATGCAGCTGGGCGCCGACGGCGTGTTCGTCGGCTCCGGCATCTTCAAGAGCGGCGACCCGGCGGCCCGTGCCGCCGCGATCGTGAAGGCGACCACGTTCTTCGACGACCCGAAGGTCATCGCCGACGTCTCGCGCGGCCTCGGCGAGGCCATGGTCGGCATCAACGTCGCCGACCTGCCGGCCCCGCACCGGCTCGCCGAGCGCGGATGGTGACGTCCGGGATGCCGCGCGTCGGGGTCCTCGCCCTCCAGGGAGACGTTCGCGAGCACGTCCGGAGCCTGGAGGCGCTGGGCGCGGAGGCCGTCGCGGTGCGCCGGCCCGCCGAGCTGGCCACCGTCTCCGGCCTGGTCATCCCGGGGGGCGAGTCCAGCGTGATCGACAAGCTGGCGCGCACGTTCGGCCTGCAGCAGCCGATCCGCGCTGCGATCGCCGATGGGATGCCGGTGTACGGCACGTGTGCAGGGCTCATCCTGCTGGCGGACCGCATCGCCGATGGTATCCGTGGACAGGAGAGCGTCGGCGGGCTCGACATCACCGTGCAGCGAAACGCCTTCGGCTCACAGATCGACTCGTTCGAAACGCAGCTCGAGGTCGCCGGATTCGACACCCCCGTGTCGGCGACGTTCATCCGAGCGCCGCGGGTGGTGCAGACCGGACCGGAGGTCGACGTGCTGGCCTCGCTGCCGGACGGCGCGATCGTCGCCGTGCGCCAGGGTGCACTGCTCGGCACCGCCTTTCATCCCGAGATGGCGGGGGAGACGCGGTTCCACCAGCTGTTACTCGACCTCATCGCCGCGCGCGCGAGCTGAGCGGGTGCCGCGATGTCGGTGCGGCGGGCTAGCGTGGCGACATGACCACCTGGGTGGCGCTCCTTCGCGGAGTCAACGTCAACGGCATCACCATCCGCGGCGCCGATCTCGCCGACCTGATGCGCGCGCTCGGCTTCGGCGAGGTGAAGACGATACTGGCCAGCGGCAACGTGCGCTTCACCGCCGACGTCGACGTGTCGGACCGCGCGAAGCTGAAGAAGCGGATCGAAGACGCCCTGCGCGAACGATTCGACTATGACGCCTGGATCGTTCTCGTCACCCTGGCCGAGCTGGACGCGACCGTCTCGACGTTCCCCTTCGACGCCGACGACGACGCCCGCCAGCCCTACGTCGTCTTCTGCAGCGAGATGGCGGTGCGCGACGCGCTGGCGGACGCCGCAGCCTCCTTCGACCCGCGGGAGGATCCGACGCAACCGGGGTTCGGCGTCGTCTACTGGAGCCCGCCGAAGGGGCGCACCCTCGACACCGCATTCGGAAAGCTGCTCGGACGCGCCGAGTACAAGCCGACGACCACGACACGAAACCTCCGCACGCTCGTCAAGATCCTCCGCTGAGAAGCAGCGGTGTCGCCTGAGTAAACTGGAGATCATGTCCGGACACTCCAAATGGGCCACGACCAAGCACAAGAAGGCGGTCATCGACTCCCGCCGCGCGAAGTCGTGGGCGAAGCTCATCAAGAACATCGAAGTCGCCGCCAAGCTCGGCGGCCCGGACCTGCAGGGAAACCCGACCCTGTTCGACGCGGTCCTCAAGGCCAAGAAGACTTCGGTCCCGAAGGACAACATCGACCGCGCCATCAAGCGCGGTGCCGGTATCGGCGGCGAGTCGGTCGAGTACTCGTCCATCATGTACGAGGGATACGGCCCCAACGGCGTCGCCCTCATGATCGAGTGTCTGACCGACAACAAGAACCGCGCCGCCGCCGAGGTGCGCACCGCCCTCAGCCGCAACGGCGGAACCCTCGCCGACCCGGGATCGGTCGCCTACAACTTCTCCCGCAAGGGCGTCATCGTCGTCTCCGAAGACAACGCGAGCGAGGACGACATCATGCTCGCTGCCCTTGAGGCCGGCGCCGAGGAGATCGAGCCGCACGCGCAGGGCTTCGAAGTCATCACCGAGGCATCCGACCTCGTCGCCGTGCGCTCCGCGCTGACCGAGGCCGGCATCGAGTACGAGTCGGCCGACGTCGAGTTCGTGCCGAACCTCAAGGTCGAGATCGACGCCGAAACGGCCCGCAAGATCTTCCGCCTGATCGACGCGCTCGAAGACAGCGACGACGTGCAGAACGTCTTCAGCAACTTCGACTTGAGCGCCGAGGTGCAGGCCGAACTCGAAGACGACGAGTAAGCCGCGCGTCGAATCGCCGCGTCCGGGCCGCGGCGCTTAGCGTGGGGGAGTGGCATCCGCTCTGCGCGTCCTCGGCATCGACCCGGGCCTGACCCGGTGCGGCGTCGGCGTCGTCGACGTGCGCCCCGACCGGTCGGCGGCACTCGTCCACGTGGGCGTGGTCCGCTCGGGCGCCGAGCTTCCCGTCGCCGAACGTCTCGCCCTCATCGCGCGGGGGCTGCGGGAGGTGCTCGCGACACACCGCCCGGACGTGGTCGCCGTCGAGCGGGTGTTCGCCCAGCAGAACCGCAGCACGGTGATGGGCACCGCGCAGGCCAGCGGCATCGCGCTGCTCCTCGCCGCCGAACACGGCCTGCCCGCCGCCACGCACACCCCCTCCGAGGTCAAGGCGGCGATCACCGGCTACGGCTCCGCCGACAAGCGGCAGGTGCAGACGATGGTCGCGCGCGTGCTGCGCCTGGATGCCCTGCCGCAGCCGGCCGACGCCGCCGATGCCCTCGCCATCGCCCTCTGCCACGGGTGGCGCCGCGACGCCTCCGCGGGCAGCGCCGTCTCGGGCACCCTCACCCCGGCCCAACGGGCGTGGGCGGATGCCGAGAAGAAGGCGGCGCGACGCTGACGGCTCCTCGGGCGGCACGCGTGTCGATCGAACAAAAATGCGAACGCATGTCTAGGGTGGTGCCATGATCTCCTCGCTGCGCGGCCGTGTGCTGCATCTGGACGCCGAGTCGGCGATCGTCGAGGTCGGAGGCGTGGGCTTCAGCGTGTCGGTGCCCGCCGCCCTGGCCCGCTCGCTCCACGTCGGCGACGAGACGACGCTGCACACCGCACTCATCGTGCGGGAGGACGCCCTGTCGCTGTTCGGCTTCGCCGACCGCGAAGAACTCACCGTCTTCCATCACTTGCTCAGCGTGTCGGGCGTGGGCCCGAAGTCCGCCCTCGGCGTGCTGTCATCGCTCAGCGTCGATCAGATCGCGCACGCCGTCGCCGACGAGGACGACGCCCCCTTCCGGCGCGTTTCCGGGATCGGCCCCAAGACCGCCAAGCTCATCGTGGTGCAGCTCGCGGGCAAGCTCCACGTGACCGGAGCAGCGAGTCGAGCGGCCGCCGGGCCCGCCTCCGGCGACATCGCCGGTCAGGTCGTCGCTGCGCTCACCGCCCTCGGGTGGAACGAGCGCACCAGCGTCGAGGCGGTGACGCTGGTGCTGGATGCCGCGACCGACGCCGATAGCCGGTCGGTGCCGGTGCTGTTGAAGCTCGCCCTCGCCCAGCTGGGGCCCGCCCGTCCGGAGCGCGCCGGTGTCTGAGCCGCACGATCCCGCCCTGGCGCAAGACGAGACCGAGCTCGCTGTCGAGGGCGCGCTGCGACCGGCATCCCTCGCCGAGTTCGTCGGCCAGCAGAAGGTGCGCGGACAGCTCCAGCTGCTGCTCGATGCGGCGCGCATCCAACAGCGTCCGCCGGATCACATCCTGCTGTCCGGGCCGCCCGGGCTCGGAAAGACGACTCTCGCGATGATCGTGGCGCACGAGAGCGAGCGCCCCCTGCGTCTGTCGAGCGGACCGGCCATCCAGCATGCGGGCGATCTCGCCGCGCTGCTGTCGAGCCTGGTGCCCGGTGAGGTGCTCTTCATCGACGAGATCCACCGGATGGCGCGTTCCGCAGAGGAGATGCTGTATCTCGCCATGGAGGATTTCCGCATCGACATCATGGTGGGAAAGGGAGCCGGAGCCACCAGCATCCCGCTCGATCTGGCGCCGTTCACCCTCGTGGGCGCGACCACCAGGTCGGGTCTGCTGCCCAACCCGCTGCGCGATCGCTTCGGATTCACCGCTCACCTGGAGTATTACGAACCCGACGAGCTGGAACAGGTGATCTCGCGCTCGGCAACCGTGCTCGGCGTCGATCTGCCCCGCACGGCCCGCGCCGAGATCGCCCGACGCTCCCGCGGCACACCCCGCATCGCGAACCGCCTCCTGCGGCGGGTGCGCGACTACGTCATCGTGCACGGATCCCGTGCATCGTCGGCGACGGATGCGCACGTCGCGGCTGCGTTGGAGCTCTACGACGTCGACGCGATCGGACTTGATCGCCTCGACCGCGCGGTGCTGGACGCCGTCGTCCGTCGTTTCCGCGGGGGACCGGTCGGTCTCAGCACGCTCGCGGTGACGGTCGGCGAGGAAGCTGAGACGATCGAATCGGTCGTCGAGCCCTATCTCGTGCGCATCGGCTTTCTCGGGCGCACGCCGCGGGGACGGGTGGCCACGCCCGAGGCCTACGCGCACCTGCGCGTGCCCAGGCCGGACGGGGCGCTCAGATTCGATGACCTATAATCACTGAAGGCTTCCTGCCGCCCTCTTCAGCGTCGATCCGGCGCACTCCCGAAAGGTGTATCCGCATGGATTGGATTCTGCTCGTCGCGATGGTGGCGCTGCTCGGCTTCATGTTCTGGAGCTCCCGCAAGCGCGCCGCCAAGATGAAGGCGGAGCAGGAAGCCAAGGCGCGAGCGATGCTCCCCGGCGTCAAGGTCCTGCTGCAGGGCGGCCTGTACGGCGTGCTCGTCTCCTACGACGGTGAGGACCTGTCGAAGGCGGCGACCGTCGAGCTCGCGCCGGGCGTCGCGGTCGAGGTCCACAGCCAGGCCATCCTGCGCGTCGTCGACGAGGAAGACGGCACCGTCACCGAGGACGAGTTCATCGAAGCCGAGGCCGACCAGGCCGAGTACGAGGGCGACGTCGCGAACGGCATCATCTCGTCGGTGAGCGACGACCGCGCCGCCGCGGCCGGCGAGCAGAAGGCCGAGCCCGGCGACGCCAAGCCGCACGCCTGACCTC
The DNA here is from genome assembly GCF_028550675.1 of Sphingomonas sp. BLCC-B65. Lineage (NCBI taxonomy): Bacteria > Pseudomonadati > Pseudomonadota > Alphaproteobacteria > Sphingomonadales > Sphingomonadaceae > Sphingomonas > Sphingomonas sp. BLCC-B65. Next base: position 374,579 of record NZ_JAQQGL010000001.1, on the reverse strand, counting down.
GCTCCACGTTTTCGAAGAAAGCTGACCCTCCGTGGCCACACCCACCCCGGTGCGCCGTGCCTGGCGCGCACTGACCGGACTCCTCGTCATCACGGCACTGCTGTTCGGAGTGAATGCCCTCGGCGTCTACGTCTTCGGCAAGAGCTCCTGGACGCCTGGGCTCGCGCTCGACCTGCAGGGCGGCACCCAGATCATCCTCGAGGCGAAGACGCCCGACGGCGCCGCACCGACGACCGACCAGATGAACCAGGCCGCGGCCATCATCCGTCAGCGCGTCGATGCGTCGGGTGTCGGCGAAGCCGACATCACGACCCAGGCCGGCAACCAGATCGTGGTTCAGATCCCGGGGCAGGCCGATGAGGAGACGCGCAAGCGCATCGAGTCATCCGCACAGATGCAGCTGCGAGCCGTGCTCGCCACGACAGCGGCGAGCACGTCGTTCGTCGGCCAGGACGGCAACTCCACGCCGTACCCGACGCCCGACCCGTCTCTGGCCGCCACACCCACGGCGTCGCCCACCAACGGCAGCGACCTCAGCTGGATCACCCCCGCGCTGCAAGCGAAGTTCCTCGCCTACGACTGCACCAACAAGGACAACGACCCGGCGAACAGCCCCGCAGATCAGCCGCTGATCGCGTGCGACCCGACGGGCACGGCAAAGTACCTTCTCGGTCCCGTCGAGCTCGACGGCTCGTCCATCAGCGATGCCACGAGCGGCATGAACACTCAGAACGGTCAGTGGGTCGTCAACATCGTGTTCGACGATCAGGGCACAAAGATCTTCGGCGAGGTCAGCCAGCGGCTCTACGCGTTCACCCAGGCGGGCAAGACCCCGCAGAACCAGTTCGCCTTCGTTCTGGACGGAGCGGTCATCTCGGCGCCGTCCATGAACGGTGTGATCCTCGACGGCAAGCCGCAGATCAGCGGCTCCTTCAACCAGGAGAGCGCCAAGACGCTGGCCGACCAGCTCAAGTACGGCGCCCTGCCGCTCAGCTTCGGCATCGTGAGCGACAACGCCATCTCGGCGACGCTGGGCTCACAGCAGCTGCAGATCGGCCTGATCGCCGGCCTGATCGGTCTGGCGCTCGTGGCGCTGTACTCGCTGATCGTGTACCGCGCGCTCGGTTTCGTCATCATCGCCTCTCTCGGCGTGATGGGTGTGCTCACCTACATCACACTGTGCATCCTGGCCTGGCGCATGGGCTTCCGCCTGTCGCTGGCCGGCGTCGCAGGTCTGATCGTCACGATCGGTTTCACCGCCGACTCGTTCATCGTGTACTTCGAGCGCATCCGCGATGAGCTGCGTGACGGCAAGTCGATCACGGGCGCCGTCGAAGACGGCTGGGGCCGAGCGAAGCGCACGATCTACATCTCGAAGTCGATCAACATCCTCGCGGCCGTCGTGCTGTACATCCTGGCGGACGCGACCGTGAAGGGATTCGCCTTCACCCTGGGTCTTACGACCTTGATCGACATCCTGATCTTCATCCTGTTCACCCATCCGGTTCTCCAACTGCTGGCGCGTACCCGCTTCTTCGGCGGAGGACACCCGCTCTCCGGGCTCGATCCCGATGCGCTCGGTGCCGTCTATCGAGGGCGCGCGCAATTCCGCACCCCAGTCCTGGACGGAGCGAAGGGCTCCGCTGCTCGACGTACGGGCCGTTCACGCGGTGAGGCGGAGCGCCGCCAGACGATCGCGGAGCGCAAGCAAGCGGAACTGGCCGCCAAGAACACCGGCAGACCGAACTCGGCGACGGAGGGAGACGACTGATGCGCTCTATGAACGAGTTCGGAAACGACCTCTACACGGGCAAGACCTCCTTCCCCTTCGTCGGACGTCGCCGACTGTGGTTCATCATCGCCGCAGCCCTGGTCATCGCGGCCGCCCTCGTGCCGCTGTTTCGGCCGATCCAGTTCTCGATCGAGTTCACCGGCGGGTCGCAGTTCACCGTGAACCAGGTCGCGAATCCCGATCAGACCGCCGCCACGGCGGCCGTGCAGTCCGTGGTTCCCGGTGCGACGACGAAGGTCACGACCATCGGTTCGGACGCGCTTCGCATCCAGACCGACCAGATGACCAACACGGAGACCCAGGCCGTCACCACCGCCTTGGCGCAGAAGTTCGCCGTGCAGGAGTCCGACGTCAGCTCGTCCTTCATCGGACCGAGCTGGGGTCAGGATGTCACCCGCCAGTCGCTGTGGGGGCTCGCGATCTTCCTCGCGCTCACGTTCGTGATCCTCGCCATCTACTTCCGCACCTGGAAGATGTCGGTCGCGGCGATCATCGGACTGATCGATGTTCTGGTCGTCACGGTCGGCGTCTACGCCCTCTTCGGCTTCGAGATCTCGCCCGCAGCCGTCATCGGCTTCCTCACGATCCTGTCGTACTCGCTGTACGACACGACGGTCGTCTTCGACAAGATCCGCGAGAATACCCGCGAAGACGGCGAGAAGTCGGGGCGCACTTTCGGCGAGTCGGTCAACCTCGCGGTGAACCAGACGCTGATCCGATCGATCAACACGACGGTGGTCGCCGCGCTTCCGACGGGAGCGATCCTGTTCATCGGAGCGCTGTGGCTCGGCGCGCAGACGCTGACCGACATCTCCCTGTCGATCTTCGTCGGAACGATCGTCGCCGCATACTCGACGCTGTTCGTCGCGGCGCCGCTGTACTCGCTGCTGCGTGAGAACGAGTCGGACCTCAAGGCGCGCGATGCGCGCGTTCTCGCTGCACGCGAGCGCGCCCGCGTCGACGCATGAGCAGGGCACGGTCCGGCCGGGCGTAGGATTGACGGATCATTCAAGGCGGAGGTGAGCGGATGGCCGAGACGGTTCCCACGTCTGCCGGAAACGTCGCGCCCCCGCCCAGTTCCACTCTGCGCCGCCTGGTGCCTCGCATCTTCTCGCGTGCGCCGTCACGCAACGGCGTCGAACAGCTGATCCGCACGGTCCGCACGCACCACCCGAAGGGTGACGTCGCGATCATCGAGCGCGCCTATCAGGTGGCGGCTCGGGCGCATGCCAGCCAGAAGCGGCAGAGCGGCGAGCCCTACATCACCCACCCGCTGGCCGTCGCGCAGATCCTCGCCGATCTCGGCCTCGGTCCGCGCGCCATCGCCGCCGCCCTCCTGCATGACACCGTCGAAGACACCGACTACCGTCTCGACGAGCTGACGGCGGATTTCGGCGACGAGGTCGCCATGCTCGTCGACGGCGTCACCAAGCTCGACAAGGTCAAGTACGGAGACGCCGCGCAGGCGGAGACCGTCCGCAAGATGATCGTCGCGATGTCCAAGGACATCCGGGTGCTGATCATCAAGCTGGCCGACCGGCTGCACAATGCACGCACCTGGGGCTTCGTGCCGCCGGAGAAGGCGGCGAAGAAGGCGACCGAGACGCTCGAGATCTACGCGCCGCTGGCTCACCGGCTCGGCATCCAGGCGGTCAAGAGCGAGCTAGAGGATCTGTCCTTCGCCGTCCTGCACCCGAAGCTGTACGCCGAGATCGACAGCCTCGTGAAGCAGCGCACGCCTCAGCGCGAAGAGTACGTCCACAAGGTGATCGAGGCCGTCGAGGCCGACCTGCGTGACCTCCGCATCCGGGGGCGCGTCATGGGCCGGCCCAAGCAGCTGTACTCGGTCTACCAGAAGATGGTCGTGCGCGGCCGCGAGTTCGACGACATCTACGACCTCATCGGCATCCGCGTGCTCGTCGGGACCGTGCGCGACTGCTATGCCGTGCTGGGCTCGATCCATGCGCGGTGGACGCCGATTCCGGGTCGCTTCAAGGATTACATCGCCACCCCGAAGTTCAACCTCTACCAATCGCTGCACACGACCGTGATCGGCCCCGGCGGACGCACTGTCGAGATCCAGATCCGCACCAACGAGATGCACCAGCAGGCGGAGTACGGCGTCGCCGCGCACTGGAAGTACAAGGAGCGGATGGCGGGCGGGAAGTCCGACACGAAGGCCGTCGACACCGACATGGCCTGGATCGCGCACATCTCCGACTGGCAGGCGGAGACGGCCGATCCGGGGGAGTTCCTCGACTCGCTGCGCTTCGAGATCGGCGCGAAGGAGGTCTACGTCTTCACCCCGAAGGGGAGGGTCATCGGTCTTCCCGCGGGGGGCACACCGGTGGACTTCGCGTATGCGGTGCACACCGAAGTCGGTCACCGCACGATGGGCGCGAAGGTCAACGGTCGACTCGTGCCGCTGGAGTCGGAGCTGCATTCCGGCGATGTCGTCGAGGTCTTCACGTCGAAGAACCCGGATGCCGGGCCGAGCCAGGACTGGCTGAGCTTCGTCAAGAGCACGCGGGCGCGCAACAAGATCCGCGGATGGTTCACGAAGGAGCGCCGCGAAGAAGCGGTGGAGCAGGGTAAGGACGCCATCGCGCGGGCCATGCGCCGGCAGAACCTGCCGCTGCAGCGACTGATGAACCAGGACTCGTTCACCGAGGTCGCCCATCAGCTGCGCTACGAGGACGTCACGGCTCTGTACGCCGCCGTCGGCGAGGGGCACGTATCGACGCAGTCGGTGATCGAGAAGGTCACAGCGCTGGTCAGCTCTGAGGAGGACACCTCCACGGGCCCGATCGAGATCCCGCACATCGGACGCTCGAAGGCGCCCCGCGGCGGCGACTCTGGTGTCCTGGTGCGCGGCGCCCCCGACATCCTGGTCAAGCTCGCCAAGTGCTGCACGCCGGTGCCGGGCGACGACATCGTCGGGTTCGTCACGCGGGGCAGCGGCGTGTCGGTGCACCGCGCGGACTGTACGAACGTCCGGTCGCTGCAGGATGATCCGGACCGCATGATCGACGTGGCCTGGGCGCCGACGACCAAGAGCGTGTTCCTGGTTCACATCCAGGTCGAGGCACTCGATCGCTCCGGGCTGCTGAGCGACATCACGCGAGTGCTGAGCGAGCACCACGTCAACATCCTCTCGGCGTCGGTGCAGACCACCAACGACCGCCTCGCGCTCAGCCGCTACGTGTTCGAGATGGGCGACATCGTGCATCTCGACCGGGTACTCAACGCCGTCCGCCGCATCGACGCCGTGTACGACGTCTACCGGGTGACCTCTTCCTGAGCGCACGTGCGCAGCACGGCGATGGCCGCGCGCTTGTGGTGCAGCGGTGGGCCGTCGGCCAGGACCTGCGCGGCCGTCGAGGCAAGACCCGGAGACCAGCGGAGAACAGCGGCGATCTCCGCCGCCGTGTCGACGCCGCCGCACTGATCCCGCACGAGATCAGCGAGCGTCCGGGCCGGTGTGGTCACGGCGACACCCGAGATCGCCATCACGTCCTCGCCGCGCAGCGCGACGTCGCGATAGACCAGTCGGTTGTCGACCACGGAATGGATCCGCCGCGCTGAGAACCGCTGGACGTCATGGCGCACCGGCGGCTCCGCCAGCGCACCGTGCACCCAGGCCGCCGATCGTCGCGTCAGCGCGAGCGCTGCCGACATCAGCGGACGCAGCGATCCCGCGCGCAGTTCCCGTGTCTCCACGGCATCCGTCGGCATGTAGGCCTCGCCGACCTCGACGAGGTCGCCGTCCAATCGAGCCGCGCTCAGCTCAGCCGTCGACAGCCGATCTCCGGCGAAGTAGAGGAAGGGCCAGCCCATGAGGGCAGTCTCCCCGTCGCGCGCGGTGCGCGGACGGGGAGACGGCGATCTGTGGACAGATTCGGACGGGGCCCGGCCGGGGAGGACGTGTCCTCAGCCGCCGAGGGCCTTCAGCCAGCCCTTGCGTGCCTCGAGCGCCTCGGTGGCCTTCGCGATGGCTCCCGCATTCTTCGACGCCTTGGCCTTCTCCAGGTCGGCTTCCAGGCCGGCGATGGCATCACGCAGCTGCTGCGTCATGTCGTTCTGACGGGCCTTGGTCTCGGGGTTGTTGCTCTTCCAGTCGGCATCCTCACGCGCCTTGACGCCCTGCTCGATCTTGCGCAGCTCGTCGTCGAGCCCACGCTCGGCTTCGCGCGGGAAGATACGACCGATCTCGTCCCAGCGACGCTGAATGCCGGTCAGCAGCGTCCGGGCCTTCACCAGGTCCTTCTCCTGCGGCACGGCTGCAGCCTCAGCGAGCAGCGCGCGCTTTGCCTCGATCTTCTCTCGCGACGCCTCGGCATCCGCCTGCTCACGGTCGCTACGTGCGGCGTACAGCGCATCGCCGGCCGCCTTGAAGCGTGCCCACAGCGCGTCGTCGGCCTTCTTACCGGCGCGACCCGCGCTCTTCCACTCGTCCAGCAGCGTGCGGTAGGCGCCGATGCCGTCCTCGCCCTTGCTGGCGAGCGCCTCGGCGCGCTCGACGAGGCGTGCCTTCGCGTCGCGAGCGGCGCGGTGCTGTTCGTCCATGCCCGAGTAGAACTCGCGGCGGTGCTTGTCGAGTGTGGCGCGCGCATCGCGGAAACGCTTCCACAGCTGCTGACCCGTGCTCTTAGGCAGACGCGGCCCGGTGGCCTGGTGGGCCTGCCACTGTGCGAACAGCTCGCCGATCTCGGCGGTCGTCTGCTTCCACTGGATCGACTTGGGGTCGCGGGCGGCCAGGGCTTCGATCCGCTCGACGAGCGCCGTCCGCTCTGCGATGGCGGCGTCGATCGCCTCGCGCTGGGCCTGGGCTTCTTCCGCCGACGCCTCGCTGAGGGCGGCATCCAGCGCGCTCAGCCGCGCCTCCAGTGCGGCGAGGTCGCCCACGGCGGCGGCACCGACGACGCGCTCACGCACGGTCGCCAGCGTCGTGCGCAGGTCCGATGCCGATGCCCCACCGTTGCGGTGACGAACCTCGAGCAAAGTGACCTCACCGGCGAGATCGACGTACTTGCGCTCGAAATACGCGAGAGCCTCGGCGGGCGTGCCATCGGGGTACTGACCCACGACACGCCAGTCGTCGCCCTCGCGGACCGAGACGGTACCGTCGTCGTCCACGCGACCGAACGAATCGGGCGCAGACGCCGGAAGCGGGGCGACCGCGGCGCGTCGCGCGGGCGGGCGGGGAACCGGCATCGCCCGAGGCGCCGGAGTCGGAGCCGGCGCGGCCGGAGCCGGCGCGGCGTCCGCAGCCGTCGCCTCGTCGACGAGGGGCGCGGCCTCTTCGGCGGCAACGGTGGCGGTGTCCTCGACAGGGACCTGTTCGGCAGGCTCGTGGTCGGGCTGGGAAGGGGAGACGTCAGTCACGGATAGCACCTCGTCGCGGCGCACGCCGCATGGGGGTTCGGTCGGCATAAGCCTATACGGGCACGCCCGTCATCCGCGGAGCGCCCACCCCGGACGCTCGCCGAGGGCCAGGACGGTCAGGGAGCGGTCGTCGGCGTCGGGGTCGGGGCGGGGATCTCGGATGAGCCGGGCAGCTCGACCGGAGTGGGAGCGGGTGTGCCGGCGTCTGTCGGTGCGGGTGTGGGAGCGCCCGGACCCGCCGTGTAGTACGCGACCTGCCCGCCGACCACCGCGAGGATGAGGAGTCCTCCGGCGACGCCGGCGATGACGTTGTCGCGGCGCCGGCGCGCGATGAGGCTCGCGTGGAACTCCTGGCGTGCCCGATAGACGCGTGCGCGTTCTTTCTCGTCGCGCGATTGCTTCTTGCCCGCCGCAGCCACCCGGACCTCCTTCGTCGTCGCGCACCACGACCGCGGTCATCCGGGCCGCGCGGCGCTCTGGGAAGACTACGTCCCGGCGAGCGCTGTCGACAAACGCGGTCGACCCCGACGTCGGCGGGCACGGATAGCCTGGTTCGGTGGCATCGGCATCCGCTCTCTTCCAGGGTCAGACCCCGCTGGCCGTGCGGATGCGACCGACCTCGCTGGAGGAGGTGGCCGGTCAGGGGCATCTGCTGCGACCCGGATCTCCCTTGGTCGCCCTCGCCGACCCTGCGGGCGCCGCGAAGACGGCCGTCTCGGTGATCCTGTGGGGGCCGCCCGGCACCGGCAAGACGACGCTCGCGCAGGCGATCGCGCGCACGTCCGGACGTCGGTTCGTGGAGCTCTCGGCGGTCACCGCCGGGGTGAAGGACGTGCGCGAGGTGATGCAGGAGGCGATGACCCAGCGCGACCTGTACGGCATCTCGACGATCCTCTTCCTCGACGAGATTCACCGCTTCACCAAGGCGCAGCAGGACGCGCTGCTGCCGGGTGTGGAGAACGGCTGGGTGATCCTGATCGCGGCGACCACCGAGAATCCGTCCTTCTCGGTCATCTCTCCCTTGCTCTCGCGCTCGCTGCTGCTGACGCTCAAGCCGCTCACCGACGACGACCTCGGCCTGCTGCTCGATCGCGCGGTGTCCGACGCGCGCGGCTTGGACGGCGCCGTGGTGCTGGATGCCGAGGCGCGCACGGCGCTCGTTCAGCTGGCCTCCGGCGACGCACGCCGCGCGCTCACCTCGCTCGAAGCGGCGGCAGCGATGGTCGCCGACGCCGATCCAGACGGCGACGAACGCCCGGCCGTGACAGCGGCCCACGTGGCCCAGGCCGTCGATCGTGCACTGCTGCGCTACGACCGCCAAGGGGACGAACACTACGACGTCATCAGCGCGTTCATCAAGTCGATCCGCGGCTCCGACGTCGATGCTGCCATGCACTATCTGGCGCGGATGATCGAGGCGGGGGAGGATCCGCGCTTCATCGCCCGGCGTCTGGTGATCTCGGCATCCGAAGACGTCGGCCTCGCCGATCCGCAGGCGCTCGTCATCGCGGTCGCCGCCGCCGATGCGGTCGCCTTCATCGGCATGCCGGAGGGCCGGATCCCGCTGGCGGAGGCGACCGCCTACCTCGCGACGACCGCCAAGTCGAACGCGGCCTACCTCGCGATCGACAAGGCGATCGCCGACGTACGCGCCGGCGGCTTCGGACGTGTGCCCACTCACCTCCGCGACGCGCACTACCCGGGCGCGAAGCGGCTCGGTCACGGCAAGGGCTACGTCTACCCCCACGATCTCGAGGTGGGCGTCGCCACGCAGCAGTACCTGCCGGACGAGCTGCGGGGCCGCCACTACTACGAGCCGACCGGACGCGGACTCGAACGCGACATCGCGGCGCGCGTCGAAAAGATCCGCAAGATCCTGGGCGACTGAGCGCGTCCGAGGGCGCCGATGAGGGCGCGCCGCCGGCCGGTGCGAGGATCGACGTATGGACGCCGAGAGCGCGCAGCCCTGGGAGCTGCTCACCGAGACCGAGGCCTACGACGGTTACACGCGTGTACGCAGGGACACCTACCGTCTCCCGGACGGCTCGGTCTCCGAATGGGACGTGCTCGAGCAGGGCGACACCGTCGCGGTCGTGGCTCTCACCGACGCGGGTGATGTGCTCCTGTTCGAGCAGTACCGCGTCGGTCCGCGCGCGCTGGTGCGTGAGCTCCCCGGCGGCCTGATCGACGCGGGGGAGGACGCCCTGACGGCGGCGGCGCGCGAGCTGCTCGAGGAGACGGGTCATCGCGCCGCGGCGCTGTTCCACGCCGGGAGCGAGTGGTCGGGTGCCAACTCCACCCGACGCAAGAACGTCGTCGTTGCCGCAGGATGCCGTCGCGTGGCCGACCCGCGATGGGAAGAAGGCGAGACAGGCGTCGTCCGCACGATCGGAATCGGAGAGCTGATCCCGCACCTGCTGGCGGGCGACGTGAGCGACGCGGGTGAAGCCTCGCGCGGGCTGCTCGTGTTCGCGAGGTCGTCCCTCACCGACCCGGTGCTGCGACGTGCGCAGCAATGGATACGCGCGGCCCTGGGCAGCATGCTGCGACCGGAACCGGTGGCAGCGCCCGTCGACGAGTTCACACTGTTCTGGGATCGCCTCGATGCGGACGACCCCGCGGCGGCGCGCGCAGAGCTGGGTCGACTGCTCGACGCGCGCGGACTGGACGACGCCCGCGCCGCATTCGAGCGGGCGTCACTGCACGACGCACTCGGGGAGGAAGATGCGGCGATCCCGCTGTATCGGCAGGCCCTGGAGCGGGGGCTGGGCGCGCCCCAGCGCAGCGAGGCGATCATCCAGCTGGCGAGCTCGCTGCGCAACGTCGGCGACACCTCTTCCGCAATGGCGCTGCTGCGCACCATCGGCGACGACGACCCGCTGGTCAGCTCTGCGCGCGCCTTCCTCGCCCTCGCATTGCATGACGACGAGAAGCCGACCGCAGCGGTGCGCACGGCTCTGCAGACGCTCGCGCCGACGCTGCCGCAGTATCGCCGAGCCGTCGACGCGTACGCCGGCGAGCTGGCGAGCCTCGCCCGCATCCGCGCGATCGCCGTCGGCCTGCTGGTCACGGACGGGCACGTGCTGCTCGAGTCCTACCCGCAGACCGACGAGCACGGAGAGTTCCTCCGCGCCCCCGGTGGGGGCATCGAGTTCGGCGAGACAGCGGAGCGCGCCGTCGTCCGGGAGTTCGCCGAGGAGCTGGCGGCCGAGCTCGACGATGTCGTGCTCGAAGCGGTGACCGAGAACATCTTCGACGGCGCCAGCGGTCGAGGTCACGAGATCGTCTACGTCTTCCGCGTGCAGTCGCCGCAGTTGGCCGCGCTGCCCCGGGACCAACGGCTGGCGGTGCGCGACAGCCACACGACGGTCGGCTGGTACGAGATCGCGGCACTGTCGGCGGCTGACGCACCCGCCGTGTATCCGGCGGGCGTGCTCGACCTGCTGCGCTGAGAGTCGAGTGTGAGAGGCTGACACGATGCCAGCTCTGCTCATCGGCGTCATCGCCGTCACGCTGCTCAACCTGTACGCGGGCGTCCTGATCGTGCTGCGTGCGCGGGTCTACGGCGTGAAGCTGTACCGGCCGATGCTGCTGAACATCGGGCTCTCCTTCCTTCCGGTTCTGCTCGCCGTGGTCCTCGGAGCGGGACTTCTGCTGCTGACCCCGGTGATCGGCCTGGCGACCGAGGAGATCGCCGGCGCGGGAGCGGTCGCCGTATGGGCCTACCTGATCGTCGCCACGATGCTGTGGCTCGTGTTCTTCCCCAACTCGGTGTACCTGATCACCGAACTCAACTTCAGCCATCGGGCAGAAACCACGCCGGTACCGCTGTGGTACGACATCGTCCAGACGCTGGCGCTCACTCTCTCCGGCATCGCGAACGCCGTCCTCAGTCTGGCGGTCGTGCAGACCATGGGCCTCGCTCTCATCGATCGCCCCGATGGACGCATCCCCGCCGTCAGTTGGGTCTTCGCGGCGAGCGTGATCGTGCTCGGCGCGGTCGGCGTGTACCTCGGGCGCTACCTGCGATTCAACAGCTGGGACATCCGTCATCCGGGCTCGATGATCCGAAAGCTGGGCACCCACCTGCGTCAGCGCGGAAAGGCCCTGGAAGCGTTCGGTTTCGTCCTCACTCACTCACTGCTGATCGGCATCCTCTACGTCCCGCTGTTCGCGCTCGGCTGGTCCGCGTTGCGTGCGGGGGCCCTCTGATACAGTGGAGTGGCTCGAAACCGGTTTTCGGGCATCCCCTCTCTTCTTCACCGACCTTCCGGCATGCCCCGGCGTGCAGTCCGGACAGGGCGAGGAGAGGCGATACGTCCGCGAGGCGCGACAGTCGCGTCCGCGTAACGAAAGGAACACTTCGTGGCTACGAAGTCCCAGGACCGCCGCAAGGTGCGTCTGTCGCGCGCCCTCGGCGTCGCGCTGACCCCGAAGGCAGCCAAGTACCTCGAGAAGCGCCCGTACGCCCCCGGCGAGCACGGTCGCACCAAGCGCAAGCAGGACAGCGACTTCGCCGTCCGTCTGCGCGAGAAGCAGCGTCTGCGCGAGCAGTACGGCATCCGCGAGAAGCAGATGCGCAACACCTTCAACGAGGCCCGTCGCCAGGACGGCCTGACCGGTGAGAACCTCGTCGAGCTGCTCGAGATGCGCCTCGACGCCCTCGTGCTGCGTGCCGGCTTCGCCCGCACCACGGCGCAGGCGCGCCAGCTCGTCGTGCACCGCCACATCCTCGTGGACGGCCAGCTCGTCGACCGCCCGTCGTTCCGCGTCAAGCCCGGTCAGCTCATCCACGTCAAGCCCAAGAGCGAGTCGCTGGAGCCCTTCCAGGTCGCCGCTCTCGGTGGCCACGCCGAGGTTCTGCCCCCGGTTCCGGGCTACCTCGAGGTCGAGCTCGACAAGCTGCAGGCCAAGCTCGTGCGTCGTCCGAAGCGTGCGGAGGTCCCCGTCACGGGTGACGTCCAGCTCGTCGTCGAGTACTACGCCGCGCGCTGACGTGCGCTGACACGTTTCGACTCGCTGCGCCTGCTCAACGACCGGGTGTGGTGGATCGACCGTGTGTCGTCCGAAGGGCGTCGGGGTTCTCCCCGGCGCCCTTCGGCGTTCCCGCAGACCCATCGAGACGGGCCGTGCACCTAACATGGAACGCATGAAGAAGGTGCTGTGGTTCGTCGTGGGTCTCGCGGGAGGCTTCGTCGCCGCCCACTTCGTGAACAAGGACCCGCGCGGCCACGAGGTTCTCGCCGAGGTCGATGCGCGCATCACCGAGTTCACCGAGCGCATCGGCGAGGCGTACCGCGCCCAGGAGGCGAAGATCGACGGCATCGCCGAGAACGTCAAGGATGCCGCCGCCCACGCCGTCGACGCGGCCACGGACACGGTCTCCCGCGCCGCGGATGCCGTGTCCGACGCCGCCACGAACGCCGACTGACCACACACCCGCACCGTCCCGTACGGGACCGTCCGTCCCGCACGCCCGTGCTCTGCCGAGGAACCCACAGATGAAGACCGCCGAGATCGCCCAGCGCTACCTGGACTACTTCGAGAAGAACGGGCACACGATCGTGCCCTCGGCATCCCTGGTCACCGACGACCCGGCACTGCTGTTCACCGTCGCCGGAATGGTGCCGTTCATCCCCTACCTGTCCGGTGACGTGCCGGCCCCCTACGCTCGCGCGGCCGACAATCAGAAGTGCATCCGCACCAACGACATCGAAGAGGTCGGCAAGACCCCGCGGCACGGCACCTTCTTCCAGATGCTCGGCAACTGGTCGTTCGGCGACTACTTCAAGGAAGGCGCCATCCGCTACGCCTGGGAGCTGCTGACCACATCCGAGGACGACGGTGGACTGGGCTTCGACCCGAAGGACCTGTGGGTCACGGTCTACGAGGAGGACGACGAAGCGCACGATCTGTGGTTGCGTCTCACCGATCTTCCCGAGGAGCGCATCCAGCGTCTGGGTAAGGACACGAACTACTGGTCCACGGGACTGCCCGGCCCGGCCGGCCCGTGCTCGGAGATCTTCTTCGACCGCGGTCCCGCGTACGGCATCGACGGGGGACCGGCGACCGACGACGACCGCTACGTCGAGATCTGGAACCTCGTGTTCATGCAGTACGAGATCACGGACGTGCGCAGCAAGTACGACTTCACGATCGTCGGCGAACTGCCGAACAAGAACATCGACACCGGCATGGGCCTGGAGCGCATCGCGTTCCTCAAGCAGGGCGTCGACAACATGTACGAGACCGACCAGGTGCGCCCCGTGCTCGACGCCGCCGTGGCGCTGTCGGGAAAGTCGTACGGCGCCGACCACGACGACGACGTGCGCTTCCGCGTCGTCGCCGACCACGTGCGTTCCTCGCTCATGCTGCTGAGCGACGGCGTGACGCCGGCGAACGAGGGCCGCGGCTACATCCTCCGCCGCCTCATGCGCCGCGTGATTCGCTCCATGCGTCTTCTGGGCGTGGACGGACCGACCTTCGCGACCTTGTTCGCGGCGTCACGCGACGCGATGAAGGACGCCTACCCGATCGTCGGCGCCGACTACGACCGTCTCGTGACCTACGCCCTCGCGGAAGAGGCCACGTTCCTGCGCACTCTCGCCGCCGGCTCGGAGAACCTCGACGCCTCGATCGCGGCGGCCAAGGACGCAGGCGGCACCACGATCGGCGGCGCAGAGGCGTTCCTGCTCCATGACACCTACGGCTTCCCCATCGACCTCACGATGGAGATCGTCGAGGAGGCGGGGCTCACCGTCGACCGCGATGCGTTCGACACCCTGATGCATGAGCAACGCGCTCGTGCGAAGGCCGACGCGCGCTCGCGCAAGCGCCAACTGGCCGATACCAGCGTCTACCGCGACTTCCGCGCGAAGGGCGAGACCGTCTTCACCGGCTACACCGATTGGGAGACCGAGTCGACCGTCCTCGGACTCCTCGTCGACGGTGCCCCCGCACAGCGGGCGGTGCAGGGGCAGATCGCGGAGGTGATCCTCGCCGAGACCTCGCTGTACGCCGAGAGCGGCGGACAGGTCGCCGACAAGGGTGTGATCGTGGGTCCCGGCTACGAACTCGAGGTCCTGGACGTGCAGCGCCCGGTGCCGGGGCTGGTCAGCCACACGGTCGAGGTGACCTCGGGCGAGGTCGGCGTGGGCCAGCCCGCGACGAGCGTCGTGGATGCCGTCAACCGCCGCGCGGCACAGCAGGCGCACTCGGCGACCCACCTCGTGCACGCGGCCCTGCGCGACACGCTCGGAAAGTCGGCCACGCAGGCCGGATCGCTCAACCGCGCCGGCTACATGCGGTTCGACTTCTCCTGGGGTCAGACACTGTCGGAGGCGACCAAGACGGAGATCGAGGAGATCGCGAACAACGCCGTGCGCGACAATCTGCAGGTGAGCACGCGCGTCCTCCCTCTCGACGAGGCCAAGGCCGCCGGCGCGATGGCGCTGTTCGGCGAGAAGTACGGCGACACGGTGCGCATGGTCGACATCGGCGGCCCCTGGTCGCGCGAGCTGTGCGGCGGCACACATGTGAGCTCCAGTGCGGAGATCGGCCTCATCAACCTCGTCGGGGAGTCGTCCGTGGGCGCGTCCACGCGACGCGTGGAAGCTCTCGTCGGTCTGGACGCCTTCCGGGAGCTCGCTGCCGAGCGTGCCATCGTCTCGCAGTTGTCGACCTCGCTGAAGACACCCAAAGACCAGCTCGCGAGCCGCGTCGCCGATCTCGCCGCGAGCCTGAAGGCCGCTGAGAAGCGCATCGCCCAGTTCGAGGCCAAAGCTCTGGAGAGCCGGCTGCCGGAACTGGCCGGGTCGGCGCAGGCGACCGGCGCGTTCCGCCTCGTCGCCCAGTCGCTGGGTGTCGCGGCGTCGGCGGACGATGTGCGCACGTTGGCCCTGCAGGTGCGCGAGCGCGTGGGCGCCGGTGCCGTCATCGCGCTCGGCGCCGTCGTCGGCGGCCGGCCCATCGTCATCGTCGCCACCGACGACGCAGCCCGCGCGGCGGGTGCCAAGGCAGGCGTGCTCGCCAAGAGCGCCGCCGCAGCGCTCGGCGGCGGCGGCGGCGGGCGTGACGATGTCGCGCAGGGCGGCGGCACCGACGCGGATGCCCTCCCGCGGGCGCTCGCAGCAGTGACGCGTGCGCTGGAGACCCCCGGAGCGTGAGCGGCTTCCGGCCGGGAGTTCGCCTCGGGATCGACGTCGGCAAGGCGCGCATCGGGGTGGCACGGTGCGATCGCGACGGCCTGCTTGCCGTCCCCGTGGAGACGGTGCCCCGAACCGATGCCGCAGCGGCGCACATCGCGCGCCTCGCCGACGAGTACTCCGCCATGGAGCTGCTCGTCGGCCTGCCGATCAGCCTGTCGGGCGGCGAGACCGCCTCCACCGATGATGCACGTGCGTTCGCGAGCGAGGTGCGCGCGGCATCCGGGGTGGAGGTGCGCCTCGTCGATGAACGCCTCAGCACGGTGAGCGCGCACGCGGCGCTGCGTGATGCCGGACGCTCCCAGCGTTCGTCTCGTAGGATTGTCGACCAAGTCGCCGCCGTCGTCCTGCTGCAGCAGGCGATCGACGTCGAGAAGAGCACCGGCGCCCCCGCCGGTGTCGCCGTGCCCGACCCGCAGGAGCCCGCCTGATGCCTGACACCCCGCCGAACGACGACGAGTTCGCGGACCTGTTCAGCAAGCTGCCGACCCCGCGCGAGCAGGCGCCGGCATCGGGCGAAGGGGCCCCCGTCCCGCCGTCGCGCCGCGCCGCGAGGGAGGCTGCGGCTGCCGCGAACGCCGCCCCCGAGACGACCCCGTCGGACACGAGCACACCGACCGCGGCGCCGGTTTCCGCGCGCGCGGGCGACGAAGCTGCCGAACCGCGCCCCGCGGCCGCGGCACCGGAGTCACCGGTCGCCCACGCTGCACCCGCGCATCAGCAGCTCGATGCGCTCTTCAGCGCAGAAGCGCACTCCGACCGCGGGCACGGCAACCGGCACGATCGCGATCGCCGGAAGAGTCGCATCGCGGGCTGGGTGATCTTCGGCGTGATCCTGGCGATCCTGGGTGGCTTCGTGGGTGGCGGCTTCTATGTCTGGAACACCTACGAAGACAAGATTCGAGCCTTCATGGGCTGGGAAGAGCCCAAGGACTACGAGGACGGCATCGCCGAGGGTGACGCCACCGTGACGATCGTCACCGGAGACACCGGATCGACGATCTCGACCTCACTCTTCCAGGCCGGAGTCACAAAGACCGACACCGCCTTCTACGACTATCTGATCAAGACCGGACAGAACCCGGACTTCCAACCGGGCGTGTATGCGCTGAAGCAGAAGATGTCGTCCGAAGCGGCTCTCAAGGCTCTCGAAGACCCCACCAGTCGACGCGAGAACACGGCGCAGCTGCCCGAGGGTCTGACGATGAATTCGACCCTGACGCGACTCGCCGACGGCACCGGCATCCCGCTCGCCGACCTGCAGGCGGCCGTCGCCGATCCCTCGCAGTACGGTGTCAGCGCCACCACGCTCGAGGGCTGGCTGTTCCCGGCGACGTACACGTTCGATCCGGGAACGACGGCGCAGCAGGTGATCAAGACCCTGGTCGATCGCACGGTGACCTCTCTCGACAAGGCCGGCGTGCCGAGCGACCAGCGCGAGCGCATCCTGACCGTCGCGTCGATCATCCAGCGCGAGGCACGGTTCACGGCCGACTTCTACAAGGTGTCCCGTGTGATCGAGAATCGCCTCGACCCCAACAACGAGGAGACCCACGGTCTGCTGCAGATGGACTCGACGGCGCAGTACGGCTACAACGAGATCAACAAGGGCACGGCCAGCTCCTCGGCGGAGGCCCTCGCCAACGACAACCCGTGGAACACATACCTGCACCCGGGTCTGCCGATCGGGCCCATCGCCAACCCCGGCGACCTGGCCATCGATGCGGCGATGCACCCGGCCGACGGTCCGTGGCTGTACTTCGTGACGGTCAACCTGGACACCGGGGAGACGATCTTCAGCACCACGTATGCCGAGCACGAGAAGGCCGTCGCGCAGTGGCAGCAGTGGTGTGCCGCCAATGACAGTGCCGACTGCTGAGGTCCCGGTCGGGTCGCTGCTGGAGGTGTGGGGCGACCCGATCGCTCACAGCCTCTCGCCGCAGATCCACGCCGCTGCATACGCCGCGCTGGGCTGGGACTGGACCTACGGACGGCGGCGCGTCGCCGCGGCCGACTTCGCGGGGGAGGTGGGCCGGCTCGCCCCGGCATTTCGAGGGCTCTCGCTCACCTTTCCGCTGAAAGCCGAGGCCTTCGCGGCCGCCGCGGCCCGTGATCGCACGGCCGAGCTCACCGGCGCCGTCAATACGCTCATCCGCGTGGGCGGGCAGTGGCGCGGCTTCAACACGGATGTCGGCGGAATCGTCGGCGACGTGCGAGCCCACGGACTCGACACGATCGAGACCGCACGCATCATCGGCGCGGGGGCGACCGCGACGTCTGCGCTCGTCGCTCTCGCGCAGCTCGGCGCCCACACGGTCGATGTGGTCGCGCGACGGCCCGACGCCGCGCACGCCCTCGCCCAGCTGGGGGAGCGCCTGTCGGTGGCCGTCTCGATCGCGCCGCTCGAAACGGTCCGGCCGGCGCCCGTGGCGCTCACGGTCTCCACCCTGCCCGGCGGGGCCGACCTGCCGGAGGACACCGCACGACGTGTCGCCTCCGGCGGAGGGCTGCTCTACGACGTCGTCTACGGCCACTGGCCGACCCCGCTGGCCACGGCCTGGCAGACGACCGGCGCACCCGCCGTCAACGGACTCGGCATGCTGGTGCGACAGGCCGTCCTGCAGATCCGCGCGTTCCGGACGGGCGACGTCGAGCAGCCGCTGCCCGGCGAGGATGCTGTCGTGGACATCATGGCCCGCGCGCTCGTGGGAGACTAGGCGAATGCTCCGCGTGCTCACGGCCGGCGAATCGCACGGCCCCGAACTCGTCGCCTTCATGGAGGGTCTGCCCGCCGGCGTCCCCGTCTCCCGCGCCGCGATCCAAGCCGATCTCGCGCGTCGCAAGCTCGGCTACGGCCGCGGCTCGCGGATGAAGTTCGAAGAGGACGAACTGACTATCTCCGCCGGCGTCCGGCATGGGCTCAGCATGGGAAGCCCGATCGCGCTGCGCATCGGCAACACCGAGTGGCCCAAGTGGACCGAGGTCATGAGCGCCGAACCGGTCGAGATGACCGAGATGTCGCGCGGGCGCGGTGCTGCCCTCACCCGACCCCGCCCGGGCCACGCCGACCTGGTGGGTATGCAGAAGTACGGCTTCGACGAGGCCCGTCCGATTCTCGAGCGTGCGAGTGCCCGCGAGACGGCGGCGCGTGTGGCTCTGGGTGCGATCGCCCGCTCGTTCCTCGGTGAGCTCGGCATCCGCCTCGTCAGCCACACGCTGTCGATCGGCCCCGTTCACGTGCCCGCAGGCGCTGCCCTTCCGACTCCGGACGACGTCGCCGCGCTCGACGCCGATCCGCTGCGGTGCTTCGATCCCGCGACGTCTGCGGCCATGGTCGCCGAGGTGGATGCCGCGAAGAAGGACGGCGACACCCTGGGCGGCATCGTCGAGGTGCTCGCCTACGGCCTTCCGCCCGGTCTGGGCTCCCATGTGCAGTGGGACCGCCGCCTCGACGGCAAGCTGGCACAGGCACTGATGAGCATCCAGGCCATCAAGGGCGTGGAGGTCGGCGACGGCTTCGAGACCACACGCCGACGGGGTTCGGCGGCTCACGACGAGCTGTTCGCGGCATCCGAGGGCATCACGCGCTCCTCCGACAAGGCCGGCGGCACCGAAGGTGGAATGTCCACCGGGACGGTGCTGCGCGTGCGCGCCGGCATGAAGCCGATCGCGACCGTGCCGCACGCGCTTCGGACCATCGACGTCACGACGGGCGAGGCCGCCACCGCGCACCATCAGCGCTCCGACGTCTGCGCCGTGCCCGCCGCGGGCGTGGTGGCCGAGGCCATGGTCGCGATCGTGCTCGCCGAAGCGGTGCTGGAGAAGTTCGGCGGCGACAGCGTCGCCGAGACGGCTCGTAATCTCCGCAGCTACCTCTCCGCGATCCCCGAGACCCTGCAGACGGCCTCGGACAGCGACGACGCCCTCGGATGACGAGCCCTGCGATCGTCCTCATCGGCCCGATGGGGGCGGGGAAGACGAGCGTCGGCAAGCGCGTGGCCAAACGCCTCGGCCTGCCGTTCACCGACAGCGACGCCGTGATCGTTCGTGAGCACGGCCCGATCGAGACCATCTTCGCCACCCACGGCGAGGAGCACTTCCGCGAGCTGGAGCGCCGGGCCGTGGGCGATGCTCTGCAGGCGGGCGGCATCGTCGCACTCGGCGGGGGAGCCGTGCTGCACCCCGGCACTCAAACCGCGCTCGCCGGTCACCGCGTCGTGCTGCTGACCGTCGCGCCGCACAATGTCGCGGCTCGCATCCGCGGCGGCGCGCGCCCCCTGCTGCAGGAGGGCGACGCCGTGGAGCGCTGGCACGAGATCTACGCTGCGCGCCGCCCCCTCTACGAACGGCTCGCACACGTGAGCTTCGACACGTCCGCCGGTCCTCTGCAAGACACGGTCGACGCCCTCGCGGCGTGGATCGAGGCGGAGCTGCCCGGTGACGATCACGCGCGAGGAGCACAGGAATGACCGACACCACCGTCATCGGCGTCGCCGGCGACCAGCCCTACGACATCACGATCGGACGAGGCATCCTCGGCATGGTCGGCGACGCTCTGCCTCCCGCCGCACAGAAGGTTCTCATCGTGCACCCGCCGACACTGTCCGCGCAGGCGACCGAGCTGCGCGAGCTGCTGCTCGGGTCGGGGGATCGCCAGGTGCTGCTCGCCGAGGTTCCGGATGCCGAGCAGGGCAAGCGCGTCGAGGTGGCGGCCTTCTGCTGGCAGGTCATGGGCCAGGCCGACTTCACGCGCACCGACGCCGTCGTCGGGTTCGGCGGGGGAGCCGTGACCGACCTGGCGGGCTTCGTCGCGGCGACCTGGCTGCGCGGCGTCGCGGTGGTGCAGGTGCCCACGACGGTGCTCGGCATGGTCGATGCCGCCGTCGGCGGCAAGACCGGCATCAACACGGCGGAGGGCAAGAATCTCGTCGGCGCGTTCTGGCCGCCTCGCGCGGTGATCTGCGACCTGGCTCTGCTCGACACGCTCAGCCGCAACGAGCGGGTGGCCGGGTTCGCCGAAGTCGTCAAGGCCGGCTTCATCTGGTACCCGGAGATCCTCGATCTCATCGAGGCGGATCCCGACGCCGCCGTCGATCCGCAGTCCCCGGCGTTCCGACGCTGTATCGAGCTGGCGATCGAGATGAAAGCGCGCGTCGTCGGCGAGGACCTCCGCGAAGCCGGGCTGCGCGAAGTGCTGAACTACGGGCACACGCTCGGCCACGCGATCGAGCACGCCGAGCGGTATCAGTGGCGCCACGGCGCAGCGATCTCGATCGGCATGCTCTTCGCCGCGGAGCTGTCGCGGCTCGCCGGCCGCCTCTCCGACGACGCGGCCGTGCGGCACCGCCGCATCCTCGAACTGCTCGGACTGCCGACCTCGTACCGCGCGGGCGCGTGGAAGCAGCTGCTGGCCACCATGCAGCGCGACAAGAAGACGCGCGGTGCGATGCTGCGCTTCATCGTCCTCGACGACATCGCGAAGCCGACCGTTCTGCAGGCCCCGGACGAGTCCCTCCTGTTCGCGGCCTATCAAGAAGTCGCCGAGTGAGCGAGCCCGTCGTCCGGCGCGTCCGCGCGGCGGAGTGGCGGGAGATCCGCGACCTCCGCATCGAGGCCGTCGGCGATCCGGCGGCATCCATCGCTTTCCTGTCCACCGTCGAACAGGAGCGTGCGCACGACGAGGTGTTCTGGCGCGAGCGCGCCGCGGGCGCGTCGCTGTCCGACGAGGCCGCTCAGTTCATCGCCGACGACGACGGGCGGTGGGTCGGCACGGTGACCGTCCTCCTCCGGGCGGCGGGCACCGCCGATCATCTGGGTCGACCCGTGACCGAGGCGCGCGCAGACATCGTGGGCGTCTACGTGGCGCCGTCGCACCGGGGTACGGGACTGCTCGGGCGCCTCGTCGATGTGGCCGGGGCATGGGCCCGGGATCGTGGGGCCGACGAGCTGACGCTCGATGTGCACGCCGAGAACCATCGCGCGCAGGGTGCCTATCGCAAAGTCGGCTTCGTCGCGACGGGGGAGAGGCTCACGAGCGTCATCGGTCCCGAGCTCGTGATGGTGCGCGCCGGTAGGGTGAGCGCGTGACGACCCCTCGACGCCTCCTGCTGGTGAACGGCCCCAACCTCAACCTGCTCGGCATCCGCGAGCCCGACGTCTACGGGCACGACACCCTCGCCGACGTGGAGCGGATCGTCCAGGATGCCGCCGCTGCGCGCGGCTTCGACGTCGAGGCGGTCCAGAGCAATCACGAGGGTGTGCTGATCGACGCGATCCACGAGGCGCGCACCACCTGCGCCGGGATCGTGATCAACCCGGGAGGTCTCACCCACACCTCCGTCGTGCTCCGCGATGCGCTGTCGGGGGTGTCGCTGCCGGTGGCTGAAGTGCACATCTCCAACGTGTACGAGCGTGAGAGCTTCCGCCACCACTCGTACGTGGCGGACGTCGCCGTCGTGCACGTGATCGGCGAGGGCGTCGCCGGCTACGCACGTGCCACGGCGCTGCTGATCGATGTCATCGTCGGCGCCGCCGAAGGCTGAGCCCCGGACGCCCGCGCGGCCGTGGGCTAAGATCGACTGTCGGCCGCGCGCCACCGCGTGCGCCCCCTCGAACTCACGAACGGAAACTCCACACTCATGGCATCGACCGCAGACATCAAGAACGGCGTCGTCCTCAGCATCGACGGACAGCTCTGGAGCGTCGTGGAGTTCCAGCACGTCAAGCCCGGCAAGGGCGGTGCGTTCGTGCGCACCAAGCTGAAGAACGTCATGACCGGCAAGGTTGTCGACAAGACGTTCAACGCGGGCGCCAAGGTCGAGATCGAGAACGTCGACCGCCGTGACTTCACCTACCTCTACAACGACGGCGAGGGCTTCGTCTTCATGGACGTGGCCGACTACGACCAGATCACGGTCGGCGCCGCAACGGTCGGCGATGCCGCGAACTTCCTGCTGGAGAACCAGCAGGTGCAGATCGCCCTCAACAACGGCAACCCGCTCTACATCGAGCTGCCGGCCTCCGTCGTGCTGGAGATCACCTACACCGAGCCGGGTCTGCAGGGCGACCGCTCGTCGGCGGGAACCAAGCCCGCCACCGTGGAGACCGGCTACGAGATCCAGGTTCCGCTGTTCCTGGAGACCGGCACGAAGGTCAAGGTCGACACCCGCACGGGCGACTACCTCGGCCGCGTCAACTGACGACCGGTCTTCGAAGCGATGAGCGCACGGTCCAAGGCGCGCAAGCGCGCCCTCGACATCCTCTTCCAATCCGACGTCCGTGGCGATGAGCTCGCGGTGACCCTCGCCGCGGAAGCGAAGCGGGCGGCGAACGAGCCCGCTCGCGAAGCCTCGTGGCTGTACGCGCGCGAGATCGTCGACGGTGTCATCGACAACCGCGACGACATCGACGAGCAGATCGTAACCCACGCGCGCGACTGGAAGATCGAGCGGATGCCGGCGGTCGACCGGGCGATCCTGCGCCTGGCGGTGTGGGAGCTGATGTTCAACGACGAGGTGCCGGCCGCGGTGGTGATCGACGAGGCGGTGGAACTCGCGAAGGAGTTCTCGACCGACGACTCGGGTTCGTTCGTGCACGGCGTGCTGGGCCGGATCGCGCGCACCGCCTGAGCGGGGCGCCAAGACCATCGCACCCCGAGAGACACCACGAGTGGCCTCCTTCCTCGAACTCCGTATCGATGAGCCCTGGCTCATCGGGGTCGTCGGCGCGCTCAGCGTCGGATTGATCGTCTTCCTCCTCATCCGCCGACGCGTCGAGCGCTGGCCGTTGTGGGCCGCGCTGTCGATGACGGTCGGCGCGAGCGCGGCCATCGCTTTCGCGCTGTACGCACGCAAGACGAACCTGTTCGGCATGCCACTGCCCTGGCAGGCGGTCGTCTGGGGTGCGGGCGGTTTGGCAGCCGTCGGGCTGGCCGTCGCGAACCTCGTGGGGGCTCCGTGGCGGCGGCGAGTGGTCGCTGTCCTCGCCATCCCGATCTTCTTGATCGAGGCGACGCTGGGGATCAATGCGTACTACGGGCTCACACCCACCGTTGCAAGCTTCTTCCACATTCAGATCAACCGACCGATCACGCTGCAGACGGGAACGAGCGGCCCCGACGGCGACGTGAACCTCTACCGCACGTGGCAGCCTCCGGCGGATATGCCCGCCACGGGTGAGCAGGGAACGATCGAGATCCCCGCGACGCAGTCAGGCTTCGCTGCCCGCACCGCCGGCATTTACAAACCTCCAGCCGCCCGCACGGCCCATCCGCCGCGCCTGCCGCTGGTCATCCTGATGATGGGCCAGCCGGGAGACCCGGATCCGCAGTACATCGCAAAGGTCCTCGACGCCCAAGCCCAGAAGAACAAGGGTCTCGCACCATACGTGCTCGTCGTCGATCAGCTCGGAGACCCGAGCCGCGATCCCGCCTGCGCAGACTCGGCGATGTACGGCAACGTCGAAACGTACGTGACGCGCGACGTGGTCGCTTTCGCTCGTACACTCCCCGTACAGCAGAGCCCCGGCCAGTGGACCATCGCCGGCTATTCGAATGGGGGCGGGTGCGCCTTCAAGTACGCCGCCGAGCACCCCGACGTCTGGGGAAATCTGCTGTCCGTCAGTGGCGAGATCGATCCCGGATCGGAGCACCCCGATGAAACCGTCGCAGACGTCTTCGGCGGCTCGATCGCGGCGTACGACGCCGCCAAGCCGACGAGCATCCTCAGCTCTCACGCGGGGGGCTATCCCAACGAGTGGGCATTGTTCACTGCTGGTCAGAACGACCCCGCTTACATCGATCAGGCCCGCCGCGGGGCCGCAGCGGCTGCGAAGGCAGGGTGGAACGTCGACAGCTACGTCGTCCCGGGTGCCGGTCACGTCGTCGACGCGCTCGAGGGTGGACTCGCCGAGGGCTTCGCCCGTCTCTACCCCCGTCTGGGGCTGTCCGCGCCGTAGAGCGGCATCGCCTGAGCGGCGCTGACGACTCCCGCGCGTAGACTCGGGAGCTGTTCGACCAGGAGGACGCATGCGCATCACAGGCCTCGGCCACGCCGGAATGTTCATCGAGACGACGGGCGGCAGCATCCTGTGCGACCCGGTGATGGGGCCGAGCTTCTTCGGATCGTGGTTCCCGTTCCCCGACAACCGGGGCCTGGATTGGGAGCGTTTCGGCAAGGCGGACTTCCTCTACATCTCGCACCGTCACCGCGATCACTTCGATCCGACACTGCTGAAACGGTACGTGCCGAATGACATCCGGGTCCTGCTACCCGAGTACCCGACCGACGACCTCGAAGTGGACCTGCGCCGCCTCGGCTACGACAACATCGTCTTCACGCAGGCGGGCCAGACGCTCGAGTACCCCGGCGGGCTGAAGATCATGGTGACGCCGCTGCGTGCGCCGAGCGACGGCCCGATCGGCGACTCGTCGCTGAGCGTCGACGACGGCACCGCGAGCATCCTCAACCAGAACGACTCGCACCCGCTCGACCTCGAGCGCCTGCTCTCGTTCTCCAAGCCCGACGCGTACTTCACGCAGGTCTCCGGCGCGATCTGGTGGCCCATGGTCTACGACCTGCCGCAGGACTCGAAGCAGCACTTCGCGAAGCTGAAGCGCGACGCTCAGAACAAGCGCGCGATGTACTACATCGAGAAGGTGGATGCCGAGCACGTCTTCCCCATGGCAGGCCCGCCCATGTTCCTGCGCGACGATCTGTTCCGCTTCAACGGCTGGGGCGTGGAAGACGACTCGATCTTCACCGATCAGCGCCAGTTCCTCACCCACATGCGCGCCGAGCGTCCGGATCAGAAGGGCTACGAGTTCGTCCCCGGCACGCAGGTCGACCTCAACGGCGGCACGATCGAGATCACGCAGACTCTCTACACGCCCGAAGAGATCGACCGCGTCTTCGACGACAAGTGGGCGTACCTCGCCGAGCAGCGCGACAGCCGTCAGGCGGAGGTCCTCGCCGAGATCGAGACGCGGGCCGAGCCGATGGCACCTGCGGAGATGCTCGCTGCGCTGCAGGAGTGGTGGGAGCCGCTGCTGCGTCGCGCCCGCACGATCCGCACCGGCGTCGGCGGCAACGTCCGCTTCCGCATCGGCGAGCTCGACATGGTCGTCGATTTCCCGAAAGCGAAAGTGCGCGAGTACGCGGGGGAGGAGTGCATCTACTGGTACACGATCCCCGCCGATCTCGTCTCGACGAACATCCGTGATCATGAGATCGACTGGTCGAACTCGATCTTCCTGTCGATGCAGTTCGCCGTCGGCCGCAGCGGCAAGTTCAACGAGTTCCTCACCACGTTCCTGAAGTGCCTGTCCCGCGACCGCATCGAGTACGTCGAGAACTGGTACGCGGAGCAGTCGGATCAGACCGAGGACGCCGAGATCGGCGAGTGGACGGTGCAGCGGCGCTGCCCCCACCTGCGCGCCGACCTCACCAAGACCGGCAAGATCGAGGACGGCGTACTCACCTGCGCGCTCCACGACTGGAAGTGGGACCTCGCCAGCGGGCAGTGCCTCACCGCACCCGGGCACCCCATCCGTGCATCTCGGGTGGTCGAGACGGCATCCGCGCAGACGACGTAGTCCGTCGCCGACACGCGCATCACGTCTCCAGCGACACCGCACGCCGCGCGCGCGTGCTCTCATCCACTTCGCACGCCTGTCCTAGAGTGAGCGTGAACAGCACACCCGCGGTGCGCGAGGGGAACCGTGACATGAGAATCGACCCGCTGCACCTCGTCGACGTGTTCGTCTACCTGGTGATCCTCAACCTCACCGCGCAGTTCGTCCCGAGCGTCATCTCGGAGAGCTTTGCCGTCTCGCTGGCGACGGCGATCATGCTGAAGCTCGTCCTCGAGGTCGTGCTGCGCGTCAAGAAGGCGGTCGTGGCGCGCCTGCGTGCAGCCTCGACGACCGCGCGGCGTCTGACCTCGGTCGTGATGCTCGTGCTGATCCTGCCCGGCAGCAAGTTCGTCGTGCTGTGGCTGGAGGACGTGCTGTTCGGCGACGCCGTGTCACTCGGCGGGTTCTGGCCGGTGACGCTGCTCGTGCTCACTCTCACCGCCGCCCGCGCCGGTGTGCGACGGGCGGTCGCACCGGGGCGATCCACAACCTGAGGTGCCGCACGGGTCGGGTAGAGTGGAGTCGAACCACAGCAACCTTTAACACCGTCCAGAGAGGCGGAGAAGGGAGCGGCGGATGAGCACCGGTAACACGCGTACCGTGATGCAGACAGCCGACATCGCCCGCGCACTGACTCGGATCTCCCACGAGATCCTGGAGTCCAACAAGGGGGCCGATGATCTCGTCCTCCTCGGCATCCCGACTCGGGGGGTGACCCTCGCCGGACGAATCGGTGCCCTCCTCGGCGACATCTCGGGTATCTCCGTGCCGGTCGGCGCCCTGGACGTGACGATGTACCGGGACGACTTGCACCGCAATCCCACGCGGACTCCGCGTCCGACGCAGATCCCGGCCGGGGGCGTGGACGGCAAGACCGTCGTCCTGGTCGACGATGTGCTCTTCTCGGGGCGCAGCATCAGGGCCGCCCTCGACGCACTCGGCGACATCGGACGCCCGGCCGCCGTGCGGCTCGCGATCCTCGTCGACCGCGGGCACCGCGAACTGCCGATCCGGCCCGACTTCGTCGGCAAGAACCTCCCGAGCGCCCGCAGCGAGCGCGTCAACGTGCACCTGGCCGACGTCGACGGCATCGAAGAGGTGACGATCGCGTCATGAGGCACCTGCTCGACACCCGCACCCTCGCTCGCGAGGACGCCCTGCGCATCCTGGACGTCGCCGAAGACATGCGCGACACCCAGTCGCGCGAGATCAAGAAGCTGCCCACGCTGCGCGGCAAGACGATCGTCAACCTCTTCTTCGAAGACTCCACTCGCACCCGCATATCCTTCGAGGCAGCGGCCAAGCGCCTGTCGGCCGACGTGATCAACTTCTCCGCCAAGGGCTCCAGCGTGAGCAAGGGCGAGTCGCTGCAGGACACCGCCCAGACGCTGCAGGCGATGGGCGCGGATGCCGTGGTCATCCGTCACGGCGCCTCCGGTGCTCCGCAGACGCTCGCGACCAGCGGCTGGATCACCGCCGGCGTCGTCAACGCCGGAGACGGCACCCACGAGCACCCGACACAGGCGCTCCTGGACGCGTTCACCATCCGCAAGCGCCGCTTCGGCGACGACAGCCGAGGCCGCGACCTTGCCGGTGTGCACGTGGCCATCGTGGGGGACATCCTGCACTCGCGCGTCGCCCGCTCCAACGTGTGGCTGCTGCACACGCTCGGGGCCCAGGTCACCCTCGTGGCGCCCCCGACGCTGGTTCCACAGGACGTGTCGCGATGGCCGGCTCGCGTCGTCTACGACCTCGACGAGGCACTGGCGGCACGCCCCGACGCGGTCATGATGCTGCGAATCCAGCTGGAACGCATGAGCGCGGCGTATTTCCCGACTGAACGGGAGTATTCCCGTCGATGGGGACTGGACGCGAGGCGTCTGGCCACTCTGGCGGACGGTAGCATTGTGATGCACCCGGGCCCCATGAACCGGGGCTTGGAGATCTCCGCCGACGCCGCCGATTCCCCACGATCGACCGTGCTCGAGCAGGTCGCGAACGGCGTGTCGGTGCGGATGGCGGTGCTGTACCTGGTGCTGGCCGGAGAACGTTCCGGCGAGCGCGACACGAACGCAGAGGAGCACACCCCGTGACGGTTCGACACCCCTCGGCGCGCCCGACGATCATCCGCGGGGCCCGTGTGGGCGACGGGGCGGCGACGGATCTCCTTCTCGAAGACGGCCTGATCAGTGAGGTCGGCAGCGGCTTGAGCCGCGCCGGCGCCGACATCGTGGATGCCGACGGCCTGATCGCCCTGCCGGGCCTGGTCGATCTGCACGTGCATCTGCGCGAGCCCGGCTACGAGGCGTCGGAGACGGTGCTCACCGGCTCGCGCGCCGCGGCCGCCGGTGGCTTCACGACCGTCTTCGCCATGCCGAACACCTCGCCCGTCGCCGACACCGCGGGCGTCGTCGAGCAGGAGCTCGCCCTCGGCGAAGCGGCCGGCTACGTGCACGTGCAGCCGATCGGCGCCGTGACCGTCGGCCAGAAGGGCGAGCGGCTTGCGGAGCTCGGTGCGATGGCGTCCTCGCGGGCCCGCGTGCGCGTCTTCAGCGACGACGGCTTCTGCGTCTTCGACCCGCTCATCATGCGTCGCGCACTCGAATACGTGAAGGCATTCGACGGCGTCGTCGCCCAGCACGCGCAGGACCCCCGCTTGACCGAGGGCGCCCAGATGAACGAGGGCGCCGTGTCGGCCGAGCTCGGCCTGACCGGATGGCCGGCGGTCGCCGAGGAGTCGATCATCGCCCGTGACGTCCTTCTCGCCGAGCACGTCGGCTCGCGTCTGCACGTGTGCCACCTCTCGACGGCCGGTTCGGTCGACATCATCCGCTGGGCCAAGAAGCGCGGGGTGAACGTGACCGCCGAAGTCACCCCCCACCACCTGCTGCTGACCGAGGAGCTCGTGCGCGGCTATGACGCCCGCTACAAGGTCAATCCGCCGCTGCGCCGCGACGAGGACGTGCAAGCGGTGCGCGAAGGCCTCGCGGACGGCACGATCGACATCGTCGCGACCGACCACGCGCCGCATCCGGCGGAGGCGAAGTCGTGCGAGTGGCAGGCGGCGGCCAACGGCATGGTCGGGCTGGAATCCGCCCTGCGCGTCATGCACCAGGCGATGGTGCAGACGGGGATGCTGTCCTGGGACGACGTGGCCCGCGTGATGTCGGCCGCCCCAGCGCGCATCGGACGGCTCGAGGATGCCGGCACGCCGCTGGCCGTCGGCGCCCCGGCATCCCTCACGCTGTACGACCCCGCCCCGGTGCGAACGTTCGGCCGCGACGACCTGAGGGGACGGAGCATCAACTCGCCCTACCTCGGACGGGAGCTTCCCGGCGAGGTGCGGTGGACGTTCTTCCGCGGAGCCGCGACGGTCACCGACGGCGTCGTGGCCCCGACCATGGGGGAGGAGCGCGCATGAACCGCGAAGGTGCCCTTCTCGTCATGATCGCCGTCGCGGTCGCCCTCCTGGCGCTCGGGGCATTCGCGTGGCGACGACGATCGCGGCGGGATGCCGGGATCGTCGCGCCCTTCGGCGAGGCGCCGGAAGCCGCCGCCGTCCAGACAGCGACGAGCGGGTTCTACGTCGCCACCACGCGGCACGGCGAGGCGCTGGAGCGCCTCGCGATCCGCGGACTGGGCTTCCGCTCGCGCGTCGACGTCACGGTCACCGACCGCGGCGTGGCGCTCGACCTCGTCGGTCAGCCGCGGATGTTCGTCGCCACCGCGAGCATCGACTCGGTCGGCCTGGCCACCACGGCCATCGACCGCGTCGTCGAGCCGGGCGGCCTCGTCCGCCTCTCGTGGCGCGCCGAGCGCACCGACGGAACGTCCGAAACGGTCGACAGCTACCTCCGCCCGCAGGACCAGTCCGCTCAGGCACTGGCCGCTGCGATCACCGCCATCCTGCCGCCCTCCACCGCGACAGATCAGATCTCCACACCTTCGACGGGAAACGCCGCATGACCTTCTTGCTCGACCCCGCCGTCCTCGTCCTCGAAGACGGTTCACGCCACCCCGGACGCGCGTACGGCGCGCGGGGCACCACTCTCGGCGAGGTGGTCTTCTCCACCGGGATGACCGGATACCAGGAGACCCTCACCGACCCCTCCTACGCGGGACAGATCGTCCTGCAGACCGCGCCGCACATCGGCAACACCGGCATGAACGGCGAAGACCCCGAGTCGCGCCGCATCTGGGTCGCCGGCTACATCGTGCGCGACCCCTCGCGTGTCGTGTCCAACTGGCGCGCCGACGAGTCGCTCGACGACGCGCTCGTGCGCGACGGCATCGTCGGCATCGCCGGCGTCGACACCCGCGCGGTCACGCGCGTACTGCGGTCGTCGGGTTCCATGCGCGGCGGCGTGTTCTCCGGAGAGGCCGCGACGCTCGACCCCGAGGAGCAGCTGCGCATCGTGCGGGAGGCACCGCAGATGGCGGGACAGAACCTGTCGGCTGAGGTGTCGGTCCGCGAGGTCGAGGTCACGCCCGCAGCAGAGAGCGTCGAACGCCTCGGCGCGCTCGCGGTCCTCGATCTCGGTGTCAAGCGCGCGACCGTGCTGAACCTCGCGGCCCGCGGGTTCGATGTGCACGTGCTGCCGCAGTCGGTCACGATCGACGAGATCCGCGCGATCGATCCGGTGGCGGTGTTCTACTCGAACGGTCCGGGTGACCCGGCGGCATCCGACGACCACGTCGCGCTGCTGCGCAACGTGCTCGACGACGGCCTGCCCTTCTTCGGCATCTGCTTCGGCAACCAGCTGCTCGGGCGCGCGCTCGGCTTCGGCACCTACAAGCTGCCGTTCGGACACCGCGGCATCAACCAACCGGTGCTCGACAAGCAGACCGGCCGGGTGGAGATCACCGCCCACAACCACGGCTTCGCCGTCGATGCGCCGCTGGAGGGCGAGACCCTCAGCCCGAACGGCTACGGCCGCGTCGAGGTGAGCCACGTCGGGCTCAACGACAACGTCGTGGAGGGGCTGCGCGCACTGGACATCCCGGCGTTCAGCGTGCAGTACCACCCCGAGGCCGCCGGCGGCCCGCACGACGCCAACTACCTCTTCGACCGCTTCGCCGACATGGTGCGGTCGCACCGCGCCGCGGCGTCCAGCCATGTCCCACTTTCTGCTGCCTCCGCAGGCTCCGGAGAGCACCAATCGGGACATCAAGGGACAGAAGTGGGACACGCACAGCAAGAAGTGGGACACGAAGGAGAGGGCAAGAACTGATGCCCAAGCGCGACGACATCAAGAGCGTCCTCGTCATCGGCTCCGGCCCGATCGTGATCGGCCAAGCCTGTGAATTCGACTACTCGGGAACCCAGGCCTGCCGCGTGCTGCGCGAGGAGGGCGTGCGCGTCATCCTCGTGAACTCGAACCCGGCCACGATCATGACCGATCCCGACTTCGCGGACGCGACCTACATCGAACCCATCACGCCCGCCGTGATCGAAACGATCATCCAGAAGGAGAAGCCGGACGCGATCCTGCCGACCCTCGGCGGACAGACGGCCCTCAACGCGGCGATGGCCCTTCACGAGCAGGGGATCCTCGAAAAGTACGACGTCGAGCTCATCGGCGCCAAAGTCGACGCCATCCGCAAGGGTGAGGACCGTCAGATCTTCAAGCAGCTCGTGCTGGATGCCGGTGCCGATGTCGCCCGCAGCGTCATCTGTCACACGATGGACGACCTGCTCGCCGGCGCCGCGGAGCTCGGCTACCCCCTCGTCGTGCGGCCCTCGTTCACGATGGGCGGCCTCGGCTCGGGCTTCGCCTACGACGAGCAGGACCTCCGCCGCATCGGCGGTGCGGGCCTGCGCGACTCGCCGACCACCGAGGTGCTGCTGGAGGAGTCGATCCTCGGGTGGAAGGAGTACGAGCTCGAACTCATGCGCGACATGGCCGACAACACGGTCGTCGTGTGCTCCATCGAGAACGTCGACCCCGTCGGCGTGCACACCGGCGACTCCATCACGGTGGCGCCCGCACTGACCCTCACCGACCGCGAGTACCAGAAGCTGCGCGACATCGGCATCGACATCATCCGCGCCGTGGGCGTGGACACCGGTGGCTGCAACATCCAGTTCGCCGTCGACCCGGCATCCGGTCGCATCATCGTCATCGAGATGAACCCGCGCGTCTCGCGCTCGTCGGCCCTCGCCTCCAAGGCGACCGGTTTCCCGATCGCCAAGCTCGCGGCCAAGCTCGCCATCGGCTACCGCCTCGACGAGGTGCCCAACGACATCACGAGGGCGACGCCGGCCAGCTTCGAGCCGACGCTCGACTACGTCGTCGTCAAGGTGCCGCGCTTCAACTTCGAGAAGTTCCCCAACGCCGACGCGACCCTCACGACCACCATGAAGTCGGTCGGCGAGGCCATGGCGATCGGGCGCAACTACACGACCGCGCTGCAGAAGGCGCTGCGCTCGCTCGAGAAGCGCGGATCGAGCTTCCACTGGGGCGAGGAGGCGCGATCGGTGGAGGAGCTTCTCGAGATCGCGAAGACGCCCACCGACGGCCGCATCGTCACGCTGCAGCAGGCGATGCGCAAGGGCGCGAGCGTCGAGCAGGCGTTCGAGGCCACGAAGATCGACCCGTGGTTCCTCGACCAGATGGCGCTCATCAACGAGGTCGCCGCGTTCGTGCAGGCGGCGCCCGAGCTCGATGCCGCGACGCTTCGCCTCGCGAAGGAGCACGGCTTCAGTGATGCCCAGCTCGCGCAGCTGCGCGGTGTCAGTGAGGCCGAGATCCGCGGCGTGCGTTACGGCCTCGGCATCCGTCCGGTCTACAAGACGGTCGACACCTGCGCGGGGGAGTTCCCGGCGCTCACGCCGTACCACTACTCCAGCTACGACCACGAGACCGAGGTCACGCCCAGCGAGCGCACGAAGGTCGTCATCATCGGATCGGGCCCGAACCGCATCGGCCAGGGCGTCGAGTTCGACTACTCGTGCGTGCACGCCTCGTTCGCCCTGTCGGATGCCGGGTACGAGACGATCATGGTCAACTGCAATCCCGAGACCGTCTCGACCGACTACGACACGAGCGACCGGCTCTACTTCGAACCGCTGACGCTCGAGGACGTGCTCGAGGTGCTGCACGCCGAGGCCCAGTCCGGAACGATCCTGGGCGTCGTGTGCCAGCTCGGCGGCCAGACACCGCTGGGACTGGCGAAGGGCATCGAGGAGGCCGGGTACACGATCCTCGGCACCTCGCCGGCCGCGATCGACATCGCGGAGGAGCGGGAGCTGTTCTCCCAGCTGCTCGACCGCGCCGGTCTGGTCGCCCCGCGCCACGACACCGCGATCGACGAGGCCGGCGCCGTCGCGATCGCCGAGGAGATCGGCTACCCCGTGCTCGTGCGCCCCAGCTTCGTGCTCGGCGGTCGCGGCATGGAGATCGTCTACGACACCGAGAGCCTGCGCGACTACTTCGTCCGCACCGCCGGTGAGGTCGTCATCGAGGAGGGCAAACCGCTGCTGGTCGACCGCTTCCTCGACGACGCGATCGAGCTCGATGTCGATGCGCTCTACGACGGACACGAGCTCTACATCGGTGGCGTCATGGAGCATCTCGAGGAAGCCGGCATCCACTCCGGCGACTCGTCGTGCACCCTGCCGCCCATCTCGCTCGGCCGCACCGAGATCGACCGCGTCCGTGCGGCGACCCATGCGATCGCCGAAGGTGT
The DNA here is from genome assembly GCF_028550675.1 of Sphingomonas sp. BLCC-B65. Lineage (NCBI taxonomy): Bacteria > Pseudomonadati > Pseudomonadota > Alphaproteobacteria > Sphingomonadales > Sphingomonadaceae > Sphingomonas > Sphingomonas sp. BLCC-B65. Next base: position 340,879 of record NZ_JAQQGL010000001.1, on the reverse strand, counting down.
CGGTGTCCGCGGACTGCTGAACGTGCAGTTCGCCGTCTCCGCCGGTGTCCTGTACGTCATCGAGGCGAACCCGCGGGCCTCGCGCACCGTGCCGTTCGTCTCCAAGGCGCTCGGCATTCCGCTCGCCAAGGCCGCCTCCCGCATCATGGCCGGCGCCACCGTGGCCGAGTTGAAGGCCGAAGGACTGCTTCCCCTCGAGGACGGCTCGCGGGTTCCGCTGGATGCGCCGGTCGCCGTCAAGGAGGCCGTGCTGCCGTTCAAGCGCTTCCGGACCGCCGACGGCCACACGGTCGACTCGGTCCTGGGCCCGGAGATGCGCTCCACCGGGGAGGTCATGGGCATCGACCGCGACTTCCCGACCGCGTTCGCGAAGAGTCAGGCCGCGGCCTACGGCGGCATGCCAACGGCGGGAACCGTCTTCCTCTCGGTCGCCGACGACGACAAGCGCGCCGTCATCCTGCCGGCGCACCGCCTGCAGGAGCTCGGCTTCCGCCTCATCGCGACCGAGGGCACCGCCGAGATCCTGGCTCGCAACGGCATCCGCGTCGGCGTGGTGGGCAAGTACTCCGAAACGCAGGAGTCGGGTGAACGCAACGTCGTCGATCTCATCAACGCCGGAGAGATCGACATCGTCGTGAACACGCCCTCCGGAGGCATCGCCCGCGCCGACGGATATGAGATCCGGGCAGCGGCGGTGGCGGCGGACAAAGCCCTGTTCACCACGATGGCCGTCCTCGGCGCCGCCGTCAGCGCGCTGCCGGTGCTGCGTGAGGGCTTCGCGGTGCGCAGCCTCCAGGAATACGCCCGCGACCGGTCCGACGCCCTGGCCGCCGCCGAGCAGCGGGCGGCCGTGTGAGCTCGTCCGGTTCGCGACGTCCGTTCGGTTCTCGACTTCGGGAAGCCGTCGCCGCGCGCGGACGCCTGTGTGTCGGCATCGACCCCCACGAAGCGCTCCTGCGCGAGTGGGGACTCGGTGTCGACGCCGCCGGCGTCCGCGAGTTCGGACTGCGGACGGTGGATGCCGCGGCATCCACCGTCGCCGTCGTCAAGCCTCAGGTCTCGTTCTTCGAACGGTTCGGATCGGCCGGCTACGCCGCCCTCGAGGAGGTAATGGCGGCGGCCCGCGCCGCGGGTCTGCTCGTGATCGCCGACGCCAAGCGGGGCGACATCGGCACGACCATGGACGCCTACGCGGCCGCCTGGCTCACACCGGGTTCGGCGCTCGAGGCCGATGCGCTCACCGTCAGCCCGTACCTGGGGGTGGGTGCGCTGTCCACCACGTTCTCGTACGCGCTCGCGCACCAGAAGGGGGTGTTCGTGCTCGCCGCCACCAGCAATCCCGAGGCCTCGGCACTGCAGAGCGCCCTTCGTGGCACGCAGACCGTGGCCGCCACCGTGGCCGCCGAGGTCGTCGCCGCCGATGCGACCGGCGCCGGCGAGTGGGCATCGCTCGGTCTCGTCGTCGGCGCGACGGTGGATCTTGCCGCGCGCGGGCTCGGCGCGTTCGAGCGGCCGGTGCCGGTCCTCGCGCCGGGGTTCGGCGCGCAGGGCGCCGAGCCGGCCGACCTCCCGACCATCTTCGGCGATCTCGCCGAAGCGGTCATCGCGAGCGAGAGCCGCAGCATCCTCTCGGCCGGTCCGAAGGACCTCGCCGCACGCATCGCCGAGCGTGCAGACCTGTACCGTGGAGGATCCCATGGCTGATTCCCGCACTCCTCCCGAGGTCGACCGCGTCGCGGCATCCCGTCGCGCGGTCGCCGCCCGACGCGAGCGCGCCGCACTCAAGCACGATGTGGCGATGCGGGTCATCACGCCGCAGGAGCTGCTGCAGCGCGCGCTCGACGCTCCTGACGCACCCGCGGGCGCGATGCGGATCACGGAGTTCCTGACGGCGCTGCCGGCGATCGGCGAGGGCAAGCGCGACCGTGTGCTGGCCGAGCTGGAGATCGCGCCCGTCAAGCGGCTCGGGGGACTCGGCACGCGCCAGCGCGCAGCGCTCACGGCGTGGCTCGACGGCCGGTTCCCTTCCCTCCAGCCCCGCAGCGGCCGCAGCCGGCTCATCGTGCTGGCCGGCCCGACCGCCGTGGGCAAGGGCACCGTCGCCGCCTACATCAAGGACCATCACCCCGAGATCCTGCTGTCGGTGTCGGCGACCACGCGCGCACCGCGCCCGGGAGAGGTCGACGGCGAGCACTACTTCTTCGTGGACGATGACGGTTTCGACGCCCTCATCGCCGACGACGCCCTCCTCGAGCACGCGACGGTCCACAACGCGTTCCGTTACGGCACGCCGCGCGCGCCCATCGAGAAGGCGCTGGCGGAGGGGCGCACGGTGCTCCTGGAGATCGACCTGCAGGGTGCCCGCCAGGTGCGCGCTGCCGCTCCCGATGCCACCCTCGTGTTCCTGACGCCGCCGAGCTGGGACGAGCTGGTCAACCGTCTCGTCGGGCGCGGCACGGAAGGTCCGGAGGAGCGCGCGCGCCGCCTGAAGACGGCGAAGGTCGAGCTGGCCGCGCAAGGCGAGTTCGATTACCGCGTCGTCAACGACGACGTCGCCCGCGCCGCCGCCGAGATCGCCGCCCTCGCCCGCTGAGTCGGCGGGTTCATCCGTCCGCAGCCGCCGCCTCGACCACCCCGAAGCGGCGTGTCGGGACGGATGAACGGCATTCAGCAACGGCGAACATCGATGAGCTCGGCGCGGACGCGGCGCTGATAGAATGAACGGATGCCGCGGCATCCTGCGGCCACGAGTTCTCCCGCGTGGGCGTTCCCCGCGAGTTTTCCCCACCGCCATTCGATCCTGGAGGTTCATCATGGCCGGACGTGACAAGGGCATCATCGACCCGCCCATCGACGCGCTGCTCGACAAGGTCGACTCGAAGTACCAGCTGGTGATCTACGCGTCCAAGCGCGCACGCCAGATCAACGACTACTACTCCGACCTGCACGAGGGCAACCTCTTCGACAACGTCGGCCCGCTCGTCGATTCGAGCGTGGAGGACAAGCCCCTCACGATCGCGCTGCACGAGATCCACGAGGACAAGCTGCGCCTGCGCGCGGCGGAGTGATCCCCGCCTGACATCATGACGCCGTATGGCGTCGGCATGCCCGTGATCCTGACCGCGACGACGTCGTGTCGGAGATCACGGGCATGATTGTCGAGTACCCCATGTGTCTGGAGCCCCGATGAGCGCGTTGCGTCTGTTCACGTCCGAGTCCGTCACCGAGGGCCACCCGGACAAGATCTGCGACCAGATCTCCGACTCCGTCCTCGACGCCCTGCTGACGGTCGATCCCGGCAGTCGCGTCGCGGTGGAGACCCTCGTCACCACCGGCCTCGTCCATGTCGCAGGTGAGGTCCGCACCGACGGCTACGTCGACATCCCCGGCATCGTTCGCCGTGTCGTGAACCGCATCGGCTATACCTCCAGCGAGACCGGGTTCGACGGCGACTCGTGCGGCGTCACGGTCTCGATCGGTGAGCAGTCGGGAGACATCGCCGCCGGTGTCGACAACGCGATCGAGCACCGGGAGGGTGGCTCGGTCGACCCGATCGACGCGCTCGGCGCGGGAGACCAGGGCATCATGTTCGGCTACGCGACGAACGAGACGCCGCAGCTCATGCCGATGGCGATCTGGACGGCCCACCGTCTCGCCGAGCGGCTCACCGACGCCCGACGCTCCGGCGCGCTGGGGTTCCTCCGCCCCGACGGCAAGACCCAGGTCACGCTCGGCTACGACGGTCACGTGCCCCGCACCGTCGACACGGTCGTCCTCTCGACGCAGCACAACCCCGACATCTCTCTGGCCGCCCTGCGGGCCGCCGTTCAGGCCGAGGTCATCGACCCGATCCTGGCGACGACGGGCCTCGATGTCTCGAACGTGCGCTACGTCATCAACCCCGCGGGCCCGTTCGTGACGGGCGGGCCGAAGGGCGATGCCGGACTGACGGGACGCAAGATCATCATCGACACCTACGGCGGAGCCTCCCGACACGGCGGTGGCGCCTTCAGCGGAAAGGATCCCTCCAAGGTCGACCGCTCCGCCGCCTATGCCATGCGCTGGGTGGCGAAGAACGCGGTCGCCGCCGGCCTCGCCGACCGCCTCGAGGTTCAGGTCGCCTACGCGATCGGGCGCGCGGAACCGGTGGGTCTGTACGTCGAGACCTTCGGCACGGCGCACGTCTCCGACGAGAAGATCACGTCTGCCATCCGCGACGTCTTCGATCTGCGCCCGCAGGCGATCATCGACGACCTCGACCTGCTCCGGCCGATCTACGCCCAGACCGCCGCGTACGGCCATTTCGGCCGCGAACTGCCCGAGTTCACGTGGGAGCGCACCGACCGCGTCGAGGAGCTGCGCGCCGCCTCCGGCCTCTGAGCCGCGTCCGTGATCGTCGTCGCGCGCGTCCTCATCGACTCGCCCCTGCCGCAGCTGGACCGCCTCTTCGACTACGAGGTGCCGCCGGCGCTCGTGGCCGAGGCGGTGCCGGGCGTGCGTGTGCGCGTACCGCTGCGCACCGCCGGCCGCGTCGTGGACGGCTACCTCGTCGACGTGGTCACGGCGGAGGCGCCCGAGAGGCCGCTCTCGGAGATCGACGCGATCGTCTCTCCGGTTCCCGTCCTCACGCCCGAGCTGTATGCGCTCGCACGGCGCGCCGCCGACCGCGCGGCCGGTTCGGCCAGCGACATCCTGCGCCTCGTCATCCCCAAGCGGATGGTCCGAGCCGAGAAGGTGTGGCTGGCAGCGCACGCACCGGCATCCGCCGACGAGATCGCCCCCTCAGCGCCCCCGGTGTCGGGGGATGCCGAGGACTGGGCCGACACCGTGCTGGCGCCCTACCCGGGGTTGGCCAACGCGGTCGCGGCGGGGGAGCGGCTGGCGGTCGATGCTCCACCGCACCCCAGCGCATCACTGACCGTCGGAGCCTGGGCGGAACTGCTCGCCGCCATCGCCGTCCGCCAGCTGGCGGCCGGTCGCAGCACGGTGATCGTGGTGCCCGACCACCGCGACGAGGAGCAGGTGCTCGCCGTGCTGGGCGTGTGGCTGTCCGACGATGCGGTGGTCCGCGACGATGCCCGCCGGTCAGGCCCGGAACGATATGCCGGGTATCTGCGTCTGCGCTCGTCCCGGGCGTGCATCGTCGTCGGCAACCGGTCGACCGTGTACGCACCGGCGCACGACACCGCCTGCGTGATCGTCTGGGACGACGGCGACCCGCTGCTCGCCGAGCCGCTCAGCCCCGGCGTCCACGCCCGCGACGCCGCCCTGATCCGTCAGGAGCTGGAAGGCTCGTCGCTGGTGTTCGCGGGACACACCCGCACGACCGACGTCGAGCGACTGGTGCAGCTGGGGTGGGTGCGGCAACTGGCGGCGGCACGGCGCACGAGTCCGACGGTGGTGCTCTCGGCGACACGGGAGGGCGAGTCGCACGGAGCCCGCGTGCCCTCGAGCGCCTTCGCCGCCGCTCGAGACGGGCTGCGCGACGGACCCGTGCTCGTGCAGGTGGCGCGGCCCGGGTACGCCCCGGTGCTCGTGTGCGCCGAGTGTCGCACGCCCGCGCGCTGCCGCCACTGCACGGGCCCGCTGCGCGCCCGCCGCCCCGGAGCGACACCGGACTGCGGGTGGTGCGGCAGATCGGACCCCACGTGGACATGCGTGCAGTGCGGCGCGGCGAAGCTCCGGATGGCATCGTCGGGCAGCGAACGGACCGCCGACGAGCTCGGTCGAGCCTTCCCGAACACGCGGGTCATCGTCGCCGACGGTGCGCATCCCGTCACCGAGGTGGACGCGAGACCCGCCCTGATCATCGCGACGCGCGGCGCCGAACCGCATGCTCGCGGCGGCTACCGGGCCGTCATCCTGCTCGACGGCGATCGCATGCTGCTCGCCGAGCAGTTGCGCATCGGTGAGTCGGCCCTGCGCTGGTGGTCGAACGCGGCGGCCCTCGCGGCACCGGGCGCACCCGTGCACCTGGTCGGCGTCGCGGGTCCCGTCGCACGCGCGCTCGCGACCTGGACGCAGGCCGCGTACGCCCGTGTCGAGCTGGCCGACCGTGGACCTCTCGCGATGCCGCCGGTGGTGCGTGTCGCCGCCGTCGAGGGCACACCCGCCGCCGTCGAGGCCGCCCTGAAGGAGCTGCGGGTCGCGGTGCCCGCCCTGGGCGCGACCGCCGGTGCCGTCCTCGGCCCGGTGCCGCTTCCGGACGATCTGGTGCGCGCCCTGGTCCGTTTCGATTACGCGCACGGCAGGAACGTCGCCGACAGCCTCCGTGCCTCTGTCGTCGCCGAGGCCCTTCGCGGCCGACGGGCTGCTCGACGCAGCCCGGGCCGGAGCGGCTCGGGCAATCGCACTACACTGCGGGTGCGGCTCGACGTCCCCGAACTGGATCTCTGACCTCGCCCCGCCGCCATCGCCTTCGTCATCCGAGGAACCCCATGCGCATCGTCTTCGCCGGCACGCCGGCGCCCGCCGTCCCGTCCCTGCGGGCGATCGCGGCATCCGCTCACGAGCTCGTCGGCGTCGTGACCCGATCCGACGCCGCTCTCGGCCGCAAGCGCGTGCTGACGCCGTCTCCGGTCGCCGAGGCCGCCGACACCCTCGGCGTTCCGGTCATCAAGGCCGATCGTCTGGATGCCGAGGCCACCGCAGCGATCGACGTACTCGCTCCGGATCTCGGCGTCATCGTCGCCTACGGCGGCCTCGTAGGCGAACCCCTGCTGTCGCTGCCGCGACACGGCTGGATCAACCTGCACTTCTCGTTGTTGCCGCGCTGGCGCGGCGCCGCCCCCGTGCAGCACGCGCTGATCGCCGGCGAGCGCACCACGGGCGCGAGCGTCTTCCAGCTGGTCGCCGCGCTCGACGCCGGAGACGTGTTCGGCGACGTTCGTTACGACGTGCCGCGCGGCGCGACGGCGGGCGACGTTCTCGCGGATCTCGCGGATGTCGGCGCCGAGCTGCTGGTGCGCGTGACCGACGAGATCGCGGCGGGGACGGCCCGGGCGGTGCCGCAGGTCGGCACGCCCACGCTCGCCCCGAAGCTGTCGATCGCCGACGGGGCGCTCGACCTCACCGAGAACGCAGAGATCGTGCTCGACCGCTTCCGCGGGACCACTCCCGAGCCCGGAGCTCACGTGGGCTTCGCCGGCGGCCGCCTCAAGATCCTCGCCGCCCATCGCGGGCCCGACACCGACCTGCCGCCGGGGACGCTGAGCCTCTCGGGACGCGACGTGCTGCTGACCGCGGGGGAGGGCACGACCGTCGTGCTGAAGACCGTGCAGCCGTCCGGCAAGGGGGCGATGGCAGCGGGCGACTGGTGGCGCGGGCTGCGCATCGACGATCCCCGTGTCGATCTGCCCAGCGAGCGGGCGATGTCATGAGCGCGTCACCGCGCTGGGTCGCGTACGACGTGCTGCGGGCGGTGGACGAGACCGACGCCTACGCCAACCTGCTGCTGCCGCGAGCGCTCGCGCGGGCGGGACTGACCGGGACGGATGCCGGCTTGGCGACCGAGCTGACCTACGGGACCCTTCGCCGGCTCGGCACGTATGACGCGATCATCGCGGATGCCGCGCGGCGCCCCGTCGCCGACATCGATCCCGCCGTGCGCGACGCCTTGCGCCTGGGCGTCCATCAGCTCGTCGCGATGCGAACACCCGCGCACGCCGCTGTCAACGAAACCGTCCGGCAGGTCCGCAAGGCCGCCGGCGCACCGGCAGCTGGCTTCGCCAACGCCGTGCTGCGCCGCGTCAGTGAGCGGACGCCGCAGGAGTGGGACGAGCATCTCGCCGCCGCCGCGCGCTCCGACGACGAGCGACTCGCCGTTCGCTACGCCCACCCCGTCTGGGTGATCCGCGCGTTCCGCCGGGCGCTGGCCGCCGAGGGGCGGGGGGACGAGCTGGAAGCGCTGCTCGCGGCCGACAACGCCGCGCCCGTCGTCACGCTCGCCGCACTGCCGGGCCTCGCCGATCGCCCCGCCGACGCGACGCCGACGCCCTACTCGCCGCTCGGCTTCTTCTCCGGCGGCGGCGACCCGGGTGCCCTCGTCGCGGCATCCGGAGGCCGCGTCCGCGTGCAGGACGAGGGCTCGCAGCTGGCGGCACTCTCGCTCGCGCGCGTGCAGCCGGTCACCGCCGGCGAGCGCTGGCTGGATCTGTGCGCCGCCCCGGGTGGCAAGACGGCGGTCCTCGCCGCCGAAGCTCTCGCCCACGGCGCCACGTTGGAGGCCAACGAGCTCTCCCCGGCGCGGGCGGGCCTGGTGCGCGACTCGGTCGCCGCGGTCCCGCTGCCGGTGCCCGTCTCGGAGGAGGACGGCCGCACGCGCGCCGCACACGGGCGCTACGACCGCATCCTGGTCGACGCGCCGTGCACCGGTCTCGGAGCCCTCCGACGCCGCCCCGAAGCCCGCTGGCGCAAGAAGCCCGCCGATGTGCCACAGCTGGCCTCGCTGCAGTCAGAGCTTCTGTCGGCCGCGCTCGCGGCGTTGCGTCCCGGCGGCGTCGTCGCGTATGTCACCTGCTCGCCGCACCTGGCCGAGACGGCGGCGATCGTCGCCGATGCCCTGCGCACGCACGGCGATGGCGTCGAGGAGCTCGACGCGCGCGCGACCGTGGCTGCGATCTCCGAGCACCCGATCGACCTCGCCGCCCCGGCGGACGGATCGGGCCGCGCCCAGCTGTGGCCGCACCGCCACGGCACAGACGCCATGTCGATCTCGCTGCTGCGCCGCCGCTGAGCCCCGCCCCGGTGCTCAGTCCCAGCGCACGACGGGCGGCGTCACCGTGAGATCGACCAGTGCAGACCCCAGCGACGGCAGGAACAGGAACGAGCAGCCGGTGCGGCGCTGGCCGTTGACGTCGCAGTCCGCGGTGACCTCGACGCCGCCCAGATACGGCGTACGCACCTGACCCGGATCGCCGTACATCGCCTCGGGCTTCAGGTTCGCGAGCTTCGCCTGCGTCTCGGCGCGGAGGCTGCGGGTGATGGTCCCGTCGATGATCTTCGTGCCGTCGCTCAGGTTCTCCGGAATGTCGATGCCGCATCCCGCGGTGAGGTTCTTCGACGCGATGCACGTATCGACCGCGCTGCGGACGGCGGTCTGGAACAGGCTCGTCCCGGCGTCGCTGAGCTCGACGGTGGTGTCGAACCGCAGCGAGAAGTCGTTCGGGTCGGCCGCGATGAGGGTCGTCGTTCCCGACAGTGTGTAGTTGGGGTTGTCGATCTCGACCGTGACGGTTCCCGGGAACACGGTGATCGAGTCGCTGTCGACCGGCACGCCGTTGACCGTCGCGTTGAGGCCGCGGAAGCTGCCGCCCAGGTAGATGTCGACCGTGCCGTGCGCCAGCTTCCACGTGCCGTCATCCTCGTAGTCGACGACGTCGAACTGGCCGCTCGCCGGCTTTCCGCCGATCGTGTAGTCGACGCGCACGGGGATCGAGTATCCCTTGTCGCCGCCCTTCGGCACCGACACGACGACGTTCTCGATCGCACCCTTCGCGGATGCGGCGGCGAGCGCGTCATCCGACAGGAGCGTGCCCTGACGCGGCTTCGAGTCGAGCATCGCGAGCGCCGCCTCGCTGTCGCCGGCGGCGAGCGCATTCAGGTAATCGGACACGACCCTCTCGGGGCCGGTGCTGGCCGTCGTCGCCGCGCGCACCGCGAACGCCACGCCCAGAGCGATGGCCAGCAGCACCACCATTCCGCCGGCGATGATGCCGATCAGCGCCCCGGTGGGAAGCTTCTTTCGCGGCGGTACCGGCGCCTGTCCGTCTGCGGGAAGCGGCTGCGGGGCGGGCTGCGGGACCGGAGCGCCGTACGGTACCGGGCCGCCGGCCTGCTGCGGAGGTGTGAACGCCGCGACGTACGGCCCTGCCGCCGCGTGCTCCGTGGGTGCCGGCGTGACGACGGTGGCCTCGGCAGCCGCCTCCGTCGCGCGCGGCACCCACTGGGCCGCCGCGGCATCCCACCGCAATGCGCCCGCGACCCATTCGCCACGCTGGGCGTCCCAGATCGGCGCCTGACCGTCACCGTTCCCGCTCATCGTCCGCCCTTTCGTCGGTCACCCCGCCGCGCACCCCTCGGCGCGAACCACCCCCGTGGTTCTCCAGAGACCCTACTGACGGCGGGCCGAACACGCGGGCAGGGTGTGGATAATGGGGCCGTGGCACGAATCAACCCCAGCATCCTGGCCGCCGACTTCGTCAACATGCAGGCGGAGTTGGCGCGCATCGCGACCGCCGACTTCGTGCATGTGGACGTCATGGACAATCACTTCGTGCCGAACCTGACGTTCGGTCCGCAGATGGTCGAGCGCATCCAGGCGACGAGCCCCGTGCCGCTGGACGTCCACCTCATGATCTCGGATGCCGACCGGTGGGCGCCCGGGTACGCCGAGCTTGGCGCGGCATCCGTCACCTTCCATCTCGAAGCGGCGACCGACCCGGTGACTCTGGCCCGCAGGATCCGCGCGATCGGGTCGCGAGCCGGCGTCGCCGTCAAACCCGCGACACCGGTGGAAGGCCTGTACGACGTGCTCGACGAGTTCGACCAGATCCTCGTGATGACCGTCGAGCCGGGCTTCGGCGGCCAGTCCTTCATGGCCGATCAGATGCCCAAGCTCGCCCGTCTGCATGAGGAGGCCCGCCGGCGCGGTTCGCAGGTGTGGTTGCAGGTCGACGGCGGCATCTCCGAGTCGACGATCGCCCAGGCTGCCGAGGCCGGCGCCGATACCTTCGTCGCAGGATCCGCGGTCTTCGGCGCCGACGAGCCCGACCGGGCCATCGCCGCGCTGCGGAGCCTCGCCACCGAGCATCACCGCCACTGAGCGCCGCCGCCCGCGGCTGGCGGCGCGCGGGCGCGCCGAGGACCGGTAGCCTGAGAGGGTGAAGACGTTCGACGCCCTGTTCGCGGAGCTGACGACGACCGCCGAGACCCGTCCCGAAGGCTCCGGCACGGTCGCGCAGCTCGATCGCGGCGTGCACGCCATCGGCAAGAAGATCGTCGAAGAGGCCGCGGAAGTCTGGATGGCCGCGGAGTACCAGTCCGACGACGAGACCGCCGAAGAGATCTCGCAGCTGCTGTACCACCTTCAGGTGCTGATGCTCGCCAAGGGCCTCACGCTGCAGGACGTCTACCGACATCTCTGAGCGCGCTCCCGCCCCCGCTCCTCCCGACACCGAAAGCTCTTCACCCATGCTGCGCATCGCTGTGCCGAACAAGGGGTCGCTCGCCGACACCGCCGCCGAGATGCTCGCGGAAGCCGGATACACCGGACGCCGCGACCCCAAGGACCTCCACGTCATCGACCCCGTCAACGAGGTCGAGTTCTTCTACCTGCGCCCGAAGGACATCGCGACCTACGTCGGTTCCGGCGCACTGGACGTCGGCATCACCGGCCGCGACCTGCTGCTGGACGCACGGATGCCGGGTGCCCGCGAGATCGAGAAGCTGGGCTTCGGCGGCTCGACCTTCCGCTTCGCCGGCCCTCCCGGGCGCTTCACGCAGGTGAGCGACCTCGAGGGGCTGCGGGTCGCGACGGCGTACCCGGGGCTGGTCGACGGCTTCCTCGACGAGCAGGGAGTCGCGGTCGACCTGGTGCCGTTGGACGGCGCGGTCGAGTCGGCGGTGCAGCTGGGCGTCGCCGATGCCGTCGCCGACGTGGTCTCGACGGGAACGACGCTGCGCCAAGCCGGGTTGGAGATCTTCGGCCCCGTGCTGCTGGAGTCGGAGGCCGTGCTGATCGGAGCCCCGTCCGAGGCCGAGGGCACCGAGACGCTCCTGCGGCGCCTGCGGGGCGTGATGGTGGCCCGACGCTACGTCCTGATCGACTACGACCTCCCGGCGTCGCTGGTCGACGAGGCGGTCGCGATCGCTCCCGGTATCGAGTCGCCCACGATTTCGCCGCTTCGCGATCCCGAATGGGTCGCCGTGCGGGTGATGAGCCCCCGCAAGACGGTCAACCAGGTGATGGACGCGCTGTACGCGATCGGCGCGCGCGCGATCCTGGTGACCGCGATCCACAACGCGAGGCTCTGACATGTCGCTCGCACGACGGGTCATCCCCTGTCTGGACGTGGCCGCCGGCCGCGTCGTCAAGGGCGTGAACTTCGAGAACCTGCGCGACATGGGCGATCCGGTCGAGCTGGCCGCCCTGTACTTCGCTCAGGGTGCCGACGAGCTGACCTTCCTCGACGTCACCGCGACGGTGGACGACCGATCGACGACCTACGACGTCGTGCGCCGCACCGCCGAGGAGGTCTTCATCCCCTTGACCGTCGGCGGCGGCGTGCGCAGCGCCGACGACGTGGCCCGCCTGCTCGCGGTCGGCGCCGACAAGGTCGGCGTCAACTCCGCCGCCATCGCACGCCCCGAGCTGCTCGGCGAGATCGCCAATCGCTTCGGTGCGCAGGTGCTGGTGCTGTCGCTCGACGTGAAACGCGCGCCCGGCACCCGCTCCGGTTTCGTCGTCACGACCCACGGCGGTCGGACCGCGACCAGCCTCGACGCGCTCGAGTGGGCACGAGAGGCGATCGACCGGGGAGCGGGGGAGCTGCTGGTCAACTCGATCGACGCCGACGGCACCAAGGACGGGTTCGACCTCGAGCTCGTCGGCCTCATGCGCGAGCTGTCCTCCGTGCCCGTCATCGCCTCCGGCGGTGCCGGGACTGTCGATCACTTCGCCCCGGCCGTGCACGCGGGCGCCGACGCGGTCCTCGCGGCATCCGTCTTCCACTCCGGGCAGCTGACCATCGGCGACGTCAAGGACGCGCTGACGGCGGACGGGATCGAGGTGCGCCGATGAGCGCCGTCGACGACGCTCGCATCGACCGCGTCCGCTTCAACGCGGACGGGCTCGTCCCAGCGATCATCCAGCAGCACGACACGGGCGACGTGCTCATGCTGGGCTGGATGGACGCCGAAGCCCTCCGCCGCACGCTCACCGAGGGACGGGTGACGTTCTGGTCGCGCTCCCGCCAGGAGTACTGGCGTAAGGGCGACACGTCGGGTCACGCGCAGTACGTGCGCGGCGCCCGGCTGGACTGCGACGGCGACACCCTGCTGATCGCCGTCGAGCAGATCGGTGCCGCCTGCCACACCGGCGATCACACCTGCTTCGACGCCGACGACCTCTCTCCCGTCGTCGCCTTCGCACCGCTCGATCACAGCGGTGACCCGTCGTGACGGCACGCGCACGCAGTTACGCGGTCCTCTCGATCATCGCCGGCGGCGCCCTCGCGATCATCTCGTCGACCCAGACGTGGCTGGACGTCGCCTTGGATGCCGGGGCCACTGCATCCCTCACCGTCGCCGGCGCGAAGGCGTTCACCCTGCTCGCTCCGCTCAGCCTGGCGGCGCTCGCGCTGGGCCTCGCCCTCACGGTGGTCGGACGCGTGCTGCGTTACGCGTTCGGGGCGGTTGCGGTCATCATCGGCGGCACGCTGCTGATCGGTGCGGGACGCATCGCGATCGAACACCCCGTGGATGCCGTCTCGGCCGCGGTGACGACGGCCACCGGCCTGTCGGGAACGGACGCGATCGACGGGCTGGTCGCCTCGATCACGTCGACGCCCTGGCCGTGGCTCACGGTGGTCGCGGGCGCACTGGTCGCCGTGGGCGGCGTCCTGACGCTCGCCACGTCGCACCGCTGGCGCGGCAGTGGACGCCGGTATCGCACCGACAACCCGAGCCCGTCGGCGGCGGGATCGGCCACGGGTGCGGCCGCGTCGCGCCCGCACGACGCGATCGAATCCTGGGACGACCTGTCGCACGGCGACGATCCCACCGCCCGCTAGACTGGCGGGGAACCCCCGAATGAGACCGAGGAGCACCATGAGCAACAGCATCGACGACCCCGGCCACGGACACTCGCCCGCCGCCTGGACGGCTGTGGTCATCATGCTGCTGGCCGTCACGCTCGGCACGGTCTTCTACTGGTTCGACATGCCGGCGCTCGTCTGGGCCTCCGCCGGGCTGCTCGTCGTGGGCGCGCTCGTCGGCTGGGGCATGGCGAAGGCCGGCTACGGCGCCAAGGGTCCGAAGTACGCCCCGAAGCAGCACTGACATGCTCGATGGCCTGACGGCCGGCGCGGTGGAGGATGCCCGGTCGCGGGAGGACGCACGTCCGCTCCGCGACGTCGAGCGCGACGCTCTCGCGCAGGCGCCCGCTCTCGATGCCCGCGCCGCTCTCGCACCCGCCGAGCGCGTGAAGATCATCGCGGAGGTCAAACGCGCCAGTCCGTCACGCGGCGACCTCGCGGCCATTCCCGACCCGGCCCTGCAGGCGTCGCTGTACGAGAAAGGCGGCGCCTCGGCGATCTCGGTGCTCACCGAACAGCGGAAGTTCAAGGGTTCCCTTGCCGACCTCGAGGCCGTCAAGCAGCGAGTCGCGCTGCCGGTGCTGCGCAAAGACTTCATCGCGACGCCCTACCAGGTTCTGGAGGCGCGGGCTTCCGGGGCCGACCTGGTGCTGCTGATCGTCGCCGCGCTCGAACAGCCCCTGCTGCGGCAGCTGCACGACCTGGTCCTGCAGCTGGGCATGACGCCTCTCGTCGAGACGCACTCACGCGAGGAGCTGGACCGCGCCGGCGACCTCGGCGCCACGCTCATCGGCGTCAACGCCCGCAACCTCTCCACGTTCGAGCTGGACCGCGACCTGTTCGGCTCGCTCGCGGAGCATTTCCCCGCGGACGCGATCAAGATCGCCGAGTCGGCGGTGCTTGCGCCCGCCGACGTCGCGAACTATCGGGCCGACGGCGCCGATGTCGTGCTCGTCGGCGAAGCGCTCGTCACCAACGACCCCGTGACCACCCTGCACGCATTCCTGGAGGCCGGATCATGAGCCTGCGCGACCAGCACGGACCCTTCTTCGGCGACTTCGGGGGGCGGTACATGCCCGAGTCGCTCATCGCCGCCATCGACGAGCTGACGGCGGAGTACGAGGCGGCCAAGGCCGACCCTGCCTTCGCCGCCGAATTCGAAAGCCTGCTGCACTCCTATGCGGGCCGGCCGTCGGCTCTCACCGAAGTGCCCCGCTTCGCCGAGCATGCCGGAGGCGCGCGCATCTTCTTGAAGCGCGAGGATCTGAACCACACCGGCTCGCACAAGATCAACAACGTCATCGGTCAGGCGCTGCTGACGAAGCGACTCGGCAAGAAGCGCGTGATCGCCGAGACCGGCGCCGGTCAGCACGGCGTCGCAACCGCGACCGCAGCGGCCCTGTTCGGTTTCGAATGCACCGTCTACATGGGCGAGGTGGACACCCAGCGCCAAGCGCTCAACGTCGCCCGCATGCGGCTGCTGGGCGCGGAGGTCGTGCCCGTGACGACGGGATCGCGCACCCTGAAGGACGCGATCAACGAGGCGTACCGCGACTGGGTGGCGTCCGTCGAGACGACGAACTACATCTTCGGCACCGCCGCAGGCCCGCACCCCTTCCCGGCGATGGTGCGCGACTTCCAGAAGATCATCTCCGAGGAAGCCCGCGCGCAGCTGCTCGCCGACACGGGACGCCTGCCCGACGCGGTCGTCGCCTGCGTCGGCGGCGGCTCGAACGCGATCGGCATGTTCGACGCGTTCCTCGACGACGAGACGGTCAAGCTCTACGGCGTCGAGGCGGCCGGCGACGGGGTCGACACGCCCAAGCACGCGGCGTCCATCGAGCGCGGGCGCCCCGGCATCCTCCACGGGGCCAAGACGTTCGTCCTGCAGGACGAGGACGGCCAGACCGTCGAGTCCCACTCGATCTCCGCCGGACTGGACTATCCCGGTGTCGGTCCCGAGCACGCCTGGCTCGCCGACATCGGCCGCGCCCAGTACATTCCGGCGACGGATGCCGAGGCGATGGACGCGCTGCGCCTGTTGTCGCAGACGGAGGGCATCATCCCGGCAATCGAGTCCGCACACGCGCTGGCCGGCGCCCTGCGGTTGGGCCGCGAGCTCGGACCCGACGCCCTCATCGCCGTCAGCCTGTCGGGACGCGGCGACAAGGACATGGACACGGCTGCGCGCTGGTTCGGTCTCTACGACGAGGGGGCAACGGCATGACCTCTCGCGTGGCCGCCGCGATCGATGCGGCGAAGGCGGAGGGGCGCGGCGCGTTCGTCGGCTACCTGCCGCTCGGCTATCCCGACCTGCAGACGAGCATCGATGCGGCCGTGGCGCTGGCGGAGAACGGCGCCGACATCCTCGAGCTCGGCCCGCCCTACTCGGACCCCGTCATGGACGGCCTCGTGATCCAGGAGGCCACGCAGGCCGCGCTCGCGGCAGGTTTCCGGCTTCGCGACACCTTCACCGCCGTGCGCGCGATCGCCGACCGGGTGGATGTTCCCATCCTCGTGATGACGTACTGGAACCCCGTGCTGCAGTACGGCGTGGACCGGTTCGCCGACGACCTCGTCGCCGCGGGCGGGGCGGGACTGATCACTCCCGACATCACACCCGACGCCGCCCCCGACTGGATCGCCGCCTCCGAGCGCACCGGGCTCGATCGGGTCTTCCTGGCGGCGCCGACCTCTACCGACGAGCGTCTGCGGATGATAGCCGCGGCGTCGACCGGCTTCGTCTACACGGTGTCGACGATGGGTATCACGGGCGAACGCGCGGAGCTGGATGCCGCGGCGCGCACGCTCGTGGCGCGGCTGCGCACCTTCGGTGTCGACCACGCCTGCGTCGGCATCGGCATCTCGACGCCCGAGCAGGTCAGCGGCGTCCTGGAGTACGCGGACGGCGCGATCGTGGGAACGGCCCTCGTCCGGGCGCTGCGCGACGGGGGCGTGGAGGCCCTCGCCGCAGAGACCCGCGCCCTGACGGCGGGCGCCGGGCGCTGACGCCTCCGCGGCGACACGTGACGGCACCGGCGGCGAAGTAGACTGCCCCTCGTGCTTTCCTCCGCCTCCGTCGTCGCCAGCATCCCGAGCCCGCCGATCAGTTCCTTCCAGGTCGGCCCGCTGACGATCCACTTCTACGCCCTGTGCATCCTCGCGGGCATCGTCGTCGCGGCTTTCATGACCAACCACCGTCTCACCAAGCGTGGCGCGGAATCGTGGGTCGTCATCGACATCTGCCTGCTCGCCGTGCCCCTGGCGATCATCGGCGCACGCGCCTTCCACGTCGTGACCCACTGGGGGTTCTACTTCGAGCAGGGACGCGAGTGGTGGAACCCGTTCGTGCGCGATGCGATCTGGAACGTGTGGGACGGCGGCATCGCGATCTTCGGCGCGCTCATCGGCGGCGCGATCGGCGCGTGGCTCGGCTGCAAGTGGACCGGCATCCGGTTCTGGACCTTCGCCGATGCGCTCGCTCCGGGCCTGCTGCTCGCGCAGGCGCTGGGCCGCTTCGGAAACTGGTTCAACCAGGAGCTGTACGGGCTTCCCACCGATCTGCCCTGGGGCCTGCAGATCGACTACCCGAACCCGGCCTGGCCGGTCGGCCTCCCCGCTGGAACGCTCTTCCACCCCACTTTCCTTTACGAGGTGATCTGGAACACGATGGGCGTGATCGTGCTGCTGTGGGCCGGTCACCGCTTCCGCCTGCAGTGGGGTCGCCTCTTCGCGGTCTACCTCGTCTGGTACAGCGCCGGTCGCATCGTGTGGGAGAGCATCCGCATCGACCCGAGCGAAGTGTTCTTCGGTTTGCGCACCAACGTCTGGGCGGCGATCTTCGGCGTGCTGGTGGGAATCGTCATCTTCGCCGTGCAGACCCGCCGCCACCCGGGCTTCGAGCCGTCGCCGTACATGCGCGGTCGTGAGCGGGGCGGGGCTGTACAATCGCAGAACACCGATGAATTCGTGGACGTCAGCGCACCCCCGACAGCCGAATCCATCGCGGACGCAGCCACAAGCACTGTCACGTCGAAGTAGCACCGCGCCGATGCGCACGATGCTTCGACTTCTCCTCCGCTGAATACACCTCCGCTGAATGCCCAGGGCCGACGTCGTCCCCGATCAGTTTGACCATGAGGACGGTTGCCATGGCTTCGAGCCCCCGTCGTGAAGAGACCCACGAACAGCCCCGGATGCGCCCCGCATCGGGATTTCCCGCCAAGCAGGGTATGTACAACCCGGCCTTCGAGAAGGACGCCTGTGGTCTGGCGATGGTGGCCACGCTCCGTGGCGAGCCGGGCCACGACATCGTCGAGCTCGCGCTGACGGCGCTGCGCAACCTCGAGCACCGCGGGGCCATCGGCTCCGACGCCGGTACCGGTGATGGCGCCGGCATCCTGACGCAGATGCCCGACGCGTTCCTGCGCGCCGTGGTGGACTTCGAGCTGCCCCCGGTCGGGCAGTACGCCGCCGGCATGGCGTTCCTTCCGCTCGACGAGGCCACACGCGCCGAGACGAAGGCGGGTGTGGAGGCCGTCGCCGCCGCGGAAGGTCTCACGGTTCTCGGCTGGCGCGAGGTGCCGACCGAGCAGGAGCACCTCGGCAAGCTCGCCTTCGAGGCGCGACCCCACTTCGAGCAGCTGTTCGTGTCACGCCCCGCCGTCGGCGACGCTCCCGCCCTGAGCGGGATCGACCTCGACCGCCGCGTCTATCGGCTGCGCAAGCGCGCCCGCCGCGAGCACGACGCCTACTTCGTGTCGCTGAGCTCCCGCACCCTCGGGTACAAGGGCATGGTCACGACGCTCCAGCTCGAGCCGTTCTATCCCGATCTGCAGGACGAGCGCTTCCAGAGCGAGCTCGCCGTCGTGCACTCCCGCTACTCGACCAACACGTTCCC
This sequence comes from Sphingomonas sp. BLCC-B65, assembly GCF_028550675.1. Classification (NCBI taxonomy): domain Bacteria; kingdom Pseudomonadati; phylum Pseudomonadota; class Alphaproteobacteria; order Sphingomonadales; family Sphingomonadaceae; genus Sphingomonas; species Sphingomonas sp. BLCC-B65. Next base: position 322,165 of record NZ_JAQQGL010000001.1, on the reverse strand, counting down.
GTCGTGGCCGCTCGCCCAGCCGCTGCGGATGCTCGCGCACAACGGCGAGATCAACACGGTCGGCGCCAACCGCAACTGGATGCGCGCCCGCCAGTCCCAGCTCGAGTCCGAGCTGATCGGCGACATCCGCCCGCTGCTGCCGATCTGCACGGAAGGCGCGAGCGACTCGGCATCCTTCGACGAGGTGCTCGAACTGCTCACCCTGACGGGTCGCAGCCTGCCGCACGCGGTGATGATGATGGTGCCGGAAGCCTACGAGAAGCAGGCCGACATCGCGCCGGACCTTCGCGCGTTCTACGAGTACCACTCGATGCAGATGGAGCCCTGGGACGGCCCCGCCGCCCTCATCTTCACCGACGGCACCCTCGTCGGCGCGACGCTGGACCGCAACGGTCTGCGCCCGGGTCGCTGGACGGAGACCACCGACGGACTCGTCGTCATCGGCAGCGAGACCGGTGTGCTGGACTTCGCACCGGAGCGCATCAAGCGCCGGGGGCGTCTGCGCCCCGGACGCATGTTCGTGGTCGACACCGCCCAGCGTCGCATCATCGAGGACGACGAGGTCAAGGCTGAGCTGGCCGCACTGCAGCCGTGGCAGGAATGGCTGGATGCCGGTCGCGTGCGTCTGAAGGAGCTGCCCGAGCGCGAGCACATCGTGCACCCGATCGCCTCGATCACCCGCCGTCAGCGCACCTTCGGATACACCGAGGAGGAGGTGCGCATCCTTCTCACGCCCATGGGCCAGACCGGCGCCGAGCCGCTCGGCGCCATGGGATCGGACACGCCCATCGCGGTGCTCAGCGAGCGTCCGCGCCTGCTGTTCGACTACTTCGTGCAGCAGTTCGCGCAGGTGACGAACCCGCCGCTGGACTCGATCCGTGAAGAGGTCGTGACCTCGCTCGCCCTCGGGCTCGGCCCCGAGCGCAACCTCCTGGAGTGGGGCCCCGAGCACACGCGCACGATCACTCTGGACTTCCCGGTCATCGACAACGACGAACTGGCGAAGCTGCAGAACATCGACAAGGCGCTGCCCGGGCGTCGCTCCGTCACCATCCGCGGCCTGTATCACCTGGAGCACGGCGAGGATGCCCTCGAGCGCCGCCTCGAGGAGATCTCCGCCGAGGTGGACGCCGCGATCGCCGACGGCGCCGAGTTCATCATCCTGAGCGACCGCGACTCCAACAAGGACCTGGTGCCGATTCCGTCGCTGCTCATGCTCTCGGCCGTTCACCACCACCTCATCCGCCAGGAGAACCGGATGAAGGTGGGCCTGGTGGTCGAGGCCGGTGATGTGCGCGAGGTGCACCACGTGGCCACGCTCATCGGCTACGGCGCTTCGGCCGTCAACCCGTACCTGGCGATGGAAACCGTCGAGTACCTCGTTCGGGCCGGGTTCATCACGGGGATCACCCCCGAAAAGGCCGTCAAGAACCTCATCTACGCGCTCGGCAAGGGCGTGCTGAAGATCATGTCGAAGATGGGCATCTCCACGGTGTCGTCGTATGCCGGGTCGCAGGTCTTCGAGGCCGTGGGCCTGTCGGAGGAGTTCGTCCGCAAGTACTTCACGGGTACCGAGACGAAACTCGGCGGCGTCGGGGTGCGCGAGATCGCGGTCGAGAACCAGGCCCGCCACGACTACGCGTATCCCGAGGACGGCGCCGCACGCGCGCACGAGCGGCTGTGGACCGGCGGCGAGTACCAGTGGCGCCGCGACGGTGCACCGCACCTGTTCACGCCCGACACGGTCTTCCGCCTGCAGCACTCGACGCGCACGCGGCGCTACGACATCTTCCGGGAGTACACGAAGCTCGTCGACGACCAGGCGGCAGAGCTAAAGACGCTCCGCGGGATGTTCCGCCTGAAGACCGGCGTGCGTCCGCCCGTGCCGATCGACGAGGTGGAGCCCGTCTCCTCGATCGTCAAGCGTTTCTCCACGGGTGCGATGAGCTACGGCTCGATCTCGAAGGAAGCGCACGAGACCCTCGCCATCGCGATGAACTCGATCGGGGCGAAGTCGAACACGGGTGAGGGCGGCGAGGATGTCGAGCGCCTCCTCGACCCGCAGCGTCGCAGCGCCATCAAGCAGGTCGCCTCGGGGCGTTTCGGTGTCACGAGCATGTACCTCACGCACGCCGACGACATCCAGATCAAGCTCGCCCAGGGGGCGAAGCCGGGCGAAGGAGGCCAGCTGCCTCCCGGAAAGGTCTACCCGTGGATCGCGCGCACGCGCGGCGGCACCCCCGGCGTCGGCCTCATCTCGCCCCCGCCGCACCACGACATCTACTCGATCGAAGACCTCAAGCAGCTCATCTTCGACGTCAAGCGTGCGAACCCGAAGGCGCGCGTTCACGTCAAGCTCGTGAGCCAGTCGGGCATCGGGGCCGTCGCGGCGGGAACCGCGAAGGCTCTCGCCGACGTCATCCTCGTCTCGGGACACGACGGCGGCACGGGCGCAAGCCCGCTGAACTCGCTGAAGCACGCCGGCACGCCGTGGGAGCTGGGTCTGGCCGAGACGCAGCAGACGCTCATGCTCAACGACATGCGCGACCGTGTCGTCGTTCAGGCCGACGGTCAGCTCAAGACCGGCCGCGATGTCGTGATCGCCGCGCTGCTGGGCGCCGAGGAGTTCGGGTTCGCCACCACCGCGCTCGTGGTAGAGGGCTGCATCATGATGCGCGTCTGCCACCTCGACACCTGCCCGGTCGGTGTGGCGACGCAGAACCCGGTGCTGCGCAGCCGCTTCACCGGCAAGCCCGAGTTCGTCGTCAACTTCATGGAGTTCCTCGCCCAGGAAGTGCGCGAGTACCTCGCCGAGCTGGGCTTCCGCTCGATCGAAGAGGCGGTCGGCCACTCCGAGATGCTCGACATGAACGGCGCGATCGACCACTGGAAGGCCAGCGGACTCGATCTGACGCCGATCCTGGAGGGCCCGGCGTTCGCCCAGGACGTGCCGCGTCGCCACCTGCGCAACCAGGAGCACGAGCTGGATCACCACTTCGATGTACCGCTGATCGAGCACGCTCAGGACGTCATCGCCCACGGCGGGCACTTCTCCATCGACCTGCCGATCCGCAACACCGAACGGGCCGTGGGCACGATGCTCGGCAACCGGGTCACCCTCGCTCACGGCGAGCACGGCCTGCCGGCGGGCACCATCGAGATCAATCTCACCGGCTCGGCCGGTCAGTCCTTCGGCGCCTTCCTGCCGTCGGGCATCACCCTGCGACTCGAGGGCGACTCGAACGACTACGTCGGCAAGGGACTGTCGGGAGGCGAGATCATCGTCCGCCCGCCCCGCGGCGCGACCTTCGATGCGGCGCAGAACGTCATCGCGGGCAACGTGATCGGCTACGGCGCCACGCAGGGCACGCTGTTCCTGCGCGGAGTGGTGGGGGAGCGCTTCCTCGTGCGCAACTCGGGGGCGACCGCCGTCGTCGAAGGTGTCGGCGACCACGCGCTCGAGTACATGACCGGCGGCCTGGCCGTCATCCTCGGACCGACCGGGCGCAACCTCGGAGCCGGCATGTCGGGCGGCACCGCGTACATTTACAAGCTCGACCGCGCTCTCGTGAACCGCGAGGCGCTCGCCAGCGGCGAACTCGAGCTGCTGGAGATGGGTTCGGGTGACGTCGAGATCCTGCGCGATCTGCTTCAACGGCACGTGACCGAGACCGACTCGGTGCTCGCAGCCGCTCTCTTGGACGATCTCGAGGCCGAGGCCGCGAACTTCGTCCGTGTCCTGCCGCGCGACTACGCCGCGGTACTGCAGACCCGCCAGAAGGCGGCCGCCGAGGGGCTCGACCCCGACAGCGACGTCGTCTGGACCCGCATCCTGGAGGTGACCGGTGGCTGACCCGAAGGGCTTCCTGAAGACCACCGAGCGCGAGCTCCCGGCGCGCCGGCCGGTTCCCGTGCGCATCATGGACTGGAAAGAGGTCTACGAGCCAGGCGACACCGCCGTCCTGCGTCGTCAGGCCGGCCGCTGCATGGACTGCGGCATCCCGTTCTGCCACAAGGGCTGCCCGCTGGGCAACCTGATCCCGGAGTGGAACGACCTCACCTGGCGCGGCGAAGGTCGCGCGGCGATCGAGCGCCTGCACGCCACGAACAACTTCCCGGAGTTCACGGGACGGCTCTGCCCCGCTCCGTGCGAGAGCTCGTGCGTGCTGGGCATCAACCAGCCGGCGGTGACGATCAAGCAGATCGAGGTCTCGACGATCGACGAGGCCTTCGCCAACGGCTGGGTAGAGCCCGAGCCGCCGGCGCGGCTGACCGGCAAGACCGTCGCGGTCGTCGGCTCCGGTCCGGCCGGACTCGCCGCAGCCCAGCAACTGACACGCGCGGGCCACACCGTCGCGGTGTACGAGCGCGACGACCGCATCGGAGGCCTGCTGCGCTACGGCATCCCCGACTTCAAGATGGAGAAGCGTCACCTCGAGTCGCGCCTGCGTCAGATGCAGGACGAGGGCACGCGGTTCCGCGCGGGCGTCGAGATCGGCAAGGACATCTCGTGGAGCGATCTGCGCGCCCGCTACGACGCGGTCGTCATCGCGACCGGCGCCACCCTGCCCCGAGAGCTCGCCATCCCCGGACGTGACCTCGCCGGTGTGCACTTCGCGATGGAGTACCTCATCGAGTCGAACAAGGCCGTCGCCGGCGACCAGGTGCCGCAGCAGATCCACGCCGAGGGCAAGCACGTCATCGTCATCGGCGGGGGTGACACCGGTGCGGACTGCATCGGGACCGCACACCGCCAGGGTGCGCTGAGCGTCACGAACCTCGCGATCGGCAAGCAGCCGCCGGCCAGCCGGCCCGATCACCAGCCGTGGCCGATGACACCGACCGTCTTCGAAGTGTCGTCGGCACACGAGGAGGGCGGGGAGCGCAGCTTCCTGGCCTCGACGGTGGAGTTCCTGGGCAACGAGGCGGGAGAGGTGCGCGCTCTCCGCGTTGCGGAGACGGAATACCTCCCCGACGGCCGCCGGGTTCCGCGCAGCGGCACCGAGCGCGAGATCCCCGCTGACCTCATCCTCATCGCGATGGGTTTTACCGGCCCCGAACGCACCGAACTCGAATCGCAGCTCGGTACCGTGTTCACGGGCCGCGGCAACGTCGAGCGCGGCGATGACTACCAGACGACCGCGCCCGGCGTGTTCGTCGCCGGAGACGCCGGGCGTGGCCAGTCCCTGATCGTCTGGGCGATCGCGGAGGGTCGCGCCGCGGCGGCGGCCGTCGACGAGTACCTCATGGGACGCACGAGCCTGCCGTCACCGGTGCGCCCGACCGACGTCGCGATCGGCCTTCAGCCCGCGTAGGCTGAAATCACCCCCGAACAACCCATAGAGACCGGAGAGTCTTCAGTGAGACGCGCGAAGATCGTCGCAACCCTGGGTCCGGCCACCGAATCGTATGAGATGATCCGCGCGATCATCGATGCGGGCGTGGACGTCACCCGAATGAACCTGAGCCACGGCTCCTACGCCGAGCACGAAGTCCGCTTCGCGAACGTGCGCAAGGCCGCTGACGACGCGGGCCGCGCCGTCGCCATCCTCGTCGACCTGCAGGGCCCAAAGATCCGCCTCGGCAAGTTCAGCGACGGACCCCACGACCTCGCTGTCGGCGACACGTTCCGCATCACCACCGAGGACGTCGTCGGCACGCGCGACCTCGTCGGCACCACCTTCAAGGGCCTCGCCGGCGACGTGAAGCCCGGTGACTTCCTCCTCATCGACGACGGCAAGGTGCGCGTCCAGGTGGAGAGCGTCGACGGCCCCGTCGTCACGACCAAGGTCATCGTGGCGGGCACCGTCTCCAACAACAAGGGCATCAACCTTCCGGGCGTCGCCGTCAGCGTCCCGGCTCTCTCCGAGAAGGACGAGTCGGACCTGCGCTGGGGTCTCCAGGCCGGCGCCGACCTCATCGCGCTGTCGTTCGTGCGCGACGCCGCCGACATCACCCGCGTGCACGAGATCATGGCGGAGGAGGGACGCAAAGTCCCCGTCATCGCCAAGATCGAGAAGCCGCAGGCCGTCGACAACCTCGAGGAGATCATCGATGCCTTCGACGGCATCATGGTCGCGCGCGGCGACCTCGCAGTCGAGCTGCCGCTGGAAGCCGTGCCGGTCGTCCAGAAGCGCGCCGTCGAGATGTGCCGCCGCATGGCCAAGCCCGTCATCGTCGCGACGCAGATGCTCGAGTCGATGACCCACGCTCCGGTGCCCACGCGCGCCGAGGCCTCGGACGTCGCCAACGCCGTCCTCGACGGCGCGGACGCCGTCATGCTCTCCGGCGAGACGAGCGTCGGCGACTACCCGGTCGTCACCGTGCAGACGATGGCCCGCATCGTCGAGTCGACCGAGGAGCACGGCCTGGAGCGGATCCGCCCCTTCAGCGCCAAGCCGCGCACACAGGGCGGCATCCTGACCCTCGCCGCGAACGAGGTCGCCGAGTTCATCGAGGCGAAGTACATCGCAATCTTCACGGAGTCCGGGGACACCGCCCGTCGCATGTCGCGGCTGCGCCCCGGCATCCCGATGATGGCCTTCGCCGTCGACCCGGCCATCCGTCGCCGCATGGCGCTCACGTGGGGCGTGCAGTCGACCCTCGTGGAGCACGTTGCGCACACCGACATGATGTTCATGCAGGTCGATGAGTTCTTCCTCGGCCAGGGCCTCGCCCAGGAAGGGGACAAGGTCGTCGTGATCTCGGGTTCCCCTCCCGGAATCATCGGCTCGACCAACGACATCCGGGTGCACCGGATCGGCGACGCCGTTCACGGCAAGGCGCCGATCTACCAGTCGGAGAAGTAGGTCGCAGAGACGCCAGAGGGCGGATGCCGGGATCACCGGCATCCGCCCTCTGCGTATCGTGCCGGTGGTGGGAGTCGAACCCACACGTCCGAAGACAACCGAGTTTGAGTCGGTCGCGTCTGCCATTCCGCCACACCGGCGCACGCGGACGTTCATCAGCGCACGTCCGGGATTGACCATACCGTAGGATTCAAAGGTGACTGAGCAGGAACCGAGCACGACTCCCACGGCATCCTCCCCGCGACGCGTCGTCGTCGCCGAGGACGAATCGCTGATCCGCCTCGACATCGTCGAGATTCTCCGCGACAACGGCTTCGACGTCGTGGGGGAGGCCGGTGACGGGGAGACCGCCGTGCAGCTGGCGACCGAGCTGCGCCCGGACCTCGTCATCATGGACGTGAAGATGCCCGTCCTCGACGGCATCAGCGCCGCCGAGAAGCTCAGCAAGAACCACATCGCCCCCGTCGTGCTGCTGACTGCGTTCAGCCAGAAGGAGCTCGTCGAGCGGGCCAGCGAGGCCGGCGCCCTGGCCTACGTGGTCAAGCCCTTCACCCCCAACGACCTGCTCCCGGCGATCGAGATCGCCCTCGCGCGGTACGAGCAGATCATCACCCTCGAGGCCGAGGTCGCCGACATGGTCGAGCGCTTCGAGACCCGTAAGCTCGTCGACCGCGCCAAGGGCCTGCTCAACGAGAAGATGGGCCTGAGCGAGCCCGAGGCGTTCCGCTGGATCCAGAAGGCCTCGATGGACCGCCGCCTGACGATGCAGGACGTCGCCAAGGCGATCATCGAGCAGCTCTCGCCAAAGAAGGGCTGACCCTCGCCTCGAGGCGCGGACGCGCCGGCTCAGGACGGCGTGCGCTCCCTGATCATGTTCGTGATGCGGATCGTCGAGCAGCGCCGCCCCTGATCGTCGGTCACGACGATCTCGTGGACCGTGAGGCTGCGGCCGAGATGCACAGGGGTGCAGACCCCGGTGACGACGCCGCTCGTGGCCGATCGCGTGTGGGTCGCGTTGATGTCGACGCCGACGGCGAGTCGACCGGGGCCGGCGTGGAGATTGGCCGCCATGGAGCCGAGGGACTCCCCGAGAACGACGTACGCGCCGCCGTGCAGCAGTCCGACAGGTTGGGTGTTGCCCTCGACCGGCATCGTCGCGACGGAGCGCTGGATGCTGAACTCCGTGAACTCGATGCCCATCTTCTCGGCGAGGGCTCCCATTCCGCGCTGACGCGCCCAATCCATGCCGTCGTCGACAGGGGAGTTCTCAGCGGTCATCGTCCACCTTCGGAAGTGATCGGGTCGGGAGTTCCAGTGTCCGTCCCCGCGTCTAGAGTTGCAGGGTGACGGACTCCGCAAAGCCTACTCTCCTCGTCGTAGACGGCCATTCGCTGGCGTACCGCGCCTTCTTCGCCCTTCCCGTGGACAACTTCACGACGCGCGACGGTCAGCACACGAACGGCATCTACGGCTTCCTGTCGATGTTCGTCAACCTCGTCAAAGCGGAGCAGCCGACGCATCTCGCCGTCGCCTTCGACACGTCCCGTCACTCCTTCCGCACCGAGGAGTACCCCGAGTACAAGGCGAACCGCTCCGAGTCGCCGGCGGAGTTCAAGGGCCAGATTCCTCTGCTGCAGGACTGCCTCGCCGCGATGAACGTGACGGTGCTCACCAAGGAGGGCATCGAGGCCGACGACATCCTCGCGACCCTCGCCACGCGCGGTGCGGCCGAGGGCTACGACGTCCTCGTCTGCTCCGGCGACCGTGACACCATCCAACTCGTCACCGACGATGTGACGCTGCTGTACCCGAGCGCGCAGGGCGTGTCGCAGCTCAAGCGCTACACGCCGGATGCCGTCGTCGAGAAGTACGGCCTGCCGCCGGCCAACTACCCCGACATCGCCGCGCTCGTGGGCGAGACCAGCGACAACCTGCCGGGGGTGCCGAAGGTGGGCGAGAAGACGGCCGTCAAGTGGCTCACGCAGTGGGGGAGCCTGGACTCTCTGCTCGAGAACGCCGACAAGATCACGGGTGTCGTGGGGGGCAACCTGCGCGACCACCTCGACGACGTGCGCCGCAACAGGAACCTGAACGCGCTGCTGCGCGATGTCGAGCTGGGCGTCGGACCGGCCGACCTTGCGGTGCACCCGATCGACGCGCAGGCCGTTCGCGATATCTTTGCTCGACTGGAGTTCCGCACCCTTCTGCCGCGCGTTTTCGAGGCCGTCGGCGCCGACCTCGACGACGGCGCCGACCACGCGGCGAACACGATCGCAGCGCCCCAGCCCGTCGAGGCCGACGCGGCCGCGCTCAAGGCATGGGTCGCCGCCCGCACGGCGGCCGACGACGCCGAGGAGGTGGCGCTCACGCTCACGACGGAGGGCGGCCTTCCCGCACGACTGGGCCTCGCCACCGGCGATGAGGCCATCGAGACGACCTGGTCGACGGACGTTTCCGCGACTCTCGGGCCCTGGTTGAGCAGTGATGCGCCGAAGGTCATCGCCGATGCCAAGGCGCAGGTGAAGGCCCTCCGACGTGCCGGAGTGCGACTGCGGGGCCTGGTTTTCGACCCGATCCTCGCCGGGTGGCTGCTGCGCCCCAGCTTTCCCGACAAGGGGCTCGGTGACCTCGTCGACCGCTATCTCGACGAGAAGCTGCCCGAGGCCGATCCGACGCAGCTGGTACCCGAGACCGAAGGCGCCACCCCGGGTCAACTGTCGTGGTACGCACTGCGCGTCGCCGACGCCATGCGGGCCCAGATGCCCGCGTCGGTCGCCCGTGTGATGACCGAGATCGAACTGCCCACTCTCGACACCCTGGCCGACATGGAAGTGGCCGGCGTCGCCGTCTCGCACGAGAAGCTCTCGGGGTTCTCTGCGGAGCTGGGCGCGCGCGCCGAGGCCGTTGCCCAGCTCGCCTACGCCGAGATCGGGCGGGAGGTGAACCTGGGCTCACCCAAGCAGCTGCAGGAAGTGCTGTTCGAACAGCTCGAGCTGCCGAAGACACGCAAAACGAAGACGGGGTATTCCACCGACGCCGCGGTGCTCGCCGACCTGCAGGAGTCGAACCCGCACCCGTTCCTCGATCTGCTTCTGCAGCACCGTGAGGCGACGAAGCTCCGTCAGATCATCGAGTCGCTCGATGCATCGATCGGCAATGATCGCACCACCGCCGGCGACGGGCGCATCCACACCACGTACGTGCAGACGGGAAGCCAGACCGGGCGCCTGTCCAGCACCGACCCGAACCTGCAGAACATCCCGATCCGCACCGAGGAGTCTCGACGCATTCGTGCCGCGTTCGAAGTAGGCGAAGGCTATGAGACGCTCCTGACCGCGGACTACTCGCAGATCGAGATGCGGATCATGGCGCACTTGTCCGGTGACGAAGGTCTCATCGAGGCGTTCAACTCCGGCGAGGACCTCCACCGGTTCGTCGGTGCACGCGTGTTCGGCGTCGAACCGGCCGATGTGACCCCGGCCATGCGGACGAAGGTCAAGGCCATGAGCTACGGACTCGTCTACGGCCTCAGCGCCTTCGGCCTGTCGAAGCAGCTGCGCATCGAACAGTCCGAGGCCAAGCTCTTGATGACGGAGTACTTCGCCCGCTTCGGCGCGGTCCGCGACTACCTGCGCTCCTCCGTCGAGCAGGCCCGCATCGACGGGTACACCGAGACGATCTTCGGTCGGCGTCGACCGTTCCCGGATCTGGCCAGCCCCAATCGGGTGCTGCGCGAGAACGCGGAGCGTGCGGCACTGAACGCACCGATCCAGGGCAGCGCGGCCGACATCATGAAGATCGCCCTCTTCCGCATCCACGACGAGTTCCGAGCCCAGGGTGTCGCTTCGCGGGTGCTGCTGCAGATCCACGACGAACTCGTCGTCGAGGTGGCCCCGGGGGAGTGGGACCTCGTCGAGCAGATCGTCCACGACCGCATGGGTGATGCCGCAGAGCTGTCCGTGCCCCTGGACGTACAGATCGGTCGCGGGGAGAACTGGGACGTCGCCGGCCACTGAGCTCGCCCGAGGAGGATCGCAGGCCGCGGGGGAGCACGGCTGAGATCGCGTGCCGTCCGCCCCGGCATCCGGACCCACGCGAGGAACGCGTCGGGATTAGGCTCGAAGAATGACTGACTCCTCACGTACCCCCACGCCGATCGACGCGATCGCCGAGGCATGGGTCGACACCTCTGCCGAGCTTTCTCCGGGACTGGCTACCTACATCGGACGCTTCGAGCACAACGACCGTCTCGATGACCTCTCACCCGCGGGCACGGCGGCGCGCATCGACGCCACGCGTGCCACGCTGTCGGCCTTGCAGGCGGCCGAGCCGGTCGACGACGTGGACGTGGTCACCAAGGCCGACCTCGCCGGCGACCTCGAGCTCTCGCTCGCGCTGCACGAGGCCGGTGCGCACCTGCGCGACCTCAACGTGATCGCCTCGCCCGCGCAGGAGCTGCGCAACGTGTTCGACCTGATGCCCACCGACACGGTCGAGGACTGGTCGGTGATCGCTGCGCGACTGTCGGCCATCCCCGACGCGATCGGCGGGTACATCGAAACACTGCGCGAGGGCATCGCGACGGGCGTCGTTCCCGCCCGCCGTCAGGTCACGGAGGTCGTGGGGCAGATCGCCCGCTATACCGCCGACAACGGCTTCTTCGCGACGTTCGCGGCTGACGCGGCCCCGGCGCAGGGACAGCTCCCCGCCTCTCTCGCGAAGACCCTCTCCGGCCACGCGGGCGCCGCCCGCGTCGCGTACGACGAACTCGCGAACTTCCTGCGCACCGAGCTGGCACCCGCGGCATCCGAGAACGATGCCGTCGGACGCGAGCTCTACGCCCTGCATTCGCGCGGCTTCCTCGGCGCCGTGATCGACCTCGACGAGACGTACGAGTGGGGTCTCGAGGAACTCTCCCGCATGGTGGCGGAGCAGGAGGCCATCGCCAACGAGATCCTCCCCGGTGCGAGCGTCGAAGAGGCCGTGGCGTTCCTCGAGAACGACGAGGCGCGCAAGCTGCGCGGCACGCGGGCCCTTCAGGAGTGGATGCAGGCCACGAGCGATCGTGCCGTCGAGGAGCTCGGCAAGACGCACTTCGACATCCCGGAGGAGATCCGTCGGCTCGAGTGCATGATCGCGCCGACCAACGAGGGCGGCATCTACTACACCGGACCGACCGACGACTTCTCGCGTCCCGGCCGGATGTGGTGGTCGGTGCCCGAGGGCGTCGACTCGTTCGACACGTGGCGCGAGCTCACCACGGTCTACCACGAGGGCGTTCCCGGCCACCACCTGCAGATCGCCCAGGCGGTCTACAACCGCGCGGAACTCAACTCGTGGCGGCGACTGCTTGCCGGCTCCAGCGGACACGCGGAGGGCTGGGCCCTTTACGCCGAGCGCTTGATGGAGCAGCTCGGCTACCTCGACGACCCGGCCGACCGGCTCGGCATGCTGGACGGCCAGCGGATGCGGGCCGCCCGCGTCGTGCTGGACATCGGCGTGCACCTGGGCAAGCCTCGTCCCGACGGCGAGGGCATCTGGGACGCCGACTTCGCCCTTGAGTTCATGCGTCGAAACGTCAACATGTCGGACGAGTTCATCCAGTTCGAGGTCAACCGCTACCTCGGCTGGCCGGGGCAGGCACCGTCCTACAAGGTCGGCCAGCGCATCTGGGAACAGATCCGCGAAGAGACCGCCGATCGCGAGGGCGCCGACTTCGACATCAAGCGCTTCCACATGCGCGCGCTGCGTCTCGGTGGGGTCGGTCTCGATACGCTGCGCATGGCCCTCGCACAGGGCTGAGCACGACCACACCGCGCACGGAATGATCACGGCACAGGGAGGGTTCTCATTCGTATGAATGTAGAACTGGGACTGGACACCTTCGGCGACGTCACCGTGGGCGAGGACGGCGAGCGCCTGAGCGACGCTCAGACGATCCGCGACATCGTGGATCAGGCGGTGCTCGCCGACCAGGTGGGGCTCTCCTTCTTCGGGGTAGGGGAGCACCACCGCCACGAATTCGCGGTGTCCAGTCCGGAACTGGTGCTGGCTGCGGCGGCGGCCCGTACCGAGAGGATCCACCTCGGTACGGCTGTCACCGTGCTCTCCAGCGACGACCCGGTGCGCGTGTACGAGCGCTTCGCGACGCTGGACGCGCTGTCCGCGGGGCGCGCCGAGGTGATCCTCGGTCGCGGTTCGTTCATCGAGTCCTTCCCGCTGTTCGGCTACGACCTCGGCGACTACGAGGTGCTCTTCGAGGAGAAGCTCGACCTCTTCTCGCAGCTGCTCACCGAGAAGCCCGTGACCTGGCAGGGCACGACGCGGGCAGCACTGAACAACGCCGACGTCTTTCCGAAGACGGAGAACGGCATTCGCGCGTGGGTAGGAGTCGGTGGCTCGCCGGAGTCGGTCGTGCGCACGGCCCGCTACGGCTACGGACTCATGCTGGCCATCATCGGCGGCTCGGCCGATCGCTTCCGCCCCTACGTCGACCTCTACCACCGCTCGCTCGCGTCGTTCGGGCACAGCGGGGCGATGCCCGTCGGCGTGCACTCACCCGGCCACGTCGCGGACAGCGACGCTCAGGCGTGGGATGAGCTGTACCCGGCGATGGAGGCCAACCGCAACGCGATCGGCGCCGAGCGCGGGTGGCCGCCGTACAGCCGGCTGCAGTTCCAGCATGACATCGGCCCGGAGGGCGCCGTCTACGCGGGATCGCCCGAGACCGTCGCACGCAAGATCGCCGCCACCATGAAGACCCTCGGGGCGACGCGCTTCGACCTCAAGTACGCCAACGGCACCCTCTCGCACGCGAAGCTCATGCGCTCGATCGAGCTGTACGGTACGAAGGTCGCCCCCCTCGTGTCGGAGATGCTCTCGGCATCCTGAGTAGCATTCAGGCATGACGGATGCCGCTGCCTCTCCCTCTGCGCCGACGCCGACAGGTATCGACGTGGGGGAGCGGCTGGACGCTCTCCCGTTCACCCGCCGGCACCTGCGGGTCTTGACCGGTTCGGGTCTCGGCTGGGCGCTGGACGCGATGGACGTCGGCCTCGTCTCCTTCGTGCTGACCGCGTTGATCGCACAGTGGTCGTTGACCGGCGAGCAGGCGTCGTGGATCGCGTCGGCCGGTTTCGTCGGCATGGCGGTGGGCGCGAGCCTGGGCGGTCTGCTGGCGGATCGTTTCGGCCGCCGCTCCGTGTTCGCCGTCACACTGCTCGTCTACGGTCTGGCAACCGGCGCGAGCGCTCTGGCCGGAGGACTCGCGGCTCTCATCGCCCTCCGCGTCATCGTCGGGCTCGGTCTGGGAGCCGAGCTGCCGGTGGCGAGCACGTACGTCAGCGAGGTCGCGCCGGCGCGCATGAGGGGCCGGCTCATCGTCATCCTCGAGGCGTTCTGGGCCCTGGGATGGACGGCGGCGGCGCTGATCGGCTTCTTCGTGATCCCGGCATCCGCCGACGGATGGCGCTGGGCCTTCGCGCTGGGGGCGATCCCCGCGATCTACGCGCTCATCGTCCGCTGGTCGCTGCCGGAGTCGCCGCGATGGCTCGCGCGGCGTGGGCGCCACCGCGAGGCCGACGCGGTCACACGTGCGTTCGAGTCGTCGCCGGCGCTGCAGGGTACGCCTCGTCGCCACGCCCCGGTGGGCTCCGCGGCCGGCGCGCAGCTGGCGGACCGCGGCCTGCGCGCACTGTGGTCGGGCGAGTTCCGCGTGCGTACGGGGGCGCTGTGGATCGTCTGGTTCTGCGTCAACTTCTCCTACTACGGCGCGTTCATCTGGATGCCGACGATCCTCTTCGCGCAGGGGTATGGGCTGGTGAAATCGTTCGGCTTCACCCTGATCATCACGCTCGCACAGTTGCCGGGCTACGCCGTGGCGGCCTGGCTCATCGAGGTATGGGGGCGGCGCGTGACGTTGTCCGTCTTTCTGGCGGGATCCGCGGTCGCCGCGCTGTTCTTCGGCACCGCATCGACGGAAGGCGTGATCATCGCGGCCGGGATGGCGCTGTCGTTCTTCAACCTCGGTGCCTGGGGCGCACTGTACGCCGTCACGCCGGAGAACTACCCCACGTCGCTGCGTGCGACCGGAGCGGGTTGGGCCGCGGGTGTCGGGCGCATCGCGTCCATCGTCGCGCCGTTGAGCGTGCCGCCGCTGCTCGCCACCGGCGGCGCGGCGCTGCTGTTCATCGTGTTCGCCGCCTTCTTCGTGCTGGCGGCAGCGGCGGCGTGGGCCCTCGCCGACCACCGCGGCGCGGCTCTCGACGACCGCTGAGGTCGCGGCATCCGCGGCATCCGCCCGCATCTGCCGCTTTCGCTGCGCCGCAGCGACCGAAGGGGACCGGTGAGCCCGCGGCAGAACGCGGCGTAGGCTGATCGGATGGCAGAGGTGCGGTTCGTGGCGATCGGGGACTCGTTCACGGAGGGCGTCGGCGACGAGCGGCCCGACGGCAGCGTACGCGGGTGGGCCGATCTGACCGCGCAGGGGTGGGCGGACTCCCGGGGCGAATCCATCCAGTACGCGAACCTTGCGATCCGCGGCAAGCTCATCTGGCCGATCGTCGCGCAGCAGCTCGAACCGGCTCTCGCCCTGAAGCCCACCCACCTGTCCTTCAACGGGGGCGGCAACGACATGCTGCGGCCGCGCACCTCGATCGGCCACATCGCCGACGCGTTCAGCCAGGTACTCCGGCGGTGCGACGAGGAGGGCGTCACGCTCATTCTGCTGTCGGGCGCGAATCCGTCGGCACAGCTGCCCCTGAGCCGGGTCATCCAGCGCCGCGGTGACCTGATGTCGGCGGCCGTCGTCGATCGCATCGCGGCGCGTCCCGACGTCGTCCGCGCGCTGAACTGGCCGGATGCCGAGCTGTCGGACCCGTCGTTCTGGTCTCAGGACCGCCTGCACATGAACAGCCGCGGTCACCATCGGGTCGCCGCCCGCGTTCTGGCGTCGCTAGGAGAGCGGGTGCCGGAAGGCTGGTGGTCGATGCCCGAGATCACCGACGTCGCGCGTCTCGCGCAACGCGAGTACATGCGCGAACACCTCGGTCCGTGGGTGCGTCGGCGTCTCACCGGCACCTCGTCGGGCGACGGTCGACAGCCGAAGTTCGGCGGGACGTGGATGCAGGTCGACCCGAGCTAGCCGTCCGCCCTCGCCTCTGTCAAGGGCATAGGCGAGCGTCGTGGGTTCCGCCACCATGAGGACGTCCCATCCCCGAACAAGGAGACGCACTCATGAGCATCGGAGCCGGAATCGCACTGTTCGTCATCGGAGCGATCCTCGTGTTCGCCGTCAACGTCGACGTCCCCTACGTGAACCTCGACATGATCGGGTACATCCTGATGGGCGCGGGCGTGCTCGTGTTCCTCATCGGCCTGATCCTGATGCTGCGACGTCGCTCCACCGAGCAGATCACCCGCACCGTCGAGCCCGGTGTGGGCGAGCGGATCACCCAGACCGAGTCGCGCACTTCCGGCGACGGAACGGTCTGATTCCCGCGCGCCGGCCGCGCACGCCGATCACTCGGCGCGCGGTCGGCGCGGCGGGTCCATCCCCAGCAGGACCCGCGTCTTGCGCCGCTCGATCACGATGAATGTCCAGCCGAGCGCCCAGAGCGGAACCTGTGCGAGGAACGCCAACCGGAACGCATCGAGTCGGTAGGTCTCTGGCGTGCCGGCGCCCTGTAGGTCGAGGGCGATCCCAATCGCGAAGATCGCCACGAGCGCGGCGAGGAAGCCGCCGACATTCGTGATTCCCGTCGCAGTGCTCAGGCGGTGGGCGGGGTTGTGGGTGCGCGCGTGGTCGAAAGCGATCATCGAGGCGGGTCCGCCCATCGCCAGCGCCACGGCAAGTCCATAGAGCAGCCACAGCGGGGCGGGTCCGGGCCACGCGAGCACCACCGTCCACGCGACGAACTGGGTGCCCACCGCCGGGAGCACGAGTGCGCGCGAACGCAGATGGGGAATGCGCCGTGAGATGTCACCCATGATCGGACCGAGGGCCATGCCCACCACGACGTAGGTCGACAAGACGCCCGCGGCCTGCGCGAGCGTGAGTCCCTCGCCTGCGGTGAGGAACGGCGTTCCCCACAGCAGCACGAATGCCGTCCCGGCGAACGGCGTGGTGAAGTGCGACCAGAAGGCGAGGCGGGTGCCCGGGTGTGCCCACGCGGCGCGGATGCCGACGCCGGTGTCCATCGAAGAGCGCACAACACGGATCGCCCCGGTATTCGTATCGACCGAGACGTCCGCTCTCATCGCCGGCGGACGGTTGCGGATGACGGCCCACACCAGGATGCCGAAGAGCACGCAGAGCCCGGCGATGCCCCCGAAGACGATCTCCCAGCTGGTCGCGTGGAGCATCGCGGCGAGCGGCGCAAGCGCGAGGAGCTGCCCGGCTTGGCCGACGAGCCCCGTGAGCTGGCTCATCAATGGTCCGCGCTGGGCAGGAAACCAGACGGCGACAAGGCGCAGAACTCCCGGGAAGATCGCCGCATCGCCGGCGCCGAGCAGCATGCGGGCGAAGATCGCGACGCCGACGCTAGGGGAGAACGCGAGCGTCAGCTGTCCGGCCGCCATCAGGAGCATGCCGATGGTCATGATCGGACGGGCACCGTAGCGATCCAGCAGGAGGCCGATCGGAATCTGCATGCCGCCGTAGACCGCGAGCTGGACGACCGCGAACATCGACAGCGTCGCGGCATCCGCTCCGAAGCGCTGGGCGGTATCGACGCCCACGGCCGAGAGCGAGCTGCGATTGATCACCGCGAGCATGTAGGCCGCGACACCGACTCCCCAGATGATCCACGCCCGGTAGTCCGGTCCGGCTGACGCAGGGGAGGGGCGGGCCGTGGTCACCCCTCCACGCTACTCGCGCGTGAGCACGTACTCGGACCCGGATGCCGTGCGGCGAAGGAACCCGTGATCGACCAAGTGACGCCGCAGCAGGGCGACGTCGCCGTTTCGTGCGTATGCATCGAGCCGCTCGTTGACATCACGCTCGTTCATGACGGTATCGGGGGAGAAGGCGCGTTCGGATACGAACCGCAGCAGCGCGACGCGCTCAGCGGCCTGTGCGGGGTAGCGATCGATGCGGCCGTCGCTGTCGAGGAAACGTTCGGGTCCGTGCGGTCGCGGAGCGGTAGCCAGAAGGTCACGCAATGGAGTGTCGTCGAATCGGATGCCGTCGCCGTGGTCGACCACGAGACCCAGTGCGATCAGCCGCTGATGAGCCCGCTCACGCCGTCGTGGTGTCAGCGCGGCGGGCGCCGTCTCACCGAGAACCGCCCGCACATCGTCGTCACGCAAGGCTGCGATGACGGCGCGCCAGGCGTCGGGGGATGCGCTCATGGCTTCAGGGTATCTGCGCGACCCAGAGCGAATCTCTCCGCCCGGCGCCACGTGCCCAGATCCGCCTCGATAATGCGTGCGGCATGCGCAACCTTCCCACAAAGCCGGCAGCGTGGGCGAGATCTGCTCCTCCGCACGCCGCAGGGCGGCCTGAGATCCACTGTCGCTCACCGTCGCGTGCGGCATAAGCCCATCGCGCGCCATCACAAGGACCGCAGTCCGGAAACTTTGCAAGAACCGATTGAGTCATACGCCGAAAAGGCTCAGGATCAACAGATAGAAAACATCCTGGAAACCAGGGCAGGCTCCGTTAGAGGTTGAGTAGCTGACAGGTGGTGGCCCAGAGTTGTTCGGCGAGTTCCGGGTCTGTTGCATGGTCGGCTATGCCGGACTGGGCTTCGTCTGGGTTGCTTGCACGCTTGGCGATGCGGTTGTCCTCGAAGTACTTCCCTGTGATGCCTGCGATGCTCGGTGATGCTGCCAAGAGGACGGTGGTGGAGGCGCCTTCTTGTCTGCTCTTCCATCCGGTGGGGATTGCGATGGGGTTACCGTTTTGATCGTCGGCGCCCATGGCTTGGAGTTCTTCGGTGGTGTAATGGCGTTGGAGCGGGGTTCGGATCACTCCGGGGTGAAGGGCGTTGGCAGTGATGCCGTCGCCAGCCCAGTGGTGCGCGGCGGCGACGGTGAATAGCACGACTGCGGTCTTGGCCTGCGCGTATGCGGAGATCGGGTCGTAACGGCGGTGCTCGAAGTGGAGATCGTCGAAGTGCACGGGGGAGCGCAGGTGAGCTGCGGAGGATACGGCGACCACGCGGGCGTCTTTTGCCGCTGTGAGTGCGTCGTGGAGGCGCAGTGTGAGCGCGGCGTGTCCGAGGTGGTTCACGGCGAACTGCTTCTCCCATCCATCCTTCGTCACTTCTCGCTCAGGGAGGGCCATGATGCCGGCGTTGTTGATCAGGACATGGAGCGGGCCGTCCCATTCTTCAGCGAAGCGAGCGATCGAGGCTTGGTCTTCGAGGTCAAGCTGTCGCACATGGACTTTGCTGTGCGCCCCTGCGCGGGTGACTTCCTCCGCCGCCGTGTTGCCAGCGTCGAGGTTTCGCACGGCGAGGGTGATGTCAGCCCCGGCTCGTGCCAGCGTTCGTGCTGCTTCGAGTCCGAGGCCGGATGCGCCGCCGGTGATGATCATGCGTCGACCGGTGAGGTCGATACCGGCGACGACCTCTTCCGCCGTGGCCGTAGGGGGAAAGGGGGTGTTCACGATGAGGTTCCTTCTGGTCGGTGTGATCGTCGTCACGCTTTGCGTGTGGGGTCGTTGAGGGGGAAGGTGACGCCGGTGAGGTCCTCGGAGACGGCCCATAGGCGCCGGGCGGCGGCGGGGTCGCTGGCTGCAGGTGATCGGCCGACGAGTGTCGGTTCGCCGCTCGTTTCGAATCGACCGCTCGGGCCGACATAGCTCGCGCCGGGTAGATCTTGGACGGCTGCGTACAACGTGCTGCGTGCGCCGTCATCGTCGTCTTGAGCGACGAAGCGGTTGACGAAGCGGTAGAAGCCGGTGCGCAGGCGGCTGGCGTCGTGGCTCTGCAGATTCGTCGCGGCCAGCCCCGGGTGTGCGGCTACGGCACGGACGGGCGAGCCGGAATCGGCCAGCCTGCGCTGGAGCTCAAGGGTGAACAGAAGGACCGCGAGTTTGGACTGGCTGTATGCAGTCAGTGGGTTGTATTCGCCTTCGAGGTTGAGGTTTTCGAAGTGGATGACGGGACTGCCGGGCGACTTGTGCGCCCCAGAGGATAGTGAGACCACGCGGTCGGTGATCTGGGGGAGTAGCAGATTTGTCAGGGCAAAGTGTCCGAGATGGTTCGTGCCGAATTGTCGTTCGAAGCCGTCCTTGGTGCGCCCCTCAGGGACCGCCATGATGCCCGCGTTGTTGATCAAGACGTCGACCTCCCCGGTCCAGCCGGCGGCGAACGCTCGCACCGACGAGAGGTCTGCGAGGTCGAGCTGTCGGACGTCGACATGCCCGTGCATGTCGGCTGCAGCTGCCCTGCCTCTCTCGAGGTCCCGGACTGCGAGGACGACGTGTGCGCCGGCCGTTGCAAGCGCGGCGGCTGTCGCGCGTCCGAGTCCGCTGTTGCCGCCGGTCACGATGATCGTGCGGCCGTTCTGGTCGGGGATGCTAGGCGTGCTTCGGGGGTCGGAGGTTGTGCTCGCTGACATAGCCCCCAATGTATACGGTGATCACAATGTACGCAACGTTCACAATGTGAATGCCGCCCACACTCGAGTAGTGTGGGGGAATGGCTGCTCGTCCCTATCACCACGGAGACCTGCCTGCAGCCTTGCTCGCCCTCGCCGAGCAGGTGCTGCGGCGAGGCGGGGTTGCATCGCTGTCGCTCCGAGAGCTGGCTCGAGAGGCCGGAGTCAGCCCGGCGGCGCCGAGCCGCCACTTCACGTCCAAGCAGGCGCTGCTCGACGCCCTCGCGCTCAGCGGGTATGAACGACTCGCCGATGCCATCTCCGCGTCACAAGAAGACGCGGATGCCGCCTACGGGTCACGCCTCGCGGCTGCGGCGCGTGCCTATGTCGCGTTCGCCGTTGAGAACGCGGCCTTGCTGGATCTGATGTTTTCGGTCAAGCGCGAGTCCGACTTGTCCGAAGAGCAGCGAGCGGGCGTGCGACGCTGGTCCGATCAGCTTCTGGAGCTCATCGACAGTGGACAACGCGCGGGTGAAGTCCGAGAGGGATCACGAGAAGCGATTGCTCTGCCGGTCATGTCGGCCCTCCACGGGTACGCGAGCCTCGCCGCGAAAGGTCTCTTGCCCACCGAGGCGGCCGCTGGCGATCTCGATGAGCTGATCGCTTTCATTCTCCGCGGCAGTGCAGTTTGAGCCGAGTCCCGGCGAATCATGCTCGGTGAGGCAAGGAGTCCCAGCTGTCCACCCACGGATCGCGCCTGCGCCGGGGCAGCCCGTCAGAGCAGGAAAACCGTGGCCACGTCTCGTATCTCAGAGCAACATTGAAGGCCATCGGGGGAGGGTGCATCTGCAAATGCGCCCCGTACACCGGTTATGATCTGACATAATGTGCATTATCAGCAAATACCTCTACAGGCGCGACGCCGGTCGAGCGGCATCACTGCTCATCCGGCGCGAACGGGCGGATTCCGCACCGCCGAGCGACAGAACGGGCCCGATGACGCGTGCGGCGCGTCTTGGATCGCACGACCGAGCTGTCAGCGCTAACCTGAGAACATCTCCACTCACAGGAGATTTTCAGAAAGGGCTTCGCCATGACTGCTGAACCTACCCTCGAGAAGACGGCGACCAACGGCATCCGGACCGCTCTCGGTCTGGGCGGCGCGCTGTCCGTCATCCTCGGCATCGTCATTCTCGTCTGGCCAGGAAAGACCGCGATGGTCGTGACCGCGATCATCGCGATCTACGCCATCGTCGCCGGACTCGTGTACGCGGGAATGGGAATCTTCGCAACCGGAAAGGGCGGGTGGTCGCGCGTCGGTCACGTGCTCCTCGGCGTGCTCTACGTCGTCGCCGGTATCGTCGCGTTCTCCAACCTCGGCCTGGCCGCACTCTCGCTGGCCGTCTTCCTCGGCATCCTCGTCGGCATCATGTGGGTCATCGAGGGCGTCGTGGCGCTCTCGACGCTCGATCTGGCGCCCTCCCGGGGATGGACGATCTTCTACGCGATCATCTCGATCATCGCCGGTGTCACGCTGCTCTTCTCGCCGCTGTGGGGCGCCGTCGTGCTGTGGTGGCTCATCGGAATCTCCGCGGTCGTCATGGGCATCATCCAGATCGGACGCGCCTTCTCGTTCGGCAAGTGACACGACACGAAGCGCCCCGCTCGCCGTGAGGCAGCGGGGCGCTTCGTCGTGGCGGATGCCGTGACTCAGTCGGCCGGGAGGTGACGCGACCACCAGTCGAGGACCGCGTCGAATCTCTCCACGCGATGGCGAGGGCGTCCCGAGCGCGTCAGTTCGTGGTTCTCCCCCGGGAAGATGAGCATCTCGGCATCCGTCCCCTGTCGCTTCAGCGCTGCGTAGTAACGCGTCGCCTGCTCGAGGGGGCAGCGGAAGTCCAGCTCGGAGTGCAGGACGAGAGTCGGCGTGCGCACGTCGTGCACGACGGCCATCGGGCTTTGCCGTGCCATGTCCTCCGCATCGGTGCCGACGTATTCGTCTCCGAAGAACGATCCGATATCGCTGGTGCCCTGGAAACTCACTGGGTCGAGGAAGCCGCGCTCGACGATGGCACCGGCGAACCGGTGGTCGTGTGCGATGGTCCACGCGGTGAGATAGCCGCCGTAGGACCCGCCCTGGATGCCGACGCGCGCGCCGTCCAGACGAGCATCGCCGGCGACGACACCGTCGAGGAAATCGAGGACGTCCGTCATGTCGACGGTGCCCATGGCGCCGCGAATGCTCCGACCGTGCGCCCGCCCGTATCCGGCGCTCCCCCGCGGGTTGCAGTAGACGACGGCGTAGCCGGCATCGACGAGAACCTGCGTCTCATCGAACAGATGTATGCCGTACGACGCATACGGCCCGCCGTGGATCTGCAAGATCACCGGGAAGGGGCCCACCCCCGCGGGGACGGCGACCCAGCCGTGCACGGGATAACCGTCACGGGCGACGATCTCCCGTTCCTCAGGCCCCACGATGGCCCGGGCCGCGGCGGCCTCACCGAAGGTCGTCAGCGGACCGGACCCGAGCAGTGATACCTCGCCGAGACTGGACGGCGTCGCGTGGGAGAAGACGATGCGCTCCCCCGCCGCCGCGTGACCGACGACCTCGACATCGCCGTCGACCAGCACCGAGACATCCCCGGCATGCGTCACGCGCAGGAGCTCGACGCGGCCACGCGTGCGGTTCTGGACGAGGAAGTCTTCTCCGAACGGGGTGATGTGGGAGCCCACCTCGCCGAGGTCGACGGCGTCGGGGTCGGTGAGCGCGCGCGGCGCTGACGCAGACAGCGGTCCCTCGAGGACGTAGAGCGCGACGTTCGGAGCGATGAAATCGATGCCGGAATCACCCGGTCGTGACGCCAGGACGGCGATCGTGCCGTCGTCGGCGACGCCCACGTCGTCGACGGAGTAGCCCGCATCGCGAGAGAGCACCTCGATCGCGCCCGAGCCGTCGACGGCCACGGCGACCAGCGGGGTACGCAGATCGCGACGATCGTCCTCGATCTCGTCGACGACCGTCAGCAGATGAGCGCCGTCGGCCGTGAACACGACGCCGTGATGCGAAGCGGCGCCCGAGGTCAGCGCGGTCGCCTGTGCCCCGACTCGCCGTTCCTTGCCCGCCTCGCCCGCAGCCGTCGGCGCGGGCGCATAGAACGGCTCCGCACCGGTGTCGGGGGCATCGATGATGAAGAGATGCGACGGACGGTCGGCGAGGTAGCCGAGACCGTTGGCATGCCAGCGCACACCCGTGATGCGGCGCGGCGATTCCGCCTCTGCCGAGCGGCCCTCGACGGTGCCGTAGCGCCCCTGCTCGGGGACCCGAGCCGTGAACGCGATGCGTCCTGCGTCGGGCGACCACGCGAAGGAGCTCACGCCACCGCGGGCCTCGGTCGTCTGCACCGGCTCGCCACCGGATGCCGGGATCACGAAGATCTGCGGGATTCCGTCGGCGTCGGCGCGCACGAAAGCGACGTGCTGCCCGTCGGGCGCGACCTGCGGCGACGAGTCCGACACTCCGCGCGTGAGGCGCCGCGGTGCGCCGTCCGGCAGGTCGATCCGCCAGATCTGACCCACGTTGCGGTCGGCATCGAGGTCGGGACGCGAAGTGGCGAAGACGGTGAAGGATCCGTCCGGGGCGAGGCTGGGGCGCCCGACGCTGACGAGGGAGGCGATATCTGCGGCGCGCATGCTCACTCTCCGCCGAACGAGCTCACGTCTCCGACGAGACGCGTGTTGTCGGCCGGAACCGGCTCGACGGCCGCGAGGGCGACCTCCGCGGCGAACTCCGACACGTTGTACAGCTTGCCGGCCGACTCGCGGCGATCGGCGATGGCGCCCGGGTTGGCGCGCTCGAGAAGCGTGGCGGTGATCGTGCCCTCGATCATGTCACCCGACACGACGACGAAGTCGATGCCCTGTTCGGCGAGGGCGGGGATCCGCTCGCGCAGCGCGTCTTCACCGGCACGCTTGGACAAGGCGACCGGCTCGTACTCGGGCATCGTCGGTGTCGTGCGGATGAAGTGGGCCTGGTGGCTCGTGACGAAGACCACCCGAGAGCCGTCGTGCAGCAGGGGCAGCGCGGCC
Source organism: Sphingomonas sp. BLCC-B65 (assembly GCF_028550675.1). Classification (NCBI taxonomy): domain Bacteria; kingdom Pseudomonadati; phylum Pseudomonadota; class Alphaproteobacteria; order Sphingomonadales; family Sphingomonadaceae; genus Sphingomonas; species Sphingomonas sp. BLCC-B65. The sequence continues at coordinate 297,722 of NZ_JAQQGL010000001.1, read as the reverse complement.
TCGAGGACTCCCAGCTGGGCGTCGCGGTTGAGGACGAGCGCATAGTCGGCGCCCATTCCGCTCTCCATTCCGCCCGACGCGTTGAGCACGAGCAGATCGAGAGTTCCGAACGTCTCCTTGACGGCTTCCATCATCGCCGCCACCGAACCGGCATCGGTCAGATCGGCGCCGACGACCAGCACCTCGACGCCGAGTTCCCGCAGCTCGGCAGCGAGCTTCTCGGCTCGCGGTGCCTTGTTGCGGAAGTTGATGACGACGTTCGCGCCCCCCTCGGCGAGGTAGCGAGCCGTGTCGGCACCGATGCCGCGCGAAGATCCGGTGACGAGGGCCGTCCGTCCGGCGAGCGAGCCGGCGGGGATGGGCTGGGACATGATTGCTCCTGCAAGAAGACGGATGCCGGGCGGGTGTCGCCGCAGCCCTCTCGACACTATCAACCGGTGCCACACGAACACCCGGCGGGAGGCCACCGCGTCGAGACGGGCGGGTGTTAGGGTTCGAACAAGGCCCACGAAGGGAGCGCACATGCTGCCCGATCTCACGCAGTATCTCTGGATCGCCTGGCTCGTGCTCGCCGTGGCTTTCGTGATCATCGAGCTGCTGACCCTCGAGTTCACCTTTCTCATGCTGGCCGCAGGCTCGGTCATCGGCGGCCTCGGAACGAACCTGCTCGGGGGCCCCTGGTGGCTGCAGGTGCTCCTCGCCGCCGCGGTCTCGGCATTGCTGCTGTTCACGATCCGCCCGCTGCTGCTGAAGGCGTTGCACAGATCGAGCCAGCCGCATCCGACGAACGTCGACGCGCTCTACGGCATGGCCGCGCGCGTCACGACGCCCTTTGTCGACGGGCGCGGATTCGTCCGCCTCGACAACGGAGAACTGTGGACGGCAGAGCTCGCCCCGGCGTCGCCCGCGTTCTCTGCCGGCGACCGAGTGGTGGTCACAGCGATCCGTGGTGCCACGGTCGAGGTGGCGCCACTTCCCTCCTCCCCCGCCGCCGGCTCCTCGGCGGCATCCGACTCTCCCGAAAGGAGTGCCGACTGATGGTCGACGTCGGAGCGTTCGTGGGTCAGATCTTCGTGATCGTCCTGCTCGTCGTGATCGCGATCTTCGTGATCGTGGTTCTCTTCCGATCCATTCGGATCATCCCGCAGGCCTACTCCGGTGTCGTCGAGCGCCTGGGCCGCTACCAACGCACCCTCTCCCCCGGGCTGAACCTCCTGGTGCCGTTCATCGACCGCCTGCGACCCCTCGTCGACATGCGCGAACAGGTCGTGTCCTTCCCGCCGCAGCCGGTCATCACCGAGGACAACCTCGTGGTCTCCATCGACACCGTCGTCTACTTCCAGGTCACCGACGCGCGCGCCGCGACGTACGAGATCGCAAACTACCTGTCGGCCGTCGAACAGCTCACCACGACGACGCTGCGAAACGTCGTCGGCGGGCTCAATCTCGAAGAAGCCCTCACCAGCCGCGACAACATCAACGGTCAACTGCGCGTCGTTCTCGACGAGGCCACCGGAAAGTGGGGGCTGCGGGTTTCGCGCGTCGAGCTGAAGGCGATCGATCCGCCGCACTCGATCCAGGACTCCATGGAGAAGCAGATGCGCGCCGAGCGTGACCGACGGGCCGCGATCCTCACCGCCGAAGGATCCAAGCAGTCCCAGATCCTCGAGGCCGAGGGCCGCCGGCAGGCGGAGATCCTCAAAGCCGAGGGCGACAAGCAGGCGGCGATCCTTCGCGCCGAGGGTGAGGCCGCCGCCATCGAGAACGTCTTTTCGGCGATCCACGCGGGCCGCCCCGACGACAAGCTGCTCGCCTACCAGTATCTGCAGACGCTGCCCAAGATCAGCGACAGCTCATCCAGCAAGCTGTGGATCATCCCGAGCGAGTTCACGGAGGCGATGAAGGGCCTCGGAAGCGCGTTCGCCGCACGCACGGATGCCGGAGGCGCACCCGCTTCGACCGCGACGACGGGCGCGCCTCCCACCGAGCCCTCGTGAGCCACCCGTGGTTCGCCGCCAGCGCCGCTCCGCGTGTGCTGGCTCATCGCGGCTTCGTCCCGACGGACGCCGAGGGCATTGTGGAGAACACGGTCGCCGCTTTCGCCGCCGCGCACGCGATCGGTGCGAAGTACGTGGAGTCGGACTGCCATCTGACCGCTGACGGCGTCGTGGTCTTCTTCCACGATGACGATCTGCTCCGGGTGACCGGTGATCCGCGAAAGATCGCGGCCGTGCGCCACGACGAGCTCGTGGAGATCATGGCCGACCGCGGGGGGCTCGCGAGCGCCGCCGACACGATCGAGGCGTTTCCGACGCTGCGCTTCAACATCGACGTCAAATCCCCCGATGCCGCCCTTCCGCTGGGGCGCATCGTCGCCGGTCACGCGGATCGCGTGCTGATCACGAGCTTCTCGGATGCGCGTCGGCGGCGCGCACTCGAGGCGGCGCGTCATCTCGGCGGCGAGCCGGCGACGTCCGCCGGCCGTGAGACCGTCGCAAGGCTGCTCGCCGCCGTGTCGACCGGATCGAGCGCTCTGGTCAGACGCGTACTTCGTGGGGTGGATGCCGTGCAGATCCCCGAGCGCCAGGGACCGATGCGCATCGTGACGCCACGCCTGCTGCGCCTCGTTCACGACGCCGACGTCGAGGTGCACGTCTGGACGGTCAATGACCGCCACGACATGGATCGACTGCTGGCTCTCGGCGTCGACGGTCTCGTCACCGATCGCGCCGACCTCGCACTGAACGCCACCGCCTCGCGCCCCTGATCAGGGCTGGGGATCCCCTGTGAAAGGGCGATTTGGCACGGCCGTTCGGATGAGGCACACAGGTCCGCACGTTATACCTGACACGACGAGAGGACCACACAATGGCAGATCGCAGCCTGCGCGGCATCCGACTCGGCGCCTCGAGCCTACAGAGCGAAGAAGGCGTCGTGTTCCATGAGCGCGCCAACCACACCTATGTCTGCACGCAGTGCGGACGCGAGACCGTGATGACCTTCGCGGCCGACGCCGAGCTTCCCGAGGCCTGGGAATGCCGCACCTGCGGCGCCGAGGCCGTGCTCCGCGTGGGCGACTCGGTCGTCGAGGTCGACCACTCCGGCGACAAGGCTCCCCGTACCCACTGGGACATGCTGCTGGAGCGTCGCACCGTTCCCGAGCTGGAGGAGCTGCTCGAAGAGCGCCTCTCCCTGCTGCGCGCCCGTCGCGGCGCCGCGGACGACTCGCGCCTGAGCGCCTGACGCTCACTCCCCCGCTTCGACGCCGGCCCCTTCGGGGGTCGGCGTCTTCGGCGTGCGCGCGCGACGGCGGACGATGAGACCGACCAGCGCGAGCGCCACCACACTGCCCCATCCGAGCAGGGTCTGCACGGCATCGCCGAGGAGGATGCCGGGGGTCAGCCCGGTGCGCAAGGGCACATCGGTGACCATCGCCCCCGGCTCGTCGGCGGGCAGTGCGTCGATCGTGCGACCATCGGGCCCGATGACTTGACTGGTGCCGACGGTGGACAGGTTGACGACGGCACGACCGCTCTCCACCGCGCGGATGCGGGCGAACGCGAGCTGCTGCAGGTTCTCGTCAGTACCGCGGAAGTCGGCGTTGTTCGTCTGGAACATGTAGACCTGGGCGCCGGCGAGAGCACCCTCGCGGATCACGTCGTCGTAGATCACGTCGAAGCAGATGGCGAGCCCGACCCCCACCCCGTTGACATCGAACATCGGCGTCGTCGTTCCCGGGGTGTATTCGCGCTGGATGAGGCCGATGAGATCCGGCGCGAGCATGTTGTAGAACCAGCGGTCCGGCACGTACTCACCGAACGGAACAGGGTGGCGCTTGTCGTACAGGGCGGTCGGGTTCTGAGCGCCCGCCTGCCACAGCAGCGAGGAATTGAAGTACTGCTCACCGCGCTGGGTGACCCCACTGACCAGTAAGGGTGCGCCCACACGGGCGGCCAGAGCGTCCAACGCCGTTCGGACCGACGCGTTCGACAGCGGGTCGGCGTCGATCCCGCCCTCCGGCCACAGCAGCAGATCGATGTCGCGGTCTTCGATGGGTCGCGTCGCCGCCAGCTGCGCACGGAACACGTCGTAAGCCGCATGCTGATCGAAGTAGCCGGCGGGCCCGTTGCCCTGCACCGCGCCCACGCGGATGCGGCCGGCATCCGTTGTCGGAAAGGCGGGAAGAAGAAAAAGCATGAGGACGGTGACCGCCGCAGGCAGTACGCGCAGCACTGCGAGCGGTCGACTGCCGGCCCGTCCACGGCGCGCCACCTCGATCGCCGCCGCACAGGCGAAGACGATGAGGAACGACAGACCGCTCATTCCCGTCCACGACGTGACGTGCGCGAGCGGCGAGTCCGCCTGCGTCACGGCGATGCGGGTCCAGGGAAAGCCTCCGTAGGGGAAGGTGCCCTGGAGCTCCTCCCGCGACACCCACAACCCGGCCACGAGAGCAGGCAGTGCGATGAGTCTTCCCGCGGTACCGGGGGCCCAACGAGGCATCCAGCGATACGCCCAGGCGATGGGGATCGCCATGACCGCCGTCAGCACCGACTCCAGCGCCGACAGGGCGATCCACGGCACCGGTCCGAGATAACGTGCGGTGAAGGAGAAGTTCACGAAGAACAGCCCCGCGCCGAAAAGGAGCCCGACCACGAACGCGCCTCCGGTGCGCCGTCCGACGAGCGTCAGCAGCGCCAGCGGCACAGCGACGAAGACCACCGGCCACCACGACAGAGCGGGAAACGCGAGCGTGAGCACCAACCCCGCGGCGGTCGCCACGACAGCGGCGGCCCACAGCGGAAGTAGCGGTCGCGCCGACGCGGCAGGGCGAAGTCGTTCGGACACAGATCGAGCCTAGGCGAGCAGATTCAGTACGAGCCGTATGCAACGATCCCGCGCCGGACGGCGTCGAGGGCCGCCCGGGCCGTCGTGGCGAGCGGAGCGTCAGCGACCATCGACAGCTGATCGAGCAGGTCGATGGTCTGCTTCGTCCAGCGTACGAAGTCGCCGGCGGCGAGATCCGCCTCCTGCAGCACGCGGTCGAGCGAAGCCCCCCGCGCCCAGGAGTGCATCGCCTGGGCAAGACCGGTGGCGACCGGTGACGACCCGGGCAGACGATGGTCCTGCTCCAGATCGTCCAGACGCGCCCACAGCTCCTGCGTCGCCGTCAATGCCCCGCGGAATGCGCCGCGTGGAAGTCCGTGCTCTCCGGGGCCGCTCTCGTCGCGACGCGGCTCGTAGACGAGGCAGCAGGCAAGAGCGGCAAGACCCGCCGGGTCGAGGTCTTTCCAGATACGGGTGCGCAACGACTCCGCGACGAGGAGATCACGTTCGCCGTAGATCCGCTTCATCGTCGCGCCGGCGGCGGTCAAGGCGGTGGCGCCGTGAGGATCGAGATGCACGTAGTCCAGCGCGGTGAGCACATCGACGACCCGGTCGAAGATGCGGGCGACGGTGCCGGTGCGCATGTCGATCTGCTGACGCAGTTTGTCGGTATGGCGCCGGAGTTTGCCGTACCGCTCGGCCCATCGGGCGTGCTTCTCGCGATCGGGACAGCTCTGGCACGGGTGCCGCTTGATGCTGCGCCGCAGCGACTCGATCCGCTCCTGGCGCTGCTGGCGCACCTTCGGCGGTCCGGACCGGTCGCCCTTGCGTTCGAGATCGCCCAGCTCGCGCCTCATCCGGGCAAACTCGGCGAAATCGCCCCTCTCACATGCCATCGACGCCGCATAGCCGGCGAGGGACTCCTCGGCATCCTTGACCTCGCGCGCCAGCCCCACCACGGCCCGGTCGGCCTGGAACTGGGCGAACGACGACTCGAGGATCTCGCGCGCCCGGGCCCGACCGAACTGGTCGATGAGGTTGACCGCCATGTTGTATGTCGGACGGAAGCTCGAGTTGAGCGGGTAGGTGCGCCGCGAGGCGAGGGCCGCGACGGCCTGGGGATCGAGACTCTCGCTCCACTGGATGACCGCGTGACCTTCGACATCGATGCCGCGGCGTCCCGCACGTCCCGTCAGCTGCGTGTACTCGCCGGAGGTGATGGCGACCCGCGCCTCGCCATTGAACTTCTCCAGCTTCTCGAGGACGACGGTGCGTGCCGGCATGTTGATGCCGAGCGCGAGCGTCTCGGTCGCGAAGACGACTTTGACGAGCTTTCGCTGGAAGAGCTCCTCGACGATCTCCTTGAATGCGGGGAGCAGGCCCGCATGGTGGGCGGCGACACCGCGTTCGAGGTTCTCCCGCCACTCCCAGAAGCCGAGGACGGCAAGATCCTCGTCGGGAAGCGTCAGCGTGCGCTCGTCGACGATGCGACGGATCTCATCGCGCTCGTCGCGGTCGGTCAAACGAACACCGGAGCGTCGGAGCTGCTGCACCGCTGCCTCGCACCCCGCGCGACTGAAGATGAAGAAGATCGCCGGCAGGAGGTTCGCCCGCGCGAGCAGTTCCACCACCTGCGGGCGGTCGATGCGCTCGATGCGCTGCGCGTTGGCGGAGCGCAGGGGGCGCACTCCCCCCTTCGGAGGCCGCGGACCGCCCGATCGATCGCCCTGCATCCGATGACGCTGCGAGCGATAGTCCTGCGCCCGCCGATTGCTCTCGAAGGTGGAGCCGCGCACCGATCGCAGGCGCATGAGCTCCTGATTGACCTGCGCGGTCGCGATTCCGGCCCGGTCGTCGAACAGCGGCAGCAGGTCGCCGCGCACCAGGACATGCTGCTCCAGCGGAACAGGGCGGGTCTCGGAGACGATCACCGCGGTGTCACCGCGCACGGTGTCGAGCCAGTCGCCGAACTCCTCTGCGTTCGACACGGTCGCCGACAGCGATACCAGCTTCACGCGCGCGGGCAGATGGATGATGACCTCCTCCCACACCGCCCCGCGGAACCGATCGGCGAGGTAGTGGACTTCGTCCATCACCACGTACCGCAAGCCGCGCAGTGCCGGCGAATCGGCGTAGAGCATGTTGCGAAGAACCTCGGTGGTCATCACGACGACGCGGGCGTTGCCGTTGATGTTGGTGTCCCCCGTGAGCAGGCCCACCTCGTCCTCGCCGTAGACCTGCTGCAGCTCGCGGAACTTCTGGTTCGACAGCGCCTTCATCGGGGTCGTGTAGAACGCCTTCTCATCGGGTTCGCGCATGGCCAGATGCACGGCGAATTCGCCGACGATGGTCTTTCCCGCGCCGGTGGGCGCTGCCACCAGGACGCTGCGTCCGTCCTCCAGGGCATGACAGCCCGCGATCTGGAAGGGGTCGAGGTCGAAGCGCTGCTCGTCGGCGAAGGAGGCCGTGATCGGATGCGCCTGACGGGCCTGCGCCTGCGCGTAGCGGCTGGCGGGATCCGTCACAGGTCGAGCCCGAGCGCCTTCTCGCGTTTGGCGCGTCGGCGATCGAAGATCACCGAGAGCCCGGCGGCGGCGAAGTAGAGCACCGTCAGGATGCCGGCCAGCAGCAGCATGCTGACGATGTCGGCGGCGGGCGTGGCGAGGGCTGCGAACAGCGACGCCACGAGAACGGCCACTCGCCAGCCCTTCAGGATCGCCATGCCGCTCATCACCCCCGCAAGGTTCAACGCGACCAGGAACACCGGGAGCACGAAAGAGACGCCGACGACGAGCAGCAGCTTGAAGACGAAGTCGTAGTAGTACTTCGAGTCGTAGATGTTCGACGCGCCCTGCGGAGTGAACGAGGCCATGAGCTCCACGATGTGGGGCATGATCAGCCACCCGACGAACACCCCGGCGGCGAACAGCGGCACGGCGGCGCTCACGAACCCGATGGTGTAGCGGATCTCCTTCCGGGTCAGACCCGGAACGAGAAACGCCCAGATCTGCCATACCCACACCGGTGCGGAGAAGATGACGCCCACCGCCAACGCGATGCGCAACCGCATATCGAACGGACCCGTGATGCTCTGGTACATCAGCGTCACGACGTCGCCGTCGCCGCGCTGGGCGGCGACGACCCGGATCGGCTCGGTCATGGCCCAGATGATGGCGTCGGTGAAGATCCAGGCGATGATCATGCCGACCACGAGCGCGATGATGCCGATGATGAAGCGTCGGCGCAGCTCCGTGAGGTGCTGCGCCAGCGACATCCGTCGATCACGACGGGGCACGTCGTCCTCGCCGAGACGAGCGGACTCGACCGTGGCCACCGACGTCAGGGCTTGGTGTCGGGTCCGGGCTCGGCGCTCGAAGCGGCCGTCCCGGCTGCGCTTCCCGTCACCGGCGGCGCGGGCGGCGTCGCGGTCGCGGCGTCATCTTCCTTCATCGCCTTCATCTCGCCCTTGAAGACGCGAGCGGACTGACCGACGCTCTTGGCCAGCGCGGGGAGCTTCGCCGCCCCGAACAGGAGCAGGATGATGACGACAAGGGCCAGCAGGTGCCAGCCGGTCAAGCCTCCGAGCATGAGGGTCTCCTCGGGTCTGGGGATATCGCCCAGTCTACCTGCCGGCCCCGCCGCCGGGCTCAGGCGTACTGGGCGAGCCCTGCCTCGGCCCACGCGGCGGCCGCGCGACGCGCGGCGTCGGGACTGACGATCTCCAGATCGCCGCCGAGCTTGGCCGCCACACGTTTCAGACTGCGGGCGTCGCCCACGCGCACCCGCGCTGAGCGCACCGTTGCGTCGGCATCGGCCGGGTCGTCGATCACGACGTAGTCGGCCAGCAGCGATGCCGCAGACGCCCGGTAGCGGACCGCGACCTCGACGTCGCGGGCGGCGCCCTCGAACAGTCCCGGAACGCTGTCGTCACCGTGGGTGCTCACGATGTCGGTGAGACGCACGTCGGAAACGCGGTCGAGGTGGAAGGTGCGCATCGCCTGACGCAGGTGGCACCACCCCTGCAGGTACCACTGGCCGCCCGCGATGTGGACCTTGACCGGGTCGACCGTGCGAGTGGTGGGCGCGGCATCCGGGGCCTGGTAGGTGAAGGCCACGGCGACGCCGTCACGCAGGGCGCGATCGACGGTCAAGCGCACCTCGTCCACCTCACCGGGCGCGACGATGACGTCGGCGGGCACGCCGGAGGCGCCGCGCGCCAGCTTGGCCAGCAGACCCTGGATGACTCCGCTCTCGCCGACACCGGGCAGCGACGCCGCAACGCGAAGTCCGGCGAGCAGGGCCGCCGCCTCCGGGGCGGTCAGACGCGGGGTGCGCTCGAGCCCGACGCTATTGGTGATGACGACCAGGTCCTGCTGATCCAGAAGATCCCAGTCGATGTCGAACAGATCGTTCGCCATCTGCCAGAAGCCGCCGTCGCCGGGCAGCCCGATGACGGTCAACTTCTCCACCATCGCCCGCATCTGTTCGACGGTGACATCGAACTCCTCCGCCGCCTCGGTGAGCGACACCTCGCCCTTCCCGATCAGATACGGCACGAGCTGCAGGATCAGGGCCGCGCGATCGGTGGCCAGCAGAGGTTTGCGTCGCGCACTCATGACCGCTCCCCCACCGCACCGCCGTGTATCTGCACGGTGCGTTGCAGACGTGCGATCACCTGATCGCGCAGGTCTTCCGGTTCGACCACGCGCACCTCCGGACCGTACGACGCGAGCTCGTCGGCGAAGATGTGCACGTCGACATAGGGAACGCGGATCCCCTGGCCGGCGGGCGTCGCCCGCCGCGTGAGACGCAGAGCGGCCTCGGTGCCGGGGGCGATCTCCAGCAGTGCCTGCTGACGGGCGGCGAGTTGCGCCAATCCGGTCAGGGCACGCTCGCCCGCCCCCTCGCGGAGGGCGAGGTCGAAGGTGGTCCGCGTGATCGCGACGTCCGACACGATCCGGGACAGCAAGAAGGTGCGCACATCTCCCTGCGCCAGATCGAAGCCGTACACGTGCCACCTCGCCTCGTACTCGACCAGCGCGTAGGGCTGAACGCGTCGCACCCGTGCGTTCGCCTCGCCCGCCTTCAGGTAGGAGAACTCGACGACACGTCCCTGTTCGATCGCACGCTGCATCGGCGAGAAGGCAGGCTCGCGCAGATTGACACGCGGAGAGTAGCCGATGATCGGCGCGTCGACCTCGATGCCCAGCGCGCGGATCTTCCGCAGGCCGCTGCGGGCGTCGGCCGACATGGAGCTCTCGCTCCAGACACCACCGGCGAGATTCAGCACGGCGAGCTCGGCCGGCGTGAACTCGATGTCGGCGGGAAGCTCGTACTCCGCGGTGGGAATGCGGTACCGCGCCTCGCGGAGGTCATCGGGATCGGCATAGTCACCGATGGTCTCCACGGGGATGCCGAGCGAGCGGAGATTCTCCTTGTCGCGCTCGAACATCTTCTCCAGCGCGTCCTTGGAAGCCCCCGCGGAACCCTGCTCGCGGTAGCCGGCCACCGACGACAGGATCGTGTCCTTCGTCAGCCCCTGCTCCGTCGCCATGAGTGCGACCACCAGGTTGACGAGGCGCTCCTCGGGCGCGCTGCGGCTGGTCTCGGTGGGCACCCGTCAATCTTAGGCGCCGCCTGTGGAGCGGCGGCGGTGCCGCGCGGGGTCAGGGGGCGGCGGGAGTGTCCACGCCCAGCACGTCGATGACGAACACGAGCGTCGAGCCCGCGGGGATCGATGAGGTGGTCTTGTCCCCATAGCCGAGGGACGGCGGGATCACCACGAGGATCTGCGACCCGACCGTCTGCCCCTTCAGAGACTGCGCGAAGCCCGGCACGACGGCATCCAGCGTGACCGCCGTCGATGCCCCCTTGTCCCATGTCGAGTCGAACACTTTACGATCGGCCCACGTGAGGCCCGTGTAGTTGATCCGGATCTGATCGCCGTCTCCGACGGCGGGGCCGTCGCCCTTCTTCAGCACCTCCACGGCGAGGTCGGACGGCGGCGCGGTGTCCGGGATGATGATCCCCGGCGTGCCGTTGGGAGCCAGCACGACCGAGGGCATCCCCCGTCGATCGTTGTACTGAGGCGTGCCGTCCGCCGCGGCGAGGTAGACCTTCTGTAGGTCGATCGCCACGACGATCGAGTCTGCGCCGGTGAGGCCCCACCCCTGCGCGGCCTCGGCCGACAGCGCGCTGGCCGGAACGGCGCCGAGGATGCGGGAGCCCTCGGTCGCGCAGGTCATCAGCTCAGCGAAGCCGGCGTACTGCTCACGCCACTTCGACAGCGGCGTCACCTGCGTGCCCGACGTCAGGATCTTCTGACCGGTCGACCCGCTCATGATCGTGATGGTGAACTGCACATCCTGCATGTCGGAGGTGACCCGCAGGCCGGAGCCGACGGTCTCGTCGACGGCGACCGTGTGATCGACGTAGACCGGAGCGCTCAAGGTCAGGTTGGGGGCGCCCTCAGCCCCGGAGACGCTCACCGTGTTGAGCACACCCGAGCTGTCGGTGGGGCGGTCGCACGAGGCCGCCGATCCGGGCGTCGAAGCGCATCCGACGAGGGTCAGAGCAGACAGGCCGATGACGGCGAGGGCAGCAGGGATCCGGCGCACCGGATCAGTCTACGTCGTCCGGTGCACCGCGCCCGGCCGTGACGGCGTCGGCCGTCGCCTGCCGAGCGCCGTCCGCTGCGCGCTGTGCCTCGCGCACGCGCTTGCGGAGGTTCTTGTCGGTGATCTGACGGTCGCCGACGGCCCCGGGCGTCCAGAGTTCGACGTCCTCATCGGCATAACTGGGCTTCTTCAGTGCGCGCTTGCGCACGTCCGGGGGCATCGCACCCGGTGCCAGGCGACGCGCCGTGATGAGAAACCCCGTGTGTGCGACCATCCGATGATCCGGTCGTACCGCGAGCCCTTCGACATGCCATCCACGCACCATCGTCTCGGTCGCTTCGGGCTCGGTGAACAGACCGGTGGCACGGATGTACTCCGCGACACGACTGAGTTGGGTCGCGGTGGCGATGTAGCAGAGCACCACACCACCGGGCGTGAGAGCGTCGGCAACCGCGTCGATGCACTCCCACGGGGCCAGCATGTCCAGAACGACGCGATCCACGGATGCCGCGCCCACCGCACCGGGAAGCTCTTCCACGAGATCACCGACGACAACTTCCCAGCTGTCGGGCGTGTGCCCGAAGAAGGTCTCCACGTTGGCACGAGCCACCTCCGCGAACTCGTCACGGCGCTCGAAGGAGATCAGGCGCCCCGCCGGACCGATCGTGCGCAGCAGCCACATCGACAGCGCGCCCGAGCCCACACCCGCCTCGACCACCGTCGCGCCGGGGAAGATGTCGGCGGACGCCAGAATCTGCGCGGCATCCTTCGGGTACACGATGGCAGCACCGCGCGGCATCGACATCACGAAGTCGCGCAGCAGCGGCCGCAGTGCCAGGTACTCGTGACCACCGGAGTTGGTCACCACCGATCCGTCGGGCTGACCGAGCAGCTGTTCGTGTTTGAGCACGCCGTGGTGGGTGTGCAACTCGCCGCCCTCCCGCAGGGTGACGGTGTGGAGGCGGCCCTTGGGTCCGGTCAGCTGCACGCGGTCGCCCAGGCGGAACGGGCCGCTCGGGCGCAGGTCGACGAGGGATGTCGGGGTGGTCATGCGTGCTCTCCTGTGCGGTGGGTCCGGTGCGCCGCGTGGACCGCGGCGATGTCCTCGGGCGTACGGCCTGCGAGTGTCGGCCACACGGTGTGGGCGCCCGTCCCGACGAGCGAGACCATCAGCGGCACCCCGATCGTCGTGACGCCCGCGGCGACGGCGGCGCGCACGCCCGTCGGCGAGTCCTCGATCGCGACGGCGTCGGCGGGGTCGATGCCGAGGGCACGGCACGCCTGCAGATATGCGTCCGGGAACGGCTTGGGACGCGTGACGTCATCGCCCGCGACGATGATCTCGAACAGCTCGGGAAAGGGCGCGACGACCTGTGATGCCATCCGCCGCATCGACATCGTCACCAGCGCACAGCGGATGCCGGCGCCGCGCAGCGCGGTCAGCAGCTCGTGCGCCCCGGGACGCAGAGGGTTCCCCCGCTCCGAAAGCAGGCGCGTCACCTCTGCGGTGAGGTGGGCGATGATGTCGGCGACGGACATCCGCACGCCGGCCTCCTGAAGGATCGCCCCGGAGGTCTCGAGTCCCTGACCCACCAGAGTCAGGGCTTGTTCGTGCGTCCAGGTGCCGCCGAAGCTCTCGACGAGGGCCGTCTCGGCCTCCATCCAGTAGGGCTCGGTGTCCACGAGGGTGCCGTCCATGTCCCAGAGAACGGCGGCGGGGAGGGCGGAGCTCATCGGTCCATGCTACCGACGCCCCTCGGCGCCGCTGTCGCGCGCGTTACGGCCGCCCTCGCGAGGGCGTCGGCGCGTATCGTGGAGGAATCGATGGACCGTGCGAGAGGGGCGGAGTGGACGAACTGGGTAATCGCGTGCTGATCGTGGCCTTCGACGGCTGGAATGATGCGGGTGAGGCCGCCTCCGCCGCCGCGGCGCACATCCGCGAGTCCGGCGCGTACCGGGAGGTCTTCGCCGTCGACCCGGAGCTGTACTTCGACTACCAGTACACCCGCCCTCAGATCACTCTCGACGCCGACGGCTCGCGCACGCTCACCTGGCCGGACGCCACACTGTGGCGACCGCTCCATCCCGCCGACGGCACACGCCTGTGGGTGCTGTCCGGGGTCGAGCCCGCACGCGCCTGGCAGTCGTTCGCCGCCGAGCTCGTGGACGCCGCGCTCACGGAGGGCATCACCGGCATCGTCGCGCTGGGCTCGATGATGTCCGACGTTCCGCATACGCGACCGATCTCGGTGTTCGCCGGCAGCGAGAACGACACACTCCGCGCCGCGCTCGGCCTCGAGAAGCCCACCTACGAGGGCCCGGCGGGCATCCTCAGCGTGCTCACTGCGGCCGCCGAGGCGGCCGGCATCCCGACGGCGGCGCTGTGGGCGAACGTTCCGCATTACGTCGCCGGCCATACCCCGTCGCCGAAGGCCACGCTCGCGCTGCTGGACCGCGTCACCGATCTGACGGGCGCGGTCGTGGCGCGCGGGGAGCTCCCCGCTCAGGCACTGGCCTGGGAGGCATCGATCGACGCGGCCGCGGCCGACGACGAGGAGATGACCGAGTACATCCACCAGCTGGAGCAGACGCGCGACACCTGGGACTCGCCCGAGGCGTCCGGCGACGCCATCGCGCAGGAGTTCGAGCGGTACCTGCGCCGGGGCGGCGAGGGTCCCGGCAAACCTGGTCCGCCCGACCCTCGCCGCTCCTGATCAGTAGGCCTGCAGCACGCCGAAGCTGAGCAGGATGATCAACAGGATGCCGAGCGCAAGCCGGTACAGCACGAACGGCAGGAAGCTGCCGCGCTTGAGGTAGCGCATCAGGAACGCGATCACGGCGAGGCCCACCCCGAACGCGACGGCGGTCGCGACGCCGGTCTCGACCATCGTGTAGACCTGGTCGCCCGGATCCTTGATGGCCTGGATCAGCTCGTACAGGCCACTGCCGAAGACAGCGGGCACGGCGAGCAGGAACGCCACTTCCGCCGCCGCGGGCCGGGTGTAGCCGAGCGCCAGCCCCATCGTCGTGGTCGCCCCCGAGCGGGAGACGCCGGGGATGAGCGCCAGCATCTGCGCGAGGCCGAGGGAGAGGCCGTGTCCGTAGGTCAGATCTTCCTCCGTGCGGGTGCGCCGTCCGAGAGCATCGGCGGCCCCCAGCAGGAGACCGAAGACGATGAGAACGGTGGCCACGAGCCAAAGATTGCGGAACGTGTCGCGGATCACGTCCTGGAAGAGGTAGCCGGCGATGCCGATCGGGATGGTGCCGATGATGACGATCCATCCCATGCGCGCATCGGGGTCGTTGCGCGGCACGCGGCCGGTCAGCGACTTCGCCCACTGGGAGATGATCCGCACGATCTTGCCCCAGAAGTAGACGAGCACCGCGAGTTCGGTGCCGATCTGGGTGATGGCGGTGAAGGTCGCGCCGGGGTCTTCGGCGGACGGGAGGAACTCGCCCATGATGCGCAGGTGGGCACTGGAGGAGACGGGGAGAAACTCGGTGAGTCCCTGGACCAGGCCCAGGATGATCGCCTCGAACAGGTGCATGGGGGGCCTTTCAGTACGTGCGGATCAGATCGGTGAGCACGCGCTGCCCGAAGACCAACGCGTCGATGGGGACGCGTTCGTCCACACCGTGGAACATACCGGTGAAATCGAGATCCGTGGGAAGCCGCAGCGGCGCGAACCCGTATCCGGCGATGCCGAGCTCGGCGAGCGCCTTGTTGTCGGTCCCGCCGCCCATGAGATACGGCAGGACGGGGACGCCCGGGTCATGACGCTCGAGGGCCCCGACCATCGCGTCCACGAGCTCCCCCGCGAAGGGCACCTCGAGCCCGATGTCGCGATGCGAGACCTCGACGACGACGTCCTCGCCCACGATCCGCTGGATCTCGGCGAGCACGCGTTCTTCCTGCCCCGGAAGGGTGCGCACATCGATCGTGGCGACCGCGGCATCCGGGATCACGTTGTGCTTGTAGCCGGCGACGAGACCGGTCGGGTTGGTCGTCGTGCGGAACGTGGAGCGGAGGAAGCCGGATGCCGGTCCGGTCGCGTCCGCCACGGCATCCGGATCCCGCGGGTCGGCGCCGCACAGCGCCGCCAGGCCGTCGACCGTCTGACGCGTCGTCGCGGTCAGCTCCAGCGGCCAGGAGGACCGCCCCAGAGCGGCGACCGCCTCGGCCAGTCGCGTCACCGCATTGTCCGGGTGGAAGCGGCTGCCGTGCCCGGCTGCGCCGCGAGCACGAAGGCGCAGCCAGACCAGCGCCTTCTCGCCCACCTGCAGGAGGTACGCGCGTCGCTCGCCCACCGGGATGGAGTAGCCGCCGACCTCGCTGATGGCCTCCGTCGCCCCCGCGAACCACTCGGGCCGGTCGCGGACGACGAGCTGAGAGCCCTCGACGCCACCGTTCTCCTCGTCGGCGAAGAACGTGACGATGAGATCGCGGGCGGGCTGCTCCCCCGCCCGCAGCAGATCGGCGACGGAGGTGAGGATCATGGCATCCATGTCCTTCATGTCCACCGCACCGCGTCCCCACAGCATCCCGTCCTTCACGACGCCGCCGAAGGGATCGACGCTCCAGTCCTCGGCGACGGCCGGAACCACGTCGAGGTGGCCGTGCAGGACGAGGGCGGGCTTGTCGCGGTCGCGGCCGGGCACGCGGACGCTCAGGTTCGTGCGTCGCGGGATGGGCTCGTAGTACTCGGGACGCAGGCCGAGCGCCTCGAGGTAGGCGCCCACGTACTCGGCGGCCTCTCGCTCCCCGTGCGCGCGCCCCTCGCCGAAGTTGGTGGTGTCGAAACGGATCAGGTCGCGCGCGACGCGGGCGACCTCGGGCAGTTCGGAGGAGGGCATGCCTCCACGCTAGCGCTCCCGATGCCACGATCCGAGAGCGGAGGACACGTCTGGAGACAAAAGAAAAAGGCCCCTGACGGGACCTTTTTCCTTCTGTGCGCGAGGGGGGACTTGAACCCCCACGCCCTATACGGGCACTAGCACCTCAAGCTAGCGCGTCTACCTATTCCGCCACCCGCGCAGGTGGTTTTCGGTTTCGCAACCGAAGATCGACAGTACCAGATTCCGAGCCAGACGCGGAATCGGTGCCGGGCTCAGCCCGCCGAGACGCCGAAGAGCAGACCGAGGACGTACGTCACCGCAGCGGCCCCGAAACCGATCGCCAGCTGCCGCAGCCCTCGTCGCAGGGGCGGCGCCCCCGAGAGCAGTCCCACCATGGCTCCCGTGCCCAGCAGCGCCGTCCCGACGAGCACGAGGGCCAGGACGACGGCGGGGAGCCCGCTGAGCCCGAAGATCCAGGGCAGCACCGGGATGATCGCGCCGGACGCGAAGAAGAGGAAACTCGACCCGGCGGCGCCCAGAGCACTGCCGACCACTTCGTGATCGGCGCCGGCGGCGCGATGCAACCGGTATGGCTGGCTGCGGTCGGCGGCCTGGGCGGCTGCGATGATCTGGCGCGCACGCTCGTGCGCATCGCGTTCACCCAGACCGCGCGCTCGATAGACCAAGGCGAGCTCGTTCGCATCAAGATCGAGGTCCGGCAGCACATGGTCGGCGTAGTCGCTCGGCTCGGTCGCATCCAGCAGTTCCCGCTGCGAGCGCACCGACACGTACTCCCCCGCGCCCATGGACAGAGCACCGGCGAGAAGACCGGCGACGCCGCTGAACAACACGAACTGCGCCCCCACGCCGGTGGCGCCGATACCCATCACCAGAGCGAGGTTGGAGACGAGGCCGTCGTTGGCGCCGAAGACGGCCGCGCGGAACGTGCCCGACAGCCGCCGCCGTCCTCGCGCCGCCAGGCCGCGCACGACCTCGCGGTGGATCTTCTCGTCGGCGACCATGCGTGCGGTGGCGAACGGTTCACTGTCGTACGGCGAGCGTCCTTCCGCGTTCTGCGCCAGAGCGAGCACGAAGATCGAGCCGAACCTCCGGGCCATCCAGCCCAGAAACACCGAGCCGATGCCCGGAGACGGCAACCGCGACGGTTCGCCGCCCAGCAGCTCGAGCCAGTGCGCCTCGTGGCGGCCCTCGGCTTCGGCAAGGGCCAGCAGGATCTCGCGCTCCTCGCCCTCCCGACGCTGGGCGAGGTCGCGGTAGACCTGGGCCTCCGCGCGCTCGTCGGCGAGATAGCGCGCCCAGCGGCGGCGGTCACGGGAGGTGGGCTCCGAACGCGTGGTCACGGGATCCCACGCTAGCCGCGGCGGCGGCGGCGCAGAGCGCGGCCGCCGCGATTGCCAGCTTTTCGGACGTCCGAACCGCGCGTGAGATGCGCGATGAGCCCGCGCTCACCACGGCGCATGATCAGTGTGTGCGCCGCCGCGAAGACCGGTCGCAGCACGGGAGCGGTCAGACGCATCCAACGACGCGTCGCCGACACCTCCCAGACCCAGGTCAGACGCGCGCCTGTCGCGGGAGCCGACGCAGGGGCGAGGTGAAGACTGCCCTTCCCGACCAGGTCTCCGTCGCTCACCGCCGCCAGCCGCCGCGCCGGCACGAGATCGGTGACGGTGAGCACGACGCGCAGGCGGTAGCCCCAAGGACTGCGAACGCGCAGATGCACGATGTCCCCCGGCGCGAGGGCGGTCCTCCGCGGCTCGAGGCGCACCGCCGGCCACCACGGCACCTCGCCCGCCATCAGGGCGGCTTCGCACCGCGCCCAGCACTCCTCCACCGAGACCGGCAGGAGCCAGTGCGACGTGAAGGAGTATTCCTGCGGCATGCGCGCGAGTGTACGCGCCGGCGGCGAGAGCTCAGGAGCGCACGCGCGAGCGCAGCACCTCGATCCGCGCCTGCAGCTGCGCGACCGTCGCTCGCGCGACCTCGGGGCCGCCGCAGATGCGGCGCAGCTCGGCATGCACGGCTCCGTGCGGCTCTCCGCTCTGGCGGGCATAGAGTCCGACGAGGCTGTTGAGCAGCTGACGCTGTTCGCGCAGGGTGCGGTGCAGCGCCGGCGGGAGCGCGCCGTCGGCGTCCACCGCCTGCGTGGCGACCGTTCCTTCTTTCGCTTCTCGGGCACGGCGGTGCCGGCTCTGACGCGACTGGCGCTGCATGAGAAGTTCGTGCACGTGCTCGGGTTCGAGCAGCCCCGGCAACCCCAGGAACTCCTCCTCCTCCGGGGTGCCCGGCACCGCCAGCTGGCCGAACTCCTTGCCGTCGTAGAGCACACGGTCGAAGTGGGCGACCGAGCCGAGCGCCTGGTAGGAGAACTCCTGTTCCAGCTCGTCCGAGGCTTTGTCTTCGCGCTCCGCCTCGGCGAGCAGAGTGTCTTCGAGCCCGTCGTCGTCGCCGCCCTCGCGGTCGAGAGCGTGGTCGCGCTCGCGCTCCATCTCCCCGGCGAGCGTGAGCAGCACCGGCACGTTGGGAAGGAAGACGGATGCCGACTCGCCCCGGCGCCTGGCCCGCACGAAGCGGCCGATCGCCTGCGCGAAGAACAGCGGCGTCGACGCGCTCGTGGCATAGACACCGACCGCGAGGCGAGGAACGTCGACGCCTTCTGACACCATGCGCACGGCCACCATCCAGCGGGTCGTCGCATTGCCGAACGTCTCGATGCGGCCCGAGGCGGCCTTGTCGTCGGAGAGCACGACGGTCGGCGCCTCGCCGGTGATCTCGCGCAGGATCGCGGCGTACGCGCGCGCCGCCGTCTGATCCGTGGCGATCACCAGTCCCCCGGCATCCGGGACGTCCTGGCGCACCTCGCTCAGACGGCGGTCGGCGCTGCGCAGCACCGCGGGGATCCAGTCGCCCTCCGGATCGAGGGCGGTGCGCCAGGCCTGGGCGGTCACGTCCTTGGTGTTGTCCTGACCGAGGTGGGCTTCCAGCTCGTCGCCGGCCTTCGTGCGCCAGCGCATCTTGCCGGCGTAGACGAGGAACAGCACGGGACGCACGACGCCGTCCGCGAGCGCGCGCCCGTAACCGTAGTTGTAGTCGGTGCGCGAGAGGCGGATGCCCTTCTCGTTCGGGTGGTACTCGACGAACGGGATCGGTGCCGTGTCGCTGCGAAACGGTGTGCCCGACAGCAGGAGGCGGCGCGGCGCGCGACCATATGCCTCGCGCAGCGCATCGCCCCAGCTGAGCGCGTCACCGCCGTGGTGCACCTCGTCGAGGATCACGAGCGTGCGCGCGTCCATCGTCAGACGTTGATGCACCGACGCCTTCACGGCGACCTGAGCGTAGGTGACGGCGACGCCGTGGAAATGACGAGCGGGCGCGCTCTGACGGTTGGTGAACCGCGGGTCGAGTCGGATGCCGACACGAGCTGCCGCATCTGCCCACTGGGTCTTCAGGTGCTCGGTGGGCGCGACCACGACGAGGCGGTCCACGATGCCGCGGCGCAGCAGTTCACTCGCCAACCGCAGGGCGAAGGTCGTTTTACCGGCGCCCGGGGTCGCGGCGGCGAGGAAGTCGCGCGGGCCGGAACCCACGCCGTCCGGTCCGTCGGCGGAGAAGTACGCCTCGAGCGCTTCGGCCTGCCACGCGCGGAGATTCTGCGCCGTTCCCCAGGGGGCGCGCTGCGGGAAGGCGGGCGAAAGGTGTTCGGCGGCGAAGCTGCCGAAGTGCTCCTGTCCTCGCTCGTCCGTCCCGTCCACGACTGACCACCCTAAACGACGCCTCCCCCACGGCGGCTCTCTGCGGGAAGGCCTCTGGCCGGTAGCCTCGAAGAAGACCACGAGTCAGGAGAGTCATGCGCAGGAACGAAGCCACCCCCGACGAGCACCGTTCGCCGTACATCCCCAACGAGAGCGCGCACCCCTGGCGTCGCATGGTCTCGATCGGCGACTCCTTCACCGAAGGCATCGGCGACCCCATTCCCGGCACGGCCGACGACCATCGGGGGTGGGCCGACCGCGTCGCCGAGGTGCTCGCCGCCCAGGTGGACGATTTCGCCTACGCCAACCTCGCCGTCCGGGGCAAGCTGATCGCGCAGATCATGGCCGATCAGGTCGAGCCCGCGCTCGCACTCAACCCCGACCTCATCACGTTCTCCGCCGGCGGAAACGACGTCCTGCGTCCCAATGGAGACCCGGACGCCGTGGCGCAGCAGTTCGAGGATGCCGTCGCCCGGCTGAGTTCGCAGGGTGCGACGCTTCTCGTCTTCACCGGTGTGGACACCGAGTTCACGCCGGTGTTCCGCGGCATCCGCGGGCGCGTCGCCATCTACAACGAGAACATCCGGGCGATCGCCGACCGCTACGACTGCATCGTGGCCGACCAGTGGGCGCTGAAGGAGGTTCAAGACATGCGGTTCTTCGACGACGACCGCCTGCACTACAACGCTCTCGGACACCACGAGATCGCCCGCATGGTGTTGCGCGCGCTCAACGTGCCGAACGATCTGCAGCCGATGCAGCCCGATCCCCTGCCGCAGCTTACCTGGCGCGAGGCGCGCACCAACGACCTCGTCTGGGCGCGCACGCACTTCGTTCCCTGGGTGCTGCGTCGCCTTCGCCATCAGTCCTCGGGCGACAACATCACCGCGAAGCGCCCCGAGCCGCTTCCGGTCCTGGTGGAGGCCCCGGGCCGCGATCGCGCCGCGGGGCCGGACCGGCAGGCCTAACGCAACGCCCAGAGTGCGACCGCCGCGGCGGCGGCGACGTTCAGCGAGTCGACGCCGCCCGCCATCGGGATCGTGACGACGGTGTCGGCCGCGGCCAGCGCCCGATGCGACAGCCCGTCGCCTTCGGCACCCAGAAGTAGCGCGACCTGCGGCGGGCGCGCAGCGGCGAACGCGTCGAGGGCCACCGCGTCGTCGGCGAGCGCGAGGGCGGCCAGGTGCAGCCCGGCATCGTGCAGCAGGTCGCGGCTGGCGCCCCATCCCCCGGCCGCGTCATCGGGAAGGCGGGTCCACGGCACCTGGAAGACCGTCCCCATGCTCACCCGGACGCTCCGACGGTAGAGAGGGTCCGCGCAGCGTTGCGTGACCAGGACGGCGTCCGCACCGAGGCCGGCGGCGGCGCGGAAGGCGGCTCCGACATTGGTGTGGTCGACGATGTCCTCCAGCACCAGTACCAGCCGCGCCCCGGCGACGACCTCGCCGACGGACGGCAGCGCCGGCCGGTGCATCGCCGCGAGAGCTCCGCGGTGCACGGCGTAGCCGGTGAGACGCTCGGCCACGTCGTCATCGACCAGGTAGACGGGGGCGTCACCGGCGAGGGGCGCGGTGTCGTCGAGCCACTTCTGCTGCACCAGCACGGATCGTGGCCGATGACCGGCGGCGACGGCGCGGGCGATCACCTTCGACGACTCGGCGATGTAGAGACCGCCCGCCGGCTCCAGCACACGCCGCAGAGCGACGTCGGTGAGGTCGCGGTAGTCCGCGAGACGGTCGTCGGCAGGATCGTCGATGCGCACCACAGGCATCCGTCCATGCTGGCACGCCCCGGACGCCGCGGCGACGGACCAGCGTGTAACCTCCGCGAAAAGCGGGACGCGTAGTCTCGAAGAGGGAGTGTGGGAGGGAGGACGCCATGTCGACGCTGCTGGATCACTCGTTCGAGGCCGGGCCGCACCTCGACCGTCAGGCGGCCGATGCGGTTGAGCGCGCCCTGGACGCCCTGTCCGGGCGGCGGATCGCGGTGCTCACCGGCGCGGGTGTGTCGACGGACTCCGGCATTCCCGACTATCGGGGCAAGGGTGCCCCCACGCGCACCCCGATGACGGCGCAGCAGTTTCTCTCCAGCGCCTCCTCGCGCCGACGCTACTGGGTCGGCAGCCACCTGGGATGGCGGGCTTTCGCCGCCGCGCAGCCGAACGACGGCCATGTCGCCCTCGCCGAGCTGGAGAGCCGGGGCATCGCGAGCGGGGTCATCACCCAGAACGTGGACGGCCTGCACGTGCGCGCGGGCAGCCGCCGTGTCGTCGAACTGCACGGCACGATGCGCCGCGTGCTCTGTACGCACTGCGGGCAGGTGTTCGATCGCCGCGACCTGGCGGCGCGCGTCGAGGCGGACAACCCCTGGATCACGGTGCCGGACGCGGTCGAGCTGGGCCCCGACGGCGACGTCCTCCCCTCTTCCAGCGAAGGCTTCGTCGTGCCGGATTGCAGCGTGTGCCACGGGATGCTCAAGCCCGACGTCGTCTTCTTCGGCGAGTACATCCCCGTCGCCAAGTTCACCGAGGCCGAGCAGCTGGTACAGACCAGCGAGGCCCTCGTCATCGCCGGCTCGTCTCTCGTCGTCAACTCCGGCATCCGACTGCTCGAGCGCGCCCGACGTCGCAAGCTCCCGGTCGTGATCGTCAACCGCGGCCAGACACGCGGCGATGCGCGGGCGACGGTCAAGATCGACGCGGGCACGACCGAGGTGCTGCGCGCGTTCGCCCGCGCGCTGCCGGCGGCGCGCTGAACCCACGCCGACCTCGCCTAGGCTCGAAGCGTGACGACCCTCATCCTCGTGCGCCACGGCGAGACGGACTGGAACGCGATGCGACGCATCCAGGGCTCCACCGACATCCCCCTCAACGACACCGGCCGCGCTCAGGCGCGAGAGGTCGCCGAGCGACTTCAGCAGGAGCTCTCGGCGGTCGGGCCCGTGGTCGTCGCCTCGAGCGATCTGTCGCGCGCCGTCGAGACCGCTCGGATCATCGCCGCCACTCTGGCAGTGCCGGCGCCGCGAACCTACCGGCAGCTGCGCGAACGTTCGTACGGCATCGCTGAGGGCGCGAGCGTCGAGGAGTTCCGCGACCGGTGGGGATCGTGGGCCGAGGCAGAGGTGCCGGAGGCGGAGACCTGGCCGCAGGTGCGCCGCCGCGCGCTCGCGGGTCTCCAGCGCGCCGTCCGAGACGCCCGCCGCGACGCCGCACCGCAGGCGCCCACCGTGGTCGTCGTCTCCCACGGCGCCCTCATTCGCGAGGTCATCCGGCACGCGTCTGCCGGTGCGTTCCCGCTCGAGGGCGAGCGTCTGGCCAACGCGTCCACGCATCGCTTCCTCGTGGAGCGCGACCGTCTCAGCGTGCAGTCCTACGCCGCGATCCCGATGACCTGACCTCCGCGCGATCCCTCCGTGGATGCCGCGGCATCACATTCCGCGGGCGAGGAGGGTGCGGGCGTGACGCAGCACCGGTTCGTCGATCATCCGACCACGGAACGCGAAGACGCCACGCTCGCCGACGGCGGCATCCAGCACGTCGCGGGCCCAGGTGAGCGTATCGGGGTCGGGCCGGTAGGCGGCCCGGATCGTCGCGACCTGCGCCGGATGAATGCACGCGGTGGCCCGAAAGCCGCTCGCGGCGGCATCCCGCGCCTCCTTCGCCAGCCCCTTCTCGTCGGCGATGTCGAGGTGCACAGCGTCGATCGCCGCGATACCCGCCGCTCCCGCCGCCAGCAGAAGACGCGAACGGGCGGCACGTGCGACGTCGCGGTAGCGCCCCTTCGGCGTGCGACTCGATGTCCCTCCGAGCGAAGCGACGAGGTCCTCCGCGCCCCACATGAGGGCGACGACGTTGTCCTGAGCGGCGATCTTCTCGGCCGCGACGATGCCGCGAGCGGTCTCGCACAGCGCGATGACGTCGAACCGCGGGTCGATGCGGGAGATCGCTTTCGCCGATTCCGCCTTGGCGACCATCACGCGGCGGTAATCGGTCTGCGAGAGCGACGCAAGGTCGGAGACGATCTCGGCGGACCCGAGGGCATTCACTCGGACGATGACGCGCTCGGGGTCGAGCTGTGAGTCGATCAGCGTGACCCTCGCCGCCACCTTGTCGGCGGGTGCGACAGCGTCTTCGAGGTCGAGGATGACGCCATCGGCGCGATCGAGGGCCTTCTCGTAGCGTTCCGGACGATCAGCCGGGCAGAACAGCAGGGCGGGTCCGAGCGTGAAATCGGCGGTCATGCGTTCACGCTACCGGGCCGGTCGCGCGCCCGATCCGAGGCTGGTCAGTCCGAGGGCGCGAGCGATCAGGAGGAGCTGCACCTCGGTGGTCCCCTCGCCGATCTCGAGAATCTTCGCGTCTCGATAGTGACGCGCGACAGGGTACTCGTTCATGAATCCGTTGCCGCCGAAGATCTGCGTCGCATCCCGCGCATTGTCCATCGCCGCCTCCCCCGCCGTGAGCTTGGCCAGCGTGGCAGCGGTCGCGAAAGTCCGTCCGGCATCACGCAGGCGCGCGGCGTGCAGCCACGCCAGGCGCGACAGATGCACGCGCTGCTGCATCCGTGCCAGCAGGAACTGGATCGACTGGCGCGAACCCAGCGGTTCGGCGAACACGATGCGACTGCCGGCGTAGTCCAGCGCCGCTTCCAGACAGCCTTCCGCCGCACCGGTGGCGAGGGCCGCGATCGCGATCCTGCCCTCGTCGAGGATGCTGAGGAAGTTGGCGAAGCCACGGCCGCGCTCGCCGAGCAGGTTCTCCGCCGGAACGCGGGCGCCCGAGAAGCTCAGTGGATGGGTGTCGGACGCGTGCCAGCCCACCTTGTCGTACGACGGCCCGACGGTGAAGCCGGGCGTGCCGGAGGGCACGATGATCGTCGAGATCTCCTTGCGCGCACCGCTCTCACCGGTCACCGCCGTCACGGTCACGAATCGCGTGATGGCCGTGCCCGAGTTCGTGATGAACTGCTTGCTGCCGTCGATGACCCACTCGCCTGCCTCCAGGCGAGCGGTCGTGCGCGTCGCGCCGGCATCCGATCCCGCTTCGGGTTCGGTGAGACCGAAGCCGGCGAGCGCGCGCCCCGCGAGCAGGTCGGGAAGAAGTGCCTCCCGCTGCGCGTCGCTGCCGAATCGGTACACGGGCATGGCACCGAGACTGACGGCGGCCTCCAGCGTGATGGCGATCGACTGGTCGACGCGGGCCAGAGCCTCGATCGCGAGTCCGAGCGTCGCGCAATCGCCACCTTGCCCGCCCACGTCCTCGGGGAAGGGCAGGCCGAACAGCCCCATCTCCCCCATCTCGGAGACGATGTCCAGCGGCAGCGTCCTGGTGCGGTTGGCCTCGTACGCCTGCGGCGCGATCCGCTCGTCGGCGAAGGCGCGGACCATGGCCGCCAGTTCGCGCTCCTCGTCGTTCAATCCGTAGTCGTGGGGGTCGAGGATCGCCATGCCATCTCCTTCGATGTCGCGGTCGCGTAACGGCTGACGCGCACGCATGGCGCGCGGACGAGCCAGTGGGTTAGTGTTCGTTAACCCACCAGCTCAGGTTATCGAGGATTAACTGGAATGACAACGCACTCCCGGGCCGCGCGCACCACCCGCGAGCGCGCCAAGGCGGAGCGTGCGGACGCGCTCGTGGAGGCGGCGGCGCGCCTGTTCGCCCAGCACGGGTTCGACGGGGTGAGCCTCGAGGATCTCGGATCCGCCGTCGGGGTCAGCGGCCCGGCCGTCTACCGTCACTTCGACAGCAAGCGCGCGCTCCTCGGCGCGATTCTCCTGCGAGCCAGCACGGACCTGCTCGAGGGCGGACGTCGCGTGACGTCCACCGGGCACGACGCCCGACGCTCCCTGCGCGAACTCGTCGATTTCCACGTCGATTTCGCGGTGCGAAGCGCCGATGTCATCCGCGTGCAGGACCGCGACCTCACGCGGTTGAGCGACCAGGACCGCCGTACCGTGCGGCGGCTGCAGCGCGAGTACGTGGAGCTGTGGGTGGACGTCCTGCGCGCCGTGCACCCGGAGCGCGGCGACACCGACCTGCGCGTGCGGGCTCACGCCGGCTTCGGGCTGATCAACTCCACCCCGTACGTCGTGCGCACGCGCCGGGAAGTGGCGGTGGATGCCGAGACGGACACCCTTCTGCGCAGGCTCCTCTCCGACATGGCTTACGCGGCCCTCGCCACCCCCTGACCCGCGCGACGGCGCGTCACCCGAACAGCAGCGCACGGCCCGGCTCGCGCAGGACGTCACCGACCGTCGTCAGAAAGCGCGATGCCTGCTCGCCGTCGACGAGTCGGTGGTCGAACGACAGGCTCAGCGTCATCACGTCACGCAGCGCGATGTCGCCCTCGTGCTCCCAGGGCCGACGCCGAACCGAGCCCAGCCCGAGAATCCCCGCCTCGCCGGGATTCAGAATGGGCGTACCCGCGTCGATCCCGAAGACGCCGAAGTTGGTGATCGAGAACGTGCCACCGCTGAGCGCGGCCGGGCTCGTGCGTCCCGCGCGCGCCGTCTGGGCGAGACGGCCGATCTCGTCGGCGAGATCGACCAGACCGAGCCGGTCGGCGTCGGCGACATGCGGGACGATGAGGCCACGCTCGGTCGCAGCCGCGATGCCGAGGTTCACGTAGTGGTACTGCACGATCTCCCCGGCGTCTTCGTCCCACGCCGCATTCAGGGTCGGCTCGACGCGCAACGCGAGACACACGGCTTTCGCGGCCACCGCCATGATGCCGATGCGATGTCCGTCGAGTCGGCGGTCGGCGCGCAGGTTCGCCACGAAGCGCGTGGTCTCGGTGACGTCGACCTCCAGGAAGGTCGTGACGTGAGGCGCTGTGAAGGCGCTGCGCACCATCGCCGCCGCCGTGTGCTTGCGGACGCCGCGGATCGGCACCCGCGTCTCCCGCTCGGCGCCGTCCCGCCCGGTGCCCGCCGGCGACACCCGTCCCGCATCCGCGGGCGACGCACCCGATGCGGCGGGAGTGCGGTCGGCGAGAAAGCGGTCGACGTCTTCGCGTCGGATGATTCCCGTGACTCCGGAGGCCTCGATGAGTGCGAGATCGACGCCGTGCGCACGCGCGTAGGCGCGCACGGGCGGGGTCGAGCGGGGACGCTCGTCACGCACATCGTCTCGCAGCGGTGTCACCGCATCGTGCGGGGCGTCGTGCAGGACCTGCGCGGCGATCATCGGAGTGGCCTCACGATCTTCGTCGGTGCCCGCGAGCACACGAGCGCGGCGTCGGGGGCGCCCCGCCGCGCGTGGCGCCGCGCCGTAACCGACGAGATTCGGCAACGAGGGCTCCGGCTCCACGTGCCCGGCCGGCGCGGACGTCGCCTCGGGCACGTCGCCGGACGGGGAGTCGGCGGCCTCGACCTCGAACGCGATCAGGGGCGACCCCACCTCCACGACGTCACCGGCTGCCGCGTGCAGCGCGCTGACCGTCCCCGCGAAGGGCGAGGGCAGCTCCACGATGGCCTTGGCGGTCTCGACCTCCGCGATGGGCTGGTTCAGATGCACGTCGTCACCTTGGGCGACGAGCCACTGGACGATCTCCGCCTCGGGCAGCCCCTCGCCGAGGTCGGGAAGGAGGAACTCCGCGATCATCGTTCCACCCCCGCCGCCGACGTGAGGCTGTTCGGCCGGTCGAGAACGCGATCGACGGCGTCGAGGATCCGATCGAGGTCGGGCAGGTGGTGCTTTTCCAGCTTGGCCGGCGGATACGGGATGTCATGTCCCGTCACACGCTGCGGGGGTGCTTCGAGATAGTGGAAGCACTGTTCGGTGATGCTGGCGACCACCTCGGCACCGACGCCGGCCTCCCCCGCCGCCTCATGCGTGACCACGACGCGACCCGTCTTGCGGACGGATGCCGCGACCGTGCGGTAGTCGACGGGTGAGAGCGAACGCAGGTCGATGACCTCGATGGAGATGCCGTCGTCCTCGGCGGCGAGCGCGGCATCCAGCGCCGTCGTGACCTGCGCGCCGTAGGCGATCAGCGTGACGTCGGAACCTTCTCGCTCGACGCGCGCGAGACCCATCGGAGCCGCATCGGCCACGTCGCCGTCGAGATCGACCTCGCCCTTCGTGTGATACAGCCGCTTGGGCTCGAAGAAGACCACGGGATCGTCACTCGCGATCGCCTGCTGCAGCATGGTGTACGCATCCTGGGGATTCGAGACGGCCACCACGCGCAGCCCCGCCGTGTGCACGAAATACGCCTCGGGCGACTCCGAGTGGTGCTCGACGGCGCCGACGCCTCCCGCCCAGGGGATGCGGATGGTCAGCGGCATGCGAACGCGCCCGCGCGTGCGGTAGTGCAGCTTGGCCACCTGACAGACGATCTGGTCGAAGGCCGGGTACACGAACCCGTCGAACTGGATCTCCACGACGGGGCGGAACCCGCGCATCGCGAGTCCGACCGCCGTGCCAACGATGCCGGACTCTGCGAGCGGGGTGTCGATGACGCGCGTGGGGCCGAACTCATCGAGGAGGCCGTCGGTGATGCGGAACACGCCGCCGAGGCGGCCGATGTCCTCGCCCATCACGATCACACGCTCATCGGCTGCCATGGCCCGGTGCAGGCCCGCCGTCAGCGCCGCGCCCATCGTCAGCGACGTCATCGCGCACTCCCCGCCTCGGCGGCGAACGAGTCCAGATACGCCGCAAAACGCGCGCGCTGATGCTCGAGGCCGGTGTGCGGTTCGCAGTACACGTCATCGAAAACCTCGATCGCCGGCCGGGTGCGCGCCGTCAGCACCGCCTCACGCATCTGCGCGGCGAGCCCGTCGGCCTCCCTCCCGATCGCGGCGATCGTCTCATCGTCGAGGTCACCGGCGGCGCGCAGGAACGCCTCCACGCGCGTCAGCGGGTCGCGCGCCCGCCACGCCTCGAGTTCTTCGCGATCCCGGTAGCGCGTGGGGTCGTCCGAGGTGGTGTGGGGACCCATGCGATACGTCACGGCCTCGAGGAACACGGGACCTCCACCGCGACGGGCGTGCTCCAGCGCCCAGCGCATCGCCGCGGTGCACGCCAGCACATCGTTGCCATCCACCCGCATGCTGGGGATGCCGAAGCCGGGGGCGCGACCCGCGATCGGGAAGCGCGACTGCACCGCGACCGGCTCGGAGATCGCCCACTGGTTGTTCGAGCAGACGAAGACGACGGGGGCCGTGAACGACGACGCGAACACCATCGCCTCGTTGACATCGCCCTGGCTTGACGCTCCGTCGCCGAAGTAGGTCACCGCCACCTGATCGCCACCATCGCGCTGGATACCCATCGCGTATCCGACGGCATGGAGGGTCTGGGCGCCGATGATGATCTGCGGAGATGCCAGGCGGAGCTCGAAGGGGTCGTATGTGGAGTGCACCTCGCCGCGCCAGGCGAGAACGAGGTCGGCGGGCACTCCGCCGCGAAGGATCGCGATGCTCAGCTCGCGGTAGCTCGGAAAGAGGAAGTCGTCGGCGCGGCAGGCGCGCGCCGTCCCGACGGCGATCGCCTCCTGTCCCTGAGCAGGCGCCCACAGTCCGAGGTGACCCTGGCGCTGGAGCGCCACACCCTCGGCATCCATCCGGCGCGCGATCGCCATATCGCGGTACAGACCGCGCAGCGCGGCGCCGTCCAGGTCCTCGACCCAGGGGTCCAGCCGCGCGTCCGCGATGCGGCACCCGTCGGGGGTCAGCAGTCGCGCCGTGTCGTCGAGCGCGGTCATCGCTTCGTCTGTCGTCAGGGTGTACATCGTCGTCATCCCTCTCTGGCTCAGCCGCTGTCTTGTGGACCGCGGCGGCCGCCCGGGCCGGCCTCGTCGCCGGTTGCGTGGAAGATTACGTCGAACTGGCACCTAGCTCAAGCATCTTTGCTCGCGCTGAGCATGTTGCCCATGCGGCACCGGCTGCTGCTGGTACAGTTGGGCAGTATGGGACCTCTTGACCGCGTCGACCTCGACTTGTTGAACGCGCTCGCCGACGATCACCGCGCCACGGTCGTGGCGCTCGCCGAACGGCTCGGCCTGTCCCGCAACACCGTCCAGGCGCGGCTGGCGCGCCTGGAGCGCGGCGGCGTCTTCCAGTCGTTCGAGCGGGCCATCCCCCCGCTCGCACTGGGCCTGCCGATCGAAGCGATGGTGAGCGTCACCGTGCGCCAGGCGGAGTTGCCTCGCATCACGCAGGCGATCGCGACGCTCCCCGAGGTGGTGCAGGCCTACGGCATGAGCGGGCAGGTCGACCTGCTGGTGCGCGTCGCTGCGCGCGACACCCAGCACCTGTTCGACGTCGACGCCCGAATCCTGGCGATCGACGGCGTCGAACGCACCGAAACGTCGTTGGTCATGGGCGAAGTGATCGGATATCGGATCCGACCACTCCTGGAGTCGGCACGGGAGGACGCGATCCGCTGACCTCGCCGGGCGAGAACTCGGGCGTCGGCGGCAGCACGGCATCCGCCGCAAGCGGGGCGAGAGGTGCGGCGCCGACATCCATTCGCACGAGCACGACCCCCGCCAACAGCACCGCACCGCCGATGATCTGGACCGGCGATGGGGCCTCGCCGAGGAGGAGCCAGGCGAAGCCGAGCGCGAAGAGCACTTCGCTGAGGCCGATGAACGACGCCAATCGAGCGCCTACGCGAGGCACGGCCATGACCCCGAAGGCATAGCCGAGGGTCGTTCCGACGGCTCCGACCCACCCGAGGGCGAGGATGCCGGGAACATCGATCCCTCGGAACGTGAGCGTGACGGCCGGCGCGGACAGGGGCATCGCACCGACGACCGCCAGCAGGAGCATGAGACCGGCCCCGACCATCAACCCGCCGGCGGCCAGGGCGAGCGGAGGCAGGTCATCGCCGGTGCGCTCGCTCATCACGAAATAGACACAGACGCAGAGTGCCGCGCCCAGCGCCAGCAGCGTGCCCAGCAGGTCGAATCGGGCGCCGGTGACGTCGACGACGAGCACGAGTCCCACGATCGCGACGACGGATCCGATGATCACGAGTCGCGACGGGGCGCGTCGCGTACGGATCCAGACGAATCCGACGAGCATCACCGGCGCGAGGTACTGGATGAGAAGCGCGACGGCGACGGGCATGCGCTGCATCGCGGAGAAGAACAGCAGCTGACAGCCCAGCACCGGGATGAGCCCGAACGCGACGAGCGAGAGCGCGTGCCGGCGGAGGAATCCGCGCTCACGCCGCGCCGCACGCACGAGAGCGGGCGACAGGATCAGCGCGGCGAGTCCCATGCGCACGACCAGCGCTGCCGAGAGCGACCACCCGGCCTCGAGCAGCGGCTTGACCAGCGGTCCGCTCGAAGAGAAGGCGAGGGCCGAGACGACGGCCATGACGATCCCCGTCGTGCGGGCGGATGAAGCGGTGCGAGACACCGGCGGTCCTCGGGTTCGAGTGCGGGCTGTCATGACTGAACAGCGAATACACTGGTGACACTATCGCCCGGCGAGGTCAGGAGTCAACGTGGTCTTCATCCATGACACCGAAATGTCTCTGCGTGCCGCCGCAGCCCTGGTCAACACCCTGCCGGACACCGACACATCCGGCGTCGACCGCCTCCAGACGCAGGCGGATCTGGCAGCCTACCTCGCCGAGTTCTCCTACACCGGAGCCTTCCGCCGAGATGCCGCCGAGCTCACCGCCGTCCGCGCGAACCGCTCGCGCCTTCGGGCGCTGTGGGACGTCGATCGCGACCGCGCCGTGCCGCTCGTCAACGCGATGCTGCGCGATGGTCGGGCACTGCCCCAACTCGTCATCCACGATCAGTTCGATTGGCACATCCATGCCACGGCGCCCGACGCCCCCCTGGCGATGCGGATGCTCGTGGAATCGGCGATGGCGTTCGTCGACGTGATCCGCTCCGATGCGTGGGATCGCGTCCGCGTCTGCGCGGCGGACGACTGCGAGTCGGTCTATGTCGACTTCTCGAAGAACGGTTCGAAGCGCTACTGCGACACCGGAAACTGCGGCAACCGCATGAACGTCAACGCGTACCGTCGCCGGAAGGCGCGAGAAAACGCCTGACCGCCTCTGCGGCCGCCTGCGGAGTCTCGTAGTGAATGAGGTGGCCGACGGCGGGGATCTCGACCAGCTCGGCGTCGGGGAACATCCCTTGCAGCCGCCGCTCGGCCTCGATCGGCGTGATGTCGTCCTTTTCCGCGGCGATCAGCAGCGTCGGCTGCGCGATCGCCGGTGCGAAGCGGCGGACGTCGTTCGAGACGGAGGTGACGAAACCCTCGTACAGCACGTCACGATCGTGGAAGAGGGAGAAGTAGGTGTCGTGCTGGTCGTGGATGAAGCGGCGCAGCAGCGGGTCACGGGTCTTGGCCATCGAGACGCTCATCACGCGGACGATCATGCGGTTTCGCAGGAGCGCGTCACCGATCCGCTTCGGCAGCTTCGCGCCGAGGCGGTAGTAGAGCACCGCCAGTCGCGTGAGGACGCCGCGCGGCCCCTCCAGTGCCGGGGCACCGATCGGGTTGACGAGGATCACGCGCGGGGTCTGCAGTCCTGCGGCGACCGCCGCGGCGACGACGATCGACCCGAAGGAGTGCCCCAGCACGACGGCTCCCGGCGCCACGGCATCCACGAAGGCGCGCAGCCACTGCGCGTAGGCGTCGAGCGTGTGCTCCACTCCCGGAAGCGGTGGCGTCTCACCGAAGCCGGGGAGGTCGGGCGAGATGACGCGGATGCCGTCGAGGTAGGCCACGACCGGCTCCAGTCCGTGGTGGTCACCGCGGTATCCGTGCACGGCGACGAGCGTGATCGGCGCCGCGGGATCTCCGTACACCCAGTACGCCGTCCGCGTCCCGGAGATCTCGATCTCGTCGCGCCCCACGGCGATGGCGGCCAGGCGGTCGGCGTAGGGCGAGGCGACGGTCATCCCAGAAGTCTAGAAGGCTGCCCCTCGCCGGCGGGCGTGCCCGCGCGCCTGCGCCGCGATGTCGGCGCCCACACATAACCTCGGGGGCATGCAGACGTGGCAGACGATTCCCCTGTGGGAGGAGGATCCGGCCGCCGCGACCGCTCCCACCCGGCCTGCCGGCCTCGGCTGGGCGGATGCCGTGGGCGTCTTCGATCTGGAGACGACCGGCGTCGACGTGACCTCCGACCGTATCGTCACGGCCCATGTCGGTCTCCTCGACGCCAGCGGCACGGCCGTTCGGGCGCGGTCGTGGCTCGCCGATCCGGGTATCGACATCCCCGAGGGCGCCACCGCCGTCCACGGCATCACGACGGCACACGCCCGCGCGCACGGCTCCGCCGCGCCCTCCGTGATCGCGGAGGTCGTCTCTGCACTGCGCGATCTGCTGGACGCCGGCATCCCGGTGGTGGCCTACAACGCCCCGTTCGACTTCTCGCTGCTCAAATACGAGGCGCTCCGACACGGCATCCCGCCGATCCTGGAGCCCTCGCCGGTCATCGATCCCCTCGTGCTGGACAAAGCACACGACCGCTTCCGCCGCGGCAAGCGCACCCTCGAAGCCGTCGCGGCGCATTACGCCGTGCCGCTCGTCGGCGCGCACGACGCGGCCGCCGACGCGATCGCGGCGGGCCGGGTCGCACAGGCGCTGGCACGACGGTTCGAGCTCGATGCACCCGTCCACGAGCTGCACACCCGTCAGATCGGGTGGGCACGCGCGCAGGCCGACAGCCTCACCGATTACTTCATCCGCATCGGCCGGCTCGACCCCGACGACCGCCTCGACGGCAGCTGGCCGATCCGCTGATCGACCGCTCGCGTCGTGGTGGGCGTTCGACGCCCACCACGACGAAAGCCCCGCCGGAGCGGGGCTTTCGCGGGATTCGGATTACTTGCTCGAACCGCCGAAGTTCTTGAAGCGCTGGTTGAACTTCTCGACGCGACCGGCCGAGTCCATGATGCGCTGCTTGCCCGTGTAGAACGGGTGCGAGGCCGAGGAGATTTCGACGTCGATGACCGGGTAGGTCTCACCGTCGAGCTCGATCGTCTTGTCGCTCGTGACCGTCGAACGGGTCAGGAAGGTCTCGCCGGAGCCGAGGTCGCGGAACACGACCGCCTGGTACTCGGGGTGGATGTCAGTCTTCATGGGGTTCCTAACGTGGTGCCCTGGATTTTGCCAGGGCGAGGGAAGTCTGTGATGCGGGCGCGGGCGCGCATGCACCAAGGGTCGATCATACCAGCCTGAGGCCGCTCGGAAGAATCCGGATCTCAGTCGCCGTGCGTAGCCCGCGCGGCGTAGCGCCCGCCCTCCTCGGTCAGGGCGATCGGCATGCCGAAGGTGGCCGAGAGAGTGTCAGCGGTGAGGGTCTGCGCGATCGGTCCGGCAGCGACGAGGGCGCCCTCGCGAAGGAGCAGCACGTGGGTGAAGCCGACCGGGATCTCCTCCACGTGGTGGGTCACCATCACCATCGCCGGCGTCGTCGGCGCCTGAGCGTACCCGCTGAGCAGTTCGAGGAGTTCTTCGCGCGCGCCGAGGTCGAGGCTCGCCGTCGGCTCGTCCAGCAGCAGCAGCTCCGGATCCGTCATCACCGCGCGCGCGATCTGCACCCGCTTCTGCTCGCCGTCGGAGAGCGTCCCGAACGTGCGCTCGGCGAGATGGTCCAACTTCCACTCGGCCAGCACCCGGCGCGCACGCCGCTCGTCGATCGTCTCGTAGGTCTCGTTCCAGCGCCCCAGCACGGAGAATGCGGCGGTCAGGACGACGTCGAGCACCGTCTCCTCCGGCGGAACCCGGCGGGCCATCGCCGACGACGCGAACCCGATGCGCGGCCGCAGATCGAACACGTCGGTGCGTCCGAGACGCTCGTCCAGGATCGTGACCTCACCCGATGTCGGGTGGATCAGCGTCGCCGCGAGCTGCAGGATGGTGGTCTTGCCGGCACCGTTGGGTCCGAGGACCACCCAGCGCTCATCGTCGGCGACGTGCCAGTCGATGCGATCGATGATGTTGCGAGCATTGCGGCGGACGACGACATCGACGAATTCGAGCACCTGAGGCATGCGCCCAGCCTATCGGGGGCATCCCGGCCATCCCGGCGGTACGCGCCGGACGCGCACGCAGTCCGCGAACTCAGTCCGCGCGCTCGGCGACCTCACGGTAGAGAGCCTCCGTGGCGTCGGCGATCGCCTGCCAGCTGAAGGCCGTGGCGGCGCGTTCCCGGCCGGCCGCGCCGTACGCGCGCGCTCTCTCGGGGTCGGACACCACTTCGGTGAGCACGGCCGCGAGATCGGCGACGAAGCGGTCGGGGTCGACGGGCGTCCCGGTCCCGTCCTGCACCTGCTCGATCGGAACCAACCGCCCGGTGACCCCGTCGACGACGACCTCGGGGATGCCGCCGGTCGCGGTGCCCACGACGGCGGCACCGCACGCCATGGCTTCGAGGTTCACGATGCCGAGCGGCTCGTAGACGCTCGGGCACACGAAGGTGGTGGCCGACGTCAGGATCGCGCAGAGCTGGTCGCGCTGCAGGAACTCGTCGATCCACACCACGCCGTCCCGGCGCGCCTGGAGGTCGCGGACGAGACCTTCGACCTCGGCCATGATCTGCGGCGTGTCCGGAGCGCCGGCGCAGAGGACGATCTGCACGTCGGCGGGCAGCTCAGCGGCGGCCCGCAGGAAAAAGGGAAGACCCTTCTGCCGGGTGATACGACCGACGAACACCACCGACGGGCGGTTCGGATCGATGCCGTAGCGCTCGAGAAGCGCATGGTCCTCGCGCGGATGCCACGCCTCCACGTCGATCCCGTTGTAGATCACGCGCACTTTCGCGGGATCGAGCGAGGGATAGCTGCGCAGGATGTCGCGGCGCATTCCGTCGCTGACCGCGATCACGGCAGCGGCGTTCTCGTACGCGGTCTTTTCGATGTAGCTCGACACGGCATACCCGCCTCCGAGCTGCTCCGCCTTCCACGGTCGCAGCGGCTCGAGTGAGTGGGCGGTGACCACGTGCGGGATGCCGTGCAACAGCGAGGCGAGGTGCCCCGCGAAGTTCGCGTACCACGTGTGCGAGTGCACCACATCGGCTCCCGCGACACCGCCGACGATCTCCAGGTCCGTGCCGAGCGTCTGCAGCGCGGGGTTGGCGCCGGCGAGCTCGACCGGCACGCCGTAGGACGTCGTGTCGGCCTCCTCGCGGTCGCCGCCGAACGCACGCACCTGCACGTCGATGCTCCGTCGCAGGGCAGCGACGAGTTCGGTGACGTGGACGCCGGCGCCGCCGTAGATCTCGGGCGGGTACTCCTTGGTGACGATGTCGACGCGCATGTCACGAACGCTAGTACACGGTCGAACGGGGGCCTAGTGTGGTGACATGCCTGCAGCGCCGAAGGTCTTCGGAATCATCCTCGCCGGCGGCGAGGGAAAGCGCCTCATGCCTCTGACGGAGGACAGAGCCAAACCCGCGGTGCCCTTCGGCGGCCAGTACCGGCTGATCGACTTCGCGATCTCGAACCTGATCAATTCGGGACTTCGGCAGATCGTCGTGCTGACGCAGTACAAGTCGCACAGCCTCGACCGGCACGTGTCCCAGACCTGGCGGATGTCCGCTCTGTTGAACTCCTACGTGGCCTCGGTGCCGGCGCAGCAGCGTCTGGGCAAGCGCTGGTTCTCCGGCTCGGCAGACGCCATCCTGCAGTCGTTGAACCTCATCCACGACGAGAAGCCCGACATCGTGGTGGTGATCGGCGCCGACCACGTGTACCGGATGGACTTCGAGCAGATGCTGGCCGCGCACATCGAGTCGGGAGCCAAGGCGACGGTCGCCGGCATCCGCCAGCCCATCGGGCTCGCCAACCAGTTCGGGGTGATCGATCTCGACCCGAGCGACAACGTCACGATCCGCGACTTCCTCGAAAAGCCCCAGAACCCGACCGGACTGGCCGATGCGCCGCACGAGGTGCTGGCATCGATGGGCAACTACATCTTCGATGCCGACGCCCTGATCGCGGCTGTGGAAGCGGACGGCGAGCTGCCGGGCTCGAACCACGACATGGGCGGCGACATCATCCCCTATTTCGTGGGGCGCGGCGAGGCGGCGGTGTATGACTTCAAGCGCAACGACGTGCCGGGCTCGACCGATCGCGACCGCGACTACTGGCGGGATGTGGGCACGATCGACTCGTTCTTCGACGCGCACATGGATCTCATCTCGACGCTGCCGATCTTCAACCTCTACAACGTCGACTGGCCGATCCACTCGCAGTCGGTGAACTCGCCGCCCGCCAAGTTCGTGCGCGACGGCGTCGGCCGTATGGGCAACGCGATCGACTCGATCGTGTCACTGGGCTCGGTGCTGTCGGGAACCCATCTGGAGCGCTCCGTGGTCGGCCCGTGGACGTTGTCGGGCGGAGGCTCGACCATCACCGATTCCGTGCTCTTCGATCACGTCCAGGTCGGTGCCGGCGCGCGGGTGCATCGCGCGATCCTCGACAAGAACGTCGTGCTGGAGCCGGGGGCGACGGTCGGCGTCGATCGCGCCTTCGATCTCGCGCGCGGCTTCACCGTGACCGACAGCGGCATCACCGTGGTGGGGAAGAACGCCTACGTCGCACGCTGACGGCCGATAGGTTGGACGGGTGCCTGACGCCCGCTTCCTCGTCGTGTTCGACGCCGACTCCACTCTGCTGCGCAACGAAGTCATCGAGCTCATCGCCGACGAGGCCGGCCGTGGCCCCGAAGTCGCGGCGGCCACCGAGGCGGCGATGCGCGGTGAAGTGGATTTCGCGACGAGTCTGCGCTCGCGCGTGGCCGAGCTGCGCGGCGTCCCGCTGAGCGCCTTCGACCGCGTGCGGGCGCGCGTAGAGCCCACCCCGGGAGCGGCCGAGCTCGTCGCCGCCATTCACGCGCGCGGCGGGAGGGCCGCCGTCGTATCCGGCGGATTCCACGAGATCCTGGACGTCATCGCACCCCGGCTCGGAATCGACGAGTGGCGCGCGAATCGACTGGCCGTCGACGGCGGCGTGCTGTCTGGCCTGGTCGATGGCGAGATCGTGGATGCCGCCGGCAAAGCCGCAGCACTGCGCGAGTGGGCCGCGGCATCCGGTGTTCCGCTCTCCCGCACGATCGCCGTGGGCGACGGCGCGAACGACCTGCAGATGATGGCCGTCGCCGGGCTCGGCGTCGCGTTCAACGCGAAGCCCGCGGTACGGCGCGACGCCGACGTCGTCATCGGCCCGGTCGACCTGCGCGAACTCATCCCGATGCTCCCCTGACCTTCCGCGACCGCATCGCGCGTCGTGGACGCACAGATGTCGGTGGCCCGGCGTACCGTGAGCGCATGGACGTCATCATGATTCCCGGTCTCTGGCTCGACGCATCGTCGTGGGACGACGTGCTTCCTGCGCTGCGCAGTGCAGGGTTGACCCCACGACCGTTGACGATGCCGGGCCTGGGGGCGCCCGGCGTCGAGAGCGCCGGCATCGGCATCGCCGACTGGGTCGCGGCGGCCGTCGCCGCGATCGACGAGTCTGTCGGACCCGTTGCGGTCGTCGGCCACAGCGGAGGCGGCAACGTCGCCTGGGGAGCAGCGGATGCCCGCCCCGAACGCGTGGCTCGGGTCGTCCTGGTCGATACTGCGGTGCCGCACGACGGGGGCATGATCTCGGAGTTCGACGTCGTCGACGGCGTCGTGCCGTTCCCCGGCTGGGAATTCTTCGACGAGGACGACGTGGCTGATCTCGACGCGCAGACGCGGGCGCGCACCGCACCGCTGACCCGCTCGGTGCCGGCTCGGGTCCCCACCGACGCGATCGCGCTGCACGACGAACGTCGCTACGAGCTTCCCGTCACCGTGCTCTCCGGATCACTGGGCGAAGAGGAGTTCCGCGGCTTCCTCGCACAGTGGGGCCGGTACGCCGACGAGTTCTCGGCGATCCGCGACACCGAGATCGTCCGTCTGGGCAGCGGCCATTGGCCGCAGTTCTCCCAGCCACAGCGGCTGGGCGACGCGATCGCCGCCGCCATCACGCGAGCGCCGCTCCCTTCGTCGCCGCGCTGAGCGGGCCGCAAGACCCACCGGTCACGGCGAGAGGGTCTCCGCAGCGAGCCGAGATGCCGAGGGGCTCAGTGCCCCATCCCGAGACCGCCGTCGACGGGGATGACGGCACCCGAGATGTAGGCGGCATCCTCCGACGCCAGCCACGTGACGACGCCGGCGACCTCGTCGGGGGTCGCGAAGCGACCGACGGGAATGTTCCGCTTGTACTCGTTCTGCGTGTCTTCGGGCAGTTCGGCGGTCATGTCGGTCTCGATGAATCCGGGCGCGACGACGTTGGTCGTGATCCCGCGACCGCCGAGCTCTCGAGTCAGCGAGCGCGCAAAGCCGACGAGTGCCGCCTTCGACGACGAGTAGTTGATCTGGCCGGGCGAACCGTACAGACCCACGACGCTCGAGATGAGGATGACCCGTCCCCACTTGGCGCGCAGCATGCCCTTGGACGCACGCTTGACGACGCGGAACGTTCCGCCCAGGTTCGTGGCCACGACGGAGTCGAAATCGTCCTCGGTCATCCGCAGCAGCAGCGTGTCCTTCGTGATCCCGGCGTTCGCGACCACGATCTCCACGGGACCGAGCTGCTTCTCGACCTCGGCGAACGCGGCATCCAACGACGCAGCATCCGTCACGTCGGCCCGCACCGTGAGCGTGCCCTCCGGGCCCTCGCCGGAGCGGGCGGTGACCGCGGTGCGATACCCCTCCGCGACGAAGCGGGCGGCGATGGCGCGGCCGATGCCGCGGTTTCCGCCGGTGACGAGGACGACACGGTCGTGCGACATAGGGGCTCCGTTTCGCTCGGGAGGAACCGCCCCAGCCTACCCGTCGCGCACGACGGATCCCCTCTCGCGCGCGGCGCCCGATAGGCTGGCACGGCGAGACAGGAGAGATCATGACCGACGCGACGAACCCTCAGTCCCCGGATGCCGCGGCCACCCCGCCCGTGACGCCTCCGACTCCGGCACCTGCGGCCGATGCGACCTATGCGCCGCCGGCGGCACCCGCCTACCAGCCTCAGGCGTATCAGCAGCCGTCCTATCCCTCCGCACCCCCGGCGTACGGCGCGAGCACCGGCGCTCCGGTGCAGCCCGCTCCGGGCGCACCGCCCGTGTACGGGTCCGCTCCCTACTACGGGGCGCCCGCCGCGAAGACGAACGTGCTCGCCGTCATCTCGATGATCGCGTCGATTCTGGGCTTCGTGTGGATCCTTCCGCTGATCGGCTCGGTCGGTGGTGCCATCATGGGCCACATCTCGCTGAACCAGATCAAGCGCACGGGTGAAGGCGGCCGCGGAATGGCGCTTGCGGGCGTGATCGTGGGATGGGTCGGCACCGCGATCTCGCTCTTGATCATCGGCTTCTTCGTCTTCTTCATCATCCTCGGGGCCGCCGCCAGCTCGCGTTACGGCTCGTACTGATCGGGCGACGCCGCGCCCGCGACGCCCACGCGGCGTAGGCTGAGGGGACCGTGAAAAGCTCCCGTGCTCAGTCCGCCACGTCGTTGCCGCGCGCGCCGCGCGACGACGCGAGCGCGCGCATGACGAAGTACTTCACGATGATGGTCATCCGGGTGATCTGCTTCGTCCTCATGGTGGCCGTCACCCCCTACAGCTGGTACACGTGGCTGTTCGGAGCCGGAGCGATGTTCCTTCCGTACTTCGCCGTGGTGATCGCCAACGTCGCCTCCGGATCGGCCGAACGTGCCATCGCCCCCGAGCGCGCGATCGAGGCCTCTCCGACCCTGCGTCCACCGTCGGACGCCCCGAACGCCGCGGTCGACGAGACGCCCCGCGTGATCAGACTGAGCGAGTCCTCGCGGCAGCCGCCCGCACCCCGGACGCCGTCGGACGACGAATGACCGAGGCCATCTGCTCGAGGACCGGCTGCCGCGCGCCCGCGACGTGGCAGGTGCAGTGGCGCAATCCGCGCATCCACGCGCCCGAACGACGCAAGATCTGGGCCGCGTGCGGCGATCACGTCGACTATCTGCGCGACTATCTCGCCGCCCGCGACTTCCCGGTGGACGTGGTCGCCTTCGATACGGAGGCGACCAGATGAGAGAACGCACGGCTCGGCAGCAGACGGCGCTGCGCTGGGCAGGATACGTCGCGATCGCGATCGTCTTCGCGATCGTCTGCGCCTTCCTGTCGAACTGGCAGTTCACGCGCAACGCGGAGCGAAGCAGCCAACTCGCCCTGATCGCCGCGAACTACGACGCCGCGCCGGTGCCGCTGGGGCAGGTGATCGGCGCCGACGGCGCGTTCCGACCCGGCGACCAATGGCGCCCGGTCTCCCTGACCGGTCAGTATCTGACCGACCACACGCTGTTGGCTCGTAATCGCGCGCACGGTGGGACGAGCGCCTTCGAGGTGCTCGTCCCGTTCCGGACGGTCGACGGAGCGGTCTTCCTCGTCGACCGCGGCTGGCTGCCGCCCGGCTCCTCCCAGCCCGAGCCGGACGCGATCCCCACTCCCCCCGCCGGCCAGGTACAGGTGATCGCGCGACTCAAGCCGGGCGAGCCGCTGCCGAACTCGGGACGCTCCGCGCCGGACGGCCAGGTGCCGACCATCAATCTCCCCCTGATCGCGGAGACCACCGCTCAGCCCGCGCTCATCACGAGCGCCTACGGACTGCTGGTGTCCGAACAGCCCAGTCCCGCGGAGACACCCAACGCACTCGAGTCGCCATCGGACGACCCCGGCCCCTACCTCTCGTACGCGATCCAGTGGATCCTCTTCGCGCTGATGGGATTCGTCTTCATCTGGTACATGATCCGCACCGAGATCCGTCACCGGCGAGAGGATGCGGAAGACACAGCCGCGGAACGGGCAGGCGAGACCCCGACGCCGGACGAGGAGGAGGCGTCTCCCGCCGCTCGTCGGCGCCGACAGCGCGAAGCCCGGCGACCGGATCGCGACATGCAGGAAGAAGACGCCCTTCTCGACGAGCTGACGTCCCGCTGAGCAGTCCGACGCGGAATCGGCGTCAGGCGAGGGTGATCAGGTCGACGTAGTCGCGACCCCAGATGTCCTCGACGCCGTCAGGCAGGATCAGCACCCGTTCGGGGTTGAGGGCCTGAACGGCGCCCTCGTCGTGGGAGACCAGCACCACCGCACCTTCGTAATGGGCCAGTGCGCCGAGGATCTCCTCGCGCGAGGCGGGGTCGAGGTTGTTGGTGGGTTCGTCCAGCAGCAGCATGTTCGCCGACGAGACGACGAGCGTCGCCAACGACAGGCGGGTCTTCTCACCGCCGGAGAGCACACCGGCGGGCTTGAGGACGTCGTCACCGGTGAACAGGAACGAACCGAGCACCTTGCGCGCCTCGGTGGCGTTGATATCCGGCGCCGCCGACATCATGTTGTCGAGGACCGACCGGTTGACGTCGAGGTTCTCGTGCTCCTGCGCGTAGTAGCCGATCTTCAGGCCGTGGCCGGGTTCGATGATGCCGGTGTCGGCCTTGTCGACGCCGGCGAGGATCCTGAGCAACGTGGTCTTGCCGGCACCGTTGAGCCCGAGCACGACCACTTTCGATCCGCGATCGATGGCCAGGTCGACGTCCGTGAAGATCTCCAGCGATCCGTAGGACTTCGAGAGGTTCTTCGCCATGAGCGGCGTCTTGCCGCACGGCGCCGGCTTGGGGAAGCGCAGCTTCGCGACGCGGTCCTCTTGGCGGACCTCCTCGAGACCGGAGAGCATCTTCTCGGCGCGAGCGACCATCTGGTGGGCCGCGGCGGCCTTGGACGCCTTCGCACCGAAGCGCGCGGCCTGCAACTGCAGCGCCGTCGCCTTCTTCTCGATGTTGACGCGCTCCTTCTTGCGTCGTTCCTCATCGGCGACCCGCTGGCGCAGGTAGTTCTTCCAGTTCATGTTGTAGACGTCGATGACCTGACGCATCGCGTCGAGGTAGAAGACACGGTTGACCGTCTCGCCGACGAGTTCCACGTCGTGGCTGATGACGATGAGCCCGCCCTTGTAGTTCTTCAGGAACTCGCGCAGCCACACGACGCTGTCCGCGTCGAGGTGGTTCGTCGGCTCGTCGAGGATCATCGTCTGCGCGTCGGAGAAGAGGATGCGCGCAAGCTCGATGCGACGACGCTGACCGCCCGACAGGGTCTTCAGGGGCTGGTCGAGGATGCGGTCCGGCAGCGACAGGTTGTGCGCGATGGATGCCGCTTCCGACTCGGCCGCGTACCCGCCGAGCGCCTCGAAGCGCTCCATGAGGTTGCCGTAGCGGCGCATCGCCTTCGCGGCCGCCCTTTCGTCGGCATCCCCCATCTGCAACGAGGCCTCGTGCATCTGCAGGGCGAGCGTGCCGAGCCCTCGCGCATCGAGGATGCGGGTGCGCGCCAGCATCTCCGGATCGCCGGAGCGCGGGTCCTGCGGCAGGTAGCCGAGCTCGCCCGAGCGTTCGACCTTTCCGTCGGCCGGCAGCAGGTCGCCCGCGAGCACCTTCGTGAGCGTCGTCTTGCCGGCTCCATTGCGGCCGACGAGACCGATCTTGTCGCCGTCGGAGACGCGGAACGACACCTCCGACATGAGCGTGCGAGCGCCCACGCGGATCTCGAGGTCGTGCACGGCAAGCACAGCAGACGTCCGTTCGTCGGGGATGGGGAACGGCCCGGAGACGGACCAGCCTCCCATTCTACCGTCCACGTCCGGCGTCGACCGCCGCTCGAGTCCAGAGGTGCCAGACTCGGGACCATGCGATTGCGCCCCTTCGCCGACGACGATCTGACGCTGCCCTTCCTCGGCACGATCGCGTTCCGCACCGATAGATGGCGTGATGCGCATACCCGCTCGACCGTGCTGGAGGTGGACGGGCACCCCGTGGCCGCCGGCATCATGTGGACCTCGCGCGTGCACGGGGACCGGTACTGGGTCGCCATCGTGGTCGAGCCCGCATCGCGTGGCCGCGGTTACGGGAAGGCCGTGTTCGCCCACTTGTCGACACTGCGAGATGCGCCACTGACCTTCATGACGCGCGGGTACGTCGACGACGATGCACTCGGCTTCGCCGACGCCCTGGGAGCACGGACCATACAGGTGGTGCCACCCGCGGACGTGCCGGCGGCGTCTCGCGCGGTTCTGCGGCCGCACCCGGCGGTGCAGAGCGTCCGCGATCTGCCCTGGGACGACGTCCTCGATGCCAACGCGGCCGTCTACGCCTGGACGCACGAGGGCTGGTCGCCCGTCGCTCCGGATTTCGCGGCGGCTCTCTCGGAAGACCTCGAGGCCGAGGTCGACCTCGACGCGAGCAGCGCCGCCGTCGTCGACGGCGAGATCGTCGCGCTGGCGCTCGTCTATCACGACTCGACACCCCCCTGCCTCACGGCGGAGGCCACGAGGAGGGAGACGGCCGACGGTGAGCGCTTGATCGAGGCCTGCGTCCGGCGCTCCCTCGACGTGCTGGCAGCT
Source organism: Sphingomonas sp. BLCC-B65 (assembly GCF_028550675.1). NCBI lineage: Bacteria > Pseudomonadati > Pseudomonadota > Alphaproteobacteria > Sphingomonadales > Sphingomonadaceae > Sphingomonas > Sphingomonas sp. BLCC-B65. Next base: position 253,291 of record NZ_JAQQGL010000001.1, on the reverse strand, counting down.
CGCGGCGTCGAGCGGGTCACCTTCGACGGCCATGTCAGCGATCCGCACTTCCTCCCCGTATGGGCGCGCCTCTCACCGAGGGGCCGCTGGTTCCGCCTCGTCGAGATCCCTCCGGCCGGCGGCTGACGAGCGAGCGGGACGGGTCATCCTCAGCTCGTGCACGCCCTCGTCGACACGCACGGTTCCGTCGGGCACGAATCCGTGCTTGGCAGAGAAGGCCTGCGCGCGAGGATGGGGATCGGCCACCCACAGCATGTGCGCTGCGGATGCCGGGGCCACCGCGTCCAAGAGAGCGGCGCCGACGCCGGTGCCGTGGTGATCGGCAAGGACGTAGAGCACGTGGAGCGCACGATCCGGAGTGCCATCCGTCCGGTCCTCTTCCGGGGTGGGACCGGTCATCGCGATCCCCACGACCTCGTCGTCGACGAGGGCGACGGCCGCAGCGACCTGCGCGAAGCGGGGGTCGTCGCCCAGCACCGCGGTCCAGAAGCGCTCGCGACGGTCCACGAAGTCGGGCGCGTCGAGGATCTCGTCAGCCATGAGGCCGCGGTACGTCTGCCGCCACCCCTCCACGTGCACGCGCGCCATACCGGCGGCATCCGCGGGACGAGCGGAGCGAACGGTGAAAGTCATCATGCGGCGAGTGTCGTCAGCGAGGCGGGACCGGGATCGTGACGGGCTATCGCCGTCAGATTGTCTCGATGCGACAACGAATCGTCCTCTCTTCCATCGATCTCGGCCAGGTGGCCCGCGTGGCGAGACTTTAGGCTGAGCCATGAACCGTCCACCTCTCGAAGGAGACCGCATGTCCCTCGCCGCCGCCGGCCGCCGCCTCGTGCTCGCCGATCTCATCGCCCGCCCGACCGACCGGGCCCGCGCCGCCGCCCTGGACACAGCCCTCGTGATCGCGGGCGCCGCCGTGGTCGCGGTGCTCGCGCAGGTCGAGGTTCCGCTCTGGCCCGTGCCCATCACGGGACAGACTCTCGCCGTCGTCGTCGTGGGCGCCGCCCTCGGCGCCCGTCGCGGCGCCGCCGCTCTCCTCACCTACCTCGTCGCCGGCCTCGCGGGTCTGCCGGTCTTCGCGGGATTCACGGGAACCATCGCAGCCGTCGCCAAGCCGAGCTTCGGGTTCATCATCGGCTTCGTCTTCGCCGCCTTCGTCGCGGGATGGTTCGCGGAGCGCGCGTGGGACCGACGTCCCGTCCTCGCGTTCGTCGGCTTCGTGGCGGCGAGCGTGATCCCGTTCCTGTTCGGTGTGCCCTACATGGCCTTCATCCTGAACACCGTCCTCGGCAAGGGACTCGGTATCGAGGCGATCCTCGCCGCTGGCGTCACTCCGTTCATCGTCGGCGGCATCGTCAAGGCCGCGCTGGCGGCGCTGCTGATCCCGGCGGCATGGGCGGGCGTGCGTGCCGTGGAGAACCGTTCCGGCCGCTGACTCCTCACCTCACGACGACGGCCCCGACCGCAGTGGTCGGGGCCGTCGTCGTGAGGTGGAGGCCGCGTCAGCCCTTCGCGACGGCCACCGCGGCGGCCAGCTTCTGCGTGATCGTCGGCAGTGCCCAGGGCAGCGTCAACGCGGTCGGCGAGACCGCCGCCACGTTCTCCGCGCCCACCATCGCTGCGACGGCACCCTTCTTGACGGCGGGGATCAGCTGACCCCGCGCAGATGCGAGGAAGTCGTCGAGCGTCTTCTGATCCTCAGCCTGCGTGAAGATGACCTGAGCATCGATCTTGTCGAGGTTCTCCTGACTGACCGTGGTGTAGAAGGTCCCCTCGCCCTTGTCGAGCGCGGTCACACTCGACGGCGAGACGAAGCCGAGATCCTGCAGAACCTCCACGCGCGGGTCGGCCGGAAGATACATGTAGAACGTGTCCACGTCGTCGTCCACGTAGGCGATCGTGACGCCGGCGAACTCCGGATGCGCCGACGCCGCGTCCTTCACCTGCGCGTCGAGGCTCGTCAGCAGATCGGCGGCCTGCGTGCTCATCCCGAGAGCCTTGCCGGTGATCGTGATGACATCACGCCAGGGGGTCGCCCACGGCGCGGTCGGGTAGGCGACGACGGGGATGCCCGCCGCCGTGATGGCGTCGTAGTCCTTCTGCGTGAGCCCCGAGTAGGGTGCGAGCAGCACATCCGGGTTCGTCTTCAGCAACTCCTCGAGGGGGATGTCGTTCGAGCTGACGTCGAGGATGGTGGGCTTGGCGCCTCCGAGCTTGTCCACGGCGTCTGCGATCCACGGCGGCATCTTGTCGTCGCCGCCCGAGTAGTTGTCGGCGGGGATCGCAACGGGCTGGATGCCGAGAGCGAGGACGGCATCCGTCGCCCCCCACCCCCATGTCGCGATGCGCTCGGGCTTCTTCGTGATCGTCGCGTCGCCGAGCGCGGAGGTGATGGTGACGGGGAAGCCGTCACCCGCAACGCTTTCGGAGCTGGCGGGCGCGGCTGATCCGGCGGCGCAGCCCGACAGCAGGAGCGCGGTCACTCCGGCGATCGCGGCGAGTCCGAGTGCTGTGCGGAGTCGTCTCATGGGTCTTCCTTTCTCAGGGACGTGCAGGGGTGGCCTCGTCGATGAGTGCAGCAGAGCTCGTCGACGGGACGGGGATGACGATCGGGGTGGCGGTGAGGGGGTCAGGGATCACCAGTGCGGACAGTCCGAAGGCACGGCGGATCGTCTCGGCGGTCATGACCTCGGCGGGAGCGCCATGGGCGATGATGGCGCCGGCGTGCATGACGACGAGGTCGTCGGCGTAGCGGGCCGCGAGGTTGAGGTCGTGCAGCACGGCGACGACCGTCGTCCCGCGCTCGCGGTTGAGTTCGCGCAGCAGGTCGAGAACCTCGAGCTGATGACTGAGGTCGAGGAAGGTGGTGGGCTCGTCCAGCAGCAGGATGCGCGGATCCTGCGCCAGGGCCATCGCGATCCAGACGCGCTGACGCTGACCTCCCGACAGATCCCCCACCGGACGCTCGGCGAGCTCGGTGATGCCGGTCCATGCCATCGCCTCGTCGACCCGCGCCGTGTCCTGGGCGCTCCAGCGCTGCAGCAGCCCGCGGTGGGGATGCCGCCCCCGACCGACTAGCTCGGCCACCGTGACGCCGTCAGGCGCGGTCGGATGCTGCGGAAGAAGACCCACTGTCTGGGCCAGCGAGCGGCGCGGGATGCCGCGAACGTCCGCCCCATCGATCTCCACACGACCCGCGAGCGGAGCGTGCAGCCGTGCGAGCGTGCCGAGCAGAGTGGACTTTCCCGAGGCGTTCGCGCCGATGATCATCGTGACGCGACCCGGGGCGATCTCGAGGTCGAGGCCGTCGATGACGCGACGCCCGGGATAGCCGGCGGCGAGGGCACGCGCGGTCAAGCGGGGGGAAGCGGAGTGCGAGGTCACAGCCGGCGTCCTTTCGAGGTGGCCAGAAGCCAGAGGAGGAAGAGAGCCCCGACCGCACCGGTGACGATGCCGACGGGCACGGCCATGCCGGGGAGGGCGTACTGGGCGACGAGGTCGGCCGCGAGCAGCAGCGCGGCGCCCACGACGGCGCTCGTGCCGAGGCCCACCGCTCCGTGGCGCAGGAGCGCCCGAGCGATCGCGGGGGCACAGAGCGCGATGAAAGAGATGGGCCCGACGAACGCACAGGTGACGGCGGTGAGCAGCACGGCGCTGGTGACGACCACGACACGCACCGGTCCGCTCGCCACACCCAGCCCGTGGGCGGCTTCGCGCCCGAGCTGCACGAGAGGCAGCCACCGCGACGCGACGATCAGCGCGGGGACGAGCGCGACGAAGACGACGAGCACGACGAGCACCTGCCACCACGGCGTCGAGGCGAGGCTTCCGGTGAGCCAGAGAAGCGCGACCTGGGCCTGTTCGATCTTGGCGCGCACCATCATGAGGTTGATGAGTGCCGAGGTGAGGAACGAGACACCGATACCGGCCAGGATCAACCGGAAGCCGCCGTCACGCAGCGATCGACCGGCGAGCATGAGCACGACCGCGACGGCGGAGCCGCCCACGAAGGCGAACACGGCGACGAGCGGTCCGGTGGTGCCGAGGAGGAGGATCGCGGACACCGCCGCCAGCCCGCTCCCCCCGGAGATGCCGAGCAGGTCGGGACTGGCGAGGGGGTTGCTGAGGAACGATTGCAGGAGCGCACCGGCAGCACCGAGCGCGGCGCCGGCGACGAGCGCCATGGCAGCGCGCGGCGCGCGCACCTGGAACACGACGTACTGCTCGATCCTCGTTCCCGACCCGGTCAGCGTCGCCCACAGGCGATCGGGGGTGATCGGGTAGTCGCCGACCGAGATCGCCACTGCCGCGGCCAGCACGACGGCGACGATGACCGCGACGACGACGACGCGACGACGACGCGTAGCCGCGCGCCGGACGGTCAGCGCGGCGCTCACAGCATGCTCCGACGCGGCTGGAGGACGAGCCCGATCAGAACGGGAGCGCCGATGATCGCGACGACGATGCCGGCCTGCACCTCGCCCGGCGGCGCGACGATGCGTCCCGCGACGTCGGCCAAGAGCAGGAACACTCCGCCGTAGAGCATTCCGAGCGGCAGCAGACGTGCGTAGCTGCCACCGACGACGGCGCGCAGCGCATGCGGGACGAGCAGTCCGAGGAAGACGATCGGGCCGGCGATCGCCGTCGCTCCGCCGCACAACAGCACCGTCGCGACGATGCCGAGCACGCGGCTGCGGCCGACATCGTGCCCGAGACCGGCGGCGGAGTCCGTGCCCAGGGCGACGAGGTCGAGGCCGCGGGCCGATAGCAGGGCGAGCACGGCGCCGACGACGAGTGCGGGAAGCACGAGCGCGACGGCATCCAGACCACGTGTCGACAGGCCTCCGGCTGCCCAGTACCGATAGACGTCCAGCGCGTAGGAGTTCGTGTTGAGGATCAAGAAGGTGACCGCGCTGAGTCCGGCCGTCACGGCCGCGCCGGTGAGGGCGAGCCGCGCGGGTCCGCCGTCCGCTCCGCGGCCGCCGATCATCGCCACGATCACCGCCGCCAGGGCGGCACCGCCGAAGGCGAACCACACGAAGCCGTCCGGCGTCGACAGTCCGAACAGGGTGATCGCCGCCAGCACCGCGACGGAGGCACCCGCGTTCAGCCCGAGGAGTCCGGGATCGGCGAACGGGTTGCGTGTGAGCCCCTGCATGACCGTGCCCGCCAGCGCGAGCGCGGCGCCGGCACAGACGCCGATGACGGTGCGCGGCACGCGCTGCGTCACGACGACGATGTGGTCGGGATTGGAGCCGTCGAACGCCACGAGGGCCTGCCACACGTCGGCCGGGGCGATCTGCCGTGCGCCCACACCCAGCGAGAGCACGACGAACACCGCGAGGAGGGCGGCTCCGATCGCCGCGACGACCAGTGTTCGTCGCGGTCGTACCGGCGCGCTCATTCGACGCGCTCGGACTGCCCGAGACGCCAGTAGCCCATGAAGGCCACGCGCTTGCGGTCGACCCCGCACTCCGACACGAGCAGCCGCCGCAGCGTCTTGACCGTCGCCGACTCCCCCGCCATCCACGCGTAGAACTCGCCGTCGCCGTCCTCGGGGCTGTCCCACAGCAGCTCACGATCGACGTCGATCTCATCGAGGGCCTGAGGCCGGGGCGCCGCGGCGCGCGCGATCACCTCGGCGTGATCCCGCGTCCACCTGGTCACCGCTTCGACGAGCGCGACCCCGTGCGGACGGTCTGCCCGCACGATCCAGCTGAACCGCGCGTTGGATGCCGCCGGCAGCTGCGGTCGCAGCGCATCGTCGTCGTCGGGCACCTCGACGAACGCGTCGACCTCGCACCGCGGATCGAGTGACTCCAGGATGCTGCAGATCGCGGGAGCGGCGGTCTCGTCTCCGGCCAGCAGCAGCCGTCGGGCGGTGCCGGGATGCCAATCCAGGCCGATGCGCGACTGCGGGCTGCGCTCATCGGGACCGATGATGACGAGCTCGTCGCCGACGGCAGCGCGCTCGGCCCAGGATCCCGCCGGGCCGGCATCGTGATGCACGACGAAATCGACGGCGAGCTCGCGAGCGGCGGCATCCACACGACGCACCGTGTAGGTGCGGAACGGATTGCGGCGCGCAGACGGCAGCGCCCGCCATCTGTCGTACCAGTCGCCGGCATGCTCCGCCTGACCGAAGTCGGAGTATCCCCCCGCGACATCGGCCAGGGGCAGGACGATCTTGATCCGCTGATCGAGACCCGCGGTGCCGAACCACTCCAGCTCGGGACCGGTGAACCATACCCTCACGAAGTGCGCAGAGAGCCGCTCGACGGCGCGGACACGGACGGCATACGGGCGGTAGGCCGGGCGGACGGCGGTCGCAGATTCGGTCACACCCTAAGGGTAGCCTTACCTTCTTCAGATGTCACACCGGCGACGCGGAGCTGCGCTCGTGGGGCGCACGCCTCACGCGTCGACGAGACGCCCGATCCGCGCGATGGCTTCGGTGAGAACCTCCGGCCCGCAGCCGAAGTTCACGCGAACGTGGCCGGCGCCCTGCGGCCCGAACTGCGGTCCATGATGGACGGCCACTCGCGCCTCGGCGAGGATGCGGGTGGCCGGGTCGTCGCCCCAGCCGTAGGCGCTCAGATCGACCCAGGCGAGATAGCCCGCGTCCGGCACGCGATAGCGAGCGCGCGGGAGGTGCGCGGCCAGCAGATCGGCAAGCAGACGGCGGTTGAGATCGAGTCGGGCACGCAGGGCGTCGAGCCACTCATCGGATGCCGCGTCCAGTGCCGCGACACTGGCGATCGCGCCCAACAGCCCCGTACGCCACTCCACCTCCGACGGCAGGCCGCGCACGACGGCGGCGGTCCGTTCGTCTCCCGTCACCATCACCGCGCACTTCAACCCCGCAAGGTTGAACGCCTTGGAAGGGCTGGTGACCGTATAGCCGACCGCGGCGGCTTCCGCCGATGACGCGAGAAACGGGGTGAAGGTCGCATCGTCGTAGACGAGCGGCGCATGGATCTCGTCACTGATGACCGCGGCACCGTGACGCGCCGCGATCCGGGCGAGAGCGGCCAGCGTCTCGCGCGAATGGACGGTACCGGTGGGGTTGTGGGGATTGCACAGCAGCACGGCGCGCGCGCCGTCGGCCAGCGCCGCGTCGATGCCGTCCAGGTCGAGTTCCCAGGCCGCTCCCGTATCGCGCAGCGGCACGGGCGCCACACGGCATCCGGCTTCTTCCACCGTCATCGTGAAGGGCGGATACACCGGCGGGGTGATCACGACCGCGTCACCGGGCGCGGTGACCGCGCGCAGGATCTCGACGACGCCCATCATGACATCACCCGTCGTCCGCACGCGGTCGGCATCGACCACCCAGTCGAAGCGGCGAACGGCGAACGATGCGAAGGCATCGCGCACGCCGGGATCGGGTGGTGTGTACCCGGTGTCGCCGAGCTCGACCGCCGTGCGCAAGGCGCTCGTGATCAGCGACGCGAGGGGGAAATCCGTCTCAGCCACGAACAGGGGAAGGACATCGGAACCGTACGTCCGCCACTTCGTACTGGAGCGCCGTTGCAGGGTCTCCAGCGGAAGTGCTTCCAGAGGAATGATGCTCACCCCTCGAGCCTAGCGACGGCGACGCTGCGGCCGCTCAGCCGCCGACATCTGATGACGATCAGATGGCGAACCCCAGCGCGCGCATCATGTCGCGTCCGTCGTCGGTGATGCGTTCCGGTCCCCACGGCGGCATCCACACCCAGTTGATGCGGAAGCGATCGACCACGTTGTCCAGAGCCTGCGCGGTCTGCTCTTCGAGCACGTCGGTGAGCGGACAGCCGGCGGAGGTCAGCGTCATGTGAATGACGAGGGCGTCGTTCTCCTCGTCCCAGCTGAGATCGTAGATGAGACCGAGGTCGACGACGTTGATCCCGAGCTCGGGATCCATCACGTCCTTGAGCGCCTCGGTGACGTCGTCGTACTTCTCCGGACTGAGGGTCGCAGTCATGCGTTCGATCCTATGCCTCGACGATGTCGGAGGGCTCGAGGTAGCGGTCATAGCCCTCGTCCTCCAGACGCTCGGCGAGCTCCGGGCCGCCCTCCTCGGCGACGCGGCCCTTCACGAGCACGTGCACGAAATCGGGCTTAATGTAGCGGAGGATGCGCGTGTAGTGGGTGATCAGCAGCACGCCGAGATCGGTCGCGTCCTTCGCACGGTTCACACCTTCGGAGACGATCTTCAGTGCGTCGACGTCGAGGCCGGAGTCGGTCTCGTCCAGCACGGCGATCGCCGGCTTGAGCAGTTCGAGCTGAAGGATCTCGTGGCGCTTCTTCTCACCGCCGGAGAATCCCTCGTTGACGTTGCGAGCGGCGAACTTCGGGTCCATGCGGAGGTTCTTCATCGCCTCCTTGACGTCCTTCGTCCAGGTGCGGATCGCGGGCGCCTCACCGTCGATCGCCGTCTTCGCCGTACGCAGGAAGTTCGTGACGGTCACCCCGGGAATCTCGACCGGATACTGCATCGCGAGGAAGAGCCCCGCACGCGCACGCTCGTCGACCGACATCGCCAGCACGTCCTCGCCGTCCAGAGTGATCGTGCCCTGGGTCACGGTGTACTTGGGGTGACCGGCGATCGTGTAGGCGAGGGTCGACTTTCCGGAGCCGTTGGGACCCATGATCGCGTGGGTCTCGCCGGTACGCACCGTCAGGTCGACGCCATTGAGGATGGGGGTCTCCCCCGCTTCGGTCTCGACCGTCACGTGGAGGTCGCGGATCTCGAGAACAGCCATGTCAGTTACCTTCTTCAGTTCACGTCTTTGAGGACAGCGGGATCGATCAGGACGTCATCCCCGTCGATCGTGACCGCGTACACGGGCACCGGCTCATAGGCCGGAAGGTTCAGGGGGCGGCCGGTGCGCAGCGAGAACGCCGAGCCGTGGGCCCAGCACTCCAGGGTCTCCCCTTCCACGAACCCGTCCGACAGCGAGATGTCGCCGTGCGTGCAGGTGTCGCCGATCGCATGGACCTCACCGTTCGAATCCAGGACGACGGCCATCGGAACGCCGTCGATCTCGACGCGCACCGCGGTGTCCTGGGTGAGGTCGCTGAGGCTGAGCGCCTTCTGCGCGGTCATGCGTGTTCTCCTTCGGCCGCCGTCGCCAGAGCCAGCTCGTCCTCGATCGCGGCGATGAGCTCGTCCTGCAGAGCCGGCACATCGATCTTCTGGACGATCTCGGCGAGGAATCCCAGCACGACCAGACGTCGAGCCTCGTCCTCCGCGATTCCACGCGCCTGCAGGTAGAACAGCTGCTCATCGTCGAAGCGCCCGGTCGCGCTCGCGTGTCCCGCGCCGCGGATGTCGCCCGTCTCGATCTCGAGGTTGGGGATCGAGTCGGCGCGTGCACCGTCGGTGAGCACGAGGTTGCGGTTGGCCTCATACGAGTCGGTGCCCACGGCATCCGGTCCGATGAGCACGTCACCGACCCAGACGCTGCGCGCGGACTCGCCCTGCAGCGCTCCCTTGTAGAGCACGTCTCCGACCGTCTGCGCACCCTTGTGGTGCAGGTAGACCTGGCTCTCCAGGTGCTGACCGGCGTCGGCGAACGACAGACCGTAGAGTCTGCCCTCCGCACCTGCTCCCGCGAGCTCGACAGACGGGTTCACGCGAACGACGCGTCCACCGAGACTGACCACGACGTGGGTCAGCGTCGCGTCGCGATCGACCCGCGCCTGGTGAGATGCCAGGTGAATGGCGTCATCGTCCCAGCGCTGTACCGAGACGACCGTCAGCGCGGCGCCGTCACGAACGATGATCTCGACGTTCTGCGCCTGCTGTGCGGTACCGGCGTGGCGCAGCACGACCGTCGCCCGTGAGTGCGCCTGTGCCTCGATCACGACGTGCGCATGCGCGACACCGCCGCGTCCGGTCAGCTGCACGACGATCGGCTCGTCGAGTTCGACGCCCGAGGGGATGCGGATGAGCGGAGCCTCGTCCTCCTGCGCCCAGGCGATCGCGCTGACACGGTCCTCGGGACGGAAGACCTCACCGCGTGGGGCCTCCCCGACGCGCAGACGGATCTGCTCGACGGACGAAGGCGCACTCACGTCGACGCCGATGACGTCGTGGGGGGCCGGCTCGTCCCGCAGCAGGTCGCCCAGGAGCGCCAACGGGGTGTGCTTCCAGTTGACCTCGCGACCGGTCGGCACGGCGAAATCGGCGGGATCGAACGACGTCGGCCGCTCCGATCGGGTCTGCACCGGTACGAAGCCGGAGACCAGCGTGGCCGCAGGGTCGATGTGACCCTCCGCCCGGATGCTCTCGCCGGCAGGGGTCTGAGTCGCTGTCGTCATCAGCCGACGGATCCTTCCATGCCCATCTCGATGAGCTTGTTGAGCTCGAGGGCGTACTCCATGGGCAGTTCGCGTGCGATGGGCTCGATGAAGCCGCGCACGATCATCGCCATCGCCTCGTCCTCCGGCATGCCGCGGCTCATCAAGTAGAAGAGCTGTTCTTCGCTCACCTTCGAGACCGTCGCCTCATGACCCAGCTGCACGTCGTCGACGCGGATGTCGATCGCGGGGTAGGTGTCCGAGCGCGAGATCGTGTCGACCAGAAGCGCGTCGCAGCGCACGGTGTTCGCGGAGTGGTGGGCGTTGGCGTCCACGCGCACCTCGCCGCGGTAGCCGGCCCGGCCGCCGCCACGGGCGATCGACTTGGAGACGATCGAGGACTGCGTGTAGGGAGCCATGTGGATCATCTTCGCGCCGGCGTCCTGGTGCTGTCCGGGACCGGCGAAGGCGACCGACAGCGTCTCACCCTTGGCATGCTCACCCATCAGGTAGATGGACGGGTACTTCATCGTGACCTTCGACCCGATGTTGCCGTCGATCCACTCCATCGTCGCGCCCTCGTGCGCGATCGCACGCTTGGTGACGAGGTTGTAGACGTTGTTCGACCAGTTCTGGATCGTCGTATAGCGCACGCGCGCGTTCTTCTTCACGATGATCTCGACGACGGCCGAGTGCAGCGAGTCGCTCTTGTAGATCGGGGCCGTGCAGCCCTCGATGTAGTGGACGTAGCTGCCCTCGTCGGCGATGATCAGCGTCCGCTCGAACTGGCCCATGTTCTCCGTGTTGATGCGGAAGTAGGCCTGCAGCGGGATCTCGACGTGCACGCCCTTGGGGACGTAGACGAACGATCCGCCCGACCAGACGGCCGTGTTGAGGGCAGCGAACTTGTTGTCACCGGCGGGGATGACGGTGCCGAAGTACTCCTCGAAGAACTCGGGGTGCTCGCGCAGCGCCGTGTCGGTGTCCATGAAGATGACACCCTGATCCTCGAGCTCCTGCTGGATCTGGTGATAGACGACCTCGGACTCGTACTGAGCGGCGACGCCGGCGACGAGGCGGGCGCGCTCCGCCTCGGGGATGCCGAGCTTCTCGTACGTGTTCTTGATGTCCTCGGGCAGGTCCTCCCACGACTGGGCCTGCTTCTCGGTGGAGCGCACGAAGTACTTGATGTTGTCGAAGTCGATGTCCGACAGATCGGCACCCCAGGTCGGCATCGGCTTGCGGCCGAACAGCTGATATCCCTTGAGGCGGGTCTTCAGCATCCACTCGGGTTCGTTCTTGAGAGCCGAGATCCCGCGGACGACGTCCTCGTTGATCCCGCGCTGGGCGACGGCGCCGGCGGCGTCTTCGTCGTGCCAGCCGAATTCATAGACACCCAGTCCCTCGAGTTCGGGACGGTCGATGAGCACATCCGACATGGGGTTTGCCTCCTTCGTGCCCGGCGGTGTCATCCGCTCCGGCATTCCTGCGCCTGCGCCTGTCTCACGATCGGAGTGTCGTGGGCGAAGGTCGGATGCCGCTTCCAGGGCCGTTTTCGTGTCGTTTTCTCCGACGGGGTCTTCGTCGGGGCGCGCACCACGCGCGCCTAGACTGTAGGGGGCGTGACGCGCTTCGCGCGCCGCTGTTCCCACCCCTTCAGTCTATAGGCAACACCCCGACGCGGGCGTGGCCGGCGCCCGTCCGGGCGCGCATCCGGGAGGCGACCCCACCATGTCCGCACCGCAGACCTCCAGCCCCGAGACCGACGCCGCGGCGTCCGACGCCCCGGTCGGGCGCGGACTGCTGACGCGACTTCCCGCGCGTGTCGGACGGCCGACGCGCGTGCTCGCGTGGCTCGTGCTGATCAGCAACATCGTGATCGTCGGCACCGGTGGTCTCGTGCGTCTGACCGGTTCGGGGATGGGCTGCGAGACGTGGCCGTACTGCACCCCGGATTCGCTCGTCCCGACGCAGGAACTCGGCATCCACGGGCTCATCGAGTTCGGCAACCGCACCCTCACGGGGGTTCTCGTGATCGTCGCACTGCTCGCCTTCCTGTCCGTCGTGCGATTGTGGCGCACACGCCCGGAGCTGCCCCGCCTCGTCCTGGCCATCGGCATCGGCATCATCCTCCAGGCCGTCATCGGCGGCATCACGGTGTGGCTGCACCTGCACCCCAGCATCGTCGGGCTGCACTACCTGCTGTCGGCGGCGCTGGTCGCGATCGCCGCCGCCTACGTCGCCCGCGTCTACGCCCGACCCGGCGCGCGCGTCCTCGTCGTGCCGCGCGGGTATGCCGTCGTGGCGCACGTGACGAGTGTCGTCGTGCTGGTCACCGTGATCATCGGCATCCTGCTGACCGGCTCCGGCCCGCACGCCGGCGACACGGCCGCCGCCCGCAACGGCCTGGATCCGATCTTCTGGCAGCACGTGCACAGCTGGCCCGCATACGCCCTCTTCGCGCTCACACTGGTGCTGTTCGGATGGTCGTACCGGCTGAGCCCGGCGACCGGCATGAGGAGATGGACCGGTCTGCTGCTGTGCGTGGAACTCGTGCAGATCGCGATCGGGCTGTGGCAGGCGCGCACGGGCCTTCCGATCGCGCTCGTGAACATCCACATGATGCTCGCCGTGACGCTCGTGGCGGCGATGACCGCGCTGATCCTGCACATGAAGCAGCCGCGTGACGTGCTGGATGCCGGCGACCGGTCCACAGCGATCTCATAGCCGACGCATCACTGCTCCTCTGGTGGTTCGCAGATAGTCGAAGTGTCGTCGCGCGTGCGGCGACGTGACAGAAGGAGCTTCCCCATGCCCAACACCGCCCGTGTGATCCGCAGCATCCCATTCTGGGTGCTCGTGGGCGGCTCGCTCGTCGCCGTCGGCGGCGGCGTCTACCTGCTCGTCGACAAGCTGACCGTCATGGCCAGCACTCTCGCCGATGGCACCGCCACCGGTGTCGAGGTCTACGCCGGTCAGATCTGGGCCGTTCTCGGCGCGATCCTCATCGGCGTCGGCCTCATCGGTCTGGCTCTGGCGCTCACCCTCGGTACCATGGGCTCGCTCGCGCGCGGCGCGACGCCGAGTGTCGTCGCCGAAGAGATCGACGTGGTCGAGATCGTCGAGCCGGCGACGAACGCCGCACCGGTGGCCGAGACGGTCACCTCGCCTGTGTCGGAGACCGACGAGCCCGCTCAGGCGTCCGCCGAGCGTCCCACCGTCTGATCCCGCACCCGAAGACACGAAGGCGCCGATCCCCGCGGGGACCGGCGCCTTCGTCGTCCGATCAGAACGGCAGCAGCGGGTCGATCGCGATGGCGACGAACAGGAGCGTGAGGTACGTGATCGACGCGTGGAAGACACGCATCGGACGACTCTGCTCCCCGCGGACGGCGCGGTTGTAGAGCACATGGGACTCGACGATGAACCAGCCGCCGAAAACGAGGGCGGATGCCGTGTACACGAGTCCCATACCCGCGACCGGGATGAGCAGGAGCGAAGAGGCCACGGTGGCCCAGGCGTAGAGGATGACCTGCAGCCCGACCTGCCGACCGTTGCGGGTGGCGCCCAGCATCGGCACGTCTGCTTCTCGGTAGTCACCCTTGTACTTCATCGAGAGCGGCCAGTAGTGGGGCGGAGTCCAGAGGAAGACGAGGAGGAAGAGGACGAAGGGAGCCCAGGTCAGCGATCCCGTGACCGCAGACCACCCGATGAGCACGGGGAAGCACCCGGCGATCCCGCCCCAGACGATGTTCTGTTCGGTGCGGCGCTTCAGCAGCATCGTGTAGATGACCACATAGAAGAAGATGGCGACGGCGCTCAGTGCCGCGGCCAGCCAGTTGGTGGTCAGCAGAAGCCAGAGCGTGGACCCCACGGCCAGACTCCACGCGAACACCAGGGCGCCTCGCGGCGTCACCTCGCCCGTCACGAGTGGCCGGTTCTCGGTGCGCCGCATATGCGCATCGATGTCGCGATCGAGGTACATGTTGAAGGTGGCAGCCGATCCCGCGCTCATCGCGCCGCCGATCACCGTCGCCAGCACGAGCCAGAGGCTCGGCATCCCCCCTTGCGCCAGGATCATGACCGGAACGGTCGTCACCAGGAGCAGCTCCAAGACGCGCGGCTTCGTCAAGGCGACGTAGGCGCGGACCTTCTGACCGAGGGAACGAGCGACCGCGACGTCGTTCACCGCGGACACGCTCGACTGCACCATGTCCGCTGACCCCTTCCCCGGCTCACTCCAGATCCTCGTCCAGTCTAGGTCACCACCAATCGGGTGATCGCCCGGGCCATGGACGCCCTGCGACCGGCCGGCATCCGCCGACGAATTGTCACGGACGACACATGCGGCCTGCGACCCGCGGCACTTCGCTAAGCTGAAAACACAGGCGTCGCCGAGCGCCGGCAGGCAGCGCTTCGACGCCGCCGCGGCCGGCTCGAGAGTCGGACGCACTCCCCTCTTTTCGAAAGGGCACCACGTGTCGGAACTGGTTTGGGATGAGATCGATCGGCGCGCGGTGGACACCGCTCGCGTGCTGGCCGCGGATGCCGTGGAGAAGGTGGGCAACGGACACCCCGGCACGGCGATGAGCCTGGCGCCGGCCGCGTACCTGCTCTACCAGCGCGTCCTGCGCCACGATCCCTCGGACACGCACTGGATCGGCCGCGACCGCTTCATCCTCTCCGCGGGACACTCGTCGCTGACCCAGTACGTCCAGCTCTATCTCGGCGGTTTCGGACTCGAGCTGTCCGACCTGGAATCCCTCCGCACGTGGGGCTCCTTGACCCCCGGACACCCCGAGTACGGGCACACGAAGGGCGTCGAGATCACCACGGGCCCGCTCGGTCAGGGCCTGTCCTCGGCCGTGGGCTTCGCCTACGCGGCCCGCTACGAGCGCGGCCTGTTCGACCCCGAGGCGGCCGCCGGCACGAGCCCGTTCGATCACTTCGTGTACGTGATCGCGGGAGACGGCGACCTCCAGGAAGGTGTCACGAGTGAGGCCTCGAGCCTGGCCGGACACCAGAACCTCGGAAACCTCATCGCCA
This sequence comes from Sphingomonas sp. BLCC-B65, assembly GCF_028550675.1. Lineage (NCBI taxonomy): Bacteria > Pseudomonadati > Pseudomonadota > Alphaproteobacteria > Sphingomonadales > Sphingomonadaceae > Sphingomonas > Sphingomonas sp. BLCC-B65. Next base: position 237,958 of record NZ_JAQQGL010000001.1, on the reverse strand, counting down.
TCTACGACTCGAACCAGATCTCCATCGAGGACGACACCAACGTCGCCTTCACGGAAGACGTCGCGGCGCGTTACGAGGCCTACGGCTGGCAGGTGCAGACGGTCGACTGGAAGAAGACCGGCGAGTACGTCGAGGACGTCGCCGAACTGTACGCGGCCATCGAAGCCGCGAAGGGCGAGACCGACAAGCCGTCGCTCATCATCCTCAAGACGATCATCGGCTGGCCCTCGCCCGGCAAGCAGAACAGCGGCAAGATCCACGGCTCCGCCCTCGGCGCCGAGGAGCTCGCGGCGACCAAGAAGGTGCTCGACTTCGACCCGGAGGCCTCGTTCGTCGTCGCCGACGACGTCATCGCCCACACCCGCGCTCTGAAGGACCGGGCCGCCGAGGCGCGTGCGGCCTGGCAGGCCGACTTCGATGCGTGGGCGGCCGCGAACCCCGAGCGCAAGAGCCTGCTCGACCGCCTCGAGGCCGGCGAGCTGCCCGCCGATGTCTCCGTCCCGGAGTTCACGCCCGGTAAGGACGTGTCCACGCGTGCGGCATCCGGACAGGTCATCAACGCGCTCGCCGCGCAGCTGCCCGAGCTCTGGGGTGGTTCTGCCGATCTCGCCGAGTCCAACCTCACCACGATCAAGGACGCCAAGTCGTTCATCCCCGCGGAATGGTCCACCCACGAGTGGTCGGGCGACCCCTACGGTCGTGTGCTGCACTTCGGCATCCGCGAGCACGCGATGGGTGCGATCGTCAACGGCATCAAGCTGCACGGTCCGACGCGTCCGTTCGGCGGCACCTTCCTCATCTTCAGCGACTACATGCGCCCGCCGGTGCGTCTGGCCGCTCTGATGGACATCCCGTCGATCTTCGTGTGGACGCACGACTCGGTCGCCCTCGGCGAGGACGGACCCACGCATCAGCCGATCGAGCAGCTGTCGACGCTGCGCCTCATCCCGAACTTCACCGTGGTGCGCCCGGCGGATGCGAACGAGACATCCGCGGCCTGGCTGGAGATCGTCCGTCGCACGAGCGGCGGCCCGGTCGGCATCGCGTTGACGCGTCAGAACATCCCTGTGTTCCCCCGCGGCGAGGCGGGCTTCGCGACCACCGACGGGGTCGCCAAGGGTGCCTACGTCCTCATCGACGCCGAGGGCGGGGAGCCGGATGTGATCCTCATCGCGACCGGCTCCGAGGTGCAGCTCGCGGTCGCCGCGCGCGAGACGCTCGCCGGCGAGGGTATCAAGGCCCGCGTCGTGTCGGCGCCGTCGCTCGAGTGGTTCGCCGAGCAGGATGCCGCCTACCGCGAGAGCGTGCTGCCGGCGGCCGTCACGGCACGCGTGTCGGTGGAGGCCGGCTCGACGCCGCTCTGGCGCGGGATCGTGGGCGACAGCGGCCGCACGGTCGGCATCGATCACTTCGGCGCGTCCGCCGATTACAAGACCCTGTTCGAGAAGTTCGGTATCACCACCGATGCGGTCGTGGAAGCGGCCCGCGCAACCGTCAAGGAGAACGCATGAGCACCCCCACTTCGGGCTCGACCCCGACCCAGCAGCTCGTCGACGCCGGCGTCAGCATCTGGCTCGACGACCTCTCCCGCGCGCGCATCGCTTCGGGGAACCTCGCCGACCTGATCTCGTCGCGCAACGTCTCGGGCGTCACGACGAACCCGTCGATCTTCCAGGCTGCGATCGGCAACCAGAACGACGACTCGTACGACGCCCCCCTGGCCGCCCTGGCCGAGAGCGGCGCCGACGTCGACTCCGCGATCTTCGAGCTCACGACCACCGACGTGCGCGACGCCGCAGACATCTTCCGCGGTGTGTTCGACGCCACGGGCGGCGTCGACGGCCGCGTGTCGATCGAGGTCTCCCCCGACCTCGCCCACGACACCGACGCGACCATCGCCGAGGCCGAGAAGCTGTGGGCCAAGGTCGATCGCCCCAACACCCTCATCAAGATCCCCGCGACCAAGGCCGGGCTCCCCGCGATCACCGCGGTCATCGGTGCGGGGATCTCGGTCAACGTGACGCTGATCTTCTCGCTCGAGCGCTACGCCGAGGTCATCGACGCCTACCTGGCAGGCCTCGAGCAGGCACGGGCGGCCGGCCACGACCTGTCCGGCATCCACTCCGTCGCCTCGTTCTTCGTCTCGCGCGTGGACACCGAGGTCGACAAGCGTCTGTCGGCTTTCCAGAACGAGGATGCCGAGGCGCTCAAGAGCCGTGCGGGGCTGGCGAACGCGCGTCTGGCGTACGAACTCTTCGAGCAGCGGTTCGCGACCCCGCGCGCTCAGGAGCTCATCTCCGCCGGTGCGAACGTGCAGCGTCCGCTGTGGGCATCGACCGGCGTGAAGGACCCTGCGCTGCCCGACACGCTCTACGTCACCGAGCTCGTCGCGCCCGGCACCGTCAACACGATGCCGGAGAAGACGCTCGAAGCCACCTTCGACCACGGTGTCATCACCGGCGACACCGTCACCGGTGCCTACGATGACGCACACCTGGTCTTCTCTCAGCTCGCGGAACTCGGCGTCGACATCACCGATGTCACCCAGACGCTCGAGGACGAGGGTGTCGCGAAGTTCATCGCATCGTGGCAGGACCTGAAGAAGACCGTCGCCGAGGCGCTGGCGAAGGCCCCGGAGACCAGCCGGTGAGTTTCGAGATCCACGTCTCGGGTCACGTCAAGCAGGTCGTCGACCAGACCGTTCCTGGTCTGGTCGACAGCCTGGTCGCCAGCGGTATCACCGCCGGCGACCCCGACCTGTGGGGACCCGAGGCGGCATCCGAGGCGGCCGTCCGCCTCGGATGGGCGGACGCGGTCAGCGTGTCACGGCCCCTCGTCGACGAGATCCTCGCGTTGCGCGCAGATCTCGTCGCACGGGGTCTCACCCGCGTCGTGCTCGCGGGGATGGGAGGCTCATCCCTCGCGCCGGAGGTCATCACACGCACGGCAGGTGTACCGCTGGTGATCCTCGACTCGACCGACCCGGCGCAGGTCCTGGCCGCGATCGACGGGGATGCCGAGTCCGGCAGCCTCGCGCAGACGGTTCTCGTCGTCGCATCGAAGTCGGGCTCGACCATCGAGACCGATTCTGCGCAGCGCGCCTTCGCGGCCGCCTGGTCGGATCTCGGCATCGATCCGTCCGAGCGCATCGTCGTGGTCACCGACCCGGGATCCCCGCTCGAGCAGTCCGCCCGCGAGGCCGGCTACCGCGTGTTCACCGCCGACCCGAACGTGGGGGGACGCTATTCGGCGCTCACGGCCTTCGGGCTGGTGCCCTCTGGGCTCGCGGGCGTGGACATCGCTGAGCTCCTGGACGAGGCGGAGGCGACGCTTCTGGAGGTCGCCATCGACGACCCCCGCAACCCCGCACTCACGCTCGCCGCGGCCATCGCCGGTGGCGACCCGCGGCGCGACAAGCTGGGCCTGATCAGCGACGGCACGCACATCGTTGGCCTGCCCGACTGGATCGAGCAGCTCGTGGCGGAGTCGACGGGCAAGCACGGCACCGGCATCCTTCCCGTGGTGCTGCTGCCGCTGTCCCCGGAGGTCGACCGGACTCCGGCGGACATGCAGCTCGTACGCCTGGTGGACGACGCGGTGCATTTCCGGCTCATCGAGCAGCACCCCGACGAAGTACTCGTCAGCGGTTCGCTGGGCGCTCAGTTCGTCGTCTGGGAGTACGCGACGGCCATCGCGGGACGCATGCTGGGCATCAATCCGTTCGACCAGCCCGACGTCGAGTCCGCCAAGGCCGCCGCTCGCGCGCTGCTCGATTCTCGCCCCGCCCTCAGCGACCCCGCCTTCACAGCGAACGGCGTCGAGGTGCGCGTGTCCGATCCCGAGCTGGCCGCGTCCGGCACACTCGCCGGGGTGCTGGACGCCCTGTGGGCTCGTCTCGGTCCCGACGGCTACGTCGCCGTGCAGGCCTACGCCGATCGCACCTCGGTGCCTCAGCTTTCCGGCATCCGCGAACTCATCGCCGCCGACACGGGGCGTCCGACGACGTTCGGCTGGGGTCCCCGCTTCCTGCACTCGACAGGGCAGTTCCACAAGGGCGGACCGGCCAGCGGAGTGTTCTTGCAGATCATCGGAGCCGGAGAGGTCGATCTGGAAATACCCGGTCGCCCGTTCACGTTCCGTCAGTTGATCACCGCTCAGGCGGCCGGCGACGCGGATGTGCTCGTCGCGCACGGACGACCCGTGGTCACCCTCACCCTGACCGACCCTCAGGTCGAGGTGCTTTCCCTGTTCGAGGCCGCGCAGTAGCGCGACCAGGAGGAGTCTTTCTCGATGACTGCCGAGATTTCGCGCGACCACAATCCGTTGCGCGATCCCGATGACCGCCGCCTCAACCGCATCGCCGGTCCCAGCGCGCTGGTGATCTTCGGCGTGACAGGCGATCTGTCGCGCAAGAAGCTGATGCCGGCCGTGTACGACCTCGCCAACCGGGGACTTCTGCCTCCCGGTTTCGCCCTCGTGGGCTTCGCGCGTCGCGACTGGGAGGATCAGGACTTCGCGAACGTCGTCCACGATGCCGTTCGTCAGTACGCGCGCACGCCGTTCCGCGAGGAGACGTGGAAGCAGCTGCTGCAGGGCATCCGCTTCGTGTCGGGCGAGTTCGGCGATGACGACGCGTTCCGCCGTCTGCGCGAGACGGTGGAGAAGCTCGACGTCGAACGGGGAACGATGGGAAACCACGCGTTCTACCTGTCGATCCCGCCGCGCGATTTCCCGATCGTGGCCAAGCAGCTGAAGGCGTCCGGACTGGTCGACGACAAGTCGAACAACCCGGATGCGTGGCGTCGGGTGGTCATCGAGAAGCCGTTCGGCAGCGACCTGCAGACGGCTCGCGAACTCAACGCCACACTCGAGGTCGCCTTCCCGGCCGACTCGATCTTCCGCATCGACCACTACCTCGGCAAGGAGACGGTGCAGAACATCCTCGCACTGCGCTTCGCGAACGAGCTGTACGAGCCGCTGTGGAACGCCAATTACGTCGATCACGTGCAGATCACGATGGCCGAGGACATCGGTGTCGGCGGACGCGCGGGCTACTACGACGGAATCGGCGCGGCACGCGACGTGATCCAGAACCACCTTCTCCAGCTGCTCGCACTGACCGCGATGGAGGAGCCCATCTCGATGGACGCGAAGGACCTGCGGGCCGAGAAGGAGAAGGTCCTGGCGGCGGTTCGCCTGCCCGATGACCTGTCCACGGCCACGGCGCGCGGCCAGTACGGCGGCGGCTGGCAGGGCGGCGAGAAGGTCACGGGCTTCCTCGAAGAAGACGGCATGAACCCGGAGTCGACGACCGAGACGTACGCGGCCGTGAAGCTCGAGATCGCGACGCGACGCTGGGCGGGCGTGCCCTTCTACCTGCGCACCGGCAAACGCTTGGGACGACGGGTGACGGAGATCGCCGTCGTGTTCAAGCGCGCACCGCAGCTGCTGTTCCAGCGCAACCAGACGCTCGAGCTCGGACAGAACGCGCTCGTGATCCGCGTGCAGCCCGACGAAGGTGTGACGATCCGATTCGGCTCGAAGGTGCCCGGTGCGGGCAACGAGGTGCGCGACGTCACGATGGACTTCGGCTACGGCCACGCGTTCACCGAGTCGAGCCCCGAAGCTTACGAACGCCTCATCCTCGACGTGCTGCTGGGCGACCCGCCGCTGTTTCCCCGTCACGAGGAGGTCGAGCTCTCGTGGAAGATCCTCGACCCCGTAGAGGAGTACTGGAGCGCCCAGGGCGGACCGCTCGAACAATACTCCCCCGGCTCGTGGGGTCCTCCCTCGGCCGATGAACTTCTGGCCCGCGACGGCCGCGTCTGGAGGCGTCCATGATCGTCGACCTGCCCGACACCACGGTGTCGAAGATCGCGCGTTCGCTCGTGAGCGTGCGCGAAGAGGGCGGCGCCGTAGCCCTCGGTCGTGTGCTGACCCTGGTGATCGTCACGACCCACGGCCTGCACGAGGAAGCGATCGAGGCTGCCAACGACGCCTCTCGTGAGCACCCGATGCGCGTCATCGTGCTCATCGCGAATCCCGAAGGCGATGCCAAGCTCGACGCGCAGATCCGCGTCGGAGGCGACGCCGGCGCCAGCGAGGTCGTGGTGCTGCGCGCGCAGGGCGACGTCGCAACCAATCAGGAGGGCCTCGTGACCGGGCTCCTGCTGCCGGACGCCCCCGTCATCGCGTGGTGGCCCGACTTCCCTCCCACCGAGCCCGCGGCATCCGACATCGGCCGCATGGCGCAGCGCCGCATCACCGACGCGTCGACGAAGCCCTACGCCAAGGATCGCCTCTCGCGTCTCGGGCCGTCGTACGAGCCCGGCGACACCGACCTCGCGTGGACACGCCTGACGCACTGGCGGGAGCAGTTGGCGGCGGTGCTCGACCAGCCGCCCTACGAGCCGGTGACGGGCGTCGAGGTGGTCGGAGCCGGCAGCTCGCCCTCGACCGGTCTGCTCGCCGCATGGCTGCGACTCAAGCTCGACGTGCCGGTCACCTGGCGCTACTCGCCCCCGGAGGAATGGGAGCACGGCATCCAGAAGGTGCGGCTGACGCGTGCGAGCGGCGACATCGTGCTCGAGCGGACGAACGACATCGACGCCACGCTCACGCAGCCCGGACAGCCGTCGCACGACATCGTCCTCCCCCGCCGGACACTGCGCGAATGCCTCGCGGAAGAACTGCGCAGGCTCGATCCGGACCTCCTGTATGGTCGAGTGATCACGGAGGGCTGGGAGCTTCTCGGCCCGGCGACCACGAGCGAGTCCTAGGAGTTCCGATGGCGCAGATGTGGACCGAGAAGCGCGTCGTGATCAGCCCTGACGCGCCGACGCTGGCGGCGGCGGTCGCCGAACGCCTGCTGTCCCGTCTCGCCCGTCGATCGGCCGCAGGCAAGACGACCCACATCGCTCTGGCGGGCGGCCAGATCGGCACTGCGGTGCTACGCGCCGCCGGCGACAGCCCTCGGCGTGCCGACATCGACTGGTCGCTCGTGCACATCTGGTGGGGCGACGAGGTGTTCACGACGCCGGACGACGTCGATCGCCACGACAGCGCCGCCCGCGCCGCGCTCTTGGACCGGGTCGCGCTGCCGGCGAGCAACATCCACGCGATCGCGGCCAGTGACGTCGCCGCCGATCCGGATGCCGCCGCGGCCGCGTACGCCGACGAGCTGTCGCGCTTCGGCACGCCGGAGCAGGCGTGGCCGGAGTTCTACGTCTGCTTCCTCGGCGTCGGCTCCGATGGACACGTCGCGTCGCTCTTCCCCGATCGGGTCGAGATCCAGCTGACGGACCGTACGGTGGTCGCCGTTCGTGACGCCCCGAAGCCGCCCCCCGTGCGCGTCACGATGACCCGCCCGGTGATCAACTCGGCGCGCTGCGTCTGGCTCGTCGTCTCTGGTACCGACAAGGCCGCCGCCCTCGGCCTGGCCCTGGCCGGCGCCAGCTATGAGACGGTGCCGGCCGCAGGCGCAAAGGGCCGCAAGAAGACGATGTTCTTCGTCGACGAGGCCGCCGCGGCGAACGTGCCGGCGGAGCTCATCGACCAAGACTTCTGATCGACGCCGCTATCACGCCAGAAGCCCTCGTACGCAACGATCGTTCGTCGCACGAGGGCTTCTTCGTCGGCCGTGAGGCCGGAGGAACTCAGGCTTGGCCGCGGCGTTCGCGCAGCTGCTGCAGTGCATCGTCGAGGAGGGCGTCGGCCTCTTCGTCGGTGCGGCGCTCCTTCACGTAAGCCAGGTGTGTCTTGTAGGGTTCCGTCTTCGCGAGCGCAGGGGGATTGTCCTTGTCGCGTCCCGCCGGCAGACCCGAGTGCGGCGAATCGATGACGTCGGGGATCTCCTCCTCCGCGATACCCGCGGCGAAGTAGCGGACGGTCTCGTTGCCCAGCGCATCCCAGTACGACACGGCGATGCGGTCGGCGTGATGGCCGTGATCCTGCTCGCCCATGGGTCCGGCACCCACTCGGGTGCCACGAATCGCGTTTCCGCCGGTTGCCATCAGAGCCCCTGGAATTTGGTGATGAGTCCGAGCGCGACGATCGCGACGAACCAGACGAGTGCGAGGACGACCGTGAAACGGTTGAGGTTGCGTTCCGCGAGACCCGACGATCCGAGCGCTGAACTCATGCCGCCGCCGAACATGTCGGACAGACCGCCACCGCGCCCCTTGTGCAGGAGGATCAGGAGGGTCAGCAGGAGGCTGGTGATGCCCAGCACCACCTGCAGTACGAACTCGAGGATATCCACAGTCGAAAATGCCTTTCGCGGCGCCCGCGTCATCGAGCGCACAAAGGTCGAGTATACCGACGTTTCGGCTCGCACCCGCGGTGCTGCTCAACGACCGGGCCTTGGATCCCGGTCGTTGAGCGAGCGAAGCGAGTCAACCGCAGGCCGACGCGCGCGGAACCGCAGCGTGTCAGACGCCGACGTGCTTCTGGTAGCGGATGATGGCGGCGAACTCGTCGGCCACCAGGCTCGCGCCGCCGACGAGCGCGCCGTCGACATCGGGCTCACGCATGAAGCTGGCGATGTTGCCCGACTTCACCGAACCGCCGTAGAGCACACGGGTACGCGCCGCGGCGTCCGCACCGAGAGTCTCGGCGAGCACCTCGCGCAGGGCCGTGCACACCTCCTGAGCCTGCTCGGGAGAGGCCACCTGACCGGTGCCGATGGCCCAGACGGGCTCGTAAGCGACCACGATGTCCGCGTCGGCTGCGACTCCGGCGAGAGCCGCCTGGAGCTGAGCGACCGACACCGCCGTGGGCCCCGACTGTTCGCGCTGCTCCAGCGTCTCACCGACGCAGATCACCGGGACCAGGCCGTGCCGCAGCGCGGCCTGGACCTTGTCGGCGACGATCGCGTCGGACTCGTGGTGGTAGTCACGACGCTCGGAGTGACCGATGATCACGTAGCGGCAGGCCAGCTTGCTCAGGAAGGCTCCCGAGACCTCGCCGGTGTACGCGCCGCTGTCGTGCGTCGACAGGTCCTGCGCCCCGAGTGCGAAGGGGATCTTGTCGGCGTCCAGCAGCGTCTGGACTGTGCGCAGATCGGTGAACGGCGGGAAGACGGCCACCTCGACCGAGCCCTCGTCGTGCCCGGCATCCTTGAGCGTCCAGTGCAGCTTCTGCACGAAGGCGACCGCCTGCAGGTGGTCGAGGTTCATCTTCCAGTTGCCGGCGATGAGCGGTGTGCGCGACATCAGGCCTCCCATCCCAGGATCTCCAGCCCGGGGAGCTTCTTGCCCTCCAGGAACTCCAGGCTCGCGCCACCACCGGTCGAGATGTGACCGAACTGGTCGTCCGCGAAACCGAGCTGACGAACGGCTGCCGCCGAGTCACCGCCACCGACGACCGACAGACCGTCGACCTCGGTGAGCGCCTGCGCGACCGTCTTCGTCCCGGCCGCGAAGGCCGGCATCTCGAACACACCCATCGGGCCGTTCCAGAACACCGTCTTCGCGCCGCGGATCGCGTCGGCGAAGATCTCCGCCGTACGCGGACCGATGTCCAGACCCATGCCGTCGGCGCCGAAGGGAGTGTCCTCCAGCGCGTCGGCGGCGGCGACGACGTGATCGGCGTCGGCGGCGAAGCCGGATGCCATGACCGCGTCGACGGGGAGGATCAGCTCGACCCCGCGCGCCGCGGCATCCGCGATGTAGCCCTTGACGGTCTCGATCTGGTCGGTCTCGAGGAGGCTCTTGCCCACCGAGTGGCCCTGAGCGGCCAGGAAGGTGAAGAGCATGCCGCCGCCGACGAGGATCTTGTCCGCGCGAGGCAGCAGATGGGCGATGACACCCAGCTTGTCGCTCACCTTCGACCCGCCGAGGACGACGGCGTAGGGACGCTCGGGGTTCTCCGTGAGGCGATCGAGGACGTCGACCTCCTTCTCGATCAGATAACCCGCGGCCGACGGCAGAAGCTCGGCGAGGTCGTAGACCGACGCCTGCTTGCGGTGCACGACGCCGAAGCCATCGGAGACGAGCACATCGCCGAGGTCGGCCAGCTGCTCCGCGAAAGCGCGACGCTCGGCGTCGTCCTTCGCGGTCTCACCGGCGTTGAAGCGCAGGTTCTCGATGACGGTCACATCGCCGTCCTCGAGGGCCGCGACGGCCTCCTGCGCGGACTCCCCCACCGTGTCGCGGGCGAAGACGACGGGCTTGCCGAGCAGCTCGGAGAGGCGCTGAGCGACCGGCTCGAGGCTGTACTTCGGATCGGGCGCGCCGTCCGGGCGTCCGAGGTGGGAGCACGCGATGACGCGCGCGCCCTGGTTGATGAGCTCGTTGAGGGTCGGAAGAGCCGCCCGGATACGGCCATCGTCCGTGATGACGCCGTCCTTCAGAGGGACGTTGAAGTCAACACGGACGATGACACGCTTACCGGCCAGCGACCCGAGGGATGCAAGGGTGCGCAAAGCCATGGTGAAACCTCAGAGCTTGTCGGCGACGAGCTCGGTGAGGTCGACGAGGCGGTTCGAGTAGCCCCACTCGTTGTCGTACCAGGACGAGACCTTCACGAGGTTGCCGGAGACATTCGTCTGACCCGCGTCGAAGACCGACGAGTGGGGGTCGAGCTGGATGTCGCTGGAGACGATGGCGTCCTCGTTGTACTTGAGGTAGCCGACGAGCTCACCTTCCGCCGCAGCCTTCTTGTACGCCGCGTTGATGACCTCGGCCGTGAGGCCCTCGGTCGGGGTGATGATCGTGAGGTCGACGATCGAGCCGGTGGGAACGGGCACGCGGTACGACGAACCGCTCAGCTTGCCGTTGAGCTCGGGCAGCACGAGACCGATCGCCTTGGCCGCACCGGTGGAGGCCGGGACGATGTTGATCGCCGCGGCGCGGGCGCGGTGCAGGTCGCTGTGCGGGCCGTCCTGCAGGTTCTGGTCGGCCGTGTAGGCGTGCGCCGTCATCATGAAGCCGCGCTCGATGCCGAAGTTGTCGTTGAAGACCTTGGCGAGGGGGGCGAGGCAGTTCGTGGTGCAGGAGGCGTTGGAGATGATGTTCATCGTCGCCGAGTCGTACTCGCCGTCGTTGACGCCCATGACGAAGGTGCCGTCGACGTCGGTGCCGGGAGCGGAGATGATGACCTTCTTGGCACCGCCTTCGATGTGCTTCTTCGCGTCGGCGGCCTTGGTGAAGCGACCGGTCGACTCGATGACGATGTCGACACCGAGCTCGCCCCACGGGAGGTTGGCCGGGTCGCGCTCTTCGAAGACCTTGATGGACTTGCCGTTGACGGTGATGGAGTCGGCGTCGTACGAGACCTCGGCGTCGAGGCGGCCGCCGACGGAGTCGTACTTCAGCAGGTGGGCGAGGGTCTTGTTGTCGGTGAGGTCGTTCACCGCCACGATGTCGAGGTCAGCTCCCTGCTCGAGCGCGGCACGGAGGAAGTTGCGGCCGATACGGCCGAAGCCGTTGATTCCGATCTTGACAGACACGTTGTCTCCCGGTTCATGTCGCGACGGCGACGGCGTTTCACCGCGCCACTCGCGAACTTGGTGTGTGAAGGAAAAAGGATGCCGGGTCACCGCCCGTCGCCGGGAGGGACCCGGCATCCTCACCTGGTCTTGAGACTACTACTTGAGCAGTCCGGCCGTCTTCTCGCGCGCCGTCGAAAAGCGCTCGGCGACGTTGCCCCAGTTGGCGATGTTCCAGACCGCCTTCACGTAGTCCGCCTTGACGTTGAGGTAGTCGAGGTAGAACGCGTGCTCCCACATGTCGAGCTGGAAGATCGGAACGGTGCCCTGAGCGGTGTTCGCCTGCTGGTCGAACAGCTGCTGGATGATGAGCTGCTCGCCGATCGGGTCCCAGCTCAGCACGGCCCAGCCCGAGCCCTGGATGCCGGTCGCGGCAGCCGTGAAGTGCGCCTGGAACTTGTCGAAGCCGCCGAAGAACTCGTCGATGGCCGCCTTCAGCTCGCCCTCGGGCTGTCCGCCGCCGCCGTCGGTGGCCGGCGCGAGGTTGGTCCAGAAGATCGAGTGGTTGACGTGCCCGCCGAGGTTGAAGGCGAGGTCCTTCTCGAGCTTGTTGACATTGGCGAGGTTGCCGCTCTCGCGGGCCTCGGCGAGCTGCTCGAGCGCGGTGTTCGCGCCGGTCACGTAAGCCTGGTGGTGCTTGTCGTGATGAAGCTCCATGATCTTGCCGCTGATGTGCGGCTCAAGAGCTGCGAAGTCGTAGGGGAGGTCGGGCAGCGTGTAGATCGCCATGTTCTCTTCTTCCTGTCGTCGGCGCCGCAACTGCGCTGCGGCGATGGGACATTGCCATCCTATTGAGGTGCAACGCGAGGGCGAGGGGGTTGTTCCCTCTGAGAACGAGATGTAACGGCCTCCGACGACCTCAGTCCTCGAGACCCTCCGGTACCGCCGCGTCGGTGCCGGGGATGCCGTCGGCGACGGCCTTCTTGTCGGCCATGGCGAGCAGCCGTCGGATGCGGCCGGCGACGGCATCCTTGGTCAACGGCGGATCGGCGTGGTGGCCGAGCTCGTCGAGGCTGGCGTCGCGGTGCGAGAGGCGCAGTTCGCCGGCTTCGCGCAGGTGATCGGGAACCTCCTCGCCGAGGATCTCCAGGGCGCGTTCGACGCGCGCGCATGCCGCGACGGCCGCCTGGGCCGAGCGACGCAGGTTGGCGTCGTCGAAGTTGACGAGGCGGTTGACGCCGGCGCGCACCTCACGACGCTGCCGCATCTCCTCCCAGGCCTGAGCCGTGCGCACCGCACCCATCTCGGCGAGGGCGACGCGGATGGCCTCGCCATCGCGAACGACGACCCGGGGCACCCCGCGCACCTCGCGGGCCTTGGCGGCGATGCCGATCCGATGGCCGGCGCCCACGAGCGCCATGGCCGCCTCGCCGGACGGGCAGGAGATCTCCAGCGCCGCCGACCGACCGGGGTCGGACAGCGTACCGCTCGCAAGGAACGCACCGCGCCAGACCGCGGCGAGATCGTGGCGGGCGCCGGTGGTGAGCTTGTTGGGGAGCCCACGCACCGGACGGCGACGCGCATCGAGCAGACCGGTCTGACGCGCGAGCGTCTCGCCGCCTTCGATGACGCGGACGGCGAAGTGGCCGCCGGCGCGTCCGCCGGACGCCTGGACGCGGTGCAGCTCCGGGCGCACCCCGTAGATCTCCATGATGTCGCGGGCGACACGACGCGCAAGCGGGTCGGTCTCCAGTTCGGCCTCGACGGCGACGCGCCCGGCGATCGAGTGCAATCCACCGGAGAAGCGGAGGATGGCGGTGAGTTCGGCCACCCGCGCCGTGGGACGAGGGTCGCGCACCGCGGCCAGCTCTGACTTCACGTCAACGGTTGGCGACACAGCGATCCTTCGTTCGGGGGGTGCGGGACAAAGGGATAGCCTACTCGCGACCGAGGTCGCGATGCTTCACACGAACGGCGACACCGGGGATCTCTGCCAGCCGGTCGGCGAGTTCCCGCGCGGTGACCACCGAACGGTGCTTGCCCCCGGTGCAGCCGACCGCCAGCACGGAATGACGCTTGTTCTCACGCTGATAGCCCGCCAGCACGGGGTGCAGAGCCTGGGCGTACGCGTCGATGAACTCGCGCGCGCCCTCTTGAGCCAGGACGAAGTCGCGCACGGGTTCTTCTTCACCCGTGTGTCCCTTCAACTCGGGGATCCAATACGGGTTCGGCAGAAAACGCATGTCGGCGACGAGATCGACGTCGGTCGGCAGACCGTATTTGAAGCCGAAGCTCATCACCGTGAGGGTGTGGCGCGCCTCTCCCGCGTCGCTGAAGAGGTCGACGACGCGCGAGGCGAGCTGATGGATGTTCATCTCACTCGTGTCGATGATGACGTCGGCGCTCTCGCGGATCACCCGGAGGCGATCGCGCTCGCGCAGGATGCCATCGAGGATCGTGCCCTCGCCCTGCAACGGATGCGGCCGCCGCACAGACTCGAACCGTCGCACGAGCACATCGTCTCCGGCGTCGAGGAACAGCACGCGCAGCTGGCGTCCCGCCCGCAGCGCATTGGTGACCGCCGGCAGCGCCTGAAAGAGATCGCGGCCGCGGACATCGACGACTGCGGCGAGCTTGGGAAGCGCTCCCCCGGCCATCTCGGTGAGTTCGAGGAGATGCCCGAGCATCTGCGGCGGCAGATTGTCGACGACGTACCACCCCAGGTCCTCGAGGGCGTTGGCCGCCGTGGTGCGCCCCGCTCCCGACATCCCCGTGACGATGAGCACCTCGCCGGCGCGCTGCTCGTCGGTCACGTGCTCTCCCTGGGTGTTCGGAAGCCGGTGCGGATGACCACAGCCTAGCGATGTGCGAGGCGCTGCTCGATCGCGGCCGCCAGTTTGGGGCCGATTCCGGGCAGCGCCGTCATCTCGTCCGCGGACGCATTGCTGAGCGCGGCGACGGAGCCGAAGTGTCGTAGCAGGGCCTTGATCCGTGCATCACCGAGACCCGGGACCTCACCCAGCACGGTGGAGATGTCGCGCTTGCGGCGCTTTCGTTGATGGGTGATCGCGAAGCGGTGCGCTTCGTCGCGCAGGCGCTGGATCAGGTAGAGCGCCTCGGAGGTGCGGGGAAGGATCACCGGGAAGTCCTCCCCCGGCAGCCAGATCTCCTCCAAGCGCTTGGCGATGCCGCACAGTGCGATCTCGGCGTGCCCGGCATCCTCGAGGGCGCGTGCGGCAGCCGCGACCTGTGGCGCACCGCCGTCGACGACCAGCAGCTGCGGACGGTATGCGAACCGCGGTCGTTTGCGCTCGGTGACCACCGGCGACTCGCCATCGGCGGGATCGACCGCCGCCACCGCCGTTTCCGCAGCGGCGGCAGCGGCCTCGTCGCGGTCGACGTGGGCCAGGCGACGCGTCAGCACCTGATAGAGCGAGTCGGTGTCGTCGGTCGTCTCCGCGATGCTGAAGGAGCGGTACTGATCCTTGCGCGGCAGCCCGTCTTCGAAGACCACCATGGAGGCCACGACGTTGGTTCCCGACAGATGCGACACGTCGTAGCATTCGATCCGCAGCGGCGCCTCGTCCATGCCGAGGGCGAGTTGCAGGTCGGTGAGAGCTTTCGTGCGCGACGTGTAGTCGGACGTGCGGCGCGTCTTGTGCAGCAAGAGCGCCTGCTGCGCGTTGACGGTGGCGGTGCGCATCAGGTCGGCCTTGCGCCCGCGTTGGGCGACCTGCAGGCTCACGCGCTTGCCGCGCCGCTCCTGCAGCCACTGCTCCAGCTCCGCGGCATCATCCGGCAGGCGCGGCACCAGGACCTGGCGAGGGATGTCGGAGGACTCAGCGTCACCGTACGTGCGCTGGAGCACCTGATCCACCAAGTCGGCGGAGGAGATGTCGAGCTCCTTGTCGATGGTCGTCGCACGGACACCGCGTACGCGACCGCCCCGGACGACGAAATGCTGCACCGCCGCCGAGAGTTCGTCCTCCGCGATGCCGAACAGATCGGCATCCGTGTCCTCGGCCAGCACCAGAGAACTGCGACTGAGCACCGCATCGATCGCCTGCAGCCTGTCGCGGTAGACCGCGGCCGATTCGTAGTCCATCGCCGCCGCCGCCTCGCGCATGCGCGCGGTGAGGTCACGCGCGAAGCGGTGGTCTCCGCCCGCCATGAAAGCGACGAAGTCGTCGACGATGGCGCGGTGCTCCTCGATCGTGACCTTCATCGAACACGGTCCGCCGCATCGACCGATCTGTCCCGGAAAGCACGGCCGTCCGGTCGCCATGGCCTTCTTGTACGACGCGTCGGAGCAGGTGCGGATGGGGAAGACCTTGATCATCAGGTCGATCGTGTCGTGCACCGCCCACACCTTCGGGTACGGGCCGAAATAGCGCGCTCCGGGAATGCGCCGATTGCGGGTCACGATGACGCGCGGCGCCTCGTCGGCCAAGGTGATCGCCATGTAGGGGTAGGACTTGTCGTCCTTATAGCGCACGTTGAACGGCGGCGAGAACTCTTGGATCCACATGTACTCCAGCTGCAGCGACTCGACATCGCTGCCGACCACCGTCCACTCCACGGATGCCGCCGTGAGCACCATCCGGCGGGTGCGCTCGTGCAGGGTGTGCAGCGGCGCGAAGTAGTTGGACAACCGGGCGCGCAGATTCTTGGCCTTGCCGACGTAGAGGACGCGGCCGTCCGCGTCGCGGAAGCGGTAGACCCCGGGCTGCGTGGGGATCTCCCCCGGCTTCGGCTTGTAAGGAAGCGCGTCGGCCATCGTCAGCCGGCCTTCCGCACCGGCCCCCGCGCCGTCGCTGTCGCGTCAGACGGCCCTGCCGCGAGGATCTCGGCCAGGAAGGCGCCGGTGTGGCTCTCTTCGACGCGCGCCACCTGCTCGGGCGTCCCCGTCGCGACGATGCGGCCGCCGCCCGAACCACCCTCGGGCCCCAGGTCGATGATCCAGTCGGCCGACTTGATCACGTCGAGATTGTGCTCGATGACAACGACCGTGTTCCCCTTGTCGACGAGGCCGCCCAGCACTTTCAGCAGCAGAGACACGTCTTCGAAGTGCAGCCCGGTCGTGGGCTCGTCGAGCACGTAGATGCTGCGCCCATTCGAGCGGCGCTGCAGCTCGGTCGCGAGCTTGACGCGCTGAGCCTCGCCGCCGGAGAGCGTCGTCGCCGACTGTCCGAGTCGGACATACCCGAGCCCGACGTCGACGAGGGTCTTCAGGAAGCGGTGGATCGCTTGGATCGGCTCGAAGAAGTCGGCCGCCTCGGAGATCGGCATCTCCAGCACCTCGGCGATGTTCTTGCCCTTGTAGTGCACGGCGAGCGTGTCACGGTTGTAGCGCTTGCCGTGACAGACCTCGCAGTCGACGTAGACGTCGGGCAGGAAGTTCATCTCGATCTTGATCGTGCCGTCGCCCGAGCAGGCCTCGCAACGGCCGCCCTTGACGTTGAAGCTGAACCGACCCGGCTGATAGCCGCGCACCTTCGCCTCGGGCGTCTCGCTGAACAGGGTGCGGATGCGATCGAACACGCCCGTGTAGGTCGCGGGGTTGGATCGCGGCGTCCGCCCGATCGGGGCCTGATCGACGTGCACGACCTTGTCGAGGTTGTCGAGTCCGGTGATCCGGGTGTGCTTGCCCGCCACGCGGCGCGCTCCGTTGAGCTTGGTCGCGAGGACTTCGTAGAGGATGCCGTTGACCAGAGTCGACTTGCCCGAGCCGCTGACGCCCGTCACGGCGGTGAGCACCCCGAGGGGGAATTCGGCGGTGACGTTCTGCAGGTTGTTCTCGCGGGCGCCGACGACGGTCAGCATGCGCTTCTTGTCGATCTTGCGCCGCTTCTTGGGTGCCTCGATCGACCGCCGCCCGCTGAGGTAGGCGCCCGTCAACGAGCGCTCTTCCTCGAGCAGCGACGACAGCGGACCCGAATGCACGACCTCGCCTCCGTCGACACCCGCGCGGGGCCCGATGTCGACGATCCAGTCCGACGCCTGCACGGTCTCCTCGTCGTGCTCGACGACGATGAGGGTGTTGCCCAGATCCTTCAGCCGGACGAGGGTCTCGATCAGCCGGCGGTTGTCTCGTTGGTGCAGCCCGATGGAGGGTTCGTCGAGCACGTACAGCACGCCCGTCAGCCCGGAGCCGATCTGCGTCGCGAGCCGGATGCGCTGGGCCTCCCCGCCGGAGAGCGAGCCCGCGGAGCGTCCGAGGCTCAGATAGTTGAGTCCGACCTGCACGAGGAAGTCCAAGCGCGCGCGGATCTCCCTGAGGACGGCAGCGGCGATCTTGGCTTCGCGGTCGGTCAGCTCGAGCTGCGCGAAGTACTGCTGCGCATCGGCCAGACTCATGCGCGACGCATCGGCGATCGAATGGTCGTGCACCAGGACGGCCAGCACCTCTGGCTTCAGACGGTCGCCGTGACACACGGGACACGGGACCTCACGAAGGTATTCCGCCCATCGCTGGCGCTGCGCGTCGGTCTCGGCCTGGGTGTACTGACGCTCGATGTAGGGCACCACTCCCTCGAACCCGGACGAGTAGCGCATCTCCCGGCCGTAGCGGTTGCGCCACTTCACCGTGACCTTGTAGTTCTCGCCGCGAAGGATCGCATCCTGGACGTCGGTGGACAGGTCTCGCCACGGTGTGTCGAGCGAGAAGTCGAGGTCATCGGCCAGGCCCACCAGGAGGCGCTCGTAATACTGGTACAGCCCCTTGCCCTGTGTCGTCCATGGGATGATGACGCCGTCGTTGATCGACAGCTCTTCATCGCCCAGCATCAGCTCGACATCGACCGACATCCGCGTGCCCAGACCGGAACAGGTGGGGCACGCGCCGAAGGGAGCGTTGAACGAGAAGGTACGCGGCTCGATTTCGGTCAGCTGCAGCGGATGCCCGTTCGGACAGGCGAGCTTCTCGCTGAAACTCACCCACGCGTCGTCGCCTTCTTCGTCGACGAAGTTGATCTGCACGATGCCGTCGGCGAGGCCGAGCGCGGTCTCGACCGAATCGGTGACGCGGCCGAGGATGTCGCCACTTGCCACGAGCCGGTCGACCACGACCGCGATGTCATGCTTGTAGCTCTTCTTGAGCGTCGGGGGCTCCGCGAGCTGAATCAGGTCGCCGTCCACGACCGCGCGGGCGTATCCCTTGGCCGACAGCTCCTTGAAGAGGTCGACGAACTCGCCCTTCTTCTGCGTCACGACCGGGGCCACGATCTGATAGCGCGTGCGCTCGGGCAGTTCCATGAGCTGATCGGCGATCTGCTGCACGGTCTGCCGCTGGATCTGGGCGCCGCACTCGGGACAGTGCGGAACACCGATACGCGCCCACAGCAGACGCATGTAGTCGTGGATCTCGGTGATCGTGCCGACCGTCGAACGCGGGTTGCGGTTCGTCGACTTCTGATCGATCGAGACGGCGGGACTCAATCCCTCGATGAAGTCGACGTCCGGGCGGTCGACCTGACCGAGGAACTGCCGCGCGTACGCGCTCAGCGACTCCACGTAACGACGCTGACCTTCGGCGAAGATCGTGTCGAAAGCGAGGCTGGACTTGCCCGAACCGGAGAGGCCGGTGAAGACGACGAGGGAGTCGCGCGGGATGTCAAGATCCACGTTCTTGAGGTTGTGGACGCGGGCTCCGCGCACGCTGAGTTTCGACGAGGCAACAGGGACGATGGGCACCGGACAAGTCTAGGTGTGGCCTCCGACACCGGATCCGAGGTGCGCTCTGGGCGTAGCCTCCTCAGTCCGGCCGACGGCCGGCGAAGGGGGCGAGACCGTCGCGCAGTGCCGCAAGTTGGTCGGCATCCATCCCGACTCTCGCCATGATCTGCGCCGGCACGTCGAGAGCCCGGGCCCGCAGAGACGTGCCGTCGGCGGTGAGCGCGATATCCAGCACCCGCTCGTCGTCAGTGCGGCGCGTGCGACTGACCCGCCCCTGCGCCTCGAGGCGCTTGACGAGCGGCGACAGGGTGGCCGGTTCCATCGCAAGCTCCTCCGCGAGCTCACCCAGCGAGCGCGGCGAGTGCTCCCAGAGGGCGAGCATCACGAGGTACTGCGGGTGCGTCAGGCCGAGGGGATCGAGGACAGGACGATAGATGGAGACGACGTTGCGTGCGGCCGTCACGAGAGCGAAGCACAGCTGGTTCTCGAGCTTCAGCAGATCGTCGCGCGCATCCATGCCTCTACTGTACTCATTTCGTTAGTACACTAATGTTCATGACACGAAACGATGCCGAGCGGCCGCCGCTGCGTCAACGGGTGCGCGACGCCGGCGGGTGGTACACGTACCTCAACACGCGGCTCATCCGCCTGGCCGGTCCCGCGTCGGTCGGGCCGTACGAGAGCGAGCCCGAGCCGGCGCGCGCCGAACGGGCCTGCCCGCTCTGCGGCCACGCGATGTCCCAGCACACGTTCGACCGCAGCGGCCCGAAGCCGCTCATGCACTGCCCCTGATCAGGACCGCCCGTCAGGCGCGGTCGAACGTCATGATCGCGTGCGCTGCCGCAGCGCCCACTCCACCTCGTCGGGGTCGCTGTGCGGAACGATCACGCCGTCTCGCATGATCTGGTGACGCTCGTCGCCCTTACCCACGATGGCGATGAGGTCACCCTCCCGGGCGAGTTCGACGGCCTTGTGGATCGCCTCGGCTCGGCCGCCCACGTCGAAGACCTCTGCGCGCGAGCCGCGCGTACCAGCGACGACGGCTCGCCTGATGGTCGCGGGGTCCTCGTCGGCGGGATTGTCGTCGGTGACGATCACGATGTCCGAGGCCATCGCGGAGAAGCGGCCCATGAGCGGGCGCTTGTGCGCATCGCGATTGCCGTTGGATCCGATCACCGTGATGATGCGCCCCGGCGTCAGAGGCCGCATCGCGCGCAGCAGCGCGTTGATCGCCTCGGGCTTGTGGCCGGCGTCAATGACGACCTGGAACTCGGCATCCACGGGGACGAACTGGACCCGCCCCTCGACGCCCGCGAAGTTCGCAATCCCCTCCACGGATGCCGAGAGCGGATGACCCACGATGTCGAGGGCCGCGACCGCGGCCAAGATGTTGCTGACGTTGAACTCTCCCACCAGGGGTGTGGTGAAACGCTCCGTCTGGCCATCGGGTCCGATCACCGTGAACGAGGAGCCGTCCAGCCGCAGGTCGATGTCGACGGCGCGCCAGTGCGCGTCGCGACCCGTCACCGAGAACGACTGCGTGTTCAGGTCGGCATCGGCATGCAGGCGCCGCCCGGCCCGGTCGTCGACGTTCACCAGCGCGACACAGGACATCGTCGGCGTCAGCAGCTCGCGCTTGGCCAGCAGATAGGCCTCCTGCGTGCCGTGGAAGTCGCGATGGTCGTGGCCGAGGTTGAGGAAGATGCCGACGTCGAAGCGGAGGCCTTCCACGCGACCCATCGTGATGGCATGGCTCGACACCTCGGAAGAGACAACCTCGACACCGCGCTCGCGCATGAGCGCCAGCAGCGCGTGCATCTGGGGGGCTTCCGGAGTGGTGAGAGTGGACGGAACGGCGACACCGTCGATGCGCGTTCCCATCGAGCCGATCACCCCGGTGTGCCGGGACTGACGCGCTGCATCGACGAGATAGGTCGTCGAGGTCTTGCCCTGCGTGCCCGTGATGCCGATCGTCTTCAGCGCACGCGCAGGCTGGTCGTAGAACCAGGCGGCGAGCCCACCCAACACCCGACGGGGGTGCCCATCGACGACGATCCGTGGGAGTGCGGAGAGTCCTGTCGTGGCGTCGATGATGTCGGCGCCGGCGGCGTCGGTGAGCACCGCGACCGCCCCGGCCTCCACGGCGTCGGCAAGATAGCGCGCGCCGTGAGTCCGGGCCCCCGGCTGGGCGAAGAACAGATCACCCGGCTGCGTCGAGGCCGCGCTGAGAGCGATACCCGTGACGAACGCGTCACCGGCGACGAGAGACGCACCGACCTGATCGGCGATGTCGGCGAGTGAGCGAGCAACGACGTTCTGCGGACGGTTCGCGGCGGGCTGCGCAACCCCCATTCCGGCCTCCGAAGGAACCGACGGGGAGGACTGCTCGATGCTCACTCGGCGACGATAGCAAAACAGTGCGAACCCGGCTGTCAGCATCGCCGTGCGAAGCCCGAGTCCACCCTGCCGGCGACACCGCCTGCACGTCGTTCAGGTGGTGCGGCGCGCTGGACCTGCTTACGCGTGGCCGGCATTCACCATGGCCCGCAGCTCCTTCTTGAGATCCTGCACCTCGTCGCGGAGCCGCGCGGCCAGCTCGAACTTCAGCTCACCGGCCGCGGCGAGCATCTGCTGCGAGAGATCCTCGATGGTCGCCTCGAGCTGCATGGCACCCTCTGCCGCGATGCCCTCCCGCCGCAGGCGCGGCGTCGGCGAGCCTGCGCGACCCGAGCCGCCGCCACGAGCCAGAAGCGCCTTGGTATCGGACGCCTCGCGTGCCAGCACGTCGGTGATGTCGGCGATCTTCTTGCGCAGGGGCTGCGGATCGATGCCGTGCGCCGTGTTGTACGCGATCTGCTTCTCCCGGCGACGCTCGGTCTCCTCGATCGCCGATCGCATCGAGTCGGTCATGTTGTCGGCGTACATGTGGACTTCACCGGAGACGTTTCGCGCCGCTCGACCGATCGTCTGAATCAGTGACGTCCCGCTGCGCAGGAACCCTTCCTTGTCGGCGTCGAGAATGGCGACGAGCGAGACCTCGGGCAGGTCGAGCCCCTCACGCAGCAGGTTGATTCCAACCAGCACGTCGTAGACACCCTGTCGAAGCTCGGTGAGCAGCTCGACGCGACGCAGCGTGTCGACGTCGGAGTGCAGGTATCGCACGCGCACACCGTGCTCGCCGAGGAAGTCCGTCAGCTCTTCGGCCATCTTCTTGGTCAGGGTGGTGACGAGCACGCGCTCGTCTCGCTCGACCCGCACCCGGATCTCCTCCAGCAGGTCGTCGATCTGCCCCTTGGAAGGCTTGATCACGATCTGCGGATCGACCAGACCCGTCGGTCGGATGATCTGCTCGACGACGCCGTCGGCGATACCCATCTCGTAGCGGCCCGGCGTCGCGGACAGATACACCGTCTGACCGATGCGGTTCTTGAACTCGTCGAAACGCAGCGGGCGGTTGTCGAGCGCGCTCGGAAGCCGGAAGCCGTGGTCGACCAGCGTGCGCTTGCGCGACGCGTCGCCTTCGTACATGGCGCCGATCTGCGGCACCGTGACGTGCGACTCGTCGATGACGAGCAGGAAGTCGTCGGGGAAGAAGTCGAGCAGCGTGTGCGGCGGCTCGCCGGGCTCGCGACCGTCCATGTGTCGGGAGTAGTTCTCGATGCCGGAGCAGAAACCGAGCTGCTGCAGCATCTCGAGATCGAACGTCGTGCGCATCCGCAGGCGCTGTGCCTCCAGCAGCTTGCCCTGGCCCTCCAGCTCCGCCAGCCTCTCGGCCAGCTCGGTCTCGATCGTGCCAATGGCGCGATGAACGGTGTCGGTGCCCGCGACGTAGTGCGACGCCGGGAAGATCGGCACACTGTCGAGCTTCTGGACGACGTCTCCGGTGAGGGGATGGAGCATGTAGAGCGCTTCGATCTCGTCGCCGAACAGCTCGATGCGGACGGCGTACTCCTCGTAGACGGGAATGATCTCGATCGTGTCGCCGCGCACACGGAAGTTGCCGCGCGAGAAGTCGACGTCGTTGCGGTTGTACTGCATCGCGATGAACTTGCGGATGAGGGCATCGCGGTCGTACCGCTCGCCCACCTGCAGGGCGACCATCGCGCGGAGGTACTCTTCGGGCGCACCGAGACCGTAGATGCACGACACCGTGCTGACCACGACCACATCGCGACGGCTCAGCAGCGAGTTCGTCGTCGAGTGACGCAAGCGTTCGACCTCGGCGTTGACGGACGAGTCCTTCTCGATGAAGGTGTCCGTCTGCGGCACATAAGCCTCGGGCTGGTAGTAGTCGTAGTAGCTGACGAAGTACTCGACGGCGTTGTGCGGCATCAGCTCACGGAACTCGTTGGCCAGCTGCGCCGCGAGGGTCTTGTTGTGGGCCAGCACCAGCGTGGGACGCTGTACCTGTTCGATCAGCCACGCCGTCGTCGCCGACTTGCCGGTACCGGTCGCGCCGAGCAGGACGACGTCGGTCTCACCCGCGTTGATTCGAGCCGCGAGCTCGGAGATCGCCTGCGGCTGATCACCGCTGGGCGCATACTCGCTGACGACCTCGAACGGCCGGACGGATCGCGTGGTCTGCATGCCTCCAGCGTAGGCTCGGCCTCCGACATCGGCCGCGTCGTTCGCCCTCGGCGTCCTCGTTCGCCCAGGCCCTCCCGAGGCGCTCGGCCCGCTCGGCCCCGTACTGTGGAACCATGCTGGAGTTCCTCGTCGGGTCCGGCCTCGCCGCGGCCGCGGGGCTGAACGCGTGGATGCCGCTGTTCGCACTGGGGCTGTTGGACCGTTTCGTGCCGGTGATCGATCTGCCCGCCTCCTGGTCGTGGCTTTCCAGCGACGTCGCCCTCTGGATCACCGGTGTGCTGCTGGTCGTGGAGATCGTGGCCGACAAGATCCCCGCGGTCGATTCCGTGAACGACGTCCTGCAGACCGTGGTGCGCCCGGCATCCGGGGGCATCGCCTTCGGCGCCGGTGCGAGCGCGCAGACGGTGCGCGTCGACGACCCGAGCCTCTTCGCGGGCGCCGCATGGGTGCCGATCGTCGTCGGCGTCGTGATCGCCCTCGCGCTGCATGCCCTCAAAGCGTCGGTGCGCCCTCTCGCCAATGTCGCCACCGCGGGCGTCGCCGCCCCCGTCCTGTCGGCGGCGGAGGATGTATCGGCGGGAGCACTCATCGTGGCCGCGATCTTCGCGCCCGTTCTGGCCGGAGCGCTCGTGGTCGCCCTCATCGTGTCGGCCGTGCTTCTGCTGCGTCGTCGACGCCGCCACCGCTCATGGACGTCCGTCGCCTCCGTGCCGCGACCGTGAGCGCGTATCTCAGCGCGAGGGGTGCAAGCGCCTCCACAGCGCCTCGACCTGCGCACTGGTCTCGGCCAGCGACCCGGCTGTGTCGATGATGACGTCGGCGACGGCCAACCGCGTGTCATCGTCGACCTGCGACGCCAGCCGCGCGCGGGCATCGGCGAGGGTGAGCCCGCGCAGCGCGACGAGGCGCTCCTCGCGCAGGGATGCCGGGGCGTGCGCCACGACGATCAGATCCCACGGGTCGTCGGCCCGCGCCTCGACCAGCAGCGGCACGTCGTAGACGACGACCGCATCGGGATCGGCGGCGAAGGCCGCGGCGAAGCGCCGGCCCGACTCTGCCGCCACGGCCGGATGGATGAGGGCGTTGAGGCGGCGACGGGCGTCGTCGTCGGAGAAGACGACCGCTCCCAGCGCTGCGCGGTCGAGGTTGCCGTCACCGGCGATCACCCCCGGACCGAACGCGGCGGCGATCTGGTCGAGCACCGGAGACCCGGGAGCCTGCAGCTCGCGGACGATGGCGTCGGCATCGACGATGACCGCACCGTGCTGGGCGAGGAGGCGCGCGATGGTCGATTTGCCGGAGGCGATGCCACCGGTGAGCGCGAGAAGGGGCATGCCTACGAGGATGCCACGTCGGCGTCGGCCGGAGCCGTCGACGGCGGCGCCACGAAGACGGAGGCCTCTGCGATACGCGCCGCGCGCAGAGCCGCCGAGCGCGCAGCACTCATGAGGATTCCCGGGTCGTACCCGAGCGACGAGGTGAGTCCCACTCCGACGCCCACCGACGCGAGACGGCCGTGAGCGACCGCGGTGAGCTCGTCGATGGCGCCCCGGAACAGCGCGCTGCCGACGCGGCGAGCATCGGCGGTCGATTCGGCGAGAGTGCAGATGACGAGCTGTCCGTCCCCGTCCTCGCCGACCAGAGCCGCGGCCGGCGCGAAGGATCGAGCCGCATGACGGCAGGCGGCCGAGATCGTATCGACCACGTCACCGCCGAAGGCGTCGCCGATCTCGTCGAGCCCATCTGCACGAAGCACGATGACGGCGATGCCCTCCTGCCGCCACGAGGCTCGCTCCACGATGTCGGCGAGGGCTCCGGCGAAGGTACGCGGCAGCATGACACCGTCGGCGGCGACACCATTGGAGGTCAGCCACTCGTAGCGCTGCCGCGTCGTGCGCTGCGAGCGCAGCACCGACATGACGATCGCCGCCACCATCGTCAGGATCACCGTGACGATGTTCGCACTGATGGAGCCGAGCCACCGCGAGAACAGCTCGCTCTGCGGCCCGAGCGTCACGAAGACGACAAGGCGCACGGCGTAGAACACCCCCGCGGCCGCGAGCACGGTCGACAAGGCCCAGGCGCTGCGCAGTCCGCGCATCGGGCTGCGCAGCGATTCGGCGGCACCGGCTCCGAAGAACACCACGAGCGATGCCGCCATCGCCCACCATCCACCCCAGCTGCCCCGCGTCGGGTACTCGATGAGCGCGGCGACGAAGGTGATGACCGCAAGCGTCCCGACCGCCACCGACGAGACGAGGACGGAGCGGTCGTTGAACCGTCGGCATCCCAGAAGCATGAATCCCGGCACCGAGACGAACAGGGCGTTGCCGACCGCGACCGAGACCGCACCGCCTACACCCGCAGACCACGCCATGTAGGCGAGCGTTGTCGCCAGTCCGCAGAAGAACGCCACCGCCCACAGCCGTCCGGGGCCGGTATCGCGGCGCAGCAGGGTGTCGATGATGAAGGTCAGACTGGCGACTGACGCCACGATGGCCGTCATGACCGTGACGCTGAACAGATCGAGATTCATGCCCCGTCCTTGTCGGTGAGCTCGGCCGATCCGGGCGGGAGTCCGGTGGATGCCTCCCGGTCGAAGACCTCGCGGGTCGCCGGCAGCACGACGGTGAAGACGCTGCCCTCCCCCGCGGTCGATTCGACGGCGATGGATCCGCCATGAGCGGCGACCAGATCACGTGTGATCGTCAACCCCAAACCGTTGCCCGGCACAGACGGCACGGCTCGGAAGAACCGCTCGAACACTCTCGCGGCCGCATCGGGGGCCATGCCGATACCGGTGTCGGCGACCCGAACCGTCGTGTGAACGCCGTCGGTCGAGGTGGATGCCGTCACCCGGCCACCGTCGCGATTGAACTTCACCGCGTTCGCCACCAGATTGTCGACCACCTGTCGGATGCGGGCCGGATCGGCGTACGCCTCGGCCGCGCCCGACTCCTCCACGCGAAGGTCGACGAAGCGCCCCTCTGCGACCGGCTCGAGCCCTGCCGCTGCAGCGCGCACGATCTCGGTCATGTCGACGACGCGAGGGTGTAGGCGCGTATCGATCGACGACCCCGACCGCGACGACGCCGACAGGATGTCGGTGACGATCCCCAGCAGCCGCTCGCTGTTGCGGTACGCGGTGTCGACCTGTCTGCGAGCGTCATCCGAGAGCCCACCGCCGTCGAGCGCCAGCTCAAGATACCCGAGGATCGACGTCAGCGGGGTGCGAAGCTCGTGGGAGATCGAGGCGACGAGGTCGTCGCGCACCCGCTGCGCGTCCCGCTCCGCCGTGATGTCGCGGACGATCAGCAGCGCTCCGGCCGGGGCTCCGTTGTGATCGGTGAGATGGCGCCCGGCGAAGGCGAACGCGCGTCGGCGGCCGTCCGCGAGCGCGAACCACAGGACGACGTCGTCGAACGACTCGTGGCGCTGCAGACGCACCAGCGGATGCTGCTGAGGATCGAGCGGTACCAGCTTCTCGTCGGTGACGGCATCCTCACCGCCGCTGCCGGGAAGGAATCCGGGGATGCGGCCGAAGCGGAGGAGCGCATCGTTCTCGAGGACGACCTCACCCGCGGCGGAGAGGCGGATGACTCCGAAGTCGACCGTGTCGAGCACCTCGCTGACCAGCTGCTCCTGACGCAGCGCCTCGCGGTGCGCCGCCGACACGCGCACCGCCTGACGGTCCAGCAGCATCCGTTGCGCGCGGAAGCGACGGGAGGACGTGTGGCTGGCAGCGCCGACGGCGATGATGACCACCGGAAGGAGGACCACCGCGTACGTCCCCGCCGGCGACGCGCCGGTCGCGAGGATGAACCAGTATGTGAGCGGGATGCCGACCACCGAGATCGCGAACCCCGCCCGCCCGATGGCCGACAGCCACATCGCCGGAAACACCCACAGCAACCCGAACGCGGCGTTCGGCTCGGCGATGCGCATCAGGGCGATCGCCACGATGTCGACAATCGGGATGACGGTCACCGCGTACAGCGGCAAGCGGGACCAGGGCACTGCGAGGCCCGCCACTCCCCCGAGGACGACGAGCAGCACCGCGATGCCGAAGAGGCCGCCGTCGGTGAGGGATGCCGTGGCGATGCCGATGAAGAACAGCACGCCGACCACGGCGCACAGCACGAGCTGATTGCTGGCCGCGGCGCGGTCGCGCAGCTGGCCGCGGATGCGGCCGTCTGCGGGCGCGGTGGGGCTCGGGGGGCTCGCCATGGGACGACGTTACAGCCGGGGAGCCCGCGACGGCAGGAGGTGACGGCACAGGGCCGCCGCCCGGACGGATCCGGGGCGACGGCCCTGTGCGAACGCGGTGCGGCTCAGCGGCCCGACAGCTTCTCGCGGAGAGCCGCGAGAGCCTCGTCGTCGGCGAGGGTTCCGCCGCCGTTCGAGGAGTCGGACGAGAACGACGACGCGCCGGTCTCGATCGGAGCGGCGGCCTCGGCCTCGAGCGTCTTGGCGACGGCGAGCTTGTGCGCCTCCCAGCGAGCCTGGGCAGCGGCGTACTCCTGCTCCCACTTCTCGCGCTGAGCGTCGAAGCCCTCGAGCCAGGCACCCGACTCGGGGTCGAAGCCCTCGGGGTACTTGTACTCGCCGTTCTCGTCGTACTCGGTCGCCATGCCGTACAGCGCCGGGTCGAACTCGGTGCCGTTGGGGTCGACCGACTCGTTCGCCTGCTTGAGCGAGAGCGAGATGCGACGACGCTCGAGGTCGATGTCGATGATCTTGACGAAGACTTCCTCGCCGACCGACACGACCTGCTCGGCGAGCTCGACGTGCTTACCCGACAGCTCGGAGATGTGCACGAGACCCTCGATGCCGTCCGCGACGCGGACGAAGGCACCGAACGGAACCAGCTTGGTGACCTTGCCCGGCGCGACCTGACCGATCGCGTGCGTGCGGGCGAAGACCTGCCACGGGTCCTCCTGCGTCGCCTTCAGCGACAGGGAGACGCGCTCGCGGTCGAGGTCGACCTCGAGGATCTCGACGGTGACCTCCTGGCCCACCTCGACGACCTCGGAGGCGTGCTCGATGTGCTTCCAGGACAGCTCCGAGACGTGGACGAGACCGTCGACGCCGCCGAGGTCGACGAACGCACCGAAGTTGACGATCGACGAGACGACGCCCTTGCGGACCTGGCCCTTGTGCAGGTTGTTGAGGAACGTGGTGCGCGACTCGGACTGCGTCTGCTCGAGCAGGGCGCGGCGCGAGAGAACGACGTTGTTGCGGTTCTTGTCGAGCTCGAGGATCTTGGCCTCGATCTCCTGGCCGAGGTACGGCGTGAGGTCGCGGACGCGGCGCAGCTCGATGAGCGATGCGGGCAGGAAGCCACGCAGGCCGATGTCGACGATGAGACCACCCTTGACGACCTCGATCACGGAACCGGTGACGACACCGTCGTTCTCCTTGATCTTCTCGACGTCACCCCAGGCACGCTCGTACTGCGCGCGCTTCTTGGAGAGGATGAGGCGTCCTTCCTTGTCCTCCTTCTGGAGAACGAGGGCTTCGACCTCGTCGCCGACCTTGACGACCTCGTTGGGGTCGACGTCGTGCTTGATGGAGAGCTCGCGCGAGGGGATGACGCCCTCGGTCTTGTACCCGACGTCGAGGAGGACCTCGTCGCGGTCGATCTTCACCACGGTGCCTTCGATGAGGTCGCCGTCGTTGAAGAACTTGAGGGTCTTCTCGACCGCGGCCAGGAAGTCCTCAGCAGATCCGATGTCGTTGATGGCGACCTGCTTGGTGGCCGGGGCGGTCGTTGCGGTAGTCATGTAGTGGGTTGTCCTTGTTGGGTTGGATATCGGGCTCCGGCGCGAGATGATCGCGCAGCGGCAGACGGACGAAGACGAACGAATGCCCCGCCGGAGCGGTCGGTCAGGGATTGCGTGCCATGAGCGCGCGGCGTGGCGCCACACGAATGACACTCCAGGGTATCAGAATCACCGGCTCGTCGTCGGGGGCATCCCGCGCGGCGGCGGGCCCGTCGCCTACCCCCGCAGCGGATCGGCGGGGTCGGCCGGATCCAACGCCGGAGCCCCCGGCCGTGAGAGCGTGAGCACCGCCCACGCGACGCGGGGGCTCGCGGCGAGTCGGTCTTCGACGGCGTTCAGCTGAGCGGCGACCGCATGCTCGGGGATGTCGCCAACGAGATCGACGGCGGCGACCACGAACACCCGCCCCGGTCCGACATACTCGATGTGCAGATACGTGATCTGTGCGATCTCGGTCTGCTCGAGGAGGCGCTGCAGCGCGGCGGCCCGCACGCGGGGCTCGACCGCGACGCCCACCAGGAAGCGGCGGTTCTGGCGGATCAACACGATCGCGACGACGGCCAAGAGCACGCCGACGAGAATCGATCCGATCGCGTCCGGGGCCGCAGATCCGGTGAGCTGATGCAGCAGGATGCCGAGGAAGGCGATCGCCAGACCGATAAGCGCCGCGGCATCCTCGAAGAAGACCGCACGCAGCGTGGGGTCGGACGTGTCCATGACGTACTCGAGCACGTCCTTCGCGCTCTCCCGTGCGCGACGACGCGACTGGCGCAGCGCTTGGAGGAACGAGACGCCCTCTAGGACGAACGCGACACCCAGGACGGCGTAGGAGACGCCGAACAGACCGGCCGGCTCAGGCGCGAACAGCTCCTGCACCCCGTGCATGATCGAGACGCCGGCGCCGACGGCGAACAGACCGAACGCCGCGAAGAGCGACCACACGTACGCTTCCCGTCCGTACCCGGTGGGATGCCGCGCATCGCGCGGACGCGCCGACCGGCGGGTCGCGACGAAGAGGAAGATCTCGTTGCCGGTGTCCGCCCACGAGTGCGCGGCCTCGGCGAGCATGCTCGCCGCACCGGTGAGCATCGCCGCGACGGTCTTCGCGACGGCGATGAGGAGGTTCGCGCCGAGCGCGACGAGAACCGTCAGCAGCGACTCCGCATCGCCGGCTGCGCCGTCCGGCGCAGGGAGCGCCGCGCGGCGGGACGATCGGGAGGGCGCCATGCTCACACGCTACGCGGGGTCGACGACGCCGTCGACGTACAGCCAGCGACCGTCGAGACGACGGAAGCGGCTCCGTTCGGCGAGGACGCCGCGTGCGCCCGTGCCGCGCTCCCGCCACGCGGCCCGGAACGCGACGGTGGCGCGGACGTCGTCCGCCCCTCCGTGGGTCTCATCGATATCGAGGCGCTCCCAGCACAGGTCGTCGTCGAGCTCCAGTCGATCGGGGCGGGTGGCCGGGTGCCACGACGCCAGAAGATGAGAGGCGTCGCCCAGCGCGAACGCCGTGAACCGTGAGCGCATGAGCTTCTCCGCCGTCGCGGCCGCGACACCGTCGAGAACAGGACCGCAGCATGCGGCGAACGCGCCGCCGCTCCCGCACGGGCACGGCGATGCCGCAGCCGGACGGCGGCCTCGTGGTGGGGAGGCGGCGCCGAAGGACATTCCCCGACTCTACGTCGCGCCCACGCTCGCGCGCGCCGAGTGTGCGACTGTGGAGAACCGCGGTGAGCGCACGGCGCGGTGGCTACCGTGAGGGACATGACGAGGCGAAGACACGTGCTGTCGGCAGTGGTGGCGTTCGCGCTGGCCGGGAGCATCGTCGGATGCACACCGCAGAGCACGCCGTCGCCCGCGCCGAGCTCCAGCTCCTCGACGTTCTCCTCGGATGCCGAGGCCTTCGCCGCCGCCGAGGCGACCTACCGCGCCTACGTCGACGCCCTAAACAAAGTGTCCTTCTCCGATCCCGCAACTTTTGAAGACGTCTATGCGTGGACCGCCGGCGCACTCCGAGAAGCCGACCAGAGGAGTTTCGAGGAGAACAGCAGAGCTGGCCTGGCGATCGAGGGCAGTTTCCGGGTGGTGAAGCTAAGTGCTTTCACGCAGGATGCGGAAAGTGGGACGATGACGCTTGACGCCTGCCTCGACGTCTCGAGCGTAAGAGTCACGGATGTCACGGGCACGCCGCAGGGCGACACGACTATGGCTGACATTGTGCCCCTGAGACTCACATTTGAACCGCGCGCGCAGACCCCCACCGCACTGGTGATCACAGATACTCAACCACGCAGCGAGGGGGACGCATGTTAGGCGTGGCGACCTTTGCAACGCTTCTCCTTATAGACATGATCGTTGCTCCCCAGGCGCGGACGTGCTCAGCAATTGATCAAGCACTCGGCAACTGCTCGATCTCCAACACCGGGTCATCGGTCGAGATCGGCGCGACGCGGCCGGGCGGATCTGGCGGTTCCGGGGGTTCCCGCGGCGATGGCGGCGATGCCGAGGCCGCGCCGGCGCCACCGCCGCCCGCGTGCACCGACAGCCTGTGCCGGGGCAATTACTCGGTCGTGGTGCTGCAGCCGACCCTCAGCGACGTGGCGTCGTTCGCTCCGGCATCCGCACCCTTCGTCGACGAACCCGATGGGGTCGGCATCGTCGGCATGCCGATGAACTTCGTCGCGACGGCCGGAGTCCATGAACAGGCGGGGACGCTCTTCGATCTTCCGGTCACGGTCCGCTTCACGCCGACGTCGTACCGCTTCATCTACGGCGACGGCACGTCGCGCGACAGCCCCACGGGCGGCCGGACCTGGGCCGCGCTCGGACGCGCGCAGTTCAGCGCCACCGACACCAGCCACGCCTATGCCGCACGCGGCACCTACACGGCGTCGGCGACCGTGCGCTATGCGGCGCAGGCCAACTTCGGCAACGGATGGATCGATGTGCCCGGCCTCCTCGACATCCCCGCCGGCACGACGACGCTGCAGATCGTCGACGTCAAGACCGCCCTGGTCGACAAGACCTGTCTCGAGAATCCGCGCGGGCCCGGCTGCTGACCCCGCGCCGTCGCACCGTCGTGACAGGATGAGCGCGTGGCCGATCGCCTGATGCTCCTCGACACCGCGTCCCTCTATTTCCGTGCGTTCTACGGCGTGCCGGACACGGTCACAGCGCCCGACGGCACCTCGGTCAACGCAGCACGCGGACTGCTCGACATGATCGCCAAGCTCGTGTCGACCTACGAGCCGACCCACGTGATCGCCTGTTGGGATGACGACTGGCGTCCGCAGTGGCGGGTCGATCTCATCCCCACGTACAAGACCCACCGCGTCGCCGAGGTCGTCGCCGACGACACCGACATCGAAGAGGTCCCCGATCCGCTTACGGCCCAGATCCCTGTCATCCGCGACGAGTTGGCAGTTCTCGGCATCCCCGTGGTCGGTCGAGCCGATCACGAAGCCGACGATGTCATCGCCAGCTACGCGACTCAGCACGCCGGTGCCGTCGATGTCGTGACGGGCGACCGCGACCTGTTCCAACTCGTCGACGACGCCCGGTCGGTGCGCGTGATCTACACCGGACGCGGCATGAGCAAGCTCGAAGTCCTCGACGAAGCTGCCGTCATCGAGAAGTACGGAGTGCGGGCCAGCCAGTACTCCGACTTCGCCGTCCTGCGCGGTGACGCCTCGGACGGGCTGCCCGGCGTCGCCGGGATCGGCGAGAAGACGGCTGCGGCCCTGCTCGCCAGTCACGGCGACCTCGCCGGCATCATCGCCGAGGCAGCCCGCGGGGGCCTCGCGGCGGGCGTTCGGGCGAAGATCGTCGCCGCAACCGACTACCTCGCCGTCGCCCCGCGGGTCGTCGAGGTCGTCCGCACGCTCGACCTTCCCGCCCTCGGCGCACCGCTGCGTTCCCCCGACCCCGACGCGGCCGCCCGGCTGGATGCCGAGTGGAACCTCGGGGCACCGCTCGCCCGCGCGATCGCCGCCATCACCGCCCGCGCCTGACGATCAGCGCGCGAGCCAATCGCGCAAGCGGTCCAGCGGCCACGTGGTGATGATCCGCTCCGGCGGAACGCCGGTTCGATCCGCACGCGCCGCCCCCTCATCGATCAGACCGAGTTGACCGGGCGCGTGCGCATCGGAGTCGAGGGAGAAGAGGCACCCCTCCGCCAGCGCGAGAGCGATGAGCCCCGACGGCGGATCCTCACGCTCGGGTCGTGCGTTGATCTCGACGGCCACGTCATGAGCCGCGCAGGCCGCGAACACGGCGCGCGCATCGAAGGTGGAAGCCGGCCGGGTGCCCCGCTCGCCCCGCACGAGCCGGCCCGTCACGTGGCCGAGCACGTGCGCTTGGCCCGAAGAGACCGCCGCCACCAGACGGCGTGTCATCGCCGAGGATTCCATTCGCAGCTTCGAGTGCACCGAGGCGACGACCACGTCCAGCCGCGCCAGCAGCATCCGCTCCTGATCGAGACGCCCGTCGTCGAGGATGTCCACCTCGATACCGCTGAGCAGTGTGAAGCGATCGTCGCTGAACGACGGTACTTCGTCGAGCTGCGCACGCAGTCGTTGCGCGCTCAGACCGTTGGCCACGCGCAGACGCGGCGAGTGATCCGTCAGCGCGAGGTATTCGTGACCGAGGGCGCGCCCCGCGTCGACCATCTCGCCGATCGAGGTCGTGCCGTCCGACCAGTTCGAGTGACAGTGCAGGTCGCCGCGAAGCTTCGCTCGCAGCGTCGAACGTGCAGGGGCGAATCGGTCACGCAGCTCCGCGAGATAGGCGGGCACCTCGCCAGCCAGCGCCTCCTGGATCACTCGGAACGACGAGTCCCCGATGCCCGCGCGCCTGCGGAGGCTCGCGTCATCCCGCAGCTCGTCGTCCGAGAGATCCTCGATCGCTGCCGCCGCCCTGCGGAAGGCGGCAGAGCGGTATCGCGACGCCCGCTCGCGCTCGAGCAGCGTCGCGATCTCCCGCAGCGCGTCGATCGGCTTCATCTGCACGCCATCATGACAGCGAAACGGGCCCGCGCGGCGCGCGAGCCCGTTTCCGGGGGGACGAGGTGCGGGACGTCAGGACCGGATCACGGCCGACCGTCGCACGACGACCGGCACCGAGGCCAGCCGCGTGAGAGCCGCGCCGAAGAGGATGGACAGAATTCCCATGCCCATCGCGAAGGCAGCGACCCCGAAGGAGACGACGGAGGTGAACAGCGAGGCGCGCAGGAACGACGCGTTCATCATCGTCGCGCGCACCGGGTCGTCCTTGTCGAGCTCGGCGTAGGTCTTGCCGCCCGACGCCTTCAGCGCGTGGTGCTGGATGATGTCGGCCTGCACGTACGCGGTGAACGGGCCCTGGACGGTCTGTCCCTGGAACGCCATCGCATCGTCGGGCACGGTGATGTTCTCCGCACGCAGCTGGCTGGAGACCGTGAGCCAGACGACCAGACCCACCACGATGAGCGCGATGCCGCCGAGGATGCCGAGAATGCCGGCGATCTTGACGAAGCCGACCTTCTTCTGCGGGGGTTCAAGGGTGTCGGCGGTGGCGATGTTCTCTGACATGGCGGGTCCTCTCTTCGGTGCCGTGCTGTTGCCTCACGGTATCGCTCTCACGAGAGCCGGGACCAGGGGAACGGGCCGGAGAAAACCCTGTGGTCAGTCCACAGTGCGAGTCGTTGCCTCGACCCAACGGTCGAGGACACCGCGAGCCGAGCCGTCGTCGATCGCCGCCGCTGCCCTGTCGCGGGCGTCGGCGAGACGCTCGACGATCGGCAGCTGCACCTGCGTGGCATCGCGGAACAGGTCATACGAGACGATCCCCGCGGCCGCGTTGAGCAGGACGATGTCGCGTACGGCGCCCTTTTCGCCGTCGAGCACCCGTCGCACGACCTCGGCGTTGTGCTGCGCATCGCCGCCGAGCAGGTCGTCGATCTCCGCCAGAGGGATGCCGAGGTCTCGCGGATCGAGGTCGTGCTCGTGGATGTCGCCGCGGCTGATCTCCCAGACACGGCTGTGGCCGGTGGTCGTGAGCTCGTCCAGGCCGTCATCGCCGCGGAACACCAACGCCGTGGCTCCGCGTGTCTGGAAGACGCCGGTGATCAGAGGAACGCGATCGAGAGCGGCGACCCCCACGGCGTTGGCTTCTGCGCGAGCAGGATTGCAGAGCGGCCCGAGGAAGTTGAAGACGGTGGGCACACCCAGTTCCGCTCGCGTCGGCCCCGCATGACGGAAGCCCGGATGGAACGCGGACGCGAAGGCGAAGGTGATGCCGGCCTCGGCGAGCACCTCGGCGACCCGCTCCGGCGGCAGCGCCAGATCGATGCCGAGCGCACCGAGCACGTCGGAGGATCCTGAGGCGGAGCTGGCGGCGCGGTTGCCGTGCTTGACGACCGGGATTCCGGTCGCCGCGGCCACGATCGCCGACATCGTCGAGATATTGACGGTGCCGAAGCGGTCTCCCCCGGTGCCGACGATGTCGAGCACATCGGCGGACACGGGCAGCGGCAGCGCGGCCTCGAGGATCGCGTCGCGGAAGCCCACGATCTCGTCGACGGTCTCGCCTTTCGCGCGCAGTGCGAGGAGGAATCCGCCGAGCTGCGACGGCGTTGCCGTGCCCCGCATCACCTGCCGCATGGCCCAGGTCGACTCGGACACGCTGAGGTCGCGCCGCTCGAGCACCGCAGTGAGGATTTCGGGCCAGGAATAGAGCTCCGCCATGAGCCCCGATCCTATCGGCACTCTGCCAGCCAACTCCCGGCGCGCCCGAAGGGCCCTCCAATCCCCCCGAAAGTCGAACGCACCTTCAGTGATGCGAAAACCGGCTGTGAAATCAGCCATAATGGGGAGCGTGACGACCACTCCAGCGACCTATTCCCAAGCCTTGCGTTCCGTCAAGCGGCCGGATCCGGTCGCCGTCGGCACCATCGTGTGGCTCGGCAGCGAGGTCATGTTCTTCGCGGGTCTCTTCGCGATCTACTTCACGCTGCGCAACGCCTCCCCCGACCTGTGGGCTGCCAGCACCGGCGACCTGAACGTGCCGTTCGCGGCCGTGAACACCGGCATCCTGGTGCTCTCCTCGTTCACCGCCCAGGCCGGTGTGTTCGCCGCCGAGCGCTTCCAGCCGTATCGTCGCGGCTCCATCTGGCAGTTCCGTCAGTGGGGAATGGTGGAGTGGTTCTTCCTCACGTTCGTGATGGGCGCCGTCTTCGTCTCCGGCCAGGTGTGGGAGTACGCGACGCTGGTCGCAGAGGGCATGCCGATCAGCGCGAGCTCGTACGCGTCGGCCTTCTACATCACCACCGGTTTCCACGCGCTGCACGTGACGGGCGGCCTCCTGGCCTTCCTTCTCGTGATCGGCCGCGCCTACGCCGTCAAGAACTTCGGACGCAAGGAGATGACGTCCGCGATCGTCGTCTCGTACTACTGGCACTTCGTCGACGTGGTGTGGATCGTCCTGTTCTTCGTCATCTACGTCGTCAAGTAAGAAGCGGAGCTGAGTTCCTCCATGGCAACCAAGACCACCCGGCAGAAGACCGGTCGTCGCAGCAAGTGGGCTGCCGCCGCGCTCATCGGCATCGGCCTTCTCGTCACCGGCGGCGTCTACGCCGGCGCGTCGGCGGCAATGGCCGCGACGGAGCCCGCGTCCGCGTCGTCCACCACGCTCACCGTCGAAGACGGCAAGAAGCTCTTCCAGGCCAACTGCGCCACGTGCCACGGCCTCAACATGGAGGGCACCGCTGACGGGCCCTCGCTCTACGGGGTCGGAGAGCTGGCCGTCGAGTTCCAGATGTCGACGGGACGCATGCCACTGCAGATGCAGGGGCCGCAGGCACCTCAGAAGCCGGTGCAGTTCACCGAGGACCAGATCCGTGCGATCGCGGCCTGGGCACAGTCGGTCGCGCCCGGCCCGACCTACCCGGATGCGCGCATCCTCGACGGCAAGGGCGATGTCGCCAACGGCGCCGAGCTCTTCCGCGTCAACTGCGCCATGTGCCACAACGTCGCCGCCGCCGGTGGTGCACTCACCGAGGGCAAGTACGCCCCGGCACTGACCAAGACCAGCCCGCTGCACATCTACGCGGCGATGGTCACCGGCCCGCAGAACATGCCGGTCTTCAACAACATGACCATCACTCCGGACGAGAAGCGCGACATCATCTCGTCGCTGATGTACCTGCAGGAGAACGAGTCCGCCGGCGGTTTCAACCTCGGCTCGCTCGGCCCGGTCTCGGAGGGTCTGTTCATCTGGATCTTCGGCATCGGCGCGCTCATCGGCATCACCGTGTGGATCACGGCGAAGTCGAACTGATCGGGCACACGTGGACAACGGCACTGACGTAGGGAACGGACGAGACATGGCACACGAGGAAGACGCACTCGAGCACGAGAGGGCTTCATGGAAGCCCTCCCCCGGGCTCGCCGTCGCCGTCCCCGACCCCGTGCAGAACCCGGGCCTCCCGCCCCACCGGGAGCGCATCACCGACAAGGACCCGGCGGCCATGCAGCGCGCCGTTCGCACGGTCTACACGCTGTTCTACCTCTCCCTCGCGGGCAGCATCTGGGCCGTCGCCGCCTACATGCTCTTCCCGATCGAGAGCGGTCAGATCGTCGACATCCGCCACAACAACCTGTTCATCGGGTTGGGCATCGCGCTCGCGCTCCTCGCAATCGGCATCGGTGCGATCCACTGGTCCAAGGCCGTGATGAGCGACAAGGAGCACATCGAGCCGCGTCACGCCACGCGCGGACGCGACGTGACGCGAGAGGGCGCCGTCGCCGTCTTCCGCGAGGCGAACGAGGAGTCCGGGTTCGGACGCCGCACCGCCATCCGCGGATCGCTGATCGCCGCTCTTGTCGCCTCGGTGCTTCCCGGCATCACCCTGTTCCGCGGTCTGGCGCCCGAGTCCAGCCCCGAGAACCCGATCGCCGGCGACCCGGTCGCCCTCCTCAGCCACACGATGTGGAAGAAGGGTGAGCGTCTCGCGCACGACCCCACCGGCGAGCCGATCCGTGCCGCCGACCTCACTCTGGGCTCCGCGGTGCACGTGATCCCCCAGTCTCTCGCCGAGCTCAGCCACAGCGATGGCTACCTCGAGGAGAAGGCGAAGGCGATCGTCCTGCTGATGAGGATGCTGCCCGAGCAGATCGTCGAAGCCGAAGACCGCAAGAGCTGGTCGTACAACGGCATCGTGGCGTACTCGAAGGTCTGCACGCACGTCGGCTGCCCGGTCGCGCTGTACGAGCAGCAGACCCACCACCTGCTCTGCCCCTGCCACCAGTCGCAGTTCGACGTGACCCACGGTGCCGCGGTGATCTTCGGACCGGCCGCTCGTCCGCTGCCGCAGCTGCCGATCACCGTTGACTCCGAGGGGTACCTCATCGCGCAGAGCGACTTCACCGAACCCGTCGGCCCGAGCTTCTGGGAGCGCCATTGAGCACCGCGACTGTCACCGAGACAGGCCCTGACACCACGCCTCAGACCTCCCGCGACGAGAAGCCGCTGGGCGGCCGCTTCGTCGCCGGCGCGGCGAACTACCTCGACGAGCGCACCAGCATCTCCGGTCTGGTCAAGGAGCTCGGTCGCAAGATCTTCCCGGACCACTGGTCCTTCATGCTCGGCGAGATCGCGCTGTGGAGTTTCGTCGTCGTCCTGCTGTCGGGAACGTTCCTGACGTTCTTCTTCCAGGCATCCATGGTCGAAACGCACTACGACGGGGCGTTCGTCCCGCTGCGCGGCGTCGAGATGTCTGCGGCTCTCGACTCGGCGCTGCGCCTGTCGTTCGACATCCGCGGCGGCCTGCTGGTGCGTCAGATCCACCACTGGGCTGCGCTGGTGTTCGTTGCCGGCATCGGCGTGCACATGCTCCGCGTGTTCTTCACGGGTGCGTTCCGCAAGCCGCGCGAGCTCAACTGGGTGATCGGCTTCATCCTCTTCATCCTCGCCATGGCCGAAGGCTTCACCGGCTACTCGCTGCCGGACGACCTGCTCTCGGGCAACGGCCTGCGCATCATCGACGGCATGGTCAAGGGCATTCCGGTGATCGGAACGTGGACCTCCTTCCTGCTGTTCGGCGGCGAGTTCCCGGGGACTCAGATCGTCGGGCGCCTCTACACGCTGCACATCCTGCTGCTGCCGGCCATCCTGGTGGCGCTGCTCGCCGTGCACCTCATGCTCATGATCGTGAACAAGCACACCCAGTTCGCCGGTCCCGGCCGCACGAACAGCAATGTCGTGGGCTTCCCCATGGTCCCGGTCTACATGTCGAAGATGGGCGGCTTCTTCTTCATCACGTTCGGCGTGATCGTCCTGATCGCCTCCCTGTTCACGATCAACCCGATCTGGAACTACGGTCCGTACGACCCGTCGCCGGTCTCGGCCGGTACGCAGCCCGACTGGTACATCGGGTTCGCCGACGGCGCGCTGCGTCTCGTGCCGCCGCACCTCGAGTTCGTTCTGTGGGACCGCACGTGGTCGTTCAACATCCTCATCCCGCTGACGGCTCTGGGCCTGTTCATCGTGATCGTGATGCTGTACCCGTTCATCGAGGCCTGGATCACGGGCGACAAGCGCGAGCACCACATCGCCCAGCGTCCGCGCAACGCCGCGACGCGCACCGCGATCGGTGCCGCCGGTGTGACGTTCTACGCGGTGCTGTGGGCCGCGGCATCCTCGGACATCATCGCCACCCACTTCTGGCTCACGATGGAAGGCGTCATCCACACGCTGCAGGCGCTGTTGTTCGTCGGACCGGTTCTCGCGTACTTCATCACGAAGCGTCTGTGCATCGCGCTCCAGAAGAAGGACCGCGAGATCGCCCTGCACGGCTACGAGTCCGGCCGCATCGTCCGTCTTCCGGGCGGCGAGTACATCGAGGTCCATCAGCCGGTCGACCAGTACGAGATCGTCAAGCTCGTCGACTTCGAGACCAACCAGCCTCTCGTGGTGCGTCCGAACGATCAGGGTCGCATCCCCTGGCACGAGAACTTCCGCGCCTCGCTGTCGCGCTGGTTCTTCGAGGACCGCCTCGCTCCGGTCACTCAGGCGGAGCTGGAGGAAGCGCGTGCCCACCAGCATCACACGCTGGATCACATCGCCGCTGAGGAAGATGCCGAGATCCAGGGCATGCACGAGCGGGCGGGAGTCGGCGACGCGCCGCACCACCCGATCGACGATGGTCACCAGAGCGAGACCGCCGTCCGCCCGTCGAATGTGATCGTCCCGGATGGCGACACGAAGGACGCGAAAGACAAGGACTGACAACCCGCTCAGGCTGGCAGTCAAGCGGCGAGGAGTGACCGTCCCGGTCCTCCTCGCCGCTTCGTCGTTCGCGTAGCGTCGAGCCATGACTGACGCCCTCTCCTACTTCACCGGCAAACTCGCACACGAGACCGACGCCTCAGACGTGTACGCGGCTCAGCGCGACGGACAAGCCTTCGTACTCGTCGACGTGCGCGGCGCCGACGCCTGGGCCCAGGGCCACCCGGTGGGCGCCGTCCACATCCCCTACCGCGAGATCGCTGAGCGGGCTCCGACGGAGATCCCCCTGACGACGCCGGTGGTCGTTTACTGCTGGAGCCCCGGCTGCAATGCCGGCGCGAAGGGCGCCGTAGAGTTCGCTCGCCTGGGCTACTCCGTGAAGGAGATGATCGGAGGATACGAGTACTGGGTGCGCGAAGGGCTGCCCACCGAGAACGCTCAGGGTGCGCTCCCCCGCGTGTTCGACCCTCAGGTCATGTATGTGCGCCCGTGATCACTCCGCCTGCGCGGCAGCGTGACACCGGGGCTTCAGCCGGCGATCGGTTGCGCGCCTTCGCTGAAGCGCTCGGTGGCCGCTCCCGCGAAGACAACCCCACCGGCCGACGGAACCCCCGCGGCGACGTCTGCGACGACGGCGGTCACATTGTCGCGTGAGCCGGCCTGCAGGGCCGCCGCGACGATGATCTCCGCGGCATCCTGTTGCCCGTCGACGTCTCGCAGGATCTCACCGATCGCGTCGTCCGGCAGGTAGTCGCTGACACCGTCGCTGCACAGCAGCCAGCGATCCCCGGCCACCGGCGTGTGCGCGGTCACGCTGACCGTATCGGACGGCTCGCCGCGAAGCGAGGCGGTGATGATGTTGCGGCGTGGATGCGTCATCGCGTCGGATTCCGTCACCAGCCCCTGATCGACGAGCACCTGGACGAACGAGTCGTCACGGGTCTGACGCAGCAGTCGTCCCGAACGAAGAAGATAGCCTCGAGAGTCTCCGGTGTGCGCAAGAAGCACGGTCCCGCCATCACCGAACCAGATCCCCGTGAACGTGGTCGCCATACCCGCCAGCGAAGGATCCCGCCGTACGTGCGCGCCCAGATCCCAGTTGGCCACCCGCAGCCGAGTGGTCAGCTCTGCGGCATCGCCCGCTCGCCAGCCTCCTGCGACCAGCCGATGGACGAGAGCCGCCGATGCGAGATCGCCGGCCGGGCCGCCGCCGACACCGTCCGCGACGCCCGCGCCCCACGATGCGATGAACGCCGCATCCTGATTGACATCGCGAAACGGGCCGACGTCGCTGGAGACGCCGGCCCGAATCGAATGAGCCATCACCGCAGAACCGGCACCGCTCAGCGTGCGAAGTACCCGCGGTAGTACTCGAAGACCCACCCGACGATGGCGACGACGAACACGCCGAGGCCGATCGGCAGCAGGAAGGTGCCGACCGCGAGACCCAGGATGCCGAGAGCCGCGGAGAACGCGAGCACCAGCGGCCACCACGACCACGGGCTGAACTCGCCCATCTCGGGATCGCCGTCATCGATGTCGGCCGTCAGGGAGTCCTCCGGCAGCTCGCCGCCCTGGGCGCGGTGCACGCGGTCGACGTAGAAGCCGATCATCGCGGCCATGAACACCGTGAACAGCAGCGCGACGCTGCCGACCCACTCGATCGCGTGGAACCACTGCCGGTCGGAGTGCTCGATGATGTTCCACCCCGTGTACAGGGCGAAGCAGAGGAAGAAGAACCCGGACAGGATCCACCAGAGGTTGACGTTGGTCTTCACTTACTTGACCTTCCCCTCGGCCGTGTCCATGACGGGAGCATCGGGAGCGTCCTTCGCCGGACCGACACCGACCGGGAGCGCTGCTTCGGGGTGGTTGAGGTCGAAGGCAGGGCGCTCACTGCGAATGCGCGGAATCGAGGTGAAGTTGTGACGCGGGGGCGGGCAGCTGGTGGCCCACTCGAGCGATCCGCCATAGCCCCAGGGATCGTTGACCGTGACCCGCGGCGCCTTGCGCGAGGTGATCCAGACGTTCAGGAAGAACGGGATCATCGAGGCACCCAGGATCATCGCTCCGATCGTGGACACCTGGTTCTGCCAGGTCCAGCCGTCCGCGGCCGAGTAGTCGGCGTAGCGGCGCACCATGCCGTCGACGCCCAGCCAGTGCTGGATGAGGAAGGTCATGTGGAAACCGATGAACAGCATCCAGAAATGGACCATGCCGAGTCGCTCGTTCAGCATGCGCCCCGTCCACTTGGGCCACCAGAAATAGAACCCGGCGAACATCGCGAACACGACCGTGCCGAACACCACGTAGTGGAAGTGGGCGACGACGAAGTACGAGTCGGAGAGGTGGAAGTCCAGCGGCGGGGAGGCGAGGATGACACCGGTCAGACCACCGAAGACGAACGAGACGAGGAAGCCGAGCGAGAACACCATCGGCGTCTCGAAGGTCACCGAGCCGCGCCAGAGAGTTCCGATCCAGTTGAAGATCTTCACGCCCGTCGGCACCGCGATGAGCATGGTCATGAGCGCGAAGAACGGCAGCAGCACCGAGCCGGTGACGTACATGTGGTGAGCCCACACCGACACCGACAGCGCGGCGATGGCGATCGTGGCGTAGACCAGGGTCTTGTACCCGAAGATCGGCTTACGGCTGAACACCGGGAAGATCTCCGAGACGATGCCGAAGAACGGCAGCGCGATGATGTAGACCTCGGGGTGGCCGAAGAACCAGAACAGGTGCTGCCACAGCAGAACGCCACCGTTCGCCGGGTCGTAGATGTGGGCGCCGAGCACGCGGTCGGCTGCCGCCGCGAGGATCGCCGCGGCGAGCACGGGGA
This sequence comes from Sphingomonas sp. BLCC-B65, assembly GCF_028550675.1. NCBI lineage: Bacteria > Pseudomonadati > Pseudomonadota > Alphaproteobacteria > Sphingomonadales > Sphingomonadaceae > Sphingomonas > Sphingomonas sp. BLCC-B65. The sequence continues at coordinate 194,385 of NZ_JAQQGL010000001.1, read as the reverse complement.
ACGCCATCAGAATGAGGATGCTCGTGACGAGGGTGTTCCACGAGAAGATCGGCAGACGCCACATCGTCATACCGGGCGCGCGCATGGTGATGATCGTGGTGATGAAGTTCACCGCGCCGAGGATGGTGCCGAAGCCGGACATGCCGAGTCCCAGCATCCAGAGGTTGCCACCGGCGCCGGGCGAGAACGACGCTCCCGCCAGGGGCTGATAGGCGAACCAACCGAACGCGGCCGCGCCCTGAGGAGTCAGGAAGCCGGCGACCGCGATCACCGATCCGAAGATGAACAGCCACAGCGCGAACGCGTTCAGACGCGGGAACGCGACGTCCGGCGCGCCGATCTGCAACGGAAGGATCGCGTTGGCGAAGCCGGCGAACAGCGGCGTCGCGAACATCAGCAGCATGATCGTGCCGTGCATCGTGAAGAGCTGGTTGTACTGCTCCTTCGTCGGAAGGATCTGCATTCCCGGCTCGAACAGCTCGGCGCGAATGATCAGCGCCATGACGCCGCCGAGCAGGAAGAAGATCACCGACGCGATGAGGTACATGTACCCGATCGTCTTGTGGTCCGTGGAGGTGATCCACTTGACGATGATGTTGCCCTTCTGTCCCACGCGCGTCGAGCTCATGAGAGCCGCCTGACGCGGGGGCAGCGTGGTCGGGCGCGCGGAAGTCTCGCCCTGGAGAGGAAGCGTGGTCGCCATCAGTGTTGTCCCTCAGATTCGACGGGGGCTCCCGTGCCCGGGAAGTTCTGCAGCCGGTCGTAGGCCTTGTTGATGTCACCGGTCTGACCGGCGGCGCGCAGGCCTGCGAGGTACTGCTGGTACTCGGCCGGCTCGACGACCTTGACCTTGAAGAGCATCATCGAGTGGTACTGGCCGCAGAGCTCGGCGCACTTGCCGTCGTATTCACCCACGCGTGTCGGGATGAACGACCAGTAGTTGTCCTTCCCGATGTACATGTCCTTCTTGTAGAGGAAGTCGACGATCCAGAAGGAGTGGATGACATCGCGGGAGGTCAGCTTGATCTTGACCTTCTCGTTGACCGGCAGAACAAGCGTCGGCAGGTCGCTTGTGATGTTTCCCTGGGCGTCGGTCTGGGCCTGAACACCCATGGTCCAGACGGCGTTGTCGCCGGCCTGGCAGTCGGCCTGGTCGTCGTTGTACTGGAAGTCCCAAGCCCACTGCTTGCCGATCGCCGTCACACAGACGTCGGGGTTGTCGTACTGGGTCTCGAGCACCGCCTGATCGCGCGCCGTGAAGGCGAAGAAACCGAGCACCAGGATCAACGGGACAACCGTGTAGAAGATCTCGACGGGCATGTTGTAACGAAGCTGCACCGGCAGGCCGCGCTGGCCGCGACGACGACGGTAGGCGATGGCAGCCCAGCCCATGAGCGCCCACGTGATCACACCGACGGCGAGCAGGACGATCCAGGAGTTGACCCAGAGACCCGACACCATCTCGGTGTGGTTGGTAGCCTGCGTGCCGTCGTCGGTGAAGCCCGGCAAGAAGCCGTTCAGCTCGGTGGGAGTGCATCCCGCGAGGGTGATCGCCGAGGCGATCCCGATCGGGATGACGGCGAGCCGGAGTCGGCGTTTGACGCGCACGGTGCACCTTTCGGGGTCATGAAGGTCGAACACCGTTCAGTCTAAGGCAAGCTCCCACCCGATTCAGGCCATCCGCCCAGGATGTCTGCCACTATCGGAGGGGTTTTTCCCGCCTGATCAGCGACGCCCCGTCTCAGTGGAAGCTGTCGCCGCACGCGCAGCTGCCCGCGGCGTTCGGGTTGTCGATCGTGAAGCCCTGCTCGGAGATCGTGTCCTTGAAGTCGATCGTCGCGCCATCCAGGTACGGCACCGACATGTCGTCGACGATGACCTCGACGCCGTCGAAGTCCACGGCCTGATCGCCGTCGAGGAAGCGCTCGTCGAAGTACAGCTGGTAGATCAGGCCCGAGCACCCACCGGGCTGCACCGCGACCCGGAGGCGCAGGTCGTCGCGCCCCTCCTGCTGGAGCAGGTTCTTCACCTTCTCGGCCGCAGCGTCCGTGAGGAGAACGCCGTGCGCAGCCGTGGTGGCCTCGACGGGGGTGTTGGTGGCGATGTCGGTCATGGCACTCTCCGGAACCTCGTTGCGATCGAAGCCGTTATCAGACGGCGGGTCGTGCTCGATTCTACGCGGCAGCGGGCGCCCCGGGCCGATGACGCCCGCGCGCCGACACAGCGGCGAGCCGTGTCACCCGCGATCGAGCTCCTCGAGCAGCAGAGCTTCGGACACGAGTGCGCGGCGGAACGTGTCCAGGTGGAGCGACTCGTTCGGGCTGTGCGCCCGCGCATGCGGATCCTCCACGCCGGTCACCAGGATCTGCGCCCCCGGGAACTCGCGCACGAGATCCGCGATGAATGGGATCGATCCTCCGACGCCGATGTCGACCGGTTCGACGCCGTATCCCTCGCGCAGCGCGTCGCGCGCCGACGTCACCGCGGCCCCGGTGGTGTCGACCAGGAACGCATCGCCGCAGTCGACATCGCGGAAAGTCAGCTCCGCGCCGAACGGGGCGTGTGCGCGAAGGTGGGCCTCCAGCGCGGCGTAGGCCTCGCGGGCGGGCTGGCCGGGGGCCACCCGCATGCTGATCACGACGGAGACCTCGGGAGAGAGCGTGTTCGAGGCGTTCTTCACGCTTGGCGCATCGATGCCGGTGACGGTGATGGAGGGCTTGTTCCAGATGCGGCTGAGGATCGAGCCGCGTCCGATCGGGCTCACACCCTCGGGGAGCCCGGCCTCATCACGCAGGGTCTCCTCGGAGTAGTCGGGAGTCGATGCCTCGCGCTCGGTGAGCCCGGCGACGCAGACCGCACCATCGTCGTCCCACATCGTGGCGAGCAGCTTCACGGTCGCCAGCATCGCATCGGGCACGGCACCGCCGAACATGCCGGAGTGGGAGGCGTGCTCCAGTGTGCGCACGGTCATCGTGAAGCGTGCGTTGCCACGCAGCGACACCGTGAGGGCCGGAGTTGTCGCATCCCAGTTGCCGGAATCGGCGACGACGATGACGTCCGCGCGCAGCGCGTCGGCGTTGTCGCTGAGAAACTGCGCGAAGGATGCCGAACCGGCTTCCTCTTCACCCTCGATGAAGAGGTTCACACCGAGGTCGACGTCGCCGCCGCACGCGTGGACGAGAGCGCGGAGGGCGCCGATGTGCGCCATGATCCCGGCCTTGTCGTCGGCGGCTCCGCGTCCGTAGAGGCGTCCACCGCGCACCGTCGGCTCGAAGGGCGGCGTCTCCCAGAGCGACTCGTCACCGACGGGCTGAACGTCGTGGTGGGCGTACAGCAGAATCGTCGGACGCCCGTTGCGCGCTGCGCGCGTGGCGAGCACCGCGGGCATCCCCTCCGCTCCCGTCTCGGGCACGATCGCGGTCTTCACCTCGACGCGCTCGAAGATGCCGAGCTGCTCGAGAAGCTCAGCCACCGTATCGGCGCTGCGTGCGACCTCGGCCCGATCGAAGCCGGGGAACGCCACCGACGGAATGCGCACGAGTCGCCCCAGATCGGCGAGGGCGGCGGGGACGGCCGCTTCGGCGGCATCGCGGACGGCGGTACGACGGGACAGCTCCGAGCTCATGCGGGTAATCTTAGAGCGCAGCTGCCGCGCGTTCCCGCGCGTGCGCACCACCCGTGATGACAACGAGGATCCACACCGTGGCCAAGAACCCCGCCGCTCCCGACGCCGACGCCACCGTCCCGACCGGACCCGGCAAGCACCGTCCGACGCCGTCGCGAGCCGAGCAGGAGGCCGCCCGCAAGCGTCCTCTCGTCGCCGACACGAAGGAGGCGCGGGCCCGCGCGAAAGCCGAGCTGGCCTCGCAGCGCGAGCGTGCCCGCATCGGCATGGCGAACGGCGAGGAGAAGTACCTGCCGGTTCGCGACCGTGGCCCGCAGCGCCGGTTCGTCCGCGACGTCGTCGACGGTGGGTGGCACCCGGGCGAGCTGCTCATGCCGCTCATGCTGATCGTGATCCTGCTGAGCCTCATTCCGAACACCGCCATCGTCTACTACGGGTTCGCCGCACTCTGGCTCTACATCCTCGTGGTCGTCGTCGACATGGTCATCACGAGCGTGCGGGTGAAGAAGCTCGCGCGCGAGAAGTTCGCGGACCGCACGGAGAAGGGCCTCGGCTGGTACGCCGGCATGCGCACGATCCAGATGCGTTTCATGAGGCTGCCCAAGCCGCAGGTCAAGCGCGGCGGCCGACCCGTCTGAGGTCATCGTTCCGATGGGCGGCGCCGATGCCGCGGACACCGACGGCGCGACGACGAGTCGGAGGCCGACGGAGCAGTCCACTCCTCGCGCCGCGCACCAGTGGCGGATCTGGTTCGTCGTCGTGCCCGCACTCATGGGCGTCGTGCTCTGCGCCGCGGGCGCACTGCTCGTCACTCCGACGAGCGACGGCGGATTCCCGGCCTACCTCTGCGTCATCATCGGCGGCTGGGCAATCGGTTTCGCCCTCGTCAATGCGCTGAGCGCCTGGCCAGAGCGGTGGCAGTGGGGAGGGCACGTCGCACTCGCCCTCGGGGCCATCGCGCTGCTGGCATCGACCACTCCCCTCATCCGGGCCCTCGGATCGCTGCCGGAACCGTGGCCTCGCTCACTTTCCGTCGTCGCGCTCGGCATCCCACCGGCCGGTGGATGGGTGCTGATCACCCTCCTCGGTCGAATCTCCGGACGGTTCGACCGCGCCGCTGAGCGACGCGCGGCGGCCCTGGCGGAGCCCACGTGGAGCGGGGCGGATCGTCGTCCCGAAGTCACGGTGAACGCCGCGCGCTTCACGACAGCGGCGCTGACGGCTCTCGCCGTCGGAGCGGTGGTCGTCGTCGGCGCGCTCAGCGCGGTGGTCGTGATCGTCACCGAACGCTGGCTCCTCCGCCTGCCCCCGCTCATGATCGTCGTCGCTTTGGGCCTCTTCGTCGGGATGCCGGTGTACGCGGCGATCTGGGGAGTCGTCAACAGTCGGCGCCTCCCCGTGACGCTTCGGTGGCACACCGGAGCGCTCGTTGTGGATGCCGAAGACCGCTGGACCGTTCCGTACCCGATGATCCAGAGCGTGATCTGGCGCTCGCAAGGCGATACTGCGCGTTTCGAGGTGCACACCGCGACCCGCAGCGAGACATTCCTCGTGGGCATGGTGCGCCAGCAGAACGGTAAAGCTTCGCAGCTGCCGCCGCTCATGCACCGGATGCGACGGGTACTCGAGGAGGCTGGACTGCGCCCCCACGAGCGGCGCGGCACTCTGCGCTACACGCGGAGCGCGCCAACGAACACGGTCAGCGGGTCCGGCGCGCCGCCACCAGCCCTCGGTTGATCTGACGCGCCCAGAGGGGCCCGCGGTAGATGAAGCCGGTGTATCCCTGCACGAGAGTGGCCCCGGCATCCAGCCGCTGCTGCACGTCGTCGGCGTCTTCCACGCCTCCGGCGGAGATGACGCAGAACCCCTCAGGCACGACCGCGCGCACGATCTTCAACACCTCCAGCGCCCGACCGCGCAGCGGGGCACCGGAGAGGCCGCCCGCCCCCATCGCCGCAACCGCGGAGGCGTCCGCCGTGAGGCCTTCGCGTGAGATCGTCGTATTGGTCGCGACGAGCCCGGCCAGGCCGAGGTCGACCGCCAGGCGCGCCACCGCCTCGACCTCGTCGTCCGGGAGGTCAGGGGCGATCTTCACGAGCAGGGGGGTGGCGCCTGCGGCATCCCGAACCGCCTCCAGGAGGGGGCGCAACGTCTCTACGGCCTGCAGTCCGCGCAGCCCGGGAGTGTTGGGCGAGGAGACGTTGACGACGAGGTAGTCCGCCACCGGAGCGACCAGCTTCGTGCTGGTGACGTAGTCGGCCGTGGCGTGCTCGACATCGACGATGCGACTCTTGCCGATGTTCGCACCGAGCACGGCGCGGCGGGCTCGACGGCGCGATCGGCTGAGCCTGCGGGCAGCCGCCGAGGCGCCCGCGTTGTTGAAGCCCATGCGATTGATCAGGCCTCTGTCGGCGATGAGGCGGAACAGCCGTGGACGCGGGTTTCCCTCCTGCGGCACCGCCGTCACGGTGCCCACTTCGACATGACCGAAGCCGAGCGCGAACAGGCCCTCACTCATCACGGCGTTCTTGTCGAAGCCGGCGGCGACACCGAACGGCGAGTCGAAGTCGATCCCGAGGGCGCGCGTGCGCAGGGACGGGTCCGGCGCCGTCAGCGCCCGCACGATCGGACGCAGCGGCCAGATGCCGAATGCACGGATGACGGGGATGACGAGGTGGTGGGCCCGCTCGGGGTCCATGTGCGCGAAGACGGTGCGGAAGATGAAGGCGTACATCGGATCTCAGCCTAGGGCGCGCCCAGGGTCGTCCCGCGCGCGACGGCCGTGACTACTCCGTCGCCTCCGCCGCGTGGTCGGCACGCAGCTGCGCGATCGACGCCTCGAAGTCCTCCAGCGAGTCGAAAGCCTGGTACACGCTGGCGAAGCGCAGATAGGCCACCTCGTCGAGGTCGCGCAGCGGGCCGAGGATGGTCAGACCGATCTCGTTCGTGTCGATCTGCGACGCGCCGGTCTGGCGCACCGCTTCCTCCACCGCTTGAGCGAGCATCGCCAGATCGCCTTCGGTCACCGGGCGCCCCTGGCAGGCTTTGCGAACGCCGGACATCACCTTCTCGCGACTGAACGGCTCGATGACGCCGGAGCGCTTGATGACGTTGAGACTGGCGGTCTCGACGGTCGTGAACCGGCCTCCGCACTGCGGGCATTGGCGGCGACGGCGGATGCTGAGACCGTCATCGCTGGTACGGGAATCGATCACGCGCGAATCGGCGTGACGGCAGAACGGGCAATGCACGCGTCACTCCCCCGCCGAAAGGTCCGCGAACCGCGCAGTGACCGCTTCGCCGTGCGCCGGCAGCGCCTCGGCGACCGCCAGCGCGACGATGTCGTCGTGGGCCGCCCGCAGCGCTTCGCGGTCGTACACGATGACCTGCTGCGGACGCAGAAACGTCGCCGCCGACAGGCCCGCCGCGTACCGCGGCTGCCCGCCCGTCGGGAGCACGTGGTTGCTACCGGCCAGGTAGTCCCCGAGACTCACGGGCGAGTACGCACCGACGAACACCGCACCGGCATTGACGAAGTCCTCCGGACGAGGGTCGCGCAGGTGCAGTTCGAGATGCTCCGGTGCGTACGCGTTGCTGAAGGCCGTGGCTGCCGCGAGATCATCGACCAGGACGACCGCCGACTGCGGACCGTTGAGCGCTTCGGTCGCGCGGGCCGCGTTGCGGGTGCGTGAGACCCGCTCCACGACCTCAGCACGCACACGATCCGCCAACTCCTGCGACCAGGTGACGAGCACCGCCGATGCCTGCTCATCGTGCTCGGCCTGACTGATGAGATCGACGGCGACCAGTGCAGCATCGGCGTGCTCATCGGCGACGATCAGGATCTCCGTCGCGCCGGCTTCGGAATCCGTTCCGACGAGCCCGCCGACGGCGCGCTTGGCCGCTGCGACGAAGTTGTTGCCAGGGCCGGTGACGACGTCGACGGGCTGCAGGCCGATGCTGTCCACGCCGTACGCGTAGGCGCCGACCGCGCCGGCCCCGCCCATGGCGTAGACCTCCGTCACACCGAGAAGTCGCGCGGCGGCGAGGATGTCGGGATGCACCCTGCCGCCCGCATCGGCTTGGGGCGGCGACGCGAGCGCGACCTCGCCGACGCCGGCGACCTGAGCGGGCACGACGTTCATGACGACGCTCGACGGATACACCGCCTTGCCGCCGGGCACGTAGACACCCGCGCGGCGAACGGGCTGCCAGCGCTGTTCGACGCGGCCGCCGGGGACGATCTCGGTCATCGCCGCAGCGGGAACCTGGGCGGCAGAGGCCAGCCGCACGCGGCGGATCATCTCCTCGATCGCTCGCCGTACCCCCGGGTCGAGACGCTCGAGCGCGTCGTCGAGGTGCGCGGCGGGCACGCGAATGGCGTGATCCTCGACGCGATCGAAGCGCGCCGCCTGCTCCCGCAACGCCGCTTCTCCGCGCAGGCGCACGTCGTCGACGATCTCGAAGGCCGCCTGAAGGGCTTCGGCGCGGGCGGCTTGAGCACGGGGCACAGCAGCAATCCACTGCGCGGTCGTCAACTCGCGACCGCGCACATCAATGGTGCGGAGCATCGTTCCAGGCTACCCGCGTGTGACGCCGGAGACGTCCGTGAGGTAGCCGATGCGGCCGTCTTCGTGACGGACGACGAAGCGATCACCGCGATCCTCGATGACCAATGCCCATGCCGTCGGTCCGATGCGGAACAGCGGTGTGCCGTGTTCATCGACGACGTCGCGCTCGACGGGAACGAGGGCCCAGAAGGCCTGCGACGGGCTGGGGGCGAGCACCGTCTCGTCCAAGACGGTGGTCTCCGACGTCGGCTCCGCGACGGGTGCGGCGCCATCGCTCTGGGCCCCGTCAGCGTGGGCGTCGGTCAGCGGCGTCGCGACGGGGCCCGAGTACGGCGCCCGCTGCGTCGCAGGACGGGCTACGACGGGGCGAGCGGGGCTCGCATACCGGTGGGCGGGCACCTCCGAGCGATGTTGGAAGTCCTCGCCGATCGTCGGCAGAAGCGGCGCGAAGACGGTGAGCACGACACCGGCCAGCATGAGGATGAACTCCACCCAGACGACCCAGGTCGCGAGGAAGACGCTTCCTCCGCCCACCGAGACGAACGAGCTCCAGAGGATGCCGAGCCAGATGATCGACGAGACCGAGAAGGCGACCGAGGCGAACTGATCGATTCCGAGCGAGCCGACGCGGCGGATGCCCTGCGGCGAGAGTCGACGCAGGCCGATCAGGAACACGGCGACTGTCGGCACGCCGATCGTGAGCAGCCAGTCGATGCCCGTCCAGACCGACGTCCCCCAACCGCGGTTGCCGTAGCTGTAGATCGGGAAGAACGAGACGACGAATGCGACGAGCCAGACCGCGCCGAGCGAGACCTCGCGAATCGAGAACGGGCCCACCCCGTACTGCGCGGGAGCGGACTCATCGACGCCGTCCGGTCCGTCGGTCATCGCCTCGAACGCCTCGGCGAAGGTGACGGTCGAGACGTCCGGCGCGGAGGTCGCGGCGGGCTCATCGACCTCGGCAGCGCCGGCGGCGGCATCCGAAACCGGAGTCTCGTCGGCGGCATGCTCTCGACCGCTCGATGACTCTGCGGCAACGGCGACGTCGTGCTCCTCGCCGGTGCTCTCATCGGCGCTGTCGGGGGTGGGCTTCTCGTCGGTCACGTCACGCATCCTTCCGGAACAGAACTCGACTGGGATCCTACCTGGCCGATCACAGGCTCAGCCCAGACACTGCGGACCGAGCAGGCCTTTCAACTCGCCGTAGAGGTCGACCGTGACACGCACCTGGGCCGGCACTTCGAACACCTTCGCGACGCCGCTCTTATGCAGCTTGAGGGTGACCTCTGTGTCGCCGGGGTGACGGGAGAACACCTGAGCCAACTGCGTGACCGTCGACTCGGTGGCGCGATGCTCGGGCATGAGGAGCACCAAGGAGCCGGTGGCATCGACCGAACCGAGGTCGGGCGAGAACGCCGACTGCCCGTGCAGGTTCAGCCCGTCATCGCGCCGGGAGACACGACCGCGCACCACCAGGATGCTGTCGGCGACGAGCATCGACTGGAACTCCGTGTAGGTCTTGCCCATGAACATCACGGTCACTTCTCCGTCGAAGTCTTCGACCGTGATCATGCCGTAGGGGTTGCCGCTCTGTTTTGCGACGCGGTGCTGCACGCTCGTGACGAGGCCGGCCACCGTGACGATGTCGCCGTCGTTGACGTCATCCGAGGCCAGGAGGTCGTGGATGGACGTGGACGCGTGTTTGGCCAAGGGGATCTCGAGCCCGGCCAGCGGGTGATCGGATACGTACAACCCGAGCATCTCCCGCTCGAAGGCGAGCTTGTCCTTCTTGGTCCACTCCGGCCGGGGCGGCACCTTGGGGGGCACCGCTTCCTCGGCGGCGTCGTAGAGGGAGTCGAAATCGAAGCCGATCGCGCCTTGAGCCTCGTTGCGCTTGCGGTCCACCGCCGCCTCGACCGCGTCTTCGTGCACCTCCAGCAGGGCCCGCCGAGTGTCGCCCATCGAGTCGAACGCGCCGGCCTTGATGAGCGACTCGACGGTGCGCTTGTTGGCGACGTGCATCGGCACCGTGTCGAGGAAGTGGTGGAAGCTGGAGAATCCCTCATCGCCGCGGGCCTCGACGATGCCGTCGACGACGTTCGCCCCGACGTTGCGGACGGCGCCCAGCCCGAAGCGGATATCTTCGCCCACGGCCGCGAAGTAGCGGATCGACTCGCTGACATCGGGCGGGAGCACCCGGATACCCATTCGCCGACACTCGTTGAGGTACACGGCCATCTTGTCCTTGGAGTCTCCGACGCTCGTGAGCAGCGCCGCCATGTACTCGGCGGGATAGTGGGCCTTCAGGTACGCCGTCCAGTAGGAGACCAGACCGTAGGCGGCGGAGTGGGCCTTGTTGAAGGCGTAGTCGGAGAAGGGCAGCAGGATGTCCCAGAGCGCCTGAACGGCGCCTTCGCCATAACCGCGTTCCTTCATGCCGCCGGAGAAGCCCTCGTACTGCTTGTCGAGCTCGGACTTCTTCTTCTTCCCCATCGCGCGACGCAGGATGTCGGCCTGTCCGAGGGAGAACCCGGCGACCTTCTGTGCGATCGCCATGACCTGCTCCTGATAGATGATCAGGCCGTAGGTGGTGTCGAGGATGTCGCGCAGCGGCTCTTCGAGCTCGGGATGGATGGGAGTGATCGGCTGCTGACCGTTCTTGCGCAGCGCGTAGTTGGTGTGCGAGTTCGCGCCCATCGGGCCGGGACGGTAGAGGGCGATGACGGCGGAGATGTCCTCGAAGTTGTCCGGTTTCATCAACCGCAGCAGGGCACGCATGGGGCCGCCGTCGAGCTGGAAGACACCGAGGGTGTCTCCTCGCGTGAGCAGGTCGTACGCCGCGCGATCGTCGAGCGTCAGGTGCTCCAGGTCGAGTTCCTCCCCACGGTTCATCCGGATGTTGTCGAGCGCGTCCGAGATGATGGTGAGGTTGCGAAGCCCGAGGAAGTCCATCTTGATGAGGCCGAGCGCCTCGCACGACGGATAGTCGAACTGGGTGACGATCTGGCCGTCCTGCTCGCGGCGCATGATCGGGATGATGTCCAACAGCGGCTCGCTGGACATGATCACGCCGGCAGCATGCACGCCCCACTGTCTCTTCAGGCCTTCCAGGCCCAGCGCGCGGTCGAAAACGGTCTTGGCGTCGGGGTCGGTCTCGATGAGCGAGCGGAACTCGCTCGCTTCCTTGAAGCGCGGATGAGCGGTGTCGAACATGCCCGACAGCGGCATGTCCTTGCCCATCACGGCGGGCGGCATCGCCTTGGTCAGACGCTCCCCCATGCTGAACGGGAAGCCGAGCACGCGACCGGCATCCTTGAGCGCCTGCTTCGACTTGATCGTGCCGTAGGTCACGATCTGCGCGACCCGCTCGGACCCGTACTTTTCGGTGACGTAGTCGATCACCTCGCCACGGCGACGGTCATCGAAGTCGACGTCGAAGTCGGGCATGGACACGCGGTCGGGATTGAGGAAGCGCTCGAAGATGAGACCGTGCTCGAGCGGGTCGAGGTCGGTGATGCGCATGGCGTACGCCACCATCGAGCCGGCTCCCGATCCGCGCCCCGGACCGACACGGATGCCGTTGTCCTTCGCCCAGTTGATGAAGTCGGCGACGACGAGGAAGTACCCCGGAAAGCCCATCTGAAGGATGATGCCGGTCTCGTACTCGGCCTGCGTGCGGACCTTGTCGGGGATGCCTCCCGGGTAGCGGTAGTGCAGGCCCGCCTCGACCTCTTTGATCAGCCAGCTGTCCTCGGTCTCGCCCTGGGGCACCGGGAAACGCGGCATGTAGTTCGCCGAGGTGTTGAACTCCACCTCGCACCGCTCCGCGATGAGCAACGTGTTGTCGCAGGCCTCGGGGTGGTCGCGGAAGAGCTGGCGCATCTCCGCAGCGGTCTTGATGTAGTAGCCGTCGCCATCGAACTTGAACCGGTTGGGATCGTCGAGCGTGGACCCGGACTGCACACACAGGAGCGCCTCGTGGGCGTCGGCCTCGTGCTGGTGGGTGTAATGCGAGTCGTTGGTGGCAACGAGCGGAATGTCGAGATCCTTCGCGAGGCGGATCAGATCGGTCATCACTCGTCGCTCGATCGACAGACCGTGGTCCATGATCTCGGCGAAGTAGTTCTCCTTGCCGAAGATGTCCTGGAACTCTGCAGCGGCCGCACGGGCGGCGTCGTACTGCCCCAGCCGCAGACGCGTCTGCACCTCTCCCGACGGGCAGCCGGTCGTCGCGATGAGACCCCTCCCATAGGTTTGCAGAAGCTCCCGGTCCATTCGTGGCTTGAAGTAGTACCCCTCCATGCTCGACAGCGAGCTCAGCCGGAAGAGGTTGTGCATCCCTTCCGTGCTCTGGCTCCACATCGTCATGTGGGTGTACGCGCCCGATCCCGAGACGTCATCGCTCTTCTGATCGGGCGACCCCCAGGCGACCCGCGACTTGTCGCTGCGGTGCGTGCCCGGCGTCACGTAGGCCTCCAGGCCGATGATGGGCTTGACGCCGGCGGCCTTCGCCGCGTTGTAGAACTCGAACGCCGCGAAGGTGTTGCCGTGGTCGGTGACGGCGATCGCCGGCATCCCGTACTCGGCCGCGGCCTGGGTCATCGCCCCGATCTTGGCCGCTCCGTCGAGCATCGAGTACTCGCTGTGCACGTGCAGATGAACGAAGGAGTCGGTTGCCACGTATCGAGTCTACGAAGGCCTCCGACATCGTCGGGCAGACGCCCCGTCGCGCGCACGGAGGTCGTTTCACCTTCAACCTGAGGGTGAAACACCTAGGCTGGAGCCATGTCGACACCCGAGTTCGTCCTGTCGCTGCGCGAGAAGATCGGCACCGCGCCGCTTCCGCTCGTTGGGGTCACCGCCGTCGTGTTCAAGGACGAGAAGGTGCTCCTCGGCAGGCGTGCCGACAACGGGGCCTGGCAGTGCGTGTCCGGCATCGTCGATCCGGGTGAAGAGCCCGCCGACGCGGCCGTGCGCGAGTGCCGGGAGGAAGCGGGCATCGACGTGCGCGCCGTGCGGCTCGCTCTCATCCAGCAGCTGCCTCGGACGACGTACGCCAACGGCGACCAGGTCGACTACCTCGACCTGGTCTTTCGCTGCGACTGGGTGGCGGGCAACCCGTTCCCCGCCGACGGCGAACTGGCCGAGGTGGGCTGGTACGGGCTCGGGGAGCTGACCGAGCTCGCTCAGTCCGACGTGCGCAAGATTGCGTTGGCCATCGCCGAGGACGATCCGGCCTCCTTCTCCGGCGGCCGCTGACGCGTCATCGTCCGCGGGTGGCGAGGATGTCCGCGCGCACCTGACGGCGGATGACTTTGCCGACCAGCGAGCGCGGCATCGCCGGCACGCGCACGACCGATCGTGGAACCTTGTACGCCGCCAGATGGATCCGTGCGAACGAGCGCAGCTCCTCGGCATCGAAGACCGCTCCGTCGCGCATCACCACGGCCGCCGTCACCGTCTCCGATCCGTCCGAGCGCGGGATGCCGACGACAGCCGCATCCGCGACGTCGGGATGCAGCAGCAGCGCGTTCTCGACCTCACTCGGACTGATGTTGAACCCGCCGCTGATGATCAGCTCCTTGAGGCGGTCCACGACGGTCACGAAGCCTTCGGCATCCACCGTCACGATGTCGCCGGTGCGCAGCCATCCGCCCGCCAGCAGCGTGCTTGCGGTCTCTTCCGGTCGGTTCCAGTAACCCTGGAAGACCTGCGGTCCGCGCACGAGAAGCTCGCCCTCGGCGCCGTCGACGACGTCACGGGTCGGATCCGCGGGGTCCACCACGCGGATCTCGGTGCTGGGGAACGGCACACCGACCGTACCCGGCCTGCGCAGCGGCCCCATCGGATTGCCGACGCTGATCGGCGACGACTCGGTCATGCCGTAGCCCTCGACGATGATGCCGTGGGTCGCCTCCTCCCACCGCAGCACGGTCGACGGCGGCAGCGCCATGGCACCGGAGATCGCATTGCGCAGGCTCGAGAGGTCGATGCCCGCGCGCACGGCGGCCCGTGCCAGGGCGTCGTAGATGGGCGGTACGGCGGCGAGGAAGGTCGGCGGCGTACGGCGTATCGCGTCGAGGGTGAGGGTGACGTCGAACGTCGGAAACAGCACGATGCGGGCTCCGAGCGACAGTGCCGTGGTCAGGCAGAGCGTCAGTCCGTAGGCGTGGAAGAGCGGGAGGACGGCGTAGAAGACCTCGCGTCCGGGTACCAGATCGGGCACCCAGGCGGCCGACTGCGCCGCGTTCGAGCGGAGGTTGCGGTGCGTGAGCATGGCCGCTTTGGGCGTACCCGTGGTGCCGCTCGTCAGCTGCAGCGCGGCGAGATCGTCGAGGTGGGGACGGGGCGTGCGTCTGCGCACCGGGCGATGCGACGCCACCCGTGACCACGAGAGCACGTCCTTCGCGTCGGGTGTCACCGTCAGCGCCGCCCGCGACGCACGCGCCTTCGCGAGCGGAAGGCGCAGCGCGGCCCGCATGCGGGCCGGCATCGCGTCGGTCATTCGCACCGCGATGACGTGGCGGGGACGGATGTCGGAGGGAAACTCCGCGATGGTGTCGGCGACGGCATCCCACACGATCGCCACCCGGGCGTGATGCACCTCGAACTGATGTCGAAGCTCCGGTGCCGTGTATCTCGGATTGTGCTCGACGACGATCGCACCGAGCCGCAGCACGGCATAGAAGGCGACGACATGCTGCGGGCAGTTCGGGAGGATCAGCGCGACGCGATCGCCGGGCGCGACGCCCAGGCGTCTCAAGCCCTCGGCTGCCCTGGCGACCCGGTCCCCGAGCTCGCGATACGTGGTGACGGCGCCGAAGAATTCGAGAGCGGGTCGACGAGGATAGCGCCGTACGGACTCGTCGAGCATGTCGACCAGGGTCTGTGTTACCGGTTCGATCTCGGCGGGCACCCCGGGCGCGTAGGACGTGAGCCACGGGCGGTCGATGAGCGGCATGCTTCCAGGCTAGGCACCCTCATGTACGTGCGCCGGCATGGGTCTCGGGTCAGGTCCGGAGCACCTCGAGCGCGTGTGCGAGATCGGCCGGATAGGCGCTCGTGAACGTGACCCACGCGGTCGTGGTCGGGTGCGCGAACGAGAGTTCGTGCGCGTGCAACCATTGCCGGGTCAGCCCCAGACGTGCCGACAGGGTCGGATCGGCACCGTACAGCGGGTCGCCCACGCACGGGTGGCGATGGGCGGCCATGTGGACGCGGATCTGGTGGGTGCGTCCGGTCTCCAGATGGATCTCGAGGAGGGATGCCGAGGGGAACGCCTCGAGCGCTTCGTAGTGGGTGACCGAGTCCTTGCCGTCAGGCGTGACGGCGAACTTCCACGAATGCGAGGGGTGGCGTCCGATGGGAGCATCGATCGTTCCGGCCAACGGATCGGGATGCCCCTGCACGACCGCGTGGTAGATCTTCTCGACCTCGCGCTCCTTGAATGCCCGCTTGAGTGCGGTGTACGCACGCTCCGATTTGGCGACGACCATGAGGCCGCTGGTACCGACATCCAGTCGATGGACGACGCCCTGGCGCTCGGCTGCTCCCGTGGTGGCGATGCGGAAGCCGGCGGCGGCCAGCGCGCCGAGCACCGTCGGGCCTTCCCATCCGAGCGACGGGTGCGCGGCGACGCCCGCGGGCTTGTCGACGACCACGATGTCGTCGTCGTCGTAGACGATGGCGAGGTCCGGAACGGCGACCGGCACGATCTCCGGTTCGCGCCGCTCCTCCCACTCCACCTCGAGCCAGCCGGCTGCACGCAGGCGGTCGGACTTTCCCAGCGCACGGCCGTCCATCCGCACGCCGCCGGCTTCGGCGACCTCCGCGGCGAACGAGCGCGAGAACCCCAGCATCTTGGCCAGAGCGGCATCCACACGGGCACCGTCGAGGCCGTCGGGCACGGGGAGGACGCGGGACGGCATCAGGACTCGCGCGTCGTGGTCGTCGTGTCGTCCTCGCCGGGCGCAGCCGAGGCCGTCACGGTGGATTCGCCGGCTGACCCGCGCTCGCGGCTGCCGTCGAGGCGAACGCCGATCAGCACCAGCAGGGCGACGCCGATCATCATCGTCACGATGAACATGTCGGCGACGTTGTAGATCGCCGGATTCATGCCCAGCCACATCCAGGGCGTGTTGATGAAGTCGACGACGTGGCCGACCAGGAAGCCGGGGTCGCGGAAGAGCCGGTCGCTGAGGTTTCCGAGGATTCCGCCGAGGAGCAGACCCAGCACGATCGCCCACACGCGCGCACGCACACGCGTCGCGGTCAGAACGACGATGACGACCGCGGCGACCGTCATGACGATCGTGAAGATCCACGTCTGCCCTTCGAGGAGGGAGAACGCGGCGCCGGGGTTGCGTGTCAGATAGAACTGGAGCGCGTCGCCCCAGACCTGCACGGGCTGCTGGAACGGCAGGGTGGTGAGGGCAAGATACTTGGCGAACTGGTCAGCGGCCAGCACCAGCGCCGCGAGAATCGCGACGATGGCACCGGCCGCTGCCCTGTTCAGGCTCCGACGGGGAGCACTGCGCTCTGGGGTGTGGTCCGCCACCGGGCTCAGGAAGCCGACACCGAGGAGGCACCCGAGGTCGCGCCCGCGACGTCGAGGTCGCGGAGCTTCTCCTCGATGAACCCACGCAGCTGCGAACGGTAGTCGCGCTCGAACTGGCGGAGCTCGCTGATGCGTCCCTCGAGCGTCACGCGCTCGCTCTCGAGACGAGCCATCTCGTCGCGTCCCTTGGCCTCGGCCTCGGCGAGGATCGAGGCGGCCTTGGCCTGTGCCTCGGAGATGAGCTTGTCGCGCTGCGCCTGTCCTTCGGCCACGTGCTCGTCGTGCAGACGCTGTGCCAGCTCGATGATGCCGGCGGAAGCGGCCACGCCGCCGGCGGCGGGAGCCTCGACAGCGGGGGCGGGGACGGACTCGACGACGGCCGGGGCGGCCTCCTCGACGACGGCCGCCTCGACGACCTCGGCGGGAGCAGACTCACCGGACTCGTACGCAGCGAGCTTGGCCTTCAGCTCTTCGTTCTCGGCGATCGTCTTGCGCCACTCGACGACGATCTCGTCGAGGAAGTCGTCGACCTCATCCGGGTCGAAACCCTCCTTGAACCGCACGTGCTGGAACTGCTTCGTGACGACGTCTTCCGGGGTCAAAGCCATGGTGTTTCCTCTTTCGGGGCTCACGACGCGGGCCGATTCGGTCGGCCCGCCACCGGCGAGCCGTACTGACCAAGCATAGTCGCGGCTGGTGGGACGTGCGACGGGGGGCTAGAGGCGCTCGATGACGCGGACGATCGTCAGAACAACGAAACAGGCCAACATCGTGATCGGAAAGCCCAGGTCGAGCGCGATGGGGCCGATCCGCAACGGAGGAATCAGCCGGCGGAAGAAGCGCAGCGGCGGATCGGTGAGGGTGAAGACGGCCTCGGCGAAGACGAGGCCGAATCCCCGCGGACGCCACTGACGATTGAACATCGGGATGTACTCGAGAACGAGTCTCGCCAGCAGCACGAGGATGTAGAGCAGGAGAAGGACGTCGACGACGAATGCCGCCAGGCGCACGAACTCCACGACTACTGGCTGAAGGGCGCGGACTCGGGGTCGGCCTGAGCCACCGTGCCGTCACCGGAGATCGCGACGTTCTCGGGCGAGAGGAGGAAGACCTTGCTCGTCACGCGCTCGATGCGACCGTACAGCCCCAACGACAGGCCGCTCGCGAAGTCGATGAGACGCCGGGCATCGGCGTCGCTCATCTGCGAGAGGTTGATGATGACCGGGATGCCATCGCGGAAGTTCTCCGCGATGATCTGCGCGTCGCGGTACTGCTTGGGGTGCACCGTGAGGATCTCGCTGACGGTGCCCGCGGTCGGCTGACGCACGACGGTGGGACGGTGGAGCGGGGTCACAGGGGCCGCCTTCTCGATCGGGCGCTCGCTCGAGCGCTCACGGCGTGCAGGCGTCTCGGCAGCGGGCTCTTCGTAGACCTCTTCCTCATCGGCGAGGCCCAGGTACACCATGGTCTTCTTGAGCGGGTTCGACATCGCATTCCTCCGTTTGCTCGTCTGTTCTGAGGCTAGCCGCGGTCAGGGCGCGGTCCCGTGATTGCGGTGCCGATCCGCAGGTGTGTCGCGCCGGCGGCGATCGCCTCGGCGAAATCCCCGGACATGCCCGCCGACATCCACGTGGCATCCGGAACGACCCGTCGCACCGTCGCCGCGGCCGCGGCGAGGCGCTCGAACGCCTCCGCAGGCGCCTGCGCGAGCGGGGCGACGGCCATGACACCACGAAGTCGCAGCGACGCGCACCGTGCAGCGATGTGCGTCGCCAGAGCCTCGACGTCGTCGGGCGCCGCTCCCCCGCGCGCGGGGTCGTCCGTGAGATTGACCTGGAGGAAGACGTCGAGCGGACTGCCCTCGGGATCGGCGGCATGCAGGGCGTCGGCGACGCGATCGCGGTCGACGGAATGCACGCAGTCGGATGCCGCGCGCACCGCCTTCGCCTTCTTGCTCTGCAGCTGTCCGATGAAGTGCCATCGCACGTCGTGGACTCTGCCGGCGGTCTCGGCCCGCTTGGCGCTCAACTCCTGCTGCCGACTCTCCCCCACGTCGTGCACGCCGAGCGCGGCGAGATCGTCGATCAGCCGCGCGGGGTGGAACTTGGTGACGACGATGCGCGTCAGCTCACCGGGGTCGCGGCCGACCGCCCTGGCCGCATCCGCGATGCGGGCGTCCAGGGCGGCGAGTCGTTCGGCCAGTGCGGTCACTTCAGGAAGTCGGGAATGTCCAGGTCGTCGTCGCCGTACACCGAGTCGTAGGACTCCGCCACGGGGGCCGACACGGTGACAGCCTGCTTGTCCTCGACCGCCGCACCCTCTCGTGCGGCCTCTTCGGCCGGCACGGCCGGCACCAGGGGCGCCGCCGGGCGCGCCGCGGTGATGGGCTCGATGCGCGCCTGCGGCTCTCCACCGTCGAAGCCCGCGGCGATCACCGTGACCCGCACCTCATCGCCCAGCGTGTCGTCGATGACGGTGCCGAAGATGATGTTGGCCTCGGGGTGCGCAGCCTCCTTGACGAGCTGCGCGGCGTCATTGATCTCGAAGATTCCCAGGTTGGATCCACCCTGGATCGACAGCAGGACGCCGTGCGCGCCTTCGATGGACGCTTCCAGCAGCGGGGACTCGACCGCGAGTTCGGCGGCCTTGATAGCGCGGTCCGCGCCGCGGGCCGAGCCGATGCCCATGAGGGCGGAGCCGGCGCCCTGCATGACGCTCTTGACGTCGGCGAAGTCGAGGTTGATCAGACCCGGCGTGGTGATCAGATCGGTGATGCCCTGCACACCCGCGAGCAGAACCTGGTCGGCGGTCGCGAAGGCCTCGATCATCGAAATGCCGCGGTCGCTGATCTCGAGCAGTCGATCGTTGGGCACGACGATGAGAGTGTCGACCTCTTCCTTGAGCTTCGCGACACCCGCCTCGGCCTGACTCTGCCGACGGCGTCCCTCGAAGCTGAACGGCTTGGTGACGACACCGATGGTCAGCGCGCCGATCGACTTCGCGATGCGCGCGACGACGGGGGCGCCTCCGGTACCCGTGCCACCGCCCTCTCCCGCGGTGACGAAGACCATGTCGGCGCCCGCAAGGGCCTCCTCGATCTCCTCCGCGTGATCCTCGGCAGCCCGACGGCCCACCTCGGGATCGGCGCCGGCGCCGAGGCCGCGCGTCAGCTCGCGGCCCACGTCCAGCTTGACGTCGGCGTCGCTCATCAGCAGAGCCTGGGCGTCGGTGTTCACCGCGATGAACTCGACACCCCGCAGCCCGAGCTCGATCATCCGATTGACGGCGTTCACGCCGCCGCCACCCACACCCACGACTTTGATCACCGCGAGGTAGTTCTGGTTCTGGCTCATGCCGGCCTCCATTGTGTCCCGAACCCTGACTGCTAAACCTTGAACCTCTAGTTGAGGTTTAAAGAATTGCTCAGTATGCAATTCCTTGATTGAAGGTATGCGGCAGCCCTCCCGCCGACCGAGAGGCTCGGGGCGTGTCGCGCAGAAAACCCGTGTCGAGCGCTACCGGACGACGATCGCGCTCGGCGACGACACGTCGTAGCTGCGGGCTCCGGGGCGCGCCGCCATGATCGCCGCGAGGTTCTTGGCCTTCAGCGCGGAATCGTCGGCATTGCCCCAGACCACCGCGGTCCCCCCGGAGCCGAGGGTCAGGGTGACATCGTTCGCAGAGGTCGCCGAGATCGCGGTGACCTGCGCACGGATGTCGTCGGGGAGGGCCCGGAAGACGGTTCCGACCGCGGCGAAGGCGGGCGAGGAGAGTCCGCCGGTCACGGTGAGCACAGGGTGGCCCGCGGCCGGCTGCGGCGCGGTCGACAGGGCGACACCCGCGGCATCCACCAGGGTGAAGCCGGCGGGCGTCTGAATGGATCCGATCGGCGTGCGCTCGACGATGCGCACCACGAGCTCGTGCGGTGGACGGGCCTCGAGTGCGTAGGACTCCACGAGCGGGAACTTCACGAGGGCGGCTTTGACGGCGGAGGAGTCGACCAACGGCAGCGGAGTCCCCAGCTGCCCTTCCAGCGCGGTCTCGACGGACGCCGGGTCCAGCGTGGATGTGCCGACGACGGTGATCTGCTGCACCGCGAAGAGCGGGCTGTACGCGACGCCGAGCGTGCCCAGCACGAGCAGCAGCAGTGCCGAGCCCGCGACGATCCAGGTCATCCGCCGTCGCCGCTGACGCGCGGTGAAACGCCGCACCTCCGCGCGCAACGCGCGTCGTCGCGCACGCGCCGCCGCCCACACTTCGCGCACGCCGACGGGCGCCGCCTCCTCCCCGATCGGGGAGTCCGTCGGCTCGTCGAGGCGCCGTGGCGACGACGACACCCACAGCGGCGTCAACGGGGCGGTGAGCTGGTCATCACGCTCCGCGACCTTCTCCTCGACAGCGGCATCCGCTCGGCGGGGCGGACCCACGTGGCGCACCGGCGGCTCGACACCACGATCCTGCGCCGACTCACGGTCGGGCGCCGCCTGATCCGGCGCCGGGAGGGGCGTCGGCCGCCGCATGGACTATGCCTCCACCGTCGGCGTCGACAGCGCCTCGAGCACCTGCGGGATGATCTGGTACACGTTGCCGCACCCGAGCGTGATGACGTAATCGCCCTCCCGCGCGACGGCCGCGGTGTACTCGGCCGCCGCCTGCCAATCGGCCACGTAATGCACCTTGGAGGGGTCGCGGAAGGCTCCGCTGACCAGCTCACCGGTGACGCCGGGCACGGGGTCTTCGCGCGCACCGTAGACGTCGAGCATGACGGTGTGATCTGCGTACGACTCCAGCACGTCGGCGAACTCGCGGTACATCTCCTGCGTTCGCGAGTACGTGTGCGGCTGCTGGATCGCGATGATGCGACCGTCGCCGACGACGCTGCGCGCCGCGACGAGCGCGGCGGCCACCTCGGTGGGATGGTGCGCGTAGTCGTCGTAGACGCTCACCCCGCGCTCGACGCCGTGGAGCTCGAAGCGCCGTACCGTGCCCCCGAACTCCTCCACCGCACGCAGGGCCGGCTCGAGGGCGTAACCGAGCGTGAGCAGCACCGCCACGGCCCCCGCCGCATTGACCGCGTTGTGGGCTCCCGGAACCGCGAGCCGCCCGGTCACGGTCTCGCCGTCATGCGTGAGCGCGAAGGAGACGGGGCCTTCGGTCACGATGTCGCTCAGACGCACATCGGCGTCGGCGTCCTCGCCGAACGTCACGATCCGCTGATGGCGAAGCGTCGCCGCGACACGCCGCGCCCCGGCGTCGTCGGCGGAGATGACGACAGCCTCTCGAGCGGTGTCGCCGAAGCGGACGAAACCGTCGTAGAAGGCGTCGCGCGACTCCCAGTGGTCGAGGTGGTCGGGGTCGACGTTGGTGATCAATGCGACTGACGTGTCGTACAGCAGGAACGTGCCGTCGGACTCGTCGGCTTCGATGACGAACAGCTCATCTCCGCCCGTGCCGCTGGAGACACCGAGATCGGCGATGACGCCTCCGTTCACGAACGTCGGCGCCGTTCCGAGTGCACGCAGCGCCGTCACGAGCATGCCGGTGGACGTGGTCTTGCCGTGAGCGCCCGCGACGCTCACGAGCCTGCGCCCTCCGATCAGCCAGAACAGCGCCTGGGAGCGGTGGATCACGGGCAGCCCGCGCTCCTTCGCGAGCACGTACTCCGGGTTCTGCGGCCAGATGGCGCCGGTGTGGATCACGGCGTCGACATCGTCGGGGAGATTGGCCGCATCGTGCCCGACATGCACCGTGGCGCCCCGCGCAGCGAGAGCGCGCAGGGCGGCGCTGTCGGCACGGTCGGAGCCCGAGACGCGGATGCCCCGATCGAGGAACATGCCGGCCAGCCCCGACATGCCCGATCCACCGATCCCGATGAAGTGGGCGGCGGTGATGTCGTCGGGGATGGGCAGGCTCAGGTCGGGTCGAATCATGGCTCGTCAAGTCTAGGTCGACGCCGCCTGAGCGGATGCTGCGGCGCGCGGCGCACGAACGCGCCGCCGCCACCGCTATCCAGCTTTTGTTATGACACATTTGGTACGGACGGTGGTACAATTCGAACATGACCGACCCGAATCACCTGAACATCGTGCTCGGGACTCTCGTCGGCGCCATCACGGTGTCCGGCGCGATCGGCGCGTTGAACGCCTGGCGTGGGCGTTCCGTGGGAGAGCGCGCCCTGGCACGCTTCGCGGACCGCGCGGCGCTACCGGTGCCGGCGGCCTCGGCGGCCGCTCTGGAGGCGTACATGCGACGCCGAAAGCTGGTGGACTATCTTGCGCTGTCCGCTGCCGGCGCCGTCGGCGGACTGCTTCTGCTCACCCCGCTCGGGTTGACCACGTTCTCCCCACTCGGCATCCTCATCCCGGCGATGTACGTGACCATGCTCGTCGTCTCCTGCTGGTCGACGCTGCACGAACGCCTCTTCGCTCCGGCGCAGGGTTCGATCCGGATCGCGCGATCGCGTGGAACCACCGTCGGCGACTACCTCGCCGGGCTCCCCCGCGCGCTCACCTGGATCCTCCTGGGAGTCGCGCTGACGTGCGGTGTAGGGGTGGCCTGGAGCCTCGCCGCAGGCAGCGTCGCCCGTATCGATCTGGCTGCGGTCGCGCTCGTGGTCACCGCGGTCGCCCTCGCAACATGCGTCGTTCTCCCGCGCCTCGAGGCCGCGATTGTCCGCCGCCCGCAACCGGCCGGTTCCGAACTCGAACTGGCCTGGGACGATGCGCTCCGCGTCGCGGCACTCAACGGGTGCCGTCAAGGTGCGGCTGCGCTCTGCATCGCCGCGGCGCTGATCGCCGGCGTCGCCGTGTTCTCGGGGCCCGACGGCGATCCCGGGTGGACCGCGAGCGTGTTCGTGATACTCGTGCTGCCTCTCACGTACCTCTACCCCACGCAGGGCGCAGCCGTTCCCCGACGACTCCATCCGGACGGCATCCACGTGACCGCGAGGAGCATCGCATGATCGTCATCGACCCGGCATCCGCAGTCCCTCCGTTCGAGCAGCTGCGGCGACAGCTCATCGACGACGTCTCGACCGGCGCACTCGCACCGGGCACCCGTCTGCCGACCGTGCGCCGACTGGCCGAGGATCTCGGCCTCGCGCCCGGCACCGTCGCTCGCGCGTATCGCGAGCTCGAATCGGCCGGCATCATCGAGACGCGCGGGCGCAACGGCACCTTCGTCTCACCTCAGGGCGACGCCGCGATGCGCGAGGCGCAGCGGGCGGCGACGAGCTTCGCCGAGCAGGTCCGCATGCTGCGCGTCGATCCCGAGCAGGCGCTCGCGCTCGTTCAGGCGGCGTTGCGCAGCGCGCCCACCGCTTCCTGACCACTCATCCGTCCGCACGTGTCGCGAAGGGGCACGCTGAGCGACCGCACGCGACCGACGAACCCGGTCATCGGCTCGGCCGTCCGCGCTCAGCGCGCCAGCGCCCGGTCGAGCATCGCCATCACGGATGCGGTGCCGGTACGCGCCGCAGCGGTTCGCGCCTGCGCGGCGGCACGCATCGCCGACAGCGCCGTCGCGTCGTGCAGCAGCGGGACGATCTGCTCCCGCACGCGGTCGGGCGTGAAGGCAGCATCCTCGATCAGCTGCGCGGCGCCGGCGGCCACGGCGCCGCGCGCGTTGAGCGCCTGCTCGCCGTTGCCGACGGCGTACGGCACGTAGACCGCGGGGATGCCGAGGGCCGACACCTCGCTCACGGTGGCCGCACCCGAGCGCGAGACCACGAGATCCGCCACCGCGAGCGCGAGGTCCATTCGATCGAGGTAGGCGACGATGCGGTAGTCAGGGTGTCCCGGGTCGACGATCGGGTCGCGCTCCCCCGCCGCGTGCAGCAGCTGCCACCCGGCGTCGACGACCGCAGGCCACGCGTCGGCGAACGTCTCGTTCAGTCGCCGCGCTCCCAGCGATCCGCCGAAGACGAGAAGCACGGGGCGCGCCGGATCGAGACCGAAGAATCGTGCCGCGTCGTCTCGCGTCGATGCGCGGTCGAGGTCGACGATCTCTGCGCGGAGCGGCATGCCGACCGTCTCGGCACCGCGCAGCGGGGTGTCGGGGAAGGCGACGCCGACGCCCGCCGCGCGCCGGGCGCCCAAGATGTTCGCCAGTCCAGGGCGCGCGTTGGCCTCGTGCACGACGTACGGCACGCCTTCGCGGCGGGCGGCGACATACGCGGGAGCCGAGGCGTAGCCGCCGAAACCGGCGACCACATCGACCCGGCGGTCTCGGATGTGCCGCCGCACCTGCCCGACGGCGCGATGCCACGCCAGCGGGAACCGGAGCGCGGCGAGGTTCGGCCGTCGCGGAAAGGGGACCTTGTCGACGATCAGCAGCTCGTATCCGCGTTCGGGCACGAGACGGGCTTCGAGCCCTTCGCGCGTGCCGAGGACGAGCACGGATGCCGCGGCATCCCTCTCCCGCAACCCGTCGGCGACGGCGAGCAGCGGATTCACGTGCCCGGCGGTGCCGCCGCCGGCGAGGAGATAGGTCGTCGAGGAAGCCGGCGTCGTCACCCGAGAGAGCCTACCGGCGGCGGGGCAGCGGCTCAGCGGCGATCGCGGTCGAGGCGGGACCGACGGGGATCGTCCGCGCGAAGGACAGCAGCACACCGCAGGCGAACAGGACCGACAGCAGCGAGGTACCGCCCTGTGACATGAACGGCAGCGGCACCCCCAGCACCGGCAGCAGACGCAGGACGACACCGATGTTGACGAGGGCCTGTCCGACGATCCAGACGATGATGCCGCCCGTGACGATGCGGATGAAGGGGTCGCGGGTCTTACGGATGATCTGGAAGGCGGCGATCGCGAACACCGTGAACAGCAGGAGCACCACGGCGCAGCCGACGAGTCCGAGTTCCTCACCGAGGATCGCGAAGATGTAGTCGTTCGACCGGGCCGGCAGCCAGCCGTACTTCTCGCGGGAGTTTCCGAGCCCGAGTCCGAACAGTCCCCCGTTGGCGAGGGCCCACACCCCGTGCACCGCCTGATAGCAGTCACCGACGGCCGCGTTGTAGCAGTCCATCGAGTCGAAGTTGACGAAGCTGCTCATGATGCGCGCCATGCGGTTCGAGTTGGTCACCGCGAAGAACACGGCGGAGACCACCACGACGATCAGCGGGATGATGAAGATGCGCAGCTTCACACCGGAGAAGAACAGGCAGCCCAGCAGGATCGCCATGAGGATCATTCCCGTGCCCAGGTCCTCGCTGCCGACCGCGACCAGTCCGATGACGAGACCGCCGACGGGAACGACCGGGATGAACACGTGGGCCCAGGACCCCAGCAGCGTCTGCTTGCGAAACAGCACGTAGCCGAGCCAGAGCGCGAGAGCGAGCTTGAGGAACTCGGAGGGCTGCGCCTGAATGCCGCCGATCTGGATCCAGTTCTGGTTGCCGTCGTTGGCCACGCCGAGGCCCGGGACGAACACGAGCATCTGGAAGCAGGTGGCCGCGATCAGAGCGGGCCAGGCGATCCGCTTCCAGAACGTGACGGGCAGCCTGCTCGCGATGAACATGAGCGGGATGCCGATGACGGCGAAGATCGCCTGCTTCATGACGATCTCGAACGGGCTCTGACCGGCGGCCATGGCCGAGGCCATCGTCGCGGACAGGACCATCATCAGTCCGAACCCCGTCAGCAGCAGAGCGGTCGAGGCGACGAGCAGGAACTCGCTGGACACTGGCGCGAACACGCGTCCCAGGGAGACGCGTGCGGCGAAGCCCGACGTCGCGGCGTCGTCGGGCCCGTCAGCGGCGGGACGGGTCGGCGGGGTCGTCGTGGTCATCGGCTCCCCCTCCGTCTGTCGCGCCGGTCTCGTTCGGTGTCTGCGGGGCGGACGAGGAGGTCCATTCCCGCACGGCCATCGCGAAGCGGCGACCGCGGTCGGCGTACGAGTCGAATTGATCGAAGGATGCCGCGGCGGGGGCGAGGAGAACCACGTCACCGTCACGGGCGATCCGTGCCGCCGCAGCGACCACGTCTGCCATGACGTCTTCAGTCTGAGCGTGGTCGACTTCGATGACGGGAATGGCCGGCGCGTGTCGCGCGAACGCCTCCGTGATCGGCGCACGTTCGACGCCGATGACGATGACCGCCTTGACACTCGGACCACGTGCGGCGACGAGATCGCCGATGTCCACGCCCTTCATATCACCGCCGACGACCCAGACCGCTCCTGGGAACGCCGCCAGCGATGACGCGGCCGCGTGCGGGTTGGTCGCCTTGGAGTCGTCGATCCACGTGATGCCGTCTGCGGTGGCGACGACCTCGATGCGGTGGGCATCGAGCCGGAAGCTGCGCAGGGCCTCCGCGATGCGCGTGGGCGGCACATCCAGCGCGCGGGCCAGCGCGGACGCGGCGAGGATGTTCGCGACGATGTGTGGAGCGATCAGACCCTGAGCGGCGAGCTCGTCGAGCGTGGTGATCTCCAGCGCGCTGGTGCGTCGATCCTCCAGGAAGGCGCGGTCGACGACGATCCCGTCGACGATGCCGAGATCGCTCGGACCTGGAACCCCGAGATCGAAGCCGATCGCGCGACACCCGTCGACGACATCGGCCTGTTCGACCATGATGCGGGTCGCGACGTCGGACTTGTTGTAGACACAGGCGACGCGCGTGTGCTGGTACACGACCGCCTTCGCATCGCGGTACGCGGCGAATGAGCCATGCCACTGCAGGTGGTCATCGGCGAGGTTCAGGCACACGCTCGCGAAAGGCGACACCGGCTCCGATCCCTCCTGCAGTGAGAGGTACCACAGCTGATGACTGGAGACCTCGACGACGAGCACGTCGAACCCGCTCGGGTCACGCACGGCGTCCAGGATCGGTACGCCGATGTTGCCGCACGGCGCGGCACGCAGTCCGCCGGCGATGAGCATCGTCGCGGTGAGCTGGGTCGTCGTCGTCTTGCCGTTGGTACCGGTGATCAGCACCCAGTCCACGGGCGTGCCGTCCGGGCGCAGGACCTTGTCGCGAACGCGCCAGGCGAGCTCGATGTCTCCCCACAGGGCCGTGCCCCGCTCGCGTGTCCAGGCGATGATCGGATGGTGGGGCGCGAAGCCGGGCGAGGCGACGACCACTTCGGGGTCGAAGTCGACGAGCTCGGCCGGAACGGAACTGAGCGCACCCACGTGCAGACGCGCTCCGATCACGGGCAGCAGCCGTGCGTACTCCTCGCTCGCCGACTCGCTGAGCACGAGGACCTCCGCGCCGAGCTCCGCGAGGGTGTCGGCGACGGAGAACCCGGTCATCGACAAACCGAGGACGGCGACGCGCAGTCCGCGCCAGGGCGCATTCCAGCTGCGCAGGGCGTCGAGGTCGCGGGTGCCCGTCACAGCGCCGACAGCCATTCGACGTAGAACAGGGCGACGCCGGTCACCGCGAGCATGCCGGCGATGATCCACATGCGCACGACGATCGTGATCTCGGGCCAGCCGCGCATCTCGAGGTGGTGGTGGAACGGGCTCATCAAGAAGAGACGCTTGCCGCCGGTGGCCTTGAAGTAGATGCGCTGCAGGATCACCGACCCCGGCCCGATGATGAAGACGCCGGCGATGATGACGGAGAGCAGCTCGGCGCGCGCGAGGATCGCCATTGCGGCGATCACACCTCCGATGGCCATCGAACCGACGTCTCCCATGAAGATCTTCGCCTTGGGCGCGTTCCACCAGAGGAAGCCCACGAGGGCACCTACGAAGGATGCCGCGATGATCGTGAGGTCCATCGGGTCGGGCGTGGCATAGCAGCCGCCGACGTAGGCGTTCACGAGCGCCTCACTGGCACAGCGCTGCTGGAACTGCCAGAAGGTCACGAGACTCAGCGCGGAAACGGTGAAGATGCCGGATCCGGTCGCGAGGCCATCGAGTCCGTCGGTGAGATTGGTCGAATTCGACCACGCGACAGAGATGAACGTGATCCAGATCAGATACACGATCCAGCCGACGACCGCTCCCAGGGCGAAGAACGACAGCATGGGGATGTCGCGGAAGAAGGAGACGTACGGGGACGCCGGCGTCTCCCCCCGTGCGTCGGGGAAGTTCAGCGCCATGATGCCGAAGGGCACCGCGACGAGCACCTGGCCGACGATCTTGCGCCACCCCGACAGACCGAGGCTGCGCTGCTGGCGCACCTTCATGAAGTCGTCGATGAAACCGACGATGCCGAATCCGACCATCATCCAGATCACGAGCAGGCCCGAAATCGACGGCGGCGCTCCTCCGGTCAGCGTGCCGACGACGTAGCCGACGATCGAGCCCACGATGAAGACGATCCCGCCCATCGTGGGTGTTCCGCGCTTCGTCTGATGGCTGGGGTTGTGCGCGTTCTCGGGGGTGCGGATGACCTGACCCCAGCCGAGCTTATCGAACAGCCGGATGAACAGCGGCGTGAGAAAGAGGGTGAACGCGAGCGAGATCGTCGCAGCCGCCAGCAGTGATCTCACGAGAACGATTCTCCCAGACGATCGCCGAGGTGCCGCAGGCCCGCGGAGTTGGACGACTTCACGAGCACCCGGTCGCCGTCGCGGAGCTCACCGCGAAGATAGTCGAAAGCCTCGTCCGCCGTCTCGAAGAAGACCGCTTCGCCGTCCCACGAGCCCTCGCCGATGGCGGCGAGGTACAGACGGCGGGCGTCGCGTCCGACCACGACGATGCGCTCGATGCGCAGGCGCACCGCGAGCAGACCGACACGGTCGTGCTCTTCGCCCGCGAGGTCACCGAGCTCACTCATCGCGCCCAGCACGGCGACCTTGCGCTCGCCCGGGCCGGCGATCTGCGCGAGCGTGCGCAGAGCCGCGGCCATCGAGTCGGGACTCGCGTTGTACGCGTCGTTGATGATGCGGACCCGGTCCGAGCCCATCGGCTGCATCCGCCAGCGCTCGGCGATCTCGAGCGTCTCCAATCGCGCGATCGCCGCGTCGGGGGCGACCCCGAGCTCGCGCGCCGCGGCCAGCGCGGCCAGCGCGTTCATGACGTGGTGCTCGCCGAGTACGCGCAGTCGCAACGGCCATCGTCCCTCAGGGGTCACGACGGTGCAGGTCGTGCCCGCGGCGGTGACCTCGACGTCCTCCGCGCGCACCTCCGCTGCGGATCCTCGCCCGAACCACCGCACGTCCACACCTCGGGATGCCGCGACGTCGGCCATCGTGACGACACGCGCGTCATCGCGGTTGAGGACGGCGACTCCACCGGGGCGCACCGCCTGGACGAGCTCGGTCTTCGCCTTCAGCGTCGCCTCGACTCCGCCGAAGCCTCCCGCGTGGGCCAAGCCCACCATCAGGACGACGCCGACGTCGGGCGTGACGAGTCCGGCGAGCTTCGCGATCTCGCCGGGGCCCGACGCGCCGAACTCGCTGACCAGGAAGCGGGTGTCCGCGCCGACACGGAGCATCGTCAACGGTGCGCCGACCTCGTTGTTGAACGAGCCGCGCGGAGCGATGGTCTCGCCCTCGCCCTCGAGGATGCGGGCGAGCATGTTCTTCGTCGTGGTCTTGCCGTTCGACCCCGTGATGCCGACGATCCTGAGCCGACCGTGCTCGCGCACGGCGGCGACGACCGCGCGCGCCAGGTGCGACAGGGCCGCCACGGCGTCTGCGACGACGATCTGACTGACCGGCGCGTCGACGAGCCGCTCGACGATCGCGAGGACGGCTCCGGAGGCGACGGCACCGGCGACGAAGTTGTGGCCGTCGGTGACTTCTCCGGGCTTGGCCACGAAGATGTCACCGACGCGGATCTCGCGGGAGTCGGTGTCGACGTTGCCGTCGACCACCGTGTCGGGGGTGTCATCGGCGGCCAGGTGCAGGGTGCCCGCCACAGCGGCGGCGACCTCGGCGAGCGTCATCCGGATCATAGGCTTTGTTCCTCACGCGCGGTGGCGCGTCACGGTGTCGTCATTGTGTCACGGGCAGCAGCGGGGTGTCCGAGCCCGAGGGCATCACCCGGTAGTGCGTCAGCACCTGGGTCATGGCCTTCTTGAAGACCGAGCGGTTGGCCGAAGACATCGTGTTGGTCTTCGGCTCGTTGAAAAGGGTCAACACAACGTACTGCGGATCATCGGCGGGTGCGTAACCGGCCAGCGAGGTCATGAAGAGGTTGTCTTTGTAGCCGCCGTGTCCGTCCGGCACCTGTGCCGTTCCCGTCTTGACGGCCAGCCGGTAGCCGGGGATCTTGATGTCGTCGGCAAGCGTGCCCTGGGCGTAGACGTTCTCGAGCATCTGGGAGACTTCGGCGGCGGTCTGCGGCTTGATCACCTGCACCGGTGCCGGCAGGTCGGGGGTGACGACCGTCCCGTCGGGCTTCGTGCAGGACTCCACCAGCTGTGCCGGCATGCGCACCCCGCCGTTGGCGATGGTCTGGAACAGGCTCGTGACCTGCGTCGGCGTGACGGTGAAGGCCTGCCCGAAGGTGGTCGTGTAGAAGGTCTGGTTGTCCCAGGTCGACGCGTCCCGGATCTCTCCCGTGGGCTCGCCCGACCAGTTCAGGGCCGTGCCGTCGCCCACGCCGAAACGCTTCAGGTAGTCGTAGCGCGTTTCGGCGGGCACCTGCGCGCCGAACTGCGACATGGCGACGTTCGAGGACTGCACGAGACCGCCGGTGAGGGTCAGATTCTCGGTGGGGTGGCTCTCGGAGTCGTTGATGACCGCGCCGTTGGGGAACTGGATGCGATCGGGCGTCTCTACCGTGGAGGTCGGCGTGAGACCGCCCTGCTCGATGACGGTGGCGGCCGTCACGGGCTTGAACGTCGATCCCGGCTCGTAGGAGACGCGAAGCAGGCGCGAGCCACGGTTGTCGGGATCGGAGGCGCCGGGATCGTTGGGGTCTACCGTGTTGGTCTCGGCGAGGGCGCGGATCTTGCCGGTCTTCGCCTCCATGACGATGATGCCGCCCCAGTCGGCCTGGTAGCGCGCCGTCTCCTCGGAGATCAGCTGCTGCATGAACCACTGCAGATCGCTGTCGATCGTGAGCTTGAGCGTGCCGCCGTTGACGGCCGGCTTCTCGACCTCGGTGCCGGGGATGATCACGCCGTCGGCACCGCGCTGGTAGGTCAGCGAGCCGTCCGTTGCCTGGAGGCACGAGTTCTGCAGAGACTCCAGTCCCTCCAACGGGTCGCCGTCGGAGCCGACGAAGCCGATGAGGTTGCCGGCGACCGCACCGTCGGGGTAGGTCCGGGCGGGGTGGAGGGGGAAGGTGAGGAACGGGAGCTTCAGCGCCGCGAGCGCGCGATACTCCTCGGTGGAGACGTACCGCTTCACATACGCGAAGCGCGACGCCGAGTTCTCGGCCAGCGCGTCGGACACGATCTTCTCGACGTCGGCGGTCGACTGGCCCGTGATCGCGGCGATCTTGGGGGCCACGTCGGTCCACGGAGTCATGATGTTCTTGCCGTCGGCATCCGTCATCGCGTTGCCGCTGGCATCGGTCTGCACGGCTCCCTGCGCCGCGAGCATGGGGTCGATCTGCACATCGTAGAGCGTCGTGCTGCTGGCGAGGACGACGCCGTTGTCGTCGACGATCTCGCCGCGCGCTCCGTAGAGCGTGGTCTTGGCCCCGGTCGCGAACTGCTCGGAATCGTCGACGTGCTCGCGCGCATTGACCACCTGGATGTCCACCAGACGCACGACGAAGGCGGACAGCACCACCAGGACGACGGCGAGGGCGACGACGGTGCGGCGCCGCGGGCTGCGAGTTGCTCGTGTCGTCATGGATTCAGTGTGTGGCGGGGACGGGCAGACCGTCGGCGATGGCGGGGGGTGTCGGCGTATCAGGGATGGCCTTGTCGACCACGGAGCTGCCGCCGGTCGCGCCGAGGCTCGCCGCGGGGTCTCCGACGAGCGGACGCCCGCTGACGAGGGCGTTGCCGACGGCGGCCTTGCTCAGCGCGTTCACCGCGCTCGCACCGGTCAGGCCGGCGGCCGTGCCGATGACGGCGTTGTCGCTGAGCCGCAGATAGGTCGGCGCCTGGCCGGTGACCATGCCCATCGCCTCCGCATTCGCGGCGAGGTACTGCGGCGAGCTCAGGCCGGCGATGCTGTCCTGCAGCATCTGCTTCTGCCAGTCGAGACTGCGCTGCTGATCGCTGAGCGTCGACAGCTCGTAGGAGGACTGCGTCGTCAGGATCGACAGCCCCATCTGCGCGCCGCCGATCAGGAGCGCACCGCTGACCGCGACGATGCCGTAGACGAGCCGAGGACGCCGTCGCGGCGCGGGCTGCTCGACCGCGTGGAGGCGTCGCGCCGGCTCCCCAGGGGTGCGCAGCGGAAGGGGCGCAGCCCCCACGAACGGATCGAGGTTGCTCTCTGCCGGCACGCTCATGCCGCCTCCCGGATGCGTTCGGCCGCGCGCAGACGCACGGGTGCGGCCCGCGGGTTGCGTGCCTTCTCTTCTTCGGAGGCCAGCTCGGCGCCCTTGACCACGAGCCGGAATCGCGGAGCATGCTCGGGAAGCTCGACGGGCAGTCCCGCCGGTGCCGTGGATGCCGCGGCATCCGCGAACATGCGCTTGACGAGACGATCCTCGAGCGACTGGTAGCTCATGACGACGATGCGTCCGCCCACGTTCAACAGGTCCATGCTCGGCGGGAGGGCACGCTCCAGCACCGACAGTTCGGCGTTCACCTCGATGCGCAGAGCCTGGAAGACACGCTTGGCGGGGTGCCCTCGTCCCTCGCGCTGGACGGCGACCGGCGTCGCCGCGACGAGGATGTCGACCAGCTGCCCGGACCGCTCGATCGGAGCCTCGGCGCGCGCGGAGATGATGGCCCGTGCGTAGCGTCCCGCGAGCTTCTCTTCGCCGTAGCGCTCGAAGATGCGGCGAAGATCGCCTTCGCCGTAGGTCGCGACGATCTCCGCTGCCGTCGTGCCGGATGTCTGGTCCATGCGCATGTCCAACGGCGCATCCTGTGCGTACGCGAACCCGCGATCGGCCTCGTCGAGCTGCAGCGAGGAGACACCGAGGTCGAAGAGGATGCCGTCGACGCGATCGACGCCGGCGGAGCGCACGGCCGATGCGATCCCGTCGTAGACGGTGTGCACCAGCGTGACGCGCTCACCGAACCGCGCCAGCCGCTGCCCCGCGATGCGGAGGGCGTCGGTGTCGCGATCGAGCCCGATCAGGCGGATGTCGCCGAATCGCTCCAGCAGGGCCTCGGAGTGACCGCCCATGCCCTCGGTCGCGTCGACGAGAACGGCGCCCGGATGCGCGAGGGCGGGCGAGAGCAACTCGACGCAGCGCTCGAGCAGAACCGGGGTGTGGATGTCGGAGGTGCTCATGATGAGGCGGGTGTGGGCCGGAGTCGTGATCCCCATCCGCCTGACCTGACACCGGGGAAGTGCGTCAGGGCGTGCGGCTGGGAGTCACGGCCACGGCTCAGAACAGACCCGGGATCACCTCCTGCTCCATGTCCGAGTAGCTGTCTTCGTTGCTGTCTGCGTAGGCGTTCCAGGCCTGCGCATCCCAGATCTCCGCGTGGGCCCCGACGCCCGTGACCACGAGTTCGCGGTCGAGGTTGGCGTAGGCACGCAGGTGCGGCGGGATCGTGATGCGGCTCTGGCTGTCGGGCTTCTCGTCGCTGGCGCCCGAGAGGAACATGCGCTGGAAGTCGCGCGCCTGCTTGTTGGTGAGGGGCGCCTCGCGGATCTTCTCGTAGACCCGCTCGAACTCCTTCGTGCTGAACACGTAGAGGCAACGCTCCTGGCCTCGCGTCACGACGACCCCGTCACCCAGGTCGGTTCGGAACTTCGCCGGAAGGATGAGGCGGCCCTTGTCGTCGAGCTTGGGGGTGTAGGTGCCCAGCAGCATCGGCCACTCCCCCTTCCTCCGGCCCGATCAAGGTGCGCACCACTTTACTCCACTTTCCTCCACCTGACTATGGTTTCGTGGGCGCAACGCTCCCCTGGGCTCCCCCGCTGCGAATCGACGGGAGCGCCCGGCGCCGCGCAGCGCCGTCGCCGGGCACAAAAAAGAGCACCGACCTCGTGGTCGGTGCTCTTCGCGTCGTGCGCGGCGCTGCGGTCAGGATCCGTCTTGGCGGCGGTCCCAACGGTCGTTCATGCGGTCCATGAAGGACGAGGATCCGGTGCGGGACGGCTTGCGCTGCCCCTTGTGCTCCGGCGAGGTCTTGAGCGCAGCGAGCCCCTTGGCAGGGGTGGCGGCGAGCACGACGCCGGCCACCATGACAAGGAAGGCGATCACGCCGATGGCGATGATGCCGGTGGACACACCCGCGATCAAGCCTCCGAGACCCACGAGCACGAGGATGGTGCCGTAGACGATGTTGCGATAGCTGAGGGTGCGGCCGTCTCGGGACGCGCTCACGACGTCTGCGTCCTTGTTCATGAGATGGCGCTCCATCTCATCGAGCAGACGCTGCTCCTGCTCTGACAGCGGCATGCTGCCCCCTCCTCGCCGTTTCGGACCGGCATCTCGTGCGGTCGATTCTACGCGTGCGGTCGAGAACTAGGCTAGGCCCGTGCACGCTTCCGCCGACCCGATCGAGGCCATTTCCCAGCGACTGGCAAGGTTCGTGACAGCGCAGCGCCTCGCGTGGGCGGATGCCGGCCCCGAAGCGCAGGTCTTCCTGGATGCCGCGACGCGCACCCTGGCCGGGGGAAAGCGTCTACGAGCGCGGTTCTGCGTCACGGGATGGCTGGCCGTGGCGGGCGTCGACACCGACGTCAAAGAGGTCCCCGACACCGTGCTCGATGCGGCCGCCGCACTGGAGGTCTTCCACGCCGCGGCGCTCGTCCACGACGACATCATCGACAACTCCGACACGCGGCGCGGACAGCCCGCCGCACACCGTGCTCTCGAGGCGGCGCACGCGGGGTCCGGCTGGGTGGGCGACGGTTCGGCGTTCGGGCGGTCGGCGGCGATCCTGCTCGGCGATCTCCTCGTCGCCTGGAGCGACGACCTGCTCGAGCAGGGACTGGCGCGTGCGCCGCACGCGGCATCCGCGCGGGAGGTCTACGCCCTGATGCGCCGGGAGGTCACCATCGGCCAGTTCCTCGACATCGCCGAGGAGGCGGCGTTCACGACGGCCCCCGACGAGGAACACGCCGAGCGCGCCCTCCGCGTCGCGTCACTGAAGTCCGCGCGCTACAGCATCCAGCACCCCCTCCTGCTGGGTGCGGCGCTCGCCGGAGCCGACGCCACGCAGTCGGCGGCTCTGGCCGCCTTCGGTCATCCGCTGGGACTGGCGTTCCAGCTGAGGGACGATGTTCTCGGCGTCTTCGGCGACACTGCCGTCACCGGTAAGCCCTCCGGCGACGACCTCCGCGAAGGCAAGCGCACGCTGCTCATCGCCTACACCCGCGAGGCGCTCGCCCCCGATGACCGTGCCGCGCTCGACGCCCTCATCGGCGATCCCGCCCTCACTGCCGAGCAGATCGCCCAGATCCAGCAGAGCATCATCGACACCGACGCACTGGCGCGCGTCGAATCGGCGATCAGCGCCTACGCGGGCGAAGCGGAGCACGCCCTGCAGAGTGCACGACTGTCGTCGTCGGCGCTGGACCAGCTGAGAGAACTCGCCGACGCATCCATCAGCCGTACGGCGTGAGGCGGGTCGTGCTCGGTGTCAGGCCAGCGTCTGCGCGACGCGGCGGACCTCGCTCTTGCGCCCCTGACGGAGGGCAGAGATGGGCGCCTGGCCGATGGAGTCCTCCTCGCTGAGCAGCCAATCGATGGCCTCGTCGTCGGTGAACCCGGCGTCCTGAAGCACGATGATCGTGCCGCGCAGCGACGACAGCGGATGCCCGTCGACGATGAAGATCTCCGGCACGGCGAACGCGCCGCCGCGACGTGAGCCGATCAGGTGCTTGTCGTCGAGCAGCCGGCGCACGCGACCGAGCGGTTCATCGAGAACCTCGACGAGGTCGGGAAGAGTGAGCCAGCGGGTGGACGCGGGGACGATGTCGTCGGTCACCCTTCCACTATCGCATCTCGAGGCCGCAGCGTTGACGAGATCGAGCCTGTCGAAGCAGGAGTCACTTCTGTCACAGAAGTCACTTCTTATAGCACCCGTTGACATGAATTTACTTCCATGACACGGTGTCGTCGGTAGGAAACGGGTGCGAACAAGGAGAAGACCGTTGTCACGACTCGACCACCGCCCGAGCGCGTCGCGCGCGGCCACCACCGGTGTGATCGGCACGATCGGCACATTGGCGTTGACCCTGAGCGTCGCGCCGGCCTCGGCGGCGACGGCCGATCCGCGTCCGGCAGCCGGCGATCAGACGCGCATCGGCGCGCCGACGCCCCTCACTACCACCCGGCAGGCGGCCGCACCGGCGACCTACACCGTGGAGAGCGGCGACACGCTGTGGGATATCTCCCGACGGGTCGGAATCGAGCTGTCCGCACTGCGTGCGGCGAACGGGCTCGAGGCCACCACGGTGATCCATCCCGGGCAAGTGCTGGTTCTTCCCGGCGGGATCGCCCCGGCCGCGGAGTCTTCGGCTCCGGTCGCGAGGGCCGATACGTCGACCGGCGCGACCGCGACCTACGGAGTGAACGCGGGTGACACCCTGTGGGCCATCGCCGACGCGCACGGCGTGAGCCTCGATGCCCTGTTGCAGGCCAACGGGCTCGGGCGGGATGCCATCATCTACCCCGGCCAGACCCTCGCGATCCCCGGGCCGGCCGCCGTGCTCCAGGCCACCCCCGCCGCGGTCGAGACACCCCTGCCCGCAACGGCGCCGGCCACCGATCTCGACGCGGAGCAGACCGCGAATGCGCGGACGATCATCCGGGTCGGGCGCGAACTGGGCGTCCCCGATCGCGGCATCGCGATCGCTCTGGCCACGGCGATGGTCGAGTCGTGGATCCGCAATCTGGACTGGGGCGACCGTGACTCGCTCGGGCTGTTCCAGCAACGCCCGAGCACCGGATGGGGCACTCCCGATCAGGTGCGCGACCCCGTGCGCTCGACCACCGCGTTCTTCGAAGGCGTCTCGGGCCCGGACGGCCTCATCACGCGCGGACTGTTGGACGTGCCCGGATGGGAGTCGATGGACTTCGGCGCCGCCGCCCAGTCCGTGCAGGTCTCGGCGTATCCGGAGCGCTACGGGCCGTGGGAGCAGACCGCCTACGCGTGGCTCGCGGCACTCGACTGAGAGCGAGGACGCCGTGGCATTGCCTGCGCACATGCCGTGAGGGGTGAGCCGCTCCCGGGCCCGAGCGCTCCGGCTCCCTAGAATCGCAGGGTGAGCACGAGCCAGCAGACCGACCCGCTGATCGGCCGTCTGGTCGACGGGCGGTATCGCGTCCGCGCTCGCATTGCGCGCGGCGGGATGGCAACCGTGTACGTCGCGACCGATCTGCGCCTCGAGCGCCGCGTCGCCCTGAAGGTGATGCACAGCCATCTCTCCGATGACACGGTCTTCCAGAGCCGCTTCATCCAGGAGGCGCGCGCGGCGGCGCGCCTTGCCGACCCCCACGTGGTCAACGTCTTCGACCAGGGCCAGGACGGCGAGATGGCGTACCTGGTGATGGAGTACCTCCCCGGCATCACCATGCGCGAGCTGTTGCGAGAGCAGAAGCGCCTCAGCATCCCTCAGACGATCACGATCATGGATGCCGTCCTGTCCGGCCTCGCGGCCGCGCACCGCGCGGGCATCGTCCACCGCGACGTGAAGCCCGAGAACGTCCTGCTCGCCGAGGACGGGCGGATCAAGATCGGCGACTTCGGCCTCGCGCGCGCGACCAGTGCGAACACGGCCACCGGACAGATGCTCCTGGGAACGATCGCGTACCTCGCGCCCGAGCTCGTCACCCGCGGAACCGCCGACGCCCGCAGTGACATCTACGCCCTCGGCATCATGCTCTACGAGATGCTCGTCGGCGAGCAGCCCTACAAGGGCGAGCAGCCGATGCAGATCGCCTATCAGCACGCGACCGACTCCGTCCCGCGCCCGAGCGCGCGCAACCCCGGCGTCCCGGAGCAGTTCGACGAACTCGTGATGTGGGCGACCGAGCGCAATCCCGACGAACGTCCGGTCGACGCGCGCGCGATGCTCGACCGCCTGCGCGAGATCGAGAAGGAACTCGGCGTCTACCCTCACGTGGTCCGAACGCCGACCGCCGGCGTGGTCGCGGTCGATGACGGAGTCGACTCGGGCGAGCTCACCAAGGTGATGCCGGGGACCTTCACGGCCCCGACGGTCACCGAGACGGTGGACAACTCCACGCGACTGCGACTGCGCAGCCGCCGCCGAGCGCGACGCGGCGGATGGCTGGTCGTGCTCGTGCTGCTGCTCGCCGTGCTCGCAGGGGGCACGGGTTGGTGGTTCGGATCCGGACCCGGTTCGCAGGTCGGCGTTCCCGACGTGGCGGGGAGCACTCTGGACGCCGCGACGGCCACCCTCGCTGCTGAGGGGCTGACCGCAACGCCGGCGCAGGATCACAGCCGCGACGTGCCCGTCGATCTCGTCATCCGCACCGACCCCGGCGCCGGCTCCCGCGTCGACAAGAACAGCGCCGTGATCGTCGTGGTCTCGCTGGGCCCGGCATCCCACGACATCCCCGCCCTGGCGGGACAGAGCGTGGATGCGGCCACCGCCGCGCTCGGCACCTTCTACATCACCCCGTCGGGAGATCCGACCCAGATCTTCACCGATTCCGCCGCAGGCACCGTGGTGAGCGCATCGATCACCCCGCCCGGCGGCGGCGCCGCGGTGGACTGCTCGAAGGGCTGCACGGCACTGGAGGGCTCGAGCGTCGCTTTCGAGACCTCTGCGGGGCCGGTGCCCGACGTCTCGGGCCAAACGGTCGACGCCGCCACGTCGGCGCTGAAGGCCGTGGGGCTGGGCGCGACGACGACGCAGGCCTACGACGACGAGGTCGCCGAGGGCCGTGTGATCCGGATCGCGGACAAGGACGGCGGCGCGCCGTTCCGACCGGGCGACACCGTCACCCTGGTCGTCTCGAAGGGACCGCAGCCGATCGCCGTCCCCGACGTCACCGGCAAGACGGTCGCGCAGGCCATGGACCAGCTGAAGCAGGCGGGATTCGAACCGGGCACCGCCCTCCCCGAGATCGTGTGGGGAATCTTCACCGTGTCGAGCACGAGCCCCGCCGCCGGCACCATGCAGCTCCCCGGGACCAAGATCACGGTCCGCTCCACCGGCTGAGCCGGACGCGCACGCCGCGCGGGCGCGGATCAGCGCTTCTCGAGCTCCTCGGCGACGAGGAAGGCGAGCTCGAGGCTCTGCATGTGGTTCAGGCGCGGGTCGCACAGGCTCTCGTAGCGCGTCGCGAGAGTGGCCTCGTCGATGTGCTCCGACCCGCCGAGGCACTCGGTGACGTCGTCACCCGTGAGCTCGACGTGGATGCCGCCCGGGAACGTTCCGACCGCACGGTGTGCCTCGAAGAAGCCGCGCACCTCGTCGACGACATCGTCGAAGCGACGCGTCTTGTAGCCGGTCGGGGTCGTGATGCCGTTGCCGTGCATGGGGTCGGTGACCCACAGCGGTGTCGCACCGGAATCGCGGACGGCCTCGAGCAGCGGCGGAAGGGCATCGCGGATCTTGCCGGCACCCATGCGCGTGATGAAGGTCAGCCGGCCCGGCTCGCGCTCGGGATCGAGCTTGTCGATGAGCTCGAGCGCCGTCTGCGGTGACGTCGACGGGCCGAGCTTCACGCCGATGGGGTTGCGGATCTTCGAGAAGTAGTCGACGTGGGCGCCGTCCAGCTCGCGCGTGCGCTCACCGATCCACAGGAAGTGCGCCGAGGTGTTGTACGGCGTGCTGGTGCGCGAGTCGATGCGGGTCATGGGGCGCTCGTAGTCCATCAGCAGACCCTCGTGCCCCGTGTAGAACTCGACGCGGCGCAGCTCGTCGAAGTCGGCGCCCGCCGCCTCCATGAACTTGATCGCTCGGTCGATCTCGGTTGCGAGACGCTCGTACTGCTGGTTGGCCGGGTTCTGCGCGAAGCCCTTGTTCCAGCTGTGCACCTCGCGAAGGTCGGCGAATCCGCCCTGCGTGAACGCGCGGATGAGGTTGATGGTCGATGCCGCCGTGTGGTACCCCTTCAGCAGGCGCTGCGGGTCTGCGGTGCGGGAGGCTTCGGTGAAGTCGTAGCCGTTCACGATGTCGCCCCGGTACGCGGGCAGGGTGACGTCGCCACGGGTCTCCGTGTCGCTCGAGCGGGGCTTGGCGAACTGGCCGGCCATCCGCCCCATCTTCACGACGGGCATCGAGGCACCGTAGGTCAGAACGACGGCCATCTGCAGCACCGTCTTGATGCGGTTGCGGATCTGCTCCGCGGTCGCGCCGGCGAAGGTCTCGGCGCAGTCACCGCCCTGCAGAAGGAACGCCTGGCCGGATGCCGCGCGCGCGAGGCGGTCGCGGAGGTTGTCGACCTCGCCGGCGAAGACCAGCGGCGGCAGTGTGGCCAGCTCCGCCGACACCGCGGCGACGGCATCCAGGTCGGTCCAAGAGGGCTGCTGCTTGATCGGGAGCGTGCGCCAGTGATCGAGATCGGCGTGCAGGGTGGGCATCCGCTCAGTCTAGTGGCGACCCGGACGGCGCGGATGCCGCATGACGGCGGCTCACGCGCGCGCTGCCCGCTCCTTCACCGTGGACGCGTAGACGTCGTCGTACTGCTGCTCCCCCAGCCGCTGCAGCGCCACCATGATCTCGTCGGTGACGGAGCGCAGGACGTACCGATCGGATTCCATGCCCTGGAATCGTGAGAAGTCGAGCGGTTCTCCGATCACCATGCCCACCCGGCCGACGCGCGGGATCGTGCGGCCGATCGGCATGACGGCGTCGGTGTCGACCATGACGACGGGGATGACCGGCACCCGTGCTTCCAGCGCCATGCGCGCGAGCCCGGTGCGTCCGCGGTAGAGCTTGCCGTCCGGGCTGCGGGTGCCCTCCGGGTAGATGCCCA
This sequence comes from Sphingomonas sp. BLCC-B65, assembly GCF_028550675.1. NCBI lineage: Bacteria > Pseudomonadati > Pseudomonadota > Alphaproteobacteria > Sphingomonadales > Sphingomonadaceae > Sphingomonas > Sphingomonas sp. BLCC-B65. Next base: position 152,743 of record NZ_JAQQGL010000001.1, on the reverse strand, counting down.
GCAGGTCGCCCCGACCGAGCACCTGCAGTCCGGTGTTCAGCGATGCCTCCGACGCCTTGCCTCCGGTGCGATCGACGGGAATCTGGCCCGTCGCCTTCATGAACATCCGCGTCGCCCAGCCTTTGAGTCCCGTGCCGGTGAAGTAGTCGCTCTTGGCGAGGAAGCTCATCGGCCGGTCGATCATGAGGGGCAGGAAGATCGAATCGCTGACGGAGAGATGGTTGCTCGCGAGGATGGCGGCTCCCGATGACGGGACGTTCGTTCGCCCGACGATCCACGGTCGGAAGATCGCTTTGACGATCGGCCCGATCACGATGTACTTCATGACCCAGTAGAACATCAGGCGTGACTCACCTCTCTGTGACGTCTGTCCGTGTCCACGATGCGACGAGGATATCCCGACGGCTCACTGGCTGCGCAGCCCCGCGAGATCGGCGACGCCCACCATCCCCGCATCGTTGCCGAGTGTCGCCGTGACGAAGCGCGCGGTCGGTCGATCGCCGAAGCCGGGCAGAGAGGTCTCGTACGCCAGCCGCGTGGGCTCCAGCAGAACCTCGCCGAGGTCGGCGACGCCGCCGCCGATGACGTAGAGGTCGGGGTCGAGAACCGCCTGAAAGGCTCCGCAGGCCTCTCCGAGCGCGGTGGCCACGCGGCGCACGGCCTCGACGGCACCAGCGTCGTCCTCGGCGAGGAGGCGCGCCAGGTCGGGCCCGTGGACGATGCCGTCCGCATCGCGGTGCGCGGCCAGACGCTCGCCGATGCCCCCGGCCTCGGCGATGTCACCCAGCTCGCGCTGCAGGGCGCGCCCCGACGCGTACTGCTCCAGACAGCCGTTCTGTCCGCAGCCGCACGGGCGACCACCGCGGACGAACCGCAGGTGACCGAGCTCCGCCGCGCTGCCGTTGGCACCGATGAGGAGACGTCCGTCGTTGATGACGGCGCCGCCCACGCCCGTGCCGAGGGTCACCATCACCATGTCGGTGGATCCCTGACCCGCTCCGAAGCGATACTCGCCCCACCCCGCGGCGTTCGCGTCGTTCTCCAGCGTGACGGGACGGCCGATGCGTGCTTCGAACTGCGCACGCAACGGCTCGTCGTGCCAGTCGATGTTGGGCGAGAGCAGCATCACCGACCGACTGCGGTCGATGTAGCCCGCCGCAGCGACACCGACCGCCGCGACCTCGTGACGCGAGGCCAGCTCGTGCACCATCGCGGCGACGGCGTCGGCGAGTTCGCCGGCGTCCACCGGCGTGGCGACGCGGGCGCGCTCGATGATCGCGCCCGTGTCGTCGACGACACCTCCGGCGATCTTCGTCCCCCCGATGTCGATGCCGACGTTGAGCACGGCGCTCCCTTCCGGCCGGCCCGGGCGGCACGGCATCCGAGAGTCTAGTGTGGACAGGACAGACCCACGGTCGGGGCAGGCCGTGCTTTTCGGGCGACGCTGTCTTCTGTGGGACTGAGTTCCACCAGGAGTTAGACTCGATTCCAGCCGTCGATCGCCGACGCCACCCGGTACCGAAGGAGTTGCCGCCCATGAGCGCCGTACAGTTCGAAGTCCCCGCCGTCGTTCCCGCCGACCCGCAGGCCAACATCGCCGATCTGCTCGTCGAACGCGTCAAGGCGACACCGTCCCTGGCCCTGTTCGCCGTCCCCGATGGTGACGGCTGGCGAGACATCACCGCCGCCGAGTTCGAACGAGAGGTGATCGCGCTCGCGAAGGGCTTCGCCGCCGCGGGCATCGCCCCGGGCGACAAGGTGGGCTTCATCGCCCGCACCACGTATGAGTGGACGCTCGTGGACTTCGCCCTCTTCTTCGCCGGCGCCGTCATGGTGCCCATCTACGAGACGAGCTCGGCGGCGCAGATCAGCTGGATCCTGTCCGACTCGGGCGCCGTCGCGGTGCTCGGCGAATCGGCCGAGCACGCGGCCCGCATCGCGGAGATCCGTTCCGAGGTGCCGCTCGTCCGCGACGTCTGGTCGATGGAGGCCGGCGACCTCGACACGCTCCGCGCGGGCGGCGGCACCGTCGAAGATGCCGAGATCGAGCGTCGTCGCCGCATCGCCGTCGGCTCGGACATCGCCACGCTCATCTACACCTCGGGATCCACGGGACGCCCCAAGGGCTGTGTCCTGACCCACAGCAACTTCGTCGAACTCTCTCGCAACGCCGCCAAGGCGTTGGCCGAGGTCATGAACACCCCTGGCGGCGCATCGACACTGCTGTTCATCACGACCGCGCACGTCTTCGCCCGCTTCATCTCGATCCTCGACGTGCACGCCGGCGTGAAGACCGGGCATCAGCCCGACACCAAGCAGCTGCTGCCGGCCCTCGGCTCCTTCAAGCCCACCTTCCTGCTGGCCGTACCCCGCGTGTTCGAGAAGGTCTACAACTCGGCGGAGCAGAAGGCGGAGGCCGGCGGCAAGGGAAAGATCTTCCGCGCCGCGGCCCACACGGCGATCGAGCACTCCCGACTGCTCCAGGAAGGCAAGAAGATCCCGCTGGGCACGAAGGTGAAGTTCGCCCTGTTCGACAAGCTCGTCTACGGCAAGCTCCGCGAAGCCATGGGTGGACGCGTCACCTATGCCGTCTCGGGGTCCGCTCCCCTGGGCCCCCGTCTCGGCCACTTCTTCCACAGCCTCGGCGTGACCATCCTCGAAGGCTACGGACTCACCGAGACGACGGCGCCGGCCACCGTCAACCTCGCGACGAAGTCCAAGATCGGCACGGTGGGGCCGGTGCTCCCCGGCGTCGGCGTGCGTCTGGCCGACGACGGCGAGGTCGAGGTGCGGGGCGTCAACGTCTTCAAGGAGTACTGGCGCAACCCCGATGCCACGGCCGCCGCGTTCGACGACGGCTGGTTCAAGACCGGTGACATCGGCGCGTTCGACACCGACGGCTTCCTCACGATCACCGGACGCAAGAAGGAGATCATCGTCACCGCCGGCGGCAAGAACGTCGCTCCCGCGGCACTGGAGGACCCGATTCGAGCGAACCCGATCGTCGGTCAGGTGGTCGTCGTGGGCGACCAGAAGCCGTTCATCTCGGCGCTGATCACCCTCGACCCCGAGATGCTCCCCGCCTGGCTGGCGAACAACGGCCTCCCGGCGGACATGTCCCTCTCGGATGCCGCGAAGAACCCGCAGGTGCGGGCCGAGGTGCAGCGTGCGGTGGACATCGCGAACAAGAACGTTTCGCGCGCCGAGTCCATCCGCAAGTTCACGATCCTCGACAGCGAATGGACCGAGGCGAGCGGACATCTCACGCCCAAGATGAGCATCAAGCGCAATGTCATCCTGAACGACTTCGCGAACGAGATCGAGGAAATCTACACCGTGCCGGTGACGACGACCAACGTGTCGCTGGGCTGATCTCGAGACGCGACGGCGGGGCGGCCCGGATGGACCGCCCCGCCGTCGCATCTCCCGAGGTCAGAACCAGGAGGACTCGCGGATGCGACGCATCGCGATCTTGCGCTCATCGGGGCTGAGCCGCGAGATGTAGAGCATGCCGTCGAGGTGGTCGGTCTCATGCTGCAGCGCCTGCGCCATGAGTCCCTCCCCCTCGAGCACGAGTTCGTCGCCGTCGAGATCGATGCCGACCACGCGAGCCCAGGGATAGCGCAGCGTCTCGTGCCAGAGATCGGGCACCGACAGGCATCCCTCACCGACCAGCGCCGGCTCACCCGACACCTCGGTCAGCACCGGGTTCAACACGTACCCGATCTCTCCGTCGATGTTGTAGCTGAAGGCGCGGAGACCGACACCGATCTGCGGCGCCGCCACTCCCGCACGGCCCGGCAATTCGACCGTGTCGAGCAGGTCCTGCACGAGCGACCGGATGCCGTCGTCGATCACGTCGATGGACGCGCTGGGAGCGCGCAGGACGGGGTCTCCGAACAGGCGGATCGGGCGGACGGCCATCAGGCGGCGACCCGCTGACGCAGGCTTTCGACGACGATGGCGGCCAGCTCGCGCGCAGCCTCACGCGTCTCGGGCTGCAAGTCACGGAAGACGATCGCGCTGCCCGATGCGATGTGCGCGTCGTAGGGCACGCGGACCACGTGCCCTACCCGTGTCTGGAAGTGGGACTGGAGCTCGCCCGCCCGCACGAGTGCAGCGCCTGGACGTGCCGTGTTCAGCACGACCACGGCGGAGCGCACGAGATCGGCGTAGCCGTTGCTCTCCAGCCAGGTCAGCGTCTCCGAGGCCAGGCGCGCCTCGTCCACGCTCAGCCCTGCGACGACGATGAGCTGATCGGCGCGCGCGAGGGTCGCCTCCATGACGGAATGGACGATGCCGGTGCCGGTGTCGGTGAGCACGAGCGAGTAGAAGTGCGCGGCGACATCGGCGACCGCGTCGTAGTCGCTGTCGTTGAAGGCCTCGGACACATGCGGATCGGTGTCGGAAGCGATGATGTCGAGCCGAGTGTGATCGCGGGCGACGATCTCGGAGATGTCGTTGAACCCCTGGACGTCGGCGTGGGCTCGCACCAGATCGCGAACCGTCTTGCCGCTCGAGCGCCCGATGCGCTCGGCGAGGGTGCCGCGGTCGGGGTTCGCGTCGACGGCGATCACCCGGTCCTCACGGGCATCGGCGAGCGCCATGCCCAGCAGCGTCGTGATCGTGGTCTTTCCGACACCGCCCTTTCGCGAGAGCACGGGGACGAACTTCGCGCCGCCGTGCAACGGTGCCGCAATGCGCCGGTCGAGAGCCTTGCGCGCACGCGCGCGCTTGCTGTCGCCGAGGTTGATCCGACGTCCCGACAGTGTGTAGACGAGGTGCTGCCACGCACCGTCGGGCTCCGGGCGCACCGCGTGGGCGGGATCCAGCAGCCGATCCGGCGTCAGCAGGTCGGAGCTCTCCCGCCCCGCCTCGAAGTCGCCCAGTCGGCGCGACTGCAGGGTGATCTCGGACGTGCGCGGCCGCAGGCGCTCGTGCTGAGCGGCATCCGCGGTCGCAAGGGAAGCCGACGTGAGCGCGATCGCCGCCGCATCGGGCGCCGACGCATCAACCGCCTCCTCGACCTCCTCGACGTCCTCGGCGACTGCCGATGCGGCGACGGCGTCCACCTCCTCGACGACACCCTCATGGATCTCGACCTCGTCATCGAGCACGACGTCGTCGTCGAAGTCGTCATCGTCGACCGCTACGGGCAAGGCGACGTCGATCTGCGCGGTGGCTCCCTCGACGATGCCGATCCCGGTCGTCTCGGCGCCGGTCACGCTCTCCAGCACGCCGTTGTCGGCGTCCTCGCTCGCATTCTCGTTGCGGTCAGGCACGGCTACACACTCCAGTTCCGGGCCGGCGCCGTCGGGCTCCGGCCGATTCGGGTCGTCCTCGGGACGGCGCAGCCGCGGCGTCACCGCCGGGCCGCGGGGCGGGGTCCCGACCCCCATGGCTCGCGGGACGACTCACGCCCCCGCTCCAGGCTACTCGGAGGGTCGGACCACCAGCAAAAGATCGCCGGCCTCCACCGCGGCCGCCGCGCCGATGACGAGACGCTCGACGATGCCGTCCATCGGCGCCGTGATGGCTGCCTCCATCTTCATCGCCTCGATGGATGCCACCGGCTGACCCGCCGAGACGCGATCGCCCACCGCGGCCTTCGGGGTGACGACACCCGAGAACGGGGCGGCCACGTGGCCCGCTACGGTCGCATCGGCCTTCTCCGACTGACGCACCTCGACCGCGACGGCGTGGTCGCGCACGAAGACGGGACGCAGCTGACCGTTCAACGTCGTCATCACGGTGCGCATGCCGCGCTCGTCGGCGTCGCCGATCGCTTCCAACCCCACGTACAGCTGGACGCCGCGCTCGATCTCGACGACGTGCTCGGTTCCGGGCGCGAGCCCGTACAGATAGTCCGCGGTGTCGAGGACGCTGAGATCGCCGTAGGTGTCGCGGGTCTCCCGGAAGGCCGCCGTGGGGGCGGGAAACAGCAGGGAGTTCAGTGTGGCGCGCCGGGTCGCACTGTCGGCTTCGAGGTTCGCGGCATCGGCGTCGGAGATCTCGGTGATCCCGCCGCGGATCTCGCGACCACGCAGCACCTTGGTGCGAAACGGCTCCGGCCAGCCGCCCGGAAGCTCACCCAGCTCCCCCGCCATGAAGGCGACGACGGAGTCGGGGATGTCATAGGTATCGGGGTTCTCGGCGAAGTCGGCGGGGTCTGCGCGCACCGCGGCGAGGTGCAGGGCAAGATCGCCGACGACCTTCGAGGAGGGGGTCACCTTCGGGACGCGCCCGAGGATCGCGTCCGCGGCGGCGTACATGTCCTCGATCAGCTCGAAGTCCTCCGACAGGCCGAGAGCGATCGCCTGCTGGCGGAGGTTCGACAGCTGACCGCCGGGGATCTCATGCCGATAGACGCGTCCCGTCGGCCCGGGAAGACCCGACTCGAACGGGCGGTAGAGGCGGCGCATCGCCTCCCAGTACGGTTCGAGTTCCGAGACGGCACCGAGGTCGAGTCCGGTGTCGCGCTCGGTGTGCGCGAGGGCGGCGACGAGCGCGGACAGCGAGGGCTGGCTGGTCGTTCCCGCCATCGGCGCCGCAGCGGCATCCACGGCGTCGGCGCCCGCGGCGGCGGCGGCCAACAGCGTCGCGAGCTGACCACCGGCGGTGTCGTGCGTATGGACGTGGACCGGGACGTCGAAGCGGTCCCGCAGAGCCCGCACCAGACGCGCAGCGGCGCCGGGGCGCAACAGCCCCGCCATGTCCTTGACGGCGAGCACGTGCGCCCCGGCATCCACGATCTGCTCCGCCACGCGCAGGTAGTAGTCGAGGGTGTACAGATCCTCGGTCGGCGACAGGAGATCACCGGTGTAGCAGAGGGCGACTTCCGCCAGCGTGGTGCCGGTGTGCAGCACGGCGTCGATGGCGGGCCGCATCTGGGAGACGTCGTTGAGGGCATCGAAGATGCGGAAGATGTCGACGCCCGATGCCGCGGCCTCCGAGACGAAGGCATCGGTGACGCGCGTCGGATACGGCGTGTACCCCACCGTGTTACGCCCCCTCAAGAGCATCTGGATCGCCACGTTCGGCACCGCTGCCCGGAGGGCGTCCAGCCGCTCCCAGGGGTCTTCGCCGAGGAAGCGGAGCGCCACGTCGTAGGTGGCGCCGCCCCAGGCCTCGACCGAGAGCAGCTGAGGGGTGAGCCGGGCGACGTAGGGCGCGACCGTCACCAGGTCCCGTGTGCGCACGCGCGTGGCCAGCAGGGACTGATGTGCGTCTCGGAACGTCGTCTCGGTGACGGCGAGCGGCGTCTGGGCGCGCAGCTGCGCCGCGAACTGGGCCGGGCCCTGGCTGAGAAGGCGCTGTCGCGAACCTGCGGGCGGTGGCGTGGACAGATCGATGGACGGGAGCTTCGCGCGCGGGTCGGTGACGGCGGGGATCTCTCCGTGCGGACGGTTGACGGTCGTCTCGGCCAGCCACGCGACGATCTTCGATCCGCGGTCCTTCGACCCGCGACCGCGCAGCAGCTCGGGGCGCTCGTCGATGAACGACGTGCTGACGTCACCGGCCACGAAGGCGGGATCGTCCAGCACCGCCTGCAGGAAGGGGATGTTGGTCGAGACCCCGCGGATGCGGAACTCGGCGAGGGCTCGACGCGATCGCACGACCGCGGCGCCGAAGTCCCGTCCGCGGCACGTGAGCTTGGCCAGCAGCGAGTCGAAATACGCACTGACCTGGGAACCCGCGGCCGTCGTCCCCCCGTCGAGGCGGATGCCGGCGCCGCCCGGCGAACGGTAGGTGGTGATCTTGCCCGTGTCGGGGCGGAACCCCTGGGTCGGGTCCTCGGTGGTGATGCGGCACTGCAGCGCCGCCCCGCGCAGGCGGATCTGGTCCTGGCGCAGGCCGAGCTCGGCGAGCGTCTCGCCGGCAGCGATGCGCATCTGCGATTGCACGAGGTCGACGTCGGTGACCTCCTCGGTCACGGTGTGCTCGACCTGGATGCGCGGGTTCATCTCGATGAAGACGACCTCGCCGGCGCGGGGACCGGCCGTCTCGAGGAGGAACTCCACCGTTCCGGCGTTCTCGTAGCCGATCGACCGGGCGAACGCGATCGCGTGGGCGTGCAATGCCGAGGCGATGGTGGGGTCGAGGTTGGGCGCCGGCGCGATCTCGACGACTTTCTGATGACGGCGCTGCACCGAGCAGTCCCGCTCGAACAGGTGCACGGTCTCGCCGGTCTTGTCGGCGAGGATCTGCACCTCGACGTGACGCGGCCGCTGCACGGCCTGTTCCAGGAAGACGCGGGCATCGCCGAACGCGGCATCGGCCTCGCGCATCGCCTCCGCGATCGCCGGGGCCAGCTGCGGCGCGGCTTCGACCCGGCGCATTCCCCGCCCACCGCCGCCGGCGACCGCCTTCACGAAGATCGGGAAGCCGATCTCGTCCGCGCGCGCGACGAGCGCGTCGACGTCGTCCGACGCGGGCGTCGAGCGCAGCACCGGCACCCCGGCCGCGATCGCATGCTCTTTGGCGGTCACCTTGTTGCCCGCCATCTCGAGGGCGCGCGACGCCGGGCCGATGAAGACGATGCCGCTGCGCGCGGCGGCCGCGGCCAGCTCGGGGTTCTCGGAGAGGAAGCCGTAGCCGGGGTAGATGGCGTCGGCGCCCGCCTGCTCGGCCACGCGGATGATCTCATCGACGTCGAGGTACGCACGCACGGGTTGGCCGATGGTGCCGATCTGGTACGCCTCGTCGGCCTTGAGCCGGTGCAGCGAGTACCGGTCCTCGTAGGGGTAGACCGCCACCGTCCGCGCACCCAGTTCGAAGGCGGCACGAAAGGCACGGATCGCGATCTCTCCGCGGTTGGCCACCAGGATCTTGCGGAACATGCGGACCTCTTCTCCGAGCGGCTCCCGCGCGCCGAGGGAGCAGATTCCCCGACGAGCCCACTTTTCACGAGGGCCTGAGTGTCCTCACAGCCTAGGGGACGGTAACGTAGAGCCTCGTGCACGTACTCTCCGTCTCCTCGCTCAAGGGGGGTGTCGGCAAGACCACCGTGACTCTCGGCCTCGCCTCCGCGGCGTTCGCCCGAGGGGTGCGGACTCTCGTCGTCGACCTCGACCCGCAATCTGACGTGTCGACGGGCATGGACATCCAGGTGGCCGGCCGGCTGAACGTGGCCGACGTGCTCGCCAATCCCAAGGAGAAGGTGGTCCGCCAGGCCATCACCGCCAGCGGCTGGGCCAAGGTGCACCCGGGCACGATCGACGTCATGATCGGCAGCCCGTCGGCGATCAACTTCGACGGCCCGCACCCGAGCGTGCGCGACGTGTGGAAGCTCGAAGAGGCTCTCGCCACCATCGAGGCCGACTACGACCTCGTCCTCATCGACTGCGCCCCCTCGCTCAACGCACTGACGCGTACCGCATGGGCGGCTTCGGACCGGGTCATCGTGGTCACCGAACCGGGACTGTTCTCGGTCGCCGCCGCCGACAGGGCGTTGCGGGCGATCGAGGAGATCCGCCGTGGCCTGTCTCCCCGCCTGCAGCCGCTCGGGATCGTCGTGAATCGCGTGCGCCCGCAGTCGATCGAGCACCAGTTCCGCATCAAGGAGCTGCGCGACATGTTCGGTCCGCTCGTCCTGTCGCCGCAGCTTCCCGAGCGCACGTCGCTGCAGCAGGCGCAGGGGGCGGCGAAGCCGCTGCACATCTGGCCGGGCGACTCGGCTCAGGAGCTGGCCGGCGACTTCGACGCACTGCTGGACCGCGTCATGCGCACCGGTCGGATCACCGCGGGCGAGCAGCGGGCCTGACCTTTTCCGTCACACAGCGGTCGGTCGTCGATCGGACGCCGAAGACGCGAGTCGACAAGCAGCGCGTTGGACTGCGGCGCCGTTGCCTTCTCAGGCGGACTTGACGGCGCGACGAGCGGCGAGTTCGTCGACGGGGTCCGGAGCCTGCGGATCGAAGTCGAGCAAGGTCGATTCGACCTCGTGCAGCACTTTGCCGACGGCGATGCCGAACACGCCCTGTCCTCGACTGACGAGGTCGATGACTTCGTCGTTCGAGGTGCACAGATAGACGGACGCGCCGTCGCTCATCAGCGTGGTGCCGGCGAGATCGCGGATGCCGGCGGCACGAAGCTGCTCGACCGCCGTGCGGATCTGCTGCAGGGAGATGCCGGTATCGAGAAGCCGCTTCACCAGTTTGAGCACGAGGATGTCGCGGAAGCCGTAGAGACGTTGCGATCCCGAACCGCTGGCGCCGCGGACGGTGGGCTGGACGAGTTCGGTACGCGCCCAGTAGTCGAGCTGACGATAGGTGATGCCGGCTGCGCGTGCAGCGACGGCGCCGCGGTAGCCGACCTCGTCATCCATCTGCGGCAGACCGTCCGTGAACAGCAGCTCGGTGGCGAAGCGGACCTCATCAGGCGCATCGTGCGCGGTCATGCTCGCCTCCATGTGGACAGTGCGTCGTTTCCTCCACGGTAGATCAGCGGAGTGCCTGCGGCAACGACATCCGCATCCCGACGCTCGGCGTGTCGCGCCGCCGTCACGGCGCGATGCGGTCCAGCGCCGCGTGCGCGAACGCCGCGCGCACTTCGTCCAGGCGACGAAGCAGCTCGGGAGCGAGCTCGCCCGCACGTGCACGCGACACGGCGTCCGAGCGGCGCAACAGGGGCGTCAGCGCGCTCTCGACGAGCGCGACCTCACGCTCCGCCGCCTGCCGGACGCCCCGCACGTGGCGGGGCTGGATGCCGTGCCCGTCGAGGGCCACGAGCGCACGAAGCACACTCAGCGTCTTGTCGTCGTAGCTCTCGGCTGCCGCGATGAGCCCGGCGCGTACGGCATCGTTCAGCAGCGCCGCCGACGCTCCTGCCGTCTGCAGCAGTTCCTCGCGGCGATAGCGGCGCGGGGCGGTGACGATCGACGCCGTCGCCGGCGGCGCGACGGTACCGCCGTGCTGTTCGTCGAGATACTCGCGAATTCGCGCAAGGGGCATGTAGTGGTCGCGCTGAAGCGTGAGCGCGGTGCGCAGTCGCTCGACGTCCAGAGGCGAGAACTTGCGGTACCCCGACTCGGTTCGCAGGGGCGTGACGATGCCCTGCACCTCGAGGTAGCGCAGCTTGCTCGCGCTGAGATCGGAGAACTCCGGCGTCAGGCGTGCGAGCACCTGACCAATGCTGAGATAACCCGAGGACGACGCGCGTCCACGGGGTGAGACAGCCGGGCTCACCCGCTCGTCACCTGACCGCGGTCGACCGGCGACGCGAAGAAGTTGAGGCGGAACTTGCCGATGCGCACCTCGGAGCCGTCGACGAGCACGGCACGGTCCACCCGTTCACCGTTGACATAGCTGCCGTTCAGGGAGCGCTGGTCGACGAGCTCGAAGACGGCGCCGGTGCGGGTGATCTCCGCGTGACGACGAGAGACGGTGACATCGTCGAAGAAGATGTCGGCCTCGGGATGGCGCCCGACCGTGGTGACATCGGTGTCGAGCAGATAGCGTGCGCCCGCCGTGGGACCGGAGCGGACGAGCAGCAGCGCAGCGCGAGACGGAAGCGCATCGATGGCCTCCCGCTCGACGTCCGTCAGGTCCGTTCCGAACGGCACGAAGGAGAGGTCGGAATCGTGACCGAAAGTCTGGGTGGTGTCGGCAGAGCCGGCACTCCCGGCGTCACGTCGGATACCGCTGACACCAGCGTCTCGAGCGTTCTCTTCCACCATGGCCTCCTTCCTCTTCACCCTAACGGATCGACCCGGGCTGCGAACCCCCGCCGGGGAACCGGGTTTCGCGCCGCGCCAGCCCCGATCCCGCCGAGCGGTGCGACTCAGCGGCGTGTGTCGATGTGTGACGCCGTCCGCGCGGACGGCCTTCGCCCCGACGTAGCCTGATCGGACCGCCACCACGGGCGGCATCCACGAGAGGAACCCCGTGTCCGCAGCGCAGAACCGCCTCACGCCCGCACCGGTGCGTCAGGACGCCATCTGCATGTGCGCGACGGGCCGGGCCTGCTCCTCCTTCGCGGCCGGACACGCCGTCCACCTGATCCAGTCGCGACTGGTGTCGGCAACGCCCGGAGAATGGGTCGACGCGATCGCGGTCGCCTCAGCGGCCGACGGCACGCTCACGATCGTCACCCTCGAGGGGCGCGAGATCGAACTGTGGAACGGCGCCGGGGCCGCGGCGTCCGCGCAACGGGGTACCCCGGTCGCGTTCCACCCGCGCTATCACGCGCTCCACGCCGGAGGACGGCTCTTCAACGTGCTCGCGGTCTGAGTCGAGAGTGACGGGTGCCGCTCAGGCGGCCGCCATCATCGCGTCTTTGACCGCCATGCAGGCGTCCATGCAGGCCCGGCACGCGTCCGCGCACATGGCGCACACGGGGCTGTCATCAGCGTGCATCATGCACATGTCCATGCACGTCTGACACATCGCGATGCAGGCGTCGAGCATCGCCATCATCGACGCCGGCGTCATGCCCGGCATCCGCAGCATGGCACGCATCATGGTGTTGCACATGTCGGCGCAGTTCATGCACGACGGGGCACAGTCCATCATCTGCATCGAGCACACCGTGCAGGCCTGCTCACAGGCGGCACAGGCGTCCATGCAGGCCTGCATGACCGCGGCATCCATCGCGGGCATCTCGGCCATCGACATCTCGCCGGCCATCGCCTCCATCATCCTGGCGTCCATCTCGCACCGTCCTTCCGGTCACGGCGAGCGCGACGCTCGCCTGCCGCCATGCTAGGACTCCGACCCGGCGCACAACAGGCGCGGATAGGGTCGAGGACGTGATGTCACACAGAGTTCATACGTTCCGTTCGGTCCTCGTCGGCCTCGTCGCACTCCTGCTCGGCGGACTCTCCGTCGCCGTGGCCTCCCCCGCGTCGGCGCACGATGAGCTGATCGGCGCCGACCCGGGCGTGAACGCCGAGGTCGGCACGCTGCCCGCCCAGATCACCATGACGTTCAGCGGCGTGCTGATGGACGAGCCCGGCGCGACGCAGGTCGTGGTGACGGATGCCGCGGGAGCCTCGCTCACCGACGGCGATCCGACGCTGGACGGCACGCATCTGACGCAGGGGCTCGCCGGCAACGCGTCCGGCCCGGTGACCGTGACCTGGCGCGTGGTCTCCAGCGACGGCCACCCGGTCTCGGGGCAGTACACGTTCACCGTGGCGGGCGGCTCGTCGCAGACGGCCGCTCCCGCCGAAACGACGACCACACACACACTCACCGCGACGCCGACATCGAGCGGCGATGGAGGTGTCCCGGTGTTCGTCTGGGTGCTGCTCGGCCTGGTGGTCGCGGCCGCGCTCGGCGCCCTCGTGGCGGTGCTTCTGCGGAAGTCCCGAGCCACCCCCGAGGACTAGGCTGAGAGCATGCCTCATTTCAACGTCGTCGTCCTCGGTGCCGGCCCTGGTGGCTATGTCGCGGCGGTCCGCGCCGCCCAGCTCGGCCAGTCCGTCGCCATCATCGAAGAGAAGTACTGGGGCGGTGTCTGCCTCAACGTCGGCTGCATCCCCTCCAAGGCGCTTCTGAAGAACGCCGAGATCGCCCACACCCTGAAGCACAAGGCCGACTTCTTCGGCATCACGGGTGAGTTCAGCCTCGACTTCGGCACGGCGTGGGACCGGTCGCGCGTCGTCGCCGACGGCCGCGTCAAGGGCATCCACTACCTGATGAAGAAGAACAAGGTCACCGAGTTCGAGGGCCGGGGCACCTTCACCGGCCCCAAGGCGATCTCGGTCGCCAAGAGCGACGGCTCCACCGAAGAGGTCACCTTCGACAACGTCATCATCGCGACCGGCTCGACGGTGCGCCTGCTCCCGGGCGTGACGCTGAGCGAGAACGTCGTGACGTACGAGGAGCAGATCCTCACCCGCGATCTGCCGAGCTCGATCGTCATCGTCGGCGCCGGCGCCATCGGCATGGAGTTCGCCTACGTCATGACGAACTACGGCGTGAAGGTCACGATCATCGAGTTCCTCGACCGGGCCCTCCCCAACGAGGACGCGGACGTCTCGAAGGAGATCGCGAAGCAGTACAAGAACCTCGGCGTCGACATCCTTGTCTCGACCAAGGTGGAGTCGGTCGTCGACTCCGGCGACAAGGTCACGGTGACCTACACCGACAACAAGAGCGGTGCGCAGGGCTCGATCGAAGCCGACAAGGTGCTCATGTCGATCGGCTTCGCTCCCCGGGTCGAGGGCTTCGGCCTGGAGAACACCGGTGTGAAGCTCACCGAGCGCGGCGCCATCGAGATCGACGACTTCATGCGTACCAACGTCGAGGGCATCTACGCCATCGGTGACGTCACGGCCAAGCTGCAGCTCGCCCATGTCGCCGAGGCGCAGGGCGTCGTCGCCGCCGAGACGATCGGTGGCGCGGAGACCATGGCCCTCGGCGACTACCGCATGATGCCGCGTGCGACCTTCTGCTCGCCGCAGGTGGCGTCGTTCGGCTACACCGAGGCGCAGTACAAGGAGACCGGACGCGAGTACAAGGTCGCGACCTTCCCCTTCATGGCCAACGGCAAGGCGCACGGCCTCGGCGAGCCGGTCGGCTTCGTCAAGCTCATCGCGGATGCCGAGCACCTCGAGCTCGTCGGCGGCCACCTCATCGGCCCCGACGTGTCGGAGCTGCTGCCGGAGCTCACCCTCGCCCAGAAGTGGGACCTGACCGCTCTGGAGCTGGCGCGCAACGTGCACACCCACCCGACGCTGTCCGAGGCTCTGCAGGAGGCCTTCCACGGTCTCGCGGGACACATGATCAACCTCTGAGCTCCGTGAGCTCTGGAGTACGCTGACTCCTACGACTGACGCCGCCCCAACCGAAGCCGGGGGCGGCGTCAGTGGTTTCCCGGCATCCGAGCGAGCCGCGATCAGAGGCCGAGCGTGCGGGCGAGCTTCGAATCGGATGCTGCAGGGCGTCCGCCCACCGCCGCGACGGCAGCGGTGACCGCATCGAAGAGCGCAGTGCGTGCGGCGCCGACGGGCGCCGCAGGTCCGAGCTCGAACTCCCACTCGCGCCATGTCGTCTGCACACCGCGGGTCTCGTCGGTCGCGACCACGTGGTCGTCGACGAATTCCGCGACGAGCGCGCCCGCCTCATCGCGGAGGGCGTAGGCATGGCGATCGTTCACGATGCGGGCGATGGGTGCCAGGGCGCCGGAGGCGATCTCTGCCACGGCGGCGGCGACGGCATCCGGGACGCTCACTTCGACCGCGGACGCGCCACCCTTGGCTCCATCGAGCGGCCAATGCGTCTCCAGCCGCCCGCCGTCAGCGGTCTTGGGGCCCTTGATGTGCCATCCCTCGTCCGGTCCGCCGGTGCGACGGCGCACCGCGTAACCGGAGCGTCCCAGGGCGAAGCCCGGCACATCCAGATACCGGGCATCGAGGTCGCGACGCGCAGGCCCCTCGACGACGGCGACACCCGGCAGACCCGACAGGTCGGGAAGCGGGGTGTCGCCGTGGACGTCGAAGGTCAGCTCGATCTCGAGCGCGCGTGCCGGCGCCGGCGTCACTCGTCCCGGCCGTCGGGGTCGGGATCGATATCGTCCTCCGCCTCCACGAAGTGGAACTCAGCGGATGTCGGGCCATCGCCCTCGCCCGTGTTCTCCGCCGCGCCCGCGCGCTCGTAGACGATCTGGGTCTCGCTGTAGGGCAGGATCAACCGGTCCTGGCTCTCGTCGTCCAGGGGAAGGACCTGCCCGTCCAGCGGGCCTCCGTGCAGTCGTGCGATCGCCATGGTGTACCTCCGACGATGAAGCGGAATGTGGAACTCCAGCCTAGCCCGGCGCGTTCAGTGGGTCGGGAAGCCGAGGCTGATCTGGCTTTCGCTGGGGTCGGGCCACCGCGTCGTGACGACCTTGCGGCGCGTGTAGAAGTTGAACGCCTCCGGCCCGTACATGTGCGTGTCGCCGAACAGCGAGTCCTTCCAGCCGCCGAACGAGAACGCGCCGATGGGCACCGGAATGGGCACGTTGACGCCGACCATGCCGACCTCGATGTCGTACTCGAACTGGCGCGCGGTCTTGCCGTCGCGGGTGAAGACGGCGGTGCCGTTCGCGTAGCGGTTGGCGTTGATCAGCGCGACCGCGTCGTCGTAGGTGGCGACACGCACCACGGACAGCACGGGTCCGAAGACCTCCTCGTCGTAGACGCGCATGCCCGGCGTGACGCCGTCGACGAGCGAGGGACCGATGAAGAACCCGCCCCCGTCCACGGTGACCTCGCGGCCGTCGACCACGACGCGGGCTCCCTCGTCCGCGGCCCCCGCGACGAAGCCGGTCACGCGATCGAGCGCGTCGCGGGTGATCAGCGGACCCATGTCGGTGGCGGGATCGGTGCCGTCGCCGACGACCAGTCCGCCGATGCGCTCGGCGACCTTGCCGATGAGCGCGTCGGCGACCTCGCCCACCGCGACGACGACCGACACGGCCATGCAGCGTTCCCCCGCCGAGCCGTACGCCGCCGACACCGCCGCATCCGCAGCGGCGTCCAGATCAGCATCCGGCATGACGATCATGTGGTTCTTCGCTCCGCCCAGCGCCTGAACGCGCTTGCCGTTCTCGGCCGCCCGCGCGTAGATGTACTTCGCGATCGGCGTCGATCCCACGAACGACACCGCCCGCACGACCGGATCGTCCAGCAGCGCATCGACGGCCTCCTTGTCGCCGTGGACGACGTTGAGGATGCCGTCGGGAAGCCCCGCCTCGGCGAAGGCCTCGGCCAGCCAGACGGCCGCCGACGGGTCGCGTTCGCTGGGCTTGAGGATCACGGCGTTGCCCGCGGCGATGGCGGTGGTCACCATCCACAGCGGCACCATCGCGGGGAAGTTGAACGGAGTGATGCAGGCGACCACGCCGACGGGCTGACGAACCTGGTGGACGTCCACGCCCGAGGCGACCTGCTCGGAGTAGTCGCCCTTGAGGTGGTGCATCAGACTCGTGCAGAACTCGACGTTCTCGAGCCCTCGAGCGACTTCGCCGAGGGCGTCGTCGACGGTCTTGCCGTGCTCGGACGTGATGATGCGCGCAAGCTCCTCGGCGCGGGAGGCGACGATCTCGCGGAGGCGGAACATCACCTGCTGGCGCTTGCCGAGACCGGTGTCGCGCCAGCCGCGCTGAGCGGCCTGCGCGCGGCGGGCGACGTCATGGACGAACGCGGCCGAGGCGAGGGCGACCTCTGCGCTCTGCCGGCCCGTGGCGGGGTTGAAGACGGGACCGGTGCGCCCTGTCGGGCCGACGCGTTCGCCCGCGACGATGTGCGGGATCACCGCGAGCGAGCCGATGGGCTCGTCGGTGGTGGCAGATGCGGATGCGGTGGTCATGAAGTGCCCTCTCGATCGGGGTGTGCGGGAGATATCGGCGTCAGGCCGCGGAGACGCCGTCACGCGACGGGTCGTAGCCGCGGAGGGTGCCGTCCGGCGAGGCGAAGCGCGCGACCAACGTGCAGTCCTTGCCGCCCAGCCCTTCGGCGATGAGTTCGTCGAGCTGGCGGAGCGCAAGACGCGCCGCCGGCAGGTGCACACCGGTGTCGTCTCCGGCTTGAACGGCCAGTCCGCAGTCCTTGCGCGCGAGATCCACCGAGAAGGTCGCGTCGAAGTTCTTGTTGGCCGCCGAGGTCTCCACGATGCCCGGCACCGGATACCAGGTGCGCAGGGCCCACGAGTCGGCGGACGAAACGCGCGCGACGTCCCAGAACACCTGCGGATCCAGACCGAGCTGCTCCGCCAGCTGCGAGCCCTCCGACACGGCCATGACGGAGATGAAGAGCATCATGTTGTTGACGAGCTTCGCGGCGATGCCGGCGCCGGGCTCCCCGCAGGCGATCACGTTGCCCGCCATCGGCGCCACGACCTCCCGCGCCCGCTCCACGTCGGCGGCGCGTCCGCCGAGCATGAACGTCAGCGTGTGGGCCTCCGCGCCCGCGGTGCCGCCGGAGATCGGTGCGTCCACGAACGAGAGCCCGTGCCGTTGCGCTTCGGCGTGGCACCAGCGCGAGGTCTCGACGTCGACGGTGGAGGTGTCGAGCAGCAGGGTCGACGGCGCCGCATGCGCGAGGATGCCGTCCGCTCCCCCGTACACACCGCGGACGTGCTCGGGCTTGGGCAGCGAGGTGATCGCGGCATCCGCACCGTCGAGCGCCGCGGCGACCGAGGGGAAGATCTGCACTCCCCTCTCGGCGGCGGCCGCCGCGGCGACGGGGTTGAGGTCGACACCACGCACGACATGGCCGGCGGCGACGAGGTGCGCCGACATGGGCGCGCCCATGTGGCCCAGTCCGATGAAGGCGATCGTGGACATGAGACTCCCTTCGACGCCGGCGACCTTCGTCGTCGCCGGCGGTGACGGCTGTCGTCCTCGACGCCGCTCGTGGCCAGCGTAGGCACCCGAAGACCGTTGATCAATGCACACGTGAGCAACAAACTTGCACTACCGGTGTGCACTGGTGCACACTCGTCGGCATGCCCGCCGCCGCCCCGGATCCCCCTCTGGACGCACTCATGACGTTCCTGTCGGTCGCGCGCCTGGGTCGCTACACGGCGGCCGCCGACGTGCTGGGGGTGAATCACTCCACGGTGTCGCGTCGCATCACCGCACTCGAGTCCGCCATGGGCGGACGCGTGCTCGTACGGACGACCGGAGGATGGGAGGTCACCGAGCTCGGCCACCGCGCGGTGACCATTGCCGAGCGCATCGAGGCATCGCTGCGAGAGCTCGTCGACGGCGAGAACGCCGACGCGGTTCACGGCATGGTGCGAATCTCCGCCCCGGACGCCTTCACGTCGGTCTTCCTCGCTCCGGCGATGACAGCCCTGCGCCGGGAACACCCGCAGCTCGCGGTCGAATTGCTGTCGGCGACGCAGCGCGTGCGCCAGAACCGCTCCGGCGTCGACCTGGAGATCGTCGTCGGACGCCCCCAGGTGCTGCGGGCATATGCGACACCGGTCTGCGCGTACGCACTGCGTCTGTACGCGACACCCGACTATCTCCGAGAGGCGGGGACCCCCGACTCGATCGCTCAGCTGGCCGCACACCCGCTCGTGTACTACGTGGAGAGCTCCCTGCAGGTCGATGAGCTCGACCGCGCACTGCAGGAGTTGCCGGACTCCCCCGCCTCGGTCCGTTCGACCAGCGTCTTCGCGCACGTCGAGGCGACGGCCGCGGGAGCGGGGATCGGCATCCTGCCCGACTTTCTCGGCGATACCGACCCGCGCCTGACCCGGGTGCTCGACGGCGCCTACGCGCATCCCCTCGCCTACTGGGCCGTCGCCCGCGACGAGGGGCCGCGCAACCCCACCGTCGCCGCCACCCTCGATGCGCTGCTCGCCCATATCGAGGCGGTGCGAGGATGAAGCCGTTCCTGTTGCTCGCGACCCGGGCCGAGGATGTGCCCGCCGACGAGGAGTACGCCCTCTTCCTCCGCTTCACCGGGCTGACACCGGATGAGCTGGTCCGCGTGCGGATGGAGGCGGGGCCTCTCGGACCGGTGGATCTGGACGCCTACTCGGGCGTCTTCGTGGGCGGCGGGCCCTTCAACGCGTCGGACCCGATCGCGAAGAAGTCATCCGCGCAGCGCCGCGTCGAGGCGGAGATCGCCGCCCTTCTCGACCAGGTGGTGGCGCGCGACTTCCCCTTCTTCGGCGCGTGTTACGGTGTGGGAACTCTCGGTGCACATCAGGGCGCGATCATCGACGGCACCTACCGGGAGCCCATCAGCGTCATCGAGGTCGAGAAGACGGGCGCCGGGCGCGACGACCCGCTGCTGGCCGGGCTGCCCGACCGCTTCGCGGCCTTCGTCGGCCACAAGGAGGCGATCTCGACGCTGCCGGCGACGGCGACGCTGCTGGTTCGCGGCGAGGCGTGTCCCGTGCAGATGTTCCGCGTGGGGAGCAACGTGTACGCCACGCAGTTCCACCCGGAGTGCGACCTCGAGGGCATCAGCACGCGCATCCGCGCGTACGCCGGCTACGGGTACTTCGGAGCGGACGAACTGGATCTCACGCTCGCGGCGGTGCGCCGACGGGCGGTCATGCACACGGGCGGCATTTTGCGTGCGTTCGTCGAACGCTACGCCCGCTGAACCGAGCCTCGACTCGCCGCTGCGCTCCGCGCTCAACGACCGGGAAGGGCCCCCTCCCGTCAGAGCAGCGGGGGCGTGTGCCAGATGCGCTCGATGTAGTCGCGCATCGAGCGGTCGGATGAGAAGAAGCCGGAGCGTGCGACGTTCAGGATCGCCGACCGCGTCCACGCGTCCCGATCGACGTAGGCGGCATCCACCTGGTCCTGCGCCGCGACGTATGACGAGTAGTCGGCCAGCACCATGAAGCGGTCGTCGTAGAGCAGGTTCGACACGATCGGCTCGAACACGCTGCGATCGCCGCCCGAGAACGCGCCGGAGGCGATGAGATCCATCGCGCGGCGGAGGTTCTCGTCGCCCTGGTAGAAGTCGGCGGGCTTGTAACCCCGGGCCCACAGCGCCTCGACCTCGGGCTCGCTCATGCCGAAGAGGAAGAAGTTGTCATCGCCGACGAGCTGACGGATCTCGACGTTCGCGCCGTCGTCGGTTCCGATCGTCAGCGCGCCGTTGAGGGCGAACTTCATGTTGCCGGTGCCGGAGGCTTCCTTCCCGGCGAGCGAGATCTGCTCCGACAGGTCGGCGGCCGGGATCAGGCGCTCGGCGAGTGTGACGTTGTAGTTCGGCGGGAACAACACCTTCAGACGCCCCTCGACGCGCGGATCGGCGTTGACCACTTCTCCGACGGCGTTGATGAGGTGGATGATGCGCTTGGCCATGGCATAGCCGGGCGCCGCCTTCGCCCCGAAGATGACGGTGCGCGGCAGGACGTCGGATGCCGCGACACGGCCCGACACGATGCTCTCGTACTGCGTGACGACGTGAAGAAGCTTGAGCATCTGCCGCTTGTACTCGTGCAGACGCTTGACCATCACGTCGAGCATGTGGCCGTCGCTGATCTCGAGACCGTCCCGCGCGCGCAGCACATCGCCGAGGCGGCGCTTGTTCGCGGATTTGACCTCGGCGAACGCCTCGCGGAACCGGGGATCTTCGGCGTACGCCTCGAGTTCGCGGAGGCGCTCGAGGTCGGTGAGCCAGCCGGTGCCGATCGCCTCCGTGATCAGCTCCGACAGTCCGGGGTTCGCCAGCCGCACGAAGCGGCGCGGCGTGATGCCGTTCGTGACGTTCGTGAACTTGCCCGGGAAGAAGTCGTTGAAGTCCGGCAGCACCTTGTCGCGCAGCAACTGCGAGTGCAGTTCGGCGACGCCGTTCACCTTCGCACCGGCGACCGTGGCGAGGTACGCCATCCGGACGCTGCGCTCCGGGAACTCGCCGATGATCGACATGTTGCGGATGCGCATCTCGTCATCGCCGTAGCGTTCGCGCACCGCCTCGAGGAACTCTTCGTTGATGCGGTAGATGATCTCCAGGTGTCGCGGCAGAAGCCGCCCCAGAAGGTCGACCGACCACACCTCCAGCGCCTCCGGCAGCAGCGTGTGGCACGTGTAGGCGAAACACTGCTGTGTGATCGCCCACGCGGCATCCCACTCGAGTTTGCGCTCGTCGACGAGCACACGCATCAGTTCGGGGACGCCGATCACCGGGTGGGTGTCGTTGAGCTGGAAGATCACACGGTCGGGGAGCTTGTCGATGTCGAAGTCCGCCGGGAGGGTGTGCTCCAGGAAGTCGCCGATGGATGCCGCGACGAAGAAGTACTGCTGCTGCAGGCGCAACTCCTTGCCCTGGGGCGTGGAGTCCTCGGGGTAGAGCACCTTGGAGATGTTCTCGGCGAAGGTCTGGGCACGCACGGCTTCCTCATAGTCGCCGGAGTTGAAAACGCGGAGGTCGAACGAGTCGGTCGCCTTCGCGCTCCACAGCCGCAGCGTGTTGACACGACCGTTGAGGTAGCCGGGCACCATGTAGTTGTACGGTACGGCGAGCACGTCCCACCCCGGCACCCAGCGGGACCGGGTCACACCGGCGTCGTCGTACGTCTCGGTGTGACCGCCGAAGGAAATCCGGCGTGCCGCTTCGGGATGCGGGAACTCCCACGGTGAGCCGAGCGTCAGCCAGGCGTCGGGCTGCTCGACCTGCTGGCCGTCGACGAACGTCTGGCGGAAGATGCCGTACTCGTAGCGGATGCCGTAGCCGATGTTGGGCACACCCATCGTCGCGAGCGAATCGATGAAGCAGGCCGCGAGGCGGCCCAGACCGCCGTTGCCGAGCCCGGGTTCGACCTCCTGGGCGCGCAGGTCGTCGATGTCGATGCCGCACGCCGCCATCGCCTCGGTTGCGATCTCGGTGAGACCGCTCGCGAGCAGGTTGTTGTCGAGCTGACGGCCCAGCAGATACTCGGCGGAGAGGTAGCACACGCCCTTGGCCTGAACCACGCGCTGTCGGCGGAGGTCTTCGAGCCACCGGGCCATGAGGTAGTCGCGTACGGTCATCGCGAACGCGAAGTAACGGTCGTTCGGGCTGGAGGCTGACAGTGCGACGCCCCGCTCGTAGTTGAGGTTGCGCAGGAACTGTCGGACGAATCCGTCCACGGAGCTCGCGGGCCCGGTGACCGGCGCCAGCGCCAGCGGATGGGTTGCGTGGAGCGGATGGGGCGCGGGGGTGGGACCGGTCACAGCTTCGGGTTCTGACACAGATCACACGCTAACGTGCACCCCCGCCGGATGCACATCGACGGGGGTCATCTTCACGAGGCCCTTACCTGGTCGTTACATCCGCCCGCGACGAGGCGGCGGAGCGCTCGCGCTCGCCGCGTTCGGCGCGGCGCGCCGCTTCGAGCTCGGCCGTGGCGAGCGCGACGGCGTTCTCCGCCGTCCGCACCCGACGCTGGAGGAAGGTCGTCGACCCGTAGCGCGCACGCACGCGGTCGTCCTGCTCCTCCGCGACGGTGAAGATGTACGACGTGGAGATCAGGATCACCTGCGCGGACAGGTTGACCCAGAGCAGCAGTGCGATGAGCGCTGCGAACGAGGCCAGCAGCGGGTTCGACGTGGCTCCGCCGACGAAGAGCCCCGACAGCTGCTGCAGCACCGTGAGCCCGACGGCGCCGATCAGGGCCCCCGTCCACAGCGCCGTAGCCGACGCCCGCACCCCCGACAGCACCCGGAACAACACCGCGACGACGACGGCATCCAAGACGAAGGTGACGAGAATGGCGAGCCAGCGGGTGCCCCACGCGATGGCCGGGTCTTCACGGGCCAGACCCAGCCACTGGGCGACCACGTCGAGTCCGGCGGTGCCGATCATGGTGACGGCGGCGGAGGCCAGCAGCGCGGCGCCGACGCCGATGGCCAGCGCGAGGTTGCGCAGCAGGACGAGCCATGCGGGAACGTCGTCGGTGAGTTTCTCGCACACGATGCGCATCGCCGTCCGCAGCGACCCGATCGCACCGATCGCGGCACCGACGAGACCCACCAGCGAGAGCGCGCCGGCGATCGACAAGCCGACCGGGAACGAGATCTCGTCGACCTTCACGAGGCCGTTCTCGCCGACGAGGCCCGGCACAGCCCGGTCGACGGCCGCCACCAGCGCCCGCCACGCATCCGTGTCGCCGGAGAGCCACAGAGCGGCGATCGAGAATCCGAGCAACACCGCCGCGAAGAGGCTGAACAGCGTGCGATAGGTGACGCTGTCGGCGAGCATCGGCCCCCGCCGTTCGCTGTAGCGCAGGAACGCCCGCACCGGCGTGAGCGTCAGGGCGCGCGCGATGATGCGGGACAGATCCATGCCGCCCAGGATATGCACCTCACGCACGACGCGCAGGGCCTTGACAGCGGCCGCCGTGCGTCACACGAGGTCGGCCAGCACTCCGATCCACGTCCCGATGACGAGGAACGGCCCGAAGGGGATGCGGGTCGACCTGGTCGCCCGTCGCGCGGCCAGCAGGACGATGGCGACGACGCCCGCGGCAAGGAAAGCGGCGACGACCCCGAGCAGCACGGCAGACCATCCGACCCAGCCGAGAAGCACGCCGACGAGCGCGGCCAGCTTGACGTCGCCGCCGCCGATCGCCCCGCGCCCCGCCACGCGCAGCAGTACGAAGAAGACGAACAGCGCCGCGCCGGCACCGAGCGCGCGCACCAGCGCGGCCCATGGGGTGCCGAACGCACAGGATGCCGCGAGAAGCGCGATCGTCACGATCAACGCCGGAAGAACGATCCTGTTCGGCAGGCGGTGCGTGCGCACGTCGACGACGGTGAGAACCACGCCGGCCACGGCGGCGACGAGGTAAGCCGACGCGGCGAGGATCGTGGCCGGATCAGCCATCGAGAACCTCCAGCGCCACCCGTACGGTGCCTGCGGAACCGATGCCCTCGGCCTCGCGAACCGATCGCTTCAGCGGCAACACGTAGCGTGCGCGCTGCGCATCGGGGAAGACGGACGTGCGCCACTGCGAGCCGCCGATGACGGCCGCGACGCGGACGGCGCCGAATCCGCGCGGCGGCCGCGGGAGGTCGCGGATGTCGGCACTGAGCTCGCCCGGCAGCTCGACGAAGTACCAGTCCTCGCGCCGGGCGGCCCAGCGAAAGATCTCCCCGTCGAACTCGAAGTGCACGCGGTCATCGTAGCGACCTCGTGCGCGCCGCCGTCGACAGTGTGCACAGCCTCGAGGGCGCCCGGCAGGCACGGAGAAGGGGGCCGGGTATGCTCCCCCGGCCCCCTTCGTTCCGCAGCGTCGGTCAGGCGCTGGCCTTGGCCTTCTTGGCCGTCGCCTTGGCGGGCGCCGTGCGCACGGTTCCCGTCACGGCCTCGCTCTCGGCGTGGGCGACCTTGCGGGCCGCGCGGACCTCCTCGAAGGAGGTGCCGTAGTAGGCGGCCTCCATGAGGGTCTTCATGTCCTCGATCATCGGCATCCGCGGGTTCGCCGGAGCGCACTGGTCGCGGTACGCGGCCAGGGCGAGATCCTGCAGGCCCGAGATGAAGGTGGTCTCGTCGACGCCCTGCTGCTGGAACGAGCGCTCGATGCCGACGCGGTCGCGCAGCTCCTCGACGGCGCGGGCGTAGCTTTCCACACCCTCCTCCGGGGTGGATGCCGGAAGGCCGAGGTGCTTGGCGATCTCCTGGAACCGCTCGGGCGCGATGTAGCGCTCATACTTCGGCCAGCTGGTCAGCTTGGTCGGGACGGTGCCGTTGTAGCGGATCACGTGGGGCAGGTAGACCGCGTTCGTGCGGCCGTGCACCAGGTGATAGGTCGCGCCGGTCACGTGCGCCATGGCGTGGACGATCCCGAGGAACGCGTTTCCGAAGGCCATACCCGAGATGGATGCCGCGTTGTGCATCTTCTCGCGGGCCTTGATGTCCTCGGCATCCGTCGAGTTCGGCTGCGCCTTGGTGCTGCGCTCGATGTTCTCGAAGATGAGTTTGATCGCGTGCAGGCACAGGCCGTCGGTGTAGTCGTTCGCGTACACCGACACGAAGGCCTCGGTGGCGTGCGTCAGCGCGTCGAAGCCCGCGTCGGCGACCAGGAAACCGGGCAGCACCTTGGTGAGCACGGGGTCGATGATCGCGACCGACGGGGTGAGCGCGTAGTCGGCGAGCGGGTACTTCATGCCCGTCTCGTCGTCGGTGATGACGGCGAACGGGGTCATCTCGCTGCCGGTACCCGAGGTGGTCGGGATGCAGACGAGCTTCGCCTTCTTGCCGAGCTCGGGGAACTTGAACGCGCGCTTGCGCACGTCGAAGAACTTCTCGCACATGTCGGAGAACTCCACCTCGGGGTTCTCGTACAGCAGCCACATCACCTTGGACGCGTCCATCGGCGATCCGCCACCGAGGGCGATGATCGTGTCGGGCTGGAACTGACGCATGAGGTCGGCGCCGGCGCGCACCTCGGAGACCTTCGGCTCCGGCTTGACGGTGTTGATCAGCTGCACCTGCACGCGGTTGTCACGCCGGTTCAGCACATCCATGATCTTGTCGACGTAGCCGAGCTTGGTCATGGTCTCGTCGGTGACGATGGTCACGCGCTCGACGCCGCGCATGTCGGCGAGGTAGCGGACGGCGTTCGGCTCGAAGTAGGTCTTCGCAGGGATCTTGAACCACTGCAGGTTGTTGTTGCGACGCCCGATGCGCTTGACGTTCAAGAGGTTCACCGCCGAGACGTTGTTGGAGACCGAGTTGTGTCCGTAGGAGCCGCAGCCGAGGGTCAGCGACGGCATGAACGCGTTGTAGATGTCACCGATACCGCCGAGGGCCGACGGGCTGTTCTCGATGATGCGGACGGCCTTGACGACGGCGCCGAACTGAGCGATGACGTCCTGGTCGTTGGAGTGGATCGCACCCGAGTGGCCGAGACCGTCGAAGTCGACCATCTGGCGCGCGAGGTCGATGCCCTCCGCCGGCGTCTTCGCGCGCAGCACGGCGAGCACCGGCGCGAGCTTCTCGCGCGTGAGGGGCTCCTGCGGGCCGACGCTGCCGACCTCGGCGAGGATGATCGACGTGTTCTCCGGAACGGCGAAGCCCGCGTGCTCCGCGATCCACTGCGGAGACTGGCCGACGACGGTCGGGTTCAGCTTGGCGCCGGCACAGTTCTCGCTGTCGGCCGTGACGCCGAAGATGAACTCCTCGAGCAAGCGCTTCTCGGCGGCCGTCGCCATGTAGGCGTGCAGACGCGCGAACTCGGCGAGGGCCTCTGCCGCGATCGGCTCGTCGAGGATGACGGCCTGCTCGCTGGCGCACACCATGCCCATGTCGAAGGACTTCGACAGGACGATGTCGTTGACGGCGCGGCCCACCTTGGCGGTGCGTTCGATGAAGGCCGGGACGTTGCCGGCGCCGACGCCGAGGGCGGGCTTGCCGCACGAGTAGGCGGCACGGACCATCGCGTTGCCACCCGTGGCGAGGATGAGGGCGACGCCCGGGTGGTTCATCAGCTCGCCGGAGGCCTCCATCGAGGGCTCTTCGATCCACTGGATGCAGTTCTCCGGAGCGCCCGCGGCGATCGCCGCGTCGCGGACGATCTTCGCCGCGGCGACGGAACACTTCTGGGCCGCCGGGTGGAAGCCGAACACGATCGGGTTGCGGGTCTTCAGTGCGATGAGCGACTTGAAGATGGCGGTCGAGGTCGGGTTGGTGACGGGGGTCAGGGCGCAGATGACGCCGACCGGGTCGGCGATCTCGGTGATGCCGGTGATCTCGTCGTGCGAGATGACGCCGACCGTCTTCTGATTGATGATCGAGTTCGTCACGTGCTCGCAGGCGAACATGTTCTTCACGGCCTTGTCCTCGAACAGGCCGCGGCCGGTCTCTTCGACCGCCATGAGCGCGAGTTCGCCATGGAAGTGCAGGGCCGCGACGCTCGCCTTGCGGACGATGTGGTCGACCTGTTCCTGCGTGAAGGATGCGTACTCTGCGAGCGCGGCTTGTGCGCCTTCGACCAGAGCATCGATCGAGGTGGACATTGTGGGTTCTCCTACCCGGCGCGGACACGGTGTCCGCGTCATCGCTTTCCGGGTCCGAGGGCTCTCGGGCCTGTTCTGACCCCAGTATGACACTTGTGGTCTGACCACACAAGACCCGCGTGATTCCGGCGGTAGGCTCCGGCCATGAATAACGATGCGAGGCGGGGGCGCCGTCGGCATCCGCTCGTGCGCGCCGCACTCCTCGTCACTCTGATCATCGTCATCGCGACCGTTGCGGTCGTCGGTGCGCGGCTGATCGGAGACGACGCGGAACGGCGTGACGAGGCCGCCTTCTACGCGCAGCCCGCGGATGCTGCGGCCGGTGATCCCGGGACGCTCATCCGCTCGGCCGAGCTGGTCGGGGTTCCGTTCGAGGCGCGGGCGTGGCGCGTGATGTACCGGACGACGGACGTGCAGGGCCAGGCGGTCGTGTCGACGGGGATCGTGGTGGCGCCGCGCTCTGCCGCGCCGCGAGAGGGGCGGACGGTGCTCGCCTGGGCTCACCCGACCACGGGAGCGGCCGAGGACTGCGCACCATCGCGTTCGTTCGACCCCTATGCCCTCATCGAGGGGATGCGGTTCCTTCTGGATCGCGGCTACGTGATCGCCGCCACCGACTACGTCGGGATGGGCACGGCCGGCCCCGATTCGTACCTCGTCGGCGACACGGGCGGCAACGCCGTTCTCGATGCCGTGCGGGCTGCGCAGCACCTCGAAGACACCCGCGCGTCCGAGCGCGTGGTTCTGTGGGGTCACTCACAAGGCGGCCAGGCGGCTCTCTTCGCCGCACAACGTGCGCCTGCCTACGCGCCCGACCTCACCATCGCAGGGGTGGCGGTGGCCGCTCCGGCAGCCGATCTGACAGCGCTGCTCAGCGACCACATCAACGACATCTCGGGAGTCACGATCGGCTCGTATGCGTTCACGGCGTATGCGCAGGTCTATGCCGACCGCGGGGCCACACTCGACGGCATCCTGACTCCGGCCGCGTACGCCGTGCTCCCCGAGATGAATCAGCTGTGCCTGCTGAGCGACATGACGCAGTTGCATCACATCGCCCAACCCGTCGTCGGCCACTTCGTCACCGCCGATCCGGCGAAGGTGCAACCCTGGGCGAGCATCCTCGCGGAGAACTCCGCGGGCGGCACAGGATTCTCCGCGCCCCTGTTCGTGGCGCAGGGCCTGAAAGACACTCTGGTCCTCCCCGCGGCGACGGAGCAGTTCGTTGCCCACGAGAAGCAGCTCGGCGTGGACGTCGACTTCCACCCGATCAGCGATGCCGACCACGGCACGGTCGCCTATCTGGCCCTTCCTGCGCTGATGGCGTGGCTGGACAGTCACCGGCTGTGACGGCGCCGGCCATGAGCCGAGAAACGACGGAGGGTCAGGGGGCGAAGCCGCAGGCCGAGGCGACGAAATCGTACAGGCGGGAGCGCTGCTCGTCGCTGGCGACAAGGGTGAGGGTGCCGCTGTCGATCGGGTCGCTCAGCACCGACACCGCAGCGTCGAAGCGGGTGCCGACCTTGTCTTCGGCGATCGCATGCATGTCGCAGCGGGCGGGCACGGCATCGATGCGAAGCGTGACGCTCTCCCCCGCCGCCACGACCTGGGCCGGTTGCCACAGCCATCCGCCGGCGGCCGGCTGCAGCAGCGTGGTGCTCTTGACGGTGTCGAGCCGCACGGACGTGGCGCCATGGTTGGCGATGCGCACGGTGAGCTCCGCCACCGCGGCACCGTCGCGGGTCACGGTGGCGACGTCGACGAGATCGACGGCGGCGGTCGCCGCGAACCGGCTCGCAAAACACCCCTGCTGCACGGCGCGCGCGACGAAGCCGAAGGGGTCGTCGACGGCGTAGTCGTCGGATGCCGCGCCACGGTCGGTCTGGAAGACCAGATGCGCCGTGCCCGCGGCATCCGTCGGGCTTGCGCACGCGGGCGACATCAGGTCGGCGGTGACCGAGCGGGCACGGCGCGGCGGCACCGGCAGCGCGCCGGCCCATTGCAGCACGGACGCCCAGTGCGGGTCGGCGTACGTCAGAGCGGTGAGCGTCACCGCATCGGCGCCGTCGTTGTGCACGACGACCGACATCTTGCCGCGCGCGATGTCCAGCCTGTTCTGCTGCACCGAGACGCTGATGTGCGCGGGGGCGGGCAGGGCGGACGATGGGGCGACGCACCCGCTGAAGGCCACGGCGAGGGCGAAGAGGACAAGAACGCCGGCCAGCACCCGCCCCGGACGGCTCGAGCAGGCCTCCTCGATCATGGCGGCCAGTGTACTGACCGCGCCGCGGACACCAACCGGGTTTGTCACGCCGATGCGGCCAGCGCGCGTGACGACATCCGATCAGACTGGCGACATGCGGAAGATCCCCGTGTACTACTACTCCTCGTCGTCGAACCTGACCGGGCGGTTCGCTGAGGCTCTCGCGCGGATCGACGGCCGGCGCGTACTCAATCTGGCCCGCTCCGATGTCCGTCGCGGCGAGCCCAGCGGCCCCTGGGTGCTGCTGACGCCGTCGTACAAGGCCGGCAATGCGGATGAGGTGACCCTGCCCGCCGGGGTGCGCGCGTTCCTGCGCTCGCCGATGACGCGACGGCGCATGGTGGGCATCATCGGCTCGGGCAACCGCAACTTCGGGGACTACTACCAGGCGGCGGCGCGCCAGCTCTCGCACACGTCGGGACGGCCGGTGCTCTTCGAGTTCGAGCTCTCGGGTACCCGCGAGGACGTGGAACGATGCGCGGCGATCCTCGCCACCCTCGACGAAGCCCTCGACGAGGTGCGCGGCGCGAGCTGAGCGCGGCGCGCTGAGCGCGGCACGCTAACGTCGGCACAGACCGCATCGAGGACGACGCGGTCATCGACGAAGGAGAGCGCTGTGGCGGAATCACTCGACACCATCGTGGTCGGCGCCGGTGTCGCCGGGCTCACGGCGGCACGACTGCTGACGGATGCCGGTCATCGCACGGTCGTCATCGAGGCTCGGGACCGGATCGGTGGACGCGTCTGGACCGACCGCTCCGGCGGGTGGGTCACCGACCGCGGCGCCTCGTGGGTCCACGGCATCACCGACAGCCCCGTCGCCGCGGCGGCGAGCGCGTTCGGCATGCGGATGGTGGAGTTCACGGTCGGCGGCTATCAGCCCGACAGCCGCCCGATGGCGCACTACTCCCCTGACGGCCGGAGGTTGAGCGCGGAGGAGGCCGCGGCCTACGTCGCCGACATCCATGCGGTGGATGCCGCGCTGGCCGATGTCATCGCGGCATCCGGACCTCTCGCCACCTACCGCGACGTGACCGAGACCGCGCTCGGGGCTCAGGGGTGGCCGCCGGAACGTACCCAGCGCGTGCGGGAGTACCTGGAGCACCGCAGCGAGGAGCAGTACGGAGCCGCGATCGCGGAGCTTGCGGCCCACGGTCTCGACGACGACCAGATCGAGGGCGACGAGGTCGTCTTCCCCGACGGCTATGACCGTCTCGCGGAGGGGCTCGCGACCGACCTGGACATCCGGCTCTCACACGTCGTCTCGCACGTGCGCTGGGGGGCCGATGGCGTGGTGGTCACCAGCGATCGGGGCGTCTTCACGGCGCGGCACGCGGTCGTGACGGTGCCGGTCGGCGTGCTGCAGTCCGATGCCTTCGCGATCGAGCCGTCGTTGCCGGATCCGATCGCGAGCGCGCTGGCTCGGCTGCGCATGAATGCCTTCGAGAAGGTCTTCCTGCGATTCGGGGAGCGGTTCTGGGACTCGGACGTCTACGCCGTGCGCCAGCAGGGACCGGGCGGACGGTGGTGGCATTCCTGGTATGACCTGACGGCGCTGCATGACGAACCGACACTGCTCACCTTCGCCGCGGGCCCGGCCGCCGTCGCGACGCGCACCTGGACGGATGCCGAGGTCGTCGCCTCGGTCATGGCACCCTTGCGCCGGCTGTTCGGCGAGGGCACTCCCGACCCGGTGGCCGTGCGGCGCACCGCGTGGCAGGACGACCCGTTCGCGCGGGGCTCCTACGCCTATATGCTGCCCGGATCGACGACGGCTGACCACGATGCCCTCGCCGCTCCGATCGGCGATGTGCTCCATCTCGCCGGCGAAGCGACCTGGACGGACGATCCGGCCACCGTCACCGCGGCCCTGTGCTCCGGCCATCGGGCGGCGCAGAACGTGCTCGGGATGTCCCTTCCGATGGAGCGCATCTGGAACCGATAAGGGAACCTTCAGCAAAGCTGAAGGATTTGTCGTAGAGTGACGACATGCTCCCTCTTGCCATCGTCATCATCACCGCCGCCCTCGTCTTCTACAGCATCGGTGTCTGGGCCGAACGCATCCAGCGCACGCTGCACTGGTGGCACGCCGGCATGTTCGCCCTGGGCCTGGCCGCCGATACGACCGGCACACTGCTCATGACCCAGATCGCGGCCGATCGCCGCGCCGACGGCATCGGCGAGACGGCCGCGGGCACGCTCATGGCGTGGACCGGCACGGCGGCGATCGCTCTGATGGCGGTGCACCTCATCTGGGCGGTGATCGTGGTCGTCCGCGGTCGCGAGAGCGAGAAGCGCGCGTTCCACCGGTTCAGCATCGTCGTGTGGGCGATCTGGCTGATCCCCTACATCGCCGGCGCCGTCAGCGCGATGGCGGGCTGACGGCGCCGCCTCTCGAGGCCGCCTCCGCGGCATCCGTCGACTCGCCCTGGAACGCGGGCCGGCGCGCGGCGAGGGCAGCGGATGCCGCGAGCGCGGCGATCGTCACGACCGCGCCCAGCACCAGCGCGGCCTGCTCGCCGGCGGTGAGCAGGCCGGTGTCCGCACCGATCGTCGCCGCCGCGATCGGAACCCCGAGCTGGGCCGCCGAGATCACCGACCACAGCGCACGTTGGCGCAGGACGACGCCGATGAGATGGGCGAGCAGCGCGCAGACACCGAGCAGAATGCCGAGCCCCAGGTAGGCGGGGGCATCGATGAGGCTGGCGAACGAGAGCGACGCGCCGAGCCAGACGAAGTACAGCGGCGAGAGGAACCCCTCCGTCACGGCGAACAACTGCCGGGCCAGCCGTCGCGGCTCCCCCGCACTGGCGACGGCGAGGCCACCGGCGAAGCCGGCGAGCAGGACCGAGACGTGGGAGAAGGCGGCGAGGGCTCCCAGAGCGCAGACGAGGATCAGACTGATCCGCAATTCGAGCGCCAGCGCGTGCGCCTTGCTGGTCTCGCGCACGCGCTTCCAGCGATCGTGGTGGGCAGCCCACCGCAGGGCGAGCGCGAGCAGCACCGCGACGACGGCGATGCCCAGCGCGCCCAGCGCCGCAGCGGGGGCCCGTTCGGGATCCATCGCGAGCGGCAGCGCGACGATGCAGGCCGTGTCGGCGATGGCGACCTGCGCGACGGTCGGGAGCAGCTGGGCGCCGCCGAGTCGGGTCTGCTGGATGGCCGGCAGCACCAGCGCCGCCGAGGACGAAGCCATGACGACGGCATAGACCGCTGCATGTCCGGTGCCGAACACACTCGCGAGCCCCCACCCGGCGGCGACCGCGGCCAGGCCGACCACGACCGCGTGCAGGGCGCCGCGACCGAGCGCAGGTCGAAGCCGGGCATCGCGCAGGGGCACGTGGGTGCCCGCGACGAACATCGTCAGCCCGAAGCCGAGCGTGGCGAGAAAGGAGAAGGTGGCGTCCGTCGTGTCGACGAGGTGAAGGCCGGAGCGGCCGACGATGATCCCTGCGATCAGCTCTCCGATCACGACGGGAACCCGCCAGCGCGTGCCGGCCGCCAGCAACGGACCCAGCAGCGCGACCGCACCGATGAGGGCGAGCTCCTGCAGGTTCATCGGATCACGCCGCGTCGACGGCGTCGAGTCCCACGATCCGGCAGGGAATCTCGGTGTTCTCGTCGAGATACCAGCTCGCGCAGACGCGATGGTAGCCGTCGGCGATCTGGGCGGGGATGCCGCGCGTCAGCTCGCCGCGCACGATCAGCACGGGCGACAGGGGCTTGCCTGCACGCACCTTGCGCAGATCGTCGACGACATGCGGGTTGTCGGCATCCAGAAGCGGCAGACTCGTGGCGCGCAGGATGTCCTTGGCCTTCTTGGCGACCGTCGCCCCTGATCGAAGAGCCGCGATCAGGGCGTCGACGACGTCGGGTGCGGCGATGAGAGCGAGGTAGTCGGCGGCAGCGGGGAAATCGTGCTCGTCGGGCTCGTTCTTCCAGATCGGGTCGGCCATGAGCCCATTGTGCTCCCGGCCGACCCGATCACGCCGTCACCGGCGCTCAGCTCGTCGTCGCGGCGTTTCGCGCGGGAAGGACCCAGCCGGCACGCGGGAAGTGGCACGTGTAGCCGTTGGGATAGCGCAGCAGGTAGTCCTGGTGCTCGGGCTCCGCCTCCCAGAACGCGCCCAGGGGCTCGATCGTCGTGACGGCCGGGGCCGGCCACAGCCCGGACGCGTCGACGTCGGCGATCGTGTCACGGGCGACGCGCTCCTGCTCGGGCGTGACGGGGAAGATGGCCGAGCGGTAGCTCGTACCGATGTCGTTGCCCTGGCGGTTCAGCGTCGACGGGTCGTGGATCTGGAAGAAGAACGCCAGGATGTCGCGATAGGTCGTCACACCCGGATCGAAGACGATCTCGACCGCTTCGGCGTGGCCCGGGTGATGCCGGTAGGTCGCGTGGTCGTTCTGGCCGCCCGTGTACCCGACGCGGGTGCTGATCACCCCGGGCTGGCGGCGGATCAGATCCTCCATCCCCCAGAAGCAGCCACCCGCGAGGATCGCGGTCTCGGTGCCGGCCGGCTGGGTGATGGCTCCGGTGTCGCTCGGTCCGCTGGTCATGCTGCATCCTCCTGGGTGGTCGTCGGGTCGGTGGTGGGGGCGGTGGGGAATCGGTCGAGATAATCACCGTAACCCTGGTCGGCGAGCTCATCGACGGGCACGAAGCGCAGCGATGCCGAGTTCATGCAGTAGCGCAGGCCGCCCTCGGCGCGTGGGCCGTCGTCGAAGACGTGACCAAGGTGGCTGTCGGCACCGGAGGAGCGCACCTCGGTGCGCGTCATCCAGAGCGTGCGGTCGGTCGTGGTGACCACGGCATCCGGATCGATCGGGCGGGTGAAGCTCGGCCATCCCGTGCCGCTGTCGAACTTGTCCGTGGATGAGAACAGGGGCTGGCCCGAGACGACATCGACGTAGATGCCGTCGTCGTGCAGGTTCCAGTACGCGTTTCGGAACGGCGGCTCGGTGCCCTCGTCCTGCGTCACGGCGTACTGCTGGTCGGTGAGGCGTTTGAGCGCCTCGGGAGTCTTGCGGTAGTCCTTCGACATGGTGTCTCCTCTGCGAATACCGCTGGCTGCGGCATCACTCGTTGCAACAGAGGATGCGCCCGTTTTGGTCCCCGGAGGCTGGGTGCCGGCTGTGAGTTCGTGAGCGCCTCACCGGCCGTTCGCCGCCAGGTGATCGGCCGAGCGCGCCCGCGCGAGGAGCACGGCGCGCTGCACCAGGATCACCACCCCGACGTACAGAAGGAGAGTGGCCTGGGCCAGCATCGGCACCGTCATCAGCAGCTCGGACAGCAGGTGCTGCGCGAGACCGACGATCCACAGGAGCGCGGTGAGTGCGGTGCCCTGCTGGATAAGGGCGTCACCCTCGCGGCGCAGGCGCACCGTGAAGGCGCGCAGGGCGGCGAGCGCACAGCCGAGGATGGCGCTGCCGATGAGCACGGCGACGTCGACGACGGTCACCGGCGCGGAGGCGGGGAACGTGGATGCCGCGAAAACCCCGTAGGCGAGGATGACGACACCGAACAGTGACTTCTCCTTGACCGGGCGCGGGGTGAGCTGGCGGATCAGCAGCCACACCACAACGACGCAGGCGATGACGAGGTTCATCCCCGGTGCTCCTCGGCGCTCGCCGCGGGCGCCGCCGCCAGCGCTGCGTCGACGCGATCGCACCAGCCGAGGTTGAGATCGCAGTACTCGATGCCGAACACGCGGATCAGCTCCGGAACACCCGCCGCGGACGCCCGCTCCTCGTCGGTCCAGCTCTCCGCGGGGGTCAGGTCGAGCAGGTGCGCTCGAAAGGCAGTGAACTGTCGACGCCTCTCCTCCACGAGGGCGGCGGCCGCGGCGTGGTCGGAACGCGCGGCGAACAGGAGCTTCGCCATGTTCTCGTCACGCGTCGCGACGGGTGCGGACGGCGAGCGCAACCAGGAGCGGAGGGCGCGCATCCCTGCGTCGACGAGACGCCACACCCGCGTGCCGCGGGCATCCGACCCTCCCGGCTCGACAGCGATGAGCCCCTCGGCCTCGAGCGTGCGCAGCTGCGGGTACAGCTGGCCGTCGCTGACCCCCCAGAACGGGGTGCGTTCGGAGGCGCGGCGTATCTCGTAGCCGCTGCGCGGGTGGGACGCCAGGTATCCCAGAATCGCATGCGCGGTGGGCGTGAGCGATGTCGAGCGGGACGTGGATGAAGGATCGGTCACGAGGCATCATCGTATACCTCTGGCAGAGATATCGAAGTATCACCGGGAGTGAACGATGTGGCAGGAATACGTCGATGCTCGGCCGCTCGCGCGGTCCCTTCCCCGGACGCCCGTCGGGAAACTAGATCGATGCGCATCACTGACTTCCATCCGCCCGAGACCGTGGCCGCGCGCGGGGCGCTCGAACTCGCCCGCCAGTACCAGTCGCCGGCGATCACGGCGCACGCGCTGCGGTCCTGGCTCTGGGCCGAGGCGTTCGCGCGCATCGACGGTCTCGGCGAGGTGGACCACGAGCTTCTCTACGTCGCCGCCGTGCTTCACGACATCGGCACGGTGACCGCGTTCGACAACCACACGATCTCGTACGAGCACGCCGGCGGCCACGTCGGTGTCGCCCTCACTGCCGGGGCGGGGTGGCCGGCGGAGCGACGCCAGCGTGTGCTCGAGGTGATCGTGCGGCACAACTGGCCGAGCGTCGACGCCACGATGGATGCCGAGGGCTACCTCCTGGAAGTCGCGACCGGACTCGACATCTCCGGGGCGCGCCCCGACGCCCTTCCCGAATCGTTCCGGCGCGAGGTGCTCGCGGTCTACCCGCGCGGTGAGCTCGCGGCGGAGTTCGGGGCGTGCGTGATCGATCAGGCCGCGCGCAAGCCCGGCACCGCCGCACGGCGTCTCGTCGAGGGCGGCGTCATCGAGAAGCTGGCCGCGAATCCGCTGGAACGGCTGACGGCGAGCTCGCTCGCGTCCGCGAGGATCACCTCAGATCGCTGATGCCGACGGCGCGCTGGAAGCAGACCGACACGTCGGATCCGATGTAGGAGCCGAACAGCGGAATGGGCGCGTAGCCCTCACGCTGGTAGAAGCGGATCGCATCGGGCTGAGCCGTGCCGGTCTCCAGCACGAGACGTCGGGCGCCGAGAAGGCGAGCCTGCTCCTCCAGCTCGCGCAGCACCGCCCTGGCGACACCGGTGCCGCGAACCGAGGGCGCCGCGTACATGCGCTTGATCTCGACGACGCCCGGACCGAGAACATCATCGGGCAGCGGGCGAAGCCCGCCGCAGGCGACCGGGGTCCCCTCCTCGTCCCGCGCCACGATGAAGACCGGCACGTCGGCGGCTGACGGTGCCACACCCGGCTCGTGGTCGTCAGAGCCGTAACGCGCGTCGAGCTCCTCGCGCTGGGCCCGTCGCAGGAGGTCGGCGTCGGGGTCGTCGAACGGAGTGAGCGCGAGAGCCCAGGGCATGGAGGCCTTTCGTCAGCCGCAGAGCGGCGGTCGCACGCTCCGAAGAACATTCTGGCCGATGGCGTCACCGCACGACGGCGAGCGGCTGGGCTCAGCGGAAGAGGTCCAGATTGTCGCGGACCCAGGTGCGGAAGGATCGCGCAGGGCGACCGGTGATGCGCGTGTACTCGTCGGAGATGTCCGGCACCGCACCGACGGCTTCGCGCCAGTCCTTGATGATCTGACGGACCCACGGCTCCGGCACGTGCGGGGACAACATCGCAGCCGCTTCTTCTTCCGTCTGCTCGACGACGATCAGGTCCCGCCCGATCTCAGCGCCGATGACGGCGACCTGCTCGCGCAGGCTGAGCCGCGCGGGGCCGGAGAGCACGGGGGCGCCACCGATCAAGGCGTCCGTGGTCAGCGCCGCGACGGCGACATCCGCGATATCCGCCTCGTGAATCGGCGCCTGCACCGCATCCGGGTAGGGAAAGGCGACCGCGCCGTCCGACGCGATGCCCCACCTCCAGCGCGCGGCGTTGCTCGCGAACCCGCCCGGACGCACGAAGGTGTAGTCGACGCCCGATTCGCGGATCGCCCGCTCGACGCGCAGGAACCTCGAGGCGTTGAAGTCACTGCTCGCGTCCGGAGACGTGACGGATGAGGACGACAGCAGCACGACATGACGCACCCCCGACGCCGCGACCTCGAGAGCCACCGCCTCGGGGTCGTCGACATCCGCGTAGAGGAAGACCCGCTCCGCTCCCGACAGGGCAGCACCGAGAGAGCGCGGATCGTTCAGGTCGGCGGCCGCCACCGGCACCCCGGGCGGCACCGCGAGCGCGTCAGGGCGACGGCTCGTCGCCCGCACATCGGCCCCACGTTCGCGCAGGCCGGCGAGCACGGCTCCCCCGACCGCGCCGCTGGCACCGAAAACCACGACCGTCATGGCGACCTCTTCTCCTGATCGGCTCGCACATTGCGAACACTGTTCGCGAACAATGTTCGTCTAGAACAGCGATCGCGTCAAGTCGCTACTCTCAAGACATGTCCTCACGCGCGGAACCCACCTCCCGGCGGACCCGACCCGCGAAAGCCCCGTTGTCGCGGCGGTCGATCCTCGAGGCGACGATGGCACTCATCCGCGAACGCGGCGTCGAGGCGGTGTCGTTGCGCGACGTCGCGAAGGCCGTGGATACCGGAGCGGCATCGCTTTATGCGTACTTCGAGAATCGCGACGTGCTGCTCGAACACGCGCTCGACGACGCCTACGGCCGCGTGCCACTGGTGCCAGCCGTGGACGGAGACTGGCGGCCCGCCCTGGCCGCCACCATCACCAACACGATCACCACGCTCGAGAGCTACCCCGGCTTGGGCGCGGTGGCGCTGGGGCCCATTCCCACCCATCCGGGGGCGCTGCGACTGGCCGAGCACGAACTCGCTCTGATGGAGATCGGCGGTGTGGAGCCCAAGACCGCCGCGTTGGCAGTCGACCTCATTGCGCAGTTCGCGGCAGCCACGGCAGTCGAGGGCACCGGGCGACGGCGCCTGATGCGCGCCGACCATCAGCGCACCGAGGCCACGTCGGCCTACGCGAACGCAGACACGCAGCAGTTCCCTCGCGTGTCGGCACTCGCGACCGCGTTGACAGACGCCGATGAGCGCTCACGACGCGACTTCGCGATCGAGGTCATCCTCGGCGGCCTGGTGCACGTGTCGTCCACCGGTCACCCTCGTCAGCGGCCGTCACAGCGCTGACGGCGGGATGACACGAGGAGCCGCTCCGGCGTCAGCGGGCGCGCGTCCGTCGGCGCGCGCCTCGAGAGCACCGATCACGCCGATCATGTCGAGCGCTCCCCGGCCCTCGACGACCGCGCTCTCGTAGAGCTCGCGGCTGGCCGTGATGAGCGGGTGGGCGGAGCCGGCCGCGTCCGCCGCCGCCTCGGCGAGCCGCGCGTTCTTGAGCACGTCGGCGATCGCCGCCTGCGCCGTCAGGTCACCCTCGGTCAGTTTCTGCGCCTTGCCCCGCGATACGACCGACGCCATGGGTCCGGCGTCGAGCACGTCGCGCAGAATGTTCGCGTCGACGCCGGCGCGTTCGGCGAAGTGGAAGGTCTCTGCCAGACCCGTGACCATCGTGATGAGAAAGGTGTTCACCGCCAGCTTCATCGACAGCGCCGCGGGGATCGCGCCGCATCGGAACACCTGCCCGCACATGGCGGCGACGACCGGTTCGACGTGGGCGACGGCATCCGCCTCTCCCGCGAGCATCCCGACCAGCGTGCCCTCGATCGCCGGGCCCCGGGACCCCGAAACCGGCGCCTCGACATAGCGCCCGGCGGCGGATCGTACCTCGCGCGCGAGCTCCTGCGAGAACGCGGTCGTGAACGTCCCCATCTGCACGATCGTGCGGTCGGCGATGAGGTGCGCGAAGGCGTCCGTTCCCCGGCCGAGCACCGCGTCGACCGCCGCCTCGTCGCGGAGCATCAGGATGACCGTCTCAGCCTCGGCGAACACGCCCGCAACGTCCGTGGCGACGCGCGCACCCCGGGCGGCGAGCTCGTCCGCGGGACCGGCCGATCGCGCCCACACGACGACGTCGTATCCCGCGCGCACGAGGTTGGTCGCCATCGGCACTCCCATGATGCCGAGACCGATGAAACCGATGCTGCGATCAGTCATCCGATTGCTCCGCCGCGCGGCGAGGTCGCGTTTTCCATCGCGGCGGGGTCGGCGGTGCAGGTGACGCCGCCATCGGCGGTGACCGCGAGCCGCTTCTCGGGGTCGAGGGTGCTCAGGATGCCGAGCGACAGTGCCGCCAGCTGGTCGACGCCGTCATCGTCGAGGCCGTCGAGGATCATGCGCTTCACGGCATCCGCGTAGAGAGCCGCACTGTCGAGGTAGACCGCCTCGCCGGCCGCGGTGAGCACCGCGTTGGTCGCACGGCCGTCCTGTTCGCAGGGCGCGCGCAGCACCAGGTCTTTGCGCTCCAGGCTCGTGACGACGCGCGAGAGGCGGGCGAGGGTCGCGTTGGTGCGCGAGGCGAGGGCGCTCAGGCGCAGGCGGTGGTCGTCGGCTTCGTAGAGCGCTTCGAGCAAAGTGAACTCGAAAGACGTGATGCCCGCGGGCGCCAGCTGCTTGTCGAGCGCGGTGGGCAGCAGCTCCAAAAGCGCGTGCAGGCGCGCCACGGCGACACGCTGGGCGTGGGTGAGTGCCGAGCCGGTCATGGAAGGAATCTACCGCATTAGTTGTATCTACAACGGATTGAGGCTATCGTTTTGCTTGTAGGTACAACCAAAGGAGACATCATGACTGCGTTCAGCATCATCGGCACCGGCACCATGGCCAACGCGATCGGCGGCGTTCTCGCCGACGGCGGCAGCAGCGTCACGTACATCGCGAAGGACCAGGTCGGCACCGCCGAACTGTCGGGCGACGTGGTCGTGCTCGCCGTGCCCTACCCCGCCGTTGCGGGCATCATCGCCGCGTACGGCGACCGGTTCGACGGCAAGACCGTCGTCGACATCAGCAACCCGCTCGACTTCGAGACCTTCGATTCGCTGACCGTCCCGGTCGGCAGCTCGGCCGCGGCCGAGATTCAGGCGAAGCTCCCGAATGCCCACGTGCTCAAGGCGTTCAACACGACGTTCGCCGGCACCCTCGTCGGCAAGACCATCGGGGGCCTTCCCACCACCGTGCTCATCGCCGGCGATGACGCCACCGCCAAGCAGGCGCTCGCCGCCGCCGTCGAGGCCGGTGGAGTGAGCGCGATCGACGCCGGCTCCCTGTCGCGCGCGCACGAGCTCGAGGCCATCGGCTTCTTGCAGCTCACCCTCGCCGCGAGCGAGAAGATCTCCTGGACCGGCGGCTTCGCCGTCGCCCGCTGACCGCACCCGACACCCCGACGTGGAGATCCCCATGGACACGCTCAACCCCGCGACCACGATGGACGCCGTCACCCTCCGTGTCGGCGACCTCGAGACGATGTCGTCGTACTACGCAGGGGCGCTGGCGCTCACTCCCCTCGAGGAGCGTACGCAGGGACGTGAGGTGCACCGCGTGCTGGGGCGCGGAACGGTACCGATGGTGAAACTGGTGCACACACCCGACCTGCCGGGTGTCGATCCCCGACAGGCGGGCCTGTACCACACCGCCTTTCTCTTCGACGATGAGGCGAGCCTGGCGGCGACCGTCTACCGCGCCGCACAGAACCCGACGAGCCGGTTCGCCGGATCGAGCGATCACTTCGTCAGCGAGGCGTTCTACTTCACCGACCCCGAGGGCAACGGCATCGAGCTGTACCGGGATCGCCCGCGCAGCCAGTGGAAGTACGACGACGGTGAGATCTTCATGACGACGGAGTACCTCGATCCGCGCGCGTACCTCCAGCAGCACCTCACGCAGGAGGCCCTGGATGCCGCGGCGCAGCACGCCGGACGCGTCGGACACGTGCACCTTCAGGTCGGCGACGTCGCGGCGGCGCGGGCGTTCTACGTCGACGCACTGGGGTTCGAGTCGACCGCCACAAGGGTGCCCGGAGCCCTGTTCGCATCCGCCGGCGGCTACCACCACCACATCGCCATGAACACGTGGCATTCCGCGGGCGCGGGCCCGCGCGCGGCGAGCCTGGGGCTCGGGGATGTCGCCGTCTCGGTGCCGGCGCGCGAAGACCTCGATGCGCTCGCGGAGCGGTTGTCCAGCCGCGGCATCCGGTTCTCCGACGACGGTCGCGCCGTGCGCGTCAGCGATCCGTGGGGAACGCAGGTGACGGTCGCGGCGACCGCTGCGACGGCGGACGAGCTACTGGGCTGACTGGCGCGGTCGCCTCAGTCGAAGACCTCGTTCAGGAACGTCTTCATCGCCGTCCAGCTGCGACGCTCGGCGGTGGCGTCGAACAGGGCGCCGTGCTCGGGCGCGTTCGCGTCGGGGAGCGTGAAGGCGTGCATCGCATTGGCGTACGTGACGACCTGCCAGTCGATCTCGGGAGCCGTCCGCAGATCGTTCTCGAACGCGAGCAACGCTTCGTCGGGGGCGACCGGGTCGGCCGCGCCGTGCAGGACGAGCAGCTTCGCCCCGATTCGCGCCGCCTCGCCCTCGGGGCCGGTGAGCAGGCCGCCGTGGAAGCTCACGACGGCGTCGACGGAGGCGCCGGTGCGGGCGAACTCGATCACGGAGGTTCCCCCGAAGCAGTAGCCGATCGCCGCGGTGCGCGCCGGGTCGACGGACGGCTCGGCGCGCAGTCGGTCGAACGCGACCGTGAGCCGTCGGCGCCACAGCGCGCGATCCCGGTAGAAGCCGCCGGCGACGGCCGCGGCATCCTGAGGGGCGGGTCGAACGTGAGCCCCGTAGACGTCCGCAGCGAACGCCGAGTAGCCGAGCCGGGCCAGCATGTCGCAGCGCATGCGGACATAGTCGGTCACGCCGAGCCAATCGTGCACGACGAGAACCCCCGGGTAGGAGCCGTGCGCGGCGGGACGGGCGTGGTACCCGCGAAAAACGAGACCGTCCGCGGCGTAGTCGACGTCGCCGGAGATGATTCCGCCCGCGGGAAGCGCCTCACGGTCGAGGATCTCGGTGAGGTTCTGAGCGTAGGTGGTCATGCGGTACTCCTCTTTTCGGCCGCGCGCAGGCGATCGTAACCCTTCTTGTTAGGGACGTACCTTCCGCCGCGTGCACCGGGATGCCTCGCACCGCACTGCTGACGACTCGACTTCGTCTCACCCTGCTCGCCGTCGTCGAAGCGCCGTCAAGCCCGCAGCGGGCTCGTCCCTTGACGCTCAGTGAGCCCAACGGTCTGAAAGAGCATTCGCTCCAGAAGCGCGCCACGCTCGACCAGAAGGCGACCGGCCGCGTCACGGTCACCAGAGCTCAGGACGTCGACGGTCATCTTGAGGCCGTCGAAGGCGCCGACGAGCACGGTGGCGAGCGCGTCGGGATCGAGGGGCGGGTCGAGGTCGGCGACGAGACCGTCGTCGCGGATAAAGCCCGCGACGACGTCGATCCACCGCTGTGTCATCGCCGCGGCGAGATCACGGGTGGATGGGACGCCTGCGAGGCTCTGGGTGAGGCGTGAGATCACCCAGGCATCGGAGTCCTCGTCATGGAGTGAGAGCATCGCGGGCAGGAGCCGCCGAATGCGGGCTTCGCCCTCCGCGGCCTGGGCGAGGATGCGCTCCACGTCGGCGATCCATCGGCGGTGTCGTTCCTCGAGCACCGCGACTGCGAGAGCTTCTTTGCTGTCGAAGTGGAAGTAGACAGAGCCCTTCGACAGCCCGCTCGCGTCCACGATGTCCACCATGCGGGCACGGTCGTAGCCGAGACGGGCGAAGACGGCCGCCGCCGCATCGATGATCACATCGCGCGACGCAGCCCCCTGAGCAGTCGGGCCCGTGGGACGTCCGACGCGGCGCGCCGGAACGATGTCGTCATCGGGGTGTGGACGAGTGGTCATGCTCGTACTATAGTCGCATTTTATTAGACCGACTGGTTTGTTTATTAGGAGCATCGTGCGCACCATCGCCGCTGGAACCACCGCCCTCATCACCGGAGCGTCCTCTGGGATCGGGCGCTCGTTCGCCCATCGACTCGCCGCCGCCGGGAGCGACCTCGTTCTGGTGGCGCGCCGGGCCGACGTGCTTGAAGACATCGCCGCAGACCTTCGCGCACGGCACGGCGCGAGCGTCACCGTCCTCGCGCATGACCTCGACGCCCCGGACGCCGCCGAAACCCTTCTGGCACGCCTGGAGGCTGAGCAGATCGCAGTCGACACACTGATCAACAACGCCGGCCTCGGCATCCATGGCGACCTCGGCACCACGCCCCTGCGCTCGGCGACCACGCAGATCGCCGTCAACGTGCGGAGCCTGACAGCGCTCACCGCACTCCTTCTACCGCCGATGCTCTCGCGAGGCCGCGGCGCGATCATCAACGTCGCGAGCACCGCCGGATTCCAGCCGGTGCCCCACATGGCCGTCTACTCCGCCTCGAAGGCATACGTCCTCACCTTCACCCGCGCCCTCTGGCGCGAGACCCGCGGCACCGGCGTCGACGTGCTTGCCCTCTGCCCCGGAGCGACCGACACCGCGTTCTTCGCCACCGCGGGCGACGCCGCATCCGTCGGCAGCCGCCGGAGTCCCGAACAGGTCGTCGGCACCGCCCTGCGCGCCCTGCACCGCGGCAGACCCTCGGTCGTCGACGGCCGCGGAAACGCGTTCCTCTCCTGGCTCGCGCCGCGTCTACCCGAACGGCTCGCCCTGAACATCGCGGAACGCTCCGTCCGCCCCTGAACGTCCGGGCGCCCGGGCACCCGGCATCCCACCGCCCCAACGATCGAAGGAGATCGCCCATGCACATCCACGACTTCGCCCATGCCGCAGCAGCAGCCGTCAACGCGCACGACCCTGCCGCCGTGGTCGCGCTCTG
This sequence comes from Sphingomonas sp. BLCC-B65, assembly GCF_028550675.1. Classification (NCBI taxonomy): domain Bacteria; kingdom Pseudomonadati; phylum Pseudomonadota; class Alphaproteobacteria; order Sphingomonadales; family Sphingomonadaceae; genus Sphingomonas; species Sphingomonas sp. BLCC-B65. The sequence goes on along the minus strand of NZ_JAQQGL010000001.1, from coordinate 108,232 downwards.
GGCCGAGCCCGCCGCCTACGACTCCCCCCTCACGGGACCCCAGTCCGGGCTCGACGCGCTGCGCGCGCGGGAGGAGGCTCTCTTCGGCGGGTTCAGCGACCTCACCGCGACCATCACCCCGCTCGGACAGGAAGGCGACACGGGCGCGATGCTCGTCCGCTTCGACGGCACCCATGACGGTGCGTACGGCGGCTTCCCTCCCACCGGCCGCACGATCGCCCTCGAGATGATCGCCGTCGTCACCTTCGCCGACGACGGCCGCGTCATCGGCGAACGCGTCTTCATCGACACCGCCGGCATCGCCGCTCAACTCGGCGGCTGACTTCACGTAGCGCGACGGAGCCGATGCTCAGCTAGGGCCAGCGTGGACGCGTTCACCTTGGGGGCCGAAGATGCTGAGGATCTCTGCTTCAATCTCCCCATCGCTGCCGAACCAATGTGGCAGGCGCGTGTCGAACTCGGCGACCTCCCCAGCTTTCAGCACGAGGTCGCGCTCCCCTACGATCAACCGCATCCGCCCGGTCAGAACATAGAGCCACTCCGTGCCCTCGTGCGTTTTCAGCCGAGGAACCGAGTGACCGCGCGGGACCACGATCTTCCACGCCTGCGGCATCCCGGGCTGATGAGCGAGTGGCACGACCGTTCGCCCGTTCACCCGCCGGGGACGCAACCGCACCCGGGGATCGCCGGTCTCCGGAGCACCCACCAGTTCATCCAACGGGACGCGATACACCTGCGCGAGCGGCAGAAGCACCTCCAGGCTGGCGCGACGCTGCCCGTTCTCCAGACGTGAGAGCGTGCTCGACGAGACGCCCGTCCGCTCCGAGACATCCGCGAGCGTCAATCCCCGCGCCTCACGCAACGCCTGCAACCGCGATCCGACACGGTCCAGCACGGAGCGCACATCCGCTCCTTCGGTCGCCTCCACGAATGCCATCGAACACGCTCGTCCCTGTTTCGGCAAGAAACGTTGCGGTCTCAGCACTCGTGAATCGAGGCTGTGTCCATGTCCACACCATCTCGAGCCGTCGCAGGGCTCGCTCTTGCCATACTCACGGCCTCGGTGGGCACGAGCGCCGCGAACGTCGCGCTGCCCGCGCTCGTCACGGCGTTCACCGCGACACCGGGTCAGGTGCAGTGGGTTGTCGTCGCTTACCTACTGGCGGTCACTTCGATCAGCGTGACTGCCGGATCAGCAGGTGACCGGTGGGGCCGGCGCCGGGTGCTACTCGCGGGAATCTCCATCTTCACCGTGGGCGCCGTGGCTGGCGCTCTCGCCCCGTCGCTCGTGACGCTCGTCATCGCGCGCGGTGTCCAGGGAGTCGGAGCGGCCGTGATGACGGCGCTGCCGCTCGCCCTCGCGAGGGACCTCGTTGCCGACGGGCGCACCGGCCGCATCATGGGGCTCCTCGGCACGACGTCCGCGGTCGGCACCGCACTCGGACCGGCTCTCGGCGGCGCGCTCATCGGATGGGGCGGGTGGACAGCGCCCTTCTGGATGATGGCCCTTCTCGGGGCGGCGGCGCTGCCCCTTGCCGTGACGGTCCCCTCAGCGCGAACGATCACTCGTACGCGCCACCGCTTCGACGCCACCGGCAACGTCCTCTTAGGCGCGGGCATCGCCACGTACGCCCTCGCGCTGACGGCGCCGATGCCGAACTGGCCGACGGGAACGCTCCTGGGCGGCGCCGCAGCCCTTCTGATCGGCTTCCTCGCCGTCGAGCGACGCGCCGACGCCCCCGTCCTGCCCCCAGCGTTGCTGCGCCACCGGACCATCACGACCGGCATGATCACGAACGTCCTCGTCGCCACGGTCATGATGACCACGCTCGTCGTCGGGCCCTACGCCCTCCACGACGGACTGCAGCTACCACTCCCCCTCGTCGGGCTCGTCATGGCCGTCGGTCCCGTGACCTCTGCGATCAGCGGCGTCCTCGCCGGGCGACTCGTCGACCGCACCTCACCACCCATCATGATCACCGTCAGCCTGACCATCCTGACCGTCGGCGCGGCAGCCCTCGCCACGGTGCCCACCTGGTGGGGCGTGGCCGGCTACATCGGCGCCCTCTTCATCCTCACGCCCGGCTATCAGCTCTTCCTCGCCGCCAGCAACACCCACACCCTCAGCGCTACAGACCCCACGCAGCGCGGCGCCATCGCCGGCGCACTCGGGCTCTCCCGCAACCTCGGCCTCATCATCGGCGCCTCCGCCATGGGCGCCCTTTACGCCACGCTCGCCGCTGAGTCGGACACGGCAGCGAACGGCCCATTGGATGCCGCGCAGACCACCTTCTTCATCGCCGCACTGCTCGCCGCGATCGCGGCCGCCGCATCTCTGCGTGCATCACGCTCCCTCCAGCCCCGCGCCCAGACCGCCCCACGAAAGGAACAACCGTGAACACCCTTTACACCGCCGAGGCCACCGCTCACGGAGACGGCCGCTCCGGCCACGTCGATACACCCGACGGCACCCTCGACATCGACATGCGCATCCCCGTCGAGATGGGAGGCCCGGGTGGAGCAGCCAACCCAGAGATCCTCTTCGCCGCCGGCTACGCGGCCTGCTTCCACGGCTCCCTCCAGCTCGCCGCACGCATGCGCAAGGTCTCCCTTCACGACACCAGCGTCACCGCCCGCGTCAGCATCGGAGCCGACACCGACGGCGCCTACCGACTCGCCGTCGCCCTCACCGCTGTGCTGCCCGGTATCCCCGCCGACCAGGCCCGCGAGCTCGTCGACGCCGCACATCAGATCTGCCCGTACTCCCACGCGACCCGAAACAACCTGGATGTCACGATCACGGTCGCCTGAGCAGCGCCGCACAGGGTCACCCGCTCCGCAACGATACGAGGCGTCAGCAGGGAAGAGCCGGGAGCCTCGCCTGTCGGCGCTTCTTGAAGAAGTCGACAACAGCTGTCGCGGCAGCCGAGGTTAGCGGTCGCGATGCGAGCCCGTCATGCCAGAAACGAAGAGAACCTCCCGCATCTCTGCGGGAGGTTCTCTTCGTCGACCTGTATGAGGCTCACCTCGTTCAATGGCTTGAACTCCTCAATATGGTCGGGATGACAGGATTTGAACCTGCGACCCCTTGACCCCCAGGCGTCCAGACGGCATAAATCTCACCAAAAACCGCGTAATTCCGCGGCGCAGATCATGCAGAGCACGTCACGAAATGCGTGGATTGCATGATTCTGGTCCCCTTCTGGTCCCCCTCCACGAACGTGTGCCGGGAGCCTGAAATGGAGCTTCGTTGGGGCGCCGATGGCCAGAAAGCCGGCCGACACGATCTTCGCTTCGTCAGCGAGCTCGACTTGGATATGGGGTTCTTGCCTTTCTCCCCCGCGACGCACCAACAGCCCGCCGAGCGATACTCAGCGACATGCATGACCAAGACGGTCCTGGGCCCCCTTCGGCATCGTCGCGGTTGCTCCGAAGTCGGTGGTGGAGGAGATAATTTGGCTGTGATCAAACGGCCAGCGGATCTCATGGCGCAAATCGAGCGCGACCTCCTCGATGAGAAGCCCCTCGACACCCTGCTCCGCAAACTCATCCTGCTCGGCGGAAACGCGGGCTCACCCGAACTCCGCAACTGGGCGTCGCTAGAGCTCCGCGGCTACGGGCGGGACGCAGAGCTGCCCCACTACCGCACTGTGTCCGCTCCACTGCAGATCGACGGCACCGTTCCAGGCGGGATCGTGCGCCACGAGACAATCGGTGCGATGGACATTCCCGACTTCGCTCGCGACGAAGTCAACGAGCAAGTCCCATTACGAATGGGCGTGAGCGAGATTCACAGCATGGTGGATCAGCACCGAACCGACCGAATGGTCAAGCTGCAGCCACCGGGGGCTCCAGACCTCGTCACCTACATGAACGGCACCCGGAAGATGAACGGCCACATCACCGCGCTCTATTGGAGCGTCAGCACTATCGCGCTCGCAGGCGTGCTCGACCAGATTCGCACTCGCTTGGCTGAACTCATCGCAGAGTTGCGCTCCGGAACCCCACAGGGCCAAGACCTCCCAACCCCAACGCAGGCAGCCAACGCCGTGAACTTCGTCATCAACGGGCGCGGGAACCGCGTGAGCATCGCACAGACCACGGACGGCAGCACGACCACTGCTGCCCCCGAGGAAGCGAAGCCGCGCTTCTGGACACGGGCCAAGTTCGTCGGTGCAGCAGGCGTTGGACTTGCCACGATCGCAGGAACGGTCATCGCGACACTCCAACTACCAATCTGGTGAGGCAATCGCGAGGACGCCATGACCACACATGCACCACCAACAGTCACATCAGTACTGGCGGCACTGGGAACCGACAGTGTCACCGTCACGTCTGGACTCGGAGAGCCAGTCGAAGCCGGTGATGTCGAGTTCTTCGGCTATGGCGTCTACTACTAGGGACCGACCGGCAACAGCGGAAAACGTCCGCTAGATGGTCGAGCACGCCGCCAATCGGATCGAGTCGGCCGCCGCCGACTTGGACTCATCGAGTAGTGATTCACTCAGTAACCATCAACAGAAGGCCCTTCAATCAGCGACTATTGGAACGTCGTTGGTTCAAGGTGCCAGCGAGCCCAACCAGAATCTCGGGCTCGGCGCAGTGTGGCTGGCGGTGGTCCTGATCCTTACTCTCGTGCGCCTCCTTAGCGAACGCCGAATCAGTAAGCGAAAGGAGAAGCCTATGAACACAGTTCAGAAGCAAAACACCAACAGCACGACCAACATCCCACGAAAGTTCTGGCAGTACCTGCTCGAAACGATCTGGGCGACGGGAGCTGGGGTCCTTGCGGCCCCGCTGGCCACCTTGAGCTAACGAACGACGAAGAGGCCTCCACTAGGAGGGCCTCTTCCAGTTCCTGCGCCCATCACGCAAGTCGCTCCCCCGAAATCCCACCTGTCGGTCTTTTATGCATCATTCAAAGAGCCGCGACGAAGCGCTTGAGATGCAAGGCGCCGCTGGTCCGGTCTACCCACTCCCCGTACATCGTTGGCAGGCTGACCACGGTCAGGTGGTACCGGACTGCTCCGAACCATCGTGTGCCGCGTGTTCGGCGTCCGCCCCCTCCGGCTCTGGCTCGTCCTCAAGCCAATCGTCGCCCTCTTCGAAGTCGGGCATGACGAACGTGTCCCTGTGATTGATGAGCTCTTCGATGACAGGTTCTCTGTCGGAGACGCCCGCAATCTCGTACGCGAAGAAGTTGTCCGTCGTCTGGGTCAGCACGTTCACTGCCTCGCGCAGGATCGGTAGCTCTTGGCTCGTGTAGTTCGAGACTGACGCGAGAATCTCCGCCGGCCACCTCGCCCGTCGGTACATCGCGAGACCAACTGCGACGGCCGCGGCGTGCAATGGTTTGGTCGAACTCTCCAGGATCGGATAGGCCGCGCTCTCAAGGTCATTGGCGATACAGACATCGGTGAGTGCGTTTCCGACCGCATTGCGAATGCTGATGCTCTGCTCGACATCCTCCGAGACAGCTCCGCCGGAGCAGAACTCTTCCCATTTCTCCCACGTCAACACGTGAGCATCGTCGCGTGAGAGCGAATCGAGAATCTCGTACCTGCCGCCACCGGATGCATACCGCTCCAGCCACTCCACGAGGTCATCACCAAACTCATCGCTCGGTCGCGACAGATAGTCGGGGTTGAAGGAAACGAGTTGAGAGGTGTCGAGCTCTTCGAGCGCGGTCAGCAGATTGCTCAAGCGGTGCGAATAGTCGCGCACGTTCGAGAACTCCCCCGTGGCAGCGAACCCGTGGCAGGCGAGTGCCAGCTTGCACAGGCGCTCAAGCCCGCTCGTGTAGAGATGCAAGCCGATATTGAGCGGATACGTCTGGTCGTACCCCACTCGGGCGCGCTCGTCACCGCTCATCGGGAGCGCGCAGACCTGACTTATGCCGGATCGAACGAGCTCCGTTGCGAACTGAGACTCGACGACGAGGTTGCGCCACCTGTCGGTCATTGCAGCGGCTCGGCGATCACGTCCACCGGAGCAGCCTTGCGCAGGATGTTCTCCAGCTCGGCCTTCGTCTCTGCCGCAACGTCTGAGGTGGCAAGGAGTCCCTCAAGATCAACGTCCTGGAGCTCGTCTCCCGCGAAGCTCAGGAACTCGGCGTGCTTGCCGAGCAGATCGAGCGCCACGCCTCGCGTGAACCCGACCTCCTGCAAGTTGATGACCTTCCCGTCGCTCGAGCCGTACTCGACGAGCTTGGCAACGTTGATACCGGCCTCGTCTGCACCAAGTGCCTGCACCGTGAGGTCGTAGTAGTTCTCGAGGTAGCTGATGATCTTGAATCGCAGCCCTGTCTCGAGATCTCGCATCGTCTCCTCGATGATTCGGTTGACTTGCTTGGGGTCGCCAGCCTTGAAGGGCTCCTCGATCAGGTAGGGCGAGATCGCGTAGTCGTGATACTTCACGACTCCTTGATTCGCGTGGTAGCGGATCGACCGGCTAATCACCAGCACCAGCGGATCGCCCTTGACCCAGTAGGACATCAAGGTCGCCCAATAGCGCAGCCGTGCCGTGTAGCCGGGATCTTCCTTCGGAACGAGCGGGTCCTTTCCACCGGACTCTTCAACAATCCAGTTGTAGACCCGTCCAAGATGAACGAGCACTCCTTCGAACAGTTCGAAGGTGAGCTCCTCCGTATCGCTCGGCACCAGCGGGCCGGCAACACCGGACTTCAGTTCCGTCCAGACATCGCTCTGATACTTCGGTTGGATGCCGGGCGAGCGTCGGAGTACTTCCTCTGAACCAGTGAACGAGTTGACGGCCTTGTCGAGCAGCTTCGCGGCATCCGGCACCTTCTCGAGGAACAACGAACGCAGCGGCGTTTGCTGTTTGCCGAGAACATGAAGAAGCAGGATGGAGGTGTACTGCTCGACGGTGCGCTTGGCGTCATTCGAGGGCGTGCCCGGAATCATCTCGCCCCGAAGGACATAGCCGATGTCGGTGAAGTCCTTGCGCGTCTTTCCTGGGTTGACGAGGAAGCTCTTCGCGATGATCGGCTCACCGCGTGGGATGAGTTCCTGCCGCGACTCACTCCAGCCGCCGGTTTCGTGACGAACGCAAATGACGTTGCCGGAGAAGTCATAGGTCAGGCGACCTGCGCGCCCGGCGAGGTTCTCGAAGTCGATCTTGCCGAAGCCAGATGGCCCATGGGTGTCATTGAGGACGAAGATGTTCTTCGCCGGAAGGTTCACGCCCTCGAGCAGCGTTGACGTACAGACGACGAACTGGAGTGGCGAGTCCGGATCTGAGAAGCACTCTTCGACCTTCTCCCGTACCTCCTGAGGCATCTTGCCGTGGTGGAAGGCGACGCCGTGACGCAGCGTGTCCGCCAAGAAGTAGTCCTTATGGATGTGCTCTTTGACGAACTTGATCACCGACTCGATGCGCGGGTCGTCTACCTTCGGAAGCACCTTCGCGAGCTCCAGGGCAAAGTCTGCGGACTTGGCCGAGCTGTTGATGTAGACGATCGACTTACGGGCTCCACTCAGCGAAGTGACGAGTTCGATCGCTGTCTCGGCGGCAGGCTGCTCCTTCAGGGCGCCGTCACCATCGCCGGCTCCCGAGAGGTAGAACTGCTTGCGGTCAATGAGGTCAACGAAGTACCGCTGCTGCGCGACCGTGCGTTCCCGGACGGCAAGGGCACCGTTCGAAGCTTTGCCGAAAAGCTCGAGGAAGAGCTGCGGGTTCTCGATGCTCGGCGAGGCGAAGACCAGCTTGGTGGCGAACCGTCGAATCGTCTCCACGATGGCGTGGTAGTAGATCGAGGATCGGGCGTCCTTCTTGGCGATCACCTTCTGCGCCTCATCAACGATGAGGTAGTCGATATCCCTCACAGGGTTGGAGAGGTATCGAAGCAACCGTTCCGGCGTGAGCACAAAGATCGTGCGCGGATAGGTCTGGCGCAGGAAGAGGGGCAGGGAAGGGAACGTCGCGACGTTGACCTCGGGCACATCACGCAGCAGTTCGCGGAGATCCGCGGCGGTCTGCCCAATCAGGGCCTTCGTCGGGACAAGCACCACCACACAGTGTTGATCGAGATCTGATCGCCGAACGATTTCGTAGATCGCGTCCTTCAGGATGAACGATTTACCGAGTGATGTCGGCCCCGAGAAACTAAAGAAGTCTTCGTCGCGCATCCGCTCGGCGATCTCGAACTGTGTGTCCGTAAGCGTCGCAGTACCGTGCTTCGTGGCCTGCGTGACCTCCTTCGCAGCACGAAGCACACCTCGCGAAACGGGGAGCGCGTAGGTCGCGTCAGTGGCATTCGCCAAGGTGCGGAGACCCGGAAAGTTCCCGAGTTCGATGAGCACGGCGGTGGCGACGGCTGTGACACGGCCGCTGGCTCGTTCGGAGAGCCCGACGAGCTCGTCATACTCGCGCAGCAGCGCAATCAAGTTGTATGCGGTCTCCCGATGCACTGAAAGCGTTGAGTGGGACATGATGTCCGCGTACCGAAGCAGTCGATCGACCAAGGCATCGTCAACGACTGCATTGGCTGCGCCGGTCAGAAAGGCTTCGGAGACGGCGGACTCCAGCGCGAACAAGTCGCCCACGTAGTCGTCGCGAGCGACGATCGTGTCGCTCAGCACATCGGCCGCGATGCGCCCGGCCATCTACTTCGACGCTCCGTGGTTTCCGAGCTGGGCGGCAAGCTCCATTCGGATCTGCGTGATCCCATGTGCCTTGTCACCCGTGCCGCGTTTGGCGAACGGAATGGCGTAGAGATGAATCGGGTACACGCCAAGGCCGCGATCCGTCACCTCCTGCTTAATTAGGTCGTGCTGCGCGGTGATGGCGTCGGTCGCGCGCTTCCGAAGCTCTTCCTCGATCTCGGCGAGCTCCATATCCTCAACCTTCATGTCCGAGACGTCGACTTCGTAGCCGACGAAGATCCCGAAGGCGTTGTGCTTCTTGATGTCATCGTCACCGCCGCCAGTCGACGGAAGCAAAATCGCAGAGAGCGCAGCGAGCTTTTCGTCGTCGAGTTCTTCCTTCAACAACTCAGACTGAACGAGCCATGTATCGAAGTCGAAGCCTTCTTCATGCACCTTGCCGACAGACTTGAAGGCCGCCTTGATGCCGCGCTTCGCGCTGTTGCCCACGCCACCCGAGTCGCCGTACATCTTGGACTCGCCAAAGATCAGCTGGTACGTGTTCTCATCGGTACGCAGCAGATGGACACCATCCGAGCCGTAGACGTAGTGGTCGCTGTTTGTCTTCAGCTCCATCTTCGAGAGCACCTTCGGCGCGCCGAGGTGACCTTCGAGAAGGGAATAGAGGATGACCTCGCCACCCTCTCCCGCCAGCTCGTCGGGGATGCGGAACTGCGCCTGCACTTTGGCAGCCACCTCCATCATCCGACCGGGATCTTCCAATGCCTTCTTGTAGTTCAACCGCGAGAGGACGTACGCAACGCTGTTGTTCTTCAGCTCTCGGTAGAGCCCAGGGAGGTCGAAGTTCCCATTCTGAACGCGGAGTACATGGACGTGCAGATTCGTCTTCGTCTGCAGAGCAACGCTCACGGGTTCGTAGAAGAGCGCGTTGAACTGATCACGGTTCGAAGCGAGCAGCGACAGAGGCAGCACTGGCTCTGGTGTATCCGTCAAGATGGTCCCCCAGGTTTGACCCAAAACGTAGTAAGACTCAGGATGCCCTGAACTGCATACGTAGACGTGGTGACGCGGCGGAGTGCCCTCATTTGCCCCTGATTATGAACGAGTCGCGGAATTCGTCAAGCTCGACCACCTTCAGGCGTGAACAACGTTCTGACGTCGCTGAGCTAGCGGTAGTTCGCCGTCCGGTCCACCTTGAGCCACTTGCGCTTCCGTGCGATCTCAGCGAGCGGTATGGGTCCAGCAGCTACTCCGTTGGAGGCGAGGGGAATCTTCGCCTCCGGCGTCTGTGCGGTCCTCAGGGTTATGAGCTCATCGAAAGCGCCGCCGAGCCCAACTGGTTCGGGGTGCAGCTGACCAATCCAGCCCGATTCGGAGAGACGTCGTGCTGCCGTCAGGAAGGCGCGCTTCTGATCGGCAGGGAGCTGATCGACCGCCGCGTCAAGATCCGCCGCGAGGGCCTGGATGACTCCAGCACTCGCCATCGCCCAGAGCGCGAGTGCCCATTCTGCACGCGAGAGATCGTCGTAGCAATCGCCGAGCCGTTCGCGCCACCACACGACGTCGCCAGCCTTCGTGCGTGTCTCCGTGATGAGGGTGGCGGGGTGGCTGGCAGATCCCAGCGCGGCGGTACCCGGCGCCTTGGTCACTCCCAGGCCGAAGGGCGCCGCAGCCCCAATGACAGCGATCTCGGAGACCAGCCAGCATCGACCGGTCTGGTCGAGAAGCGCCGTCGCCGTATTCGCCCATGGGAAGGTGCTGCCTTTTTCACCTCGCCGGAACCGGCGAAGACGGGCGATCGTGGCGTACTCGGGAGCACTTTTGCGAAGATGCTGCATCGCGAGCGCACGCCGATCGCTCGAGGTGACTGCTGGGCGATAGGTCGCAACCTCCGCACCGAAGGCGTAATACTCACTGGGGTTCAGCACCGCAGCTATTTGGGCGGGTCGAGAACGCACAGAGGTCGTTTCGGAACACTGCCCGTCGAGGACTGCGCGGATGAGTTGCGCCTCGAGCATCCCGCCGTCTTCGGGTACAAGCCCACAATTCAAGATGAGCTGTGCGCGCTGGCCGTCCTCGGCGGAGAGGCCCGGAACATTCACCTTCGCTCCGGCGAGCACCTCGCACTTCGCACCGATTGCGAGCCACGGCAGATCGTTGCCTCGTTGAATCGCCTCGGTGAGCTGCTCTAGCCACCATGCCGTGAACTCCGCCCGCAGGCCGAGTAGGTCTCGGATAACGCGCACTCGCCATGCGTGCTGGGGGTCATCTGGATCAGCGCAGATCTGTGCGGTGAGGCGAGCCCAGGCGTCCTTCGCGTGGCTGGTCTCCGGGAGCGGAGTGATCTCTTTGCTGTCCAGTGCGGCGAGGAGCAGTCGGCTTCCGCGTTCGTTCGTCAGCGCGTTCACGACTGACGCGGCTTCGTTAGGCCGGCTGTTGAAGACGCCGTCAGTCAGGAGGCTCCACGCTGCCACTCTGACCTGCTTCGATGTGTTCTCCGCGAGCTCATGCTCGATCCCGGCTTTGAGTACATAGATGTCCGAACCGCGCGCATTTCCGCTATAGAAACGAACCGTGTTGAGCCAGTACGGGCGGCGGAGAAGCTCGCGGAACACGTCGGTGCGATCGAAGGCAGGATCTCCCTCGCCAGCGTTGTAGTAAAGGAACCGGGCGGCAAAGTACTCGCGCAGGGAAAGCACCTCGAACTCAAGGGTTCCTTCCTCCTTACTCGTCAGCGCCCAGAGCCGATCGCTCGCTGCGCGGAAGAGCTCGTCGACCACTTCCGTCGGTTTGCCGTAGGTCGTCTGGAAGTGCTTCATGGCGGCGTCGACCTCGGCGAAGGCCATCCGTCCGCTGTGGCCTTGCTCCTCGCCGCGGGATTGCAGATACCAGCCGAGGAATGGCACGATCTCGGTGAGGTCGTCACGGTAGCGACGCACCGATTCGGGTCGCTTGTTGGCTTCACGAGCGAGCAGCAGAGCCATGTAAGCGTCGTAAAGCTCGGTGCGCTGGTTCGGTGTCGCGTCGCCGTGCTGACGGAGCAAGTAGAGCAGGATCGTGAGCTGCATCGGGTTGCCGGCGAGCTCGCCGATGTAAGGTTCCTTCGTCTTCTCCGTGAAGTTCCGCCGAAGCACGCGGCTGTCGTTTCCTCGCACGTTGTGGACGACGCACCACTTGCGCAGGTACTCATCGCGCAGCGACGGTTCGAGCGGGCTCAGAGAGATGACTTCGAAGATCTCGCTATTTGGTTCCGGCAATCCGGCCGAGTTCGGACGGGTCGTGACAATGACCTTCGGTTCGACGGCGTACGACTTGCCTCGAGCACAGAACAGGTCGATCTCCTGGACCACGCGCTTGCGGTCGTCCAGGTTGCCTACCTCGTCGAGACCGTCCAGCACCACGAGGCTCGGCACACGGTCGAAGATCTCTTGCACCTCAGACGAGGTGACCGTGCCCCGTCCGCTGGCGTGGGCGATCAACTCAGCCAAGAACGACTCAATCGACGCTTGCGCCGCTCGTCGTTTCGGGCCCTTCGTAACTTTGGCGCCATCAGTCTTGTCGAAGACGTCATAGCCCTGCATCCACGCTGCGTAATCACCGAGGTCTAGCCGAAGAGGGAATCGGGGCTGCTTGATGTCGGGAAGCTCTTCTGCGAATGCTGACTGCCCAGGCACGAACGCGATTCGGTAGGCCTGGCAGACATACTGACTCAGCGTGGACTTTCCCTGGCCCGGCGCACCGCGCACGAGCGTGAAGGGGTAGGGAGTCCTGGTGGCGACGTAGTTCGCAGCGCCACCGACGGCCCTTGGCTCTAAGTGAAGAACTTCAGTTCGTTTCGGGATTCGTATGCGTTCCGCAGGAACATCGACGAACAGGTCGGTGAGGCGTTCCCGATCCAGTTCAACCTGGCTGAACTTGATCCGCTCGTCCTCGTCCCACTGGGCCGCCGCGACCTTCCGAACAAGGTCGCGGAGCTCTGAGTCTCGTGCAACCACTCCTTGCTCGCTGACGAGGTAGCGAATGAGATCCCAGCCGGCGAGCATCTCCGCGTACGCCCATTTGGTCTCCGTCGGCGCGGAATCTACGACCGAGTTGATGGCTTCGCGCCAAAGGCACGACATCTCGAGACCGAAGTCCTTCGAATACTGCTGCAGCTTGGCATCTAGGCGATCGAATGTGCCGGTCTTCGGCTTGCCCGTGCTTTCGACATTGGTGACCAACACGTACTTGCGTGCGCCTTGTGCTGCGAGCTTCTTGATCTTCTCCGCTTCGCCACGCACCTCAGCATCGAGCCACGAGACGGGATCGCGTTCACGGCCACGTGCCGACCACTTGACCTGAAAGACGAGCCGGTGCGGGCCCACGATGCCATCGCGTCCACCGTCAGACTGCCGAAGCGGCAAGGGAACATAGTCGGGGAACTGCAGTGCCAGCAGCGCCGAGACTAGCTGCTGGAAATCATGGTCGCCTAGTCGCTCGTACAGATACTTGTGACGGCTTTCGGGCACGGCGATCCTCTCTTCCTCCTACCAGCGTGCATGCCACCACCGACACATACGTCACCAACACACCCCCGTACGTCAATGTGACTGGTGACTTGGCTGCTCTTCCCAAGGGATCTCGAAGGTCATCGTCTCCGCCGTGCCGCCTGATCGGAGATCTGAGCTCAGTTGACTCGCAACTTCTGCCCATTGGGCCTTTGCCCACTCGAAGCCTTCCTGCCAACCGACGTTCGCGTCGTCGAAGAAGTAGGTGACCTCGAATCTGCCCTCTCCAAACTCAATGACGAGTTCACCGGTCGATGGATGAGTCTCGGGAACTGATCCTGAGATGGGCACGTCCGGAAGCCCATCCTTCGAGAACTGCCGAAAAGTGGGGTCAAAGATCATAGACAGTGTGCGGCTCGTCAGGATCATGTGTCCCGCGCGTTCGAAGCTGCGCTCCGAAGTGTCGTCGGGGAAGCCAGCGACCTGAGCCCCGAGACGTGCCTTGGCATCCTCACCGGCCGCGACGCCTGTCATAGAGACTCGATGCTCCTCGGTATCGATCGCGAGGATGGACACTGCGCGAGCCTCGACCGGGAGCCCCAAGCGATCAGCGGTGGCAGCAAAGAGAGCCGCCACCTCGACGCACTCCGCACGAGTTCCCCAAAGCTGCGCAATCATGCGCGTCAGCTCCGACAGCCATCGAGCCTCCCGCTCGGCCCTCTTTACCTTGTTCACTTCGCGCCCACCTTTACCCATGGGGCCGACTGTATCTGCCAAAGCAAGAGGATGGGCGTGTCGAGACGGCTCGGTTCGTCACGGTGGACTAGTCCCCCGATGCACAGTCCCACCCGCGCGACTCGGGCCAGAGTGCGCGTGACAGCGCGGTCGTCCGATATGGGTCGGCGCGTCATCCAGGGAGGAGAGTCAGCAGTGCGTCAGAGGTGCTCCGTAAGCTGAGGGGATGCCAGCGACTCGAACATGCGTATTCTGTGGCAGCTCTGAGCCACTCACACGCGAACATGTTCTGCCGAACTGGCTGAGCGCGATTGGTCTTCCATCCGACCCCGTTGAGCAGCGCGCAGGTCCTCTCAACCGGATCCCAAAGGCGATGGGGGTGAATGCGCCGTTCAAGACCACTGTCAAGAACGTCTGCAAGGCCTGCAACAACGGCTGGATGGGAAGTATCGAGGGCGTCGCGAAGCGAGTCCTGACACCGCTCATCCTCGGTGAATCCAGACATATCGAAGAAGGCGACCAGGGTGCGATTGCCCTATGGGCTCAGAAGACCGCCCTCATTTCGATGCTCCTATCCTCCGCCGAGGATCGAGCGCAGGGGTATGGACTGCCGCCGTCCGAGTACGAGCTGCTGTACGCGCGACGCGACATGCTCGAGCCACTCCCGTCCAGCCAGTTCTGGATTGGCCGCTACGCAGGCTCGCTTCAACTCGGTTCGGTCTGGGTCACGCCGCTTTCGGTTCAGATCGACGGCCTACCGGAGTCAGTTGGGCCCCACGCGTATGCCACGACGATTGCGCTCGGCGCTCTCCTTATTCATGGGATCCGCTACACGAGTCGCGAGTTCAAGCTAAGAACCGAACTACGACTTCCGTTGGTTCCGCTATGGCCCTCCACCGGGATGACCACCTTGGCTTCGGAAGCTGGTGTCGACAACGAGGCGTTCTTGAAGCTTGCACGAGGGCGCGAGTTCGCGCTTTCGGATCCTGCGTTGAAACTCCATCCCTGGCGCCCAGCAACCGAACTTGCGCCGAGCACGCTGAACGGATCGGTGGTCGACCTCCCCGCCCTCTGCGGCAAGCACGTTGTCCAGTATCCGGTCGACCTGGTCCACGAAGCCGGTCGCGGTCGCTACTACTGGTTCATGGTCGGGTGCTCCTGCAACATCGCGTACCTCATTCACACAGAACAGGACGGGGCGCACGCAAAAGTGGCGGACTCCGCCGAGCGAGTCGAGGAGATGTACGAATCGCTGGACGGTCCGGAGTTCGTGATTCAGAGCGGTGAGGCTCAGTTCTTTGTAAAGCGAGACGAGTCAGTTCTCTCCTGACCGCACGCATGCGTGACGTGGCGCTGAAGCTGGTCTATCTCATTGGGCCTTGGATCTTACGCGCGTCGTTCTCCTACGAGCTTAGGACCGCCTCACGGATATGTGACAGTTTCACCTACTCGTGCGGCAGTCCCCTGTACCGACGCTCGCTCGTCGCTGACGAGCTCGTAATTGTGTTGCCAGCATGGTCAGACGTTGCGCCCTAACGCGTCATCTCCAGGACTGTCGGGTGCTTCTGGCACCGCTCCCCAGAACACGGCTCGAAGTCGTCCGCCAACCAGTCCTCCTAGTCACCAGAGCTCGCCCGGAACATCGAATATGAAGCGCACGGAACACGGCCTAGCTACCGAGACAGGCTGGACGGCGGCGCGGATATGGGGATCACGAGGACGTCGGCCGCAGCGATGGAACGGGTCACTACGGCGCGCCGCACGGCCTCATAGGTGCCAGTCAGTCGCCATCTGGGCCGCCAACCCGGACGATGAGAACAGCATTGATCAGTTCCGCGAGGGCATCACCGATCTCCGCGGGGGTCGTCATGGGGGTTGATGGGCTGGCCCTGGTAGGCCAGGGCCAGCCCATAGATGCCCTTAGCCATGAGTGAGAGCTCCGGGTCAGCGAGCACGCTGCCAGGGATGGCCGTGGCGTCGGGATCACTCTCGACCGCGCGCAGGCTGACCGGGGCGATCCACCAGTCCGGCAGGGGCGAGCTCATCACGGGATTATTTTGGACGTGTGCTTCCTGCTGCATCAGCCGGATGTGCCGACTTCGAGCTCGGCTAGCTTCTTCCTGGCGGCCCTTGCCTGCGCTTCGGCTCTAGCGACCTCCCGGCGGGCCTTCTCGACGGCGGCTTTCCTCTGGTTCTCTGCGTCGCGTGCTCGGGTTGCGGCAGTGGTGATCCGCTCGGAGGTCACGATGCCGCGGGTAGCGTCGCAGTCCGGGCAGTGCGCGGTCGAGCCGCTGGACCAGTGCTGGTGTGTGTAGTGCTGGGTTCGCTCGACGCGATGATCGCAGGTCAGCAGGAGCACCCAAATATCGAGTTCCCGGCCCCGGTCCGCCGGGATGCTCTCAAGGATGCGGCGCACCCTTTCCAGTGCGGCCTCCGGTAGCGGGAGCGGCGGGCAGCACAGCCCGCAGTGCCGGGTACGCGATGCGCTGATGCTCCAGCTGTAGGTTCCGCAGTCCGGGTGCGCTGCCCTGTATGCAGCCTCGGCCGCGTCGTATTCAGCGCGTTCCTGCTCGGTGAGGTGCATGAGCGGCGGCCAGTCACCGAGGTTGTCGACGGCGGGAAGACCGCAGCCGCGGCAGAGCGCACCGGCCTGGGCTTCCTCCCGTGTCAGGTACATGCCCTGCTCGGCCCATTCGCGGCGTTTCGCCTCGTGCCGGAGAGCCCGGGCTTCCGCCTTCAGCGCTTCCGTCCGGCGGCGTTTCAAGGCACGCCCGGCTTTCTGCTCCTCGGTGAGCGTGGGCATGCGGGTCAGGCGGCGATGCTGTCGCGGACAACAGCGGCGATCTCGTCAGCGATCTCCGCGATCGTGCTGGTCGCGGTCGTGCGGGCGATCTTATCCGCGAGAGATGGCGACTGCCGCTCGACCTCTTCCTTCGAGATCTCGTGCCAGATCGGCAGCATGCGCTGCTTCCCGGCCACCGAGAGCCCGACGATGCCGTCGAGCTCGTACTGCGGCCATCCCTTGGCGAAGAACGACTTGGAGAATACGACGATCCCGAAGGAGGAGTGCGCCAGGCCGTGGTCGATCTTGCGGCGCAGGCTGTCGCCGATGCGCAGCTCGCCCTTGTCGATCCATACTCGCAGGCCGCGCTCTTCCAGAGCGGCAGCCAGCGGGCTGGCGACGGCCGCCTTGTCCTCGCTGGCATGCGAGATGAACACGTCCCACGTCTGCCCCGACTCATCCGGGGTCAGCCGGACCGGCGGCTCGGAGCGGATGCCCGACAGGGGCGCACTCCTGGCAGACCGGGCGGCAGGCAGGGCGGGCGGCTCGACCCGGACGCCGGAGCGGACCGAGGTTGCCCGCAGGCCCGCCAGGTCGACAGTGACGTACCAGGTCCCGGTCGAGGGGACGACGATGCGGAACGGGGTCTGATTTGCGAGCCCGCCGTAGTAACGGTGCTGGCGCCCGGTGCGGTAGCTGGTGAAGTTCGAGGAGTCCATGAGCCGGACGTTCGCCCCGGTGCTCAGCGTGACAACGACGGTTGAGCCCTTCTCGATCCTGCCAAGGTCGTACTTCATGAAGCTGGGTCCGGCCATGCGCGCTTCCTCTCTCTGCGCTGAGCGCGGGCTGCGCCAGCAGGGCCATTGAACCGTGCACCTCCGACATTCAGACTGGACACCGCGCGGCGGGGACCAGAAGTTAAGTGGGCTACGGCCCCTATGGTGAAGGGGTGAGCCTGTTTTACCTTCCCGCCCCCGCTGCTGACCCTGGCGTTGCCGCGGTCGTGGCAGAGCTGCGCCGGCTTGACCCGGACGGGACGCGGATGGCGAAGGTTTTCCGGGCCACGTTCGATCAGCTTTACGACGGCCAGCACACCGGCCGGTACAGTGTCGATCAGCTGTTCAAGACAGAGAAGACGCACTTCGGGACGCTCATCGAGATCAATCTCCAGCGCGAGCTCAAGTTCACCGACGGAGACGTGCTCGACTTCAAGATCGCCGGACTCGAAGTTGATTGCAAGTACTCGCATACGGGCGCGTGGATGCTGCCGATGGAGAGTTTCGAGCAGATCATCCTGGTGACCGAAGCAGATGACCAGCGCTCAGTGTGGAGTGCGGGGGTCGTGCGGGTAACCGCCGAGAACCGGCGCACGAGCGAGAACCGGGATAGGAAGACCGGTCTCAACGCCCACGGCCGCTCACAGATCACATGGCTCCACCGGGATGCTCCGATGCAGCCGAATGCGCTGCTCCAGCTCCCTCCCCAGGTCGTGGCCGAGATCATGTCAGGCCGGAGCGGGCAGGCGCGGGTGAACGAGCTGTTCCGTCAGGCAACGAATCGCCGCCTGTCCCGGAACATCATCGCGACCGTTGCCCAGCAGGACGATTACATGAAGCGCGTACGTGACAACGGCGGTTCGCGTAGCGCGCTCCGCCCGGAGGGCTACCTCATCCTCGGCGGCGACTACTTCATCCAGCGCGATATCGCTGCCGCGCTGGGCGCCATGGTTCCTGAGCCTGGTGAGGTAGTGAGCGTGCAGGTCGTGCCCGCATCACCACTTGAGGGTGTCGGGATCGACGATGAGTGGTGGCGGCTTGCGGGGCCGGATGATCAGATTGATCTGCCCGCACCGGTGCTTCGGCGATGAGCGGGAACGAGCTTCCGCGCCCCGGCAGCGACGAGCTGAGGGAGTTACTGACCCGCCAGGATCTGCGTTCGCTGTACGCCTTCCTCTACGAACGGCGAGAGAAGCCGCCGACGATGGTGGAGATCCGAGACCAGGCGTCCGCGGAGAACGGCGAGTCGCATTCGCAGACTGACCGCCGGGTACGGGAACTGCGTGGCTGGTTCCGGCTGCCCGCGGTGCGCACTGGCCGCAGTTATGTATACGTCCTCCAGGGCCGTGCAGGGACAGTCCGGGGCGGCCGCACTGGCATCTCTGCCACTGTAAGGGGCGAAGTGCTCAGCGCGCATCGGTGCGCGCAATGCGGGAAGACTCCGGCTGAGGATCACATAAAGTTGGAAGTGGATCACAAGATCCCGTACAGCTGGGGCGGCACAGACGATCCCGAGAATCTGCAGCCCCTGTGCACGCAATGCAATCATGACAAGCAGGCGTTCTACTCGTCGCTTGATCCCTTTGAGGAGCAGATCCGCGCCGCCACGTCCCACATGGAACCGCACCGTCGCATTGGTGAACTCCTCAAGGCATTCCACGCCGCGGGAGTTGACGCCCCTTCGCAGGTCATCGGCGTAGTCGCCTCGATGCACCAGTACCAGGAGGATTGGCACCGGCGCGTGCGGGAACTGCGCGAGCTCGGCTGGGGCTACACGACGAGCAGACGCAAGGAGAACGGGCGCGTACGCACTTACTATCGGCTGACCGCTTATGCGGAATGGCCTGACGGAAACATCGCTGCCGAGATTGATCACCGTGTTCGTGCGAGGAACCAGGCGAAGTTCCAACGCACTGTGGGGCCGGACGAATGGCATTCGCCGTCTGAGTGATAGCTGGCAAGATCGGATCATGAACAACCGAGAGATCTCCCGCCGGGATGCCAGCGGCGAGCTTGACCTGCCGGCATTCGAGACCGCCATCCTCGGTGAGATCGAGGCGCTGGGTCTGCCGTCCGAGGACATTCTCGTTCCCGTCCGCCAGCGCGTCGGGGTGCTCAATCAAATGGCTGGCGTTCTGGAGCCCGTGGATGCGGCGGCGCGCAGCACGAGCGCCTACCTATCGAAGTTCATGGCGGCGGTGGCGGCCGGGCTGTTTGACGCGGCCCTGAACTACCTCTGGGACGAGACAGTGTCCAGCGTTCGCGCGAAAGCCGCAGCGTACGACCTGAACTACTTCTTTGATCAGGCTGCCCCGCCGGGCTCGGAACTGCGGTCGAAGCTCCACGGGCCGGACGATATGCGGCTGATTGATGATCAGAAGTTGTTGCTGGCCGCCAATCGGATCGGGCTGATATCGGATCTGGGACTGCAGCAGCTTGATCTGGTGCGGTACATGCGCAACCACGCCAGTGCTGCGCATCCGAACCACGTGACTCTGCGTGCGCCTCAGCTCGTGGGGTACCTCGATGCGTGCATCAACGAGGTCATCAATCTCCCTCTGGCTCCGTCTGTGCTGCAGGTTCGCCTGCTTCTCACGAAGATCAAGGCGGCTCCGATCGAGCAGTCAACGGCGGCGGTGACGGGCGGCGGCTTCGAGGAGATGCCCCGCGAACAGGCTGACAACCTGGCTCTCGGACTCTTCGGGATCTACACGCGGCCAGGTGCTGACACGTATGTCCTCGAGAACATCCGTCTCCTCCTGCCCTACCTGTGGGAGCACGTGAGCGAAGAAGCCCGGCAGCAGTTCGGGACGAAGGCCCGGGGGTTCGGGGTCAACCAGCAAGCGGAAGAGTTCGCGCTCGCGAACGAGTTCCTGGAGTCCGTGGGCGGCCAGAGCTATCTCCCCGACGACCTTCGTATCCCCGTCATCGACGCCGCCCTCGACGCGGTCCTCACCGCCCACCATTCGTGGAGCAACTTCGCCGCGGAGGGTCCGCCTGTCCGCGAGCTCGGCAGGCTCGTCGGCGACGAGCCGAAGGTCCCGCGGGCAATCCAGGAGAAGTATGCCACCGTACTGGTGTACGTGTTCCTCACGAATGGGTCCGGTGTCTCGTGGTCCGCGAACCCGGTCTACAGGGAGCTCATCGGCAAGTTCACGACCCGAGAGTCAGCGTTTGCGCTCAACTCGATCACGAACCAAGCTGTGGCCAATCGCCTGCACAGCGCGCTCGCCAAGGAGAAGTTCAAGGAGCTTCTGGGCATCCTCAACCTGAAGGTCGTGAGCGGGGCGAGGCGTGATCTGTACGACGCGCTCGTCGCCTGGCCCGAGGCAGATCTCAACTCCGCACCGACGGCACCCAAAATCAAGCGCCTGCTGAATGAGGCGCGTCGCGTGAAGTCCACAACCCGGCTCATTGGATGACGGCGCAGGCAACGTTGGAGAACCAGGTTAAGGTCAAACGGGACATCGGGCGCCTGATCGCACACGGCCTTGCCTCGAAGCTGACTTTCGATCAGGCATGTATGAGAGCGGGGCTGTTCAACGAGATCTACCTGCACGGCACCATCAACGAGATCGTCGTATCGAACATCAGCACCGCTGACTTCTGGGTCAGGCCGGGCTATGCGCACCCGCAGTTGCAGGACGCGCCTGGGGCTCGGAAGAAGGCGGGCCGCTCCCGGGAGCTGGACTTCTTCATCACCCCTGCCGCCGGCCGTACGGGCCGCTCGCTGGCGATGGAGGTCAAATGGACCCCGTCGAGGCATTGCAGCTGGGGCAACGTTGTCTCCGATCTTTACCGGCTGAAGCTCATCGCGATGTCCGAGGCGACGACCGACTGCATGCTGGTGCTATGCGGACCGAGAGATGGGGTGATGAAGCTGCTCGATAAGGTGCAGGCGGAGTCTCAGAAGCGCGCTATCGGCAGGGTTTACGAGCCGGGGCTCGCGCTCCGATCCGCCGGCTCTACGACAGGAAGCGGCGGCATTGCGCCCGGTCGATGAGAACGGGCGGTTCCTGGGCGGCGATACCGTCCGAGAGCGGCTTCCGCTGGGGAGAAACGGGAGGCGCCGTATCCCGGCGGGGATCACGCTTCAGCTGGCGGGCGAGGCCACGGTCGGCGTGAAGGAATGGACTGCTGCGGTGTGGCGAGTGAGCTAGCTGACCGCGCGGAGTTTCATGCCCGTGCTGGTGCTGCGGCTGGCAACGGCGCCAAGTGCTTCCGCGATCGATCCTCCTATCGCCTTCGCGACTGGCGGCGGGAAGGCGTTACCGATCTGCCGGTACACCGACGTCTTGCGACCGGAGAAGTGCCATTCCGAATCGAAACCCTGGATGCGTGCGGCCATGTCATTCGTCAGCCGCGGCACGTAGTCCAGCGGTGCGTCCGGTGCGGGTGCCTCGTCAGCAATGCCCTTGCCGTCGACGCCGAGCTGCAGCCACGCCTGCTTCGCACGGGTCGGGCCGAGGTCAGCGCCGCCGTGCTTCTTGGAACCGCCGACCAACGTAGGCGCGATGTTGTTCGCGCGCTTAGCCCACTCTGCGGCGCCTTCCCAGCCGCGGGACCCCATGAGGGGGGCGAGGACGCGGCCGACGGTGGGCGGGGTGCCGATTGCGCGGGGCCACGTGAACTTGCGGAAGTTGCGGCGCTTCATCGCGACGAGGATGAACCGTGGCCGCAACTGCGGGACACCGAACTCACTGGAGTTGAACAGCTGCCAGTCAGCGTCGTAGCCCATCTCGTCGAGCGCATCCAGGATGGACTGCCGGTACGGCGCGAAACGCACGGAGGCGAGGCCCTTGACATTCTCCAGCATGACGGCGGTCGGGCGTGCCTCACGGACGAGCCGGATGGCCTCCGGGAACAGGTCGCGCTCGTCGTCGGCGCCGAGCTGCTTGCCGGCGATGGAGAACGGCGGGCAGGGCACTCCCCCGGCCAGCAGATCGATGCCTTTGTAGTCGCGGCCGTTGATGTCGCGGACGTCACCCTCGTGCACATCCCACTCGGGCCGGTTCAGGCGGAGCGTAGCCGCTGCATCGCGGTCGATCTCAACGGCGAGCGAGTGACCGAACCCGGCCATCTCAAGGCCAGACGACTGCCCTCCGGCACCTGCGCAGATCTCCAGGACACTCAGTTCGGGCGCTCTCGTCATGCCTCTTATCCTCTCATTGAAACGGCCAGATCCCGGGACCCTCGGGCGGCGTCACGGATCATGTCACGGACCTCGGACATCCCCCGTCAGCGGACCTGGCAGGTGTCGCCCGGCGGTCATCCGGCCCTGCCAAAGGCCCGCTCGAGATGCTCAGCCGTGACGGGGTTCACAGTCTCGCTGCGCTGGATGTAGTGCTGCATCGTGGTCCGCGGGTCGGTGTGCCCGAGGAGCTCGGAGGCGAGGAGCGCACCTTGCGCGTCGTTGACAACCGTGGCGACAGTGCGGCGGAAGCGGTGCGGGGTGACGTGCTCGATCCCGGCCGCATCCATCACGTCGCGCAGGAGCCGACGGATGTTATTCGTCGTGTGTGGCGTCCCGACCCGCGTGCTGAACAGGAGTGCACATGGTTCGTTGTCGCCGCTACGCAGCAAGCGCGAGCGGATCGCCTGCAACGCGAACGACGGCAACGCGACGCGGCGAACCGAGCGATCCGTCTTCGGATGATCTTGCCGGTGCGTGGGCTCATCCTTGCGGCTGATGATCGTTCCCGCGATCCGTGCCGTCGGGATCGGGTCGTCCAGGTCGAGGTCCTGGAGTCGGAGGGCGAGGACTTCGCCGATGCGCGCGGAGGTGCCGAGCATGACCTCGACGATCTGCCCGAGTTGCCGATCCGGCCTCGGCCCCGCCAGTATCCGCCGGGACTCCCAGGCTTTAATCACTGCACGGATCTCCTGCACCTCGCCGATCGTAAACGCGTCGGGGATCGTCTTCTTCCGATGCAGCCGGGAAACGTGATCCATCGGGTTGCGAGGCAGGATCTCGTGACGAACCGCGAGCGCGAGCGCGAGTCGGAGAACGACGCGGGCGTGCTTGGCCCGGCTGTAGCTGCGTCTAGCGAGTTGCTTGAGGAAGTAGTCGCAGCGGGCGACCCCGATCTCCCGGAGAGTGAGGTCCTTGAATGCTGGGAGGACGAGGGCGCGCATGTCGCGCTCGTAGAGATTCCTCGTGGTTCGTGAGAGGCGATCTTCGATCTCCATGTCTTCCAGCCAGTACGCGACGAGCTCAGGGAACGAACTGTCGGCACCCATCCCGTTGAAGCCGGGCTGGTAGAGGGAGCGTTCGGCGAGCTTCTGCTTGAGCTTGCGCTCCGCGGCGGCCCGTGACGGGCCGGTGGCCTGGACGAGCCGGTTGCTGCCATCCCAGTCCCGGTACCGGGCGCGGGCCACATGGTTGCCGTTCGGCTGGGCACGGGTGGCGATGACTCCGAAAGTTCCGACCGGCGTGCGGGGCCTACCCACGTGCGCCCTCCCCGCCCCGGGAAAGGTGGCAGCCCCGGTAGGGGCGGCAGGCTCGCGCATGGTGTCCATCCAGGCGCAGATGTCGGTGATGCCGAACATGATGCGCTTGCCGAAGCGGTAGGCGCGGGGTCCTTTGCCGTTGGCGCGCCAGTCGTAGATGGTGGATACTGGCACGCCGAGGTAGTCGGCGAGTTCGTCGATGTTCAGGAGCGGTTCCAGGCCGTGCGGGCTGGACTGGTGTCGATTCATCCCTCCAGTCTCGAAGGACAGATGACCGCGTCTGTTCTCCCGCCCTGCTCCCCGTCGAGTTGCCCGCAGCCCGGCACGCGTATTGGCGCCTGCCGTTGCGGCGTCGCTGTTCGAACGGTGCGGGCGAGGCCGCGATGCGGTTCCTATGGCGTGCGCGCCCTTGCCGGTTCAGCAGGCTCGATCGGCCGAGGCACACGACGGTCGCTGCGTCGGGTCGCCGACTCCTCCACACGAGCACGGATGAGGAGGACAACGCTGATCGGCCCCATGATGAGGAACTTGAGCGCGTTCCAGCAGAACAAGAGTACGAGGAGGTTCAGCCAGCCGGGACCGCCGTGCTCGATCAGGGTGAGGCAGTAGTTCGCGGCGAGGAAGTACGGCGCGGCGAGGAGCATCGCGGGGGTGCCCCATTTCAGGCCGCGGCGGGTGCGGATCGCGTCGAGCGCAACGTTGGTGGGCATATAGCGCCGCAGGTAATAGCGGACGTGGGCGCTAAGCGCCCAGAGCGGCCGGATCATGGCATTGTCCTCTCGTGGCACGGTCAGGTGACGAGACAGTGCGTAGAGAGCGGCCCAAGGGCCTGTCCGCGAGGACGCCAGATCAAGGAGGAATCTGCCTCGCTCCCAGGGTACGACTCCCCTGCGACATCCGTAAGAGGTGCGCCCGCTCGTTCGGGTGGCGCTCGTGCACCTGTCTGGCACACACGGACGGGAGCCGGCATGGTCACGATCACTTCTCTCGCCAAGGACGAACGTTCCGGACGGGTTGCTCTGGCTACGACCTTGGAGCCCGACGAAGCGGTGACTGGCAGGCTCCTCGCAGCGGTTGGCGCGGTCGAGACTGTGCGCCTGGCAGCTGGTACCGGCGCGTTCCCGAAGAAGGTCGATGCGGTCGAGGCCGGGCTGTGGCGCAACAAGGTTGGCCCACGAATGGATGCCCGCACGGTCACGCAGGCACTCTCGGAGAGCGACCGTCTCGGGTTGCGCATCCTCATCCGCGGCGACGACGATTGGCCGACCGCCCTGAATGACCTGGGCGACCGTGCCCCGACTGCCCTGTGGGTGCGCGGCGCGTCCTCGTTCCTCACCGCGCCGCTGAGCGATCGCGTGACGATCACCGGAGCCCGCGCCGCCACAAGCTATGGCGAGCACGTCACGGGCGAGCTCACCTCCGATCTGACGCATGCCGAACGAATCATCGTTGCCGGCGGCGCCTACGGCATCGACGCCGCCGCGCACCGAGCCGCGCTCGCCACAGGCGGGCAGACCCTCGCCGTGATGGTCGGCGGCCTGGATCGGCTCTACCCCTCCGGCAACCGAGAGCTGCTGGAACGAGTCGGAGACATCGGGCTGCTCGCCAGCGAGATGCCGCCCGGCGCGACGCCGACCAAGTGGCGCTTCCTCGCCCGCAACCGCATCCTCGGCGCCCTTTCCGGTGTGACCGTCGTGGTGGAGGCCGGCTACCGCTCCGGCTCCCTCAACGTCGCTGCCCGCGCCGCGCAGCTCGATCGCCAGGTGGGCGCAGTCCCCGGTCCGGTCACCAGCGTGTCGAGTGCCGGCACGCACCGGCTTCTGCGCGAAGGCATCGCGTCACTCATCACCGATGCCACAGACGTCACGGCGCTCCTCGACCCGCCCGCACGCGGTCGCGGTCAGGTGGTCGAGCGCGAACCAGACATCGCTCGACCTAGTCACCAGCAGGGGCGCATCCTGTAGCTCGACGGCGCGCATCGAGCCGAGATCGCATGACCGCTCGGTGCGAAGATGAAGGCATGTGTGCGACGAATCTGTGGGCGGTGAACGCCGCCGCCTTCACGCCTGAGTTCGAACGGTTCACCGCCGAGCAGGTCGGCGTCGCACCGCAGGTCTCCGAGCTTCGGATCGCGTCGAGCCGCGTGCGCGCCAGCTCGATCGTGTTCACGCTGACTCCGCGCATGTGCGACTGCGATTCCCTGATCGGACGAGGCAGCGACGGCCCCGTTGACGGCGAAGTAGCGGCTGAAGACTGGCTGACCTGGCTCCGTGAACTGCCGACCCAGGTTCCGCATGTCAGCCGTCTGGCCGTCCTTCGGGCATGGAGCCCGCAGGACGACGACGTGGCTCCCCAGCATGCGAAAGGCGCGACGATCAGCGAGGTGACTGAGCAGGTGCTCCGCGGACTCAAGGACAACTCACTGTTGACCATCGACTACCCACGCACCGCCTGAGCGCCCCGGCCTCCCGCACGGCACCGACTACAACGACGGTCCGACTCGCCGTGCTCCCATGCGGCGCGGACATTCCTGGTCGGACTGCTCGGGCTGGGCGAGGCTCTTAGCCCGATCGAGCGCGGCACGGGCGCGGGCGGCGTCGAGCTTCTGCGTGTCGGCTTCAGCGGGTGCCCCGAGCGGTGCTGGCCCGGCGATGCCATAGCGGTCGCGGTAGGCAGCGATGGTGCGAACGGCGTTCCGCCATGCGTGGGCTGCTCGCGCCTGCTTCGGCTGGACGCCGAGGTTCGTGGTCCACTCGTGCTTCTCAGTGAGCGCGGTATCGAGGAGCACATCGGCCCGGGTCTCGATAAGGTCGCGTCGCTCGGTCAGCGCCTGCCGCATCTCGGACGGCAGTGTGCCAGTGGCTTCGGGGATGAGGCCAGCGATCAAGCGTGGTGCCTTCCGCGCGCGACCGGAACCTATTGGCCGCGCGGTCGCCTTGGCGACTCGGTAGTGCAGGATTGCGGCGATGTCGTCGGCGTCCCCGAAGCCGCGTGCTCGCACGAGGCGCGGCAGCAGAGCCTCGACGTCGTGCTGGTTCGCCTCGGCCCGCCGCAGTTCGGCCGTCAGCGCTCCGAATGCGGGTGACGCGATCGCGTCGTCTGCGTCGTCGTCGCTGAGCCCAGAGGAGCGGATGAGCGCGGCCCAGCGGTCGTGCTGTGCGGCAGCGGCCAGGGTCTCGTACTCGGCGGCAAGCTGCGCAATCGAAGCCCAGGCGTCCTGCTCTGCAGCGATCGTCTCGTGCGCCGAGAGTTCAGCGCCGACGTGCTGCAGCACTCCGAACAGCACCGAGCGGGCCGTCGCTCCGGTGTTGTCGCCGGGGTGCGGGCCGTCGTGGGCGGGGTCGGGCTTATCGACAGCGACATAGGCGATGTTCTCTTCGCGGCCACGGGTCATGGCGACGTAGAACGTCTCTCTCGTCATCGACGCATCCGCCAGGACGTGCGAGGCGTCCACGGTGATGCCCTGCGCCCGATAGGAGGTGACGGCGTAGCCGAGGTCGAGATGTTCGGCCGCATACTCGGCCGGGACCACGACCGACCCGCCCCACGTGCGCCCAGCGCGGCGGAGGGTGAGGACGCCGTCGTCACGGACCTCGGCGACCGTCCATCTGTCACCGTTACGAACCCAGGAGCGGTCGGCGCGCAGACGCCGGTCGTTGCGGCGAGTGATGACGGTATCCCCGGCCGCGGCACGAGTGCCGTCGTGCAGCTCAACCTCACGGCGGGCGTTCACGGTGCCGTCGAGGATCAGATCGGCCCGCGCCCTGTTATTGAGCGCCTGGACGGACTCGTTGGAGTCGGTCACGAGGACGCTGGCCCGTCCGGCGAGAGTGTCGGAGCGCCAGGCGGTGTAGGCGGCGTCGATCATCTCCTCGGTCTCCCCGCCGATCACGCGGCCGTGCTCGGCGTAGGTGTCGATGACGTCGGTGCGGCCGCGCCGCAGGGCGAGGGATGCGGTCTTCTCCCACACGTTGACGAACCGGTGCACGTCGACCAGCTCCGGGGCGTCGTCGCGGTCGCGGACGAGGAGGGAAAACGCGCCCCCGGCAGTAACGGACTGGAGCTGGGCTTGATCCCCGACCAGCAGCACCTTCGCCCCAGCGTCAGCGGCCAGGGCGGTGATGCGGTCGAGGGAGAGCGTGCCCGCCAGCGATGCCTCGTCGACGATGACGAGCTGTCCCTTGCGGAACGTCTCCCCGGTGCGATCGTGGGTATCGAGCCACTTGGTCGTGTTCTCGGTGGGGATGCCGAGGTCATCGGCCAGGACCTGCGCGGCGACTGCGGACGGCGCGAGCCCGACCACGCTGCCGTGCCCGTGCTCGTGCTCCCATGCCCGTCGCAATGCCGACATCGCCGTCGTCTTCCCCGCACCGGCCGGGCCGACCAGTACATCGACCATCCGGCCTGAGAGCGCGATCTTCGTCAGCGCGGCTGCCTGGTCGTCACCGAGCATCCGGCCCTTGCTGTCGGGCCGTTTCGAGATTCGTTCGAGGGTGGTCAGCGGGACCGTCGGCGCCGTGGTGGTGCGGGCGCGCTTGAGGAGGCGGTCTTCGGCGGCCAGCAGCGCCTCGGAGGAGAACAGAGCGGAGCGCTTCGGACGGAACACACTCGTGCCGTCCGAGCGGCGGAACGTCGCCGGACTGGATGCGAGCTCCGGCGGGGTCAGGCGCAGCGACGCAGCTTCGGCAGCGTCAACGACCATTCCGACGACGGCTTTGCGATCCTCGGTCGACGCGAACCGGTAGGCCATTGTCTGCCGTGCGGCCTCGGCGGTGAGGTTCCAGCGATGCCAAGTGGAGCGCTTCTCACCGACCGTAGCCACGACGTCTGCCCCGAGCGAGTCGATCACCTCCAAAGGCACGTCGTCGGCGCGCAGCAGCAACGGCTCCTCGTTCGCCGTCACGCCGCGCGCCCACGAGGTCGCATCCGACCCGAGCACCCTCCCGGCCCGCTCCCGCCAAGAAGCCGTGAGGTCGGCCAGCGACCGCACCTCCTTCTCCGGCCGCGTGGTGAGCGTGGCCTGGGCGCGGAGCTTCATGATCGTCGCCGGCGACGGCCGCCGCCCATGCGTCTCGACGTAGCGTTCGATGAGTCGGTCGGTCTCGGCGTCGATGTGCCGGGCGCGGGTGGAGAACTCCTTGACCAGTGCCTCCGGCACCCCGGTGATCGCCCATGCCGGGTTCCGGTCGCGGCCCATGTCGCGCGCCTCCCAAGAGACGCCGAGCATTCGGGTGAGGTGGTCCGCGAAGACCGCCTCATGCAGCTCGGAGAGAGCGACCACTGCGGCGTGCATCGGCCGTCCATCCAGCGACCGCCATTTGCCATCGAGGACGGTCTGCACCTTATTGCTGATGACAACGTGCGTGTGCAGGTGCGGGTCGCCGGCCCGGCTGTCGTAGTGGTCGAACGCGGTGGCGATCAGACCTGCGACGTCAACCTGTGCAACCGCGCCGTCGCGGCCGGTTGCGCCCGTGCGGGTGGCTGCAACCTCCCGCTCCATGAACGCAACCACCTCCGCAACCGCCGCATGGTGCGCGTCCGCGATCAACGTCTGCGTCCCGGCATCCGCAACAGCCCACAGCACGCTCGCGGACTTCGGGATCGAGAACGTGAAGTCGAACCCCGCGACCGCCCGGCGCGTCCCACGCTCGGCTTCCTCCGCTTCGATCGCCGCGAGCGTCTCCGCACGTGACGCCGGCCCGAGGGATGGATCAAGCGCCTCGCTGCGCGCCTCAATCCGCTCGGCCACGGTTCGATACTCGGGGTACGCACGACCAAGCGGCTCCCCGGTGATCGGGTCACGGCCCATACCGACCAGGAGCTGCAGTTGGGCTTCGGAGACGTGATCGCCTGCGCTGATCCGCCCAGTGCCGAGCGTGGCGATCCCGGTGCCGAGCCAGCGACCCGGCGGGGTGCCCTCGGCGTTGTAGTAACGCGTCAGCGGGGTGGACAGAGACCTGTCACCGTCGCTGGCCGCGACGGTGCGCAGCAGGTACTTGTAACCGTCGCCCGCCGACATCACGCGCATCGAGACCGTCACCCCGGCCGCCCTTCTCCGTCTGCTCAGAAGGTGAGCAGCGGCCCGCTGACGGCGGGCTCAACCTCGATCTGCAAGAGGCGTGGCCGATTGAAGCCGGTGCTGCGGGCGGACTCGCTCTGGCAGCGTGGGAACACCTGCTGGTCGTGAGCGATGTGGTGCACAGCATCGCGGACGTGACGGTTTGCAGGGGCGATTGCTCCGAGGTGATGAGCGGTCTCGCGCCCTGGAGCATAGATATGGTGATCACCGACTCGCCCACGGGATCGCTATGACGGTGAGCGGCTGGGACGGCGCCACGGCTCTCCGCGCACCCATCACAAGGGAGGCTTCAGCGCAGGCGAGCGGCGACGGGTTCAGCGCATGGTGTCAGAGATAGGCTGCGGAGTGTCTCCGCCTGCTCAAGCCGGGCGGGCACCTGATCGCGTTCGGCAGACCGCCCCGATGGCACCGCCTCGTCTGCGGGATCGAGAACGCGGGGTTCGAGATCCGCGATCATATCGCCTGGCTGTGATGCCAACGGATACCCGAAGTCGCGGGACCTCTCAGCCGCGATGGACATACGCGCCGGCGTGCACCGCGACAGGTCGGCTTGATCGATCTGCCGACCCCGCTGGATCGACAGCTCTTCACGGCCGTTCGTCGTTCGTCCCTCGATCTCCCCGGTGTCTTTGCCGTCCGCCGCACGCTCGCGCAGGCTTACGAGACGATCCAACCCCGCGCCGCGTAGCCATCGGACCGCGGGCGAGCGGCGGGTGCGTCCCCACGCCGGGAATTCGAGCACCCCCGTCTCAGAGTGTGCGGGCGAACGCGATCGTGGCGAGGGCGGCGGCCTGATCCCTGAGCACCGCGTCGTCGAAGAGCGCGCGGGGCGAGTGGTTGAACTCTGCCGACGCGGGATCGATGTCAGGCGGTGAGGCGAGCAGCATAAGGAACGTTCCAGGCACCTCGTCCAACACGAACGAGAAATCCTCCGATCCCATGACCGGCGTCGCCATCGTCTGCACACGCTCGTGACCGAAGACGCCACGGAGCGTGGTCATCGTGCGCACCGTCTCGTCAGGATCGTTGACCGTGACGGGGTAAGCGATCTGGAAACCGACCTCGGCGGTGAGACCGTGGGCGTTCGCGATGCCATGGATGAGCCTCGGCAGCTCGATGCTCAGTGTGTGCAGCGAAGCGTCCGACATCGTGCGCACGGTCGCGGCGAGCGTGACGCGCTCGGGCGAGACGTTGACGGCGCCGTCGCCGGTGGTGATGCGCGTGATGGATAGGACGATCGGATCGAAGGCGTCGAACCGGCGGGTGACGAAACTCTGCAGCGCGAGCACCATCTCGGCCGCGACCGGTACGGGGTCCAGCGTCTGATGCGGTTGAGATCCGTGGCCACTACGGCCGCGGACGACGACCGTGAGCTCACTGGCACCCGCAGCAACGGCGCCCGGACGGGTCGCGAACACGCCGCACGGGCCGGGAACGACATGGATGCCGTATGCGGCGACGGGCCGGTCGCCGGCCGCCTCCAGCACCCCTTCCTCGATCATGACCCGCGCGCCTCCCTGCCCCTCCTCCCCCGGCTGGAACATGAAGATCACCGCGCCACGGAGCTCAGTACGACGAGCGGCGAGCAGCATCGCAGCACCCACCAGACCGGCCGTGTGCAGGTCGTGACCGCAGGCATGCATGTTGCCGTTGCGCGAGGCGAAGTCCAGACCGGTTTCCTCCTGCAGCGGAAGTGCGTCCATGTCACCGCGGAGGAGGACCGTGGGGCCTGCGAGGGCGCCGCGCAGAACGGCGACGACCGACGTCGTGCGGGTGCCGGTCCGAATCTCGAGCGGTAGACCGTCCAGTGCCGCGAGCACTCGTTCCTGAGTACGGGGCACCGTCAAACCGATTTCGGGGTCGGCGTGGAGCGCTCGACGCAGAGACACGATCTCCTCGAGGATCGTGGCAGCGTCCGCTGTGAAGTCGGGGATGGTCACTGTAGGCCTTTCTTTAGGGGTGACGTCTCGGGGACTCGCATGCGCACGCGGCGACCGCACCACGAGAGCATCCGAGGGGAAGCAACCTCACAGGCGTCCTCTGGCTCGCGAGCCGATCGGGACGACCATCGGCGATCCGGCGATCGGGTCGGGCACGACGGCCACGTCGAGCCCGAACACGGACCGCACCAGCGCGGGGGTGATCACGTCGTTCGGCTCGCCCTCGGCGGCGACGGCGCCGTCGGAGAGGGCGATGAGGTGATCCGCGTACCGGGCTGCGAGGTTGAGCTCGTGCATGACCACCACGACCTGTGTGCCACGCTCGCGCGACAGGGTGACCAGCAGTTCCAGCAGCTCGACCTGATGCGCGAGGTCGAGGTAGGTGGTCGGCTCGTCGAGCAGCAGGATGTCGGGCTCTTGGGCGAGCGCCATGGCCACCCAGGCGCGCTGGCGCTGCCCTCCCGACAGCTCATCGACCGGTCGGTCGACGAGCTCGGCCATCCCAGTGAGCGTCAGGGCGTCGGCCACTACCTCGTCGTCGCGCCGCTCGCGCCGTCCGAACCAGGCTCGGTGCGGTGTGCGACCACGGTCGACGAGCTCGGCGACGGTGATCCCGCCGGGTGTGAGCGGCGCCTGCGGCAGCAGTCCCACGATGCGCGCCACCTGTCTGGTGGGCAGGTGCGCGATCGGCTCGCCGTCCAGCAGCACGGCACCGCCCTGGGGACGCAGCAGACGGGCGAGTGCGCGCAGCAGCGTCGACTTTCCGCACCCGTTGCCGCCGACGATCATAGTGATACCGCCCGCCGGCAGGTCGAGGTCGAGCCCGCGGATCACCGGCTCTCGGTCGTATCCGAGGACGAGCGCGCGGGTGTGAAGGGAGTGCGCGGTCATGCGCGGGTCCGTCCTCTCATGAGCAGGAACAGCAGGTAGGGGGCGCCGATCACACCCGTGACGACGCCGACCGGCAGCGCGACGGGCAGCAGGTGCTGTGCGACGAGATCCGCGGCCAGGACCACCGCCGCCCCGACGAGAGCCGCGGCGGCGGGCACGGCCTCGGTGCGGCGAACCAGCCGCACCGCGATGGGCCCGGCCAGGAAGGCGACGAACGCGATCGGACCGGTGAGCGAGGTCGCCACCGCCACGAGCAGTACCCCCACGACGATCACCGCGAGCCGTGCCCGCGGCACCGGGACCCCTAGCGCGGCCGCGGCGTCGTCGCCGAGCCGCAGGGCCGGCAGGCGGCCGGCCACCAGCAGGCCCGCGGCGAGCAGCGCCATGAGCGCCGGCGCGAGGGGCCCGAGCTGGTCCCAGAGGCTGCGGCTGAGCGAACCCGACATCCACACCACGGCATACTGGGTCGCGCGCACGTCGCTCCGGGTCAACACGTAGCCGATGACCGCCTGGAGGGCCGCGGCGACGGCGATGCCGACGAGCACGAACCGGGTGCCGGAGAGCCCGCGCCGCGAGGCGAACGCCCAGACCAGGAGAGCGGCGGCCAGGGCACCGATGACGGAGACGCCGGCCACCGGCATCCCCGATGCCCCGAACAGGCCGATGGCGATCACCGCCGACGCGCTCGCCCCGGCCGAGACTCCGATGACGTCCGGACTAGCGAGCACGTTGCGCAACAGGGTCTGGAAGAGAGTTCCGCCGAGGCCGAACGCGGCACCGGCGAGCACGGCGCCGAGAGCGCGCGGCAACCGCAGCTCTCCAACGGTGAACGAGGCCCCCGGCACGTCGCGACCGACGAGCACGCCCAGCACGTCGCCGAAAGGGCTGATCCGGGTCTCGCCCCAGAGGAGCATCGTGAAGAACAGGCCGACGATGACGGCCGCGAGGAGGCCGAGGACCGCCGCATCCCGCGTCAGCCGGGAACGGCGGGTGCGGCGCAGGTGGAGAACGAGCGCGCTCACAGCCCTACCGTCTTCCGCCGCTGCAACAGAAGGATGAACACGGGTGCGCCGATCAGCGCGGTCACGATGCCGACCTCGAGCAGGCCCGGGCGGGCGACGAGCCGACCGACGAGGTCGCAGACTAGCAGGAACGCCGCGCCCACGAGGGCCGACAGGGGGACGACGACGCGATAGTCCGATCCGGCGACGAAGCGGACCGCATGGGGAACCGCGAGGCCCACGAACGCGATCGGGCCCGCGATCGCGGTGGCGGTGCCGCACAGGAGCACGACCGCGAGCGCGGCGAGCAGGCGCACGAGCCCCACGCGCAACCCGAGGCCGCGGGCGACGTCGTCGCCGAGTGCGAGCGCGTTCAGGCCACCGGATACCGCGAACGCCACCGCCGCCCCCACCACGAAGAAGAGGCAGAGCCGGGCCAGGGTTTCGATTGTCGCGCCCGTGAGAGAGCCGAGCTGCCAGAACCGGAAGCTCTCGAGCGTGGACTCGTCGGAGATGAGCACCCCCGACACGACCGAGCCGGCGACCGCGGTGACCGCCGCCCCGGCGAGGGCGAGTGTCACCGGCGTCGCCCCGGCGGGGCTGGCCGACGCGGCGCCGTAGACCAGCACCACCGTGACGGCGGCACCGAGCAGGGCGCACCAGACGACGACGATCGGGCTCTGCAGACCGAGGACGCTCATCCCGAGCACCACGAACATCGAGGCTCCCGCG
The DNA here is from genome assembly GCF_028550675.1 of Sphingomonas sp. BLCC-B65. NCBI lineage: Bacteria > Pseudomonadati > Pseudomonadota > Alphaproteobacteria > Sphingomonadales > Sphingomonadaceae > Sphingomonas > Sphingomonas sp. BLCC-B65. The sequence continues at coordinate 73,735 of NZ_JAQQGL010000001.1, read as the reverse complement.
TTGACCCCGAGCAGGCCCGGGTCGGCAAGCGGATTGCGCGCCATGCCCTGCATCAGGGTGCCTCCGACGCCGAGGGCGGCACCGACCACGAGTCCGGTGAGGGTGGTGGGCACTCGCGAGAGCGCGGCCGCTTGCCCAATGTCGGAGCGATCGCCGACGGTGAACGCCGTCCAGATGGTGCCGAACGGAACGTCACGTGCACCGAGGGAGAGGGATAGCACGATCGCGACAGCTACCGCGAAGGCGGCGATCACGACCGCCCGAAACGGGGTCAGGCGCGCGCGGGGGCGCACCTGACTCGCGTTCGCCGCAGATGCCGCGGCATCTGCCGTGGGAGTGTGGTTCGTCATCCGACCTTCGCCGCTGCCTCGCCGATCGCCTTCGCGTAGGCGGGAAGCGACCAGGGGATGGAGAGCACTGTCGGAGAGGAGATCGCCATCAGCTGCGTCTCGTCGTCGAGCACGACGACAGCGCCGGACTTGACCGCGGGGATGTTGCCCAGCAGGGGATCGCTCGTGACGGCGGAGAGCTCGCCGCCTTGGACGTACAGCAGGATGATGTCGGAGTCGAGCTTGTCGGCCTGCTCGGCGCTGATCGACTCGACGAACGACGAGGAGTCCGCCGCGAGATCGATGATGCTCGGAGCGATGGTCAGACCGAGATCCTGCAGGTACTTCATGCGCGAGTCGTTGGGCGTGTAGAACTGCACTTTGCCGAGGTCTTTCGCATCGACCCACGCGATCAACGCCGTCTTCCCCGCAGCGGCAGGGTAACGGGCCATTTCGTCGTCGATCGTCGTCTCGGTCTGTGCGATGAGCCGCGTCGCGTCGTCGGGCTTGCCAAGCGCGCGGCCCACCATCTCGGTGGTCGCTCGCCACGGTGTGCCCCACGCTGCGCCCGGATACGCGACGGTGGGGGCGATCTTCGACAGAGTGTCGAACTCCTGCTGCGAGATGCCGGAGTTCACGGCCAGGATCGCATCGGGGTCGAGTTCCGAGAGCGCCTCGTACGGCACGCCATCGAGCTCGTCGTGCAAGGGAGGCAGTGGTGCACCCATCTTCTCGATCGCTTCTCGCGTCCACGGGAGCCAACCGTCTGCGTCGGCGCCGAAAGACGACGCACCGATCGACTCCGGCACGACGCCCAACGCGATCGCGGCATCGAAGCTCCCCCATCCGATGGTCGCGATGCGCTGTACCGGCGCCTCGAGCGTCGTCTGCCCGTACACGTGGTCGATCGCGATGGGCACAGCGGATGCTCCTGCCAGACTCTCCGCACCCCCTCCTCCGGGTGCGCACGCCGCCAGAGAGATTGCACCTGCGAGGGCGATTCCGATTCCCACCGTCGTTCGACGGCGGGCGTTGTGGCTTTCGAACATTTCTCAGCTCCATCTGTGGGTATACTTAGGTAAGGCTAACCAAACATACCCAATGGCTTGAGAGTGGTGGACTACCCGATCGGTACGAGCTGGGGAAGCGAACCGAACAGATCCTTGGGGTCCTCCGGCGAGGCGATGAGGTCGATGTCGGTGCACAGGGATGTCCCGGACAGCCGGTCCCGGGCGTAGCGCAGTGCAGAGAAGTCCTCCATCGCGAAGCCGACGGAGTCGAAGAGCGTCACCTGCGCGGCGGCGTGGCGTCCCACCGTTTCACGCGTGAGAACGCGCCAGAGCTCCGTCACGGGGAAGTCGGCGGGCTTGTTCTGGATCTCTCCCTCGATGCGAGTCTGCGGCGGATACTCCACGAACACGTCCGCGCGATCCAGGATGGCCGGGTCGAGTTCCGTCTTCCCCGGGCAGTCGCCGCCGATGGCGTTGATGTGAACACCCGGGTGGACGTCCTCCTCGCTGAGCACGGTCGCAGCAGACTTGTCGGCCGTGCAGGTGGTGACGACGTCAGCGCCCTCCGTGGCCTCTCCCGCCGAGCGGCATACGACGACATCGAAACCCCGCGGAGCGAGGTTTCGCACGAGCTTCGCCATTGCGTCCGGATCGGTGTCCCAGATCCGCAGCGACCGGATGCCGAGGACCTCTCGGAAGGCCAGCGCTTGGAACTCGGCCTGGCTGCCGGTGCCGATGAGCGCCATGGTGTCACTGTCGGGGCGCGCAAGCGCACGGGAGGCGAGCGCAGACGTGGCGGCCGTCCGCAGCGCGGTGAGCAGGGTCATCTCCGCGACGAAAACCGGGTAGCCGTTGTGGACGTCCGCCAGCACACCGAATGCGGTGACGGTCTGGAATCCGCGCGCGGGATTGGTCGGGTGTCCGTTGACGTACTTGAACGCGTACTCGTCGTAGTCGGTGATCGGCATGAGCTCGATGACACCGAACGGCGTATGGCTTGCAACGCGCGCAGCCTTCTCGAAGACCGGCCAGCGGCGGAAGTCGGCCTCCAGATAGTCGACGAGTTCGCCTATGATGCGAGCCGGGCCATGTTGGGCGATGAATCGCGCCATGGAGCCGACGCCGACGAACGCGGTCATGCGAGAGTCCGCCCGTCCCGCATTCGCATCATGTACTCGGCGAGTCCATGGTTGCCGTAAGGGCCCTCGGCTTCCAGCGCATCGATGACCCGGTCGACGATCTCGACCGGCTTGTCCTGGCTCATCTTCTCTTTTCCCTCGAGTCTCGTGAGGCGGAGCCGGAATCCGACCGTCCCGTGGGCGATGCGTCGCGCGTATGCGGAGTCGGCCGGGGTGGCGTTCATCGGGTGCGGGACGGGCATCCGGCCCTCGAAGTGGTCCACCAGTCTCTCGAGCGCCGCCAGATTCTCTTCGTGCGGCAGGATCTCGGGCGTACCGTGGGCGTGGACGACGCTGTAGTTCCATGTGGGGACCGCCGGGGAGGTCCCGTACCACCCCGGCGATACGTATCCGTTCGCGGCGGATTGGACGATCGCCAGCACCTCATGCCGACCGAGCTCGTGCTTCACCTCGTCGGGGCGTCCCAGATGGCTCTCGAGCACGATCCCGTCCGCGCCCTCCACGAGTACGACGGGACAGTGCGACGCGACGAGACCGCGCCCGGGAACGAATGAGACGAGCGTGCACCAGGGATTCCGGCGCAGGAACTCGCGCACACGCCCCTCCTCACTCATGGCGTAGTCCGGATTGTCTCGCATGACACCTCCTCAAATAGACATCTTGTCCAAATACTATGCATATAGTCCACTTGTGCGCCAGAATCGTTAGGGTGAACACCATGACCGACACCACCCTCGTCGTCGCGGGCGGTGAGTCCGTCGACTCCGAGAGCGGGGCGACCCACGCCGTCGACATCGCCATCGCCGGCGGGAGCATCACACGAGTCGCGCCAGCCGGCACGCTTTCGACCACGGCGACGGACACGATCGACGCACGCGGGCTCCTCGTGCTCCCCGGACTCGTCGACCTGCACGTCCACCTGTCCGAGAACAACGCGGGCCGGGTAGGACACGCGATGCTCGCCCGCGCCGGTGTGACCACAGCGCTCGATCTGACCGGACCGTCCGACGAGACGGTGCGCCTCGCCCGCACGCACGGAGCCGGACTCACGATCGGAGTCGTCGAGGCCCTTGGGCCGGAGGTGCACCTGCCCCGGCACCCCTCGAGCGCACAGATCACCGATGCGCTCTCCGCCGCGGTCGCTCGAGGCGCGATTGGGGTCAAGCTGCACGTCGACGCGGGGTGGGGACCGGAGGAGACCGCGGCGATCATCGCCGAAGCGGTGCGGTTGCGCCTCTGGGTCGCCGCGCACTGCGGAACGACAGCCACCGCGAGCGACCTCACGGGCCTCGCCGAGACCCTGCTGCTCGCCGACGACCAGCCCATCCACATCGCCCACGTCAACAGCTACTGCCGCGGCGAGGTGGATGACCCCGCTGCCGAGGCCGCTCGCGCCGTGGACCTGCTGCGAAATGCGCCGCACGCGCGCAGCGAGTCCTACCTCGACCGTGTTAACGCAGTCTGGGGAGAGTTCCGCAACGACCGGTCGGTCAGCCCGCGCCTCGGCGCCTGGCTCGAAGGAGGCGGGTTCTCGCCCGACCGCGATGGCGCCGAGAGGGCGATCGAAGTGGGCTGGGCGGGCGTGGTCGTGCAGAACGAGTCCACCGCGCACCTCACGAGCGGCGCCGATGGATTGCGGCACTACACGGATGCCTCGACGCGCATCCCGCTCTGCCTGCCCGTGAACCCCGCTGTGTCGAGAGTCGCATTGGCAACCGCGAGGAACACCGACGGACGCTTCGCGGTCGACGCGCTCGCAACCGACGGCGGCGGACTCCCCCGCAACTCCACCCTCCGCGCGGGTCTCGCCCTGGTCGAACTGGGATTCCTGACGCTTGCCGAGTTCGTGACGAAGGCGAGCACGACTCCCGCCCGGCTCCTCGGACTCACCGACAAGGGGTGGATCGGTGAGGGGGCGGACGCAGACCTCGCCGTCGTCGACCCGCGCACGCGTGAGGTCGTTCACACGATCGCGGGCGGAGCGCGCATCCACGGCCCTCGCGGCGTCACCGCGGCGCCGTCGCGACTGCTCACGACCGCGCACGCAAGCACCAGCCGCGCGGCAGGAGATGTCAGAATCGACATCGCGACGAGCGGTCTCTACGCGGGGTGGGACAGATGATCGACGCTCTCACGACCGCACTGGGCGACCTGATGACCCTGCACGTCGGCCACGTGCCCGGAGCCGCTCTGGCCGTACACCTCAGCGACGAGACACGCACCCTCACGCAGGGCCGGACGAGTTCCACGGGCGGCGAACCGATCACGGACCGGACGGTCTTCCGCTGGTGCTCGATCACCAAGCTCGCCACCACCGAGGTCGTGCTGCAGCTCGCCGATGAGCAGCCAGGCCTTCTCGACACCGCGCTCGGCGATCTCCTTCCGGGACCGGCGCACGCGGCCTTCGCGGATGTGACGGTGCGAATGGCCTTGATGCACACGAGCGGAATCGAGGGTGAATGGCCGGAGTCTCTCGATGTGTTCGGGGAGGATGCCGGCGCGCTGGAACGATTCGTGGCAGAGGCCCCAACCCTTCGCCGGTTCGCCCGGCCCGGACGAGTGTACGGGTACTGCAATCCCGGGTTCTGGCTGCTCGCGGCATCCGTCGAACGGCTCGCCGGCGCTGCGTTCGAGTATCTGCTGCGCGAGCGCGTGCTCGACCCGCTGCATCTCGCCGACACGCGTAGCGAGACCGAGCGGCCCACTCTGCGTCCAGCGTCTTGCGCTCCGGCCCTCCCTCATCTGCGCGACGGCGAGGGCGTGCGCCCCCACGATCCACGACCGATGCCGCGGACCCGCGTCGCCAGCGGAGGTCTCTCAGGATCTATCGGCGATCTGCTGCGGTTCGGGGTCGCCATGCTCGATCACCCCACGCGGCTCACCCAAGCGAGCCAGACGATGGTGCCACGAGGAGGACCTGGCGCGTACCAGGGACTGGGCTGGGAGATCGACCGCGGCGAGAACGGAACGGCGCTGGGCCACAGCGGGTTCTATGAGGGCTTCTCGTCGCATCTGCTCGTCGTCCCGGCGCGCCGGGCGGTCGTCGCGGTGCTCGGCAACAGTGACGCTGCGTGGGAGCTGTGCGAGTCGATCGTCGACCTCACGGAACGGCACCTGCTGGGACCACTGCAGGCCGAGCCGAAGGAGCCCGCGCTGCCCGCGGCGTCGTATTCGGGCCACTTTGGTTTCCCCGGTATGGACGATGTCGAACTCGCAGTCGAGGGCGACCTCATCGAGATCGGCCTTCTCCCGCGGGGCGGACGACCTTCGCGAGTGCACGGACACGCAGCGGGCCCGGACCGGTTCGTCCTCGACGATGGCCCGGCGGTCGGCGAGACGCTGCGCCTTCTCGACGGAGGCATCGGCTACCGCACGTTCCGACTCGGGGGGCGCCTGGGCGGGCGGAACGTATCGTGACCGGCGAACAGCAACAGACTCCGTGGTGGAGGGTCCTTCCGGAGCAATTCGAACAAAGCGCGGGCGCCCACGTGCTCGCGACCCCCGCTCTCGTGATCGATGCCCCGACCGCGCGTCGCCGCATCGCAGAGACGTCGGCGCGGATCACCCGGGCCGGCTGGCGCTGGCGCGCCCACGTGAAGACGGCGCGGACGCCGCGCGGCGTCGCGCTCCTGCAGGAGGCCCGTGTCGACCGGTTCAAGGCGGCGACGCTCGGCGAAGTCCGCGCGCTCCTCGAGCTGGGCGCGACGGACGTCCTCCTCGCCTATCCGGGCATCGGGCCAGCACTCTCGACCCTCGCCGACCTCGCCCGCAAGCACCCCGGAGCACAACTGTCCGCGCTGATCGACGACGCTGCGGCCCTCGAGGAGTGGCCCGATCAGACATCCGTCGCTGCGATGATCGACCTCGATGGCGGCATGGACCGGACCGGCGTGCCATTGAATGACGTCGCCGCCGTATCGGCGCTTGCGAGCCGACTGACCGCGCGGGGCATCCGTCTCGCCGGTCTCCACCTGTACGACGGCCATCTGGCCGACATGGCCCCCACGGATCGTCGGCATGCGGTCTCGGCGGCGCGTGCGGCGGTCGGCGCGCTCGAGCAGGCGCTCAACGCGGGCGGCACGCCGATCGACGAGATCGTGCTCGGCGGCACGCACACTCTCCGGGACACGATCGCCGCGGCTCCGACATCGTCGGCGGTGCACAGCGTCGGTGCCGGAACCCTGGTCTATGGTGATGGCCGCAGCAGGGAGCGGTTCGCCTTCGACGGAGATCCCGAGTCGGTCGAGCCCGCGGCCGTCGTCGTGACGCGCGTCGTGAGCGCACGCAGGGATGCAGTGACGGTGGATGCCGGCTCTGCTTCCGTTCAAGTCGATGCGGGTGCACCACACGTCGAGGTGCTCCACCCGCGAGGCCTTCGGCCCGGGGCGCTCAGCCAGGAGCACCTCGTCCTGCGAGGAGACACAGGCTACGGGGCCGCGGCGTTGCCGCGAGTCGGATCGATCGCGGTGCTGCTCCCCCGGCACCTCGACACAGCGATCAGCCAGTTCGAGACGGTGCTGTTCCGCGACGAGGGCAGCACCTGGTCACGCGAGCGGGTGTTCGGTCGCCACTGAACTCATCCGTCATCCTCTTTACGGATCCGGACGAGGTAGTTGTAGACGGTCGCCCGCGACAGGCCGAGCCGCGACGCGATCACCGGAACGGATCTGCGCAGCTGCAGAACACCGGACTGATCGAGCAGACGGAACACCTCCGTCCGCTCCGAGGTCGTGAGGCGGGTCAGCGGATGCCCCAGCACGGCCTCTGCTTCGGCGAGAGCCGAGTCGATCACGGCATCGGGGTCGGCGCTGAAGGTGGTCTGCGGCGCCTCACGGGCGTCGTCGACGCCCGTGAGCTGCGTCAGCAGCCTGCTCACCGTACGCAGTTCCGTGACATCGATGTTCATGCACAGGGCGCCGATGACGTGACCGCTGCGCGTGCGCAGCAGCATGGTCGATGATTTCAGCACGCGGCCGTCGGGAAGGCGTGTGATGTAGTTGAGGTCGTCGACGGCATCGTCGCCCTGGCGCAGCATGTTGAGTCCGATGAGGCTCATCGGAGAGCCCACCTGACGTCCCGTGACGTCGCCGGCGACGGCAACCACCGAGTGGTCCTTGTGCCGATAGTCGTGCAGCACCACCTCGCAGTGGTCGCCGAAGGTCTTCTGGATGCCATCCATGACCGACGCGTAGGAGCGGAAGATCGCTTCGATCTCCTCGGACTCCCCCGAAGGGACGGTCGCCGCTGAGGGTTTCGCCATGTCGGGCAGTGTACTGACTGCGCTCACGCCTCCTCGCCGCCCGCGATGAGCAGAACGGCTTCGACCTCGACGGGAGAGTCCATCGGCAGTCGCGCGACGCCCACGGCAGAGCGGGAATGCTCGCCCGCCGCGCCGAGCTTCTCCAGGAGCGCCTCGGACGCGCCGTCGGCCACCAAGTGGTGCGAGAGGAAACCCTCCGCGGTCGAGACGAACACCGTGATCTTCAGCACCGAACGCACCCGCTCGAGAGTGCCGAGGAACTCCTCCGCGTGCGCCAGAACGTTGAGCGCGCAGATGCGCGCGGCGAGCTTGCCCTCCTCGAGCGTCAGCTCGGCGCCGACACGCCCTGTCAGCGGGAATCCACCGTCGGCATAGGCCACCTGCCCCGAGATGTAGAGACGGTCGCCATCCCTGCGGTGCGCCTTATAGTTCGCGAAAGGCCGCACGGCCTCGCCTGTGTCGCGGTGGTGGATCGAGTGGTTCACGAGTCTCCTTCGGGCTGTCGTCGTGATCGTCACTCTAACGAGACTTGGATTTTCCATCAATGCACTTGACGAATTATCCAGTTGGGGCGACAGTATCCGTAATACTCCGCGTCGACGTCGCGACCCGTCTCGCACGAACGAAAGGCAAACACCGTGAAAACAGCACCACGACTGCTCGTGGCGGCTCTCGTCGTCGCCGCCGCCGCCACCACTTCCGCCTGCAGCGCGTCCTCTGCTCCCGCGCCGTCCTCATCCGCGGCGGCGATCACCACCAACGACATCAACCCCGTGTCACGGTCGGAGGTCACAGACGGCGGCAACCTCCAGTGGGCGCTGAGCTCCACGATCCCGAACTTCAATTTCTACAACATCAACGGGGCGCTGATGGACACCTACATCGTGAACACAGCCCTGCTGCCGCGCCCCTTCCACTACGACGCGAGCGCACAGACATCCGTCAACGAGGACTACTTCAGCTCTATCGAGGTGACCTCCGACAACCCGCTGACGGTCACCTACACCGTGAACCCCAAGGCGAGGTGGTCCGACGGCTCCCCGATCGGCGCCGCCGACTTCGCCGGCATGTGGCGAGCCAACAGCGGCCAGAACACCGACTACCAGGGCTGGGGCACGACCGGCTACGACCAGATCTCCTCGGTCACCGAGGGAAGCGATCCGACTCAGGTGGTCGTCACCTTCGCCGCGAACTTCGCCGACTGGAAGAGCCTGTTCGACCCGCTCATCCCGGCATCCCTCACCGCGAACCCCGAGGCCTTCAACGACGGGTGGGCGAACGCGCCCCTCGTCACGGCAGGACCGTTCATCTGGGGCGGCGAGGACCAGACCGCGCAGACCTATACGCTGACGCGCAACCCGGACTGGTGGGGCGATCCCGCCAAGCTCGACTCCATCGTGTTCCGCGTCTACACCGACGCCGCAGCCGCCGTCGGCGCATTCAAGACAGGTCAGCTCGACTTCTCGGACATCCTCCCCGACGCCGACCAATACGCTGCCGCGCAGTCGCTGCCCGGAGTGACGGTGCGCACCGCCGGCTCGCCCGTCTACCGAATGTTCACACTCAACAAGGCCGACGACTTGTTGAAGGACGATAGCGTCCGCAAGGCGATCGCCCTCGGCACCGATCGCGTCCGCATGGCGACCCTCCAGGTCGGCAAGATCGGCGGCAGCCCGACAGCCCTCCAGAACCACATCTTCATGCCGAATCAGGTCGGCTATCAAGAGAACTGCGGTGATCAGTGCGCCTACGACCCCGCCGCCGCGAAGAAGCTGCTGACAGATGACGGGTGGACGCTCGGCTCCGACGGCTACTTCGCGAAAGACGGCAAGACACTCGAGGTGAGCATCACGATCCAGTCCGGCCGGAAGAACTCCGCGAACGAGGCGCAGATCGCTCAGGCAAGCCTGAAGGAGGCCGGGATCAAGCTCACGATCGACACGGTCCCCGTCGACGACTTCTTCACGAAGTACGTCACCGGAGGCAACTTCCAGCTGGCCACGTGGACATGGAACGGCGTCGCGATGCCCGTCTCGGGGTCTCTGTCGATGTACCTGCTGGACCCCGACAACATCGCGCAGAACTACGGCCGTGGCGGCAACGAGACAATCAACGACCTCCTCACCCGCGCCGTCCAAGCACCCACGGTCGACGAGGAGAACGCACTCGCGAATGAGGCAGACGTGGAGCTGTGGAAGGATGCCTCCTGGCTGCCGCTCTACCAGGTGCCGCAGAACACGGCCGTCCGGTCGACGGTCGCGAATCTCGGCTCGCCTGGCTTCGCCGACATCCGCTTCCAGGACATCGGATTCACCGAGTGACCCCTCTACCTGCGCCCCCGTTACAGGATGTGGCCGTCATCGGCGGCCACATCCTGAACGGTGGTCCGGACGCATCAGCGGTCGCCGTGCGGAACGGCAAGATCGTGCTCGTCGGAACGGACGCGGACGCGCGAGACGCTGCGGGGCACCGTGCCGTCGTCATCGATGCGGGCGGGGGGACCATCATGCCCGGATTCGACGACGCCCACGCCCACGTCCTGAGTGGCGCGGCGCTGAGCGGGCGGCTCCGCCTTTCGCCCGGGCAGAGCCGCGGGGAGGTCTATCAGGCGATCGCCTCGTGGAGCGGTGACGACGACGGATGGGTCATCGGCAGCGGCTGGCACTATGGATCGTTCGACGGCGGGACCCCGACCCGCGCCGATCTCGACGCGGTGACCGGTGAGCGTCCGGCGTACCTGTCCTCGTTCGACGGTCATACGACGTGGGTCAATTCCGCAGCGTTGCGCCGCGCAGGCATCGACGCACAGACCCCCGACCCGCGCGGCGGTTCGATCGATCGCGATCCAGACGGGGCGCCCACAGGCATCCTGAGGGAAGACGCCACAGACCTCTTCCGACCCTTCCTCCCGTTGCCCTCACACCACGAGCTCGCTACCCGCGCCGCCGCGACGATGCACGAGCTCGCCACCCTCGGGATCACCGCGGTGCAGGATCCCGGCTGCACCATCGAGGAACTCGCCGTGTGGCGGGATCTGCGCGACGCCGGCGACCTCACGACCCGCGTGCGCCTGGCGCTGCCGCTTCCCCCTGACATCGACGACGACGTGTTCCTTACGCTGCTCGACGACTACCGGAGGGCGCTGCAGGAGACGGTCGACGACACCTGGCTTGCGGGCGGAGCCCTCAAAGGATTCGTCGACGGCGTCCTCGAGACACGCAGCGCCGCCGTCCTCTCGCCCTACGGTCTCGCGGACGCAGGTCCCGCGAGCCTTGGTGAAGCCTTCTTCACTGCGGAGCGACTGACCGCCCTGGTCACAGCCGCCGACCACCGCGGATGGCAGGTTCAGCTGCACGCGATCGGCGACCGCGCCGTGCGGATGGGGCTCGACGCCGTCGCCGCCGCGCGGAGCATACGGTCCTCCGGCATCCCGCACCGCATCGAGCACATCGAGATCTGCGACCCTTCCGACATCCCTCGTTTCGGCGCGCTGGACGTCGTGGCGAGCATGCAGCCATTGCACGCCTCGTGCGACCCGCGCCGCGTCGCGGAGTGGGACCGGCTGCTCGGCCCGGAGCGCAGCATCAATGCCTGGCCATCGGCCCAGATCCAGGCCGCTGGCGGAACGGTGGCCCTCGGATCGGACTGGCCGGTCGCGTCGCACGATCCACTCGAGATCCTGCGTGCAGCCGTGACACCGAGCAACGACACACTCGCGGGCCCCGCGGCACACCCCAACTCGCTAGACCTGCAGCAGGCGCTCGCGGCCTATACGCGCGGCAGTGCCCGCGCCGCGCGGGCCGAGGAGCGCCGCGGCGCGCTCGCGGAACATCACGACGGAGACATCGTCGTCATCGACCGCGACCTCACCGAACACCTGACGAGCGCCGACGCCGCCGCCGTCCTGGGTGCCGCTCGAGTCACCGCGACGATCGTCGCAGGAAGGGTCACGCATCGATGCTGACATTCCTCGTCCGCCGCTTCGCGGGAAAGGCGGCTCTCGTGTTCCTCGCGACGAGCCTCGCCTACATCCTCGCGTCCCTCACCCTCGACCCCGCCCAGGTATACATCAAGGGACAGAAGGGCCAGTCGCAGACCGCGATCACCGCCGCACTCAACGCCTACAACATCAACCCCGATGTTCCCCTGTTGCAACGCTACCTGACCTGGCTCGGCGGGATCATGCACGGCAACCTCGGCTACATCTTCCAGACCCACGATCCGATCTGGGACGAACTGCTGCGACGGATGGGCGTGAGCTTCCGCCTCCTTATCGTCGGAACGATCCTGGCCGTCGTGCTCGGAGTCATCGTCGGTGTCGTGGGCGCCGTCCGCCAATACCGGGTGGACGACCACATCGTGACCATCACCGCATTCGTGCTGCTGTCGACGCCGGTGTTCCTCCTTGCCAACGCGCTCAAGTTCGGGGGCGACGCGATCAACACCGCTGCGGGACATGTCCTCCTCTACCTCGACGGCGAGTATCACACGGGCGCCGATGCGTCGATCCTGGAACGGATGCAGCATCTCGCCCTGCCGACCCTGGCGATCATTCTCGGCCCGGCGGGGATCGCCTATTTCAGCCGATATCAGCGCAACGCCATGCTGGACGTGCTCGGCAGCGAGTTCATCAAGACCGCGCGCGCCAAGGGGCTTACCCGCAGGCAGTCGTTCTTCCGCCACGGGCTGCGCGTCGCGCTCATCCCCATGGCGACGTTCTTCGCCTTCACCTTCGGACTGCTCCTCGTGGGCGCGTCGTTTCTCGAACGCATCTTCAACTGGAATGGGATGGGCCAGTGGGCGGTCGACTCGATCAACAACAGCGACGTCAACTCCGTCGCAGCGATCACAGCGGTCGTCGCCATCCTCGTGATGTTCTCAGGGCTGCTCTCCGATGTCGTCTATGCGGTTCTCGACCCACGTGTGCGAGTCGGCGGAAGGAGCCCCCGCGCATGACCCGTCTTCCCGCGACTGCGACGCTGCGCACGACGACGCGAGCACGCCTCGTGACACGCCGCTTCCTGCGCCATCCGCTGGCACTGGTCGGCGCGCTGATCCTCGCAGCGCTGCTGATCGTCGCCTTCCTCCTCCCCCTCGTCGTCCCCTACGCTCCCGCCGACCTCGACCCGGACGTGACCCAGGCGCTCGCCCCGCCGAGCTTGAGGCACTGGTTCGGCACCGACCAGATCGGGCACGATCTGCTCTCCCAGTGCATCAGCGGGCTGCAGAAGTCGCTGCTGATCGGTCTCATCGCCGCCGTTCTCAGCACCGGCATCGCGGCGGTCGTCGGATCGATCGCAGGCTACTTCGGCGGCTGGACGGATCGCACGCTCACGATCGTGATCGACCTGCTGCTGGTCCTGCCCGCCTTCCTCATCGTCGCGATCATCAGTCCGGGGTTGCAGGGCGCAAGCTTCCTGTTCCTCGCCCTCGTGATCGCCGCGTTCAACTGGATGATCACGGCGCGCGTCGTGCGCGGCCTCGCCATCGTTCTCCGCGACCGCGAGTATGTCGAAGCCGCCCGCTACATGGGAGTGAAGCCAGGGCGCATCATCCGCGACCACCTCCTCCCCAACATGGCGAGCCTCCTGATCGTCGACGCCACCCTCAACGTCGGCGGCGCGATCCTGGCAGAGACAGGGCTGTCCTATTTCGGCTTCGGTATCCAGCCGCCGGACGTCTCACTCGGAACCCTCATCGCCAACGGCACGTCGGGACCCAGTCTCACCTCCTCACCGTGGCTGTGGGGATTTCCGGGCATGCTGCTCGTGCTGACGGTGCTGAGCGTCAATTTCCTCGGCGACGCGATCCGCGATTCGATCGACGCCAACTCTGCGAGAGGAGCCCGACGATGACGACCGCCGACACCCTTCTGGAGGTGCGCGATCTCCGCGTCACGCTGCCGAGCGAAGCAGGGCTCGTCCATGCTGTGGACGGGGTGGACATCACGCTGCGCAAGGGGCGCGCACTGGGCATCGTCGGAGAGTCCGGCTCCGGCAAATCGATGACCGCCCTCGCGATCATGGGCCTCCTGCCCGACACCGCAACCGTCGCGGGGTCGATCACGTTCCGTGGGAGAGAGCTGCTCGGACTCGGCGACCGCGAGATGTCGCGCATCCGCGGCGACCGGATCGCGCTCGTCTCCCAAGACCCGCTCTCCTCGCTGACACCCGTGTTCACCATCGCCGATCAGCTCATCGAAGCCATTCGCATCCATCGCCGCTGCACGCGCGCGCAGGCGCGGTCCCGAGCTGTCGAGCTCCTCGGGCTTGTGGGAATCCCCTCCCCCGCGCGCGCCGCAGACGCGTTCCCGCACGAGTTCTCGGGTGGCATGCGCCAGCGCGTCCTCATCGCGATGGCGATCGCGAACGATCCCGACGTCATCATCGCCGACGAGCCGACGACGGCGCTCGACGTGACGATTCAGGCGCAGATCCTCGATCTGTTCCGGATGGCGCGAGAGGTCACCGAGGCATCCCTCATCATCGTGACGCACGATCTCGGCGTCGTCGCCGGCATCGCCGATGACGTCCTGGTCATGCGACGTGGACGTCCCGTCGAGACGGGGCCGGTGGACGCGCTGTTCGCCGCGCCCGCGCAGGACTACACGCGAGAGCTACTGCGCGCGATCCCGCGCATCGACGGCCCCGTCGCCGAAGCGTCACGGCAGGAGAGCACTGAGGTGCTCGTTGTGGACGACCTCCACCGCTCCTACGCGCCACGCCGTTCGCTCCTCGCCCCATGGCGGTCTCGCGGGGCACAGCCGGTGCGGGCAGTGGACGGCGTCGATCTGCGCATCGGCCGCGGCGAGACCTTCGCACTCGTGGGCGAATCCGGCTCGGGCAAGACCTCGACGATCCAGGAGATCATGCGCCTGCGTCCTCCCGAGAGCGGACGCATCACCCTCTTCAGCCGAAACGTCGCAGACCTGGACTCCGCCGGTCGCCGGGCTCTCCGAGCTCGCGTGCAGATCGTCTTCCAGGACCCCATGGCGTCACTCGATCCCCGCCAGCCGATCTCGGAAATCCTCGCCGAGCCTCTCGCCGCAGCTGGGTGGTCTGCCGAGCGCCGGGACCAGCGGGTGTGCGAGCTGCTCGAGCTCGTCGAGCTCGACCCGGAACGCCATCTCGAGCGGTTCGCGAACGAGTTCTCCGGAGGGCAGCGTCAGCGCATCGCGATCGCGCGCGCGCTCGCCCTCGAGCCTGAGCTCCTTGTACTCGACGAACCAGTGTCCGCCCTCGACGTCACCGTGCAGGCCGGCATCCTCCGGCTGCTCGATCGTCTTCAGCAGGACCTCGGGCTGTCGTATCTGTTCGTCTCGCATGACCTCGCCGTCGTGCGGCAGATCTCGCATCGCATTGGCGTGATGTACCTCGGGCGCATCGTCGAGCAGGGGAGCGCCGCGGGGGTACTGGACGCGCCGCGGCATCCTTACACCCAGGCGCTTCTGTCAGCGGTGCCGATCCCGGATCCCGCGGCCGAGCGCGCTCGTCGCCGCATCGTGCTCTCAGGGGATCTCCCCTCGGCGTCGGAATCGGGCACCGGTTGCCGGTTCCGCTCCCGCTGCCCTCTGTACGCCGTCCTCCCCGAGCAGGACCGCACTCGGTGCGCCCTCGACGAGCCCGCCGCCGTGCTGCTCGCAGGCGACCACCGCGTCGCGTGCCACTTCCCCGACCGTTCTGCGCCGTCGTCGGCCGCAGCCTGAGCCACCACACCCTCGGAGGGACCATCCATGACCCTTGTTCTGACATCCGCCCGCCTCGTCGACGGAGGTCCCGACCTCGTCGACGTCGCCATCGATCGCGATCGAGTCGTCTGGATCGCGCCCGCGGGTGAGTCCAAGGCCGTCTCCGCAGAGCGGGTGGACCTGGACGGGCGGTTCCTCGGGCCTTCGGTGCGCGACGCGCACGTCCACTTCTCCCAGCATGCCATGCTGCGGCAGCGGGTGGACGTGTCGGCCGCCGAGAGCGCGATGGATGCCGCGGACATCGTCCGGCGGCACGCGGGTCGCCCCGGCCCCCTCGTCGGCTATGGGTTCCGCGACGGGCTGTGGCCGGATGTGCCGCACCGCGACGTGCTTGACGCCGTCGCCGTGGACCGCGAGATCGCGCTCATCAGCGGCGATCTGCACTGCGTCTGGTTGAACTCCCCAGCCCTCGCCCGACACGGGCACGCCGGTCATCCGACCGGTCTCCTCCGCGAGACCGAGGCGATTGCCGTGGCGACTGAGCTCGGTCGTGTCGACGAAGCCGTGCTCGACGAGTGGGTCCGCGTCGCGGCCGACGATGCCGCGCGGCGCGGCATCACAGAGGTCGTCGACCTGGAATGGGCACCCAACGTGGATGCCTGGGGCCGACGCATGCAGAACGGACTGCGCTCCCTGCGCGTGCACGCCGGCGTGTATCCCGATGGCCTGGATGATGTCATCGCGCGCGGGCTGCGGACAGGCGACGTGATCGCGCATACTGATGGCCTGCTCCGCATGGGTCCCCTCAAGATCATCACCGACGGATCGCTCAACACCCGGACGGCCTACTGCCATGACGCCTACCCCGGACTCGACCGCGACGCGCACCCGCGCGGCATCGTGCAGTACACGCACGAGGAGCTGGTCGCACTGATGCGGCGCGGCCACCGTGCGGGGCTGGCTCCGGCCGTCCACGCGATCGGGGACGCGGCGAACGCGCTCGTCCTCGACGCCTTCGCGGAAGTGGGATGCCGCGGCGTCGTGGAACACGCCCAGCTGGTCGCCCCCGAGGACTTCGCCCGGTTCGCCGAACTCGGCCTCGTCGCGAGCGTGCAGCCTGAGCACGCCATGGATGACCGCGACACGGCAGAGCGCTACTGGCCGGGTCGCACGGGTCGCTCCTTCGCCTTCGGAGCGCTCGCGGAGGCGGGTGCAGAGATCGCGCTCGGATCCGATGCGCCGGTCGCGCCGCTCGACCCATGGATCTCGATGGCGGCAGCGATCTACCGTACTCGCGACGGGCGTTCACCCTGGCATCCGGAGCAAGGAATGTCGCCGCGAGATGCGTACCGTGCCTCGACGTCCGGGCGTCGGACCCGGGTCACGGTGGGCGATGTCGCCGATCTGGTCGTATCCGACTTGGACCCGCTGCAGGCCGATAACGAGGCTCTTCGCGACTTCCCGGTCACAGCGACCCTGCTGGCCGGACAGTTCACCTTTACCTCGATCTCGCTGCAGTGACGTGGCATCTGAGTTGACGAGTGTAACTACCGGTATGTACACCCGCTTCATGGACACGAAGACTCGGCTCGTCGAAGCAGCTCAGGAACTGCTATGGGAGCGCGGCTATGCCGCAACCAGCCCGAAGGACATCCTGCGTCGCGCTGACGCCGGGCAGGGCAGCATGTATCACCACTTCGACGGCAAACAGGAACTCGCGCTCGACGTTCAACTCCTTCTCCCCGACACAGAAGCCGACGATCTCGACGACGGCCTGCACTCCAACACCACGGCATACAAACGGATGGGCGCACGCTTCGCGGAACACGATCCGCGCACGAGCCGCGATCGGTAACGGGGCAGAAGTCCGGGACTGCGCGTGCCTTCCATTTATTGCTGGCCGGCGTGGACGCGCTCCCCCTGCGGCCCGAAGATGCTCAGGATCTCCGCGTCCGATTCACCGTCGCTGCCGAACCAGTGCGGAACACGGGTGTCGAACTCCGCCACCTCACCCGCAGCCAGCGTCAGGTCCCGCTCTCCGACGATGAGGCGCATGCGGCCCGTCAGCACGTAGAGCCATTCCGTGCCCTCGTGCGTCTTCATCCGGGGGACAGCGTGGGTACGCGGGATGAGGATCTTCCATGCCTGCGGCATTCCCGGTTGATGCGCGAGGGGAATGACGGTGCGGCCGTTCACCCGTCGCGGGCGCAGGCGGATTCGTGGGTCGCCGGTCTCGGGAGCGCCTACTAGTTCGTCGAGCGGCACGTGGTACACCCGCGCGAGGGGCAGGAGTAACTCGAGGCTGGCACGCCGCTGCCCGTTCTCCAAACGCGAGAGCGTGCTGGTCGATACTCCCGTTCGATTCGAGAGGTCGGCGAGCGTCAGTCCGCGCGCCTCGCGCAGCGCCTGCAGGCGGGGCCCCACGCTCTCCAAGACGGACAGGACGTCGATCTCTCCATGTTCTCCCACGTCACCAGGAGACACCCTCATCCCAGGTTTGGCAAGAGAAAATGCTCTGGGGCACCGGTCCGGTCGATGCTACCCCCATGCCGATCTCCGCACGCGCCGCCGGGGCGCTCACGCTCGCCGTGCTCACTGCCTCCGTCGGCACCAGCGCGGCGAACGTCGCCCTTCCCGCACTCGTCACCGCCTTTACGGCGACCCCTGGCCAGGTGCAATGGGTGGTCGTCGCCTACCTGCTGGCCATGACGGCGATGAGCGTCGTCGTCGGGTCGCTCGGCGACCTGTGGGGGCGACGACGGGTGCTCGTGATGGGCATCGCCGTGTTCACCCTCGGGGCGCTGGCCGGCGGCCTCGCTCCCTCCCTGACGGGACTCATCGCGGCACGTGCCGCCCAAGGGGCGGGGGCCGCCGTCATGACGGCACTGCCGCTCGCACTCGCCCGCGACCTGTCCGCGGGCGCGCGTACCGGCCGCGTCATGGGGGCGCTTGGAACTGGTTCGGCCGTCGGCACCGCACTGGGCCCCGCCCTGGGCGGGCTGCTCGTCGGGTGGGGCGGTTGGGCCGCTGCGTTCTGGATGATGGTGTCCCTCGGCCTGCTCGCACTGCTGTCCACCCGCGCCATCCCAGCGTCGGGCGGCACGGCGCGCACGCACGAGCGCGTCGACACCGCCGGTCACGTCCTGCTCACGTCCGCCATCGCTCTCTACGCGCTCGCACTAACGGCGCCTGCACCGGACTGGCCGACCGCTCCCCTTCTGTGCGGTGCGGTCGTCCTCTTCGGCGGCTTCCTCATCGCCGAACACCGTGCGGCGCATCCCGTGCTGCCGCTGTCGATGTTGCGCCACCGCCCCCTCGCGACCGGCATGGCCACGAACGTCCTCGTCGCGACGGTCATGATGACCACCCTCGTCGTCGGGCCTTACGCGCTGCACGACGGGCTCGGCCTCCCCCTCGCGCTGGTGGGACTCGTGATGGCGATCGGACCGGTGACCTCCGCCATCAGCGGCATTCTGGCCGGACGAATCGTCGATCACGCGTCGCCGGCCAGGCTCATCACGGTGAGCCTGGCCGTCCTGACCGCGGGTGCGACAGCTCTCGCGCTCCTGCCCTCGTGGTGGGGGGTGACCGGTTACATCGTCGCCCTTCTCGTTCTCACCCCCGGGTACCAGCTCTTCCTGGCCGCCAACAACACTTACGTGCTCGATACCGCCGCCCCTGCACAGCGCGGCACGATCGCCGGAACACTCGGACTCTCTCGCAATCTCGGCCTCATCACCGGCGCGTCGGCCATGAGTGCCCTCTACGCCACGCTCACCGCCGAAAGCGGCCTGGGGACGCACGCCTCCCTCAGCGCCACGCGCTTCACCTTCCTCACCGCAGCGCTGCTGGCCGCAACGGCCGCCACCCTCTCACTCATCCCCGCCCACCTCCCTACACCCCCGCCGACGGCAACCGCACGAAAGGAAAACCCATGAACACGCTCTACACCGCCGAGGCCACCGCCAGCGGAGACGGCCGCTCGGGCCACATCAGCACCCCCGACGGCGTGCTCGACACCGATATGCGCGTTCCCGCCGAGATGGGAGGACCTGGCGGCGCACCCAACCCCGAGATCCTCTTCGCCGCCGGCTACGCCGCATGCTTCCACGGCTCGCTCCAGCTCGCCGCGCGTATGCGGAAGATCTCCCTGCATGACAGCAGCGTCACCGCCCGCGTCAATCTCGGGGCTGACGACGACGGCTCGTATCGACTCGCTGCGAGCCTCGGGCGCGCCTTCCGGGCATCCCTATCGAACAGGCTCGCGAGCTCGTCGACGCCGCGCACCAGATCTGCCCCTATTCGAACGCGACGCGCAACAACATCGAGGTCGTGATCTCGCTGAGGTGAGAGGTCTCCTCGGCCGGCATTCACAGCGATCAGGGGTGATCCTCTGCGTGTGTCGCTCCGGATCGCCCGCGCGTCGCGCTCGTGACGATGTCGGAGCCTGTGAGGGTCGTCCCCGACCGCACCGCCTCGCCCCAGGCGTCCGTGGTCACAACGGCGGCGAACCGCGCCTGCAGGACGACGAGGACCGCCTCATGCAGGTCGCGGGCGCTCACATGGCCCACGTCGTTGGCGAGCGCGAGCGTTCCGGTCGCATCGGAGAGGAACTCCACGCGGAAGCCGCGGTGCGCGGCATCCCGCGTCGTGGACTCGTCGCAGTTCTGAGTCATATAGCCGACGGTCGCGATCGTGTCGACGTCGTGCGCTCGCAACCATGTCTCGAGCGGTGTGCCCCGAAGGCCGAGGGAAGGGTCTTCTCGACGAGCAGATCACGGCGCCGCGTCGCCACGGACGGGTGGAGCTCGGCACCCGCGCTGCCGGAGGCGAAGATGGCAGATGTCGCAGGCGCCAGCTGCTGAACGACCACGACCGGGATGCCGGCATCCTCCGCGACATCCATCGCCTGACCGATACGCGCCAAGCTGTCTCGCACGGGCGGGTCGGCGATCGGCAACTCGCCGGTGACGTATTCGTTCTGCACGTCGATCACGACCAGCGCTCTCCCATCAAGCCACCCTACGCAGTCGCCGCGGTGGCTCGCCGGAGAACTGGTTCACGTTGCGGCGAGGCCGAGAGTCTTGAAGAGCATCCCCTCGAGGAGGAGCCCTCCATCGGCCAGCATCCGCTCTGCGGCGGCGTGGTCGCCGGCCGCTACGACGTCGACGGTGAGCTTGAGCCCGTCGAAGGCGCCAACGATCACTGTGGCGAGAGCCTCCGCACCAGGCTCTGCCTCACTGTAGGCGCCGGTTCGTGCCTCGCCGATGAGGTCTGCGACGAGGTCGATCCACCGCCGCGTGACCTTCGCCGCCAGGTCGCGGGTGGACGCGACCGCCGCGAGGTTCTGCGTGAGGCGTGAAATCACCCACGCGTCGGGGTCGTCTCGGTGCAGGGTGAGCATCGCGGGCAGAAGCGACCGGAGCCGAGCGCTGCCCGCTGGAGTCTCTCGGAGGAGGCGCTCGATGTCGGTAATCCATCGATCGTGGCGATCTTCGAGAACCGCTACGGCGAGCGCTTCCTTGCTGTCGAAGTGGAAATACACCGACCCCTTCGACAGTCCGCTGGCCTCGATGATGTCAGCCATCCGGGCGCGGTCGTAGCCGAGACGCGCGAACACCCCGGCGGCCGCGTCCACGATCGCGTCGCGAGATGCGGCGCCCTGCGCAGTCGGCCCGGCCGGGCGACCGACTCGACGTCGAACGGTTTGGCCGGCTTCGGCTTCGGGTTGTGGACGCGATGACATGTTCGTACTATAGTCCCTTTTTATTAGACCGACTGGTTTGTTTATTAGGAGAATCGTGCGCACCATCACCACCGGAACCACCTCCCTCATCACCGGAGCATCATCCGGGATCGGGCGTTCCTTCGCCCACCGCCTCGCCACCGCCGGCAGCGACCTCGCCCTCGTGGCTCGGCGCGCCGGCGTGCTCGAAGACATCGCCACCGACCTCCGCTCGCGGCATGGAGTGCACGTGACCGTCATCGCGCACGACCTCGACACCCCCGATGCCGCCGAGACCCTCGTCGCCCGTCTGGACGAGGAGAAGATCACGGTCGACGCGCTCATCAACAATGCGGGGCTCGGGATCCATGGCGACCTCGCCACCGCGCCGCTGCGGTCGGCGACGACGCAGATCGCCGTCAACGTGAGGAGCCTGACGGCGCTCACGGCGCTCCTGCTGCCGCCGATGCTCGCCCGCGGACGCGGCGCCATCATCAACGTCGCGAGCACCGCCGGATTCCAGCCGGTGCCGCACATGGCCGTCTACTCCGCCTCGAAGGCCTACGTGCTCACGTTCACGCGAGCACTCTGGCGTGAGACGCGCGGGACCGGCGTCGATGTGCTGGCGCTGTGCCCCGGAGCCACCGACACGGCGTTCTTCGCCACCGCAGGGGATGCCGCGTCCGTCGGCAGCCGTCGCACGCCCGAGCAGGTCGTCGACACGGCCCTGCGTGCGCTGCGGCGCGGCAGGCCGTCCGTCGTCGACGGCCGCGGCAACGCGTTCGTGTCCTGGCTCGCGCCGCGCCTGCCCGAACGACTGGCGCTGAACATCGCGGAACGCTCCGTCCGCCCCTGACCGTCCGGGCATCCGGCATCCACCACAACCGATCGAAGGAGATCACCCATGCACATCCACGACTTCGCCCGCGCCGCGACCGCCGCCGTCAATTCGCACGACCCGAACGCCGTCGTCGCGCTCTGGGCAGAACCCGCCGCCTACGATTCCCCCCTCACCGGAGCACAGGCCGGACTTGACGCCCTCCGCGCCCGCGAAGAAGCCCTCTTCGCGGGATTCAGCGACCTCACGGCCACCATCACCCCGCTCGGCCAGGACGGCGACACCGGCGCGATGCTCGTCCGCTTCGACGGCACCCACGACGGTGCATACGGCGGGTTCCCGCCGACCGGCCGCACCATCGCCCTCGAAATGATCGCCGTCGTCACCTTCGACAACGACGGACACGTCGTCGGCGAACGCGTCTTCATCGACTCCGCCAGCGTCGCCGGGCAACTCGTCGGCTGAGCTCACCCTCCTCGTCCGCGAACACGTCTGCCCCGCGCCCCGCCTATGGGGACGCGGGGCAGATTGCGTGGTCGTGACGGTCGAGGCGAGCCCCGACGGACGGATTCCGGCGCAGTGCGGTTCAGCGCCGCGGAGTGCGCGCTGAGGCAACCTCGAGGACGGCGATGGCGATGGCGAGCAGGCCTACGACTCCGGTGAACACGAGTCCCGCCTCGCGCAGCCCGGCGACGTTGGCCAGCACCCCGACGCCGATCGCGGGCACCGCGAGCATCGCGTAAAGGCCCGCGAAGAACGACGACGAGACCTCGCCGCGGTGCGCAGGCTCCACTTTCTCGACCGTCGTGGCGATACCTGCGTTGAGGCAGAGTCCCGCCGCAATGCCGAGAACGATCGCCGCCGCGATGAGAAGGGGCAGCACCAGGAACGCCAGCGCGCCCGCGAGTGCGGTCGCGGCGGAGACGATTCCGAGGCATCCGACGACAAGGCTCACGCGCGGACGCATCCTTCGCGCGATGAGTTGTCCCACCGCCATGCCTGCGAAGGCGAGGAAGACGACGAAGCCGGAGAGCGCGTGACTGTCGAGGTGGAGGTAGCGCGCGAGGAGGATCGCCGACACCGCGGTGAGCACGCCGGTGACGGCGAAACCCGCACCGGCCGCGAGTACGCCACGCACGAATGCGGGGCGGATCTCACGGGGAACGTGCAGACGGTGGGCGCGGACGCGGAGCGGTCCGCGGCGAGTCGACTGCGGTGCGCATGTCCCGAGTCCCACGAGCGCGAGAGCGCAGAGAGCTGCATGCACGACGAACGGCGTGACCAACGGAAGCGGCGCGTTCGCGGCGAGGATCCCCGCGGTCAGCGTGCCGAGTGCCAGACCGCCCGTGTTCACCGCGACGGCAAGGGTGCCTGCTGCGGCCTTCCGGCCTGGCGCGTAGAGATCGAGAATCGCCGCCGTCCCCGTCCCGCTCATGAGACCCGCGGCGAGACCGGAGACGACACGTGCGACGACGAGCAGAGGCAGCGACGGAGGAAGGAGGAACAGTACGGCGCTCAGGAGCGCGAGCGTCAGCGAGGCCATCATGACCGGACGGCGCCCGAGGTCGTCCGACAGGCGTCCGAATAGCAGCAACGCGCCGACGACGCCGACCGCGTAGACAGCGAACAGGATCGTCACCGTGAGCGACGTGAAAGAGAGCTGATCCGAGTAGATCGAGTACAGGGGGGTCGGCAGCGTGGTGCCCATCATCGCGACGAGGAACGCGAACGCCGTCGCGAGGACGGCCCGACGGCGGGCGGCGGAGGTGGAAAGGTCTGGCATGGTGTCGTGTACTCGATTCTCGAATCGTGGTGTCGGCCAGGGTTGGCGACGACATCGTGTGTGCGGGTTGGGGCGACGCGGGCGACGCCGCGATGGGTGAAGTGGTTCAGGTCCGCCGTATCGGTGCGGCGTCGGCATCGGGGATCCGCAGCGCGAGCGCGGCGCCCGTTGCGGCAAGGAACCCCGCCGCCCACAGCGCCGCATGGTAGGGCTCGGGGCTGGAGCTGGAGTCGCCGAGGGCATCGGCCGACGCGCCGAGCACGGTAGCGAGCACGGCGATACCCGCGGCACTTCCCACCTGGCGGATCATGCTGAACAGCGCGCTTGCGTGCGGGCTCTCCGAAACCGGAAGAGAGGCGAACGCGGCCGTCTGCAACGACACCTGCACGAGGCCGAAAGAGACCCCCGCGACGATCATCCCGCCCGGAAGGAGCCACTGCGGCCCGCCCGGTACCACGGTTGACAGCAGGCACGCGCCCGCGGCAATGCCCGTCATCCCCGCCAGCACCAGTCGCCGCGGCCCGAACAGCCGATAGAGGACACGGCTGGCGAGTTGGATGCCGAACAGGACACCGAGCGCCTGAGGCACGAGAGCGAGTCCGGCGGTCAGCGGCGTGAGTCCCATCGATTCCTGCAGGAAGAGCGCACTCATGAACAGCATTCCCTGCAGGCCACCGGCAGCGCACAGCACGATGAGCGCCGTCGCGCCGAAGAGCGGATTCCGAAGCAGCGCAAGATGCAACAGCGGCGACCGCGCGCGTCCCTGCTGCCAGATGAGGAACCCGAGGACGACGATGCCAGCAACCAGGGCCACAGTCGGACCGGCCGACCAGTGCTGCGCAGGCCCGGAGCCCGCGCCAGCGACGAGGAGCCCGAGCGCGGCAGCCGAGAGAAGGGCTCCCGTCGCCTCCAGACGAGGCGGAGCCTCTGCAACAGGCGTACGCGGCAGCGCCAGGCACCCGAAGATGACCGCCGCAGCACCGATCGGAAGGTTGATGAGGAAGATCGGGGTCCATCCCCCGTTCTGAACGATCGCTCCCCCAGCTACCAGCGCGACGACGGGAGCCAGGGCCGTCGGGACGCTGATGATCGCGGCCATTCGCGTGCGCTGATCCTTCGGGTAGACCCGCAAAAGCCAGCCCATACCCACCGGAGTGAGGACCCCGCCCGCAAGACCCTGAACCGCTCGCGCTGCGATCAGCTCTCCGGATTGACGTGAGAGCGCGCAGGCCAGCGACGCGAGCGCGAAGACGACCAAGGCGAGGAGAAGCACACTCCGCGCACCCCAGCGGGACGCGAGCCACCCGGACAGCGGCATCGTCGCGGCGGCACCGACGAGATAGGCCAGCACCACAAGAGTCAGCGACGTTGACGAGGCATGCAGGTCGCGAGCGATGGAGGGAAGCGCCACGTTGACGATGCTGGAGTCCATCATGACGAGAAACATGCTCACAGCCGCCGTCAGGGTGACAGCAAGGCGTGCTGACCGATCGGTCATCACCCGAGTCCGACCCATGCAACCCTCCATATCGAGACACTCTGTCTCTTATTTCAAAGAGTAGCGCCTCTATTTCGAATCAGCAAGTCTCGGAATTGGGTAGACTGGCGCCATGACAGAGATCACGCGTGGTGCTGGTCGCCCCAGAAGCGAAAGCGCCCGTCTCGCGGTGCTGCGCGCGGTGGACGACATGCTGGTCGAGCAGGGCTACGCGTCGATGACCATGAAGGGCATCGCTGAACGCGCGAAGGTCGGACGCCAGACGGTGTACCGCTGGTGGTCATCGAAAGCCGAGATCCTGCTCGAGGCAAGCGCCGGCGACGCCGCCCGAGAACTCGAGGTTCCTGCGCATCATGATCCCGTGGTCGAGGTCACGGCCTTCCTCACCGCACTCGCCGCCTTCCTCACGACATCGGATGCCGGGCTCGCCTATCGCGCACTCTTGGGCGAAGCCCAGCACGACCCTGCAGTCGCCGAACTGCTCCAGAGTGCGGACATCCTGGGGGCAGCCGCGCGAGGCATCGTGGCACGGACGGCGGTGGACATGTCCGGCGCGGAAAGCCCAGGCCGTACCGCAGAGCTCGTCGGACCCCTGCTTTACGCCATCCTCGTCGAAGGACGCACTCTCACACCCTCAGCCCTGCGAGGGATGGCCGACCGCTTCCTTCGCTGATCGGGGCGCCTTCCCAGGCATCGCGCGATAGCCTTCCCCCCGTGGACCTGAATCTCCTACGCCCGTTGCAGGCACTTCTGGAGGAGACCAGTGTCACAAAAGCCGCGGAGCGACTGCGCACATCATCCGCTGCCATGAGTCGGACGCTGGCGCGGCTGAGGATCGAGCTCGATGATCCACTCCTCGTGAGGGCCGGCCGAACGCTCGTGCCAACACCGTTCGCGCTTCAGTTGCGCGCAGAGGTGGACGAGATCGTCCGGCGCACCGACAGCCTCTCCCGCACGGATTCGACGTTCGACCCCGCGACGACCGAGCGCGTGTTCACGGTGCAGATCGCCGACCTGTTCCTCGCCGGAGTCGCCGCGCGCCTTCTCGCCTTGCTGCGAGCGGAAGCGCCCGGCGTGGGGATCATCTTCCGGCCAGAGACCATCGAAGGCGGGCAAGGACTCCGGGACGGCTCGGTCGACGTCGAGATCGGCGTTCTCGACCACATCGATGTCGAGGTGATGACACTCAGCATGGCGACGGTGCCCCTTGCTGGTATCGCACGGGCTTCTCATCCGCTCTTCGATCGAACCATCGATGCCGAGACCTTCGCCGACGCCTCGCACATCAGCGTTTCAAGACGCGGCAAGCGACGCGGACCCATCGACGACGCACTCGCGGCCCGCGGGCTACGCAGGCGCGTCGCATCCGTCATCCCCAGCCACACAGGCGCAATGCTGACCGCAGCGGCGAGTGACCTCGTGAGCATCGTGCCCGCAGGATGGCTCGAGGACGTGGCAGCAAGCCTCGCTCTTCGCACCTTCGAGATACCTCTCGACCTACCGCCACTCGATATCGGAATGGCATGGCATCCGCGAATGAGCGCCGACGCCGGCCATCGGTGGTTGCGCTCACATTTGCGCGATGTGTTCGCCCACCACGCCTGACACCGTCATTCAGACGCATATCAGATCTGATAACTATAAGTTGCAAACCATTGCATTGACGGCAATGTGCGCTTCGTCGAGCCTGGATGAAGTCATCCACTCGACGAAGAGGAGCCCTGATGCCCGCCCCGTTCGCGTACCCCGCGAGAGACATACTCGCCGTCGTCAGTCAGAGCGGCCCAACGGTCTCTTTCCTGGACGCCTTCACCCTCGAAAGCACCGGTCAGCTTGCCCTGCCCGCCGAACCGCACGAACTCTGCTTCGATGAAAGTACTCGCATGCTCTGGTGCACGAGCACCTATTTCGGCGGGTACTACCACGCCAACGCGGGGCGGCGAACGCAGCTCACGGCGATCGATCCCGACTCCCAGACAGTTGTCGAAGTCGTCGACCTCGATGGGCACCTCGGCCCCCATGGACTCGCCCTCGATGCCGACCACCAGCGTCTCTACGTCAGCGTCGAGGGCGATGATGCGCGCACCGGCGGCGTCGTCGTCGTCGACACGCGCTCACGCAAGGTCCTGAAGCGCATCAATACGGGGGCGTTCGGACCGCATTGGTTCATCACCGACCCCGACGGACGCTACGGCTACGCCACGAACAAGGAAGCGCCCTTCGTGTCGGTCGTCGACCTCGCGACTGACGCTCTGATCGATCGGATCGCGGTTCCCGGAAGCGAGGGGCTGGCCGTCTCCGCCGACGGACGCGAGCTCTATGTTGCCGCACCGTACGGCTCTTTCGCGCCCAGCACAGCTGCCGAGCGCCCTGAGCGCGGCGTCCGCGTGATCGACACCGCATCACGCGAGGTCGTCTGCGTTCTGCCAACCGAGAACATCGTGTTCCCGGTACATCTGACATCAAAGGGGTCGCTCCTCGCCGGCGAGCTGCGGATGTCCCCCGACGCCAGCTCGAAGCTCGGCGCGCATGCCGCAGCCCGCATCAGCGTCTTCGACCCCCAGACGCGTTCGTTGCGTGGCGAAGTGGAGATCGAGGGGCGGTTCCCGCTCACCATGTCTTCCTCACCTGATGGATCTCGCGCCTACGTCTCGTGCGTCACCTCATCCACGGTCGAGATGATCGATGTCGAGGCGCTACAACGTACGGCAATTGCCGAGATCCCGAAGCTCGGGGAGCCTGGCGCGCACGGACTCGCCTACATCCCCTCAGCCAACGCGCCCGACACCGATCGGCAGCCGAAGTGACCAGGACAAAGGTCGCGATCATCGGATCCGGCAACATCGGCACTGACCTCATGTTCAAAGTGATCCGGCTGAGCAGGATCCTGGAGATGGCGGTGATGGTCGGCATCGATCCCGAGTCAGACGGACTCGCGCGCGCCTCACGTCTCGGGGTCGAGGTCACCTCAGACGGGGTGGACGGGCTGGTTCGCAGCAGACAGTTCGACGACATCGGCATCGTGTTCGACGCGACGAGCGCTGGCGCGCATATCGAAAACTCCGCGCGACTGGCCCCTTACCGTAAGCGCATCGTCGACCTCACGCCCGCGGCCCTCGGACCGTTCGTCGTACCGGCAGTGAACGCCGCTGAGCACGAGCGAGCCGACAACGTGAACATGGTGACCTGCGGCGGTCAGGCGACGATTCCCATCGTCGCCGCGATCTCCGCGGTCACTCCTGTCCACTACGCGGAGATCATCGCGTCGATCGCAGCGAACTCGGCCGGTCCGGGCACGCGCGCGAACATCGACGAGTTCACCGAGACGACCGCGACAGCACTGGAAAAGGTCGGAGGCGCCGCCCGGGGAAAGGCGATCATCATCCTCAACCCCGCTGACCCTCCGATGATCATGCGGGACACTGTCGAGGTACTCACCGATCGCCTCGACGACGCGGCACGAGCCTCCGTCGCCGAGGCTGTCCGCGGGCGCGCGGCGGCGGTGGCGGAGTACGTACCGGGCTACGGCTTGACCCGACCGGTCCAGTTCACCGATGTGGGTACAGAGTGCAGCCCTCTCTTGTCGCCGACGGAGGGCAGCGAGGGATCGGCGCGGTACACCCGCATCACGGTCTTCCTCCAGGTGAAGGGCGCGGCGATGTATCTGCCGGAGTACGCCGGGAACCTGGACATCATGACCTCCGCCGCCCTCCGCGCGGCGGAGCACCTCGCCGTCGCCGGCCCGGTGGAAGGAGCGCCGCAGTGAACGACACGGCGGGTAGGGACCTTTACCTTCAGGACGTCACGCTTCGCGATGGTATGCACGCCGTGCGACACCGTCTGGATCCGGCGAACGTGGTAGCGATAGCGAAAGCGCTCGACAACGCAGGCGTGGATGCGATCGAGGTCTGTCATGGTGACGGGTTGGGTGGGTCCACGCTGACATACGGAGCGGGCTCCCACACCGACCTCGAGTGGATCGAAGCTGTGGCATCCGCAGTGACGCGCGCGACAGTGACCGTTCTGCTGATCCCGGGTATCGGGACCGTACGTGACCTCAACAGTGCACACGCCCATGGCGCGCGGTCGGTGCGTGTCGCGACGCATTGCACCGAGGCCGATGTCGCGGCGCAGCACATCGCGTCGGCC
Source organism: Sphingomonas sp. BLCC-B65 (assembly GCF_028550675.1). NCBI lineage: Bacteria > Pseudomonadati > Pseudomonadota > Alphaproteobacteria > Sphingomonadales > Sphingomonadaceae > Sphingomonas > Sphingomonas sp. BLCC-B65. Next base: position 44,317 of record NZ_JAQQGL010000001.1, on the reverse strand, counting down.
CGAGCCCTGGGTATGGACGTCTCGGGGTTTCTCATGATGTCGCACCTTGCCAGCCCCGAGACGCTCGCCCGGCAAGCACAACTGATGGAGTCGTACGGCGCGCACTGCGTGTACGTCACCGACTCCGCGGGACACCTGACGCCGTCCGGAATTCATGAGCGAGTGAGCGCCGTTCGCGCCGCGCTCCAGCCGGAGACGCAGATCGGGATCCACGCGCACGAGAACCTCTCCCTCTCGGTCGCAAACTCGATGGCGGCCGTCGAAGCCGGCGCCGACCGCGTCGACGCCTCGCTGGCCGGCCAGGGCGCCGGCGCGGGCAACACACCGATCGAGGCGTTCGTCGCTGCTGCACTTGTCGAAGGCTGGTCGCTCGACGCTGACCTCTTTGCCCTGCAGGATGCCGCAGACCACCTCGTACGTCCCCTTCAGGACCGTCCCGTTCGCGTCGACAGGCAGACGCTGTCCCTCGGATTCAGCGGCGCATACTCGAGCATCCTGAGGCACGCGGAAACCGCCGCCGAGCGATACGGACTCGACGCAAGGGACATTCTCGTCGAGGTAGGCCGACGAGGACTGATCGGCGGCCAAGAGGACCTGATCGTCGACATCGCACTGGAGCTGCTCTCGAGAGGAGCGAGGTGACGTATGAACGCTGATCCGAGGACTCCCCTTGATCACATCGATGACCGGACGCGCGCGGCTCGAATGCTGCTGTCAGCCGCACAGAGCGGTCCCATCCCACCGCTCTCAGCGACATACCCCGACTTCGACCTCGATGACGCGTACGCGGTGCAGCGAATCACAGTTGAACACTGGCTCGGACACGGCCGGCGAGTCAGCGGACATAAGGTAGGTCTGACTTCGCTGGCCGTGCAGCAACAGCTGGGAGTCACCCAGCCCGACTTCGGGCACCTCTTCGACGACTCCTTCTTCGAAACCGGCGACGACCTGCCTGAGGGGAAGCTCTGGCAGCCGCGAGCGGAGCCCGAGATCGCCTTCGTCCTTGGACGTGACCTCGTTGGACCTGGGATTACCACAGCGCAGGTTGCGCGGTCAGTAGACCATGTTGTCGCAGCGCTCGAGATTGTCGACTCCCGCATTCGCGACTGGGAGATCACCCTCGTGGACACTGTGGCCGACAACGCCTCCTGCGGTGGAGTGGTCCTCGGAACTCGTCCAACACTTCTGGACGCCAGCGACCTGCGCCTCACCGGGACGGTGCTCTACCGGAACGGGGAGATCACCCATTCCGGCGCAGGAGCGGCCGTCATGGGATCTCCCCTATCCGCTGTCGCGTGGCTCGCCAACACCCTCGGCACGCGTGGAGTCACGCTGACAGCAGGCTCCGTGATCCTTCCCGGTGCGATGACACCGATGGTGCAGCTGAAGCCGGGGGACGTCGTCACCGCCTCATTCGGAGGACTCGGCACGGTCTCGACCCGGCTGCCTTCCGATCCAGACCAGGGGAATGCCTCATGAATACCGACGAAATCGCCCACATGTCAGGGGCACTGCTGGAGGCCGAAGCGCGGCTCCGCCCACGAGGGCGCCTCACCGCTGAGTGGACCGAGCTCGATGTCGAATCCGCATACCGAGTACAGGCTGAAGGCATACGCACAAAGCTGGAGCAGGGAGACGGCATTGTAGGCACCAAGCTCGGCCTCACGAGCCGAGCGAAGCAAGTGCGAATGGGAATCTCGTCACCGCTGACCGGGACTCTTCTCAGGAGTCACGTCCTCCCTGCCGACTCGCCTGTGCCCTTAGCAAGACTCATCCATCCGCGAGTCGAACCTGAGATCGTCTTCGTCCTCGGACGTGACCTTCGTGGACCGAACGTGACCTCCGCGCTGGCATTTGGCGCTGTGGAACGCGTCTATGCCGGCCTTGAGATCATCGACAGCCGATTCAACGACTACGACTTCGGTCTCGCGGACGTGGTGGCCGACAATGCATCCAGCGCATTCTTCTGCCTCGGCCCGATCAGCGCCAGCACCAACCGTCTCGATCTCCTCCATGAAGCGGTCGTCCTCAGCATCAATGGCTCGGTCGTCGCCACAGCCACGGGCGCCGCCGTACAAGGCCACCCCGCGGAGGCGTTGGCCCTTGCCGCCAACGAGCTCGCCGCCCGCGGACGATTCCTCGCCGCCGGCGACCTGGTACTGACCGGAGGGATGACCGACGCCATCCCCTTAAGGCTCGGCGACCATGTATCCGCTGAGTTCTCCACCCTTGGTTCCGTATTCGTGCGCGGCTAGACAGCGCGCCGGCAAAGGAGAAGATGATGCCATTTGTCCACATCACCCTGGTGGAAGGGCGCGAGCCAGCGAGCATCGGGGCTGCAATGCGCGGCGTCGCGCATGCCGTGGCTGACGCGCTCTCTACGCCCATTGAAACTGTGCGCGTCGTCGTGACGGAGGTCCCGGCGACCAACTGGATGTCCGGGGCTCAGACAATCGCTGAACGGCGGGTCGCTTCGGAGTCGAGCACGTGACCCTGGAGTCGCGACGTGTCAACCAAGCGAGTCCACGGGCGGAGCGATGTGTTGAGACTCATTCATCGGGATACGTCGTTGGCGCACCAGACCTTCAGGTCGCCGGTCACCACCCGGAACCAGCGCCTCGGGCCTTTGCGGTCGCGATCGGCCGAGATTCCCAGGGTTTCACACTATCTCGCCGTGGTGACTCCCGTCACGACTCGGAACACGGGACCGAGCATCGCCCCGCCCACCATCGCGGTCGTGTAGCTCGCTGCCAACTTCCTTCAGAACAAACCCGCCCCACGCACCCCACTTCAGACAGTCCCTCTGCTACGGCAGGCTTCGGTGCTGCCGTCGCGCACGGAGAATGATGCGCATCCACCTCTCGGAGCGTGGTCGCGCACGCATCGGACGCCATGGTGTGAGCCTGCGCGGCGCCGGGTGAGGTTCGTTCTGATCCGGAGCGGTTCGATCGTCTACGACGATTGTCATCATGTCTGCGCGGGCGATGTCGTCGTAGTGGCGCCCGATGCTCAGTGCCGTTTCGAACCAGAGGGCATGACGACAGTGACGACCATCGAGGCCGACATGGACCTCGTCGCCGATCTGGTTCGGTGGCGTTTCGCGGCGCGGCTTGCCGCGCGTGCGGATGCTGCCGACATGCTGACATGCCGCTACCCGGACCCGGTGTTCGCTGTCCGCATGGGCGAAGAGCGGATGGGCATGATCTCGTCCCAGCTGGACGAGCTTGTGTCGTTGACGATCGATGGGCACTTCGGGAGTCGGTTCTATCGATTCGTCTCGGACCTCACCGCCGTGCTCGACACGATCCTCCCCTCCCTTGTGTCGTTGGCACGAGGCGATCCAGCGGAAGCACGGGTAGGGCCTGCATTTGCGGGGCGCACGTGTGCCAGCAACGAGCCTCAACGTCACGAAGCAAGAACCATCGCGCTCGCCTTCCGGAAGAACCTCGCCAGACGATGGCCGTTGGCCGAACTCGCGGAGCTTGTGCATCTGTCACCTTCTCAGGTCCGCCGTGTGATGATCGCCTCCTACGGGCAAACACCGCTTGCGTACTTAAACAGGCTCAGAGCGGAAGAACTCGCGCGGCTTCTTCGGCAAACGGATATCGCCCTCGTGAGCGCGTACCGTGAGGTCGGCTGGATGAGCCGCAGCTACGCAGGCCGCGTGTTCACCGAGGTTGTCGGACTTAGGCCGTCCGAGTATGCGCGGCGGCACCGACGAAACAAGTAGGTGAAGCGCACGCCGGCCAACTCGACACGCGCACCGATCGCGCCATCGGTGTCATCGATCTGGTCGTTTTCGCGACCTGATCGGGCACGTCGTCGTTCGGAACGAGTACCTGGTAGGTGATCGTCGGGTTCACTGCTGCACCTGTCGGTCGTCGCGGTACCCAGCCGCGGTGATTGTCTCATCCTGCTCTGTGGTGTTCCTGACGTACCTGCCCTTCGGCATCCGCCGGTCCCGGGCCGGCGTGACGAAGGGGATGCGGCCATGGCGACCGAGACCAGCAGAGACGACAGAGACGCGAAGCTTGACGCGCTCCATGAGCGCCTGGCCGCTGCCGTCGCGCAGTTGGTATCCGGAGATGACTGGCGGCGGGCGCTGGTTTTCGCGGCGCGGTTTCGCTCGCGGTCGTTCGGGAACACGCTGCTGATCTGGTCTCAGCACCTGGACGCGTTCGAGAAGGGTCGGGTGCCGGACCCGGAGCCGTCGTATGTCGCCGGATACAAGCAGTGGCAGTCGCTCGGCCGCCAGGTCGCGAAGGGGCAGCCGGGTTACATGATCTTCGCCCCGGTGATGGGCCGGTTCGCGTCGACGACGCCGCAGGACGCCGGGTCGTGGCGGCAGCTCGGGAGGTTCGAGAAGCCCAAGCCTGGTGAGGCGGTGCGCTCCCAGATGATCTCCGCCCGCCCCGCCTACGTCTGGGATGTCTCCCAGACCACGGGTAATCCGATTCCGGAGCGTCCGGCACCGCGGCTGCTGGAGGGCGACGCGCCCGCAGGGCTGTGGGATGGGCTGGCGGCGCTGGTGGAGGCGGATGGCTACCGGGTGCTGCGGGTGGAGCACGAGGGCATGATCGGCGGGGCGAACGGCCTGACCGACTACCGGGCGCGGACAGTCGCGGTCAGGACGAACATGGACCCGGCCGCGCAGGCGAAGACCCTCGCGCACGAGCTCGGCCACGTCCGCCTGCACGGCCCCGACAACCCGGATTGGGCGAGGCACCGCGGGATCGGCGAGGTGGAGGCGGAGTCAGTGGCCTTGATGATCGGCGCCGCGCACGGCATGGACACCACCGCCTACACGATCCCGTACGTCTCCGGCTGGGCCGGCACGGTCACGGACAAGGACCCCGCCGAGGTGGTGCAGGTCACCGGGGAACGGGTGCGGAAGACCGTCGCCGTGATCCTCGACGCTCTCGACACGGTGCAACTCGGCGGCGGTGATCCGCCCGGTTTGACCCGCGAGGCGACGCCGCCGCGCGCCGAGCGGACACCGCCAGCCACTATCGAACCGGCGCGTCCGGTGCCGGGTGTCGCGGTGAGGAGCCTGTGATGGACGTCGCGCGCCTGTTCGGCGCGGTCGCGGGGATGTCGCTGCCGGATGCCGCGTCGCGGATCGCGATGACGGGGGTGCCGGTGTTCCCGTGTGTGCCGGGCGGGAAGCGGCCCCTGGTGGAGCATGGATTCCATGAGGCGACCACGGATGCCGGTCAGGTCGGGTCGTGGTGGCGGCGGTGGCCTGCCGCGAACATCGGCGTGCCGACGGGAGCCGCGTCGGGTCTGGATGTCGTCGACGTGGATCGGAAGGCTGCCGGGTCGGGGTTCGCGGCGTTCGACCGAGCCCGGCAGGCGGGGCTCGTGAGTGGGTGGGTGGCGTTGGTGCGCACGCCTTCGGGCGGGATGCACGCCTACTTCCCGGCCGATCCCGAGCGGCCAAAGTCGTCGTGGCAGGCCACAGGCGCGCGGGTGGATTTCCGCGGCACCGGCGGGTACATCATCGTCCCACCCTCAACCGTCATGACATCGGAGGGTCGTCCGTGCCGGTACGAGCTGATCAGCGGAGCACAGTCAGCCCCTGGGCCGGTGGATGCCGTCGCGCTGCGGGAGTTCCTTGATCCTCGCCCCGGACCGTCGGTCCGGGCGGGTGGGGTGTCGCGGGATCAGGATGCGCGGCGGCTGGCCGGGTGGGTCGCCGCTCTCGGGGAGGGCGAACGCAACCGTGGCCTGTTCTGGGCCGCGTGCCGACTCGCAGAAGCCGGCGCACCGCCGAACGCCGCGTTGGATGTGCTGGGGCCTGCGGCGGAGTATGCGGGACTGCCGTCGCGCGAGGTGTTCGCCACGATCCGCTCCGCGTACCGCGCCGTCGGCGCCGGTGCGGCCCCGACCGGCGCTGATGCGAGATCGCGCGACGATTCGGGGCGTCGAGCGATGGGGTCTCGAAGCCGGGTGCTGTCGTGATGGCCGAGGTGGGGGCGCGGGGCGGGCGGCTGGCGGTGGTGACGGCGGTCGCGGGGACGGTGTTCATCGCGGCGGGAGCGTTCTGGTTGTCGTTCACCGCTCTGGCTGATCTCGCCCATCGTTCCGGGGTCGCGGCGGGGCAGGCGTGGGCGTGGCCGGTGATCGTGGATGGTCTGATCGTCGTGGCGACGGTCGCGGTCGTTGCTCTCGCGGGGCAGCGCGCGGCGTGGTATCCGTGGGTGCTGTTGGCCGGTGGGGCGCTGATCTCGGTCACCGCGAACGCCCTGCATGCGATCGTCGCCGCTGACGCCGACGTGCCAGCCGTCCTCGCGGCATCCGTCGCCGCCGTGCCGCCGCTGGTGCTGCTTGCCTCCACACACCTCACCGTCGTGCTCGTCCGCTCACGAACCACCGAGCCCGCTCCCGCGACCGCAACCGCCACGGACGTCCTGTCGGGGCTCGATCCGGCCCCGGCCGCATCGGCTGACGTGTCGGCGTCAGTGCCGGTGCGGGTGGGGCGGCGGTTGGTGGCGGTGCGGTTGCGGGAGGAGGGGTGGTCGAACAAGGCGATCGCCCGGCACCTTCAGGTGGCGCCATCGACGGTGGGGCGCTGGTTCGCGGCGGCACCGGTCGCACCTGATGCGCAGGAGAGTCCGAAGGAGCTGACCGTATGACCGAGCCGACCATCACCCCGCGTTCCATGCTCCGCACCCCGGACACCCACCCGCACCGCGCTGTTGCGTTTGAGACGGCGGAGGTATCGGAACTGGCGCGGCACCGGGACCCGTCGCTGACCGCCACACGAACGGCGGCGCGACGAAGGTCCGGCGTGGAGTGGGTGCGTCCCAGCGAGCTGCTGGTGTCGCGATCGGCCCGGATCGCCGGGCGCGGAATCGACTTCCAGGCCGAGCTCGCCCGCCGCACCCGCTCTCTGCCGGTGCACGCCGCGGGAGCGACTCGTCGCGGCGTCCAGCGTCTCGGGGTGGGGGCTGGGGATCGTGCGCGGCGGTTGCCGCCGGTTGCCGCGTTCGGCCAGGGCGGTGGGGATCGGTTCTCGTGGGTGTCGCGTTCCGGGATCGGGCTGGGGTAACCGATGTATGCCCCCGGCGGGAGAGCGCGGAGCGCGCCGGCTGGGGAGTGTGTGCGCACCTCCTGGTCAGGAGGTGCCGGAATGCCCACAACAAGGACCCGCCCGGTGCGGGATCGTTTCGAGGACTCGGAGGCGCTACGCGCCCTGCTGAACCGACTGCACGACGCAGGCCGCGGCGCGTGGCGCACCGACCCGGAGGCGGCCGCGCTGATGCGCCACGCGGCGCAGAAGTACGCGGCGTTGGCGAAGAAACACGGCCTGGACCCGTGGGAAGCCGCCAGCGCGGCGTTCGAGGCGATGCGAGGCGCCGCCACACGACGCGCGGATGACCCGTGGGCGGTGGTAACCCGCGCGGTGAAGGTCACCTGCATCGGCGAGGAGCGCGGCAACGGGCTGCTGTGCTCCGTGCACCAGGCCCGCCGCCCCCGCTACTCGGTGTTCCATGACGCGGAGCGGTTCAGTGACCGGGAGAACCCGCTGACCGACTACCACCCCGCCTTCCACGTCGCCCCCTTCACCGACACCGACGAGGAAGACGCGGGGCCGGGGTCGGTGGTGGATGCGGGTTCGGCGGTCGAGGACACGATCGCGTTGCTCGGCCTGCTCGGCTGGCGGCCAGAGACGGCGCGCGCGGCGGTCGAGTATGTGACGGCCCGCCTCGCGCTGGCGCCGTCGCGGGCGTCGGCGTTCGAGGTGCTGCGCCGGGACCGGCAGGCTCGCGCCCTCCTCGACCTGCCCACCGCGTCCTGGATGGGGCTGCTGCGGGTCGTCCTCGGTGCCCCTGACCCGCAACTCGCGCACACGAACGCGGGCCGTGGTGTGCTGCTGCGGCTACTGATCGGCGAACCGCTGCGTGCGCTCCTGGCAGACGATGATCTCGTTCTGGCTGCGAGTCTCGCTGCCCCTGGGTTCGATCCGGGACCGGAGGGGCGATGAGCGCGCCGGCTGGGCACATCGAGCTGGAGCGCACCGTCGAGTCCATCGTCGTCGGGCTCCGGCACCGCCACGACCTCGGGGACCTTTCCCCGCTGGTCGAGTCGATCCGCCGCAGCGGGCTCTTGCAGCCGATCACCGTCACCCCGACCGGGCACCTGATCTGCGGCGCCCGGCGTCTGGCCGCGCTCCGGGTCCTCGGCATCAAGACCGTGAACGTGTGGGTCCGCAGCGGCGTCTCGGACCGGCTCGGACAACTCCTGGCGGAGCAGGACGACAACCTCCTCCACAAGCCCCTGACCCAGCTGGAGGCCGCCGGCCTGTACCGGGAGCTCAAGGCTCTGCTGGCAGAGGACGCCACCCGCCGCCAGGAAGCCACCCGCTTCCGTACCGCCGACGACGCCGAGGAGGACGGTGGTGGCAAGTTGCCACCACCGCAGTTCGCGCACGGCAAGTCCCGCTCGCAGGCGGCGATCATGGTGACCGGCCGGGACTCGCACACGTCGCTGGAACGTATCGGCCGGATCGAAGACCTCGCCGCCGACGAGTCCCAACCGGCGGCGGTGCGCCGTCAGGCCGCGGAGGAGCTCGCACGCCTCCACGCCGGCGGGAGCGTGCACCCTTCGCACCTGCGGATGAACGCGGAACTGTCCCTCGCCGAGCTTGACCGCCTCGCGGCCGACCCGGCCCAGCCCGAGGAAGTGCGCGGGCAGGCTCGCGCGGAGGCCGCGACGATCCGGGATGCCGAGCGGGCGGCGAAGGCCGCGGAGCTGGACGCGCTGGCGACGGCCGCGCTCGCCCGCGTCAAGGCAGCGAAAGCCACCGCCCGTAAAGGCAAACGGCCGGTATTGACGGCGGTCGAGGCGAGCGCGCCGGTGCCGTTCCCGCTGACCGTGTTCACGGCCACCTGGGACGACATGGGCTCCTGGTGGACCCACTACGACCCCACCGTGATCGGCACAGCGCTCACGGATGAGCAATGGGCCCGGTTCGAACAGACCCTCGCCGGCACGATCGCGTTTGCCGACGCCGCCCGCACCGCCAGGCAGGCCCAGGCCGAACGGACCGCCTGAACCGACGACGGTGCGGGTGCACCTTCCCAGCGACACCAACCCCGTTGCCTGGATGGGAGACCCGCGCATGGACCCTGCTGCCGACCGTCGCCGTCGTCGTCTGCTGATCGCCGTAACTGCCGGGGGTCTTGCCCTGCTGATCCTTGTCGGCCTCGGCATCTACGGACTCCTCCGCGGCCCCGCCACACCCGACCCCGAGACCACGGGCCGCCTGTCCCCGTCCGCAACCGCGATCCCGGGCCGACCGGACGCTCCTGCACCTGGGCCAGTGTCACATTTCGGTGACGCGGTGGTGTTCGCCCGCAATGCGGCGACCGCGCTGTTCACCTGGGATACCGCTTCTGGGTACAATCCTGCCGACTACGCGCAGGTGCTCGCTGATGTCGCGCACGGCTCGGAGGCGGATGCGTTGATCGCCGACGTGCGCGCCTACCTCCCCACCGCGGAGGCGTGGGCGCAGCTGCGGCAGTACCAGACCCGCCAGTGGATCACCATCGACGACGCGTTCGTCCCCGAGACGTGGGAGACCGCTCTGACGCAGGCCGCGCCCGGGCAGATCCCTGACGGGGCCACCGCGATCACGGTCACCGGCACGAGGCACCGCGACGGCATCTGGGACACCACCCCCCTCGAGGCATCCCGACCTGTGGCGTTCACGGTGTTCATGATCTGCACACCCCCGACCCCGGGTCACAGTGGGAGCGGGGCGTGTGAGCTGCTGCGGCTGTCCGAGCTCGACAACCCCCTCCGCTGAGAACCGGTGTCGTCGTGATGCGGAAGCTGGGTGTCCTGCTCGTCGCGCTGCTGTTCTTCGCCCCCGCGACAGTGCTCATCGGCGTCGCCACGCTCCTGAACCCCGCCGCGACCGCGACCTGCCTGCCCGGGTCGCTGCGGGTCGGACCGATCCCCGACTCGCTGGCCGCCACCACTCGCGACGGCGCCACGGTGACGCTGAACCGCACCCAGCTCACCCATGCCGCCACCATCATCACCACCGGTTCGCAGACCTCCGGGGTCGGCCGGCCCGGCGTGGTCATCGCGCTCACGGCCGCGCTCACCGAATCGCGTCTGCGGATGCTCGCCAACACCGGCGCGTATCCCGAGTCGGCGGACTACCCCCACGACGGTGACGGCACCGATCACGACAGTCTCGGGCTGTTCCAGATGCGACCCGCGTCCGGGTGGGGCACCGTCGCGGAACTCATGGACGCGGGCTACCAGGCCCGCGCGTTCTACGGCGGCCCGACCGGCCCGAACTACCCATCCCCTCGGGGCCTGCTCGACATCCCCGGCTGGCAGCAACTCGACCCGGGCGACGCGGCGCAGGCGGTCGAGGTGTCGGAATACCCGGGTCGGTACCAGAACTACCAGCCCGTCGCCGAGGCGATCCTCACCGCCCTCACCCGCCCCACCGGCACTGGGAACGGGTCAGGTGAGGTGCCGGTCGTGCCGGAGACCACCCGGCTGGTGTTCCCGCTGCCGGAGGGGACCTGGGTGCGCACCAGCGGGTTCGGGTGGCGTGAGGACCCGATGACCGGGGAACAGGCGTTCCACGCAGGGTCCGACTTCGCCGCCGCGGACGGCACACCGATCCTCGCCGTCGCCGACGGCCTCGTGGTGCACGCCGAGTACACCGGCAACTACGGCGGCCTCGTCATCATCGAACACACCGTGAACGGGGAACGAGTCGCGTCGTACTACGCCCACATGTGGGAGACCAGCATCCACGTCACCGAGGGGCAGACGGTCACTGCGGGACAGCACATCGGCGATGTCGGATCCTCGGGTAAGTCCACCGGCCCGCACCTGCACCTGGAAATCCACCCTGGCGGGAGGGGGCACGACCCCGTCGACGCGGACGCCTGGCTCACCGACCACGCCGCCGAAGGCATCACCGCAGGCGACACGACCCTCGCCACCTGCACGACGCACGGGGGTGCCTGATGGGCGTGTTCCCCGACTTCGACGGCGTCGGCGCCGCGGCCGAGCTGCAGTCCATCGTCGGCGCACTGCTGATGTTCGTGCTCATCACCGCCGTCCTGATGTTGCTCGTCTGCGCCATCGTCTGGGCCGTCGCCTCATCCAGCGGCAACTATCAAGCGGCGACCAAGGCCCGCACCGGCCTGTGGGTATCGGTCGGCGCCGCAGCCCTCGCCGGAGCCGGAGTCGCCTGGGTCAACTTCCTCCTTGACCTCGGCACCCAGCTGTAGGCCGACGGTTCGCCGCAGGGGCGGCGGTGTGCACCTGCTAGGCGAGAACCCCGTCTCGACCAGCCAAGGAGCCCAACCATGATCGACATCGACCCCAACAGCTCAGGTCTTCCCGGCATCGAGCAGCTGCGCATCATCGTCGGCGCCGTCATGACGGTGGGCCTGATCCTCTCCGTCCTCGCCCTGATCGTCTCCGCGATCGTCTGGGGTCTCGGATCGAACAGCAGCAACCCCCACCTCGCCAGCCGCGGCAAGGTCGGCGTCCTCGTCTCCTGCGGGGCGGCGATCATCTGCGGCGCCGCGGTCACGCTGGTGAACTTCTTCTGGGGCGTCGGGCAGGCCGTCTGATGGCCCCGGCCACGACAGCCCGCCTTCGGGGGTGGGCGCGGTGAGCGTCTGCGACGTCCCGGTCATCTCCTCCGTTTGCGACGCCGTCGGCGAAGGCACAGCCTCGCTGATCGCGGCCCCGTTCGACTGGCTCGCCCAGGCGATGGCCGGGGCCGCGGCGTGGCTGTTCGAGGCCGTCTGGTGGGTGTTCGACACCACGACCCTCGTCGACGTCACGAGCCCCGAGTACGTCGGCGTCTACAACGTCCTCTTCGGGGTCGCCGTGTTCGTGATGCTGATCTTCTTCTGCCTCCAGCTCATCACCGGCCTGATCCACCGCGACCCCACCTCCCTGTCCCGTGCCGCGCTCGGCCTCGCCAAGTCCGTCCTCGGCTCGTTTCTCGTCATCACGCTGACGGCGCTGCTGCTGGAGGTGACCGATCAGCTCGCGGTCGGGATCGTGCAGGCGACCGGCAACACGATGGAAGGGATGGGGACCCAGATCGGGCTCCTCGCCGTCGGCCTTGCCGCGATCAATCTGACTGCCCCTGGCACGGGGGCGATCATCACGATCTTCCTTGCCGGGCTTGCCATCTCGGCGGCGGCGATCGTGTGGTTCTCCCTGCTGATCCGCAAGGCGCTGCTGCTGGTGGCGGTCGTGTTCGGTCCGGTCGCCCTGGCCGGGGTGACGTGGGATGCGACGAAGGGCTGGTTCGCCAAGTGGGCGGCGTTCGTGATCGCCCTGATCTTCTCCAAGCTCGTCCTCGTCGTGATCTTCCTCGTCGCGATCGGGCAGGTCTCGGCCCCGATCGAGGCCGACCTGGCTTCCATCTCCGACCCGATCGCGGGCGTCGTGCTGATGTTCATTGCCGCGTTCGCGCCCTACATCACCTACAAGTTCCTGTCGTTCGTGGGCTTCGACATGTACCACGCGATGTCGTCCGAGCAGGAGGCGAAGTCCGCGCTGAACCGGCCCGTGCCGGTGCCGTCCGCCCCGCAGGCCGACACGGCCAGGAAGGTCCTGGACAGCGGCGCCGACCCCGGCAGCAAGCCGCCGAGCGGTGGAGGCGGCGCGGGCGCAGGCTCGACACCGCCTCCGCCTCCTCCCGGTCCGTCGGCTGCGGCCCCTGCCAGCGCGGGAGCCGGCACGGCAGGTACCGGCGCCGCTACATCCGGAGCCGGAGCCGGAGCCGGGGCTGGAGCGGGCGCCGGAGCTGCCGGCGCTGGCGCGGCTGGTGCCGGTGCGGCCGCGGGGCCGGTCGGTGCCGCGGCGGTCGTCGGAGCCGCCGTGGTCAAGGCCGCAGCGACCGCTGGCCCGAAGGCAGGCAAAGCGGTAGGCGGCGCGGCGGACAGCCAGGCCGGCGCGGCGGCGGAACAGGCATCCCCGCCTCCGTCGCCGGGCACACCGCCGCGTCCCGCACCGTCGGCACCGCCTCCGGCCACGCCGCCGTCTCCCGGGCCTGCAGAGTCCTCGCCTGCGCCTCGGCGCCGGCAGGACCCGCCACCGCCGTCGTCCACGCCGGCCGGGAAGGAGTAACCGATGGTCACGGACCCGACCAGCGACTACCCGCTGGCGCCGGTGCAGTTCTCCCGGCTCGCCAAGCGCGGCATCATGCTCGGCCTGTCCCTTCCGCAGCTCATCGTCCTCGGCATCGCGGTGCTCACGGTCGTCTTCTCCCTCTACGCCGCCGGCGGGATGGGCTTCGCCTGGACCGCACCCGTCTGGGGCACCTGCGCCCTGCTCGCGGCGATCCCTGCCGGGGGCCGGAAGGTTATCGAGTGGGTGCCGATCCTCGCCCGCTGGGCCGCCCGCACCTATCTCGGACAGCTCGTCTACCGGCGCCGCGTCATCAAGCTCCGCCCCGCCGGAACGCTCGCGCTCCCCGGGGATGCGGCGAGCCTGCGGGAGTGGGAAGACCCCGAGACCGGCGCGGCGATGATCCACGACCCGCACGCGCAGACCCTCACCGCGATCCTCGGTATCTCTCACCCTGCGTTCGTGCTCCTCGACCCGGGCGAGCAGCAGCGCCGCGTCTCCGGGTGGGGCCGCGTGCTGGCCGCCGCGTGCCGTTCCGGACGGATCGCGCGGATTCAGGTGTCCGAGCGGACTCTGCCGGACTCGGGCACGGGGCTGGCGGAGTGGTGGCGCACGCACGGCACTGATGACGGCTCCTGGTCCGCGACCACCTACGCCGAGCTCATCGACCGCGCCGGCCCCGCCGGAGAACGCCACGCGACGACCATCTCGCTCGCGCTCGACATGAAGGCCGCCGCCCGGCAGATCAGGACCAGCGGTGGCGGGATACGGGGTGCGGCCGCGGTGCTGCGGCAGGAGATGAGCACGCTGACGACGGCGTTGCGCGCGGCGGAGCTCAGTAGCACCGGATGGCTGACGCCGGGCGAGGTCGCCGTCGTCCTGCGCTCGGCCTACGACCCCGCCGCCGCCCCCGCGCTGGAGCGCCACGGGGACCTGGGCCGTGACCTGGCGGCCGCAGGCCCGGTCGCGGTTACCGAGACCTGGGACCGGCTGCGGTCGGACTCCGCGCACCATGCGGTGCTGTGGATCACCGAGTGGCCTCGCTCGCAGGTGTATCCCGGCTTCCTCGCGCCGCTCGTGCTGTCCAACGGCATCCTGCGTACCCTCGCCCTGCACTACACCCCGGTTCGCGCCGACCAGGCCGCCAGGGACCTGCGGAAGAAGAAGACCGAGCTCATCTCCGATGCCGCCCAGCGGCGCAAGATCGGGCAGATCGACGACGCGGCCAGCAGCGCCGAGCTGGACGACGTGCTCCAGCAGGAGGCGGACCTGACTGCCGGGCACGGCGTCCTGCGCGTCTCCGGCCTCGTCTCCGTCTCTGCGCCGACCGTGGACGAGCTCGACGCGGCGGTGGCCGCGGTCGAGCAGGCGGCGATCCAAGCGTCCTGCGAGAGCAGGCGGCTCGTCGGTCAGCAGGCGCAGGCATTCACCGCTGCCGCGCTGCCGTTGTGCCGGCCGGTCTGACCCGGCGCACCTGCTCACCAACCGTCACGCCTTCCTGTGAGGAGCCCCGATCATGCCGACCTTCGATGCCCCGCTCGCGGACGCCGCCGAGGCGTCCGCCGCGCTGCGGGGCGTGGCCCACGCGACCCGCACGTTCGAGAGCCCCGCCGACACCTACCCGGTGATCGGAGAGCTGCTCGCCGGCGTCAGGTCGCTGCGGCAAGTGCTTGACCAGCTCGCCGCCGCCCACATCAACGCCCGCGTCAGGGCGCACGACGACGCCGGGAACCAGGCCGCCGGCGCAACCTCGGCCCTCGCGGCTGCCGACGAACTGCACCAGGCCGGCACCCTGCTGGACACCGTGGAGTGGCGCATGGACGCCGCCTCCCAGCACTCCGGCCGCATCGCCTGGCACCCCGCACCTGCCGTCGAGGACGGCCCGGCGAGGCGGTGGGTCAGCGTCGTGTTCCTGGAAGGCTCCGAGGCCGACGAGCTGCTGGAGCTGCTCGACCGCGACGGGACGGACGCCGCGATCGAGCACCTGGCCGGGCACGACTACGGAGCGGAGACCACCCAGGCCGCGCTCGAGAACGGATACATCTACGACGAGCCCCCGACAGGTGTGCTCGACAAGGTGGCGACCCACGACGTCTACACGCTCACCTACAACCCCTTCCTCGGGCACGTCTCGCTCCTGCGCGAGCACGACACCGTGCCCGACCCTGCACTCCTCGGCATCGACACCCCGGCCTCCGCACCCGCATCGGAGTCGAGGCGGGAAGCGGAACGCGCCGCGCACAAGTCCACGCGTACAGTCGGCCCCACTGTCAGCCGGGCGCGAGACCGGGCCGACTGGTTCACCCGCCGCCCCGGGGCCGCCTCCGCACACGGCCGGGGGCTGGCGCTGTGACCGGGCAGGACGACAGCCGCCTGCACACCGCCGTGCTCGTCGGACCCGAAGGCGAGCGGCGCCGGGCACGCAAGGCCCGCCGTCAGGCGGCGACGAAGCTCGAGATCGATGCCCGCCAGCATCGCAAGGCACAAGCTCGGGCGAAGTGGGAGGCGGAGCAGGCTGAACGCCGCAACACGAGCTACCTGCCCGCCGCAGGCGAGGCGGGGCCTGCGGCGTTGCGGACGCCGGGCCGGTTCCGGCTCCCCAAGCACCAAGACACCTCCGCGACGCTCGCCGGCCAGTACCCCTTCCTGGCCGAGGCCGGCCTCGGCAGCCAGGGCGTCTTCGTGGGCCAAGACCTCTACAGCGGCGGATCGTTCGTCTACGACCCCTGGGTGCTCTATCAGCGGGGCCTCATCACCGCACCGAACGTGGTGCTCGCCGGGATCGTCGGCTCCGGCAAGTCATCCCTGGCGAAGTCGCTGTACACGCGCAGCCTGCCGTTCGGACGCAGGGTCTACGTCCCCGGCGACCCCAAGGGTGAACACACGGCGGTCGCGGAGGCGGTCGGCGGGCGGGCGATCATCCTCGGCCACGGCCTGCGCAATCGTCTGAACCCGCTCGATGAGGGCCACCGGCCATCTGCCGTGTCGGATACGGAGTGGGCGATGCAGGTCGCCTCCCGCCGCCGCGACCTCATCGGCGCCCTCGCAGAGACCGTGCTGGACCGTCCGTTGTCGCCGTTGGAGCACACCGCGATCGACCTCGCCCTCCGAGACGCCGTCCGCAGCGCCCAGGTGCCTATCCTGCCGATGGTCGTCTACCGCATCCTCAGCCCCAACACGGCGGACGACGAGGACGGTCGGCTCGCGGAAGACGGCCGTCTCGTCGGCCACGCGCTCCGTCGGCTCGTCGCCGGAGACCTCCAAGGCCTGTTCGATGGCCCCTCCACGGTCAGGTTCGACCCCTCACTGCCGATGGTGTCGCTGGATCTATCCCGGGTCGCGGAGAACAGCACGCTGATCTCGGTGCTGATGACCTGCTCATCCGCATGGATGGAGTCCGCCCTGTCCGACCCGGCGGGCGGACAGCGATGGGTAATCTACGACGAAGCGTGGCGGCTCATGCAGTACCCGGCGCTGCTTCGCCGCATGGATGCCCAGTGGAGGCTGGCGCGGCACTTCGGGATCGCGAACATGCTGATCTTCCACAAGCTCTCCGACCTGGACAACGTCGGCGATGCCGGGACCGCGATGCGCGCCCTCGCCTCGTCACTGCTGGCGAATGCGGAGACGCGGATCGTGTACCGGCAGGAGCCGGACCAGCTCGGCTCCACCGCCCTCGCGCTCGGGCTCACCGGCACCGAGCAGAAGCTGCTCCCCGGCCTCGGCACCGGGCAGGGGCTGTGGCGGATCAAGGACCGCAGCTTCGTCGTCCAGCATCAGCTTCATCCGGCCGAGCTCGCCGCGTTCGACACCACCGGCCGCATGACGAGCGACTCTCGCGAGTTCAAGAATCTCGACGTGCCTTCAGGAATCCCGAACGATCGGCAGGATTCGTGATGCCCCGGCCCCGCTACAAGCGATCCTGGGGCGAACCCGCATCCCGAGACGGGAGTGCCGAGGCGGTGCCGGTCGTGCTTCCGCTCGTCGCCATCGCCATCGCCGAGGACGGCCGCATGACCGTCACCGTCGACGGCGAGGCGTTCGAGCCGGAGCCGTTCGCGCCGCCGTGGCGGCGGGAGGACTTTGCCCGCGTCCTCGACCAGCTCACCGAGCTGCGCCGCTCGCCGGTGCGGGTCGAGGTGCGCGAAGCGGACGGAACCGTGTTCACCGACATCATCACCCCGAGCAGACGACGCCGCACCGAACCCGATCCAGAACAGGCATCGGAGGCGCCGGCTCGCCGACCGGCGGCGGAACTCGTCACGCTGCACGGGGAGGGGTTCGTGCCGGGCGAGGACGTGGCGATCGCCGTCATCATCGCCCACGGCGACGCCGCCCCGGACGGCACCATGCGCGGCCTCGTCGAATCCCGCCAGCTTGCCGGGAGCCCGACCCGCGAGGTCATCCTGCTCGGCCGGGTCTCCGGCACCCTCACGATCGGACACCCCGAATGAGCACGCCCCCGCCCACGGGGGCGCTCGGGGACGAGCTGAGCAACCTCGGCATCGGCCTGCTTATCGGCACCGCGGTCCTCGCCGCCATCCTCCGCGGCGCCGGGTCCGTCACCGCCTGGATCACCGGGACCGGTCAGCCCACCGGCGGGATCGAGGCGGGCCTGGGTGTGCTGCTGCACCCCGGCGACCCCGCTGCCGCGCTCGACGCTCCCGGCCTGAACGTCGTCGCGTACTGGATCACGGCCGGTCTGCTGGTCGTCGGCTCCGCGACGGCCGCCTGGTGGGCGTGGCGGTTCTTCCGCGAGCACGGCCGCCACGTCAAGACGGACCCATACCGCATCGCCGGAATCGCCACCCGATCCGAAGTCGCGAAAGCCGCGTCCGAGGCGGCGCTGCTGCGCCGGGCCGGGCACCTGCGGCCCTCCCTCAACAAGCCGCGTCCGCAGGATGTCGGCTACCGGATCGGCACTTCACGGGGCACGAGCGTGTGGGCGTCCGTCGAAGACAGCATCCTGCTGATCGGCCCGCCCCGCTCCGGGAAGGGCGCCCACATCGTCATCAACGCCATCTTGGACGCCCCTGGCGCGGTCGTCACCACATCGACGCGGCCGGACAACCTGACTGCGACGCTCCGTGCCCGGCAGCGGCTCGGCCCTGTCGCAGTGTTCGACCCCCAGCACCTCGCCGAAGGGGTCCCCACAGGCCTGCGGTGGTCGCCGATCCGCGGGTGTGAGGACCCGCTGACCGCGATGATCCGGGCGACCGGCCTTGCCGCCGGTACCGGTCTCTCGACCGGCGGGGTCGAGGGCGGCGGGTTCTGGGAGGGCAAGACGAGGACTGCGCTCCAAGCGCTGCTCCATGCTGCTGCCCTCGACCACCGGCCGCCCTCGGAGCTGTTCCGGTGGACCCTCGACCCCTCTGCCGCCGCGGACGCGGTGGCGATCCTCACCGCGAACCCGCGAGCGGCGACTGGGTGGGCGGACTCGTTGCAGGCGATGGTCGACTCCGACCCCCGCACGCGCGACTCCATCTGGCAAGGCGTCTCGCTCGCTCTTGCCGCGCTGGCAGACCCGCGCGTGCTCGACGCAGTATCGCCGCGCGAAGACGAGCACTTCAACCCCGAGGCGTTCCTCCGCGACCGAGGAACCCTCTACCTGCTCGCCACCGGAGCCGGCGCCAACAACAGTGCCGCGTTGGTGGCGGCGTTCGTGGAAGACGTCGCGGAAGCTGCCCGACGCCTCGCCGCCACGAGCCCCGGCGCCCGCCTCGATCCGCCACTGCTGCTCGCGCTCGATGAGGTCGGCAACCTCGCCCCGCTGCCGTCTCTGCCGACGCTCATGGCCGAAGGCGGCGGAACCGGGATCACGACGATGCCCGTCCTCCAAAGCCTCGCCCAGGCGCGGGAGAAGTGGTCGGACAACGCGGCCGGCGCGATCTGGGACGCCTCCATCGTCAAGATCGTCCTGGGCGGAGCGTCGAACTCCAAGGACCTGCACGACCTGACCACCCTCATCGGGGAGCGCGACGAGGTGACCGACTCCACCACGGTCGGAGACCACGGCTCCCGATCCGCGCAACGCTCCATCCGCCGCGTGCCGATCATGCCGCCCGACACGATCCGCACCCTCCAGTTCGGGACTGCACTGGTGCTGCTGCGCTCCGCGCCGCCCATCGTCACGAGGATGCGGACCTGGACCGACAGGCCCGACGCGAGAGAGCTGCGCGCGGGCCGGACAGACATCGAGGCGACGTTGCAGCACCGCTCGGAGGAGCCGCCAGGCGCACCTGCCTGACAGAGCGGCCCCATCGTGGGGTCGCCACCGATGTCAGAAAGAGGGGCAGTCCAATGGCTCTCCACACGCAGGAATCCGTCTCGGGGTTCATCGCCTCCGATCCGCAGCTCACCTACACGGAGCGGGGCGATGCCCGGTTCTACGCCAAGATCGGGCAGGAGCACTATCGCAAGGAGCCGGACGGGTCTTTCACGCAGACCGAGACGACCTTCCACGACCTCGTGGCGTTCAAGAAGACCGCCGAGCGCGCTCACGACCGGCTCGCAAAGGGAGACAAGTTCGTCGCCGAGGGCTACACCCGCGAGTACGACCGCGCCACGCCGGAAGGCGAGGTGGTCAAGGCCGAGGAGTTCGTCGCGAAGAAGCTCGGCCACGACCTCGCCCGCACGAGCTACGAGGTCGACCGCACCCGCCGCCAGCCCGCCACGTCGCAGGAGCTTGTGGGACAGGCGGCCGGCGCAGCTCGTCGCGAGAGCTCGGGCGCCGCCCCGGCGCTCGGGCTCTGAACGGCGGTGACCGTGATGAACGAGCACGAGACCGCCCCCGAGACCGACGAGCCGGACCTGGACGAGGAGTTCGACGGGCCGCTGATCCCGGAGCCTCCGCACCCGATCAACTGGAACCTCCTGACCAGCGAGGAGGCGGAGGCCGAGTGGCTGGAGTTGAACCGCTGGGTCGACTGGCTGCGCCGCACCTACGGGCTGCCTGCTTCGGTGGTTCCGCCGTTCTGGCACCGCCACCCGGAGCTGTTGTGGGAGCTGAGCGCGCTGCACCTGCATTGGCTGTCCGCCTACGACCCGGAGCAGAACGGCTCCGCGCCGCTGGGCTGGCATCGCGACTTCGCCGACGCCCGCCAGCGGCTCCGCGACTGGGTCGCCGCTTCCGGAACTCGTCTCGACCGAGACCGCCCGACCCGGCAGACCACCTGGCCCGGCGAGGACCCGGCAGGCCCGGTCGAGGACACGATCATCGCTCACCGGGATCAGGACTTCGTGCAGTTCGTCCTCGACGATGTCGTCGCGCGCCGCCAGGCTGAGGACGACTTCTATGCCGGGCTCAACCCGAACACCGGAGAAGTCGCATGAGCGATACCGGCGGCACGATCGTGGTCTCGCCTCTCATGGACAGTCGCGAGATCGCCGCCTATCTCAAGGTGTCCGAGTCGACCTTGTCGAGGTGGCGTTCCGCCGGTCAGGGGCCGCCGTTCCTGCGGCTGGGCGGGATCGCCCGGTACCGGATCGATGCGGTCGACGCCTGGCTGGCAGGCCTGGAGCACGGCCATGCCCCGGAAGGCTGAGCCACTCCCGCAAGCGCAGCCGAAGCCGGTGCCTCCGGTCGGCGTGAGGATCTCCACCGACCTGGAACGTCGCTCCTACGGCATCCGCGCCCGTGCCCGCTGGACGGACCCGATCAGCAGACGCCGCATCATCCGCTCCGAGATCGTCGCCGACGAGGCGGCAGCGCACGAGTTCTTCGACTCGCTGCGGCAGTCATCGGCCAAGGGCATGGACGTGTCCATGACACTCACCGAGTTCGTCACCACGATCGGCGACCGATGGGCGCGCGGCCTCGACCCCACCTCCACCGGGGAGACCTACGGGTACGGGCTCAAGCTCCGCGTGCTGCCTGCTCTCGGGCACCTGCCCGTCACGCAGATCACCGCCGGGATCATCGACCGCACCATCGACGCCTGGGAGAAGCGGCATGGGGCGTCAACGATCAAGAACTCCATCGCCCCGCTCGTGCGGGTCCTCGATGAAGCAGTGCGCGACGGGCTCATCCCGATCAACCCCGCGAAGAACCGTGCCAAGCGCAGCCTGAACCGCAATGCCTTCCGTCTCCAGTCTGCGGAGATTGCTTCCCCGCGCGCGCATGCGATCCCCGACATGGGAACGCTGACGAAGCTCGCTGAAGCCTGCGGGAAGGTCCACCAGTCGTACTCCGACTTCGTCATGCTCGCCGCCCTCCTCGCCGCGCGTTCTTCCGAGGTCTCGGGCCTTCAGG
The DNA here is from genome assembly GCF_028550675.1 of Sphingomonas sp. BLCC-B65. Taxonomy (NCBI): domain Bacteria; kingdom Pseudomonadati; phylum Pseudomonadota; class Alphaproteobacteria; order Sphingomonadales; family Sphingomonadaceae; genus Sphingomonas; species Sphingomonas sp. BLCC-B65. The sequence goes on along the minus strand of NZ_JAQQGL010000001.1, from coordinate 22,935 downwards.
CCGGTGACGTCCGGTTCGACAAGAACATCGTGGTGATCGCCCGGCAGACCTACCCCGGCAAAGGCGGGCTCATCACGAAACAGACCAAAGGCCGGAGAGAGCGCCGCGTCCCGATCCTCGACCCGCTCCGACCGGTTCTTGAGCGGCTCACGGAGGGGAAGGAGCCCGAGGATCGGCTGCTGGTCGGCCCGAAGCGCGGCGCTCTCACGACCGCGACCGTGCGGGACGCGACGAACTGGGACCAGATCGTCAGCGATCTCGGCCTTCCCGACCTCACCCGGCACGGCCTCCGGCACACCGGCGCGACCTGGATGGCAGACGCCGGCATCCCGCTGCACGTCCTCCAGGACATCCTCGGCCACGCCTCCGTCGAGACCACCCGCGGATACCTGCACCCCGACGACCGCCACCTCGCCTCCGCTGCGGAGCAGGCCAACGCCTTCCTCGCTCGATCCGCCAAGGCCAGCAGACCGAGCCGGCGCGAGGCCTCGAGGTCACTGTGACGGGGAGCCGGGAGCCACGACCGGGGGCTCTGGTCCCCTTTTGGTCCCCTTATCCACAGGCGGCGTCTTCCAGAGAGCCAGATATGCCCTCCGACGTCTGTGATCCGGCATCGATGCCTGGGCGCGGGGACCAGAGGGGGACCAACAAAAACCCGTCGCCAGACATGACGAAGCCCCGATGAAAATGGCTTCTCATCGGGGCTTTTCTGTCGGGCTGACAGGATTTGAACCTGCGACCCCCTGACCCCCAGTCAGGTGCGCTACCAAGCTGCGCCACAGCCCGTGGCATCGATTTTCAGTTATCTCGGGCCGACCGGAGAGGGTGAACCCCTTGACCCCCAGTCAAGTGCGCTACCAAGCTGCGCCACATCCCGGTCTGCTGTCCGCTCGCGGACAACTCCCCTATCCTACCGGTTTCGTGGAGCGCTCGCGAACGCGTGTCGCAAGTCCGGAGTATGGTCTGGTCATGAGCCCGATCGAGATCCTGCCGGCATCGGCCGATCGCTTCGCCGATGCCGAGCACGCGCTCACCGGCGGAGGCGACGGCGCCTCGTGCTGGTGCCAGTGGTGGATGCTGCGCAACAAAGACTTCCAGGCCGCGACGACTGACGAGCGTCGCGAGCTGCTGCGCGGAGACCTCGCGGCCACCCCGGCATCCGCGCTCATCGCCTACGTCGACGGCATCGCCGCCGGTTGGGTGAAAGTCTCACCGCGACCCGACCAGCCTCGGCTGGCCGCCACCCGCGCCTTCCAGCAGTCACCCGAGCCGTTCGACGACGAATCCGTCTGGGCGATCACCTGCTTCGTCGTCCGCAAGGAGTTCCGCGGTCATGGGCTCGCCCGGCGCCTGCTCGACGCCGCCGTCGAGCACGCCCGCTCCCACGGCGCACGGGTCATCGAGGGCTACCCCGTCGACACCGACGCGGGAAAGACGTCGTCGAACGACCTCTACCATGGCGCGCTATCGAGCTTCGAGGATGCCGGATTCATCGAAGTCGCTCGTCCGGGCGCCCGGCGCCCGATCGTCTCCCTCACCGTGGCCTGATCTCCCGCTCACCACACCGAAGAATCCGACAGGGCAGAATCGAGGGATGAGCGAGCCGTCCGTCCGCATCGATGCGTGGCTCTGGGCGGTGCGCGTCTACAAGACCCGCTCCGCCGCGACCGCGGCGTGCCGCGCCGGGCATGTGCGCGTCGGCGGCGAGAAAGCGAAAGCCGCCCAGGCGGTGCGCATCGGCGACGAGATCCGCGTGCGCATCGCCGGGTTCGACCGCATCCTCGTCGTCCGCCAGCTGCTCACCAAACGCGTCGGCGCACCGGTCGCCGCCCTCGCCGCGGAGGACCGCACACCGCCGCGCGAGCCGGTCGCCCAACTCGCCGTCCGTGACCGCGGCGCCGGCCGGCCCACCAAGCGCGAGCGCCGCGACATCGACCGCCTGCGCGGACGCGACGCTGTCACCGGCTACGCGACCGACGACGACTGACCGCCGAGCGATCTCAGTCGAGGTCGAGCCACGACGGCCCGTGCGCCACGGCACCGAGCGCACCCACACGCGCCCGCAGTTCCCGGTCACTCGTCACCACGACCACACTCCGGCCCGCAGCAGCAAGCGCGGCGACCTCCGCGACGATCGCGTCGTCACCCTCGGCGTCGGCGCGCACCACCGTGAGTCCCGGAACCTCCTCGACCGCCCGCGCCTGGCCCTCGACCACGACACGCAGCTCGGGGAACCACACGTCCGCGGCAAGCCCCAGCCGCCCGGCATCCATTCCCTGCATCGACAGTGCGCGCAGCCGTTCCAGCAGCCGCGCGGTCGCGCCGGCCCGATCCTTCCACCAGCCGTCCGGCACCGATCCGACCACGTTCGCCGCGTCGACCACCACGGCGGGCCGCACCTCCAGCAGCGACCGCAGCAGCGGCCATGACGCGGCGAACCCCGGATGCAGCGGGAAGGAGTCGACGGCATCCACCGACACCCACGCGAGCTCACGGCTCTCAGGGTCGCTGATCACCGGCTCGAACGGCACGACGACATCCGCGACGACCGTCGCGTACGTCCACACGCCCACGTCGTACACACTGATCAGGCGCGGCTGCACGGCGGATGCCGGCACTCCCGCCTCTTCCGCCGACTCGCGCAACGCCCCCTCGCATGCGGACTCGTCCTGATGGCGCGCACCACCCGGCAACCCCCACGTGTCGCCGAAGTGGCTCCAGGCCACGCGGTGCTGCAAGAGCACGCCGCGCTGCGAATCGACGGCGAGCAGGCCCGCGGCACCGAAGCGCCCCCAGTAGCGCGTGCCATCGTCGGCCACGACCCACGCGTCACCCGGATCACGCGGCCCGTCGGGGCGGCGCGGCTCGCCGGGGGCGGGAGGCACGATCGTCACCCGCCCAGCCTGTCACACCGCTCGGGCAGCGACCGCCCTGCGGCGAAGTTTTTGCACGGCGCATGACTCCCCGACACGCCCACATCTGGACGCGACAGCGACTCGCACCCCCACATATTGTGGTCAGACCAAGCTCGCCTCCCTAGATATCGAAGGCAGGATCATCATGACCTCCCCCCGCACCGTCCCCGTCGCCGGAACCATCGACGAGTACCTCGCCCGCGCCGACTGGCGGGTCAACGCGAACGCGAACCAGGGGTACTCGCTGGGCGGCATGATCCTGAACGCGGCGGGAAAGCTCATCGCCAACTACTGGCTCGACGAGGTCTACGCACCCGAGGCGGGCACCGCACACCGCGAGGGCGACCTCCACATCCACGACCTCGACGTCTTCGCCGGCTACTGCGCCGGGTGGTCGCTGCGGATGGTGCTCGAACAGGGCTTCAACGGCGTGCCCGGGAAGATCGCCTCGGCACCTCCCCGCCACTTCTCCAGCGCCCTCGGCCAACTGGTCAACTTCCTCGGGACGCTGCAGAACGAGTGGGCCGGTGCGCAGGCGTTCAGCTCGTTCGACACGTATCTGGCCCCCTACGTGCGCATCGACGACCTGAGCTACAACGAAGTGCGCCAGGCGATGCAGGAGTTCATCTTCAACCTCAACGTGCCGTCCCGCTGGGGCACGCAGACACCGTTCACCAACCTGACCTTCGACTGGGTCTGCCCCGACGATCTCGCCGATCAGCATCCCCTCGTCGGCGGCCAGGTGCAGGCCTTCGCCTACGGCGACCTGTCCGAGGAGATGGCCGTCATCAACCGCGCCTTCATCGATGTGATGACCGAGGGCGACCAGGACGGCCGCGCGTTCACGTTCCCGATCCCGACGTACAACATCACGAAGGACTTCGACTGGCACGGCCCCAACACCGACGCCCTCTTCGCGATGACGGCCAAGTACGGCCTGCCCTACTTCCAGAACTTCGTGACCTCCGACCTCGACCCGCACATGATCCGCTCGATGTGCTGCCGGCTGCAACTCGACCTCACCGAGCTGCTCAAGCGCGGAAACGGACTGTTCGGCTCGGCGGAGCAGACCGGCTCGATCGGCGTCGTGACCATCAACTGCGCGCGCCTCGGGTTCGTGCACTCGGGCGACGAGGATGCCGCCATCGCCCGCCTCGACGAACTGCTCGAGATCGCCCGCGACAGCCTCGTCGCCAAGCGCGCCGTCATCGCCCGCCACCTCGACGGCGGCCTCTTCCCCTACACGCAGCGCTACCTCGGCACGCTCGACAACCACTTCTCCACGATCGGCGTCAACGGTCTCAACGAGTACGTCCGCAACTTCACGCGCGATGCCGACGACATCACCACCGCACGCGGCATGAGCCTGGCGACACGCGTGCTCGACCACGTCCGCGCGCGCATGGTCGAGTTCCAAGAGCAGACCGGGCACATGTTCAACCTCGAGGCCACGCCCGCCGAAGGAACGACCTACCGGTTCGCGAAGGAAGACATCGCGCGCCTTCCCGGCATCCGCCATGCGGGCACCGTCGACAACCCCTACTACACGAACTCGTCGCAGCTGCCCGTCGGCTACACGAGCGACCCCTTCCTGGCCATGCAGATGCAGGAGGCGCTGCAGGCGAAGTACACCGGCGGAACGGTGCTGCACCTCTACATGGGAGAAGCGATGCCGTCGGCCGAGGCCTGCCGCGAACTCGTCCGCCGGTCGCTGTCGCGCTTCCGACTGCCGTACATCACGGTGACACCCACCTTCTCGATCTGTCCCCGTCACGGCTACCGGTCCGGCCACCACGAGCAGTGCCCCGACTGCGGCGCCGCGTGCGAGGTGTGGACGCGCGTGATGGGTTACTTCCGGCCGATCGCCAGCTTCAACATCGGGAAGAAGGGCGAAGCTGAGGAGCGGGAGTACTTCTCCGCTGCCCTTCCCGCCGAGGAGGCGACATGGTCCGCACCGCTGCAGCCAGTGAACTGAACATCGCGGGGGTCACGGCGTTCTCGACCGTGGACTGGCCCGACATGATGACCGCGACGGTCTTCCTGCAGGGCTGCCCGTGGAACTGCTTCTATTGCCACAACCCGGCGCTCATCGATCCGCGGGCGGAGGGCGCCGTCACGTGGGCCGACGTCACCGACCTGCTCTGCGAACGGATGGGACTGCTCGACGGCGTCGTCTTCTCCGGCGGCGAGCCCACCCTGCAGCACGCGCTGGTTCCCGCAATGCAGATGGTGCGCACGCTCGGCTTCCGCGTGGGCCTGCACACCGCGGGGGCCTACCCGGGACTGCTCGCCCGCGCGCTCCCCTACGTCGATTGGGTGGGGCTGGACATCAAAGCCGCTCCCGACGACTACGCGACCGTCACCGGACGCGCCCCGAGCGGCGGACACGCGTGGCGTTCGCTCGAACTCGTGCTCGGCAACCGTCTGCTGCGTGCCGGATCGGATCACCCGCTCGACTACGAGGTGCGCACCACCGTGCACCCGGCGGCGATCGACGACGCGGGACTGCGCGAACTCGGATGCCGCCTCGCCGACGCGGGCGTCGACACCTGGGCCGTGCAGCGGTTCCGCGAGACGGGGGCGCGCCAGCCGCTGCCCCGTGTGAGCACGGCGGATGCCGAGGCTGCTCCCCTGCGCTTGGACGACCTGCCAGTCGAGCGGTTCCGCTCGCTGGTCATCCGCTGAGGGCGGGGCAGGAGCGCAGACGCGCGCTCAGCGCTGGCGACGCTCGCGCACCCGCATGTTGACGACGATCGGCGTGCCCTCGAAGCCGAAGATCTCGCGCAGACGCCGCTGGATGAACCGGCGGTAGCCCGGGTCGAGGAACCCGGTGGTGAACAGCACGAACGTGGGCGGGCGGGTGCCCGCCTGCGTGCCGAACAGGATGCGGGGCTGCTTGCCGCCACGCAGCGGATGCGGGTGCTCCGCGATGAGCTCGGCGAGGAACGCGTTGAACTTGCCGGTCGGAATGCGCTGATCCCATGACTCGAGAGCCGTCTCCAGCGCCGGAACGAGCTTGTCGAGGTGGCGACCCGTGCGCGCGGAGATGTTCACGCGCGGAGCCCACGCGACGTGCGCGAGGTCCTGTTCGATCTCGCGCTCCAGGTACCGGCGCCGGTCGGCGTTCTCCATGTCGTCGTCGTTGAGGCGATCCCACTTGTTGAACGCCAGCACGAGCGCGCGCCCCGACTCGAGCACGAGGTCGATGATGTTCAGATCCTGCACGCTGATCGACTGCGAGACGTCGAGCACGACGACGGCCACTTCGGCCTTCTCGAGCGCGGCCGAGGTGCGCAGCGACGCGTAGAAGTCGGCGCCCTGCTGCAGGTGCACCCGACGGCGGATGCCGGCGGTGTCGACGAAGCGCCAGAGCTTGCCGCCGAGTTCGACGACCTCGTCCACCGGGTCGCGCGTGGTGCCGGCGAGCTCGTTGACGACGACGCGCTCCTCACCTGCGGCCTTGTTCAGCAGCGAGGACTTGCCGACGTTGGGGCGGCCGAGGATCGCGACGCGACGCGGTCCGCCGAGCTCGCCCTTGGCGACCGCCGAGACCTCCGGCAGCACCTTCATGACCTCGTCGAGCAGGTCGGCGACCCCGCGACCGTGGATGGCCGACACGGGGTGCGGCTCACCGAGGCCCAGGTTCCACAGCGCCGCGGCCTCGGGCTCCTGGCGGGCGTCGTCGATCTTGTTCGCGACGAGGAATACCGGCTTCTTCGTCGTGCGCAGCAGCTTCACGACGGCCTCGTCGGTCGCGGTGGCGCCAACCATGGCGTCGACGACGAACAGCACGACATCGCACAGGTCGATGGCAACCTCTGCCTGCGCGGCGACCGAGCGGTCGATGCCACGCGCGTCGGGCTCCCAACCGCCGGTGTCGACGAGTGAGAAGCGACGGTCCATCCACTCGGCCTTGTACGTGACGCGGTCGCGCGTGACGCCGGGCGTGTCCTCGACGACCGCCTCGCGCCGGCCGAGGATGCGGTTCACGAGCGCCGACTTGCCGACGTTCGGACGGCCGACGATCGCGACGACCGGCAGCGCGGGCAGCATCTCGACGACCTCGCCGCCGGCGGTGAAGCCGGCGAGCAGGTCGTCGTCCTCCTCGTCCAGGTCGTAGTCGGCGAGCGACGCGCGCAGCGCGGCGGCCCGCTGTTCGGCGAGCTCCTCGTCGAGGTTCGCGAGCTTCTCTTCGATCTGGTCGGGACCGGCCTCGTACTCGTCTTCAGCGGCCATCGTGGTTCTCCTGTGGGGTGGGGACAGTCGCAGAGATCACGTCGAGGACGGCCTCCACGGTCTGAGCGAAATCGAGATCGGTCGAATCGACGACCGTCACGCCGTCGGCGGCGGTGAGGAAGTCGACGACGGCGCTGTCGGCCGCATCCCGGCGGTGCAGCGCCGCAGCGACGGCGCCGGCGTCTTCGCCGGACAGCTCCGCGCTGCGCCGGGCGGCGCGCACGTCGGGTGCAGCGGTGAGGAGGATCCGCACCGGCGCGTCGGGGGCGACGACGGTGGTGATGTCGCGGCCTTCGACAACGACACCGGGACGGCCCGACTCGCGGACGAGCCGGCGGAACAGCTCGTTGACCTGCGCGCGCACGGCGGGAACGCGCGCGACGCCGCTGACGGCGGCGGTCACCCGCGGCTCACGGATCGCGGCGGTGACGTCGGTCTCTCCCACCCGCACCCAGTAGTCGTCGGGGTCGAGCGAGATGGCATAGGGGAAGTCGGATGCCGCAGCCACCACGACGGCTTCGTCCGCCGTGTCGGAGGCAGCGCCCGTCCCCCGCGCCAGCACGTGCCATGCGAGGGCACGGTAGGCGGCGCCGGTGTCGAGGTAGCCGTAGCCGCGTGCGCGCGCGACCTGTTTGGACACGCTGGACTTGCCCGAACCGGCGGGCCCGTCGATGGCGATGGTGAGGGTCATGAGGGCAGGCTCGCGATCTTCCAGCCGCGTGCGAGAAGGCCCTCCTCGGCGTGACGGACGATGGTCGGGTCGACACTGATCTCGGCCAGACCGAACTGCGCTCCGGGCGAATGCTCCAGGCGCAGGTCTTCGACGTTGACCCCGAGCTCGCCGAGCTCGCCGAACAGGCGTCCGAGCTGCCCCGGCGTGTCGTCGACCATGACGACGAGACTCTCGTATCGCCGGTTCTGCCCGTGCTTGCCGGGAAGACGCTCCACCCCGTCATTGCCGCGACGGATGGTGTCGGCGACGGCGCGACGTGCGCCGGGGGCGTCGGGGGCGCGGAGGGCGTCGGCCACGGCGCGCAGGTCATCGGAGAGTGCGTCGAGCACGTCGACGACCGGGGCGGAGTTGGCACCCAGGATCTGCACCCACAGCTCGGGCGCCGAGGCCGCGATACGCGTGGTGTCGCGCACGCCCTGCCCGGCCAGACGCAGCGAGCCGTCGGGGGCGTCGACGAACCGCCCGGCCAGCAGCGATGCCACCAGCTGCGGCACGTGCGACACGAGCGCGACGGCGCGGTCGTGCTCTTCCGGCGTCATCTCGATGGGAGTCGCGCCGAGGTCGAGGGCGAGTCCCTCGACGAGGGCCAGATCGGATGCCGGCGTCTCGGCATCGCGGCAGACGACCCACGGACGGCCCACGAAGATGTCCGCGCGCGCCGAGATGGCCCCGCCGCGTTCACGACCCGCCATCGGGTGCGAGCCGATGTAGTGCGTGAGGTCGACGCCGCGCTCCCGGAGCTCGTGCAGAGGGTCGAGCTTGACGCTAGCGACATCGGTCACGACGGCATCCGGGAATGCGGCCAGCTCGTCGGCGACGACGTCGGCCGTCACGTCCGGCGGAACGGCGACGACGACCAGCAGCGGGCGGTCGTCGTCACGTGCCGCACGACCGGCACCGTAGTCGATTGCGAGCCGCAACTGCGCGGGCGACGCGTCGGCGAGGGCGACGTCGACGCCGAGCGCGCGCAACGCATGGCCGATGCTGGCACCGAGCAGCCCGGCACCGACGATCCGGACCGTGCCGGAGGTGCGGGCCGCGCGGGTGCGCAGATCGGCAACGGCCTGTTCGGTCACTGTTCTCCGCCTCAGCTGTCCCCGGGCGGCGTGGGCGCCGCCTGGCGCGCCACGGTGAGCAGCGCGCCGCGTTCCACTGTAGTCAACTCGCGGGCACGCCCCGCCGGGAGGGTTCCCAGGTGGAGCGGCCCGAACTGACGCCGTACGAGGTCGAGCACGGGGTGACCGACGGCGGCCATCATGCGCCGGACGATGCGGTTGCGTCCGGAGTGCAGCGTGAGCTCGACCAGGGAAGTGCCCCCGGACGTGTCGAGCAGGCGCGCCTTGTCGGCGGCGATCGGACCGTCCTCCAGGTCGACGCCCGCGGTCAGCTGTGCGATCGTCTGGGCGGTCACGCGACCTGTGACCTTGGCGATGTAGACCTTCGTGACCCCGAAGGAGGGGTGGGCCAGCACATGGGCGAGCTCGCCGTCGTTGGTCAGCACGAGCAGTCCCGAGGTCTCGGCATCCAGCCGGCCGACGTTGTAGAGCCGCTCGTCCCAGTCCTTCGTGAAACGGCGGAGGTCGGGGCGGCCCTGCTCGTCCTTCATCGACGAGACGACGCCGGTCGGCTTGTTGAGCATGACGTAGCGCTTGGTGGTGTCGAGCTGGATCGCGGTGCCGTCCACATCGACGAGGTCGGATGCCGGGTCGATGCGGCGTCCGAGCTCGGTGACGACCTCTCCGTTCACGCGGATCCGGCCCTCCACGATGTACTGCTCGCAGACCCGACGCGAGGCGACTCCGGCATTGGCGAGCACCTTCTGCAGGCGCACGCCCTCGGCATCCGCTGTGTTCGTCATCGCAGCACCTCCGCGTCGAAACCGTCCGAGCCGTCGTCGAGCAGCGGCGAGATGTGCGGTAGCTCGTCGAGGGAGTTGATGCCCAGGTTCACCAGTAGCGCGTCGGTCGTGCCGTAGTTGATCGCGCCGGTCTCGGGGTCGGTGAACAGCTCGGTGATGAGGCCTCGCGCCAGCAGCGTACGCACCACCGAGTCGACGTTGACGGCGCGGATCGAGGCGACTTGGCTGCGCGTGACGGGCTGCTTGTACGCGATGACGGCGAGCGTCTCCAGCGCCGCCTGCGACAGGCGCGACGGGGCCTGGCCGCCGACGTACTCGGCGATGAGGTCGTCGTGCTCATCTCGCACGTACAGCCGCCAGCCGCCACCCACTTCGCGAAGCTCGAAACCACGGCGAGGGCCGCCCGTCTCGCCGTCGTAGTCGGCGACGAGCGTTTCGACGGCCTGACGAACGGTCGGCACGGGGGCACCGACGGCGGCGGCGAGGGCGACGAGGCTCTGCGGCTCGTCGACGATCAGCAGGATGGCCTCGATGCGGCGCGCGACGTCAGCGGGCTCCTGTGAGCGCACCGGCGGGGCGGTGTCGTTGTCGGTCTCAGTGGTCATAGTCGGCTCCCAGGGTGGCGAGGTTCTCTTCGGACCACCGCTCGGCGGTCCAGCGCAGGGTCAGCTCGCCGAGTGGCTCGAGCTGCTCGAACGAGAGGGCGGCGTGACGGTAGAGCTCGAGCACCGCGAGGAAGCGCGCGACGACGACACCGGTCTGCGCGACCCCGGCGACGAGCTCTCGGAAGTTGAGGGTTCCGGCGTCACGCAGCAGCGTCACGACGATCGCGGCCTGCTCGCGGATGGATACGAGCGGCGCGTGCAGGTGGTCGAGCCCGACGTGCGGAATCTCCTTGGGGGCGAAGGCGAGCATCGCGAGGGCGGCGAAGTCCTCTTTCGACAGCGTCCAGACGAGCTCGGGAACGGCGCGACGGTACTTCTCGTCGAGGCGCACCGCGCGCACGTGCCGCCGGTCTTCGCGGCGGAGGCTCCGTTCGAACCAGGCCGACACCTCCTTGAACGCGCGGTACTGCAGCAGCCGCGCGAACAGCAGGTCGCGCGCTTCGAGCAGGGCGACGGACTCGGCATCCACGAGCTCGCCCTGCGGCAGCAGGCCCGCGACCTTCATGTCGAGCAGCGTCGCCGCCACGACGAGGAACTCGGAGGCCTGATCCAGTTCGTCGTCGGACTCGAGACCCTTCAGATACGCGATGAACTCGTCGGTGACCCGGCTGAGGGAGATCTCGGTGATGTCGAGCTCATGCTTGCCGAGCAGCGTCAGCAGAAGGTCGAACGGGCCGTCGAAGTTGGCGAGGGAGACCCGGAACCCGGTCGACTCGCTCTCCGGGGCGGTCGAACTCTCCGCGGTGACGACCTCGGGGTCGTCAGGCGACGGCGCCACGAGCCACCAGCTCCCGCGCGAGGCGCAGGTAGGCCTGGGCGGCGGCGTGCTCCGGGGCGAACGTCGTGATGGGAACGCCCGACACCGACGCGTCCGGGAACTTCACCGTGCGCCCGATCACCGTCTCGAGGACGTCGTCGCCGAACGCCTCCACGACGCGCTCGAGCACCTCGCGCGAGTGGAGCGTGCGCGGGTCGTACATCGTCGCGAGCACGCCGTCCAGCTCGATCGCCGGGTTGAGCCGGTCGCGCACCTTGTCGATCGTCTCGATGAGCAGGGCGACCCCGCGCAGGGCGAAGAACTCGCACTCCAGCGGGATGAGCACGCCGTGGCTCGCCGTGAGCGCGTTGACCGTCAGCAGACCCAGGGAGGGCTGGCAGTCGATGAGGATGACGTCGTACTCCCCCGCGACCTTGCGCAGCACGCGGGCGAGGATCGTCTCACGGGCGACCTCGTTGACGAGGTGCACCTCCGCCGCCGACAGGTCGATGTTCGCCGGAATGACGTCGAGGCCTTCGACCGAGGTGTGCACGATCGTCTCGTGCGGATCGCGCTTCGTGTCCAGCAGCAGGTCGTAGATCGTCGGGATGTCGTGGGTCTGGATGCCCAGGCCCGCCGACAGCGCACCCTGGGGGTCGAAATCGATGGCGAGCACGCGACGCCCGTACTGGGCGAGCGAGGCGGCCAGGTTGATCGTGGTCGTCGTCTTGCCGACGCCGCCCTTCTGGTTGCAGAGGGCGATGATGCGCGCGGGGCCGTGCGCCGACAGCGGCGGCGGTGTCGGGAAGCCCTGGTACGGCCGACCGGTGGGACCGATGGGCACGTCCTCCGAGAGGGCCTTCTTCGTCCCCCGCGTCTTATCCGCCACCGACACTCCTGCTTCCTGATGCCCTTCCCAGGGCCGGACGGACCTGCGCCGCCGTGTCCCTCGATTCTCGCACAGGGTGGCGGCGGCTCAGCCGAGGCCCCGCAGGGTGTCGACGTCGACGAGCCCGGCGTGAAGCCCTCCACCGGCGATCAGCGACGGGATCGATACGGTCCGGATCTCGTTCTCGACGACGTCGCGTGCGTGCTGGAGGGATGCCGCGACCTCCGGCGATCCGGTGAGGGCGACGATCCGCGCGACATCGTCCGCGGTGTAGCCGTCGTCGGTCAGCCACTGCTGCAGTCGCTGGGTCGCGTCGGCGGCGCTCGCGGCGTTCATCCATTCCTGGGTCGTGGTGCCGTCGGACGCCTGCGTCGTGAACAGCTGCTCGAGGATGTACCAGTCCCCGGTCTGTGCGGCAGCGGCGTTCGACGCGCCCGCGGCCGCGCGTTCGGCCTCGAACGCGCGGGTCGCGGCGAGATAGGTGGCGACCAGCTGCGAGTTGGCGAACTTGTCACCGAAGCCGCCGCGGATCGGATACGCGAGGTAGGTCACGTTGTGTGTGCCGTCGAAGCCGGCGTCGCGCATGTTGCGGAACAACTGCGCGCAGTAGCGGCATCCGGGATCGAGAACCTCCAGCGCCGTGGGACGCCCGGCGGTGTACCCGCCGAGATAGGTGGCGTCGGCGGAGGCGAAGTCCGCGGCATCCCAGGTGCGCAGTCGACTCGGGATCGTCGCGATCGTGTCGCCCACCGACGCGAACTCGCGTCCGAAAGCGCCGAAGACGTCGCCCTCTCCGATCGACTCCCAGAAGCCGGGCTGGCCGGCGTCGATCGAGCACGCCTGTGCGGCCAGCGAGCAGGCCTGCGCGTTCTGCTTGTCGCAGGTGCCGTAGACGAAGAGGTTCAGGCCGCTGCGCCCGACGAGATAGAGGCTGACGACGAGGCTCAGCACCATGAGCCACGCGACCACCTCGATCGCGATGCTGGCCGGACGCACCAGTCGCGGCGCCCGCAGCGCCAGAGGCGCCAGCAGCGAGTTCTTGACGTCGTCGCGGAACGTCGTGTCGCACGGACGCATGGTCACCCGACGCCACGCGCAGCTCCACGCCGTGCCGAGAAGCCTGCGGTATTTCGCCGATACCGCCGAGAGCACCAGCACGACGATGAACGCGACGATGCAGACCATGTCACAGTCCCTTCATCATCGCGGTCATGACCTCGAGCGTGCGGTCGATGTCCGCGTCGGTGTTGTGGGCGCCGACGCTGAAGCGCACGAGCGGCCCGAGGGCGCGGCGCTCGAGAATCCAGTAGTGCGCGCAGAACGCGCCGCTGCGGACGGCGATGCCGGCGCGCGCGAGGAAGGCGGCGAGCCGGTGCCCGTCGACGCGCTCGGGCAGCACCGAGATCACCGGCGACGCCGCACCGATCATCTGCAGACGCGGCAGCGCGGCGAGGCCGTCGTGAAGTCGCGCGCCCAGTCGGGCTTCGTACGCGGACAGTGTCTCGCCGCCGGCGCCGCGGACGTCGCCGAGCCAGTCCAATGCAGCGCCGAACCCGATGATCTCCGCCCATGCCTGCAGACCCGGTTCGAGCCGCGTGTGGGGGTCGGGCAGCAGGGCGAAGTCGTCGGCCGTGACGGCACTGACCTGGCCGCCGCCCACCAGGACGGGATCGAGTGAGAGCAGCAGCTCACGGGTGGCGACGACCACACCGAGCGAGGGGCCGTACATCTTGTGCGCCGAGAAGCAGATCGCGTCGGCGTCGAGACCGCGAAGAGCGTCCAACGCGTGACCCGCCGCCTGAGCCGCGTCGACGATCACGATGCCGCCCCCGCGGTGCACGCTCGCGATGAGCTCGCGAAGGTCCGGCGTCACGGCGCCGATCACGTTGTCCATCGCCGACACGACCACGACGGCGTCCCGCACCGCCTCGGGATCGACGAGCACGCGGGCGTCGTCGTCTCGCTCCACGACGACGCGCGGGATGCCGGCGCGCCGCGCGGCCGCGATCGTCGAGAGGAACACGGCGTTGTGCTCGGTGACGGTCGTGACGATGCGCGCGAAGCGCCCGGGCGGCAGTGCCGACAGCAGCAGGTTGAGTCCGTACGTCGTGTTCAGTGTGAAGGCGCACGAGTAGTGGCGAGGAGACACCCCCAGGGTGGCCAGGACCCGCTCTCGGACCCGTGCCACCTCGGCATCCACCCGGCGCCCCGCGTCGTAGCGCACACGCCCTCCGCAGGCGTAGAGGCGCTGGTAGTAGTCCTGGACGGCGTCGATCACCGGCTGCGGTCGCAGCGTCTGGCAGGCGGAGTCGAGGTAGACCTCGTCGGCGCTCAGATACTCGAAGCCCGGTCGGCCGCCCGCTGCGGCCGTCGGCGCGCCGGACGCGCGGTCGGCATGCCGGCCGAACAGCCCTCGTCGGGTCGGTCGGCGCGCGGCATCCATTCCGCCATTGTGGTCGGACCTCTCGGGTCCGCGTCGGGGCTCCGGCCGTGAAAGATCCGGACGCCGCCGAGGTTCAGATGAGACTGCCGATGACGTCCAGTCGCACCTGGGCCGCCACCGCGATCACGAGGTAGTCCAGCACGACGACGAGGGGAAGCCACGACAGCACGGCGACGCCGATGCGCCGCACGCCGGCCGCACTGCCCCAGACGCCGTCGGCCAGGGTCCACCCCAGCACCGTCCAGAACAGCGGGATCGTCACGAGCCAGATGACCATGCACCAGGGGCACAGCGAGCCGTACTCGAAGACACTGCGGTAGGCGAGCACGTGCACGAACACGAACGCGCCGGCGACGAAGATCGCGTACACGCGCCAGAACCACGTACGCAGCCCTCCGGGCGCGGCGAGGGCCGAGACACCGGCGTAGACCGGCCCGAAGAACAGCATGATGCCGATGATCGCGTTGCTGAATCCCAGCAGGTTGCCACCCGGCGACAGCAGGTTCGGCCCGCACGTCACGATCGGGCTGATGCTGCAGCTGATCAGCGGCGTGCCACCGGTCAGCTGGCCGATGTACTCCAGGTACAGCAGAAACGCGACGATGCCGCCGAGCGCCCCGGCGACGATCCACCAGATCGCAAGACCGCGCCCCGGAAGGTGAAGGCGAGGCGTCGCGGCGGTGGTCGCGGGGGCGGAAGGCGCAACGATCATGGCGCCATCGTCTCTCGCCGTCGGTCGTCGCGTCGTCTCGATGCGCCGTATTTATACCGCCGCGGCGGCGGGAGCCGACATCCGCGCGCGGCTCAGCGTGCCCGCGGGTGCGACGTGAGGTACACGTCGCGCAGGGCGTCGACGGTCACGTGCGTGTAGATCTGCGTCGTCGCCACCGATGCGTGACCGAGCAGTTCCTGCACGACGCGCACGTCGGCCCCGCCCTGCAGGAGGTGCGTCGCGAAGGAGTGCCGGAAGGTGTGCGGCGACACGTGCGCGCGCAGGCCCGCCCGCTCGGCCGCCGCCTGAATGATCAGCCACGCACTCTGGCGCGACAGAGGCGCCCCACGCGCGCCGAGGAACAATCGCGGGGTCGCGTGCCCGCGACGTGAAAGTTCCGGGCGCGAGCGCGCCAGATAGGCGTCGACGGCGGCCCGAGCGTACGAGCCGACCGGCACGATGCGCTCCTTCTGTCCCTTTCCGCGTACGCGAAGCAGATCGGCGTCGCCGGCGATGTCATCGACGTCGAGCTGCATCACTTCCGAGACGCGCGCGCCGGTGGCGTAGAGCAGTTCGAGCAGGGCGCGGTCGCGAAGTCGGATCACATCGGTCTCGGTCGCGGCGCCGGGTGCGGGGCCCGCGGCATCCAGGAGCGCGCCGATCTGATCGATCGTCAACGCCTTCGGCAGGCGCTGGGGGGTCTTCGGCGGGGTCAGGCGATCGCTCGCGTCCGACGTCTCGATGCCCTCCCGCACGAGGAAGCGGTGCAGGCCGCGCACCGATGACTGCAACCGCGCCAGAGACGTCGCCGCGGGCGGCGGATCAGCAGCGGCGCGATCGGCGGCGAACTGCGCGACGAGCGCCGGAGTGATCGCCGACGTGTCCTCGACGCCTGCTACCGCAAGCCACTCGCGATAGCCTTCGAGGTCACGGCGGTAGGCCGCGATCGTGTGCTCGGAGAGCCCGCGCTCGATCGTGATGTGACGCAGGTACGCGTCGACCGCACGCTCGAGCCTCACCGCGTCACCGGCCGCGGGGAACGCTCACCGACACGCGTCATCGCGCGAAGCCGGATCCGTCCTCGCCGATGCGCCGCGACCGCCGCGGCCAGGGAGCGTCGCCCGGAGCCAGCGTCACCCAGTCCCGCGCACGCGACGCGTGGGCGGCGAGCGTGCCGACGACCAGAGACGGATTCTGCACGCGGCGCGCGAGCACGGCGTCGACGACCTCGTCCAGAGGCACCCACCGCACCTCGATGTCGGCTTCCTCCGCCTCCCGCGCGAACGTCTCGTCCGCCGCACGCAGGTCGCGCGCGAGGTAGATGCGGATGGTCTCGTCGCTGCCGCCGGGCGAGGTCATGAACTCCCCCAGCACGTGCCAGGATGCTGCGACCAGGTCCGCCTCCTCGGCGAGCTCACGCTGGGCCGCCACGAGCGGCGACTCCCCTCCGATGTCGAGCAGCCCCGCCGGGATCTCCCAGTCGCGCAGTCGCACGGGGTGACGGTACTGCTTGATGAGCAGCACCCGATCGTTCTCGTCGAGCGCGAACACCGCCACCGCGCCGGTGTGATCCATGTACTCGCGAACGATGGACGTCCCGTTGTAGGCGAGTTCGTCGCGACGGATGTTCCATACCCGACCGACGAACGGCGTCTCACTGCGGACGACCTCGACGTCCACTGCCTCGTCGGCCAGCGGCTCCGCACCGCTCGGATCAGTCACCCTCCACCTCGAAGAGCTCGCTCGAGCGGTGCCGCTCCAGTGCCGCCGCGATGAGACCGCGGAACAGCGGGTTCGCCTCGGTCGGCCGCGAACGCAGTTCGGGGTGGGCCTGCGTGGCGATGTAGTACGGGTGCACCTCGCGCGGCAGCTCGACGTACTCGACGAGCCCATGGTCGGGCGACAGCCCCGAGAACCACATGCCGGCGTCGGCGATCTGATCGCGGTAGCGGTTGTTGACCTCGTAGCGGTGGCGGTGACGCTCGCTGGCACGCTCGGCGCCATACACCTCCGCCGCCAGCGACCCCTCGGCCAGCTCGGCCTCGTAGAGCCCGAGCCGCATCGTGCCGCCCATGTCGCCGTGGTCGATGATGTCGACCTGCTCGGCCATCGTCGCGATCACCGGGTGGGTGGTGTCGGGATCGAACTCACTGGACGACGCCCCCTCGATGCCGGCGACGTTGCGCGCGTACTCGATGACCATGCACTGCAGTCCCAGGCAGATGCCGAGCGTGGGAATGCCCTGCTCGCGGGCGAAGCGCAGCGCGCCGAGCTTGCCCTCGATACCGCGGATGCCGAAGCCACCGGGAACGACGATGCCGTCGAGCGCGCCGAGCGCCTTCTCGGCACCCTCGGGCGTCTCGCAGAGGTCGGAGGCGATCCACTGCACCTGGACCTTCGTCTCCTGCGCGAATCCTCCGGCTTTGAGGGCCTCGGTGACCGACAGGTACGCGTCCGGAAGATCGATGTACTTGCCGACGAGCCCGATCGTCACCTCGTGCTTGGGGTTGTGGACCGCGTTGAGCACCTTGCTCCAGCGCGTCCAATCGACCTCGGCGGCCTTGTTCGTAAGGCCCAGCGCGTCGACGATGTAGCCGTCGAGGCCCTGCTCGTTGAGCATGGTCGGAATGTCGTAGATCGACGGCACGTCCACCGCGTTGACCACGGCATCCTCGTCCACGTCGCACATCAGCGCGATCTTGCGCTTGTTCGATTCGGTGACGGGGCGGTCGCTGCGCAGCACGAGGGCGTCAGGCTGGATGCCGATGGAGCGCAGGGCCGCAACGGAGTGCTGCGTGGGCTTGGTCTTCTGCTCGCCGGACGCGCCCATGAACGGCACGAGCGAGACGTGCACGAAGAAGACGTTCTTGCGTCCGAGCTCATGGCGGATCTGACGCGCCGACTCGATGAACGGCTGCGACTCGATGTCGCCGACGGTGCCGCCGATCTCGGTGATGATGACATCGGGCTTGGGCGTCTCGTCGGCCTGCAGGCGCATGCGGCGCTTGATCTCGTCGGTGATGTGCGGGATGACCTGCACCGTGTCGCCGAGGTACTCGCCGCGGCGCTCGCGGGCGATCACCTGGGAGTAGATCTGCCCCGTGGTCACGTTGGCGGCCTGACTCAGCTCGATGTCGAGGAAGCGCTCGTAGTGGCCGATGTCGAGGTCGGTCTCCGCGCCGTCGTCGGTGACGAACACCTCGCCGTGCTGGAACGGGTTCATCGTGCCCGGGTCGACGTTCAGGTACGGGTCGAGCTTCTGCATCACCACGCGCAGTCCGCGCGCTGTCAGCAGATTACCCAAAGACGCGGCGGTCAGACCCTTCCCCAAAGACGAAACGACACCGCCCGTCACGAAGATGTGCTTGGTGGTGTCGCTTGAAGTCTTGCCCGCCGTCTTACCTGCTGAATGAGTGTCCGTCACGGGCTTTCATCCTATCAGTCCGGAGTGGCCGAGGCTCAGAAGCTCCCGGGCGTGCTCGAGCGCGGTCGTCGAATCGGCCAGGCCGGACAGCAGCCGCGCCATCTCGGCCTCGCGGTCGGCGCCGGTGAGCGCGCGCACGCTCGAGGCGGTGACCGAGCCGTCGCCGGCCTTGACGACGCTGAGATGGTTCGAGGCGAAAGCGGCGACCTGGGCGAGGTGCGTGACCACGATGACCTGGCTCGTCTCGGCGAGGCGGGCGAGGCGGCGCCCCACCTCGATCGCCGCGGCACCGCCGATCCCGGCATCCACCTCGTCGAACACGAACGTGGGCACCCCGCCGGTGCCCGCGATGACGACCTCGATCGCGAGCATGACGCGGCTGAGCTCACCGCCGGACGCGCTCTTGGCGACCGGGCGGGGCTCGGCGCCGGGATGCGGCGCCAGCAGAA
Organism: Sphingomonas sp. BLCC-B65; assembly: GCF_028550675.1. Taxonomy (NCBI): domain Bacteria; kingdom Pseudomonadati; phylum Pseudomonadota; class Alphaproteobacteria; order Sphingomonadales; family Sphingomonadaceae; genus Sphingomonas; species Sphingomonas sp. BLCC-B65. Next base: position 3,854 of record NZ_JAQQGL010000001.1, on the reverse strand, counting down.
TCGTGACCTCGTCCCGACCGGATGCCGAGGCGACTGCCTCCTCGACGGCGACGACCACCCGCGCGTCGGGCAGCGCCAGGGCGTGCAGCTCCTCGGTCACGGCGGCAGCCAGACGCTCCGCCGCCGCACGCCGGGCGGCGGTGAGCCGCGCTGCGGCCGCGTCCAGCGCGGCCGCAGCGTCGCGCTCGTCGCCCTGCAGACGCGCGATCCGCTCGCCGTCGTCATCGAGCTCGGCCAGTCGGAACGCGCCCGAGCGGGCCAGTTCGAGTGCGGCCTCCAGGCTGCCGTGGGCTCGCACGATGCTCGTCACGGCGGCGCGGCGCTCTTCGACCGCGGCGAGTTCGTGGGGGCCGGCATCGTCCAGATCGGCGAGGTACGCGCTCAGCTCGGTGGCGAGATCGGCGACCCGATATGAGATGTCGTCGAGGGTCGCGGCGTGGGCGGCCAGCACGGTGTCGGCGCGCACCACCCGTTCCAGAGCACGACGCGCCTCGGCGATGAGCAGGCCCACGTCGGGCACGTCACCGCCGCCCGACAGTGCGTCGTGCGCAATGGCTGCCGCCTGACGCAGCGCCTCGACGTTCGCCAGTCTCTCGGCGCGGTGCGCGAGCTCGACGTCTTCGCCCGGTTGGGGATCGACCTGCTCGATCTCGGCGAGGGCGATGCGCAGCTGCTCGGCTTCGGCCGCGCGCGCCTGCGCGTTGCCGGTGATCTCCGCGATGTGAGCGGCGAGCTCACGCTGCGCAGCGTAGGCCTGGCGGTACTCCTCCGCGACGGGCGCGATCTCGGCGGCGCCGAAGCGGTCCAGCGCATCACGCTGGGCCGCACTCGAACGCAACCGCAGTTGATCGGACTGGCCGTGGACGACCACGAGCTGCTCAGCGAGATCGGCGAGCACGCCCGCGGGCGCGGCGCGGCCACCAACGCTCGCACGACTGCGCCCCTCGGCGGTGACCGTGCGACCCAGATAGAGCTCGGCACGTCCCCCGCCGATCGGCTCGACCTCTCCCCCGGCATCCGTCACGCGATCGGCCACCGGGCCCGACTCGGGAACCAGCCAGACGCCCTCGACGGCGGCCTGGGCCGCGCCCGCGCGGACGACGCCCGAGTCCGCGCGCGCTCCGAGCAGAAGACCGAGACCGGTGACGACCATCGTCTTGCCGGCGCCGGTCTCTCCGGTGATGGCGGTGAAGCCGGCACCCATCGGGAGGGTCGCGTCAGCGATGACACCGAGGTCGCGGAGCGTCATCTGCTCGATCACGCCCGGCCCTCCGCACTCGTCGGTCGCGTCGCGGAGGTCTCATCGGGACCCCGCCACCCGGTGACGGGCAGCTGGAACTTCCGGACGAGCCGGTCGGTGAAGGGTGCCGGATGCAGGCGAGCGAGGCGTACGGGGCGCGCGGACTTGCCCACGACGACGCGGGCGCCGGGCGGCAGGTCGTGCGAGCGTCGCCCGTCGCACCACATGATCCCGGTGCCGTCCGTGCGCGCCAGCACCTCGATCGCGACCGTCGCCTCCGGCCCCACCACGAGAGGGCGCGCGAACAGTGCGTGGGCCGACAGCGGAACCACGGCGATCGCTTCGACGGTCGGCCAGATCACCGGCCCGCCGGCGGAGAAGTTGTACGCCGTGGAGCCTGTCGGTGTGGCGATGACGACACCGTCGCAGCCGAAGCTCGAGAGAGGACGGCGGTCGATCTCCATGACGACCTCCATCATCCGCTCGCGCGCCGCCTTCTCGACCGTCGCCTCGTTGAGCGCCCACGTCTCGTAGATGACGTCGCCGCCGGCGTCTTTGACACGCACCGAAAGCGTCATCCGTTCCTCGACCTGGTAGTCGCAGGCGATGATCCGACGCATCGCGTCATCGATGTCGTCCGGATCGATCTCGGCGAGGAAGCCGACATGTCCCATATTGATACCGAGGATCGGGGCGGCGCCGTCGCGCACGAGTTCGGCGGCGCGCAGAATCGTGCCGTCGCCGCCCAGCACCACCGCCAGCTCGATGTCGGTGACGGGCACGTCCGTTCCGAGGGCGGCGAGCGGGCCGAGATCCGACAGTGCGTCAACGAGCTCCGGGTCGTCGACGGCGAGAACGGGACGCGCATCGGCGGCGATGAGCGCAGCGATCACACGCCGAGCCGCTGCCACCGTGTCGTCGCGGCGCGCGTGCGCCACGACGAGGATGGAGCGCGGCACCGTCGAATCTGTCATACCGTTCCCGTCGCTTCGTCGATCGTCCTCAGCCATTCTGTCGGATTGCCGCTGGCGGCCGGACCGTCACCGTGGCCGAGTGGAGGCTGATCGCGCCGACGCAGGTGGACCAGGTATTCGTGGTTGCCGTGCGTGCCGGCGAGGGGTGAGGCGATGAATCCCGCCGTCGCCAGCCCCGCGTCCCACGCGGCCCACAGCACGCCGGCGGCAGCGTCGGAACGGGCCGCGGCATCCGTGACCAGTCCCTCACGAACGCCGGTCCGCCCCACCTCGAACTGCGGCTTGATCAGCAGAACGATGTCGCTCTCCGTCCTCGCCACGGCTGCGACAGCCGGCACCACGAGAGTGAGCGAGATGAACGACAGATCAGCGACGATCACCTCGGGATCGACCGCGAACCCGGCAGCCTCCGACAGCGACGCCCCCGTCATGTAGCGGACGTTGAACCCCTCGACGACGGTGACGTGCGCGTCGGCACGGATCACGGGCGCCAGCTGATCGTGGCCGACGTCCACGGCCACCACCCGGCGCGCACCGCGTTCGCGGAGAACCTGGGTGAACCCGCCCGTCGAGGCGCCGAGGTCGAGCGCTTCGCGTCCGGCCACCTCCACGTCAAAAGCATCCAGCGCAGCCACGAGCTTGTGGGCCGCTCGGCTCACGTAGTGGTCGGCACCGTCGACGACGAGAACCGCATCGTCCGACACCGGGGTCGACGGCTTGACGACATAGACGCCGTCGACGCTGACCAGACCCGCCTCGATGTCACGCACCGCCTGCGTGCGGGACCGCGAGAGGCCCCGAGACGCCAGCGCCGCGTCCAGTCGAGCCGTCACTGCGCGCCGTCGCGCGGGCCGGACTCCAGCCGGCGCGCCAGATCATCGTGCAGCGCGGCATAGGCGGCCGCCCGCTCGGCGAGCGGCTGCTCCTCGATCACCTCGAGCGCGGACAGCAGGTCCTCGCGGCGGGCGTGCGAGTCGTCGGCGTTCATGGACATACCTTCCACGATAGTCGCCGATGCCGACACGACCACGGCGCCGCCGCCGGTCCCGCCATCGGCGGGGCCGGCGCGTGGAGTCGTGTTAACGGGAAATGGCCACCCAGCGTTGGGTGGCCATTTCCTGAAAAGAAGTCCGGCGGTGTCCTACTCTCCCACAGGGTCCCCCCTGCAGTACCATCGGCGCTGTGAGGCTTAGCTTCCGGGTTCGGAATGTGACCGGGCGTTTCCCTCACGCTATGGCCGCCGAAACACTATTGATGTTTCATCAAGCACACAACGATCAAAAATGATGTTTGTGTGTGTTCTCGACCGTACATCGAGAACCACTCAGTGGACGCAAGCACCAAAACGGTGTGTTATCAAGTCATCGGCTTATTAGTACCGGTCAGCTTCACGTGTTGCCACGCTTCCACATCCGGCCTATCAACCCAGTAGTCTGGCTGGGAGCCTCTCACCCGAAGGTATGGAAATCTCATCTTGAGGCCGGCTTCCCGCTTAGATGCTTTCAGCGGTTATCCATCCCGAACGTAGCTAACCAGCGGTGCTCCTTGCGGAACAACTGGCACACCAGAGGTTCGTCCAACCCGGTCCTCTCGTACTAGGGTCAGATCCTCTCAAATTTCCTACGCGCGCAGCGGATAGG